>NZ_CP034940.1:0-3062294 GCF_004126515.1 Halorubrum ezzemoulense
GCACTCCAGACCGCGCCCACAACCGGGAGATCGGGAACGACCAACGGAACTCCCAGCCGGATGATTGGTTCCTTCACGGCGACTCCCACTCATCAGGTCGAATGTGGACCGACTGATCTGCCGATGAGACGACCCGTTCGGCGATATCTCGTCAAACGTCGTGGAGCTTTCCCGTCTGTCGCTGGGATCACCTCATTTTCTCGACCAGTCTGTCCGGCGATTGGTTCGGTTCGGACGGGGTCTGTCTCCACCTGTTCGCTGGACTAATGGGGACGTTTCAACTCCAGAGAGGAACACTTTTGTACCGTCTCTTCATCTGGTTCGACTGTATCAAGTGGACGCGGTCGATGTCGTATTCGACCGCGAATGCGTATTTCCGACCGGAGACGGCGTGAGAATCGGTTCTCTTGGTCGTCTCCACCTGAAACGGAGGGGTTCACATGGACGAAGGCGATCACACACCGCGGGCTGACGACGGCACTGATCAGACCGACGACGATGACTCGGTCGACGACGACTCGGACCGTAGCGACGGCTCCGCGTCCGATATCGCTGATCTGAACTCCGATGGCCCGCCCGAGACCGGTTCCGACTTCGGTGACGACCCCGACCGTGACGCCGACTCCAGTGAGGACTCCGACCGCGACTCGGGATCCCGCTCCGTACCCGACCCGGTAACGGACGCCGGACCCGAAACCGCGGAGATCGACAACGGCAGTCGCGACCGATCGTCGCCCGACGTCGACTTCGACGGCGTCGTCCTCGACGACGACGACAATCAGGGCCTGTTCGACGACCTCCTCTCCGGCGAGCCGATCTTCGAGAACAAGGAGGTCCTCCGGCCCTCGTACACCCCGCACGAACTCCCGCATCGGAACGACCAAATCAACCGGATGGCGACGATCCTCGTCTCCGCGCTCCGCGGCGAGACCCCTTCGAACATCCTCATCTACGGGAAGACGGGAACCGGGAAGACCGCCTCGGCGAAGTTCGTCTCGCAGGAGCTCGAGTCCACCTCGCAGAAGTACGACGTACCCTGCGAGGTCGAGTACATCAACTGCGAGGTGACCGACACCCAGTACCGCGTCCTCGCCCAGCTCGCGAACACGTTCATCGAGGAGAACCAAGCGGTGATCGCCGATCAGCTGGAGCGACTCGAAGGCCTCCGCGCGGACGCGACGGACGCCGACGAGACGGCCGGCCGCGACGCGGCCGCCGCCCTCGCCGACACCGAGTTCGACTCGATCGAGGACCTCGACGACCGCATCGAGACGCTGGAGGACGACGCCGACGAGATGGAGGAGGTCCCGATGACGGGGTGGCCGACCGACCGCGTCTACTCGACGTTCTTCGAGGCGGTCGACTACCACGAGCGCGTGGTCGTGATCATGCTCGACGAAATTGACAAGCTCGTCGAGAAGAGCGGCGACGACACGCTCTATAACCTCTCGCGGATGAACTCCGAGCTCAACCGCTCGCGCATCTCCATCATGGGGATCTCGAACGATCTCAAGTTCACCGACTTCCTCGACCCCCGCGTCAAGTCGAGCCTCGGCGAGGAGGAGATCGTTTTCCCGCCGTACGACGCTAACCAGCTCCGCGACATCCTCCAGCACCGCGCCGACACGGCGTTCAAGCCCGACGCGCTCACCGACGACGTGATCCCCCTCTGCGCCGCCTTCGCCGCGCAGGAACACGGCGACGCGCGCCGGGCGCTCGACCTCCTCCGCACCGCGGGCGAACTCGCCGAGCGCTCGCAGGCCGAGATCGTCGCGGAGAAGCACGTCCGGCAGGCGCAGGACAAGATCGAACTCGACCGCGTTGTCGAGGTCGTCCGCACCCTCCCGACACAGAGCAAGATCGTCTTATTCGCCGTGATCCTCCTGGAGAAGAACGGCGTTCATAACATCAACACCGGCGAGGTGTTCAACATCTACAAGCGGCTCTGCGAGGAGATCGACGCCGACGTGCTGACCCAGCGGCGCGTCACCGACCTCATCAGCGAACTCGACATGCTGGGGATCGTCAACGCCGTCGTCGTCTCCAAGGGCCGCTACGGGCGAACGAAAGAGATGGGTCTCTCCGTGCCGGTCGAGGAGACCGAGGCGGTCCTCCTGTCCGACTCTCGGCTCGGCGACATCGAAAACGCGCAGCCGTTCGTTCAGGCGCGGTTCGACAACTGACGCCGACCGCGCCGCCTCTGACACGTCTGACGTCGGCGTGTCGCGTCCGCAGTTACCCCGCGGCCGAGAAACCCGACGACGCCGGAGAGAGGCTACTTCCAACCGTCCGCGCTATCGCCTCGTTCAGCTCTACCTGCCCCGTCGCGACCAGCCGGATGTAGCCGAGATACGGGACTCGGACCCGCGCCACCCCGTTCACCCACTCCGCTCTAACAGGCGGCGAGAGTCCGCTGGCCTGGTCGTAGGCCCCGTTGTTGTCCCCCAGCGTGATGTAGCCGTCGTGCGGCGCCGGGCAGTTGGCGAGCGACTCGCAGTCGACGGCGTTGTGATACCGATCGTCGGCGCGGTCGTACCAGTTCTCTCCCTCTGTCACGTGGAACCTAGCCCGGTGGATGATGGGCGATCCGGTCCGACCCGGGGGCGTGTATATCATCACGGAGCCGTAGGATCCGAACGTCCGGTAGTCGACCTCCTGACCAACCTCGTGCGTGACGACGCCGACGCCGTTCTCGGCCGCGTCCGGCGCCAAGCGTCCCGGCTCGGTGACGAACACGAGGTCGCCGACCTGCATGTTCGGCTCCATGCTCCCCGACTCGACCGCGACCATGGGTGGCCACACGCCGCTCACGCCGAACAGCAGCAGCCCGACCAGAAGGACGACGGCGACGCTCGACAGCATCTCGCGGATCCACATCAGCGCGCCCTCCCGGTCGTGACGGAACCGATACAGGAACGACTCGTCCGGGTCGCCGTCCGACGATCTTGTCGATCCGAGGCCCGCCTTGGTAGCGATATCCTCGCCGTCGCGAGGGGCCTCGTCGTGAGAGTCGGCGCCGTGAGACGCACCGTCGTGAGCGTCGGCGCGATCGGGTTCGCCCGGCTGCTCGGCCTCGGGCCGAGAACCGGGCTCGGGCCGAGAACCGGGCTCGGGCTCAGTGTCAGGTGCGTCGCCGCCCGCTCCGTCGGACGCTTCGTCTTCTAACTCGTCAGAAACGCCGCCTCCTCCGTCGTGAGCCGTTGCCGATTCGCTTCGGTTCCGCTCGTCTCGATCGGCCGACTCGTCGCCGTCTGTCGGCCGATCCCCTTCATCCATTACGACGCGTTTGGGGGGTTTCGCTCATAAGCTTCCGGGTCTCGGGAGTTCCCCTACCTCCTGACTCCGGCTCCGACTCCAGCCGACGCCTCCGGAACGGTTTTGCCCGTGACCCCCCTTTCGAGTGTCGTGCCGCTGGAGTCGAACGCCCGGATCGCGAAAGCCCTCGCCGAGCGCGGCTACAACGCCGAACGCGAGGCGGTCACCTTACTCGCGGGCGCGACGGACCCGACCGCGGCGATCGCGGCCACCGTCGACCGCGCCCCGGACGAGGCGCTTCGGATCACCGCCGACCACGTCCGCGAAGCGATCGACCACACCGATAAATCGGCCGCTCCCCCGGACGAAACCGGACAATCTCCAGTCGAAACGAAGGGGTCATCAGCCACCGAACCCGGCGCGACCGAGACCGTCGCCGACCCAGTGACGACCGACGGCGCTTCGGCTATGGATGTCGATACGGGGGCCGCTAGCGACCCCGCGACGGCCGACACCCCAACCGTCGACCCCACGACTACCGATTCACCGACTGCCGACCCCGCGACTACCGATTCACCGACTGCCGACCCCGCGACTGCCGATTCACCGACTGTCGACTCCGCGACCGCCGCCGATACCTCACGTGATCTCGACCTGCGCGATCTGGAGGTCGGCAACGACATGACCGGCCGCAGCACGGGAACCGGCGAGTACAGCGACTTCGTCACGACGTTCCGCGACCGCTACGAGCGGCTCTCGAAGGTCCTCCGCGGCCGCGTCAACCACCGACCGGCCGAAGCGATCGCGAACATGCCCGGCGGTAGCGACGCCGCGATGATCGGCCTCGTCAACGACGTGCGCTCCACGAAGTCGGGCCACTGGCTGGTCGAACTGGAGGACACCACCGGGACGTTCCCCGCCCTCGTGATGAAGGACAAGGGGCTCGCGGACGTCGTCGACGAAATCCTGTTGGACGAGTGCGTCGCGGTCGAGGGGACGCTCGCCGACGACGCCGGGATCCTCTTCGCGGACTCGCTCCACTTCCCGGACGTCCCCCGGACGCACAACCCTGGCGGCGCCGACCGTCACGTCCAGGCCGCGCTGATCTCCGATGTCCACGTCGGCAGCGACGAATTCATGGCCGACGCGTGGCACAGCTTCGCGGACTGGCTCCACACGCCCGAGGCCGACCCCGTCGAGTACATCCTGCTCGCGGGCGACATGGTCGAGGGCGTCGGCGTCTACCCGGACCAGGACGAGGAGCTGGATATCGTCGACATCTACGAGCAGTACGAGGCCTTCGCGGAACACCTCAAGGAGGTACCGGCGGACACCGAGATCGTGATGATCCCGGGCAACCACGACGCGGTCCGGCTCGCGGAGCCGCAGCCCGGGTTCAACGACGAGATCCGCGCGATCATGGACGTCCACGACGCGCGGATCGTCTCGAACCCGGCGACGGTCTCCGTCGAAGGCGTCGAGGTGCTGATGTACCACGGCGTCTCGCTCGACGAGGTGATCGCGGAGCTCCCGGAAGAGAAGGCGAGCTACGACGAACCGCACAAGGCGATGTACCAGCTGCTGAAGAAGCGTCACGTCGCGCCGCAGTTCGGCGGGCACACCCGCGTCGCGCCGGAGGAGCGCGACTACCTCGTCATCGAGGATGTCCCCGACGTGTTCCACACCGGCCACGTCCACAAGCTCGGTTGGGGAAAGTATCACAACGTCCTCGCGGTCAACTCCGGCTGCTGGCAGGCCCAGACCGACTTCCAGAAGTCAGTCAACATCGACCCCGACGCCGGCTACGCGCCGATCCTCGACCTCGACACGCTCGACATGACGGTCCGGAAGTTCTCGTAAATCGGCCGGAACGAACGAGCCCCTCTCGACCGCTATCGACCGATCTCTACCCGCCCGCTCGTCGCGTCGTTGAGCCGCTCGCGGAGCGCGTCGACCTGCGCGACGGGCACTCGGAGGTCGAACCGAACCCGCTCGCCGTAGTCGGCGTCGAACTCGACGCCGGACGACTCGATCACTCCCCGGACCGTCCCCGAGTCGTCGTACTCGGTCTCGACGACCAGACTTCGGTGCGGGCGCTCCTCGGTCACTCCCGCCGCGTCGACACCCTCCTTCATTGCGCGCGAGTAAGCGCGCGCGAGCCCCCCGACTCCGAGGTTCGTCCCGCCGTAGTAGCGCGTCACCACCGCGGCGACGTTCCGGATCTCGCGCTGCTGGAGGACGTTCAGGGCCGGTTTCCCGGCGGAGCCGGTCGGCTCCCCGTCGTCTGACGAGTACTCCCTGAGCATCGGTTCCGACCCCCGAGCGCGCTCGGACGGCTCGCCCGCGGGAACCCGGTACGCGGGCACGTTGTGGGTCGCGTCGGCGTACTCGTCTCGGACTGCCTCGACGAACGACTCCGCCGCTTCGACCGTGTCGACCGGCGCGACGTGGCCGAGGAACTCCGACCCCTGGACCTCGAACCGCGCCGTCGCGCGCTCGGCGACGGTCCGGTACGCGTCGGTCACGGCGTCCCCTCGTCGGCCTCCGGCTCTCCTTCGGCTCCGTCCGCCTCGCGACGCTCGACGACCACGCTCGTCGGCGGCGCGAGCCGGAACAGCGCGAGGTAGGCGGCGAATCCGACGACTTCGACGATCACCGCGACGACCGCGAGCGGCTCCGCCGCCAGCGCCGCGGCCGCGCCCGTCCCGTGCCACGCGAGGAACCCGCCGAGGAACGTTCCGAGCGTTCCCGCGCCGAGCGCGTACAGTCGGCGGTACTCGCCGGCCCGCAGCGTCGCGACCGCGACGGCCACCGCGAGCGCGCTCCCGGCGACGAACAGGTACGGGCGGGCGTCCGGGGGCGAGCCGAGCCGCGGCCACGCCCATAGGAGGTGGACCGCCGCGGCGACGACCGCGGCCTGGACGGCGACCCACCGGAGGAGGCGTTTTCTCGGGGTGTCGCGGCCGGCAGCCCCCTCATCTCGACTCGGGTCCGCCCCGCCTAGCGCGGTGTCAGCGCTCATCGAGGCCTCACTCCCACGGGTGGTTCCCGCGCGCGTCCGGCCACAGCGGGTACCAGTACGACTCGTCGTCCTCTAAGCCGAGCTCGCCGTCGAGGACCGACTGGAGCTTGAACTCGACCTGCTGGCTCCGGTCGTTCGTCCCCCGCGGCGCGAACGGGTAGTACGCGCCGCGCCGGAACGAGTAGATCCAGTAGGCCGGGCCGTCGTCGTTCTCGAAGCCGAACACGGCCGCGAGCAGCCGCGACCCGAACCCCTCCTCGATGAACTGGTCGGCCGCGAAGTGGACGCTCGTGACGAGGTCCTCGGGGTCGTCGTCCTCGAGGACGAACCACTGGTACCCGTGGTCGTCCTCGTACCGGTGGAAGCCGGTGCCGGTGTCGATCTCGCCGGCCTCTAGGATCGACTCGACGCTCTCGACCGCGTCGTCGAAGCGAGTGCTGTCCATGCCGGAGAAACACAGGGCGGCCTCGCCGCAGTGGTCGTACCCGAGGTCCGCCTGCATCGTCAGATACGCGGTCGACATCCCGAAGAGGTCCTCGGGGTCCGCCTCGCGGGTCGCGTCGGTCTCGGCGCTGGTCCCGAGCACGGCCCGGATCGTGTCGAAGATACCCATCTGCTCCCCGCTACGTGCGGCGGGGTTTAGGGCGTTTCTCTCGGGTCCGCCGTCGCTGGCCCCTCGATTACTCCTCGCCGACGCCTTCGACTACTCCTCGCCGACGTCCGCCGCCGGAATCTCGTCGACGTGGTCAAGATACGTCAACACTCCTCTAACGTTCAGCCCCGTGTTCGCCCGCGCTCGCTCCCGAGTCCAGTAGTCGACGTTGCGACTCGCCGCCTCGAAGTGTTCGACCACCGCGTTGTCGTCGTCGAGCTCCGCGCGCTTCTGCCGGACCGCCTCCACCCACTCGACGTACGCCCGCTTCGCCTCACCGATCAGCGTCGACTCGTAGCTCCGGGGTCCGAAGTGTCCGAAGCAGACCGTGTCGGGGTCGAGCCGCTCGATCAGCCGGAGGTCCTCGAGGCACTGCTCTAGGTCGAACTGCGGCGGCGGGGTCGTCGGCACCACGTCGTCGACCTCTGGGACGTAGATCCCGGCGGCGTCGGCGGTGAAGACCACGTCCGCCTCCGGCTCGTGGTAGACCGCGTGGTGGGGGGCGTGCCCGGGCGCGTCGTGGACGATCAGCTCGCGGTCGCCCAGATCGATCCGGTCTCCGTCGGCGACGCCCGTGATCCGGTCTTCCGGGACGGGCTCCGGCTCCGCGTAGTACGTCCACTGCCCCTCGACCGCCGACTTGGTTCCCGCGACGAGCGCCTCGGGGTCGACGAGGTGTCTGACTCCCTCCTCGGGCACTCGGACCCCCGCGTTCGGGTAGCGCTCGGCGAGGTAGCCCGCCCCGCCGGCGTGGTCGAGGTGGGCGTGGGTCGGGAGGATCCACGCGAGCTCGTCGCGGTCGATGCCGATCGCCTCGATGCTCTCGAAGAGGGCCTCTCGGTTCGCCCCCGTCCCGGTATCTATCACGATCGGTCGCTCGGCGTCGTACACGTAGACTGCGCCGTACTCGTCGGTAGCGAACATCCCGGTGTCGTGGACGTACAGGTCCTCGACGCCCCGGACCGGTTCGAACTCGCCTGCGCGCATACCGGACGAGGGACCCGGGGGCACTTCTAGCGATCGGTCCGCAGGCCGACCGCGACGCTCAGCGCCGGGTCTCACGGGTCGGCGGCGATCGCGCGGGCCGGGGCTTATGGTCGCGCCGCCCGAGGGGACGGTATGCGAGTGCTCGTCACCGGTGCGACCGGGTTCGTCGGGAGCCGCCTCGTCCCGACGCTCCTCTCGCGCGGCCACGACGTGGTCGCGCTCGTCCGCGACGCCGACGGCTACGCGGCGCCCGAGGGGGTCTCCGTGGTCGAGGGGGACCTCTTGGAACCGGACACGCTCCCCCCGGCGTTCGAGATCGACGGCGAGACGGTCGACGCCGCGTACTACCTCGTCCACTCGATGGACGGCGGCCCGGGATACGAGGAGCGGGACCGTAACTGCGCGACCAACTTCGCGGCGGCGGCCTCGGCCGCGGGGATCGAACGGATCGTCTACCTCGGCGGGCTCGGTGAGGACCGCGAGGACCTCTCCGAACACCTCCGATCCCGACGCGAGGTCGAGCGGATCCTCGCGGAAGGCGACCCGGCGCTCACGGCCCTCCGGGCCGCGATCATCATCGGCGCCGGCAGCGCCAGCTTCGAGGTGATCGCGGGGCTCGCGCGGCGGCTTCCGGTGATGGTCACCCCGAAGTGGGTAGACACGCTGTGCCAGCCGATCGCGGTCGCCGACGTGGTCGCGTACCTCGCCGGCGTCCTCGCCGCCCCCGAGACCGCCGGCGAAACGCTCGAGATCGGCGGGCCGGAGGTGTTGACCTACGCGGAGATCCTCCGCCGGACCAGGCGACAGCTCGGCGGCGGGCTTCGCATCGTGCGGGTCCCGGTGTTGAGCCCGGGCCTGTCCGCCCGTTGGCTCCGGCTCGTCACCGACGTGAACCCGTACCTCGCGCGGTCGCTCGTCGAGGGGCTCCGGAACACCGTGATCGTCGAAGACGATCGGATCCGGGACCTCGTCCCGATCGAACGCACGTCGTTCGAACTCGCGGTCGCCCGGGCGCTGACCGACTCGCCGAACGCGCAGCGCCCGTGGCTGACGACGCTCCGGGGGATCCGCCCGTGAGCCGCGAGTACGGAGAGACGTGGGTGTACGAGAGCCTCGTCGGCGGCATCCCCGGGCTCGGGATCTCCCGGACGCTGGCGGTCGCGCTCCAGTTCGTGATCTTCGAGGTGGGCGTGGTGGCGCTCGGGTGGTACTACGGGGTCTGGAACGCCGTGGCCGCCGGGACGGTCGCCGTCGTCGTCGCCGCGGTCGGCAGCGTCGAGATGCACCGCTTGGGCGCGAAGAACCGCCTGCTCGGAACCCCTCCGGAACACAAGCGGCTGCTGTTCGGGTCGAGCATCGAGATCGTGTTGGGCGTGCTGGCGTTCATCGCGCTGGTGACGTACCTGTTCGCGTGGGACGGGACCCTCATCAACCGCCTGTTCGGCGCGGACCCGCCGATTCCCGTCGTCTACCTCACGCTGCTCGTCCTTTGGGACCTGACGTACCGCATCGGGACCTCGTGGTGGAGCGCGGTCGTCGCCCTGTGGCGCGCCGTCCACGTCGACCTCCCGTCCGAGGAGCGGGCGACCGTCCGCCGGCTCGACGCCGAGAACATCGGCTTCTCGCTCGTTCAGCTCGCGCTCGTCCCGTTCTTACTCTCCGAGCCCGTGCTGCTCGGCGCGGTGGTGGGGCACGTCATCGCGGTCGCGCTCGTCTGCGGCGCGGCGATCCTGCTCACGTGAGACGCGGTCGCTATCGGCAGCGAGTCCGGTACAATAACACGGCCGGTATCGAGAGCGCGACCGCTATCGGCGTTCGAGAACGGAATTAAAAGGCGCGGCGTCGCCGCGGCCGCGTCACTTCCCCTGAAGCTCTTCGAACTTGTCGAGGAGTGCCTCCGTGGAGTCGCCCGAGTCGTAGCTCAGGGAACCGGAGTACTCGGGCCGCTCCGCGTCGAAGTCGGCGTCGACTTCGCTGGTCTTCTTCTCGCGACGCTCATGTTCGGCCTCGTCATAGGCACCCATTGACATGGTACGACTACACTTGGCCGTTTCCTGTAATATACCTGTCGGTAAACGTATCATAGATGATGAAGGTTCGGCCACGTCCACCGGAATCGATTAACCCCGCGACGTGATACCAAACGCCCGTGGCCCAACCCCTCCGATTCAGGCGCTCGCCCGGCCGGTGGACCGCGGACCGGGTCCGGTCGCAGCTCGGCCGTCCCCTCGACGAGAACCTCGGGTCGACCACCGGCGACCCGTGGTTCGCGCCGCCGCCCGACTACGAGGCGCGGCGGTTCGACATGGACGACGACTCCTTCGCGCTGTTCTGCTGGACCGACGACGACGCCGACCCGCCGGCCGGCGCCGAGGGCGGTCCCGTCGGGTACTGGCTGGGCAACACGGAGACGCCGAGCGAGCTCTGGCGGACGGACAAGTACGGGTTCGACGAGGCGCCGTATCCCGTTTCTCGGTGGGCACAGCGGGAGCTGCTCGCCGGCCTCCACGACGACGAGCCGTGGCTGGCGGAGTACCCCCACGTCTCGTGGTTCTTTCTCCCCGTGTTCTGCTCGAAGGACGGCGCGGAGACGAGCCGGGCGTTCTTCCGCGACCACGCGGCCGGGTTCCCGGACGCGACCCGCGACGCCGGGACGGGGTTCGTCGAGGAGACCCTCCGACCGGGGGTGCTCGACGACTACCGCGAGACGATGGCCGGGAAGCTCGGTACCTCCGCCTCGCGGGACCTCGTCCGGATGAGCGCGGCCATCGCCGAGTTCACCGCGGCCCGGATCCTCGCGGACGCGGGGTACGAGGTCACCCCGGAGATCGAGGTGACGACGGGACACTCGCTCGACTTCCGCGCGACGGAGCCCGACACCGGGACCGGTCACCTCGTCGAGGTCACGCGCCCGCAGCCGACCGCGGGGCGGTCCGCGAACGATCCGGTCGCCGCCGTCCGCGACACCGCCGAGACGAAGACCAGCGGACAGCTCGCGGCCCACGCCGGCGGCGTCACGCTGTTCGTCGACTGCTCGTCGTTTCCCGCCGACGAGTGGGCCGCCGTGCGTGAGGCCGAACCCGCGGTCCGTCACAAGCCCGCGGTCGTCTACCGCGCTGAGCCGGACGGGTCGATCGAGGGCTATCGGAAGGGGTCGGTCCCGCTCGACCTCTCCGGGGTCGTCGACGGCGTCTCGTAGCCTCGCGGGGTTCCGCCGAGCCGAGCTCTCTCCCTCGCAGCGGATCGGCGACGCTCCGCGATCGAGTTTCGAAAAAACGTGCGTGGATCCCGCGCGGTTCGCCGCCTCAGAACGAGACGGGCGAGGGCTCGTCCTCCGCGTCGGTGGTCGGGTCGCGGTCCGAGTAGAACCGGCGACCGACGCCGCGGTGACAGACGCCGGCCCGGAGCGTGGTGAACACGTCCTCCGCGTCTTCGAACGTCTGATCGCCGAACCGCTCCAAGACGTCGCCGAGCCGCTCGGACCCGTTCGCGAGCTCTACGGTCGCGTTTCCGTGAGCCGCGATGATCTCCTCAGAGGTGGTCGGGTACTGGTGCCGTTCGAGTCGGTCGTCGACGCCGTTCAAGCGCATCAACAGTAGGGAGCCGCCAGCAGTCCTTAATGATTGTCCATGTACGACCTTAGTCGGAGGGGATACCTTATATTGCCTTATATCGGGCCTGCTCCGGTTCGACGGCCCGGTCCGATCGGTCCCCTCGAACCGCCGTCGCTTAGTGGCGCGCCCGACTATTCGCCGGTATGCCCGCCGCCTCTGACGACCGCGTCGTCGCCGACCTCCACGCCCACACGACCCTCTCGGACGGCACGATGACGCTCGACGAAGTCCCCGCGGCCGCCCGCGAGGCCGGCGTCGACTGGGTCGCCGTCACCGACCACGACAGCGTTCACCCCGAGATAGACGCGCCGGTCGTCGTGCGCGACGGCGTCCGGATCGTCCGCGGGATCGAACTCCGCGTCGACGCCGGGTTCGGGCGGCTCGATCTTCTCGGCTACGGCGTCGAACACACCGACGCGCTCGACGCGGAGATCGACCGTCTCCAGCGCGACCGCCGAGAGCGCGGCGCCGCCATCCTCGACGCGGTCGAGGAGCGACTGGGCGTCGACCTCGACATCGAGCCCCGCGCCGGGCTGGGGCGACCGCACATCGCGCGGGCGATCGACGAGTCGGAGGCCCCCTACGACTACGCCGGGGCGTTCGACGAGCTGATCGGGAACGACGGTCCGTGTTACGTCGCGCGCGACGTGACGCCGCTCGACGAGGGGCTCGACCTCCTCGACGACGCCTGCGCGCTCGTCGGCCTCGCTCACCCGTTCCGGTACGAGCGCGTCGACGAGGCGCTCGACGTCGCCCGCGAGTCGGCCGCGATCGACGCGGTCGAGCGCTTCTACCCCTACGGTCGCGCCGTCGACGACTCGCGGATCGACCGCCTCGCCGCCGAGGCCGACCTGCTCAGAACGGGCGGGACGGACGCGCACGAGCGGACGCTCGGCGTCGCGGGCTTGACGGCGTCGGCGTTCGAGCCCGTCCGCGATCGGCTCCCCGAGGCGGTCCCGACAGACGGGTCCGCGACGGGCGACTCCGCCGCCGCGGCGACGCCCGACGAACAGGATTAAGCCCGCGCCGGACCGAGGGCCGAGTATGCGGTGTCACTACTGCGACCGGGAGGCCACGTACGAGGCGGAGCAGGGCGGCGTGGTCGTCGGCCTCTGCGAGTCCCACTTCAAACAGCGCGTCGAGGAGCTCGCCGAGTCGGACGAGCTCGCGGAGCTCCGCGACCGGATCGACGTCGAGTCCTCCGAGTAATCGGCCGGAGACGAACGCTAAAAGTCGGCGGGACCCGAACAACCGGTATGGACCTCACGGACCGGCCCCGCCGCCTCCGGACCGACGGCGTTCGCCCGCTCGTCGCCGAGACCGACCTCTCCGCGTCGGACCTCGTCGCCCCCGTCTTCGTCGACGCCACGACCGACGAGCGCGTCCCGATCGAGACGATGCCCGGCCACGAGCGCGTGCCGGTCGACGAGGCGGTCGACCGGGTCGCCGAGGTCAGCGACACCGGCGTCGAGGCCGTCATCCTGTTCGGCGTCCCCGAGTCGAAGGACGCGTCCGGGAGCCGGGCGTACGCGGACGACGGCGTCGTCCAGCGCGCGATCCGCCGGATTTCCGCCGAGACCGATGTCACCGTCATCGGCGACGTCTGCCTCTGTGAATACACCGAGCACGGACACTGCGGCGTGATCGAGGAGAGCGCCGAGTCGGATCCGACGCTCACCGTCAAGAACGACGAGACGCTGGACCTGCTGGCGCGCACCGCAGTCTCGCAGGCCGACGCGGGCGCCGACGTGGTCGCTCCCTCCGCGATGACCGACGGGCAGGTAAAAGCGATCCGCGAGGCGCTCGACGCGGCGGGTCACGAGGAGGTGGCCATCCTGAGCTACGCGGCGAAGTACGAGTCCGCCTTCTATGGCCCCTTCCGCGACGCGGCCGACGGCGCCCCCGCGTTCGGTGACCGACGCCACTACCAGATGGACCCCGCGAACCGCCGCGAGGCGCTCCGAGAGGCCCGCCTCGACGCCGAGCAGGGCGCCGACGTGCTGATGGTGAAACCCGGCCTGCCCTACCTCGACATCGTCGGCGACCTCCGGCGAGAGTTCGACCGTCCCATCGCGGCGTACAACGTCTCCGGCGAGTACGCGATGCTCCACGCCGCCGCGGAGAAGGGGTGGCTCGACCTGGAGGCGACCGCGCTGGAGTCGCTCACGGCGCTCAAGCGCGCGGGCGCGGACCTCATCATCACGTACTTCGCCGAGGACGTAGCCGATCAGTTATAAATAGACTCGGGCAGGAGTCGACGCGTTTCCCGACTATCTACCTCGGCGCGCGCCTCCGAGCGGTCGCCACCGGCGGCCGCGAGGAGCGCGTGCGATAGAGTCGCGAAAGGAGGCCGACGAGGCCGGGGAGGCGTGAGGCCGCGGGGCGGGGCTTCGGCGGTGTTCGCTCAGATCGAGACACCGGCTGTTGTTTATACCCAACCGATCGAGCGACCGGAACTGCTCACACCACCTGCTCGCCGTCGTCGTCGTACACCTCGATGGCGTCGACCGGGCACGAGCGCGCCGCGAACTTCGCGTCGAGCTCCTCGCCGTCGGGCACCTCGACGACGAACAGGTCCTCGTCCTCCTCGGTACTCCCCGCTAAGTCGGCCTTTCCGTCGTTCAGGTCCTTCTCGAAGGCGTCCCACTCGGCGACGCACTGGTACATCCCGACGCAGGTGTCGCGGTCGAACTCGACGTACATGCTCACCTGTTCGGCGAGCCGATACAAAGCGGTGACGACGAGACGTGTAGGGCTCCGGTTGGTTCTGATTCGATGACTGACTCGGATTCGACGGTCAATCCTCGGTAACTACCTCCGAAGCCCCGACCTCGTCGCTCGCTTCGCTCCCGACTCCAGCAAGAATCGAAGATGCTCCGGCAGCCGGCGCGCAGCGCCGGCGACCTCGCGCGCGCGACTCACAGCCTGACGACTGTTCGTCGGCACGCGTCCTGACAGCTGTTCGTCGGCACGCGTCACCGCAACCCCTCTCCGACACCGACCTCCCCCCCTCGGTTTCCAACAGCCGACCGCCCTTCTTAAGCGTCGCAGGCACCGATCGCCGCGTATGACCACGGTCTGGCTCGTTGACCGGCAGTTCGACTCGAAGGGGCTCGTGCGGCTCACCTACGCCACTGAGGACGGCAAGCGGATACACACGAAGGAGCTGGCCGAACAGCGGCTCGTCACCGGTGGCGGGATCACCGCCGGCCGCGAGGTCGACGAGACCGCGTTGGGGGAGACGCCCGCGGACGAGGTCGAGCGGTTCGCGACGGAGGCGTCGAAGATGGCGGCCGACCACGACCTCGACGACACGGTCTGAAGCGCTCGGCGTGCGCCGATGTCCCGCACAACCGAGCCCGTTAAGGGGGAACCGGCGGAACGTGTGACCGAAATGCCCAGTGGTGAGTACGACCCCGACGCCGTCGAGCCGCGCTGGCAGCGGCGATGGGTCGACGAGGAGACGTACGCCTATTCCGACGACGACCCGGTCGACCCGAACACCGTCTTCTCTATCGACACGCCCCCGCCGACGGTATCGGGCAGCCTCCACATGGGCCACCTGTACGGGTTCACCCTCCAGGACTTCGTCGCGCGCTTCGAGCGGATGAACGGTGGGGAGACGTTCTTCCCGTTCGGTTACGACGACAACGGCATCGCCTCCGAGCGGCTCACGGAGGACGAGCTCGACATCCGGCATCAGGACTTCGAGCGGCGCGAGTTCCAAGCGAAGTGCCGGGAGGTCTGCGCCGACTATGAGGAGCAGTTCACCGAGAACGTCCAATCGCTCGGCGTGTCGGTCGACTGGAACCACACGTACCAGACGATCGAACCCCGCGTCCAGCGCGTCTCGCAGCTGTCGTTCGTCGACCTGTACGAGCAGGGCCGGGAGTACCGCGAGAAGGCCCCCGCGATCTGGTGTCCCGAGTGCGAGACCGCCATCTCGCAGGTCGAGACCGAGGACGACGAGCAGGCCAGCCACTTCAACGACATCGCGTTCCCCGTCGCCGGACGCGACGGGAACGACGAGGTCGCCGACGAGTTCGTTATCTCGACGACGCGGCCCGAACTCCTCCCCGCGTGCGTCGCCGTCTTCGTCCACCCGGACGACGACGAGAACCAGGACCTCGTCGGCGAGTCCGCGGAGGTCCCGCTGTTCGGCCACGAGGTGCCGATCATCGCCGACGAGCGCGTCGACATGGAGACCGGCTCCGGCATCGTGATGTGCTGTACGTTCGGCGACCAGAACGACATCGAGTGGTACCAGGTCCACGACCTCGACCTCCGGGTCGCCATCGACGAGTCCGGCCACATGACCGACCTCGCCGGGGAGTACGAAGGGCTCCACGCCGACGAGGCGGGCGAAGTGATCGTCGAAGACCTCGACGAGGCGGGCGCGCTGCTCGACCGCCGCGACATCACCCACACGGTCAACGTCCACGAGCGCTGCGGGACGAGCGTCGAGTTCCTCGTCACCGAGCAGTGGTACATCGAGATGCTCGACAAGACGGACGAGTACCTCCAGATCGGTCGCGAGATGGACTGGTCGCCCGAGAAGATGTTCACCCGGTACGAACACTGGGTCGAGGGGCTCCAATGGGACTGGCTCATCTCCCGTCAGCGGTCATCCGGAATCCCGTTCCCGGTGTGGTACTGCGAGGGCTGCGGCGAGGAGGTCATCGCCGAGAAGGCCGACCTCCCGGTCGAGCCCCTGTCGGACGACCCGCCCGTCGACGCGTGCCCCGAGTGCGGGCACGACGCCTTCCAGCCGGAGGACGACGTGCTCGACACGTGGGCCACCTCCAGCCTCACGCCCCTCGTCAACGCCGGCTGGGACTGGGACGACGAGGCCGAGGAGTTCACGATGGAGCGCCCGGAGCTGTACCGGTTCGACCTCCGACCGCAGGGCCACGACATCATCAGCTTCTGGCTGTTCCACACCCTCGTCAAGTGCTACGAGCACACCGGTGAGGTCCCGTTCGAGGAGACGATGATCAACGGCCACGTCCTCGACGAGAACCGCGAGAAGATGTCGAAGTCCGTCGGCAACGTCGTCGAGCCCGAGGCGGTCCTCGAGGAGTTCCCCGTGGACGCCACGCGCTACTGGGCGGCCGGCACCGCCGTCGGCGACGACTTCCCGTTCAAGGAGAAGGACCTCCGCGCGGGCGAGAAGCTGATCCGGAAGCTGTGGAACGCCTCGAAGCTCGTCGAGTCGCTCGCGCCGGAGCCGTTCCCAGCCGAGCCCGAGGGAGGCCTCCGCGAGCTCGACCGCTGGCTCCTCGCCGAGCTCGACGCCGAGGTCGAGCGGCTCACCGAGCTCCTCGACGACCGCGCGTTCTCGAAGGCCCGCGACGAGCTCCGGAGCTTCTTCTGGAACACGTTCTGTGACGATTACCTCGAGATCGCGAAACAGCGCGAGGACGACGCGGCGGCATACACCCTCCGCACCGCGCACCGACGGTTCCTGAAGCTGTTCGCCCCGCTCCTTGCGCACGTTACCGAGGAGCTGTGGCACGACATGTACGCCGACGCGGTCGACGGGGCCACACCCGAAGGGGTCTCGCTCGCCGACGGTGCGAGCGACTCGATCCACCTCGCCGACTGGCCCGAGCCACTCGGAATCGAGGCCGACCGCGACGCCGGGACCGCCGCCACCGCCGTCGTCGGCGCGCTCCGGAAGTACAAAAGCGAGAATCAGCTCCCTCTCACCGCCGCGCTCGACGCGGTGGAGGTGTACGCCGACGTGCGGGGCTTCGAGGACGACATCACCGGCGTGATGCACGTCGACGACCTCGCGGTCCACCCCGACGGCGACGCGCCCGTCGAGACGGTGATCACGGGCATCGACCTCGACTACGCCACCGTCGGCCCGAAGTACGGCGATCAGGTCGGGGACATCGAGGCCGCTCTCGCGCAGGGGGAGTACAAGATCGACGGCGACGAACTTCACGTCGCGAGCGTCACGCTGGTCGACGACGAGTTCGCGGTCGAAGAAGAGCGGCAGTACCAGGGCGAGGGCGAGCTGCTTCAGGCCGACGACGTCGTCGTCATCGTGCGTAACGAGGCGTAGCCCGCCCTCCCCTTTCGCCTCTCGATCCGCTCACAGGTCCGCGCCGACCGCGTCCTCGATCGAGTCGAACTCGTCGCGTTCGAGCAGTTCGAGCAGTCCCTCGTTGATGTCACGCGCGAGGCTCGGCCCCTCGTAGACGAGCCCCGTGTATAGCTGGACGAGCGAGGCGCCGGCCCGTATCTTCTCGTAGGCCCCCGCGGCGTCTGAGATCCCCCCGACACCGATCACCGGCACGTCCGTGCGCTCGGCGACGAACCGCACCCGATCTGTCGCGAGCGATTCGATCGGCTTCCCCGAGAGGCCGCCGCGTTCCGCTCGGTTGTGACTCCGCACCGAGTCCGGCCGCGATGTCGTCGTGTTGGTCGCGATGACGCCGTCCAGATCGAGGTCGTCGACGACCCCGAGCGCGTCTTCGACCGCTGGCTCCGGAAGATCCGGGGAGAGTTTCACGAGGAGGGGGTCTGCGCCCGCGTCGTCCAGCGTCCCGAGGATCCGCTCCAGCGCGTCGCGGTTCTGGAGCTCGCGGAGTCCCGGCGTGTTGGGACTGGAGACGTTGACGACGAAGTAGTCGCCCGCGTCCGCGACGCGCTCGTACGTGTACAGGTAATCGTCCGGGGCGTCCTCGAGCGGTGTCGACTTCGACTTCCCGATGTTGATCCCGACCGGCACGTCCGGGAGCGGGTCGCGATCGAGCCGCTCGCCGACCACGTCGGCGCCCTCGTTGTTGAACCCCATCCGATTGACGAGCGCCTCGTCCTCGCGCAAGCGAAACAGCCGCGGACGGGGGTTCCCGGGCTGCCGCTCGGCGGTGACGCCGCCGACTTCGACGTGACCGAACCCGAGGGACGACAGCGCTCGCGGCACGTGTGCGTTCTTGTCGAAACCGGCGGCGACACCCACTGGATTCGGGAATTTCGACCCGAACGCGTCGACCGCGAGCCGCTCGTCGCCGACCACGTACCGCTCGGCGAGCGCGGCGGAAACCGGAGTCCCTTGAACGCCGCCGAGGAGTCCGTGGATCAGTCCGTGTGCGGTCTCCGGCGGCAGCCGGAACAGTGCTGGCTTCAACAGGTCATACGCGCCCATCGTGCGTGTCTCGTCACGAGCGACAATCAATCCGCCGACCGCAGTCCGCGTCGCGACCGCTCGGCGGCGTCCTTGCCGACGAAAATCCCGCGGGTCCGCGTCAGAAGTCGTGTTCGAGCTGCTCCGGGTTCGCGTCCGCCTTCTGGATGATTATCTTCCCGTCTCGGACTCGGACGAACACCTCGTCGCCGATTTCCATGCCGGCGACGGCGAGTTCGTCCTCGTGAAGGTTCACGTGGACGTTGTGGTACTCCCCCTCGTCGTCCTTGGCGCCACTGGGGCTGAGCTTCTTTTTGCGGACCATCGCGGGTGTACTTGTCGCACTTCGCCATAGCAGACACATAAGTGTTGTTTACGCGTATTCGTATGCCCGACGAGCCAACCGCACGGGTGCGTCGTCGGCTCCCTTGGCCGATCGACTCCCCGGCTAGTCGACCGACTGGCAACCCCCCTCCGACTGTTCGTGTGAACACCGTCTCGCGCTCGCCGTCCGCCTGAAATCCTCCGCGGGTCGGTCAACTCGTCTCGTCGGCGTTCCAAACCGCTAGCAGCGGCCGAGATAGTATATAAATGTTGTGCCGCACAGCTTTCATTTCCCCGATATATTTATTACACACTGTGTGCTGGTGTCACATGGAGGCAAAACCATGGTACGTGAAGACGGTAAGCGAAACTTTGCCCTTCGAGAGGAAGACGGATCGGAACCGAGTGAGTTCTCGGGGAACATGCCGCGTCAGGCGGCACTCAAGGCGGCTCGAACGCTCGAGCCGGCGCCTTCGGAAGAGGAGGCGCAACGAACGACGCTCCGTCTCCGTGAAAAGGGGACGCAGAAAGTCCACGAGTACGAGGGCTGGGCGTGGAAGGACAACGCCCCCGAGGTCGACGAGGCGGACGACGACTTCTGGCTCAACGACCTCAACGACATCACTAAGGCTAACGTCTCGAAGCAGGGCATCGAGTACCTCGACGAGGAGTAACTCCCGGACGCTCCGGTTCCGATCTATCGTTTTCGGTACTGCTCGACCGGAACAGTCCGGGCTTGATCACTACACCGGCACAGAGAACTCGTCTCGGATAGACGCTGCCGCACATCGATTCGATCCGGTCAGTTATCACTGTTTTACGCCATGAAACCGCATGACGTAGTGGAGTTGGTTCGACGGGGTTAAGTATACCCCGGGCATTCGAAGAAATGCGAAGAACGCAACGCGGACTCGGGCCGTTCAACTCGGCCCGGTTTCGCTGGACCCGTACCGTTTCGATGGGTTTATGACCCGTCGTCCGGTACGTTCAGGTCCGCGAAGGATGAGGATCGCGCCCCCTGCGCTCCGGCGTAAGCGGCGATCTGATGTGAGCCGTGGTCGTTCGGTGTCATCCAAGCCGCTGGATGGACCGGACACCACACAGACCAATGCAATGGTGTGTCAACCTTCGTCTCAACCGAAGTTGACACCCGCCAACACCCCCTTCGAGCCGGGAATCAGGCTCGAAGGATATTCATTCCGGTTGATCCTGCCGGAGGCCATTGCTATTGGGATCCGATTTAGCCATGCTAGTCGCACGAGTTCAGACTCGTGGCGAATAGCTCAGTAACACGTGGCCAAACTACCCTTCGGAACACAATACCCTCGGGAAACTGAGGCTAATAGTGTATACCATACCACCACTGGAATGAGTGGTATGCCAAACGCTCCGGCGCCGAAGGATGTGGCTGCGGCCGATTAGGTAGACGGTGGGGTAACGGCCCACCGTGCCAATAATCGGTATGGGTCATGAGAGTGAGAACCCAGAGACGGAATCTGAGACAAGATTCCGGGCCCTACGGGGCGCAGCAGGCGCGAAACCTTTACACTGCACGACAGTGCGATAGGGGGATCCCAAGTGCACAGGCATAGCGCCTGTGCTTTTCGGTACCCTAAGGCGGTACCAGAATAAGGGCTGGGCAAGACCGGTGCCAGCCGCCGCGGTAATACCGGCAGCCCAAGTGATGGCCGATCTTATTGGGCCTAAAGCGTCCGTAGCTGGCCGCGCAAGTCCATCGGGAAATCCACCTGCTCAACAGGTGGGCGCCCGGTAGAAACTGCGTGGCTTGGGACCGGAAGGCGCGACGGGTACGTCCGGGGTAGGAGTGAAATCCCGTAATCCTGGACGGACCGCCGATGGCGAAAGCACGTCGCGAGAACGGATCCGACAGTGAGGGACGAAAGCCAGGGTCTCGAACCGGATTAGATACCCGGGTAGTCCTGGCCGTAAACAATGTCTGCTAGGTGTGGCTCCCACTACGAGTGGGTGCTGTGCCGTAGGGAAGCCGCTAAGCAGACCGCCTGGGAAGTACGTCCGCAAGGATGAAACTTAAAGGAATTGGCGGGGGAGCACTACAACCGGAGGAGCCTGCGGTTTAATTGGACTCAACGCCGGACATCTCACCAGCATCGACTGTAGTAATGACGATCAGGTTGATGACCTTATCCGAGCTTCAGAGAGGAGGTGCATGGCCGCCGTCAGCTCGTACCGTGAGGCGTCCTGTTAAGTCAGGCAACGAGCGAGACCCGCACCCTTACTTGCCAGCAGTACCGCGAGGTAGCTGGGGACAGTAGGGGGACCGCCGTGGCTAACACGGAGGAAGGAACGGGCAACGGTAGGTCAGTATGCCCCGAATGTGCTGGGCAACACGCGGGCTACAATGGTCGAGACAAAGGGTTCCAACTCCGAAAGGAGACGGTAATCTCAGAAACTCGATCGTAGTTCGGATTGTGGGCTGCAACTCGCCCACATGAAGCTGGATTCGGTAGTAATCGCGTGTCACAAGCGCGCGGTGAATACGTCCCTGCTCCTTGCACACACCGCCCGTCAAAGCACCCGAGTGAGGTCCGGATGAGGCGTACCTCGTACGTCGAATCTGGGCTTCGCAAGGGGGCTTAAGTCGTAACAAGGTAGCCGTAGGGGAATCTGCGGCTGGATCACCTCCACCGACCCGAGACTCGCCCCCTGGGCGAGCTCACCTTAGACCGTCACCACGACGGTCACTACTCATTCGCACTGGTCTGTGTACCGTCCGCCCACCCACCGGCTTGGACACCGCAGAACGACCACGGCTCACACAACACGCGAGAACCTTCCCACCAGGGAAGGTGGGCTCATAGCTCAGCGGTAGAGTGCCTCCCTTGCAAGGAGGATGCCCTGGGTTCGAATCCCAGTGAGTCCATGTCCGTCCGAAGCGAATCCGTCCCCTTAAGTGGGAGACGCGATTCGATTCGGACACGACGACCGATGCACCATCCCGGGAAACCGCGGATGGGAAGGGTTCGACGAACGCCCCGTCACACCCGGAGCGATTCAATGACAACCGTGTATACGTGCGATCCAGACGTCCACTGAACTCATCCGAGTTCGTGGAACGTCAGTGAACCATATACAGTCGGGTGACACTATGTCACTTGACCGTCAGTGACTCTCCTTCGAGAGTCGACTGACACACTACTGGCTACTGTGCCAGCTGGTGAATGGCTCGGCTCGAGAGCCGACGACGGACGTGCCAAGCTGCGAAAAGCTCGTGGGACCCGCATGGAGGGAAAGAACACGAGATCTCCCAATCGGAATCCGTTCAACAATTGCCACGCGCAATAGGGAACGCCCTGAATTGAAACATCTCAGTAAGGGCAGGAAAAGAACGCAACAGCGATGTCGTCAGTAACCGCGAGTAAACGCGACACAGCCCAAACCGAAGGTCTTCGGACCAATGTGGTGTTCGGGTTGACAACCAAATCTCGACACTCTCTCAGAAGTCTCCTGGAACGGAGCGTGAAACAGGGTGACAACCCCGTATGAGAGAGCAGTACGGATGGCGTCAAATCCAGAGTAGTAGGGGTCGGATATCCTCTATGAACATCTCAGGCATCCCCTGAGAAGGCTAAACACTCCTCGAGACCGATAGCGAACAAGTAGCGTGAGCGAACGCTGAAAAGCACCCCGAGAAGGGCGGTGCAATAGGGCCTGAAATCAGTTGGCGATCGAGCGACAGGGCGTACAAGGCGTCTCTTGAAACGACCGAGGAGCGATCCTCTAGTAGGAAGAGAGACGAGCCGGCGTCGTGTCGTGCGTTTTGAAAAACGACCCAGGGAGTGCACTTGATTGGCGAGTCTAACCGGCGAACCCGGGAAGGCGCAGGGAAACCGATACGGCCGCAGCATTGCGAGGGCCACCGTGTTCAAGCGCGGGGAGTCAATCAGGTGCGACCCGAAACCAGGCGATCTACGCGCGAGCAAGGTGAAGCGTGGCGAAAGCCACGTGGAGGCCTGTTAGAGTTGGTGTTCTACAATACCCTCTCGTGACTCGTGTGTAGGGGTGAAAGGCCCATCGAGCCTGGCAACAGCTGGTTCCAACCGAAACATGTCGAAGCATGACCTCTTCAGAGGTAGCCCGCGGGGTAGAGCTACCGATTGGATGACCCGCCTCCGAGAGGAGTCGGCCATCCTGTCGAACTCCAAACCCGCAGGCGCTGTAGACGAAGGGAGTCCGGTGCGCGGGGTAAGCCTGTGTACCGTGAGGGGAACAACCCAGAGCCGGGTTAAGGTCCCAAAGTGTAGATTAAGTGCGATTCGAAGGTGGTCTCAAGCCCTAAACAGCCGGGAGGTGAGCTTAGAAGCAGCTACCCGCTAAGAAAAGCGTAACAGCTTACCGGCCGAGGTTTGAGGCGCCCAAAATGATCGGGGCTCAAATCTACCACCGAGACCTGGCCGTGCCCTTGACAGGGGCAACCGCGTAGGTTGGCGTACTGGTCGGACGGAAGCCCGGGCGAGAGCTCGTGTGGACCGTCCAGTAACGACAATCCTGGTCACAGTAGCAGCGATAGTCGGGTGAGAACCTCGACGGCCTGAAGAGCAAGGGTTCCTCGGCACTGCCGTTCAGCCGAGGGTTAGCCGGTCCTAAGGTGTACCACAACTTGACTACACCGACGGGAAGCTGGTTAATATTCCAGCGCCATCGTGCAGTAAACGCCGACGCCGTGTGGAACGCTGAGCCGGGCACTCGCCCGGTCGAATCGTGGAAACTCGTGGACGCCGTCACGGCACGAAGCGAGCGAAACGCGAAACAGCGAAAGTCAGCCGTACATAGGGCCCGTGAAAAGGCAAGCACGATGTCCGTACCGAGATCCGACACAGGTGCTCTGCCAGCGCAAGGCAAGGCCTGTCGGGAGAACCGACGTTAGGGAATTCGGCAAGTTAGTCCCGTACCTTCGGAAGAAGGGATGCCTGCTCTCTAAGGAGCAGGTCGCAGTGACTCGGGCGCTCCGACTGTCTAGTAACAACACAGGTGACCGCAAATCCGCAAGGACTCGTACGGTCACTGAATCCTGCCCAGTGCGGGTATCTGAACACCTCGTACAAGAGGACGAAGGACCCGTCAACGGCGGGGGTAACTATGACCCTCTTAAGGTAGCGTAGTACCTTGCCGCTTCAGTAGCGGCTTGCATGAATGGATAAACGAGAGCGCCACTGTCCCAACGTTGGACCCGGTGAACTGTACGTTCCAGTGCGGAGTCTGGAGACCCCCAAGGGGAAGCGAAGACCCTATAGAGCTTTACTGCAGGCTGTCGCTGAGACGTGGTCGCCGATGTGCAGCATAGGTAGGAGTCGTTACAGAGGTACGCGCGCCAGCGCGCCACCCAGACAGCATTGAAATACTACCCGTCGGTGACTGCGACTCTCACTCCGGGAGGAGTACACCGGTAGCCGGGCAGTTTGACTGGGGCGGTACGCGCTCGAAAAGATATCGAGCGCGCCCGAAGATCATCTCAGCCGGGTCGGGAATCCGGCGAAGAGCGCAAGAGCACAAGATGGTCTGACAGTGTTCTTCCCAACGAGGAACGCTGACGCGAAAGCGTGGTCTAGCGAACCTACGAGGTTCCGGAATGGGACCCGTAGATGACAGAAAAGCTACCTTAGGGATAACAGAGTCGTCACTCGCAAGAGCACATATCGACCGAGTGGCTTGCTACCTCGATGTCGGTTCCCTCCATCCTGCCCGTGCAGAAGCGGGCAAGGGTGAGGTTGTTCGCCTATTAAAGGAGGTCGTGAGCTGGGTTTAGACCGTCGTGAGACAGGTCGGCTGCTATCTATTGGGGGTGTGAGGTACCTGACGTGAACGAACGTATAGTACGAGAGGAACTACGTTTGGTCGCCACTGGTGTATCGGTTGTCCGGAAGGGCAGATGCCGAGTAGCCACGCGACACGGGGTAAGAGCTGAACGCATCTAAGCTCGAAACCCACATGGAAAAGAGGTACCACAGAGGTCACTCGTAGAAGACGAGTTCGATAGACTCGGGGTGTACGCACCGAGGCAACGAGGTGTTAAGCCCACGAGAACTAACAGACCGAGCCACATTCATTGGCGCTGACGCGCCACGACTCGCATGAGTTCAGGCGGTATCTGGATCGCACGTATACACGGTTGGTACCGAACCACGACCGACACAGGAGTCTCTATAGAGAGTCTCGGTTCGACTCCGAGAGTCGGCATAAAGGCGGCCAGAGCGGTGGGGACACACCCGTACCCATTCCGAACACGGAAGTTAAGCCCACCAGCGTACCGTGAAGTACTGGAGTGAGCGATCCTCTGGGAACCGCGGGTCGCCGCCTGCCCATTCATCCGGGAGAATACTCCCACCCAGCCCACGGACGTATGTCCGTGGGCTTTTTTGACGTATAGCGAGCGGCGAGGGCGTTGACGCGCGACCGCTAGGCTTAAACGCTCCACAGCGGTACGTTCGGACAGCGCCAAGGTGGCAGAGTCTGGTCAGACGCAGCGGCCTGCAGAGCCGCCCAACGCCGGTTCAAATCCGGCCCTTGGCTTCTTGATTCGGTCTCGGTACGCCGCGAGGTCGGTCCCGCGAACTGACCCGCTTAGTAACCGTTAAACACCGGGTGACCCATGCGTCAACTATGCAACGACGCGCTGTGGCCGTGTTTGTCGCGCTGTTCCTCGCCGTTGCGGGCGTGGCGGGCGCGCTGACCGCGACGGCCGATAGTCCAGAGATCACGCTCGAGAATCCGGGGGTCGACGCCTCGCAGGGTGACTCGGTCGAAGTCGGTGGTGAGTCGTACGTTGTGGCCGACATCTCCGAGACAGAAGAGGGCGGAGGCGGGCACGGTGGTGCGGCGACGACCGTCATCACCGGAACGCTCGAGCGGGAGTTCACCGCGGAGACCTCCGAGACGTGGGCGAACGGTTCGACGGTTACGGTCGGTGACCGCGAGTGGCGCGTCGAGGTCACGGGGGAGAACGCGACCGAGTTCACGCTCGTCGAGGTGCTCGACCGGCAGGCGATCCTCGGCGCCGACGACGCGGCCGAGAACGAGACGGTCACACTCGACGACGGCGAGTACGTCGCCGTGACGGACGACTCCGGCGAACGGACGCTGGTGCCCGTCGACGAGTACTTCCCGGCGCCCGAGCAGCGCTCGTACGAGGTGGGCGAGACCCTCGAGTACGACGGACAGACGGTTACGGTCGACGGTGTGACCGCTGACGGTGCCGTACTCGTGTGGGAGACGACCGAGACGGAGACCGTGGAGTTCTCCCAGCACTCGGTGGTAACGATCGGCGGCACGGACTACGTTGCGCACTTCCCCGACGCCTCGACGCTTCGGATGTCGTCGGACATCGAGGCGTACGAGGCGCAGGTCTCCGAGATAGACCAGTTCAACCAGTACAACAGCGGCCTCTCGCGCGTGCTCGTCCTCTCGGTGCTGTCCTCCATCATGCTCGCTGGGCTGGCGTTCATCCCGTCGCGGTACTGACAGCCGGCCGAGTCGGGGCGTTCGTTTCGCTTCGATGCTGCGTTTCGACCGACAGCCACTACCGGACGGCACCGCTACGGCGGGCATGAGTTCGACAGGAGAGAAGGTGCGACAGCTGGCCCCCCACTGGGCGGTGATGTTCGTCGCCATGTTCGCTGCGCTGGCGGTCGCCGACCGGATCACCGGCGGGCTCGGTGTCGTCGCGTCGTTGGTGCTCGTGCTCGCTATCGCTTTCGCCTACCCGTTCGCCGTCCGGACGCTCGGCGTCGCACCGGCGGTCTGGAGGCGATGACGGCGTCGCTGTACACATGACGACACAGATCAAAGACCCCGTTCACGGGTACATCGAACTCGACGACGCGGTCGTCGATCGCGTGATCGACACGTCGGCGTTTCAGCGGCTGCGGTACGTCAAGCAGCTCTCGGCGACCCACCTCGTCTATCCGGCCGCCAACCACACGCGGTTCGAACACAGCCTCGGCGTCTACCACCTCGGCCGCCGCGTCTTCGAAAACCTCCGTGAGGAGCCGTATTTCACCCGGAACACGTCCTCGGACACGCTCGACGAGATTCAGTCGACGCTGGAGTGTGCGTGTCTGCTCCACGATGTCGGCCATCCGCCGTTCTCGCACGTCTGCGAGCGGCATCTCGACGCGACGGCACTCCGAGACCGGCTCGCGGAGCGGGGCTTCGTCGCGTCGCTTCGCGAGGCGGGGCTCGATGACACGCCACTTCTCGGGGCGAGTCCGCACGAACTCATGAGCTGTCTCCTGATACTCGACCGCTTCGGTAACGCGCTCCGATCCCTGTCGGTCGACCCGGAGGAGGTGTGCGCGTACGTCTTGGGGTACAGTCTGGTGTACGAGCGGGGCGGACCGTGGCAGCACGGCCTCGGAGCCCAGCTGCTTCACTCGCCGGTCGACGTCGACCGCCTCGACTACATCTCCCGAGACAACTGGATGACGGGCGCGAACGTGTTGAACTTCGATACCGATCGCATGGTCGACGCCTACACGGCGCACCCCGACGAGGGGCTCGCGCTCTCCGAGAAGGCGCTCTCGACGCTCGGGAACTACTTGGAGGGCCGGATCGCGCTGTACATGTGGGTGACCCAGCACCACAAGTCGGTGTACGCGAACGCGCTGCTCCGCGATCTCACCGAGCGAGCGGCCGAGCTGACCGGCGATCCGCCGGTGACGATAGACGGGATCCTCGACGGCGAGATCGACGACAACACCGTCGCGGAGCGACTGCGCCGGCTCGCGCGCGACCGCCCGGACACCACGTTCGCGACGCTGTACGACCGGTATCGGACGCGGCAGTTCCCGACGACCTGCTGGAAACATCGGATCGCCTACGCCGACCGGATCGAGGTCGACCGCGAGGCGTTCGGCGAGTGGCTCGTCTCGGGCGACGAGCGCCTCGAACGCGAACTCGCGGCGGAACTGGACGTCCCACCTCACGACGTGTGGATTGAACGCTCGTACGTCCCCGAGTACGAGCCCTCCGAGCTGGCCGACATTCCGATCGCGTACGGCGGGACGACGCGGTCGGCCGGCGACTGGGGGCTGTACGGCGAGCGCGCCTTCGACACCCCGATCCCGTTCGTCTACGTGCCCGACGGGGACCGAAAACGCGCCACTCGGTGGCTCGTCGATCGGTTTCGCGCGGAGTACGGCGGCTGACGGCATCGGACGCAATTCTGACCGATAACACCGGTGTCAGCCGGTCACGGTCCCGTCCCTTTCGGGTTTATACGACTCGGTCGCCTTCCGATCGGTATGAGCGACGAGAGCGCGGCTCTGGTCACGTCGAAGCTCCCGGACGCACCGTTCCACACCAGCGGTACCGACCACGTCACGGTCTGGGGCAGCAACGAGGAGGACACGCTCGCGTTCTACCGCGACCTGCTCGGGATGCCGCTCGTGTTGCGACAGCCGAACCTCGACGACCCCTCGCAGACGCACCTCTTCTTCGACACCGGCGACGGGCGGATCCTCACGGTGTTCGTGAGCGACGAGCGGGCGTCCGCGCGCGGCCAGCGCGTCAACACGGGCGCCGTTCACCACCTGTGTTTCACCGTCGAGCCCGACGAGTACGAGGATATCATGGCGGCGCTCGAAGAGGCAGGGAAGGGGTACAACGTCTTCGACCGCGGCATCTTCCACTCGATTTACACCCAAGACAACAACGGGCTCGTCATCGAGCTGTCCGCCGATAAATACGAGATACCCGACGACCGCAAGGGCGAGGTGCTCGCGACCGCGCAGCGGCTCCGCGAGGAGGACGACGCCGACTTCGCGCAGGACCGCCACATGGAGGGCGCGCTGGAGGAGCTCGGCCTGCCGGTAAACAAACACGACCTGCCCGACGCCGACGCCGGCGTGGGGGTCTGAGATGGCGGACGGCGCTCAGGGCCCGCACGCGGGCGACGACCCGCACGGCGACGAGCCGCTGGTCATGGCCGGAACGCCGCTCGACGACGCGGGCGCGGCGCTCGTACTCGTCCACGGTCGCGGCGCGACCGCCCGCAGCGTCGTCAACTTGGGCGAACGGCTCGCCGGCGACCGCGACGTGGCGATCCTCGCGCCGGCGGCCGCCGGGAACACCTGGTATCCGAACTCGTTCCTCGCGCCGGTCGCGGACAACGAGCCGGGGCGGACCTCGGGCCTTCGGGCCGTCGACGCGGCCGTCGACCGCGCGACAGACGCCGAGATCGATCGCGACCGCGTCCTCGTCGCCGGCTTCTCGCAGGGCGCCTGTCTCGCGAGCGAGTTCGTCGCCCGCGATCCCGGCCGCTACGGCGGACTCGCAGTGTTCAGCGGCGGGCTGATCGGCGAGGCGGTCGAGGTCGACGACTACCTCGCGACCGGCGACCGCGGGAGCGGAGCGGGCGACGACGCGACAGGCCCCCTCGCCAGCACCCCTGCGTTCGTCGGCTGTAGCGATGTCGACCCGCACATCCCCGAGGAGCGGGTCCACGAGACGACCGCGGTGTTGGAGGCGCTCGGGGCCGACGTGGACGAACGGATCTACGAGGGCATGGGCCACGGGATCAACGAGGAGGAGGTCGCGGCGGTGGCGGAACTGGTCGGCGACCTCGCCTGAGCGTCGGCCTGCCGGCGCCGGCCGAGGGGGTCGCCCGCCCGGATCACGCTAGCCAGTCGTCCGGCTTCGTGTCGTAGTCGACCTCGTCCGCGGTGATCCGTTCCCGGATCGACTCGTCGAGGTCGTGTTCCGTCACCTCGCCGCCGTCGTACTGGAAGCGCACGCCGACCTCGGTTCCCTCCGGCTCCTCGCCGCGTCGCTTGGCGCGCCGGACGGCCCCGTCGTCGTACTCGACGCGGATCGTCGCCAGGTTCACCGGGCGACCCCACAGCTCGAACACGCGCTTCAGCGTCGCTTTGGCGCGCTCCTCGTCGAGCGCGACGCCGTTGTACCGGTGGCCGATGAGTAGCTCCCCCCGGTTGCGGAAGTTCCCGTCCAACACGACGATCGTCGGCTTCCCGAAGTTGGTGAACCGGAGAAGCAGCTTCTTCCGAACGTCGTCGGCGTCGACGCTGGCGACGCGGTGTTCCTCGGCGGCTCGGCTGTACTCGTAGGTGAAGTAGTTCCCCTCGCGCACGAACTCGTCGGTGAGGAACGCGTCGATGAACGTCACGTCGTTGTGGCTCTCGCGGACCTCGAACATCCGCTCCCAGCCGGCCGCGCGGTCGACGTCGGCGATCGCCTCGGCGACCGTCGCGTACCGGTCCACGTCGAACAGGTACCGCGCCTGCTCTTCGAGCGTCTCCCGAGAGACGTTCCGGAGCGCGCCCCGGTGTTCCGGCCGCGAGAGAACGTAGTGGCGCTCCGCGAGCCCCTCGCGCGTGAGGAGCTTCCACGGGTACCGCTCCACGTCAATCTCCTCGCCGTCGGCCGACGCGCCGTCGCCGTCTTCGCGCCGAGCGGACAGCGCCCGGTCGACCGCCTCGGCGTCGACGCGCGGATCGCCGTCAGCGGCGAGGTCGGCGAGTTCGTCCAGCGTCGCCGGGCCGGCGCCCGCGACCGCCGGGTGGGGTTCGAGCAGGGTCGCGACCTCGTCGAGGTCGATCCGCGAGTGGAAGTTCTCCGGCGTCACCCCGTCGACCCGGAGCAGCTTGTCGATCACCTCTCGGCGCGCGGCGCGCAGCTCCACGTGCGTCCACAGCTCGAAGCCGAGCTTATACGGGTTGAGGCCGGGCGAGCCGAGCACCCGGGACATGTGGTCGGCGTACGTGAGGAACTCGTCCTCGCCGGCGAACCCCTCGCCGCCCATCATCAGCGACTCCCAGTACGTCGCCCACCCCTCGTTCATCACCTTCGTCTGCTTCTGCCCGGCGAAGTAGTACGCCTCCTCGCGGATCGCGTCGACGACGGTCGTCTCCCACGGCTCGCGGTCGACCGCCTTCCCGCTATCCGGGTCGTACCGCTTCCCGTGGTCGCGCAGGAACGCGAGCACGTCCGGGCGGGGCTCCTCCGGCTCGACGCCCTCCCCGCGCGCTTCGAGCCACTCGTCGTCGAACACGTCCCGGCGCACCTCCTCGGAGAGGTCGAGGTCGTCGATCCGGGCCTCTATCGCGTCGAGCGCGTCGTCGCCGTCGCCGCTCACGTCGTCCGCGATCCCCGGCTCCTCGACGGACCGCGCGGCGTCGACCGGGCTGTGCTGGTCGATCGTGTCCTCCAGCGCGCTCACGGCGTCGATCAGGCGTTCGACTTCGTCGCGGTCGACGTCGGCCCGCTTCGCGATCGCCGCGATCCGGTCGGCGTTGCGTTCCAACCGCGCCGCGGCGTTCGGGCCGCCCTCGCCGCGGTCGGCGTACAGCCCGAACCACTCGTTGTTCGCGAAGAAGTCCGCGTGCGCCTCGACGTGGGTGATCACCGCTTTCTGGTCGGCCGCCGCGTTCGACTCCTGGAGGAACGCGTGGGCCGGGTCGTCGTTGTTGACGATCTCGAACGCCTTCCCGAGCCCGTGGCGGTCCTTCTTGCGCTGCCGCTCGTAGTTCATCCCCCACCGCCAGTGCGGGTACCGGCGCTGGAAGCCGCCGTAGGCGATCAGCTCGTTCATCTGGTCGTGGTCGACCACCCAGTACCGCACCGGGTACGGCTCCAACCCGAGCCGCTCGGCCAGCTCGCGGGCCTCCTCGGCCGGCTCGTCGAGGGCGTCGGCCTCGCGCTTCGCCTCGATCCGGTCGTCTCTCATCTGCGTTCACCTCCGTCGGTCCGCCGCGCCGCGGTCGTTCCGGCGGGAGCGCTCCCGCCGCCGTCAGACTCCGTGCTGAGGATCTCGTAGATGGCGTCCGTGATATCGTCTGGTTCCGAGACGCGCGCGACGGCCACGTCGTCGTCGTCGCCGAACGCGGACTCGACCTCGTCGGCGTGGCGGGCGTTCGCCGCGCCGTCGCCGGGCTGGGTCTCGACGTACGCGTGGAGGTTGGCGTCGATCGACTCCATCAGCGGGATCACGTTGTTCGTGGTGTCGCTACCGGCGTTCTCGGAGTCGCCCGCGGCGAACACGTACCGGTTCCACTCGCTGTACGGGTACTCCTCCAGCAGTTCCTCGACGAGCTCGTAGGCGCTCGAAATCCGGGTTCCGCCGCCCGACTGGATCCCGAAGAACTCCTCGCGGTCGACCTCCCACGCCTCCGCGTCGTGGACGACGTACCGGAACTCGGCGGCGTCGTACTTCCCGGTCAAGTACCAGTCCATCGGCGTGAACACGCGCTCGACGAGCTCGCGTTTCGTCTCGCGCATCGAGCCGGAGGCGTCGCGGACGTTGATCACCACGACGTTGCGCTCGCGCTTCTCGATCACCTCCGGGTGACGGAACCGCTCGTCCTCGCTGCGGAACGGAACGCTGTCGAGCCCCTCGCGCCGGATCCGGTGTGTGACGGGCTCGTGGTCCACCCCGTCGTCGAGCGCCTCGAAGCTCTCCCAGCGGTCAAGCGCGGCGACCGGTTCACCCCGCTCGTCCGCGACGGTCGCGGCGGCGTCGGCGATCCACGCCCGCGAGACCGGGACGCCCTCACCGCGCGCCCACGCGAAGACGTCGTCCACGTCGGCGCCGTCGACGAACAGGCCCTCCCGGACGTACGCCCCGTCGAAGTCGGTGGCGAGGTGTCGTTTTAACCCCCGCTTGAAGAACTCGTCGACGTCGAGGGTCCCCCGCGGGCCGGCGCGGGCGGTGTCGGTGAAGTCACCCTCCACCTCCTCGATCACTTGCTTCCCCTTCGGTTCGAGGTCGAGCCCGAGCGCCTCGTCGAGCTCGCGGGCGAACTCCTCCGGGTCCATCTCGTAGTACTCGTGGTCGCCGCCCTCCTCGCCGGGGTCGCCCGCCTCGTCGCCGTCGCCGGGCTCGGGGTCGACCGGCTGGCCGGGCTGCGGCTGGCCGTCGCCGCCCTGTCCCACGCCGCCGGCGGAGCGCTGGTCGTACTCGAACGCGGGGAGGTCGACAAGCTTGATCGGGATCCGGATCCGGTCCGCGCCGGACCCGCCGAGGTCGCCGTGGCTGATGAATTCTGCGAGGTCCGCCCGGCGCGTCTCGCCGACCTCGCGGAACCGCTCGCGGTCCTCGGTCAGTCCCACGGGTCACCACCTCCGTCGGGACCGGCACCGTCGCTCGGACCCGCGTCGCCGGCCCGCTCACCGTCGATATCGGGCCACTCCTTGCGGACCTGCTCCATCACCGCCCGGCTCGTCAGTTCCGCGGACGCCGGCGTGTAGCCGCGGTCGCACAGGCGGTCGATCGTCTCCGCCTTCACCCGTTCCGTCTCGGTGTCGGCCGGCGGGTCGGCCCACGCCGCCGGATCGAGGTCGGGGAACCGCCGCTTCACGTCGGCGAGGTCGTTCGCGTCGATAACGGCCTTCAGCTCCGGCACCTCGGCGAGCTCCACGTCGTCGACGCTGAACGCGTCGCCACGGTTCCGCCACGCGTACCGCGTGAGTCCCCGGATCACGCGCTCGCGCCGGAAGCTCTCGACGGCCCGGCCCGGGTCGGTCCCGCGGTAGTCGCTCTCGTCGAACCGCCCGAGCGTCTCCGTCTCGAACACCTTCATCGCGAGCGGGTCCGGCGCCTCGTCCGCGCGTCCGCGCTCCGTCGGGTCGTCGTCGTCCCACGCGTACACGTGTTCGACGTACTCGGCGACGGTCTCCGCCGAGACGGTCTCCGCGGCGAGAATCGCGTCGATCACGTCCTCCCGCTGCCGCTCGCGGATCTGCGTCGCGACCGGCTCGCGCCGCCCGTCGAACTCCGCCGCCTCGGCCCGCGAGAAGACGGGGGCGTCGACGAGCCCGTCGGCGAGCGCGTCGAGCACGTCCGTCGGCGTGATCACTCGCTCGACGGGAAGCTCCGGGTGGCTCCGGTCGGCGGTCGACGAGAGCAGGTCCGCGACCGCGTCGCGCGCGTACGTCACGGGGATCCCGTTTCGGCCGTCCCCCTCGGCGAGGTCCACGTCGGCAACGGTGACCGCGTCGTCCCCGCGGCGGACCTCGCCGGTCTCGTACAGCTCGGCGGTCTCGATCAGGTTGAGGTCGCCGGGCAGGTCGTCCGCGTCGAGCCGCGTGACGACCGCGTACAGCGCCGCGGCCCCGATCGCGTGGGGCGCGATCTCGCGCTCGGCGACCGTCCCGTCCGACTCCCGCACCGCGACCGACAGCGGCGCCGCTCCGGGGTCGCGGTCCCTGCCGTCACCGGCGTCCGGGGCGGCCGCGCCGCTCGCGCCGACGCTACCGTCCTCGACTGCCGTCGCCCCGGCGATCTCCCGCCGGAGCAGCCGCGCCTCCAAGCGGCGGTTCGTGAGGTACCGGAACTCGTGTTTCGAGAGCCGGCGCTTCAGCGCCTTCAGCGGGTCGGCGTCGCCGCGCTCGGCGTGCCGGTCCAACTCGGCGTCGAGGTCGGGGTTCGAGATGACGATCAGCTGGGTGTCTAAGTCCATCCCGATCCCCTTGTCGAGCTTCACGCGCCGCTCGTCGGGGACGTTGAGCAGCCGCCGGAGCAGGTCGGCGTGCTGGCTGGCGTCCTCGACGACGGTGGCGACCCCGTTCCCCTGCGAGAGGACGCCGTCGTAGCTGAACGCCTGCGGGTTCTTCCGGCCGCGCGAGTCGAGCTCGCGCAACATGCCGCCCATCCACGAGCCGACGAGCCGCTCTTTGGGGGTCCCGTCGTCCTCGGCGTGGAGGACGCCGACCCCCCGCCCGACGTCGACGACGTAGCTCGTCACGCGGAGGTGGTCGCGGTCGGTGATCGCCGAGAAGAGGTCGCGGCGCCCCCGCTCGCGGTAGGTCGACTCCAGGTGGTCGTACGCCTCGCGGCTGAACGGGTCGAGCCCCACGTCGGCGGCGATCGGATACGCGTCGTCGTCGGCCGCGTCGGCGACCGACTCGCGGACCGACTCGGGGAACACCGACAGCGGGTGCGTCTGGACCGGGCTGCGGTACCACTCCCCGGCGTCGCCGCCGTCGCCGTACGAGAGCGACGCGGCGCCCGCCCCGCCCCCGCTCCCGACGCCCGCGCCGGTGACGTTCCACTCGACGGTGTACCGGCGCCCGGCGTCCGTCTTCGAGAACGCGCGGAGCCCGTTTATCAGGCAGCGCTTGAACTCCGACTTCCCCGTCGCGGTCGGGCCGTCGATCCAGACGATCGTCTCGTCGTTCCCGCGCCCCGTCGCGGCCGCGCGGAGGTCGTCGACGAACGCGTTGAGCGCGCGGGTGTTGCCCAACACGGCGTGTTCGCCGTCGTTCGCCGGGTCGTCGAAGAACCGGTACCGGTCGAGCGTCTCGCCCCGCTCGCGGACCTCACGAGTGCCGTACGACTCGACGGCCGCGAGGACGTACCCCGCCCCGGAGGCGGCCGCGGTCGGGTTCTCCAACACGCGGTCGACGTAGGACTCGAGGCTCATCGGCGGGTCGTACGCCCCCCGAAGGGCGTCGTCGGCCGCGGCGACGAACCCCTCGCCGTCCGTTCGAGTGCGTTCGCTCATCTCAGTCCCCGCCGTCCGCTATCTCCGAGCGCGCGACCGCCGCGCCCGCGTACTCTAACACCTCTGCGGCGCCGTCCTCAGAATACCCGCGGTCGACCAAGGCCGAAACCCAGGCGCTCCGGTCCTCGTCGTCGAGGTCGGTCGCGGACACCAGCGCCGAGAAGTTGATGTTGTGCTTCTTGTCCTCCCACAGCTTCCGTTCGAGGGCGCGCCGGAGGCGGTCGTTCTCCTGCGGGTCGAAGCCGCGCCCCTCGCGGGCGCGCCGCGAGATCCAGTTCGACACCTCCTGTCTGAAGTCGTCCTTGCGGTCCGAGGGCACGTCGAGCTGTTCCTCGACCGCGCGCAGGAACGTCTCGTCCGGCTCGGTCTCGCGGCCGGTCAGCTCGTCGTCGACGGTGTCGTCGTCGATGTACGCCATCACGTGGTCCATGTACTTCTCGCCCTGCCGCCGGAGCTCGTCCACGTCGTACGCCAGCGCGTGGCGCACGTCCTCGATCGCGCGCTCGCGGTACTCCTCGCGGACGGTCTCCAAGAGCCGCTCGTAGCGGCCGAGGTCGTCGGCCGCGATCGAGCCGTGGCCGCCGAGGTTCGCCTCGAAGTGATCGAAGACGGACAACGGGGAGAGGTGGCTGCGGTCGCGGTGGGTCGCGTCCATGATCGCCTCGGCGATCTCGTCGCCGACGAACCGCGCGGAGATCCCGTCCATCCCCTCGCCGACGTCGGCGGACTCGGCGGCGTCCTCCCGGAGCTTCCGCCGGTCGATCTCCTCGTCTTCGAGCTCGCCGTTGTACGCCTTCGCCTTCTCCAACAGGCTCACCGTCTCGTCGGTCGGCTCCTCCAACCGGGTGAGCACGCCGAAGAGGCCGGCCATCTCCAGCGCGTGCGGCTCGACGTGGACGTTGGGCACGTCGGCGTTTGCGAGCATCTTCCGGTAGATCTCCGCCTCGCTCTCGTACTCCAACACGTACGGGTAGTCGATCCGCTTGGTCCGGTCGTTGAACGCCTCCATCTTCTCGTCGCCGGTCTTCTCGCGGTACTCCGGCATGTTCGTCCGGCCGACGATCACTTGGTCGATGTCGATCCGCGGGTTGTTCTTCGGCTTGATCGTCGACTCCTGCGAGGCGTGGAGGAAGTCGTAGAGGAACTCCCGCTGGAGCTTGAGCAGTTCCTCGCCGGAGAACAGGCCGCGGTTCGCGTTACAGAACGCGCCGGCGTAGTCGAACGCCCGCGGGTCGGACTCGCCGTAGACGGCGAGTTTGGCGTAGTTGACGTCGCCGGTGAGCTCCGTCTCGTCCTGGTTCTTCTTGTCCTTCGGCTCGAACGTCTCGATACACTCCCGGCGGTTCTCGTCTGCGACGAGCCGGACGACCTCGACGTGCTCGTCGAGGACGCGCTGGAGGTCGTCGTCGTAGTGCGCGAGCAGTTCGTTCAGGTAGAACTCCGAGGCCGGGTCCGGGTGTTGGTCGTTCCGAAGCGTGTAGGGCGCGTCGAGCCGCTCGTTCAGGTCGTCGATCACCGCCTGCCGCTGCGGCTTCGGGAGGAGGACGAGGGGGTCCTGACTCATCGGGGAGCGGACCGTGTCGTCGTCCGGGTCCTGATCGTCGATCACCGAACAGAGGTCGACCCACCGGAAGGTGTACATCCGCCCCGCGTCCTCCCGGGTGTACGCCTCGAAGTAGCGGCGCACGAGCCAGTCGAAGTGCGACTTCCCAGAGCCGACCGGCCCCAACAGGAGCTTGATCCGCTTTTCGGGACCCAGTCCGCGGGCCCCGGACTTCACCTTGTTGACGAACTCGTGGATCGCCTCGTGGACCTCGCGGCCGTAGAAGACGTTCTCGCCGTCGTGGAGCGGGTCCTCGGCGGCGAGCGCGTACTCGGCGACGCCGCGCTCCTCGTCGTAGTGCGTCCCGTAGTGGTCGAACATGTCCGCGACGCGCTGGTGCGCGTTCCGCGCGATCCGGGGGTCGTCGTACAGCGCGTCGAGGTACCAGTCGAACGAGCGCGCCGCTCTGAGGTCGTCGGGAACCTCCGTCCGGTACTCCTCGCTGAGCCGTTCAAGCGTTTGTCGGTCTGCCATCGTATCACGTTCGCTCGGGGGGCGCGGCGGGGTCGCCGACGGCCGACGCGACGGCCGGAGCGGCCGCTCTTCGTGCGCATGTCAACAGCTCGTCGAGCCGCGAGCGGCGCGTCGTCGGGGCGCGCGTCGGTGTCGGTGGTCGCCTCGCCCGTATCCGAGGCTATATATGTGAGAGGGATTGCCACGGATAAGTGTGTCGCCCGTTGACACGCATCACTCAGCGACCGGCGCCTGCGCCCTCACCGGATCCGACCGGTTCGCCGACGGTCCCTCGACCGGTTTTATCAGCGACCCGTGGGATCTACGGCGGCGGCGAGCGTCGGCTCTCTCGAATCCCTCGCGCGCGCCGGTTGGGCCCCGTTCGAGACGCGCGCTGTCCGCGCGCCCGTCGCTGAGAACCGGAACCATCGACCCCGGCACCCACCCTTTTGCGGGGCGCCGTCCCAGTACGCCTGTGACGTTCAGCATCTGCGTTCGCGAGCGGTACACCGACGAGGACGGCGACGACCAGACCCGGTTCGGCGTGGCGGTGACCACCCGCCTGCCGGGCGTCGGCACGCTGTGTCCCTTCGCCTCGGCCGACGGCGCGGTGGCGACCCAGTCGCTCGTCAACGTCGAACTGGGACGGAAGGGGATCGAGTACCTCGGCGACGGGCTCGCGGTCGACGACGCGCTGGAGGCGCTGTTGAACGCCGACGAGGGGAGCGCTCAGCGCCAGCTCCACGGCGTCGATGCCGACGGGACGTTCGCGTTCTCCGGCGACGAGTGTAACGGCTGGTACGGCCACCGGGAGGGAGAGAACTACACCGTCGCGGGCAACCTCCTGACGGGCGAGGACGTGGTCGAGGACACCGCGGCCGCCTACGAGTCCGACGCCCACGGCGACGCGCCCCTCGCCGAGCGGCTGATCGACGCCCTCGCCGCGGGCCACGCCGCGGGGGGCGACAAGCGCGAGGACCTCGAAGTCCAGTCCGCCGCGCTGCTCGTGTGTAACACGGAGGAGGAGACCGACGACCCGTACTACAACGACCTCCGGGTCGACGCGAGCGAGACGCCGGTGGCGGACCTCCGCGAGACGTACGAGACGGCCAAGCGCGGCTACGAGACCGTCTTGGAGAAGTACGCGGACGAGGAGACCGACGACGAGAGAGAAGCCGACGAGGCAACGGACGACGGTAGGGGGCCCGACGAGGCAACGGACGACGAGACGGAAACAGACGACGAGTAGAGGGCCCGCTACATCGACAGCCGCGCGAGGATCGGCAGGTGGTCGGAGGGGTACCGCCCGCGGTCGTCGCGGTCCGCGAGGGTCGCGAACGCCTCGACCGAAAGCTCCGGCGAGACGAGCGCGTGGTCGATCCGGCGGCCGTCGATGAGGCGGGCGAAGTCGGTGAGGCTCGTCTCCGGGCCGTGTCGGAGGTCGGCGGCAACGGCGGCGTCGCGAAGCGCGGGCGCGTCGTCGGTCGCCCCTCCGTCGACCGCTCCTCCGTCGACGGTCCCCCCGGTTCCGGCGTCGTCGCCGATGAGAATCCGGTGCGGCTCCGACCCGGGCGTACAGTTGAGGTCGCCGACGAGGACGACCGGGGCCGTCCCGTCGGCGTCGGCTTCGTCGCCCGTCGCGATCGCCGGGAGCCGCTCGCGCAGCAGGCGGGCGGACTCGCGCCGCGCCCGCGCGCTCACGTGGTCGAAGTGCGTGTTGACGACGCGGAGCGCGGCGTCGCCGTCGACGGCGCGCACTCGGGCCCACGTCGCGATCCGCGGGTGGGACGCGTCCCACCCGACCGACGGCGAGTCCGGGGTCTCGGAGAGCCAGAACGTCCCGCTCCGAGTGACTTCCCAGCGGTCGCCCCGGACGCCGATCGGGCACCCTTCGCCCTCGCCGTCGGTCGCGCGACCCCGGCCGACGAACTCGTACTCCGGGAGTCGCTCGCGGAGGTCGCGGCGCTGTCCGGGGAGCGGCTCCTGAAACGCGGCGATGTCGGGCCGGTGAAAGCGGACTAGGCGCGCGACGGCGTCTCGGCGGTCGTGCCAGGCGTCGTGGTGGTCGCCCCGGTTGGCGTAGCGGACGTTGTAGCTCAGCACCCGGATCGCGGTCATTACGTCGGGGGTCGCGGGCGAGGCGATTAAAATGCGCGGAGCGCGGGACGTGTCGCGGAACGAATCGAGGCCGCCGCTCCCCGACCGCTCACACCGAGAACTCGTACAGGTCGTCGCCGACGTGGTGGATCGACTCGACGACTTTGCCGCTGTCGCCGACCATCGCGTCGCCGTCGACCATCGCGCGGCCCACCGCCAGCACCTTCCCGTGGGTCTCCTCGGCGATGACGACGAGGTCGCCCGCGCGGATCGCCTCGTCGGCCTCGACGATCCCCGGGCGCATCACGTCGGCGCCGTCGGAGACGAAGGAGATCGCCCCTGCGTCGACCGTCACGACGCCCGTCTCCGGGTCGAAGTCGTTCGCCCCCCGGACCGTGAGGAAGGGCTCGTCGTCGTCGACGTAGAAGACGGCGGGGTCGCCGTCGACTAAGACGAGCTCGTAGCCGGCGTCGACGAACTCCACGAACTCGAACGCCTCGCCGTCGATGTCGACCCCGAGGTGGTCGGCCACCGCCTCGCGGATCGCCGTGATCTCGTCGCTCCGGAGGTGGTGCCGAGATTTCACTTCCATGGGCGTTCCGTCGACCGCTCGGCCGATAAATGGACCGCTCCCCGCCTCGTCCGGGGGTCGCTCCGCGGCGGGCGCTCCGCGGCGACGGTCTCGACTCGTTGGACCGATCAAAACGGCCTTAAACCACCTCTCCATATCCATTCGTATGCTCAACCCACTGGCGATCGTGCTCGTGGCGATCGTGAATCCCCCCGCGATCGTCCTCGCGGCGGTCGCGACGCTTCTCGTCGTCCTCGTCACCTCGGTGCGGGGGACGGGGTGGGAACCCACGACCGACGTCTCGGACGAAGTGCTCGAACACCGCGCGTCGTCGGTCCCCGAGACCGAGTTCCCGGAACCGGGTAACCGCGCGGTCGGCGGCGGCGGTGGCGGCGGCGCCATCCCGGCGGGCGGCGCCGAGGGCGGGGAGGGCGAGCTCGAAGAGGGCGGCACCGTCAGCTCCGGCCCCGGTGACATCCCCGAAGACGAGGTGGAGTACTACGAGGTCGAGTTCGTCAAGCAGGGCGAGACGGTCGAGCTCTCCAACGACGAGCCCATCCTCGAACAGGGCGAAGACGAGGGGTGGGACCTCCCGTACGCCTGCCGACAGGGCCAGTGCGTCTCCTGTGCCGGGCAGATCGCGGACGGCCCCTCCGAGGACTTCGTCGAGCACGACAACCAGCAGATGCTCGAAGAGGCCGAGATCGACGACGGCTACACGCTCACCTGCGTCGCGTACCCGCGCGACTCCTTCAGCATCGAGACCGGCGAGGCGCCGTAGGCCCGTTTCCTGGTCTCGACTCTCCCACCCGTTCTCGATTCCGCGCTCGTTCCCAGTCCTTCTCGCTCGCGACACCCTTTTTCGCGTCTCGGTCCAACAAGCCGTATGTCCGTCACCACGGCCCTCGTCGGGGGCGGCGGAGGCGTCGTCGTCGCGCTGATCGCCGCGGCCGTCTACCGCGACGCCGCGCGCGTCGGCGTCGACCTCGGCTCGCCGGCGGCGTGGGCCGCGCTCGTCGTGCTCACCGGCGGTGCGAGCCTCGTCACGCTACTCGCGGTTCCCGACGCGCCCCTACCCGGAGTCCTCGTGTTGACCGCGCTCGGGCCGCTGCTGTACGTGCTCGAACGCGACGACTCGCTGAACGGCGACGACCCGGCCGACCCCACGCGGCTCCCCAGCCAGTCTGGCGACGCGGCCGACTCGGGCGACGACGGGGAGCGATAGCGCGCTCGGCTGCCGCCGTTCCGTCTCATCGACGATGATACAGTTCCTTTCGACGCGCCCGACGGCTCCTAAACCGCAACTTTCCATACCGTCGGCGATGTATTGGGGGTAATGAGCGACGAGAGCGACGAGAGCCTCGCGGACCGGGTCGAGCGGTGGATGGTCGGACAGATGCCGATCATCCAGATGCACGGCGGCACGAGCGTCGTGCGCGAGGCGAACCCCGAGACCGGCGAGGTCGTCGTCGAGCTCGGCGGCACCTGCTCCGGCTGCGGTATCTCGAACATCACCGCCGACAACATCCGCCGCGACCTCATCATGGACTTCGACGAGGTCGACAACGTGACGGTGCGGACCGCCTCCTCCGGCGATCAGGGCGCCTCGACGGTCGAGGGCGGTCGCGGCGGCGAGCTCCGCCACGAGACCGACTCCGCGAACCACTTCTGAACGCGGCGGGCCGTCCCGCCGCGAGGCCTCTCGATTCCGCCGCCTCTCTTATAACGACGTGAACGGCAGCGACGCGAGCGAATCGGGGCCGTAGTCGAGCGCGTCGGCCTGCGAGACGCCGTCCGGCGTCACGAGGTCGACGACCCGCGGCGCGTTCCCGGCCGCGCCCTCGCGCGCGCCGCCGAAGACGAAGGTCCCGGCCTCTTCGGCGACCGCGCGCAAGCTGCCGCGGTCCTCCGAGCCGACGACCGGCGCCACCTCCCAGCCAGAGATGTCGCCGCCGACCGCGGACTTCGGCACCGAGACGACGGCCGTGTTCGACTCGAAGCTCACGAACACCTCCGGCGTGCCAAGGTCTCCGCCGTCGGCGTCGGTGATCCCTTTCGCGAAGCCGCTGGCGTCGATCCGGTACTGCCACGGCGCGCCGAACTCGGCGGTGAGCCCGAGATCGTCCAGCGCGCTCGTGCGGCCGCCGTTCGCGTCGGGATCGCGCAAGTAGACGAGGAAGTAGTGCGGCGAGAAGTCGCCGCCGAACGCGTCGTAGAGGTTCTCAACCTCGAATGCGAACCGGTACTCTTTCTCGGTCTCTAAGACGCGGAATGAGCGCAGATCGAACGCGCCGTCTCGGAACGCACCGTCCGTCGGGTAGACGTACTCGGCGGGCCCGTCGTCGTCGCGCTTCGGGTCGGTCAGCTCGGCGACGACGTCGCCGGGAGCGACGGTAACCGTCTCCACGGCGAGCTCCTCGTCGGTCTCCGGGTCGCGAACGGCGACGTCGTAGGTGCCGATCGCCGTGATCCGGTAGCCGAGTTCGACCGTCTCGTCCGTCGCGTTCGGCGGGAGCCGGACGTTGGCGAGCGTCTCGACCTCGCCGTCGACGACGATCTCGACGTTCGTGCCGCCCACGAACCCGGCGTCGTTCGACCCCGTCCCCGCGATGAACGACTCGTCGAGGTCGGCCTCCTCCGCGATCTCGATCGAGATGTCCTGTTCCGGCCGCTCGTACTCCGGGAGTCGACCGATCTCGCGGCCCCGCGCCGGACGGAACCTGACAGCAGTTCCGCCGCTCGGCGCGAGCGACGCGAGCAGCGTCGTGCTCGGGGTGACGATCGCCTCGTCGATCCGGACCCCGGTCGGGTCGGCGTCGACGCCTCCTCCGATCGCGTCCGAGTAGATCTCCGCGACGTACTTCGGGCCGTCGCGGCCGCCGCCGTTCCCGTTATTCTTCCCCTTCCCCTTCCCCTTCCCCTTTCCGCCACCGTTGCCGTGCCCCGGCGCGTCCCCGGACTTACCGGGTGCGAGGAAGTCGAGCGGCACGTTGACCGCGCGGCCCGCCCCGTCGGTCATGACGCCGACGTACCACTCGCCGCCGTGCCGGCGGGCGATCGCGAGGTAGTCGCCGATCGCGGCGCCGACGACGCGCGTCTCGTCCCAGCCGGCGGCCGGGACGGACTCGACGAAGGAGAACTCCGGCTTCGCGTCGAAGTTCTCGTTCTCCGGAACGTACCCCTCGTACTCGGCCGGGATCGGGGAGGGCTTGCCCGACTCGGTGACGGCGACCGCGTTGAGGTTGAATCCCCCCACGTCGCCGGTGAACCCGTCTCCGCCGTCCTCGTAGTCGAGCTCGACCGCGATCTCGGTGTCGCCCGCGTCGAGTTCCACCCCGGTCGTGAACACCCGCCAGTCGTCCCAGTAGGCGGTGAAGTCGGGTTCGATCGTCCGGCTCGCGTCGCCGACGCGGAGCGTCGCTCGCGGCCCGCCGGCGTCGATCACGCGTTGCGCGTTCTCCTCCGGCGCGCTCGCGTACCGGAGGTGGAGGTCGTATGTCCCCGGCTCCTCGACGCCGCGCACGACGTACGTCACCGACGAGCCGCTCGGTGCGCGGTTAGGGTCGACGGCGACGTGGTTCGTGCCGAACGCGTCCCGCCACGTGTCGTCGGTCACCAGTCCGTCGCGCTCGCCAGCCGCGGCTTGGAGCCCCTCGCCCACCTCGAACGTCTCGTCGACGTACCCCTCGATCCGGTCGGCGGCCATCTGGAGGCCGCTGAGGTACGTCGGGTACATCGCGAGCTGCTTGGCGCGGGTCGTCTGGACCTGGTCGCCGCGGTCGTCGCCGAAGGTCACGTCGAAGATACCCGGCTGGAAGCTCACCGGGCCGGCGAGGTTCCGCGTGAACGGGAGCGTGACGTGGTGGTCGCGGCCGACGTTCGATCCGAGCTGGCCGAACCCGTCGTACTCCTGGGCCTTCACCACCTCGCGGTTCGCCACGTTCGGGTAGGTCCGGATCTCGCCGGTCGGCTTGATCCCCTCGTGGATCTCCAGCAGCTGACGGTTCGCGGCCGCCTCACGGATCGCGAGCCGGTGGTGGTTCACCGCGAGCTGGTTGTGCTGGTTGTGGGTCGGCTCGGCGCCGTCGCCGTCGATGCCGAGCCCCGGGTCCGAGACGTACCCGTGATCGAGTTGATCCCCTCGGCCTCGTACCCCGCGAACACGCCCTCGTCGAGGATCGCGGCCTCGTACTGCGGGATGTTACCGGCCGTCTCGTTGTGGATCGTCATCTCGACGGGGTCCGGCAGCGACGCGCCGAAGTCGGTCACCTCGGGCACGTCGAAGTCCGGATAGGAGTCGTCGACGCCGAAGCCGAAGCCGGTGCCGTCCCCGGGATAGGTGTCCCACCCCTCGTTCCACCCCTCGACGAGCACGCTGTCGATCCCGTTCTCGCTCGCGAAGCGCATGTACCGCTTCATGCGCTCGGTCCGCGCACCGTGGACGTACGCGGCGGGATTTCCGTCGTTCCCGGCGATCTCGTCGTCCGACTTGTACTCCCAGTTCGCCTGCCCCGCGATCATCGTCCACCAGATGCCGACGTACTTGCGGGGCTCGATCCAGTCGGCGTCCGGCTCGCCGCCCGCGGTCGGCAGCGCCGACTCGTCGAGCGGGTCGGCGAGCAGCGGGACGAGCTGCGACTCGATCAGCTCGCCCGGCCGGTCGACGACCTGTATCGTCCGCCACGGCGTCGCCGCCGGGAGGTCGAGCGAGGCCCTCGACCCGTCGGGCAGCGGCGTGAGCTCGGTCGCGAAGGCCGTCCCCCCGTCGTCGCTGCGGGGCGCGAGCGTCGCCGCCGCGTAGTCGTCGAGGTTCGCCTCGTGGACGCTGAGGTACGCGTCGCCCGCGTCCACCGTCAGCGGCGTGTGCGCGCCGGTCCGGGTCGGCGTGTCCGTCGGCCGCGTCTCGCGGCTCCCGGCCGGTATCTCCGACAGCGGCGTCTCCGCGTACTCCTGCTCGAACCGCGGATTGGTTACCTCGTTTCGGATCCACCAGGCGTCGTAGTCGGCCGCGAAGTCGACGCCGGTGTTCTCCGAGTCGATCACCGCCTTCTCCGAGTGGCTCGCGAACCCCTCCCCGAGGACGACCCGGAGGCCGACCCCGTCGTCGAACGCGCGCACTTGGAGGGTCGCGGTCCGCGCGTCCGCCGCGGGGGCGCCCGACCCGTCCGCGTCCCCGGCGGCGTCGGCGAGCCCGACGCTCAGGGCGCGGTACTCCGCGGACACCTCCTCGTACGCGCCCCACACCGGCTCCCACTCCTCGGTCGCCGACTTGCGCTCGGTGCCCGTGACCGTCACCGGGCCCGACTCCCCGTCGGCGCTCGCACCGAACGACGGCTGATTCCGGAAGTCGAACCCGACCGTCGACGGTCCGACGTACGCTTCGCCGCCGCGAGCGACCTCGTAGGTCGGGGATCCGCCGGTGACGTCGACCGTGACCGCGATCGATCCGTCGGGCGACTCGACCGTCTGGACCGGGTCGTCCGCCTCGTTGTCGACTCGCGCGGCGTCGTCGGCCGACACGTCTCGCGAGTAGGCCGCGGCGGCGACCAGCGCCCCCACGCTCCCGAGGAACCCCCGCCGCGTCGCGCCGTCAAACGTTTGCTGTGATCGTTTCTCACGCATTCCGTCCGCAGCGTGTATGCGATGAATAATAATGCTATTGTAACGAATCGAAGTGATTGGATTTCGAAACGACCGAGTCGACGCGCCTCGGCGCCCGGACCGCCGCCCGCCGATCCACCTCTACAGCGCGTTCTCCAGCGCCGACGCGACGCTCCGCACCTTTTCGGCCAGCGCCTCGGGGGTGTGGCCGGCCGCGACCGACTCGGTCAGCTCCTCGTCGTCGACGCGCTCGACCGTCCCGTCGGGGTGTTTCATCACGTCGACGTGGAGGTCCACGTAGCGGGCCGCGTCGGGGAACACCTCGACGGGCGTACAGACGTTGACGTACGTCCCGCGGACCGTCCCGTCGCGGCCGCGGTACGTCGTCGGGTACCACCAGCGCCCCTCCTTCAGGCTCGTCTCGGCGACGTCGCCGGCCTCGCGGTCGACGCCGAGCCCGTCGTAGGTCCCCCCGCCGGTCATCTCGCGCTCGACGGTGACGGTCCCGTCGGCGTCGACTCCCGTCACCGTCCCCTCGCCGAGGGTGATCAGCCGGCCGTCGGGCTTCCCGTGGTCGATCCGGAGCGCGTCGCCCTCACGCGGGCCGAACGCGTCGGCCACGACCGCGAACGGGAACTCGGCGTCGGGAGCGGGGTCGCAGAGCGCCTCCGCGAGGTCGACGCCGGCCGAGGCGTCCGCCGACCCCGCCTTCACGCGGTGGTGGCCGGGCATCGTCGCGGTCGCGGTCCGCCGCGCGTCGTCGAGTCCCGACCGGCTCTCGCGGCCGAACCAGACCCAGACGCCGGCGTTCGGCGCGGCGAGCGGGGCGTCGCGGAGCCGGCTCCGGTCGCTGACGACGCCGAGCCCGTCTCCGGTCCCGTCGTCGACTCCACTCTCGTCGTCCGCTCCGGTCGCCGCGCGTAGCCCCTCGGCGGCCTCGACGGCCGCGTCGAGGCCCGCGGTCAGCGCCTCCGTGTCGGCGTCGACGGCGGCGGGCTGCCACACCGCCCGCCAGCCCGTCGGCGGTTCGAGGTCGAGCAGGTCGAGCATCCCGGACAGCTCTCGGGCGGCCTCGTCGTCTCGGGCGTCGACCCGCGTCCCGGACCCCGGTTCGAGCGCGACGAGGTCGCCGCCGACCCGCAACTCCCCGGCGAGTTCGGGGCGACGGTCCGTCCACGGCGCGGCCGACTCGCGCACCTGGACCCGGACCGCGTCCCCCGTCTCGACCCGGGCGTCGACGGCCCCGTACGGGAGGTACCCCTCGACGGCCGCGGCGGGCGTGCCCGTCACGTCGCCGCCCTCGCCGCCGACTCGCCCGCCGCCGACTCGGAGGTCGACGACCGCGCCGCCGCCGAGCGTCTCCGTCACCTCGCCGTCGAGGACGGTCCCCGGCGGCGTCGGGTCGGGCCACGCGAGCGCGTCGCGGCCCGCGTCGGTCAGGAGATCTCGGACCGCGCCGAGCGCGCCGGCGTCGCCGTGCGCGCCGACCCCCTGCCGGTCCGCGCTCGTCCCGATCCGGACGGCCGGCGGCTCGGTCCCGAACTCGGCGTCGAACCGCCGGCGGATCGGCGGCGAGGCGTCCACCACCTCGTGGCCGGCGTCGAGCAGGCGCGCGGTGAGCGCCGTCGCGTAGATGCCGCGGACGCGGGCCCGCGCCATCGTCACAGCTCCTCGCGCTCGCGCGCGAACCGCACGCGGTCGTTCACCGTGTCGCCGAGCGAGAGTTCGACGACGACCGGGGCGCCGTCGTCGGCCTCGCGGAGGACCCGCCCGCCCTCGACCGGGACGCCCCACCCGTCGAGCGAGAGGTACCCGCGGAGGTCGCTCCCGTGGGTGAACAGGTCCACGTCGGCGCTCGCGTGCTCCTGTCTCGACGCCGCGCTGTGCGCCATCTCCATGTCCGAGTAGTACGGGCCGTCGCCGTCGAAGAACTCTCGGAGGCGGTCGGCGTCGCGGGCGACGAGTTCGGCGACTCGGTCCGAGGCGTCGGCGACGGCGTCGGCGTCCAGCCCGGCCTCCTTCAGGGCGCGCTGGACCCGCGGATCGAAGTGCATACCCGACCTTCGTCCGCCGCGGTTTCAATCCTGTCGGCCGCGGAGCGAGCGCGGTCGGTGACGCATCCCGCCCACCGCCCTCAGCGCGCCCGTCCGGTTCCGCCAATCCGTTAAGTCACCGGGGGGCGAAACGGGGGCCATGCCAAGCGACGAGGACCCGATCGCGTCTCGGGCCGACGACGACCGCGACCTCTACGATGTCGCGACGTGGGAGGAGCGCACCTCCCTCGACGGGCTGTCGGTCGCGCTGTACTGGTTCCTCACGCGCTCCGCGAAGGCCGGGGTCGTCCTCGTCGCGTTCGTCGGACTCTTGGCGATCCTCGGCTCGTTCGGACTCGGGCTCCTCTTCGACCCGGCCATCGCGGTCCTCCTCGGGCTCTCCGTGATCCCCGCTCTGGGGCTGGCCGCGTACGTGTACGTCTCGGACGTGACGACCGGCGAGCCGCTGTCGCTCCTCGTGGCGACGTTCCTCCTCTCTATCCTCACCGCGACGTTCGCGGCGATCCTGAACAGCGTGCTCCAGCCGTACTTCCGGCCGCTCGGCTTCCTCGGAATCGTCGTGTTCTTCTTCGTCGTCGTCGGCCCGATAGAGGAGTCGGTGAAGCTGCTCGCGGTGCGGCTGTACGCGTACACCGACGCCCGCTTCGACGCCGTCATCGACGGCGCCGTCTACGGCGCCATCGCGGGGCTCGGCTTCGTCGTCATCGAGAACTTCGTGTACATCGCCCAGAACGTCGACATGGCGGAGCTGACGGTCGGCATCGCGGCGCTGGGCGCCGGCGACGGCATCGCCGCGCTCCGGGCGCTCGCGGGACCGGGACACGTCGTCTACTCGGCGTTCGCGGGCTACTACCTCGGGCTCGCGAAGTTCAATCCCGGGAACCGCGGCCCGATCATCGTCAAGGGGCTCGTCCTCGCGGCGGCGATCCACGCGCTGTACAACACGCTCGTCGGTCCGGTGACCGGCGTCGCTGCGGGACTCTTCGGCCTCCCGCAGGTCCTCGCGCTGTTCGGCTTCGTCATCGTCTTCCAGGGCGCGTTCGGGTACGTCCTCCTCCGGAAGATCTGGCGGTACCGCGACGCGTACCTCGACACGCGCGACGCGGTCGGCGCCGACGTGGAACCGGAGCTCGACGAGTTCGAGCAGTAGCCCGCGGGCCGCCGTCGCCGCGCTCGGTCAGGGCGCGTTCTCGACGCGCGCACGGTCGCCGGTCCCGCCCGTCAGCGCGCTCGCGAGGGCGCCTTTCACCACGACGTCGTCGCCGAGGTCGGTGAGCCGAACCTCCGGGACGTTGATGAACACCATCTCCGGGAGCTTCTCGCGGATCGGGTCGAGGACGCGGTCGGGGTTGTTGAGCGCGACCGCGCCGCCGACGCTCACGACGAGCGGCGCGTACGCGTGGATGATATTGGCGATCCCCATGGCGTTCCAGTGGGCGACCTGGTCGATCACGTGGTCGGCGAAGGTGTCCTCGCCCGCCGCCTCGAACACGTCGACCGCGGAGAAGTCGGGATCCTCGATCGGGAGGATCGTCTCGATGGGGTCCTCCTCGTGGAGCTCCCGGGCGTACTTCGGGATGTTGTTGCCCGAGCAGTACCCCTCCCAGTGGCCGTCGAGCCCGCAGCCGCAGGTCATGAACCCGTGCGGGTCGACGGTCATGTGGCCGACCTCGCCGGCGTTGCCGTCCCACCCCGAGAGGACGTTCCCGTCGACGGCGACGCCCGCGCCGATCCCCGAGGAGATAGTGAGATACACCATGTCGTCGGGGTTGCGCTCGGAGTGGAACCGCTCGCCGATGACGCCTGCGATGGTGTCGTTGTGGAGGTACACCTCGTCGGTGTCGAGCAACCGACCGACCGGCCCGACGAGCGGGATGCGCTCGACCGTGTCCGGGAGGTTCGCGGGCCCCTGGACGACCCCCTCCGCCAGATCGAGCGGACCGATGGAGCCGATCCCGGCCGCGACCGCCTCGCTCGGCGCGATTCCCGCGTCCGTACAGGCCCCGCGGACCACCTCCAACACGGCCTCGGTGACGGCGATGCCGTTCGGTCCCCGCGGCGTACCCCGCGACGCGGAGCCGAGGACCGCCGCGCTCTCGTCGCCGACGGCCGCCCGGACGTTCGTCGCCCCGAGGTCGACGCCCACGTAGTACATCGGGTGTAAGCGCGGACCCGTCTCACTTAAGCGGGACGCTTCGCGCGGTCGACCGTGAATAACAAACGGGGTCCGTACCGCGAAACCGCGTTACGACGCCGGCTCGCGGACGAAGGTGACCGGGCACGGCGCCGAGAGCATGACCTCCTGCGCGACGCTGCCGAAGACGGCCTTCCCGGTCGGCGAGCGGTGCCGTCCGCCGACCACGACGCGGTCGGCTTCGAGGCCCTCGGCCGTCTCGACGACCTCGTCCGCGAGGTCTCCCACCGCGCCCCGGACGGAGTGTCGCACGCCGGCCTCGGAGAGCGCCTCCGAGAGCTTCCGGGTGGTGGTGTGTCGCTCCGCGATGGCGTCGGGCGTCGAGCTCTCGCTCTCCGGCTCAAACCCGAGCTTCGCGCTGGTCTCGTCGAACTCCTCCCTGTCGAACACATGGGTCAACACGACCTCGGCGTCCGCCGGCTCGGCGACGGAGATGATCTCCTCGGCGAGCCGCTCGACGCGTTTCCCGTCCTCCGATCCGACCGCCAGCACGACCGTCTCAATGCTCATACACACCGTTTCGTCCCCGTGCGTCTTAAAAGTGCCGGAGTTTTAACTCAAGTCTGAATAAATATTCACAAGATCGATCCTGACAGTCTCACCGCCGAGTGGAGCCGATTCTCGTCGGGCGATGACGCTTCCCGTGAGGAGGCGACGACGTTTCGAGGACGGTGACGACTCTCTCGCGGGGTTCAGTCGCGCGAGCGGGACGCTAGCGGGCTCCGCGCTTTCCTCGACGGACGAGAACCGGTCGCCGCAGAAACCGCTCAGTAATCGGGGGCGTCGTCCTCGACTTCGCGCTTCAGCGAGTCGCGGCGCGACTTCGCGTCGCGCCCGGTCGCCTCCAGGAGGAAGTCGTTTTTCGCGTCGACGGCGTCCGCGGCGGCGTCGGCGTTCCCCTCCGCGATGACGTCCTCGGCGGGGCGCTCCTCGAAGTGGACCGCCAGCTTGTCCTTCTTGCTCCCGTACTCGGCGGCGCCCGCGACGATGCGCTCGAACACCGGGTTGTCGGGGTCGGCGACGACGTACAGCTCGTGCCCCTCCCACTCCTCGGTGCCGGTGACCTCGCCGAAGTACTCCTCGATCGAACCCTTCAGGTCCGGCATGCGGTCGTCCAGATGCTCGCCGCGGCGCATCTTGTACTCCTTCATGCCGCGACCGTTCGACAGGCCGGCGTAAACCAGTTTCGTCACGGCCGCTCGGCGGGTTCGGCCCGAACTGCCCGCTTCCGCTCCGCCTACCGAGGACGCTCGTCGACGTACCCGCGCTTACACTCCGGACAGATGTCTCCCGCGCGCATCGAACTCCCGTCCGCCGCCCGGACCATCCCGCACTCGGGACAGTAGTACTCCGTCGGGGCGTCGTCGCCCACCGTCTCCAACTCGGGGCTCTCGCCCCGGGTGATCCCCGTCCCGCCCTCGCCGCCGGCGTCGAACGTGGCGCCCTCGCCGTCGTCGGGCGCCTCGACGTACTCCGTCGCCGATTCCTGCTCTTCCCGCCCATCCGCGGCCTCCGGGGTGAGCCCGCCGCCGAACTCGACGTCGGCGTCACCGCCCTCACCGACCTCCGCGCTGAACCCCTCGTCTTCGCCGCCGTGATCGGGCCACGCGGTCGCTCCGTCGGCGCCGGCGTCCTCCTCCTCGACCTCCGGCCACGCGCCCCGCTCCCGGTCGTCGGCCGGCTCCTCGTCCTCGTCGAGGATCACGCCGTCGTCGCTCTCCGCGTCCGCCTCGTCGCCCGAGGGGGCACCGGACTCGGTCTCGGCCGGGGGCGACGGCGCGGACGCCGACTCGCCGCCCGCGCCCAACACCTCCGTGTCCTCGTCCGCCGGATCTGCTCCGTCCGGCGAGCCCGCCTCGTCCGGCGCGTTCGGACCGTCCGCCGCGCCCGTCGCCGCGTCGACGCTGTCCGCGGCCGGAGCGGCGTCGGTCGGCCCCGCCGGCTCGTCGGCCGCGGCCCCGTCGTCGAGGATCACCGCGTCGTCGCTCCCGGCTCCGGGCTCCTCGTCGAGGGTCACGCCCTCGTCCGCCGTCCCGGCGTCGGCCGCACCGACCCCTCCCGACGCCGTGCCGGGTCCGGCGCCCTCCTCGGCAGCGTCCGGGGCGTCGTCGCGCGTCGGCGCCGCGGCCGACGCGCCGGCGGTCTCGCCGCCGACGTTCGCGGCGGCCTCGTCCGCCAGCTGCTCCATCGTCGTCACTTCGGTATTCTCGCTGACGATCTGCGTCTCGCCGCAGCGAGCGCAGGTCTTCACCTCCTTGACGGTCGTGACGACCTCGTCGCCCTCCTCCTCGCGCTCGCGCTGGAGTTCGGGTTCGCCGAAGTCGTGTCCGAGCAGACACCTGAGTCCCATTGTGCCACCCTGCGGTGCCGAGGGTAAAAAACGCCCCGTCGGCGTCCGACGCTCGGCACACGACCGTTTCTGGGCGTGCCGCGGTCGGCGCTCGCGGTTCCGGTCGCCGCGCCCCGCGGACACAGACTCTTTTGTGGATCGCTCGCGTACCGTGAGTCGACATGCCTACTGTATCCTACAAGGGCGAGGAAATCGAGTGCGAGAAGGGCGCCAATCTGCGCGACGTGCTCAAAGAGGCCGGTCTCTCCGTCTACAACGGCAAGATGGAACAGCTCAACTGCCGCGGTTCCGGGTCGTGCGGCTCCTGTGCGGTCCAGGTCGACGGCGAGGTCAGCGAGCCGAGCAAGAAGGAGAAGGCCCGTCTCTGGCTCCCGCCGCACCACCCGAACCACGACGTCCGCCTCTCCTGTCAGACGAAAGTCGAGGGCGACGTCGAGGTGACGAAGGGCCGCGGGCTCTTCGGGCAACACATCTGAGCGCGGACGCGGTCGCTCTCATCTCTTCTCCGGGTACGACGCGCGCACGCGACGAGCGGGGCGCTCGTCGAGCGTAAAATACGACCGCGGCGGACGCGAGCCCGCGACGCGGACGAAAACGTTTGATACCGTGTGTCAGAGTCGCGTTCGGCGTCAGCCGGACCGACCCACCTTCTCGGATCGGCTTACTGCCGAACGACGTTCGTCGCGCGGGGACCCTTCTCGGAGGACTCGATGTCGAACTCGAGCTCCTGACCCTCTTCGAGGTCCGGGCCGCCGACGTCTTCCATGTGGAAGAACACGTCGTCGTCCGCGTCGTCAGTCTCGATAAATCCGTAGCCGCCAGTGTCGTTGAAGAAATCAACCTTTCCGGTCGCCATTGCGAATAGAGAGAGACCCTGTCGGGTCATAAGGATTGCGAGTGTACAGTTACCACGACTCTCTCTAGACGATCGTTTCCGAATAACCGAAACTTTATCAGCGAACACTGCCCGAACAACAGATTCGCGGCGCGAGCGAGACCGGATCGTGTCGTTCTTCGGCGCCCCACCGGACGCCGACGTTTATATTCCTCGGCGCGGAAGCGACCAACGTGTCACGCGAGTACCAAGCGGACGGCCCCGCCATCACGCTCCGCGAGAACGGTCCCGCGCTGCTGGTCCCCGCGGCGTGGGGCGTCGCCGCGGCGACGGTCCTCGGTGCGGTCTCCCTCCACGCGCTGTTCGTCGCGCACGTCGTCATGAGCGCCCTGCTCGTCGCCTTCGTCGTCGCCTCGTGGCGCGACATGGCGACGGGAATCCTCCGCGCGTGGAAGCTGGTGATCCTCGCGGGGACCCCGGTCACGCTCGCGGGCGTCCTCGGGTTCCTCGCACGCGACGGGGCCGGGCTCGCGGCCGCGCTCCCGGCCGGCGCGCTCCTCGCCGTCGCCTTCTACGGCTGGATGCTCCTGCCCGCGCCGGCGTTCGTCTACACGGGGCTTCGCGACGCGACGGCCCCGCGCTCGACCGTCCACCACGCCGCGGCCGCGTGTTCGGTCGTGGGCGCGGTCGTCGCCGCGTTCGCCGGCTCCGCGGCGGGGACGGTCGCGGGCATCGCGCTCGTCGGCCTCGGCCAGACCGCCGGCATCCTCGCGGCCACGGCGCTGTACTGACCGGCGCCTCGTTTCGGAGTGGTCTATCCGGGTCCGTTGTCCAGCGCGCGCCGAAGCGCCCGTCGATGGAACTCGACCGCCGCGTCGCGGTCGACCGGCGGGTAGCGCGGGTTCGTCACCACGCCCTCGCCGTCGACGACCGCGCTCGCGACGGCCGCGGCGCGGTGGGCACGCTCGACGCGCGGGAGCGGCGCGACGGACTCGTAGCCGTCGCGGAACGCCCGCCTGAGCGGCCCGGTCTCGGCCGCCGGCACGTACCAGTCGACGACGAGGTGTTCGGTCTTCGCGACCGACACGCCACGCGGGGCGGCCAGCGGCGCCTCCCAGTCGAGGACGGCCGTCACCGCGCCGTCCGCGACGAGGGCGTTCCCCGGGCGGAAGTCCCACGGGAACAGCTGCGGATCGGTGTCGGACGCGGTCGACTCCCGGAACGCGTCCCGAAGCCGAGCGCGGAGCCCGTCGAACTCCTCGGGGAGCCGGTCGGCGTGTCGCTCCCCGAACTCCCGGAGCCACTCGTCGGCGCCGACCGGATCGCGGACGGACAGCGACGCGTCGCGTCCGAGGACCGACTCCGCGTCGATCGCTCCGCCGCCCGCCGCGCCGTCGACCGCGAGCCGCCCGCACCCCGAGAACCGAAACGCCTCGTGGAGCGCCGCGAGCCAGCGGCCGAACGCCCGCGCGACCCCCCGCCGGTCCGCCGGACCGAGGTCGACGAACGCCTCGTGGAGGTCGCGGCCGTCGACCAGCGGCGTCACGAACCACCCCGTCCCGTCGTCGACGCCCTCGCCGAGCGGCCGGGGAACTGGCACGTCCGTCCGATCGCCGATCGCCGTCAGCAGCGCCGCCTCGGTCCGGGTCGCGGCCGGCGTTTCGGAGCGTTGGACGACCACCGGCGCGGCGCTCTCGAATCGCACCACCTCCGTCCGCTTGCGGTTCCCCCGCCCGAGCGGTTCGACGCTCGCGACCGTCGCCCCCGGTCTCGCCTTGGCGAGGGCGCGACCCCTGACCGCGTCGCTCACCGACTCTCCTCCGGCTCGGTCGTCGCTGCTTCGCCTCCGGGCTCGCGGCCGTCGGCTCCGCGCCCCTCGGCCAGCAGGTCCGCGATCTCCGCTAACGAGTCGACGACGTGGTCCGGCCCGTACGCGCCGGGCGCGTCGTCGGGACTCGCGCGGAGCCACGCGGACCGGAGCCCGGCGTTGTGCGCGCCCGCGACGTCGTACGACAGCGAGTTCCCGACGTACAGCGTCTCTTCGGCATCGACCGACAGCGCCGCGGTCAGCCGCTCGAACGGTTCCGCGTGCGGCTTCCGGCGGGGCAGGTCCCCGGCGTACACGATCGCGTCGACGAGGTCGTCCAACCCGAGCGCCTCGATCTTCGCCCGCTGTCGGTCCTCGGGACCGTTCGTGAGCACGCCCACGGGACCCGCCGCCGCCGCGGCCGCCAGCGCCTCGGTCGCGCCCGGCAGGTACGCCACCCGCGACTCGTCCGCGACCGCCTCGAACGCCGCCGCGAGCGCGACGGGGTCCACGTCTCTCCCGTGTTGCGCCGCCAACCGCGCGAACCCCGCGCCGAGGTAACCGACGCGATCGTCGGGGTCCGGCGGGCCGTCGAGGAGGGGCCACAGCTCCTCCGGCTCGCCGAACGGCTCCACGCCCGCCTCCTCGAACGCCCGGCGGTAGAGGGCGTCCACGTCGTGGTCGTGGCGGCACAGCGTGTCGTCGAGGTCGAACGCCACCGCCGCGAACCGGCTCATGGACGATCGGAGGCGCCGCGCGGCGAAGTCGGTTTCGCCGAGGCGCCCGTACGCCCGGCGATGACCGATCCCGACGACACCCACGACTGCGAGACCTGCGGCGCGAGCGTCGCCGCCGCGGACGCGCGCCGGTCCGAGCCGTTCGGCGATCTGGATCCCGACACCTGGCAGACGCTGAACTGCCCGCACTGCGGCGACCGCCTCGCGACCGTCCTCGTCGACGACGAGTGACCCGCGGTCGTCCGCTCGCTGTCGCTCGCGGGTTCAGAATATGCCGCCTCCCCGATTTGAACGGGGGACAGCTCGATCTTCAGTCGAGTGCTCTCCCAGTCTGAGCTAAGGCGGCTCGCACTCACATCAATGCCGATTCGGGACAAAAGGATTTCGAAAGGCCGCGGGCGGACCGCCTCGGTCGACGCCTCGACCCGCCCGCGTCGGTCGAATCCGGATCGACCGATCTGCCACGCGTCCTCGATATCGGACGATATCGCCGCCGATCCGCGTCGACGGCGGGAATCTCGGTTTTCGCAACGATCCCTTTTGTCCCACCCCTCCGATCGAGCGATGCCATCGCACGACCACGCCGACCACGACGCGCACCACGAACATCTTGACGCCGCGGTCGACGAGCGCGACGACTGGGCGCGCCGCCGCCGGAAAGGGATCCCGACCGATAAGAACCTCCTCGTCGTCGCCTGTATGGACGAGCGAATCCCGATCGAGGAGGCGCTCGGCATCGACCTCGGCGACGCGCAGGTGTTCCGCAACGCCGGCGGGAAGGTGACCGACGACGTGATCCGGTCGGCCGCGCTCACGACGAACTTCTTCGACACCGACGAGATCGTCGTTATCAACCACACCGACTGCGGGATGATGAGCGCGCCCGACGAGGCGATCCGCGAGGGGCTCGAAGCCGAGACGGGCGACATCGACGCCGCGGACCTCGACCCGTCGCTGCCGGAGCTCACGATCGGCGACGCCGACCTCCTCGACTGGGTGAAGATGACCGACGACATCGACGCGGCCTGCGCCGCGCAGGTCGAGTACCTCCGCGAGTCCGCGTTCATCCCGGACGACACCACCGTCTCCGGCTACGTCTACGAGGTCGAGTCCGGCGAGCTCCGCCGCCCCGACGAGCGGATCGCCGAGGAGATCAGCGAGCGGCGGGCCTGACGCCGGACGACGACGCGCCGGCCGCCAGCGAACCTGCCGTCCCGGCCTGAGGTGTGACGCTTTTATGCGCCCGCGGCGAATCGAGGCACGAAATGGATCGAGCACGCGTGTCCCCGCATCGCCGAGGTGATCCCGGTGGGCGCTGACGCCGACGCTGACGCGCCGGTGGTCGCCGGCTTCTTCTCCGGCTGCGGCGGCCTCGACTTGGGATTCGAGCGGGCGGGCTTCGACGTGGCCCTCGGGAGCGACCAGTGGGAGCCCGCGGCGGAGACGTACCGACGGAACTTCGCCGACACCGAGTTCCTCGAAGGGGACGTGCGCGAACTTGACGCCCCGGCGATCCGCGAGGCGGCCGCGGGCGCGGGCTACGACCCTGACGGCGTCGACGTGGTGATCGGCGGGCCGCCCTGTCAGGGGTTCAGCCGGCTCAACAACGAGCAGATCGAGCTCGACGAGATGGAGAAGGACCGCCGGAACACGCTGTTCGAGGAGTTCCTCCGGGTCGTCTCCGTCCTCGAACCACAGTTGGTGTTGATGGAGAACGTCCGCGACCTGATCAACCGCCAGACCAGTGACGACCGGTACGTGAAAGACCTCATCGTCGACGAGTTCGCGGCGCACGGCTACAAGTGCGAGTACCGAGTGCTGGAGGCCGAACAGTACGGCGTCCCCCAGAAGCGCCGCCGGATCTTCTTCATGGGCACCAATCGCGACGTGCCGATCCGCTTTCCTGAGCCGACGACGCCCGAGGGGCACTGGCGCACCGCCGGCGAGGCGCTCGCGGACGCGACCGACGACCTCCCGAACATGACGTACGCCGACACCGGCGAGAAGACGCTCGAACGCATCCGTCACGTTCCCCCGGGCGGTTACTACCGCGACCTCCCCGACCGCCTGAAGACGAAGAAGTACCAGTGCGACTGCGAGGACACCGACACCTGCCCGCACGAGCCGGAGATCGTCAAGCGGTACGGGACGTACCTCCGCCGGCTCGACCCCGAGGAGCCGTCGCTGACGGTGAGCACGAACGTCTTCATCCACCCCAGTGAGGACCGGTACCTCACGCCCCGCGAGATGGCTCGGCTCCAGACGTTCCCCGACGAGTTCGTCTTCGAGGGGACGAAGACCGACGTGATGAAACAGATCGGCAACGCCGTCCCGGTCCGGCTCGGCGAGGAGCTGGCGACGCAGCTGCTGGAGTACTACCCCGAGATCCGGGACGCGCCCCCCGCCGACCCCGACGTGTACGAACAGCAGTCGCTGACTGACTTGGCCTGAGATCGTTTTTAAATAGTGATCGGTGGTGCGGTGCGGAATTTCAAAATCCTGGCGGTCTATTTATAAACAGGCGCCGGTGGATCAGTGGTGAACACCTCCAAAGTCCCAGCCGGGAGGCGGGCGCACGCTCGCTGCGCTCCTCGTCACTCCGTTCGCTCCCTCGCTGCGGTGCTTGCGTCACCTGCGCCCGCCTCCCGGCTGCCCTTTTGAGTCCCACCCCGCACCGCGACCGCACCTCACACCTCCCCAGCCTCGTCAGTCGCCTCCGCTTCGCTCCGGTGACTGACTCCCTCGCGCGTGCTGCTCGGCCGCGGGGCGGCCTCGCAGGCACGCGCCACCGCCTCTTATTTGTAAATAGTCGCCACTGCTCACGGATTGTTCGCAACAGCAGAATGGGACCGCCCGGATTCGAACCTCGGTCGTTCCGCTCGCGCTGCTCGCTCCACTCCCTGCTTCGAATCCGTTCCACCGCCGCTGCTCGCGAATTGCTCGCAGCGGCAGAATGGGACCGCCCGGATTCGAACCGGGGTCACGAGCACCCAAGGCTCGGAGTATACCACTAACCCACGGTCCCGTACTCCTACGTACCCCGAAGAGCCGCTAAAGGGTTTCGTTGCGCGTCGTCACTCCTCGTCGTCGCGCCGTTCGAGGTCGGCGACGATGTCGTACGGGTCGGTCCCCTTCCGGACCGAGTCGAGGATGAAGAACGCCTCGTCGGGCGCGAGGAAGTGCCGCGTCACCCCGCGGCCGAGCGGCGTCGGCTCGAAGCCGTCGATGAAGTTCCACTCCAGCAGCTTCCCGAGCGCGTGCTTGGTGGGGACCTCGCCGATCATCCGGTCGTTGAGGCGCTTCGCCTTCTTGCCGGCGACGACGACGTTCGCGAGCGTCTCCTCGGCGGCCGCGGTCTCGTCGTAGTGCGTCGCCACGTCCTCCATCTCGCCTTTCAGCAGGGTGAACGCCACCTCGTCCTCCGTGCGGTCCATCGACCCGTGGTAGACGCCGTCCGGCTCGACGAGGAGGTAGACTCGGCCGCGGTCGTGGTAGTCCGGGCGTCCGGCGCGCCCGAGCATCTGCGAGAACTCCTGGACGGAGAGCCACTCGATCCCCATCGCCAGCGAGTCGAAGATCACCTGTGAGGCGGGGAAGTCGACGCCGGCCGCCAGCGCCGCGGTGGTGACGACCGCCGAGAGGTCCTGATTCCCGAACATGCGCTCGACCTTCTTCCGGCGCCCGTAGTCGAGGCCGGCGTGGTACGGCGCGGAGTCGTACCGGAGCTTGCGGCTGATCTCGTGACAGCGCCGCCGCGAGTTGGTGAAGATGATCGTCTGCCCGCGGTACCCCTTCGACGACTTCGTGTCGAACTCGCGTTTTACGAGCTTGTCGGCGATCTGGGCCTTCTCACGGCTGTCAGCGAAGGTGACGTGGCGCTCGATGGGGACCGGGCGCTCCTCGTACTCGATGAGCGTCGCGCGGAGCTTCTCCGCGAGCCACTCCGGGTTCCCGACGGTCGCCGAGAGGTAGACGAACTGCGTCCCGTCGTAGCCCGCGCGGGTCTCCATCCGGTCCTCGCTGTAGTACTTCAGCCGGGAGATGAGCCCGTCGAGCCGGTGGCCGCGCTCGCCCTCCTTCAGCGTGTGGACCTCGTCGATGACGACCGTCCCCACGTCGCCGAGGTCCTTGCCCGTCCGGAGCGCGTGGTCGATCCCCTCGTAGGTGCCGACGATCACGTCGGCGTTCGGGTCGAAGCGGTTGCCGTCGTCGTTCACCCGCGAGGAGCCGACCCGGATGGAGACGTCGAGCAGGTCGCCGTAGCGGTCCTCGAAGTCCTCGTGCTTCTGGTTGGCGAGCGCGACGAGCGGGACCAAGAAGAGCAGCTTCCCGTCCCCCTTCAGCGCGCGGTCGATCCCGGTCAGCTCGCCGACGAGCGTCTTCCCCGTCGCCGTGGCGCTCACCACGAGCTGGTCGTCGCCGTCGAGCAGGCCGTTCCGCACGGAGAGACTCTGGACCGGCAGTAGCTCCTCGAAGCGGCCTTGGAGGTGCGAAGAGAGGTCCGGATGGAGGTCCAAGTCTTCGGTCCGGACGGGCGAGACGTCGTCGACGTTCGCCGACACCTCGTCGTACTTCGTGAGGTCGGGGTCGAGTCCGCCCTGGAGGAGACTCACAATCCGGTCGAGGTCGCCCGACTCGTACAGCAGCTCCTCCAATCGCTCCTCGGCCGCGCCCGTGAACTCCCCTTTGTACGACAGCTCCCGCTCTAGCTCCCGGCGGGCGCAGTCCCGACAGATCAGCTCGCCGTTGTGGTCGATGGCGTCCTCGCTCGTGATCGGCCCGTAGCGCCCGTCGCTCGCGCAGCGCCGGCAGGTCCGGACCGCCGTCGCCTCCAGCTGGTAGCCGTCGAGCATCTCCTTCAGCCGCGTCCGGTTCTCCGGCGAGGTCTGCTCGGAGATGCGGATCCGACCGGCCGCCCGCGCGAGGTCGACGAACTCGTCCGGCTGGCGGGGGTGGTCCTCCCCGTCGCGGATCACCCGGAACTTCCCCGGGCGTGGGCCCGCGGAGGTCTCCTTGAGTTCGAGCCGCCCGCGGAGCACGCGCTTGCCGTCGCGGTTCGCGACGACGGTGTAGTCGCTCCGCGCCTCGTGGAGGAACAGCGTCTCGACCTCGGCCAGCTGCTGTGACACTGCCGTGCGGTACGCGAGCGAGGTATTTCAGGTGTTCGGCTCGGGGATCGGAACCGGTTCGGAGACACGCGGCGCCGCGGCTACGTCACGCGAACGCGCGGAGAAAAACCCGCCTCACGGACGGGGTCGGGGTCGAGGGGTCTACGAGACGAGCAGCTTCTCGCCGCGGTCGACCGTGATCCGGCACGGCGGGGAGAGCTTGTTGTACGCGCGGCGGAACGCCTCCTTCACGACGGAGGCCTGCTCGACGTCGCAGTAGGCGGTGAACACGACGTCGTCCTTGTTGAGCCGCGCGGCGGTGCCGACGGGCTTGCCGAACGCCTGGCGCATCCCGTCGGAGACGCGGTCCGCGCCGGCGCCGGTCGCCTGCTTGTTCTCTCGGATGACCTGGTGGGGGAACTTGCGGAGGGTCATCTTGTAGTTGCCCTCGCCGAGCTCCTTGATCAGGTGGCGGTTCGCCGAGAGGCGCGCGCTCTCAAGCGACCCGTGTCGAACCTGGAGCTCCTCCTCGACGCGGAGGCTGATCTGGACGGGGTAGTCGTCCGGCTCCGCGGAGAGGTCGCCCATGTTGTGCTGGGCGATCTTCGAGCCGGGGATACCCGTGATGTACTCGCGGCGGGTGTACGACGGCTTGTCGATCGTCCGATACATAGAGGCGGGTTTGTCAGACATGGCTACTTGTCCGATGTAGCCCGCGCTGCGGCGATAAACCCTTCGATAGCGAGGCGTCCGCCGCGGCTCCTCGGGGAGTCAGCGCCGGCGATCCGCCGGATTGCGGTCTGCGTTGACACGCCGCCCGCTCACTCCTCCGGCGTCGGTTCGAGCGCGACGTGGTCGAACCCGCGCTCCGCGAGCCGCTCGGCGGCACGGTCGGTGACCGACGGGGCGACTAAGATTCCGCGCACCTCCGGCGAGTCCGCGTCGTCGGTCTCGCCGTCGTTCGCCTCGATCCCCAACTCCTCGCGGAGCGCCCGGACGTACCGCGCGAGCTGTCCCACGGCGTCCGGACCGACCCGGCGGCGCTTCAGCTCGACGACGACCGGCGTGCCGTCGGTGTCAACGCCGAAGACGTCCATCGGACCGGCGCTGGACGGGCGTTCGGTCTCGCGGGGATCGAACCCGGGCTCGACGAGGTCGGGGCGCTCCAAGATTCGGGTCCGGAGGTCCTCCTCGCTCCCGTGGAGCGTGAGGTCGCGGCCGCCGGTCACGGCCATCGCGGAGAGCTGGTCGATGGCCGCGAAGCGGACGGTCAGGGTCTCGTCGGGGTTGCTCCGCGTCGAGCGCACGCGCAGCCGTCCCTCGCGCACCGCGGCGCGGTGTTCCGACCCCGGCGGCTGCCAGTTGACGGGTTGCCGCCCCTCGTCGGTGTGGACGAGGGCAGCGCCGTCGGGCTTCAACACGAGCAGGCGGTCGCCGGCGCCCAGGTCCGAGGCCGCACGCCCCTCGTAGCTGACCGTACAGCGGCCGAAGACGCTGATCAGGTCGCCGCGCTCGAAGGCGTCCTCCAGCTCCCAGAGGGCCTCGCGGTGGCTCGGGTCGTGGACGCTCGTGACTGTCACTGGCCCTCGTAAGCGGTTGCGGGGGAAAAAGGACGCGAGCCGGGGCCGGTCGCCACCGTTCGGCGAGGCGACGCGCCGTTCGCCTCGCCTCAGTCGCCGCGCCGCGACACGACGATGCCGGCGACGAAGAGGACCGCGCCGAGCGCGAACGCGGCGACGCGAAGCGTCGTGTCGGAGACGAGGATTCCGGCTAACACCGAGACACCGAATCCGGAGTGTAACACCGCGGTGAGATTCATACGTCCGGTACAGTCGCGCGGCACAAAAGCGGGTCGAACCGGCGGGCTCGGCGGTCGCCGTCCGGCCGGGTCAGGTCCCGTGTTCCCAGCTCCCCATGTACTCGCGCTGCTCGTCGCTGAGGTCGTCGTACTCGACGCCCTCGGCGGCGAGCTTGATGTCCGCCACCTCGCGATCGAGCTCGTCGGGCACGTCGTGGACGCCGGCGTCGTACGCGTCGCCGTTGGCGGCGAGCTCGCGGACGACGACCGCCTGAACGCCGAAGCTCTGGTCCATCACCTCGACCGGGTGGCCTAAGGCGATGGGCGCGGCGAGGTTGACGAGGCGGCCCTCCGCGATGACGTTGAGCACGCGGCCGTCGGGCATCTCGAACCCCTCGACGCCGTCGCGGACCTCGTAGCGGTCCACGGCAAGGTCGTCGAGGTCGTCGAGGTTCACCTCCACGTCGAAGTGGCCGGCGTTCGCGAGCAGGACGCCGTCGCTCATCTCCGCGAAGTGCTCGCGGGTGATCACGTCGCGGTTGCCCGTCGTCGTGATGAACACGTCGCCCTTCGCGGCGGCCTCCTCCATGGGGAGCACCTCGTACCCCTCCATGTGCGCTTCGAGCGCCTTCCGCGGGTCGACCTCGCAGACGATGACGTTCGCGTTCTGCCCGGACGCCTTCTTGGCGACGCCCTTCCCGCACTGGCCGTAGCCACCGACGACGACGTTCTTCCCGGCCCACGAGAGGTTCGTCGTCATCGCGATGGTCGCGAGCGACGACTCGCCCGTGCCGTGGACGTTGTCGAACAGCTGCTTCATCGGCGTGTCGTTGACGGCGAAGACGGGGTAGTGGAGCTCGCCGTCGGCGTCCATCGCGCGCAGGCGGTCGACGCCCGTGGTCGTCTCCTCGGCGCCGCCGACGATGGAGTCGATCAGGTCGGGGTACTCCTCGTGGACGAGTTTCACCATGTCCATCCCGTCGTCGACGGTGACGGTCGGCTCGTGGGCGATGCAGGCGTGCATCGCGTCGTAGTACTCGTCGTCGTCGACGCCCCGCACGGCGTAGGAGGTGATCGACTCGTGGTCGTCGAGCGCGGCCGACACGTCGTCGTGCGTCGAGAGGGGGTTACACCCGGTGATCGCGACCTCGGCGCCGCCCTCGGCGAGCAGTTCGACGAGGTTCGCCGTCTTCGCCTCGACGTGCATCGCCATCGCGATCGTCTCGCCGGCGAGCGGCTGCTCCTCGACGAACTCCTCGCGCAGCGCGTTCAATATCGGCATGTGCTGGAGCGCCCAGTCCATCTTCCGGCGGCCCTCTTCCCGGGCCGCATCGACGTCGGAGAGGTGCTGTGACACCGGCGGATACGCGGTTTCGCTCATACCTCTCGGTTCGCTCACGGCGCACTAAACCCTGCCGACACCGGAGTGCGTCCGCAAAATGAGAGTCGGTCTCGGCGACCGTCGCCCGCGTTACCGAACCGAGCTGCGGACCGCGTCGTCAGTTCCCGCCCGGGCCGCCAGCGTGGTCCGGCGGTCCGCCCTCGCCGTCGTCATCGTCGGCTTCCTCGTCCGCTTCGTCTTCGTCAGCGTCCTCGTCGGCTTCCGTTTCTTCCTCGTCCGCTTCGTCTTCGTCAGCGTCCTCGTCGGCTTCCGTTTCTTCCTCGTCCGCTTCGTCTTCGTCAGCGTCCTCGTCGGCTTCCGTTTCCTCCTCGTCGGCGTCGTCTTCAGCCTCGTCTTCCTCGCTCTCCTCGTCCTCTTCGTCTTCCGCGCTCTCCTCGTCCTCTTCGTCCTCGTCGGCGTCCTCGCCCTCTTCGTCGGCGTCGTCGTCTTCAGCATCACCCTCGGTCTCCTCGGCATCGTCGCCGTCCTCCTCGCGGTCGGGGCCGGCGTCGGACGGCGGGCCGCGCTCGTCGTCATCCTCACCGTCGGGACCGGCGTGATCGGGCGCGTTACCGGGCGCGTCGGTCTCGTTCCCGGCGTCGTCGCCATCGTCCGCGTCGTCCGGACCGCCGGGGCCGCCCGCGTGGTCCGGGGCGTTACCGGGGTTGTTCTCCGTCACGAAGTCGGAGACCGCGCCACCGATGCCGCCCTCGCGGTCCTCGATGTCCTCGATGAACTCCCGGACGAGCTGGCCGAACGGCTGCCCCTCGGCCTCGTCCTCGTCGCCGACGGTGAGGTCGACGGTCGTCGAGACGCTCTCGCCCTCGTACGCGGCGGTCACCTCGACCGTGACGTTCTCCTCGGCGGCCGGGAGGCCGACGGTTCCGTCTTGGTCCGTCTCGTACTCGCCCGCGCCGGCGTAGGTGGCGTTCTCGTCGACGGTCGCGACGGTCACCGAGGCGTTCTCGACCGCGGTGTCGTCGTCGGTGACCGTGACGACGGGCTCGCCGTCGGTGTCGTCGACGGCCACTTCGAGGCCGTCGGGCGCCTCGATGTCGACCGTCTCCGAGGCGCTCTCGTTGTCGTATTCGGCCGTGACGTTCACCGTCACGTCCTCCTCGGCGGCCGGCAGCGTCACCGTGCCGTTCGCGTCGGTCTCGTACTCGCCCGCGCCGGCGTAGGAGGCGTTCTCGTCGACGGCCGTGACGTTCACCGAGGCGTTCTCGACCGGGTCGTCGTCGTTCGTCACTGTGACGACGGGCTCGCTCTCGGCGTTCTCCACGTCGAGTTCGAGGCCGTCGGGCGCTTCGAGGTCGACCGTCGTCGAGGCGGTGTCGTCGCCCGCGGCGGCGGTCACCGCGACGGTGACGTCCTCCTCGGCGGCGGGAAGGTCGACCGTGCCGTTCGCGTCGGTCTCGTACTCGCCGGTCCCCGCGTACGACGCGTTCTCGTCGTCATCGTCGACGACGCTCACGACGACCGTCGCGTTCTCGACCGCGGTGTCGTTCTCGGTCACCGTGACCGTCGGTTCGCCGTCCGCGTCGTCGACGGCCACTTCGAGGCCGCCGTCGGCGGCCGCGACGCCCGTCGCCGCGACGCCCGTCACGGCGCCGAGCGCGACGACCGCGGCCAGTAGGATCGCTCTCGTGCGTTCGCTCATGTCCACTCGGGTCCAGTCCCCCTTTCCGTATAAAAAGCGAAGTCGCTTAACGCGGTTTAATCCGGTTTGTATCCGGGTTAACGGCGCTGCTGCGTCTGTTTTGGTTGATCGCCGTTAACGCGAGTATCTCGGTCGTGATTCCCCCATTCGTTGTAGTTTAACGCCTCACGCCAGCGCCGTCTGCTGATTTGAATATCGTTGGGACTACCTGTCAGAGAAACCCGGTGGCTGCTGTGAGTTACGAACCACCGGATTCAGTGATTGTCGACCGGATCAAAAGAGCGTTTCCCTCTGAGGAGTTGCGCGAGCGCGCTCGCGCAACGAATCTCGTCCAACGAGAGCGCAAGTTCGACACTGTCGCGTTGTTCTACACCCTCTCACTGGGTTTCGCTGCTGGATCAGATCGCTCTATTCAGGCATTTCTCGAACGGTTTGTCGAAATGGCTGACTGTGACGAACTCGCTTATCCAACCTTCCACGGCTGGTTTTCACCCGCGTTCGTTGCACTCCTGCGAGAGATTCTCGATGACGCCATCGAGAATCTCGAACCGGGACAAACCGACCTCAGCGGACGTCTCGAACGCTTTCGAGACGTCCTCATTGTTGACGCTTCTATCATCACACTCTACCAAGACGCTACAGACGTCTACGCAGCGACTGGCGAAGATCAAGCTGGCGTGAAGCTTCACCTCACAGAATCACTCTCAACCGGACTTCCTACGCGTTTTCAAACGACTGACGCCAAAACGCAGGAACGGAGCCAGCTACCCACCGGCGAGTGGGTAGCTGGCGCACTCGTCTTACTCGATCTCGGCTTCTACGACTTCTGGTTGTTCGACCGTATCGACCAAAACGACGGCTGGTTCGTCTCACGGGTCAAAGATGACGCAAACTTCGAGATCGTCGAAGAGCTTCGCACATGGCGGGGAAACAGTATTCCACTCAAAGGCGAGTCGCTGCAGGACGTCCTTGACGACCTGCAGCGACAGGAGATCGACGCTCGGATTACCCTCTCATTCGACCGCAAGCGAGGGTCGGGCGTCAGCACGACCCGAACGTTCCGACTCGTCGGTGTGCTCAACGAGGACAGCGATGAGTACCATCTCTACCTAACGAATCTTGCCAGAGACAACTACCACGCGCCCGATAGAGCTGTGCGATATCGGGCGCGCTGGGAGATTGAGCTGCTGTTCAAGGAACTCAAATCGCGCTTCGGTCTCGATGAGATCAATACGACAGATCCCTACATCATCGAAGCGCTGATCATCGTAGCGGCGCTCTCGCTGCTGATGAGCCGCGTTATCGTGGATGAACTCCGCAAATTAGACGCAAAGCGGCAGGGGAGCGACGACGACGCGGCCGCGTCGTCGACGCGTCTTCCACGTCGTCGGTGTTCTCATGCGCTCGAACGTCACGCACACCTAGTCCAGCTGTACCTGATGCTGGATCTCGGGTATGAACTGCCAGATCTCGACGAATTGCTGTTGTGGTCGTCACGAGATCCAAATCCACATCGACCAAGATTACGTGAGCAGGTTGAGTCAGGCGAGTTCTGGTAGAAACTCGCCTGACGAGCCGGTTAGCTCAGAGGTAGGTAGTAGCGACAGCTCTGGATCGGCGACGCACTCACCGGAGTGAGTGCGCCGCCTTCAGAGAGTGACACAGATCTCAGCATCCGAGACAGAAGAACATCCGTTCAGTTCTCCGATCACGCTTCATTAGCGATTCGACTCAACACCGTCTTGCTCAACTATCCGCATAAACACCGCCTCGACGCGCCGCTAAACTACAACGGATGGTGATTCCCCAGAGTTCGCCCCCGATTCGGCTCGGTCGTCGCTCGCGCGCGACACGTTTCTCCGGTCGTATTCCGAGTCGCTCCCGCAGAGAACACGCCCAAAGCCCCCGTGGCTGCCCCTTTGAATCCCTCCCCGCCCGGCACCGCAGCCTCACGCCTCCCCAGCGTCGTCGGCCTCCCTCCGGTCGGCCGACTCCAGCGAGAATCGAAGATTCCCTGGCAGCCGGCGCTACGCGCCGGCGACCTCGCGCGTGCTGACGAGCGCCCGCAGGGCGCGAGTCGCACGCGCCACCGCAGTTCTATACATGAATAGCCGTGCGTCCGCTACGCCGAATCCACGCGGTCGACGAGGTCGCTCGCGGCGGCCGCGGCGCGCTCCTGTACGGCCGCGGCGTCCAGCGTCAGCACCTCTCGGTCGCGCATGAGAATGTCGCCGTCACAGACCGTGTGGCGCACGTCGCTTCCGCGGGCCGCGTACGCGAGGTGCGAGACGGGGTCGTGGACCGGCGTCAGGTGCGGCGCGTCGAGGTCGACGACGGCGAGGTCGGCGGCCGCACCCGCCTCGATCCGACCACCCGGGAGTCCGAGGGCGTCCGCGCCGCCGGCCGTCGCCATCTCAACGACCGCCCCCGCAGGGACCGCGCTCGCGTCGTCCGCGGCGAGCTTCCCGAGCATGGCGGCGTCGCGCATCTCGTCGAACACGTCGAGGTCGTTGTTCGAGGCCGCGCCGTCGGTGCCGAGCGCGACGGTCACGCCGGCCTCGCGGAGCCGCTGAACCGGGGCCATCCCGCTGGCGAGCTTCATGTTCGAGGCCGGGCAGTGGACGACCGCCGTTCCCGATTCGGCGAGCCGGTCGATCTCGCCGCCGCCGACGTGAACGCCGTGCGCGAAGAAGTCGTCCGGGCCGAGCGCGCCGAGGTCCTCGGCGTACGCGATCGGTCGCTCCCCGCGCTCGTCGACGATCGGGTCGACCTCGTCCGCCGTCTCGTTGGCGTGGAGGTGGACCGGAACGCCCGCCTCCCGCGCCTCCGCGACCCCCTCGCGGAGGAACTCCTCGCCGACCGTCGTCAGCGAGTGCGGCATGAACGCCGTGCGGATCCGGCTGTCCGCCGCGCCGTCAAGTTCGCGGGCGACCGCGAGGCTCTCCTCGACGTCCGCGCGGGCGTCGGCCGCGTCCTTGCCGACCGTCACGACCCCGTGGCCGAGCCGCGCGCGCAGCCCCGCGCGGTCGATGACGTCCGCGACCCGGTCCATCGCGAAGTACATGTCCGCGAACGCGGTCGTCCCAGATCGGATCATCTCCAGCGCGCCGAGCTCCGCGCCCGCCTCGACATCGTCCGGCGTCAGTTCGGCCTCCGCCGGCCAGATGTCCTCGCGGAGCCACGGGTCGAGCGGTTTGTCGTCTGCGTACCCGCGGAGCAGCGTCATCGCGACGTGCGTGTGCGCGTTGACGAGCCCCGGGATCACGAGCGACCCCGACGCGTCGAGCGTCTCGTCGGCGTCGGGCGGCGCCTCGCCGTCCGCGCTCACGTCTCGTACCTCGACGATCCGCCCGGCGTCGCGGTCGATCGTCACGTCGGCCTCGGTCACGGAGCCGTCGGGGCGGAGGACGCGGCCGCCCGTCACGCGAAGCGCGTTCATACGGACCGATCCCGCTCCCCGAACCAAACGGCTTCGGTTCCGCCGGGCCCCTCCGAAGCCTCTTAAGCCGGCGCCGCCGCAGTGCGGGCATGGCAACCGACGCCCAGCAGGCGTGTTTCGAGGCCGGGATCAAGTTCGGCTCGCTGTACCACCAGTTCGCCGGCACGCCGGTCAGCCCGTCGAGCACGCGGAGCATGGAGACCGCGATGGCGGAGGCAATCGAGAACCAACCGCACTGCGAGGCGGTGACCGTCGACATCCACGACGACCGCGTCGCCGACGCGATCGACCACGAGAACGGCTACACGGAGCTCACCGGCTCGCTGATGGACGTGGAGATGCGGATCGCGTACGAGGGCGTCACGGTTCACACGCGGATGGCGATGGAAGACGGGTACCCGCTGATGGAACTGGTCGACGTGGTCGACGACTGACGGCGAGTCGTTACGGTCCGGGGGCGCCGACTCGGCCGGTCCGACCGTCGCGGTCCGGAGAGTCAGGGCCAACCCTGTCCGACGCGGACCCGATCGCCGTCGACCCGAACGCTTAGTACCGCGACCCGCCTACCGCAATCCGAACGCGGCCGACGCTTCCGATTCCCCGCTTTCAGAGACGCTCATGGTCGACAGACGCCACGACGGTCGGACGGATCGCACCGGCTTCGACGAGACGAAGAACTACCTCTCGACCGCCCTCGGCCGCGTCGTGCCGCGGGCGGTGGCGCGGCGCGCGCTCGAGGTGAGCGTCAGCACGGACGCCGCCGAGTACGCGCCCGACGAGCCCATCTCGATCACGGTCATCATCCGCAACCGCCTGCCGGTCCCAATCGAGGTCCCGACGACGACGCGTCGCTCGTGGGGGTGGGCGGTCGACGGCGTCTTGGAAGCCACCGACAAGCGACGCTACATTCGCGGTGAGGAGTCTTCGCTGTCGTTCCGCGCCGGCGAGACGAAGCGGGCGACGGCCACGTGGAACGGTCGCTTCCGCCGCACCGCCGACGACGGCGGGCTCGACCGATCGGTCCGGGCCGATCGCGGCGACCACACGATCTCCGTGTTCGTGCCGGTCCCCGGCGCCGACGAGCGCCACGAGGACGCCACGCAGATACGGATCCGCTGACGCCGCCGGTGACGTCAGCGAGCGGGCCGCCGAGGCGCCGCGCGGCGAGGTGATTTTTAAAAAGGGTCGGCGGTCAGTCGTCCGCTTCGGGCGCTTCCGTTCCGGGCCGCGCCGCGCCGCCTACCGTGGCCTCGTCTACCGCGGTCGCGACCGCCTCGTCGCGGCGCAAGTGACACGCCGAGTAGTGGCGGCCGTCGCCGATCTCCGACTCGATCTCGTAGGCCGGCCGGGCCGTCGCGCAGACGCTCTGGTCCGCGAACCGCTCGACGAGGATCTGCTCGGCGTCCTCGAACTCGTCGCGCTCGATGTGGCCCAGCGCCTCGTCGAGCAGGGTGCCCGCGTCGCCGCTCGGGACCGCGTCCTGGAAGTACCGCGACCGGAGGACATCCGGATCGGTCTCCTCGAACGCCCGGCGCTCGACCGCTCGCTGGAACTCGACAAGGTTCCGCCAGGCGCCGTCGCTCATGTCGTACTCTTCCGGCTGGATCACCTTCGGACAGCGGGTCCGGAACCGGCAGCCCGAGGGCGGGTCGATCGGCGACGGCACGTCACCGGACAGGAGGGCGGTCCGCCCCCCGCTCCGCGGATCCGGGACCGGAATCGCGTCGAGGAGCGCCTGCGTGTACGGGTGCTGCGGGTTCTCGAACAGCTCCTCCTTGTCGGCGAGCTCGACGATGTTCCCGAGGTACATCACCGCCACGCGGTCGGAGATGTGGCGGATGACGCTCAGGTCGTGCGCGATGAACAGGTACGTGAGGTCGAACTCCTCTTGCAGCTCCTCCATCGTGTTGAGCACCTGCGCCTGGATCGAGACGTCGAGCGCCGACACGGGCTCGTCGCAGACGATGAAGTCGGGGTTCACCGACAGCGCCCGCGCGAGGTTCACGCGCTGGCGCTGCCCGCCGGAGAACGCGTGCGGGTACCGATTGTAGTGTTGCGGGTCGAGCCCGACCTTCTCTAACAGCTCCTTGGCGCGCGCCTCGCGCCCCTCCTCGTCGAGCATGCCGTGGGCCTTCATCGGCTCCTCGACGATCGGCCCGACCTTCATCCGGGGGTCGAGAGAGGACTGCGGGTCTTGGAAGATCATCTGCATGTTCTTCCGCATCCGTCGCAGCGGCTCGCCGGACAGCGATGCGAGGTCCTTGCCCTGGAAGTAGACGCTTCCCTCGGTGGGTTCAAGCAGCCTGAGGACGGTACGGGCCAGCGTTGACTTCCCGCAGCCGGACTCGCCGACGAGCCCCAGCGTCTCCCCTTCCTTGATGTCGAAGTCCACGCCGTCGACGGCGCGGACATCGGAGGTCGACCGGGAGACGTACGGGAACTCGTCGTCGAGCTGGACGCCCGCGAGGAGTCCACTCTCGTTGTCGAAGTGCTTCTTGAGGTTCCGCACCTGGAGGAGCGCCTCGGGGTCCGACTCTGGCGGGCCGACTTTGGTCATTCCGCCTCACCCCCGGTCTCGGTGAACCCGGCGGAGAACCCTCCGGTCGCCTCCGTGTCGATCGGGGGACTCGTGTCGTACCCGATGTCGAACGCGTCGTGTTTCACGCACGCGGCCGTGTGCGTCCCCTCGGCGTCCCCGCTCATCTCCCGCGGCTCGGGGTGGACCTCACGGCACACTTCTCGGGCCTCGGGACACCGCGAGTGGAACCGACAGCCGGAGGGCGGGTCGATCGCCTCTGGCATCACTCCCTTGATCGGCCTGAGCTCGTCGACTGTTTCGTCGGGGCGCGGCATCGAGTCGAGCAGCGCCGACGTGTATGGGTGTTTCGTGTCGTAGAACAGATCGTCCACCTCCGCCTGCTCAATTATCTCGCCGAGGTACATCACGTTCACCCGGTCGCAGATCTCCGCGACGACGCTCATATCGTGGGTAACCCAGATGAACGAAGTATCGTACTTCTCTTGGAGGTCCTTCACCATCTCCAGGATCTCGCCTTCGACCGTGACGTCGAGCGCGGTCGTCGGCTCGTCGGCGATGATCAGGTCGGGCTGACAGGCGAGCGCCATCGCGATCAGCACGCGCTGTCGCATCCCGCCAGAGAACTGGTGCGGATACTCGTCGTACCGCGACTCCGGCGCCGGAATTCCGACCTCCCGGAGAATGTCGATCGCCTCCCCTTTCGCCTCGTCGGTGCCGAGGTCGCGGTTAATTTCGATGAACTCTCGGAGCTGCCCTCCGACGGTGAAGACGGGGTTCAACGACTCCATCGGGTCCTGGAAGATGATCGCGATCTCGCGGCCGCGGATCCGTTTCCGCATCTCCTCTTCGGTGAGCATCTCGTCGCGCGGGCGCAACTCGCCGCCGCCGTCCTCTTCGAGGCCGAAGATCGTCTCGCCTTTGAACTTGATCTCGCCGCCGACGATCTCGCCGGGGCTGTCGACCAGCCGGAGGATACTGGAGGTCGCGACGGACTTCCCCGCGCCCGACTCGCCGACGAGCCCGACGATCTCCCCCTCGTGAACGTCGAAGGAGATGCCGTCGACGGCGCGGACCGTCCCGTCCTCGGTGAAGAACTGCGTCTTGAGATCGCGTACGCTGAGTAGTGGTTCGCTCATATCAGTTGTTGATCCGCGGATCGAGGGCGTCTTGGAGGCCGTCGCCGAGAATGTTGAAGCCGATGACGGTGATCAGAATCGCGATACCGGGGAAGATGCTGAACGTCGGCGCGGGGAGCATGTACCCCCGCGAGGCGGACAGCATCTGCCCCCACGATGGCGTCGGCGGCTGCGCGCCGAAGCCGAGGAACGAGAGTCCGGCCACGATGAGGATGCTTACCCCGACCTGAAGTGTCGCCTGGACGAGCACTGGGGCGAAGCTGTTGGGGATGATGTGCCGGAAGATGATGTTCCGGTCTTTCACCCCGGCCGCCCGCGCGGCCTCGACGTAGTCCTCCTCACGGATGGACACCACGCGGGACCGGATGAGACGGTTGAAAACGGGGATCGCGGTGATCCCGACGCCCACCATCGCGAACGTGAGGTCCCGGCCGAACGCGGTCATGAACGCGATGACTAAGACGAGGAACGGGATGGCGTAGATAGTCTCGGTGACGCGCTGGAGCACGTCGTCGATCCAGCCGCCGTAGTAGCCGGAGACCGCGCCGATGACGGTACCGCCGCCGAGGCCGATGGCGGTCGCGAGGAACCCGACCGTCATGGCGATCCGCGTCCCGTAGATTGTCCGGGAGAGCAGGTCGCGGCCCCGGTGGTCGGTGCCGAGCGGGTGTTCGAGTACGCCCTGTCCGAACTGGTTCTCCATGCCGACCGGCGGGAGCAGCCGCCGCACGTTCTGTGGGTCGGTCTCCGGATTATACAGCACCGCCTCAGCGATGGCGTAATCGAGAACGTAGTAGTCGAACGCGGCAAAGATCGCGACGAACGTCATGAACCCGACGATGTAGGTCCCGATCCGCGCCGTCGTGTCCTGTCTGACCTGCTTCAGCGTGTACCGGAGCCCGACGCGGGCCTCGACCTCGTCTGGCCCACCGCTCTCGTCGCTGTTGTCCGGCGTGTCGTCGTCCGAAGTTGCGCTGTTGACAGACATTACTCGTCACCGTATGTGACCCGCGGGTCGAGGTAGCTGTACGTGATGTCCGTGACGATCACGCCGATCACGTAGACGAACCCAAACACGAGCGTCGTGCCCATGATCAGCTGGTAGTCCTGATTGTTGATCGCAGTAATGATCAACCGGCCCATCCCCTGAATCTCGAAGACGGTCTCCGTGAGGACGGCGCCGCCGAGCGCCGTTGAGAGCCCCAGGCCAATGATGGTGATCACCGGGAGCTGCGCGACTTGGAACGCGTGCTTGCGCACGATCGTCGACTCGGGCACGCCGTACGCCCGAGCGAGCTTCACGTACTCGCCCTGGAGCGAATCGACCATCGACGAGCGCTCGATCCGGGTGATCTGCGCCATCTGGAGCGTTCCGAGCCCGATCATGGGTAAGAAGAGGTGATGCGCCGTCTGGCGTAACACCCCAATCCGCGTCGCTGCCCCCCGCACGTCCGCCGGGTCGGCCCACGGGAGGACGAGCCCTCGCGCGGGGAACCATCCGAGGTAGAACGCGAAGACGATGATCAACACCAGCCCGATCCAGAACGACGGCGTCGAGACGCCGATGAGCGAGACGATCCGCGAGACGTGGTCCGCCGGCTCATTGCGCCGCTTCGCCGAGATCACGCCGAGCGGGATCGCGGTGACGATCGCGAACGCGAACGCTGACAGCATGAGCAGCAGCGTCACTGGGAGCCGGAGCAGGATCATCTCCAAGACAGGGCGGTCGTAGTAGATACTAAGCCCTAGATCTCCCGTTGCGACGCCGCTGAGGTACGTGAAGTACCGAACGTGTATCGGTCGGTCGAGGCCGTACTGGGCCCGGATCGCCTCGACCTGCTCCTGTGCCGGCGTTGGCCCCAACATGATCTCGACCGGATCGCCGGGAATCTGGTTGGCTAGGAAGAAGGTTATCGTCACGATACCTATCAGTACGGGTATCGCCTGTGCGAACCGCCGGAGTGTGTACCGAAGTAAACTCACTGTCGTGGATCTCTTGTTGCTTCGACTCGGTTTTTGCTGTCGCTTATCTGTTTCGCTCCCGCCGACGTGCCAATTTGGAGCCGCAAGCGGGCAGCCGACCCCGCCGCCAACCGCCCAAGAGGGCACACTTACGGCCCAACCCGCTCCGAGCGCGCACCGCCCGGGTCCGCTCCGTGGGTCCGATCCCCAAACCTCCGGGGCCGGTTATCGGTTCACAGTGACGCCGTCCAGCTGGACCTCCGACGAGATCGGGTGCGAGCTGAAGCCCTCCACCACGTTGCGCACGCCGTAAGAGTTGTTCAGGTTGTACGCCGGCATGTGGACGCGCCCTTCGAGCAGCGTCGTCGTCGCGTCGATGTAGAGCTGGCGACGCTCCTCGCGGTCAGACGACTCGCGGGCCTGCGTCAGCATCTGCGAGGCCTCGTCGTAGTCGTGGAACGTCCCGTTGTTCGTGCCTTCCGTTTCTTGGCTCAGCAGGTTGTACGCGAACGTGTCTGGGTCCGGCGAGCCCGACCAGCCAAGGGTGTACATGTTGTAGTCGTCCTCGCTACCAGTGACGTACGCGTCGAGGAACGTCCCCCAGTCGAGACGCTGGACTTCGACATTCTGGAAGCCAGCATTCTGGAGCCCGTCGCCGATGGAGATGCCGATCTGCTCGCGCTTGTTGTCCGGCGGCACGATGATCCGCCAGTTGTAGTCCATCGAGACCCCGGCCTCCTCGAACAGCGCCTGCGCCTCTTCCAGGTCCTGATCGTGTTGAATGTCCGACCACTCGTCGGTCGGGAAGTCCCACTCCTCAGAGATCGAGGCCGGGTAGGGGCTATGTTGGCGGACGCCGGCCGGCTCGACGAAGTTCTCGACTGCTTGGTCCATCGAGACGCAGTAGTCGACCGCCTCGCGGACGAGCGGGTCGCTCGTCGGTCCCTCGCCGCAGTTGAACGCGAGATAGAAGTACCCAATCCCCGGCTCTTCTGTCAGCGTGGCGTTCTGGTTCCCTTCGACCGTCTCGTACAGCTGCGGCGGAATCGATTCGACGATGTCGACGTTCCCAGTCTCCAGCTCGGTGACCCGCGTCGTCTGTTCGACTATCGGCTCGAACTCGACTGTGCTGATCTCCGGGAGGTTATCGCTGTCCCAGTAGTCGTCCCACCGCTCCAGCGTCGCGTAGCTCTCCGGCTCCCACTCGGCGAGCCGGAACGGCCCGGAGGTGACCGGGCCCATGTTGTACGCGTCCGTGTCTTCCTGTCGGACGGAGGCGTTGACGACGTTCCGGGCCATGGCGATCGTGAACGCGCCGTACGGGTACGAGAGGTCGAACTGTGCGGTTTTCTCATCGATCACCTCCCCGGTATCGATCATGTCGACTTCTGATGCGTTCTCGGTCTGTTCCTCGACGGGCGCCAGCATCGTGTGAACGACATCTTCCGCGGTGACGGGATCGCCGTTCTTGAACTGGGCGTCCTCGCGGATCGGGACGATGAAGCGCGTGCCGTCGCGCTCGACCGTCGGCATGTCCGCGGCGATCTTCGGCTCCAGACTGACGCCGTCGCTGTACTCGTAGAGCCCGTCGAAAATCCGCCCGGCAATCTGCGCGGACGGCACGTCGTTCATGACGACGGGGTCCATGTCGAGCGGGCCCTTCGCCTGCGCGAAGTACAGGGTCGGGGCGCTGCCGCCGTCGGAGCCGTCCGAACCGTCACTGCCGTCAGAGCCGTCGCCGTCTGAGCCGTCCGAACCGTCGCCGCCGTCCCCCCCACCGGCACACCCGGCGAGCAGGAGGGAGGTGCCGGCTGCTCCGCCGGCGAGGACCTTCCGTCGCGAAATGCGTTGTGTGTGTTGTCGACGCATACAGTCGTCCACTTGTTTCTATTTAATAAGTACTTTGGGTTGGCGTGGTCGTATGGTCATCTCTGTTCGCTTTGTTGTCCTTTTGTCCATACGTACTCCGTCGAACTCCGTCCGAATCAGGGAGAAACGGCTGCCATGATCCGAAATTTATTGATATATCAGTGGATAAAAATCGGACAAAATACTGATATTTTGCGTGCGGCACGCGACCGGCGAGTCAGTTTGAGTGCGGCACCCGACCGGCGAGTCAGCGCTCGCTCGGCGCCGCGTCCTCCGCGGCGTCTCCGGTGCCAGTCACCGTTCCGACCCCTTTGCTCGACCCCTCGCGGAAGACGAAGCGCTGTCCCTCCTCGATCAGGTACGGCCGGAACTTGAACCGGACGCGCGCCTCGCCGGTGTCGCCCGGGAGCAGTCGCCCCTCGTCCGGGAAGAACGCGGCCGCCTCGGAGACGGTTTCGAGGTGGACGACCGGCTCGTACCCCTCCTGAATCCGCGTCGGGTGGTTGAGTACCATCACCTCGGCGTCGAACTCGCGGACCGGTTCCGGCTCGCTGTCTCGGGGGACCAGCGCCATCCCGCGTTCGATCTCCGCCTCGTCGACGCCCTTCAGCGCGATGCCGACGATCCGCCCGGCCGTCGCCTTGTCGACCCGGTGGTAGTGCATCTCGATCGACCGCACCTCCACCTCGCGGAACGAGCCGTCGGGCATGGGCCCGAGGAGGAGCTCGTCGCCCGTCTCGACGGTCCCCGAATTCACCGTGCCGGACGCGACGGCGCCCACGCCCGTCACCTTGTAGCTGCGGTCGACGTACATCCGGAAGGCCTCCCGGTCCGGCGTCGCGCGCTTCGGGAGGCGCTCGAACAGCCGGTCGAGCGTCTCGACCCCGTCTTTCGTCACCGCGCTGGTCCGCAGCAGGGGGACGACTCCGTCGCCGACCTCCGCGACCGCGGTGTCGACGCCGTGCCGGTCGACCAGCAGCGGGGTCTGGCCCGCGTCCCGGAGCATCGACTCGACCTCGCGCTCGACCGCGGCGAGCCGGCCGTCGCCCACGGCGTCCGCCTTCGTGATCGCGACGATAGTCGGGAGCTCGGTCGCCAGGAGGATGCCGAGGTGTTCGCGGGTGGTCTTCGTCGGGCCGTCGTCGGCGGCGACCACGAGGAGCCCGTAGTCCAGTTTCTGGCCGACGATCCCGCGGATCGTCGTCCGCAACCACGGCTCGTGGCCGACGGTGTCGACGAAGGAGACGAGCCGGTCGGCGGCCTCGACGACTCCCGCACGGTCGGACTTGCGGTGGGGGTTGTCCATCCTGACCGGCTCGTTGGCGCCGTCGGCGAAGCCGTACACCGCGTACGAGAGGTCGGCCGAGAGGCCGCGCTCGACCTCGTGGGGCTGGACGTCGAGGAAGCCCCGCGTACCGCCCTGCCCGTCGTCGGCGCGCCCGGTGACCAGCGTCCCGACCAGCGTCGACTTGCCGTGGTCGACGTGGCCCGCCGTGCCGACGACGAGGTGGTCCTCGTCGGCCTCGAACACGCCGCCGTCGCGGAGCGTGGCGAGCCCCACGAGGCCCGCCTCGTCGCCGTCGCCGCCGGAGCCGGCGCTCCACGTCTCGGCGTCGGCGATGTGGGCGTCGGCCTCGTCGGCCAAAAGCGAGAGCACGTCCATGGTCTCGGAGAAGGCGTCGGGGGAGACGCCGGCCAACCCGCCGTCGTCGGTCACGCCGAGGACGTAGGTAGCCTCGCCGTCGCCGGAGAGGACACGGTGGCGGAGCTGAGCCACGAGCGACTCCATGCGCCCGTCGGCGAGGTGGACCTCGCGCGTCAGGCGCTCCTTGAACTCGATCGCGCCGCCGTCTCGCTCGCCGCGCTCGATGGCCCGCCGGAGGGCGGACCGGTCAGCGCTCATACCGACTTGTAGGCGACAGCCGGGCTTAACGGTTTTCGTGCTATGAGTCCTCACGTCACGTGATCGGTACCGAGGCGTCGGGAGCGCCCGGGAGCCGCCACCGTACGCTTGCCCGCCGACCCCCGACGCACCCTTTAAGCGGTCGCCGGCGGGAGCCGATGTATGGACACCTCGGTCCCCAGCGTCTCCGAACGCCGCGTCCACGTGGTCCCGCTCGGGTACGAGCGCGACCGGATCGTCGAACCGCTCCGCCGCCACGGCGCCGACGTCGCGTACCTCCTCGTCGACGCCCCGGACCGCGACGCCGCCCGCGGCGACGTTGACTTCGACGCCGCGCAGGCGGTCGACCCCGGTGACATCCGCATCGATCCCGACGGGCTCACGGCCTACCAGCGCGACGCGTGGGCGGCGGTCGCCGAGTTCGCCGAGGTCCGCGCGATCCCCGTCGCCCACGCGGACGTGTACGACGTGCTCGGCGTGACGACGACCGTCGCCGCCCGCCACCGGGCGAGCGCCGAGGACGGCGACCGGCTCTTCGGGAACGTCTCGACCGGACCGCGGATCGCCGCGGTCGGCGTCGCGCTCGCCTGTATGATTGTCGGCGCGCGGCCCTACAGCGTCGAGCCGGAGCGCCACCGCCACGACCGGCGCGAGGAACCGCTCACGACGGGCATCGAGCGCACGGTCGACCTCCCGATCTACCCCATGGACGCCCCAACGACCGACCAGGTCGCGGTGCTCGGTCGGCTCCACGACCGCGCCGAGGGGAACCTGACCACCGACAAGTGGAACCTGATCGAGTGGGCGCGCGAGCGCGAGCTGTCGTTCCTCCGCGAGGCGGGGGAGAGCCGGACGGCGAAGTACCGCGCCTTAGAGACGCACGTCCTCTCGCCGCTGCGGGAGCGCGGCTACGTCGATCTCGAGGACATCGGGCGCTCCGACACGGTCCGACTCACCGAGACCGGTCGCCGGGTCTTCTTCGCGTTCAAGCACAAGCTCGACGGGCGGTAGCAGGGCGGCCCAGACGAAACGGTCGACACGCAAACCGCGAGTCGTCCGACCCAACCGCTCTGTTCGGTCTATCCGTACTGTCAATAGCTAACGTAGAATTATCCCCCGCACGTCGATCCAGATGCGTGACGCCCGCCGGACGGTCGGGGTGCCCTCCCTGCCCTCCACACCGCCTGTCCGCTATCAGCCGCCGGTCGCCAGCTCCCTCTCGGGGCGGCCGGTCCCCGCTGACGCCGCCGCGCCCGCCCGGCGGATCGTCACGGCCGACGGGTCGCCCGTCGGCGCTTCTCCGACTTACTCCTCCGTCAGGTCGACGTAGGTCCGCCGGACGGTCACCGGCGTCACGCCGGCCACGTCCGCGGCCGCCTGCTGCGTACACTCCGCGTCGAGCTCCCGGGCCGCGGTGTACAGACAGGCGGCCGCGACGCCGACCGGGTTTCGGCCGTTGGCGATCCCTTCCTCGACGGCGCGCTCGGCCAGCTCGCCCGCCCGACGCTCGACGGCGGGATCGCAGCCGAGGTCGCTCGCGAACCGCGGGAGGTACTCCGCGGGACCGCTGGGCGCGATCGGCAGGCCGAGTTCGCGGTTCATCGCGTCGAAGGCGGCCTGGTGCTCGTCCTCCGTCGCCTTCGCCTCGGCGCACACCTCGCCGACCGTGCGGGACACGTCGGCCGTCCGGCAGGCGACGTAGACGCAGGCGGCCGCGAAGCCCTCCAGCGAGCGCCCGCGGAGCAGGCTCTCCTCCTGCGCGGAGTCGAACAGCGCACAGGCGGCGTCGCGGACGCTATCGGGCAGGCCCATGACGCCGGTGAGCCGCCGGATCTCGGTGTACGCGTACACCTTGTTGCGGTCGCGCTTCGTCGAGATCTGCGCGCGGTTGTGCTGGGTCCGCATCCGGGCGAGCCGGCGGCGCTTGCGCCCCTTCACCTTGGTCGACCGGCCGATCTCCGTCGAGAGCCCGCGGTCGTGGCGGGACCGCGTCAGCGGCGCGCCGGTGCGTTTCGGATCCGTGTCCTCGTCGTCGAACGACCGCCACTCGGGGCCGTGGTCGATCCGGTCGGCGTCCACGACCAGCCCGCAGTCGGCGCAGACGCGCTCCGCGCCGTCGACGCGCGTGCGGCCGCCGCACTCGGGACACGTCTCGCGGTTTCCGGTCTCGGCGGCGGACGCGGTCTCGGACCCCTCGGCGGCCGCTGTGCGGTCCGCGGTCGCGGCACCGTCGGCGGTCGCCGAGCGGTCCGTCGTCGCGACGTCGTCGGTATCTGTACGGGGCGAACGAACGCGGGTCGAGCGTGCGTCACTCATCACACGTCGAACTCCGGCCCGAAGCCTTACTTAAACCCGGGCGAATCGGCGGTCGATCGGCCGGATCGGCGCCGCCGAACCGACCGGTTATCGGTCGGTGATCGCGGCGGCGACCGCGCCGCGGTACGGTGGTTTTAATATTTCGTGCGAGACACGAATCCGCATGACGCTGTCGGAGATCGCGGCGGGGGTCGAGGTGACCTCGCGCCAGCGCGATCGCGGAGTCGCCCTCGCCGACGACACGGAGACGCCGCTCGTCGACCGCCTGTCGGACCACGCCGAGTCGCTCCCGTGTACGCCAGAGGCGACCGCCACGCTCGTCGACGCCTACACCGCCGGCCGGAGCGTCGGCGACGCGGCGCGTGAGGCGGGCGTCAGCCCGATGACGGCCGCGAAGGCGCTCCACCGCTGCGGCGTCGCGGGCGTCTGTCCGCTCTCACCCACCGCACGTGACATCGTCCGCGACTGGCTCGCCGGCCGGACCCCCCGCAGCGAGGCCGTCGCGCTCACCGGCGGCGACGAGGCGGACTTCGCGCTGGCGACGTACGTCGAGACGCACGACCCGGTCGAGCCCGTCGCGGAGGCGGTCGACGCGCAGGTCGCCGGCTCCGCGCCGCTGGGAGACGGACTCGGCGCCGACGACCCCCTCGGCGACGCGCTCGGCTCCACCGACGGCCTCCGCTGAGCGCCGATCCCGTCTTTCCGCTCCGCGTCAGGGCGCGAACCGCTCGACGAGGCTCGGTTCCGGAAACTCCACGTCGAGCGTCGCGTCGAACGCCGCCTCGTACGCGGTCGCGATCGCCCGACCGTACGCGTCATCCCCTCTAGCCGCGGTCGGCGCGGCCGCCACCTCGGGATCGGTCGCCGGCACGCGGACGACCCCGTCGCCCTCCTCGCCGTCACCGCTCCCCGGTCGCTCGATCGCGAGCGTCGCGTCGAGGCTCCCGCCGACGTCGGCGATCCGGCCGCGGAGCCGCTGGGCCGCGTCGCGCCCGTGGACCGTCGCCGGCCTGACCGCGACCGCGCGGTCGACCGTCGTCGCGGCCGCGACGGCCTCGTTCGACCCGACCGGCGCGGCGTCGACGACCACCGCGTCGTACGTCGTCGCCGCCTCGCCGATCCGCCGCTCCAGCTTCCGGGCGGCCTCCGCCGTCTTCGCACGCGCGAGGCGCTCGAACGGCGCTCGCGCGGGTATCGCGTCGACCCGTCCCGGGAGGTCCAGCGCGTCGCGCTCGCCGTCCGCGGTCCGCCCGCTGTCCCCGCCGGTCCCGATGACCGGATACGCCGCCGCCGACAGCGCCGCGTCCGAGTCGTCCGTGAGGAGCGCCGTGAGGTCGGGGTCGATGCGCCCGCTCACGTACTCGGAGAGTCCCTGCGTCGTGAACGCGGCGTCGACGACGGCCACGTCGGCGCCGTCGCGCGCGCCCATCGCCGCCAGCTCGACAGCGGTCCGCGTCGTCCCCGCGCCGCCGGTCGCCCCGACCAGCGCGAGCGTCGTCGCGTTCATACGCCGGCCTCGCCGGAGGGCGTTCTTAAGAATCGCGAACTCGGGCGGCGGGTCGCGCCGGCGCTACTTCCCTCGCCGTCGTTACCCGTCTATCGCGGCCGCGACCTCGTCGGCGACCGCGTCGAGTTCGTCGTCGGAGAGGTCCGGCCGCCCGCCGGCGACCGCGTGGATCGCCGCGCCGCCGTCGCCCTCGAAGCGCGGGACAACGTGAACGTGGACGTGCGGGATCTCCTGCCCGGCCGCCTCGCCGTCGTTGACGCCGACGTTGGCCCCGTCGGCGCCGACGGCCGCTTGAATCTCCGGCGTGAGCGACGCGGCCGCGCCGAACAGGTCGCTCGCGAGGTCGGCGTCGAGGTCGCCGACGTGGTGCGCGTGCGACTTAGGGATCACGAGCGTATGTCCGCGCGCGAGCGGGTTCGCGTCGAGGAACGCCAGCACGGAATCGGTCTCGTAGACGGTGCGCGCCGGGATGTCGCCGGCGACGATCGAACAGAAGATACAGTCGTCGGACATACCCGAGCGATCGCTCGGCCGTCTCATCAAGGTTTCCCGGGGCGGCGGTCCCTCAAGATTTGCGCCGTCGCGGCGCCTGCGTCCCGCGCCGCCAACGGACCTATATCCGCCGCGCCGAAACGGCGGGTATGGACGACCGGCTCGAACGCGTGATCCGCCAGCAGCTCCGCAAGGCGGGCAAACAGTTCGAGGAGGCAAAACGCGCCTACGCCGAGGGGCGCGATGACCCCGAGGGCGACGCGGCGGCCGCAGCGCGGTTCGACCTCCCGACCGACGAGTCCGGCGCGGCGCGCATCGTCTGCCGCCGCCACGCGGAGCGCCGGACCGTCCCGGTCGACGCCGAGGGCCGTCCGGCCTGCTTCGAGTCGGGTCACCCCGACTGCGAGGGGTGCGCCGAGGACGTCCGCGACGGCGTCGTCGAGACGTGGTGACGGGGGACCGGCGCTAGGCACCCACCGATAGCGCCGCGGTCCGACACGCCCCGGTTTGTTTTCAGACGTACAGGTGCGGCGCATGAACCGGACCGCCGCCGTCGCCGGACTCTTCGCAGCCGTCGCCGGACTCCTCGCCGCAGTCGCCGGATTTGGTACCGGATTCCTCGTTGACTTCACGGCGCTCGGGTTGCGGTTCCGCCCGCCCTTATCCCCCACGCGCGGGGCTCCTCGCCGAGCTGGCGCTCCCGCTGCCGAACGCCATCTGAGGCGGCTCGCCTCGGCGCTCGGGCGGCCCGACGGCGTCGGTGCGACCGCTCTCGGCGCGACGACGGCACAGAAGAGATATACCGAGCGGCTGAAAACAGGTGGAAACGTCCGAATGACGCGATCGATCAGTCGACGGGCGGCGCTCGCAGGGCTCGGCCTCGCGGCCGCCAGCGCCGGCTGTCTCGGTCGCACGGAGAACATCGCCGGCCGCGATCCCCCCGAGCAGCTGACCCTCGAGATCAACGCCACGCCGGCGGACGCCGACCCCAACGGGATCCGCATCGCCAGACAGCTCGAAGAGCACCTGACCGCCGTCGGCATCGATGTCCGGCTCAACACCGTCGGACAGACCGACCTCTGGCGGAAGGTGCTCATCAACCAGAACTTCGACCTCTACGTCGGGCAGTTCGTGGAGACGGAGCCGTTCGACCCCGACGCGCTGTACGGGCTGACCCATTCGCGGTTCGTCGCGGAGTCGGGGTGGCAGAACCCCTTCGGCCTCACGGAGATGGCCGTCGACGACCTGCTCGAACGGCAGCGCCGGGCGGCCGGCCGCGACCGCGACGACGCCGTCGACGCCCTCCAAGAGACGGTGTGCGAGCTTCAGCCCTTCTCCGTCGTCGCGTTCCCCGACGCGCTCACCGCCGTCCAAGAGAGCCGGTTCGACGGCTGGACGGAGGACCGACAGCCGCTCTCCGTCACCGGGCTCCTCGAACTCGACGACGTCGCCGCCGACGGCTCGGGAGGCGGCGGTTCCGCGACGAACGCGTCGGCGGGCGGCGTCGAGACGACGACCGACGCGGCCGCCGCCGACGCGACGGGGGACGCCATCCGGCTCGTGACGACCGACGACCGGATCACGGAGAACTGGAACCCGATCGCCGCCGAATACCGGAACCACGGCACGTTCACGGGTCTGTTGTACGACCCCCTCGTCCGCGCGGACGGTGACGAGTTCTTCCCGTGGCTGGCGACCGGCTGGGAACGGGTCGACGAGACCACGCTCGACGTCACGCTCCGAGAGGCCCGGTGGCACGACGGCGAGCCCGTGACGGCGAGCGACGTGGCGTTCACCTACGCGTTCCTCCGCGACACCTCCCTCGGGAACGTCGAGACCCCGGTTCCGACCCCCCGGTTCCGCGGCCGGAGTTCCGTCGTCGAGGGGGCGCGCGCCCGCGGCGAGTCGACGGTCCGACTCACCGTGGCCGACGTGAACGAGACGGTCGCCGCCAGGGCGCTCCGGGTGCCGATCCTCCCGGAACACGTCTGGTCGGAGCGGACCGGCGCGGCGACGATCGCCGGCTTCGAGTTCGACTTCGAGACCACGGAGGCGATCGTCTCGAACAACCCCGACCCCGTCGGGAGCGGGCCGCTCCGGTTCGTCGAGGCGACCGCCGGGGAGTCGGTCGCCTTCGAGCGGAACCCCGACCACTTCCTCGTCCGGTCGACGCCCGAGGGCGACGCGGACGCGTCCGGGGAGACCGCTGACCCGCGAGCGGGGATCCCGTCCCGATACCACGGGAAGCCCGCCTTCGACCGGCTCCGCATCGAGGTCCTGCCGTCGGACATCTCGGCCGTGGAGTCGGTCGCCGAGGGACTCGCGGACGCCACCGTCTCGAACCTCGGGCCCGAGTCGGTCCCGCGGATCGGTCGCTCGGCTGACGCCCGGCTCGTGAGCGGGCGGTCGGCGGCGTTCTACCACGTCGGGTACAACGTGCGCCGGAGCCCGCTGTCGAACCCCCGGTTCCGGGCGGTGATCGCTCGGCTGATCGATAAGACCGCGATCGTCGACGGCGCCTTCGACGGCTACGCGCGGGCGGCGACCTCGCCGCTCGCGGCGTCCTCGGCTGATGTTCCGGAGTCGGTGGCGTGGGCCGACGGGAGCGACCCAGTCCACCCGTTCTTCGACGACGGTGGGTCGCTGGATGTCGCGGCCGCCCGCGAGGCGCTCCGGGAAATCGGGTACCGGTTCGACGGCGAGGGGCGGCTGCTCTCGCGGGGGCGATGACGCCGTTCCTCTCGGTCCTCACGTCGGTCGTGGCGTGGGTCGTGGCGATGCTGGTCGTCGCGAGCGTCGCGGTGATCGGCCCCGCCCGGCTCCGCGAGACGTGGAGCGGGCTCCGCGACCGGCTCTGGGACGCGCGTCGGGCCGTCGCTGTCGTCTGCGCGGTGCTGATCGCCAGCGCCGTCGGGCGCCCCCCGCTACTGGACGTCTCCAGGCTGTTCGGCCTTCAGGCGACGGCGTTCATTTACGGGCTGGAGGGCGGGTTCGTCGCGTGGGTTCAGGCGACGTTCGCGACCCCCGCGCTGACCGCCTACTTCTCGTGGGTGTACGTGTACGGCTACGCGTTCCTGCTCGCGTTCCCGCCGGTCGCGTACCTCGCGCTCCCCCGGACAACGACGTTCAGCCGCGTCCTCGTCGCGTACGCGCTCAACTACGGGATCGGGCTGGTGCTGTACACGGCGGTGTTCGCCCACGGCCCGCGGAACGTGATGCCCGACATGGTGACGCCGCTGCTGTTCACCACGCAGCCCGACGTGATGGCGCTGACGAGCGAGGTGAACGTGAACTCGAACGTCTTCCCGTCGCTTCACACCTCGCTGTCGGTCACCGTCGGGACGTTCGCGGTGCTGACCCACGAGGAGTACCCCCGGTGGACGCCGGTCGCGGTCCCGCTCTCGCTGTCGGTCGTGGTCGCGACGATGTACCTCGGCATCCACTGGCTCACCGACGTCGTCGCCGGGTTCGCGCTCGCGTTCGGCTCGGTGGCGCTCGCGTACCGGCTGGTCGAACCGCGGTCCGACCCCGGAGTCCCGCGCGACGGCCCGGAGGACGACCAGCCGCCGTCGGAGCCGAACGCGAGCGACTGACCCCCTCGACCGCCGCCGAACACACCGTTTTGTATCGCCGGGCGTTACGCCCGTCCATGAGCGCCGACCGACAGACCATCACGGTGTACTCGGACTACGTCTGCCCGTTCTGTTATCTGGGTCGTCAGTCCCTCTCACAGTATCAAGAGAACCGCGACGAGGAGCTCGCGATCGACTGGCGCCCGTTCGACCTGCGGAGCCAGAAGCGCCGCCCGGACGGGACGATCGACCACTCCGTCGACGACGGGAAAGACGACGAGTACTTCGAACAGGCGAAACAGAACGTCCGCCGGCTCGCCGACGACTACGGCGTGGAGATGGACCTCGACATCGCCGAGGATGTCGACTCGCTCCCCGCCCAGATCGTCTCGTACTACCTCCGTGAACACCACGACTACGAGACGTGGCTCGCCTTCGACGAGGCGGTCTTCGCCGCGCTCTGGGAGGACGGTGAGGACATCGGCGACGCCGACCTCCTAGCCGAACTCGCCGTCGACGCGGGCGCCGAGGCCGACGAGGTGCGGTCGGCCCTCGACGACGAGACGCTCCGCGAGACCGTCCGCGAGCGGTTCACCGAGGCGCAGCGGGAGGGGATTACCGGCGTGCCGACCTTCGCATACGACGGGTACGCGGCGCGCGGCGCCGTCCCGCCCGAGCAGCTCGAACGGCTCGTCGAGGGGACCTGAATCCGTTCGTCGTCGCGGTGAGGCACCGACCGTTCGCCGTCCGAGGAACCCGGTAGCTCGGCCGAGCGGGAAGAGCACCACTAATTAATACCACTAGGTTGTATCACGCCTATGTCCGAGTACGAGCCGGTCGAGCCGCCGGTCGCGCTGACGATCGCCGGCAGCGACAGCGGCGGCGGGGCGGGGATCCAAGCGGACCTGACCGCGATGCGCGCGCACGGCGTCCTCGGCACATCAGTCGTGACGGCGACGACCGCGCAGAACACCCGCGGCGTCGAGGACGTTCACCCCCTCCCCGCCGATCACGTCGCGAGCCAGTACGCGGCGGTCGCCGACGACTTCGCCGTCGGGGCGATCAAGACGGGGATGCTGGCGACCGCCGAGACCGTCGAGCAAGTGACTGAACTGGTCGCGGAGACGGACGCCCCGCTCGTCGTCGACCCCGTGATGGTCGCGGCGACCGGGGATCGCCTGCTCTCGCCCGCCGCGGAGGACGCCTACGAGGGGCTGATCGCGGACGCGACGCTCGTCACGCCGAACGCCGACGAGGCCGCGGTGCTGACCGACGCGCCGGTCGACACCCCCGCCGATGCCGAGCGCGCGGGCCGCGAGCTCGTCGCGCTCGGCGCCGACGCGGCGCTGGTGAAGGGCGGGCACCTCGACGGCGAATCCGCCGAGAGGGACGCTGTCGTCGACACCCTCGTCCGGGCCGACGACGCGGGTGGTAGTGCCCCGGAACGCGTCGCGCCGACCGTCGACCGCTTCGAGACGCCGCGGATCGACACCGAGGCGACGCACGGTTCCGGCTGCGCGCTGTCGAGCGCGATCGCCGCGCGACTGGCGAGAGGGGAGCCGCTCCGCGACGCGGTCGACGCCGCGGTCGCCGGGATGACCGAAGCGGTCCGACGCGGTTACGACGTGGGAGAGGGCCCGGGCGCGGTCAATCCCACGGCGTTGGGCGAGGAGTGACGGACCCCGCCGCCGGAACTCACAGGTACGCGAGCGGGATCATAAGCGCGACGCCGAGCGCGACGCCGCCGACGAGGACCGGTTTGCCGCCGCGCGGGAGGTCGGCGCCCGTTTCGAGCGCCTCGGGGACGAACTCCGACAGGACGAGGTAGATCATCGCGCCCGCCGCGAAGCCGAAGCCGTACGGGAGAAACTCGCGGGCGTACCGGACGAACGCGAACGCGATCACAGCGCCGATCGGCTGCGGGAGACTTGAGAACACCGACCACCACACCATCTTCCACTTCGAGACGCCCATCGCCCGCAGCGGGATCGAGATGGCGGTCCCCTCGGGGACGTTGTGGATCGAGATGGCGACGGTCATGAACACGGCGAGCAGCGGGACGGTGAAGCCGAACAGCGCGGTCCCGCCCTCCAGCCCGAGGTCGGCGAAGGAGACGCCGACCGCGATCCCCTCCGGAAAGCTGTGGACCGTCAGCACGCCGAGGATCAGGATCAGCTTCTTGAAGTCGGCCTCCTCGTACTCCCGCGGATCAATCTCGGCGTCCGCCAGGACCTCGTGCGCGATGACGACGAGGACGACGCCCGCGAGCATCCCGACGCCGATCTCAACCGCTGTCCCCTCCGCGAGCCCCTCTTGGATCAGCCCGAACAGCGACGCGGAGAGCATGATCCCCGACGCGAACCCCCACAGCGCCACGTTCCCGCGGTCGCTGATCGTCTCGAAGAAGAAGAACGGCAGCGCGCCGATCCCGGTCGCCAGCGCCGTGATCAACCCGGCGACGAACACGAACGCGTAGGCGTCGAGTGCGACCATTCGTACGCGACGGTACGCCGCTCCGGGTCATAACTCCGAGGGACGCCCCCACGCGCTGGGAACTACCTACCCCTCCGAGGCGAAGCCGAGTTCACCCCAGGCCGTGAGCGAGACCGGAAATAAGCACCAACAGAAACAGCGCGACGAGGAGCAGGAGTACTGCGAGCTTGGTGCCGGGCGCGCAAGACGGACCGCCGCCTCGAACTCCGCTCCGTCGCGGTCGAATCGGTACGTCCACGTTCACGATCCGCCCCGCGGTCGAATCGAAGTCACCGGTCGGTCTCCGCCGCGACGGCATCGACCGTGCTCGGCGAAGCGGCGGCGCCGGTCGCGTCCCCCGCGCTGGCCGATCCGTTCGCCGTCGGCTCGGTCGTGTTCTCCGGCGGCTCCGGCGACGGTTCGGACGGCTCCGACGCGTCGTCATCGTCCGTCTGGCTCGTCGCGTCGGTCTCCGACCTCTGCGCGTCAGACGTGCTGTCGTCGGTGTTCGACGTGTCGTCGGTGTTCGACGTGTCGTCATCGTCTGTCAGAGTCTTCGCGTTGGTCTCCGAACTCTGTGCGTCAGACGTGCTGTCGTCGGTGTTCGACGTGTCGTCGGTGCCCGAGGATGTCACGGCCGGGTCGGACTCGTTGCTGTCCGTGTCTGCGGATGTCACGGCCGGGTCAGACTCGTTGCTGTCCGTGTCTGCGGATGTCACGGCCGGGCTCGACGCGCTCTCGTTCGCAGCGTCAGCCGTATCGGAATCCGTGGTGTCCGGCGTTTCAGACGGACTATCCTCGTTTTCCACGGTTGCCGTTTCGTTCCCCGACTGATCCGCTTCGGCTGTCGCCGAGTCGGTTACCGGGACCGAGGCGTTGGTGTCCGCGGTGGGTTCCGAGACGTTCTCTTCGGTAGGCGCCGAGACGTTGCCGCCAGTGGGCGCCGAGACGTTGCCGCCAGTGGGCGCCGAGACGTTGCCGCCAGTGGGCGCCGAGACGTTGCCGCCAGTGGGCGCCGAGACGTTGCTCCCAGCGGGCGCCGAAACGTTGCTCCCAACGGGCGCCGAGACATTCTGGTCCAGTCCGGCGCCGTCTCCGTCAGGGTCGCTCGTCCCGTTCTCGACGGCCACCGCGGTGAGATCGACATCGGCGGTCTCGTTGGTCTGGCTGCCGTTGGTCGAGGTCTCGTTGATCTGGTTCAGTTCGTCCGGGGTTTCGAACGTCGCGGTCACGTCGACGCTCGCCGAGAGGACGGCGACCGTGGCCCCTCCGGCGAACGCGACGCCCCACACGAGGACCGCCAGCGCGACGAGCGCGACGAGCCCACGGTTCGCGGCCATCAGTCGCCCTCCCCGGCGGCCTCGGGACGTGAGACCGGTGTCGACCCGGGCGTCGACGCCGGCTCGGCCCCGTCCTCGGCCGCCGTCGTCTCCGCCCCGGCGGCGACCGCCGCCGAGTCGACGGTGTCGTTCGGCTCGGACGCGCCCCCGTCGGACTCGGGGGAGTCTCCGTTACGCATCGCGTCTGTCGTCGGTCCGCTTGCGTCCGTCTCGACAGCCGGATCCGGCGTTCCACCGCTGCGGTCCAAGACACCGCTGGCGGGCACCCACGCGGCGAGCGCCCCGAGCAGCAGCGTCGACACGCCGATCGCGACCGATATCGCGACGGCGGTCCGGAGCTCGAACGCGACGTACACCGCGTACGGGGCGAACGCGGCGAGCACCGCCGCCGCGCCGCCGACGGCGTCGACCGAGACGCCCCCGGAACCGCTCGCCTCCTCCGTCGCCTGCGCCGTCACGATTTCGGCCGCGGGACCGGGTCCAGCCGCCGGGTCGGGCCCGACTACCGGATCGAGTCCGGCCGTCGCCCCGTCTCCGTCGCCGGGTTCGTCGACGGGGTCGACCGGATCGACGGTCATCGAGGGTTGCGATTCAGATCCGTCGCGGCCCCAGACGATAGACCAGATCTCCGTCGCGGCGAGCAGCCCGAACGGGAACAGGACCAGCGCGACGAACCCCACTCGCGTCCCCGCGAACTGGATCACGTACCCGACGTACGGGATCGTCAGCGTCACGGCGCCGACGAGGCTCCCGGCGGGGACGAGCCCCGGATCCGGCCCCTCGTTGGCGTCGCCCATCGTCTCGAACGCGAGCGTGCCGGCCTCGTCGACCACGTCGATCACGCGGTGCGTCACCGGCACGTCGCTCGTGCCGCGGACGAACGTGATCACGTCGCCCTCGGCGATCGCAGTCGGGTCGCGCTCGGCGACGATCACCACGTCGCCCGGCGCGATGGCGGGCGTCATGCTCGCCGTGAGCACGACGAAGCTCTCGTCCGCGCCGACGACCTCCGGCGCCGCGTACACCGCGAACGGTGCGACGAGGGCGATCAGCAGGACGATCCCGAGTACGTTCGCCGCGCGCTTCGTCCGTGGTGATGTGAGTAGTTTGGTCATCAGTTCTCCTCCGTGCCGCACAGCGGCTCACCGCCCGTGGTCGCGGCCGCGGCGATCTCGTACAGCCCGCCGTAGACGTCGCCGACCCGGAGCGGAACCGAACAGCTCGTGTGGATGTTGACGCCCGCGTGGCCGCCGCCGTTGCCGCCATTTCCGTTTCCTCTGCTGCCGCCGCCGTTTCCGCCAGTACCGTCGGCGTCGGTCTCGGGGTCGGTGCCCGTCCTGCCGTCGTCGAGGTAGATGTTGGGGCCGATCCAGCCCGGGTCGCCGTTGGTCGGCGCGGCGGTCCCGTCGACCACGAAAGTCCCGTCCGGAGTCACCTCGCCGTCGAACACGGTCGTCCCGGCGGTGCCTCGACCGCCCGCGCCGCCGCCGGTGGCGACGACGACCACGGTCGCCGGGTCGTCGCCGAGGTACCGGAGCGTGAGCGAGCCGACCGCGACGCCGTTCTCGTCCTCGCAGGGGACGCACGCGGACGCGCACTCGGTCTCTACGAAGGGGTTCGACCTCGCCGCGTCCGCCTCGGCGACGTGGCGGCACTGCTCCGCGTACACCCGGAACGTCAGGTCGGTCGCCGCGCCGCCCACGTCGGGCGAGTCCGCCGGGAGGTACGGGAACACCTCGACGGCGACCGGGTCGTCGTCGGGCCCGAGACACCGGGCGTCGATCCGCACCCCGGTCGCGAGGTCGCGCTCGACCTCGGCGAGGGGGCGGTACCCGCCGGTCACGGATTCGCCGTCGACGACGACATCGACCTCTAGGGCGTTCCCGAGGCGATCGCCGTCCGGACAGGGGGTCGCGAGCCACACCCGTACCGGGTTCGCCGACGCCCCCACGTCAAACGTCTCGGGTCCGGGACGCTCGTCGAACGTCGTCCGATCGACGGTCAGCGGGCCGAGCGAGACGGTCCCGTCGGTGGGGTCCCCATCGACCGTCAGTCCGACCTCGCCGGCGCCGAAGACATTGCCCGGGAACGTCTCCCGATCGGCGAGGTACGCGCCCGTGCCCATGCCGCTCGCCATGCCGACCGCGCCGACGCCGCCGATCCCGGCGAGCAGCCGTCGTCGGCTTAGCCCGCTCGGGCGCCGCCCGCCGTCGTCGGGGCTCATGCGTCGCCTCCGGCGCCGCCGCCCCCGGCCGCTACGTTCCCGTCGAAGGGGTTCCCCTCGGCGCCGCACTCGTCGGCGGCGAACTCCACGAGGAAGTCGACCGCGCCGCCCTGTCCGGCGTTGCCGCCCTCGCTGTCGAACTCCCACGCGAAGGTCAGGCAGCGCTGTTCGCCCGGGGCGAGGCAGCCGTCGCCGAGGAGCCCGGGGCGCAGTTCGATCCCGTCCGCGAGCGCGGAGCCGTCGATGTCCGCGAACGTCTCGTCGGCGATCAGCTCCCCGGCGCTCGCGAACTCGCCTTCGGCGCCGCCGCAGCTACCGATGCCGAATATCCCGGTGTCCTGCCGGACCGTGAGCGTGACGCGCTCCGCGAGCGCGGCGCTCGCGGCGTCGGCGCCGTCGAGGTGCGGGTCGATCCGCAGCCACACGCGGGCGGTGTCCTCCGGATCTTCGAGCCGGAGCCCGACGCTCGCGGTGCCGTAATCGTGCGGCAGCGCGTTGCCCACGTCGACGAGCCGGACGCCGACCGCTCCGACGTCGTCGACCGCGCCGACCGCGCTCGAATCAACGAGCGTCCCGTTCTCCGTGCGCCGCCACCCGACGAGCAGATTGAACGGCGTGTCCGTCTGAGCGTACGTGTAGTTCGTGTACTCGTCCCAGTTGTCCGTTCCCGTCGGTCGTCCGGAGGCGGCCCCGAGGGCCGCGAAGCCGACGGCTCCGGCGCCCGCGAGTGCCTCCCGCCGCGTGAGTCCCGATTCTTTCTGTGTCATTGTGTGTCGTCGCGGCTCCGAACGGCCGTATCGTCGATACCCTTCCTACTCTCACGACGCTCGTATGTATGCGCGCCCTACCCGCCCGGACCGGTGACCGTTCCGGGCGGTACGGACGCCGTACCCGCCCGCGGTCGGCCGATCGGCAACAGACCTTCGTTCCCGCCCGCCGACGCCGCGACGCGGTCCGAGACGCGCTCTCAGGCCGACTGAACCCCCGCGCCGTCGTTGTGGCGCGCCTGCTCGGTGTAGAAGCCGAGGTCGAAGCCGAGCGCGTCGCCCTGAACCTCGTTGCCCACGCCGATCGGCAGCTCCCATTCGAGCGCGACGCAGTGCATCACGCCGTCGCCCGCGAACGGGTCGCGGTTCTCGTCGTCGGCCGGGTCGGCCAGCTCCCCGTACGGCGTCGCGCGGTTCCCATCGAGCGGGATTCCGTCGCCGCTCTCGAGCTCGTCGAGCACGTCCGCGAGCGAGCCATCGATGATGATCTTCTCCTGTCCAGTCTGTGCCGCGAGGTTCCCGAACACCGAGGGAATGACGAGCGGGTCGTCGACGTCGTTGAAGAATGACGGATCGCCGCCCGGCCCCCCCGCGGGGCCGGCCATCGACGACAGCACCGCGTCGTTCGCGCTGCCGACGGAGATGGTGTACACGTTCGTCGCGGGGTTCGGCGACGCCGCGCGGGCGTCGTCGGCCGCGTCCACGGGGTCGGCGAACTGGGTGCTGCCGGTCCCGTTGAACGACTCCCCGTCGGAGAGGACGATGTTCCGGAACTCGACGCCGCCGCGGCCGTTCGCGTCGAGTTCGGCCTGCGCGTCGTTGACGCCCTCGCCGATGTACGTCCCCGTCGCGATGCCGCTCGCGTTCGAGAACGGGTCCGCGTCGCTGTCGTCGATGTCGGGGTCGTTGTTCGTCCCGCTGACGACGTTCGCGAGCTTCTTCCGGAGCCCGTCGAGCGCGTCGTCGACATCGTCGAGGTCGGCCGTCAGCGGCTGGAGGAGCCCGGTCCTAGGCTCGGTGTCGCCGCTCCCCTCGCCGTCGAAGTACGTGACGCCGACCTGGACGTCCGACCCCTGCGACTCGAGGTAGTCGACGAACTGGCGGGTGCCGAGCTCGACGAGGTCGATCTTCGTGGTCTCGTCGTAGGTGGTCCCGCCCACCGTGATGTTGTCCTCGCTCACCACGCCGTCGAACTGATCGTACAGCATCGACCCCGAGAAGTCCAGCGTGAGCATGATGTCGACCGGCTCCGCGCCGTCGTACACGTTGTCGCAGTCCTCGTCGTACCAGAGCTTCGCCTCAATGGCGTCGCCGAGGTCGCCGAGGTTATCCGGGTCGACGATCAGTTCCGGTTCGGTTTCGGTGCCGCCGTCGTCGTCGACGTTGGCCGCCTGCATCCAGATGTAGCCGGGGTTGTCACAGAGGTGGAGCGAGAAGGTGATCTCGCCGGAGTCGCCGGGCTTCACGTCGGTGAGCCGGACCAGCGTCTTCATCACCTCGCCCGTGACGGGGTCCGTGCCGAAGTCCGCCTCCGACAGCGGCGGGATGGTCTCGCAGTCCAGGATCGGGAGGTTCGCGCCGTTGCTGTCCTCGTCGTCCTCGTCCGGGAAGTCGCTGTACGTGAACACCTCGCCGTCGATCTCGATCGACTGCTCGCCGTCGCCGTCGTGGTCCGGGTGCGCGCTGACGAACTGGTTGCCCTCGCCGAAGTCGTAGGTCTGTTGCCAGTCGACGAGCAGGTCCAGCTGGCCCGCGGTGAGGGTGTTCCCGTCGAACGACTCGGTGTCGTTGAAGTACGCCGTGGTACCGAGACCGGCGCCAGCCGAGGCCACGCCGACCGCGCCGAGGCCGGCCAGCACGGTCCGCCGCGACAGTCCGATGGAGTCGATGTTGTCGTTGTCTGGCATGATTGTGAATCCCCGAAGGGAGTCCCACCGACGGAGTCGAACCGTCGTACGCCATGTGGGAGGACCGCGACCGCCGCGGTCGGGTGCGCTACGCTCCGCCCGCCCGTTTCAGACGGAAGTCGCGCGCTCGTTTCGGTCTTATTCGACGCTGATGTCGAAGGCGACTCCCTCCTCGGCTGTCAGATCGTAGTCGCCCTGCAGCGTGACCGTCACGTTACCGCTGATGGTGAATGCGTTCGCGACGTCCGCGGCGTCGGTGTCGAACACGAGGTAGGTGACATCGCGGTCGGAACCGTCGTCGTCGTTCGACGCGGAGATCGCGTCGGGACCGCTGAGCGACACCGGGGTGCCGTCTAGGTCCAGTCCGAGGTCTGTCACGGCGACGGTTGCCTCGTCGGCCTTCGTCGTGATGCCGAGCTTCCCGCTGGGGGCGGGAATCGTGCTGGCCACGTTCACGCCGTCAAGGGTGAACGAGGCGTTGGCGCTGCCGTCGTAGGTGTAGCTGAACGGGACCGTGCTACCGGACGACCAGCTGTAGTCGGCCGTGCTGGCGCTCCCGACGTCGGGGCCGACCGCGACTTCCCACGTGTTCTGACCACCGAAGCGGCCGCGAGCGAACGAGGTCTCCTGTTCGGTGGCGAACTCCTGCTGCTTGGCGAAGCCCTCGCCGGTCGTAGTCGTGATAGAGGGTTCACACGGGTTCGCCGTGCCGTCGTTGTGGCGCGACTGGACCGCGTGGAACTCGAACTCCATCGTCAGCGAGTCCGACTGAACCTCGTTGCCGACGCTCGTCGGGATTTCCCACGAGAGGCATACGCACGGGCCGGTGATGAACGCCTCGCCCTCCTCGGGCTCGACCACGTCGGCGTACTCCGCCTGCTCGCCGGGAACGAGGCCGGCCATCCCGTCGCCGTCGAGGGCCGCGCCGTTGGAGATTGCCGCGATGACATCGACGAGCGAGCCGGAGACGATCTCTCCGTCCGCGAGGGGTTCACCGTCCTCGTCACAGTAGGCGAGACTCGCCATAATCGAGTCGCCGAGTTCGCCGAGATCGGGCGTGCTGTCGACGGCCGATTCGGGTTCGTTGATGCCGTTCTCCGCCTGCGAGAGGTCACCGCACGCCCACATGTACGAGGGGTTGTCGACGATCTCGAAGCAGAACTTCACCTCGCCGGAGTCGCCGGGCTTCACGTCGTCGAGATCGTAGAACATCCCGGCGGGGTCGCCGTCCTGCGTACCCATGGCGCTGTCCGCCATGTTCTCGACCGCACCGTCGCTGTCGTAGGAGGCCTCGTACAGCACGCGCAGGTCGAGCGAGCCGGCCGTCAGCGTGTTGTCTTCGAACGTCTCGGTGTCGTTGAAGTACGCCGTGGTGCCGAGGCCTGCGCCCGCGGAGGCCACGCCGACCGCACCGAGTCCGACCAGCATCTTGCGCCGCGATAGTCCGATTTTGTCGTCGTTCATTGTGTATCATCCCCGAAGGGAACTCCCGGCGGCGGTCGTGAACCGCCGCGTCGGCCGCCCGAAGGCGCCGAGCCGGGAACCGGACGTGTCTCGTCGTCCGGGGCCGCGTCGCTCCGAGGAGCTAGTTCGGATTGCTCACGTTACCGGTGCCGTTGGGGGCGGGACCGGGGCTGGTGCTGTTCACGTCGGTCCTGTTGAACGCCACCTGCGGGTTGTCGTTGTGCCGCGACTGCTCGGCGTAGACGGCGAGATCGAAGCTCACGGAGTCGGTCTGGATCTCGTTGCCGACATCCGCCGGGAGCGCCCACTCGAAGCCGATGCACTGGGTGGTCGCGCCGGGGTACGGCTGCCGACCCTCCTCCTGCCGGTTGCCGTCGAGCGCCTCGCCGTCGGCCAGCTCCGCGAAGACCTCGCTCATCGTGCCGGAGAGGATCTTCTGTTCGCCCGCTAAGACGATCTGCGCGATCTCGGCGTAGACCGTGTCGAGGTCGGCCGGGTCGGGCGCGAGGAACGCGTCGCCGGGCGACGACGAGATGTCCTGGACGAGGCTGGCGTCGACGTTGTTGCCGAGCCCGATCCCGAAGATACGCGTGCCGGCGTTCTTGGCCGCGGTGGCGGCCGTCCGAGCGTCGCCGACGTTCTCGAAGCCGTCGGTCAAGACGATCATGACCTTCGAGGCGCCGGGCGTCGCGTTCGTGCCGCTCGTGAGCTCGGTCTGTGCGACGTTGATCCCGCCCGCGACGTTCGTGCTGCCGGACGCGGTGTAGTTGTTGATCGCGTTGATGACGTCTTGGTAGGTGGTCGTCAGCTTCTGGTCCAGCGACGCGCCGCTCGCGAACGAGATCGCGGCGGCCTCGTCCGGCGACGAGAGGTTACCGACGAAGCTCGTTGCGGCCGCCTGTAGCGCCGAGAGGTTCGCGCCGCTCATCGAGCCGGAGGTGTCGCTGACCAAGGCGACCTCAAGCTCCTGCCGCTCGCCCGTGCCCGTGGGCTCGTACACGTTGTCGCAGTCCTCGTCGTACCAGACGCAGACCTCGATGGCGTCGGCGAGGTCGCCCTGGTCGGGCGTGTCGTCCGCGTCCGCCTCGGGCTCGGACTGCCCGTTCTCCGCCTGGGTTAGCTCGCCCGCGAGGTAGACGTACGCGGGGTTGTCACAGATGTGGAGGCTGATCGTCACCTCGCCGGAGTCGCCGGGCTTCACGTCGTCGAGCGTGAACACCGGGATCCCGTCGCCGTTGACGAGGAACTCGTCCATCGCCGGTGAACAGAAGTCGATCTCGCCGGTCACGTAGTCCTCCCAGCTCTGCCCCTCTCCGGGCGCGGGCGTCTGGTCGAGCAGGTAGCGCCCGTCGCCGAGGTCCTCGACGTCAGGGTACCCCATCGCCTCGATGTCGTCTAGGCGCCCGGGGCCGCCGAGGTACGTCGACTTGTAGTCCAGCTTCAGGTCCAGCTCGCCCGCGGTGAGGGTGTTCCCGTCGAACGACTCGGTGTCGTTGAAGTACGCCGTGGTACCGAGTCCCGCGCCCGCGGACGCGACGCCGACCGCGCCGAGGCCCGCGAGCACCTTGCGCCGCGAGAGTCCGATTTTGTCGTTTGTGTCTTTGCTCATGGTGTCTCCTCCGACTCGCCCCCCGTCCGCGCTGGGCTGACCGAATCGGTTACTTTCCCCTCCGAGGGACACCCACCTAGTTACGCGCTCCCACGTCACCGTCGAACGACCGATTCCAGCCGGTAGAAGCCTTCACGCCACCGGTCAAATGTCGCGTTCGACGGGCGGTCCGGCGCCCCTACCGTGGCGGATCGCGACCGCATGCGATTCATACCCACACCCCAGATCGCCGCACGGACACCGTACTCGGCGGGTCGAACCCGGCAGGCGACCCGTACCTCCCGCACCCGATCGGCGGTCCCCCCGGGTAGCCAGCCCATACATATACCCCCGTCAGACGCAGGAAGTAGCAGAACTCGGGCGCCGCCGGGCGCGGCCGCCCGGCCCCCATCTCCATGAAACTCCGAAACGACGTGCTTCCGGCCGAACAGGTGTACGCCATCCTCGCGAACGAGCGCCGACGGCGCGCGATCGAACAGCTCAGCTCCGTCGGCGGGACGGTCTCGGTCAACGAGCTGTCGACGCTCGTCGCGCGCCGCGAGACGGGGGAGACCCCGCCCCCGAAGCGCTGTCGCGAGAGCGTGTACACGTCGCTGGTCCAGACGCACCTCCCGAAGCTGGCCGAGGCGGGCGTGATAACGTACGACCGCGAGTCGCAGACGCTCGAACTCTCTCGACGCGCACGCGACGTGCGCCTGTACACGGAGATTCTCGCGCCCGGCGGCGCGACGTGGTCGGAGCTGTACCGCGCGCTGGCGGTGGGATCGCTGCTCGTCGTGCTCGCCGCGCTCCTCGACGTCCCGCTCGTGTCGGCGGTCGACCCCATGCTGTGGACCAGCCTCGCGCTCGGCGCCTTCGCCGCCGCCAGCGCCGCCCAGCTGTGGGTCAACCGCTTCTCGGTATTGCGACAGCTGCGGCTACACTGAGGCCTCTCCGACGCGACTTCCCGGAAACCCACTCCCCGAAAACTGACCGTCCATTCCTCTCGACTCGTCCGACCTCCCTCGGCTTCCTACTCGCTCGCGGCCGCGAGCGACGCCGGCAGTCGCAGTTCGAACACCCGCGCGTCACAGCCCGCACAGCGACCGGCGACCACGTCGTAGCTGGAACAGCAGGACTCGACGACGCGCTCTTCGAGCGCCACGTCCCCGGCGCACGACGGACACTCCGCGACGAACAGCCGGAGGGCGCCGAGGACCGCGCTCCGCTCGGCGAGCGGGCGATCCGCCCAGTCGCCGTCGAGCCCCGTCAGCACGCGGTCGGCCGCGGCGTCGGCCCGGAACGCCGGCCGCGACTCCCAGTGACCGATCCGCTCCTCGCCGGCGTACGCGAACCCCGCGCCGCCCCGCCAGTCGATTGAGAGTTCGTGCCGGTCGAGTCCGGTGAGCGCCGCGAGCGCCGCGAGGTCGTCGCGGTCGGTCCGTCTCCCCTCGTCGGGCGTCGCTCCCGCCCCGTCCTCGGCCGCCGCCCGCCACGACGCGGCGAAGTCGGGGGCGAACGCGAAGTCGTCGCCTGCGGGCGTCTCGACGAGGACGCCCGCGTCGAGGAGGTACGTTTCGGGGTCTACCTCACCGACGCCCAGCCCGCGGGGCTCGGCGTTGCCGGGCGCCTTGCCGAACAGCGCGAGCGCCCGCTCCGGGAGGTAGCGCTTCGTGAGTTCCGGCGTCCCGGGAACGAGGTACCCGCGGAGCCAGATGGCTCCGAGCGCGCCGCCGAACCCGACCGCCCCGAGTAGCGGCGCGCCCACCGCGGCCACCGCTCCCGCCCCGGCCGCCGCGATGCCGACGTTGACGGCCGTACAGGGGAGACACCGGTTCGCACCGGTGTACTCCGGCTGCCGGAGGCGACCGACGACGGCGCGCGCGGGCTGCCGGAGGCGACCGACGACCGAGTCTCGTGACACGTTCATGCTGGTCCGAACGCGACGCACCGACCTATGTATGCGCCGCCTACCGCGTCCGACGCGGGCTCTCCGGCCCACAACATCGTTACAGCGCCGGACAAATCCACTTGTATCGATGTGATGAACTGTGTCGGAGACGTCAAGAACGCCCGAAGTACGGCGAGTGTGTACGCTTCTGTTCGGGCGAATCTTCCGGGGACCGGCTCTAGTGGGTACAATGCGAAGTGATATATCCTCCCATGATAACCGTACTCTCATTCGGCATGTATGAGCTATGACACCACAACTCGCCAAGCAAGCGGCGTCGTCGGACACCGACGGTGAGGGCCCCTCGCGCGACGAGGTGTTCACCGCGCTGAGCAATCGGCGGCGTCGCAACGTGATCAAGTACCTGAAAACAAACGGCACAGAGGCGCGCGTCAGGGACATCGCCGAGCAGCTGGCCGCGTGGGAGAACGACGTCGAGATTCCGGCGGTGACGTACAAGCAGCGCAAGCGCGTGTACACCGCGCTCCACCAGTCGCACCTGCCGAAGCTCGCCGCGAGCGGGTTCATCGACTACGAGTCGGACCGGGGGCTGGTGTCGCTTACCGAGGAGAGCCGACAGCTGGAGGTGTACCTGGAGATCGTCTCGGAGAACGAGATCCTCTGGGCCGAGTACTACGCGGGGCTCGCGGTCGTCTGCGGACTGCTGGCGACGGCGGGGTGGACCGGGACCGCCCCGTTCGCCGCGGTCTCCGGGTACGCGTACGCGGCGCTCTTCGCGCTCGTGTTCGGCGCGTCCGGGCTCGTCCACCGGACGTCGACGAAGCGGAACCGGCTCGGGTGACGACCCTTCTCCCCGCGGACCCGACCGGAACGATCGCGCTGACACCCGCAGGGTTTTAGCCGCGCACGGCGGGAGTACGGACATATGGCAACGGGGATCGTCGGGGAGTTCCTCGATCTCAAGGCGGAGACGGACGCGGACGTCCTCGCGATGCAGTGCGGCGACTTCTACGAGTTCTTCGCTGACGACGCCGAGCTGGTCGCCGACGAGCTCGATCTGTCGATCTCGCAGAAGTCCTCCCACGGCTCGTCGTACCCGATGGCGGGCGTGCCCCTCTCGGAGCTGACGCCGTACGTGAACGCCTTGGTCGAGCGCGGCTACCGGGTCGCGGTCGCCGACCAGTACGAGACCGAGGACGGCGACCACGCCCGCGAGATCGTCCGCGTCGTCACGCCGGGCACGGTGTTGGAGACGAGCGACGACGACGCGCGCTACCTCGCGGCCGTGGTGCGGGAGGAGGGCGCGACCGGCGCGACCGCGGACGCCGATGCCGACGGCCCCTACGGGCTCGCGTTCGCCGACGTGACCACGGGACGATTCTTGGCCACGACGGTCGACGACGGCGGCGACCTGCGCGCCGAACTCTACCGGTTCGACCCGGCCGAGGTGCTGCCCGGGCCGCGGGTCCGCAACGACGACGGCCTCCTCAGCGCGGTCCGCGAGGACCTCTCGGGGCGCGTCACCGCCTTCGACGCGGAGGCGTTCGCGGCCGGGCGCGCGGAACACGCGGTGCGCGAGCAGTTCGGCCGCGAGACGACCGACAGCGTCGGGCTCGACTCGACGCTCGCCGTCCGCGCCGCGGGCGCGGTCCTCTCGTACGTCGAGGAGACGGGGGCGGGCGTGCTCGCCTCGATGACGCGCCTGACGGCGTACGGCGCGGACGACCGCGTCGACGTGGACGCGACCACGCAGCGCAACCTCGAGATCACGGAGACGATGCGGGGCGACGCCGACGGCTCGCTGTTCGACACGGTGGACCACACACTCACGGCCGCCGGCGGGCGGCTACTCCGCGAGTGGCTCACCCGGCCGCGACGTGACCGCGAGACGCTCGACGACCGGCTCGACGCGGTCGAGGCGCTGGCGTCCGCGGCGCTCGCGCGCGACCGGCTCCGCGAGGTGCTCGGCGACGCGTACGACCTCGAACGGCTCGCGGCGCGCACGACGAGCGGGAGCGCGGGCGCGCGCGAACTGCTCTCGATCCGCGACACGCTCGCGCTGCTGCCCGCCCTCGCGGACGCGCTCGACGACACCGCCCTCGCCGACTCACCCGCGGCCGCCGTGCTCGGTAGGGTCGACCGCGACCGCGCGGCCGCGCTCCGGGAAGAGCTCGCCGACGCCCTCGCCGAGGATCCGCCCAAGGCGAAGACGAGCGGCGGACTCCTGAAGCGCGGCTACGACGACGAACTCGACGACCTGATCGACCGCCACGAGGGCGTGAACTCGTGGCTCGACGGGCTCGCGGAGCGCGAGAAGCGAGAGCACGGGCTCAGCCACGTCACCGTCGACCGCAACAAGACGGACGGCTACTACATTCAGGTCGGCAAGTCGGTCGCCGATCAGGTGCCCGAGCACTACCGCGAGATCAAGACGCTGAAGAACTCGAAGCGGTTCGTCACCGACGAGCTCGCGGAGAAGGAGCGGGAGGTCCTCCGCCTGGAGGAGGCCCGCGGCGAGCTGGAGTACGAGCTGTTCGAGGAGCTCCGCGAGCGCGTCGCCGAGCGCGCGGAACTGCTTCAGGACGCCGGGCGCGCCGTCGCCGAACTCGACGCGCTCGCCTCGCTTGCGACCCATGCCGCGCGTCGCGACTGGACGCGCCCGGAGCTGACGACGGAGCGCCGGCTCGACGTGGAGGCCGGCCGCCACCCCGTCGTCGAGGGGACGACCGACTTCGTCCCGAACGACCTGCGGCTCGACGCCGACCGCGGCTTCCTCATCGTCACTGGCCCGAACATGAGCGGCAAGTCGACGTACATGCGGCAGGCTGCGCTGATCCAGCTGCTCGCGCAGGCGGGCTCGTTCGTCCCCGCGCGAGCCGCCGAGGTGGGGCTCGTCGACGGCATCTACACGCGCGTCGGCGCGCTCGACGAGCTGGCGCAGGGTCGATCGACGTTCATGGTGGAGATGCAGGAGCTGTCGAACATCCTCCACTCGGCCACCGAGGACTCGCTGGTCATCCTCGACGAGGTCGGCCGCGGCACCGCCACCTACGACGGCATCTCCATCGCGTGGGCCGCGACCGAGTACCTCCACAACGAGGTCCGCGCGCGCACCCTTTTCGCCACCCACTACCACGAGCTGACGACGCTCGCCGACCACCTTCCGCGCGTCGAGAACGTCCACGTCGCCGTCGACGAGCGCGACGGCGAGGTGACGTTCCTCCGCACCGTCCGGGACGGCCCGACCAACCGCTCGTACGGCGTCCACGTCGCCGACCTCGCCGGCGTCCCGGACCCCGTCGTCTCCCGCTCGGACGAGGTCCTCGACCGGCTCCGCGAGGAGAAGGCGATCGAGGCCCGCGGCTCGCGGACCGGGAGAAACGGGAGCCGCAGGGGCGCCGGCGGCGACGGCGAAGGCGGCACCCAGCAGGTCGTGTTCGACCTCTCGTCCGGGTCGTTCTCGGACGCGTCCGACGCCGACGGGGAAACGGGAGCGGACGCCCAGCCCTCGAACGCGCGTCGGAACGGAGGCAATTCCGCGGACACGTCGGTCGAATCCGGCGGCTCCGGCGGCGCTGCGAAGACCGCAGCGACCGGATCCGACGCCGAGGCGGCCGAGCGGCTCGACGCCGAGACCCGCGCCGTGATCGAGGAGCTGAGCGACGTCGACGTCGCGGAGACGCCCCCGGTGGAGCTGCTCTCGCAGGTCCAAGAGTGGCAGGAGCGACTCGACTGAGGCCGCGTCCGCTCGCCGGGGGGTGCGTCTGACGTAAGAACTAATGTCCGACCTCGTCGTGTGGTGTGTATGGGCATCATGAGCAAGATCCTCGGCGGGGGTGGGAGCCGCTCCGTCGACGACTACGTCGAACTCGACGCGGACGACTTCGCCGACGCGCACGCGGAAACGGACACGCAGGTACACTTCGCGGAGATCGCCGACCAGAGCGACGTCATCCCGATCAAGGACGCGGTGTACGACGGCGACTTCGTCATCGCCGACATCACCCGCCACTCCACGTCGGACCGGACGATAGAACACGTCTACGACGAGCTCCGGCAGGTCGTCCAGGAGGTCGACGGCGACATCGTCCAGAAGGGCGACGACCAGATCATCGTCACCCCCACCGGCGTCAAGGTCTCGCGGCAGAAGCTATAGGCGCGCCCTCCCGACCGCTCGTCCCCGTTTTCCTCTCGTGACCCCGGCCTCGCGGCCGGCATTCGGGCGTACCGGTCGAACCGTGTCATATATGCCGTTCTCCCGCCCACGTAGAGTCGAATGGACGAGCCGGTACTGCTGACGGGCGCCGGCGGACGGGTGGGACAGGCCATCCTCCGCGGTATCGGCGACGACTACGACTGGCGGCTCCTCGACCGCGAGCCGCTCCCGGCGGCGAAGGTGCCCGACGGGGTCACCGACGCCGACCGGTACGTCGCCGACATCACCGACGAGCGCGCCGTCCGCGAGGCGATCGCCGACGTCGGCGCGGTGATCCACCTCGCCGGCGACCCGCGGAAGACGGCGCCGTGGGACTCCGTCCTCCGGAACAACATCGACGGGACGCAGGTCGTGATGCGCGCCGCCGCCGAGGCCGGCGTCGAGAAGTTCGCGTTCGCCTCCTCGAACCACGCCGTCGGCGGCTACGAGACCGACGAGCGGACGCCCGACCTGTACCGCCCCGAAGACGAGTACCGGCTCGACGGGAGCGAACTCCCGCGCCCCGGCAACCTCTACGGCGTCTCGAAGGCGGCCGGCGAGTCGCTCGGCCGCTTCTACCACGACGAGTTCGACATGAGCGTCGTCTGCGTCCGCATCGGGAACCTCACCAAGGACCACCCGCCCCGCGAGTACGAGCGGGGGCAGGCGATGTGGCTCTCGCACCGCGACTGCGCGCACCTGTTCGACCGCTGTCTCCGGGCGACGTACGGCTACGAGGTCGTGTACGGCATCTCGGACAACGACCGGCGCTACTACTCCATCGAGCGAGCCCGCGAGGCGCTGGGCTACGACCCCGCGGACAACTCGGGCGACTATACCTTCGAGGGCGAACCCAAGCCGGACCGCGACACCGAGACGAACGGCGGCCGCTACGCCGCCGGCGCGGACGCCGCCGACGCGCCCGCTGAGCCCAACTTCCCGGCTGACCCGGACGCGCCGAGCGACGACGCCTGAGCGGCCGCCGCCGGCCGCCCTCGCGCCGGACCGCGCCGCTAGAACAGGTCCTCCACGTCCCGCCGCTTCCGCTCTTCTCGCTCCACGTGGTCGCCCAGTCGCGCGGCCACCTGCGGCCGCGCGTCCGGCGTCCGCAGGTACGCGAGCAGCAGTTCGGCGAACTTGGTCCGCCCGGTCCCGCGCTCCGCGGACGCGAACTCGGCCGCGGTCGCGAGCGTCGCCGCGTCGCCCGGCTCGCCCGTCGCCGCGAGCGCCGGCACCGCGAGACCCACCGCCCCGAGCGACAGATCGCCGAACGTCGGCGTCTCGCCGTCGACGCGGATCCGCGGCGGCGTCGCCGGCCCCGTCGCCTCTGGCGCCTCGGCGAGCCGCTCAGCCCACTCCCGGACGGGGGCCATCGCGACCCCCAGCGAGTCGGAGTCCGCCGTCAGCGCCGTGACGGCGTCCGCCGCGCGCTCGGAAGCGCCCGGCTCGTCGCCGTCGGTCGCGCGGTGCGTCGCCGTCGCGGTCGCGGTCAGCCCCCGAAGCAGTCGCTCGGCGTCCTCCGGTCGCTCTGCGTCTTCCCCGCCGCCGTCATCGATCGACGCCCCCGCCGCTTCCCAGACGTGACGCGCCGCGAGGGGATGCCCCTCGTTGAACAGCGCGGCGCCGGCGACGACGCGATCGCGATGGACGGCGTCCCCGCGGTCGCTCCGTGCCTCCGAGTCGCGGTCGCTCACGCGTCGCGGTCGGTGGCGGCGAGTGATAAATGTCGAGTTCCGCGAACGGCTCGGGGGAGGGCGGAGCGTCAGCGGGAGGCGGAGGGTTCGTGCGTCAGTGGGGTCGGTCAGGTCTCTCGGATGCTCGCGTCGTCGGCCGGGAGGCGGAGCGTCCGGCCGACCGCGCTCGGATACCGTCGGTGGAGCGCCGCGCCGACGACCGCGCCGGCGAGGGCCGCCAGCGCGACCGCGGCCGCGATCGGAAACGCGAGGACCCCGACCACCACGGCCGGCAGCGCCGCCAAGGCGATCGTCGCGCCGAGCGACGGGAGGGACTCGGTCGGGTGCGGGCACGCGTACAGGTCGGGGCGAACCATGCGTCTGGAGGGGGGTCGATCTGCTGTCATCGTCGGATTGGGGTGTGGTGCGAGGCGTGCGCCTCGCGGTCGGCGTCAGTTCGGCCGCCGGAGACCGCACCGCGCGGTCGGAGGGCGACGGATCGGTGTCGAGAGCAGTCCGGTAGAAGCGGTCGCTCGCGTCGGCAGCGAGCGGGCCGCCCCCGCGTCGGGGTCACGCGGCGACGGCACCGAGGAGAGCGGCGACCGGCCCGCGGACCCGTTTCCGGACGCTCCAGCGGGGGGCGAACGTCGGAATGGGGTCGCGGACGGTCATGGATTCGACCCGGCGGTGGGGACCGACCGGGCGTACGTTCACCGTGTGACGGAACCGGATTAATAGTTTCCCGTGTGTGGAAACCAATGTCGTGGCCGGTCTCCGCCACTCCGCTCGGCGTCGGCGGATCCACCAGTACACTAACCACGTGGGGGGTCGTACTGTCGATCGACGTGTCCAGTAGTCTACTCCCAGTGATCGCGGTGATTCTCGTCTCGGGGCTCGCGGTCCAGCTGCTCGCTCACCGGCTCCGGGTGCCGAGCGTCATCTTCTACCTCGCAATCGGCGTGGTGCTCGGACCCGAGCTGCTCGGCCTCGTCACGCTGGAGACGTTCGGTGAGGGGCTGGAGATCATCGTCGGACTCAGTGTCGCGATCATCGTCTTCGAGGGGGCGTTCGCGCTCCGGATCGACCGGATCCGCCGCGCGTCGACGGTGTCGCTCCGGCTGGTGACGATCAGCGCGGTCGTGATGTTCCTCGGCACCGCGGCGGCGGTCCGCGCGTTCACGGACGGCACGTGGGAGATCGCGCTGCTGATCGGCGCGCTGCTGGTGGCGACCGGCCCGACCGTCATCACGCCGATCCTCAACGTGGTCCGGGTGCGGGACCACGTCGCGACCGCGCTGGAGACGGAGGGGATCGTCAACGACGTGACGGCCGCGATCGTCGCGGTCGTCATCTTCGAGACGCTGCTGCTCGATGACCTCGGCGTCCCCGCGACGGTGCTCTCGTTCCTCCAGCGGTTCGGCGTCGGGGTCGCCGCGGGGCTGCTCGCCACGGGGATCATCTACCTGTTACTGGACAGCGACATCGTCCCCGAACGCGACGTACAGGCGTCGCAGTTCCTCGTGCTGTCGGCCGCGATCGGCTCGTTCGCGGCCGCCGAGGCCGTCGCCGCGGAGGCGGGCATCGCGGCGGCGGCGACGAGCGGGACCCTCCTCGGGAACCTCGGGATCGACAACCGCGAGGAGATAGAGACGTTCGCGGAGAACACCACCACGATCGTCTTATCCTTCGTCTTCATCTCGCTCGCCGCGCTGATCGACGTCGAGGCGATCGCCGGCCTCGGGGTCGGCGTGATCGCGATCGTCGCCGTCATCATGCTCGTCTTGCGACCCCTCGGTGCGTTCCTCGCGACGTTCGGCGTCGAGCGGTTCACCCGCCCGGAGCGCCTGTTCATCGCGACCGTCGGGCCGCGGGGGATCATCCCGGCGAGCGTGGCGACGCTGTTCGCCATCGAGTTGGAGCTCGCTGGCAGCATCGCCGCCGGCGAACTGCTCGTCGGCACGGTGTTCGCGGTCATCTTCGCGACGGTCCTCGTCGAGGCGGGGTTCGCGCGGCAGATCGGAGAGTTTCTCGGAGTGTCACCAATGCGCACGATAATCATCGGCGGGGGCCGGGTCGGTCAGGCGCTCGCCACGCGACTGGAGAACAGGGGCGAGTACGTCGTCGTCGTCGAGACGGACCCGGACGTCGCCGAACGGGCGCGCGCAGAGGGGTTCACCGTCTACGAGGGGGACGGCAGTGACACGGAGGCGCTTCGCGCCGCCGACATCGACGACGCGAAGCGGTTCATCACGACGACGGCCGACGACGACATCAATCTCCTCGCGTGCCAGCTCGCCATCACCAAGTTCGACGTTGAGTCCGTCTACTCACGGGTGAACGACCCGGACAACGTCGACGCCTTCGACAGCATCGGCGTCACCGGCATCGACGCCACGACGGCGACCGCGGCGGCCATCGACGACGAGATAGAACGCCCCGCGCTCACCCACTGGATGAACGAGCTCGGCGACAGCCACGACGTTCAGGAGGTTGAGGTGACCTCTCGCGAATTGGCGGGGAAGAGCATCCGCGACCTCAACGCGCGGATCCCGGACGACACCTTCGTCGCCGTGATCAGCCGCGACGGCGAGAACCGCGTTCCCTCGGCCGACAGCGTCCTCGAAATGGGCGACAGCGTGACGTTCATCGGCGCCACCGACGGGGTCCGCCGAGCGATGGAGCGGTTCCACCCGCACGATTAACAGCTCGGTCAGATCGCCCGTGGAGTGAGGGTGACCGGTTCTGAGCCCCAGTCGCGGGGGCGACATACTCTCCACTGCGCCCGTCGTTTGGTGTGGCCGAAACGTCTCGACGGAGTCCGACGCGAGTGAAACAAGCGTCGGGCACGTCGGGACCGAACGCAGCCGCTGCCGAACGAAGTGAGGCAGCCGCAAAGTGAGCGTCCTGACGGAGATTTGAACTCGGAAAGCCGTTCGGCCTCGCTTCGCTCGGCCGCTGCGACTTTCCTGCTCAAATCTTCGCGGAGTTTTCGGACACACGCACGGCTCGCTACGCTCGCCGTTTGGTTTGTCCGAAAACGTCCTGACGGAGATTTGAACTCCGGTCCCTGGCTCCGCAAGCCAAGAGGATAGTCCACTACCCTACCAGGACTCATCTCTACGTATCGCGGTGGAACTTAAGACGGTTACGGTCCGGCGGCCGCGTGCCTGCGGTCCGCATACTCCCCGTGCCGGATGAACACCTTTTGTATCGACGGGACCCATGAACGCCCATGAGACGCTTTCGAGCCGCGACCGCGACCCGCTCCGGTCCCCGTGCCGACCGGGGGGTGTCCGGCGCGACCCCCGGCCAACGGCAACGCTTATGCGCGAACCCGTCGACCACGGAGGGACGAGTATGGGCGCCATAGAGGAGGTGTACGAGGACCTCGACACCGACGTCGAGTTCGAGGAGTTCGAGGCCGCCGTCGAGGACAAGGTCGAGCAGATGGGCGGGCTCGCGGACGAGGAGACCGCCGCGATGCTCATCGCACACGAACTGCGCGACGAGGAGGCCGACACCATCGCCGACATCGAACCGGGGATGAACGAAGTGAAGTTCCTCGGCAAGGTGACAGCCATCGGCGAGATCCGGACCTTCGAGCGCGACGACGAGGACGCGGAGGAGGGTCGCGTGTGTAACGTCGATGTCGCCGACGCCTCCGGCTCCGTCCGGGTCGCACTGTGGGACGACATGGCCGCGGCGGCCGAGGAGGAGCTCGAAGTCGGGCAGGTCCTCCGCGTCATGGGCCGTCCCAAGGAGGGGTACAGCGGCCTCGAAGTGAGCGCGGACAAGGTCGAGCCGGACGAGGACGCCGAGGTCGACGTCCAAGTGCTCGACACCTACCGCGTCGAGGACCTGACGCTCGGGGCGTCCGACGTGGACCTCGTGGGGCAGGTGTTAGACACCGACTCGATCCGGACGTTCGACCGCGACGACGGCAGCGAGGGACGCGTCGCCAACCTCACGCTCGGCGACGAGACGGGGCGCGTGCGCGTCACGCTCTGGGACGGGAAGGCCGACCTCGCCGAGGAGTTCGCGGCGGGCGAGGTCGTCGAGGTCGGCGACGGCTACGTCCGCGAGCGCGACGGCGACCTGGAGCTCCACGTCGGCGACCGCGGCACGGTCGAGCGCGTCGACGAGGACGTCGAGTACGTCCCGGAGACCACCGACATCGCCGACCTCGAGATCGGCCAGACCGTCGACATCGGGGGCGGCGTCATCGAGACCGACCCGAAGCGGACGTTCGACCGCGACGACGGCAGCGAGGGACAGGTCCGCAACGTCCGGATCAAAGACGAGACCGGCGAGGTCCGCGTCGCGCTGTGGGGCGACAAGGCCGACCGCGAGATCGAACTGGCCGACCGGGTCGTCTTCACCGACGTCGAGATCCAGGACGGCTGGCAGGACGACCTCGAGGCGTCCGCGAACTGGCGCTCGACCGTCTCCGTCCTCGACGAGGGGAGCGACGCGGCGGCCGGCGTCGCGGGCGGCGCGTCCGGGGCCGGAAGCACCGGGGGCGACGGAGACGGCGGCGGGTCGAACGAAACCGGCCTCGGTGCCTTCTCCGATGACGGAAAGAAGGCGGCGGCCGAGGCCGTCGCCGGTGAGGCCGGCGACGAGGAAGGGAGCGGTGCGAGCGGCGGCGCGGCGACCGCGGCGGCGGAGCGATCGGACGGCGCCGTCGAGTTCACCGGCACGGTCGTCCAGACCGGGGACCCGGTCGTGCTCGACGACGGACAGCAGACGAAATCGGTCGACACCGACGCGAGCCTCCGGCTCGGCGAGGAGATAACCGTCCGCGGCCCGGAGCGCGACGGGACCATCGACGCCGACGACGTCTTCTGACGCGCCCGACCGCCGCGGCGGCCCGTCCGGATCCGGCGGCAAAGCGGGTAACGGAAAGCGTTATACGACACACGGACGCGACTGTGTGTATGAGTGTCGAGTTACCGTTCGCGCCGGTCGACGGGATCATCCGGCGGAACGCGGGGGAACTCCGCGTCAGCGCGGACGCCGCCGAGGAGCTCGCGCGACGGATCCAATCGCACGGCGCCGAGCTCGCCGTCGACGCGGCCGAGCAGGCGACCGCGGACGGCCGGAAGACGCTGATGGCCGCGGACTTCGGCGTCGAGCAGGTCGTCGGCCGGGAGGATCTCACGCTCCCGGTCGCGCCCATCGACCGGATCGCTCGACTCCGGATCGACGACCGCTATCGGGTCGGCGTCGACGCGCGCGTCGCGCTGGCCGACATTTTGGAAGACTACGCCGACAACGTCGCGAGCGCGGCCGCGACGCTGGCCCGGCACGCGGACCGACGGACCGTACAGGCCGAGGACATCGAGACGTACTTCGCGTTGTTCGAGTAGATGCAGTTTGGCTACAGCGAGCGGTGTCTCGACCACGACACCGGCGAGCGACACCCGGAGAACCCGGACCGACTCCGCGCGATCCGCCGCGGTCTCGCGAAGCGGCACGGCGTCGAGTACGTCGAGGCCGATCCCGCGGCGAAGGCGGCCGTCTCGGCCGTTCACGACCCCGATTACGTCGACGAACTGGAGTCGTTCGTCGCAGACGGCGGCGGCAGCTGGGACCCCGACACCGTTGCCAGCGACGGGACGTGGGACGCGGCGCTCACCTCGGCCGGGCTCGCCCAGTGGGCCGCCCGCGCGGCGCTCGACGGCTCGACCGCGCGGCAGACCCCGTTCGCGATCGGCCGCCCGCCGGGCCACCACGCCGTCACCGACGACGCGATGGGGTTCTGCTTCTTCAACAACGCCGCCGTCGCGGCCCAGACCGCCCTTGACGAGGACCTCGCTGACCGCGTCGCGATCTTCGACTGGGACGTGCACCACGGGAACGGCACGCAGGACATCTTCTACGACCGCGGCGACGTCCTCTACGCGTCGATCCACGAGGACGGCCTCTACCCGGACACGGGGGACCTCGACGAGACCGGCGAGGGAGACGGCGACGGGACGACCGTGAACCTCCCGCTGGCGGCCGGTGCCGGCGACGCCGACTACCTCTACGCCGTCGACGAGGGGATCGGGCCTGCGATCGATCGGTTCGACCCCGACCTGCTGATCGTCTCGGCGGGGTTCGACGCGCACCGCCACGACCCCATCTCGCGGATGCGCGTCTCCTCGGAGGGGTACGCGCTGTTGACCGACCGGATCCGGACGCTCGCCGATGACGCCGGCGCCGCCCACGCGTACGTGCTGGAGGGCGGATACGGCCTCGACACGCTCGCCGAGGGGGTCTCGATGGTCCACGAGACGTACGACGGGCGCCCCCCGGTCGACACCGACGAGGACCCGGACGCGAAGACCGAGTCCCTCGTCGACGACCTGCGGGCGGAACTGGACCTGTAGCCCGGAAGATGGGTCGACGCCGGACTCGCTCGTCGCTATCGCTCCTCGCTCGTAGTCGGCGTCGACAGAAACGCCCGGAGCGGGATTTGAACCCCGGTCGTTCCGCTCGCTACGCTCGCTTCACTCCCTGACTCAAATCCCTTCGACGGTTTCTGCTGTCGCGGTACTCGCTCGTCGCTACCGCTCCTCGCTCGCAATTGCGACAGCAGAAACGCCCGGAGCGGGATTTGAACCCGCGTCACGACCGTGACAGGGTCGTATGATGGGCCACTACACCATCCGGGCAACCAAGCGACAGCGCCCCGAAACCGGGGACGCCCGGAGCGGGATTTGAACCCGCGTCACGACCGTGACAGGGTCGTATGATGGGCCACTACACCATCCGGGCTTGTCGTACCAGTTCGTATCCCTGTCTGGCAAATAAGGCTTGTCATCGCCGACGAGGATGGGGTCCGGTGACAGGGGGGTTGCCTCCGATATCCTTTTGTGTCAACCTCGCGTGTGTGGGAGTGTCGAACGCCCCGCGACCCGTGAGCCGCGCGCGGCGGCGCTTGGTAAGTCTTATGACGCTGGCGCATATACCTACCTGTAGTATCTCGTGATAGCTTCTCCCCACCACCAGCACCCATGGTAGACGTAAGCCAACACGAACTCGTCCCGGACCACGTCCTCCTCGACGACCCCGAGGAGGTCGAAGAGGTCCTGGCGGAGTACGACGTGAAGAAAACGAACTTACCGAAGATCAAACGCACGGATCCCGCGCTCCCCGACGAGGCCGAGGTCGGGGACGTGGTGAAGATCGTCCGCGACTCCCGCACGACCGACGAGGCAGTCGTGTATCGACTGGTCGTCTCATGAACAGGCAAGACCGACGCGTGGTTTCACGCGAATACTTCTCCGACGAACGGCTCGCCGAACACCACTTCCGCTCGTTCAACAACTTCCTGGACCGCGGCATGCAGGAAGTCGTCGACGAGAAGGAGACGATCGAGACGGACATCGGCGACAAGGAGGGCCAGGAGCCCGTCTACGTCGAGCTCGGCGACGTGCGGATGGTCACCCCGCGCGTCCGCGAGGCCGACGGCTCCGAGGAGCTGCTCTATCCCCAGGAGGCGCGCCTCCGCAACATCACCTACTCGGCGCCCGTGTTCATGGAGATGTCCATCGTCCGCGGCGGCGAGGACGAACCGGAGCAGGTCGTCGACACGACCGAGACGAAGGTCGGTCGGATGCCGATCATGGTCGGCTCGGACAAGTGTAACATGGCGGGCTTCTCCGACGAGGAGCTCATCGACATCGGCGAGGACCCCGTCGACCCCGGCGGCTACTTCATCGTCAACGGCTCCGAACGCGTGCTGATGACCTCGGAGGACCTGGCGCCGAACAAGATCCTCGCCGAGTACGACTCGAAGTACGGCGACGAGATCCAGGTCGCGAAGACGTTCTCCCAGCGCCGGGGCTACCGCGCCTTAGTGCTCTGTGAACGCAACCGCGAGGGGCTGCTCGAAGTGTCGTTCCCCTCCGTCTCCGGATCCATCGACTTCGTGACGCTCGTCCGCGCGCTCGGGCTCGAATCCGACGAGGAGATCGTCCACCGCGTCTCGGACGACCCCGAGATCGTGAAGTTCATGCTGGAGAACTTAGAGGAGGCCTCGGTCCAGACGACCGAGGAGGCAATCGAGACCCTCGGCGAGCGCGTCGCGAGCGGTCAGGGGAAGAACTACCAGCTCAAGCGGGCGAACTACGTCATCGACCGCTACCTCCTCCCGCACCTCCACGAGGAGGGCGTCGACGAGGAGGACGTGCGGATCAACAAGGCGTACTACCTCTGCCGGATGGCCGAGGCGTGCTTCGAGCTCGCTCTCGACCGCCGCGAGGCCGACGACAAGGACCACTACGCGAACAAGCGCCTGAAGGTCTCCGGCGACCTGATGCGCGACCTGTTCCGGACCGCTCTCAACAAGCTGGCGCGCGACGTGAAGTACCAGCTGGAGCGCGCGAACATGCGGAACCGGCAGCTCACCGTCAACACGGTGGTCCGCTCCGACGTGCTGACCGAGCGCCTCGAACACCCGATCGCGACGGGGAACTGGGTCGGCGGCCGCTCGGGCGTCTCCCAGCTCGTCGACCGGACCGACTACATGGGCGTGCTCTCGCACCTGCGGCGCCTGCGCTCGCCGCTGTCGCGGTCGCAGCCGCACTTCGAGGCGCGGGACCTCCACGCGACCCAGTGGGGTCGCATCTGTCCCTCCGAGACGCCGGAGGGGCCGAACTGCGGGCTCGTGAAGAACTTCGCGCAGGCGATGGAGCTCTCGCAGACGGTTGAGGACGAACAGGGGCTGAAACGAGAACTGGCGTCGATGGGTGTCGAGGGGATCCCCGGCATCGAGGGCGTCGAACGACAGACGGCGGACGACTGATCATGGCACAAGCAGAACGCGAAGCGAAGGTGTACGTCAACGGGAGCCTCGTCGGCACCCACGAGAACCCGGACGAGCTCGCCGAACAGATACGCGAGGCGCGCCGCCGCGGCGACGTCTCGGAGATGGTGAACGTCTCGGTGAAAGACCGGACCCGCGAGGTCATCGTCAACGCCGACGCGGGGCGGGCGCGACGCCCGCTCATCGTCGTCGAGAACGGCGAGCCGCTCCTCGGCGACGAGGAGATCGAGGCCCTCGAACGCGGCGACGTCGAGTTCGAGGACCTCGTCGAGCGCGGCTACGTCGAGTTCATCGACGCGGAGGAGGAGGAGGACATCCTCGTCGCGGTCGACGAGGAGGACGTGACCGAGGACCACACGCACCTCGAGATCGACCCGCAGCTCGTCTTCGGCATCGGCGCGGGGATGATCCCGTACCCCGAGCACAACGCGAGCCCGCGGATCACCATGGGCGCGGGGATGATGAAGCAGTCGCTCGGGCTCCCCTCGGCCAACTACCGCATCCGGCCGGACACGCGTCAGCACCTCCTACACTACCCGCAGCTGGCGATGGTGAAGACGCAGACGTCCGACCAGATCAGCTTCGACAAGCGGCCGGCGGCGCAGAACTTCGTCGTCGCCGTGATGTCCTACGAGGGCTTCAACATCGAGGACGCGCTGGTGATGAACCAGGGCTCCGTCGACCGCGCGCTCACCCGATCGCACTTCTTCCGGACCTACGAGGGCGAGGAGCGCCGGTACCCCGGCGGCCAGGAGGACCGCTTCGAGATTCCGGACCAGGACGTTCGCGGCGCGCGCGGCGAGGACGCGTACACCCACCTCGACGAGGACGGCCTCGTCAACCCCGAGACGAAGGTCGACGAGTCGTCCGTCCTGCTCGGGAAGACCAGTCCGCCGCGCTTCCTCGAAGAGCCGGACGACATGGGCGGGCTCTCACCGCAGAAGCGCCGCGAGACCTCCGTGACGATGCGCTCGGGCGAATCGGGCGTCGTCGACACGGTGACGCTGATGGAAGGCGAGGACGGCTCCAAGCTCTCGAAGGTGAAGGTGCGCGACCAGCGCGTCCCCGAACTGGGCGACAAGTTCGCGTCCCGACACGGACAGAAGGGCGTCGTCGGCCACCTCGCGCCCCAGGAGGACATGCCGTTCACCGAGGAGGGGGTCGTCCCGGACCTCGTGATGAATCCGCACGCGCTGCCGTCGCGGATGACGGTCGGCCACGTGCTGGAGATGCTCGGCGGGAAGGTCGGCTCGCTCCGCGGCTCGCGCGTCGACGGGACGCCGTTCCAGGGGGAAGACGAGGAGGAGCTCCGCGGTCAGCTGGAGGAGTACGGCTTCGAGTCCTCCGGCAAGGAGGTCATGTACTCCGGCGTCACCGGCGAGAAGATCGACGCCGAGATCTTCGTCGGGACGATCTTCTACCACAAGCTGTACCACATGGTGTCGAACAAGCTCCACGCCCGCTCGCGCGGGCCGGTCCAGGTGCTCACGCGCCAGCCGACCGAGGGGCGCGCCCGCGAGGGCGGGCTGCGCGTCGGGGAGATGGAGCGCGACACGATCATCGGCCACGGCGCGTCGATGGTGCTCAACGAGCGGCTGCTGGAGTCCTCTGACGCCGAAACGGTCCACGTCTCAGCGGAGACCGGGCTCGTCGCCGTCGAGGACCGCGAGCAGCGCCGCGTGTACGACCCGGTCACGGGCGACGAGGACGACATCCACGAGCTGGAGGTCAGCTACGCGTTCAAGCTGCTGCTCGACGAGATGATCGCCCTCGGCATCCGACCGAAACTCGAACTGGAGGACGCGATTTAGATGTCAATGCAAACACCGAAAGTGCTCGGCGGGATCGACTTCGGCCTCATGGACCCGGAGACGTACCGGGACATGTCCGCGACGAAGGTGATCACGGCCGACACGTACGACGACGACGGCTATCCGATCGACATGGGGCTGATGGACCCGCGACTGGGGGTCATCGACCCCGGCCTGGAGTGCCGGACCTGCGGCTCCCACTCCGGCTCCTGTAACGGCCACTTCGGCCACATCGAGCTGGCCGCGCCGGTCATCCACGTGGGCTTCACGAAGCTCATCCGGCGGCTGCTGCGCTCGACGTGCCGCGAGTGCGGTCGGCTCGCCTTGGACGACGCCCAGCGCGACGAGTTCCGCGACCGCTACGAGCGGGCGAAGGAGCTCGGCGACGACGAACACGACGTGCTGAAGGCCGCCGTCCGGCAGGCCCGCAAGGCGTCGACGTGTCCGTTCTGCGGCGAGCCGCAGGCGGACATCAAACACGAGAAGCCGACCACCTACTACGAGGTTCAGGACGTGCTCTCCGGAGACTACTCCGAGCGAATCGCGGCCGCGATGCAGCCCGATGAGGAGGAGGACGACCCGGGCACCTCGCCGCAGGAGCTCGCCGAGAAGACGGACATCGCCGTCGACCGGATCAACGAGATCATGGCCGGCGAGTTCCGCCCGCGCAAGGAGGACCGCCGCGCCATCGAGAAGGCGCTGGACGTCGACCTCACTGAGGAGGACATGAACAAGCTGATGCCCTCGGACATCCGCGACTGGTTCGAGGACATCCCGGACGAGGACCTCGAGGTCCTCGGCATCGACTCCGAGCACTCCCGCCCCGAGTGGATGATCCTGACGGTGCTCCCGGTCCCGCCGGTGACCACTCGTCCCTCGATCACGCTCGACAACGGCCAGCGCTCCGAGGACGACCTCACCCACAAGCTGGTCGACATCATTCGGATCAACCAGCGGTTCATGGAGAACCGCGAGGCCGGCGCCCCGCAGCTGATCATCGAGGACCTCTGGGAGCTGCTCCAGTACCACGTCACAACCTTCGTCGACAACGAGATCAGCGGGACACCGCCGGCGCGACACCGCTCCGGCCGTCCCCTCAAGACCCTCAGTCAGCGGCTGAAAGGGAAGGAGGGCCGCTTCCGCGGCTCGCTCTCCGGGAAGCGCGTCAACTTCTCCGCCCGGACCGTCATCTCGCCGGACCCGACCCTCTCGCTGAACGAGGTCGGCGTTCCGGACCGGGTCGCCAAGGAGATGACCCAGACGCTCAACGTCACCGAGCGCAACGTCGAGGAGGCGCGGCAGTACGTACGCAACGGGCCCGAGGCCCACCCCGGCGCGAACTACGTGCGCCGTCCCGACGGCCGCCGGCTGAAGGTGACCGAGAAGAACTGCGAGGAGCTCGCCGAGAAGGTCGAGGCCGACTGGGAGGTGAACCGCCACCTCGTGGACGGCGACATCGTGATCTTCAACCGACAGCCGTCGCTCCACCGGATGTCCATCATGGCCCACGAGGTCGTGGTGATGCCGTACAAGACGTTCCGGCTCAACACTGTCGTCTGCCCGCCGTACAACGCCGACTTCGACGGCGACGAGATGAACATGCACGCGCTCCAAAACGAGGAGGCCCGCGCCGAGGCCCGCGTCCTCATGCGCGTCCAAGAGCAGATCCTCTCGCCCCGGTTCGGCGGGAACATCATCGGCGCGATCCAGGACCACATCTCCGGCACCTACCTGCTCACCCACTCGAACCCCGAGTTCACGGAGACGCAGGCGCTGGACCTGCTCCGCGCCACGCGCGTGGACGAACTGCCCGAGGCGGACGGCGTCGACGACGACGGCCGCGAGTTCTGGACCGGCCGGACGCTGTTCTCGGAGCTGCTCCCGGACGACCTCGACCTCTCCTTTACCTCCTCGGCCGGCGACAGCGTCGTCATCGAGGACGGACAGCTGATAGAGGGGACCATCGACGAGGACGCGGTCGGCGCGTTCGGCGGCGAGGTCGTCGACATGCTCACGAAGGAGTACGGCGAGACCCGCGCCCGCGTGTTCATCAACGAGATCGCGTCGCTGGCGATGCGCGCGATCATGAACTTCGGGTTCTCGATCGGGATCGACGACGAGTCGATCCCGCCGGAGGCCGAAGAGCAGGTCGACGAAGCGATCGAGAGCGCCTACGACCGCGTTCAGGAGCTCATCGCGACGTACGAGGCCGACGAGCTGGAGTCGCTGCCGGGCCGCGGCGTCGACGAGACGCTCGAGATGAAGATCATGCAGACGCTCGGGAAGGCCCGCGACTCGGCCGGGGAGATCGCCGACCAGCACTTCGGCGACGACAACCCGGCGGTCGTGATGGCGCGCTCGGGCGCCCGCGGTTCGATGCTGAACCTGACGCAGATGGCCGGGTCGGTCGGCCAGCAGGCGGTCCGCGGCGAGCGGATCAACCGCGGCTACGAGGACCGGACGCTCTCGCACTACCGACCGAACGACCTCTCCTCTGAGGCGCACGGCTTCGTGGAAAACTCCTACCGCGGCGGGCTCACCCCGCAGGAGTTCTTCTTCCACGCGATGGGCGGCCGCGAGGGGCTCGTCGACACGGCGGTCCGGACCTCCAAGTCCGGTTACCTCCAGCGTCGGCTCATCAACGCGCTCTCCGAGCTGGAGGCGCAGTACGACGGCACGGTCCGGGACACCTCGGGCCGGATCGTCCAGTTCGAGTTCGGCGAGGACGGCACCTCGCCCGTGAAGGTCTCCTCCGGCGAGGAGGACGGCATCGACGTCGAGGGGATCGTTGACCGCGTGGTCGACGCGGAGTTCGCCTCCGACGAGGAGAAGGAGCGGTTCCTCGGCGAGCGCGAGCCGCCGACGAACCTCTCGGAGCACGCCGGGCCGGGGCTCAACAAGGCCGGCGGGCCGGGGGTGGAGTCCGATGACTGAGTACGACAACGTCACCGACGACATGGAGGCGGTCGTGGAGGCGACCGAGCTCCCCCGCCGACTCAGGACGAAGGTGTACGAGGCGATAGACCGGAAGGCCGAGGAGGCCGGCGAGGTCACCATCGAGCAGGCGACCGACATCGCCGAGGGCGTCGAGAACCGCTACGAGCAGACGCGGGTTGATCCCTTGGACCCTGTGGGCACTGTTTCTGCCCAATCGATTGGTGAACCCGGTACTCAGATGACAATGAATACTTTTCACTACGCTGGCGTCGCAGAAATCGACGTCACGCAGGGGCTCCCCCGACTCATCGAGCTGGTGGACGCCCGGAAGACGCCGGACACGCCGATGATGACGGTCCACCTCGACGGGGAGTACGCGACGGACCGCGAGAAGGCCCACGAGGTCGTCTGGTCGATCGAGGCGACGCGCATCCTCGCGCTCGGCGACGTATCGACCAACGTCGCGGACATGCTGGTCCGGATCGACTTAAACGACGACACCCTCTTGGAGCGGTGGCCCACCCACTCCGACCCGACGGAGATCGCGGGGATCATCGCCGAGACGATCGAGGACGCGTTAGGCGTCGACGCCCGGCAGGCCGGCACCGTGATCGAGTTCGGCCCCAACGAGCCGAGCTACCGCGAGCTGCTCCAACTCGTCGAGCGGCTCCGGGAGATCGTCTTCAAGGGGATCGAAGAGATCGAGCGCGTCGTCATCCGCAAAGAGGAGATCGACGGCGACGAGGAGTTCGTCCTCTACACCGAGGGGTCGGCGTTCGGCGACACCCTCGACATCGAGGGCGTCGACGCCTCGCGGACGACGTGTAACAACATCCACGAGATCTACCGCAACCTCGGCGTCGAGGCGGCCCGCGAGACGATCATCGACGAGACGAAGAACACGCTCGAAGAGCAGGGGCTCGACGACGTGAACGTCCGCCACCTCATGCTCGTCGCCGACATCATGACGAACAACGGCGAGATCGAGTCCATCGGCCGGCACGGCATCTCCGGCAACAAGGACTCGGTGCTCGCGCGCGCGGCGTTCGAGGTGACGGTGAACCACCTGCTCGACGCCGCGATCCACGGCGAGTACGACGACCTCGACGGGGTCATCGAGAACGTCATCGCTGGCAAGCCCATCTCGATGGGGACCGGCGACGTCGACCTCCGGATGGGGTCGCGCGTCGTGAGCGACGACTAATGCGCGTCGAGCTCTCCGACGAGGCGCGGCGCTACATCGGTCGGTTCGACGAGCTGACCGGCGTCACGCCGACCGACTGCCTCGTGGAGGGCGACCGGCTCGTGTTCGTGGTACCCGCGGGCGAGATGGCGGCCGCGATCGGGCAGGCCGGCGAGACCGTCACGGAGGCGGAGCGGCGGCTCGACAAGTCGATCGAACTAGTCGAGGACGCCGACACCGCCGAGGCGTTCGTCGCGAGCACGCTCGCGCCGGCGGCCGTCAACGCGGTCACCATCTCGGAGCAGAACGACCGCGTGGCGTACGTCGAGGTTCCGGAGGCGGACCGCGGCGTCGCCATCGGCGCGGAGGGTGCGAACATCGAGACCGCCCGCCGGCTCGCCGAGCGTCACTACGACGTCGACGACGTACAGCTGACCTGAGGGGAGCGACGCTCCGCCGGTCGTCCCGGGTCCCCCGGTTCGCGCGCCGAGGGCGCCCGAACCCGCGCACTCTTCCGCCGGCTTTGACCGGAGAACGAACGCGTCTCTCGGCGGCTTATCGCCTCAACGTTGTTTTGCGCCCGTCGTTCCGCCGCGAAACGCCCTCAGATCCGTCGAGAGGTACCGCTCGGGGAATCTGAGGGCGTTTCGCGGCGGCGAAAGACGACGCTTAAGTAGCTCCGTTCGGAAGTAGACGTACGATGGCGAACGGCAAGTACGCGGCCCGTAAGCTCAAAAAGGACCGGCAGAAGCGACGCTGGTCCGACTCCGAGTACGCTCGGCGCGAGCGCGGGCTCAAGACGAAGTCCGACCCCCTGGAGGGTGCCCCGCAGGCGCGCGGCATCGTCCTCGAAAAGGTCGGCATCGAGGCAAAGCAGCCGAACTCGGCGATCCGAAAGTGCGTCCGGGTTCAGCTCATCAAAAACGGGAAGCAGGTCACCGCGTTCTGCCCCGGTGACGGCGCGATCTCGTTCATCGACGAGCACGACGAGGTCACGATCGCCGGGATCGGCGGCGCGAAGGGTCGCGCGATGGGCGACCTCTCCGGCGTCAACTACAAAGTCGAGAAGGTCAACGGCGTGTCGATGATCGAACTGGTTCGCGGCAACGCGGAGAAGCCGGTCAGATGAGCGGCGAGGAAACCGAGGCGCCGTCCGAGGAGGACGTCGCCGCCGAGGAGCCGGACCCGGACGCGCCCGCGTCGAGCGAGGCCGCCAACGAGAACGCCAAGCTGTTCGGCGTCTGGGACGTCACCGAGATCGCCTACGAGGATCCCTCGACGAAGCGGTACATGACGGTGACGCCCATCGCGCACACGATGGGCCGCCACGCGTCGAAGCAGTTCAAGAAGTCGGAGATCTCCCTGGTCGAGCGGCTGATCAACCGCCTGATGCAGACCGAGGAGAACACCGGGAAGAAACAGCAGGCGACGCGGATCGTCCGCGACGCCTTCGACATCGTTCACGACCGGACCGAGGAGAACCCGGTCCAGATCCTCGTGAGCGCCGTCGAGAACGCCGCGCCCCGCGAGGAGACCGTCCGCCTGAAGTACGGCGGCATCTCCGTCCCGAAGGCGGTCGACGTCGCGCCCCAGCGCCGCGTCGATCAGGCGTTGCTCTTCATCTCCGACGCCGTCGCGAGCGCGACGTACAAGTCGACGACCGCCGCCGCCGAGGCGCTCGCGAACGAACTCGTCGCCGCCGCCGACTACGACGTCGAGGGCTCCTACTCCATCTCGCAGAAGGAGGAGCGCGAACGCGTCGCCGCCGCGGCCCGCTGACGCCGCCGGCGTTTTCTACATCTCTTTCCGACCGCCCACCGACGGGTCCGCCTCGATCTCGCCGCGTCGGGCGCGTCGCCGCCGCTGGTGAGGAGCGAAAAAAGAAAGTCGGGTTCGGCCGCGCGGTCGCGGCGTCAGTCGTCGGCCGGCGTTGCGCCGGAGCCGCCGTCGGCGTGCTGCTGTTTGACCCACGAGAGCTTGCCGCCGGCCGCGAGGATGTCGCGCTCGCGCTCGGAGGCGTCGAGGTCGGCGGTGAACTCCCACTCGCCGTTGACGCTCACGGTGAACTCCTCCTGCCCGGAGCGGACGCCCGCGGGCACGTCGTCGACGATTTCGAGGTCGTCGCCCTGGTCGATCTCCTCGTACGTCTCCTCGTCGATCGCCAGCGGGACGATCCCGAAGTTGAACAGGTTCGCCTTGTGGATGCGGGCGAAGCTCTGCGCGAAGACGGCCTCGATGCCGAGGTACATCGGACAGAGCGCGGCGTGTTCGCGCGAGGAGCCCTGGCCGTAGTTCTCGCCGGCCACGAGGACGCCGCCGTCGGCGTCGAGCGCGCGGTCGGCGAACGTGTCGTCGACGCGCGAGAGCGTGAACTCGGAGAGCTTCTCGATGTTCGAGCGGAACTTCAGGATGTCCGCCGTCGCCGGGATGATGTGGTCGGTGGTGATGTTGTCCTCCATCTTGAGGAGGGCTTCGCCGCCGTCCACGTCGATGTCGTCCTTCAGCGGCACGTCGCCGATGTTCGGACCCTTGACGAGCCCGTCGTCGATCGCCTCGTCGGGCGAGATGATGTCGGAGTCGTCCTCTCCCATGCCGGGGCCGTACTTCGTACCCATTTCGAGACCGGGCGCTTCGAGGTCGCCGAGCTCGTCCGCGAGGTCACGCGGGTCGACGATCTCGCCGGTGATGGCCGCCGCGGTGGCGACCTCGGGCGAGCAGAGGAAGACGGAGTCGTCCTCGATGCCCGAGCGGCCCTCGAAGTTGCGGTTGAAGGTGCGCAGCGAGACGGAGTCGGAGGCGGGCACGTGACCGATGCCGATACACGCGCCGCAGGTCGCCTCGGAGAAGTTGACGCCGGCCGCCATCATCTCCGCGGTCCAGCCCTCGCGTGCCAGCATCTCGGAGGCCTGCTTCGAGCCGGGCGCGACGATCATCTCGGTCTGCTTGGCGACCTCGCGGTCCTCCAGCATCTTCGCGCTGGGGAGGATGTCCTCGTAGGCGCCGTTGGTACAGGAGCCGACGATGACCTGCTCGACGTCGGTGCCCTCGTACTCGCTGACGGGGGCGACGTTGTCGGGCATCGAGGGGGCGGCCACGAGCGGCTCGAGCTCGGTCAGGTCGATCTCGATCGTCTCCGCGTACTCCGCGTCCTCGTCGGGCTGGAGGTCGACGAACTCGTCCTCGCGGTCCTGGCGCGCGAGCCAGTCCTTCGTCTTCTCGTCGGTCGCGAAGATCGAGGAGGTGGCGCCGAGCTCGGTGCCGAGGTTCGTGATCGTGGTGCGCTCGGGGATCGTGAGCTTCTCGGCGCCGGGGCCGGTGTACTCGAAGATCTTGCCGACGCCGCCCTTGACGGTCAGCTCGCCGAGCAGGTGGAGCGCGATGTCCTTCGCGGTCGCCCACTCGGGGAGCTCGCCCTCGAGGTGGACGTTGACGACCTCCGGCATCTCGACGTAGTAGGGGCCGCCGCCCATCGCGACGGCGATGTCGAGCCCGCCGGCGCCGATCGCGAGCTGGCCGAGCCCGCCGGGGGTCGGCGTGTGCGAGTCGGAGCCGAGCAGCGTCTTGCCGGGCGCCGCGAAGTTCTCCTTGTGGACTTGGTGGCAGATACCGTTGCCGGGCCGCGAGAAGTACGCGCCGTACGTGCCGGCCGCGGAGCGGAGGAAGCGGTGGTCGTCAGTGTTCTTGAAGTCGAACTGGTACGTCTGGTGGTCGCAGTACTGCGCGGCCAGCTCCGTCTGGACCTCGTCCATTTCGAGGGCCTCGAACTGGAGCCACACCATCGTCCCCGTGGTGTCCTGCGTCAGCACTTGGTCTATCTCGATGCCGATCTCCTCGCCGGGCGTCAGCTCGCCCTCGACGAGATGCTCATCGAGGATCTTCTCTGTAATCGTTTGTCCCATATCATCCGCAGTTGGCTCTCCCGTGGATATAAAACCCGCGAGTTTCCCGAAGATCGACCGTGTTAGATCGTCCGATGCGGCAACGTTCGCTGTGAACTCACAGTGGTACCATACACCGTGAAATACGTAGCCGTGCCGAGTATTTTAGGTCATTAAACGCCTGAAACGGCCGAAAACCACCGTCTCCGCGCCTCCGGCGAGAGCTGCCGCTTTCCGCGCGAGCGACCCGCGGCGCGGTCGACACCGTTTAGGCTCGGCCGCGGTTCCGGACGCGCATGTTCGATTCGGGAGCCGCGGTCGCGGCGGCGCTCTCCGCGGCCGGCGCCGACCTCGACGACGCGCAGCGACAGCCGAACGGCGTCGACCTCACCGTCGACGCGCTGTTCGAACAGGCGGAACCGGGCCGGCTCGGGCGCGACGGGAAGCGCGTGGGCGAGCGCCGGGAACTGGAGCCGCGGGGCGACTGTTACCGGCTCGAACGCGGGAGCTACGTCGTCCGGTACGGCGAGCCGGTGCGGATCCCGGACGAGCGGATCGGCTTCGTCCTCCCGCGCTCGACGCTGCTGCGGAACGCCTGTACCCTCGACACCGCGGTGTGGGACGCGGGCTACGAGGGGGTCGGCGAGGGGCGCCTCGACGTGGGACACCCGATCGAGATCGAGCCGGGCGCGCGGATCGCGCAGCTGGTGCTCGCAGAGGCCGATCACGACGGGACGTACGACGGCGCGTACCAGCAAGAGAACCTCTGAAACGATCGGTTGGCGCCCGTCGGCCACATCCACCGCCGCGCGCGAGTGCGACGCCGCTGGGCGCACCGGTCGGTGACGAGCGCTTCCACCACTACCACGCCGTCGTCGCAAACGGACGGAACACCCGTAGCTCGGGAGTCAAAGGAACGAACGGCACGCCCGTGCCGGGAAAAGGTGGCACGAGCGTGTCGTTCAGTAGGTCCCCGCTGACGCTTCGGCCCTCCAAGCGAAGCGTCACCTGAAACAAGCGGAGGTAGATACTTAAGCGTGCCGGGGGCGGCAGCGTTATCGTATTAGCTAGCGGCAAGATGTTCACAACACGTGACCAACAGGAACCGAAACAGCCCGACTGCAGTCCGGTCCCGTCGACTCGGCGGCGGACTCTCTCCCGCTACTGGCGGGTGGGGTGGTCGGCGCGGAGCCGCGTCTGTCCTTCGCCGAGGAGTCGCTCGCGGAGCGTCTCACCCGGCGGCTCGGCGTCGGCCGGGGGGACGAGCCCGCGCTCGCGGAGCTCCGGGACGACGAGGTCGACGAAGTCGACGAGCGAGTCCGGGCGGACGACCTCCTTGACGTTGAACCCGTGGACGCCGACCTCTTCGTGCCAGCGCTGGAGCTCGTCGGCGATCACCTCCGGGGTGCCGACGATCTTCGGCGAGGTGGTGCCGAGCCCGCAGAACTCCGCGACTTCGCGGACCGTCCACTCGCGGTCCGGCTGCGCCTTCGTGAACGCGTTCATCGTCCCTTGGATCGCGTCCGTCTCGATGTGTTCGACCTTCTGGTCGGGGTCGAGTTCGGATAGGTCCATGTCGAGGAAGCCGGACAGCAGCGCGAGCGTCGCCTCGACGTCGACGTGCCGCTTGTACTCCGCGTGCTTCGCCTCCGCGAGCGCCTGCGTCTCGCCGACGATCGGCACCACGCCGATGAAAAAGCGGAGGCTCTCGGGGTCGCGCCCGGCGTCGGCCGCGCGCGACTTCACGTCCGACATGTACTCGACGGCGCCCTCCTCGGTCGGCTGGCTGGCGAAGACGGCCTCGGCGTTGCGCGCGGCGAACGACCGGCCGTAGTCGGAGGAACCGGCCTGGTAGACGACGGGGGTGCGCTGAGGCGACGGCTCGCAGCCGTGCGGCCCCGGCACAGAGAAGTGATCGCCCTCGTAATCGATCGCGTGGACCTTCTCCGGGTCGCTGTACCGCCCGGCCTCGCGGTCGGCCTCGACCGCGTCGTCTTCCCACGACTCCTCCCACAGCTCGTAGCAGACGTCGAGGAACTCGTCGGCGCGGTCGTAGCGCGTCTCCTTGTCCATCCGATCGTCGAGGCCGAGGTTCGCCGCGGCCGACTCCAGGTACGAGGTGACGACGTTGATCGCCACCCGGCCGTCGGTGAGGTGATCGAGCGTCGAGAACTCCCGCGCCAGCTGGTAGGGGTGGGTGTACGTCGTCGAGCGCGTCACCGCGAAGCCGAGGTCGTCCGTGACCTCCGCCATCGCGGGCACGACCAGCTGCGGGTCGTTCGCTGGCGTCTGGACCGCCCGCTCGACGGCCGTCTCGCGGTCGTCGCCGTACACGTCGTAGATTCCGCGCACGTCGGCGAAGAACACCGCGTCGAAGCCGCCGCGCTCGGCGGTGCGCGCGACCTCGGTCCAGTACTCGCGGTCGGCGTAGTCCGCCGACCGGTCGCCGGGGTACCGCCACGACCCGGGCGAGACGTGCTCCACCGAGGTCATGGTGAAGAGGTTGAGGTGTAGGTGATCGGACACGGACCACCGTACGCGTTCCGGGGTAATACGGCCACAGGAAGTGGCGTCACTTGTCGCGGTCGCGGACGCCTCGCGACGGAGACGCGCGGAGCGACCGCCGACCGGACGCCGACCCGCGGGCCCTACGCGGAGACCGACTCCGGCGAGGAGACGTACGCGGCGAAGTCGGAGGTGGTGATGATGCCGATGGGGGTCTTCCCGTCGACGACCGGGACGTGGTGGAACCCGCGTTCCAGCATCGTCGCGGCGACCGCCGACACGTCGTCTTGCGCGCCGGTGGTGATCGGGTCGCGCGTCATGTACCGCTCGACGGTCGTCTCGGCTTTCGGTTGGCTCTTGGCGACGATGTCGACGAAGTCCGTCGAGGTGAGGATCCCGACGAGGTCGCCGTCGTCGTCGACGACCAGCACGGAGCTGATGTCGTTTTCGAGCAGCACCGCGGCCGCGTCCTCGACCAACGTGTCCGGCGTCACCGTGTGGAGGTCCGTCGACATCAGTCGCGCGACGAAGACGTCTTCGATCTCGTCCATACCGGAGAGACCCGCCCTCGCCGTATAAGCGTTCTCACAGATACCGTGAGAGCCCGGACTGACGGCGCGGGCCGTCCCCCTCGGGAGCCGCGACCCACGCCGTCCGTTCGTCGCGGAGGCCGTCGCGCTCGGCCGCCGGCCGGTCGGCCGCCTCGAACGCGGGACACCCGCCTCCGCACTCGCGGCCGGGGTCGACGACGCGGTCGAAGTGCGCGCAGCGCGGTCGCCCGTCGGCGGTCGTCTCGCCGTGCGCGCACGCCGGCGGGTCGGGGCGCCACCCCTTCCCGTAGGCGCGCTCGGCGACCCGCCGCCGCTTGCGGGCCTTCGCCTCGGGGCCGACGAGCGCCACGTCCGTGCGGGAGGGCCGCTCGTCGCGGATCTCGACGCCCGGCGCCGCCGGGTCGAGCGGCGTCGGCTCGCGGACGACCTCGCGCTCGCCCGTCTCCGGGTCGAACCGCCAGACGCCGACCGCGTCCGGGATCCGATTGAGGTGCGCGCGGGTGACGTACGAGGCGGTGGCGAGGACCACCTCGTCGAAGAGTCCGAGCGCGGCGTCGTACCGGAGCTGCGCCTCCAGGTCGCCCGGCGTCCCGAGGTCGGGCTTGTTCTCGACGGCGACGAGCTCGCCCACCCAGTCGTCCGGGTAGCGCGCGGTCGCGCGGACGACCTCCCGGCCGTTCCGCCGCTCGCGTTCGAGGTAGCCGACCTCGACCGCGCGGTCGACGACGGCTGCGGCCCGGTCCGGCGGGAGGTCAAAGGCGTCGGCGACGGGGACGGCCTCGCCCGGGCCGACCGCGGCCTCGACGGCCGGACCGGGGATCCGCTCGGCGCTGATCGCGGCGCGGTCGTCGAAGCCGGGTCCCGGCGACAGCAGACAGACATCGACGATGCGCGCGCCGGGCGTCTCGACGCCCGCCCCGAGCTGGCGGGCGACGACCCGGTCAGGCGATTCGAGCGCGGCGCACAACGCCAGCTCGAACCGGTACTCCATACCGCGAACAAGGCGGCCTCGGGCTAAAACGCGTCGCCGCCCTCTCGCCGTGAGTCGCCGCCGTCGCGGTCGCGTCACCGCGAGTCGTCACCCACGCGGTCGCGTCCCGCCGACCGCGGTCCGGTCGGCCGAAACCGGTATTCCCCGCGGGACCCTACGGCGACCATGCGCCGGGTCACCCGGAACCTCCTCATCGCCATCGTTCTCGTCGTCGTCGCGCTGCTCGCGCTCGGCGCGCTCCCGAGCTACCTCGGGAGCGGCGACCCCTACTACCTCAGCGTCGAGCCGATCGAGACGAACGGCACCGCCGCCGACGTGAACAACGTCTCCGACCGCCGGTACCCGTACCTGATCGGTGCGATAGAGAGCCCTGACGGGCGCTCCGACGGCTACCAGGCCGGGCCGTACGGGATGAAGGAGTGGTTCACCCACACCCCGTTCGACGAGGTCGACGCGCTCACCCAACAGGTGCCGAACGCCTCGACCGAGACCGGCGTGCGGGTGCGCCGCGGCGGCGAGGTGTACCACGCCGAGGTGGTCCGCCCGTGACGGACGAAGACGGGGCGCCCGGCGCGGACGAGGGACCCGCCGGCGCCGACGCGCCGGCCGCCGACCTCCGCGAGCTCCCCGCGTTCTCCGACGGGCGCAACCACTCGCTGCCGGGCGAGCCCGAGTGGCCGGTGGAGGAGGTCGTCGTCGAGTACGACGAGGGGTGGTTCGTCGGCGGTTACGACCGCGTCGAGCAGCCCGACGGCACGGCGAAGAAGTACTACTGGGCGGAGCTGTCGCCCGCGACGGTGATCGTCGCGGTCGCCGACGACCGGGTGCTGTTCGTCGAGCAGTACCGGCCCACCGTGCGGAACACGCAGCTGGAGCTCCCGGCCGGAATCGTCGAGTCCGGCGAGTCCTACACCGAGGCCGGTGCGCGCGAACTCGCCGAGGAGACCGGCTTTGCGCCGTCCTCGACGTCGCTGCTCCAGGAGGTGTGGTGTTCGACGGGCGTGTTGCGCCACACGCGCGGCTACGTGTTCGCCGAAGGGTTGGAGCCGGTCGACGTCGACCACGACAGCAACGAGTTCCTCGCGCCGCGAGCGGTCCCGGTCGACGAGGCGCTGGACATCGCCCGGGAGCCCCCGACGAACGACGCGACGCTCGAAGGGCTCCTGCTCGCCGAGCGCGAGGGGCTGTTGTAGGCGACCCCTCCGGGCGTCCGCCGGCGACCGGACAGAACCCGACACGCGTCCAGTTCACGGGGCCAACGCGGAGGTATTAATCGCTGCGGCCCCTCAATAGACGTATGAGCCACGCATCGGAGCAGTCGGTGTTGCTGTCGGACGACCCCCCGCTCGACCTCCGCCTCTCGGACGACGAACTTGCGGCGACCCGCGAGCGCATCGTCTCGTTCATCCGCGACGTCGTCGACGACGCGGGCGCCGAGGGTGCGGTCCTCGGCCTCTCGGGCGGTATCGACTCGACGCTCACCGCCCACCTCGCGGTCGAGGCGCTCGGCGAGGACGGCCTCCACGGCCTCACGATGCCCTCGGCGGTGAACGACGCGGACGTGATGAGCGACGCGGAGCGCGTCGCCCACGACCTCGGCGTCGAGTACGACGTGATCGAGATCCAGCCGATCGCGGAGGCCTTCTTCGACGCAGTCCCGGAGGCCGCGACGGACCAGATGGCGGCCGGGAACGTCTACGTCCGCACCCGCGCCGTGTTGAACTACTTCGTCGCTAACGCCGAGAACCGGGTCGTCCTCGGCACCGGGAACCGCGCCGAGGCGATGACCGGCTACTACACGAAGTACGGCGACCAGGCGGTCGACTGTAACCCCATCGGCAACCTCTACAAACAGCAGGTGCGCCAGCTGGCCGCCCACGTCGGCGTCCCCCGCGACCTCGTGATGCAGGAGCCGACCGCGGGGATGTGGGAGGGCCAGACCGACGCCGAGGAGATGGGGCTCGACTACGACACCGTCGACGCCATCCTCGCGGTCCACGTCGACGGCGGACTCTCGCGGTCGGCGACGGTCAGCGAACTCGACGTGCCCGAAGAGGCCGTCGACCGCGTGGTCGACCTCCACGAGCGCAGCGCCCACAAGCGGGCGATGCCCCCGGCGCCCGCCCGCGAACTGTAACGCCCGCGTCGCGCCCCTTCAGAACTCCCGCATCGCTTCGAGCACGTCGTGCGCGGAGCCGTCGTCGATGGCCTCGCGGGCGGCGTCGAGACCCTCCTCGATGGAGTCGGCGTCGCCGCCGGCGTAGATCCGAAGCGCGGCGTTGACCGCGACCGCGTCCGCGAAGGCGCCGTCTCGCTCGCCCGCCAGCACCTCCTCGGTGATCGCGGCGGAGTCGGCCGCGACGTCGTCGACCGCGAGGTCGTCTTCCTCGAGGTCCATCCCGTACTCCGCGGTCTCGATCTCGAAGTCGTCGAAGGACGCGCCCTCGCTGCCCTCGCCGTCGTCGCCCGACGCGTCCCACTCGGCGACCTTGGTGTAGCCGGGGCGTACGTCGTCGTACCCCTCCATGCCCTGGAACATCAGGACGCGGTCGAGGTCGTGGAACTCGCTTTCGACGAACGTGTCGACCACCTTCTTCGCGAACGCGAGGTGGTAGAAGGAGCCGAGGTGGACGGACGCGCCGGCGGGGTTCGCCAGCGTCTCGACGGTGTTGACGAACGACCGGACGCCCATCTGGTCGCGCCGGTCGAACAGGTCGTCGATGGCGGGGTTGAACGCGGGCTGGTAGTAGAAGCCGAAGCCGGTCTCGTCGACCATGTCGGCTGAGTCAGCGGGGGTCAGCTCCGTGTGGACGCCGAGCTCGTCGAGGACGTGTTTGTACGCGTCCTGCTTCTGCGTGGGCACGCGGTCGCCCGAGTGGACGACGACGGGAGTGCCCGCGGCGGCCGCGACCGCGCCCGCCGCGACGCCGAGGATCGCCGTCCGTCCCTTCCCGTCGTAGTTCGCGCCGCAGTCGACGGGGTCGGCGTCGGGTTCGGCGTACTCGACGCGGTCGCACATCACGTCGACGTACGCGCCGAGCTCCTCGGCCGTGTTCCGCTTCCAGCGGTTCGAGAGCCAGAACGCCCCGAGCGTCGTCGGGTCGGGCTCGCCCGCGAGGATGCGCTCGAACGCCTCGGTCGCCTGCGCGCGCGTCAGGTCGTCGGCCGACTTGTGGCCGGAGCCGCAGACCTCGGTCATCAGCCGCTTGAGGGGCCAGTCGCCGAACTCCTGAGTCGCCTGAGCCATACGCTCCGTTAGGCTTCTCGCACGAAAAGTCCCCCGTTCGACTCCCGCACCGCGGGAACGAGAGGGACCGCCTCCGCCCTCCGACTCGACGCGGCAACACCGCGCGCGAGCGATGAGCCGGGACGGCGCGACCGCTCTCGCCCGATCTGTGGTACTCACCCACACAGTACAAATGAACGAATGTCTTGTTCTGTAAGAATATATGTGAATAAGCGCTAAACTTGCTCTGTAAGTATGCCGTATCAGAGTCAAAATAGCGTTAGAGTTATATGCTTGTCCAGATAGTTAGCGATCGTACCCGATGACGTCCAAATCCGTCGCCACCGCGCTCACGCTGTATCGGTCCCGCACGCTGACGCTCGAACAGGCCGCGACCGTCGGCGGCTGCTCGACGGCGCAGTTGGAGAAGAGCGCCCGGGCGTTCGCGCCGACGCCCGGCGAGGCCCCCGCCGACGACTGAATCACCGTCGCGACGCCCGGCGAGGCCCCCGCCGACGACTGAATCACCGTCGCGACGCCCAGCGAGGCCCCCCGCCGACGACCGACGCTCCACCCCGACCGACGCTCCGCCCCGAACGTGGTGTCGCCCTGACGATCGGCGCCCTCCGAAACCCGTACGTACACTCCGCCCTAAGCGTTTCCAATGAGTTTGGACGCCGACTGGCGGGCCGACCTCGACGCGGTCGACGCGGCCCTCATCGACGAGTACCAGAGCGGCTTCCCCGTCGAACGCCGTCCGTTCGAGCGGGTCGCCCGCGAGATCGCGGCCGAGACGGGCGTCGCGGTCGACGCCGACGACCTCCTCGACCGCGTCCGCGACCTCCGCGAGCGCGGCGTGTTCCGCCGGTTCGGCGCGGTCCTCAACCCACCGGTCATCGGCTCGTCGACGCTCGCGGCGGTGCGCGCGCCGGACGACCGGTTCGACGAGGTCGCCGAGGTGATCAACGGGTACCGGCAGGTGAACCACAACTACCGCCGCGACCACGAGTGGAACCAGTGGTTCGTCGTCACCGCGGGCTCCCGCGAGAAGCGCGACGAGATCCTCGCGGAGATCGAGGAGCAAACCGGCTGCGAGGTGCTCGCGCTCCCGATGCTCACGGACTACTACATCGACCTTGAGTTCCCCGTAGTCAACGCCGACCGGTTCGCGCGGGAGTCGCTCGACCACACCGACGTCTCCGCCACCCGCATCTCCGAGGACGCGCGCGGCGACCTGAGCCCGCTCGAAGCGGACCTCCTCTTGGCGATCCAGGACGGCTTCCCGCTGTCCGCGACCCCCTATGCCGACGTGGCGAACGAGATCGACGCGCCCGTCGACGACGTGCTCGTGGCGGTCGAGCGCCTCCTCGCCGACGGCTGTATCAAGCGGATCGGTTGCGTCGTCAACCACGTCGTCACCGGCTTCACGAACAACTGTATGGTGGTCTGGGACGTGCCGGACGAGGAGCTCGACGAGCGCGGCGAGGCGGTCGGCAGCCTTCCGTACGTCACGCTCTGTTACCACCGCCCGCGTCGCCCCGACCAGGAGTGGGAGTACAACCTGTTCACGATGATCCACGGTCGGGAGGCGGAGGCGGTCGACGCGAAGATCGACGAGCTGGCGACCGACCACCTCCCGTTCGACCACGAGCGACTCTACTCGACCGAGACGCTGAAACAGACCGGCGCGCGCTACGAGGACCTCGTCGCGGACGACGGGTAACGCAAAAAATCTCCGCGGCTCAGTCGTCGCCGAGGGCGGCCGTCCGCTCTTCTGCCGCCGAGTCGGCGGCGGCGAACTCACCGGCGCCGAGGCGGTCGAGCGCGTCCGCGCCCGCGACCGCGATGACGACGAAGCCGACCTTCGAGACGATGTCGAGGTAGACGAACACGAGCATCTCCGTCGCGGGCGTCAGCAGGCCGAAACCGGTGGGCGCGAGCAGCCACACGACCGGGTACAGCGTCCACAGCACCACGGTGATGTTCCGCAGCGTGCCGAAGACGGCGCGGACCCGGTCGCCCTCCGCCGATGCCGACCGCGGGAGCGCGACGAGCAGCCCGTAGACGAGCGCGAGGTACGCGGCTCCGCCGACGGCGAAGGCGGCCCACGACACCGCTCCGCCGGTGGCGGCGGCGGTGACCCCGCCGGCGATGACCACCACGTCGACGCCGATCAGCCCGGTGAGCACCCGTCGGGACGGGCGGGCGAGCAGCCCGAGGTAGAGGAGTATGAGCGGCGTGGTCACGAGCCAGTCGACGTACCGGACGACCTCCAGCTCGCCGGCCGCCGTCGACAGCGTGCCGACGCCGAGCGCCATCGCGAGGTACGCGAGCGCCGCGACGCCGGTGACGCCGGCGAGGGTCCCGTAGTAGACGCCGTGCGACTCGTCGGTCGCCGACGATCCGGAGAGCCACGCCCACAGCGGGGGAACCGTTCCGGCGCCCATCGCGAGCGCGCCGATCCACGCCCAGACGGTGGTGTCGACGAGCATCTCAGTTCACCCCCTCCCCGGCGGGCGCGTCGTCGCCCCCGCCGCGCGAGAAGTCAAACTCGCTCCCGTCGCCGTCGCCTCCCCCGTCGGGGACGGCGGTGGCGCCGTCGGCCGCCGCGCCGCGGCCCGTCCCGTCGCCCGCGGCGCCGAGACCGTCGCCGGCCGCGAACTCGAAGTCGTCGACCGCGTCGCGCAGCGCGAGCGCCCGGTCGGAGAGCGACCCGGCCGCGGTCTCGACCGCCCCGAGAGTCCGCTCCTGCTCGTCGACCGCACCGGTGACGTCGCCGGCCGCGCTGGCCGTCTGCGCGCTGATCGCGGAGACGTCCTCGACGTGGCCGACCACCGCGTCGACGGAGTCGGCCTGCGTCTCCGTCGTCCGGGTGATCTCGGTCATGCTCGCGTCGGTGCGCTCGGAGGCCTCCGCGAGGCGTTCGAGGGCGTCGATCGAGGTCTCGACCGTGTCGACGCCGGCCGAGATCCGCTGTTCCGTGCGCGCCATCGCGTCGGCGCCCGTCTCCGCGCGCTCCTGGACGGAGCGGATCCGGGCCTCGATCTCGCTCGCCGACTCCTGGGTCTCCTCGGCCAGCGCCTTCACCTCCTCGGCGACGACCGCGAAGCCGGCGCCGTCGGCCCCGGAGCGGGCCGCCTCGATGGAGGCGTTCAGCGCGAGCAGGTTCGTCTGCTCGGCGATCTCCGAGATGGTGTCGACCACCTCGCCGATCTCCTCGACCTCCGCGGCGAGCGCCTCGACCTCCGCGGTCGTCTCCGCGGTCGTCTCCTCGACCGCGTCCATCTCCGCGAGCGCCTCCTCGGCGGCCTCGCGACCCTCGTCGCCGACCTCCGCCGCGTGTTCCGCGGTCTCCGCCACGTCGGTGACGGTGGAGGCGACCTCCTCGGCCGAGGACGCGAGGTTCTCGGCCTCGTCGGTCGCCGCCCGCAGGTCGTCGCGCTGGGTGCGCGCGCCCTCGGCGATCTCCTCAACCGCCTCGCTCACGGTCCCTGTCGTCGCCCGCAGGTCCTCCGTGCGGTCGTCGACGGTCCCGGCCACGTCGGCGGTGTCCTCGGCGACGGTCGCGACGGACGCGACCGTCCCCTCCAGCTCGTCGGCCATCTCGTTGAACGCGGCGCCCACCCGCGCCATCGCCTCGTTGTCGCTCTCGGGGTCGACCCGGCGCGTCAGGTCGCCGTCGGCGAGCGCGCGCATGGCGGACTCGTACTCGGTCGCCTTGTGTTCGACCGTCTCGGCGCGCGTGTCGGCCTCCCGTCGCGCTCGTTCCGCCTCCTCGCGGGCCGCTTCGGCGTCGGAGATCTCCGAGCGCAGCGAACCGCGCATCTCGTCGAACGCGTGGAACAGCCGCCCGATCTCGTCGGTTCGCCCGGTGTCGAGCCGCACGTCGAGCTCTCCCTCGGCCATCCGCTCGGCCTTGTCAGTCAGTTGCCGCAGGGAGATGACCGTGTTCGAGCCGACGGTGACGCCGATGAGCGCGAGCCCGATCACCGTCAACAGCGTCATCCCGATCAGTCCGGAGCGCACTTCGGCGCCCGCGGTGCCGGTCCCCTCCGCGCGTAGATAGACGATGACTCCGTACGAAACTGAGACCGCCATGACCCCGATCAGCGACAGAGCGAGCTTCGCACCGTAGCTCGATCGGACGCCCGAGGCCGATCCCTCTTGCATGTATACCGAACGGCAGAGATCCTATCGTCATAATAACTCCTCCCCGAATATTACCAGTGATACTCTGCTCGCGGTCGAGTCGGGCGGTACCGGCGGCTCGGCGAGCAGAAAGCGAGCACGTACGCGAGGCCGCCGGGCCTGACACCCCGATCCGCCGGGACCGGTACGTTGAGGGCGTCGCCGCCCGCACGGACGCGCATGGTGACCGCCTTCGACAGACTCGGATACGGGACGTACAAGCTGGCCGCCGGCGAGGAGTGCGCGGCCGGCGTCGCCCACGCGATCGAGACCGGCTACCGCCACGTCGACACCGCCCAGGGGTACGACAACGAGGCCTCGGTCGGCGACGGGATCGACCGGAGCGACCGCGACCGCGAGGACCTGTTCGTCGCGACGAAGCTCTCGACGGACAACCTCTCGTACGACGACGCGGTCGAGACCGCCCGCGCCAGCCGCGACCGGCTTGGTGTCGACTCGATCGACCTGCTGTACGTCCACTGGCCGATCAACACCTACGAGCCCGCGGAGACGCTGCCCGCGCTCGACGACCTCGTCGACGACGGGGTGATAGATCGGATCGGGCTCTCGAACTTCGAGCCCGACGAACTCGACGAGGCGCTCGACCGCCTCGACCACGACGTGTTCGCCCACCAGGTGGAGTGTCACCCCCTGCTTCAACAGGAGCGGCTCCGCGAGTACGCCGTCGAACACGACCACTGGCTCGTCGCCTACTCGCCGATCGCGCGCAACCGCGTCGCCGAGGTCGACGCCCTCCGAGAGATAGCCGCGGCCCACGACGCGACCCCGGCCCAGGTGAGCCTCGCGTGGCTGCTCTCGAAGGAGCGCGTCGCGCCGATCCCGAAGGCGGCCGACTTCGGCCACGTCGAGGACAACTGGGCGGCCCGCGAGATCGACCTGACGGACGAGGAACTCGCCCGGATCGACGCGCTCGACCGCCGCGAGCGGATCGTCGACTTCGAGGAGGCGTCGTGGAACCGAGACCGATCTCCGTAACGCTCAATACCGGTATTGTGGCCTCATAGTCGGTTTAACGAGGATCCGGATCGAACCCCCGCCCGTGCCGGACCCGAACTCGCGGACCGACGCCGGCCCGCCCGCCGGCGGCTCCCCGAGCGCCGACTCGGACCCGGACGGCGAGTCCGGTCTCCGCGACCGTCCCGCCCTCCTCGCGGCGACGCCCGGGACGGACGCGGTGCTCGATCAGCTCCGGACGCTCGCGGTCCTCGCTGGCCTTCTCGCCCTCCTCGTGACGCTGATCGCCGTCGAGCTGCTCGTTCGCATCTGAGCCCGCCGGCCGACCGAAACTGAACGCGAGACCCGCCCGATCCGGCACCCGACCCGTCCTCTCCGTCGGTTTCACTTCCGCTTTCGGGCGCGTTTTTAAAAGGCGCGGGCGAGACGGGTCCGGTATGGGCCAGTCCACGTTCGATGACGACGACTTGTTCGGCGAGGCGGCCGCGGAGACCCGCGCGGAGGTCGAAGATCACCTCGCCGCGGCGCGCGAGGAACTCCCGGACCCGGACGCGGTGTGGGAGACGGACGCGGACAACGTCCTCGGCGCGCTCAACGGACTGAAATCCGCGCTCGACGCCGGCGACGCCGTCGACAGCGTCCGCTCGGCGAAGAAGGCGTACGTCCTCGGCGAGCGCGCCGACGCCTTCGAGGACGCCGCCGACCTGAAAGCGGAGATCGAGGAGCTCGAATCGCTCGTCGGCGACATCGAGAGCGCCGCCGACGAGGTCGCCTCCCTCACCGGCACCGTCCCCGCGATCCGCGGGGCGCTTCAGGACGCGGCGGACGAGGAGTAACCCTCCGCTCCGGCCGCGCCCTACGTCGACTTCCGGTCAGCGACCGCTTCCGCCAGCGCCGCGAGCGCCGCGCTCGCGCGGTCGAGCAGGACCGCGCCCCGCTCGGCGTCGCCCTCCCGCGGGTCGCCGACGACGCCGTTGTCGGTGAACTCGGCAGAGTCGTGCGCGAGGTTCACCCCAGACACCCACTCGCCCCACCGGTCGGCGGCGCCCGCGCTCGCATCGTCGACCCGCTCCTCGCGGACCAAGTCCGGATTCGTCGCGCGCAGCAGCGCCGTCTCCAGCGGGCCAGCGTGACCCATGTCGCTCGCGTGGTCGCCGACCGACTCGAACCACGTGAACGCCACCCCGTACCCCGCGTGGGCGTCGTCGCGCGAGAAGCGGCGGGCGACCTCCGCCAGCGCCTCGACGTTCCCCCCGTGCCCGTTGACGAACACGACGCGGTCGACCCCGTGCGAGACCAGCGACTCCGCGGACTCCCGGACGTACGCCCGGAACGTCTCCGGGGAAACCCACATCGTCCCGTCGAAGGCGCGGTGCTCCTCCGCGACGCCGACCGGGATCGGCGGCGCGACCGCGACCTCCCCGCGGTCCGCTCCCGGCTCGCCGCCCGACCCCTCGTCGTCCGTTCCCGTCTCCTCGTAGGCGTCCGCGCTCGCCTCTGCGACCGCGACGGCGTTCAGCGCGTCGGTGCCGAGCGGGGCGTGCGGCCCGTGCTGTTCCGTGCTGCCGACCGGGAGGAACGCGACGTCGACGTCGGCGTCGCGAACGTCGGTCCACGTGACCTCGCTGAGGCGCATACCGACGCCTCGGTGGCCGGCGTCGTATAGCCGGCGGTCATCGCCGATGCCGAGTGGTCACCGTCGGCGTCTGGTGGTCGCCGCGGCGCAGGGGCGGTCGACCGCTCGCGAGACATGGGCGCTCGCCCCGCGGCCGCTCCCGGGGTATTATGACGCTTCCCGCGGATCGCGGCTCCATGAGCGGTGACAACGCGGATCACGATACGGGGGCACACGACTCGGCTCCGGCCGTGACGTTCGGCCCGCTGAAGCGGGCGCTCCGCGAACACCGCTATCCGGTGACCGCGGCGGAGCTGATAGAGCAGTACGGCGCCGCGACGTTGGAGACGCCGGCGAGGACGGCGCGGCTCGACGGGCTGCTCGAAGGGCGCGAGGAGACGCAGTTTCGGGATCCGTCGGAGGTCCGCGAGGCCGTTCTCGATGCGCTCGGGCACGCCGACGCGTCCCCGGAGGCGGCCGCCGACGAGTGGACGCGGCTTCCGCGGTGACTCTTCGGTCGAGCCCCGCCCCGTTCCGCTCGGCGCGCGGCCCCGATCAGTCGTCGTCGGTATCGGCCTCTTCGACTATCCGCGCCGTGCGCTCCTGCGCGCGGTCGATGAACTCCTGCGGGAGCTCGTCGATCTCGCCCGCCTGAACGCCCCAGAGGTGCGCGTACAGCCCGTCGTTGTCGAGCAGCTCGTCGTGCGTCCCCCGCTCGGCGATCTGCCCGCCCTCCAACACGAGGATCGTGTCTGCGTCCTTGATCGTCGAGAGCCGGTGGGCGATCGCGAACGTCGTCCGCTCCTCGGTGAGCCGGTCGAGCGAGCGCTGGATCAGCATCTCCGTCTCCGTGTCGACGTCCGAGGTCGCCTCGTCGAGGATGAGGATGTCCGGGTCCTTGAGCACCGCCCGCGCGATGGTGACGCGCTGGCGCTGCCCGCCGGAGAGCTTCACGCCGCGCTCGCCGACCATGGTGTCGTAGCCGTCGGGGAGGTTCTGGATGAACTCGTGCGCCTCGGCGGCCTCGGCGGCCTCGCGGACCTCCTCGTCGGTGGCGTCGAAGGTACCGTAGGTGATGTTCTCGCGGACCGTCCCGTAGAACAGGTACGAGGACTGCCCGACGTAGCCGATCGAGCGACGGAGCGACTTGAGCGTCACGTCGCGGACGTCCTGTCCGTCGATCTCGATCGACCCCTCGTCGACGTCGTACATCCGGAGGAGCAGCTTGAGCACGGTCGACTTCCCCGCGCCGGTCGGGCCGACCAGCGCGAGCGTCTCGCCGCCCTCGACGGCGAAGTCGACGTCCTCGACGATCGTCTCGTCGTCGTAGCCGAAGGAGACGTCGTCGTACACCACGTCGCCGTCGCCGACCGTCAGGTCCTCCGCGCCCGGGTCCTCGGCGAGCCGCGACGGCTCGTCCATCAGCCCGAAGATCCGCGCGGAGGAGGCGCGGGCGCGCTGGTACATGTTGATGATCTGCCCGAACTGCGCCATCGGCCAAATGAACCGCTGGGTGTAGAGGATGAAGACGACGAACATCCCCACCGAGAGCTCGCCGGTGAACGGTCCCGGCGGCGTCTCCTGGAACACCCAGAGGCCGCCGATGATGAACGTCACCACGAAGCCGACTCCGGCGAGCACGCGGAGCCCCGGGAAGAACTTGATCCGGGTCGTGATCGCGTCCCAGTTGGCGTCGAAGTAGTCCATCGACACGTCGTCGACGCGGTCGGACTCGTACGGCTCCGTGTTCGACGACTTGATCACCTGGATGCCGCCGAGGTTGTTCTCCAGCCGGGAGTTCATCTTCCCGACCGACGAGCGGACCTCGGCGTACTTCGGCTGGATGATCCTGATGAACAGGTAGGTGAACCCGCCGATGATCGGCACCGGCAGCAGCGCGACTAAGGCGAGCTGCCAGTTGATCCAGAAGAGGAGGACGCCGATGCCGACGACCATCACCGACAGGCGGAACAGGGAGTTCATTCCGTCGTTGAGGAACCGTTCGAGCCGGTTCACGTCGTTCGAGAGGATCGACATCATCTCCCCGGTCTGCTTGTCGGAGAAGAACTCCATGTTGAGCCGCTGCATCTTGTCGTAGGTGTCCGTCCGGACGTCGTGCTGGATGTTCTGGGCGAAGGCGTTGAACCCCCAGTTCCGGATCCAGTGGAACCCGGCCCCGATCCCGAACGCGCCCCCGATGACGGCGATGGTGAACCAGAACTGCGCGGTCTGTCCCGTCGGCAGCCACGCGTCGGGGAGGACGACGAGCGGGATCTGCTCGCTGAACAGGGCGTCCTCGTAGAACACGGCGTCGATGGCGATCCCGAGCATCAGCGGCGGGAGCAGGTCGAGCAGCCGCGCGAAGACGCTCGCGAACACCCCAACGGTCACCTGCGGGACGTAGTCGCGGCCGTACTCGACGAACAGCCGCTTCATCGGATTCTCTATCTTGTCCCGCTGCTCCTCGAAGGGATCGTCGTCCTCCCATTCGACGCCACTCATCACGAGTTCGTATCAGGTAGGCGGGCAAATAGGTTTCCTTCGAACCGAAATACGTCGGCAGAAAACGCCGGTAACACCCGTTCGATCGGGTGATCTCTCCCGGAACCACCGCGGTCACCGGCGTCGGCGCAGCGGTCGACCCGACGGTCAGTCCGGCGCGCGCGGCGACCTCGGTCACGCCGACCGCGCGCCGGGCTCAGAGCTCGCGCCGCTCGACGGCGGTGTCGATCCCGGCCTCGTCGAGGTCGTCGCGCACACGTCGCCGGAGCGGGTCCGGCACCCCGTCCCGCGGGACCGGCGTCGCCGTTCCCTCCTCGTCTTCGTCGGTCGGGACGGACCAGTAGAGGACGTGGCCCGTCTCGGCGTAAAACTCCACCGCGTACCGGTCCCGGCCCCCCTCGTAGTGGACGCGGGCGGCCGCGCCCTCCGCGCGCCACCCCTCCTGTCTGACCAAGGCGGCGATCGGCTCTCGCATGGTCGCTCTCGGGTGGCCGGACTCATGTGGGTGTCGACCGATCGGCCGCCCGCCCGATCCGGCGCCCTCCTCCCCCGCATCGACACCGGTTTACAACCGCCGACCCGATGAGTCGCCATGTCTCTTCGCGTCACGTTCCTCGGGACGGGCGGCGCCGTTCCCACCGTCGAGCGCGCGGCCAGCGCCGTCTTCGTCAACCGCGAGGGCGACCGCTTCCTCTTCGACTGCGGCGAGGGCACGCAGCGCGAGATGATGCGCAGCGGCACCGGGTTCGCCGTCGACCGCGTGTTCGTCTCGCACCTCCACGGCGACCACGTCCTCGGCATCCCCGGCCTCGTCCAGACGCTCGGATTCAACGACCGCACCGACCCGCTGGCGATCCACTGCCCGCCGGGGACCGGCGGGCACCTCCACGACCTGGTCCACGCGGCCGGCCACGACCCCGCCTTCCCGATCCGGATCGAGCCGGTCGCTCCCGGCGAGGTCGCCCACGAGACCGACGAGTACGAGATCCGCGCGTTCGAGACGGAACACCGCACCGTCTCGCAGGGGTACGTCCTAGCGGAGGACGATCGCCCCGGCCGGTTCGACCGCCCGAAGGCGGAGGAGCTCGGCGTCCCCGTCGGGCCGAAGTTCGGCCGCCTCCACGGGGGCGAGCCGGTCGAGGCCGAGGACAGCACGGTCGTCGAGCCGGAGCAGGTCGTCGGCCCGCCGCGTCCGGGCCGGAAGCTTGTCTACACCGCGGACACGCGCCCGCGCGAGTCGACGGTCGAAGCGGCCGCGGACGCCGACCTGCTCATCCACGACGCCACCTTCGCCGACGACATGGCCGACCGCGCCCGCGACACGGCCCACTCGACCGGCGGCGAGGCGGGGTCGATCGCCGACCGCGCGGACGCGAAGCGGCTCGCCTTGGTCCACATCTCCTCGCGCTACGCCGCCGACCCGCGCCCGATCCACCGCGACGCCCGCGAGGCGTTCGACGGCGAGTGCCTGCTCCCCGACGACGGCGACCTGATCGAGGTGCCGTTCCCCGACGCCGACGAGTGAGGGTCCCGAACACCCGTTCCTCCGTTCGGCTCGTCCCCCTCCGTGCTACCGCAAACCGTGGGACGGTTCCACTCGAAACGGCGCCCGCGCACGGCTGACGCGCGTCTGACGCGGCCGCCGCCGCACCGGTGTCTTCCGAGCATCTGATCCGCGGTCAGTCCGGCGCCGATCCGGAGAAATCCGGAGAGAAGCGCGCTCTCGACGGAAACGTTCACTTTCACCGCGGTCACGGGCGTTTTAATACGGTGAGTAACCAACGGCCGTACGCCTCCCAGTGAAACAAGACCGGAGGCGGAGACACCCCATGAGCGAACTGCGACAGGAAGCGGAAGCGATAGCGGAACAGTTCTCGGACCACACGGACGTCGACCCCGACGACGTCGAGGAGCGCCTGACGACGCTGGTCGACGAGTACCGCGTGCCGCTCGACGAGGCGAGCCGGAGCGTCACTAACAGCTACCTCGAAGACGCCGGGATGGAGCGCGACGAGCTCGGCCGCGGCGGCAGCGAGGAGGTCCTCGTCAACGACATCGACGAGGACGAGCAGTGGGTGGACCTGCGCGTCGAGCTGGTCGACCTGTGGGAGCCCCGCAGCGACTCCATCTCGCAGGTCGGGCTCCTCGGCGACGAGTCGGGCACGATCAAGTTTGTCGCCTTCGAGACCTCCGACCTCCCCGAGCTGACGGAGGGACAGGCGTACGAGCTCTCGAACGTCGTCACCGACGAGTACGAGGGGAGCTACTCGGTGAAGCTCAACCGGACGACCGGTATCACCGAGATCGACGAAGCGATCGAGGTCGGCGACAACGCCGACACCGTCGAGGGCGCGCTGGTCGACATCCAGTCCGGCTCCGGGCTGATCAAGCGCTGCCCCGAGGAGGACTGTACGCGCGTCCTCCAGAACGGGCGCTGCTCCGAGCACGGTCAGGTCGAGGGCGAGTTCGACCTGCGGATCAAGGGCGTCCTCGACGACGGCGAGACCGTCACCGAGGTCATCTTCGACCGCGAGGCCACCGAGGATCTCACCGGCATGACCCTCGAGGAGGCCAAGGACATGGCGATGGACGCGCTCGACACTACCGTCGTCGCCGAGGAGATGGGCGAGGACGTGCTCGGGCGCTACTACCGCGTCACCGGCCCGACCTTCGGGCGGTACGTCCTGGTCGACGAGATGGAGGACCCCGGCACCGTCGACGTTGAAAGCGCGCTGATCGAAGCGAGGTCGATTTGAAATGAGCCAGTCAGCCCCCACCCGAGAGGTCGCCCGGCGCGTGTTCGCGAGCGAGTTCAACGACGCCGGCTACACGTTCACCGAGTCCGACGACGAGCGGGCCCCCGTCTACGCGCTGCTGCCGACGGGCGAGTCCTCGAACCGCGTGTTCTTCGTCGGCACCCTCACCGAGAAGGAGGACGTCGGCGAGGACAGCGAGTACTGGCGTGGTCGCATCGTCGACCCGACGGGCACGTTCTTCGTGTACGCCGGCCAGTACCAGCCCGAGGCCGCTTCCAAACTCCGGGACCTGGAGCCCCCGGCCTACGTCGCAGTCGTGGGGAAACCCCGGACCTACGAGACCGACGACGGCACGGTCCGAGTGTCCGTCCGCCCCGAGTCGATCACCGAGGTCGACGCCGCCACCCGCGACCGCTGGGTCGCGGAGACCGCCCGCCGTACCGTCGAGCGCGTCGCCGCGTTCGACGACGAGGGCAACGAGTACGCGCGAATGGCCCGCGAGGAGTACGACCTCGACCCCGAGACGTACAAGGCCGCCGCGCTGTCGGCGTTAGAGGACCTCGACGAGAGCGGCGACGAGCTCGCCGGCGACGCCGGCGACGAGCCGGACCCGGCCGAGACGCCCGAGCCCTGACCGGCGACGGCCGACCGCCTCGACGAACCGATCGGGCGCGTCACCCCGTAACGACTCACTTTTCGCCGTTTCTTGCGACTGTCTGACAAACCATTAAGTGATCCGCGCGCCCACGTTTCGGGCGATGGGCAACAAGAACAAGACCATCTCGTTCCGCGTCAACGAGGACGCGTTCGAGGCCCTTCGCGACATCGCCGAGGAGCGGGACATCTCGCTGTCGGCGGTGTTCCGAGACTACGTGGACGCGCTCGTTGCCCACGACGGCCAGGTCCGGGTCGTCCCGGAGTCGGAACTGGCCGACGCGGGCGACGACGGCGAGCCGTTTCCCCCGAAAGTCGAGGTTCCGAAGAGCTTCGTCCGCGAGCACGAGCGGCTGGAACTCGAGGCCGAACACCTCCGGGAGCAGCTCGAAGAGCACAAGCGGTACGTCAATCACCTCCGGGAGCAGCTCGAGGACGAGGACGACGACGTAATCCAGCTCGAAGACCTCGACGGCGAGCCGGACGAACCCGCTTTCCGCCTCGGGTAGCCGCCGATTCCTTCCATTTCCACCGCTCCGTCGATCCGGGAGAGACCCGTCCACCGTTGAGCTACGGCGCCGTCCGCTCCGACCGTCCGCGACGTTCGGACCGTACTTCGATGACGGTCGGACGCGCGGACGAAAACCTTCCTGTTCGTCCGTTACTAACCGCTGAACCGCCCATGTTGGCGAAAATATTGCCGTGATGCTCCGAGTTTGTTCAGAAACGTCCGATTCTCGACCCGTCTGATGGACGGTCTCTCAGAGCGACGCCGCTATTTCTGAGTATACTAAATTATTTACGAAAACGATATTACCCGGGCGGTGAAGGGATCCTACATGCGAAGGTGGGTTCGACCGTGAACGTGTTCGATAGGGCGTACGACGATACGGTTCGCGTCCTCGACGAGGACGGCGAGGTCGTCGGCGACGTGCCGGACCTCGACGACGAATCGCTCGTCGACATGTACAGGCACATGCGGCTGGCGCGTCACTTCGACGGCCGCGCGGTGAGCCTCCAGCGACAGGGGCGGATGGGGACGTACCCCCCGCTCTCCGGCCAGGAGGGGGCCCAGATCGGCTCGGCGTTCGCGCTCGACGACGACGACTGGATGGTCCCGTCGTACCGCGAACACGGCGCCGCCCTCGTCCACGGGCTCCCGCTGAAACAGACCCTGCTCTACTGGATGGGTCACGAGGACGGCAACAACGCGCCGACGGACGTCAACGTCTTCCCGGTCGCCGTCCCCATCGCGTCGCAGATCCCCCACGCGACGGGCGCCGCGTGGGCCTCGAAGCTCCGCGGCGAGGACGACGCGTTCGTCTGCTACTTCGGCGACGGCGCGACGAGCGAGGGCGACTTCCACGAGGGAATCAACTTCGCCGGCGTGTTCGACACGCCGACCGTCTTCTTCTGTAACAACAACCAGTGGGCGATCTCCGTTCCGCGAGAGCGCCAGACCCGGAGCGCGACCCTGGCGCAGAAGGCGGAGGCGTACGGGATCGACGGCGTTCAGGTCGACGGCATGGACCCGCTGGCGGTGTACAGCGTCACGGAAGCGGCCTTAGAGAAGGCCCGCGACCCCGAGACCGACCGGCCGCGGCCGACGCTGATCGAGGCGGTCCAGTACCGGTTCGGCGCGCACACGACCGCCGACGACCCGACCGTCTACCGCGACGACGACGAGGTCGAGCGCTGGAAGCGGAAGGACCCCATCGACCGGCTGGAGTCGTACCTCCGGGACGAAGGGGTCCTCGACGACGAGCGCGTCGCGGAGATCGAGTCGACGGTCGAGGCCCGGGTCGCGGACGCGATAGACGAGGCTGAATCGATGGCGCGCCCCGACCCGCGCGAGCTGTTCGAACACGCGTACGCGGAGCTTCCGCCCGAGCTGGAGCGGCAGTACGAGGAGTTCGCCGCCCTGCGCGACGAGCGCGGCGACGCGGCGTTCCTGGAGGAGTAAATGACCGAGACACAGAACCTCACGCTGGTACAGGCGATACGAGACGGACTACACACCGAACTGCGCGAGGACGACGACGTCGTCGTGATGGGGCAAGACGTCGGGAAGAACGGCGGCGTCTTCCGCGCGACCGAGGGCCTGTTCGACGAGTTCGGCGGCGACCGGGTGATCGACACGCCGCTGGCCGAGTCGGGCATCGTCGGCACCGCGGTCGGGATGGCCGCCATGGGGATGCGACCGGTCCCGGAGATCCAGTTCTCCGGGTTCATGTACCCCGGCTTCGACCAGATCGTCTCGCACATGGCGCGGTTCCGGACCCGCAGCCGCGGGCGGTTCACGCTCCCCATGACGCTACGTGCCCCCTACGGCGGCGGGATCCGCGCGCCCGAACACCACTCCGAGTCGAAGGAGGCGTTCTACGCCCACGAGGCCGGGCTGAAGGTCGTCATCCCCTCCACGCCGTACGAGGCGAAGGGGCTGCTCGCGGCGTCGATCCGCGACCCCGACCCGGTGATATTCCTCGAACCGAAGCTGATCTACCGGGCGTTCCGCGAGGAGGTCCCCGAGGAGCCGTACACGGTCCCCATCGGCGAGGCGGCCACGCGCCGCGAGGGCGACGACGTGGCCGTCTTCACCTACGGCGCGATGACTCGCCCCACGCTGGAGGCCGCCGAGACGCTCGGGGAGGAGGGGATCGAGTGCGAGGTCGTCGACCTCCGCACGATTTCCCCGCTCGACCGCGAGGCGGTCGTCGAGGCGTTCGAGAAGACCGGTCGCGCGGTCGTCGTTCACGAGGCCCCCAAGACCGGCGGGCTCGCGGGCGAGATCACGGCGATCCTTCAGGAGGAGGCGCTGCTGTACCAGGAGGCGCCGATCGGCCGCGTCACCGGCTTCGACGTGCCGTACCCGCTGTACGCGCTGGAGGACTACTACCTCCCGTCCGCCGCCCGCATCGAGGACGGAATCTTGGAGGCGGTCGAATTTTAAGATGTCCGGCAGAGGTACACCCATGAACGCCGAGGACCGGCGCACGACGGCAGAGGGGAGACGCCCGACCGCCGAGGGGGGCGACGAATGACGGTCGAGGAGTTCAAACTGCCCGACGTCGGCGAGGGCGTCGCGGAGGGCGAACTCGTCAGCTGGCTGGTCGCGCCCGGCGACCGCGTCGAGGAGGACCAGCCCGTCGCCGAGGTCGAGACCGACAAGGCGCTCGTCGAGGTGCCGTCGAGCTACGACGGCGTCGTCGAGGAGCTGTTCGCCGAGGAGGGGGAGATGGTCCCCGTCGGCGACGTGATCATCTCGTTCCGCGTCGACGAGGACGGCGAGGCGGCCGCCGGCGACGACGCGGAGGCCGAACCGGAGCCGGAGCCCGACTCGCCCGACGAGTCGGCGTCGGAGCCGACCACCGAGGCGGCCGACGCCGAGCCCGACACGCCCGCCGGACGCACCTTCGCGCCGCCGTCGGCCCGCCGGCTCGCCCGCGAGCTCGGCGTCGACGTCGCGGCCGTCGACGGGAGCGGCCCCGGCGGCCGCGTCACCGAGGCCGACGTGCGCGCCCACGCCGAGGGCGACGCCGGGGCCGCCGACGCGGGCGCCCCGGACGACGGCCCCGAACCCCGTCCCGCGCCGACGCCGACCGATACCGGCTCCGACGGGCGGAAGTCCGCGGTCAGCAAGCGTGGCGCCGCCGACGCCCCGGCGACGCCCGCCGGCGGGCCCGACCCCGCGGGCCGGGAGACGACGCTCGCGACGCCCGCCACGCGGAAGGCCGCGCGCGACCGCGACGTGGACATCAACGACGTGCCGACCGACCAGACCCGGGACGGCGAGGCGTTCGTCACGGCCGAGGCCGTGAACGCGTACGCTGACGCGCTGGAGTCGCCCGCGTCGACGCCCGAGCCGGAACCGGTCGAGACGGGCCCGGGCACGGAGCCCGCCGTGACCGCCGGCGACGCGTCCGAGACGAGCGCTCCCGCGTCGGGCGACGAGACCGTCCCGTACCGCGGCGTCAGGCGCACCATCGGCAAGCAGATGGAGCGCTCGAAGTTCACGGCGCCGCACGTCACCCACCACGACACCGCCGAGGTCGACGCGCTCGTGGAGGCCCGCGAGGAGCTGAAGCCGAAGGCCGAGGCCGAGGGGGTGAAGCTCACCTACATGCCGTTCGTGATGAAGGCCATCGTCGCCGGGCTGAAGGAGTACCCGTACCTCAACAGCGAGCTCCGGGAGGACGACGAGGAGATCGTGTTGAAAAGCGAGTACAACCTCGGCATCGCGGTCGCGACCGACGCGGGTCTCATGGTTCCCGTCGTCGAGAACGTCGACGAGAAGGGGCTCTTCGAGCTGGCCGACGCGGTGAACGACCTCGCCTCGCGCGCCCGAGAGCGGAAGCTCAAGCCCGCGGAGATGCAGGGCGGGACCTTCTCTATCACCAACTTCGGCGCGATCGGCGGCGAGTACGCCACGCCGATCATCAACTACCCCGAGACGGCGATCCTCGGGCTCGGGGCCATCGAGGAGCGCCCTGTCGTCCGCGACCACGCGGACGTCGAGTCCGAGTTCCTCGACGACTCGGACGACTCGACGGTCGTCCCGGCGCCGACGCTCCCGTTGTCCTTATCGATCGACCACCGCGTCGTCGACGGCGCGGTCGCGGCCGAGTTCGCGAACACCGTCATGGAACACTTGGAAAACCCCCTGCTGTTACTCAACGAATAATGGTCGTCGGAGATGTCACCACGGGAACGGAGGTACTGGTCATCGGCGCGGGGCCGGGCGGCTACGTCGCCGCCATCCGCGCCGCACAGGAGGGGCTCGACACGACCCTCGTCGAGAAGGACGCCTACGGCGGCGCCTGTCTCAACCGCGGCTGTATCCCCTCGAAGGCGCTGATCACGGGGAGCGGGCTCGCCCACGAGGCCGGCAACGCGGAGTTCATGGGCGTCCACGCGGACCCCGCCGTCGACATGGGGAAGATGATCGAGTGGAAAGATGGCGTCGTCGACCGGCTCACCGGCGGCGTCGAGAAGCTCTGTAAGGCGAACGGCGTGAACCTGATCGAAGGGACCGCCTCGTTCGTCGGCGAGGACACCGTCCGCGTCGCGCACGGCGGCGACGGGCAGGGCTCTGAGACGCTCTCGTTCGAACACGCGGTCGTCGCGACCGGCTCGCGTCCGATCCAGATCCCCGGCTTCGAGTTCGCCGAGGACCACGTTTGGAGCTCCGCCGACGCGCTCGACGCCGACACCGTCCCGGACCGGCTCGGGATCGTCGGCGGCGGCTACATCGGGATGGAGTTGGCGACGACGTACGCCAAGCTCGGGGCCGACGTGACGGTCGTCGAGATGCTCGACGACATCCTCGACCCCTACGAGGACGACGTGAAGCGGATCGTCCGGGAGCGCGCCGCGGAGCTCGGCGTCGAGTTCAACTTCGGCGAGGGCGCGAGCGAGTGGTCGGAGGCGCCCGACGGCGGGTACCTCCTCCACACCGAGACGGAGGACAGCGAGGAGTCGACGTACGGCGTCGACAAGATCCTCGTCGCGGTCGGCCGTCAGCCAGTCACCGACGGCCTCGACGTAGCGAACGCCGGTATCGAGACGGACGACCGCGGCTTCATCGAGACGGACGATCGCACGCGCACGGCGGTCGAGCACATCCACGCCGTCGGCGACGTCGCGGGCGACCCGATGCTCGCGCACGCGGCCTCGAACGAGGGGATCGTCGCCGCCGAGGTGATCGCCGGTGAACCTGCCGCGCTCGACCGACAGGCCGTCCCCGCCGCGGTGTTCACCGACCCCGAGATCGGGACGGTCGGGATGACCGAGGCCGAGGCCGAGGACGCCGGCTTCGATCCCGTCGTCGGCGAGATGCCGTTCAACGCCTCCGGCCGGGCGATGACGACCGGCCACACCGAGGGGTTCGCCCGGATCGTCGCCGGCGAGGAGACCGGATTCGTCCTCGGCGGGCAGATCGTCGGACCCGAGGCGTCGGAGCTGATCGCGGAGGTCGCGCTCGCGGTCGAGATGGGCGCGACCCTCGAAGACGTGGCCGCCACCGTCCACACCCACCCGACGCTCGCGGAGGCGGTGATGGAGGCCGCGGAGAACGCTCGCGGGCAGGCGATCCACACGCTGAACCGCTGAGCGGCCCGTCTTCGAGACCCCGGGTCGGCGCCGTCGGCGACTCGACGCTCCCGCGCGGAGTCAGAAGTGGCCGCGAGGCGAACGGACGCGCCCGCCTCCCTCGGGTGGAACTCTCACACATGATTATCGAACTGTCGACTTCTCGATCCGTAGCGGGGTCGCCACTCACTTCTCGGCGGAGCACGCCATGCGGAGCGCCGCTGCGGTCCACGACGCCGACTTCGCAGATCGGAAAACAGAACTTCAGTTTCTCGATAGAAACTCTCCGTTATATCGATTATTGTCTCCTCGTATTAGACAATATTATCCGTAAAGAAGGGCGACTATTTTTTGATGGCTAGTAACACCCAAGAGTGGTGGCCGGACCAGTTGGACCTGGAGTTGCTCGATCAGAACTCCGCCGACATCGGTCCCTACGGCGAGGAGTTCGACTACGCCGAGGCGTTCGAGGAGCTCGACCTCGAGGCGGTCAAGTCCGACCTCGAAGACGTGATGACCGACTCGAAGGAGTGGTGGCCAGCCGACTACGGCCACTACGGGCCGCTGTTCATCCGGATGGCGTGGCACAGCGCCGGCACGTACCGCTCGCTCGACGGCCGCGGCGGCGCCGCCGGCGGCCACCAGCGCCTCCCCCCGATCAGCAGCTGGCCGGACAACGTGAACCTCGACAAGGCCCGGCGGCTGCTGGAGCCAGTGAAGACGGAGTACGGCGAGAAGCTCTCGTGGGCGGACCTCATCGTCCTCGCCGGCAACGTCGCGCTCGAGTCGATGGGCTTCGAGACGTTCGGCTTCGCGGGCGGGCGCGAGGACGACTTCCGGGGCGACGACGCGGTCGACTGGGGCCCCGAGAGCGAGTTCGAGACGACCTCCGAGGAGCGCTTCGACGAGGAGGGCGACCTCAAGGCGCCGCTCGGCAACACCGTGATGGGCCTCATTTACGTGAACCCCGAGGGGCCGAACGGCGAGCCCGACCTCGAAGGGTCCGCGAAGAACATCCGCCAGTCGTTCAGCCGCATGGCGATGAACGACAAGGAGACCGTCGCCCTCATCGCCGGCGGCCACACCTTCGGCAAGGTCCACGGCGCCGACGACGGCGACAACCTCGGTCCGGAGCCCGAGGACGCCCCCATCGACCTCCAGGGACTCGGCTGGGACAACGAGTTCGGCGAGGGGATGGGCCCCGACGCGATCACCAGCGGCATCGAGGGGCCGTGGAACGCCACCCCGACCGTCTGGGACATGAGCTACGTCAACAACCTGCTCACCTACGACTGGGAGCCGGAGAAGGGTCCCGGCGGCGCGTGGCAGTGGACAACGGAGAACGACGAGCTCGACGACGCCGCGCCCGGCGTCGCGGACCCCGACGACAAGGAGGACGTGATGATGCTCACGACGGACGTCGCCCTGAAGCACGACGACGACTTCCGGGCCGTCTTAGAGGAGTTCCGCGACGACCCCGAAGAGTTCCAGGAGACGTTCGCGAAGGCGTGGTACAAGCTCATCCACCGCGACATGGGCCCGCCGGAGCGGTTCCTCGGCCCCGAGGTCCCGGAAGAGACGATGATCTGGCAGGACCCCCTGCCCGAGGCCGACTACGAGGCCATCGGCGACGCGGAGGTCGCCGAGCTCACGGACGCGCTCCTCGAGTCCGGCCTGTCGACCGGCGAACTCGTCAAGACCGCGTGGGCGGCGGCGTCCACCTACCGCGACAGCGACAAGCGCGGCGGCGCCAACGGCGCCCGCATCCGCCTCGAACCGCAGCGAAGTTGGGAGGCCAACGAGCCCGAGGCGCTCGCTGACGTCCTCTCGACGCTCGAGGAGATCCAGACCGAGTTCAACGAGTCGCGCGACGACGACGTCCGCGTCTCGCTCGCCGACCTCATCGTGCTCGGTGGGACGGCGGCCGTCGAGCGGGCCGCGGCCGACGCGGGCTACGACGTCGAGGTGCCGTTCGAGCCCGGCCGCGTCGACGCGACGGCGGAGCAGACCGACGTCGACTCCTTCGAGGCGCTCGAGCCGGAGGCCGACGGCTTCCGTAACTACCTCGGCGACGCCGACGAGCCGGTCGAGGACCTCATGGTCGACAAGGCGGACCTGTTGAACCTGACCGCCAGCGAGATGACCGTTCTGGCCGGCGGTCTGCGCGCGCTCGGCGCGACGTACGGCGATTCCGACCGCGGGGTCTTCACCGACGAGCCCGGCGCGCTCACCAACGACTTCTTCGCGAATCTGCTCGACATGGAGTACGAGTGGGACGCGGTCACCGAAGACGAGGACGTCTACGAGATCCGCGACCGCGACACCGGTGAGGTCGCGTGGGAGGCGACGCGCGCCGACCTCATCTTCGGCTCGAACGCGCGACTCCGGACCATCGCGGACGTGTACGCCAGCGACGAGGAGAAGTTCGTCGAGGACTTCGCCGCGACGTGGAGCGAGATCATGAAGCTCGACCGCTTCGATCTCGAGTAACCCGATCGCCGCGCTCCCGGTTTTCTCTCTGACTCTGCCCCCGCCGAACGCGGGCCGGTGGTGCGTCGCTCCGCCGTCGCCCGCCGTTCGAGCCTCTCGCTGTCGGCCGCCGAGTCGTGACTCTCGCTTCGGACCCGGTGACCGGCGCCGATCAAATTCTATATCGCGACATATAATTTATCTTGTCGGCCACGTTCGAATCTCTCCCCGAACCGCGAGTTCGAGGGGGCCCCCGTTTCGGCGTCTCGGGGGCGATCGACCGGCTTTTTTCCCGCCGAGCCCTCGCTGGCGACATGGCCGACGAGTTCGACCCGGAGAAGTTCGAGGACAAGTACGCGCACTACTTCAACGAGCTCCAGCGGGCGTACAAGAACGCGTTCAACCAGATGAACGACCGGTACGACTCGGAGCTGATCCACGGCATCGACCAGACCGTGCTCAACGAGTCGGAGCCGTTCTACGAGGACGGTGAGTTCCGCGTCGAGCTCCCGGAGAACCCGCGCGAGCGCATCCGCGGCGCCGTCGCGGTCGACGACGAGACGTTTGAGGAGACGCTCGAGGAGTACGTCGAGCGGATCGAGTCCGAACTGTACCGGACCCTTGGGGTCGACCGACCGGAGTAGGGGTCCGACGCGACCCGCGACGGGAGCGGATCCGGCCGAACCAAAGGCATAAGCCCGGTGCCCGCCAACTCGCGGGCATGAGCACGGACACGGCTGACGCGGACAACGAACTCCGCGAGCGGATCACGAACTTCCTGCGGCGCAACTTCCCGCAGATCCAGATGCACGGCGGCAGCGCCGCCATCGCCCACCTCGACCGCGAGAAGGGCGAGGTGACGGTCCAGCTCGGCGGGGCCTGTTCCGGCTGCGGTATCTCCCCGATGACGATCCAGGCGATCAAGTCCCGGATGGTCAAAGAGATCCCCGAGATCGAGACGGTCCACGCCGACACCGGCGCGTCGGCCGGCGCCGACGGCGACCTCGGCGGCACCAGCAGCGGCGGCGGGATGTCTCCCTCCTTCCCCGGGGAGACGACCGACGACGACGGTGACGACGAAGGCCCCCAGGCGCCGTTCTGAACCCGGCCGACCACGCCTTTCCTCTCTTTCCGCTCGGCGAGTCGCAACGCCGTCAGCTACTGGACCGCCCGTCTCTGTAGATCCACCGTTTCTACGGTGTAGACGCGTTCTCTCGGCCTTATTGTCGTCTCTCTGACTCTCGCTGTCGTCGCTAGATGTATCACATAACGCTATATTGAATTGAGTCCGCCGTCCTTCTCGGTCCGACTGAAGCCTTTTTCTCCCCGGCCGCCGTGGGGAGTTGCTATGTACCACCGCGAGGTCGAACCAACGGCGGAGTACGTCGCGCGGTTCGAAACGGGGGCCGACTGGCGCGAGGAGATCGAGTCGCTCGCCCGCGAGGAAGACGTCGAGGCCGGCTGGTTCACGGCGCTCGGTGCGGTCCAGGACGCGAACGTCTGGTTCTACGACCAAGACGATACCGAGTATCGATCGGTGACGTTCGACGAACCGCTCGAGGTGGCCGCCTGCGTGGGCAACGTCTCGCTGTTGGAGGGTGACGTGTTCGCACACACCCACGCCGTCCTCTCGCGGCCGAGCGGACAGGCGCTCGCGGGGCACCTCGACTCGGCGACGGTCTGGGCCGGCGAGTGTCACCTGCGCGCGTTCGCCGAGCCGCTGGAGCGCTCGCACGACGAGGCGACGGACCTCGACCTGTGGCTGTGACCCGTCGACCGCGCCACCGGACCCCAGAGGCCCGATGAGACCGGACGACGAGCGCTACTTCGCCCGGATCGAAGAGCGACTCGACGAGGCGTGGGATGTCGCGGAGACGGCCAAAGAGCAGGGCCGGGACCCGGAGCCGGAGATCGAGATCCCGATCGCCCGCGACATGGCCGACCGCGTCGAGAACATCCTCGGCATCGACGGCGTCGCCGAGCGCGTCCGCGAGCTGGAGGGCGAGATGTCTCGTGAGGAGGCGGCTCTGGAGCTGGTCACTGACTTCGTCGACGGCAACGTCGGTGACTACAACTCCCGCGAGGGGAAGATCGAGGGGGCGGTCCGGACCGCGGTCGCGCTGCTCACCGAGGGGGTCGTCGCCGCGCCGATCGAGGGGATCGACCGCGTCGAGCTGTTGGAGAACGACGACGGCACGGAATTCGTCAACGTCTACTACGCCGGTCCGATCCGCTCGGCGGGCGGGACGGCGCAGGCGCTGTCCGTGCTCGTCGCCGACTACGCCCGGTCGCTGCTCGACGTCGACGAGTACAAGCCCCGCGACGTGGAGGTCGAGCGCTACGCCGAGGAGATCGCCCTCTACGACAAGGACACCGGGCTCCAGTACACGCCGAAGGACAAGGAGTCGAAGTTCATCGCCAAGCACATCCCCGTCATGCTCGACGGGGAGGCGACGAGCGACGAGGAGGTCTCGGGGTTCCGCGACCTCGAACGCGTCGACACCAACTCCGCGCGCGGCGGGATGTGCCTCGTCGCCGCCGAGGGGATCGCGCTGAAGGCCCCGAAGATCCAGCGGTACACCCGTGACCTCGAGGAGGTCGACTGGCCGTGGCTCCAGGACCTGATCGACGGGACGATCGGGAAAGACGGGGCGGGCGACGGGGGCGCCGCGGCCGACGAGGACACCGAGAGCGGCACGGGAGACGGTGACGGCGACGCCGAAGCCGACGACGCGGCGGACACCGAGGGAGACGAGAGCGCGGCCGACGACGCGGCCGGACCGCCGCGGGCCGACCCCTCACAGAAGTTCCTCCGCGACCTCATCGCGGGGCGGCCCGTGTTCACCCACCCGAGCGAGGCTGGCGGCTTCCGACTCCGGTACGGCCGGGCGCGCAACCACGGCTTCGCGACCGGCGGCGTCCACCCCGCCACGATGCACATCGTCGACGACTTCCTCGCGGCCGGCACGCAGATCAAGACCGAGCGGCCGGGGAAGGCGCACGGCGTCGTCCCGGTCGACTCCATCGAGGGCCCCACGGTCCGGCTCGCGAACGGCGAGGTCCGCCGGATCGACGACCCCGAGGAGGCGAAGGAGCTCCGCAACGGCGTCGAGAAGGTCCTCGACCTGGGCGAGTACCTCGTCAACTACGGGGAGTTCGTCGAGAACAACCACCCGCTCGCGCCCGCCTCGTACGCCCCCGAGTGGTGGGTCCAGGAGTTCGAGGCGGCCGGCGCCGACGTCCGCGCGCTCCGCGACGACCCGCACGTCGACCTCGAACACCCCGGTGTCGACCGGGCGCTCTCGTGGGCGCGCGAGCACGACTGCCCGCTCCACCCCGAGTACACCTACCTCTGGCACGACGTGTCGGTCGACGCGTTCGCGGCGCTCGCCGACGCGATCGCGGCTGGCGAGGTCGTCGAGGGCGTCCTCGCGATCGAGCGCACGGATCAGGTCCAAGACACGCTGGAGTCGCTGCTGATCGAACACGCGGCGACCCCGGACGCCCTCCGGATCCCGACGTGGCGGCCGCTCGCGCGGTCGCTCGGGATCGACGACGGCCTCCGGAAGGAGTGGGACCCCGCGGACCTTTCCCCCGCGGCCCGGGAGTACGCCGACGGCGAGAACGCGATCCGCGCGGTCAACGAGGTCGCCCCCTTCGAAGTGCGCGAGCGGGCCCCCACCCGCATCGGTAACCGGATGGGACGCCCCGAGAAGTCGGAGAGCCGCGACCTCTCGCCGGCGGTCCACACCCTCTTCCCGATCAACGAGGCGGGCGGCCCCCAGCGCGACGTCGCCGAGGCCGCGAACGTGATGGACGACACCGGCCGGCGGGGGCGACACGAACTGGAGGTCTCCGACCGCGTCTGCCCGGACTGCGGCGAGCACACCTACGCCGCGCTGTGCCCCGACTGCGAGACGCACACCGAACCGCACTACGAGTGTAACGACTGCGGCACCGTCTGCGAGCCCGACGAGGCCGGCCGCGTCGAGTGCCCGAACTGCGAGTGGGAGGTGACGGCCGCGGGGTATCAGGAGGTCGACGTCAACGACGCGTACCGCACCGCCTTGGAGACGGTCGGCGAGCGCGAGTCCGCCTTCGAGATCCTGAAGGGGGTTCAGGGGCTCACCTCGCGGAACAAGACGCCGGAGCCGATCGAGAAGGGCGTCCTCCGCGCGAAGAACGGCGTCACGTCGTTCAAGGACGGAACGGTCCGGTACGACATGACCGACCTCCCGGTCACCGCGGTCCGGCCCGAGGAGCTCGACGTCACCGCCGACCACTTCCGCGAGCTCGGCTACGAGACCGATATTGACGGCGAGCCGCTGCGCCACGACGACCAGGTGGTCGAACTGCGCGTCCAGGACATCGTCCTCTCGGACGGCGCGGCCGAGCACATGCTCAAGACCGCCGACTTCGTCGACGACCTCCTCGAACAGTTCTACGGGCTCGACCGCTTCTACGAGGTGAACGAGCGCGACGACCTCGTCGGCGAGCTCGTCTTCGGGATGGCGCCCCACACGAGCGCCGCGACTGTTGGGAGAGTGGTGGGTTTCACGTCGGCCGCGGTCGGATACGCTCATCCGTACTTTCACGCCGCGAAACGGCGGAACTGCTTCCACCCGGAGACGAAAATCTGGTACGAGGACGAAGCCGGAAAGTGGCACTACGACCCCATCGAGACACTCGTTGAGGACCGACTTGACGCCGAAACGGCTGAAGAGGACGACTTCGGGACGCTTGTCCAGAAACTCGATGACGATGTGTATGTACCGTCCGTAACTGAGGATGGCGAGAAAACGCTCCAACGGGCTGAAGCACTCTCGAAGCATCCTTCGCCTGACCACCTCGTCCGCGTCGAAACAAAGAGTGGACAGGAGCTGACGGTGACGCCCGACCACTCGATGCGTCGGTGGACCGGCGATGGAATCGAGCGCGTGTCGGCCCGAGAATTAACCACGGAAGATGCGCTCCCTGCGCCGAAACAGATCTCGGTTGACGGGGAAACAGCGACGTTCGACCTGCTCGCGGAATTCCTCGACGCGGACGCCGTTTCGAACGACGACCTGATGATCCGAGGGCTCGGCGAATCTAATCTCAAACAACTCCTCGATGATGCGACAGACGCCGAGAACTACCTGAAGCCTGTTGCGGAACTCCTCGACGTTAGTCAGTCGACGGTGTACAACTGGGTGTCTCGCGACAGCATCTCGGCCGGCGTTCTGATCGAACTGTACGACTGCGACACTGTCGTCGAACGCGTTCCCACCGACGTGACACTTGGAATCCGTCGAGACAGCGCTTCGATTTCGCGTCAGTTCGATGTCGACGAGACGGTCGGCACGATGCTCGGATACTACGCTGCAGAAGGGTTCACCCGGCAGGAGGCTGGGTCATTTTACCAGACGACAATCTGTACGCCGGACGACGTGCCACGCGACGAGATCATTGACGTCTTTGACGACGTATTTGACGTTGAGGCGTTCGAGGAGAACGAATGGAAGATTACTGTTTCCAGTCGCCTCGTCACGACGCTGTTCTCGGATGTTCTTGACGCCGGGAGTCGTGCGGAGACGAAACTAATCCCGGACTGCGTGCTCTCCGCACCGGACTCGATTCTCCGAACGTTCCTCGCGGCGTACTTCTCTGGCGACGGAAGCACGTCTAGCGAACGCGTCGAGGTTCGCGCACATACGGTGAGCAACGACCTACAGTCCGACCTAATCGCAGCCCTCAAGCGGTTCGGTATCGCTACGAAAGTGTATCGCGAGGAGCGTACCCCGAAGACGGGTGCGGTGGCCGAGTTCTACGACGGCGAGCAGTCGTTCGAATCCTGGGTCCTCAAGATCACATCACAGAACGCCGTGCGGTTCGCCGACCGAGTCGGCTTCCATCTCGGCCGCAAGGACGAGACGCTTACTGACGTGCTGGACCGCGTCGATACCCGAACACAGCGACTCTTCGGTGACGGAGGCGACGTTTGGGTTGACGAAGTCGTCTCTGTCGAGATGGTCCAGTCCGACATCGAATTCACATACTGTCTGACTGTTGAGGAGACAAACACGCTCGTCGCGAACGACGTGTACTCCGGTCAGTGTGACGGTGACGAGGACTGCGTGATGCTGCTTATGGACGGACTGCTCAACTTCTCGAAAGAATTTCTGCCCGATCAGCGCGGCGGGCGGATGGACGCGCCGCTGGTGATGTCCTCGCGAATCGACCCCTCCGAGATCGACGACGAGGCGCACAACGTCGACATCGTGCGGGAGTACCCCAAAGAGCTGTACGAGGCGTCCCGAGAGATGGCCGACCCGGAGGCGGTCGAGGAGCTGATCCAGATCGGCGAGGACACGCTCGGCACCGACGACGAGTACCACGGGTTCGACCACACCCACGACACCACCGACATCGCGATGGGACCGGACCTCTCGGCGTACAAGACGCTCGGCGACATGATGGAGAAGATGGACGCCCAGCTGGAGCTGGCCCGGAAGCTCCGCGCGGTCGACGAGACCGACGTGGCGGAGCGGGTGATCGAGTACCACTTCCTGCCGGACATCATCGGGAACCTCCGGGCGTTCTCGCGGCAGGAAACGCGCTGTCTCGACTGCGGCGAAAAGTACCGGCGGATGCCGCTGACGGGCGAGTGCCGCGAGTGCGGCGGCCGCGTGAACCTCACCGTCCACGAGGGGTCGGTGAGCAAGTACGTTGACACCGCCATCGAGGTGGCGGAGCGGTTCGACTGCCGGCCCTACACGAAACAGCGGCTGAAGGTGTTAGACCAGTCGTTAGAGTCGATCTTCGAGGACGACACGAACAAGCAGTCCGGCATCGCGGACTTCATGTGAGGTGGGGGGAGCGGCCGCGGGTCGAGCGGGCCTCACCGCGCCGGACCCTCGGGGTTCAGTCGCCGCGCGCTTCCTCGACCACCCGCGTGAACTCGCGGGCGGTCTCGGTGATGACCTCATAGTCGCCGCGCTCGGCGGCGTCGTAGTCGACGAGCGCGCCGCCCGCGCCGACCGCGAACGCGCCCGCCTCAACGTACTCCGCGGCGTTGTCCGGGCTGACGCCGCCGGTCGGCATCATCGGAATCTGGCCGAGCGGCCCCTTCATCGCGCCGAGGTGGGCCGGCCCGACCGTCTTCGCGGGGAACACCTTCACGAAGTCGGCGCCCGCCTCGTAGCCGCGGACCGCCTCCGTCGGCGTCATCACGCCGGGTGCGCTGACCGCGCCGTAGCGGTTACACGTCTCGATGACGTCCTCGTGGAGGCTCGGCGAGACGACGAACTCGGCGCCCGCCATCAGCGTCGTCCGGGCCGTCTCGCTGTCGAGGACGGTACCGGTGCCGACGACGACCTCGTCGTCGAAGGAGGCGGTCACCTCGTCGATGAGGTCCGCGACGTTCGGCGTGTCGGCGGTGATCTCGACGGCGGTGACGCCGCCTTCGCGGAGCGCCTCCGCGATCTCGATGAGCTGGTCGGCGGGCACCCCGCGGAGCACCGCGACGACGCCGCTGTCGACGAGCCGTGAGAGCGTCTCGTTCATACTCACCGTTTCCCGAGTCGGCTCTTAAAACCGCGCCGATGCCCGCTCCGCCGGGGTCTCGACCCGGGCGCCCGCGGCGGTCGTTCCGTGACACTGTGCGACACGAAATCGCCGGGGATCGGGGGTGATCCCCGGCGAATCGGCCGCGACGAAACACTACCCTTTTGACCCTCCTTTCGGTAACACTCGGTATAATGGGCCGACGCAAGAAGATCGTTCAGGAATGTGAGCGGCTGATGGACAACCCGGAGCACATCCGGAACATCGCCATCGCCGCCCACGTCGACCACGGGAAGACGACGCTGTCTGACAACCTGCTGGCGGGCGCCGGGATGATCTCCGAGGACACCGCGGGCGAGCAGCTCGCGATGGACACGAAGGAGGACGAGCAGGAGCGCGGGATCACCATCGACGCGGCGAACGTCTCGATGACCCACGAGTACGAGGACACCAACCACCTCATCAACCTCATCGACACCCCGGGCCACGTGGACTTCGGGGGCGACGTCACTCGCGCGATGCGCGCGGTCGACGGCGCGCTGGTGGTCGTCGACGCCGTCGAGGGCGCGATGCCCCAGACGGAGACGGTGCTCCGACAGGCGCTCCGCGAGGGCGTGAAGCCGACGCTGTTCATCAACAAGGTCGACCGCCTCATCTCGGAGCTCCAGGAGGGGCCCCAGGAGATGCAAGAGCGGCTGATGTCGGTCATCGCCGACGTCAACGAGCTCATCCGCGGGATGGCCGAGAACATGGACGACATCCCCGAGGACTGGACCGTCTCCGTCGAGGACGGCACGGTCGGCTTCGGCTCCGCGCTGTACAAGTGGGGCGTCTCGATGCCCTCGATGCAGCGGACCGGCATGGACTTCGGCGACATCATGGAGCTCGAACAGAACGACAAGCGGCAGGAGCTCCACGAGCGGACGCCGCTGTCTGACGTCGTGCTCGACATGGTCTGCGAACACTTCCCGAACCCGGTCGACGCGCAGCCCCGCCGCGTCCCGCGCATCTGGCGCGGTGACCCGGACACCGAGCTGGCCGAGGGGATGCAGCTGGTCGACGAGGACGGCGACGTCGTCTTCATGGTTACCGACATCTCCATGGACCCGCACGCGGGCGAGATCGCGACTGGCCGCGTCTTCTCCGGCACGCTGGAGAAGGGCCAGGAGCTGTACGTCTCCGGCACGGCCGGGAAGAACCGCATCCAGAGCGTGGGGCTCTTCATGGGGTCCGAACGCGAGGAGGTGGACCGTGTCCCGGCGGGGAACATCGCGTCCGTCACCGGACTGCGTGACGCCATCGCCGGCTCCACCGTCTCCTCGGTTGAGATGACGCCGTTCGAGTCGATCGAACACATCTCCGAGCCGGTCATCACGAAGTCCGTCGAGGCGCAGAACATGGACGACCTGCCGAAGCTCATCGAGACGCTCCAGCAGGTCGCCAAGGAGGACCCGACGATCCAGATCGAGATCAACGAGGACACCGGCGAGCACCTGATCAGCGGGCAGGGTGAGCTCCACCTCGAAGTGATCACCCAGCGGATTCGCGACAACCAGGGCATCCCGGTCATCACCGGCGAACCGATCGTCGTGTTCCGCGAGCAGCCCCAGGAGTCCTCTCGCGAGGTCGAGGGGCAGTCGCCGAACCGCCACAACAAGTTCTACATCACCGTCGAGCCGATGGACCAGGAGATCGTCGACGCCATCCAGCTCGGCGAGGTCTCGATGGACATGCCCGAACTGGAGCGCCGCGAGGCGCTACAGGAGGCCGGCATGGACAAGGACACCTCCCAGAACGTCGAGGACATCCACCGGACCAACATCCTCATCGACGACACGAAGGGGATCCAGCACCTCAACGAGACGATGGAGCTCGTCTTGGAGGGGCTTCAGGAGGCGCTCGACGACGGTCCGCTGGCCGCCGAGCCGGTCCAGGGGTCGCTGTTCCGACTCCACGACGCGAAGCTCCACGAGGACACCATCCACCGCGGTCCGGCGCAGGTCATCCCGGCGGTCCGCGACGCGGTCCACCGCTCGCTGATCGACGGCGAGGTCCGCCTGCTCGAACCGATCCAGGACGTCCGGATCGACGTGCCCAGCGAACACATGGGCGCGGCCTCCGGCGAGATCCAGGGTCGTCGCGGCCGCGTCGACGACATGTACCAGGAGGGCGACCTCATGGTCGTCGAGGGCATCGCGCCCGTCGAGGAGATGATCGGGTTCTCCTCCGACATCCGCTCGGCCACCGAGGGCCGCGCCTCGTGGAACACCGAGAACGCGGGCTTCCGCGTCCTCGTCGATAATCTCCAGCGCGAGAAGATCATGGAGATCCGCGAGCGCAAGGGGATGAAGCTCGAACTGCCGCAGTCGATCGACTACTTCTAAGTCGACGACGCGGTCCGCGGTCTCTGCGGTCAACTTCTCTCTCGCGTCTTCCGCCTGAGAGCCCCGACGCCGTCGATCGCGGCAGACCTCCCCGAACCGTGCGCCGCGTTGACAGGCACGGAAGCGAGGCAACGCCTGCCAGCGCCGAAGGCTTATACCGGATCGTCCGACTCCGTTCGGGTATGCAGACGGGCACGACTCCCCCCCGGCGCACCGCGACGGAGCCACCGAGCGACCGCTCCACGTCGGGGACAGGAGCGCGTCCGCGGACGAGCGATCCGGACTCGACCGGCCGCGATGAAGCCGGGCGCGGCGCGGCGCCGGAGGTGGCGCAGTGAGCGACCGTCGCGACGGGGCGCCGGAGGCCGCGCTCGACGCGGAGGCGGGCGTCGACGAGCCCGACTCGGGAGCGTCGCCCGACGGCGGCCACGCCTCGACGGCGGTCTCGACGCACACGGTCCGGCTGGAGCTGGTCGACGAGCCCGGGCAGCTGCTCGCCGCGCTCCACCCGATCGCCGACAACGGCGGGAACCTCCTGTCGATCTACCACGAGCGCGGGAACAAGACGCCCCGCGGCCGGATCCCGGTCGAGGTCGACTTCGAGGCGACGCCGGACCGGTTCGAGGAGATTGTCGACGCGCTCCGTAGCGAGGGCGTGAACGTGATGCAGGCCGGCACGGAGCGGTACGCCGAGGAGGTGACGCTGCTCCTCTTCGGCCACCTTATCGACACCGACCTCTCCGACACGCTCTCGAGCATCGAGGCCTGCGAGTCGGCGTCGGTCGCCGACGTGTCGCTCGCGGCCCCGCAGGGCACCGAGGAGGTGTCGAGCGCGCGGCTCCGGCTCGAAGCCCGGGCCGGCGAGACGGACGCGGCGCTCGCCGCGGTCCGCGACCTCGCCGCGGAGAAGGACCTCCGCGTCGTTGAGCCACTCACGGGGGTGGAGGCGTGAGACTCGCCGTGATCGGTGCGGGCGCCGTCGGGCGCTCCGTCGTCGAGTTGGCGGGCGAACACGGCCACGAGGTCGTCGCGGTCGCCGACTCGTCGACCGCGGTCGTCGCGGACGGGACGGGCGGTTCCGGCGGAGAGGCCGTCGGCGTCGACCCCGACGCGGTCGTGGCGCGGAAGGCGGAACGGGGGATCGTCGGCGACGACGACCCGGCAGACGCGCTGGCGGCCGACTACGACGTCCTCGTGGAGGCGACGCCGACGACGCTCGGCGACGCCGAGCCGGGCTTCTCGCACGTGACGACCGCCTTAGAGCGCGACCGCCACGCGGTCCTCGCGAACAAGGGCCCCGTCGCGGAGCGGTACGGCGACCTGCGGGCGGCCGTCGGCGACAGCGACGGCCAGATCCGGTTCGAGGCGACCGTGGGTGGCGCGATCCCCGCAGTGTCGACCGTCGAGGACATCGAGCCCGGCCACGTCACGGCGGTCCGGGGCGTGCTCAACGGGACGGCGAACTTCATCCTGACGCGGATGGCCGCCGAGGGGCTGGACTACGACCACGTGCTCGCGGAGGCGCAGGACCTCGGCGTCGCGGAGGCGGACCCCTCCTTCGACGTGGACGGCACCGACGCGGCGCTGAAGTGCGTCATCCTCGCAAACGTGCTCTCGTTCGGCGCGGTCGACGACCCCGCCGACGCCCGGGAGTTCACGCTCGAAGACGCCGACGTCTCGGGGATCCGCGACGTGCCCGGCTCCGCGCTCCGCCTCGCGGCCGAGGACGGGCGGACGGTCCGGCTGATCGGCGAGGCGACGGGCGAGACCGTCCGCGTCGCGCCGCGGCTCGTCCCCGAGAACGGCACGCTCGCGGTCTCCGGCACCCAGAACATCGTCCAGATCGAGACCTCTCACGCCGGCCGGCTCAACATCTCCGGCCGCGGCGCAGGCGGCCCCGAGACCGCGAGCGCGGTCCTCGGCGACGTGGGCCGGCTGGAGTAGCCGACGCCCGACTCGCCCACCGACGGTCTCCGTGCGGCCGTGTGGCGTGCCCCGGGTTGTCGAGAATCGCAAGACGGCGGCACGATACTCTGTGGGCCGTATCGAAACCGTTTTAGTGGAATCAACCGAAACTTACTCACAGAGCGCCTTAGCGCGTGATTACCCCATGAGTGACAAACCGCACCAGAACCTGGCCATTATCGGCCACGTCGACCACGGCAAGAGTACGCTCGTGGGTCGCCTCCTCTTCGAGACGGGGAGCGTCCCCGAGCACGTAATCGAGCAGCACCGCGAGGAAGCCGAAGAGAAGGGCAAGGGCGGCTTCGAGTTCGCCTACGTGATGGACAACCTCGCCGAGGAGCGCGAGCGCGGCGTCACGATCGACATCGCCCACCAGGAGTTCGACACCGACGAGTACTACTTCACCATCGTCGACTGTCCGGGCCACCGTGACTTCGTGAAGAACATGATCACGGGCGCCTCGCAGGCCGACAACGCGGTGCTCGTCGTCGCGGCCGACGACGGCGTCGCGCCCCAGACCCGCGAGCACGTGTTCCTGGCCCGCACGCTCGGGATCAACGAGCTCATCATCGGCGTCAACAAGATGGACCTCGTCGACTACAGCGAGGACTCCTACAAGGAGGTCATCAGCGAGGTCGAGGACCTGCTCAACCAGGTCCGCTTCGCGACCGACGACACCACGTTCGTGCCGATCTCGGCCTTCGAGGGCGACAACGTCGCCGAAGCGTCCGAGAACACCTCGTGGTACGACGGCCCCACCCTGCTGGAGTCGCTCAACGACCTGCCGGAGGCCGAGCCGCCGACGGACGCGCCGCTCCGCCTGCCGATCCAGGACGTGTACACCATCTCCGGTATCGGGACCGTCCCCGTGGGACGCGTCGAGACCGGGATCCTCAACACCGGCGACAACGTCTCCTTCCAGCCGTCCGACGTGGGCGGCGAGGTGAAGACGGTCGAGATGCACCACGAAGAGGTGCCCAAGGCCGAGCCCGGCGACAACGTCGGATTCAACGTCCGCGGCATCGGCAAGGACGACATCCGCCGCGGCGACGTCTGTGGCCCGGCCGACGACCCGCCGAGCGTCGCCGAGACGTTCCAGGCCCAGGTCGTCGTCATGCAGCACCCGTCGGTCATCACGGCCGGCTACACCCCGGTCTTCCACGCCCACACGGCGCAGGTCGCCTGTACGATCGAGTCCATCGATCAGAAGATCGACCCCTCGTCCGGTGAGGTCGCCGAGGAGAACCCGGACTTCATCAAGTCCGGCGACGCGGCGGTCGTCACCGTGCGTCCCCAGAAGCCGCTCAGCATCGAGCCGTCCGGCGAGATTCCGGAACTCGGCAGCTTCGCCATCCGCGACATGGGTCAGACCATCGCGGCCGGCAAGGTGCTGGACGTCAACGAGCGATAATCGATGCAGCAGGCACGCGTCCTCCTCGCCGGCACGAGCCCCGAGGACCTCGACGACATCTGCGACGACGTCCGCGAGATCGCGGACTCGACGGGAGTCGCCCTGTCGGGCCCGATCCCGCTGCCGACGAAGACGCTCGAGATCCCGTCGCGCAAGTCCCCGGACGGTGAGGGGACGGCGACGTGGGAGCACTGGGAGATGCGCGTCCACAAGCGTCTGATCGACATCGACGCCGACGAACGCGCGCTCCGCCAGCTCATGCGCGTCCAAGTGCCGAACGACGTCAGCATCGAGATCGTTCTCGAAGACTGAGCGCTAGGGCGTTTCTCTTTCACCCCTTTCGTTTTTCACATCGCCTAGCCTCGGCGCCGTCGATCGCGGCCCGCGCCCACCGTCCGGTCCGGTTCCGGTCACCGTGCGTCGAGCAGGCCGACGCGTCCGGCGACGAGCCCGCAGAACGCCCCGGTCGCGTGCGCGATCAGCGCGACGCCCGGCGCGGCCGTCGTCGCGGTGAGGACGACGGCGACGAGCCCGAACAGGACCAGTTGGACTCGCGGCGAGAGGCGCAGGCGGTCGAACAGCGTCTCGCTCACGACGTTTCCCGCGAGGAGGTAGCCGCCGAGCGCGAACACCGCGCCGCTGATCCCCAACACGGCGACCGGCGGGCCGAGTAGGCTCCCGAGGGTCACCTGCGCGAGGCCCGCGAGCGCGCCCGTCGTGACCACGAACGCGTGGAAGCGGGCGCGGGTCGTCCGGCGCTCGACCAGGGGCCCGACGAGCAGCAGCGCGAGGGCGTTCGCCAGCAGGTGGCCGACGGAGCCGTGCGCGTACACGCTCGTGACGAGCGTCCAGGGAGCGACGGCGACGGGGGTCGACAGCGCGAACAGTCCGGCGAGGCCGACGACGCCGAGGAGGGCCTGCGCGGCGCCGACGAGGAGGGCGACGCCGAGCGTTTCGAGAGTGGCGCGCATCGGCCGGGCGTTGGGCCCGGGCGGTGAAAAGGCTGTGCGGCCCGGTCGCTCGCGGCCCGTCCGCGGTGCGGCTCAGATGACGTCGTCGGGGTCGTGGGCGCGGGCCATCCGCGTCGCCTCGGCGGCGTAGCGCTCGCGGTCGTCGGGGTCGTCGACGGCTCCGACGTTCGACGGCGCCGCGTCGACGGCGGCCGTGGTGTCGCGCACGTCCGTGAAGGAGGTGAGCGCGCGCTCCTTGCGGAAGTAGCGCTCGCCGTCCGGCGTCGCGTACGTGAGGATCACCATGTTCTGCTCGTCGTCGGAGTACGTGCGCTCGACGAGCCACATCCGCACGTCCTCGGTCGCAGCGCCGGCGTCTGCCTCGTTCGCGCTCATGCGTAGTTGTTCGATTCCCGCGAACAAACGTGTTGCGTCGCGCCGGGTCCGGCCCGCCCCGCCGGTTCGCCTCCGCGAACCGCCAGCGTTATGTTCTTTAGGGCGACCTAAATAATCGTATGAGACCGCGAACCGCCGCCGCTCGACTCCGCGAGCGCCTCTCCCGGCTCCGAGCGCGCGTCCCTCGGGGGTCGCTCGCGGTCGCGGGAACCGTCCTCGTCCTCGCGATCGGCGGCGCGGTGTTGACGCAGACCCTCGACCTCGCCGCCGTCGTCGACGCGGTCGCGACCGCGGACCCGGTCTACGTCGCCGCCGCGCTCGTCGCGTACCTGTCGTCGTGGCCCGTCCGCGGCCGGCGGTACGGCGACGTGCTCGGGCCGATGGGACACCGGTGTCGCACGGCGTTCCTCACGGCGACCGTGTTCGCGAGCCAGACCGCGAACCTGATCGTCCCCGCCCGGGCCGGCGACGGGGTGCGCGCGTACCTGCTGAACGACCGCCGTGAGGTCCCCTACGCTACCGGCGTCGCATCGCTGGCGGTCGAGCGCGCCTTCGACCTGATCGCGCTCGGCGCGCTCGGCGGCGCCGCGCTCGCCGTCCGCCTCGCCGGGGGGCGGGTCGTCGCGCCCGACGGCTCCGGTCGGGTGCTCGTCGTCGCCGGGGGCACTGCGATCGCGGCCGCGCTGCTCTCGGCGCTCACCGTCGTCGTCGCTCGGAGCGACCGGCAGTTCGGTCCGGCCCTCCGCGATCGCGCTGCGGGATCCCGGCTCGCCCGAGCCGTCGACGCGGCGGTCCGGTTCGGCGCCGCCGTCCGCGTCGTCGCCGCGGACGCGGGCGCGCTCGTTCGGGTGTCGCTCGCGAGCAGCGTCGTGTGGGCGCTCGACGTCGCGACCGCTGTTTTCGTCCTCGCGGCGCTCGTGGGCGGGTTCGGCGGGGCCGTCGATCCGGTCGCGCTCGCCGTCGTCGGGACGCTTGCCGTCTCGGCCGGGAACCTCGCGAAGGTGCTGCCGCTCTCGCAGGGCGGGATCGGGCTGTACGAGGCGGCGTTCACCGGGATCGTCGTCGCCGCGACGCCGATCTCCGCCGAAGTCGCGCTCGCCGCGGCGGCCCTCGACCACGCGCTGAAGAACGCCGTCACGCTCGCCGGCGGCGGCGCCGTCGCGGCCGCGTTCGACCTGTCGCCGACGCGCGCTCCCGACGAGTCGGAGCGGGAACCCGACGCGACCGCGACGCAGCCGACGACGGACCGCTAAACTTTTAGGCCAGCCTAAAAACTAACGCGTATGACGGCTACCGCCCCGAGCGGCGACGGCTCGGATATCTGCGTCATCGTTCCGACGATCAGAGAGTACGAGTGCCTCCGCGCGTACGTCGCCAACGCCCGCGAGCACGGGTTCGACGTCTCGCGGCTCCACTTCGTCCTCGTCACCGAGGACTTCTGCGAGACCGACGAGATGCGCGCGATGCTCGACGACCTCGACGTCTCCGGCGAGGTGTTCGACGGCAGCCGCCGCGAGGAGTGGTACGAGGCCAACGGCGTCGCGGAGTACGGCCACGTCGTCCCGGCGGCGAGCCACGCCGAGACGAGCTTCGGCCTGCTGTACATGTGGGCCGACGAGTCGTTCGACTACGGCGTCTTCATCGACGACGACACGCTCCCGCACGACGACGTCGACTACTTCGGTCGACACATGGCGAACCTCGCGTTCGGCGGCGAAATCGAGCGCGTGCGCTCCGACGAGGACTGGGTGAACGTCCTCTACGACAACGCCGACGAGCACGGCCTCTACCCGCGCGGCTACCCGTACTCGGCGATGGACGAGACCGTCGAGACCGACGCGGTCGACGTCGAGGCCGGTGAGGTTGTCGCCTCGCAGGGGCTGTGGACGAACGTCCCCGACCTCGACGCGGTCCGGATCCTGATGGACGGCGACCTGGAGGGCCAGGCGCAGACGCGGGCGACCGCCGACGACTTCGGCGACGACTTCGTCGCCGCGCGCGGCAACTACCTCACCGTCTGCTCGATGAACCTCGCGTTCCGCCGCGAGGTGATCCCGGCGTTCTACCAGCTGCCGATGGACGACAACGAGTGGGACGTGGGGCGGTTCGACGACATCTGGTCGGGGCTGTTCTTAAAGCGCGCCTGCGACGTGCTCGGCAAGCGCATCTACAACGGCGACCCGCTCTGTGAACACAACAAGGCCCCGCGCTCAACGTTCGACGACCTCTCGAACGAGGTGGCCGGGCTGGAGCTGAACGAGCACGTCTGGGAGGTCGTCGACGAGGCGGGCGCCGACGCCGACTCGTACGCGGCGGTCTTCGACGCGATGGCCGACGCGCTCGCCGAGGGCGACTTCGACGAGTGGAACAACGGCGCGTTCCTCAACCACTGCGGCGAGTACATGCGCGACTGGCTCGACTGCCTCGACGCGATCCGGCGGACGCCGGCGCCCGCGGACGACTGAACCGACACGACTAAAACCATTTAGGCAAGCCTAAAACACATGACGACCCACGAATCCGACGCACGAGACGGGCGCGACGTTCGACGGCGGAAGTTCCTCGCGGCGGCCGGCGCGGTCGGCGTCGCGGGGGTCGCCGGCTGTACGGGGAGCGACGATCAAGACGGCTCCGACGGCGGCGACGGCGGACCGGCGATCGGGCAGATCGGTTCCGGTCGCGCCGGGCGCGACGCCCCCGGCGGGACGCCGATGGCGGAGATGCCGGCGCTGGAGGGCGAACTCACCGTCTACTCCGGCCGCGGCGAGTTCCTCGTCGGCGACCTCGTCGGCTACATCGACGACCTGTACGACGACCTCGACCTGACCGTTCGGTACAACAGCTCGACCGACCACGTGAACGCGATCATCAACGAGGGCGAGGGGTCGCCGGCCGACGTGTTCTACTCGGTGAACGCTGGCTCGCTCGGCGCGCTCGCCGACGCGGGACGCACGCAGGCGCTCCCCGACGACGTGACCGGGAAGGTCCGCGGGGAGTTCCACACCGAGCAGTGGGTCGGCACCTCCGGGCGCGCCCGGACGGTCCCGTACAACACCGAGTCGGTCTCCGAAGACGGGCTCCCGGACGACATCATGGCGTACCCCGACGAGTTCGAGGGCGACCTCGGCTGGGCGCCGTCGTACGGTTCCGCGCAGGCGTTCGTCACCGCGATGCGGCTGCTGGAGGGCGAGGAGGCCACCCGCGAGTGGCTCGAAGCGATGGTCGAGCGCGGCGCCGCGACGTACCCGGACGAGTTCCGCGCGTGTCAGGAGATCGCCGACGGCGAGATCGACGCCGCGTTCACCAATCACTACTACATCCAGCGCGTGCTCGACGGGAACCCGGAGGCCCCGATCGCGACCTCCTTCACGCAGGGCGACGCGGGCGCGGTGTTCAACGTCGCGGGCGCCGCGGTCGTCGACACCGCGTCGAACGCTGACCTCGCCGCGAACTTCGTTCGCCACCTGCTGTCGGCGGAGGCGCAGGACTACTTCGCGCGCTCCACCTTCGAGTACCCGCTGATTCCGGAGGTCGAGCCGATCGGCGACCTCCCGACGATCGACGAGCTCGACGTCCCGGACATCGACCTCTCGGAGCTGTCCAACCTCGAACCGACGATCGACCTCATGCGCGACGCCGGCGTCCAGATCTGAGCCGCCGCCTCACCGCCGCGTCGCGCCGCGCGCCCGTCACGCTCACAGCCTCACTCCACCGACCGTGTCAGTTCTCCCACCGTCGCTCCGTCCCCGCCGGCTCCTCGTCCACCTCCGCCAGCGACTCGAACGCGCCGACCGGGTGAGCCTCGCCGCGGCGCTCGTCGCCGTCGCCGCCGGCGCCCTGACGTTCGCGGTCGCCGTCACCGTCTTCTCGCACCACTCGGCGAACCACGACGAGGGCGTCTACCTCACGCAGGCCGCCCTCCTCCTCGACGGTCAGCTGGCGTTCCACGCCGGCTCGCTCGCCGATGCCGTCCACCCGTGGTTCTTCATCGAGGACGGCGGGCGGCTCTACCCGAAGTACAACCCCGTTCCCGCGGCGACGTTCGCCGTCTCGATGGCCCTGTTCGGCGAGCCGCGCGTGACTCTCGCGGTCGTCGCCGCCGGGAACGCCGCACTGGTGTACCTGCTCGGCTCCGCGGCCGTCGGTCGCCGGGCGGGCCTCGCCGCGGCCGTCCTCTTCGCCGCGTCGCCGATGGCGATCGCGACCTCCTCGGCGTTCCTTCCGTACGCGCCGACGACGCTCTTCAACCTAGTCTTCGCGGTCGCGTACCTCTGGAGCGTCCGGGACGAGTCCCTCAGGGCCGCGGGCGTCGCGGGCCTCGCGATCGGGGTCGCCTTCTTCGCGCGGCCGTACACGGCGGTGCTGTTCGCCGCCCCGTTCATCTGTCACGCGCTGTGGCGCGTCGCGTCGGCGACCCGGCGGTTCGGCGCCGAGTCCGCGGCGTCGACGACGCGCGCGTTGGTCGACGCCGGCGTCCGCGGGCTCCCCGACCCGGTCCGCCGCCACGGGCTGACGGCGCTGTTCGGTACCCTGTTCGTCGGCGTCACGCTCGCGTACAACGCCCGGATGACGGGGTCCCCGCTCGTGTTCCCGTACCAGGTGTTCGCGCCGATGGACGGCCCCGGCTTCGGCGAGCGCCGGATCCTCGGCCACTCGGTCGACTACACGCTCGGGCTGGCGCTGGAGTCGAACGGGTACGCGCTCCGGGAGATCGCGACCCGCTGGTTCGCCGCCGGCCCGCTCGGAACGCTCGCGGCGCTCGTCGGCGGCGCGGTCGCGCTCCGCGGGTGGCGCGCGACCGGCGATCCGCGCGGACTCCTCTACGACCGGGCGGCCGACGACGCGTCCGGTACGCCCGGCTTCCGACGGACAGCGACGGCGCTGCTCGTCGGCGTCGCCGTCTCTGTCGTCGTCGGGAACCTCTACTTCTGGGGGACGCACAACGCGCTCGCCGACCTCTCGGACCCGACCGACGGGCTCGCGTCGCTGTTCGGCCCGTTCTATCACTTCGACCTGCTCGTCCCGCTGTCGGTGTTCGGCGGGCTGGCCGTCGCCGCCGCCGCCCGGGCGCTGTCCGCGGCCCGCGACCGGCTCGTCTCCCGCGGCGCCTCGGGGACGGTCGCCCGCGTGGCGATCGCGGTCGTCGTCGCGAGCGCGGTCGTCGTCGCGGGCGTGGCCGCGGTCGACGCGGCCGCGGATCCGATCGAGCGGAACGCCGCGGTCGACGCGAAACACGAGGCCGCGTACGCGCCGTTCGACGAGACGACCTTCGAGGACGGGCTCGTCTTCGTGCCGACGCCGTACGGCGAGTGGCAGAACCATCCGTTCCAGTACCTCCGGAACGGGCCGGGGCTCGACGGCGAGGTCGTGTACGCGCTCGACCGCGACCCGGTCGAGAACTTCGCGGTGCTGGACGCGTACCCGGACCGCACCCTGTACCGCTACGGCTATCAGGGGGTCTGGACCGCGGATCCGGAGACCCGCGTCACGCCGAAGCTGGAGCCGCTCGACCGGCGCACTGGCGCTCGGGTCGACGCCGAGACGACCGTCGGCGTGCCGGACCGCGTCGCCCGCGCGCAGGTCCGCGTCGACCCGCGACGGGGCGCTCCGGGCGGTCCGGACCACGTCTCCTACACGGTGAGCGACCTCGGCGACTCGCTCGCGGTCGACTGGGTGGTGACGCCAGAGGGCGTCCGGTTGCCCGGCGCGGCGGCCGCGGGCGACCCCGAGGCGGGCGACCCCGTGCCGTTCGACCCCGAGGGCGACGCGGTCGCCGTGACCGTGACGCTCGTCGACCCCGCCGGCGCGACGTTCACCTACCGGCAGGAGGTGACGGTTCGGGTGACGGAGGGCAGCGAGGCGGGAGCCAGCGGCAAGCGCGTCGAGGTCGTCTGGCCGCCCGAGCGCTCGACCTGTCGGCTCGTCACGGCGTGCGGGACTGAGGGGACGTACCTCCCCGACGAGCCCGACGCCCACCCCGAGTGGGTCGTCTTCGAGACGGCCGCCGAGGCGAGCGACTAATACGTCGATATCTCACACGCAGTTGCTGGTGGATCGGTGGTGACAACCTCCAAAGCCCCAGCAGCTCGGTAATCGCTGATCGACGACTCCGCGGCGAACACCTCCAAAGCCCCAGCCGCGAGGCCGCGGTACGCTCGTTGCGCTCTTGGGTCGCTCCGCTCGCTGCGATGCTTACGTCGCCTACCGCGGCCTCGGGGCTATCCCTTTGAGTCCCGCCCCTCACAGCACCGCGCCTCACCCCTCCTCAGCCTCGTCGCTGGCACCCTCCGCTTCGCTCCGTGAGCCAGCGACTCCCTCGCGCGTGCGACTCACGCCCCGCCGGCGTTCGTCGGCACGCGCCGACCGCCGCGTCTGTTTATGTATGATCGGCGCTGTCGCTCAGGGTGGTAGAAACCGTCGCCGGCGGCGGTCCACTGTGCCCACAGCGTCCGTCCGGACCGCCGTACGGCGTCGCGTCGGGGGCGAAGCGCCCTCAGAAGCGCCGCAGTTGCTCTTCGAGGCAGACGGTGACGATCGACTTCGCGATGGCGGCGCCGCCGCCGATTGGGTCGAGCTTCGTGTCGCCGAGCCGCTCGGCGTAGGCGATCGGGCGCTCGCGCACGTCGTAGCCGCGCATCAGCGGGCGGATGAGGAGTTCCGCTGAGAGGCCGGTGTTCTCCGTCCAGCCGATCTCCTCGACCACCTCGCGACGGTACGCGCGCATCCCGGTCGTGGTGTCGTGGACGCGCTCACCCATGAGCAGGCTCGCGACCGCGGCGAACGCGTGGTTTCCGAAGCGGTTGAACGCCGGCATCGCCTCCGCGCCGTGGTAGAGCCGGTCGCCGCTTACCACGTCCGCGCCGTCGTTGACCTCGGCGAGGAACTCCGGCAGCGCCTCCATGGGGTAGGTGTCGTCGCAGTCGGTCGTGACGACCACCGGTCGGTCGGGGGTCAGGATCGCCTCGCGGACGGCGACGCCGTACCCCTGCGGCTCCTGTTCGATGACCCGAGCGCCGTGCTCGCGGGCGATCTCCGGAGTGCGGTCGTCGGATCCGTCGACGCAGACGACCTCCGCCCTCCCGTCCGTGACCTCGTCGATGTCATCGAGGACCGTCCCGATCGCCTCCGCCTCGTTGTACGTCCCCATCACGACGCTGAGGTCGTCGAAGGTGTATGCCCCGCCGTCCCCCCCGTTCGCCACGCTCTCGCCTTTCTCGTCCGCCGCGCTCTCGATCTCCTCGTCCGCCGAGCCTCCGCTCTCTTCCCCGACGGTCTCCGTCACGTCGACGGCGCTCGCAGATCCGTTCGTCGCGTGTGCTGAGTCGCTCATTACCCGGATCTCCGCTCGCACCTACTTGAGTTTTTAGGTTTACCTAAAATAATGTTCGACGGCAGTCAGGTCTGCGCCGAGAGGCGGGCTTCCACGTCGTCGGCGACGCGGAGCGCGAGCGCGGCGATGGTGAGGGTGGGGTTCATCGCGCCGCTCGTCGGGAAGACGGAGCTGGAGGCGATCCAGCAGTTGTCGAGGTCGTGGGTCCGGCAGTCGGCGTCGACGACTCCCCGGTCGGGGTCGTCGCTCATCCGCGTCGTGCCCATGTGGTGGTAGGCGGGCCCGGTCGCGTCCGGCCCGGCGACCCACTCCACGTCGGCGCCGAGCTCCTCCAAGATCGCGACCTGGATCTCGTTCGCCCGCTCGATCGTGTCGAGCGCGCGCTCGCCCACGCTCCACTCGACCCGCGGCGCCGGGTCCCCGTGATCGTCGGTGCGGTCGTCGGCGAGGGCGATCCGGCTGTCGGCCCGCGGGGCCTGCTCGACGAGCCCGCCCATGGCGACGTGATTCCCGTACCCCTCACGGAGCTGGTCGAGCAGCGGGTCGCCCCAGTCGTCGCCCGACAGGGCCGTCTCGACCGGCGAGGGGCCGGCGTAGTTGAAGAACTCCAGCTTGAACGGGGCCTGCGCCTCGTCGGCCTCGTCGTAGAACTGGTCGCAGGCGCTGGTGTAGAAGCCGACGTGGTTCTGTCTGGTCGGCTCGTCGAGGGTGCCGCCCGCCCCCGCGAACAGGTGGTCCATGAAGAACTCGCCGACGTGACCGCTCCCGTTCGCGAGCCCGTCGGGGTATCGGTCCGAGGCGGAGAGGAGCAGGAGCCGCGGCGTCTCCACGCCGCCCGCGGCGACGACGAAGGCGTCGGCTGTCTGCCTGTGTTCAGCCCCGTCAGGGGTCGCGTACACCGCCGCGGTCACCCTGTCGTCGCCGTCGTGCTCCAGCGACCGCACGGACGCCCGGTCGATGACGGTCGCGCCCCGCTCCTCGGCGCGCTCGACGTGGACCGTCGCGTCGTACTTCGCGCCGCTCGGACACACCGGCTGGCAGGTGCCGTAGCCGACGCAGGGGGACCGGTCGTCGTACGGCTCGGAGTTGCGCGCGTTCGGCACGGAGTGCATGGCGATCCCGAGCGACTCGCAGGCCTCGGCGAACAGCGAGTCGCTGTAGGAGGGCTCGAACGCCGGCATCGGGTGCGGCTCCTCGCGCGGCGGCGCGTAGGGGTTGTCCGACGCGCCCGCGACGCCCAGCTCGCGCTCGGCCTCGGCGTAGTAGGGGCGGAGGTCCTCGTAGTCGATCGGCCAGTCCGGCCCGACGCCCCGCGCCGTGCCGGAGTTGAAATCGTCCTCGTGGAGCCGCATCACCATCCCCTGCCAGTGGAGCGTCGACCCGCCGACGCCCTTCACGCGGGCGTGGTTGAGCGGGTACGGGCGGTCGCCGGCGGTCTCGTGGGCGTCGCGCTCGCCGCCCACGTCCCAGACGTCCGGCCGGTCGTAGAACGGGCGGATCGCGCGCTCCTGTCTCGCGAGCCGGTCGGCGGGGTCGAATCGCGGGCCCGCGTCGAGCACGACGACCTCCCGGTCGCCCGCCAGCCGGTCGGCGACGAGCGCTCCCGCGGGGCCGGCGCCGACGACGCAGACGTCCGTGTCCGGCACGGGCGTGCGGTCGACGTCGCCGCGGGCCCGGTCGCCGGTCTGCCGGTAACGAGCGTCCCGTCCGCCGCTCGCGTCCTCCGCGCCGCTCATCGGGGCCCCTGCCGGTAGCTCTCCGCGCCGCCCGCGTGCCCCTGCGGGTTCTCGATGCCGACGAGCTCCCCGCCCGTCGGCGAGGCGTACAGCGCGAGCAGCAGCTCGTTGACGACGTAGTACCGGACTCGCTCCGCGGTCGTTCCGTCCGGGTTCTCCTCGGCCACGTCCGCGCCCATCTCCCGGAGCAGATCGTCGCGGTCGGCGGGCGAGAGGTCGGCGACCGGCGCGCCGTACCACGACCGGGCGGCCGACTCGACCTCGGCGACCGCGGCTCGGATCCCCTCGGCGTGCGCCGACCCGTCGAGGCGGCCGTCGAGGAGGCCGTCGACGAACGCGTCGAGCCCGGAGACCGCCTCCGGGTAGACGGTCCGCGCGACCGCCGTCATCGCCTCGCGGACCGCCTCGTCGCCGGGGGTGCCGTCGCCGTCCCGCGCGGGCTCCGCCTCGGCGCCTCCCCGACCGCCGTCGCCGGTCGCCCGACGGACACCAAGCGCGACGCCGCCGGTCGCGCCGATCGCGGCCAGCGCGGCCGCCGCGTCGCGTCGCGTCATTTCCATGGAATATTTTAGGCAGCCCTAAATTAATATATCCGTCGGAGCGCGCTCGACGCGCGATCGGAACCCCTAACGCCGGCCGCGACCACGCTCGGACAGAGACTCTGCCCCGTACAATGACCCTGCGAAACCGGCTCCGCGACCGCTTGACCGACGGCGACGACAGGCTGCCGATCGGGCTCACGCTGCTGTGCGCGGCGATCGCCGCCACGCTCGTGTTCCCGCTGGCGTGGCTCGTCATCGAGGCGATCGCCGTCGACCGCGGGCGCGCGACGGACCTCCTCTTCAGCGCCGGCACCGCGGAGGTCCTCGTCAACAGCCTCCTCCTGATGGCGGGCGTCACCGGCCTCTCGGTCGCGATCGGCGTGCCGCTCGCGTACCTCACCGCCCGGACCGACCTCCCCTTCCGTCGCTTCTGGTCGGTCGCGGCCGCCCTTCCGCTCGTCGTCCCGAGCTACGTGGGAGCCTTCTCGTTCGTCTCCGCGTTCGGTCCGCAGGGCGAGTTCCACGAGGTCCTCGCGCCGCTCGGCGTCCAGCGCGTCCCCGAGATCGGCGGCCTCTCCGGGTCGATCCTCGTCATCACGCTGTACACCTACCCGTACGTCTACCTGACGACCCGGGCCGCGCTGCTGTCGTTCGACACGACGCTGCTGGAGGCCGCCCGGACGCTGAACCACGGGCGGCTCGCGGCGTTCCGCCGCGTGACCCTCCCGACTATTCGGCCGGCGATCGCCGCCGGGTCGCTGCTCGCCGCGCTGTACGCGGTCTCGGACTTCGGGACGCCGTCGATCATGCGGCTCCCGGTGTTCACCCGCCAGATCTACGTCGAGTACAACGCGTTCGGACGCGACTACGCGGCGCTGCTGTCGCTCCAGCTGCTCGTCGTGGTGGTCCTCGTGCTCGCGCTGGAGTGGGCCGTCCGCTCGGACCGCGACACGAGCGGCGACGACGCGGGCCGCACCGACGACCGGGTGTCGCTCGGGTGGCTGCGGTGGCCGGCGACGCTGCTCCCGGCCGGCGTTTCCGCGTTTGCGCTCTTGGTCCCGCTGTGGATCCTCGGGCTGTGGCTCGTTCGCTCGGAGGCCGGCCGCCGCCCCTCGCTCGCGTTCGAGCCGATACAGGTGCTCAACTCGGTGTCCGTCTCGGCGGCCGCGGCGGTCGTCGCCGCGTTGGCCGCCCTCCCGATCGCGTACTTCGCCGCGAACCACGACTCGCCGCTCGCGGTCGTCTTCGAGCGCGCGACGTACGTCGGGTTCGCGGTGCCGGGCATCGTGTTGGCGCTCGCGCTGGTGTACTTCGGCTCCGGCTACGTCCCGTGGCTCTACCAGACGCTCCCCCTGCTGGTGTTCGCCTACGTCGTCCGCTTCCTCCCCCAGGCGGTCGGCTCGGCCCGCACGTCGATCCTCCAGGTCGACCCGCGGCTCGTCGAGGCCGGGCGGACGCTCGGGGAGTCGCCGACCGGCGCGTTCAAGCGCGTCACGTTCCCGCTCACGCGCTCGGGGATCGTCGCCGGGGCCGCGCTCGTGTTCCTCACGACGATGAAGGAGCTACCGGTCACGCTGGTGCTCCGCCCCACGGGGTTCGACACGATCGTCACGCAGATCTGGCGCGCACAGTCGACCGCGCTCTACCAGTACGCCGTGGTGCCGACGCTCATCCTCCTCCTCATCTCCGGGCTCTCGATGGTCGTCCTCCTCACGCAGGAGGGCGGCGAAGAAGGGCTGTGAGGGTCGCGGTCACCGTCCTCGGATGTGGCGGTCCACGCCGGGTCGCCGCCACCAGATGCGGCGGTCGCCGCCGCTCCCGTCGGTCCGAGAGACCGGTCGCTCTCGATAGTGTTGAAAGAAACTAACAATACCGCGGCCGTGGACTGGAGAAAAACGGGTCAGTCCGCGGCAGACGTCTGCTGTTGACGCGTCACGCGGAGCGAGCTGATCGTCGTGTAGAGGACCGCGAAGGCGACGACGACCGCCGCGCCGATGGTAAGCACCAGTCCGAGCAGTTCGAGCGTCGAGCTGCCGATGTACGAGCCCACTTCGCCGATGCCCACGGCGAGGGCGCCGACGAGCAGCATCCCGCCGAAGTACACCTTGATCTCATCGGAGTCGACGACGGCGGTCGCGGCGGAGCCGACGCGCGCGCCGAGCGCGCTCCCGAACAGCAGCGGGGCGACGATGCCGAGGCTCACGCCGCCGTCCTGTCCGTAGAGGTAGCTCCCGAGCCCGCCGGAGAAGACGATCTCGAAGAGGTCGGTCCCGACGGCGACGGGCACCGGGACGCCGATCGCGTAGATCATCGCGGGCATCCGGATGAAGCCGCCGCCTACGCCGAGGAACCCGGACAGGACGCCGGTCGAGAAGGCGACGGCCGTGATGACCCACACGGAGACGGTGACGTCGCCGCGGAGCGTCACCATCGGCGGGATCCGAACGGTCCGTTGGATCTTCTTGGCGACGTCGGGGATCTCGTACTCGTCGAGGTCCTTGTCGGCGGCCTCGTGGTCGACGCCGCCGTCGTCGTCGCCCTTGAGGGCGTCGCGCGTGACCATCGCGCCGACGCCGCCGAGCAGGACAACGTAGGCGACGCTGATGACGCCGCCGGCGAGCCCCATCGATTCGAGGTAGTAGACGCTGGCGCGCCCGGCCTCGATGCCGATGGTCGTCCCGGTGATCATGATCACCCCGAGCTTGTAGTCCACCTGCCCGAGGTCGTGGTGTTTCAGCGTCGCGATGACGGCCGTTCCGAAGACGAACGCCATCCCGCTCCCGACGGCGACGGAGGCCGGGTAGTCTAGCATTAGGAGGGCCGGGGTGACGAGGAACGACCCGCCCATGCCGAAGAACCCGAACAGCACCCCGACGACGAGGCCGAACCCGACGAACAGCGCCAACATCTCGGGGCTCGTCTCGAAGATGCCGAGGCCGCCGAGGAAGTTACCGAGCACTGGCGTCACCCCCGACTAAGAGCCGCATCAGATAGGGCCCGACGAGCCGTTCGAGGCCGCCGTACCCCACGTACAACACGAACGCTTCCAGGAGAATCGTGCCGATGAGTAGGACCGTCTCTGGGTCCCACGAGGGTATCTCTAGTCCAGCCATCTATTCGTCCTCCGGCTTCCGAACGCGGAAATTCGGTCTTGGCACATTTCTGCTCGGTGTCCACTATCCGCTTCGTGCCTATAACGGTTTTGGGCTTGATGTACAATACTATATCCCGGTAACCTCGGCGGGAGTACCGATAACTTACAGAGATAATACGGCGCCTCCGTCGGCCCGAGCGCCGGCTACGCGCTCGCGCTCGCTGAAGTATCAAACGACGAACAAAATCGTGTTGTCGCCGCCCGCCGAAGGGATCGACATGAGGGCCCTGTGCGCAACCGACCTGTCGGCCGCCAGCGAGGCGACGATCGAGAACGAGACCTGCCTCGGCTGCCTGGACCGAATCGGCGTCCGGACGGTCCACCTCGTCACGGTCGTCTCGGCGAACGTCCACCCCGGCATGCCCGGCGTCGACTTCGAGGAGCGCCGGCGGCGGGGGCTCGACAGGTACCGCGAGGTGATCGAGGCCGCGGGGTTCGACGTCGAGACGCACGTCGTTCGCGGGACCCCGTACCGCCGCCTCAACGGCATCGCGGAGACCGTTCACGCCGACCTGACGATCGTGGGTTCGCGCGGACAGAGCCCGCTGGAGAACCGGGTCGTCGGCTCGACCGCCCGCAACCTCGCCCGGACCACCGTCGTCCCGCTGCTGGTCAACCGCGTCGAGCGGGCGGCCGACGACCCCGATGTCCTCCGCGAACACCTCTTCCGGCACGTCCTCTTCGCGACAGACTTCTCTGAGCACGCCGACCGGGCGTTCGACGCCTTCTCGTACCTCCGTCGCGCGACCGAGGAGGCGACGCTCGTCCACGTCCGGTCGCCGAAGGACGACGGGCCGGACGCCGGCGGCGGTCCCGCGGAGCGGCTGGCAGAGCGGGCGAGCACGCTGGAGGGCTGGGGGATCGAGACGCGGACCGAGGTCCGCCGCGGCGACCCCGCCGAGGAGATCCTCGCCGTCGAGGCCGAGGTCACTCCGTCGACGGTCCTCGTCGGGTCGAAGGGGCGGAGCCGGATCCGGCGGCTCCTGCTGGGCAGCGTCTCGGAGGAGATCGTCACGCGGGCGACGGGCAACGTCTTCCTCGTCCCGCCGCCTCGGGCGGTTTAAGCGTAGGCGACGCCGCGGCGCGCGCCAATCACAAGACGAGCGCGGCGGCCGCGTACGCGAGCGCGAACGAGAGGCCGAACGAGCCGGCCCACGCCCCCACGGTCGTGAGGATCTTCTCCGCGTCGACGGCCTCCCGACCGCCGACGGCCGCGCCGCTCCCGATGATCGCGCTCACGACGATCTCGTTGAACGAGACCGGCACGCCGAGCAGCACGGCCAGCTGCGCGATCAGGAACGACGGGACGAGCGCCGAGATGGAGCGGCGCGGCCCGAGCGAGGAGTAGTCCTGCGCCAGCGACTTTATCATCCGGGGCGCGCCGGTCCACGAGCCGACCAGCATCCCGAGCCCGCCGCCGACGAGGACGGCGGTGGCCGACACCATTCCCACCTCGTCGAGCAGTGGTAGGAGCGGTCCGACCGCGAGCCCGACCTGACTCCCGCCCGCGGAGAACGCGACGAGCGACCCGAGCGCGAGCAGCACGCGCCGCAGCCCGCCCTGCTCGTCGCGGCTCACGTCCCACCAGACGACGGCCGCGACGGCCAGCGCCGCGAGGCCGGTGATCGCGACCGCCGACGCGGTCCCGTCGAGCGACAGGGTCCGCTGTCCGAGACCGCGGACGGTCCCGGGCGCGGTCCCCTTGCCGAGGAAACTGAACCGGACGTTCACGAGGACGCTCCCGACCAGCCCGGCGAGGACCGGGACGCTGTACCGCTCGGGCGCGCCGGGTCGCGGGAGGACGCTGGCGATGGCGAACGCGATGCCGCCGCCGATGAACGGCGTCAGGAGCCAGACGGCGCCGATCTGTTGGTACTTTGCCCAGACCGGCGTCCCGCCGAGCGCGAGCCCGACGCCGATGACGGCGCCGGTCACGGTGAACGCGGTCGCGATCGGAATCCCGGTGGTGATGCCCACCGCCATCAGCCCTGCGCCCAGCACGAGCACGAGGATGACGCCGGCGACGGGCAGGCTGATCCCGCCAACGAGGCCGCTCCCGACGGCCTCAGAGACGTTCCCGCCCTGCGTGACGGCGCCGGCAAAGCCGAAGACGCCGACCAGCAGGGCCGCGCGCATCGTTCCGATGGCGTTCGCGCCGACGGCGGGCGCGAACGGGGTCGCGCCGCTCGACCCGGCGCCGATCACCCACGCCATGAACAGGCTCGCGAGCGCCGCGCCGACGGAGAGGGCGATGAGAGCGGGGTCCATGGAGCCGGTGCGTTAGTCCGCGCCCGCCGCGGCGGCGTCGCGGGCTCCGCTCCGGCTCCGCCAGTACCCCTGCGCGTACGCGCCGACGAACATTCCGCCGAGCGCCCAGAGGATGGTGACGTTACCGACCCCGAGGCTCGCGTACGCCGCGCCCGGACAGATGCCAGAGAGCCCCCAGCCGACGCCGAAGACGGCGCCGCCGACGAGGACGTTCCGGTCGAACGGCTTCAGCCGGCGCTCGTAGGGAGCGCCGGTGAGCGGCGCGGCGTCGCGGATGCGCGGCAGCAGCGCGAACGCGATCCCGGAGACGATTGCGGCCCCGAACATGACGAACGGGAGGCCGAGGTCCTCGAATGTGAGGAAGTTCAGCACGACCTCCGGCCGCGCCATGTGGCTGAACCCGAGTCCGAACCCGAAGATCAGGCCGCCGACGAAGATCAGCGGCTTGAACAGCGGATGTCGATCCGCCATCTACGGACTCACCCCCAGCGCGGCGACGACCTGGGCGGTCCCGATCGCCACGGCGAGGAACGTCGCGACGCCGACCAGCGACGTCTTCGACGCCGATCCGACGCCGCAGACCCCGTGGCCGGACGTACACCCCTTCCCGATGCGGGTGCCGATCCCGACGAGGATCCCGCCGAAGAACAGCCGCCACGGCTGGACGTCGGTCGCCCAGAGCGTCACGCCGGCGACCTCGTACAGCGTGCCGGTCGTCCCGGGCTCGTAGAGCGGGCTCGTGACTAGCCCCGACTGGAACGTCGCGGCGAACGCGAGCCCGCCGAGGATGATGCCGGCGGTGAACACGAGCCGCCAGTCCCGCGATCCGACGTACCGCCGGAACCGGGACTGGCCGGAGACGTACGACAGCGTCGACTCCAGGAACGTGCTCGCCCCGGCCGGGATACCCGTTCCGACGTAGATGACGACGGTCCCGAGACCGACGAGCAGTCCGCCGACGGCGTACCGGCTGACCCCGTTCGGGAACAGCTCGGCGACCGCCTGCAGCAGTACTGGGTCAGCGACCATCGGCGTCGTCAGTCACCCGCGAGCGAGTCCTGACTGGCGGCGCAGTTGTTCGGCCCGAGCTCCAGGGTGAACGCCTCGTCGTCGTCGACGGCGTTCTGTCCGAGGTTCGTCGCGATGATGTCCTCGTAGTTGGCCGGGCGCGGCGGCATGTCCGAGAGGATCAGGTCGACGAACGCCTGCTCGTCCATCGTGAGCGCGTCCATCTCCTCGACGAGCTCGCCGATCGGCGCCGTGTAGGTGCCGTCGTCGGCCGCGACGGCCGCGTCGCTGAAGTGCGCGCCGCCGATGAGCGTGTCGTCGGGCAGCGTCAGCACCCGCTCCTGAAGTGACTCGTACAGCAGGCGCGCGGCGTCGGGGGCGCCCTCGTCGCCCTCCTCAAGGTCGGGGCGGGCGACGCTCTCGATGAACAGCCCGTCGCCGGTCGCGAGCAGGCTCTCGTCGACGAGGTATGAGGTCATCCCGGTCGTGTGGCCGGGAGTGTAGACGGTCTCGACGGTGGCGTCGCCGACCGCGAACGTGTCGCCGTCGGCGGCCGTGGTCAGCTCGTCGGCGTACGTGACGCCGCGGTCGACCGCGGCCTCGGGGATGACGCCTTCGACGCCCGCGGCGTCGAGGTCGCGCACGCCCGAGATGTGGTCGGCGTGGACGTGCGTGTCGAGGGCGTAGTTCAGTTCGACGCCGAGCTCGTCGGCGTCGTCGAGGTAGCGGTCGGTGAACGCCCGCAGCGGGTCGATGATCGCGGCCTCCCCGTCGTCGTAGAGGAGGTAGCCGAGACAGCCCGAGGAGGGGCGCTGGTACTGGAGGAGCGTGCCGGCGCCGTCGTAGCGGTCGACCTCGACGGCCTCGTAGATGCTCGCCCAGCCGTTCATCCCGTCTTCGAGGTGGTCGACGTCGTAGCCGCGCTCCGTGAGCGTGCCCGCGACGTACTCGCTGGCGCCGCCCTTCGCGCAGAGGACGGTCACCTCGCGGTCGTCGGGGATCCGGTCGAGAACGTCGTCGTCGATCTCGTCTTCGAGGAACTCGAAGTACGGGACGTTGATCGACGTGACGTTCTCGCCGTCGATGCGCCACTCCTCGTAGTCCGACTGCATGCGCGCGTCGAGGATCGTGACGTCTTCGCCGGCGTCGATTCGGTCTTTGAGCGATTCCGGGTCGACGGAGTCGACGTCGACGTCCGGAGTCGGGAAGTCGTCGGCATTCATGTTTCGCAGTCGTTCATACCGGGTCGACGCACAAAAGCATTTTCATAGTATTTCCTTTTCTAAGCAATACTATATTCAATAGAATCCGGTTTGTATCTCCTACTGTTGTACTCAGGGGCTTATGCGGCGGCTAAACAGGTTTCACTTTATACAGTAGTTGGGAGAATTCCCAAGAACCGACACAGTTTTACTTCACCGGGGGGTATTGTGCGCTAGCTCCAATACAGACACCGGAGCAGATACACAATGAGTGCTGAATTCGACATCGCGGAGACGCTCGACGTGAAAGGCGCATCGTGCCCCATGCCGGTAGTGAAGACGAAGTCCGCCGTCGACGGCCTCGACGCGGGCGAGGTCCTTGAAGTGCTGGCGACCGACCCCGGAAGCATGAGCGACCTCGACGGCTGGGCCGACGGCACCGAGGGCGTCGAGCTCCTCGACCAGACGGAAGGCGACGACGTGTACAAACACTACGTCCGCAAGACGGAGTAACGATGAGCACGGACACACCCGACGCGTCGGCCGACGACGCGCCGACCGACGACGCGCCCTCCCGCGCGGAATTGGCCGCGCGCGTCGACGAGCTCGAGGAGGCGCTCGCCGAGGCCACCGCCGACGACGGCGGCAAGAAGATGAGCATCATCGCCACCAAGGGGACGCTCGACATGGCGTACCCGCCGCTCATCCTCGCCAGCACCGCTGCCGCGTTCGGCTACGAGGTGACCGTCTTCCACACGTTCTGGGGGCTCGACATCCTCCACGAGGAGCGGTCGAAGAACCTCCAGCTCAGCTCCGTCGGCAACCCCAACATGCCCGTGCCGAACGCCGTCGCCGCGCTCCCCGGGATGGACCGCGTCACGACGAAGATGATGGAGCGCCGGATCTCGGACAACGACACCGCCACGATCGAGGAGCTCCTCGAAACGAGCCTCGACATGGGCGTGGAGTTCCAGGCCTGTCAGATGACCATCGACCTGATGGACTACGACGAGGACAACTTCTACGACGGCGTCACCACGGGCGTCGGCGCCGCCACCGCGCTTCAGGACATGGCCGAGGCGGACATCCAACTGCTCGTCTGACCGCCGCGGAACGAGCCCCCGGTTCTGTTTTGCCCGCGCCGTCGCCGGCGTCGTCGCTCCAGACACCCTCGATACAACGCAAAAACCACTAGTGACCACGACCGACTCCGCCCGCTCGCGCCGCGGAACGGCGCGTCGCCCCCGCTAGCGCGATCCCTCGCTCCGCTCGCGCCCGGCGCGCTCGCGGCCGATCGCGCCCGCCACCGCCAGCAGGTAGCCCAGCCCGTACTGGACGTCCGGGTCGCGCACCCCGCGGATCAGCCCGACGGCCCCGACCCGATCCGGCGGGTCGCGCTCCGCCTCGCCGACCCCCTTCAGCAGCGTCTCGACGCCCTCGCGGGTGTCGTCGTCGGCCGCGGTCTGCGCCACCTCGCCGAGCGCGGCGCCGGTCCCGGCCAGCGACGCGACCATCTCGTCGTCGAGGGCCGCGGTCGCCAGCGACCCGACCTCCGCGACCTCGGCCAGCTCGTCGAGCGTGCCGCTCCGCTGGAGCGTGAGCAGCGTGTCGAGCGCCTCCCGCAGCTCGTCGCCGTTCTCGCCGACCGCCTCGGCCAGCCCCACGGTCTCGTCGGTCGCCAGGCCGTCGGCGGACTCCGCGAGCGTCGACCCCGTGGCCGAGAGCTCGCGGACCATCTCGTCTGAGAGCGCGCCCTCGCCCAGCGAGAGCACGTCCAACAGCTCGTTGACCGCGTCGAGCCGCTCGACGAGCTCGGCGACCGCCTCCGGGTTCTCCGCGATGGCCGCTTCGAGGTCGTCCGGCTCGGGTTCGTGCGTCTCGGACATGGTCAGAGCAACCCTCGCGCGGTGAGCCAGTAGGACTCGTTGTACGCCAGCTTCGACCAGTGGAGCTTCTCCGAGGGCGGCGCGGGCGACGGCGGGCGCTCGTAGTCGAACTCGACGAACGAGGCGGCGTCCATCCCGGTCTCGATGAAGCACAGGGTCTTCCCGTCGTACGTCGCCGTCGCGGGGCGGCCTCGGACCTCGCTGGCGAGGCGCTGGCCGACGACGCCGGCCTGGTAGTGCGCGACGCTGCCCGCGTTCGGGACGCCCGTGTCGGCGGTGTCGCCGAGCGCGTAGACGTTGTTCGCGGCCGCCGCCTCTAGCGTGTGCTTGTCCACGTCGACCCAGCCGTCGTCGCCGAGGCCGGCCTCCTCGATCAGGTCGACGCCGCCGTGAGGCGGAATCGAGACGAGGAGGTCGTAGTCGAGCTCGGTCCCCTCCATCGACGTGATGGTCTCCGCGTCGGGGTCGACAGACTCGGCGTTGAAGAACGTCTCCACGTTGATGTCCCGGTCCTCCATGATGGGACGGGCCCACTCGGCGATGTGGGGATTCCCGTGAACGCGCTGGATCGGGTACGTGTAGGTGACCTCGACGTCCTCGCGCAGGCCGCGCTCGCGGAACCAGTCGTCGGTCATGAAGACGAACTCCAGCGGCGCCGCGGGACACATGTGGGGCGTCCCGATGACGCTCAAGACGAGCTCGCCCTCGGTGAACTCCAGCAGCTCCTCTCGAAGGGCCGTCGCGCCCGACTCGCTGTAGTAGTCGTGTCCGCCCTCGACGAGCCCGGGGATCTGCTCGGGCTCCAGCGTCGACCCGGTCGCCAGCACGAGGTGGTCGTACTCCATCGACGGCGCGGTACCGTCGAACCGGAGCGTCTGCGAATCCGTGTCGATCTCGGACACGCGGTCGATCCGGAGGTCGACCGCGTCGTCGACCAGCTCGTCGAGCGCGCGGCGACCGTCCGCCGGTTCGCGCTTGCCGAACGGCACGTACAGCCAGACCGGCTTGTACACGTGGTCGGGGCCGTCGTTGATCAGGGTGACCTCCACGTCGCCGGCGTCGAGCTCCGGACCGAGCTGGTCGGCGAGGTCGTTGGCGAGCACCGATCCGCCGGTCCCGCCGCCCACGATGACGATGCGTTCGGTCATGCTTTCTCCACGTAGAACGCGTTGTGCTCGTCGAGCTCTTCGACGGCGAGCAGTTCGTTGCCGGCCTCATCGGCCCACTCGGGAACGTCGGTGAGCGACCCGTCGCTGTCGCTCAGGAGCCGGACCACGTCGCCCGACTCCGCGCTCCGGATCGCTCCGATGAGGTCCATCAGGGGACCGGGGCACGCTGCGCCTCTGGCGTCGACGGTTTCTTCGGGTTCGATGTCGGTCATGGGGGTCTCACACCAGACAGTTACGCGCGTGGCGTATTAGTCTTGTGCGATCGTTCCACAATCTAAAAATCCTCGTGTTCGGCGCGGATCGGTCAGCGTCGGCGGCAGTCGGGGTGTCGCTGACGGTTGGGGCGTCGGCGGCGCTACCGGTCGAACACGACCGCGTAGTGGTACGGCGGCAGATCGACCCGCCGGTCGAGTTCGAACGGCGCCGCCCCCCGGACGGCCTCCGCCGTTTCCTCGGGGTCCATCCGGAGCCCCGTCGGCGGTCCCCGGGGCTCCCCCCCGACGGTCGTCGCTTCGCGCGGCCGGTCGTGCCAGTTGACGACGACCAGGCTGCCGCCGGGCGCGACCGCTCGGAACGTCTCCTCGACGAACTCGGTGCGGTCGTCGACGCCGTGGAAGGTGTTCGCCACGACGAGCACGTCGACCGGCTCCGGGAGGACACCGGTCAGGTCCCGGGCGTCGCCGTGGACCGGGACGACGTTCCCGATCGCCTGTTGCCCGGCGAGCGCGTCGAGCTCGTCGAGCAGCGCCTCGTCCAAGTCGACGGCGTACACGGGCGCGGGCTCGGTGATGCGGGCGGCCGGGAGCGCGAAGTAGCCGCTCCCGCAGCCGACCTCGGCCACCGACAGGCCGGGCTCGACCCCGAGCTGCCGGAGCGTCGCGCCCGGCGTCGGCCAGAGCTTCCCCCACCAGTCCCAGTCGGGCTGGCCGGTGTTCTGGAACCGCTCCATCGTCAGCGGGGGCCCGACGCGCCGGCTCCCGTTCCGTCCGCCGGAAGGCGGCGTCCGTCACTCCCGCCGCCCGCGAACCCGTGTCCGCCGCTCACGGACCCGTCGTCGGCCCCCCGAGGCGGCTCGCTCGTCGCATCGGTCTTGTCCTTCATACCCATATGTGAACCAGTCCGCTATCTAAGTCTTTCTCGACCGTCGCCGACCGGCGTGCCCGAGTCGCCCCGCTCGTCCGCGGGCAGCTAGTCGACCCGAGAGCGCCACGCGGCGGGGAGCCGGGCGTAGACCACCGCGTTGTCGACGAGCGCGTCGACCGGGACGTACTCGTCGGGGGCGTGGAGCGTGTCGGTCCCGAGGGCGAACTCGACGGTCGATATCCCGGCGTTCCGGAGCTTCTTGGCGTCGCCGCCGCCCGTGGCGCTCCGACGGAAGACGCGGTCCCCGGTGACCGCCGCCGCCGTCGACGCGACGGCGTCGACCAGCGGGCTGGCGGGGTCCTCTGTGGTGCCGACGCTCCAGGAAACGTCGGCGACCGTGATCCCCTCGCAGTCGGCGACGCAGTCGCGGATGGCCGCGAGCACGTCGGGCGTGTGGACGCCCGCCGTCAGCCGCACGTCGACCTCGGCGCGGGCGGACCCCGGGACGGCGTTCACCGCGTCGCCGCCCTCGAGGACGCCGAGGTTGATCGACGGGTACCGGAATAGGTCCCGAGCGGTCGCCTCGCCCATCGACGGGGCGTAGTACTCGACCGACTCCTCGACGATCGGCTCCATCTCGGCGTCGATCTCCAGCCGCTCGGCGCCGAACCGCTCGCGTATCGTCTCGACGGCGCCGTAGAGCCGGTCGACCGCGTTGACCCCGAGCATCGGTCGAGAGCCGTGCGCCGCCTCGCCGGCGGCTTCGAGCGTCAGCCAGATGCTCCCCCGGTCCGCGACCGTGACGGAGCGGCGACCCTCCTCGCAGGTCGGCTCGCCGATCACGCACGCGTTCGCGTCGAGCGCTCTGGCATCGAGCAGCGCCGGGAGCCCCGCGTCGCCGCCGACCTCCTCGTCGCTCACGAAGGCGAACAGGAGGTCGACGGGCGGCTCCGCGTCGGTCGCGACGACGGCCCGGAGCGCGAACAGCAGCGACGCCACGGCGCCCTTCATGTCGGTCGCGCCCCGGCCGTAGACGCGGCCGTCGGCGCGTTCGCCGAGCGGGTCGCGCGTCCACGCGTCGGCGTCGAACGGGACGGTGTCGAGGTGTCCGTTGTACAGCAGCGTTCGGTCGGACGCGCCGTCGACCCGGACGAGCAGGTTCGGCTTCGCCGGGTCGACGGCGAACCGCTCGACCTCGACCGGAAGCGGGTCGAGGAACCGCTCGATCGCCGCGACGATCTCGCGCGTGTCGCCGGGCGGGTTCGACGTGTCGACCGCGAGCAGATCGAGGGCCAGCGAGACCAGCTCCTCCCGGTGTGCTCGCACGTACTCGGCGGGAGCGTCGTCCGGGTCCGTCGGCGGCCGGGTCGCTCCCGTGTCTTCGGCCATGCCGTCCCCTTCGATCCCCAACGATTTATTTATTTTGTATATTTCGCACAATACTAATCGGTGAGCGTCGCGGTCGCCCGCGCGTCACGGTCCGGGCTGGAGCGACCGATCCCCGCGCTCGTCCGCCTCGCCGCCGTACCGGTCCTCGAACTCTTGGATGAGCTGACCGACGGTCGCGTACCAGCTGTTGAGCAGCTGCTGCATCTCGCGAGCGGCCTCCTCGGGCGTTCGCGGCCGGTAGACGTAGTAGTACCCGCCCTGATCGTAGTTCTCCTGTCGCTGGACGACGACGCCGGCGTCCACGAGCCGCGAGATCGACCGGTACGCCGTCGACCGCTCACACTCCAGCCGGTCCGCCACGTCGTCGACGGTGAGCCCTTCGTTCACTCCTTGGAGCGCCTGAAACACCGCCTGATCCCGCTCGTTGAGCCCGTGAATACACTCGAGGAGGTCGATACACCCCAAGTCCCGTTCGAGGTCGTCACGCACTGACGCGGTCATCGTATCGGACAATAGGGCGACAGAGTGGGTTAAAGTTGTTCCTAATTAGTACAATACTACTATAGTCGAGTCGGCGACAGTCCGGTTCAGTTCACGGCTGCTCCGCTCTCTCGGTAGGACATCCGAAGAGCCTTTGTTACGTAGGCCCAAGACGATACACGAATGACGCTTCCGATCGACCCGACGCAGATCGACCCGGACGACATCGGCGAAGAGCAGGCCACCCTTGAGATGGGCCACGAGGAGGCGATCGAACATGTCCGCGAGGTGTTCACCGACGCCGGATTCGGCGTCCCGGTCGAGTTCTCGCCGTCCGAGATGCTCAACGAGAAGGTCGACGCGGGTCGCGACCCCTACTACGTGCTCGGCGCGTGTAACCCGGCTGTCGCCGACCGGGCGCTCGACGCGACCGACAACAAGCTCGGCGCGCTCATGCCGTGTAACGTCGTCGTCTGGGAGGAAGCGCCCGGGACGCAGCGCGTCTATCACGTCTCTATCATGCGCCTCGCTCGCCTCGCGGGCATGGCGCCCGACGACGACGAGATGGCCGGCATCATCGCCGACACCGGCGAGATGGTCGACGAGGCGTTCGAGAACCTCTGACCACGCTCTGACACAGCCGCCCCTACGGCGTCGCCGGCGCTCTGCTCGGCGGCACTCGCCGTCGGCGACGATCGGATCGGCGCGGTCTGCGCTCGGATCGGTGCGGCCGGCGCTTCGACCGACACGGACGTGACCCGGTTCCGTTCGCCTCGCCTCCGTGTCGACCCCGCTCGTCGCGATTCCACACCTACTTATCCGCGACCGCCGACGGGCCGATATGGACCTCGCCGATTCGCGCGTCCTCGTCACCGGCGGCGCCGGTCTCGTCGGAAGCCACCTCGCGGCCGACCTGCTCGACCGCGGCGCGACCGTCCGCGTCGCCGACGACCTCTCGAAGGGGACCCGCGACCGCGTCCCCGAGGGCGCGGCGTTCGTCGAAGCGGACATGACCGACCCCGACGACGTGGCGCGCGTCGTCACCAACGACCTCGATGTCGTCTTCCACTTCGCGGCGTACACCGACACGAACTACGACGACGACCGCGCGCTGTTCGAGGAGAACACGGAGATGACGTACAACGTCTTGGAGCGCATGCGCGAGGTCGGCGTCGACCGCTTCGCGTTCACCTCCTCCTCGACGGTGTACGGCGAGGCGCCGCGACCGACCCCCGAGGACTACGCCCCCCTCGAACCGATCTCGATGTACGGCTCCGCGAAGCTCGCGGACGAGGCGCTGATATCGACGTTCGCGCACTCCTACGGCGTCCGGTCGTGGGTGTTCCGGTTCGCGAACATCGTCGGCCCGCGCCAGCGCGGCAACGTGATCCCCGACTTCATCGAGAAGTTAGCCGAGGATCCGACCGAACTGGAGATCCTCGGCGACGGCCGGCAGGAGAAGTCGTACATGCACGTCTCGGAGTGTGTCGACGCCATCCGGCACGTGGTCGAGAACGCAGACGCCGCGTACAACGTCTACAACCTCGGGACGCGGACGACGACCTCCGTCACCGACATCGCCGACATCGTGAGCGAGGAGCTCGGCGTCGACCCGGAGTACGCCTACACCGGCGGCGACCGCGGCTGGACCGGCGACGTACCGAAGATGCGGCTGTCGATCGAGAAGCTCGCCGCCCTCGGGTGGGAGCCGTCGGTCGAGAGCGACGCGGCGGTTCGGCGCAGTGCGCGCGAGCTGATCGACGAGATCGTGGAGTAGCGCGATCCCCTCCGACGAACTCCGCCGGTCGGGTGCGGACCGCGGAGGCGCTTCAGTCCCGCCGCAGGCGAACCGAAGGGGGTCCCGAACGCCGACCGGATCGCTCGACTGCCGAAGCTGTCCCGATAACCGACCGGAGGCGGCGGCGTCAACGGAGCGATACGGACGGCTGTTGCGCACAACCCGGTGGGTTTCCCGTGGCGGTGTCGCTCGCGGTTCGATCCGCGTCTCCGCCCGCCGCGCCGCTTCGGAAGGGCCTTTTAACCCGCCCGTCGAACGGACGGTATGTTCCGGCAGTTCCGGTCGGAAGTCGAGGCGGCGCTCGCGGACGCGCTCGACTCGCTCGACCTCCCGACCGACGACCTCGGCATCGAACGCCCGCCCGACGACATGGACGCGACGCTCGCCTCCAGCGTCGCCTTCCGACTCGCGGGCGAGGTCGGCGACGCGCCGCCGAACGTCGCGGCGACTGTCGCCGAGGCGGTGTCGGTCGGGAACGCGGACTACGTCGCGAGCGTCGACACCGCGGGGCCGTACGTCAACTTCCACGCGAACGAGCGCTACCTCGCCGACACGCTCGACGCGGCCGCGGTCGACGCCGACTACGGCGCGCTCCCCGACCGCGACACGAGCGTCGTGGTCGAACACACCAGCGCGAACCCGACCGGCCCCGTCCACGTCGGCCGCGCGCGCAACCCCATCGTCGGCGACGCGGTCGCGAACCTCCTCGCGTACGCCGGCTACGACGTGGACCGCCACTACTACGTCAACGACGCGGGCCGGCAGATGGCGGTGTTCACCTGGGCGTACGAGCGGTTCGACGAGCCGGACCTCGACGCGGAGCCCGCCCGCGACCGCGCCGAGTACGACCTCGTGCGCTACTACCGGAAGGGGAACGCCTTCTTAGAGGAGGCGGACGACGACGCGGTCGAGGCCGCGGAGGCGGAGATCCAGTCGATCCTCCAGGGGCTCGAGGCGGGCGACGAGGAGACGTACGAGCGCGTCGGCGAGGTCGTCGACGCCGTCCTCGGTGGAATGAAGGCGTGCCTCGGCCGCCTCCCCGCGGAGTTCGACGAGTTCGTCAAGGAGACGCGGTTCATGCGCGACGGATCCACCGACGACATCGCGGGCCGGCTGAAAGAGACCGACCACGCCGTCTACGAGGAGGACGCCTGGCAGCTGGAGCTCGACGAGTGGGGGATCGACAAGAACCTCGTCTTCCTCCGCTCGGACGACACGAGCCTCTACACAACCCGCGACCTGGCGCACCACGAGTGGAAGTTCGCGAACTACGACCGCGCCGTCACCGTCCTCGGCGAGGACCACAAGCTCCAGGCCGACCAGCTCGACGCGACCCTCGAACTGCTCGGCAACGACACCGACCGCCTCGGCCACGTCATCTACTCGTACGTCAACCTGCCCGAGGGGAAGATGTCGACCCGGCGGGGGACCGGCGTGATGCTCGACGACCTGCTGGACGAGGCGATCGACCGCGCTCGCGACGCCGTCGAGTCGCGCATGGACGACCGCATCCGCGACGACGACCTCACCGACGAGGATGTCGAGCGCATCGCCCACCAGGTCGGGATCGGCGCGGTCCGGTACGACATCGTCTCCAAACAGCCCGCGAAGGCGATCACCTTCGAGTGGGAGGACGCGCTCGACTTCGAGGCGCAGTCGGCGCCGTTCGTCCAGTACGTCCACGCGCGCTGCGCCGGCATCCTCGGCGAGGCGGCCGCCGCCGGGATCGACGTGCCGGGCGTGACGGCGGACGCCGACGGCGAGGTCGACCCCGACGCCTTGGACGTCGACGCGGGCGCGCTCGAAACCGACGCGGCCCGCGAGCTCCTCCGCGAGGTCGCGCGCTTCCCCGCCGCAATCGAGGCCGCCGCGGACGACTTGGAGCCGCACACGATCGCGACGTTCACCCGCGAGTTCGCGGACGCGTACAACGCCTTCTACCGCGAGTGCCCCGTCGTGACCGCCGAGACCGAGGCCCTGCGGGACGCCCGGCTCGCGCTCGTCGCGGCCGCGAAGCACACGATGGCGAACGCGCTCGACGTGCTGGGCGTCGAGGCGCCGGAGTCGATGTAAATCGAGGGTATCCCGCCCTCCGTCGCCCGGAGCGGGGCTCCGAGCGATCCACCGCCAAACGCGGCCGAGACGGACGCTTCCGCCCGTATCGACAGGTCAAAGATTACTTACACGCACGCGACCGTATTCGGAGTAATGAGTAGCGACGCACAGGAGGCGAACGCGGACCGCCGGAAGTACGAGTTCCGCAAGGTCATCGAGGAACTCAAGGAGTACGAGGGCTCCGGCACCCAGCTCGTCACCATCTACATCCCCGAGGACAGGCAGATCTCCGACGTGGTGGCGCACGTCACCCAAGAGCACAGCGAGGCGTCCAACATCAAGTCCAAGCAGACGCGGACGGCCGTTCAGGACGCGTTGACGTCGATCAAGGACCGGCTGCGCTACTACGACACCTTCCCGCCGGACAACGGGATCGTGATATTCTCGGGCGCCATCGACAGCGGCGGCGGCCAGACCGACATGGTCACCCGGACGCTGGAGTCGCCCCCGCAGCCCGTCGAGTCGTTCCGCTACCACTGCGACTCGGAGTTCCTCACCGAGCCGCTCGAACACATGCTCGAGGACTCCGGGCTGTTCGGGCTCATCGTCTTGGACCGCCGCGAGGCGAACGTCGGCTGGCTGAAGGGGAAACGCGTCGAGGCGGTCAAGTCCGCCTCCTCGCTCGTCCCCGGCAAACAGCGGAAGGGGGGTCAGTCCGCACAGCGATTCGCCCGCCTGCGCCTCGAAGCGATCGACAACTTCTATCAGGAGGTCGCTGGGATGGCCAACGACCTGTTCGTCGACAAGCGCCACGAGCTCGACGGCATCCTCGTCGGCGGTCCCTCGCCGACCAAAGACGAGTTCCTCGACGGCGACTACCTCCACCACGAGCTTCAGGACAAGGTGCTCGGCAAGTTCGACGTGGCCTACACCGATGAGTCCGGCCTGAAAGACCTCGTCGACAACGCCAGCGAGGCGCTCGCCGACCAGGAGATCGTCGAGGACAAACGCAACATGGAAGAGTTCTTCGAGAAGCTCAACACCGGGCAGGAGGCGACCTACGGGTTCGAGCAGACCCGCCGCAACCTGATCATGGGATCGGTGGACCGCCTGCTCATCTCCGAGGACCTTCGCTCCGACGTCGTCGTCTACGAGTGCCCCGACGGCCACGAGGAGTACGAGGTTGTCGACGCCCGCCACTCGACGCCGGACCACGAATGTAGCGAGTGCGGCGAGGCGGCCGAGGTCGAGGAGCGAGAGGACATCATCGAACACCTGATGGCCATCGCCGAACAGCGCGGGACGGACACGAAGTTCATCTCCACGGACTTCGAGAAGGGCGAACAGCTGCTCGACGCGTTCGGCGGCATCGCCGGTATCCTGCGGTACTCGACCGGAGTCTAAGGACCTCTGAAGAAGTTTCTGCGGCCGTTTTACTGCTGTTCCGGCTCGACCGGCCCCGGCGCGATCTCCAAACACGCGCAGGCGTCGGACTCCGGGTCGAAGCAGTCCGGACACTCCGGCTGCCGGTCGATGATCGTGTCGAGCCGCTCGGCGACCGTGTCGTCGATGACGGCCTCGAGCTCCCGGGCCTCGGCCTGATAGTCCTCGACCGCGAGGACGTTCGCGAGGAACCGCTCGATGATACAGTAGGTCTGGAGGGCGTCCCTGGCCCGGACGATGCCGTCGTCGGTCAGCTTGACGCCCTTGTACTTCTCGTGTTCGGCGAGCCCGCGCTCTTCGAGCTTGCCGATCATCTCGTTGGCGCTGGCCGGGCTGACGCCGAGCGCATCGGCGATCGACCCGGTCGAGGCGGGTCCGTCTTCGCTGTCCTGTACGACGTATATCGTCTTGAGGTACTGATCTGCGGTGTTCACGGCTGTCCTCCGTCGGCGCTCGTCGGCGACTCGTCTGTCCGGTTCATCGGCGCTCCATGACCTCCGTGACCTCGCGTACGCCCTCGGCCTCCTCGTCGCGGATCGCCGCCAGGGTCGCGATCAGCTCCTCACGGTCGACCGAGAACGACCCGTCGGACCCCTCGATCGCCTCGATGAGGTCGTCGTAGAACTTGTACGCCGTCTCCTCGTTGCACAGCTGGTCGTACAGCACGTCGTCGAAGTCCTCCGGCCGCGTCCGCCCGTAGCGGGCGTCGACGAGCGACTCGATCTCGTCGAACGGGACGCTGTCGACACCGAGCCCGTCGATGAGCGACTCCAGCCGCTCGCGGTGGTCCGCCGACTCCTCGGCCGCGTCCGCGAGGAGCGTCTCCACCTCCGCGTCGAGTTCGGCGTCCAACTGCTGGTAGTGGCGATGCGCTCGCGCTTCGACGACCTCCTCCAGCACGATTCCGATCTGGAGCAGCCGCGCGAGTTGGTCGTCGGAGGCGACCCGCTGGCTCACGCTCACCGCGACCACCCGAGACGGCACGATACGCGGGTTCGCATACGAACAACTCGGGCGTCGTCGGTCTTAAGCGGTTCCCCTCGCTCGCCGGTCGCTCCGGGACTCCGGGCGGGGCTGAAAAAATCCGTTCGGCGCCGGCGGCTTACTGGAGCCGCTCGAAGACGAGCTCCTCGACGTCGTCGCGGAACTCGTCGACCGCGATTTCCTCTAGGACGGGCACGAAGAAGCCCTCGACGAGCATGTTCCGGGCCGTCCGCGAGTCGATCGAGCGGCTCTCGAGGTAGAACAGGTCCTCGGCGTCGACCTGTCCGACCGTCGCGGAGTGGGACGCCTCGGTGTCGTGGTTGTGGATGATCAGCTTCGGCGACGCGTCGGCCTCGGCGTCGTCCGACAGCATCAGCGTGTTTTCGCGCTGGTAGCTGGAGGTGTTCCACGCGTCCTCGCCGACGTCCTGAACGCCCTCGTAGACGGAGCGCGCCACGTCGTCGAGCACGCCGCGGGTGACGAGGTCGGCGGTCGTCTGCTCCGCCTGGTGCCACACGCGGGCGTTGATGTCGAAGTGCTGGTCGTCCGTGCCGAAGAACGTCCCGACGATCTGGCTCTCGGAGCCGTCGCCCTCGAGCTCGGTTTCGATGTCGGAGCGGGTGAGCTTCGAGCCGAAGTTGCTCTCGATCCAGTCGACCGTCGCGTACGTGTCGGTCACGCCGCGCTTCAGCGAGTAGGTGTAGGCGTCGTCGTCAAGGTTCTGGAGCGAGCCGAACTGGACGTTCGAGTTCTCGCCCGCGACGACCTCGACGAGGTTCGAGAAGTACCGGTCGCCGCTCACGTCGGCGTCGCCCGACGTGATCGACTCGAGGATCGTCACCGACGACGACTCCTCGGCGACGACGAGCGTCTGGCTGAACAGCGAACGGGAGTTCATCTCCGCGCGCACCGTCACGTCCTCGACGTCGACGCCCTCGGGGACGTAGACGAACGTACCGGTGGTGAACAGCGCGACCGAAAGCGCCGTGAGATAGTTGTGTTCGGGGTCGAGGACGGAGCCGAAGTTCGCCTCGATGACGTCGCCGTACTCGGCGAGCGCCTCGGTGAACGGCAGCACGACGACCTCGTCGTCGCCCGCGGTCCGCTCGGTCTCGTCCGCCTGGTTCAGCGGGTCGACGAGCGACTCGAAGTCCAGCGCCTCGAGGTCGGTCCAGCGGCGGCCCGGCGTCTGGATGACATCGGGCAGCTCCGCGGTCTCCAGCGCGGCCAGCGCGTTCAGACGGGTCTCCAAGAGCCACTCGGGCTCGTTGCGTTCGTCGGCGATGCGTCGTACCGTGTCCTCCGAGAGGCTCTCGATTGCTTGCGTGCTCATGTTATCCGAGCGAGCCCTCCATCTCGAGTTCGACGAGGCGGTTCAGCTCGACGGCGTACTCGATCGGCAGTTCCTCCGTGATCGGCTCGATGAACCCGGAGACGATCATCTGTTTGGCGTCGTCGTCGTCGAGCCCGCGCGACTGGAGGTAGAAGATGTCCTCGTCGCCGATCTTCCCGACGGTCGCCTCGTGGGCGACGTCGACCTTCGACTCGTTGATCTCCATGTACGGCATCGTATCCGACGTCGACTCGTTGTCGAACATCAGCGCGTCGCACTCGACGGCCGTCGAGGAGTTCTCCGCGCCGTCCGCGATGTGGACGAGCCCGCGGTAGTTGGTGCGGCCGCCGTCCTTCGCGATCGACTTCGACTCGACGGTCGACTTGGTCTCGGGCGCGTTGTGGTACACCTTCGCGCCGGTGTCGATGTCCTGGCCCTCGCCCGCGAAGGCGATGGTGATGTGGTTGTCGGAGGCACCGCGGCCCTTCAGGATCGTCGAGGGGTACAGCATCGTCGCCTTCGAGCCCATCGAGCCGGAGATCCACTCCATGCGCCCGCCCTTCTCGGCGATGGCGCGCTTCGTGTTGAGGTTGTACGTGTTCTTCGACCAGTTCTGGACGGTCGAGTACTGGACGTGGGCGTCCTCGCCCACGAACACTTCGACGCCGCCCGAGTGGAGGTTGAACGCCGAGTACTTCGGCGCGGAACAGCCCTCGATGTAGTGGACCTCGGAGCCCTCCTCGGCGATGATGAGCGTGTGCTCGAACTGACCCATCCCCTCGGAGTTCATCCGGAAGTACGCCTGGACCGGCATCTCCACGGTGGTGTTTTCGGGGATGTAGACGAACGAGCCGCCCGACCAGATGGCGCCGTGAAGCGCCGCGAACTTGTTGTCGCTCGGGGGGACGCACTTCGTCATGAAGTGCTCGCGGACGAGTTCTTCGTGCTCCTGGACGGCCTTGTCCATGTCACAGAAGATGACGCCCTTCTCCTCCCACCGCTCCTGCATGTTCTGGTAGACGATCTCGGACTCGTACTGCGCGCCGACGCCCGAGAGCGCGTTCTTCTCCGCCTCCGGGATGCCCAGCTTGTCGAACGTGTCCTGGATCTCCTCGGGGAGGTCTTCCCAGCTCTCGGCGCCGCCGCGGGCCTCGATGTCCGGGCGGATGTACGGTACGATCTCGTCGATGTCGATCTCGGAGAGGTCCGGCTGGCCGGGCCAGTCGGTCGGCATCGGCATCTCCTGGAACTGCTCGAGCGCGCGCAGGCGTCGCTCCAGCATCCACTCCGGTTCGTCCTTGTCCTCCGAGATGACGCGGACCGTCTCCTCGGTGAGACCCTTCTCGGTCTGGAAGGCGGACTTCTCCTCCTTCTTGAACTCGAAGCGAGCCTCGGTGTCTGTCTCCTTGAGGTCGTCCTGTTGTGAACTCATAGTGTATTGTTACTGATTCCCGTGTTTACGTGTGTCGCGTGCCCACATTCGGTTACGCCGCCTCGTAGGCGTCTTCGCGGACCCAGTCGTACCCCTCGTCCTCGAGCTTCTCGGCGAGCTCCGCGCCGCCGCTCTTGACGACTTCCCCGTCGAGCATGACGTGGACGTGGTCGGGCTCGACGTAGTCGAGGATGCGCTGGTAGTGCGTGATCTGGAGGACGCCCGTGCCCTGCTCGTCGCGGAGCGCGTTGATCCCCTTCGAGACGTCTTTCAGGCGGTCGATGTCGAGCCCCGAGTCGATCTCGTCGAGCACGGCGACGCTCGGCTCCAGCATCGCGGCCTGGAGGACCTCGTTCTGCTTCTTCTCGCCGCCGGAGAACCCGGCGTTGAGGTAGCGCTGCATGAACTTCTCGTCCATGTCGAGGAGCTCCATCTTCTCGGAGAGAATCTCCTGGAACTCGGCGACGCCGATCTCGCCGTCGTCGGCGGGGCCCTCCATCGGGGAGGTCTCGTACCCCTCGTCGTCGTCCTCGGCCTCGGCCTCGGCGGCCTCCTCCTCCTCGTCTTCGAACAGCTCCTCGCGCTCGTCCGCCTTCGCGTTGAGCGCCTGTCGGAGGAAGTTCGTCATCGTGACGCCCTCGATCTCCGCGGGGTACTGGAAGCCGAGGAAGATGCCGAGCGCGGCGCGCTCGTTCGGCTCCAGCTCCAAGAGCTCCCAGTGATAGTCCTCGTCGTCGAGGTCGACGTCCACGTCGGCGACGTCGGCCTCGTCGAGGTGGAGCAGAATCTCACCGCCGGTGACCTCGTAGGCGGGGTGGCCGGCGATCACTTTCGCGAGCGTCGACTTCCCCGAGCCGTTCGGTCCCATCAGCGCGTGGATGTCGCCCGACTCGACGGTCAGATCGACGCCGAGAAGGATGCGTTCGCCGCCCTCTTCCGCCACTCGTGCGTGAAGATCGTTGATTTCGAGAGTAGCCATATGTATTCTCGTGCCTCGTACATCGATGGTGGGGGTTGAGGGGGTTAATGGTTACGCATCTCCCCGTCAAAAATCGCATATCGACCAAGAAATTTTCTAGCAATCGAAAAGTGCTTTCCAGAGAGCGCGTTCGCGCTCGTCGGCAGTCACATGAACGAGCCGAGTCCGGTCTGTTCTTGCCCCGTCTTCACCTCCTCCCACGACATCCCGAGCGCCTCGATCACGCGCTCTATCGGCCCCTTGAGCGTCTTGTCCAGCATCTTCTCCCAGTCGACCTCGAACTCCTCGGGCACCTGATCGGCGTACTCGAAGCAGATCACGTCCGGGTCGCGCTTGAACTCCCCGTACAGGGGGTCGCGCTGGGGGTCGAGCCCTTCCTCCTCCTCCATTCGCGTCCAGAAGTCCGGGTGGACCTTCTCGATGTACAGCCGCTTCGGCTTCGACCCGCTCCCGAAGTTCGTCCCGAGCATGCGGTTGGCGTACTTCGCGCCGCGGACCTGCGCGGTCGGCGTGTCGTAGGCGTCGAGCTGCTTGCCGATCCCGCCGGGGATCCCGATCTCGTCGAGGTCCACGTCGCCGTCGAGCACCCGCGCGATGACGCCTTCGAGGTACGACTTCACCTCCTCCATGTCCTCGTCGATGTCGTCGCCGGTGACGATCGTCTCGATGACGTTCTGTTGGACCTCCTTCGTGATCCCGGCGATGTCCGAGCGCTTGTACTCGAAGCCGGTGATGTCGATGTCGTCGACCTCTTTCCCCTCCTTCCAGACGATGTGGCCCGCGTACCGCTTCTTCTTCCCCGCCTGGAAGAAGCGCCGGTAGAGCTTCTCGAACTCGATCTCGAAGCGGTGCTCGTCGGCGTTGAGCTCGTCGCGCGCGAAGTCGTCGTAGCGCTCGTTGATGTGATCCTCTATCTCGAAGGAGGTCTCGATCGCCTCCCGCTCAGACATATCAGAAAGAGACAACATAACCGAGTCGGTGTCACCATAAGCTACCTGATAATTAAGCTCTTCTGCCGCCTCCTCCGTGAAGTCGATGACCTCGCGACCGGTCGCAGTAACGGCTGCCGCGCCCTCTTTGTCGTAGAGGCGGAACCGATCCCATCCCGTAACCCCATATAACGAGTTCATAATAACCTTGACAGCTCCCTGCTGCCGGTCGTACTGCTCGTACGGCTCGGTGCCCGGGTCGTGGTCGTTCCGGAGCGCCTTCTTCTCCTCGCGCTCGGAGAGCAGCTCGTCGACCATCTCGCGCATGATCCCGTCCGGCTCCTTCCGGAAGTGGGTCCCGTTGGGCGCGACGTACGTCTCGCCGCCGTACTCGTCGGGGTCGACCTTCGTCTCCGGGCCGGCGTTGATCGTCACCATACACATCGGGTAGAGGCTCTTCAGGTCCTGGACCGTCACCATCTCCTTGACGCCCGTGATCGGGTCGAAGACGGCCCCGCCCTCGAACTCCTCCGACTCCTGTTGGCCCTTCGTCGGGAGCGCGAACTTCCCGAACGCCTTGTGGAGGACGTACATGTCGACGGTGTCGCCCGGCGTCGGCGCGTCCTCGATCTTACAGCCGACGAAGGTGCGCACCTCGTCCCAGAACGCGATCACGTCCTGCTTGCGGTCGATCTCCACGCACAGCTCCACGTCGCGGATGCTGTACTCCAGTAAGCGCTCGGGGTCCTGCTCCCAGAGGTCGCCGATGTCGCCCGTGTAGCGCTCCTTACCGACGCCGAGCTCGCGCTCGCCGACCGCGTCGAGGCGGTACGACTCCAGCTCGGTGAACATCGTGCGTTTGTAGGCGTACAGCAGGTCGAAGACGACCCGCCCCTTCACGTCCGGGCCGCCCCAGCCGGAGCGCCACACCTCGCCAATCCGGGAGAGCCGGTCGACGTCGAGGTCGTACTCGCTCCCGTCGTCGAGCACCTCCAGCCGGTCGAGGACGTACGGCGCGTCGAAGTCCTCGAAGTTCCACCCGGTCAGGAGGTCCGGGTCGGTGTCGTCAATGTACTCGACGAACGCGTCGAGCATCGCGGCCTCCTCGTCGAACGTGCGGACCCTGAAGTCGACCTCTGCGCCGTCGCCGACGATCCCCTCGTACTCCGGGAGGTCTTCCGGCGGGGGAATCTCGGCCTCCGGCGCGTCGTACAGCCAGACGACGTACTCGTCCTCGTAGGAGTCGTGGCTGGTGAGACAGATGATCGGCTCCTCGCCGTCCTCGGGGAAGCCGCGGCGGTCGTCCACCTCGATATCGAAGGTGTTCACGCGCAGGTCGGCGTCGACCTCGGCCGGTTCGAGGTGCCCCTCGTGGACCTGAATCGTCTCTTCCCCGTCGTCGAGGCGCCGCTCCTCGACGCGGATGCCGCCGTTGATCCCGTTGTCGATCAGGAAGCGGTTCGGGAAGAGGATGTCCGCCTCGAAGCTGGTCGCGAAGTCGTCGCGGATGTTCCCCACGTCGCGCGGGGTCCGGGTGACGATCCGGGTGAGCGGCTCGCCGCGGATGCTCTCGTAGGGCTCGCCGTCGGGGCCCGCCTCGCGCGTCCCGATCACCACGTCGTACTCCTCGACGGGGTCGCGGTCGAGGTCGGCCGTCGGGACGTAGAAGTACGGCTCGACGCCCAGCACGCGGAGGTGTTCGACCACGTCGTGGTCGGCGTCCTCGACGTGTTCCGCCGGTCGCCGGCCGAACACGTGGACGACCGGGTACTCGTCGCTGCCGTACCCCTCGACGGCGTAGTCGATCTGGGTGATCATCAGTTCGACGGTCCCCGTCGACTCCGGGAACTTCGCCTCGTCCACGTCGACCACGTCGTTCACGTGGCCCCGTCCGCCCCCGGCGACGACGGCCGCCTCCTGCGCGGCCAGCTCCTCCCGTTCGGTGTCCGTGTCGCCGTCGGCCTCGCCGTCCGCGTCCCCGGCCGACGAGAAGTCCGACAGCCCCGACTGAGTCATATCCGTCCTTCGGCGTCACCCGGCTAAAAAACACGGCTTTCGGGTGCGGCGAGGTATCCCGCCACGGAAAGGCATATATTGTGTGACTTCTTACCACGACCCATGTCTTCGGACCCACGTTCCGGACCCCAGGCGGCTCGCCCGGCCGACTCCGACGCGGTCGACGCCGAGGTGGAGGTGTACGAGGACGACGGGAACGTGGTGCTTTTCGACGCGACGAACCCCCTCGCCTGGGTCGAAGCGAGCCGAACGGTGCGGCTCGCCGACGCGCTCTGACCGGCCCGCCGACCCCGCGCGCTCCGTCCGTCTCCTCCCGTAGCCGCGGCGTCGCCCGGACGGAACCCCTTTGCCCCGGCCCGGCGTAGGTGCGGGCGTGTTCAGCCTCGACGAGGACGACGAGGGCGAGATCTCCGTCGGCGAGAGCTCCGACGCCGAGCGGGAGATGACGCCCGACATCCCCAAAGCCCCGTCGGTGAAGACGTTCGACGACGGCGGTGACTTCGAGGGGGCGAGCGACGTCGACCAGGGGACCCTCCGCGCGTTCGTCGTCGCCGTCGTCTACGCCAACGCCGCCGTCCTCCTCGTCGCGCTCGGCCCCATGGTGTGGTTCTTCGAGGGGTGGTCGCGGGCCGGCCCGGCGCTGCTCGTCGCCGGTCTCCTCGCCGGGGTCCGAACGTACCAGACGTACCGGTCGTGGCGGCGCTCGCAGGGCGAGGCCGACGAGTCGGAGTCGGATCCCCCCGAAGAGGCCGACGACACTGATGCCGACTCCACCGCTGATCCCCCGGAAGCGTAATGTCCGACGGGGCGCTGGTTCGACCATGCAGACGGTCCGCGACGGCGACGGCGAGACGTACCTCCTCGTGAAGCGATCCGCCGAGTCGAGTCGCGTGCGCGACCCCGCGACCGGCGCGGAGCGGTACGTCGACAACGAGGAGCTCAGCGTCGTCGACGGCGAGTCGCCGCTCGCGACCGCCGCTTCGGGCGTGCCGGAGCCGGTCCGCCGGACGCTCGGGGCGGTCCGCGACGACCGCTCGCTCGGCCTGCTCGCCGTGGTCGCCGACGAGGGACCGATCGCCGCGATCGACCTCCTCGACGCGGCCGACATGTGCGAGTCCGACCTTCACGGGACGCTCACGGAGTTCCGTGCGGCGGGACTGGTCGACGAGGCCGAGGTCGCGGGGCGACGCGGCTACGAGGCGACCCCGGTCGCGGCCGAGGCGCTGGGGCTGTTGCGGGACGGGTCGGCGGACGAGGGCGACGAGGTTGGTGAGGGCGACGGCGACTGATATCTCACATATAACCGCGATCTGCGGCCGGCTGCGGCTGTTCGCTTATAAATTGTTGATCTAGATCGACGGCGAACAGCTCAAAGCCCCGGCCGCGAGGCTGCCCATTTGAGCCCCACCCGACCGCGACCGCACGGCACCTCACGCCTCCCCAGCCTCGTCGGGCGCGTCCTTCGGGCTCCCTTCGGTCGCCCTCGGAGCGCCCGACTCCCTCGCGCGTGCTCCTCGCGGCCGCCGGTGGCGGCCGCTCGCAGGCACGCGCCGACGTGGAGGTGCGAGCCGTCGCCGCCGTCCCTCTCAGCGGCGGCGTCGCCGCGGGCTTCTACCGTTCCTGCCGCCGTCTGATATTTATAAAAGGACCCGGTGAAGCGGCGGTGACGCTCAGTCGTCCGCGAGCGACGCGACGTCGAGCTCCGCCGCGTCCTCCCGGCGGACGGTCGAGCGGTTCGAGCGCGGGTCCTTCTCGACGGTGACCAGCTCGTCGGCCGCGCCCACCAGCTCGTCGTCGTGGCTCACGATGACGATCTGGCGCACGCCGAACCCGCGCATCTCCTCGACCAGCCGGACGAGCCGCGAGACGTGCCCGGAGTCGAGGAACACCGTCGGCTCGTCGAGGATGAGCGGCGGCGTCGGCGCCGCGCCCTCGATCCCCTCCGAGAGCAGCCGGTAGATCGCGCAGCGCAGCGAGAGGTTGAAGAGGGCGCGCTCCCCGCCGGAGAGCTGCTCGGGGTCGAGCGGCTCGCCGTCCTTCTGGTAGACGGTGAGGACGTACTCGCCGTCGAGCTCGATGTGCGAGTAGGCGTCGTTCCCGTAGACGAGCTCGAACGTCTCGTTGAGCGTGCGCTCCAGCTCGGTGACGTTGCGCTGGCGGAGCTCCGCCCGCAGGTCGCCGTACATCGTCTCCAGCTCGCTCGTCTCTTCGTGGAGCGTCTCGAGCGCGTCCACCCGATCGCCGAGCGCTTCGCGCTCCTCCCGGAGCCCCTCTAGCTCGCGGATGTCGCCTTTCACTCCGCCGATCGCGTTCTGAAGCTCCTCTCTCCGCTCGTCGAGTCGCTCGAGCTCGCCGGCGACCCTCTCGAGGTACTCCACCGCCTCTTCCTTCCGCTCTTTCGCCGTCTCGACGGCGGACTCGTCGACGGCGTCGGCGAGCTCGTCGCGCCGCTCGCGCTTGTCCGCCAGTCGGTCGCGCCGCTCGTCGTTCACCTCCGCCAGGTTCTCGCGCTTCTCGCGGCGCCGCTCGATCTCGTCTTCGGCGTCCGCGATCGCCGACAGGCGCTCCTCGACCGCCGTCACCGCCTCACGGGCGTCCGCGACCGCCTCCAGATCGGCTTCGAGTTCCTCGACGCGCGCCGCGGCGGCCTCCGCCTCCTCGCGCTTCTCCGCGGCGACCTCACGCGTGTCCTCGGCCTCAGCGCGGAGCTCGGCGGCGCGCTCGCGTTTCTCCGCGGCCTGCTCGCGCTTCCGCTCCGCCGCCGCGCGCTTCTCCTCGGCGCGCTCTTCGAGGGTCGCGATCCGCTCGTCGATCTCGTCGAGTCTGTCCGCCGCGCTCGCGAGCTCGTCCAACTCCGCGACCTGCTCGTCGAGGTCGCCCTCGCGCTCGCGGGCGGCCTCCAGCTCGGATTCGAGCTCCGCCACTCGCTCGCGATCCTCGTCGATCCCGCTCGCGTGCGGCGAGTCCTCGACCGACTGGCCGCACTCCGGGCACTTCCCGGCCGCGAGCAGCGCCTCCGCCTCCTCGACGCGCTCGCGGGCGTTCTTCAGCTCCGCCGACAGCTCGGCGATTCGCTCGCGGATTTCTCCCCGCTCGTCGCGCAGCGTCTCGCGCTCGTCGGCGACGCCGTCGCGGTCGACGTCGGCGGCCGCGAACCGTTCGCGGAGCTCCGCCGCCTCCTCGCGGAGCGTCCCGATCGACGACTCGCGCTCCGCCGCCTCCTCCGCCGCCGTCTCGGCCTCGTCGTCAAGGTCGTCGGCCTCGGACTCGATCTCCTCCGCGCGCTCGGTGCGGTCGTCGGCCTTCCCGGCGAGGTTCGTCGCTTGGTTCCGCAGCCCCTCGGCGTTCACCCGCGCGTCGTCGAGGTCCGTGCGGACCGATTCCTCACGGTCGTCGAGTTCCGCGCGCCGGTTCGCGACGGCCGCCTCGGTCGGCGCGTCGAGGCCGGCGTCGTCGAGTCGGTCGTCGATCGCGGCCTCGACCTCGGCGATCCGCTCGCGGGCCTCGCCGATCGCGTCGCGGTGGTCGTCGCGATCGCGCTCGGCCTCGCGGATCGCGGCCTCGATCTCGTCGATCTCGGCCTCGACCGACTCCAGCTCCTCCCGCTTTTCCGCGTGGGTCTCCAGCGTCTCCGCGGCCGCGTCGCGCGTCTCCTTCGCCTGCTCCCGCTGGGCCTCGTACCGGTCGATGTCGTCGGTGACGTCGCCGAGCTCGCCCTCAAGCTCGTTGAGCCGCGCGTGGAGGTCGCGGTCCTCCTTCGCGGCGATCTGCTCGTCGAGCTGGTCGAGCCGCCCGCGGCGGTTCTCCAGCACGTCCTCGACGCCGAGCCGGGCGTCACCGGCGCGCTCGCGGTACTCCTCCAGCTTCCCGAGCTGGAGGAGGTCGTCGATCGTGTCCTGCCGCTCCCGGGGCGTCGCGTTGATCAGCTTGTTCACCTCGCCCTGCCGGACGTACGCGCAGTTGACGAACGCCTCGGCGTCCATGCGCAGCAGTTCGGTGACGAACTCGCGGACGGCGCGCGCGCCGTCGCGGGCCACGTCGCTCCCGTCGGTCGACTCGAGCGTACACTTGTGGTCGATCCGACCGTCGTACGATTTGAGTCGCCGCTCGACCCGGTAGGAGACGCCGTCGTGGGTGAACCACAGTTCGACCTCCGTCTCCTCCTCGCCGTTCGTGATGACGTCTCCGAGGGTCCCGTCGAGCGCCTTCGACCCGTACAGCGCGAAGAAGCAGGCCTCAAGCAGCGACGACTTCCCGCTGCCGTTGAGCCCGTGGATCACGGTGACGCCCTCGGTCAGCCGCAGGTCGGCGTCGCCGTACGGCTTGAAGTTCGCGAGGCGGACGCGGTCGAACTTCACAGGTAGTCCTCCATGGAGACTTGGCCATCCGTCGACGCCGGGTCGGAGTCCTCGGGCTCCGCGGCCTCCGGCTCGGTGTTCGGCTCCGTCGGCTCCGACGCGTCGCCGTTCGCTTCGGCTCCGCCGCCGTCCGATTCGTCTCCGTCGGCGTCCGATTCGGCTCCGTCGCCGCCGGCCTCGACGGCGTCGAACGCGTCGAGATCACCGTCTCCGTCCAGCCGCTCCTCGACCCTGCGTTTCACCGTCTCGCGGACGTTCGCGTCGGAGACGGTGTCCTCGCGGACCGCGCGCTCCACGTCGCGCGCGGCGGTCGAGAGCGCCATCTCGTCGAGTCGGTCGCGGACCGCGTCCTCCGGGTCGGCGAAGCTCACGTCCACCTCGCCGTCGGCGTCGACCTCGCGCCGGTCGACGACGCGCGCGATGAGCGCGCCCTCGTCGGTCGCGAACTCCTCGACGGCAGCCGGCGTCACCGGGTCACCCTCCCCGGTGATCTCCACGTGGACGACCGCCTCCGCGAGGTCGAACTCGCGCACGCGCTCGCGGACCCGCGACTCGCCCTCGCCCTCGCGCAGTTCGACGGAGACGAAGACGAACGGGCGCGTGTCGAGCGCGCGGCGCCGGATCTCCACGCGGTCGTCGCCGCCCGCCGTGTCGGCGTCGAAGACGACGAGGTTGTAGCCGCGGCCCTCGCGTTCGCTCGCGCTCGCGCGCTCCGTCGACCCGGGGTACGTGACCCACGTGTCTGCGACCTCGGCGGTGTCCGGGGTGTGGTTGTCGCCGAGGAGCATCGCGTCGAAGGCGACGTCGCTCTCCGTCAGCACGGTCTCGGTGTCCCAGTCGGCGTAGCCGAACGGCTCGAAGAGACCGTGCGCGACCAAGGCGGCGTAGTCGGCGTCGTGGTCGGCGAAGGCGTAGTCGAGGTCGTCGCGCCGCGAGACGGGGACGTGGTCGAGGCCGTAGAAGGCGGTGTCGCCCACGACGACCGGCTCGTCGCCGAGCCGGGTGGCGAGCCCCAGCCGCTCGAAGAGGTCGAGCCACTGGCCGCCCCGCGTCGACTCGTGGTTACCGACGACTGCGAGGAAGGGGATTCCGGCGTCGTCGAGCCGACGGAGGACGGAAATCGTCCCCATCAGGTCTTGGAGGTCGGGCCGGCGGTCGTGGAAGAGGTCGCCCGCGTGGACGACCGCGTCGACGCCGCCGTCGACCGCGTCGTCGACCACGGCCTCGAAGGCGTCGAGGAAGTCCTGGCGTCTGACCGGCGAGTGGTACTGCGAGTACCCGATGTGGGTGTCGCCGGTGTGGATCACCCGTGTCATCTGTCCGCGTCTTGGCCGGTGTCCGGCTTAGGGATTCCGGGGCCGGAGCGGAAGTGATCGCGCTCGGCGCCGCCGTCTCGGTCGCCGATGCTGTCTTGGTCGGCGTCGCTCCCGGCGTTCGCCTCGCGGTCGTTTCCGGGGGCGTCGCCCGCCGCCGCCCGCCGGAACGACCGGTACGCGGCGAGCGCGCCGCGCCCCCGCTCGACGGCGGCGTCGTCGTCCGCGCGGTCCGCGGCGTCAATCGCTTCCGCCAGCCCGTCGAGCCCGATCGCGTCGACGAATCCGGCCGCGCGCCGGAGGTCGGATCGCGCGGCGTCCGCCTCGTCGATCACGGCGACGTACGGACGTCTCGCGGTGTCGGTTCGAGTCGCGAGCGCGGCCAGCGCGCGCTTGACGGCGGTAGTCGAGACCACGGGACGACTGCCGCGGTATCGCCGATAAATCGTCGCACGCGGGCGGTCCGGGCGTCAGCGTCGGCGGCGGATCGGGCGGTCCGCGCTCAGATACCCAGCGAGTACAGCCGCTTGCGGGCGTCAGTGAAGGAGAACCGCGAGTCGACGACGTCCTCCTCCTCGAGCCGCGACAGCGCGTACCGGACCGTCCGGGGCGGGAGCAGCGTCTCCTCGGCCAGTTCGCTCTGCGTCAGCGTGTCGTTGTAGTCTAACACCTTCGCGACCAGCTTGGCGCTCGGCGGCAGGTCGCGAACGGCCGCCCAGCGGTCCGCGGTCCCGTCGTCGGCGGTGACGGCGTCGGTCGTGCTCATTCGTATACCGATCCTTGGCATGCCGGATAATAATATTTACTATCCATTTTGATTACTACTGGGAATTATTTCCCGTCAAACCTGCGAATCAGCGTAGACCCGGACCGCCGTCGTTCGGTGGTTCGCCGGCGGTACGGCCGCCATCGTGCCCCCACCCGAAGCCTCTTATCCGCGAGACCCTTTAATAAACACAATGAGCGATACGGTCGACGACGTCGACATGCCTTACGAGGGCTCGGCGTCGAAACAAGAGAAGATCGACTCCTTACAGGAGCGGCTCGACGTCCTCGAGTCGCAAAACGAGGAGATGCGCGACAAGCTCCTCGACGCCAACGCGGAGAACAACAAGTACCAGCAGAAGCTCGAGCGGCTCACTCACGAGAACAAGAAGCTGAAGCAGTCCCCGCTGTTCGTGGCGACGGTCCAAGAGATAACGCCCGACGGCGCCGTGATCAAACAGCACGGGAACAACCAGGAGGCGCTCACCGAGATCACCGACGAGCTGCGCGAGCAGCTCGACCCCGACGACCGCGTCGCGGTCAACAACTCGCTTTCGGTGGTCAAGAAGCTGGAGAAGGAGACCGACGTCCGCGCCCGCGTGATGCAGGTCGAACACTCCCCGGATGTCACCTACGCCGACATCGGCGGGCTCGAAGACCAGATGACGGAGGTCCGCGAGACGGTCGAGATGCCCCTCGAACACCCCGACATGTTCGAGGATGTGGGCATCACGCCCCCGAGCGGCGTGCTGCTGTACGGCCCGCCGGGCACCGGAAAGACGATGCTCGCGAAGGCGGTCGCCAACGAGACGGACGCGACGTTCATCAAGATGGCCGGCTCCGAGCTGGTACACAAGTTCATCGGCGAGGGCGCGAAGCTGGTCCGGGACCTGTTCGAAGTCGCTCGCGAGAACCAGCCCGCCGTCCTCTTCATCGACGAAATCGACGCCATCGCCTCGAAGCGGACGGACTCGAAGACTTCGGGCGACGCTGAGGTCCAGCGCACGATGATGCAGCTACTCAGCGAGATGGACGGCTTCGACGAGCGCGGCGAGGTCCGCATCATCGCCGCCACCAACCGCTTCGACATGCTCGACCCCGCGATCCTCCGTCCCGGCCGCTTCGACCGGCTCATCGAGGTTCCCAAGCCGGAGACCGAGGGCCGCGAGATCATCTTCCAGATCCACACCCGCAACATGAACCTCGCCGACGGGGTCGACTTCGCGGAAATCGCCGAGCTGACACCGGACGCCTCCGGCGCCGACATCAAGGCGATCTGTACTGAGGCCGGGATGTTCGCTATCCGCGACGACCGCACGGAGGTCACGCTCGACGACTTCCTCGAGGCCCACGAGAAGCTCCGGCAGGACGAGGAGACGAACGCCGACGACTCGCTGGCGTTCGCCTGAGACCCGGACGACCACAGATCGAGACCCGCCGATCGCTGTTTTCACCTCTCGGTCGTTGACGAAAGCGCCCCGCTACAGCGCCGTGACGGCTAGGTACGGGACGACGAAGACCAGCAGGAACACCAGTCCGACCGCGATACCGTAGCCGGCGCCGACGCCGGCGAGCGCGAGCCACCCGTCGTCGAGCGCGTCAGCGATGTACATAGCGGAGGGATCGCCGCCCGGAACTTAAATCCGCACGCTCACGTCCGGCGTGGACGCCTCGCCCCGCCGGCCCGCCGCGTCGATCGCGGTCACACGTCCCCGGCCATCGCCCGGAACAGCCCGTCGGCGAGGGCGTCGCGGTCGACGGTCTTCGGCTCCTCCCCGGTGGGGTCGAGCTCCGGTTCGATCGTACCGCCGCCCATCCGGGAGTGCCCCCCACCGTTCCCGTTGTCGACGTCGTCCAGCACGGCCGCTATCGCGTTACCCATGTGGACCCGGTCGTCCCGCGAGCGTCCCGAGAGGTGGACGGTCTTGTCTCGCTCGCCGATCACCACGACCGCGCTGACTCCTTCCAGCTGGATGAGTTCGTCCGCGGCCTGCGGGATCGCGTCCACGTTGTTCACGCCGCCGACGTCCGCGACCGCGAACGACCCCTCGATGCGACGGCCGGCGATCGCCCGGGCCTTCACCTCCAGCACCTCCGCGTCGACCGCCGGGTTCGCGATCCGGTCGAGCCGGTCCTGATCGACGCCCGGATAGAGGTACGCGGCCGCCGCGAAGTCGGGCTCGCTGGCGCCGACGGTGAGGTGTTTCGTGTCGGCCAAGATACCGTACAACAGCCCGGTCGCCGTGTCCGTCGACAGCGTCAGGTCGCTCCCGGTCTCGCTCGCGTGTTTGTCCGGCGGGACGGGGACCGCGTCGTTGTCCTGAAAGTACTCGGCGACGACCGACGCGCTCGCGCCGTAGTCGGTCCGTACGTCGGTGAACGATCCACCGGCGCCGTCGCCGGGGTGGTGATCGACGACGGCCATCGGCAACACGCCGTCGGCGCCGGCAAACCCCCGCGGCTCGTTGTGGTCGACCAAGACGACCGATTCCGACGCGAGGTCGCTCACGTGTTCGATCGGCTCCAGTTCCAAGTCGAGGACCGTCCGGAACGCCCGGTTCTCCTGATGACGGATCTGACCGGGGTACTGGACGGTTGCGTCGACGTCCACCTGATCGGCGAGCGAGGCCACGCCGACCGCGGCCGACATCGCGTCGGGGTCCGGGTTCGGGTGCATCAACACCGTTATCTCGTCCTCGTCGGCCAGCAGCCGGCGGAACCTGACTCCAGGCGTCCGGCGGGCACGGAGCACGACGAGCCCCACGGCGACGACGATCAGGACGATGAGCGCCCCGGCGACGGCGATCTCCGGGTTCTCCCGGACCATTGCCTCCGCCTGCGAGAGTCGGTCGCCGACCGCGCTCATCGCTCGCATGCGTTGTGTCGAGTCGCTCCCGACACATGAAGGTTCGTTACCGTTCTGACGGAGTGAAACCGACGGAACCGACCGCGGTCGGACGACGACGGGCCGAACCGGCCGCCGTCCGTCCGAGACGCGCTACTCGGTCCGCGTCCGGTACGCTCGCACCGCGTCGCGGTAGCCGGACCGGAACGTGGGATGAGCGAACTCGTAGCCGAGCTCGCGGAGCAGCGCGTTCGAACAGCGCTTGCTGGTTCGGATCCGGCGCTCCGCGGCCGCCGAGAGGTTCCCCGCCGCGATCCGCTCGTCCTTCGACAGCTTCTCCGGGCGCCGGACGCCGCAGGCGTCCGCGAGCCAGTCGGCGAACACGTGCTTGCCGACCGGCTCGTCGTCAACGACGAGGACGACGCGGTCGCGTGCGCGGTCCGTCTCCAGCAGATGTCGAATCGATCCCGCGGCGTCGTCGCGGTGGACCATGTTCAGGTAACCGGCCGTCACCGGGCCATCCACGTACCGATCCAGCCGGTAGCGTTCCGGCCCGTACAGCCCCGCGAACCGGACGACGGTCCCGTCGATCCCGGCGTCGGCCGCGCGCTCCGTCGCGATCCGCTCGGCCTCGGCGAGGACGCGGGTCTTCTCCGTGGTCGGGTCGACCGGCGTCTCCTCGTCGACCCACCCGCCGTCGTGGTCACCGTACACGCCCGTCGAGGAGGTGTACACGAGCCGGTCCGGCGGCGCGGCCCGCGAGCCGTACTCGTCGACGACGTTCGCCAAGCCGTCGACGTACACTTCCCGGGCCGCGTCGGCACCGCGGCCGCCGGAGCTGGCCGCGAAGACGACCGCGTCCGCGTCCGGTAGCGCCGAGAGCGACTCGGGATCGGTCGCGTCCGCCCGGACGGCCTCGACCCCGGAGCCGACCGCGTCGACCGCGTCGAGGCCGGCGTTTGACCGGCGGACACCGACGACCTCGTGGCTGCGGGCGTCGAGCTGTTCCGCCAGCGCCAGCCCGACGTAGCCGCAGCCGACGACGACGACTCTCATGGCTTCCGACGCTCGATGACCGCGAGTATCTCCGCGAGCTGGCCAAGAGTTAATCTGGTCCGCCCCTCCAGCGCCTGTTGGACCTCCTGCCCGGTGAGGTCGGCGTCGATCCGCGCGGCGATCGCGTCGACGTCGAGGACGGCGGTCGCCATCCCCATCAGGAGGTGATCGCGCACCTCCGCGACCATCGCGTCGGCGTCGCGCCCCGGCTCCGCCGCCGCGAGGACGGCCGCCGCGTCCGCGAGCGAGAGCGCCGCGACGTCCCCGTCGCGGACGGCGCTCGCGTCCGCTTCCGTCAGGCCGACCTCGCCGACGAGCCGGTCGCCGTCGACGCCCGACGCGGCCTCCGTGACCAGCGTCTCGAAGGCCGCGAGTAACTCCGCCGCCGCCGGTTCGTCCGCGTCGACGTCGGGCCCGCTTCCGCGGTCGTCAACGACCTCGTGGAACATACTCCCTCTGGGTCGCGCCGTCGCAAAACGCCTGCGGTCGGTCGCGTCCCGGCGCTTCACCGCCCGCGTTCTCCCTCCCTCCCTCAATGCTCCGTACACTCGTCCCCCTCTCCGGGCGACGCGCTCAGCGATCCCGGACACGGCCAGCCGCCGGACGTCTCCTCGCGCGTCCCGTCGACGTCGCCGACGCCCGGCGGCCCGGCGGGGACCGCGACGACGACGACCGTCCGCGCCTCGAACGCGACCGGCTCCGTCGCGCCGAGCGCGACCGACTCGCCGTTCACATCGACGCTGACCTCGTCGGCTTCCCGGACGTACTCGAACGGGCGGTCGGGCGTCCCGACGTTCGCACGAAGCGCGAAGCGCGGGTACTCTCCGCGCACCTGAACGTTCCACGCGTTGACCGTCGCCACCCAGTACCCGGGGACCGGCGCGACGGGGAGTCCCGCGCCGACGCTCCGAACGGGCTTCGGCACCCGCTCGTCCGGCACCGACGCGACCGCCTTCCGGGCGCGGGACTCGATCTTCGACTCGACTCTGTCTCGACGAATCGTCCGGGACGCCGTCGTCGTCGCGTCGACGAAGCGAGCCGGGACGCGGACCGCGTCCCGTCCCGCCGCCTTCCGCGTCTCCACCCGGAGGTGCGCCGCGAGGCCGAGCCGTTCGGCCCTCGACAGCGACCCGACCCGGGCCGCCTCGCTCGCGACGCGGTTCGGGTACTCGCCGTCGCCGACCGCGACGGCCCTGTCGCCGAGCGAACCGTACTCGGACGCGACGCTCTCTACGACCGCGTTCCGCTGCTCGCGCGAGAGGTCGGTCCGTTTCGCGAGCCGGTCTTGTAACGCGTCGTCGACGCGTCCCAGCGAGGCGTCAACCCGTCCGGCGAGCGCGTTTCGGTCGGCCCGTAGGTCGTCGTCGTCGGCCGCCGCGAGGGCCTCGTCGGCCGCGAGGAGCGATCGCCCGGCGACGCCGAGACGGACCGTGTCGTCGGTGCCGAGAATCCGGTCGGCGATCCCGCCGGAGACGTCGCTGTACGGGAGCGTGGCGTAGTTCACGTTTCGAGCCGCGAGCGGCCTCGTGGTCGTGCCGTCGACGCCTTCCACGCGCTCGCCGTCGACCGCGGTCCGCGGGAGATACCCCGGCGACCCCTCCGGAGCGAACGTGACGGCGCCGGCGGGCCCCTCGTCGCCGACCGCGTAGGTCCCCGGGTCGCGTGCGGCCTCGCGGCTGGCGATCACCTCGCCCACGGGCGGTCCACCGAACGCGTCGTTCACGCGGTCGAGAACTCCGTTAGACGCCGCCTTCCTGTCGTCCGACGCCGATTCGAGCTCCCCGATCACGGCGTCGAGATACGCGACGCGGGCGGCGACGCGCCCCCGGTCGACCGCGCCGTCGTACCGCCTCGGGGCGTCGCGTAGCGCGTCGCGTCGATCGCGCACGGCCGCGGCGAGATCGCCGTACGGCGTCGACTCGCCGACCGCGGCGTCGGCCATCGACGCCTCGGTCTCCAGGTCGCGGACGCGCTCCGACAGCGTCGAGATGTCCGCCGCGATCCGGCCTAGGTCGGCGCCCGATCGGTCGCCGTACACGACCGTCGACCGCCTCTCGTCGCCCCGTTCGACGGCGTCGCGAGCCATCCGATCGACGTCGCCCGCCGTCTCGACGTTCAGCTCTGCCCTCGCGGCCGCCGGCGTGTCGGCGAGGTCGGGCCCGGCAACGTCCCGGTCGGCGGCGCCGAACGTCGCCGTCGGCCCGTCGGGGGCGTCGTCGCGCGGCGCGTACGTCCCGGTCACCGACACGCGGACGCGGTACCGGTCCGTCGCCTCGTCGCTCGTCACGGCGCGGTCGACGCTCACGTCCTGTACCGTTCCGTTCGGTCCCCGTTCGACGACCCGTCGCTCCCACGTCGCTGTCGCTGCGCGCTCGACGACGACCTCCCGAGTCGCGCCGCCGAAGGACACCGACTCGCCGGCCGACACCGTCTCGCCGTCGGTTCCCGTTCGGAGGTCGCTCCCGTCGGCGACGCGGACGCGCTCCGTCCGCGACGTGTCGACCCGCCGCCAGGGCTCTCCGAGCTGCGACCGGGGACGACCCGGGCTCACGGGACCGCCCTCGACGACCCGCGTCGCCTCCGTCTCTAGGGTCGCCTCGACTCGGTGGCTCGCCCGCACGATCGATTCGAGGTCGTCGTGGACGCGGGTCGCGGCGCGGTCGGCCGCGTGCCCGACCTCGACCGACGCCGTCTCGCTCGTCGGATCCGTGGCCGAGTCGAACGCCGCGTCCTCGCTCGTCGCCGCGTTCCCGTCCGAGGCCGTCCGCTCTCTCTCGGTCTCCGCCGTCGGCGTCGGCGCTCCGAGGACGGCGTCCGTCCAAGAGGCTTCGTCGACGCCGGTCGGCGACAGCAGGTCGGTCACACCGGTCCGGGCGGTCGCTCGCGCGACGCCGCCGCGGGCGTCGGGATCGCTCGTTCCGAACACGTCCCGCTGGACGCGGACGATCCCGGCGTTCGTCGACAGCTCCACGTGGCGGTTCGCGACCACGTTCTCGACCGGTGCGCCGGCGTACTGCCCGTACCCCCGGGCCCACGCCATCGCGTAGAGGCTGGCCGTGACCTGTCGCCCGAGTCCGGGCCCCTCGACCGGACCGCGGTTGAGTCGGCGCTCGAACCGCTCGGTCCGCTCGTGAGCGGCCAACGTCGGCACCGCGACGGTGACCGTTCGGGACCGCGTCCGGTTCACGACGGTTCGCCCGTTCCGGGTTGCGGTCGTCGCGACGCCCTCGAACGTCACTCGCGTCGCGGTCCCGTTGGCGACCCGCTCGACGCGGACCCGCTCGCGCGCGGCGACGAGGTCGCTCGGCGACTCGACGGCCGGTAGCGACGCGGTCGCCGTCACGGTGCCGATGTCGCTCTCGACGGCACCCAGCGCCTTCGATCCGGCGACCGCGAGTCGGATCCGGAACGCGTCCTCGAAGGCCGATCCCTCCCGGACGGCCTTGGCCGCCGCTCCCGGTCCACTCGGTGGCCGCGTCACCGGCTCCGCCGCCGCCTCGTGGGCGGCCTCCCGGGCCGCGCTCCTGAGCGCGGCGGTGGCGTCGGCGTCGACTCGCTCGACGGCGCGTTCGACGCGGCGGTCCTCGCCGACGAGCCCCTGCTCGGCGAGTCCGGCGGCGTACGCCGAACTCGTCACGAGCAGTAGCACGCCGACCAGCGCGAACGGGACTCGCGCCCGCTCGTCGACCGCGAACGTCCGGCTCCGTCGGCCGGAACCCGCCCGACCGGAGTCGCTGCCCTTCACGCTCACCACCTCCGAACGACGATCCGGACCGTAGCACCCGCTCCGCGTCGGTCCGATTCCCCACTGCCGTCGACTCCTGCCGGAAGCGGCTGTCTGACGACCGCGACCCCGACGGTGGCGTCTCGCGGCGGTTCCGGTCCGACGGCGACCACCCGTCGGGTCTCGTCCGCGGTCGATCCGGACGAGTCGGCCGCCGGTTCGGTCGTTCGAAACGCGCCAGGCACCCGGTATCGCTCCGGCACCCCACCCACTCTCTCCGCCGTCCGCGTCGGCCCGTCGAGGGCAACGTCGACGCGCGTCCGCGGACCGATCCCGGTGTGAACCGCGTCGATCGCGCGGCGGTCGAACGCCGTTTTCGTGCCCCCGTCACCGACTCGTTCGGCGACCAGCGCGAGCAACTCCGCGCGCGTCGCGTGGATTCGTCGGGTGTCGTTCGGCGCGCCCTCGTCGGGATACGCCACGGTCTCGGTCTCGGTGACGAGCCGGTCGGCGGCGTCGGTCGCGGTCGGGCCGTCGGGGCCGCCGGCGTCGCTCGCGCCGAGCGCGACGACGCTCGCGGAGACGCAAAGCAGCAGCACGGTCACGTCGAGGACGGTGCTGGTCACCGCCACACCACCGCCCGGAGCGTTCCGCGGACGTTACGGCCCGGCGCCACGCGGACCGTCACCCGTCGCTCGGCGACCGCGACCGCTTCCGGGGTCCGGACTCCCGGCGGTCCCGGCGCGTCCGGCCCCGACGCGGCCAACCACCGCTCGCCGTCCGCCTCCAGTTCGATCGCGATCGCGGTCCCCGGCGCTTCGACCCGCCGCATCCGGTCCGGGTCGAGGACGCCGCCGACGGTGACCCTCCCCTCGACCCGGTCCAGCGCCGACTTCGCGGCCGACCGACGGTCGTCCGGCGCCGCGTCCGCGAAGGCGCCGGCGTATAGCCCCAACGCGAGTCCGACGACCACCACCGCGACGAGCGCGGCGATCGGCTCAACGGCGGCACGGTCGGCGGTCGGGAACGCCGCGCTCGGCCCGTTCCGAGTCGCCGACGCGCCGGATTCCGTGGAGTCACGCGACACGCGAGATCACCCGACCAGCGTGACCCGGACGTCACCGTAGTGTACGCGCCGGACCGTTATCCGCCTCGGTGCGGTCGTCCACCTCGCGTCCGCCGCTCGCGCACGCTCGGCGGCCGCCGCGAACGACGCCGGATCGTCGAACGCTGCGTCCGGAGGGGCGCCGTCGAGGACGCGCCGAAGCCGGGCGTCCGTCGCCGCGCCCGGCGTCACCCCCGCTGTCGGTCGGACGACCGGGGTGATCCGCGGGGCATCGAGCGTCGCCCGCGCCGTCCCTCGCTCGTCTCTAAGCGAGACGGATCCCTCCGCGAGCCGGAGTCTGTCCGCCGCGATACCGTGCTCCGCCGTCGCCGGGTACGACCCGTCCGCGACCGAATCGACGGTGCGCGCGACGCCGTCCGCGTCCGGCGGCGGCGACGCCGGGAACGCGGCGGCCACGCCGACGGCCGCGACGCTCACGACGGCCAAGCCGAGCCACGCGTACGTGGCGTCGAGGTGCGTCTCGAACATGGCGCGGCTGGCCGCGCTTTCATACATAAACGATCGGCCCCGAGCGTCGCGGTCGATCGAGGGCCGACTGCCCCACCGATCGGGCTCAGAACAGGAGTCCGGCGCCGGCGAACGCGACGAGGAACGTGGCCGTCGCCGTCGGCAGCGCGATCCCGACCCGATAGGCCACCAACGTCCGGTCGAATCCGCACTCCAGTCCGGTCGCCAGCCCGGTGAGGAGGGCGGCGAGCAACAGCACGTACGTCCCCACGATCCGTCCGAGCACCGGCACCGACAGGGCAGCCGTTCCGCCGGTCCTCGCGCCGTCGCTCGCCGCCCCGCTCCCGCCAGCGGCCACTCCGCTCTCCGCGCCCAGTCCGTCTCCGCCGAGCGCGTCGGCGCCCGCTGCCGCTCCGGCTCCCAGGCTCCCGACATCGGCGGCGTCGATCCCGGTCGCGAGCGCGACGGTCGCTCCACCCACGAGCGGCGCGAACACCGCCGCGGTGTTCGAGAGCGTCCCCGTCACGGTCGCGAGCTGGCGGCGCGCGTCACGTTCGAGTTCCCGTAGCGACTCCAGCTGGTCGGCGAGCTCCAACAGGACGTCGCCGGCGGGACGCCTCTCCCGCGCGGCGACGGAGAGCAGCGCGATCGCCCCGCGAACCCGGGACGACGGCACGTCCGCGGCCGGCCCGCCCTGTCCGAGAAACGCCTCGCGGACGCCGACGCGCAGCGTGTCGCTCCGCCGACCGGCGCGCTCGAACACCTCGCCGGTCGCGCCGTCGAGCCGCTCGCCGGCGTTCGCGACCGCGGTCTCGACCGCGACCCCCTCCGCCACGTCTCCGCCGATCACGGTCATCGCGTCCGGCAGCCCCCGCTCGACGCCTCGGACCTCGGACAGCACCGCGCGGCGGGGTCGCGCGAGGACGAACAGCGCGCTCCCGACTCCGACGCCGACCCCCGCGACCGGCCACGCCCACGGCGCGACGACTCGCGCGGCGACGGCGGCCGCGGCCGCACCGAGGGCGCAGCCGACGACCAACGCGTGGCCGCGTCGGTCCGGCACGTCGGGATGGTCTCCGCCGATCTGCGGCGGCGGAAACGCCACCGGGCGACGGGAGAGCAGCCACGCCGAGGCGGCCACCAGCCCGCCCGGAAGCGCGATCAGGTACAGGCCGGCGACGAGTCCGGAACCCACCGCGACGCCGGCGGCGGCGCCCGCGGGAAGGAGCGCGATGAGTGCCAGCGGGAGCAGCACGCCGAACGCGTACAGCGCCGAGACCGGCCCGCGGACGGAGCCGACGAACGACGCGAGCCGATCGGTCGTCCCCGAAAGCGTCGCGTCGAGGGCGCGGTCGAGGCACCGCCCGCGGCGCTCCGGCGGCGCGGTCGCCGCGGTCCGGACCAGCGCGGCGGCGCGGTCTATCGCCGGGAACCACGGAGTCCACTCGCGAGCGAACGCTCGAAGGCCGCTCGTCGGCCCGTCCGCACAGCCCCGTTCGTGGCGGGAGAGAGCCGCGGCCAACGGTCCCTCTCCCGTCCGGCCGGCGAACCGCACCGCACGCTCTGTCGAGGGATCGAGCCGCATCCGCAACACGAGCCGCCCGACGAGCCCCGGCGCCGCGCCCAGCGCCCGCGTCCGCCGGAGCGACGCGAGCCACACCGGCGCCCGGTGGACCGCGTGTACGCCGCCGACGGCGGCGGCTAGTCCGGCCGGCGCGGCGACGACCGCGCCGGCAGCGAGCGCCGCGGCCGCGGCGACAACCGCCCCGACGACGACGCCGGCCCGGTACCCGATCGCCACGACGCGCTCCGCGGAAACGCCCCAGCCGAGAAACGCGACGGCCCGCCGCAGTTCTTTCGAGGCGGTCGCGTCGTCTTCTCCGTCGACACGAGCCGATCGCTCGGTCGGTTTCGACCGGTCCTCGTTCATGCGCCGCCTCCGTGCTTCACTCCTCCCTCGCGTGGTCGATCGGCCGGGGCTCCCACGTCTCCGCTCGGATCGCCGGATACGTCTCCCCTGACGTACCGCGCCGGCGAAACGCGTCCCGCCCGAACCGCCTCGCGGATCCGGTCGCTCCGCCGATCGATGACCTCCCGAACCGCCGCGTACGATTCGTTCGTCCCCCCGAGCGCCTCGACGAGTCGACTCTCACCGCGGTCGATCCGACCCGTGCCGACGAGTCCCCGTTCGGTCCGCTCGAACAGCGGATCGAAGCTCACGCCGCCGTCGCGGTCGCCGACCTCGACGATCGACTCCACGCGGTGGTCGTCGAGCACGGCGATCAGATCGGTCGCGGCGAACGACGAGCGGGGGACGCCGAGGTCGGTGACGACGCGTTCCTCCACCCCGGCCGAGTCTTCGCCGTGAATCGTCCCCAGCACCGTCTCGCCGGCGGCACCGACACGCATCGCCTCGTACAGCGCCTGCGCCTCCTCGCCGCGCACCTCGCCGACGCTTATCGCGCCGCCGCCCATCCGGAGCGCCGTCCGAACGGCGTCCGCCGGGGCGAGTTCGGCCCCGTCACCGACGCAGAGTCGCTGCGCGTCTCGCCCGGCGTCCGCGAGAGCGTCTACCGGGAGTTCCGGCGTGTCCTCGATTGCGATCGCCCTCGTTTCCGCGGGCAATTCCCACAGCAGTGAGCCGAGCGCGGTCGTCTTCCCGGCTGCCCGGCCGCCCGCGATAAGCCCCGCTACCCCGCGTTCGACGGCCACCGACAACAGCCCGGCCGCCGCGGGCGTGAGGGTGTCGACGGACACCAGTCGCGCGAGCGTCCACGCCTCCGGATCCCCGCGTCGGAACGTGAACGAGAGCCCGTCGCTGGCTGGGGCCGTGACCGCGGCGACCCTGACCCGACCGGTTTCGGACTCGATCGTCGCGTCGAGCGTCGGCGTGGCCCGCGAGAACGCCCGACCGCTCGACCGGCGGAGCCGCGACGCGAGCGTGGCGGCCCCTTCCGGGGGGAGCCGCACGTTCGTCCGGCACCGCTCCCCGTCGAGCACGACGCGGAGCGGGTTCTCCGCGACCGGCGCCGTCACCGTCGCGTCGCTCACCCTCTCGTCGGCGAAGACGTGTTCGAACACGCCGTAGCCGTGCGTGTGTCGGCGCAGGATCTCCGTCAGATCGGCGACCGGGTCGCCGTCTTCCGCCGCCGCCCGCACCGCTCGTCCGGGGGCCCTGTCGCCGCCGCGGGGGTCGTCGAGCAGCCGGTCTCGCGCCGCGGCCAGCGTCGCTACGGCGTCGGCGTCCAGATCGACCGTCGGCGGCGTGAGGTGGTACGTCCTGAGGGAGTCGTCGCCGTCGTAGAGCCGGACCGTTGCCCCGGTCGGCACCGTCCAGCGATCGACCAGCGTCGCACCCGGCGGCGGCGAGGCCGCGACTCGTGCGGTCGCGGCCGTCGGACCGACGTGGGCCCGCAGGCGATCGCTCAGAACGCCGTCGCTCTCGGGCCAGTTCTCGCCGCCGCCGAGATCCTCCGCGGCCGACAGCAGCCCCGTTTCGGCCGCGATGCGCTTCGTAGGGCCCGCCCGCCCGGCGGCCTCTACCGCGGCGCCGAGCGGGTCGCGGAGGACTCGTTCGGCGAGCCGCTCCTCACGGAACCCGACCCGCTCGCGGAACCGTCCGGCGGCGGTCAGGAGGTCGGCCGCGTGGTCGGCGTACGACCGCTCGCGGCCGCGGTGTCGTGTCCTGATCACGTCGGCGTCGCGGTCGCCGAGCGCCTCCACGACGGTCGCGAGACAGTCGGCGCTCGCGGCGAGGTCGCCGCGTCCGGGACACGCGCCGGCGTCGACGTCGAGTATAACCCTGTCCTCGACGCCAGTTCCCACGGGCTCGCGAAACGCCGGCTCGCACCGACACTCGTCGCGGTCCTCGTCGACCCACGGGAGCGCTCGGAGCGGCGTCTCGCCGGCCCCGTCGGCGAGTTGATCGGTGATACCGAGGTTCATGACGGGCGTGCCCGCGGTTTGATATATAAGTCGTCGGCCGTCCCGCCGTTCCGTTCCGCCGCGTCTCGAAACGATCCGCGTCGTCCCGGTCTGCCCTGTCGTAATCTATTCTGTCCCGCGCCGTCGCGTCCCTCCGCCCCGGTCTACCCCGCTCGGTTGATCCGGACCGTCGGCCCCTCGTCGTCGACGTACCGGAGCCGAATGCGGTTCGTCCCGCCCGGGCGAAGTTCGATCGGTCCGCCGCCGAGATCGACAGTCACCTCCACCGGTCCCGTTCCGACGCGGACCGTGCGCTTCGGCCGGTCCTCGACGCGGTACGCGAGCACGACGCCGCCCGGCCTGTCCGGCGGCTCGACGAGCGCGACGCGGTCGACCTCCGCCGCGGCGAACCCAGTCGGGACCCGGAAACGCACCGTCGCCTGCGCCGCCAGGGCGGGGTCGTCTACGGGCGACGATCCGGCGACTACGCCGCCGATCGCCCGCTCCAGACGGTCCGCCTCGGCGCCGATCCGGTCCGCCGTCGTCGCGGTCCGGGCCGTCTCGATCGCGGGCATCGACGCCGTCAGCAGCGCGACTGCCACGAGGACGGTGAGGGCCACGCGGATCACGGCTCGCTCACAGCGACTCCCGGAGGCGGTCGAGCGCGTCCGTCGCCCACGCCCCGCCGTCGCCGTCCCCGGCGGCCTCGTCGGTTCCGCTGCCGCCGGTACGCGGTCCGGACCGCGAGCGATCGTCCGGCAGGGCGGCGTCGAGGGCGCCCTCCGACGGAACGGTGTCGTCGGCCCGCTGCCCGTCGCTCGCACTGCTCTCGCGGCCGACACTGCCGCCGCTCCGCTCGTTCTCCCGCCCGGCCTCGGTCGCTCTCGCGAGCGCGAGGTCGGCCCGGCGCTCGACCTCGCGGTTGACGGCCCGGATCGCTCCGGCGTAGCCGCGGACCGCCTGCGTCGCCGCCTCCAACTCCGCGACGCGCTCCTCGAGGTCGTCGAGCCGCGACTCGAGTCGCTCGCGCTCGGCCGTCGCCTCTGCGTCCGCGGCGGCGTCGACCGGCCGCGCCTCGCTCCCGGTCACCGCGCGCTCGACGGCGCGGAGCCGAGACTCGATCCGGTCGTCCGGTCCGTCCGCTCCCGTCGGCGTCGCGTCCGTTTCCGCGTCCGTCGGCTCCGCGCCCCGCGCGTGGTCGGTCATGCGGCCTGTTGCCCACGGTCTCACTCTTAAACGTCGGGGAAAGGATATTATCGGGGGAACCGGTACGTCTGGGCATGAAAGCAGTCCTCCTCGGCGTCGGACAGGCGGGCGGCAAGCTCACGACCGCCCTCGCGGAGTTCGACGCCGACGCCGGCTACGGCGCGGTCCTCGACGCGATCGCTGTCAACACCGCCGCGGCCGACCTCGACCCCCTCCCGCTCGAAACGGTCCTCGTCGGGCAGTCGCGTGTCAACGGTCACGGCGTCGGCGGCGACAACGAACTCGGCGCCGAAGTGATGGACGAAGACGCGGTCGAGGTGTTGGACGCGCTCGCCCCGAAGGTCACCGCGGAGGCCGAGGCGGTATTCGTCGTGGCCGGCCTCGGCGGCGGGACGGGCTCCGGCGGCGCGCCGGTCCTCGTCCGCGAGCTGAACCGGGTGTACGACGTACCGGTGTACGCCATCGGCGTCCTCCCCGGTCGCGACGAGGGGACGATGTATCAGGTGAACGCCGGCCGGTCGCTCAAGACGCTGGTCCGCGAGTCAGACGCGACGATCCTGCTCGACAACGACGCGTGGCGCTCGGCGGGCGAGTCCGTCGAGGGCGGCTACGAGGCGATCAACGCCTCGATGGCGAAGCGGATCGGGCTCGTCCTCGCCGCCGGCGAGGCGGTCGAGGGCGTCGCCGAGTCCGTCGTCGACACGAGCGAGGTGATCAACACGCTCCGGGCGGGCGGGATGGCCGCGGTCGGGTTCGCGTCGGCGCCCGCCGCCGAGGACCCGCAAGAGAACGTCAACACCGTGACGAGCGCGGTCCGGAGTTCGGTGATGACCGGGCTGTCGCTGCCGAGCGCCACCGACGCCGACGCCGCCCTCGTCGCGGTCGCCGGCGACCCGGACCGGATCTCCCGGAAGGGCGCGGAGAAGGCGCGGAAGTGGCTTCAGGAGGAGACGGGGTCGATGCAGGTCCGGGGCGGCGACTTCCCGCTCGACTCCGACCGGATCGCCGCCTTGGTCCTCCTCGCGGGGGTCGAGCGCTCGCAGCGCGTCGAGGCGTTCTTGGAGCGCGCTCGGCAGGCGGTCCGCGACGAGCGCGAGGAGAAGCCCGACCCGGCGGCCGCGTTCGAGAACGACGAGATCGACGACCTGCTGTGAGGCCCCCGCCCTCCCGCGCGGCGCGGCTCGGGGCTCCGGGGCGGGATAGCTTCCGCACCTTTTTGTTCTCGCCCGGTGGAGTCTCGGCCGATGACTAACCCGTGGGACGACTGGGACCACGTGCTGAAGGTCGACCCCGACAAGGACCTCCGGGCGGGCGAGACCTTCGAGGACGTCTGCCGGACCGGGACGGACGCGATCGAGATCGGTGGGACCCTCGACGTCACCGCGGAGAAGATGACCCGCGTGGTCGACGCCGCCGCGGAGTACGACGTGCCGCTGTACCAGGAGCCGTCGAATCCGGGAGTCGTGATCGACTCGCCGGCGCTCGACGGCTACCTGATCCCGACCGTCTTCAACGCTGGCGGCCCCTTCTGGATAACCGGCGCCCACAAGGAGTGGGTCCGGATCGACGACCTCGACTGGACCCGGACCCACACCGAGGCGTACATCGTGTTGAACCCGGAGGCGTCGGTCGCCCAGCTGACGGAGGCCGACTGCGACCTCAGTGCCGACGACGTGGCGGCCTACGCGAAGGTCGCGGAGCGCATGTTCGGCCAGGAGATCGTCTACGTCGAGTACTCGGGCACGTTCGGCGACACGGAGAAGGTCGCGGCCGCTCACGACGCCTTAGACGACGCCACGCTCTTTTACGGCGGCGGCATCCACGACTACGAGTCGGCCAACGAGATGGCCGCTCACAGCGACGTGATCGTCGTCGGCGACCTGCTCCACGACGAGGGCGTCGACGCCGTCCGCGAGACGGTGAAGGGCGCGAAGGACGCAGGGGACTGAGGGGGACGGGTCGGTCCGTCGCCAGTTAGTCGGCCGCGTACCCGTCCAGCATGTTCTCGACGTACTTCGCGATCACGTCCACCTCCAGGTGCACCGGGTCGCCGACCGACTTCTCCGAGAGCGTCGTCAGGTCGTAGGTCGTCGGGATGACCGCCACGTCGAACTCGCCCGCGCGCTTCTCGGCGACCGTCAGCGAGATGCCGTCGAGCGTCACGGACCCCTTGTCGACGAGGTAGTCGTCGTGTCCCTCCGGAGTCGCGAACGTGAACCGCCAGTCTTCTCCGACGCGCTCGATTCCCGTCACCTCGGCGATGGTGTCGACGTGTCCCTGGACCACGTGGCCGTCGAACCGCCCGTCGGCGGGCATCGCGCGCTCGACGTTGACGGCGTCCCCCGCCTCGATCCCGCCGAGGTACGTCTTCGCGACCGTCTCGCTCGCGAGGAACACCGAGAACCAGTCGCCGCCGTCGGTCGTGCCGCCGTCGTCGCTCCCGTGCTCCTCGACGGTCAGACAGACGCCGCTCACGCTTATCGACTGGCCGTGGTGGAGGTCGTCGAATCCGTCGACGCCGATCCGAAGCCGGAGGCCGTCGTCGGTCTCGGTCCGCTCGCGGACCGTACCGGTGCCCTCGACGATGCCGGTGAACATACCGGAACTGGGGGCGGGCGACGGATATCGGTTCTGGGTCCGGCCGGGATCTGGGAGTTCGACCGCCCGTCGTCGCGGCCGGGCCCCTTTTGCCCCCCGGGGATCAACGGAGGGTCGATGCGACTCGGAGTGCTGGACATGATCGGGCTGGCGGCGTCGCTCGTCTTCGCGCTCCCGCTCGCGAACTACGCCGTCGTCCGCCTGTTCGCCGGCGAGGTCGCGCTCGGCGCCGGCCTGCTCGTCGTCGCCGCCGCGATGGTCGTCCTCCCGCAGTACTTCCTCGACCCCGCCACCATACTCCGACGGCTGCTCTCGGGACTGTTACCGCGACAGCTTCGTGGAGACGACGACGCCGCCGGCTCCGAGGGCGATTCGGTCGAAAAGTGACTCGGCCCGGCTCTCACTCCCGCCGCCGGGCAACGATCGCGACGACGAGCACAGCGAGCCCGCCGGCGACGACCCCGAACCCGGGCGCTTCGAGGCCGAGGACGCCGTCGCGTTCCTCGAATCCGATCTCCTCGTCGACGACGAGCACCTCGCGCGCGCCCGACCCGTTGACCGCCTCGTTCCCGCCGACGGTCAGCGTCGCGCGGTCTCCGTGGGTCGTCCGACGCAGATCGAAGGCCGCGCTAGCCGTCCCGTTCTCGACCGTCGCCGCTTCGGTCATGAGGAAGCTCGGGCTCGCGTCGCCGTCAGAGCGGATCCGGAGGGTCACGGTCTCGCCGTCCTCGGCGGTCACCGGAACGCTCAGCTCGGTCTCCGCCGGGGCGACGACGAGATCGGCCGCCTCGATGTCCGCCTCGGTGACCGTGACGGCCTCGGCCGACTCGCCGTCGGTCGCGCCGTCCCCGCTGCTTCCGTCGCCCCCGCTTTCGTCGCCCGTTCGGTCTTCGACGACGAGCGTGGCGACGTCCGCGGGGTCGCCGCCGACGAACAGTTCCGCGTCGTAGCTTCCGGGAGCGATCGCCTCGCTCAGGGTCGTCTCGTAGTCGATCTCCACCGCGCCGCCGTCGGCGGCGGTCAGCGGGGCGCCGCTCCCGCCGGTTTCGGCGTGGGTGAAGACGAGCGTCGTGACGCCGTCGCCGTCCGGCGTCACCGTGGCGCGGAGTTCGTATCCGACCTCCTCCTCGTTGCCGACGACGACCTCGAACGCGTCGACGCCGTCGGTCTCGACGGTGAACTCGGCGCTCCCGTCCTCGCTTACGGTGACGACGCCCGCGCCGAGTTCGGCGGTTCCGTCGGCGGCCGCGACGCCGCTCCCGGCGACGACGACCCCGACGAGCGCCGTCGCGGCCACGAGAACCGCCACCGCCGTCGAACATCTACGCCTCGCGATACGCCAGACCGATTCGGACCCGGCGGTGGCGCCGGATCCGACGGAGGGCTCGGATCGCATGCGTATCGGGCTTCGGCGGGAGTCTCAAAAGCGCGCCGATAGCGCAAAGACCGGTCGTAGCTACCCGCCGCTCACTCCCGCTCGCGCGGCGCGATGCCGAACGGATGCTCCGCCAGTATCTCGTATCCGTCTTCAGTGACGAGGACTAGGTCTTCCAGCCTGACGCCGCCGATATCTGGATCGTAGACGCCGGGCTCGACGGTGACGACGTGTCCCGGACGCAGTTCGCCCGCGCCCGACAGCGACGGCCTCTCGTGGAGGCTCACGCCCACGCCGTGGCCGGTGCCGTGGGTGAAGCCGGCCTCGCCCTCCCCGGCGTTCGGGTCGAAGCCGTAGGCGGCGAGCTCCGCCGCCGCCTCGCCGTGAACGGTCTTCGCCGGGACGCCCGGCTCGACCTCGTCGAGCGCGGCCTCGCGCGCGGCCTCGACCGCGACGTACGCCCGCCGCGCCCAGCCGCCGTCGCCGTCGACGACGAACGTCCGGGTCGCGTCGCCGTAGTACCCGTCGGGACCGCGGGGCGAGACGTCGAGCAGTACGGTCTCGCCCGGCCGGACCGGGTCGTCGCCGACGTAGTGGAGGTCGGCCGCCGAGGGACCGGCGCCGATCACGGTGTTGCCCGCGTCGCGGACGCCGCGCGCGGCGAGGGCCGCGTTCACCTCGCGGCGGAGTCGCTCCGTCGTCAGCGGATCCCCGTCCCACCGGAGCGGGGGTCGGCGGTCGTCGTCGGCCCGCCCGGCCGCCGTCTCCTCGCTCCCCTCGTCGACGGCCTCGCAGTCGGTGAGGACGGCCTCGGCGCGGGCGATCCCGGCCACCGTCGCGCGCTGGACGCGCCGGATGCGGTCCCGCTCCGCCGGCGTCTTTCGCGCCCTAGCGGTCGCGACCGCCTCCGTCGACGCCGGCTCGAACCCCGCCCGTTCGAGGTACACCGCGGCGTCGTGCGGAATCGACGCGGGCGTCAGGACTCCTTCCCCGTCGCCGCTCGCTCCGCCCGCGAGATCCGCGGCGGCCGCGGCCGCGCGCTCGCCGGCGTGGTCGCCGACGCGCTCCGTCCGGACCTCGCGGGCGACCCCGTCGTGGAAGCCGACCTCGTCGTCGGTCGGCCCACCGCTCCCCGATTCGTGGGACACCCGCGCGCTCGCGACGAACTCGCGTTCGGCCTGCTCGCCGAACAGGGCGGGCGCACAGAGGACGGCGCGGCCGACGGTGTCGGCGGTCGCTTCGCCCGTCGGGACGACGACCAGCGCGGAGGGCCTGTCCGGGCCGGCGAAGCGGGAGAGGTAGCGCAGGTCGCCGTCGAAGCGGTCGCCGACGGCGACGAACGCGGCCGCGTCGGCGTCGCGGACCGCCTCGACGATTGGTCGGAGGTCGGTCCGGAGCGGGCGGGGATTTTTTTCGCGGTCGATGGCGGCCGCGTCGTCCTCGCTCACGGCTCGGGCTCTGGCACCGCCAGCTCCGCCTGGACCTCCTCGACGAGTTCCTGGGCCGGCTCCTCCCGGAGCTCGTTGAACAACAGGACGCTGATCGGCAGCGTCGGCGCACCGCTGATGAGGCTCTCCATGATCACGAGCCGCTCGCGGGCGCGGGACATCCCGACGTAGAAGACGCGGCGCTCGTTGTCGGTGAGGACGGGCACGGGACTCGTCGACTTCGTGAACTCCTCGACGCCGTCGACGTCGGTCGGGTCGTCGATGGAGGCCGCCATCTGCTCGACGACCTTCTCCGTGAGGTCGGTAGCGACGAACACGTGGTCGGCCTCGCGGCCCTTCGCCGAGTGGATCGTGCCGACGCGGACGCGGGTCGGGTCAGTGCCCTGGTACTCGCCCTCGAAGTACGCGCCCATCGACTTGCGCTGGAAGCTCGTTACCTTCCGGACCATGTCGTCGGCGCTGGCGGTGTCGGGCATGAACGGGATGTACTCGTCGAGCGTGTCGGCCGCAATGTCGATGTCGGCGACATCGTCGGAGTCGGCCGCCTCCTCGCGGTCGTCGAGGAAGTCGTAGAACTCCTCGCGGTCGTGGGTCCCGAACGCCGACTCCTGGAGCATGTCCGCCAGCCGCCGCGCCTCCAGCCCGGTGACCGGGTCGCCGGCCTCGGCCTTCTCGATCGCGCTGACGTAGTCCTGGACGCGGTCGGTCCACATCCGCCCGTCGGTGAGCATCGTGAACGGGATGCCGTGGTCGATGAACTCGTCGATGAAGTCGAACATCTGGTACCGGGCGCGGAACAGGCACATCACGTCGCCCTCGTCGTCCTCGACGGTGTACCGGACGTTCCGGACGAGCTCGATCATCGACGGCGACTCGATCGCCTCGACGGAACCGCCCTCCGTGCGCGGGTGGAGGTCCTTCTCCTGCCGCTTGTCGATGTGGCGGATCTCGGCGTTGACGACGTTGAGGATCTCCGAGGGGAGCCGGTAGGAGTTCGGGAGGACCACGTCCTCGTCGACGTCGGTGTCGAGGAGGAGGTCGGGGTCGGCCCCCTGCCACGCGTAAACGACCTGGTCGTCGTCGCCGGCGATGAGCACCTTCTCCATGTGCGGGCGCCACTCCTCGAAGACGTTGTACTGGAGCGTCGTGATGTCTTGGAACTCGTCGATGATCAGGTAGTCGACGCTGGGGACGAGCGAGCGCTGCGCGACCCGTTCGAGCATGTCCGCGAAGCCGACGAGGTCGTTTTCCCCCTTGTACGTCCGCCACGCCCGGATCGTCTCGGGGATGTCGATCCGGTCGTCGTCGGAGGGCCACGTCGGCGTGTACTTGTTCCCCTGCTGGGCGTTGGGGTCCTCCTCGGGCGGGAGCCGGACCTCCTCGACATTCCACTGGAAGGGCACGTCGTACCAGTCGGCCACGTCGCGCTCGGTGCGCTGGAGCCACTGCGAGGTGGCGATGATCTTGTTGCCGATGGTCGTCGACCGCGCGGTCCGGCGACCGGCGCCGCCGTGCTGGTCCTCGAACTCGATGCCGTACTCCTCGCAGAACGCCTCCTTGTCGTCCTCGCCCACCACGTCGCCTCGCGAGAGGTCGAGCAGCTCGTACGCCTTCGCGTGCATCGTGCTCACGTTCCCTTGGAGGCTGCGCGGGGAGATGTCGAGCCGCTCGGCGAGCCGTTCGCGGATCTCGGCGGCGGCCGCGCGCGTGTACGAGACGACGAGCACGTCGCGCACGTCGGCGCCCTCCTCGTCGAGGATCTCCTCGACGCGGTCGAGGAGCGCGGTCGTCTTCCCGCTCCCGGGCCCCCCGAACAGCCGCGTCACCGTGGTATCAGTCATTATTACCTCCAGATTCCGGTTCTCCTTAAACGCCGTGGCTCGGTTGCCCTCGATGCGCGCGCCGGACCGCGGCGGCAGAGCGTCGCGTCATCGTCCGGTCGGTCCGTCAGCCGCTCCGCGTCGCGCGCGCTTCCCGCACGTCGGCGCCGTCGCGGACCAGGTCCTCGCAGGCCGGACAGACGCGGGGCCGATCGACCTCGTTCGGGGTGAAAACCCGAACGTAATCTGTCGTGACGAAGGAACCGCAGTTCTGACAGGTCGGCATGATAGTCACTATCGAGTAATTCCACATAATACTACCGGGGGGTATGACGGAAAGAAAATTCGCGGAACGCGGCGCGCGTCAGTTCGGCCGCCAGTCGCAGACCGAACACGTCGCGGTTCCTTCCTCGTGGAGCGCACCGCACTCGGGACACTGGAGCTTGTTATAGGATCGCTCCCAGCCTACGATCTCCGTCTCGTGGCCGCGGTCGGAGAGGAACTCGTCGAACACGTCGTCGTCCGAGCTGGGTGCACTACTAGACATGCGTGTCATCGTATGCCACACCAATATATATGTCTTTCTGCCGTTCTCGTCGCTGCGAATTACGCGGACAATCGATCAACAAGAGATACAAAAAGAGTCGAAACCAAACATCAGGGCAGACCGAACGCCGCGGGCGGAAGCGTAGCGTCGCTCACCACGGCTCGTTTTTGACTCCGAGCGCGTACGCGCCGACGTTCGTGACGACGTGGAGGACCGGAGTCATCACGAGGACGACGGCGAGGACGCCCGGTGTGAACGCAGCGAGCGCCCAGTCGGTGTCGACGAGGAAGACGAGCCCCAGCGCGCCGACGACGAAGTCCAGCTGGTCCAGACCGGGGAACGCGGCGCCGCGCTCGCGGCCCGAGCGACGCTTGAGGAACGAGGCGCCGATGTCGCCGCACATCGCGCCGAAGGCGAGCGCGAACGCCGCCGGGAGCGCGAACGTCGGCAGGTCGCTCCCGAGCGCCGCGCTCGCTGGGGCGGCGAGCGCGTTGAGCGCGAGCGCGAGCAGGACGCCGACGAGAGTGCCGACCGCGGTGCCGCGCCATGTCTTCCCGTCGCCGAGCAGCCGCGCCCCGCGCCACTCGCGGCCGCCGTCGATGGGGCGTCCGCCGCCGGCCAACACCGCGGCGTTGTTCGGGACGTACGCCGGGAGCATCGCCCAGAACGCGGTCGCGACGAGCGTACCGATCATGTCCCCACGGGCGGCGCGCGGCGTGTTATAAACCCCGGATCCGTCGCCGCCGGTCGCCGCACCGCACACGCGATTGCGGTCGTCGCCGCCGACTCGACAAAGGTAAAGTTCGCGCCAGCCGGAACGCTCAGTATGATCCCCCCAGTCGCTAGCCGGTTCGTCGCCGGCGAGAGCGTCCCGGCGGCCCTCGACCACGTCCGCGCCGCGAACGAGGACGGCGTCGCGGTCATTCTGAACCTGCTCGGCGAACACTACGACGACCCCGCGGACGCCCGCGCGGACACCGACGCCTACCTCGGGCTGCTCGACGATATCGCCGACAGCGGCCTCGACGCCTGCGTCTCGGTGAAGCCCTCGCAGATCGGGATGGACGTCTCGACCGACCTGTTTGAGGAGCACTACCGAGAGATCGTCGCTCGTGCCCACGAGGTCGACGCGTTCGTCTGGTGCGACATGGAGGACGCAGACACCACCGACGCCACCCTCGACGCCTTCAAGTCGATCGCCGCCGACTACCCGTGGAGCGTCGGGCAGTGCGTCCAGTCGAACCTCAGGCGCACCGCGGACGACCTCGACCGCCTGATCGACGTTCCGGGGAAGCTCCGGCTCGTGAAGGGGGCCTACGACGAGCCGTCCTCGATCGCGTACACCGACAAGGCCCGCGTCGACGAGGCGTACCGCGACGACCTGACGACGCTGTTCGAGCGGCGCGACCGGGGGATCGCGGTCGGCAGTCACGACCCCGAGATGATCTCGCTCGCCGACCGGCTCGCCCGCGACCGCGGCGCCGACTACGAGGTCCAGATGCTCATGGGGGTCCGCGAGGACGCCCAGCGCGACCTCGCCGCGCAGGGGGTCGACGTCCACCGGTACGCGCCCTACGGCGACAAGTGGCTCTCGTACTTCTACCGCCGCGTCCGCGAGCGCAAGGAGAACCTGACGTTCGCGGCGCGGGCGGTGCTGGGGCAGTAGTCGACGCGACGCCTCGCGACCTCGCCCGCGCCGCCGGCGCGTGGAAGCCCTCTTAAGGATTGCCGACACATACCGATCCGATAGATGTCCACGTGGAAACGCGACTTCGCCAGCGGGCTCATCGTGCTGGCGCCGCTCCTCGTCCTCCTGTTAGTCCTCCGCTGGATCTACCAGTACATCGCCTCGATCCCGCTCATCGAGGGGCTCCAGCCCGAGGTCATCCCGGCGCCGCTAGAGCCCGTCTCCCGCGTCGTCATCGCGTTCGCGGTGTTCGCGACCGTGGTGCTCGCGGTGGGGTACTTCATGCGGACGACGCTGGGTCGGCTGGCGGAGTCGGCGGTGGACGACGCGATCAACCGGATCCCAGCACTCCGAGTCGTGTACAACGCCTCGAAGCTCGCGATCGAGACGGCGATCTCCGGCACCGACGAGCTACAGAGCCCGGTGTACATCGAGACGTGGCCCGGGATCCGGATGACCGCGTTCCGGACGGGGAAAAAGACCCGAGACGGAAAGATCGTCCTGTTCATGCCGACCGCCCCGAACATCACCACCGGCTTCGTTATCGAGGTCGAACCGGACCGGGTCGAGGAGACCGGCGAGACGGTCGAGGAGGGGATGACGCGGGTCCTCTCCGCCGGATTCGCCGAGTCCGCTCATCAGGTCCCCGTCCACGAGGAGGCGCCCACGGAGGGCGACGGCGACGGGACCCCGGGCGGCTTCGGACGCGTCCGGACGGACGGGACCCCGAGCGACGGCGAGGGGTCGGCGACCGACGGGAGCGGTTCGAGCGAGTAGCGGTTCGAGCGGCCGGCAGTTCGAGTGACTAGCGGCTCTTCGCGCGCGGCGATTCAAAAAAGATCGAGAGAAAGCAGGCGAGGCGAGCTACAGGTAGGTGAACCACTCGTCGTGGTCGTCGGTCCGCCGCTCGACCAGGTCGAAGAACGCGTCCTGAAGCTCCTCGGTCACCGGGCCGCGGCTTCCCGAGCCGATCTCCGTGTCGTCGACCGAGCGGATCGGGGTGACCTCGGCCGCGGAGCCGGTGAAGAACAGCTCGTCGGCGGTGTACAGCTGTCCGCGGGAGATGACCGCCTCGTCGTGGACCTCGTAGCCGCGCTCCTCGGCGAGGGCGATCACGGTGTCGCGGGTGATCCCCTCGAGGATCGACTGCGCGGGGCCGGTGGTGTATATCTCGCCGTCGTTGACCATGAAGATGTTCTCGCCCGGTCCCTCCGCGACGTTCCCCTCCTTATTCAGGACGATGGCCTCGACGTAGCCGTTCCGGCGCGCCTCCTCGCCCGCCAGCATGGAGTTGACGTAGAGCCCGGTCGTCTTCACGTTCGTCGGCACCTGCGAGGAGGCGTGCTTCCGCCACGAGGAGACCATCACGTCGACCCCCTCCTCGAGGGCCTCCTCGCCGAGGTACGCCCCCCACGGCCACGCGGCGAGGACGAGGTCGGTCGGGCAGCCCTTCGGCGAGACGCCGAGCGAATCGTACCCGTAGTAGGCGATCGGCCGGACGTACGCGGAGTCGAGGTCCTGCCGATCGAGGAGTTCGAGGGTCGCCTCGGTGATCTCCTCGCGCGAGTGCTCGATGTCCATGTCGTACATCTTCGCCGAGTCGAACAGCCGGTCGAGGTGTTCCTCCCACCGGAAGATCGCCGGCCCCTGCTCGGTGTCGTAACAGCGGACGCCCTCGAACACGCCGCTCCCGTAGTGGAGCGCGTGGGTCAGAACGTGGGTCGTCGCGTCCTCCCAGTCGAGGAACTCCCCGTTCTTCCAGATCGTGTCGACGTCCATCTCGTCGAATCCCATACTCGGTAGTTGCGGCCGGCGGGCTTAAAACTGTGACAACCGGTCGGGGTTGTCGGGACGGACCGAGTTTCGATTCCTCTGACGGGACAACGACAACCACTTACAAAGCCCCAGCCGCTCGGCGAAACAGAGACGATCCCGACACGAACACCGCCAGAGCCCCAGCCGTGAGGGCGACGTACGCTCGCTGCGCGCTTCACTCGGCCGCTCACTGCGTTTATTCCTTCGTTCCAGTGCTTGCGTCGCCTACGTCGCTCTCACGGCTGCCCCTTTGAGTCCTACCCCGCACCGCTCCGCACAGCACCTCTCACCTCCCCAGCCCCGTCAGTCGCCTCCGCTTCGCTCCGGCGACTGACTCCCTCGCACGCGCTGACTTGCGGTCGCCGAGGGCGACCGCTCGCAGGCGCGCGCCGACAGCAGCGGCGGTCGATTATTTCAGCGCCTCGACGAGGGCCGCGCCCTCGACGTACGGGATGTCGCGGCGGGCCGCGTAGGCGGCGGCGTCCGCGGGCGAGAGCGCGTCGCCCGTCTCGTCGTCGAGCATCTCGCAGACCACGGCGGCGGGCGCGGCGCCCACCGCCTCGGCCATCGCGAGGCCGAGTTCGGTGTGACCGGTGCGCCCCGAGAGCCCGTCGCGGTCGCCGCGCAGGACGTGAACGTGACCCGGCGCGCGGAACTCCGCGGCGAAGTCCTCCGGGCCGTACCCGCCCGGGTCGCCGCGGACGCGGCCGGCCGCGTTCGCCACCTCGGCGATGGTCTTCGCGCGGTCCGCGTCGGTGATCCCGGTGAACGTCTCGCGGTGGTTCACGGGCAGCGAGAACGAGGAGCGGTCGTCGTAGTCCGGGTCGTCGTCGACCGCGGGGTGGTCGAGCGCGTCAGCGAGGAACGGCAGGTCGAACGCGTCGCCCACCGCGTCGCTCACGGCCACGCAGATCAGGCCGCCCGCGTCGTTGCGCATGTGCGTGACCGCGGCCTCGTCGACCGCGCCCGCGGGGTAGACGATGTCTGTCTCCCCCTCACGGTCCGCGAAGTCGTGGACGCAGACGGGGTCGCCGGCGCGGAAGGCGTCAAGCGCGCGCTCGACCGCGTCGGCGTCGTCCGCGGGCTCGGTCCCCTCGGTGGCGTCGGCCGATTCCGCTCCGCCCGCGCTCGCCTCCGGGTCGGCGTCGACGTCGGCGCGCATCAGGCGACCTCCGTCTCGGCCGCGACCGATCCGGGCTCGTCGGCCCGGCTCGTCGGCTCGACGCGGACCTCCACCGCGTCGCCGTCGGCGAGGTCGAGCGCGTCGCGCAGCCGGTCCGGCGCGATCAGTTCGAGCTGGTCGTCGTCGTGGTGGGTCCGATCGGGGACGATGGCGTGGACCTCCTCGTAGCGCTCGTCGCCCGCGACGAGGGTGACCCCGTAGCAGGTGGCCGCGCCGTAGGTGCGCTCCTCGCTCTCCCACGCGTCGATGGGCACGGCGTCGATACCGGCCATCTCGCCGCGTCGGCGGACGCTCTCCTCGGTGAGGTCGACGTTGAGCGTGCCCGGGAACGGGTCGTAGCCGAGGCGCTCGCGGAACTGCTCGGCGTAGCCCGAGAGCGTGATGTAGTGGCGCCCCTCGCCCATCCCGCCGGTGACCGACCCACGGAGCGAGAGTCCGACGTCCGACTCGAACAGCCGGCGGTAGTCGGCGTACTCCGCGCGGAGCGCGGCTTCGCCCGCGTCCGTCACGCGGACCCACTGCCCGTCACTGACCACGTCGCGCTCGACGTAACCCGCGGATTCGAGGGTCTGGAGGCGCCGAGAGGCGGTCTGCGTTGAGGCGTCGAGCCGGTCACCGAGCGCCGCACACGACACCTTCGTCTCGGAGAGCCCGCCGACCAGCCCGACGTGTTTGAGGGCCGCGAGCGCGGCCGAGTCCACGTCGGTGTCCGCGTCGGTCGCCGTCGCGTCTGACATACCTTACAGTCGGTCGTCCGCGGGCAAAAGAGTAACGAATGTGGTACGCATCTCAAAAACGTTATGTAGTCGTAGAGCCGACCAAGAACCGCAGGATCAAACAGTTCGCCCGCTGGACATGTAACCCCGTCGGTGCCGGCCGGCTTCGCGATGTTTCGGTTCCTCGACCGAACCGATTCGGCCGCCGGATGCGAGCGACTCCCGCACGGGTCGTCGAAAGGTAAGGTACAAATACGAACGGCGATTGATTCGTCATGAGGGCTCGTAGATCAGTGGCAGATCGCTTCCTTCGCAAGGAAGAGGCCCGGGGTTCAAATCCCCGCGAGTCCATGTTTTCCGCCGCGAGCAAGGTCGCGAGCGGCGCAACCCGCGCAGCTCGCTCGGTCCCGTTCGTTGATCCTCACGAGACCCCTGTGAGCCCACTCGACTCCCGTTTCGGTCGTTCCGACCCGGTTCGCACGCTGGATCTCTCCCGTTGGAAGCGATTAAATACCCTCGGCGAATCCGTCGGCGTATGAGCGTCTCTGAGATACTCGAGGGAACCAACCTCACGCACCGTCAGATGGGGGTAATCATGGTCGGGTGGATCTTGTTGGTCTCGGTGATCGCCGTCGGTCTGCTCCTGTACACGTCGACGCTATAACCGGCTTCCCGACCGGTCCGGCGGGCGCGGCCCGAGTGCGAGGCGCTTTCTGCGTCCCGTCAGACCTCTCGGAACAGCGTTCGTCGTCGTCGTCCGCCTCGGGACGCCGCCGACGCCCCGCACTCTCGGCAACCGCGGCGGGTACCCCCGAGGTTATGAACGGACCCGCCGAACCCGCGACTCACATGGACGCCGCCGAGCGACGGATAGTCGGATTCACCGCGGGATCGCACGGGCTCGTCCACACATACGAGCTGTCGATCCCAATCCTGTTGACGGTGTGGGTGGGTGAGTTCTCGACGACGGCGGCCGCGCTCGGCGTCATCGTCACGCTCGGCTACGGGCTGTTCGGGGTCGGTGCGCTGCCGGGCGGTATCCTGGTCGACCGTTTCGGGTCGAAGCCGCTCATCCTCGCCTGCCTCGCCGGGATGGCGGGCTCGTTCCTCGCCGTGAGCCTCGCGCCGACGCTCCCCGTCCTCGCCGTGGCCGTCGCGATATGGGGACTCACTGCGAGCGTCTATCACCCCGCGGGGCTGTCGCTGCTCTCGACCTCGGTCGACCAGCGCGGGACCGCGCTCGGCTACCACGGGATCGGCGGGAACCTCGGGATCGCGCTCGGTCCGCTGGCGACCGCGCTGCTGCTCTTGGCGTTCGACTGGCGGCTCGTCACGGCCGCGCTCGCGCTCCCCGCGGTCGCCGTCGCCGCGTACGGCGTCACCGTCGACGTGGACGCGGCGCTCTCGTCCGCGGACCCCGAGCCGGGAGCGTCGGCCGCCGACGGGGGTCCGAACGGGGACTCGACCGGCGGCGCGAGCGGCGATGTCTCGCTGTCGTCGGTCGCGACGGACACTCGGATCCTGATCGCCGGGGGGTTCCTGCTCGTGTTCGCGTTCGTCACGTTCAGCGGGCTCTACTACCGGACGTTCCTCACGTTTCTGCCGGACCTCCTCGGCGACGTGCTCGGCGGGCTCGTCGACCTCCAGTTGGTCGACCCGGAGAGCCCGTACGCCGATCAGTTCGACGCGGGACGGTACCTCTACGTGGCGGTCCTCACGGTCGGCGTGTTCGGCCAGTTCCTCGGCGGTCGGATCGCCGACCGCGTGCCGCCGGAGCGCGGGCTGATGGCGCTGATGGGTATTCTGTCCGCGCTCGCGCTGCTCTTCATCCCCGCGACGGGGACGATCGCCACGTTCGTCGCGGTGTCGCTCGCGCTCGGCGTCGCGCTGTTCACCGTCCAGCCGCTCTCGCAGGCGACGGTAGCGGCATACTCGCCCAGCGAGGCGCGCGGCCTCTCGTTCGGCTACACGTACGTCGGGATCTTCGGGATCGGCGCGCTCGGGTCGACGCTGGCCGGAACGATACTCACCCGGGCCGGCCCGTCGGAGCTGTTCGTCGTGCTGGCGATCATCGCGGCGCTCGGCGCGGTGTCAGCGACGGCGGTGTCACGCTTTGCGACGCGACGGGACTGATCCGGGGCGCCGCCGGTCAGTCCGCGCCCCCGTCGCGGTCGCCTTCGTCCTCGGCTGAGTCGTCGTCGCGCGCTCGTTCGCCGGAATCGTCGTGATCGTCCGCCCCGTGGCCGTTCGCTTCCCCTCTTCCGTCGTCCGCCTCGCCCTCCCCGTGGTCGCCCGCTCCTGCCGCTTCGTCGTCCGCCTCGTACTCCTCGTGATCGCCTCTTTCCCCTCCGTCGTCCGCATCTCCGTCGTGCTCTCCCTCCGACTGGACGTCGATCGTGACGGGCCCGCTGTCGGTCTCGGTCGCGTCCGGATCGGCCTCCGTCGTCTCGCGTCCGGCTTCGTCGTGCTCGAACGGCTCGTCCTCCGCCGACTCCATCTCGCTCAGTGCGTAGCCGACGGCGTAGCCCGTCGACCCGCCCAGCAGCGCGCCGATGCCGGCGCCGACGGGGCCGCCCCGAGCGCCGAGGACCGCCCCGGTGAAGCCGCCGACCGTCGCCGCGCGCTCCGCGTCGCGCTCGGGATCGCCGGTCGGTTCGAGCGGGTCCCCTTCGTGCCGGTCCGCGCTGTCGTGGTCGTGTGCGTCCATACCACGATTTGCGGCCGCACAGGTCTATATCTCTCGCCGCTCAGGCGGTGTGTTTCGCTTCCTCTGAATCCTCGACGATCTCGACGCCGCGGTTGTTGACCGCGTAGGGGTCGAGCCCCTGTTCTTGGAGGAACTGCTTGTACAGCCGCTCTGCGGTCTCGCCGTCCTTTTGCTTGTCGCTGGCGTGGTCGCAGAGTTCGACGAGGGTCTCGGGCACGTCGTTCTCGTGGACGATCCAGTGGTTGATCGTGTCCGACAGGCGGCGGATCGGCGAGGTGAAGTGGCCGTAGATGTCGAAGTTGAGCGCGTGGTGGCCACCGAACGGGTCGTTCATGTACTTCGCGCGCGGCATCACCTTCAGCACGGCGCGCTGGATCTTGTTGAGCTGGCGCTCGGGCGACTCCTCCAAGGCGGCGTTGACCGCCTTCCGGGGGTCGTCGCCCCACGCCTCGCCCGGGATGGAGACGCCGTCGAGCTCCTGGATCTCTTTGAGCGCCTCGTTCCACTGGTCGGGGGTCGGCTGCGGGTGGACGCGGTACATCGCCTCGACGCCGCGGTCCCACATCAGCGTGTGCGTCACCGCCTTGTTCGCCTTCAGCATCGACTCCTCGATGATGGTGTGCGCGCGGTCGCGCCGGGGATTTAAGACGAGCGAGCCGTCTGCCTTGCGCTGCTCGTGCATGCGGTCGGCGAGCTCGAAGGCGAGCGCGTTCTCCTCGCCGAGGGGGAGCGAGGGGTCCTCCAGCCGGTTCTCGCACTCCTTGTAGGTGAGTCGCTCGTCGGAGTTGATGACGGACTTGTAGATGTCGATGTCCTCGAAGGATAGCGTCTCGTCGTCGATCTCCATCTCGACGGTGTGCGCGAGTCGGTCCTCGTTCGGGACGAGCGAGCAGACCGTCTCGGCCAGCACCGGCGGAAGCATGTGGATCGTGTAGTCGGGCAGGTAGACGGTGTTGGCGCGCTCGACCGCCTCCTCCCACATCGCGGTGTCCGGGGTGACGTAGTGGGTGACGTCGGCGATGTGGACCCACAGCCGGTAGGCGCCCTCCTCGCGTTTAATCGAAATCGCGTCGTCGAAGTCCTGCGCGTCGACCGGGTCCGTGGTCCACGTGGTGAGGTCACGGAGGTCCTCGCGCTTGTCGATCTCGGCCTCGATTTCCTCGTAGACGCCCTCGGTCCGCGCCTCCGCCTCGCGGAGGACCTCGCTCGGGAACTCGTCGCGGATCTCGAACTCCTCGAACAGCTCCTCGCGCTTCTCCGCGAGTCGGTCCGCGAGCTCCGGCGTGATCGTCACGGGGCCCTGGTCCTCGGCGGACCCGGGCTTCGGCTCGTCGTCTGACATACCTCCACCAACGCGGGTCCGTTAGAAAGGCCTGTCGGGCGGGCTGACGGGGACTCGATCCGGCGACGGGGCTACCGGTCTCGGTCGCGGTCGCGGTCGGAGCGCTGCCTATCCGACTGGCCGCGGTCCGAGCGCGCACCCGATCTGTCCTCGTCGGTGCGGTCACCGTCGCCGCTCGTCACCGCCTCGACGTAGCGGTCGAGGAACTCCTCGTCGGTGAGCCCGTCCGCCTCGATGGAGCGCAGTAGCGATTCGAGCCCGTCGCGGGGCTGGTGACAGATCCCGTCGTCGCAGTCGGCACAGAGGTACTCGAACTCCTTGTCGCGCCGGCTCCAGCGGTCGCCCTCCTTGTCGTACTCGCGGGCGTCCTCCCGCAGCACCGAGTCCCCGCACGCGATACAGACGACCGTTCGCCGGTCCCGACTTCCCCGGGAGCCCCACATACCGCGCATCTCGTTCCCGCCCCACTTAGCGTTTGGTGCGCGGCCGACGCGCGTTCGACGCGGGTGGGACTCGAGATGACCACCCGCGGCGAGTTCTCGCTGATCATCGCGACTGTCGCGGTCACCGGCGCGAACGCGGGGACGTTCGACCCGGCGCTCGCGGGGACGATCAACGCGTTCGCGGTCGGCTACGTCCTCGTGATGGCGGTGCTGGGCACGACGCTGATGAGCTACTCCGCGCCGTTCGAGTCGATCGCGACCGCGTGGCTGGACCGCGACGGAGCGGACGGCAGTGGGGCGAGTGGATAGGATTTCGGCGCAGCGGGCGTTTATTTATAAACAGTCGGCTCTGATGGGATGAAAGCCTGCTAAGTCCCCAGCGTGCGTGAAGAGGTACTGGGGTGGTCAAAGGCCGATGATTCAACAGCGTCATAGAACGCGTGGCTCTGATTGGCCTACCTGCCAAGGACGCACTATCATGGGAGGCCGCCCGGATGCCGTCGGCATCCGGGCGGCGAGCCCGAATAGGTGTGGCTCCCTTCACGCACAAACCGCCTCACAGGAACCATGTACTACCTCGGAATCGACCTTCATAAAGATGAGTCGCACGTCGCTGTTTTGGACGACGATGCCGAGGTCGTCGAAGAGATTCGCGTCAAAAACGCGAATCTCGACGACGTTGCCGAAGAATACGCTGGAGCCAAAGCGGCGCTCGAAGCAACCAGCAACTACTACACGGTCTACGACACCCTCGACGAACACCTCGACGTGGTTGTCGCAGATCCTACCCAAACCAAGGCGATCGGCTATGCTGAGGTGAAAAACGACCGGCTCGACGCGAAGTTGCTCGCGCAACTTCGCCGAGCCGACATGATCGCTGAGAGTTACGTTCCGTCCGAAGAGCTCCGGGAGCGCCGCGCACTTGTGCGCGGCCGGAAGAGACTCGTCGAAAAGCGTACGGACTTCAAAAACGAAGTCCACGCCCTACTCGACAAACACGGGATCACCTACGACTGGGATCCGTTCAGTGTGAACGGGCGAGACATCCTCGCCGGCGAGGATGTCTCGCTCGGTGTGGTCGGCGATCAGTTGATGGAGTCGTTCCTCTCGATCATCGACGAGTTAACCGCTCAAATAGAAGAACTCGAATCGTTGATCGAGGAAACCGCTGCGTCTCTCGAGGAGACGCAGCTGTTGATGACGATTCCGGGCGTGAGTTTCTACTCGTCGCTGCTAATCACCTCGGAGATCGGTGAGATCGACCGGTTCGACGAGGCAAAGCAGGTGGTGAGTTACGCGGGATTGGATCCGGTCGTCCGCGAGTCAGGCGACTCGCGGACGGAAGGATCGATCTCGAAACGCGGAAGTGGAGACTTACGCTGGATCCTCGTTCAGTGTGTTCAAACAGCGGTTCACCGGTGCAACGATCCGTATCTTGGACGGTTCTACGCTCGATTGAAACAGCGGAAGAACCACCAGATAGCGATTGTCGCAACGGCGCGAAAACTGCTCGTGTCGATCTTCCATATGCTTGATCGCACGGAGGTGTACGATCCACCAGAGGTGAGTGCCTGAGGGCCGCCGAGCCGGCGGCCCTCATCGGCCGGTCGCAGCGGGTGTGAGCCACAGCTAACGCGTTCACGTTCTGACCGCCTGCCGGCTGGTTCCTGAGCCATCACCGTTCCTGCTTGTAATTTTCTCTCGTGACCAAGCTCGGCATCGATCCCGACGAAAAATATAGTATCGCAGACGTGGTTTGTTGAGCTAGCAGGCTTTCATAGGTGCCGGCTGGTTCCTGAGCCATCACCGTTCCTGCTTGTAATTTTCTCTCGTGACCAAGCTCGGCATCGATCCTGACGAAAAATATAGTATCGCAGACGTGGTTTGTTGAGCTAGCAGGCTTTCATAGGTGTTGAAACACTGTTCTTCAGATACGTTTTCGCCTGAAACAGCCGATCGCTGAAGAGTGCGAACGTATCGGCTATTCTCCGCTACGGCTGCGCTCGTGGACGTAGCTGAAAATCAGGCTGAGTGGGACGGCTATCCAGATCGTCCACACGACCACTGTCAAGACGGTAAGGGGGTACAGCTCGAAGAACGCTCCGAGGAACTCGGTGAGCGAGGTCAGCGGGTCGGCCCCCACGTACGGGTTCAAAACCTCGTAGCCGTACACCGGAGCCAGTAGCAACCACACGGCAGTCCCGGCGAGGTAGTTCCCGATGACCGTGACCAGCGCTGCGACGGCCCTGTAGTACGGGACACTTGACGACAGGAAGCGCCACGTGAGCGCCCCGACCACGAATCCCGTGGCGAGGTACACCGGGATCGCAGACAGAACCTCCCCTGCGGAAGCCGCCGTACCCGAAACCAGCGTACTCACCGGAGCAAACACGATTCCACCGGCGAGGACACCGGCCGCCATACTGTAGCCAGCCCCCACGTCTTGTCGGTCTCCGAGCGGCAACCGTGACGGTCCGTATCGACCGTACAGCCGCACAACTCGGTCCAGCCTGGCTACCATGACACTCACCCCCTGATAAATCGTATCTGAACGTACTTCGTTCCGCCGGCTGGACAGTGGCTCGCTGTCCATCTCCTTATCTGGGGCAGCCTCGACTCCGGGATAGACCAGATACACAGGTAGAACAGTCTACTCGCCGAATAATCGAAGACAGCTCAGTCGACATATTTCTACTCTGTACCGAGCGAGACCGGGCGAGTATATGTTATCTGTCGAGGATTTCACCTATGGAAACGCTGCTACCCGGGCAAACCACGTCTAGCGACAAAATGATTACGCCGTCTAGGGATCTGTTGTTTTCACAGCCGGTAGGCGGTCGGAACGTGTCTGCGGTGCGGTCGCTGTCTGGCGATAGCTGACGCTCACGGAGGGCCTCGGCCGGCCACTGAGGGCCGCCGGACCGGCGGCCCTCAGATCCCTCGTCTATGCGGTTACACCCGGTGGATCGTACGCTTCTCCCCGATCAAGCATGTGGTAGATCGATACCAGCATCTTCCGAGCTGCTGCCACGATCGCTTTCTGTGAGTTCTTCCGGCTTGCTAACCGGTCGTAAAACCGACTGAGATACTCGTCGTTACTCGTATGAACTGCGGTGTTTGCTGCTTGGACGAGCAGCCATCGTACACGCCCTGATCCACGTTTCGAAATACTCCCTTCGATCCGCGAGTCGCCTGACTCGCGGATCACCATCCGTTGTAGTTTAGCGGCGCGTCGAGGCGGTGTTTATGCGGATAGTTGAGCAAGACGGTGTTGAGTCGAATCGCTAATGAAGCGTGATCGGAGAACTGAACGGATGTTCTTCTGTCTCGGATGCTGAGATCTGTGTCACTCTCTGAAGGCGGCGCACTCACTCCGGTGAGTGCGTCGCCGATCCAGAGCTGTCGCTACTACCTACCTCTGAGCTAACCGGCTCGTCAGGCGAGTTTCTACCAGAACTCGCCTGACTCAACCTGCTCACGTAATCTTGGTCGATGTGGATTTGGATCTCGTGACGACCACAACAGCAATTCGTCGAGATCTGGCAGTTCATACCCGAGATCCAGCATCAGGTACAGCTGGACTAGGTGTGCGTGACGTTCGAGCGCATGAGAACACCGACGACGTGGAAGACGCGTCGACGACGCGGCCGCGTCGTCGTCGCTCCCCTGCCGCTTTGCGTCTAATTTGCGGAGTTCATCCACGATAACGCGGCTCATCAGCAGCGAGAGCGCCGCTACGATGATCAGCGCTTCGATGATGTAGGGATCTGTCGTATTGATCTCATCGAGACCGAAGCGCGATTTGAGTTCCTTGAACAGCAGCTCAATCTCCCAGCGCGCCCGATATCGCACAGCTCTATCGGGCGCGTGGTAGTTGTCTCTGGCAAGATTCGTTAGGTAGAGATGGTACTCATCGCTGTCCTCGTTGAGCACACCGACGAGTCGGAACGTTCGGGTCGTGCTGACGCCCGACCCTCGCTTGCGGTCGAATGAGAGGGTAATCCGAGCGTCGATCTCCTGTCGCTGCAGGTCGTCAAGGACGTCCTGCAGCGACTCGCCTTTGAGTGGAATACTGTTTCCCCGCCATGTGCGAAGCTCTTCGACGATCTCGAAGTTTGCGTCATCTTTGACCCGTGAGACGAACCAGCCGTCGTTTTGGTCGATACGGTCGAACAACCAGAAGTCGTAGAAGCCGAGATCGAGTAAGACGAGTGCGCCAGCTACCCACTCGCCGGTGGGTAGCTGGCTCCGTTCCTGCGTTTTGGCGTCAGTCGTTTGAAACCGCGTAGGAAGTCCGGTTGAGAGTGATTCCGTGAGGTGAAGCTTCACGCCAGCTTGATCTTCGCCAGTCGCTGCGTAGACGTCTGTAGCGTCTTGGTAGAGTGTGATGATAGAAGCGTCAACAATGAGGACGTCTCGAAAGCGTTCGAGACGTCCGCTGAGGTCGGTTTGTCCCGGTTCGAGATTCTCGATGGCGTCATCGAGAATCTCTCGCAGGAGTGCAACGAACGCGGGTGAAAACCAGCCGTGGAAGGTTGGATAAGCGAGTTCGTCACAGTCAGCCATTTCGACAAACCGTTCGAGAAATGCCTGAATAGAGCGATCTGATCCAGCAGCGAAACCCAGTGAGAGGGTGTAGAACAACGCGACAGTGTCGAACTTGCGCTCTCGTTGGACGAGATTCGTTGCGCGAGCGCGCTCGCGCAACTCCTCAGAGGGAAACGCTCTTTTGATCCGGTCGACAATCACTGAATCCGGTGGTTCGTAACTCACAGCAGCCACCGGGTTTCTCTGACAGGTAGTCCCAACGATATTCAAATCAGCAGACGGCGCTGGCGTGAGGCGTTAAACTACAACGAATGCGCGGATCACCGGGTTCAATCCCACGTAACTGACAACCTCCTTGTCACCGTCAAACCGGTCGATCCCACCCAACTCCGCGTAGATTGTCAGCGCAGTGTAGTAACTCACACCGGGAATCGTCATGAGCAGCTGGGTCTCCTTCAGAGACCCAGCGCGCTCTTCGATCGTCTCATCGAGCTTCTGAATCTCTTCGGTGAGCGACTCGATCAGGTCGAGGTACGACTCGAGCAGCGTGTCGAACGGCGTCGGGATCGAGAGTCCCCGCAGGGACTCTCGTCCCTCCACGGTTAGCGGTTTCACGTCTTCGGTGATGCCGTGATCGGAGAGGAGTCCATGGACCTTGTTGGCGTACTTGGTACGGTTTTCGACCAGGGTCTGTCGCCCGCGCACGAGTGCGCGGGCTTCCCTGACCTCCTCGGTCGGAACGTAGCTTTCAGGCACCGAATTTAACCGGAGCATCCGCGCGAGTTCTTTTGCGTCCACGCGGTCTGTTTTCTTGTCGGTGTCTGCGATCTGGTTGATCTTTTTGGGATGAGCAACGGTCACATCCAAGTGCTCCGACAGCGTGTCGTGGATGTGGTAGTAGTTGGAGGTCGCCTCAAGCACGGCTTGTGCGCCGGCGTACCGCTGGGCGAGGTCGTCGAGGTTCGCGTTCTCGACGCGAACCTCTTCGACGATCTTCCCAGCCTCATCCATTACTGCCACCTGTGCGTACCGTTTGTGGACGTCGATTCCGAGGTACATGGTTGGTTCACCCGGGACGCCAGTGCGTGAAGCAGAGATTCACCTATTCGGGCTTTCCCGGATGCCGCGGGGCGCGGCATCCGGGCTGTAGCGCCCATGACTCGGCTTCTTTCGCACACGGACCAGTCAACAGAACGTGCTCTATGGCACGAAATCCAGGTCGGTCTCTTGCGCCCCATATCTTGTTTCACGCTCTGCTAGGGTAGCAGCGTTTCCATCGAGTCAACAGAGCCAAATAGCCGATTTCAAACCGGTGGCGAACACCTCCAAAGCCCCAGCCGCTTACTTATAAATAGTTGATTGCTGATCGACCGATGAAACCACCAAAGTCCCCGTCGCTCGTTTATAAATAACTGACTGTGGATCGACAGCGAACACTTCTAAAGCCCCGGTCGTGAGGGCGGCGTACGCTCGCTGCGCTCCTCACTCGGTCGCTCACTTCGTTCGCTCCCTCGTTTCGGTGCTTACGTCGTCTACGCCGCCCTCACAACTGCCCCTTTGAGTCCCAGCCCGACCGCGACCGCCCCGCACCTCACGCCTCCCCAGCCTCGTCGGCCTCCCTCTGGTCGGCCGACTCCCTCGCGCGTGCTGGCTCGCGGCCTATCGACCGCTCGCAGGCGCGCGCCGATCGCCAATTTATGGGCGTCCCTCCTCGTCTCAGCTGCTGTTTATAAATAGGTTCGGCGCGCTCGACGCCTACTCGGTCGCGACCGGGCCGCGGCCGACGACGTCCTCGACCGCCTGGACGAAGTCGCTTCGGCTCTCGAAGAGGGGGACCTCGCTCTCCGCGAGCACCTCGTCGAGTTCTCGGGGGCCGTCCGGCGTCCGGAGTTCGGCGTCGCCCTCCTGTTCGCGGACGTCGCTGCGCGTCGCGGGCCAGGTGAGCCGCGACGCCACGCGGGCGACCGGCTCGCCGGCCACGTCCGGCCCGTCGCCGAGTTCGACGGCCGGCTCCGCTTCCGCCTCCTCGTCTTCGTCCGCATCGGTGTCGCTCATGCCCCGCGGTTCCGCTCGGGCGACACTAATGGTTTCGATGCCGCTCGGGCCGCGCGGGGACGGTCCGCGCGTTCGGTCCGCCGGGTGAAATACACCGAAATAATTCGGTGATACTGTTATGTTATCCGGCCGTAATTTTCGGTTGGGGGAACAGCACACGACTCCCGAATCTGCGATTCGACGCTCGCAGCGCCTGTCGCTGCGCTTTTCCGACGCGTTCACCCTGACGACGAGGTGTTCCGCCGCCGGCAGCCGGGACACCCTCGCCCGTCACTCCCAGCCGCGGTCGGTCCGGTTCAACCGCTCGCAGCCGTCCTCGGTGACGACCACGAGGTCCTCGATCCGGCAGCCGAACCGTCCGTCGAGATAGATCCCGGGCTCGACGGAACACACCATTCCCGGCTCCAACTGGCGGTCGTTTCCGGCGACGAGATACGGCTCCTCGTGGACGTCCAAGCCCACACCGTGGCCCGTCCGGTGGACGAACGCGTCGCCGTACCCGCCCGCCTCGATCACCTCCCGCGCCGCGCGGTCGACGGCGGACGCGGGGACGCCGGGCACGACCGCCTCGACCGCGGCCGCCTGCGCCTCGCGCACGACCTCGTGGACCTCGGCGTACGCCTCGTCTGGCTCCTCGCCGAAGACGAGGGTCCGCGTTTGGTCGGACGGGTAGCCGTCGACGCGCGTCCCGAAGTCGAGGACGACCGGCTCGCCCGCGCCTATCTCCCGGTCGCCGTGGCCGTGGTGGGGTTTCGCGCCGTTCTCGCCCGCCGCGACGACCGTCTCGAAGCTGACGCCGCGGCCCCCGCGCTCGGCGAGTCGGTCCGCGATCCACTCGGCGAGCGCGGCCTCCGTCATGCCCACCGCGTCCGGGCCCAGTTCCCGGAGGTCGCCGACGACCGCGTCCGCGACCCCCGCGGCCTTCCGCAGCGCCGCCACCTCGGCCTCGTCCTTCCGGACCCGGAGGTCGGCGAGCGCCTCGCTCGCAAGCCCCCACGTCGCGTCGGGGGCCGCCGCCCGGAGGTCCTGCGAGAACCGCGCCCACATGGTGTCATCGACGAGGAGCCGCCCGCCGTCGAGCCCCCGGTCCGCGAGCAGCTCGCGCGTCGCCGCGACCGGGTCCTCGCCGTCGGCCCACGTCCGGACCTCACTGACGGTCGTCGCCTCGCGGACCTGCGTCTCGTACAGCGCCGGCACGAGCAGCGCCGGCTCCGGGTCGGCGGCGCCCGCCGCCGGCACGACGAGGAAGAAGTGTCGCTCGCCCGGCTCTTCGGCGAAGCCGGTGAGGTATTCGAGGTTGCGGCTCGGGAACGCGACCAGTCCGGCCGCGTCGACCGCGTCCAACCGGCGCGCGGTCCGCCCGCGTCGTCGCTCGTGCGGGCGGGTCGACCCCTCCGCTCCCGCCCCGCCCGCGTGTGCGTCGTCGGTCACGCGCCGACGTTCGGACTCGGTATATAAGTAGGGTGGCGTTGACGGGGCAGCAAGCGGCGCATAACTACTGGTGAGCGGTTGTTACGTGATACCATGTCGACCGAGAACGCGGCGACGTTCGACTGCCCCGAGTGCGACGTGAGCGCGCCCTCGACGTCGGTCCCGTACGACTCGCTCGGCTACGTCGTCTGCCCGGTGTGCGGCTACGCGGCCACGCCGGAGCGGTCGTCGAGCGCGGACCGCTCGCCGAGCGCGGGCGACTGACTCGCGGGGACACAGGCCTCGAAGTCGGGAGGCACCCGCGCGACCGCCTCGGAACCGCACCGCTTTAGCCGCGGGGCGCGTCGGGTCCGATATGGGCTGGTCGCTGGAGCGCGACGACGGCACGGTCACCGAGTGGGAGCGATCGGACGGGTACGCGACCGTCAGGCTCCGGGAACGAACCGACGGGGAGTTCGTCGTCCGCCTCGACGTGATGGAGCAGGCGGCCGACGACTCCGCCTACGAGCGGGAGCGGTTCAACGACCGCGATGCCGCCGAGGAGCGCGCGGTGGCGTGGCGCGACGCCCGCGATCTCGACGACTGACGCTGGCCGCTCCGACAACCGAGGGCGGTTCGCCTGCTCTCCAACTTACTCGATGTCGACTTCCTCGTCGAGAAACACCTGACACTCGACGGTCCGGCCCTCGGGGTCCTCGGCGAAACACTGGTAGATGTCGTACGTCTCGTTCTCACGCGGCGGCGTCACGACCGCGTCGCCGAGCCGCTCGCTCGCGGCGTCGACCGCGTCACGGTCCGGGTAGACGAACGTGAGGATGCCGCAGTCGTCGACCTCGTCGCGCTCGCAGAACCCGAACAGGAAGCCGCCGAACGCCAGGATCGTACAGTCGGGCTGTTCGACCCGCACCGTCGCGCCCAGTCGCTCGCGGTAGAACTCGACGACCGCCTCGCGCCGCTCCGTCGCGTGGAAGACGATTCCGGTCACGTCGGCCCGCTCGCGCGGCGAGCACTTTATCGCTCCGGGTGGGTCGGCGCGTCGAACCCGCCCCGGACGAGTGGCTTCGCGACGTGTCGGCGCGCGCTCGGCGGGACCTCGTACCAGCCGGCCTCGAGGTCGCGCTCGATCGGCTCCGCGACCTTCCCCGGCGCCTCAGTCCCGCAGTCGCGGCACCGGTACCCCTGATCGCTCCCGGCCGACGACATCGAGCGACCGCAGTCCGGGCAGGTCGGCACCGCGGGCGCGGTCCGGACGAGGTCGCGGACGGCGAACTTCTCCAGCTTCAGGGTGCTCGCCGGCTCGTCCGCGTTGTCCCGGACCTCGTGCTCGCCGCAGAGCGTGACCCGGTCGCCGGGGCGGAGCGCCCGGACGCGGTCGCGGAACCGGCCCGTCGGGGCGAACGCGACGGCGCGGAGGCGGTCGGCGTCGGTCTCACCGTCCGACTCCACTCCGGCGGCGTCGCTCGCGACATCGACGTGGACGTGGCCACCCCGCTTCGTCTCCGGCGCGCTCGCCACCGCGCCGGCGACCCGATAGCCCGCGCCGTCGCGGAGGTCGCCGATCCGGCTGGGTGCGAGGTGGGCGTCGGTGCCCTGGTTCGTCAGGAACGTCGCGGCCCGCTCGGTCGGCTCGCCGTCGACGGCGGCCGCCACCGCTCGACACGCGGCCGCGTCGTCCCCCCGGATCCCGTAGAGGATCGGGCCGGGCGCGTTCGGCACGCAGACGGTCTTCCCCGTGCCGCGGTCGACCGTGTCCCACACCGCCGGATACCCCTCGTCGGCGGCGGCGAAGACGCTCTCGGCGTCGACCTCGCGGGGCGTCCCGCAGCGGTCGAGTTCGCGGTAGGTGATGCGCTCGAACGTCCAGTCGTCGAACGCGGCCGGCGCGCCGACCGCGGCGAGCGCGCCGATCCGCCCCCGGCCAGCGACCGCGTCCGATTCGCCCGCGCCGCCCGCCGACCCGACCGCGACGTGTCGGAACCCGTGTTCGTCGGCCAGCCCGACGGCCTCGGCGACCGAGAGCCGCTCGCGGAGCGCGCGCCGCGCGAACGCGGCCACCGCGTCGGGGATCGGCGTTCCGGTCGGATCGAAGGGGTCGCCGGCGACGTCGAGGTCCGCGACCACTACGCCGGGCGAGGTACGCGGGTCCGCGGCCGCGGCGAACGCTTCGACCGCCTCCGCCGCGACCGACGCGGCCGACTCCGCGTCCGTCCCGGTGACGTGGAGCGCGACCGCGGCGTTCCCGCGTGTCTTGTGTTTCACGGCCGGATTGAGGCGGACGAGCAGCCGGCGCCGGACCCGAGCCCCGGCGTCAGCGAGGCGCTCCGCGATCTGCGTCGCCACGTAGGTCGTACACATCCCGCGCTCGCGGGAGTCGGTGTCGTCGACGGCGACGATCGGCATGTCGCGACGTTCGCGTCGCCGAGGCAAGCCCCTTTCGAGGCCGGTCGAGGCTGCTCCGGGCCGGCTGAGGCGATACAGCGACCGCTCGGGTATATAACCGTTTCCCGCCGCGGGAGGAAGAAATCGCCCGCGGGCGGTGGGTTCGCCGGCGAACGGGCGACACAACGCATATATACGGCGAGACGCTTGTTCCGGCTATGTCCCGGACTGCGCTCATCGGGAACGTCACCGCGATGCTGGAGGACGCAGGGTTCCTCGTCAGCGACCGGTGTGCGGTCCGGCCCAAGAGCTTCGACGTGGCGGCCCGCCGTAACGAGGACCTCCTCCTCCTGAAGATCCTCGGCAACGTCGACGCGCTCGACGCGGAGACCGGCGCGGAGATGCGCCGGCTCGGCGAGTACCTCAGGGGGACGCCGATGGTGATCGGGATCCGGACCCGCGACGAGGAACTGAAGCCCGGCGTCGTCTACTTCCGACACGGCGTCCCGGTTATCAACCCGGACACCGCCTACGACCTCTTCGTCGAGGGGATGCCGCCGCTCATCTACGCCGCCCCGGGCGGGCTGTACGTCAGCCTCGACGGCGACCTCCTCGCCGACGAGCGCGAGGAGCGCGGCTGGTCGCTCGGCCGGCTCGCGAACGAGCTGGGCGTCTCCCGGCGCACCGTCTCGAAGTACGAGGACGGGATGAACGCCTCCATCGAGGTGGCGATCCAGCTGGAGGAGCTGTTCGACCAGCCGTTCTCCAGCCCGGTCGACGTGCTCGACGGCGCGGACGAGGTCCGCGACTCGGAGCCGACGCCGTCGGCCCCCGAGGCCGACCCGGACGACGAGCACGTCCTCCACGTGCTGACGAGCGCCGGGTTCACGGTCCACCCGACCGCCCGCGCCCCGTTCAAGGCCGTCTCCGAGGACGAGGACAGCCCCGAGACGCGCGTGCTCACCGGCCACTCCGCGTTCACGGCCGCGGCCGAGAAGCGCGCCCGGATCATGTCCTCCATCGGCGAGGTCGCCCGGACCCGATCGGTGTACTTCACCGAGGAGAAGGAGAAGCGCGAATCGGTCGACGGCACCGCCTTGGTCTCCTGCGAGGAACTCGCCGACGTCACCGACCCCGAGCAGATCCGCGAGCTGATCCGCGACCGGGCCCGCGCTCCCTCGGAGGCCTGACGAGCCGCCGCGCTCCGCTCAGCGACCGAGTAGCCGACTGAAAAATCCGCCGTCGCCCTCTTCCTCCTCCTCGTCAGCGGACGACGCGTCGGCGTCGTCTGTCGCCTCTCTTCCGGCGTCGCCGTCCGGCTCGTCCTCGTCCGATAGCACGGTGTTCATCGTCCCGGTGTCGTCGTCGCGGAACGGGATGCTCCCCGCGAGTTCATCGTCGATGTCGTCCGCCGCCGGGTCGGCGCTCGTGGTCCCCTCGCCGTCCGCCTCTCCGCGCTCGGTGGCCGCCTCGCGTGCCGTCTCGTCCGCGTCGGGAATCGCGTCCGGCTCCTCCTCCGTCTCGGCCTCGGGGCCGGTGGCCTCGAGCTCGGCGGCCGCCCTCCCTCCAGCCATGGACTCGTCACCGGCGTCGGTTCCGCCGGCCTCGTCGTCGCTCGCCGCATCGCCGACGGCCTCGCGAGTCGGCTCGTCGTTCTCGACGGGCTCTTTCGGGTCGCCGCGGGCGTCGCGTGCTTCCCCGTCCGTATCGTCGCTCACGTCTCCGTCCGCGCCGTCGTCACCGCCTTCCTCCGTATCGTCGCCCACGTCTCCCTCCGCGTCGTCGCTCACCTTTTCGTCCGCGTCGCCGTCCGGCGGTTCGCTCTCGCTCGCGACGATGATGTCGTCGCCGTCGCCCGGCTCGGCCACGCCGCTCGCGTCGGGGTCCGCGACGATGATGTCTTCGTCCGACTCGGGCTCCGTGCCCTCGTCTTGGTCCGCCTCGGCCTCGGCGGCCGCGTCCCCATCCGTTTCCCCGGCAGCGTCCCGCTCGCTCACCTCGCTCGGGCCGCCGTCGTCCGCGTCGTCCGCCGCCGGTCCGTCGTCGACGATCACGGCGTCGTCGTCCGTCGCGGTCGGCTCGCCGTCGCCCTCTGCGTCGTCCGCCCCGGCTCCGCTCGCGGTGTCGGCCGCGGACCCGTCGAGTCCCGCCCCCTCCACCTCGGCGCCGGTCAGCGCTCGGGTCAGGTCGCGGTAGGCCCGCGTCGCCGGCGCGTCGGGCGCGGCCTCCGGCAGGGACCGGCCCGCCGCCGCGGCCCGGGCCACGGCCTCGTCTTCGGGGATCCGTCCGAGGACGGAAGCGTCGAGCAGCGCCGTGACGACCTCGTCGGCGTCGGCCGTCACGCGGGTGATCGCGGCGCCCGCGACCGTCCCGCCGAGTCGCTCCGTCAACTGCCGCGTCTTCTCGGTGTCGCCGAGGGCGCTCCGCTCCGGCGTCGAGACGAGCAGCGTCTCGTCGGCGATCGCGAGCGGGAGCGTGGAGTCGTGCGACAGTCCCGCGCCCGCATCGACGAACACGTAGTCGGCGCCGTCGAACGCCTCGACGACCCCGCGGAGCCTGGAGGGGTCCGCGGCCGCGTACGCGTCGAGGTCGGCCGCCCCCGGCACGACCCGCAGCCCGGACGGCCCCTCCCGGACCGCCGCCGCCGGGTCCGCGTCGCCGGCGAGTACATCGTGAATCGTGATCTCGCCGGGCGTCACCCCGACAGCGTCCGCGAGGTTCGCCATGCCGAGGTCGGCGTCGATCGCGACGACGTCGGCGCCCGAGTCCGCCAGCACCGTCGCCAGCGCGGCGGTCGTGGTGGTCTTCCCGACGCCACCCTTCGCCGACGCGACCGCATACACCGTTGCCATACGGTGACGGTCCGGCGACTGCTACTTAAATGTAGGCGGCGGCGCGCGACTGCGGCCGACGCGTTCGGCTCGAAGTACCGCCGAATCGCCTCAGAATCCGGTCGCACCCCCGCGGGCTTTCGCAAACACCTTATACGTCGCTTCTAGAGTTTCAGGCGATTAGTAGCATGGCGAGACCAGAGGTGCTCGAATCCATCAAGCAGGCCGAACGGGAGGCGGACGAGATCGTCGCGGAAGCGGAGTCCGACGCCGAAGAGCGCCTCGCCGAGGCTCGAGAGCGCGCGGACGAGATCCGCGCCGAGGCCGAGGAGGAGGCGGAGTCCGAGGCCCAAGAGCGGCTCGACACGGCCCGAGCGGAGATCGAGGAGCGGCGCGAGGAGATCCTCGAGTCGGGGCGTGCCGACCGCGACGAGCTCGAACGCGAGGCCCGCGACCGCGTGGAATCGGCCGTCGACTACGCCGTCGAGCGGTTCGAGGCGGCGGTTCACGAGCAGGCCGAGGAGGCGGTGGATGCTCAGGCCTGAGCAGATGAGCCGGGTGTCGGTGACGGGCTCGAAGCGCGTCATCGACGACGTCATCGAGGCGGCGTACGCCCACCACTCCCTGCACGTCACCGACTACGACGACCGGTACGAGGGGTTCGACCCCGGAACGTCGCTCGACGGGGCCGAGACCGTCAACGAGCGGCTCGTGACGGTTCGGTCGCTGGAGAGCATCCTCGACGTCGACGAGGACGACGCCGAGGTCGCGCGGTCGCTTGACGACGACGAGCTCGAAGCCGAGCTCGACCGTGTCCGCGACCGCGTCAACGAGCTCAACGACCGGCGCGACGAGCTACAGGGCGCGATCCGCGACCGACAGGAGGAGATCGACCGGATGGAGCCGTTCGCGGAGCTCGGGATCGACCTGGACTACCTGCGCGGCTACGACTCGGTCGAGGTCGTCGTCGGCGAGGCGAAACCCGCCGCCGTCGAGGCGGCGCTCGGGGACGCCGAGACGGTCGACGCCTTCGACGTGTTCGTCGGCGGCGACGTGCTCGCCATCGTCGCGAGGCCGACCGACGGCGACGCGGAGGGCGTCGTTCAGGACGCGCTCGTCGGCGTCGACATCGCGCTGCTCGACGTGCCGGACGCCGACGCGAGCCCGGAGGAGTACGTCGCGGAGCTGGAGGCCGAGCAGGCCGACCTCCGCGACGAGCTCGACGGCGTCAAAGCCGAGCTCGACTCGGTGAAGGAGGAGGCCGCGGGCTTCCTGCTGCGCGCCGAGGAGAAGCTCACGATCGAGGCCGAAAAGAAGGAGGCGCCGCTCTCGTTCGCGACCACCGAGAACGCGTTCGTCGCGGAGGGGTGGGTGCCGACCGAGTCGTACCCCGACTTCGAGGCGGCGGTCGTCGACGCGGTCGGCGACCACGTCGAGGTCGAGGAGCTCGAACGCGCCTCGTTCACCCCCGACGGCGACCACCACTCCGAGCCGGTCGACAGGAGTGGCGGCACCGAGTCGCCGTCGGCCGACGACGGCAGTGCGTCCGCCGAAACAGAAGCGGCGGTCGCTACCGACGGCGGCCACGCGGCGCACGGCACCGACGACCCGCCGGTCGTCCAGGACAACGGGAGCGCGGCCGGCCCCTTCGAACTGCTCGTCCAGGCGTTCGGGCGGCCGAAGTACTCCGAGTTCGACCCGACGCTGCTCGTGTTCCTCACGTTCCCGGCGATGTTCGGGTTCATGATCGGCGACGTGGGGTACGGCGTCCTGTACGCCGCCATCGGGTTCTTCATGTACTCCCGGTTCGACGGCGCGTTCCGCGAACTCGGCTCCGTCGCGATGTGGGCGGGCGGCTTCACGATACTGTTCGGGATCTACTTCGGCATCGACCTGTTCGGCTACCACGCCTACCAGCTGCTGCCGGGCGATGTCCACTGGCCCGTCGCCGGGAAGGGGCTCTCACCGGCCGACCTCGACTGGGGGCTCTCATTCCTCGTCGTCAGCGTGGTGTTCGGTATCGTTCACCTCAACATCGGCCACGTGCTCTCGTTCGTGAGCACGCTCCAGCAGCACGACGTGAAGCACGCGCTCTACGAGGCCGGCTCGTGGCTCCTGATCCTCAACGGCGCGTGGATCTGGATCTTCAGCCAGCACGTCCCCGGCCCGAAGCCCGACTTCCTGTTCGAGTCGGTGTCGCTCCTCACGTTCGGCACGGTCTCGTTCAGCGGCTTCCCGGTCGTCGTCGGTATCGCCGGCGCCGTCGCCGCGGGTCTTGGGCTCGTCCTGCTCGGGATCGGCGAGCCGCCGGAGCTCGCGGAGTTCCTCTCGCCCATCGTCAACGTCATCTCGTACGCCCGGATCATGGCCGTCCTGCTCGCGAAGGGCGGGATGGCGCTCGCGGTCAACCTGCTCGCGTTCGGTGCGTACATCGACAAGGGGGGCGAGGGGAGCTTCCACTTCATCTTCTCCGCGGAGCACCTCCATCACGTCCAGGAGACGCCGAGCGAGGAGCTGGTCTTCGCGGGGATCACCACCGCGTTTGACCCCGCCTCGATCGGTCTCATGGGCATCGTCGCCCTCGTGGGCGGCATCGTCGTGGCGCTCGTCGGCCACCTCGTCGTCTTGCTGCTCGGCGTCACGTCCGCCGGCATCCAGGCGGTCCGCCTCGAGTACGTGGAGTTCTTCGGGAACTTCTACGAGGGCGGCGGGCGGGCGTACCTCCCGTTCGGCCGCGACCGGAAGTACACCCGCGACGACTGACGGTCGACCCGACCGTCTGTCGTCCGCCGGTCTCGCCGCTTCGCAGCCGGTTGAAACGCGACGGTTCCGTCGGGTTTCGACGCGATAGCGTCCGCTCTCGCCTCCGTTCTTCCGTCTTCTGTCCGGTCGTTTTGGGAAGCTTTATGACTCCTCTGGGGGCAAATAGCAACCGTTCGGAGACGAGCAACCGCAACTACTACCAATGCTTGAAGCTACCAACGAACTCGGGAACCTCGTACTGTCGACTGGTGGAACGCTGACTGACCCCAACGCCGCGGCGGCGCTGGCCGTCGGGCTCGCGGCGCTGGGCGCGGGCTACGCGGAGCGCGGTATCGGGTCGGCCGCCGTCGGGGCGATGGCCGAGGACGACGACCTCTTCGTCAACGGGCTCATCCTGACCGTCCTTCCCGAGACGATCGTCATCCTCGCACTCGTCGTCGTCTTCATCGTCTAAGCGGTACTTCCTTCCACACCAATGAGTTTGGAAACCGTCGTTGAGGACGTCGAAGATGAGGCCCGCGCGCGTGCGGAGGAGATCCGCGAACAGGCCGAGGCGGAGGCCGACGAGATCGTCGCCGAGGCGGAGGCCGACGCGGAGCGCATCCGCGAGGAGCGACTCGCCGAGGTCGAAGACCAGATCGACCAAGAGCGCGAACAGACGCTCTCCTCGGCGAAGCTCGAGGCCAAACAGGAGCGGCTCGGCGCTCGACGTGACGTCTTGGAGGACGTCCACGACGACGTCGAAGCGGCCATCGCCGCCCTCGACGGCGACGATCGCCGCGAGCTCACCGAGGCCTTACTCGACGCGAGCCTCGCGGAGTTCGACGACGACGAGGCCGTCGCCGTCTACACCCGCGCCGAGGACGTCGACCTGCTCGAAGACCTCGTCTCGGACCGCAACGCCGAGGTCGACGGCGAGGTCGACTGCCTCGGCGGCGTCGTCGCGGAGAGCGACACCTCCCGCGTTCGCGTGAACAACACGTTCGACTCGGTCCTGGAGGCAGTCTGGGACGACGAGTTGAAGAACATCTCGGAGCGGCTGTTCGACCAATGAGCGCCGCCGGCAGCCCGAACCCCGAGTACGTCGTCGCGCGGGTTCGTGCCCGCCGCGGCAGCCTCTACGGGGACGAGGAGTACCGCAAGCTCACCCGGATGGGCCCGGCCGAGATCGCCCGGTTCATGGAGGAGTCGAGCTACGGCGAGGAGATCAACGCGCTCGGCAGCCGCCACGGCGGCGTGGACCTGATCGAGTACGCGCTGAACCGGAACCTCGCCGAGCAGTTCGACGCCATCCTCGACTGGAGCGAGGGGTCGCTGTACGACCTGATCGCCCGGTACCTCCGGAAGTTCGACGCCTGGAACGTGAAGACGGTCATCCGCGGCGTCTACACCGACGCGGAGCAGTCGGCCGTCGAGGTCGACCTGATCCGCGCCGGCGAGTTCGACGACCGCCGGATCCGTCGCCTGCTTGAGGCGGACTCGATCGACGGCGTGATCGAGGTCCTCGAAGACACGATCTACGGGGAGCCGCTGCGGGAGGCGTACGCCGAGTTCGAGGAGACGGACGTGCTGGTGCCCTTAGAGAACGCGGTCGACCGCGCGTTCTACGAGCGGCTCCTCTCCGGGCTCGGCGGCGACGAGCCGACCCGGCAGTACGAGTCGTTCCTGGTGGCGGAGGTCGACTTCCGGAACGCGACGAACGCGCTCCGTCTCGCCCGCTCTGGCGCCGACATCGACCCCGCCGCGTACTTCATCGAGGGGGGCGACCTGTTCACCCGCTCGTCGCTCGCGCGGCTGGCGCAGAACCTCGACGAACTGGTCGAGTACATCGGCGACAGCCAGTACGGCGAGGAGCTCGGGCCCGCGCTGCGCGAGCTCGAGGAGGCGGACAGCCTCATCGCGTTCGAACACGCGATCGACGGCGCGCTGCTGGCGTACGGCGACCGGCTCGGCACGATCCACCCGGTGTCGGTCACCCCGGTCATCTCGTACATCCTCGCGAAGGAGCGCGAGACGGAGAACATCCGGGCGATCGCCCGCGGCAAGGAGGCCGGCCTCTCGGCCGACGAGATCGAATCGGAGCTGGTGATAACATGAGCCAGGAGATAGCGGTCGTCGGCAGCCCGGAGTTCACGACCGGATTCCGCCTCGCCGGCGTTCGGGCGTTCGAGAACGTGCCGGACGACGAGAAGGACGAGAAGCTCGACGACGCCGTCGAGCGGACGCTCGACGACGAGGGCGTCGGCATCATCGTGATGCACGACGACGACCTCGACCACCTCTCGCGGGGGACCCGCGAGGCGGTCGAGGGCAGCATCGAACCGGTCCTCGTGACGCTCGGCGGCTCCGGCGCCGGGAGCGGCGGGCTGCGCGACCAGATCAAACGCGCCATCGGCATCGACCTGATGGAGGAAGACGACTAATATGAGCAAAGCAGACACAACCGACGCCGTCGAAGACAGCGGCGTCATCCAGAGCGTGAGCGGTCCGGTCGTGACCGCCCGCGATCTCAACGCCCGCATGAACGACGTCGTCTACGTCGGCGACGAAGGGCTCATGGGGGAAGTGATCGAGATCGAGGGCGACCTCACGACGGTTCAGGTGTACGAGGAGACCTCCGGCGTCGGCCCCGGCGAACCCGTCGAGAACACGGGCGAGCCGCTGTCGGTCGACCTCGGCCCGGGGATGCTGGACGCCATCTACGACGGCGTTCAGCGCCCCCTGGACGTGCTGGAGGGCAAGATGGGCAGTCCGTACCTCGACCGCGGGGTCGACGCGCCCGGCATCGACCTCGAGGAGGAGTGGGAGTTCGAGCCCGAGGTCGAGGCGGGCGACGTCGTCGAGCCCGGCGACATCGTCGGCGTCGTCGAGGAGACGGTCACCATCGACCACAAGGTCATGGTGCCGCCGGACTACGAGGGCGGCGAGGTCGTCGCCGCCGAGTCCGGATCCTTCGACGTCACCGAGACGGTCGTCGAGCTCGACAACGGCGAGGAGGTCTCGATGCACCAGGAGTGGCCGGTGCGCGAGGCGCGCCCCGCCAACGACAAGAAGACGCCCCGGACGCCGCTGGTGTCCGGCCAGCGCATCCTCGACGGACTCTTCCCCATCGCGAAGGGCGGGACGGCCGCGATCCCCGGCCCGTTCGGCTCCGGGAAGACGGTCACGCAGCACCAGCTCGCGAAGTACGCCGACGCGGACATCATCGTCTACGTCGGCTGCGGCGAGCGCGGCAACGAGATGACCGAGGTCATCGAGGACTTCCCCGAGCTCGAGGACCCGGCCAACGGCAACCCGCTGATGGCCCGCACCTCGCTCATCGCGAACACCTCGAACATGCCGGTCGCGGCGCGTGAGTCCTGTATCTACACCGGGATCACGATCGCCGAGTACTACCGCGACATGGGGTACGACGTGGCGCTGATGGCCGACTCCACCTCGCGGTGGGCGGAAGCGATGCGCGAGATCTCCTCCCGGCTGGAGGAGATGCCCGGCGAGGAGGGGTACCCCGCGTACCTCGCCGCCCGGCTCGCGCAGTTCTACGAGCGCGCCGGCTACTTCGAGAACATCAACGGGACGGAGGGCTCCGTCTCGGCGATCGGCGCGGTGTCGCCGCCCGGCGGCGACTTCTCCGAGCCGGTCACCCAGAACACGCTGCGGATCGTGAAGACGTTCTGGGCGCTCGACGCGGACTTGGCGGAGCGGCGCCACTTCCCGTCGATCAACTGGAACGAGTCCTACTCGCTGTACAAAGACCAGCTCGACCCTTGGTTCGAGGACGAGGTCGCCGACGACTGGGCGGAGCGCCGCCAGTGGGCGGTCGACGTGCTCGACGAAGAGACGGAGCTTCAGGAGATCGTCCAGCTCGTCGGGAAGGACGCCCTGCCCGACGACCAGCAGCTGACGCTGGAGGTCGCGCGCTACCTGCGCGAGGCGTACCTCCAGCAGAACGCGTTCCACCCGGTCGACACGTTCTGTCCGCCGGAGAAGACGTACCTGATGCTGACGACGATCCAGACGTTCAACGACGAGGCGTTCGACGCGCTCGACGCCGGCGTCCCGGTCGAGGAGATCATCGACATCGAGTCGGCCCCGCGGATTAACCGTATCGGCGTCCAAGAGGACTACGAGGAGTACGTCGAGGATCTCAAGTCGGAGATCACCGAGGAGCTCCGGAGCCTCTACTGACCATGAAAGAGTATCAAACCATCACCGAGATCAGCGGCCCCCTCGTGTACGCCGAGGTCGACGAGGCGATCGGCTACGACGAGATCGTCGAGATCGAGACGGCACAGGGCGAGACGCTGCGCGGACAGGTGCTCGAATCCTCGGAGGACGTGGTCGCGATCCAGGTCTTCGAGGGGACGAGCGGTATCGACAGAGACGCGTCCGTCCGCTTCCTTGGCGAGACGATGAAGATGCCCGTCACCGAGGACCTCCTCGGGCGGGTGCTCGACGGCTCCGGCCGCCCGATCGACGACGGCCCGGAGATCGTCCCCGAGGAGCGACAGGACATCGTCGGCGCGGCGATCAACCCGTACTCCCGGGAGTACCCCGAGGAGTTCATCGAGACGGGCGTCTCCGCCATCGACGGGATGAACACGCTCGTCCGCGGGCAGAAGCTCCCGATCTTCTCCAGCTCCGGCCAGCCGCACAGCGAGCTGGCGATGCAGATCGCCCGGCAGGCTAGCGTGCCGGAGGAGGAGGAAGGCGGCGACGACGAGGAGGGCTCCGAGTTCGCCGTCATCTTCGGCGCGATGGGGATCACCCAGGAGGAGGCGAACGAGTTCATGGAGGACTTCGAGCGCACCGGTGCGCTGGAGCGCTCCGTCGTCTTCATGAACCTCGCGGACGACCCCGCCGTCGAGCGGACGGTCACCCCGCGCATGGTGCTCACCACGGCCGAGTACCTCGCCTTCGAGAAGGACTACCACGTCCTCGTCATCCTGACGGACATGACCAACTACTGCGAGGCGCTCCGCGAGATCGGGGCGGCCCGCGAGGAGGTGCCCGGCCGCCGCGGGTACCCCGGGTACATGTACACCGACCTGGCGCAGCTGTACGAGCGCGCGGGCCGGATCAAGGGCCGCGAGGGCTCGGTCACGCAGATCCCGATCCTCACGATGCCGGGCGACGACGACACTCACCCGATCCCGGACCTGACCGGGTACATCACGGAGGGGCAGATCTACGTCGACCCCGACCTCAACAGCCAGGGCCTCCAGCCGCCGATCAACGTCCTCCCCAGCCTGTCGCGGCTGATGGACGACGGGATCGGCGAGGGGCTCACCCGCGCCGACCACGCCGACGTGAAAGACCAGATGTTCGCGGCGTACGCGGAAGGTGAGGACCTCCGCGACCTCGTGAACATCGTCGGTCGCGAGGCGCTGTCGGAGCTCGACAACAAGTACCTCGACTTCGCGGACGCGTTCGAGTCCGAGTTCATCGACCAGGGCTTCGAGACGAACCGCGACATCGACGAGACGCTCTCGATCGGCTGGGACCTCCTCTCGATGCTGCCGAAGGACGCCCTCAACCGGATCGACGAGGAGTTCATCGAGGAGCACTACCGCGAGGACGACTCCGAGCGCAAGGTCGTCGAAGCGGCCGACTGATCCGCCTCGACTCACCTTTTACCCGCGGTCGATACCCCTCGCCAGCGACCGCGCCGCGGTGACCGCGCTCGGGGGCCGATCCGCGGCGGCTGCCCGGCCGATCCGGCGCGTCTGAAAAGAATTAACCGCCTCGGAGCGGAACCTACCCTCAAGATGGCCAAGGACGTCAAACCGACGCGCAAGAACCTGATGGCGATCGAGGACCGCATCGAGCTCTCCGAGCGCGGTCACGACACGCTCGAACAGAAGCGCGACGGGCTCATCATGGAGTTCATGGACATCCTCGACCAGGCGCAGGACGTCCGGTCGGAGGTCTCCGAGAACTACGAGACGGCCCAGCGGAAGATCGACATGGCCCGGGCGATGGAGGGCGACGTGGCGGTCCGCGGCGCGGCCGCGGCGCTGAAAGAGCACCCGGAGATCACGACCCAGTCGAAGAACATCATGGGCGTCGTGGTCCCGCAGATCGAGTCCTCGAAGGTACAGAAGAGCCTCGACGAGCGCGGGTACGGGCTCCTCGGCTCCTCGGCGCGGATCGACGAGGCGGCCGACGCCTACGAGGAGCTGCTCGAGTCGATCATCCTCGCCGCCGAGGTGGAGACGGCGATGAAGAAGATGCTCACGGAGATCGAGACCACGAAGCGCCGCGTGAACGCCCTGGAGTTCACCCTGCTCCCGAGCCTCTACGAGAATCAGGAGTACATCGAGCAGAAGCTCGAAGAGCAGGAGCGCGAGGAGATATTCCGCATGAAGAAGATCAAAGCGAAGAAGGAGGAAGAGGAGGCCGCTGAGGAGGCCGAGGCCGCAGAGGTCGCGGCCGCGGAGACCGAGGAACCCGAGCCCGCCGACTGACCGTCCACCGCGCGTCGGCCGTTCTTTCTGTCGATCGCTCTGTCCGTTTTCCCTCGCCGCTCTCGCCGCACCGAAGACGGCCGCGTTTAAGTTTCGAGCGCCGCCTATCTCCGGTCGTGCCCTGTCCTCACTGCGACGCCGACGCCGTCGGGTTCGCCGTGCCGCCCCCGATCCGCGAGTACGCGCCGGCCGACGCGGTCGCGATCTGTACTCGGTGCCTGCGGGTCGTCCCGGCCGCGGAGGCGGGGGTCGCGGGCGACGCGCCCGTCGACCCGGACCTGTCGGTTATCGATCCTGCCTTCCCCTCCGGCGAGGCGGGCGTCGCGCTGGCGCTCTGCTGTGGCAAGCTGGAGTCGTTCGCGCTCAACCGTGCGGCGATCGAGGCGCTGATCGGCCACGCCGAGCGCGCCGGCGCCGACGCGTTCGCGTTCTTCGACCGGCTCGACGCACCTGACGCCGCGTTCGACCTCGACCGTCGGCGAACGGCGCTCCGCGACGCGATTTAGTACTGGTACGATTGGTCGCTTCTGTCGAACGGTGACGCCGACCGTAACTAAATCGTGGCGAGTACATCGGCAGCGAAACCCGCTAAAGCCCCGCGGCTGCCCTTTTGACTCCCGCCCCGCCCAGTACGGCACTACACAGCATCGCACACCTCCCCAGCCTCATCGGTGATTACGTACCGTCTCACTCACCGCCGTCTCGGTACTGACCGGGGCCTGTCCCGATCGTCCCGTCAGAGGTCGACGCCGTCCGGGTCGTTCCACTCGTCGTCCGCGTCGTCACCGTCGTCCGCCTCCGTCCCCGCCGGGCCGAGCCGCTCTTCGCCCTGCCGCGACTCGTGGACGGCGAAGCCGCCGGTCCGCTCGTCGCTCCCGCCGGCGTACGGGTCGGTGTCCGGGTCGTAGTCGCGCTCACCCCGCTCGAAGACGTACGCGAAGAAGCCGAACAGCGGGACGACGAACGAGATGAGCGCCCACTTGCGCGGGTCCATTCCGTACTTGGGCGCGTCGACGTACGCGTAGGCGGCGAAGCCGACGAGCCACATGAGCGGGACGCCGACGAGGATGACGGCGACGAGCGGTCGCATACCGACGCTTCGCCCGCGCGGTAATAAGGCTGCGGGCGGGCCGGCGCCTCTCCGGCCGGACGCCCGCAGACGGGTCGCCGCTCGGTCGCGAGCTAGAGGAACGGCCGCCAGTAGTACGGACTGACGAACCCCTCGATAACGGCGGCGACGGTGATCAGAATCCCGATCCCGACGGTCACCCAGAACGCTGTCTCCAAGGCGTCGGCGAACCGCTCGCGGCTCGCGCGGCCGCGAAACGTCCGCCACGAGACCGCGCCGAGGCGGACGCCGAGCGCGCCGGAGACGACGAGCGCGGGGATCTCGAAGATCCCGTGCGGGACCACGAACGCGACGAGCGCGGAGAGGTTCTCCTCCAAGGCCGCGGTGGCGCCGAGCGCGAGGCCGTTGAACGCGAGCGACGAGAGCGCGGGGAGGGCAAGCCCGACGCCCGAGAAGGCGGTCGCGATCGCGACCCCCCAGTTGTTCCCGAAGTACGTCAGCGCCGCTACGGGCGGGATCTGTCCGGCGATCCGACCCTCGATCGAGGTCGGGGCCATCTCCGCGAACGGCGCGGCGGCGACCCACCCGAGCGCGCCGAACCCGACGGCCACTCCGAGCGCGAGCGCGTGGGAGCCCGGCGTCGACCGGACGAACCCGCGCAGCTCCCGCCACCCGCGTCGGAGGCCGCCGCCGAGCTGGGCCCGGAGGCCCGCCTCCGTCGGCGAGAGGGGGTCGACCGTCCCGCGGTAGTCGCCGTAGAGGACCGTCTTCAGCAGGTCGAGCGCGGGCGCGACGACGACGGCGCTGGCGAGCGCGACGACGGGGCCCCCGCCGACGAACGCGATCCCGGAGGCGACCGACGCGACGACGACCAGCGCGCCGATCGCGACCACGAGGTACGCGGCGGCGTCGACGGGGTTCGAGCGAACGAAGCCGCCGGCGCCCTCGACCCCGGCGACGACGCCGGCGTCGTCGACGACGACGGCCGCGGGCGCGAACGCGAAGAGGATCCGAACGAGCGCGAGGGCAACGAAGCCGGCGAGCAGGGCGCCGATCGCCACCGCCGCCCCGAGGAACGGGTTCGCGAGGAACGCCGCGCCGACCGCGATCAATCCGAGCGCGACCACGCCGATCCACAGGATGAGTTCGGCGACGTACAGCCCGAGGAACGTGAGCCACCGGGATCGGGCGCCCGCGATCCCGGCGACGAGCCCGCGGTCGTCGCGGAGGCTCGCGGCGACCGCCGAGAGCTGGCCGGCCGAGACGACGGCGTACGCGAGGACCGAGAGGGCGACCGCGAGGAGGACGCCCCCGGCGAAGAGGACCACGACGGTCGGCGTGAGCAGCGGTTCGAACGCGGGGCCCAACCCCTCGGCCCACGCCTGAAGCGCCTCGGGGTCCTGCGTCTCCGGCGGCGGCTCGACCCCGGCGAGCGAGTCGCGGGCCGCGGCGAGGCGGCCGTTCAGTTCGAGGTGGAGGTAGATCCCCGCGAGCGCCGCGAACGGGCCGAGCCGAGCGATCGCCGGCACCGCGGTGCCGAGGAGGTAAAAGGGGAGGACGTCGGCGGGGCGTCGACGGAGGGTCGCAGTCGTTGCCGTGACGGCGGCGGAGAGGTCCATACGGTCGGTTCGGTCGTCCGCAACTTAAAAACGGGAGTCCGGACGGGGGAGCGGTTCGGCGCGGTCCGGGCCGCCGTTGGTCAGTCCCAGAACGACTGCGTGCGCGCGTACTCGCGCTCCTGGCGGAGCACGTCGCGGTAGAACTCGTCCTCATCCTCGCGGAGCTTATTGATGATCCGCGCGGCGTTGTGGGGCCCGACACCGCGCGCCGCGAGGGCTATCACCGCCCGCTTCCCGTGCGTCTGGACGAGGCTCGCGGCGCGGTGCGCCCGCTCGGTGCGGCGCTCCTGCTCGTCGTCCTTCTTGGCCGCGCGCACCGCGGCGACCGTCTCGTCGTCCCACGGGTTGAGTGCCGCGACCCGGGTGGACCCGCACTCGGGGCACTCGGGCTGGTCGCGGACGCGCCGGACCTTCGTCGTGTGCTTCCAGTCCGTACAGTGGAGACAAAAGAGGATCACTCGGTCGTCCCGGATGCGCTCTTTGACCGTCTCGATCACGTCGGCGTCGGCGTTGTCGGGGACGAGGAACTCCGTGCCGGCGGAGCGACCCGCGGTGCCGAGCGGGGTGCGCTCGCGGGCGATAGTGAGGTCGAGCGGGCCGTCCCGTCCCCCGTCGTCCGGCTGGAGCGCCGCGAGCAGGTCCGCGGTCTCCGGCACCGCGAGGTCGGCGTGGAACACCTCACGGAGCGCCTCGTCGTAGACGGGAGTGTCTTCGAGGGCCGCGAGCAGGCGGTCGCCGCCGAATCGGCCGCGCCCCTCCTTGTACCGCTTGACGGCGCCGAACTTCGCCGCGACCTGCGCGAGCGTGAACTTCAGCGCGTCCGACTTCTTCACGGCGAGTTCGAGGTACGTCTCCAGCCGGTCGGGGTCCGTCGTCTCCAGCACCTCGCGGAAGGTTCCGGGACTGACGCCGTTCGGCACCTCGAACTCGATCCGGTACGGGTCGACGTCCATCCCGACGGACGAGCCGGCGCGCTGGCCGACGAGCGCAGCGAGCAACCGCGCGAGCGTCTCGTTGACCTCGTGGCCGAAGGCGGCGTTGACCGCGACGGTGCGGGCGCTCCCCTCGATCACGATCCGCTCGTCGGTCGGGACGGGGTGGCCGGCGTCGACGTGGTCGACGACCGCCTTCAGCGCGGCCGCGACCGTCTCCTCGTCGGTCGGGTAGCGCTCGGCGAGGTCGGCGGCGACCGCCGTCGGCGTGGAGCCGGCCGCTAGGGCGGCCGCGGCCTCGCCTCGGATCCGGCCGACCTCCTCGGCGACTGGCTTCGGGACGGGGATCTCCTGGCCCACCCACGAGGGGACCTCGCCGGTCGGGTCGGGGATCGGCGTGACGTTCACGCGCTCCTCCTCCTCGTCGACCTCGGTGATCCGCCACATCTCGCCGCGCTGGACGAACGTCTCGCCCGGCCCGGCGAAGTTGACGACGAACTGCTCGTCGAGGGTGCCAATACCCCGCCGCGAGGACATGTCGTACACCTCGTAGGTGGACTCGTCGGGGATCATCGAGAGGTTCGCGTAGAAGTACTGCCAGGTGCCGCCCGACTTTTCGAGAGTGTCCGTCTCCTCGTCGAGCCACAGCAGGCGGTTCCCGTCGAGCTCTCGGACGACCTCCTGGAACTCGGGCTCCGAGAGGTCGGCGAACGGGTAGGCGTTCGTGATCGTCTGGTACGCCTCCCGGGCGTGGACCTCGCCCTCGTCCATCACGAGCCCGACGATCTGGTTGGCGACCGTGTCGAGGCTCCCGTGGTGGATGTTCGCGGGCTCGACGAGCTCCTCGCCGGCGCGCCGCGCGATGGCCATCGCTTCGAGCGTGTCGTCGTCTCCCTGCGTCACGACGGTCCCCTCCGAGACGAGGTCGCGGCGGTGGCCCGCGCGGCCGACGCGCTGGAGCAGCCGGGCCACCTCGCGGGGGCTCCCGTACTGGACCACGTGGTCGACGCGCCCCACGTCGATCCCGAGCTCCATCGAGGAGGTGCAGACGAGCCCGTCCAGATCGCCCGACTTGAACCGGTCTTCCACGTCGACCCGGACCTCCTTCGAGAGCGATCCGTGGTGGAGCTCGATCTCCGTGGGGTCGGCGGCGTCGTCCCGCCCGTCGCGTTCGGCGGCCTCCCGCTCGTTCTCGGCGAGCGTCTTGAACCGCGAGCCGAGCGCCTCCGCGGTCTGGCGCGTGTTGACGAAGATCAGCGTCGACTCGTTCTCGGCGACGATCTCGCGGATCGTCCGGACGTGGCTCGCGGTCGTCTCGTCGACCGCGAGCTCGCCGGCGAGCGTGGTATCGCGGTCCGTGATCGCCGGATCGAGGACGCGCACGTCGGTCCGAGTCCCGGCCGCGACCTCGACCGTCTCGAACGCGCGGTCGCCGGGGCGGTCGGGGTCGCGCTTGCCGGTGCCGACGAGGAAGCGCCCGACCTCCTCGGGGTCACCGACCGTCGCGGAGAGGCCGACGCGCTGGAACGGCCCCGCGACGCGGCGGAGGCGCTCGAGGCCGACCGTGAGCTGGGCGCCCCGCTTCGCCGCGGCGAGCTCGTGGACCTCGTCGATGACGACGTGCGCCACGTCCTCCAGGGCGACCCGCATCTTCGAGCCGGTGAGGATCGCCTGGAGGCTCTCCGGGGTCGTGATGAGCACGTCGGGCGGGTCGTCGGCCTGCTTCGACCGCTCGTACTGCGTGGTGTCGCCGTGGCGCACCGCGACCTCGACGCCGAGGCGGTCGCCCCACCACTCAAGCCGGTCCATCATGTCGCGGTTGAGCGCGCGCAGCGGGGTGATGTACAGCGCGGAGATACCCTCCCGCGGCGGGTCGCCGGGCGCGTCGCGGGCCGCGACGATCGCGTCGAAGACGGGGAGCATCGCCGTCTCCGTCTTCCCGGTCCCCGTCGGCGCGAGGACGAGGGCGTTCCGCCCGTCGGCGAGCGGCGGGATCGCCTCGCGCTGGGGCTCCGTCGGCGTGGAAAAGCCCCGGTCGGAGAGCGCCTCGCGGATATCGCTCCCGAGGTGCGCGAACGCGTCCATGCCCGACGATTCCGCCATTGTCTGATCGTCGGACCTTGGGCGCTCGGGCGATTAAGCCCGTCGCCCCGCGCGACGCGCACGGTCGACGTGAGGCGGCGGCGACGCGCGGCGACGGCGACGCGCTGAATGGAGACGCGCGGCGACGGCGACGCGCTGGATGGTGACGCGCGGGACGGCGACGCACGGCGCCCGCCTCGCGCGCGCCGATCAGTTCGCGAGGGGCAGTTCGACGGCGAACACGCTCCCTGTCGGCTCGTTGTCCTCGACCCACACGTCGCCGCCGTACTTGTCGACGAGCGTCTCGACGAGGTACAGACCGATCCCCGTCCCGCCGCTCTCGAGCCCCTTCGCGCCCTCCTGGAAGATGTCCTCCTTGTGGTCGTCGTCGATCCCGGGGCCGTTGTCCGCGATCGACACGCGCACCGAGTCGTCCGCGACGCGCGTCGAGACCGTGATCTCGGCCCTCTCCTTGTCGTTGTGGACGACCGCGTTCGTCAGCAGGTTCCGGAACACCGCCTCCAGCAGGTCGTCCGCCGCCACCGTCACGTCCGGGATCGACTCGCTCACCGTGACCGTCGCCCGGTCCTGCTCCGACCGGACCTGTTCGATCTGTCCGTTGAGCTCGGCTCGGAGGTTCATCGGCGTCAGGTCGGAGCCGGCCTGTAGCAGCACGTCGGTGACGTCCCTGGCGGTCTCCGTGATGTCCGCCGCCTGCTTCGCCGCCTCGATGACCGTCCGCGCGTAGGTCCGGCTCTGGTCGTCGACGAGCGCGTCCTCGAGGAGTCCGGTGTACGACTCGACCACCATCAGCTGGTTTCTGATGTCGTGGCGGACGACCTGGTTGAGCAGCGTGAGGTTGTCCCGCTGCTCTTCGAGCGTCCGCTCGTACTGCTTGAGCTCGGTCACGTCGCGGGCGTATCCAAGGACGGCGTCTTCGCCCGTCTCGGCAACCTCGTAGGGTATCTTCGTCGTCTGGAGGATGCGCGTCTCCCCGTCCGCCGTGGTCAGCGTCTCCTCGTCTATCGTCCTCGGCTCGCCCGACTCGATCACGGCGAGGTCGTCCTGTCTGAACGCCTCGGAGTCCTCGGCGCTGGGGATGATCTCCGCCTCGGACTTGCCCTCTACCTCCTCCGGCGTCTTCCCGTACGCCGCCGCGGTCGCCTCGTTGGCCAGCAGGTACTCGCCCTCCCGGTTCTTCACGAACACCAGATCGGGCACGAGGTCGATGATCCGCCGGAGCTCCTCGCGCGTCGCCTCGATGGCCCGCTCGTACTCCTTCCGCTCCGTGACGTCCTGGAACAGCCCCAGCGCCCCGACGACGTTTCCCGCGTCGTCGTACTGCGGATCGCCGATCGCCCGCACCCACTTGGTCCGATCGGACTCCGTCACGATGCGGAGTTCGAGGTCGTACGACTCGCCCGCCTCGGTCAGGCGGTCGAACGCCGCCTCGATGGCGTCGCGGTCGTCCGGGTGGTAGAAGCTGAGCCCGTCCTCTAGGCGGATCGTGTCGTCGGGCGGAACCTCGTGGATCCGGTACACCTCGTCGCTCCACGTGAGCGAGTCCTCGACCAGATCGGCCTCCCACCAGCCGATCGACGCGCTCTCTTGGGTGCGCTCGATGACCGATCGCGTGCGTTCCAGTTCCGCCTCCCGGCGCTTCTGGTCGTCGATGTCGAGGTGGACCCCGACCGCGCGGACCGGCTTCCCGTCGTCGTCGCGCTCGACGACCTTCCCGACGTCCCGGATCCACTTCCAGTCCCCCGCCGCGGTGCGCATCCGGTGTTCCGTGTCGTAGAGCTCCGTCTCGCCGGCCATGTGGCTCGACAGGGCGTCTTCGACGGGCCCGAGGTCGTCGGGGTGAACGCGCCGCTCCCACGCGTCGAGGTGCGGTTCGATCTCGTCGGGCGCGTGGCCCAACATCCGGGCCCACCGGTCGTTGAACTCGACCTCGTCGGTGGCCATGTCCCAGTCCCAGACGCCGATCTGTGCGCCCTCGACCGCGAGTTCGAGGCGGTCTTTGATCTGTTGGAGCGCTCGCTCTCGCTCCCGTTGTTCGGTGATGTCGGTCGACACGCCGCACACACCGCGTATCTCCCCCTCCTCGTCGTACACGGGGGACTTCCGCGTCAGCCGAACGCTCTCTCCGGCGGGCGTCGGCACCGTCTCCTCGACTTCGATCCGTTCGCCGTCTTCAACGACCCGGCGGTCGTCAGCGCGGGCCTGCGCCGCGACGGCCTCCGGGAAGAGTTCCTCGTCGGTCATCCCGACGGGGTCCTCGTCGACGTCGAACACGTTGCGGCACGCCTGGTTCATCAGCAGGTACCGCCCCTCGGTGTCCTTCAGGAACACCGCCGCGGACATCGTCTCCAAGACGGTCTGGAACCGCCGGTGCGTGCGCCGGTGTTCCCGCTCCCGCTCCTTCTGTTGCGTGACGTCGCGGGCGACGCCGACGATCTGCGTCACCGTTCCGTCGTCGACGACCGGGGTAAGCTTCGTCTGCCAGTCGGTCGCCCCGCCCGGGAACTCGAGCCGCTCCTCGTACTCGATCGTCGTCCCCCGCTCGACGCAGAGCCGATAGTTCGCCTCGACCGCGGCCCCCTGTTGCTCTCCGAGGAGTTCCCGCGGCGTCTTCCCGAACATCGCGTCCTCGGTCAGCCCGGTCTGTCGCTGGTGTGCGGTGTTGTTCTGCCTGAACGTGAACTCGTACTCGCCGTCCGTCCGCGCCACGTCAACGAGAAAGATCGCGTCGTCAGCCTCCTGAAACATCGCCTCGTAAACGCTCGTCACCTCATCGCCGTCCGATCCGAACCGATCGGCACCGTTCGTAGATGAACCTCTTCCCATGATCTCGCTCTTTTCTCTTTACGTTACTGAGAGTAATAATACTGCGGATGTCAACGCGGGGAACAGACCGCCCGTCGACCCCGCTCGCGGCCCCTCACGGCGCCGCGCCCGCTACGTTACGCCGCCCTCGCCCGTCGCGTACGCCTCGTGGGCCCCCGAGTCGAGGATCGCCTCGATCTCGTCGACGACCTCCAGCACGTCGGCAAAGGAGGTGTAGGAGGCCGCGGGGCAGACCCGCACCACGTTCGGCGGTCGGAAGTCGACGACCGCGCCCCGGTCGTTGAGCGCCTCGCTCAGCCGCTCGGCCTCGGGGTGTTCGAGGGCGACGTGACCGCCGCGCGCGGCGTGTTCGCGGGGCGTTCCCACCGAGACCCCCGGGAGCCGGTCGTCGACGAGGGCGATGAGGAAGTCGGTGAGCGCGAGCGACTTCGCCCGCAGGCGGTCGATCCCGGCCTCGCGCAGGAGTTCGACCGACCCTTCAAGCGGCGCGGCCGAAAGCAGCGGCGGCGTGCCGATCTGCCACGCGCCGGCGGAGTCGGCCGCGGTGAAGGTCATGTTCATCTCGAACTGCGTCGCCTTCTCGTGGCCCCACCACCCGGCCAGCGCGGGGTCGAGCCCGTGGTGGCGCTCGGCGACGAACAGCGCGCCGATCGACCCCGGTCCGGCGTTGAGGTACTTGTACGTACACCACACCGCAAAGTCGACGCCGGCGTCGCCGAACGCGTGGGGGACGGCGCCCGCGGAGTGGGCGGCGTCGAAGCCGGCGTACGCGCCCGCCTCGTGGGCCGCCGTCGCGATCCGCTCGACGTCGAACAGCTGGCCCGAGCGGTACAGCACGGTCGGCATGAACACGATCCCCACGTCGTCGTGCGCCGCCAGCGCCGCCTCGATGTCCCGGGGATCGATCGTCCGCCCGTCGCGGCTCGGAACGACCCGGAGCTTCTCGTCCGGGTCGATCCCCCGCTGCCGGAGCTGCGCCCGGAGCGCGTAGTGGTCGGAGGGGAAGTCGAGCTCGTTGACGAGGACCGCGGGGTCGGCGTCCGGGTCGCCGTCCGGCGCCCACTCTCCGTCCGCGGCCGCGACGTCCTCGCGTTCGGGCCCGTTCCCGGCCAGCAGCTCGTCGAGGAACGTGCCGATCAGGGTGTGGATGTTCACCGTGATCGAGTTGCCGACGACCACCTCGCTCGGCTCCGCGCCCACCAGCGGCGCGAGCGCGTCGCCGAGTCGTTCGCCGACATCGAACCACGGCGGGTCGGCGTCGGTCCACCCGGAGATGAGCAGCTCGCGCCACTCGTCGACCACGCGGTCGAGGCTCGCGAGGGCGGCGTCGCTCGCGGGGCCGAGCGAGTTCCCGTCCATATAGAGAACACCGTCAGGGACCCGGTAGCGGTCCGCGAACGACGCGAGCGGATCGTCCTCGTCGAGTCGCGCGGCGAGCACCGCGGGGTCGGCGTCCTCTCCGTCGTCGGCGCCGAGTCCCTCGCCCGCGAGGGCGTCGCGCGCGGGGGCGTACGAGTCGTCCATACACGAGGGCGCCGCGCCGGCGACTAAGCGTTTCCGGGGTCCGGCGAGGGCCGCGAAACGGTCGGGTGACCTACTCGACGATGTCGATCGCGGGTCGGCCCGGCTCCGCCTTGCTGACGACGGCCTCCTCGGCGTCCGCGGCGCGCTCGACGCGGACCGGGGCGTCGAACTCGCGCTCGATCAGCCACGCGGCCGCTCGCAGGGCGTCGTGTTCGGCGTCGCCGTCGAGCGTCTCACGGAGCGCCTCGCGGTTCGCCTGGAGGTCCTGCCCGTACGAGGCGGCGTCGTCGCCCCGCTCGCGGATGTGGCTCTCGGCCATCAGCTCGGAGATCAGGTTGTCGGCGTCGCTGTCGATCGCGATCTCCAGCGCGTCGTACTTCCAGTCGGGCGCGACGACCACGTCGATCCGCTCGGGGTCGTCGATCCCGGCGACCTCGACGATGTCGCGCACGTCTTCGCGGGTGTTCTCGACCAGCCGGCGCCGGCGTTCGACCGTCTCGCGGTCGACGCTCGCGGTCGGCCAGTCGGCCTCCGCGACGAACCCGTCGCGGCCGAGCGACTCCCACAGCTCCTCGGCGAGGTGGGGCGCGACGGGGGCGAGCAGGCGGACCGCGACGTCGACGCCGCGCTCGAAGACGGCGGGGTGCGGGTCGGCGTGCTCGCGGTAGCTCCGGAGCGTCCCCACGAGGTCCTGCGCCTCCCGCAGCGCCACGTTGAACGTCAGGTGGTCGTACTCCGCGCCGGCGATGGCGACCGCGGCGTCGGTCTCGTCGGCGACGTAGTCGTCGATTTCATCGCGGTCGGCGTCGGGGTCGGCCGTCGCCACGTCGCCCGCGGCGTGCGCCTCGACGAGGTCGCTGAGGCGGGTCAGGAATCGGTGGGTGGACCGGACGCCCTCCTCGGACCAGTCGAAGTCGCGCTCGGGCTGGGCGGCCTCCATCATGAACAGCCGCGCGGTGTCGGCGCCGTACTCGTCGACGATCCGCTGCGGCGAGACGACGTTCCCCTTCGACTTGGACATCTTCTCGCCCTCCAGCTGAACCATCCCCTGTGCCAGCAGGTTGGTGAACGGCTCGCGGTGGTCGAGGTCCTCCTCGTCGGCCAACACCTTGGTGAAGAACCGCGAGTACAGCAGGTGCATCACGGCGTGTTCGATGCCGCCCACGTACTGGTCGACCGGCATCCAGTCGTTCGCGCGGCCGAGGTCGAACGGGGCGTCCGCCAGGTCCGGCGAGACGTACCGCAGGAAGTACCACGAGGAGTCGACGAACGTGTCCATCGTGTCGGTCTCGCGGGTCGCCGGCCCGCCGCACTCCGGACAGGTCGTCTCCTGCCACTCGTCGGCGGCGTCGAGCGGGTTCCCGGTGGTGTTGATGAACTCGGGCAGCTCGACGGGCAGGTCCTCGTCGGGCACCGGGACCGCGCCGCAGTCGTCGCAGTGGACCATCGGGATCGGCGTCCCCCAGTAGCGCTGCCGGGAGATGCCCCAGTCGCGCAGCTGGTACTGCGTGGCCGGCTCGGCGCTCCTGATATCGTCTGTGATCCGCTCGCGCGCGGTCTCGCTGTCCAGTCCGGTGTACTTGCCGGAGCCGATTAGGACGCCGTCCTCCGTGAATGCGGCCTCCTCCACGTCCGGTGCGTCCGGGACCGCTTCGCCGTCGGGGTCGTCGGACTCCGGCGCGATCACGGGTCGGATCTCGACGCCCTTCTCCGTCGCGAACGCGTGGTCGCGCTCGTCGTGGGCGGGCACGGCCATCAGCGCGCCCGTCCCCACGTCCGAGAGGACGAAGTCGGCGACGTACACCGGGATCTCCTCGCCGGTGGCGGGATTGGTCGCGGTCAGTCCGGTCTCGACCCCGTTCGGCTCGTCGCCGTCGGGGTCGGCCTCGTGGTGGACGAACTCGTGGATCTCGTCGTCCTCCTCGGCCAGCTCCTCGGCGATCGGGTGATCGGGGGCGATCGCGAAGAAGGTCGCGCCGTATATCGTGTCGATCCGGGTCGTGAACGCCGTTACGTCCCCGTACCCGTCGATCGAGAAGTCGACCTCGCTGCCGTGCTGTCGGCCGATCCAGTTGCGCTGCATCTGCCGGACCGAGTTCGGCCACCCCTCTAGGTCGTCGATGGCGTCCAGCAGCTCGTCGGCGTACTCGGTTATCTTCAGGAACCACTGGTCGAGCTCGCGGGTCTCGACGGGGGTGTCGCAGCGCCAGCACAGCTCCGCGTCGCCCTCGACCTGCTCGTCGGCGAGGACGGTCTCGCAGGAGGGACACCAGTTCACCTCCGCGTCGCGGCGCTCGACGAGGCCGGCCTCGTGGAAGCGGCGGAACAGCCACTGGTTCCACCGGTAGTAGTCGGGGGTACACGTGGTGACCTCGCGGTCCCAGTCGTAGCCGAACCCCATCGACTTCATCTGCCCCTTCATCGTGTCGATGCAGTCGAACGTCCAGTCGCGGGGGTTGGTGTCACGCTCCTTGGCGGCGTTCTCGGCGGGCAGTCCGAACGCGTCCCACCCCATCGGGTGGAGCACGTCGTCGCCGCGCATCCGCCGGTACCGGGCGTACGCGTCCGTGATCGTGTAGTTGCGGACGTGACCCATGTGGAGCTTCCCGGACGGGTACGGGTACATCCCGAGGACGTACGTCGGGTCCGAGGCCTCGTCCGGGACGTGGTACACGTCGGCGTCGTCCCACGCCTCCTGCCACCGTTCTTCGACCGCCGCGTGGTCGTATCTCTCCTGAGACATCTGCTTATATACTCGTGGTCGGTTCTGCGTCGTATAGCTTTCCATCCAGTGGTGCGCCGTGACACGGGGCGACGCGGTCGTTGCGCGCGCCCGCGCGCTGGCGGCCTACAGCTTCTCGGCGTTCCTCGCCTGCTCGACCCGCTTCGTCGCCTGCTCGACCCGCTTTCCGGTCGCGTTCGCGAGCCCGGGCGGGAGCCCCTCCCGCGCGGCCGCGAGCCGCTCCTCGATCCGGGCGATCCGGTCGAGCACGTTCGCCAGTTGACGCTCCGTCCCTTCGGCGTCGCCCTCGCGGGCGCGCTCCTCGGCCCGCTCCGCGGCGTCGACCGCGGCCGCGAGGGCGCGTTCGAGCCCGTTGACCGCGTTCGACGGGCCCCCCGAACCGCCGCCGCTCCCGCCGCTGTCGTTTCCGCCGCCGCTCCCGCCGCCCGCGCCGCCGTCTCCGTCCCCGCCGTCGCTCTCGGCCGCCGCGGCCGCGACCGCCGCGCGCGTCTCCTCGGCCACGTCGGCGACGTAGCCCGCGAGCGGGGCCGCCCCGGTCTCCGGGCGCTCGATCCGGATCGCGTCGTCGCCGGCGTCCGGACCGTCTCCCTCGTCGCCGTCGTCTCCCGTCCCCGGCCGGTCCGGGTTGACGCGGTACGCGCCGACCTCGTCGTCGTCGTCGCGGACCTCCGTCGTGTACGCGCCGCCGGCGTGGACGTAGGCGGCGTCGCTCCCCTCGATCGCGGAGTCGTAGATCCGCCCGGCGAAGTCGTCCTCGATCGCGGTCCGGGTCAGGTCGACCTCGCTCTCCGCGTCCGACAGCTCGACCTTCCGCGCGTTCTCGCGGGCGACGAGCGGAATCTCGCCGTCGACGCCGGCGGTCGTCACGGCCTCGTCGGCCGCGACGGTCAGCCGCTCGCTGTGGGGCGCCCGCCCGGCGCCGTTGACCGTGAAGCGGTGATCGCCCTCGGGGACGCCGTTCGCGACCGCGACGCCGCCGGCGAACGTCGGCACCGCTTCCGGGTCGCTCTCGATCAGCACGAACGACTCGACGCTCGACTCGGTCGTGGTCAACCCCTCGCCGTCGGGCGCCTCGTCGCTCTCGGTCGCCCGCGTGACGCGCGCGACGACGGCGTCGAGCCCCCTGGCGGCCTCGTCGCCGAACGACGGGTCGTCGGCGATCGCGTCGTACCGGTCCGCCATCTCGGACCGGTGGTTCCCCGCAGTGACGTCGAGCGCGGGGTTCTCGTAGCGCGGCTGCTCCCACGGGACCCCGGTGGTCGTGATGTGGCTCGCGACCGCGTCCTCGACGGCCTCGGGCACGGCGAACTCGAAGCTGAGCTGCGGGCTGGTGAACGCGTCGATGTCCTCCAGCTCGGCGCTCTCCACCAGCTCGTACTCGACGACGGACTCGGCGGCCTCGGCGGCGAGCGCGGCGTCGTCACCGTCGTCGGGGCGCTCGCCGTGTCGGAAGGCGATCCCCGTCTCCCGGAGCGGCAGGTCGGTCGGCGGCGAACGCAGCGCGTCGAGCGACCGGACCGTCAGCGCGCCGTCGACCAGCGAGGACTCCGAGACCGACGGGAGGTCAGGGTGGTCGTAGATCGGCTCCCCTTCGTACTCGGGGACGACGAACGGCAGTCGGGCCCCCTCGTCGCGGGGCAGACCGTAGGCGATCGGAATCCCGAGCAGGTCCTCGACCGTGTCGATCGTCGTGTTGGTGATGTCGGCGAGCAGGCCCTCCTCGCCGACGCGCCGGAAGCCGTCCGGGATCTCGTTGATCGAGAGCGTGCTGGAGTGCGAGCCGAGCTCGGGGAGGATCCGCGGGACGACCTCGGGGTCGGGGTCGAGGAACTCGTTGTTGGGCACGCTCCGCGAGTGCGAGCTGGCGACGTACAGCTGCGGGTCGCCCGAGTCGAGGTCGACGAAGACGTGGAGCACCTCCCAGTCGTGCCAGTGGAAGTTCGCGGTGAACTGGTCGAACGCGGAGTAGAGCCAGAACTGGACGACCGCCAGCGGCGAGTCCTCGTAGCGCATCCCGTTGTAGAAGACGGTCGGGTTCGGCGGCTCGCCCGCCTCGTCGTACCGCTCGTGGTAGCCGTCGAACGCGGCGAAGCCGTCGACGACCGTCTCGCCGTCTGCCTCGCTCGCGTACGGTCGCGGGTCGGTCGGGTACCACGGCTCGGCGCTGTCGAAGTACAGCGTCGGCGCGAACCGCGCCGCGAGTTCGTCGAGCCGGTCCGCGTCGAGATCGGTCGTCGACGCGTCGTCCGGCTCAGGGCCGGAACAGCCCGCGACCGCGGCGCTCCCGGCGCCCGCGAGCGCGCCGAGGACGGTCCGGCGGTCGACGCGGCTCGCGGGCGCCCCGCCGGGCGCTTCGTCCGGCCCGCTCCCCCTCGCACCGTCGCCGGCGTCGGCGTCCCGATCCATTTTCTCGGGCGACGTGAGCCGCACGAATAACACTTCTGCCGCCCGCGAGCCGCTCGTTCGTCTCGGTTGTCACGGCTCCCGGCGTCCCAGCGAGACATCCGAGACGACGGCGCCGACGCCGTCGACCGACGCCACCGCGCCGTACTCCCGGGCCGAGGCGACCGTCCACGGCAGCACCCGCAGCCCGGCGGTCGCGGCCCGCGAGACGATATCCGTCCGGAGGCACAGCTCGTACCGCGGCGACACCGCCGCACAGCCCAGTGCCGTCGCTGTCTCGACGATCCCCGCCACGTCCTGCGGCGGATACGCCCACCTCGGCAGTCCGACCCCCGCTCGGCTCCCCGGGATCAGCGGCCTGAGCGGCCGCGCCGGGACCGACTCCCGGGCCCCGTAGACGGTCGGGACCGTCGGGTCGGCCGCGTTCGCGGCCTCGATGGCCGCGGGGTCGTCGGCGGCGACGGCGAGCCCGTGGTCGCGTTCCGCGCCGGCCGCGACCGCGTCGGCCGCCACGCCGCGCTCCTTCAGGTCGAGCAGGACCCACGCGTCCGACGGCACGGCGTCGAGCGCCGCGGCGAGCGTCGGCACCGGTTCTCCCGACCCCTCGACGGAGAGCTCGGCGAGCCGCCCCGCCGGGGTCCGGCCGACGCGACCGGTCGCGTCCGTCACCCGCCCCAGCGTCGCGTCGTGGAAGGCGACGAGCTCGCCCGTGCCGCAGCGGCGCACGTCGAGCTCGACCCGGTCGACGACGGTCGTCGCCGCCTCGATAGCCGCGACCGTGTTCTCCGGGTGTTCGGCCGCGAAGCCGCGGTGCGCGACGAGCGGAGGGTCCCCCCTACCGGCGGCCGCGCCGGCCCCCGCGGCGTAGCCGTCGTTTCCGCCGGCATCGCCGCTCCCGCGCCCGGCGCAACCGGCGAGGGCGGCCGACCCCGTCGCCGCGACCGCACCGACCGCGAGCGCCCCGCTCCGCCGAAGCATCGCTCTGCGGGTCGCTTCCGTCCGCGCGTCGGATCCAGGCGGGGCGGCGTCGCACACGGCGGTCTCACCGTCTGACGTTCGGCGCCACGGACAAAAGTCCGGGGGCACGGACCGAACCGCGCGACGGCGTCTCCGGGAGAAGGTATTTGCGGCCGGCAGCCCGATTCCGGGGTATGGACGGGAAGCAGGCCCTCTACTACGCGGCGATCGCGATCGCGGTGTTGATCGGGGTCGGTATCGTCGTCAGCGTGGTCTCCGCGCTCGTGAGCCTCGTCTGGACGATCGTCTCCGGGGTCGTCTCGCTCGCGGTGCTGGCGGGGCTCGTTTACGTCGCCTACTCAGCTTTGAACGTTGAGTATCCAACACTTAATCGACCGAAAATGGCGGCTGAGACGGTGTGAACACGGAAAAGGGGGTTCAGCCGCAGACGCTCCACTTTCCACTAGAGGTTCAAACGCCGTGAACGCTGCCTTCATTATCCTCTGTGAATCACTCTCCAGTTCGGCCGATACCGTAAACTCCTCGTAGAACGTCTTTTCCTCCGATTTCGGGTCCAATAGTGTCAACACGACAACGTTCAAAGCTGAGTCGCCTACAAGGCCGGCTCGTGGCTGCTCGGCGAGGGCGGCTCGCCGTCGCTCGACTCGATCGGCTCGGAGTCCGCCTCGTCGACCTCGGTCGACGCCGGGAGCAGCCGTCAGGACCGCCTCCGGAAGCAGTACGTCGAGGGACAGATCAGCGAGGCGGAGTTCGAGCGGCGCATCGGCGAGGAGTTGGAGACCGAGGAGGTCGACGAGATCGACCGCGAACTCGAACGGGAGCGGTAGGCGTCGACCACCGCGGGGACTCAGAACCGCTCGCGGAGCTCAGCGCGTAAGTCGTCGACGCCGAGGTCCTTCATCGCGAACAACACGAGCAGGTGGTAGACGAGGTCGGCGCTCTCCGCGGTGAGCTCCTCGCGGTCGTCGTCCTTCGCCGCGAGGATGGCCTCAGTCGTCTCCTCGCCGACCTTCTCTAAGACCGCGTTCTCTCCCTTCTCGTGGGTGAACAGGGACGCGGTGTACGACCCCTCCGGGAGCTCCTCCTTGCGCGACTCGATGGTGGCGAACAGCTCGTCGAGGACGGCCTCGGGCGGCTCGTCCGCGCTCGATTCGCCCTCGGCCGGATCGCTCACGCGACCACCTCCCGCTCGGGGAAGAAGGCGAGGTCGTGGATCCGCGGGTCGTCGGTGAGCTCCGGGTGGAACGCGGTGGCCACGACCGGCCCGTCGCGCACCGCGACCGGGCGCCCGTCGACGGTCGCGAGCGTCTCGACGCCGTCGCCCACGTCGTCGATGGCCGGCGCGCGGATGAACACGGCGTGGAAGGGGTCGTCGAGGCCGGTCACCGGGACCTTCGCCTCGAAGGAGTCCTTCTGCCGGCCGAACGCGTTGCGGTCGACCGAGATGTCGACCAGCCCCAGCGGCTCGACCCGGTCGTCCTTCGCGTCGGTCGAGCAGACGATCAGTCCGGCGCAGGTGGCGAGGATCGGCTTCCCGGCCGCGGCGTGGTCCCGTATCTCCGCGGCGATCCCCTCGCGGTGGATCAGCCGCGAGATGGTCGTCGACTCCCCGCCCGGCATCAGGAGGACGTCGCAGTCGGGCACGACCCCCGACTCTCGGATCTCGACGACCTCCGCGGACTCGTCGTGGGCGGCCGCGGCGTTGCGGACGGCGGCGGCGTGTTCGGCCACGTCGCCCTGGACGGCGATGACGCCTGCTTTCATACGTATCGGTGGGGCGGGCGCGTGGAAAAAGGGCGCGCTACGCGACCGGTCGACTCGGGATCGGTGCGTCGGCAGAACGGGAACGGCGGGGTCGTTACGCGACCGTCAGCGAGAGGATCTGGACGAACACGCCGAAGAGGACGCAGAACGCGAGGACCGTCTTGGGGTCGATCGCGATGGCGTTCCGGTCCTCGTTCTCGAAGTAGCGGACCAGTCCCGCACTGGACATCAGCCCGCCAGAGTTGGAACCACTCATGTCCGCTTCTGGACGGCGACGCGTCCTAAACGTTTCGTTCGTCGTTCGGACCGTGTTCGCGCCACCGTCGCGCCGTCGCCCGGTCGAGTCGCCGCCGAGCGCGCGCACGCACAAGTGGGAAACCCTTATGCGCGGCCCGGCGGTAGTTGACCGCGACTATGACCGTTCGACTGCTGGATTTCCACGCCGAGTGGTGCGGCCCGTGTAAGACCCAAGACCCCATCCTGGAGGAGATCCAGGAAGACCTCGGCGACGCGTTCGAGCTCCAGAAGGTCGACGTCGACGAGGAGCAGGACGTCGCGAACCAGTACCAGGTCCGCTCGCTCCCGACGCTCATCGTCGAGAACGACGACGGCGTCGTCGACCGCTTCGTCGGCGTCACGCAGCGCGAGGACATCGAGGCCGCCCTCTCGGAAGCGGGCGCCTGACTAGGACTTTCGCCGACTAGCCTCTCCTCCCGCGACCGTCGCGGCGTCTCGCAACCTTTTACAGCACCGCCCGCACAGTAGCCGTATGGCCAGTTTCGACGCCGCCGAACGTCGCATGCTCGACCGACAGATCTGTATGCGCTGTAACGCCCGCAACGCCTCCGAGGCCGAGCGCTGCCGCAAGTGCGGCTACACCAAGCTCCGCCCGAAGGCGACCGAGCGCCGCGCGGCGTAATCCGGCCGTTTCCGGGTCGTTCACGGCCCTTCTCGCGGACTCTCCTCCTGACCGCCAGCCGCGCGTGTGCCTCGCTCCGCCCCAGCCTCGCGGTTCGCTCGGGGCTCCCTTCGGTCACCCCTCTCTCACCGCGTCCCTCGCACGCGCTCCTCGCGGCCGCCGAAGGCGGCCGCTCGGAGGCGCGCGCCGAAGTCGGTGGTCGGTCTCGCAGTCACTCGGTTTTAAACCTGGCTCCCGCTCACCCGTCGGGGTATTTCGGCTCGCGGCGCTCGGCGCGCTCCGTCGCGCGCTCGATCACCTCGCGGAGGGTGTCCGGGCCGTCGACGGCGCGGTAGACGTCGCCGTGGCCGGGGAATATCGCCCCCGTGGAGTCGGGCAGCCGGTCGAGGATCTCGCGGAGACTCTCGATCAGGCGCTCGCGCGACTGGCCGGCCATGTCGGTCCGGCCGAACGAGCCGTCGTCGAAGGCGCCGTCGTTGTACACCACCACGTCGCCCGAGTAGAGCCGCTCTGCGCCGACGAGCGAGACGTGGTCGTCGGCGTGTCCGGGGGTGTAGACGACCTCGCAGGACTCGTCGCCGACCACCACCTCGTCGCCGTCCCCGAGCGCGGCGTCCCGGAGCGGGTGATCGGCGTACGCGAGCACTTCCGCGTCGAAGCGCTCGACCACCGCGCCGAGCTCGCCCACGTGGTCGCGGTGCTGGTGCGTGATCACGACGCGGTCGAGGCCGTCGACGCCGGCGTCGGCGAGGGCGTCGGCGACGGCGTCCTCGACGCCGGGCATCGTTCCCGCGTCGACGAGCGTCGTCTCGTCCCCGACGACGAGGTACGCGTTACAGGTGAACTCCTCCGCGTCCGCGGTGACGGTGATCGGCTCCATGCCTCCACTCGCTCGCGGAGCGACAAAAGCGTACAGTCGCACCCCAGCGAGCCCCTCGGGTCCGCTGACGGCCGTGGATTTATCACTCACCCCCTGTTAGTGTCACACACAAATGGGCTTCGGCAGCTACGACGAGTCCGAACAGGAGAATCAGGACCTGGACGCGGACTTCGACGACGACGACGGCGTCCGGGCTGCCCAGGAGACCCACCAAGGGTCCGTGGACTACGAACCCGGCGCCTCGAACGACGAGCTTCTCGACCGGCTCCAGGAGATAAAGTCCGAGGACGCGTGAGTGACCACGCCGAGCCGCGCGCTCGGCGTCGCTTTCTCTGACGCCCGCGACGCGAGCCACGGGGCCGGCGTCGTCGTTCGCGCCGACGGGACCCCCGACGGCTTCGCGTTCGCGCGGTGTACCGTCGGCGGCACCGACGCGACCGACGCGGTGATCGACTGCTGGCGCACGCTCGCCCGCGAGGACGTCCGCCACGTGGTCTGTGCGGGGGTCGCGCCCGCGTGGTTCAACCTCCTCGACCTCGACGAACTCGCCGAGACGCTCGACCGCCCGGTCTACGCCGTGAGCTACGAGGCGAGCCCCGGGCTCGAACCGGCGCTCCGGGACGCGTTCGACGGCGAGGCCCTCGCCGACCGGCTCGCCGCGTACCGGTCGCTTCCGCCCCGCGTTCCGGTCGGCGACCCGGACTCGGATCGGCCCCGATTCGTCCGCGCGGTCGGTATCGAACCGGAGCGCGCCGCCGCGGCGATCCGGGGACTCACTCGCGACGGCTTCCGGCGCTGTGAGCCCCTCCGGATCGCGGCGCTCGCCGCGAGCGCGCACCGTGAGGCGGCGACGGCCGAGTAGGCGGGGCTCGGCGTGCGGCCCGTTCGACCGACGCTACTTAGACGACCGCGCCCGGAGCCGTGGGCATGAGCGAACACGGCGGCGACGGCTCCGCGCTCGACGAGGACCTCCGAGTGCCATCCTGCGAGCGGTGCCCGGCGCTGGTGGAGTCGCGGAGCCGGATCGTCGACGGCGTCGGCCCGACGAACGCGGACCTGCTGTTCGTCGGCGAGGGGCCGGGCGCGACCGAGGACGAGGAGGGCGAGCCGTTCGTGGGGCGGTCCGGCGACGTGCTCGACGAGGCGCTGCGCGACGCGGGGCTCGCCCGCGCCGACGTGCGGATCACGAACTGCGTGCGCTGCCGACCGCCGGACAACCGCGACCCGACGACCGAGGAGCTGGCGAACTGCCGCGGGTACCTCGAAAGCGAGATCGACCGACTCGACCCGGAGCTGATCGTGACGCTCGGGAAGGTGCCGAGCGAACACCTCCTCGACCGCTCGGTCGCGATCACCGGCGAGTCCGGCGACGTGGTCGACGCGCGGCTCGCCGGCGTGTCGCGGCGCGTACTGTTATCCGTCCACCCCGCAGCGACGCTGTACGACCGGAGTCAGCGCGACGGCTTCTTCGAGACGATCGCCCGGGCGGCCGAACTGAGCGGCGTCAGCGACCGGGGAGAAAACGGCGGCGACGGCCAGTCGCGGCTCGGCGAGTTCTGAGTCGGCTCAGTCGCGGCGGTCGCCGACGCCGAGCCACTTCTTCGGGTCGAACAGGCCGCGGATCGCTTCGATGAGCCCCTTCCCCTCGTGCTCGCCCGGCCGGAGCCGGGCGCGGATGCGCGAGGAGATGAGTTCGATGCCGAGGACGACGATGAACACCATCACCAGCCCCGCGGCGGTCTGCTGGAACTCGAAGAGGTCCTGACTGTTCCGGATCATCAGTCCGAGCCCGCCAGCGCCGACGACGCCGAGCGAGATCGCGATCCGGGTGTTGATCTCTAAGATGTACAGCGTCCACGCGATGAAGGAGCGGGAGACCTGACTCAACATCCCGAAGCTCACGGTCTGGGTGCCCGACGCACCGGTCGACCGGATCGCCTCGATCGGCCCCTCCTCGATCTCTTCGAGGTCGTCGGTGAACAGGCGGCCGAGGTTCCCGATGCTGTCGGTCGCGATCGCGAGCACCGCCGTCACCTGTCCCGGTGGGCCGATGGGGATGTACAGGAAAATCCAGACGATGGCGGGGATGGCGCGGATCCCGCTGAGGGTACCCCGGAAGATGAAGTTGAACGGGAACGGCGTGACGCGCTCGCTCCCGAGGACCCCGAGGACGAGCGCGAACGGGAAGGCGAACACGGTGCCCATGATGCCGAGCAGGAGCGTCACGAGGCTCGCCTTCACCAGCGACTGCCGCGACGACTGGAAGCTCTCGATGATGTGGGCGCCGCCGTCGCCGAAGCTCGCGGGGATCGCTTGTAGCCCGCTGATCCCCTGGTCTTTGGTGTAGATCGTGAAGTTCTGGAAGTCCGGCGGGAAGAAGCCGGTCGAGATGAACTCGTACATCCCCGGGAGCCGCCCGGCGACGACGTTGGGCTGGAACCCGATGAAGCCGAGACCCCAGTAGGTGACGCCGAGAACGGCCGCGAGCAGCCCGGCCCACAGGAGGTATTTGAGTCGGCGGAGCCGTTCGAGCGCGCGGAACTGGTCGTCGATCGCCGAGTCTGGCGAGCTCACGCCCGCTCACCCCCGTCGGCGGCGGCGTCGACGTCGGCGTCGCTCCCGCCGAGTTCGTCGCCGCTCGTTCCGGTCGGAACCGTCTTGCCGCCTTGGGCTTCGCCGTAGTAGATCCGGTCCATCTCGTCCATGGTGAGGTCGTCGGCGTCGCCGTCGAAGATCACCTCGCCGCCGCGGATCCCGAGGAACCGGTCCCCGAACTCTCGCGCGATGTTCACCTGGTGGAGGCTGGTGATCGTGGTGAGGTCCTGCTCGGTCGCCGCCTTCTTGAGGTAGCGCATCACGTCGCGGGCCGCCTTCGGGTCGAGGCTGGCGACCGGCTCGTCGGCGAGGACGATCTCGGGGTTCTGGACGAGCGCGCGGGCGATCCCGACGCGCTGTTTCTGTCCCCCGCTCATCGACTCGGCGCGCTGCCCGGCCTCGTCGAGGAGGCCGACGGTCTGGAGTGCCTCCAGGGCGGTCCGCTTGTCCGCGTCGTCGTGCATCCCGAGGGCGCTCCGGAGGAGCCCGTTCCGCGAGAGCGCCCCGGATAGCGCGTTGCCGAACGCGGTCTTGCTCTCGATGAGGTAGTGTTCCTGGAACACCATCCCGACCCCGCTGCGGTTCCCTTGAAGCTCTTCGCCGCCGATGCGAACGGACCCCTCGGTGGGTTCCGTGAGCCCGTTCAACACCCGCAACATCGTCGACTTGCCGGCACCGGAGGGACCGAGCAGAATGACGAACTCCCCCTCGTCGATGGTGAACGACACGTCGTCGAGGGCGACGGTGTCCTCGTCGTATATTTTACTGACGTTTTCGAATTCGATCGTTGGCATGAGGTGTGAGTTTGTCCAAAAACAGACCGATCGTGTGAAAAACGATCCGAAGTTGGGGGACCGTGAGGGATCTACTGGTTGAAGATGTCGGTTCCGACGCCGAGCTCGTCGGCGACGTCGATGACGGACTGGTAGTCGTCCTGGGTCGCCCCGCGGACGCGGCTGAACCAGAGGTCGTCTCCGGTGCCGTCCTCGCCGTCCGCGCCGTAGTAGATGCTGTCCGGGCCCTCCAGGAACGCCTCCTGGATGGCGCTTTTCACGTCGTCGTCGAGCTCGGGCGAGACCACGATCGGTGCGCGCGGGAGCCCCTCGTCCTCGTGGAGGGTAGTCGCGACCTCCTGCCACTCGTCCGGCGTGGGGCCGGTCTTCGTGTCGCGGACGAAGCCGCCCATCGCGGCCGCGTCGACCTGGCCCTGTTCGAGGAGGGTGTACGAGCCGACGTGGCCGCCGGCGAAGCGGGCGTCGAACTCGGCCTGCGAGCCGTTTCCCTCGGGGAGCTCGCCGACGTCGAGGTCCCCCTGGCTCGACATGCTGTACAGCGGGTACAGCGCGCCGCTGGTGGAGAGCCGGTCGGAGAACGCGACCGTCTTCCCGGAGAGGTCGGACAGCTCGGTGATGTCGCTGTCGTTCGGCGTCGCGATGATGCTCTTGTACGTCCAGCCGCCGTAGCCGTACCGCTGGAGGATGACCTCCGCGTTGCCGGTCTTCACGCCGAGGGCGGCCGCGAACGGCCCGGTCTCGGCGATGTCCAGCGTCCCCTGGCCGAGAGACTGGATGATGGCGCTGTAGTTGCTTCCGATGGTCCCCTCAACGCTGAGGTCGCTGGGGACATCGTAGTTCTCCCGGAGGTAGCTCCCGATGTGCTCTTCGAGCGGGGAGTACTGTACGTTGAGGTCCTCCTGCGGGACGGACGGCGAAATGCCGAAGTCGATCGTGCCGTCGCCGCCGAACGTCATCTCCGGTTCGCTGTCCGACCCGTCGGAGCCGTCCGACCCGTCAGAGCCGTTCATGCCGTCGGAGCCGTCCGACCCGTCGCCGCCGCCGCTACAGCCGGCCAGTCCAACGATGCTTGCCGCACCCGCGATCTTGAGGAATTGGCGTCGTCGCTCCATGAGGAGTACGTGTGTGGGTTTTACTGTTCTATCAAAAGTGTTGCTGTTCAAATATACGTACGGCTACGTACCGCTATGCAACGCCTCACGGATGGAAACTGACTTCCACCGCGGTCGCGAACCGGAACCATGGACGAATCTCCACCGGACCGCGACGTGTCCGTCGCGCTCGTGGACTACGGGCTCGGGAACCTCCGGTCGGCGACTCGGGGGTTGGAGCGCGCGGGCGCGACCGTCGAGATCACCGACGATCCCGAGGCGTTCGCCGCGGCCGACGGCGTCGTTCTCCCGGGCGTCGGCGCGTTCCGCGAGGGGATGGAGAACGCCGGCCCGCTGCGCGAGGCGTTGACCGACCACGCCGAGGCCGGTCGCCCCCTCTTCGGGATCTGTCTCGGGATGCAGATGCTCCTGACGACGAGCGAGGAGGCCGACCACGAGGGCGAGGGCGAGGTGACCGGACTCGACCTGATCTCCGGTACCAACGTGCGCTTCGAGGTGGACCGGAAGGTGCCGCACATGGGCTGGAACGAGCTGGAAGTCGAGCGGGAGCACCCGCTGGTCGAGGGAGTCGACGGCGAGTACGCCTACTTCGTCCACTCCTACTACGCCGAGCCGGACGACGCCGACGCGGTCGTCGCCACCGCCGACTACGGGGTCGACTTCCCGGCGGTCGTCGCCAACGAGGCCGGCAACGTGTTCGGCACGCAGTTCCACCCCGAGAAGAGCGGCGAGACGGGGCTGACGATCCTGCGGAACTTCGTCGACTACTGCGCGGAGCGGTAGCCCCCGTTCCCTTCTACAGCGCGTCGTACGGCCCCGGCTTGGCCGCGGTCAGCCGGTCGACCTGCTCGTCCGACAGGTCGATCGTCGCCGCCGCGAGGTTCTCGCGCAGCTGGTCGACCGTCCGGGCGCCGACGATGGGCGCGGTGACGCCGTCGCGGTGCGCGAGCCACGCGAGCGCGGTCTGCGCGGGCGACGCGCCGACCTCGTCGGCGACCGCGTCCAGCTCGTCGTGGACGTCGAAGTTCTCCTCGGTGAGGTACGCCTCCTGGAAGCGGCTCGACTCGGCGGCCTTCGAGTCGTCGGGGAGGTCCGCGTCGCGGTCGTACTTCCCCGTCAGGAAGCCCTGCCCGAGCGGGCTCCACGGGGAGACGGCGAGATTCTGCTGGCGCGCGAACTCGAGGTAGTCCCCCTCGATCTCGCGGTCGACGAGGTTGTACCGCGGCTGGAGCACCGTGAACGGCTCCCACCCCTCGCTGCGGGCGATCGCGTTGGCGCGGGCGACCTTCCAGGCGTTCGGGCGGAGCGTGGAGGCGCCGAGGTAGTGGACCTTGCCGGACTCGACGAGCCCGTTGAGCGTCTTCATCAGCTCGCGGGCCGGCGTCTCGTCGTCCCAGCGGTGGATGTAGAGGACATCGATGTAGTCGGTGTCGAGCCGGTCGAGGAGGGCGTCGACGCGGTGGCGGACGTTCTTGCGGTTCGTCCCGCGGCTGTTCGGGTCGCCGTCGCGGATCTGCCAGTACACCTTCGACGCGATCGTGTAGCGCTCCCGGTCCCGCTCGGCGAGCCAGTCGCCGATCCAGCGCTCGCAGTCGCCGCCGCCGTACACGTCGGCGGTGTCGATGTACCGCCCGCCGGCCGCCTCGTAGGCGTCGAGCAGCTCGTGGGCGCGCTCCTCGTCGATCTCCACGTTCCCCGCCTCGGTCACGCGGCCGAACCGCCACGTGCCGAACTGGAGCTCGCTCGTCCGCAGGCCGGTTCGGCCGAGCGGCACGGTTCCCAGGTCGATCTCGTCGAGTTCGGGCGTCATCGCCGAACGGTTGTCGCGGTCGACGCAAAAAGGCACAGCAAGCGGACGCGATGTGTCAACGAGTGTCGATCGCAGGGTCCCAGCGGCGGCTACTCACAGGTCACGGCGAAGTGCTCCTCGGCCGCGGCCGCGGTACACACCGGGCAGCCGGTGTCGAGGATCGTCTTTCGCATCGCGTCGTTGACCTCGATAGTCTGGTCGCAGTCCGGACAGGTGAAGTGAACGGTGGTCAACGGCCTTCCTCTCGGTTCACGGATGCGCGGGCTGTGACCATAAATGAACGGTTCCGAACCGCGGCGCCGACGCCGCCTCGGAGGCGAGCCCTCACTCGGTGCGCGGGACCGCGTACGCGCCGACCGCGAGGAAGACGGCCGCGAGCGCGGTCAACACCAGCAGGTCGCCGGTCCACGCGCCGCCCTCGAAGGTGATCGCCCGGGTCCCCCGCGCGAAGTACGTCAGCGGCGAGGCCGCGACCGCGGGCCGGAACCACGCCGGCAGCAGCGACGGGGTGACGAACGTCTCGGAGAGGAAGAGGAGCGGGAGCGCGACCGTGTTGCTCGCGGCGATCACGCCGTCCTGCGAGTCGGCGAGCGCGCCGAGGACGGCCCCGAGCCCGCAGAACAGCGCGACCGCGACCGCGACGAAGACCGGCAGGACGGCCAGCGCGGGCGAGAGGATGAGCGTCGCGTCGGTCACCGCCAGCACGAGCCCGAGGATGAGCAGGCTCGCGGCGCCGATGATCCCGACGTTGACGAGCGTGTGCGCGAGCAGCCACTCGGCGCGGGAGAGGGGCGTCGTCGCGAGCTTCTCGAACCGCCCGCCGTCGCGGTGGCGCGCGATCTCGGACCCGACGCGCGACAGCGGCGTGAACAGGACGACGACCGCGAGGTAGCCGGGGATGTAGTAGCCCGCGGGCTCGGCGAAGAGGCCGCCGCCGGTCGGCTGGGTCCGCACCAGCGCGCCGAAGATGACGACGAGGATGACCGGGAAGAAGAAGGTGAAGAACACCGCCGTCCGGCGGCGCGTGAACGAGCGCGCCGCCGCGACCGCCTCCGTCCGGACCCGCCCGAGGCGGCTCATCGCTCCCCTCCGTCGGTGACGGCCTCGGTCGCCTCCGCCGCGCCGCCCCGCCGCGCGTACTCCTCGCCGGTGAGCCGCAGGTACACGTCCTCCAGCGACGGCTCGGACCACGAGAGCGAGTCGAACGCGACGCCGGCCGCGTCGAGCGCGTCGACCGCGTCCCCGATCGCCTCCGGGCGGACGCCGCGCACCCGGAGCCCGCCGTCGGTCGCCTCGACGGTCGGGTCGTCCCCGAGGCGCTCGCGGACGCCGGCCGCGACGCGCTCGACGGTCTCCTCGCCCGTCGCCGTCGCGGTGTCGGCGTCGAGGCGGGGCGCGCCGCCGTGCTCGGCGACCAGTCGGTCGGGGGCTCCGCTCGCGACGACCCGCCCGTCGCGGAGCAGCGCGACCCGGTCGGCGAGCCGCTCGACCTCGTCCATCGCGTGGCTCGTGAGGAAGACGGTCGTCCCGCCGGCCGCGAGCCGCTCGATCAGGCGGTGGATCGCCCGGCGGCCGGCCGGGTCGATCCCCGTCGTCGGCTCGTCGAGGAAGAGGAGGTCGGGGTCGTTGACGACGGCGGTCGCGACGCAGGTGCGCCGCTGCTGGCCCCCGGAGAGCGTCTCGTACCAGGCGTCGGCGTCGTCCGCCATCCCCACGTCATCGAGGACGGACTCGGTGTCGCGGGCCGCGTCGTACAGCCCGCCGTAGTAGTCGACCAGCTCCCGAGCCGTGAGCCGCGCGGGCGGGTCGAACGACTGCGGCAGCAGCCCGATCCGGGCCGGGTCGACCGCCGCCGGCGCCTCGCCGAAGACGCGCAGGTCGCCCTCGGCCTCGGTGGTCCCCGTGAGCGCGCGCACCAGCGTCGTCTTCCCGGCGCCGTTCGGTCCGATGAGCCCGAACACCTCGCCGGCCGCGACGTCGAGGTCGACCCCGTCGAGCGCGACGACCTCGCCGTACTCCTTCCGGACCCCCCCGCCGGCGACGACGGGGTCGGCCGCGGCCCCGTCGGCGGCCGTTCCCGCGGCGGCGTCGGCGGTCGCTGTCTCATCCATGCGATCGACTGCGGCCGCCGCGCGCGTAAGGGTTACTTTTCGGTCGACGCAGGGGTGTCGGCCCCTCCGGCGCGGTCGTGGTCACCGCGCCCGCCCTCCCGGTCAGGTCCGTTACGTCTAAGCGACGCGCCGCCGACTCACGGGACATGCACTACCACGAGGCGGCGGCGTTCCTCTTCGACCTCCGCCGCTTCTCGGTCAAGCCCGGCACGGATCGGGTGGAGGCGCTGCTCGCGCACCTCGGGGACCCGCAGGCGGACGTTCCGTTCGTCCAGATCGCCGGCTCGAACGGGAAGGGCAGCGCGGCGCGGCTGACCGAGTCGGTCCTCCGGGAGGCGGGGCTGTCGGTGGGGCTGTACACCTCGCCGCACCTCTCCGCGCTCGCCGAGCGGGTCCGCGTCGACGGCCGGCAGATGACCGAGTCGGCGATCGCCGACTTCGTCGAGGCGGTGCGCCCGTGGCTGATCGACCGGGCGGCCGCCGGCGAGCCGCTCACCTTCTTCGAGGTCGTCACGGCGATGGCCGTCCGCGAGTTCGCGCGGCGCGACGTGGACGTGGCCGTCCTGGAGGTCGGCCTCGGCGGCGAGTACGACGCGACCAGCGCGGTCGACCCCGTCGCGACCGCCGTGACGAACGTCTCGCTCGAACACACCGACGTGCTGGGCGACACGATCGCCGAGATCGCCCGGACGAAGGCCCGGATCGCCCGCCCCGACACGCCGCTCGTCACCGCCTGTGAGGGCGAGGCGCTCGACGTGGTCCGCGAGGTCGCCGGCGAGGCGGGCGCGCCGGTGACGCGAGTGGTCGGAGACGGCGCGTCGGAGGCGGCCGATCCCGATGATAGCGACGAGGACACCGAAGCCGACGATAGCGACGAGGACGCTGAACCCGACGAGCGCGACGAGGGCGCCGACCCCACCGATAGCGACCCCGAACCCGACGACCCGCCGGCGTTCGCGGCGAGCTACGAGGGTCGCGTCAGCGCCACCGACGCCGAGGTCGCGCTCGCCGGCGAGCGCGAGGGCACCTACCGAATCCCGCTCGTCGGGCGCCATCAGGCGACGAACGCGGCCGTCGCCGTCGCGCTCGCGGACCGGACCGCGGCAGCGTTGCGAACCGACCTCGACGACCGCGACGTGCGCGACGGCCTCGCGCGGGCGACGTGGCCCGGCCGGTTCGAGGTGGTCGACACCGCGCCGCTGACCGTCCTCGACGGCGCGCACAACCCCGCGGCCGCCCGCACGCTCGCCGCGACGCTCGCCGAGTACGACTACGACGACCTCCACCTCGTGTACGCGGCGATGCACGACAAGGACCACGCCGAGACGGCTGCGGCGCTCCCGGACGCGGCGACGGCGGTCACCTGCCGGCCCGCCATCGACCGCGCCGAGGACCCCGCGGTCCTCGCGGCGGCGCTGCGCTCCGCCGGCGTCGACCGCGTGACCGCCGGCGACGACGTGGCGGACGCGCTCGCGGCGGCGGTCGACCGCGCCGAGGCGGGCGACTGCGTGCTGCTCGTCGGCTCGCTGTTCGCCGTCGCCGAGGCCCGGGCGGCGCGGATGCGAACGGTCCGCGAGCGGACGGTCCGCGGCGTCGACGGCGCGGCCCACGCGCTCGACACGGCCGGCGTTCAACCAGACGGGATCGCGGCGCACCGGGACGGCGTCGACCACCGCACCCTCACGCTCCGGCTACGAGGCGATCGGGCCGAGCGCGTCGCGGCCGCGGCGCGGATCGTCGGCGGCGACGCGGCGCTCGGGGGGCTCGGCGCGAACGAGGACCGGGGGGCCGGCGGCGAGCACGTCCCCGTCACCGTCGCGGGAACGGTCGCCGAGCTCCGCGCGCTCGTCGACCGGCTCGCCGCGAGCGACGGCGGCGGGCTCGGCGGCGTGGCGACCGACATCGCCGCGTCGGTCGGGATCGACGCGCCGGACGGTAGGTCGGCGTCCGCGGACGACGAGTCCGCCCCGGAGTTCCCGTGGAGCGACCGGACCGCCGTGATGGGCGTGCTCAACGTTACGCCGGACTCCTTCCACGACGGGGGGCGCCACGCCGACCTCGACGACGCGGTCGCGGGCGTCGAGCGGATGGTCGACGCCGGGGTCGACATCGTCGACGTCGGCGGCGAGTCGACCCGTCCGGGCGCCGACCCGGTCCCGGCCGACGAGGAGATCGAGCGCGTCGTCCCGACGATCGAGGCGATCCAGTCGGTGCCTGCGGTCGGGTCCGGGGACGTGCTCGTCTCGGTCGACACGCGCAAGCCGGCGGTCGCCCGGGCGGCGCTGGACGCGGGCGCGGACATCATCAACGACGTGACGGGGCTGGAGGACCCGGCGATGCGGTCGGTCGTCGCCGACGCCGACTGCCCGGTGATCGTGATGCACAGCCTCGACGCGCCGGTCGACCCGGACGCCGACCCCGAGTACGACGACGTGGTCGGCGAGGTCGTCGACGCGCTGCGCGAGCGCCTCGCGCTGGCCGACACGGCGGGCATCGACCGCGATCGCGTCATCGTCGACCCCGGGATCGGCTTCGGGAAGTCGCCCGCGGAGGACTTCGAGCTGCTCGCGCGCTGCGGCGAGTTCGCGGCGCTCGGCTGCCCGGTCCTCGTCGGCCACTCCCACAAGTCGCTGTACGGCGCGGTCGGGCGCGACGCCGACGACCGCGAGCACGCGACGGTCGCCGGCACCGCGCTCGCGGCCGACCGCGGCGCCGACATCGTCCGGGTCCACGACGTGGCCGAGAACCGCGCGGCGGTCGACGTCGCCGCGGCGGCGAACGGCGCGCTCCGCGACGGGGAGGACCCGGAGTGACTCGGCATCGGCGCCCGCTCGGCCCGGGAGCGGCCCCGCGCCGCGCCGACGGCAGCGTTTTGCCTCGCGATCCCCTCGCGCCGGTATGACCCGGCGCCTGCTGCTCGGCTGTAGCGCGGTCGGGAACGCGCTCGTCGAGCGCGCCCGCGAGGAGCGCGGCGACCGCGACGACCTGGTGGCGATCACGGACGACACCGGCTGGGTGTCGACGCTGCGCGACCGCAACGTCGCCACCGTCGAGGCCGACCCCTCCGACCCCGCGACGTATCCGGACTCGGCGGCGGTCGTGCTGGTCGCGAGCGACGACCCCGAGCGCAACGTCGCCGCCGCGCGCGCCGCTCGGGACAGGTACCCGGACGCGATGATCGTCGCGCACCTCGGTACGGCGCCGACCGAGGAGCAGCGGGCGGCGGTCGAGGCGGTCGCCGACCGCGTGGTCGACCCCGTCGAGGCGGTCGTCGATCGGGTCTCCGAGGCGATCGGACTCGCCGACGGTCGCGGCGCCTCCCCCGGGGCGGCCCTCTCGCGCGCCAATGCCGACGACGGCGAGAAGCCGGCCCGGCTGCTCGCGACGCTCCGGGGGTTCTCGGGGCCCCTGTTGGTCGTCGCGCACGACAACCCCGACCCGGACGCCATCGCCAGCGCGCTCGGGCTGGCGCGGATCGCGGAGTCGATCGGCGTCGACGCCGACGCCTGCTACGGCGGCGACATCTCCCATCAGGAGAACCGCGCGCTGGTGAACCTCCTCGACATCGGGCTCCGGTCGTTCGACGGGGTGGACCTCGACGAGTACGGCGGCGTCGCCCTAGTCGACCACTCCCGCGCCGGGATCAACGACAGCCTCCCCGAGGGCCACCCGGTCGACGTGGTCGTCGACCACCACCCGCCGCGGGGGCCGGTCGCGGGATCGTTCGTCGACATCCGGCCCGACGTCGGTGCGACGAGCACGCTCATCGCCGAGTACCTCTCGCGGTACGGGATCGCGCCGGACCGGGAACTCGCCACGTCGCTGCTGTACGGCATCCGGATCGACACGAAGGACTTCACCCGCGCGACCGCGACCGACGACTTCGAGGCGGCCGCCGCGCTGCTCGCGCACGCCGACGAGTCGACGCTCGAACGCGTCGAGAGCCCGAGCGTGAGCCCGGAGACGCTCCGCGTCCTCGCGGCCGCCATCGAGAACCGCGACGTGCGCGGGTCGGTCGCGGCCTCCTGCGTCGGCGAGATAACCGACCGCGACGCGCTCGCGCAGGCGGCCGATCGGCTTCTCGACCTGGAGGACGTGACAGTGACGTTCGTCTACGGCTACACCGACGGCGTGATCTACGGCTCTGCCCGCGCCCGCGGCGCCGAGGTCGACGCCGGCGAGTTGCTGCGCGACGCGCTCGATCCCGCGGGGTCGGCCGGGGGCCACGCCTCGATGGCTGGCGCGCAGGTCCCGCTCGGCATCCTCTCCGCGGTCGACGAGTCGGAGTCGCTGCCCGAGGTCGTCGAGGAGTTCGTCGCCGGGCGCTTCTTCGAGGCCCTCGACGACGCGCCGGCGCAGCCGACCGGGCTTCCGCCGGAGTTCCCGACGGACTGAGGCGCCGTCGTGCGAACCGGTCCCGAGGCGGCGTAAGACACTCATCACCGGGCGCCGAGATAGCGCCTGTTCCCGCCATGTCCGACGGCCTCTACGACGAGCGCCCGCGGCTGTACGACGCGATCCAGTCGGAGTGGGACTACGACCGCGACGCCGGCTTCGTGTTCGACGCGCTCGCCGACCGCGGCGTCGACCCCGAGCGTCTGCTGGAGGTCGGCTGCGGAACCGGCGAGCACACGCGCCGGTTCGCGGCCCGCGGAGTCGACGTGACCGCGATCGACGTCCACGAGGGGATGCTCGCGGTCGCGCGGGAGAAGTGCCCCGCCGACGCCGTCTCGATCTACCGGACCGGGCTCCCGGAGCCGGACCTGCACGACACCGAACCGTTCGACGCCGCCGTCGCCATCCGCGGCGTCGTGAACCACCTCGGGCCCGGCGACCTCGACCCCGCGCTCGCCGCGCTCCGGGACCGACTCCGGCCCGGCGGCGTCCTCGTCTTCGATAATTCCCCGCTGCCGTCCGACGGGAACTCCCCGGGTCTCGACGTTGGCCACGACGCAAATGGGGAACTCCGGTACGTCCGCGTCGCGCACCACGTCGCGACCGACGACGGCCGGCTCGACTGGCGCGCGGTGACGTTCACCCCCGACGGCGACCCGTTCACCGACCGGCGCCGGATGACGCCGTTCGCCGACGAGCGGATCGGCGACGCGCTCGCAGATGCCGGGTTCGACGACGTTGACGTGTCCTCGGGGTACGGCCCCGGCGACGACCGGAGCGTGTTCGTCGCGGTGCGGTGAGCGGGTCCGCGGCAGTTCGTCGAGCGGGTCCGCGGCAGTTCGTCGAGCGGGTCCGCAGCAGTTCGCCGAGCGGGTCGGTGGTGGTCCGGCGGGCAAGTCCGCGGCAGCATCGGCGGGGCGGTCGTGCGGGAATCGCGCAACGGTCGCAACGTACATAGGACGCGGCGGCCAACTGTGGGTAATGACCGACGACATCGTCGAACACCGCCGACTCATCATCGCCGGCACCGGTATCTCGGGTCTCTCCGCGGCCATATACGCCGCGCGCTCGAACAACAACCCGCTGCTCGTCGAGGGCGACGAGCCGGGCGGCCAGCTCACGCTGACGACCGACGTGGAGAACTACCCCGGCTTCCCCGAGGGGATCTCCGGGCCGGGGCTGATCAACGACATGAAAGAGCAGGCGCAGAAGTTCGGCGCCGAGACCCGAAACGGCGTCATCGAGGACGTCTCGAAGGAGCCGGCGGGCCACTTCCACGTCGCGCTCACCGACGGCGACGTGTACACCGCCGACGCCGTCATTGCGGCGTCGGGCGCCAGCGCGCGGACGCTCGGCGTCCCCGGCGAGGAGGAGCTGATGGGTTACGGCCTCTCCACCTGCGCGACCTGCGACGGCGCGTTCTTCCGCGACGAGGACATGCTCGTCGTCGGCGGCGGCGACGCCGCGATGGAGGAGGCGAACTTCCTGACGAAGTTCGCGGACACGGTGTACATCGCGCACCGCCGCGAGGAGTTCCGCGCCGAGGACGTGTGGATCGAGCGCACGATGGACGCCGTCGAAGACGGCGAGATCGAGCTCCTCCTCAACACCGAGCTCACCGAGATCCACGGCACCCCCGAGGACGGCATCGACCGCGTGACCCTCGTCGAACACCCCGACGGCCACCCGAAGGAGAAGCTCGACGACCCCGCGACCGCCGACGCGGTCGACGAGTACGACTTCGACGTGGGGGCCGTCTTCTACGCCATCGGTCACACGCCGAACACCGACTTCCTCGAAGGCACCGGTATCGAGACCGACGACGACGGCTACCTGCTCACCGAGGGCGGCCGCGGCGGCGGCCAGACCCGGACCGGCGTCGAGGGGCTCTTCGGCGCGGGCGACGTGGTCGACTTCCACTACCAGCAGGCGGCCACCGCCGGCGGGATGGGCGTGAAGGCCGCGCTCGACGCCGACGAGTACCTCTCCGAGCGCGAGCGCGCCGGCGAGCTGTACGAAGGCGAGCTCGACGCCGCGGCCGCGGACGACTGAAGCGCGGTCCGTCGGTTCCGACGCGTTCGATTCGCCGTCTCGACGGCTCCATCCACACCCGTGACGCGATCGGTGACGCAAACCCCTCTTTGAGTTATACGCGGTACTATTTCCGCCTCTCCCGTCGTTGGACATGTGATGAACAGACGCGGTCTGGTCGTCGTCGCCGCTGCGCTCGCGTTGTTCGTGACCGGTAGCGCCGTCGCCCTCGCCGGCCCCGTGTCGGGAGGGCCCGGCGGCCTCCTCGGCGGGGCGAGCGATCCGCCGGCGCTGCTCCACTTCGATACCGACGAGGTCCGCTGTCCCGACGACTTCTCGGCGAACAGCTCGACGTCGGTGGTCGCCGGCGCCGAGAACACGGAGATCACGTACTCCAGAAACGTCTCGCTGCCGGGACCCTCGCACGCGATCGGCGGCCCGACGTTCGAGCGGGTGAACGAGTCCGCCTACGTGCTCGACGTTCCGACCGAGGAGACGGACGCGGCGCCGCGGTCGTGTTCCGGCGTCGTCCGCTACAACGGCACGGTGCGGATTCCCGCGGGCAACGACCCGTGGACCCTGATCGTGAAACAGGACGGCGAGACGGTCACGACGCTGCGCGGCGACTCGGATTCCTCGCTCCTCGGCGGGTCGACGAGCGTGAGCGGCAGCGTTTCGGCTCCCGGTTCTGGGAGCAACTCGACGGACTCGTCGGAGTGAATCGGGCGAACTATCGTAGCCGAACTCCCAGTTGCTCGCTTATGAACAACTGACAATCGACCGGCGGTGGCCGCATCCAAAGCCCCAGCCGAGAGGCGGGCGCACGCTCGCTGTGTCCCTCAGTCGCTCGCGCTGCTCGCTCCTTTCGGTGCTTGCGTGACCTGTGCCCGTCTCTCGGCTGCCCAGTTGAATCCCACCCCGCACAGCAACCGCACCTCACACCTCCCCAGCCTCGTCAGTCGCCCTCCGCGTTGCTCCGGGCGACTGACTCCCTCGCGCGCGCTCCTCGCGCCCTCCGGGCGCTCGGAGGCACGCGCCACCGTAGTTCTATTTGTAAATGGTCGCCATCGCCGACCGATTCAGGACAGAATCTCCACGTCGTACCCCTCCGCTTCGAGTGCGTCGACGATGTCGGCGGCGTGTTCGGCGTCGTCGGTCTCTAATTCGAGTTCGAGTTCGGCGGCGTTGACGGCCACGTCCCGCGAGGTTCGGTCGTGGTGGACCGCGTACACGTTCGCGCCGGTGCGCGCGACGATGCTGGAGACGCGCTCCAGTTCGCCGGGTCGGTCCTTCAGGTCGATCGTGATCTTGAGGTACCGGCCCATCTGGACGAGCCCGCGCCGGACCACGGTGCCGAGGCGGTTGAGGTCGATGTTACCGCCGCAGAGCGCGGCGACGACCGTCTCGCCGTCGTCGTACTCGAACGCCTCCGAGAGGACGGCGGCGAGCGCGACCGCGCCCGCGCCCTCCACGAGCGTCTTCGCGCGCTCCAAGAGCAGCGTGAGGGCCAAGGCGATCTCGCGGTCGTCGACGGTGACGACCTCGTCGACGTACTCCGCCATGACCTCGAGGGTCTCCTCGCCGACCGACCGCGTCGCGATCCCGTCGGCGATCGTGTCGACGCTGTCGATCTCCGTGACCTCGCCCGCCTCGAGCGACTTCGCGGCCGACGCCGCACCCTCCGCCTGGACCCCCACGACGCGCACGTCCGGCAGCTGCTCTTTGATCGCCACCGCGACGCCCGAGATCAGGCCGCCGCCGCCGATCGGGACGACGACCGTGTCGAGGTCGGGGCAGTCGTCGACGATCTCCAAGCCGAGGGTCCCCTGTCCGGCCATCACCACGGGGTCGTCGAACGCGTGGACGTAGGTCCGGTCCTCCTCGCGCTCCAGCCGGTGCGCGTACGCCTGCGCTTCGTCGTAGCCGACGCCCTCCAGGCGAACGCTCGCGCCGTACCCGCGGGTGGCCTTCACCTTCGAGACGGGCGCGAACTTCGGCATCACGACGGTGGCGTCGACGCCAGCGCGGCTCGCCGCCAGCGCGACGCCCTGCGCGTGGTTCCCGGCGCTCGCGGTGACGACGCCGGCCTCGCGCTCCGCCTCCGAGAGCGTCTGTATCCGGTTCATCGCGCCGCGAATCTTGAACGCGCCGGTCCGCTGGAAGTTCTCCAGTTTCAGGTGGAGGTCCGCGCCGCTCATCTCGGAGAACGAGCGCGACCGCTCAAGCGGCGTGTGGCGGGCGACGCCCGAGACCCGCTCGCGCGCCTCGCGGATGTCGGCAAGACTGAGCATGCCACCCCGTCGCCGCGCCGCCCGCTAATCGGTTCCGGTCGGGGGCGACCGTCCACGGGACGGTCGACGGCACCCGCCGCGGTCGCCGTGTGCCGACTGCCTGCCGCCGGGCGGCCCGACACACCGAGCCGACGGCTCGCGGTCGGTGAAAGGGGGAATGCACGCGTGTGACGTGCGAGTGAAACGATGCGACGGAAATACAAAAAGGTGGGGCTACCAGAGCGAAAGTGAAACCGCACGACAGCGGCGCCGTCATCCGCCCGTCAGACGGTATCTCGGGGGGTCAGTCGCACCCGCACGTCGCGGGCGTCGAGGACGGAGCGCACTCGGTTGGGGAACGGCCCGGATCCGGGCCACGTCGCGTCCGCGTCGAGGCGTTCGGGGTCGCCGACGTACACCGCGGCGGCGTCGGGGTAGTCGGCCGGCGCGTCGAGCGGGACGGTCTCGCGGACGTACAGTCCGCCCCCGACGTCCTCGTAGGCGTCGAGCGCGTCGACGGCCTCCGTCCGGAGGAGTCGGCCCCCCGTCTCGCCGCCCGGCGCGAGCGTCGGGTACCGCCCCTCCACGAGCCGGAGGCCGTCGAGCGTCGCGGAGCCGACGAAGACGAACGAGTCGACGACCTCGGCGACCCGCTCCGGTTCGGTCAGCGTCCCGTACACGAAGACGTCCATGGGTGCCGTGGGTCGCTCGCGGCTTTCAACGTTCGGACGGCTCCCCGCGGCGTCTCTCTCGCCGCGCTGCGGCCGGCCTCCCGACGAATCCACAACCGTTTTACTCGCTTCCGCGGTCGGATTCGTAATGTCTACGCTGCGCGGCCACCGCGCCGTCTCCCTGATCGGAGCCGGCCTCCTCGTCGCCGCCGCGGTCCACCACGGCGCCGAGATCGGCGCCATCGGGAGCTCCGCCGGGCCGCTGCTGGCGTTCGCGCTCGACGGCGGGATCGCGGTCGCGGTCCTCGTCGCCGGCCGCCGGATCGCTCGCCGGGACCTCTCGCCCGCCGAGGAGCAGCGCGTCGCGCGGTGGACCGCCACCGGAACCGTCCTCGCCGTCGCCGCCTTCGCCGCGACGCTCGCCGTGCGCGCCTTCGAGGGCCGTCCGCTCGTCGAGCCGGCCTTCCCGATGCTCGTCGCCGCCGGCGTCGGGAGCCTCGGCGGCGCGATCGCGGGGTACTACGCGGTCCGGCAGTCGGCGGAGGCGCGCCGGGCGCGGGACGCGGTCCGCGCCGTCTCCTTCGTCAACCACCTCCTGCGGCACGACCTCCGAAACGACCTCTCGACGATCCGCGGCTACGCCGACCTGCTCGACGACCCCGACGGCTCCGGTCACGCCGAGACCGTTGCGGCGAAGGCGAGCGAGGGGCTCGAACGCATCGAGGCGACGAGCGCGGTCGCGGACGCGATCCTCGGCGACGCGGACTCCAGCCGCGTCGATCTCGCGGACACGACCCGAGACGTGCTGGCGGGGGTCGCCGACGGGGAATCGGCGGCGATCGAGACCGACCTCCCGGACGCGGCCCCCGTCGCCGCCAACGACGGCGTGCGGTCGATCGTCCATAACCTCGTCGAGAACGCGGTCGAACACGGCGGTCCGGGCGTCACCGTCCGCGTCGCCGTCCGCGCCGACGGCGACGAGGCGGCGCGCCTCGGGGGCGACGACGGGGTCGCGCTGGTCGTCGAGGACGACGGTCCGGGGCTTCCCCCGGAGGTACGGGACGGGTCGTTCCTGACCGACGAGGCGGTCGGCGGGGCGAGCGACGGCGGCGTCAGCGGCCTGCGGCTGGTCGCGACGCTCGCGGAGGCGTACGACGGGTCCCTCGACACCGGCGAGTCGTCGCTCGGGGGAGCGCGGTTCACGGTGACGCTCCCGCACGCACCGGCCGACTCGGCCGGCTCCGATACGTAGAAACCGCGGGCGCTCGTCGGGACCGACGCATGGACCTCCCGCGGCTGCGGCGCGTCTGGAAGCGCGTGTTCTCGCTCGCGTGGCCCGTGATGGCCGAGCAGACGTTCCGCACCGCGATGCGGACGACCGACATCCTGGTCACCGCGCTGTTCTCCCCGGCCGCCGTCGTCGCGATCGGCCTCGCCGACCTGTACGCCCGGTTCCCGCTGCGGATCGGGCTCGGCCTCGGCGGCGGCGCCATCGCGCTCTCCTCGCAGGACACCGGCGCGGGCGCCGCTGAGAACCGCGACGAGGCGGTGACGCAGGCGATCGTACTCGGCGCGCTCGCCGGGATTCCGTTCGTCCTCTTCGGGGTCCTCTTCGGCGAGCTCGCGATCGACGTGTTCGGCCGTCTGGTCGGCGAGGGGACCTCGCCCGCGGTCGTCGACCTCGGGTCGACGTACCTCGCGATCGTGTTCGCGACCGCCCCCGCGCGCCACGTCGCCCTCGTCGGCGCCCGCGCGCTCCAAGGAACCGGCGACACCCGCACGCCGATGTACGTCAACATCGCCGCCAACTCCGTCAACATCGCCGGTTCCGTCGTCCTCGGTCTCGGCCTGTTCGGCTTCCCGCGGCTGGAGGTGTTCGGCGTCGGTCTCGCGACCGCGACCGCGAACGTACTCACTGCCGGGCTGCTCTGTTTCGCCATCTGGGGGTCGTGGACCGACGCCGACTTCGCGTGGCCGCGCGACCTCACCATCGCGAAGCAGCTCCTCGTGGTGAGCGCCCCGCGCGTGCTGGAGGGGTTCGGCTCGGAGATCGCCGAGTTCCCGTTCAACGCGCTCCTCCTCGGCTTCGGCGAGTCGGTCAACGCCGGCTTCCAGATCGGTCGCCGGGTCTACCAGCAGGTGACCGGCCCGCTCTCGCGCGGCTACAACGTCGCGGCGTCGGTCCTCGTCGGCCAGGCGCTCGGCGAGGGCGACCCGGCGGGCGCGCGGTTCGACGGCTGGGCCGTCGCCGGGCTCGGCGTGCTCACGGTCGGAACGATCGGGCTCGGGCTCGTGATCGGCGCGCCGCGGATCGTGCCGATCTTCACCGACGACGCGGCGACGGTCGCGTCCGCGGTCGACTTCGCGCGGGTGTACGGGCTCGCCGGCGCGGCCCTCGCCTGCTTCTCCGCGCTCTCCGGGTCGCTCCAGGGCGCGAGCGAGACCCGGATCCCGCTCGTCGCGCGCGTCTCGGCGATGTTCGGGCTCTTCCTCGGGCTCTCGTGGCTGCTCGGACGCACCGTCGGGCTCGGCCCCACGGGCGCGTACGTCGGCGTGTCCGCGGCCTACGCGTGGATGGCGCTCGTCGTCATCGCCGGCTTCCGCTACTCGGGTTGGGCGACCCGCGCCGCGGACATGATGGACGCGCGCGGGTCCGGCCCGGACGCCGACCCCGACCCGCAATCGGGCGCCGAATCGGACCCCACGCCGGGCGAAAAATCGTCGTAGCCGCCGCGGTCGCCTCCAAACCCGCTCTTACGGCTCGCCGCCGAGCGACTCCTGCTCCGACCCCGCGTCGCCCCTGAGCCGGCGGCGTCGCTTGTCGTAGGCGGCCTCCAGTTTCGCGTTCGTCGCCCGCGAGACGAGGTAACAGTCGGCGTCGCCGTCGTCGCGGGGGTGCGCGCTCGCGACCCAGACGTGGCCGTCGCCGGCCGACAGGTCGTCCGCCCAGCGCTCGGCGGCCGCGCGGCTCTCGAAGGTGTGGCTGGGACCGTCCTCGAAGACGAGCCGTCCCACCTTCGCGTTCCGCTTGCGGGCCGAGGGTTTGATCGCGACGACGACGCTCACACCCGACGATCGACCGCCCTCGAATAAAAACTTCGTCAGACGCCGGCGCGCTCAGTCGTCGGCGACGGCGCTCGGGTCGGCGCCCGCCGCGTCCGCCTCCGCCGCGAGCAGCCGGTCGAGCCCGTCGACCATCCCGACGACGCTCGCGCGGGTGATGTCCGCGTCCGACGCCGAGACGCTCACGGAGCGGTCGCCCCGCGAGAGGTCGACCTCGACTGTGACGACCGCGTCGGTGCCGCCCGTGATCGCGTCGACGTGGTAGGAGTCGAGCTCGAAGGCGACGTCCGCCTCGGCGCCCGCGTCCCCGCCGCGCCCGCCGTCGTCGCCCGCGAGCGCCGCGCGGACCGCTTCGAGGCCGGCGTCGACGGGACCCGCGCCGGTGCCGGAGGCGACGCGCTCGTCCTCGCCGACTCGGAGCCGCACCGAGGCGGTCGGGAGGTTCCCGCCGGAGGTCGCCGAGAGGTCGACGAGCTCCACGTGGCGCTCGCGTTCGCGCCCGCGCACGTCGTCGGCGATCGCGAGCAGGTCGGCGTCGGTGACCCGCTTGCCGCGCTCGCCGAGCTCCTTGACGCGGGCGACGACCTCACGCAGCTCGCCGTCGTCGACCGCCACGTCGTGCTCGGCGAGCGCCGCCTTCACCCCCGCGCGCCCGGCGTGCTTCCCGAGGACGAGCCGGCGCTCCCGGCCGACGGTCTCGGGCGGGTACGGCTCGTACATCGTCCCGTCTTTCAACGTGCCGTCCGTGTGGATTCCCGACTCGTGGGCGAAGGCGTTCGCGCCGCAGACGGCCTTGTTCGGGGGGAGCGCGACGCCGGTCGCCTCTGAAACGGCCCGGCAGAGCCGATAGAGCCGAGATAGCTCGACCGTGTCGACGTCGTACGACTCCCCGAGCGCGATGGCGACCTCCTCGAGCGCGACGTTGCCGGCGCGCTCGCCGACCCCGAGGACGGTGCCGTGGACGGTGTCGGCGCCGGCCTTCAGCCCCGCGTGGACGTTCGTCAGTCCGAACCCGAGGTCGTCGTGGGTGTGGAGGCTCGTCGGGCCGAGGTCGGCGAGCCGCGAGACGACGCGGGCGGTCCGTTCGGGGTCGGCCGCGCCGACCGTGTCGCAGTAGCAGATCCGGTCCGCGCCGGCGTCGAGCCCGGCGCCGAGCAGGCGTTCGAGGTAGTCGAGGTCGGCGCGCGAGCCGTCCTCGCCGAGGACCTCGACCCACAGACCGTGATCCGTCGCGTACTCGACGAGTTCGACGGTCGTCTCGACGACCTCGTCGCGGGTCGACCCCACCTTCGTCTCGACGTGCTTGTCGGAGGCGGGGACGACGAGGTTCACCCCGTCGACGCCGCAGTCGAGCGCGTGGTCCACGTCGGCCCGTACCCCGCGGGCAAAGCTCGTCACGGTCGCGTCGACTCCCTCGTCGGCGACGCGGCTGATCGCCTCGCGCTCGCCCGCCGAGGTACACGCCGAGCCGGCCTCGATCAGGTGGACGCCCGCGGCGTCGAGCTCGCGGGCCACGTCGACCTTCTCGCCGGGGGTCATCGAGACGCCCGGCATCTGTTCGCCGTCGCGCAGGGTGGTGTCGAGTAGCTGTACCTCGTCGAGGTCGGTGAGTGGTGTTCGGGTCAAAAGGGAGTCCGTCGGCTCTGCGGTGGTCTCGGGGTCGGTGCCGCCGCGGGGCGGTCGTGCCCCGGAGTCGTTATCGTCGGAGAATTTCGCGGCCAGCCGCCGCGAGGCGACTTCCTCTATCCTCCGAACGATCGCGAGTGTCTCGCGTCATTCGTACCCGTGCGAACAATGTACACACGTATAAACTGCTGGGTCGCGTCAGGTTTGGCCGAGCGATCCTCGCCGTGACCCGGGGTATCGCTGAGGGATCCTCGGCGCGGGTCGGCGAGAGCGTCACACGCCGGCGGTTTCACACGCGGCCGGCGACAGGATTACGACCCGCCCCCGAGAGCGACGCCCATGGAGCGAGCCGCGATCGACGACGTCGACGTCGTCACGAACCCGATGGGCGTTCACGACATCCGAAAGCCGGTCTCGCGCGCGCTCGGCGCCGACCACGTCGCGATGAACTACTTCGAGCTCGCGCCCGGCGACGCCTTTTCCGGCGGCCTCCACACTCACGGCGATCAGGAGGAGATATTCTACGTGCGCTCGGGCACCGCCACGTTCGAGGTCGGGCGCGAGCGCGAGCGCGTCGAGGTCGGCCCCGACGAGGCGATCCGCTTCGCGCCCGGCGAGTTCCAGTCGGGCTTCGTCCCCGAGGACGCCGACGAGGAGGTGATCGCGTGGGCGATCGGCGCGCCGGGCGCGCGCCACGACTGGGACCAGGTCGAGTCGATCGTCGAGTGTCGTGACTGCGGCGAAGAACGGGTCCACGACACCGAACTCACCGACGAGGGCCGGTTCCGGTTCACCTGTACCGAGTGCGGCACGTCGTTTTCGCCGTGAGGATCGTTTGCGGCGCTCGGTGACCGCCGCCCGCGCCGCCTCAGCCCAGCAGCGACCGGAGCGACCGCCGCCGCGTGCCGCACTCGGCGGCGTAGTCGCAGGTCGAACAGCGGCCGTCGTCGACGCGCGGCGGGGGCCCGTCGATCGACCGCGCCGCGCGGAGCGCCTCGCGATACGCCGCCTTCTTCCGGAGCGTGAGCCGGACCTCGCGGGCGACGCCGACGGCGGGGTACTCGACGAGCGCGCGGTCGACCTCCCGCTCGCGCTCCCACGCGAGCGCCTTCGCGAGCCCGACCGCGCGGACCGCCTGCGGCTCCCACACGCCGTTCTCCGGCGGCTCGCCCGAGGAGACGAGCGTCGGCACGGGCGGCGGCGACGGCTCGGAGCCGCCGGAATCGGTCGGCCCGCCGCCCGGTTCCAGCAGCTTGTGAACGGTGCCGTGGCAGTCCTTCCCCGAGAGGAACCCGCGCTCGCTCGCGGGGTCGACGAGGGCGTCGTAGTCGTCGCGCTCGCGCAGCCGGGACAGGTTCCGACGGTAGGCGGCTGGCGACCGGTGGAGCGGAAGCTGCCGCAACGCGCGGTCCGGGGCGTCGACCAGTTCGTCGTACCGGAAGGCGAGGTCGATGCGCTCGCGCGCCTTTGGCGGGACGGTCCGCTCGTCGTCGCGTCGGACGTAGTACAGCTGTCGGGGGCAGTACGCCGCGCGGGCCAGGTCGCTGAACGGGACGAGGGTCACGCGACGGGCTGGCCGCGGCTTCAGTTATAAATAGAACTGCGGTGGCGCGTGCCTGCGAGGCCGCCTCGCGGCCGAGTAGCACGCGCGAGGGAGTCGGCCGACCGCAGAGAGGCCAACGAGGCTGGGGAGGCGTGAGGCGCGGTTGCGGTTCGGGGCGGGACTCAAAGGGGCAGCCGGGAGCCGGGCGCAGGCGAAGTAAGGACCGCAAGGAGCGAGCGAAGCGAGCGACTGAGGACCGCAGCGAGCGTGCGCCCGGCTCCCGGCTGGGGCTTTGGCGGCGTTCACCGGCGATCCACAGCTGATTGCCTATAAAGAAACGTCCGTCTCGATATCCTCGGTCGCCTCGCGGAGGCCGTCCTCGCGGGCGTCGCTCGCGAGCGATCCCTCGATGTCGGCGTCGGTGAGCAGGTCGCGGAACGCGTCGCGGAAGCGGTCGTTCGCCCGGGTGGAGGCGATGTCCGTCCGCGCGACGGCGGCGTACCGGGCGATCACGTCCGGCGGGGCGTCCAACTCCTCGGCGCACTCGACGATGGAGTTCCCGGCCGCGGTGAGGCGCTTCAGGTCGGCGTACGCGAAGGGCGGGCCGGCGGCGCCCGTCTCCTCACTCGTATGCACTTCCCGGTCCGACTCGCGCACGAGGTGGAGGTCGAGGCGCGCTTTCCGGACGGTCGCGGCGTCGATGTCGTCGGGACCGAATTCGTCGCCTCCGCCCTCCAGTCCGTCGCGCAGGGCCGCGGCGATCGCTTCGTCGCTCTCCTCGAAGCGTCCGCGTGCGACCAGCGCGTAGGCGTCGTCGCCGAGCGGCGTCGAGAAGCCGTACCGCTCGCGCATCGCGGCGACGAGGTCGCGGACCTCCTCGTCGGCCGCCTCGTCGTCGCGGTCGACGAGGGTCCCGCGGTCCGCGTCCTGCCGCTCGGTGACCGTCTCCGAGCCGGTGGCGTCGACGAACAGGTCGCGGAGTTCGGCGGTCTTCTCGTCCATGGGGGCGGTGCTACGCGGGCACGGCTGAAAAGACTCGTGTTGGGTTCGGGCGGCAACGCGGAGCCGCACGGCGCCCGCCGACGCCGCGACGTTCTGAAGTGGCGATTCGAGAGCGTATTCCTTCAGAATGTTGAAAAATAAATGCCCGGGCGCAGTAAGTGGAATTTTCTCCCATAAGCGGGCTTTTTCTCTCAAACAATAAGATTTAATAGAGGTCTTGTTATGTATTACCACGACTGTGCCTAGCAACACAACTGGTAACACGAATCACTTTACTACAGGCACGGACGATCCGTCACCCGCCGAACGGTTCGCTCCCGGTACGTTCTCGATAGCCGGACGCGACCCCGACACCGGAGCGTTCGGCGTCGCGGTCAGCACGGCGCTCGTGGGCGTCGGCGCGCTGTGTCCGTTCGTGAGCGAAAACGCGGCGGTCGCGACCCAATCCTACGTGAAGGTATCGCACGGCCGAAACGCGGTCGAGCTCGCCGACAGGGGCGTCTCAGTGTCCACCGCCTGCGAGACGCTGCTCGAAGACGACCCCCACGACACGTACCGTCAGCTCCACGGGGTGACCGCGGACGACTCGTTCCGGTACACCGGTGCGGACTGCGTCGACTGGGCGGGTGACACCGCCGGGGATGACTACACGGTCGCCGGTAACATGCTCGACGGCGCCGACGTTGTCGAGGAGGTGCGCCGCGGCTACGCGGACGCGGACGGCGAGTTCGCGGACCGGCTCATCGCCGCGCTCGAAGCCGGACAGGCGGCCGGCGGCGACAAGCGCGGCAAGATCAGCGCGGCGCTGCTCGTCGCGGCCCCGGAGCCGAAGCTGTATCACAACCTCCGGGTGGACAACAGCGACGCGCCGATCGACGAGCTCCGCGAGGCGTACGACCTCGCCGTCGAGACGGAGGCGGAACTCCCGGCGGTCGCCGAGGATCAGCTCGGGGAGTACCCCGACGCGATCGTCGACTTCGGACTGAAACGCTAGCAACTACCACTCACGCACACAACAATGCGCGATAACGCTGCGGACACGAACGATAGTATTGACAGGCGACGGTTCCTCGTCGCGACGGGAATGGCGGGCGTCGGAACGACGCTCGCGGGCTGTGCCTCCGGCGGCGACGGCTCCGACGGCTCGGGCGGAGACGGCGGCGACGGCTCCGACGACGCCCCGATCGGACCGACGGGCGAGCCGGAGGAGGGCGGCACGCTCGTCTGGGGCCACAGCGAGGTGACCCAGGAACTCGACATCCACCTCGCACAGACGGCCGCCTCGTCGCGGTTCCTAAACAACGTTCACGAGACGCTGGTCGGCCTGACGAACGAGCTGGAGATCTCCTCCGATCCCGATATCACCCGCCCGGGCCTCGCGTCCGACTGGTCGATCAACGACGACCGGACGGAGTACACGTTCACGCTCCGCGACGGCGTGACGTTCCACGACGGGTCGGATCTGACCAGCAGCGACGTGCGGTACACGATCGAGCGGATCACGGACCCGGACGTCGGCGCGCGGTACAGCGGCGTGTTCACGTCGGTCGAGTCGGTCGAGACGCCCGACGACTCGACGGTCGTGCTCCAGATGAGCGAGCGGTACAATCCGCTCCTCCGACAGCTGGCGTTCTCCGGGACGGCGATCATCCCGGAGGGATCCGGTCCGGACCAGGCCTCGAACCCGGTCGGAACCGGCCCGTTCGTGTTCGAATCTCGTCAGCAGGGTAACCGGGCCGAGCTGTCGGCGTTCGACGACTACTGGGGAGAGGGCCCGTACGTCGACGCGCTCGAAGAGCGGACGATGACGGACCCCGACACCCGGCTCACCGGGCTGACGGACGGGGATCTCGACTACATCAACGACATTCCGCTCGACGACATGACCGACTACGTGGACGGCGCGAATGACAACGTCCAGACGTCCACGTGGCGACCGCTGGCGTTCAACCACATGTACCTTCACAACGACCGCCCGCCGTTCGACAGCGTCAACTGGCGCCGGGCGATCGACTTCGCGATCGACAAACAGGAGCTGGTGGAGGGGGCCCTCTTCGGGCAGGGCACGACACTCGCGACCCCGAGCTTCCCGAACAGCCCGTACCGAAACGGGGAACTCGAACCTCGACCGCAGGACATCGAGCAGGCGCGGTCGCTCATCGAGGAGTCGGAGTACGGGATGAACGAGTTCGCACCGATCGAGTTCAAGGTGACCACGAACTACCCGTGGCACATCACCGCCGCGACCATCATGGAACAGTCCTTCTCGGAACTCGGCTTGGAGGTCGAGATCCAGGAGCTCCAGTGGGGCGACTGGCTGACGCAGGTCACCGCGAACATGGACTACCGGATGGCGATGGTCAACTGGTTCGGAGGGTGGGAGCCCGCCCAGATGTACCGTGGCCTGTTCCACTCGGAGGGATCGTTCAATTCCTTCGCGTACGCCAGCGACGACTTCGACACCGCCATCGAGAACGCCGAGAGCGCCCCGACGGAGGAGGAGGAAGTAGAGTACTACCGCGAGGCGCAGCGTGTACTTCACGAAGAGGTGCCGTCGCCGATGCTATGGTTCCGCGACGGCGCGATGGGTGCGAAACCCTCTGTCGGCGCCCTCGACACGGTGCTGGCACCGAACAACAGCGAGGTGAACTTCAGCGCGACGTGGCTTGACGAATGAGGGAGGCCATCGACGCCGACTTCGTTCGCTACGCGGTCCGCCGGATAGGGCTGCTGCTCGTCTCGCTGCTGGGCGTGTCGATCGTCACCTTCGGCATCGTCAACGTGCTCCCCGGTGACGTCGCGCTGTTGATCTTGGGGAACCGGGCGAGCCCCGAGCGGCTGGAGGCGCTCCGACAGAGCCTCGGACTGAACCGTCCGATCTGGATTCGCTACATCGACTGGCTGACCGGCGTGCTGACCGGCGACATGGGCAACTCCCTCCGCTTCGGCGACCCCGTCGCCCGGCTGATCGTCCAGCGCCTCCCGGCGAGCGCGTTCCTCGCCGGCGCCGCGGTCACCATCGCGGTCACCGTTGCCATCCCGCTCGGCGTGATCGCCGGGCGCGCCCGGAACACCTGGAAAGACTTCACGACGAGCGTCGTCGCGTTCACCGGGATCAGTCTCCCGGACTTCTTCTGGGGGCTGGTGTTGATCTTGGTCTTCGCCGAGTTCTTCGCCGTGCTGCCGCCCTCCGGCTACGTGAACCCGGCCGTCGACCCGGTCGCCGGGATCAAACATGTGTTACTGCCGGCGATGTCGCTCGGCTTCGCGCTGATGGCGCACCTCACGCGGATGACGCGCTCCTCGCTTATCGAGGAGCTCAAGGCGGGGTACGTGAAGCTCGCGCAGTCGAAGGGAATTCCGGACCGCGACATCGTTTACCGCCACGCGCTGCGGAACGCGTTCCTCCCCGTGTTGACCGTGATCGGGCTCCAGATCGGCTTCCTGTTCAGCGGGATCGTCATCATCGAGCAGGTGTTCGCGTATCCCGGACTGGGCAGGCTCGCATTCCAGGCGCTGTTGAACCGCGACACCACGCTCATCCAGGGATCCGTGCTGACGATCGCGACGGTGTTCATGCTCAGTAACCTCGTCGTCGACCTCCTGTACGCGGTCTTGGACCCGCGCGTCCAGACCGGGGGTGGCGCCTGATGGCGACACAGAACGCGTCGCGGTGGTTGACCGACGCTCGTCGCCGGAAGATCGGCGAGCTGTTCGACAGGTACCGGTCGAACTCGAAGGCGGTCGCCGGGACGGCGCTGATCGGGCTACTGCTCGCGGTCGGCCTGCTCGGCCCGCTGTTCGTCTCCTTAGAACAGGCCAACGCCCTCAACGTCGCGAACCGCTTTCAGCCGCCGAGCCCCGCGCATCCGATGGGGACCGATCACCTCGGCCGGGACATCCTCCTCCGGATCGTTCTCGGGGCCCGAATCAGCCTGTACATCGGCGGGCTGAGCGTCGGTATCGCCACCGCGGCCGGCGTGCCGCTGGGCGCGGCCGCGGGGTACGTCGGCGGCAACGTCGACGACGCGATCATGCGGTCGATGGACGTGCTGATGAGCTTCCCGCCGATTCTGCTGGCGCTCACAGTCGTCGCCGTCCTCGGACCGTCGCTGACGAACGCGATGATCGCGATCGGGATCACGTACATCCCGTACTTCGCCAGGGTCACCCGCAGCGAGGTGGTCTCCGTCGTCGAGGAGGACTTCGTCGAGGCCGCGCGTGCGCTCGGCGAACGGGACAGCCGCGTCCTGTTCGCCGAGGTCCTACCGAACGCCGCCGCGCCGATCATCGTTCAGGCGTCTATCAGCCTCGCGTTCGCCATCCTCGCGGCCGCGGGACTCTCGTTCCTCGGACTCGGCGCCCAGCCGCCACAGCCGTCGTGGGGGCTGATGATCAGGCAGTCGAAACAGTACCTCACGCAGGCCCCGTGGATGGCTGTCTTCCCGGGGCTGGGGATCGCCACGACCGTCCTCGGGTTCAACCTCCTCGGTGACGGGATCCGCGACGTCCTCGATCCGACCGTGAGTACGGAGCTCGGAGCCGACCATGACGAGTGAGAAATCAGCACATCCACGACAGGTGTCGGCGCCAGCGGCGTCGGCGGAGGGAACAGAGACGAACGATCGGCTGTTGACGGTCGACGGCCTCTCGACCGTGTTCCGCACCGACGAGGGCGTCGTCAACGCGGTCGACGGCGTCGATTTCCACCTCGATCGCGGCGAGATACTCGGGCTTGTCGGCGAGAGCGGCGCGGGAAAGAGCGCGACCGCTCGCTCTGTCCTCCGCCTCATCGACGACCCGGGCGAGATCGTCGACGGGACCGTCGAGTTCGAGGGGACGGACGTCCTCTCGCTCTCGGCCGAGCGCCTCCGACAGTTCCGCGCCTCGAACACCGGGATGGTCTTCCAGGACCCGACCGCGACCCTCAACCCGACGATGACGGTCGGCCGACAGGTCGCGGAGGCGGTCGAAGCGGCGCGGGACCTCTCCCGCGGCGCCGCGCGTCAGGAGGCCGTCGACCTCCTCGACCGAGTCGGCATCCCCGACGCGGAGGCGCGGGCCAACGACTACCCTCACGAGTTCTCCGGCGGACAGAAGCAACGCGTCGTCGTCGCGATCGCGATCGCCTCCGAGCCGGACCTCCTCGTCGCGGACGAGCCGACGACGGCGCTCGACGTGACGATTCAGGCGCAGATCCTCGAACTGCTCGACGATCTCCGCGAAGACCTGGGGATGTCGATACTCTTCATCACCCATGACCTCGGCGTCGTCCGCGAGATCTGCGACCGCGTGGCGGTGATGTACGCCGGCAGCATCGTCGAGTCCGGTCCGGCGGAGCGGCTGTTCACCGATCCGCGCCACCCGTACACCAAGGGGCTACTCGCGAGTATCACGAGCGTCGACGACGCGATCGACCCGGACGACCGCAACCGGCTCGACGTGATCGAGGGACAGATGCCGGACCTGACCGGCTCTGCGACGGGGTGTAAGTACGCGGACCGATGCCCGGGCGCGACCGAGGAGTGTCGCCGGGCGCACCCCGACCTAGAGCCGGTCCCCGACGATCCGGAGCGGTCCGTCGCCTGCTACCGCCACGAGCACGTCGAGGAGATGGAGTACGACTACGAGCACGAGTCGGGCTCGCTGTCTTGGCAGACGGACCGGATCGACGACCGGAGCGACGGCGCGTCCGGGCCGGTGCTCGAGGCGCGGGGACTGACGAAGCACTTCGACACCAGCGGACTGCTCGGCCGTCTCCTCGGGGACCCGGAACCGGTGCGGGCCGTCGACGGCATCGACATCGAGATCGAGGCCGGATCGACGCTGGGCCTGGTCGGCGAGTCCGGGTGCGGCAAGTCGACGGCCGCCCGGACGCTGCTCCGTCTCATCGAGCCCACCGAGGGCTCGGTGACGTATCGCGAGAGCGACGTCACGGCGGCGGGATCGGACGAGCTTCGATCGCTGCGCCGCGACCTCCAGATCGTCTTCCAGGACCCGCAGTCGAGCCTGAACCCCCGACGGACGGTGCGGCAGATCGTCCGCCGGCCAATGGACCTCCACGACATCGACGACCAGGCCGAGCGCTCCGACCGGGTGGCCGAGCTGATCGACTCGGTCGGCCTCGACGAGTCGCACTTGGAGCGCTACCCGCACGAGCTGTCGGGCGGCCAGCAGCAGCGCGTGGGGATCGCGCGTGCGCTGGCGGTGAACCCGGAGGTACTCATCTTGGACGAGCCGGTCAGCGGGCTCGACGTTTCGGTTCAGGCGCAGATCCTGAACCTGCTGGCCGATCTCCAAGACGAGCTGGGACTCGTGTACCTGCTCATCAGTCACGACCTCTCCGTCGTCGAGTACGTCTGCGACCGCGTCGCGGTGATGTACCTCGGTGAGATCGTCGAACACGGCCCCACGGCCGAGGTGTTCGAGCCGCCGTACCACCCCTACACCGAGTCGCTGCTGTCCGCGATCCCCGGGCTGGACGACGGCGAGGACCGAATCTTCCTGGAGGGGAACGTGCCGGACCCCTCGAACGTGCCGTCCGGCTGTCGGTTCCACCCGCGCTGTCCGCGGAAGATCGGCGAGGTCTGCGAACGGGAGGACCCGACCGACCACGAGGTCGACGGCGAGACGATCGGCTGCCACCTCATGCGCGAGGAGTACGCCGACGAGGTCGACTGGAGTTCGCTCGACTGAGCCGGCTCCCCCCTTCCGTCTCCGGCAATGCGAGCCGAGGAACGGGTTCCCTCTCGATCACACCAGCCCGCCCACGGTGAAGACCACGTAGCAGCACGCCACCAGCGCCCCCGAATGGAGCAGCGCGGCGTAGCGCCCGCGCGCCGCGGTGCCGGCGAACCAGCCGGACGCGAGCACGGTCGCCTGCGTGACGACGTACAGCCGGAAGCGCTCCAGCTCGGGGTACACGCCCTCCGGCTCCGTCACGGCCTCCGAGGCGGCCGCGATCTCCGCGAGGCGCGCGGCGTCGACCACCTGCGTGTTCACGACCGCGACGACGCCGGCGACGAGGACCGCGGCGGCCCAGCCGACGGCGATGTACGGCTGCATCGACGAGCGGAGCGCGCGCTGCTCGCTGTACAGCCGCCCGACCTCGATCCGGAGCGTCTCGAAGACGGCGTCGGCGTCGCCGCCCGCGTCGAGCGCGCCCGTGACGAGCCCGAGCGTCCGCGCCGCCAGCGGCGTGTCGACGCGGTCGACGAACCGCTCGATCGCGGCCCCGCGGACGTCGACCGCGGCCGACCCCTCCGCGGAGCCGAACTCCACACCGGCCGCCTCCGCCGGCGCCGTCGTCGCCCGCAGCGCGAACGCGAGGTCGGCCACGTCGTCGTCGAGGACCCCGAGGTCGACGTCGCGCGCGACGGCCGCGACCGCCCCTTCGAGTGGGCGCCCCTGCGCGACGTGCCCGGAGACGGCGTGGACGAAGTCGGCCAGTTCGCGGTCCTTCGCGTCGTCGATGCGAGTGCGTCGCGCCGCAACCAGCCCGACCGGTACCGCGAAGCCGGCGTAGCCGACGAGGACGACGTTGACGAGCGTGTACCCCGCGAACGCGAGCCACGCCGCGAGCCCGACGGCGGGCGCCGCGGCGACGATCGCGGTGCTCGCGGGGTTACGTCCGGCGGTCGCGACGACCGCACGCGGACTCGCCGGGGCCTCGTACCTGACGCGTTGGCTCGGCGGGCGGAGCGTGCCGACCGCGACCGCGGCCGCGAGCCCGAACGCGACCAGGACTGCGACGGCGCCGTACAGCACTACCGCCCGCGTCGGCACCACGCCGACCGGCGTCTCGACCGGCGGGAGCAGCTCGGGGATCACGACCGACAGCGCGGTCGCGCCGATGACGAGGAGCGCCGGCAACACCAGCACCGCGACGAACAGCTCGGTGAGCAGTTCGAGGAACCGGCGGGCGCGCTTCCGGGCGCGGTCCTGCCGGTGCGAGAGCATGCGGCGCTCGGTCGCGAGGAACTCGGAGAGCGCCTCGTCGCCGGCCGCCGCGCGCTTCCGGAACTTCAGCAGGAACGGCGCGAGCAGCTCCCGCGAGGGCGTGTCCCGCGCCACGCGCCGGAGCCCCTCGTCGAGGCTGCCCGCGAGTCGGGCGGCGTTGAGCGCCTTCCGCAGCGAGGTGGCGGTGGCGCCGTACGCGTCGCCGTCGGCCGCCTTCCGGAGCATCGCCCGCGGCTCGTCGCTCCCGGAGGAGAGCAGTTCGAGGTACCGCACCGCCCCGGGGAGCGTGCGTTCGATGTCGGTCCGCCGCGTCGCGGCCACCCATCGGAGGCCGAGCCCGGCGGCCGCCACGGTCGCACGCTTCGCGAGGAGCGCGACGCCGAGGGCGACGAGCAGCGCGGCGTGGTCCGTCCGCAGCGGCCCGACCGAATCGGGCGTCGGCGCGGGCGCCGCTGCCGACCCCGCGGAGAGCAGCGCCGCGCCGAACCGCGCCTCGACCGCGGCCGCGACCGCGGGCGCGGCCCCCGTCGCGACGATCAGCGCCGGGAAGAAGGCGGCGACCGCGACGACCCACGAGCAGGCGTACGCCCGCGCGAGGTACGTCTCGAACCCGGTGTCGAGCGCGGTCCCGCGGTACCGCTTCCGGTCGGCGTCGTGCCGCCGGTCGCTCGCGTGGCGGGCGAACAGCGCGTAGCAGACGCGGCCGACGACCGCCAGCCGCCCGCCCGCCGCGAGGCCGTCGGTCGCGTCCGCGTCGTCCGCGCTCGTCCGACCGGCGCCTCTCCCGTCCGCGCTCGCCTCGACCGCCCCGCCTGCGCGTCGCCGGCTCACGGCCGCCCCTGCTCGGCGGGCCCGTCCCGTTCCTCGTCGCCGTCGCGGTCCATGGTCCGGGCGGCGCGCTCGACGGTCGCGGCCTCGTCGGTGCGCAGGTCGGCGAGGAACTCGAAGAGCGCGTCGAGGTCGTCGACGCCGTCGCGCACGAGGTACTCCACGTACCGCCGCTTCGACTCGAACTCGGCGGCGACCGCCTCGCGGTCGCGGTCGGTCCGGTTCGCGATCCGGTCGAAGACGCGGAACCGCGGGCCGCCGCGGCCGCCGTCCGACCCGCGGCCCGACCCGGTCGCGCTCGCCCCGGCGACCCCCTCGGCGGCGTCGCCACCCGGCGCGCCGGGGAACCGGAACGCCCCGCCCCCGTCCCGCCACGCCACCGTGTTGTACCGAAGGGGCTCGCCGCTCCCGTCGTCCGCGCCCGCCTCGACGGCGCCCGCGCCGCCGCGCTTCGGGTCGCCGGTCGGGCTCCGTTTCGCCTCCGAACCGAGGTCGTCGTACGCCGCCTCGGAGAGCGGTTCGATCGCCCGCGAGACGTACCGTTCGCCGTCGACCTGCCGGGGGAAGACGACGAGGTCGACCTCGCGGAGCAGGCGGGCGGGCAAGTCCCGCTCGCGCAGGCGGTTGACGAGCGCCTCCACGTCTTCGGCGTGGGTGGTGCCGACCACGCCGTGGCCCATGCTCAGGCTCTCCGCGAAGGTCTCGAAGCTCTCCGGCGTGTTGATCTCGGCGATCACCTCCACGTACGGGTTGAGGTAGTTGGCTTCAGTCATCAGCTCGGCCATCCCCACGGACTTGTAGGCGTCCTCGTGGTCGCGGGTGGTGAGCGAGACGCCCGTCTCGTGGGGGAGCCGGACCTCGCGGGACCCCTCGTCGACGGAGACCGGGCGGGCGTCGAACGGGATGAACGGCGCGTGCGCGTTCAGCAGCGTCGTCTTCCCGACGCCGGTCGGCCCCGCGAAGAGGACGACGCCGCGGTGTTCGTACAGCAGCCACAACAGCGTCACAAGCTCGACCGACAGCGTCCCCCGCTCGATCAGGTCGACCGGGGTGAGCGCGTCCGCGCGCTGCTTGCGGATCGAGACGTGCGGCCCGCCCTCGGAGATGACGGGCAGCGCCACCGCACACCGGATCGTCTGCGGCACGCCGTCGAGCTCGAGGTTCACCTTCGCCGAGGGCGTCGAGGCGTTCAGCTCCGTGCCGTCGCGGGCGGCGATCCCCGTGACCACGTCGACGAACGTCGTCTCGTCGTCGAACGCGAGGTTCGTCGGGATCCGAGAGCCGACCGCCGGGGCCTCGCCGTCACCCCGGCTCGCGGCGGCGGAACGGCCCGTCTCGTCCGCCGCGCCGGAGAGGACGGACGCGCGCGGGACGACCTTCACGCGCTCTCCGACCCGGTTCGCCTCCACGTCTTCGAGGTGCGGGTCGCGGATCGGGACCGTGAGGATCCCCTCGCCGACGAAGTCGCGCAGCACGTAGTACGCGAGGTCGTCGAGCCGGTCGCGGGCGAACCGCGAGTCGACGGGCGGCGCGACGAGCCCCCGGTCCGCGAGCGCCGACCTCGCCCGGTACGCGGCGGCGTCGAGCCACGCCCGGGTGTTGCGCGCGGTCAGCCGCCGCGAGAGGAAGCGGCGGGCGCGGGCGGCGACGAACGACTCCCGATCCTCGATCACGTCGCTGACGGTCGTCTCCCAGATCCGCGACTTACACTCCTCGATGAGCTCCTCGTCGCCGGGCAGAAGGTCCGGCTCTAGCACGGCGTACTTCGTCTCGAACGCGTCCGAGCCGAGCAGCCGCTCGCGGTAGAGGACCACCTCGACCGCGAGCCCGGCGAACTCGACGGCGTACTGCGCGAGCCGCTCGGCCGCCACGCGTTCGACGTAGTCGGCGTCGGCGTCGATCCCCGTCTCCAGCGGCGCGAACGTCTCGGTGTGGACGACAAGCTCGCGGTCGTCGCCCACGTCGGCCACCTCGATCCGGTCGTCCAAGGCGATCGGCGTGAGCGCGCCGAGCAGCCGGAACTCACGCAGCGCGTGGTAGTCGATCCGTCGACGCGCGGCGGCGCTCGCGTCCACCAACCGGTCGATCGCCTCCGCGTACTTCGGCTCGAACCCGGCCTCGGCGCGCTCGACGACCCCGACCCGGGTGAGCGGGCGACGGTGCCGCACCGCGGAGAAGCGGTCCCGGACGCGGTCGAGCGCGCGCTCGTCCCCGACCGACAGCGGCGGTTCGCGGGCGTCGTAGCCGAACCGCCCGCCGTCGCGCTCGCGGACAGTCGCCACCACGCCGGGGGCGGCCTCGTACTGCGCCCGGACGTCCGGGGCGTACCACGCCTCGGGGTCGTCCGGCGGCACCGGCGCGGGGACCGCACCGCTCGACCCCTCGTCGGGCTCGTCGACGATCCGGAGGGTCGCTCCGTCGCTCACCGCCCCGTCCTCCGGCTCCGCCGGTCCGCAGTCGTCGTCTCTCCGCTCATCGCGTCTATCGCGCGCGGCGGGCGCGTCGCCGTCCCCGAGACGCCGCGCGCCGCGGTCCCGAGATCCCGTGTCATCGTTCGATCCGCGGGTGATCTACGGGTCCGTTTAACCGTTTCTTTTCTGTCACTGTCCATTCATTTCACGCCGCGAAAACGTGCGCTCGTCCGGTCGGATATCGAAGGTGCGGTACCCGCTCCGACGCGCTCCGCGACGGTGACGATCGATCATCACTATCGTGACGTGTGAAAACGCATTTATTCGTCTCCCCGTAACCCGCGTTCCACGCCTCAATGAGCACGTCACTGTCGAGCGACGTTCAGCGCGCCTTTCTGCGCTATCAGCACGTCTTCGTCTTCCTCGCTCCCCTCGCTTTCGTCGGGGGCGTGTACGCCTTCGCGCCGACGCCCGCCGACGCCGGCGTCGGCTACTGGACCGAGTACTGGTGGCTGTTCGCGGTCTTCACCGCCGGCGCCACGATCGTCAACACCGTCGGGATCAGCGGGTCGGCGCTGTTCGTGCCGTTCCTCATCTTCGCCTTCCCGCTGGTCGCCTACCCGCTGGAGCCGACGACGCTGGTGAAGATCGGCCTCATCAGCGAGTCGTTCGGGCTGTCGAGTTCGTCGCTCGCGTTCATCCAGTACGGGCTCGTCGACCGCCGGCTCTCACTCTCGCTCGTGTTGGGCGGCGTCCCGTTCGTCGTCGGCGGGGCGCTCCTTTCGTTCGTGATCCCCGAACCGGTGTTCCACGCGCTGTTGGGGGTCGCGCTTCTGGCGGCCTCGTACCTGCTGTTCAAGGCCAACTTGGCCCACGGCGACCCCACCGAGAGCGGGGGCGACGAGGAGGTCGCGACCGACGGCGGCTCGTCACCGGATCTCCCCGACGACGACAACAAGCTCGGGCCGGCAGGCGTCGACACCGACGAGTCCGGCACCGTCACCCGGGTCGACCGCGACGGCGACGACTACACCTACTCCCGCGGCGGCTACCTCGAACGGTTCCTCAACTACAGCGTCGGCGGGGTGTTCCAGGGGCTCGCCGGCTTCGGGATCGGCGAGCTCGGGATCATCTCGATGCTCCGGACGCAGGTCCCGGTCCGCGTGGCGATCGGCACCAACCACATCGTCGTCGCGACGACTGCCGTCTTGGCGTCCGTCGTCCACGTGTTCGGCGGCGGACTGGTCGGCGGCCACACGATGGACCTGGCGACGACGCCGTGGAACATGGTCGTCTGGACGGTCCCGGCGACGACGCTCGGCGGGCAGATCGCCCCGTACGTCTCGACCGCGCTGGACACCGGGACGATCAAGGCGGGCGTGGGCGGCCTGTTCGCGGTCATCGCAGTCGCGCTGTTCGCGATGGCCGCCGGCGGGATCTGAGGGCTGACGCCCCCCGCCGCCGACCGGTCGTATCGCCGCCGGCGTCAGCTTCTTGATCGTCTCGACCGGAGCATGTTCCGATGACGGACACCATGCGTGCCGCGGTCGTGCCGGAGCCCGGAGCCGAGTTCGAACTCGTGGAGCGCGACGTGCCGGAACCGGACCCCGACGAGGTCCGGGTCGCCGTCGAGGCGTGCGGGATCTGCCGCAGCGACGAGTTCGTCGTCGAGGGCGGCTATCCCGGCGTGGACTACCCGCGCGTCCCCGGCCACGAGATCGCTGGGCGCGTCGACGCGGTCGGCGCCGATGTCGACGCGTGGGAGCCGGGCGAGCGCGTCGGCGCGGGGTGGCACGGCGGCCACTGTTTCACCTGCGAGCCGTGTCGCCGCGGGCAGTTCCTTCAGTGCGAGAATGCCGAGATCACCGGGCTCACGTTCGACGGCGGCTACGCCGAGTACGCCACCGTCCCCGCCGAGGCGCTGGCGGCGATCCCGGACGGCCTCGACGCTGTCGACGCCGCCCCGCTGCTTTGCGCCGGGATCACCACCTACAACGCCCTGCGTAACTCCGACGCCCGCGCCGGCGACCTCGTCGCCGTCGTCGGCGTCGGCGGGCTCGGTCACCTCGCGGTCCAGTACGCGCACGCCGCCGGCTACGAGACGGTCGCGATCTCGCGTACCCCCGAGAAGGAGCCGCTCGCGAGGGACCTCGGGGCCGACCACTTCGTGAACGCCGCGGAGTCGGACCCGGCCGCGCGGCTCTCGGAGCTGGGCGGCGCGAGCGTCGTCCTCACGACTGCCCCCGCGAGCGACGCCATCGAGTCGGTCGTGGGTGGGCTCGGGGTCGACGGTTCGGTGATCGTCGCCGGGATCCCCGGCGAGCCGGTGTCGGTCGACGCCCAGCAGCTGGTCGGGACGCGGGGCGCCGTCGAGGGGTGGGGCTCGGGGCACGCCCGCGACTCGCAGGACACGCTGGAGTTCAGCGCCCTGCGCGACATCGCGCCGGAGATCGAGACGTTCGCGCTCGACGATGTCGCCGCGGCGTACGACCGGATGGCCGACAACGAGGCGCGGTTCCGAGTCGTCTTGGAGCCGTAGGCGACGGGCGCGATCGCTTCCCGGCCTCGCGACGGGTTTGCCCACCCGTCTCGCCCCCGTCGCTCGCGGCGTCGTCGTCCCGGAGTCGTTGTTTTTATCATACAGTTGCCGATCGTATAAGACGGCGATGTCAGCAGACAAGCCCTCCACGGCCCTCACGTCGCGACAGCAGGTGGCTGTCGTCGTGCTGGCCGCGGCTCTGGTCGGCGCCGTGCTCGCTCCGAGCGTGTACGCGGCGACAAACGAACCGAGTGATACCGTCGCCGTCGTCGAGATAGAGGGGCCCGTCAACACGGCCCTCGCCGACGACGTTGAGAGCGAACTAGCGGACATCCGCGCCAACGAGTCCGTCGGCGCGGTCGTCCTCAAGCTGGACACGCCCGGCGGCGCGCCCGTCGCCTCCGAGCGGATGTACAAAGCGGTCCAGCGGACGAGCGATGACATGACCGTCATCGCGAGCGTCCAGTCGATCAGCGCCTCGGGCGGCTACTACGCGATGGCGCCTGCGGACGAGATCTACGTGCTCCCGACCTCGACGGTCGGCAGCATCGGCCTGAACGCTCCCGCGCCCCGAGCGTCGTCGACCGCGCTCGGACCGAGCGGCCCCGACAAGGCCGGAAGCAACCCGACGCAGGCGTGGGCCGAACAACAGACGCTCGCGGACACGTTCATCAACGCGATGATGGCCGAGCGTAGCGACGAGTTCGAGATGCCCCGCGAGGAGGTCGCGAAGGCCGACACCTACCTCGGTACCGAGGCCGTTCAGAACGGCTTCGCCGATGAGATCGGCTCGCTCAACGAGGCGATTCACGCGGCTGCGACCGAGGAGGAACTCGGCGAGTACACGGTCGACACCCGCGAGACCGGACAGGAGTTCGGCATCCCCTTCCTCGTCCGGACCGACACCGGGATCGTCGCGATCCACGCGAACGACCCCGGGTACGCCGACGTGAAGCCGATGCCCTCGACGTACGTGTACACGCCCGCCGTCCCGCACGTCGACACGATCGAGCGGTTCTCCGAGACCGACGTGCGGACCGGCGGCGCGGCCTCGACCGAGCGCGGGACGCCGGGGAACGAGACGGCGCGGCTCAGCGGAGGTGTTGGCGCGTGACCCGCGTCGCCCCCCTCGCGGCCGCGTTCGTCGTGACCCTCGCGGCGGTCACCGGCGGCGCCGCGATCGCCGGCTACGTGACCGCCGACGGCGCCGCGCCCGCACCGGCGATCCAGAACGACCACTACCAGAACCCAGACCTGATCGCGAACGACACGCCCGGGCAGGCGACGGTCGAGATGGACGCCTCGGCCGGCTCCCAGACCGTCCTCGTCGACCCCGGCGTCGAACCGGCCACCGCCCGTCCGGTGCTCCCCTTCAGCCTCATCGGGCTCGGCGGCGGCGGCGTCGCCGACCGGGACATCCGGCCGCTCGCGAACGCGCTCATCGAGAACGGTCACGAGGTGGGCGTGTACGTCCCCGATCCGGACCAGCAGCGACGGCCCGCGCGGCCCGGCGCCGAGGAGACGACCCAGCTCGGCGAGCGGCTCGCCGAGGCCGACGCGTTCGTGACGTTCCGGACCGACTACGAGCCGGACGAGATCGACGCGATCGAGTCGTTCGTCGAGTCCGGCGGTCACGTCGTGCTCGCCACCGAGCCCGACGCGGCGTACTCGCAGCCGGGCGCGGCGTCTCTCGACGCGACGCTCGACGTCACGACCGAGAGTGGGTACGTGTACAACATGGAAGAGAACGACCTGAACTACCAGCGCGTGTACGCCGAGGCGACCGGCGACGCGTCGCTGACCGAGGGCGTCGACCGCGCGGTGTTCCCGTCGGCGACGCCCGTCGGGACGCCGGCCGGCGGCGCCGACGTGCTGCGCCCGATCGAGGGCAGCGAGCTCTCGACGACGCGCGCGCCCACGGACGCGCCGCTGTTAGTCCGCAACGACGAGGTCGTCATGATCGGCGACAGCGACTTCCTGTCGCCGGACAACGCCAGGCGCGCCGACAACGACGCGCTGATCGGTAACCTCGCGGACTTCCTCGTGACGAACGACCGGACGCCGCCCGGCGACGGCGGATCCACGGGCCCGACGCAGCCGGGGCCCGGCCAGCCGCCGACGAACGGCACCGCTGGCTGATCGGTCGGTCGGTCCGCGCCCGAGCGACTTCCGTCACCCTCTCATTTTTGCCGCCCGCGCCGGAAGCGAACTGTATGCGAGCAGCCGTCTTCAACGGTCCCGGCGACATCGGCGTGGAAGAGCGACCCCGGCCCGAGATCGAGGCGCCGACGGACGCGATCGTCCGCGTGACCCACACCGCGGTCTGCGGCTCCGACCTCTGGTTCTACCGCGGCGACAGCGAGCGCGACCCCGGCTCCCCGGTCGGCCACGAGCCGATGGGGATCGTCGAGGCGGTCGGAGAGGCCGTCACCTCGGTCGAGCCCGGCGACCGGGTGCTCGCGCCGTTCGCGATCTCCTGCGGCGAGTGCGAGTTCTGCCGGAAGGGGCTCCACACCTCCTGCGAGAACGGCGACTCCTGGGGCGGCGACAACGGCGGCGGACAGGGCGAGTACGTCCGGTCGACCCACGCCGACGGGACGCTCGTGCGCGTGCCCGACCGCTACGCCGACGACGAGGACACGCTCCGCTCGCTGCTCCCGCTCACCGACGTGATGGGCACCGGCCACCACGCTGCGGTCAGCGCGGGCGTCGAGGCGGGGTCGACCGTGGCCGTCATCGGCGACGGCGCGGTCGGGCTCTGCGGCGTCCTCGCGGCGCGTCGGCTCGGCGCGGAGCGCATCGTCGCCGTCGGCCACCACGAGGACCGGCTCGAACTCGCCGAGGAGTTCGGCGCTACCGAGACCGTCTCCGAGCGCGGTGAGGCCGCGGTCGAGCGGATCCGAGAGCTCACCTACGGCGGGCCGAACCACGTGATGGAGTGCGTCGGCGCCGCGAGCGCGATGAACACCGCGATCGACGCCGTCCGTCCCGGCGGCACGATCGGGTACGTCGGCGTCCCCTACGGCGTCGAGGAGGAGGGGCTCGACGTGTTCGGGATGTTCGGACAGAACGTCACGCTCGCGGGCGGAGTCGCCCCGGTCCGCGCATACGCCGAGGAGCTGATGGCCGACGTGCTACAGGGAACGCTCGACCCCGCGCCGATCTTCACCGAGACGGTCGACCTCGACGGCGTCGCCGAGGGGTACCGGCTGATGGACGAGCGCGAGGCGATCAAGGTGCTGGTCAAGCCGTAGCGACCGCGGCTCGGTAGCCGTTAACTCGTTTTCGACCCGGCGAAAATACCCCGCGTAAGGTAGCTTTATTTTCATGGACGAGCGTGATAGATTCGACACAGATGACGGACGTTACCCTTCGCCGGACGCAGCTCGCGACCCCGGCGAGCGACGAGAAGATGATGCACTCAGCCGCCGACAGCGACGCCGACGAGGTGTTCCTCGACCTCGAGGACTCCGTGGCTCCCAACGCCAAGCCGGACGCCCGCGAGCCCCTCATCGAGGCGGCCCGCGAGGAGGACTGGAGCGACAAGGTCCTCAGCTTCCGGATGAACGGGATCGACACGGAGTGGTGGTACGACGACGTGATCACCGTCGTCGGCGCCGCGGGCGAGTCCATCGACGACATCATCATCCCCAAGGTGAAGTCCGCCAGCGACATTCACACCGTCGAGAACCTGCTCCGGCAGGTCGAGGTGAACAACGGGCTGGAGGTCGGCGCCATCGGCCTCGAGCCCCAGATCGAGGACGGCGAGGGGATCCACAACGTCCACGATATCGCGCACGCCTCCGACCGGCTCTCCTCGATCATCTTTGGGCCGGGAGACTACTCCGCGGCGATGGGCACGCCCGGGCTCGACATCGGCCAGTTCCCAGAGTACCCCGGCCACTACTGGCACCACGCGCTCTCCGAGTGTAACTCGGCGGCGAAGTCGGCCGGCCTGCCGTGTCTCGACGGCCCGTACGCCGACATCGAGGACGCCGACGGGTTCCGGCAGTCCGCCGAGCGCGCCAACATGATCGGCTGCGACGGCAAGTGGGCGATCCACCCATCGCAGATCGAGATCGGCAACGACGTGTTCGCGCCCGACCCGGAGACCGCAGAGCGCGCCAAGCGCATCGTCGACGCCTACGCCGAGGCGATGGAGGAGGGCAAAGGCGCCGTGAGCGTCGACGGCCAGATGGTCGACGAGGCGACCAACAAGATGGCCCAAGACATCGTCGAGACGGCCGAGGCCGCCGGGATCCTGTAAGGAGTCGCGCGCCGCACTCCCTGTTCTGGCGTCCGCTTTTTTTGCGATTCGGAGCCACGCTAATAGTATGGGTGACGGCAGGTGGGGAGCGCTCGTTCACCACGTCGTCGCGGTGTCGACGTTCGTCGCGGCGTTCTGGCTCTTTCGGCTCTCCTCGCTCCCGGGACTCCCCGTGACGGTCGCCGTCGCCGGGCTCGGGTACGTGGCGCTCCGCGCCACGGGACGGAGGCGAACAGGCGATGGGGCTGGCTGCTGGTGTGGGTGGGCTACGCGGTGCCGTTCGGCCACGCCCTCGGAACGGAGGACGCGGGGCGGTTCGGCCGCCTCTTCGTTCTCGCGCTGATCACGGTGCTGGTCTGGGCGGTCGTCGAGGACCGTCCGCGTTCTTCGACGACGTCGACGTGGACGTGTGGCCCGGCGATGACGACGACGGGTGGTGACCGCCGAAGTACGCGCGTCGTCCGGTCCGGACGCACCGCCGCCTTCGGTGCCCGACCGCTCACAGAGGCTCGATCAGCTCGACGACGTGGCCGTCCGGGTCCTTCACGAAGGCGGTCCGGGCCCCCGCTTCCGGCTGGTCGCCCGGCTCCTTCACGACGCCGTGGTGGTCGATCGTCTCGAACGCGGCGTCCACGTCGTCGACGCCGACGGCGACGTGGTCGTAGCGGTCGCCGTCCGCGCTCGGCGCCGCGCCGTCCGTGTCAGACAGCTGGAACTCGACGCCGCCGTCGCCGGCGACGTACACGTTGCGCGTGTCGCCGTCGGCGGTCGTGAACTCCCAAGCGCGTTCGAACCCGAGCTGCTCGACGTACCAGTCCGCGGCGCGGTCGGCGTCCGCCACGTTGAGACACGTGTGGAGAATCTCCATGCGTCGTGCTGTCGCGGCGACGGCATAAATCCCGACGGCAAGCCGGAGGACGCCTCGGACGGACGCAGCAGAAGGACGCCTCGGACGGACGCAGCAGAAGGACGCCTCGGACGGACGCAGCAGAAGGACGCCTCGGACGGACGCAGCGAGGCAACACGCGACGAGAGCGACCGCGCCCCGCCGAAACTATCATGAACAAAGGTTTATTCTCTGTTCTCCCCCGGTCGTTATCATGGCAAGCGAGCCCACGAGGGGCGGTGACACACCTGCCCCGGACACGTCGGCGGCCGCGCTCGGCCACGATCGGCCGGACGTGCCCGCGTATCGGGCGCTCGCGGCGGACCTCCGCGAGCGCGTGACGGGCGAGGTCCAGTTCGACGAGTACGCGCAGGTGCTGTACGCCACGGACGGGAGCGTCTATCAGGCCCGGCCCGCCGGCGTCGTCGTCCCCCGCTCGATCGACGACGTGCGGGCGGCGATGGCGGTCGCGGCCGACCACGGCGTCCCCGTCATCCCGCGGGGGGCCGGCTCCTCGCTGGCCGGGCAGAGCGTCGGTCCGGGCTGTGTCGTCCTCGACTTCTCGACGCACATGGACGGGATCGTCGAGGTGCGCCCGGACGACCGGAGGGCGGTGGTCCAGCCCGGGGTCGTTCAGGACCGACTCGACGACCGGCTGGCGGAGGACGGGCTGAAGTTCGCGCCGGATCCGGCCTCCTCGGCGCGGGCGACGGTCGTCGGCGGCATCGGCAACAACTCCACCGGCGCGCACTCGGTCCGGTACGGGATCACCGACGCGTACACGGAGGAGCTGACAGTCGTGCTCGCCGACGGGTCGCTGATCGAGACCCGTGAGGTCGTCCTCGACTCGCCGGAGTACGAGGCGATCGTCGAAGGGGACGACCGGGAGGCGGCGCTGTACGAGACGACCCGCGCGCTCGTCGAGGCGAACGAGGCCGCGATCGACGAGAAGTACCCGAACCTCAAGCGCTCCGTCTCCGGGTACAACCTCCACAAGGTGATCTACGAGAACGACGACGGCGAGCGGGTGATCAACCTCTCGAAGCTGTTCGTCGGCGCGGAGGGGACGCTCGGGACGATCGTCGAGGCGGAGGTGTCGCTCGTCACGCGACCCGAGGAGACGGCGCTCGCGCTGTACGCCTTCGACTCGCTGGTCGACGCGATGAAGGCGGTCCCGGAGGCGCTGGAGTTCCCCGTGAGCGCGGTCGAGCTGATGGACGACGAGGTGTTCTCGCTGGCGGCCGGGTCACAGGAGTTCGCGCAGTACGCGGAGCCGATCCCGGAGCGCGCGGCCGCGGCGCTCATGCTGGAGTGGGACTCGGAGCTGGTCGACGACTTCGCGGACGCGATCGCCGACACGACGGCGCACTTCGTCGCCGAGGGCGACGCGTTCGACGTACTGGAGGCGTACGCCCCCGAGGCCCAAGAAGACCTCTGGAAGCTCCGGAAGGCCGCCATCCCGCTCCTGATGAGAATGCGGGGCGACCCGAAGCCGTACCCGTTCATCGAGGACGCCACGGTCCCGCCCGAAGAGCTCGCGGAGTACGTCGGGCAGTTCGAGTCGGTCCTCGCGGATCATGACACCTCGGCGGCGTACTTCGCCCACGCCGGGAGCGGGACGCTCCACATCCGGCCCATCCTCTCGCTGAAAGAGGAGGAAGGCGTCGAGAAGATGCACTCCATCTCCGAGGACGTCACCGACCTCGTCTTGGAACACCACGGCGCCTTCTCGGGCGAACACGGCGACGGGCTCGCGCGCACCGAGTTCAACCCGAAGATGTACGGCGAAGCGCTGTGGGCGGCGTTCCAGGAACTCAAGTCGACGTTCGACCCCGAGTGGCGGATGAATCCCGGGAAGGTCGTCTACGTCGACGGTGACACCGCGGCCGAGCGGGGCTATCCCGACACCGCAGCCGAGACGGACATGCGCGAGAACCTCCGGTACGGCCCCGCCTACGAGTCGATCGAGCCGCAGACCGAGCTGGACTTCTCCGACGAGGGCGGGCTCTCGCACCTCGTCGAGCTGTGTAACGGCTGCGGCACCTGCCGAGAGACCGACTCCGGCGTGATGTGTCCGACCTACCGCGCCTCCGAGGAGGAGGTCCAGTCGACCCGCGGCCGGGCGAACATGCTGCGGGCCGCGATCAGCGGGGAGCTCGACGACGACGAGATCCACTCCGACCGGTTCCAAGAGGAGGTGCTCGGGCTCTGCGTCGGCTGTAAGGGGTGTAAGAGCGACTGCCCCACGGGGGTCGACCTCGCGAAGCTCAAGGCCGAGGTGAAACACGACCACCACGAGCGGGAGGAGGCGGGCCTCCGCGAGCGCATCTTCCGCGACATCGACCGCCTCTCCGCGCTCGGCAGCGCGCTCGCCCCGCTCTCAAACGCGGCCACGAAGCTCCCGGGCGCCCGCAAGGTGATGGACGCGGTCGCGGGGATCGCCCCGGACCGCGAGCTCCCGACGTTCCGCGCCGAGAGCTTCGAGGAGTGGTTCGACGCGCGCGGGGGCTCGACGGTCGACCCCGCCGACGCGACCGACACGGTCGCGCTGTTCCCCGACACCTACACCAACTACAGCTACCCGGCCGCCGGCAAGGCCGCCGTTTCGGTGCTGGAGGCGGCCGGCGTCCGCGTCGAGGTGCCGGACGACCTCGCGCCCTCGGGCCGCGCGGCGTTCTCGACGGGATTCCTCGACGCGGCCTGCGAGCGCGCCGAGGCCAACGTCGCGGCGCTCGCGCCCCGCGTCCGCGACGGGCAGTCGGTCGTCTTCGTCGAGCCCTCGGACGCGGTGATGTTCCAGGACGAGTACCTCGACCTGCTCGACGGCGACGAGGTCAGAGCGGTGTCGGCCGCCGCGTGCGGCGTCTTGGAGTACCTCGACGCCGGCCGCGTGGACGAGCGGCTGGCGTTCGACGCGCCCGCGGAGTCGCTCACCTACCACGGCCACTGTAACCAGAAGGCGACGAACAAGGACCACCACGCGGTCGGCGTGCTGCGGCGCGCCGGCTACGACGTGTACCCGCTCGACTCCTCCTGTTGCGGGATGGCGGGGTCGTTCGGTTACGAGTCCGAACACTACGACCTCTCGGCGGCGATCGGTCGGATCCTCTTCGATCAGGTCGACGAGAGCGACGGCGAGACGGTGACCGCCCCCGGGGCCTCCTGCCGGTCACAGCTCGGCGACCGCGACGCCGCGGCCGCGGCCCCGCCGCACCCCATCGAGAAGGTCGCCGAGGCGGTCGCCGGGCCCGCGCCCGACGCGGGCGCCGACGCGACGACTCCGTCCCCGGCCGACGACTGAGCCGGCGTTACGGTCGACGCCCCCGCCGATCGGCCCGGCGTCCGCGACCGTCAGTTCGGCGCCCGGGCCGATCTGTCCGTCCCGTCGACACCGCGCTTTGCGGGCTCTCACCCCGCTTAACCGACGTAACGCTTATGAGCGAACAGACCTTGTCAATAGTTGCCATGTGCCACCATTACGATGAGGCGATGACCTGGGAGGAGGTCCGGGCACGCCACAGATCCGAGGAGGCGGACGAGGAACCCGACGCGATCCCCGACGCCGACGCGGTCGACGAGCCGGCGGGTGAGACGGAGGAGCCCGAGCCCCCGGCGGAGCCGCGCGCCCCGGCCGACGACTGACGCGGTCGGGCACGACCCCGCCTCGAACCCCGACAATCTTTTCGCGCGCCCGGAACGCCGAGCGGCGGCGCCGGCGTGCCTCGACCGCCGGCGCCAGCGTGCCCCGACCGCCGGCGCCAGCGTGCCCCGACCGCCGGCGCCAGCGTGCCCCGACCGCCGACGAAATCAAGCCGCTCGCGCCCGTCACGTCGGTATGGACCGCAACGCGGTGCGCCGCGCGTGGGACGAGGTCGCCGAGACGTACGCCGCCCGCCGCGACCCCGACGGCTCGGACGCGGCGCTGATCGACGACCTGCTCGACGCGCTGGCAAGTGACCCCGCGGTCGGCGACGGCGACCCGCTCGTCCTCGACGTCGGCTGCGGCGACGGCGCGCGCACGCTCGCGAACCTCCCGCCGGGCAGCGTTGGGATCGACATCTCTCGCCGGGGGCTCGACCTCGCCCGAGAGACCGTCCCCGAGGCCCGGCTCGTCCACGGCGAGATGTCGGCGCTCCCGTTCGCGGCCGACCGCTTCGACGCGGTCACGGCGTACCACGCGGTGTTTCACGTCGAGCGGGAGCGCCACCCCGAGGTGTACGCGGAGTTCGCCCGCGTCCTCCGTCCCGGCGGGCGACTCCTCACGACGCTGCCGGGCGGCCGCTTCGAGACGGTCCGGCGCGGCTGGATGGGCGGCGAGATGTTCTTCTCCGCACCTGGCCGCGAGCGCACGCTCGACCAGCTCCGCGCCGCGGGGTTCACCGAGGTCGAGACGCCGACCGCGACCGACCCGCTCGGCAGCAGCACCGAGTTCGCGCTCGCGACGCTCGGCGAGACACCCGACAGGGAAGCAAACTCGTGACCGACGCCGACGAGGTCCCTCACGACGTGCGAGCGAGCCTCGAACAGCTGCTCGTCGCGGCGTCGACCGCGGCGGCCGAGGGCGACGAGCCGACTGCGCGGGCCGCCCTCGACACGGCCGAGACGGTAGCGACGAACAAGCTCCCGGCCGGCGAGCGCCGCGACCGCGTCCGGTGGGGCTGCGGGGCCGCGCTCGACGCCCTGCCGAACGGCGACCTCGCGGCCGCGTACGCGACGGCGACCGCTGAGGCCGTCACGGAGTAGGCGTCGCGTCGACCGCGAAACCACCGACCATTTTCACCAGCTCCGTTCCACGGCCGGGCACGGATCGGCGCGACGCGCGGTTCGTCCTCCTGAGTACCCTGCTCGCCGTCACGCTGCTAAACACGCTCGATGCCCCGACGGCGCGGTGGTTCCAACGGCGTCAGCCGCCTTGGCGGTCGCGTCGCTGCTGTACGCCGGCTACGTCGTCTCGCGGCCCCTCCTCGCGTGGCTCCCCGCCCGGTAGCGCGGGCCGGCCCCCTCGCTTTTGCCCGTCGAGCGCGTTCTTTCGGGCATGCGCGTCGCCTCACTGCTGCCTTCCGCTACGGAGACGCTGTTCGCGCTCGGCGTCGAGCCGGTCGGCGTCTCTCACAGCTGTGACCACCCGCCCGCCGCCCGCGAGTTACCGACGCTGACGAGCACGGTCGTCGACCACGCGGACCGCTCGGCCGCCGACATCGACGAACAGATGCGCGCGGTCGACGGCGCGGTCTACGACCTCGACGAGGAGCGGCTCGCGGCCCTCGACCCCGACCTGCTGGTCACGCAGGCGACCTGCGACGTCTGCGCGGTCGACGCGAGCGAGGTCCGCGCGGCCGCCGAGCGGCTCGACCCCGCGCCCGACGTGCTCGCGTGCGACCCGCACTCCTTCGCCGACGCGCTCGACGACGTGGTGCGGATCGGCGAGGCGGTCGACGCGACCGACGCCGCGAGCGCGCTCCGGGGCGACCTCCGCGATCGCGTCGACGCGGTCCGCGAGCGCGCCGAGCGCGCGGTCGCCGACGAGGGCCGCCCCCGAGTCGCCGTCCTCGACTGGACCGACCCGCCGATCCGCGCGGGCCACTGGGTTCGCGACATGGTCGAACTCGCGGGCGGCGACCCGTCGTTCCAGCCGGACGGCCCCTCGGAGCCGGTGGCGTGGGACGACGTGCGCGAGGTCGACCCCGAGGCCCTCGTCGTCGCGCCCTGCGGCTTCGACCGCGACCGGGCCGTCGACGCGGTCGGCGACCTCGCGGCGCGGCCCGGCTTCGACGACCTCGCAGCGGTCCGCCGCGACCGCGCTTACGCTGTCGACGGCAACGGGCTGTTCAACCGCCCGAGCCACCGGCTCGTCGACTCGCTGGAGGCGCTGTTCGCGTGTCTCCACCCCGAGCACGCCACGACGCCGCCCGCTGCGCACGACCGGATCGCGCGCGTCGACGCGGCCGCGACGCCTTCGGTGCGCGCCGACGGCGGATAACGGCGACTGCGGTCCGGCGTTCTCGCCCCGCCACCGTTCTCAGAGACAGACGGGGACCGCTCGCTGAGAACGGAGCGGTGTCGTCAGCGGAGCGGAACGGCGAGCGCGTGCCGCCCCTCCGAACGGCGGTTTCGTCGAGACCATCGACTGCTTAGGACCTCTTTCTCCGGCTCGTTCCGACTGACCAACACATTTAATACTAAGGTGTAAAGTACGCTCGCTCTTATGTAGAAACACGGAAAGCCCGTATGATTACACTAAGTCGCCAGTAATCGGGAGATATGTCTTCCACTGAGTCAGCGTTTGGCGGGATGTTTCGGCAGTTGATCGAGCTCGGAGTCATCGAGATCAACACCGAGCCGCTCGATGCCCGCATCGAGCGGCGGCTCAAGCAGTTCTGGGAGAATACATCCTGTCCTCGCTGTGGTCACCAGAGCATTATGACGTGGGAGAAACACGACAGAGTTCGGTGTCGTAATTGCGAATTTAAGCCAGTGTACACCCATGGAACGCCATTTCACGAGAAGCACCTCTCCTGCGGTGAGGTGCTTCTCGCTTTCACTCTCTACGCAGATACGCTGCTGAGTATCAACCAAATTGCGCCGCTGCTCGGTCGCGCTTACAAAACCGTTCACACGGCGATTCGGGAGGTGGAAGCCGCGGTTCAGCGCGGCTTCCCCGTTACGTGGGAGCTGCTTGCTCAGACCTCTGATGGGCCGACACAGGTCGACGAATCTGGCAAAGTCTGTTCGGGGTACAAAGGTCAAGAGCCGCCGCGAAACAGCCGTTCTCGCGGCGGCTCGTCGCGCACTGGCCGATCACGCTGGCGAGGGCGTCACGGTGACCAATTGACGCTCGTCGCGGCGTGCCGCGACTCGCTTCGTGTGATTCGCGGACAGCGTGGGATCGACTACGAAGGCGATCTTGAGCCAGTGATTCAGGAAGCTGAAGACCTCTCCCAGCGGCTGGGAGAGGTCTGGACAGATGGACTCCAAGCGTACCGCGAGATGGATCGGGATCACCGAACGGTCGTCCACAAAGAGAGGTACGTATCGCCTGACGGAGTCCACATTAATCAGGCAGAATGTCTGTTTTCGCTTGTTCAACCGTGGCTGCGGAAGTTCCGCGGCCTGTCCAAGCAAGGCTTGGAGCAGGCCGCTCATACATTCGGGATCATTAGATCGCTGAATCTCACAGGCGCATCCGTCGATATCACCATTGACTGCCTTGTTATGGGGGCTTTCCGTAGTTCTACATAAGAGCGAGAGCGCTTTACGACGCCGCCGATTTACCGGAAACCACCAATGAACGACGATCTCCGCTCTCGAACGCATCGACAGGGAACCACCGCCGTTGACGGGAGTGAGCGCTGATGGCCACCGCACTCCTCGCGAATATCGCCGTGTTCGTGGCTGTACTCGCGGCCGGATTCGCCATCGAACGGCGGCTCGGCGACCACGCGACGCTGGAGGCGCTGCCCTGGTACCTCCAGCTGCTCGTGGGCGGCGTCGCCATCACCCCTCTCGTCCACTTCGAAGACCGGCTCGCCGTCGGGCCGATCGACGGCCTCGTGGTCGCGTTCGCCGTCTCGGCCGCGTGCTGGATCGCGCTGCCGGCCCTCCTCTCACAGCTGGTCGATCACGACGGGACCGTGGCGTCACAGGGGTGCTGACCGTGGACGTCGGCGCACACTACCGCCCCACTGACGGCGATCACGACCCCGGCGTCTATCGCGTCGTCGGGGCCACCGACGGCGCGACGCTCCTCCGGGTCGGCGACGCCGACGGTCGTCGGGTCCACACGGGAGCGGTGTGCCGCGTCACGGCGTCCGCTCTCTGGACCGAGTTTGAGCCCGCCGCGGACCCCGACGCGGGGCTGTCGCTGACCGGGGCCCTCCGAGACGCCGCACAGGGCCTGTACTGGAGCGTCCGGAGGTTGCTGCCGTGAGCGGCTCGTCCAGACAGGCCCGGATCCGCCGGTACCGCCGGCTGATGGCCGGTAGCGTCCTCGCCGGGACCCTCGGGTTTATTTCCGCTGAGTCTGTCGGGTACCCCGTCGTGGGAGTCGCGCTGTACTGGGCGGGGTTCGCCGGCTTTCTGGCGGTCTGGCAGGGGACCTCAGTCCCCCTGTTCGACGAGCGCGACCGCGCGCTCGAACGCCGGGCGATAGCCCTCGCTGCGACCGTCTTCACCTTGGGGATGATCCTGCTCTGGCCGACGATGGTGGTCCTCTCGGAGATCGACGTGTACACGCCGCCGCCGGCGTTCGACGGGGCGCTACTGGCGATCGCGGTCCAGTCGGGACTGTTCGCGCTCACCTACGGCTGGTTACGATACAGATGAAAAACAGCGTCAGGGAGCGCCGAGAGGAACGCGGTCTCAGCCAGGCCGACCTCGCGGACGCCGTCGACGTGTCCCGCCAGACGATCAACGCGATCGAGCGCGAGCGGTACGACCCCTCGCTCGAACTGGCGTTCAAACTCGCCGCACACTTCGACTGCCGGGTCGAGACGCTCTTCGACCCGACCCTCAATACGAACTGAGGCGACGCACGGTCGAGGGGCGCGCTCGAAACCGAACCGCCGCCGAGGCCGGCGGCTACGCGGCCTCGGTGGAGACGTTTACCGCCTCGCCCTCAGCCGAAATACGGAGGCTCTCGACGGTCGTTGACTCACCGACGACGAGCCCCAGCGTCTCCTCGTCCACCCGCACGACCCGGTATGCGATGTCCGACGGTCGGCCGATCGGATCGGTGGCGGCCGCGAGCCCGTCGACGTGGGACTCCAGCGCCGTTTCGAGATCGGAGGCGTTCGCGGCGTCGTCCATCCGCACGATCCAGACGTAGTCGTCACCGCGCCGCAGGAGCGTGTCGTTGCCCCACCCCGCCGCGGCCTCGGCAGCGCTCGATTCTGCCACCCCCTCCGTCAGCGCGACCTGGAGGCGGAGCTCACCGACGGTCCCGCGGGATTGCCACTTCTCTCCGGCTCGGACTGACAGGGGAACCGGCGGCGCTTCGTCGGGTCGCAGCCCGTGAACGAGCTGCTCCGTCGTCTCCGGGGGCGTCTCGTACACGGCCGGCAGCTGTCGCGGCGACTCGGCGCGGGCCGCGACGTGGCGATAGCCGTAATAGTAGCCGGCCCTGGACAGCTTCCAGGCGTTCGGTCTGGCCCGCTCGTAGGCCGCCCGGCGCTCGGCCCTGAGATCGATCCCCTCCAGGTAGCGCTCGGCGTAGACATCGGCGACGTACTCTGCGGCCCCCTCGCGGACGGCGGCGAACATCCCCGGTGAGACGTTCGCCTGAACCTGTGTCAGTTCCTCGTCGGTCAAACAGAAATCGGTCTCGATCTGGACGACGTGTACGTACTCGTGGGCGAGCGTGGCCTCGACGTCAGCGACGGGGTCGTCCCCGCCGATCCCCACGTTCACTCTCGAGTAATTACCGTCGGTGAAATCCGGGGGAGCGACGTAGCCGTCGGGGCTGGTCAGCGTCACGTCTCGACTCTGGTTCTCGTTTAACCCGATTAGGTTGCCGAAGCGGTCCATGTTCCCGTCCAGATCGGTCTGCGAGAAGGTCTGCTCGCTGGCCGGAGCGACCCTGACAACAGGGGCGGGAACCTCCGCGGGCGACAGTCCGTGGAGGTCGAGCACGCGCAGCCAGACCACGGTGGCGTTCACCGGGAGCCTGTCTCCGTCACCTCGGACCTCGACCCGGGAGGCGTCGGGAGGCGCAGTGTTGGCTACCGACTCGGGAGTCTCGGCCCCCGTGGCCCCGCGGCAGACGTCGTCTGCCGGCGCCGACCCGAGTCCGAGCGACCCGCCGCATCCCGCGAGTACCACGCAGAGGGCGAGGAGGGCACCGTACCGCATCGTGAACGCCCTGAGTCTCGTCGATAATAAAATTCGGTCTGCTCAGGTGCCGTCTCGCGGGTCCGCCCGGCCGTCGCGGCGTATCTCAGTAGAGCCGGTGATCACGACCGGCCGGTCAGGTCTCCGCCCGCTCGCGCAGCGCCGACAGCGTCCCGGCCTCGCGGAGGTCGTCGACCGCGCAGTACCACGCGCCGCGCACGCCGTTCAGGTCGTTCTCGACCGGGCGCTCCAGCGGCACGAGGTCGTCGAACTCGAAGACGACGACCACGCGCTCCTCCGAAAACGGGTCGATGAGCGCCTTCCAGTCGGCCTCGTCCATCGGGCCGGGCTCACCGCGGGTCTGCTCGGTGCGGGCCGTGACGCGGGCGTAGTGCGTGACCGCCGACACCGGTTCGGTCCGGTAGAAGGCCATGTACGCGAAGTCGGCGCGGGTGCGGTCGTACGAGCGCGGCGCGGGGTAGAAGCCGGCGCGACAGCGCTCGAAGGTGTCCGGCTGGGTCGCGACGACGCAGACGCGGGCGTCGCCGGGCGCGTCGTCGTCGGGGGCGTCCGCCGCGAACTGGTCGAGGTCCATGTCCGCGTTGGGGCGCGAGCGCGGATATATCCCCGCTCGGCTCGTACCCCGGATCAATGGCACGGAGCGCGGCGAGCGCGAGCGATGGTCCCCGCAAGCGCGACGAGACCCGGAGCGCGGACGACGACGCGTCGACGGACGGGCTGACCGGCCCGCCCGCCCTCGCGGTCGAGGGGCTCACCAAGCGGTTCGGCGACGGCGACGACGCGGTGACGGCGGTCGACGACGTGAGTCTCGCGGTCGAGCGCGGCTCCGTCGTCGGGCTGCTCGGACCGAACGGCGCGGGTAAGACGACGCTGATCAAGTGCGCGCTGGGCATCGTCGTCCCCGACGCGGGGTCGGTCCGGGTGTTCGGTAACGACGTGGGCGACGGCCGCCGCGCAGCTTACGCCGACGTGGACGCGATGTTGGAGGGCGCGCGCAACGACTACTGGCGGCTCACGGTCCGGGAGAACCTCCGGTACTTCGCGACGATCAGCGGAGTCGACCCCGACTCCGTGGCGGCGCGTCACGACCGCCTGCTCGACCGGCTCGACCTGGCCGACAAGGCGGACACGCCCGTTCGGGACCTCTCGCGCGGCATGAAACAGAAGGTGTCGCTGGCGAGCGTGCTGGCGGGCGGCGCGGAGCTGGTCTTCCTCGACGAGCCGACGCTCGGGCTCGACGTAGAGAGCGCGCGGACGCTCCGGGCCGAGTTACGCCGGCTGGCGGTCGAGGAGGGGCTCACCATCGTCGTCAGCAGCCACGACATGACGACGATCGAGGCGGTGTGCGACCGCGTCGTCATGCTGTCGAACGGGCGGATCGTGGCGGACGACAGCGTGGAGGCGCTGCTCGGCGCGGCCGCGAGCGACGCGGTGCGCGTGGCCAGCCCGGACCTCGACGCCGAGGCGGTCGCGGGCCTCCGCGAGGCGTTCGAGGTCCTCGACGTCGACCGCGAGGCGCGCCCGCCCGCGGTGACGGTCGCGGCCGGCGGCGACCGGCTGTACGACCTGACCGACGCGCTGCGGGCGGCCGGCGTCACCGTCTCGGACATCCGCACGGTCCAGCCCGACCTCGAAGAGGTGTTCCTCGAACGCACGGGGAGCGACCTCGGTGCCCCGTCCGGGGGTGACCGGCGATGAGCGCGGACACGAGCCCGCCGGAGGATCCGGGCGGCGCGGCCGCGGCCGAACCCGGCGACGGAGTGCGGCCGGACGACGAGCCCCGGCCGGCCACCTACTACCACTTGGCGCGGGCGGTCCTCTATCGGGAGTTCCTGATCTTCGTGCGGTACCCGGCCAACGCGATCGGCGGGATCGTGGTGTCGCTGTTCTTCTTCGCCGCGCTGTTCCTCGGCGGGCAGCTGCTCGCCGGACAGGCGCTGGCGGACTCGATCGAGGGGATCGTTGTCGGCTACTTCCTGTGGACGCTGTCGGTGGGCGCGTACTCCTCGGTGTCGAACGACATCGGCAGCGAAGTGCAGTGGGGGACCCTCGAACGCCACATCACCACGCCGTTCGGCTTCGCGCCCGTCGCCCTGCTGAAGGGGGTCGCGAAGGTGGTGCGCACCTTCCTCACGAGCGCGGTGATCCTCGCCGTGATGCTCCTCGCGACCGGGACGCGGCTCAGCCTCGCGCCGGTGACGGTGGTCGCCGTCGCCGGGCTGTCGATCGTCTCGGTCCTCGGGCTCGGCTTCGCCGCGGGCGGCGTGACGGTGCTGTACAAGCGGATCGGCAACTGGCTCAACCTCCTCCAGTTCGGGTTCGTCGGGCTGATCTCGGCGCCCGTCTTCGATCTCCCGTGGACGCGCGTCCTCCCCTTGGCGCACGGCAGCGCGATGCTCCAGCGCGCGATGGTCGACGGGACCCGACTGTGGGAGTTCCCGCCCGCCGACCTGGCGCTGCTCGTCGCGGTCGCCGGGGGCTACCTCGCCGGAGGATACCTCATCTTCCAGCTGGCGACACGCCGAGCGCGGCGGCTCGGCGTGCTCGGCGACTACTGAGCGTCGTCGTCGGCCGCTGTCATCACGGCGTACGTCAGCGCCACGGGGATCGCCGCGCCGAGCGCGCCGGTCGGGACCAGCGAGGTCGGCGCCCCGACCAACAGCAACAGTCCGACCGCGACGCCCGCCGCCGCGACGCCGGCGAGGAACACCCGTCCGGACTTACGCATACCCGAACGACGTTCGCGGCGGCATATGTGCGTGTCGGGTCGGGACCTCCCCTCGTCGAGTCGGAGCCACCCGGTTCACTCCCGCGCGGCCGACACGGCCTCGACCACCGCCCGCGCGTTCGCGGCGATCCGGTCGTACGCCCCCGCCTCGATCGCGTCGTGATCGACGATGGCGCCGCCGACCCCGACCGCCGCCGCGCCAGCCTCGACGTACGCGCCGGCGTCGTCCGCCGTCACGCCGCCGGTCGGGACGAGCGGGACCTGCGAGAGGGGCCCGCCGAGCGCTGCGACGTGGGCGGGACCGCCGGTCTTCGCCGGGAACACCTTCACGAAGTCCGCGCCGGCCTCGAACGCCTCGATCGCCTCTGTCGGCGTGTACGCGCCGGCCGCGATCGGCGTCCCGTACCGGTTCGCGGTCCGGATCACCTCTCGGTTCACCGTCGGCGTCACGACGAACTCGGCGCCGGCGAGCTGCGCCGCGCGGGCGGTCTCCGCGTCGAGGACGGTGCCGACCCCGACCGCGGCGTCGTCGACGCGCTCGGCGACCGCCTCGATCGCGGCCGTCACGTCCGGCGTGTCCGCCGTCACCTCCAGGGCCGTCACGCCGCCGTCGGTGACGGCGTCGGCGACCGCCGGGGCCTCTTCGACGCCGACGCCGCGGAGGATGGCGATCACGCCGCTGTCCGTGATCCGGTCGAGTCGGTCGGTTCGCATGGCGAGTATCTTTCGGGGAGGGGTATTAAATTAAACCGTGTTGAGCGCGGTCGCGCCGCGTCACAACAGTTCGAGTTCAATAGTCTTCGCGGCGCTGGAGACGAGTCCGGCTGTGTCTTCCTCCAACCGCTTCCCCTGCATCTCGTCTGACGGGCCGGAGACGCTGACCGCGCCCACAGGGTCGCCGTCGACGACGACGGGGGAGGCGGCGCACTGCCAGTCCGGGTCGAGTTCGCCGCGGTCGAACGCGATGTTCCGGTCCCTGATAGACCGAAGTTCGGAGCGGAGCGTCGCCCGGTCGGTCACTGTCCGGTCGGTTTTCGGGTCGAGGCCGTGACGGCCGACGTACTCGTCGACCGCGTCCGCCGACCGGAACGCGAGGATCGCCTTGCCGGCCGCGGCGGCATGGAGCTTGACGCTCCCACCGATCGAGATCGGGTGGTCTCGGGCGCCGATTCGATGTAGATAGACGGCGTCCGCGTTCTCCGGAACCACGAGGTTCGCGACCGCGTTTGTGTTCCGCGCCAGTTTTCGTATCTCGCTTTGCGCCGCCTGATAGACGGGATTGCGTTCTCTCGTCCCGAACCCGATCCGCAGGAATCGATGGGTGAGCTCGTAGGTCCCGTTGGTGTTCTTCACGTAACCGAGCGTACGGAGCGTCGAGAGGTGGTTGTGAACCGCGCTTTTCGAGACGTCCATCGCGTCGGCTAACTCGGTGACTCCGGCGCCGTCACGGTCGTATAGTTCCTCGACGATCTGCATGGACGTCTCCGTCGCCTGAACAGTGATGGTGTCCGTATCTCCCATCGTTTCTGAGAGTGGTATGAGAGACAGCGGTATAATACTTGTTTAGTATAGGAGAACACAGTCACCGATAAGAGTATTATATTATGATTGTAGTCTATAAATTAATTACATTATGCTCACACTATTGGGTTCGGACGGAACAAATTCGAAAAAACGCATATATATCGCCTCTGTTCACCTCGTGAAAACACAAATGAAGCGGTTCTGAGCCGTTTTTAGGACAAATGCCCAGTAATTTTATATAGCTGTAACGCAAGAGACTGATAGTCAGGTTCGATCATGACTAACAAACCAAACTACGCCCAATACGGGCGACGTAGACTCATGAAAGGCGCGGGACTCGCGGGGCTCGCGGGACTCGCAGGGTGTATCGGAACCGGCGACCCAGGAAGTGGGGGAGACGGCGGCGACGGGAGCGACGGCAGTGACGGGAGCGACGGCAGCGACGAGAGCGACGGCGGCAACGGCATGGCGTCGGAGATCAACGTGTGGGGGTGGGATGTTGCCGCGCGAGCGCTGATGATAACCTCCGAGGAGTACGAGTCCGAGAACGACGCGACGGTTGCCGTCGAGGAGTTCGGTCGGTCCGCGATGAAGGACCGACTCCAGACGAACCTGCTCTCGGGCTCCGGCGCGCCGGCGGTCTCCATGTTGGAGTCCGTCGACGGCCCGTCGTTCATCGACACGGGCTCCGTCGCGCCGCTCACCGACGAGATCGAGGAAGCGGGCGTTCAGGACGACTTCGTCTCCGGGAAGTGGGAGGCCCTCACCGTCGACGGCGACATCTACGCGCTCCCGTGGGACACCGGTCCCACGGCGGTGTATTACCGCCGGTCGGTGTACGACGAACACGATATCGACCCGGACAGCATCGAGACGTGGGAGGAGTTCATCGAGGAGGGCCAGAAGCTCCCGGATGACCAGTATATGCTCAACCTCCCTGAGGGGGACCTCTCCGGCGTCTGGCGGTATCAGTTCCGCCAGCTGTCCGGCGAGCCCTTCCTCGAGAGCGGCGAGGTGAACATCCACAACGAGAAGTCGCTCCGTGTGGCCCGCAATATAAAGGAGATCTATGACGCCGATATCGCGGCCAACATTGAAGGATGGACGTCCGCCTGGTTCAGCGCCTACGGCGACGCGACGATCGCCTCGCTCCCCTCGGCGGCGTGGATGGAAGGGACTCTGCGGGCCGAGCTTCCCGACACCGCGGGCGACTGGGGAGTGTTCAAGATCCCCGCGCTGGAGTCGGGCGGGCCGCGCGCGTCGAACTGGGGCGGCTCCAACCTTATGATCGCCGACCAGGTGTCCGACGAGGCCCATGCGCGTGGGTGGGACTACATGGAGTTCTCGCTGGCGACCAAGGAGATGCAGCTGGCGATGTATGACGAGTACGGTCTCTTCCCGGCGCTGGAGACCACCTACGACGACCCGGTTTTCGACAAGGAACTGGACTTCTACGACGGTCAGCCCGCACGAGCGCTCTTCGCTGAGGTCGCACAGGACGCGCCCGGATACCGGTTTACCGCGGACACGCCAGAGGTGTCACAGGCCATCGAGACCGAGTTGCAGCGGATGATCAACGGCGAGCAGTCGCCCGAAGAAGCCGTCCAGGCGGCCGCGGAGACTGTCGCCGAGAACACCGATCGGGACCTCGCGTAACTCGGAGGGACCGATCGAATGGCCACTTCTGACGAGACAAACGACCGCGTCGAGCAGACGTACCGCCGACGCGCCCGGGCGAGGATACAGAGCGTCGGGAGACGGCTCAGACGAGCGGCGCGACCGGGATGGGACAGAGTGCGGTTCGCCAGGCAGGATCTGACGGCGGCGATGCCGGCGCTGCCGCGCGTCGCGTACCTGTTCATCGCACCGTTCTTCGTACTGTTCGGGCTGTTTCTCGCCTTCCCGGTGTTTTACACGCTGTATCTGTCGTTCTTCGAGTATCAGGGCGTCGGCGAAGGATCGCTGTTCTGGATCGACCTCGGCCCGCTGTACGTCGAGATTCCACAGATCGCGCAGCTGAATTTCGTCGGGCTCGGGAACTACGCCCGCCTGCTCGGCAACGATCTGTTCTGGCAGTCGATGTTCAACACCTCGTACATCCTCGCGGTTCAGGTCCCGCTTATGATTGGGCTTGCACTTGCGCTCGCACTCGCGCTGAACGCCTCGTTCATGCGTCTCAAGGGAGTGTTCCGCACCGCGATCGCGCTGCCGGTCTCGGCGAACCTCGTCGCGTACTCGACGGTGTTCCTGCTGCTTTTCAACGAGCAGCTGGGATTCCTGAACTACGTCCTCTCCGGTGTCGGGCTCGGTCCGATACCGTGGTTGACCAGTGAGTTTTGGGCTCGGAACACGATCATCGCCGCGGTGACGTGGCGGTGGACGGGGTACAATATGATTATCCTCCTCGCTGGTCTCCAGACGATCCCACAGCAGCTGTACGAGGCGGCTGAGATCGACGGAGCGAACCGGTGGGAGAAGTTCCGCTACGTCACGCTCCCGCAGCTTAAACCGGTGCTGCTATTCGTCGTCGTGTTGTCGACGATTGGGACGTTCAAGCTGTTCGCCGAGCCGTACGTCATCACTGGCGGCGGCCCGACGAACGCGACAATCACGATCGTCCAGTACATCTACCGGCAGGCGTTCGTCAACTTCAACCTCGGCTATGCGAGTGCGCTTACGGTCGTGTTCGTGGTGGTCGTTAGCATCTTCTCAATCATCCAGATCAAGCTCGGGGGTGAGGACTGATGCGCGATCAACGCCGGAAGGACGCGGTCTGGCGGTTCCTCACCTACGCCTTCGTCATCACGATGGTTGTGGTGATGATGGTACCGCTGTACTGGATGCTGGTGGCGGCGACGCTCCCACAGGAGCAGTTCCTCCAGTTCCCGCCGCGGTTGATTCCCGGCACCGCATTCCTCGACAACTTCGCGGCACTACAGGAGCGGCTCGACTTCGTCCGTACGATCCGGAACAGCGTCTTCATCGCCGTCGTCTACACGCTGCTCTCGCTCGTGTTGTGTTCGATGGGTGGCTTCGCGTTCGCCAAGTACGAGTTCAAGTACAAGGAACCGATCTTCTATACGATCTTGGCGACGCTCGTGTTGCCGATCCAGCTGCTCGTCATCCCGCTGTTCCTGCTGATGGCACAGCTGGACTGGACAAACACCTTCCGGGCGATCATCCTCCCGTGGGCGGCCAACCCCATCGGAATCTTCCTCATGCGGCAGAACATGAAATCGATCCCGGACGCGCTGCTCGAATCCGCCCGGATGGACGGTGCGACGGAGTTCCAGATATTCTATCGGATCGCCTTACCGACAATGCGGTCGTCGCTGGCCGCGCTGGCGATCATCCTGTTCCTGTTCCAGTGGGACCTGTTCTTGTACCCGCTCGTGATCCTCGAGTCGGCAGACATGTACACCATCCCCATCGGACTGGCGCAGCTGACCGGGTTCCAGCGGATTTACTACGACCAGATCATGGTGGCGGCGACGCTTGCCATCGTTCCAATGGTCGTGTTGTTCTTAGTGCTACAGAAACAGTTCGTCAGTGGCATCCTCGCGGGGTCGCTCAAAGAGTAACCAATGTCAGGAATCAACATCACGGAATTAGACAAGGTGTACGACTCCGGAACCGAGAACGTGGTTGCCGTGGAGAGCCTCTCCGTCGATATCGACCACGGCGAGTTCCTCGTATTGGTCGGGCCGTCCGGCTGCGGGAAGTCGACGACGCTCCGCTGTCTCGCCGGTCTTGAGGACGCGACGGCGGGGACGATACGGTTCGACGGCGAGGATGTCACGGAGTACCGGGCCAGCGAACGGGACGTGGCCATGGTGTTCCAGAACTACGCGCTGTACCCGCACATGACCGTCCGGGGTAACATCGGCTTCGGGCTGAAGCTCTCGACGAAGCTGACCGGCGACGAGATCGAAGCGAAAGTTGAGGACGTCGCCGAAATGCTCGGGATACGCGAGTTGCTCGACGAGAAACCGAAGGCACTCTCCGGGGGGCAACAGCAGCGCGTGGCCCTTGGACGGGCGATCGTTCGAGAGCCGTCTGTGTTCCTGATGGACGAGCCGCTCAGCAACCTCGACGCCAAGCTCCGCTCAGAGATGCGGACCGAGCTACAGGAGCTACAGGCCGACCTTGACGTGACGACGGTGTACGTCACCCACGACCAGACGGAGGCGATGGCGATGGGCGATCGGATTGCCGTGATGGACGGCGGTGTACTCCAGCAGGTCGGGTCGCCGGAGGAGGTGTACCGCTCGCCTGTGAACCGGTTTGTCGCCGACTTCATCGGATCGCCGAGCATCAACCTCCTTACGGCCGACGTGGAAGACGGTACCCTTGCGGGTCCCGGGGGGTTCGCGTACGAGCTCGACGACTCGGAGCCGGTCGACGGACACGAACGGGTCAGTGTCGGTGTCAGGCCGGAGGACATCGAGGTCGTCGAATCGGGTCGGAACGCGGCCGACGTGACGGTCGTGGAGCCGATGGGGAACGAGAACTTCCTCTACATGGAGATTGGCGGCCACGAGCTCACCGCCCGCGTCAGCCCAACGGTCCGGCCGGCGGAGGGGTCACAGGTCGCGTTCGACTTCGACGAGGCGGCGCTGTACCTGTTCGACGTCGAGACCGGCGACGCGCTGAAAACCAAAACGGACTCCGTCGACAGCGCTGTCGTCGGAACGACACAGAACTAAGCGATCATGTACATCACCGACTACGAGCTGTTCGAAGTACCGCCTCGCTGGCTATTCTTGAAGCTCACAACGAGCGACGGTACCGTCGGCTGGGGAGAGCCGATCGTGGAAGGGCGCTCGCACACGGTCGTCGCGGCCGTTGAGGAGCTGCTCGACAACTACCTGCTCGGCGAGGACCCGACGCGGATCGAGGACCACTGGCAGGCGATGTATCGCGGGGGGTTCTACCGCGGGGGCCCCGTGCTGATGAGCGCCATCGCCGGCGTCGACCAGGCGCTGTGGGACCTCAAGGGGAAGCAGTTCGGCGCGCCAGTCCACGAGCTGCTCGGCGGCCGCGCGCGCAACCGTATCCGCGTCTACCAGTGGATCGGCGGGGACCGGCCGGCAGACGTCGGCGAGGCCGCCAGCGAGAAGGTCGACGCGGGGTTCTCGGCGCTGAAGATGAACGCGACCGCGGAGCTGCGGCCGATCGACACCCCGGCCACCGTGAACGACGCGGTCGACCGGATCGCGGCCGTCCGGGAGTCCGTCGGCGACGATGTCGACATTGGGGTCGACTTCCACGGACGCGTGTCGAAGCCGATGGTTCGGCGGCTCGCGGCCGCGTTGGAGCCCTACGACCCGATGTTCATCGAGGAGCCGGTGTTGCCCGAGCACAACGACTCGCTCTCGGGGATCCGGCAGTCGACGACGATCCCAATCGCGACCGGCGAGCGGATGTACTCGCGGTGGGACTTCAAGGAGGTGCTCGAGGCGGACGCCGTGGACCTGATCCAACCCGACGTCTCGCACGCGGGGGGGATCACCGAGATGAAGAAGATCGCGTCCATGGCCGAGGCGTACGACGTGTCGATTGCGCCGCACTGCCCCCTCGGGCCCATCGCGCTCGCGTCCTGCATTCAGGTCGACGCCTGCACGCCGAATGCGCTGATCCAGGAGCAGTCGCTCGACATCCACTACAACGAGACGAGCGACGTGCTGGACTACCTCGCCGACCCGGCGGTGTTCGAGTACCGCGACGGCTTCGTCGACATCCCCGGCGGCGACGGGCTCGGGATCGAGATCGACGAGGAGCACGTCCGGGAACAGCACGGCAACGTTGACTGGCACAACCCCGTCTGGCGGCACGACGACGGCTCCGTGGCGGAGTGGTGATCCGGATGCTGACACAAACGCGGCGACGCGGGAGAGAGCGATGACCCGCCGACACGAATCACCGACCGACCACGCGGTGCCCCGACGCTTCGCCGGGAAGACCGCTATCGTCACGGGGTCGACGCGCGGCATCGGTGCCGGAGTCGCGGAGCGGCTGGCCGCCGAGGGCGCGAACGTCGTCGTCAGCGGCCGCACCGTCGAGGCCGGTGAGGCCGTCGTCGACCGGATCGCGGACCTGTCCCCGGATGAGTCGGCCGACTGCGCGCCCGCCGGCGACGTGACGTTCGTCCGCGCCGACATGCGCGACCCGGACGACGTGGCGGCGCTCGCCGAGGCGGCCGTCGAAGAGTACGGCTCGCTCGACGTGCTCGTGAACAACGCCGGCGTCCAGACCGAGACCGCGGCTGACGAGGCGACGCTCGACGACTGGGCGTTCGTCGTCGAGACGGACTTCCGGGCGTACTGGCTCGCGGCGCGGGAGGCGCTCGACCACATGGACCGGGGGGCGATCGTGAACGTCTCGTCAAACCACGCGTACGCGACGATGCCCGCGCACTTCCCATACAACGCGGTGAAGGCGGGGATCAACGGCATGACGCGGTCGCTCGCCGTCGACTTCGGCCCCCGGGTCCGGGTGAACACGGTCGTGCCGGGTTGGGTCGAGATCGAGCGGACGCGCGACGAGCTCCCCGAGGGGCGGTTCGAGGAGGTCGAGTCGATCCACCCGACCGGCCGGATCGGCACGCCGGCCGACGTCGCCGGGGCCGTTTCCTTCCTCGCGAGCGAGGACGCCGCTTTCGTCACGGGCGCCGCCCTCCTCGTCGACGGCGGCCGCGGCGCGGTGATGCAGGACGACACCCTCCCGGACTACCGGGCGCGAGAGCGCTCGGAGTAGCCGGTCGAGGAAGATTCCGAATTGGTGGCTGTTGAATTGCTCCGACGATCACACACTGTGAATCGTCGTGATCAATACGGGGACGGCAACGGGTGAGGGCGGGAGTGCGTATCGCAGGTCGCGAGTGCGGTCGTTTATAACTGATCGAGTGGTGTTGCTGGTAGCTGTTTATATGCGCTCGACGACGCGGTGAACACCTCTAAAGCCCCAGTCGCGAGGACTCGATGCGCTCGCTGCGGTCCTCAGTCGGTCGTTGCCACTCCCTCCCTGCGGTGCTTGCGTCGCCTGTGGCGGTTTCGCGGCTGCCCCTTCGATTCCCGCCCCGGAACAGCACCGCAGCCTCAAACCTCCCCATCCTCGTCGCTGGCGGCCGTCGCTTCGCTCCGCCCGCCACCGACTCCCTCGCCCGGCGCCGCTCGCGGGCCTCCGGCCCGCTCCCGGGCCCGCGCCGACCGCTTCGTCCATTTATAAACGATCGACGCCGTGGCGCACGCCTATTTAAATATCTTATTCGCACCACCGATCTACAACACTCACTCCCGCTATCGATCAGGTAGCACTTTTCAACGACCGGCTGTTTCAGGCGAAAAGGTTTAAGAATGGGATTCAGCGGAGCCGTATGTTTCGACTGACGTGTCCGACTACGGCTGAGCGACCCGCAGACCGTCCACGCGGTCGCCCTCGATGACGACGACTCCGTATGACCCCACAACGGCGGTGTCAGCGCGCGAGTCCTCGCCGCCGTCACCCGCCGCGTCGACGGCGTCCCGGTCGGCGTCGTCGACCGCGAGCGAGTCGGGGTCGATCCCGGGCAGTCGGAGCCGGTCGCCCGTGAAGTTGGTCACCCACGTGTGGCCGCCGCGGTAGCCGACGCGGACGCCGTCCGGAAGCCGATCGGCGTAACGAATACCCGCGCGGTCGAGCAGGGCCGACGCGAGCGCGTCCGCCAGGTCCGGGTCGGGCCAGACCCCGCAGTAGGTGACGCGTCCGTCGCCGACCGCGTTGGCGACGACCGCCGGTCGACCGTCCGCCGGCCCGTCGACCTCGTACGTGTACCGGACCTCAGCGGCGTCCGGGTCGAGCCACTCGGCCCAAGTCCGGAACGAGGCGGACGGCGCCGCGCCGTCGTCGGCATCGCTCCCGTCGTCCGTGGGACCGTCCGCCCGCCGGACCGCCGTTTCGAGGCGCCGCGGCAGCGACTCGTGCTGGTCGACGGCCGCGCCGACGAGGTCGGTCAGCGGGCCGGGCTGCGACGTCGGTCGGAGCTTGTTCTCCGCGTCCTTCACGCCGGTTCGGGGTCCGAAGAGGACCTCCCCGCCACCGGCGACGTAGTCGGTCAGCCGGTCGGCGAGGTCCTCGGTGACGAGGTGGAGCGCGGGCGCGACGACGGCGGCGTATCCGGAGAGGTCGGCGCTCGGCGGGACCACGTCCACCTGGACGCCGCGACCGCGGACGGCGCCGTAGAACGCCTCTTGGAGCGCCCAGTAGTCGAACTCCGGGGCGTGGGGCTGCGCGTCGAGTGCCCACAGGGAGTCGTAGTCGAAGACGACCGCCACCGGCGCGTCCACGTGGTCGGCGCTGTCGAGCGCCGCGAACTCTTCGCTAGCGCGCGCGGCGTCAGCGTACCCGCGGTCGGGCGAGCCGTCCGCCTTCCGGAGGCCGGCGTGGTACTGCTCTTGCCCCTCGAGACAGCGCCGCCACCTGAAGTAGAGCACCGCGTCGGCCCCGTGAGCGGCGGCGTGGTGGGCCCACAGCCGCATCGCGCCCTCGCCCGGCTGGGGGCAGTGCGGCGGCCAGTTGACGTCGCCCGGCTGCTGTTCCATCACCCAGAACGGCCTGTCGAGCGCGCTCCGGTAGAGGTCGTGGTCCATCCCCACCTGGTCGGGGTCGCCGGCCCGCAGCTGGTCCGGCGACGCCTCCCCGTCGTAGCGGTCCTGAACGAATCCCGTCGGGTAGGAGTCCCAGGCGACGCGGTCGAGGTCCGCGCTCACGTCGTAGGCGTTCAGCGTTGGGAACCGTCCCATGAAGTTGTGAGTAACGAACCAGTTTGGGTCGGCCTCGCGTATCAGGTCGGCCTGGAGGCGGTTGTACTCGACGACCGAGTCGCTGGCGAAGCGCGCGTACGCCAGCAGCCGTGAGGGGTGGTGCTCCGCGGGGGTCGGCCCCGGCGGGTCGACCTCCTCGAACGAGCCGTACTGCTGGCTCCAGAACGCGTTCCCCCACGCCTCGTTGAGCCGGTCGATGTCGCCGTAGCGGTCCGCGAGCCACGTCCGGAACGCCTCGGCGCAGTCGTCGCAGTAACAGCGGACGGTCCGATGACAGCCGAACTCGTTGTCCGTCTGCCAGCCGGCGACGTGCGGCGAGTCGGCGTACCGTTCGGTGACCCGCTCGACGATCCGTGCCGTCTCCTCGCGGTAGGCGGTGGAGTTGAAACAGTAGTGGCGGCGGCTGCCGTGTTGACGGACGGTGCCGTCGGGCTCTTCCTGCCGGATCGACGGCCGCTCGTCGACTAGCCACTTCGGCGGCGTCGCCGTCGGCGTACATAACACCGCCTCCATCCCGTGGTCGCCAACGAGCTCGATCGCCTCGTCGAGCCACCCGAAGTCGAACTCCCCGCGCTCGGGCTCAAGAACTCCCCACGAGAACTCCGCCATCCGCACGTATTCGAGGCCGGCGTCGGCCATCGCGGCGATGTCGCGTTCCCACTCTTCGCTCGGCCAGTGTTCCGGGAAGTAACAGACTCCGGTTCGCATGGCTCACCGTGTCGACCGTGTCACCTAAGCGTTCGGATAGGCGGAGTCGACGGCGGTCGGCCTCCGCCCGACGGGGCGCTCGCGTGGCAGGGTATTTGTGGGGGCACGGAGAGGGTGTGATATGAACGAGGGCAGGGCGCACACCACCGCAGTCACGTACGACCCGACCGACCGCGAGGTCACGGTCGCGGACGACGCCGGCGACCTCCTCGTCGGGAGCCTCCACGCGGCGGCGACCGACGGGGAAGACGGGCGGGTGCGGGTCGCAGCGGTGTCGCTGTCGACGGAGGGCGGCGGCGTGACCGCGACCGTGACCGTCGAGAACGCCGGCGAGGAACCGGTCCGAGTCGGCGACGTGACGTGCGCGTTCGACACCGCGTTCGGCGCTGACGCGCGTGTGTACCGGCACGGGTACCAGTCGTGGACGCCGACGGGGACGCTCTCCGTCGGAGAGCGGTTCCCGATCGAGGACCCCGACAACGCCCCGATGATGAACGACCTCGCGGCGTCGACAGACGACCGGGTCAGCAGCTACCTGACCGGGCTCGTCGAGGGGGATCGCGGCGTCACGGCGGGGTTCCTCGAACACGACCGGTTCTGCACGCGGTTCGAGGTGGCCGACGACGCCGACGGGGTCGCGACGCTGCGCGCGGTGTGTCCGCTGGAGGGGACGCGCTTGGCGCCCGGCGAGCGGACCGAGCTACCGCCGTTGTGGGTTGACGCCGACCGCGACCTGCGGGAGGGACTGGCCGCGCTGGCCGACCGCGTCGGCGAGCGGATGGACGCCCGCGTACCCGAGCGCGCGCCGACCGGGTGGTGTTCGTGGTACCACTACTTCACCGATGTCACCGAGGCGGACGTGCGGGAGAACCTCGCGGAACTCAGAGGGTGGGAGATCCCGGTCGACGTGGTCCAAGTCGACGACGGCTACATGGAGGCGTTCGGTGACTGGCGGTCGATCGCCGACGGGTTCGAGGATATGAGCACCGTTGCGGGTGACATCGCGACCGCGGGGTACCGCCCGGGATTGTGGCTCGCGCCGTTCTACGTGGAGGCCGGCGCTGACCTGTATGCCGACCACCCGGACTGGTTCGTCACGGAGCCGACGGACGGCGCTGGCGACGGTCCGGGAACGCCGGTCGACGGCGGCTTCCGCGCCGGGTCCGAGCTGTACGGGCTCGACACGACGCACCCAGAGGTCCTCGACTGGCTCCGCGAGACCGTCTCGACGGTTGTCGACGAGTGGGGATTCACCTACCTGAAGCTCGACTTCCTCTTCGCGGCGGCACTCCCCGGCGAGCGGCACGACCCCGAGGCCACCCGGATCGAGGCGTATCGGCGGGGCGTGGAAGCGATCGCCGAGGCGGCCGGCGACGACGCGTTCCTCCTCGGCTGCGGCGCGCCGATGGCCCCGAGCGTCGGGCTCTTCGACGCCATGCGGGTCGGCCCGGACACTGACCCGACATGGGAGACGCCGGGGGAGTCGGGGAGTCAGCCGGGGCTGAAAAACGCCGTCCGCAACACACTCACCCGAAACTTTCTCCACCGGCGGTGGTGGCTCAACGACCCCGACTGCCAGCTCGTCCGAGACACGAGCGACCTCACCGCGGCCGAGCGTGAGTCGTTCGCGGCGCTCGTCGCCGCGACCGGCGGCGTGAACGTGTTCTCTGACCGGCTCGCGGAGATCGGTGCGGCCGGCCGCCGGCTTCTCGAACGGACGATCCCGCCCGCGACCGGCGGCGAGGTCGGGCGACTCGACGAGGAGCGGTTCCCGTCGCGAGTCGTCTGCGACCGGCCGGGCGACGGGGCCACGACCGTCGCCCTGTTTAATTGGGCGGACGAGCTGTCGACCGTCAGGTTCGACGCGCGCGAGCACGGGTGGAGGGGGGGACCAGAATCGGACCGGGTCGTCTGGGACGGGCTCTCCGGCTCGGTTGTTGCCGGTCCGGTCGTCGAGCGCGAGCTGCCGCCGCACGGCGCGGCCGTGTTCGCCGTCGTCTCGGCCGAGGACGGCGACCTGCTCGGCGACGCCGCGACGCTCACGGGGGGGTCGGACCGCGCGTCGGGGGCGACCGTTCGAGACGGGGCCCTCACGGCGGCGGTCGACGGGGAGCGCGTGACGTTCGCGCTCGACCGCGAGTGACGACCGCCGCCGATCACCCGTTCTTATAATTGGTCGAGCGTAGCACCGGGTATGAACACGTTCGAGACCTGCTGTGTGGGGTGGCGCCGATGACTGACCTCGTGACCTTCGGCGAGACGATGCTCCGGCTGTCGCCGCCGCGCGGCGACCGGCTCGAGACGACGCGCGAGCTGGCCGTCCAGGCCGGCGGCGCGGAGAGCAACGTCGCGGTCGGCGCGGCGCGGCTCGGCGCCGACGCCGCGTGGCTGTCGAAGCTCCCGGACTCGCCGCTCGGCCGGCGGGTGACGAGCGAGCTCCGAAGTCACGGGGTCAGCCCGGAAGTCGCGTGGGCGGACCCGGACGAGAGTCGGGTCGGGACGTACTACCTCGAACACGGCGGCGCCCCGCGCGGGACGAACGTGATCTACGACCGCGCCGACGCCGCGATCACGACCGTCGAGCCCGACGAGCTCCCCGCGGCGCCGCTCGACGGCGCGGAGTGGTTCCACACGACGGGGATCACGCCGGCGCTGTCGCCGGCCGCCGCGGAGACGACGACCGCGCTGCTGCGCCGCGCGGGCGAGGCGGGCGCCACCCGCTCGTTCGACCTGAACTACCGGTCGAAGCTGTGGGGGCCCGACGAGGCGCGCGACGCGTACGAGACGCTGTTCGAGCACGTCGACACCCTGTTCGTCCCGCACCGGGACGCGCGGGCGGTGCTGGACCGCGACGGCGACGCCGTCGAGGTCGCCCACGGCCTCGCGACCGACCACGCCCTCGACACCGTGGTGGTCACCCGCGGCGACGAGGGGGCGACGGCGCTCACGGGCGGCGACGTGTACGAGCAGGCGGTGTTCGAGGCGGAGACGTTCGACGCGATCGGCACCGGCGACGCGTTCGTCGCCGGGTTCGTCGCCGAGCGACTGCGGGGCGGCGACGTCTCCGCGGCCCTGGAGTGGGGGTCGGCGACGGCGGCCGTGAAGCGGACGACCGACGGCGACCTCGCGGTCACGACCCGCGCGGAGGTCGCGTCCGTCATCGACGGCGCCGACCGGATCAGCCGCTGACGCGTCGAGCGTCGCGCGCGCGGCGGTCGGCCCGCACGTTCGGTGGTCCTCGTTTGGATCGGTCGTCTCGGCCGCTCAGCGGTCCTCGTCTGGCTCCGCAGCGAGCGCCTCGTCGCGGAGTTCGCGGCAGCGCTCGCCCGCGACCTCCAGGTCCGGGACGGGCGTCGGCTCCCCGTCGGCGTCGACGGCGACGAACACGAAGTACGACTCCGTGGTGAGCTCGCGCTCCCCGGTCCGCGGCGACTCGCGGTACGCGCGGATCCGCGTCCGGAGGCTCGTCCGCCCGACCGCGTACACGTACGACTCGATGACGCAGGTGTCCCCCTGCGGCACCGGCCGCTTGAAGTCGAGATCGTTGATCTTGGCCGTGACGCAGGTCTCGCCCGCGGCGCGCATCGCCGACATCGCGCCGATCTCGTCCATCCACTTGACGACGTTCCCCCCGTGGGCCGACGCGTAGTTGTTCGTGTGGGTGGGCTGGACGCGCTGGCGGTTCTCGATGTAGGTCTCGCTGACGCTGGGCATGGATACGGGTGGCACGGCCGAGGGAAAAGCCCGCGCCCCAGCGCGTCGCCGGCTCGCAGTCGCTCGATTTCCGATCGCCGACCGCTCTGCCCGCGGCTCGCACGCTCGCCGCTCTGATTATCGATCCCGGTAATTTCGCCTGTACTCCTAAGTAAGGTGGTTATTACTCTCCGATCATACATGCTGAACGTAATCACCGGGCGGTACGGTCGACGCGTCGGGGCGGCGGTGCTCTCGACCCTCGTCGTCACGCTCGGGTTCGTCGGCCTCTTCGCGGGCCACGTCGCGACGGTCGGGACGCCGGAGGCCGCGACCGCGTCGCTCATGGGGATCGGCGTCGTCCTCACCCTGAACCTGGGCCTGCTGGGGATCGTCATGGTCGGCAACGTCGCCGTCGAGCTCCGGCGGCTGACGCAGACGGCCGAGGCCGTTGGCCGCGGCGAGTTCGACGCGAGCGCCAGCTCCGATCGCGGCGACGAGATCGGGCGGCTCTTCGACGCCTTCGACGAGACCCGGCGGTCGCTGCGGGACGCGGTCGCCGAGTCCGAACGCGCGAAGTCGGAGGCGGAGACGGCCCGTGAGGAGGCCGAGGAGCTCTCCGACACGCTGCTCGAACGCGCCGACGAGATCGGCGGCGCGATGGAGCGGGCGGCCGACGGCGACCTCTCCCGACAGCTCTCCGAGGAGAGCGAGGTCGACGCGATCGAGCGCATCACGGCCGCGTACAACGAGATGACCGGCGGGCTCTCGACGACGATCGAGGACATCCAGACGTTCGCGGGCGACGTGGAGGCGACGAGCGAGGAGATGGCCGCCGAGGCCGACGACGTGGCCGCGATGAACGAGGAGGTGGCCGACGAGATGCGAACGCTCGCCGACGAGTTGGACGAGCAGACCGACCGGCTGCGCGAGACGGCCGCCGACACCGACGACTTCTCGGCGACCGTCGAGGAGATCGCCTCCACCACCGACGAGGTGGCCGGCGACGCGAGCGCCGCGGCCGAGCTCGGCGAGGAGGGCGAGCAGCGCGCGACTGAGGCGGTCGAGGCGATCGTCGAGATCGGCGACCTGCTGGCAGAGCTCGACGACCTCGTCGCCGGGCTCGACGACCGGATGGACGGCGTCGCGGAGACGACCGACGTGATCGCCGACATCGCTGAGCAGACCAACATCCTCGCGCTGAACGCCTCCATCGAGGCGTCGCGAGCGGGTGGTGACGGCGACGGCTTCGCGGTCGTCGCCGACGAGGTGAAGAGGCTCGCCGAGGAGACGCGCGAGTCGACGACGGCAATCGAGTCGACGATCGGCGAGGTGACCGACGACGTGTCGGCGGTCGCCGGAGAGATGGACCGGACGATGACGGAACTGGACGACACGACCGCCGCGGTCCGGGCGGCGGGCGAGGCGATCGAGGAACTCACCGGCACCGTCGAGGACGTCGACGTCGCGATGGGGGATATCGCCCGCGCGACCGACGAGGGCGCCGAGGGGATCGAGTCGGTCGCGGCCCGCGTCGAGGAGGTCCACAACTCGGCGACCGACGCGGCCGACCGCGCGCGGACGCTGGCCGAGACCGCCGACGACACCGCCGAGACGGTTGGCGACCTCGCGGAGACGGCGACGGCGCTCGCCGAGCGGACCGCGTCGCTCACCGAGCGGCTCGCCCAGTTCGAGACGCGCGGAGACGCGGCCGACGTCGCGGCCGCGACGACCGCGACGGGGACGGACGCTGGGACGGAGCCCCCGGCGGGCGCCGCCGGCGACGCGGAGGTGAGCGCCGATGATTGAGCCGTCGACGGTGCGGTTCGCCTCGGCGGGGGTCTACGCGGTCTCCGCCGTCGTCCTGCTCGCGCTGGCGCGGCGTAAACCCCCCGAGCTGCGGCGGTACTGCTACCCGTTCGTCGCGGTCGTGGCGCTCGCGGGCGTCGGGATCGGGACGTGGGGCGCCGGGATCGGGGCGTTCTCGGTCGGGAGCGGCACGCTGGAGGCGGGGCAGCTGCTCTCCGACTACGTCGCGTACCCCTTCCTGTTCGGGTTCGCGGCGTTCGTCTCGGGGGCGGGCCGGCGGTACGTCTGGGGGATCGTCGCGCTCACCGTCGCGATGCGGCTCGGCTACGACTTCGCGGAGGTGTTCGAAGGCGCGCTCGCGACGGCGGGCACCCTCGGGATCCTCGTCGGCTACCTTGTCCTGATCGGGCTGTTCTTCGGCCCGATCGCGGGCGCGGCCGCCCGACAGCCGCCCGCCCGGGAGCTGTTTTACAAGAAGACGCGGAACCTCGCGCTGTTCGCGTTCGGCGTCCTGATCGCGTGGGCGATGTTACAGATCGCCGGGCTGTTCGATCAGTTCTCCGCGGCGGTGACCTTGGAGTACCTCGACCTCCTGCTCCGGGTCGGGTTCGCGGGCTTCGTGTTCGCGAACGTGGAGACGCTGGCGGCCGAGGCCGACTCCGAGATCGGCGAGGAGGACGGTGATGCGGGTCGGGGCACGACCGCAACGGTGTCGGTGTCGAGCGCGGACTGAGTCGGCGTAATCGGACTTTTTACCAGAATTGAGGCGAGAATGCCCCTTCCTCAAGGAGCGACTATCGGGAGCGAGTAGGGAGGGGATGAATCGCCGCACGCAGTACAAACCATTAAATAAACATATCCCAAACTGAGGGACAGCGATGGAATACAGTCACCGCTACCACGCCTATCCGACACAAAGGTGGCGGAGACTGTCGAACAGCACATCGACGTTCATCGCCAAGCGTACAACTTCACGCGGTACGAGTACACGAATCACAACGACGCCGACAACGTTGGGTCGGCGTACAAGCATCACGACCGTCTCACCGACTGGAAAGACGAGTTTTCCGTGTTCACAGAGGTTCACTCGAAAGCACTCCAGCGAACCGTCACGCGGTTCTATCAGAACCTCTCGAATCTCTCTGAGAAGAAACGGAATGGTCAGAAGGTCGGGATGCTCAAGTGGAAATCGCCAGCGGAGTTTCAGAGTATGACGTATTCGCAGTCCGGTTTCGAACTCAAAAACACGAGTGGCCGCAACGCGACACTCTGGCTCTCCAAAATCGGTGACATCCCGATCCGCTACCACCGCGAACTCCCAGATACAGCGGAGATCAAAGAAGTCACGATTAAAAAAGAGACAACCGGTGAGTGGTTCGTCTCTTTCGGTCTCGAAACCGATGAGGCCGATCTCCCCGAGAAACCCAGCGTAGATGCACTCAACACGAACAACAGCGTTGGAATCGATCTCGGTATCCGTAACTACATCCACACCTCGGACGGGAAAACTGTAGATTGGCTCGATCTCGGAGACGAGTACGAACAACTCCGTCGCAAGCAACGCAAACTCTCTCGCAAAGAGGAAGGGTCAAACAACTACGAGAAACAACGACTGAAGGTTGCGAAAATCAAGCGTCACATCCGGCGGAAGGTGCTGGACTACCAGCACAAACTCACGACGTGGCTCGTCCGCGAGTACGACGCGGTGTTCGTCGAGAACTTGGATGTGAAGGGGATGCTGGAACAGTCGTACAACGCCCAGAACAAGCAGGATGCGGCGTGGCGACAGTTCATCACTCTGCTCGAATATAAAGCCGAGCTGTACGGGACGCACGTGGTTCAAGTCGAAGCGCGGGGCACGACGAAAGAGTGTGCGTCGTGTGGCGTGGAGACAGCGAAACCTATCTGGGTTAGAGAGCATTCGTGTCCCTCGTGTGGGTTTGAATGTGACCGTGACGCGAATGCGGCGATGAACGTCTTGCAGAGAGGCTTTGCTGAATTAGGGCTGGGATGGCCCGAAGATACGCCTGTGGAGACTGCGCTCCCTGCGGACACCCATTCGGTGTCTGCAAAGCGCGTCGTAGAAGCAGGAAGCCCTACCCTCAAGGAGCGAGCGGCGTCAGCCGTGAGCGAGTAGGGTAGGGTAGTTCACGCAGCCGGGAAACCCGTAGACGGGTTGCCGTCGCGTGATTCAGTTCACACGAGCAGCGCGATCCCGCCCCCGCCGACGATCGCGAGCGCGCCGAGGGCGAAACACACCGTCGCGAAGGGGACGCGCTCGACGACGCGCATGAGCGCGTCGATCGTCAGGTAGCCGACGACGCCGCTCACGCCGAGCGCGACCGCCGCGGGCACCGGCGCGATCCCCGGCAGGCCGCCCGCGCTCGTGACGGTGAGCGCGGCCGCGCCGACGCTTGCGGGAATCGACAGCAGAAAGGAGAGCCGAAACGCGGTCGGGGGGTCGTAGCTGCGGAACAGCAGCGCGCTCGCGGTCACGCCCGACCGAGATATCCCGGGGAGGATGGCGAACCCCTGCGCGCCCCCGACGAGGATCGAATCGACCAGCGAGGGCGTCTCGCGGCCGCCCATGCTCACCGTGTCCGAGGCCCGCTGGAGCAGGCCGGTGACCACGAGGAGGACGCCGATCGCGGCGACGAAGACGCCGCCCGTGAGTTCGCTGACGAGGTCGACGGCGAGGACGTATAACGGAATCCCGACGAGCCCGGTGAAAAGTGACGCCACGACGACGTACGTCGCGATCGCGTGGTCCGCGTCGTACGCCGTCGCGGGGCGCCACCCGGGGATCGCCCTGAGGATGGTCGCGATCTCCGCGCGGTAGTACGTCGCGGCCGACAGCGTCGTCCCCAGCTGGAGGAATAAGGCGAGCTGGACGGCCACCGCGGGGTCGGTGCCGACGAGCGTGAGCACGAGCGAGAGGTTCCCCTGACTCGAGACGGGGAGCCACTCGACGACCCCCTGAACGATCCCGGCGAGTATCGCAACGAGCAGCTCCGTGGTGGTCACTACCCAAATCGGGCGCGGGCAGTCACTTAAGCGACCCCGTTTGGCCTAGCGGCCGGAGCGGGTCCGCCCGTCGACCGACGAGTCCGGCTCGGACGGTTCCGTCCCGTCGGGGTCGCCCGCGTTCGCGTCCTCGTCCGTCGAGCGGTGCTCCCGTCCGGTCTCAGTCGCGTTCGCGTCGGCGGTCGCTCCCTCCGGCGGCTCCGGGGGTTCGAGCGCGGCGACGAGGAGCTCGACCGGACGCGTCTCGCGCAGCGCCGCCCAGCTCCGGCGCTCGCGGGTGGCGAGCACGCCGGCGGCGACGAGGCCGCCCGCAACGACGAGGCGAGTCGTCCCGAGCGTTCCGGCCGCGACGCTCGCCAGTCCGAGGGCGAGGCCCGCCGCGAGGAGCGCCAGCCCGACGGCGACCGCCGGCGCCGCCAACGTCTGCCGCACGCCGGCCCGGACCGCGGCCGCCAGGCGAGAGTCGTCGAGCGCGGGGAGGAGCCGGTCGAGGACCGCATCGAGGAGGCGAATGAACGGGCCGACCGTCCACGTCTCCCGGAGATCGATCACGATCACATCCGGGTCCGGCTCCGCGGTGAGCCAGCGGTACAGGTACGAGTCGCGCACGGCGTCGGCGGTGCGCCGCGATAGGCGACCGAGACGCGACTCGCGGGCCGCCCGCCGTACGCCTCCGGCCAGCGTACCCGCCTCCGTCTCGTCACTCATCTGAATCGATCTTCGGGTGGGCGCTCATGTGTGTTGCGACTGTGGCGGACTTGGACGTGGTTACCGCCCCACGGTGACGACCGTCGCCTCCACAGTAACCGTGCCGAGATCGAGCGCCACGGTCGACCCCTGCCGGATCTGGTCGCCCTTGAACGCGAGGCCGCTCGGCATCTCTCGGAGCTGGAGGTCCGCGGTGATCGTCACCTCGCGGTTCACCGGGTGGTCCACGACGTTGACGCTGCCGTTCTCGCCGGTGGTGATGATGAGCGACGGCTCCGTCTCCACGCCGGTGACGCGAGCGACGGTGGTGTCGCCGGTCCGCTCGACCATCCCCGGTTCGATGGCGTCCGCGAAGTCCTCGCGAACCTCCTCCATCCGGAGCGTCACGGTCCGGGTCGTTGTCGCGTCCATGTCGATATCGTGGCTGACCTGTTCGATTCGCGCGTCGAGTGTGTACTCATTTGTGGGAAGTGTTACGCTCTGTCCTCGCCTGACTGGACTGCCGCCGAACCGGAGCCGGTCCTGCTGGCGGTGCCCGGCGAGCGTCGCTTCAACGAACAGCTGTCGTTGGGTCGATCGGTTGGTCGTGTAGGTGGTGACGTTGTTGATGCGGGCCACGGTGCGGTCGCTGAGGCGAATCTCGTCACCCGGGGTCACCGCCTGCGCGGTGCCCGCATCGACTTGACTCGAGAGCAACACGCGCTGTTGTTCGGTAGCCAATGCGTCGCTGTCGCCGACGTCACGAATCTGGCCGTTGACCTGATAGCGGTCGGTCGTGATATCGAGCGTCCGTCCGAGTCGTGGTGGGGCCCCTGCGTACGTGAGACTTCCTTGCTCGTTGCGTTCGCCTTCAAGCGCTACGCGGAGGACGACGCGAGTCTGACCGTCCTGTGGCGTGAGATGAACGTCTGTTATCCGGAGTGTTGATGTGCTATCGGAGTCGTAGGCATCACCCTCCTCGATAGCGTCGACAACGTACGGCGAGACGGTGCCAACGTCGAGCGTCGCGTACGTGGTGTCCGTCTCCGGTGGCGGCGCTGCGTCGTCGGTGAGCACGAACGCGGCGCCTGCGACGACGACGGCGGCGATCAGCAGCACGACGAGCGCGTCGATGACGTTAACGCGGCCGAACAGCCGTCCCTCGTCGTCGATCAACTCCATGGAGGTCCCTCCGAGCGCGGCATTACCAACGACGACCGGCGCGCGCGTAAAAAGCGTATTCGTTCGGCGTGCGCTCAACTGCGCGGATCCGTACCCTTTTGCCGGCGCCCACAGAGGAGCGTGGTACGATGAGTCGGCTCCGACTCCCGCTCGTGCCGCGGTGGCTCCGCCTCGCCGGCGTCGTCGCGGTCGCGTCGACGATCCTCTACTACTCGGTGTTCACGCCGCCAGGAAGCGGCGTGATACGGACCGGTCCCCTCGGCGTGTTCCCGTACGGCACGTGGCTCCACGGGCTGGCGTACGCCGGACTCGCGGTGACGCTCGCGTACGCGTTTCAGGACTCGCCGTGGCGCGACCGAACCGTGTTGGGCGTCGTGTTCCTGCTCGCCGTCGGCTACGGCGGGAGTATCGAGCTGCTCCAGTCGACGCTCGACGCGCGCACGGCCGACTTCGGCGACCTGCTCACCAACGCGGTCGGGGCCGCCGTCGCGGCCGTGTGCTGGCGCGTACTGACGCGCAGGGTTCGGTTCTATCGGATGCGGCGGGTTGGCGAGATCGAGGCGCCGGTCCAGTGAGCATGGTCCAGTTCAACCGAACGCGAGTCTCCCTCCGCGTCGCGCTCGGCTGTTGCTGCCTACTCGCGTGTCTTGGCGGCGCGTACCTCGGGCTACCCGCCTACGAGACGTCGATCGATGCGCAGGCACCCACCGAGGAGGCGATGGCGGCGTCGCTCGACGCGTACTCGCCGAGCGAGATCGAGCCGATCGAGTTCGCGGCCCTGTCTCCGGAAGAACAGGCCGCAGTCAGGGGGGCGGTCAACTCGGCAGACCGCATCTACTCGGACCGCGGGCCGTCGGATGAGGGTACTCGGTTCGCGTACCGCAACGACGTGACGAACCACTACTTCGTCGGGTACGAGGGGTCGATCTACCTCGTCCGCGTCGTCATCGATATCGGCTATCCCCTCTTGGCCGGGTCGCTCGCCGCTGGCGGCGTCGGGGCGCTCCTCGTCGCGAGCGGCCTATGGCGTCGTCGGTCCGAGTGATCGCTACCAGGTGAGTCCCTCGTAGGTGAGTCCGTCGCGCCGTTCGATGATCCGCCGGCCGTCGACGACGATCGGGGCGTCCATCGCGTCGAACTCCGCGTCGAGCGCGGCGAACTCGTCCCAGTCGGTACAGACGACGCACGCGCTCGCGCCGTCGAGCGCGGCCGCCGCCGAGTCGGCGTACTCCACGTCCGGGAAGTGCGCGCGCATGTTCTCCGTCGCCACCGGATCGTACGCGACCACGGTCGCACCGCGCGCTTGTAGCCCCTTGATGACGGGGATCGCTCGGGAGTTCCGGACGTCGTCGGTGCCCGACTTAAACGAGAGCCCGAGGACGGCGACGCGCTCGCCGCGCACGTCGACGTGGTCGTCGAGCAGCGCGAGCAGCCGATCCGGCTGCCCGTCGTTCACGCGCACGGCCGCCTCGAGCAACTCGGGGTCGTAGCCGGTATCCTTCGCGGCCGCAATTATAGCATTCGTGTCCTTCGGGAAGCAGTTGTGAACGACTAGTCCGTCGGTCGTCACGAACGTATGGTCCTCGGCGACTTCCAGCGAGTAAACGTCCGTCGTCGTCTCCTCGACGGTGACATCGCGAACCGGAACTGAGGTAAATCCGCCGTCCGCCGTGTGCCCCGTCGGTGCGATGTCCCGATCATACGCGTCGAGCCGATCGTCGATCCGGTCTTGCTCTTCGGGCAGGAACAGCTCCTTCAGCGCCGCGATCTGGCGTTTCGAACTCACACGCAGGAAGTGGGCCGGCCGCGTCGACTTCGCCGACTGCGAGGTCTTGTAGCTCGGGACGATGCCGAGACTGTGGAGTAGCAGCGTCATCCCGTCGATCAACTCCTCGCTAACGGAGCCATAGTCGTAGACAACGGCGTTCGAGTGATTGGTGTACTCGATATGCCCGTCACCGCGGAACAGTCCTGAAAGCAACGCCACGCGTTCGTCGGCCGTCGCTTGGAACGCGTCGTCGGGGATCGCCGCGGAGTAGGAGCCGGTACCACAGCCGAGCCACTCGAGGAACGCGGCGAAAACCCGGCTGGAGACGCTGATCGCCGTCGTAGTCTCCTGTTGCCTTGTTTGATACCGAATCCCCAGATCCTCGTAGTACGACTCAACATCGCTGACGTACTCCGGTTCATCGCTTGGATGGAAACTCAACTGAATCCGTCTTCTGGTGGTCGACCCGTGTCCAGAGGTGTCGTTGTTGATGTGGCCCTCACTGAGATAGTACCCGATGAACCGCCAGAACCGCTCGTCCGCGCGGAGTATAGCTGGCACGTACGTCTGCCCACCGCCCCGTGTCGTGTAGAGGGACAGGTCTTCCCTGTCGACCGGCAACTCCTCCTCGTAGGTGAGAAACACGTCGAGCGGCAGGTAGTTATCTCGGACGAGATCGGAGACCTTGTGATAATCGAACTGACCGTTATACGCGCGAAGCACCTCGTACACCTTGTCTTTGTTCGCCTCCAACGGCGTCGACGGTTTCAGATACACCCGATCGTTCTCGAAGTCGGGCGACTCGGCAACGATCTCGATGAGGTCAAACTCCGAAACGGGATCGCTCGGGAGATCGGCCAACACCGGTACGGAATCTCCCGCTTCGAGCTCCGCAGCCGGCCTGACCGCGGTATCGTTCCCCTTTAGCGTAATCATCGGATGGTCGTGCGTGACGGTCACCCGTTTGTTCATTTTCGTCCGGATCGTGTGTAGCGGACCGTCGTATCGGCGGCGCGTCGCCACCTTGACGGGCTTGAACGCGAACTCGCCCTGTTCCGACCGACTGAGTACCGAAACGTCGTCGACGGTCCCGTCGGAAACGTACTCGTCGAAGAACTCGCCGAGCGTGAGATGTCTCGTACCCGTCTCGTCCTTCGCTAGAATGCGCTGATCGCCCGTCAGACAACTTCCCCCCCACCCTAAGCCGGAGCGGAGGAAGCGCTCGCCGATCCGGTCGTCGAGGCCGACCGCGTCAGCCACCTCGTAGGCGTCGACGCCGAACTGCTTGCAGACGTTCCCGATGTCGTTGATGAGGCTGACCTTGCTCGCGAGGAACGCGTTGTTGGCGTACTTGATCATCTCGGCCTCGGCGATCCCCGTCTCGACGACCGCGGCGTCGGTGGCGTCGAGGAGCGGTTCGAACACACCGCGGAGGGCGTCGAGTGCGACCGCGTCGTCGGGCCGCGTGCCGAACACGACCTTGTCGGGCGACTGGAAGTCCGCGACGGCCGTCCCCTCGCGGAGGAACTCTGGGTTCATCGCCACATGGAGGTCGTCGCCGAACTCCTTCCCCGAGGCTTCGGCGAGGATCGGGGCGAGCGTCTCCCCGGTGGTCGTCGGGACGACGGTGCTTTTCGTCACGACGACGTGGTCGCCGTCCTTCGTCCGGAGGGCGTCGCCGAGCGCCTCGGCGCCCGCCTCGATGATCGACGTGTCGATGCTCCCGTCGTCGTTCGCGGGGGTCGGCAGCGCGAGGAACGTGAGGTCGGTGTCGCGGACGGCGGCGTAGTCGGTCGTCGCCGTGAGCGTGCCGCCGCCGTGTTCCGCGAGGAGGTCGTCGAGACCCGGTTCGTGGATCGGCGCGCGGCCGTCGTTGATCGCCGCGACGATCTCCTCGTCGATGTCGACGTTCACCACCTCGTGGCCCATGTCGGCGAAGCAGGCCGCGACGGTCGTCCCCACGTAGCCGCTGCCGACGATGCTCACGCGCATTAGATGGGGGTTCGGGGACGGGCGTTTTAGGGTTTGGCACCGCGTCGGGCTCGTCGACATCCTCGATGCTGGTGTCGGATTCTGCGATCTCGTCGCCGGCGAGGCTCCACTTGGCTTTGTCGCGGTCCTCGGGGTAGTCGACATCGAAACAGCCAACCAACTCCGTGCGAGCCTCAGCCGGACAGAAGACCTCACAGATGAACGCGACCGTCGACAAGCGGCCCGTGAGTGGGACCACCTCGAGACGCGCCGGCGCCTCGTCGAAGACGTACTCCGCCTCCACGACCGCTTCCCCGGCGAACGACGCTCCGCGTCCGCATGAGTATCGGAGCGGAAACCCAGCCCTCTCTTGAACCTCTCTCGGATATGTTCGGCTTCTATCTCCAAACCTATGTTCTTTCGTCCACACCTTTATTTCTATGGAGATGACAACATAGGGTGACGGATGGCGTCCTACACCACCATCGAAGATTGGAAGGATGTCGAAGATGGCTACGTCGTTGATGTGACCATCCGGCAGACGGAGGCGGCAAAATACCCGAGTGGATGGGACTACGGCCTACACCTCGGAGAGGTTGGCGGCGACACCATCCTTCGCTACGATAACGCCCACGAACGGACGAAGGGTCACGAACGCCACACAAGAGATGATGACGAAACCATTCCGTTTCCGGGAATGCTGGCCCTGTATGACCGCTTCAAGCGGGACGTCGAAGAGCTGACCCCCGTTTCGTGGGACTGGCCGGAGTAGGACGCTTCCAAGAGAGACACACCATGCCCACGCTCAAAATCACCGTCGGCAAACGCGATCGCCTCGACCAGCGTACGCGCAGCCGTATCAAGGCCGCCCAAGAGGATGAAGACCTCGACGACGCTCAGCCAGTACTCAACTTCGGCTCGTACGCTGAACTCAACCGCCTCCTTAGTCCGAAGAACTTGGAGCTACTGGAGGCAATCTTCGAACACGAACCCGAAAGCATTCGTGAAACTGCGGGCCTGGTGGATCGAGACTACAAGCAAGTACACCACAATCTCTCCGAACTCGAAGATATCGGCGTCATCGAGTTCGAAGGCGGCGGCACAGGACAAGCGAAGAAGCCGCTGCTGGCTTACGACGGTCTCGAGATAGATATCCCCTTCGCGAGTTCGAACGGGAACGTCGGCACAGCAGCACCGTGAACGAGAGACTTTCGTAGCGCTTTCACGATACCGCTCGTCCTCGGCGCCCTACGCGTCGGACTCGACGACCGCGTCGGCGTCAGCGTCGTCACCGTCCGCGTCGGCGTCGTCGCCCCGGAGCCGGCGCTCGGCCTCGTCGCGGTCCTCGGGGTAGCCGACGTCGACGCGCCAGCCGTTGAGGCCGACGGCGTCGATGATGTGACCCGACTGGATGAGCAGATTCACGGCGTCGCCGACCTCGTACTCGTCGCGGTTCGAGGACAGACGCGGTGGACCGAGAGCCGCCGTGTATCACATTTAATTTGAACTACCTCAAATTATTTCTACGTAGGGACTATATCAGCGGTCATGAGCGACGAACCGGACCGGAGCTGGACTAACGGTCTGTCGGCGGCCGATCGCGTCGAAGCGGTCGCCCTCACGGTCGGGAAACCCCGAACAGCCAATTGGATAGCCGAAGAAGCCGAGGTCGCCCACGAGACGGCGACGAAGTACCTCACACGACTGGTCGACGACGGTACACTGCGATCGGACACGCGCGGTCAGCAGACGACGTACGAGCCGGATCCGGTGGGTCAGTATCTCGCCGAGATGCGCGAACTCTACGAGGAACACTCGCCCGACGAACTCGCTGCGAGCCTCGAAGACATAAACGAGCAGATCCGCACGTGGAAGACGAAATACGACGTCGAAACGGCCAATCAGCTCCGTGCGAGCCTCGGCCGGACAGACGACGTCACAGACGAACGCAATCGTCGACAAGCGGCCCGCGAGTGGGATCACCTCGAGACGCGCCGGCGTCTCGTCGAAGACGCACTCCGCCTCTACGACCGCTTCCCCGGTGAACGCCGCTCCGCGTCCGCATGAACCGCGGTGCGGAAAATCCGGCCCTCTACCGGACGCTCAAGGACGTCTTGGAGCGACAAGCGGAGGTCACCTCCGTCCGCTTCGAACCGGACGCGATCCAGAAGCGGTACCTCGCCGCTGCGATCGACTCACAGCGGGTCGTCCCGCCGACCGGCTCCGAGTCACCGCAGCTCGAGGTCCACTGGAAGCTCACGCCGCCCCATGACGAGTTCAGGATCGACTACGCCGATCCGAACGCGGAGTTCCACTGCGGCTGGCATCAAGACGACGACCACGACGACCTCGGCGCAGCGCATTTCCAGTACCAGACAGCTTCGATGGAAACTCCGGCGTATGAAGCGGTCGTGTTCGAAGCGGCGTCTCCTCCGAAACTCCTCTGGGAGTGCTGTGAGGACCTCTTCAACAACGTCATTCCCGACTACACGGGAGAACTGTAGTACGGGAACTGTCCCGATCCTACGGCTATGCTCCGTGAGATTCTCCAGCGGATGGCAACAAAGACCGCGTTAATGGCGTCGCGATAGCTCTCGTTCTCGTCGCCCTACGCGTCGGACTCGACGACTGCGTCCGCGTCCGCCTCGTCACCGTCCGCGTCGGCGTCGTCGCCCTGGAGCCGGCGCTCGGCCTCGTCGCGGTCCTCGGGGTAGCCCACGTCGATGCGCCAGCCGTCGAGGCCGATGGCGTCGATGGTGCGGCCCGACTGGATGAGCAGATCCACGGCGTCGCTGATCTCGTACTCGTCGCGGTTCGAGGGCTGGACGAGGTGGCAGGCGTGGAAGATCGCGGGCGTGAACGTGTAGAAGCCGGTCATCACGAGGTTGCTCGGCGGGTCCTCGGGCTTCTCGACGACGTCCGTGATCTCGCCGTACTGGTTGGTGTCGCAGACGCCGTAGCGGGAGGCCTCCTTCCAGGGGACCTCCTCGACGAGGAAGGCGGCGTCCGCGCGCTCCTCGCGCTGGCGACGGACGACGTCCTTGAGGTTCGCCTGGAAGATGTTGTCGCCGAGGATGAGCATGAAGTCGTCGTCGACGTGTTCCTCGACCGTGAGGAGCGCGTGGGCGAGTCCCTTCTGCTCGCGCTGGTGCGTGTAGGTGATCGGGACGCCCTCGTAGGCGTCGCCGTAGTGGTCGATGATTACCTCCTTCATGTAGCCGACGACGACGATGAGCTCGTCGGCGCCGAGCTCGATCAGCTGATCGAAGCAGTGGGTGATGAGGGGTTTGCCGTCGACCTCGACCATCCCCTTCGGTTTGTCGTCCGTGAGCGGGCGGAGGCGCGTGCCCTTGCCGGCCGCGAGTACGACTGCTTGCATGATTCGAGGATTCTGGTCAGGCAATCATAAGGATTCTGCCTTTCCGAGTCGGCTGGTCGCACTGTCCACACGACTTGTAGTGTGTGACTGGCGCCGATGGAGTTGATGCTGTACTGGAACTTATGTACTCTACAAAAAGTATTTGTCATAGGTCTCGGCACACGCTATCATGAATCTCCGAACGTTGGTCGGAAAGCCACACACTCGGTGAGACGGTCCGTGCGACCGCCCTTCCGGGGCCGTAGCGGGCTGTACTCCGGTGTGTGCCAACCCATGGACGACGATGAACTCATCCGTCGAGAACTGCGCAGCGCTCGTGAAGAACTTGTCCGCAAACGCGCACGACAGTCGGACGACCTGCCGGCATCGACGAGTCAGCTTCCGTTGATGCCGGAGCGGGACGACGCGTTCCTCCGTCTCGCTCTGATGAGCGTCGAAGACCTCGAAACGCACATCGATCGGCTCGAACGCGATCTCGCCGACTTGGAAGCCGGTATCGATCGCCCGGACGCAGAGATTGAATAAGCACGTCGAACGCGTATGAATCTCACTGAAAATACAATCTACCGCCACGACGAACTCGGAGAAGTACTCGTGCTCGGTGTCCACCACATCTTCGAAACGTACGATCCGGACTCGGCGGACGGCCGTCTTCGATCGAGAGTCGTCCGCTACACTGCGGAGTGGGACGATTATGGTCCGATGCCCTCCAGTGTCCGTACCACGCCGGTCGATGAGTTTCGGACGGTCGTTGGCGACACCGTTCGAACGTGGGAGGGCGTTGAGTGGTCAACGAATGATCCACTCGATTGAACGGCAAAGAAACTATGTGTGTGTGGATTCTACACATAGTGTGATGGCTGAGGAAAAAACACGCGTCGATTTTAACGCCCCGAAGTCCCTCGTTGAGCGCGCCGATAGCGCGATTGAAATCCTCGACATCTCTCGTACCCGTCTCATCATCGACGCACTTGAAGACGAACTCGAAGAGCTTGTAAACGACGAGGAGTTCCAGCGACGGCTGAGCGACGCCTACTACGACGGCCGGGTCGATTACGACACCGTCGAAGCAATTCTGGGCCGTGAGGAGGCACTGCGATTGAAACTCCTCCGAGAGTCGATCGATCGGACGCCCGCTATACCCACACTCGAGGATGGGCTCCCGAGTGACGATGCCTTCTACGACGGCGAGATTTCCGAATGGACGGATTCAAATTCGGCTGATTCTGATGACGAGTCGCGTGCCTGATAATGTCGGAGCACGCCGTTGCCGTCGTCGATACGAATGTACTGTTGAATCTCGCCACGCCGGTCGTTGACGGGCGGCCGAAGGCTCCCTCTGGCGGGGACCCACTCAAAACACTCCTCACCGGGTACGACGTCCACGTACCAGCGAGTGTTCTCGGCGAGGTCACCCATGCCACGGGAGATGATGACCTCCTAGCTGCTGCCGCGGATCTCATCCTCCAAGCTGCCCATCATATAACAACACACGATGTCGACAACCGGGCCGACGAGCCGATCGACTATGGGCTTGATCAGGGGGAGGCCGAAGGTGTCTGGCTGGCCAACGAGTTGGAGGCAGAACTCTTCATCACGGACGAATTCAACACTACCAACTACCTTTTCATTAATCTCGCACTTGACGACCGGAACACACTCTTCACGACACCACACATGCTCTGTATCCTCGCAACTCACAAGATCCTGCCCATAGAATACGTCGACGCTGTGCTCAGCTACTACGTCGAAACCAAAGGCTGGGATACACAATATGTGGCGCAATTGCGCCAAGAGTATCTCCACGGTTGATTTCTTCGAGTACGACCTGTGTTTCGGGCTGAGCCACAACAGCCCCACCGTCGATAGCGGGTTCGTGACTGCGTTTGAGGACTTGACAGACATCCGCAACCGAACGGGTGCGTCGTGGGGTCACAAGTGGGCGTTCCGAACCCTGTACGAGCAGGTAGAATACAAAGCCGAAGCGGTCGGCATCTCGGTGAAGCAAGTCGGGTCGGCGTACACGTCACAGCGGTGTGCCGAGTGTGGATTCACAGCTGAGGAGAATCGCACGACTCGGATCGGCTTCCGGTGCGTGAAGTGTGAGTCGGAAGCCAACGCGGACTACAATGCGGCGAAGAACATCGGGATGCGGTACGTCCGTCGAGGCCAACAGTCGTCTCGACGGACGGGAAACAGTCAGCTTGCCCTCAAGTCTGGAACAGTGACGCCGAGTGACGGATTCACCGCCCACCCGGACGGGTTCGAGGCCGAGTTCACGGACAAGCCCCATCACCAGAAGTCACAGACTTCTGGTTAGCAGCCAGAACTCGAAGAGTTCTGACGACACCCTCCACGAGCGAACCCGTCAGAGTGAGCGAAGTAGGGTGGGGTAGTTGACTGATCGGACCGCGAACTAGATTCGTCAAAATAGTGCCTATAGTTACCACACCCTGACTAATTTTAATACAGTTCCCACAATAATCTGTAACAGACGTCCAAAATAAACCTCGTAAACGGAGAATCCCGCAACATGGTCGATACTCGCTTCAAACCGCGGCGTGCTTGCTCTTGTTTAGCCGCGGGTCGCGTGTTCAGCGAGTACCTACAAGACCAGCGTGCGGAGAGACCGGACGAGAATCGTCGAGCCTGCGTCACCATCGAACACGAGAGCGCGACGCACTCCGGCGATCTCCGGACACTCTCACCCGCATAACCTGGCTCCCACGCGGACTACCCGTCAGGGGCTGGGGAACACGGGAGTGCCGCCTGCTTTCGCCTCGTACTCGCTTAGCTCACAGCGTCACGCGAGTACGGCGACTGAAGCTCGTGGCAGTTTGGTCTGCGTTCGTTCCTGACAATGGAACGAACGAGCGATTCCGTACGCGCTGAGCGTACGAGGAGTCGCTAGCACACACCCCCCGCAGCGTTAGCTGCGGCTACGTCAAGCCCCGGAGTCTCCGCTGGCGAGGGACGCCGGACTTTGAATCCGGAAGTCGCCGGTTCGATTCCGGCCGGGGCGACATGCCGACGTGGTGTAATCCGGCGATCATACGGTCCTGTCACGGCCGTGATCCGGGTTCAAATCCCGGCGTCGGCGTGGACGCGTGGACAAACCACGTGGGGATACCCATCGAGGTAGGCAGCCCGTTGGTGCGATCAGCTGGATCGTTCCGACGATGCTGGGCCCAGCAGGGTCTACAACCTACATGAGCCGGTGTGGTATTCCCGGGAACCTCCCGAAGTACGCCCCCGCGATGAGACGCGCAACCACGACTACTCGGTCGCGGTTGCGCAGTTGGAAACAGTCGTACAGATAGATAACTAACTGCCGAACGCTCGGCAGTCCAGTGAGCCGATGGTCCAGCGGACGACGAACTGTGCCTTGGGCGCACAGGACCGAGGTTCGAATCCTCGTCGGCTCAGTGTGCCGTGACTGGGGAATGGTGACCCCACTGGCCTGCTACGCCAGCCCCGGCGACGGGTTCCCGGTTCGAATCCGGGACACGGCGTGATGCCAACGAATGTCTGCCCTGACTGCGAAGAAGAAGCGTTCCGCCACGTTCCACTCGGTGAGACAACGTCCATCGACACGATTGGAAGTGTGAGAATCTGCGTCACCGAGGACGGCGCGTACTTCCACGGAACGAGGTAACCGTCATCCATCCCTGCTGTGACTGGGTGCTGATGAACACATTCGCCTCGGTAGTAAAGCTCAGAAGCTGAGTAATGCGCGTCTTCCGGTGTCCTGGTGAGAAACGCGAGGCGGGCTCATCGGAGCAAGTTCTGACGGAGATGGTGAGACGTGCGGATAGGCGACCGCGCTCGGTTTGAAACCGAGAGCCAGGAGGCTTCGGAGTTCGACTCTCCGTCTCACCGTTGGCGGGGTTTCCCTAGCTTGGTCAAGGGACTGCGTTGGAACCGCAGCGTCCGCAAGGACACGAGTGTTCAAATCGCTCTCCCGCCGCTGCGTGCCAAAGTGATTCGCAGAGTCGCCGGCGATTCTCGAATTGCGCCGCCATGCCAGAGTGGTCAAACGGACACGGTCGAGACCCGTGTGGTTAGTCCTTCCCAGGTTCGAATCCTGGTGGCGGCATCCGGCCATCGTGCCTGGAGACAATTCTCGCTTCACCGTTACGTCGCCGTACTCAAGTGGTCAACGAGAAGCGGCTCAGACCCGCTGGCGTAGGTCCTTCCGAGGTTCGAATCCTCGCGGCGACATTTTCTCCCTGTGGTCTAACGGCTACGATGCCTCCCTGTAGAGGAGGAGACGCACGTTCGAGTCGTGCCGGGGAGACTACGGGACGGTGGAAGAGCCTGGCATTCACACACTCTCGCCGAATTTTCACCGGAGATCCGGTGCGACGGTGAGAGTTCCTTCATCTCACTTGTAACGAGAACACGCAGGTTCGAATCCTGCCCGTCCCACTGACCGATGACCCGTTTCAGGAGAGGCCCACCCGCTCCAGTGGAGTAGCGGCCAAACTCACGGCCCTCTCACGGCCGAGCCCCCGGTTCGAATCCGGGCTGGAGCATTCTCCAACAGTCCGAGACCTCTCACTTCCAGCCGGCGAGACTGAGGGACGGACAGCTGTGGAGAACTGAGAGATGCCCATGGGTGAGTTCCGAATTGTGGTGCTGCAGGATAGGATAATGGCAGTCCACGGGGCTCATATTCCCGAGGTCCAGGTTCGACTCCTGGTCCCGCAATAGAGGACAATAATGGGACTATTCGATACAGTCGAACTCTACGACGACGTCCACCTACCGGAGTACCCCGAAGGGATGACTCCTGCCGAGGACGTCGACTGGCAGACGAAATGTATCGACCGACCGACTATGACCACATTTCGGATTACGGCGGATGGTCATCTCTTAGAAGAGGAGTGGCACACCGAAGCGGTCCCGCCGGAAGACAGACCATACGCGAGCCGTGACGACGTCGACGAGGACGATTTTCGCTACATGGCCGGCAGTCTAAATCGAGTCCACGACGGCTGGATCGAACGAGACGACTACCACGGCCGTTTCGAGCTCACACACTCCGTCGAGGATCTCGATACACTTGTCACGTATCAAGTGACGTTCACGCACGGGCAACTCGAGGGCTTCGAACGCCTGCAATAATCCGTGCGTGTCCGCCGCACCTCAGCGCTTGATTTACTCTCCAGCGCTCCCGGAGTCTCCGTTGGCGAGAGACGCCAGTTTTTCAAACTGGAGGCCAGGGGTTCGATTCCCCTCGGGAGCACTCGGGGGGCTGGTCCTGACAGCGTTTTCCGTGTCTGACATAGCGGGCAGCCACGGATCCGTGACGCTGTCACGGCCGGCTTTCCCCAAGCGTGTGGTCGTCGAGGTGGTGCGTTTCTTCGCCCGCAAAGCACATCCAACGGGAGTCATAGCCCGTCGCACCACCGGTTGACCGGCCGCACGTGGCGACCGTCGAGTCGGGGCGTTGCTTCGCTAGGAACTCGCAGGTTCAAATCCTGTCGGTGGCGCCGTCCATCGATAACATCCCGGACAAAGAGAGCACAAGAGTGTTCTTGACACCGGTCCCGCCCCGACAGTGTTCCGGTCGCCATCACTCATCTCGTGGCCGTCGAGTTGGAGTCATCCTTCGCCTCAGGAGCCGGAAGTCCGGGTTCGAATCCCGGCGGTGGAATCTCACTGTTCCACCGTGGTGTAAAGGTAGCACGCTGTTCCGGCTCCAGCGGTTTCCCGGCCACGTCTTTGTCTCCGTAGCTCAGTCCGGACAGAGCACCGGCCTTCGAAGCCGAGTGTCGCACGTTCGAATCGTGCCGGAGACGTTCGCTGCTCGCAGCACGTGTGAGCAGCACCGGTATCGGAGTCGCCTGTTGCGGCTCCGCGTGATAGCATGGAATTCAACACGCCAAAACAAACGGTCGCGGAGGCGACGCGAACCACCAACTACGAGGGTGGAGAAGCGTTCGAGCCTGCCGACCCACGACTCGCACTGTACAAGCGCACGATCAACCAACTGCTGGAGGGCTCGTTCTACGAGACCGATGACGAGCAACTCGCTGCTGTCGTCCGGCGATTTGACGCCGCGGCAGACGAGGATCCAGAGTTCGTCTTGAAACTCGCCGCGTACGCGCGTCAGGAACTCTCCCTGCGAGACATTCCACAGGTCCTGCTCGTGCTGGCAGCCAACGACGACCGGTTCAAGGATGACTCACCCGAGTCGCTCATCCGCGAGTGGGCTCCAGCGATCATCCAGCGGATGGACGAGACGGCGACCGCACTTGCCATCCACGACCAACTGTTCGGCGGGACTGCCCCGTGGCCGCTTCGACGCGGGATCGAAGACGCGCTCGTCTCGATGGCCGACGCCTACACGCTGGGCAAGTACGAACTGTCGCGGCGTGAGGTGACGCTACACGACGTGTTCAACCGCGTCCACCCCACGCCCGTCGACACCGACCAAGAGGTGCTGTTCGAGCGATTCATGCGCGGCGATCTCGACGACTATCCCGGCGTCGACCCGTTGCCGTCGCCGAACACCTGGGAGACGGTTATCTCCGAGCGCGGCAACACCCAAGCCGCCTGGGAACTGCTCATCGAGGACGACGAGTACACGCTGCCGATCTTCGCGTCGATCCGGAACCTCCGGAACATGCTTGAAGCCGGCGTTGACGAGGACACCATCGTGGACCACCTTGACCTGGAAGCAGTCCGGTACGCGCCGCTGTACCCGTTCCGGTACTACCAGGCGTACACCGCGCTCCAGAATGCGGAGGTCCAAGCACCAGCGGTCGAACGGTGGCTGGAAAAGGCGATCGACGTCGCTGTCGAGACGGTGCCCGACGGACTCGGAGATACATTCGTCGCTGTGGACCTCTCAGGGTCGATGGACATGGCGCTGTCCACGAATAGCACGCTCCGCCTGAAAGAGATCGGCGCGTTATTCGGGGCGATCCTGGCCGATCAAGGTGCCGAGATCGGCGGGTTCGGCGACGACTTCCAGACCGTTCCGATGCACGTCGACACGCCAGTCCTCCAGCGTCAAGACGCAGTGCTGGCCATCGACGAGGCCGTCGGCAATTCGACGAACGGCTGGAAGGCAATCGATTACCTCCGCGAGCGAGGTGAGCCCGTTGAGCGCATCGTCGTCTTTACCGACATGCAGATCTGGGACAGCACGCCGTTCACGGCGCGCGATGCCCAGACCGTCAAGTCGGCGTTCAATGCCTACCGAGCGGAGGTCGCTACAGACACGGCGTTGTATCTCGTCGATCTTGCCGCCTACGGTGATCTGGTAACACCGGAAGGCTACGAGAACGTCTACAATATCTCTGGCTGGACGGAAAATGTGCTCACGTTCATCAAGCACGCCGAGAAGCCGGCGCAGGTTCTCGGCGGCATCGATGCGTTCGAGCCTGTATAGTCTGGTTCTCTCATTTTTCACCATGCGCGAGTGGTGGCGTTCGGTACCACGCGGTCCTGCCACGACCGAGACGGGCGTTCGAATCGTCCCTCGCGCACTCGGAGCACAGCTCTGGACCAATTAGCCCATGCGGTGCTCCTCTACGGAGATGATAGAATGGCTGTAACCAATACCAACGACACAGCTTCGACGACAACTGCCGTCGTGACGATCCGTATCCCCTGTGGCGCAGACGGTGATCTCGTTACCGACGCCGAAGACCGTCTCTCACAGACGGCAGCTGTCGATGACGTACTGATAGACGAACTCCACAGTATCGAGCCAAAACTGTCGGCCACGGTCATTACCGTTGGAGTCGCAGTTCGTTGGACGACGACAATGACTCAAGCGGAGATCAGAGACCGACTTGCCGAGGTTCCGGGTCTTGAGTCGATCCAACGAATCGGATGGGATCAGGGTCTGCCTTGATGACGCAGGCTACCACATCGTTCTTGAGAGGACGTTATTCCGGCCGGGGAGGATAACGTTGGTCGTCACGAGCGACTCGTGTCACCTGATCGGTCGCTTGATCAGTCGTGATCGTCTCGTACGGTCGATGTCTCGGTGTCGCTCTCCTGAAGATCACGAATCTCTTGGGCAACTGCTGTCACGTGTTGTTGATGGGCTGCTGAGGTTGCGACGTGTTGGGCAGCAGTGAGCTGTCCATTGACCACTGCGTTCTGCTGTGGCCCCCACGTTTCCGGTGGCTCTGCGTTGATATACGCCACCCAGCGTTTGATCGCGGTGATGCGCTGCTGCCAGTCACCATCGTGTTTCGCGTCGAGAGTGTCAGGCTTGAGTGAGTCGCTCATATTCGGCCTCAACGTCGAGTCGCTGTGCCCATCGTTCGAGGCGGGCCGCACTAAGTGTTTCCTCGAAGAGGGTATACAGGTGGACGGCGTCTTCAATGTCTTTCTGTGCGCCGAGATGTAGTTTGTACGCGATTTGGAGTTCGAGTGGCCCGATTGGAATCGATGTGGACCCGATCTGTGCGGTGATCGCCTGCGAAAGCGATGCCTGATCGAACTCATCGCGGACCGTTTTCACTTCGCGCTCTTCGGTAGACTGGCGGAACTAGCGGAATACATTGACAGCGATACAGTCCACGAGACTGTGGATCGGTGCCCCAGTAAGGTTCAGTGACCGGAGGAAGCCGTAGGTCCGAGCGGCCTGTTCCAAGCCCTGCTTGGACAGGCCGCGGAACTTCGCCAACCACGGTTGGAGCACTGACCAGAGACACTCTACCTGGTTCGTGTGGACGCCTTTGTCGGAGACGTACCTCTCGTCGTGGACAACGTATTGGTGATCGTGCTCCATGCCTCGGTAAGCTGGCAGTCCATCGGTCCAGACCTCTCCCAGCGGCTGGGAGAGGTCGTCTGCTTCCTCGATAACTGGCCCAAGGTCATCTTCATAGTCGCTTCCTTCCTGAGCTGAGACCACGCGAAGCACGTCGCGGCACGCCGCGACGAGCGTCAGTTCGTCACCCTGATCCCCTGTCCAGCGGGTACGTCCACCCTCGGGCGACCCGCCGCGGTTGAGTCCCTCCCGCGGCGGATCTTGGCCTTTGAAGCCCGAACACACCTGCTGTGTTTCATCGACCTGTGTTGGCCCATCGACTGTCTGGGAGATGCGCTCCCAGACAGTCGGAAATCCCCGACAGAACGCGGTTTCAAACTCTCTGAGCTGGTCGTGAAGCGTCGTGTAACACGGTGAGAGGAGTTCAGCGATTTGGGTAATGCTGAGGAGTGTATCAGCGTAGAGGATGAAGGCGATGAGGAACTCACCTGGGGTGAGTTCCGAATCGTAGAAGGGTGTCCCTCGCGTGTACGTGGTTTTCCAGTCACAGCGGCCACACCAGATGCGGTCAGAGCCGTTGAGAGCGTGGAGGTTGTCTGCGCCGCAGTGTGGACAGGAGCGTTCTTCCCAGATCGTCTTGAGACGCCGCTCGACGATGGCGTCGAGCGGCTCGGCCCGAAATTCTATTACCCCAAGTTCCGCAAGTTCTGATAGCCTCTGGCCGAAGGCAGGACGGTCTTCATACATACCCGTTTTTGCCGGGCCAGAGGCACTAATGCTCCTGGTTCCGCCAGTCTACTGAAGAGCGTCACTTCGAGATGCGGGGTGATTTGATCCGTTGGCGCAACCCAGACTGGATCGCCGTTCTCAAGCATACTGTACAGTGATGACAGCGGCATTGCTGGTCCCCAGAAGTTCTCCGCCTCAAGATGTGTTGTGAGAGTGTCTGCTGTCGCCTCATCAATCGGCTCGATCAGTACATCGACATCTTCGGTTGAGCGTGCTCGGCCAGCAAGAATCGAGACGTATCCCGCAATGTAGACGTGCTCAATTCCGACCTGATCAAGGATATCTGAAAACGCGATAGCCAGCTCATCAAGTTGGTTCAGTGCACGGTCGACAGAGAGCGTCTCATCTCGAAGCTCGATACCACTCATACATGTTGGTTGTCAGGATTGGTCATAAATCGTCTGGCGAGCGTGCCAGCGAATGCCCAGCCGTTGTGTGCGTGTGGAGGGCGCTCGCGAACGCCGGACCAGGGACGATGACGTCCGCCTGCTCGTCGTCCCAGGCGATAACGCTAGTTCGGATGAGCGGTGGGAGATGTGACCGCTTGAGGTTCGTTCTGACCGTCCGTACTTGCGCTGTCGAGAGCGTTTGGTGTTCCGCATCCGCTTCCAGGAGCGTAAGCATCTCTGCGAGTTGCCGCAGGTGGACGCGACTCCACGGCGCTACGGCGAGCGTGAGCACGACGGTGCGCTTGCGGTGGTGGCTCAGCAGATAGAACAGATCTGTCTCGCGATACAGCGGGAGGTCTTCGTCCTCGCCCGGCCCGTCGTATGGGCCGTCACCGCTCATGGGGACCTCTCTGATCGGCTAGTGTGACTCGGAGATCGACGTGATCAACGACTTCACGGCCGACTGGCCGCCAGCGACAGCCGACCCACTCGTTTTCGAAGCGCCACCAACCAGGCCCGCTCTGTCTGGGTTCGAACCGGAAGCGACGGCGTGGCCCTCGCTGGATCGTGAACCGAACCTCAAACCCGAAAACGTACTCGGGGGAGTCTCCGTCCTGTCTAGTTGAATCCGCATGGTACAGCCTATCGAGATCCACACTCCGTGTGGATGTGTCTCGTCGTCTCGTCATATCTCACAGGAGCCTGAACTGCCAACTCCTACATCCCAATCGGGAGATACAAACTGAACTGGAGCACCGAATCCGACAGCGCTGTGAATCGTCTTGAGATCGCGCCCCGGGGCATTCGTCTTGTTTATTTGTAGCGGGTACAACAAAGTGGGACATCCCCGTCGGGTACACCATGTCGCTTCGACAATTTCGCATCGCAGAGTACAGGTTGAATGTGGAACTGACCGCTAGGTTCTCTGAAGTGTGCTAATGGGATTATTCGATCGATTAACGTTCGAAGACGGCCTGGATGTAGCATTCCCAGATATCGGTGCCGATCCATTCGAGATCACGTGGCAGACGAAATCGCTCACACGTCACCAGCCGATGCTGGAGAACTACAAGGTCACGTCAGCGGGGCGGTTGTTGAAGCAGGACACCGAGTATGAGCACGTCCCTGAGGAAGAACGTCCCGGGTACAACGAGGAGACAGATGGATTTGACACCGAGATCGAACGGGCCGGGGAAGTATGCGGAAGATCCACCACGGGTGGTCGGATACGGCATATCACGGCACATTCGAATTCCACCGATCTATCGATGGTGACTACGTCAGTCTCGACGCGAAATTCACTGACGGCCAGCTCGTCGAGATCTCACGCAACAAGTAGACCGAGCGTATGCCACCTAGCTGGGGAGCGCGAACAGCTGCGAATCATCGATCCGCGCTGGTTTACAATTCCCGCGAACGAGGCCCACAATAATGACATACAACACCCCTGAACCGGCTGAATTACCCCCATTAAATGAGGACACGCCCGCACCGGATGACCCTGTAGCCGTTGAGTGGTGGCACAGGTACGATGACGATGGATCTCCTAAGTTGGACACGTTCCATGGGTTCCACAATGCTACTCGGATAACAGACGGGGATCCGCCAGCCGTGGAGACGGGCGAACTCGTCACCGAATCCGGGGTACGAGTGACGACAGCACAGCACTCTGATGTCTCGACGGAGTCACGATACCTCTATCTAACACACGAGGAAGCGCTTAACCGAGACCTGTCTCCGTGTTCTGAGTGTTTCCCAGCGTACGCGACAGAAATGCGCCTGTCGAAAGAACGAGGGGACGGTGGGCTGTTGACCGAGTCCGGTGTCGAAGGTGCGGTGTTTCTCGTCCAGATACGGCGCGATATGAGCGCGTCCTGGAATGTCGACTCTGTCCACGAGACGTACACGTCGATGCTGTATCGGGCACGCGCCATTCGCCAACAAGTCGGATCTGCGGCGGATCGTCTTCGGCTCTCGTATATGCCCGTGCGGCGGTGTGACTATGGATCGTTCGATGACGCGATGGGGTTCGAGCCCGCGATGGATCACGTCTCGGAGCTTCGTGAAATTCAGCCCGACCAACTACCGGCCATACGTGACTCTGTTGGTGAAGAAATCCTTTCGACACCGGTAGAGATCGATAGTCAGTATACTGCGGCACAAAAGTCAGGACCGTCGATCGTCCACCGAGCCGAAAATCCTCCCTGTGGCTACGAGCGTGAGTTGGGATTCGATGTGTTCGACGAGACCGACGAGGATCCGCGAGACCAACTACAGCGTGATGCCCAGACTGTCTCGGACGTAATCGAGCGTGGGATGGTGGTGGAATACTGTCTCGAGTGTTTTCCCGAACTCGCCAATTGGGTCGCAAAATAGCTCATCAACTACAGCGCATCGATCTCGTTGAGATACGCCTGTACGTCGTGTAGGAAGTCCCGATAGCGTTCGAGGTCTTGTAGTGCGGCGTATACATCGTCGTGATCAACTAATCACAAGGCGGAGTCCCCTTCCTCAAGGAGCGACCGAAGGGGAGCGAGTAGGGAGGGGAGGAGCCGACACCACAGAATATAGATACTGTTAGCACTTTATTGAATATATGGCGTCGGACGACAAGTACCACCGTCGCACGCTCATTACCCGGCTTGAGCTTCGTTCAGCCGAGGATGCGCAACTGCTACTCGATACCATTGACGAGTGGCGCGACGGCTGCAATATTGGCAGCGACCTCGCATGGGAAACCTGCCACACCAAGTCCGATGTCAGAAATCACGCTAAGGAAACGATCAAGAAGGAAACCGAGCTGGGCGACCAACACGCTACGCTCGCCTGTCATGAGGTTGCTGGGGTGATTAAGTCCTGCATCGAACGCCGAAAACAGGATAAGACGGCCACACAACCGCAGTTCACCAGCCGGTCGATGGTCTTTGACCGGCGAACACTCACCGTCTTTCCCGACCAAAGGAAGATCACGCTCACGACGCTAGGCGACCACTCCAGGGTCCACGCGGATCTCGCACTACCGGAGAACCCGGATGGATACCAGTACGACTATCTCACCGATGATGAGTGGGAGTACACTGAGTCCACGCTACATTACCGTAACGGTGAGTGGTACATCCACCTCGGGTATCGAACGCCAAAACAAGACGCTGATGAGTCAACGACGCAGTACGGAGCGGTACTGGGTGTTGACTTTGGCGTCAACCAGATCGCCGTCACCAGTACGGCACGATTCTTCGGTGCTGGTGAGCTGAACCACTATCGCCGCGAGTGTGAGCGTGTCCGTGGTGAACTACAGGGGACAGGCACGCAGTCGGCCCATCGCACGATTGAGCAGCTATCGGGCCGCGAACAGCGGTACGTAAAGCACGTCCTCCACAGTGTAGCGAATGGGATTGTCGAAGAAGCCCTCGCCCACGACTGCGCTGGGATCATCCTCGAAGACCTCAGTGACATCCGTGACGACTTGCCGTTCGCGCAATGGCACTCGGAGTGGGCCTTCCGGAAGCTCAAGGATTTCGTTGAGTATAAAGCCGAGTACGAGGGGTTGTTCGTGGATACAATCGACCCACGAAACACATCCAAGCGGTGCAACGAGTGCGGGTTCGTCCATGGTAAGAACCGCCACAGCGAAGCCTTCGAGTGCCGTCACTGCGGGAAACAGAATCACGCCGATTACAACGCAGCGAAGAACGTGGCAGAACTGTATCTCCGGCGGGGCCATCAGCCGCCCCGTGGGAGGAGTGTCAGTCAATACGCTCTGAAGTCAGGATCGCGGACGCCGAGTTAGGGCATACAGCCCTCACCTCTATGGGTTAGAGGCCGAGATCACTGACAAGCCCCACCCTCAACGAACGAGGTCGCTAGACCGAGTGAAGTAGGGTGGGGTCGTTGACGCCGAAACTTGAGCAGGAGTATCCGATCAGCGAGTTGAGTATCTTCGGATCGTATGCCCGTGGTGAACAAGAATCCGATAGTGATCTCGATATACTTGTCGCGTTCGACAAGCCAGTAACGTTATTCGATCTCGTTCGATTGGAAAACGAACTGGCGGAGGAGCTTGGTATTGAGGTCAACCTCGTGACGAAAGACTCGTTGAAGCCACGGATTGAGACTCGTGTCCGTGACGAGCTCGTCACCGTATGACAGCGGCTTTGGATCATCTCGATGACATCCTTGACGGCGTCGAGAACATCAAGGTAGTTTGCTCGCCACCTCAACGAGATCCTCCTCGGTCCGCCAGCAATAGAGCCGTTCCTCCTGGTCAAATAGTTCGAAGACACCGTCTTGCATCCAGCCAAACGGATGCTCCTCATCCTCGTACGTCCGCTTGAGAACATGACTTTTTGCGAAGTACTCAGTCGTCCCGACGAGCAATCCCTGTTCGACGAGGAAGTCACTTGGCTCCTTCTCGGCGACACCGACGAGATGCGTCACGATATCAGCAATCAGACAGAATTTTTGGATGCTGTTGTCCCATTCTCCACGGATATCGACCATTCGGAACGCGTACGCATCGGTGCGACGGTTGAGACGGTCTACCACTAAGTTCAGCCGTCGGATCGGATCTCGATCATAGTTCCCAAGGACGAAGTACGACCGATCGTTCTCGTAGGCCGGCGTCAACTCGCTCAAGGCGTGGAGAACTTCCTCATTGTCAGCTAGCGATATCTCCTCCTGATCAAGCTGGTCTTTGGCACTTTTGAGAACGTCACCAGGAACCGGCGACTCCTCATCAGGCATACTGTGAGGTTTTCATAGTAGAGAAATATAGTTTATGTCGTAAATTACCTTTTCAAGTACTTTGGGTTGTCGTAGCGTGATTTACTCGAGAGTAAACTACTTGTCGCCACGTCGTGTACTGTACAGTATGAGCACCGAACTTGGGACTGCTGAAGAGATGGAGTCGCGTGAACTCGTCCACTTCGTCACCCAGCAGACGCGATTTTCCCTCATCAACAACATCCTCCAACATCCCGATCAGCTTCCATCGATGTACGAACTTGAGGAGCTCAATCCCAGCGTCAGCGACGCCACCGTCTACAAACACATCCAGAAACTGATCGACGCTGGTATGGTCAACGAAGTCGCCCTCGACGCCGACGAACGTCGACAAGGGTACCCGTGGAAATTCTACGGCCTCACTACGGAAGGGCGGAAGTTCCTCGACGATCACAACCTCCTTGCAGCCGAGGTGACGCTCCAACAAATCTACGAGACAATCACAGACAAGCCCGAGAAGATGGTCAAGTACGAGAACGCACCACGCCCCACCGAGTCGTAGCTGTACAGGCGGTTCGAGGTGACTGTCTCGGGGCTTGACTCCGAGGCGATTCACTCGAGAGGAACTCTCGACGGGAAAGTTTCGCGTTGAGGTTGGCGTAGTACTGTTCGATCTGTTCGAGCTTGACCGCAATGACGCGTTCGTCAACTACGCAATCCATCCTCCGCTATCCGATCGATGACCGTACGCTGGTGCCGGCGAAGCGTCTCACGTTGCTCGTCAAATTCCGCCTCAATGTCTGTTTTGAACTGCTCGAAGGCCTGTTTATCGCCACAGAGTAGCTCGCCATTTACCACGTCGTGTGCGACATCCAGCGGGAGCGAGTCAATATCGGACACGTCGATGAACGGGCGATCCTCTCCTTGGAGCTCACCAGACAGTACACACCGCTTTTTGAACCGGTCCCGTTCAGAACAGTCTGCTGTGAACTTGACCGCGATATCAAAATCTGATGAGTGCGTTACTGTTCCCGAAAGCTGTGATCCGAATACAACGGCGAAGACGATGTCCGGATCAGCACAGACCACATCCTTGAGAGCGGAGCGTATCTGTGACTGATCAGCATTCGGTTCCATACGAGGATCCTCATCGTATCATCACAAAAGAATTCCGCCAAGTTACATTCCAACACGGTACTGGTGGCATTCGTCTTTAGTTAATATCTTCAGTAATACTCGATAGCTGTGGTTTTCGCTCAAATACGGCCCAGCCACACCAGATACGGCAAGAAAACGCCGTTTGTGATGGTTGCTTATCGCTCGATCTCGCCGGTACTGGTGTCTCATCTGTGGCTTCTCCTACATCTAATACTGACAAGCATACTTTTCGGAATTGTATTACTATCAAGCTTAACTAAAGACGAATGGTACTGGTGGTAATGTGACCGGAAGCGCCCGCTCTCACCCGAAGTCGTAGTCGCTGTCGTGGGCGTCAACATACTCGTCGTTACCCGACCGATCCGGCGCGTAACCCGGGCCCTGCCCACCAGCGAAGAACACCAACGCCTCGATGTTGAGATCACTCCGTCGGATAAACAGCGGCGGCACACGATCTCGAAGTTCGCTCACGTGCGGCTCTCGGCGGGTGCGGAACGTTCCTCTCGGCGGTCGATGTTCGGTCAGTGGAGGGAGCGACTCCTTGGTGAGGTCGTCGATAGTAAGGATTCGGACATCAAGTAGTTGGGTGAGAGACCATGCTGGTGTGGTCAGGAAATGTGGGTAATAGTTATCTCAGGAAGTGAGTGTGCTGCCGGCTCAAATTCTGCGAAGGACTGATCATTCGTGAGAATAGTCGGTTTGCGGTCACGGTGCTCAAACGCCAACACAAGGATTGGAACGTCTTTTGGCTGGATGCCACAGACGCGGGCCAGTGTTCGCACTGTGGGCGCCGACCGCTGTTCTCGAAGAAGCGCATCGCTCGCATCACGACTTGATGGCGCTTCGATAAGGCCCGTCATCCGGGTGAGGCGTGTCACAAAATTGGTTTTGACAGCGTCTCGTTCTGCCGCAGAGAGGCCCTTCGTGCGATCGAATGCGGCGAACGCCTCTTGGAGCATATACGCACTAATCGCCGATGTTGTCTCACCGCGATCGATTGCTGTCAGCAATTCGGTTGCCTGTTCGTTGGTTCGCAGTGTACCGAATACCCACAGATTCGTGTCAAGGATCTTCACGAATCAGATCCGTACACTTGTGTGGCCGTTTCCTCACGGGCCTCTTCGATGGCCCGTTCAAGATCGTCTGCATCGACTTTCTCGCCGAGTGCCGTGAGCTCGTCATCGATATCGGCATCTGATTGGTGGCTCTGCTCAGCCTGCGCGAGTAGTTGCTCTAGGCGAAGCGCAGTGATTGCTGTGTCGTCATTAAGTTCGCGAAGATGCGACCGGCAGGCTTCCTTGATGAACTCGCTTTTATTGGTGTAAATACCTGTCTCATCAAGGAACCGCTCGATCTCGGTATCTAATTCAACCGGGAATTTGACACTGACACTCGCGTACTTCATGGTAGTACGATGGTATTACAATTAAATAAGTCTATGGCACCGATGAGGTGTGACCTCCCCAGCGTCCGCTCTTACCCAAAGTCGTAGTCGCTGTCGGCGGCCTTGACGTACTCGTCGTTGCCCGTCCGGTCCGGCACGTAACACGGACCGTGATCCGCGATGTGGAAGACAGGGGCTTCGATATCGAGGCTGCTTCGACGGTGAACCAGAAGCGGGAGCCGGTCACGCACGTCGTGGATGAACGGTTCCCGCCGTACGTGGAGCGTTCCACTCGGCGGCCGGCGTTCGGTCAGCGGCGGGAGTTGGCCTTTGTCGAGATCCTGTTCGGTGACGATCCGCACGTCGAGTAGTTGGGCTAACCGCCACGCACTCGCACTGACACGGCGGGAGACAGCGAGGACGGGCATTGCCCGCATGAGCGCGGCCCGCAGCGCGACTGCTTCGACGGCGTCCCGCTGGACCGGGACTTGGTGCCAGTCTTTACACTCGACGACGAGGAAATCATCAGGGTCACCACGGAGGTCGTCCCGTCGGGCAATTACGTCGGTTTCGAGCCCGAAACAGTACTCGTTGCGGGCCGTCCTGTACCCCCACTGTTCGAGTGTCTCGGCGACCCGAGTCTCGAGCCAGCGACCGTTGGTTGGATCGTGGTCCGGATCCTCGCCGTCGGGGGTTCCCACGGTGTCAATTTCGTCCGTGAAATCAGGGCTGTCGTTACCTATCTTTCTACGAGGAGAGAATCCCGGCGTTTACGCCGGGAGTGAATCCGACAACGCTGACCCAATCCATCACGGACGGCAGGTTGGATATTCCACACACATCCACACCATTAAGTTAGTTTGTCTACATAGTCTATGTATGGCGATTAAGGCCATACGTACCTACGTTGGTTCCATCCAGAACCACCAACAGGTCTGTGATGGTCTTGATTCGCTCGGAGACTCCGCCTCGAAGATCTGGAACGTCGCACGATGGACAGCCGACCGTATCTGGGACGCAACCGGCGAGATCCCAAACGGTAGTGTGCTGAAATCGTACATGAAGAACCAGTCGTGCTGGAAAGATTTGAACGCACAATCCAGTCAGAAAGTCATTGAAGAACTTTCTGACGCTTTCCAGTCATGGTTCGATCTGCGACACAACTCCAGTGAGGCGAATCCGCCCGGCTACCGCAAACACGGCGACAGCCGACCACGTTCCACGGTCACGTTCAAAGAAGACGGGTTCAAACACGACCCTGAGAACAACCGCGTCCGACTCTCGAAAGGTTCGAATCTGAAAGAACACTTCTCAGACTTCCTGCTTTGCGAATACCAGACTCGACCAGACGTTGATCTCTCGGAAGTCAACCGCGTACAGAACGTCCGGGCAGTCCGGAACGGTGACGAATGGAAACTCCACTTCGTCTGTAAGATCGAACTCGAAACAGCGGAGTCGACTGGCGACGGCGTGGCAGGGATCGACCTCGGAATTACGAATCTCGCAACGGTCGCGTTCCCGGATGAATACGTCCTATACCCCGGCAACTCGCTCAAAGAAGACAAACACTACTTCACCAGAGCCGAGTACGACACCGAGGGAGAGAACGGCCCGTCAGCGCAGTCGATGTGGGCACGTCGGAAGCTCTCCGAACGTGAGACACACTTCTATCACACGCTGACGGACGCCATCATCACGGAGTGTGTCGAACGCGGTGTCGGCACGCTCGCGGTGAGTTGGCCTGAAGACGTCCGAGAATCGGACTGGGGCAAAACCGGGAATAAGAAACTACACTCATGGGCGTTCGACCGCATCTACCAGTACCTCGAATACAAAGGCGAGATGCGCGGTGTTGCGGTGCTGAAAGAGAACGAGTGGAACACCTCGAAAACGTGTTCGCGATGTGGAGACGACACGAAGTCGAACCGTGTCGAACGTGGGCTGTACGTCTGCTCGTCGTGCGAGTTGGTAGCCAACGCGGATTGTAACGGGGCGGAGAATATGCGTCAGAAGATAACTCCGAGTCCTCACGGCGAGGATAGGAGTAACGGCTGTGTGGCACAGCCATCGACACACTTGTTCGACCGCGAGAGCGGGACGTTTCACACGAGAGAACAGGTCGTGTCGTAGACCAGCAAATATCCCACCTGCGGTACGGGAAGCCTCGCCGTTTACGGCGAGGAGGATGTCACGGTCGGACCATCTGATCAATCACATCCGCAACAAGCTGTATCCCCTCATCAGTGAGGGTCCCAGACGGGAGATTATCTCGGATCGACGATAGTGGAATCGTATAAATCGCCCACGGCATCACATAACTCGTTTTCCGCAGCTCCACTCCTTCAAGTACGCCGTCGGGCAACCGTGTAACCTCGTACGAGTACTCAGCCTGTGTGGTTAGACATACAACCGTGGCTTCTTGCTCAACGTACGGCCGATCAGCATCAGATATCACGATTACTGGCCGCGGATTGCTATGTGCCCCGGTTGGATCCGCAGCAAACACGAGACTGCCTTGCGGGTAGTAGTAGCCCATATGAAAGATGTTCTATCGAATCCCGCAGCGTTACTCTCTGTCACCGGACGCTGAGTCAGCGTCAGTGTTACTCTCCGTTGTTGAAGGAGCAGCGGTGCTGTTGACCCAGTCCGCGGGTGCTGGTTCCTCCCCGGACTGATCCTCTTCGGTGTCAGCGCGATCACGTGGGATCTCTCTTCGTGCGCCCGCACCAGTTTGTTCAACGTCATCTGGAGTGAGACCCGGCTCTGGGTACCGATCCGCCATCTCGTCAAGTTGAACGAGGCTCCGTGCGAACCGCCTCACGTCATCCCGTCGCTCAAGTCCGTGGTAGAGACCATCATTCGTTTTGCCGATCAGTCTGTCATCATGGAGGCGAGATAGCGTCGTCGACGTGGTGCCGCGCGGCAGATCAAGTGCGTTTTGTATCTCTGCCGGCGTGTACGCAAGGTTCGTATTCCGATAAAGAAGTTTGACGATTGCGGCTTTGTTTGTGCCCGGGCGGATATTGATCGCGTCGTCCGGGTCGTGTCTTCGAAGATCGATGGGCATGAGTCTAAATGTATATGTTTGTATGCGTTTGTAATATATAAGTATCATGGTGGTCAGATTTGTGTGACCGTAAGGAGGCATATTCAGGATACCCTACGAAAGGTCGTCTACCCCCTCTACCACCGTACTTATCCGAACTCGTAGTCGCTGTCGGCGGCCTTAACGTACTCGTCGTTGCCCGCTCGATCTGGCACGTAACACGGACCGTGATCCGCGATGTGGAAGACAGGGGCTTCGATATCGAGGCTGCTTCGACGGTGAACCAGAAGCGGGAGCCGGTCACGCACGTCGTGGATGAGCGGTTCTCGCCGCGCGTTGAGTGTTCCACTCGGCGGCCGGCGTTCGGTCAGCGGCGGGAGTTGGCCTTTGTCGAGATCCTGTTCGGTGACGATCCGCACGTCGAGTAGTTGGGCTAACCGCCACGCACTCGCAGTTACGCGGCGGGAGACAGCCAGGACGGGCATTGCCCGCATGAGTGCGGCCCGCAGCGCGACCGCTTCGACAGCGTCCCGCTGAACCGGGACTTGGTGCCAGTCTTTACACTCGATGACGAGAAAATCGTCAGGATCACCACGGAGATCGTCCTGGCGGGCGATCACGTCGGTTTCGAGCCCGAAGCAGTACTCGTTGCGGGCTGTCCTGTATCCCCACTGCTCGAGTGTCTCGGCGACCCGAGTCTCGAGCCAGCGACCGTTGGTTGGATCGTGGTCCGGATCCTCGCCGTCGGGGGTGCCCACGGTGTCAATTTCGTCCGTGAAATCGAGGCTGTCGTTACTCATCGGTTGGGTCCTCCAGTGTGTCTGCGGCGTCTGCCTGCTGGGCTGCGTCTTCGAGAGCTGTGGCGATCGTTTGGGCTTCTGTCGGCGTGAGTACGGCGAAGGTGACCTCGCGGTCATCGCCGAAGCCGAGGAGGACACGCGATCCCTCCGTGACGTCAGTGCTGTCGGTGCTGACCTGGACAGTTCCGTCCGTCGCTGTCGGGCGATCGCGTCTGATCGTGGTCTCCAGATCGAGTGTTTGGTCGCTCACTATTGGTCACCTCCATTCGGGAGCTGTGTTTGTGGGGTCGCGACTGCTGTTGTCGGGTGTGTCGTCGGTGGCATGGTATTTGGGTGGTCTTGGGTGGCTGGGAGCTGGTGGGCGTGGCTGTTCGGCTGGCGGCTCGTGTTGGTGGTCGTCATTGGACGCGTGGTATGAGCGGTGTTTCCGCTGGGTTTGGTGGTGATCGAGAGTGGTGGGTGTCTGTCCCACCCACTGCGATCGTCTCTCCCCGTGCGGTCGGGATCCGGGCTGTTCGGCCCGGCGGGTGTGGTTGATTGTCGATACGTCACCAGCGGCGCGGGCCGATCGCTGTTCGCCGGGAGCCACGCCGTCACTGGCGGTGTCTTCGGGCGTGGCGTCGGAGTCGTCGTTGCCCACCGGCGATGGCCCCCTTGCTGGACGGGCGTGACGCGATCGAGATCGCGGACATCGCTCAGGCGACGGTCATAGCTGCTCGCGGAGATGTCTGCTTGCTCGATCAGTTCTGAGCGGCCGAGTGGCCCGTCGGCACACAGTAGGGTGGCGTACAGCTTCGTCGCTGTCGGCGTCAGATCGGGTCGAAAGCGCTCCGGGGGGAGCGTGGCCGCTGCGCGCTCGACCGCGGCCAGCGTCGGCGTTTGAGACTCGTTCAGCGATTGTAGGAGGCTCACCACGACGTCGTACGGACATGCCTGGTGGGTGTCCGCCGGGCCGAACGAGCGCAGACACAGCCGCACGAGTCGCTGGCGCTCGCGGGGTGTCCACTGGGCGTCGTGGGTCATCGCGACCTCGTCGATCACCCGCCGGATGGCGGGGTAGGTCGTCCCGTCGACGACCGGGATTTCGAGTGTCGGTGCGGTTTCGGTGCCGTCAGCGATCGCTTCCCGGACCGTCGTGAGTTCGCTCGCGAGGGCGGCGGTGATGTCGTCGTGGAGCTCCGTGATCGTCGGGCCGGCAACCACCCACGACATGGTGAGATCCATCGTCGCGTCGTGGGCCGTTTCGGTGGGGAGTCGCCGGCACAGCTTTGCGGGCCGGTCTTCGAACAGCATGCGGTAGCCCGAGTGAATTCCGTAGACGGATTGTTTGAGAGCTGTTTTGGCGAGGAATTCACAGAGGGCCTGTCGTTGAGCGGGGTTGCGTGCGAGGGCGTCGGTATCGGGCACTCTAAGGGTGGTCGTGAGATCGATACCGGCTGCGTGATACAGCTGGGTCGCCGACGCGATCAGGCCGTGGAGATTTTCGAAGAGGTTGGCGCGGGCGGCGGTGTCGTCGCTACCTGTGAGTTCGGCAACCTGTGCGAGGAGTCGGTCTCGAACCGTTGTGATTCGATCGCGCCACGCCCCGTAGGTGGTTTCGGCATCGCTGTACCAGCCGACTTGGTGGCCACGGCGGAGGATGCGGTCTGTTGGATACGCTTGGGTATCGTCATCGATCGCTTCGAACTCGTAGCCGAGCCGGGAGGGTGTGAGGATTTTCGAGAGGGCTTTCTCGCTCAGTAAGGCCCCCGCGAGACGTCCCAGGGTGGCCAAGGGGCCACCCCACTGGAGCACGACGTGGGTATCCTCGTTGGTGTGGCTCAGGTACGTAACCCGGCCGTCGTCGAACGCGTGGAGTTGGTCGTCGACGAGCGTGATGGCATCGTCGTGGGCGACGGTGGTGAATCGCTCGTGGAGGTTGCTTGGAGCGTTTGCAGGGCCACTGAGCCACTGGATGTAGTCGGCGTCTGCGTCGGGGTCGCCGGTTGCCGCCACCCACTCGTCGGGAGTGGGTGTCTCCCCACCTGCCCGGCGGGGCGACACTGTACTTGTGGATTGTTGAGGGGTCGCAGTAAGACACCCATCGAGCCGGCGCTGATCCGGGTGAACGAGGTCGTTGTTGTCGTCGAGACACTGCTTGACGGCTAGATTTCCGAGGTCGGTGAGTTGGACGGTGTTGTGCTTCCCACGGCGGTCGATCGTGACGAGGTCACGATTTTCGAGATCGAGGACATACCTGCTAACCGTGCCGTCGGCGACATCGATCGCGTGGTCGGTGGTGAGATCCCGGTAGCTCCGGTCGTACTCTGTCTTGAGGTTCCCGAGGAGCCGGCGTTTCCCTGGCTCGGCGTCGAGATCACGGATGGCCTCCCATGCGGCCTCGACAGTTTTGGCGTGGTCGGTGTGGGGGGACCGATCCCGGCTAGCAGTAAGATCGAGATGGCACTCGCTCCACTTGGGATACCGCTTCGAGAGATGTCGGCGGACTCTGGGGGAGGCGACGAGTCTGACGTCGAACCCGTCGGCGAGCACGGCGATCGCCGCGAGTGCGCGGACGCCCGTGCGGCGGTCTGTGAGGTTAGTCCACGCGTCGCCGTCCAACAGGAGTGTGAGGGTGCGTGGCTGATCGTCGAGTTCGCGATGGAGTGCGACTGGCCCTTTCGCGAGCGCGCCGAGGTCGGCGTTGACCGGACCGCGCCCCGTGCCGATGCTGGTGACTGTATCGGTGAGGTCGGCGTGTCGCCGTTGGTGGTACGGACTGCGTGTCTTGGTGGGTTCGTCTCCGTAGGTGAGCGCGAGTGTCGTGATCGCGCGGGTGTACGCGACGGCTTCAGCGACTTCGTCGGTCCAGGGGTTGTCCGTGTGGTGCCACGCAGGCAGGATTTTGGCGAGGAGCTGGGAGCTCGTCCGCCACGGATCCGTGGTGGCGTACTCGCGGATGATCTGCTCGGTGTATGGCCTGAGTTTGGCGAGGAGCGCAGGTACCCACTCGGTCAGCCGGGGGGAGACTGCTGGACAGGTGATCCCCTCGGTGGAGATCTCCGTGCTGTGGCTGACGAGCCGGACCCCTCGCTTGCGGGCCGCGGGCTGGCGTGTTCGCATAGCCGATCACCTGCTGGTGATGGGCTGGTGGGTCAGATCGGCCAGCATTACTCCGACCCCTCGCGTGGGCAGCCACCATCGGAGCGGGCGTGTTCTCGAACAGCCGTGAGAAGCGGGGTTGGTTCCCGCTGTGTTGGCTGGGTTAGGTCTCGTGGTGTTGGGGCGTCCGGATGGACGTGTGGTTCTGCGGCTGTCGTGGGACTCGTGACGACCGCAGTTGGATTGAGGAGGACGAACGTTGTGGATTGCGTTCGGGTGTTTGAACACGTCCCGATGTGACCCGTGAGGACGTACTCGCGAACACCGCGGGTGAAGACGGTCGGGTGTTCGTGAACATCTGACCCGCACATGATGTAGCCGATCGCGTACGCAGGTTCGCTGGCCGCGCGGTAGGCGTAGGCGGTGATGTCGTCGCCTTCGTGGAGGGGTTGGCCGCAGACTTGGCAGATCGGGTTGTCGGTATCGAGCGAGATGCGTGAGAGTTGGGCGAGGTCTGCGGCTTGTGGGTTGTTGGGGCGCGTCATTCGTTCCCTCCCTCGGCGTTGGGACTGGCAGCTTGCCAGGATTGGCGCGCGGAGAGTGCGCGGCGGGCCGACTCGGTGAGTCGGTACTTGGTGGTGTCGTGGGTTTGTGTGGTAACGAGGTCGCGTTCGATGAGCTCCTTGAGAATGTTGTAGACTCGGGTTTGGTCGATACCGTCGGTGTAGTAGTCGGAGAGTGCGTGGTGGAGTGGGCCGCTCTCGCTGGAGCCAGTCTGAGAGAGTACCCAGAGCAGATCGCGGTGGGTGGCTGAGAGATCGGCAAGCGAGATAGCGTCGTTCTCGCCGGAGCTAGACATTGTGGTCCTCCACGGTGTCCTCGTCGACGCTGCGCGTCGTAGCACACGGTGTACAGAGTGGGCCGTCGAAGGCAGCGTCGTAGCCGTCGGCTGGGTCGGGACAAAGTTGACAGCCAGAGTTGTTACTGTTCGATCCGTCAGTCGTCTCGCAGGGCTTAAGCCCCGCAGTTGACAGTATCAGCATGGTTCTGTGTCACCGCACAGAACCCGTCCCGGCCGGGTGCTCCAACACCGCGGCCGGGGTTTCTACACTTTCTCACGAGCCGAGGGTTCGTCACTCGGGTTCCGTGACTAGATACATATGCCCTTGTCTTATCAATATTACGGAGTCTATCTGAATAGCTACAAACTATTAGGGGTGCGATCCGACCGTAATATAGACCTTGGAACAACAGAGTGCCCTATGAGATATGCGGGTAGTTGGATGACGGCGGCAGATGACCGTATCCTAGAGTATCTATCTGAACATAAATCCGGGTCTCCCACCAAAATGAAGCGAGAAGGCCCGATCCGATATTCACGCCAACAGGTGGATCGGAGATGTAAGAAATTATCTGAAAAGGGATTAGTTGATCATCTTGGAAATGGTGTGTATGTGATTACTGAAGACGGCGAGTTATACCTCGAGGGGCGTTTGGACACCGAAGATTGGCAGTATATTGAGGGGGAAGTAAGTGAAAACACCAACAATGATTCGACTGAAGATGCTGTTACTGACAGCTGAACGGTGATTTCCTGAATCGCTGTGAGTTACTCTATGTCTCAGATGTCACTTAACCAACATCGGGCCAATCCGATAGAATTGTTGGTTAAGTAATATGTGTGTCTAACCCAAACCGGTACGTTTGTTTGCTGGCGTCGGGTACGAGCGCCTAATGCGAATTCTCCGTGTCGCGCCGTGGATCTACCCCGACACGAAGGGCGGCGGGGACTACCACGTACACGCGATGTCGCGAGACCAGGCCGCGATGGGCCACGACGTGACCGTGCTCACGACGCGGGAGGACGAGTCGCTGCCGCGGATCGAGGAGACGCACGGATACACGATTGTTCGTGTTTCACCGGGCGTGACGCTGCTCGGCAACGACGTCTCCCCTGCGGTAGCGCGATATCTCTGGCACGCGGACAGCGACGACTTCGACGTGATACACGCGCACTCGCACTGCTACTTTGTGACGAACCTCGCGGCGCTGAAACGGCGGCTCGGTGATATCCCGCTGGCGATCACGAACCACGGGCTGTACAGTCAGAACGCGCCGGAGAAGCTGTTCTCGCTGTATCTGAAGACGCTCGGGCGGTGGACGTTCAATCAGGCGGACGTGGTGTTCTGTTACACCGACGTGGACAAGCAGCGCGTGCGAGACTTGGGCGTGCGTTCGCGGATCGAGGTCGTCTCGAACGGGATCGACACAGAGCGATTCACGCCGGAGGGGCCCGAGAGCGAGTTGATTGAGGCGGAGGGACCGGTGGTGTTGTTCGTCGGGCGGTTCGCGGAGGGGAAGCGGCCGTGGCTCGCGGTCGAGGCATTTGCGGAAGTGTTGTCGGAGTATCCGAACGCGGAGTTGTACCTGTGTGGCGACGGCGCGTTACGCGAGGACCTGGAGGCGCAGGCGGAGGAGTTGGGGATCGAGGAGGCGGTGACGTTCCTCGGACACGTGCCCTACGACGAGATGCCGAAGGTGTACCGGAGCGGGGACGTGCTGGTGTTGCCGAGTCGGGCGGAGGGGGTGCCGCGGACGGTGTTGGAGGCGATGGCGAGCGGGCTGGAGATCGTCTGTTCGGACCTCTCGCAACTCAATGAACTGGATGATCCACACCTCCACTTGATCGAGACTGAGGACAAACACGAACTCGTGAAACAGCTAAATTCTTCGATCGGTGAGCCGACTGAGGAAGTGAGTCTCACTGGGTCGCGTAGTTGGACACAAACGGTTACTCAGACGACTGCGTCGCTAGAGGAACTCGCTGATTAGACGTATCCGAGATCCTCGAGTCTCGACTTCACTTCCTCGTGTTCCTCTTCCTGCTCCTCGTGATCACCCTTCGAGATCGACCGTCGTTCGTCGTGCTCTAACTCAACGTACGGTACGGAAGTGAGACCCTTCGCTGGCAAATTCGAGGGGTGTCCATAGATCCTCACCGGAAGCGGTGAAACACGTTCTCCGAACAGGTTTCCGTGATCGCTGGTGATGACCGTCTTCCCGTCGATCCGGTCAGCTAGCGTCACGACCTCATCGAGTACGATCTCTAGGTTCTCTTCGTATGCTTTTTTGACCTCGTCCTCTGAGACTTCACCCGAAGACAACATCTCCCAGATAGACGGGTGCTCCCGTTTCCGGAGTCCTCCAGTGAACGTGGCGTGCGTCTCCAAATCGCGTCCGGTGGGGCCGATGAAGGGGTAGTGCGGTTGCATGTAGTGTACGATCAGCCGCTTGTCTGGATACTCTTCCGAGGCCTCTATTGCTGCTTTGGTTACACTTTGGGGCGGAACCGTTCGCAGTTCCTCGTCCCACGCGTCCTGCCAGACGTGAACGACCTTATAGAACCTCGATTCACACTTGGTTACTTGAGGAGACGCGGTTACGTACACCATGTCCGACCGGTCTCCAGTTAAATTCCTTGCCAGAAAGTCCGTCGTGTGGCTCGCATTTGAGATACCCTCCGTTACGGACTCACTAAACGGATTATGCTCTTGGAACGTGTCGTATCGACACCCGTCAAGAATGATCAGATTGTCCCAATCAGTATCGATGTGGGATTCCTCGGAGAACGCATCAGACACGAAAGGACGGACGAGAGTCGCAGCAGCTTTTCGCCTAGCTGCTTCCGGGAATCTGATTGCTTTCTGAATTTGCTCAAACATTACGTCTCAATTTTCCTCAGTCTATTTAAAAGTGGAATCAATTAAACTGTTTCCATCTACACTCGCAAACACATGTATCGGCTAATTGGAATCTCCTCTGTTATGTATTCTCTTCAAGAACATCTTTATAAACCCTATAATATTCATTTGTACACTTATCCAAACTAAACTTCGTAGTCGCACGTTGTTTAGCTTTCATAGATGTCTTCTGGTATTTGTCTTCATCTTCTTTAAGTGCTAAGATTCCCTGTGCGAATGCCTCAGGGTTCGTCTGATCTACAAATAAACCTCCGTCTTGAATAACTTCATGGAATACTGCTATATCACTAGCTACGACGGGTAGCTCACTTGCCATTGCTTCAACCGCAGCTACGCAGAAACCTTCCGAATGAGACGGAATCGCGAATACGTCACTCCGAGCGAAAACTTCGTATACCTCTCTTCGCGGTACGTTCCCTTTAAATCGAATATGATCTTCTATTTGTAGTTCTGCCGTGAGTTGCTCAAGTTCACCGCGAAGTGGACCATCACCAAGAAGAATCAGCTCCGAATCTGGATGTTGTTTATTCACTAAATAAAATGCTCGTATCAAATTAGATTGATTCTTAATTGGAACCATTCGAGCGGCTGTACAAACTCTAAATATATCGTCTTTCGCAACACTAGTGTCTGAAATCACATTTTGTATTTGCTCAACATCAACTCCATTATGAATCACCCTCAGCTGATCGTGGTCAATCAACAACTGCTCATACCAGCGAAATGAATTCTGAGTAACCTGTGAGTTAGAAATAATCCGATCCGCTAGTGGAAGTGTGGGCGAATTTACAATATTCTGAAGTTGTGATAATGACTCATGATCTCTATGTTCGGTATTAATGATTGGAACTCCTTCCAAATACGCCACCAGTCGAGCAACTGATCCAGAGAAGTTCTGATGAGTATGGACGAGATCGTACCCGTTATTTAATTCAAGCTGAAAATTTCTCCAAGCTTTAATGTCGAATCGCGATGTCCCTCCAAGACAAACTACGTCAATTGATTTAGAACTAAGTGTCTCTCTAACACTTTTTTGTATCCTGTTGTCAAAAAATGAGACAATAGTGATACTGATATCCATCGCCTCTTCCATATGATCTGCTATCTCAATTGGAATTGATGTATGTTCAACTTCGTTAACAAGTACTAATATTTGATCCATATATGTATTTTATTGATTCAGTGTATGGTATTTCCATTCTATTGAAACCGCGGTAATATTCTTGCCCAAATAAAGCTAGTTCTGAAATCAAATAATCGTAACTCTTGAATCCCTGTGCTCCGATTGTCAGTTAACTCACCGGCATATACCCTAAATTCATACATGGACCCAGACTTCACTTCAGGCGATAGGATATCCGACGGAGAATCTGCTATTCTATTATCTTCTGTAATATCACTTATCATGATGTCGGTGCTTTCATCCTCAGGTGACATCCCATTAGGCCTAGCAGGTAATTTCATCGCATTCTCTAGCTATATTCTATTTATAGGTATATTCATTTCGTTATTCCCCGTATTTGAACTCCCAAAAAAACCACTACTTGCTTTTGTTATCATTCACATGCTGTTCATTATTGGGCTTGTAAGGGACCTATCTGGATTAATAAACCATCCCTCATCATACACATTCCCTACCTCTAACATTCAAATACTCTTGTACACCGCAGAAGTAATTGGGTACATAGTGGCTAGCATTACACTGGTTTTTCTCATTCCGAAGGTTATTAGCCGGGACCGGTTCTTCCTTACTGTAGTCTCTATCTCAAGTTTTTCTATCCTGATCGGGATACCGGCATATGTCATCGGTGACTTCTCCATTTTTGGAGTGGATATCACCACGTATACCGCGCTCGACCCACTCCGCCAATATGGTATTAGAATTCCAGCACTTGCGTCAATTTTTGCTGATGCTAATGCGATGAGTAAAATAGCGGCGGCAGGTCTATTAGGTAGTCACTATCTACATGTTCAACGGCAGTCCAAAGTTTATTTACTATTACTGGGCCTAAATATTTGTGGCTTGTTCCTCGCTAATAGCAGAATGGCAATCATTGCTGTTATTATCGCTTATTCAGTATACTTTGTTTACAGGATATTTGGAAAAACAACTACAATCGTGTATTTGGGAACCTCTAGTGTGCTTGGTTCAATCTTCTTCATACTAATTGTTCTTAATATTGGGACCGGAAGTTTTGTACCGACTGATGGATTCGCCGGCCGAATTTCGCTGTGGAAAGCAGCAGTGGAGTCATTTTTACAACACCCAGCCGTTGGTATCGGAATCCATAACGTTGGTGAGGCCATTTCTGCCTATACAGGCGCCAGTTCCATAGCACCACAAAACTCGTACCTCTCAATATTTGTTGCTGGAGGAGTGATCGGAGGCGTTTCGTACTTACTGGTTATCACCACGTCTACGTTTAAGTATATCACAAAGATAGAATCCCGTGCCGATCTACTGACAATCTGCCTCCTTATCACCTTCATACTAATACAATTCACAGACACATCCCACCCATTCGGTGTAAATAAGAACGCGCTGATATTCGGCGTTACATTAGGATATGTCATAGATGGTGTGTATAATTCAAGGAATAACTGAATACCATTTTGTTCAAGTACAGGCAGACTGAATGAGCAATATGGAGAGTAAACTGCTTTCAATAATTACTCCCTCTTATAATCAATCGGGCTACATTTCTAAAAATATCGAATCTGTCTTGTCTCAATCAAACAATGACATAGAACACATTATCATAGATGGTGGGTCGGACGATGACACACTAGATATTCTCCGTGAGTACGAAGACTCGTACAACCTACGCTGGGTATCCGAACCTGATCGTGGCCAGACTCACGCCATTAATAAAGGATTCCAAATGGCGAATGGTGAATGGATCGGGTGGCAAAATTCTGACGACTTTTACCAAGCTAACGCATTTAAAATATTTCGTAAAGAACTAAAAAAGAACCCACAGGCAGATGCTATCTACGGAGATTTAGTTATTGTTGACGAAAAAGGTGAACCTATGTCGAAAAAGTTCACCACTCGACCGTCTAAATTTGTCCAGCGTCAATGGTCACTCTTTGCGAGTAATCAGTCGCTGTTCATCCGGCGATCCGTACTTGAAGAAATCTTCCCACTAGATGAAGAGCTGGAATACACTATGGACGCTGAGCTAACTTGGAAACTTTTGGACGGAAACTACAATCTTGTCCATGTTGCCGAGGCTCTTGGCGCGTTTCGCATCCAGCCAGAGGCGAAGACGTTCGAAGGTGTACAAGACTTACAAGACGAGGAACTCCGGCAAATATACGGTCATCGCTTGTACCAGCAGATTGTTCCAAGTTACGTACTAGAAAATATGGCCAAGGCAACCAAAGCCGTCTATCTGCTATTGGATCGGCGTTTTGACGCAATTTTACACAACGTGGTGAACTAACAAAATTGCTGTGTAGCGATTTTCGACTACGCTCTGTGGTAATCACTTGAGAATGGGATATACAACACACTCTTGGGGAAAGCAGGGCAGGACGCAATCATAAACTACAATCCCAACCACATATACATTCACATAGATGCAACTCGAATCTCAGCTGTCGGACCGAGCGGTGTTTGTTACCGGTGCTGACGGATTTGTCGGTTCACATCTTGTGGATCGGTTGGTCAACTACGGAGCAGACGTCCATGTGTTTGTTCGTGCAACCTCAAGTGGGGAACTAAACAATATCAGACATCACAGCGACGATGTTACGGTTCATCGAGGTGACCTTCGAGACAAGCATTCGGTATCCGAGGCTCTCAGGGCACTCAAAGGACGTAGTGATTCACTCATTTTCCATCTTGCCGCACAGGCACACGTTGGTGAATCGTGGGATCGGCCATATGAGACCGTCGATACAAATGTCAATGGGACGCTGAATCTTCTCCAGTCGATTGTTGATCTCGATCTCGACATCGCCAAGTTCGACACTGCTGGTACGAGTGAGGAGTACGGTAATGTGAAAGCGGAGATGGCCGACAACCACGAATTTGACGAAGAGGGTCGTGTACTCCTCAGCGAGCGCTCTCCGGTTAATCCGACGAGTGTCTATGCTACATCCAAACTGGCTGCTGACTTCCTCACGATGAATTATCATGACGCGTACGGGCTCCCAACTGTCACGACGCGGATGTTCAACAACTACGGGCCGCGGCAGAACCCGCGGTATATCACTGGGACGATCATCACACAAGCCCTTGAACGAGACATCGTCGAGCTCGGAAACCTAACTCCGAAACGAGACCTGTGTTACGTCTCCGATGGTGTTCGCGGTCACCTCCACGTCGCACTCGAAGGTAATGCGGGTCAGCAGTACGTATACGGATACGGTGAGAATCTCTCGATGCGAGAGTGGACTGAGATGATCCTTGACGTTGGTACCGAACACGGCTACTGGGAGACCCCGGAGATCGTCCAGGACGATGACCGCTTCCGCCCCGGTGACAGCGACGTCGAAGAGTTGCTCGTGGGCTACGAGAAGCTCAACGAGGAGACCGGTTGGGAACCACAGGTCTCCTGGCGTGAGGGTATCCGGCGAACCATCGAGTGGTACGCGGAGAATTCTGACAGCTGGTACGGACGAGTAGACTGGCGATGAGTAGCAGTCAGAAATACTGGGACAACAAGACGGTCATGGTAACCGGCGGGGCCGGCTTTCTCGGGAGCCACCTCGTCGAGGATCTCGAATCCCGGTCGGATACTGCCGAAATCTTTGTTCCACGAAGTAACGACTACGATCTCCGGGAAAAACCGGACATCAAACGAGCCTTCGAGGATTCACAAGCGGACATCGTGATCCACCTCGCGGCGACGGTTGGTGGGATCGGAGCCAATCGAGAAAACCCTGGTCGATATTTCTACGACAACGCCGTGATGGGTATCGAACTGATGGAACAGGCGCGACAGTTCGGTGTCGAGAAATTCACTATCCTCGGAACGATCTGTGCGTACCCGAAACATACACCGATCCCGTTCAAAGAGGAGAATCTCTTTGATGGCTATCCAGAGGAGACGAACGCCCCTTACGGTATCGCGAAGAAGGCGTTGCTCACACAGTCTAAGGCGTATCGAAAACAGTGGGACTTCAACAGCATCTATCTCCTTCCAGTGAACCTCTATGGCCCGCGTGACGACTTCGATTTGGAGACGTCACACGTCATACCGGCCATCATTCGGAAGTGTATCGAGGCTAGGGAACGTGGTGACGACTCGATTACTGCGTGGGGAACGGGCGAACCTACCAGAGAGTTCCTCTACGTGAAGGATGCGGCTGAAGGGATCCTTGATGCAACAGAGCGGTACGACTCTTCCGATCCCGTCAATCTCGGGAGCGGTGAGGAGATCTCGATCCGGGAACTGATCGACGTCATCGTTGAAGAGACCGGATTTGAGGGGACCGTAGAATGGGATACCTCGAAGCCGGATGGGCAGCCACGGCGAAAACTGAATACGTCACGCGCGAAGCAGCGATTCAACTGGGAGGCGTCGACAGACTTCCGGGACGGACTCCGAGAGACGATCGGTTGGTACGAGGACTATCGGCAAGATCTTCATGAGTGAGTGGATTCCGGAGGAGGAGTGGGAAACGATCGTTCGAAACGTGCCGATCGTCTCGGTCGACCTCGTGGTGAAAAGTTCGGATGGGATCGTGCTTGGAAAGAGAACCAATAAACCGGCGAAGGGCGAGTGGTTCGTTCCGGGTGAGCGGGTCCAAAAGGGTGAAACCCGGGTTGAGGCTGTTCACCGGATTGCTCAAGAAGAACTCGGCGTCTCGGTTGACGTGACTGAGTCCCTTGGAGCGTTCGAACACCGCTACGAGACTTCCGACGCTGAGGGAGTGGAAACGAAACACTATCTCGCAAATGGATACGCGGTGGAGTTAGATTCAGGCCAGATTCACCCTGACGATCAGCATGGAGAGGTACGAGTATTTGGGTCGGCCCCTGATTCTCTTCATCCGTTCATTCGATCATATTTTGAGGCGTCGGAGACTATTGTTGGTTGGGTGTGACTACTGGGTAGTGGTTTTGGGAATAGTGTTTGCCGTTTTTGCTCTTGTGGCGTAGGTTGTTGGTAGATCACAGCACAGTTTCGAGGATGATTTTCATTGCTTCCTTCCCTAGTTTTCTGAGAACTCCACGGCGGAGCTGAAGTGCTCAGAGATACGGAGTGAGTCGATCTTTGGAGACGCCTCGATGCGGCGAGAGCCACCGTCGCGCCAGCGACGCGTGGCTCTCGCAGGTGTTCACGTGGACCGTGTCATCGGCGTACTCACCGTCTCCATGAACGACGTATTCACGGTCGAAATTCTCATCTTTCGCAAGTGGCTCGTACGCGTAAAATCCATCGGTATAGACGGTCAGAGGCTCCTGCTGGCGGTCAGCCAGCAGGAGCCGAATCGTCGATTCATCTGCGGATTTCGCTGGCACGGTGTATCGTTGCTCGGTGCCACGATCTACGAGAACGAAAACGGGCGGTTTGTCTTGGGATACGTTCTGCGTCCACGTCGGGAGAGACCGCGAGAGCGCGACCAGCGGTCGCGCTCGCGGCTTTTGAGACCGGCAGAGACGTAGAATTCGTCAATTTTGACCGGGCCAACGAGATCGAGTGACGGCGCGTCGAGCGCTTCGCTGAAGCGCCCGACACGCCTGTGGATCGTTTTGTAGGTAACCTCGATTTCGCACTGTAACTGCCTGAGGCTCGTGTTAAACTGGAGAAACGCGTAGATCGAAAACAGCCACTTGCGGAGCGCGATCTTCGAATGAGCGAAGATCGTGCCGGTTTTATTATTGAATGTGCGGCCGCAATCCTTACAGAGATACCGTTGAAACTGCCTATAGCTGCCGTTTCTGACCGTTAGTGATTAGGACATCTTACTGAAGAACCCGCTGAGATGGTTTTCGATCCACGATTCAGCGAAGCTGAGCTTCTCTGTGAGGTTCCCAAATATCTCATCAAGCAGTGATCTGTACTCGTCTTCGCCGTCGACAATCAACGGCGAGGACTCCCATTTGAGGCTCTTCCAGACTGGCTCAATCGGATTGAGATGCGGTGACCCAACAGGGAGAAAGACCAGATCAATGCCTAGCTCGTGAGCGCGCTTGCGTGTGTACTTGCAGATGTGTGAAGAGAAATTGTCCAAGACGAGCAGAATCCGCTTGCCGGGATTCTGCTCGCGGATTGCCTCGAAGCACGCACAGATCTCTTCTTTCGTTTGATCTGGTGGAAATGATAACACACTCGTCCCATTGAGTGCGTAAAACCCGGCCGCTGGTGTGTCTACTTTCACCAGCGGCCGTTCGATGTGCGGCTCATCAACTGAGTATACTCGCTGTGAATTGTCCCATGGTTGCGGGTGAGAGATATCGAAAAATCCCACTACGGTGCCACCGTCAGTGTAAATATCGTCGTCAGCATTCCAGTCTTCATCTTCTTCATCATCCTCTCGTTTGTTGTGTGGTTCGTTGTGAGCGTCCTCGTCGAACGCGTATTCGACGCGTTCGTCGAGGATCTCTTCGGCATTCTCTGGTCGGTCAGGACGTTTTGTCCGAGGAATCGCGTAATGCAGTCCAAGCTCATCCAAGAACGTCGGGAGGTAGTTTTTGTGGTACTCAACGTTGAACTCCTCGTCAAGAAGATGTTCGATCTCTTGTTTCTTCCATGGTTGATCCTCGCGGAGGCGTTCAATGAGTTGTTCTTGTTCGGTTTCATCGAGCTTCGGGGGCCTGCCGCCCCCGAAGTTCGGGGTGAGTTTCCCAAGGCCTCCTTGATTCCAGCGACGCACCCAGTTACTAGCCGCTCCATTCGAGATACCGACCTTGTCAGCTGCCTCAGCTAACGTTTCACCGTCGTAGAGATGCTTGAGAAAGGTAAGCCGCTTGTAGGTCTTGAGATTGTCAGTCTCAGCTTGAAGTCGATCTAAATCTTCCCTACTGAGGTGCTTCACGACCTCTTTCTCACGACCAACCATACTACCCGCAATTAGCTCCAGCTATTCAGTATCTTCCCTGAGGTACTATAGGTCAGAACGGCACCGGGGACAAGTCACACCGTCACGCCAGCGAACCTGCTGTAACAGGTACGTTGAGACCGATTCCGACCCAAACATATCTAGCGGAATCATCTGTGTCGGGCGCCGCTGACGCGGTGCCCTTGTCCTCTTCGACTCCACAGCGGCAGCTCACCAGTATCAACAATCTCCTACAGAAGAGCGCAGTGAAAAATCATATATATGACCAAATAAGAATAATAACTATGACTTTGTTCTCAAAACTCTCAACGGCGATGCGCCAGCCACGTCAGATTCCGTCGTATATCACACATCGCGGCCTTTATGACATATATACATTCTATCAACGAAAACTCCGAGCAAAGGATGGAATAAAAATCATGGAGGAAGACTGGGATAATCTCATTATCCTTGACGCTTGCCGGTATGATTCATACTTAGAAAAAAAGAACCTACCTGGAAAATGTCGAGCTGTAATCTCAAAAGGTTCAACTACGACAGAATTCATTCAAAAAAATTTTACTAAAAATGAGCATTACGATACAGTATATATAACAGCAAACCCTCACGTTGATAGGTATGTGACCGGGAAATTACATTCAGTTATTAGCCCTTGGAAAACCCACTGGAATGAAACATTCCATACCGTGATGCCTGAGACGATGGCTGATATTACCGCCAAAAACGCAAATATGTATCCAGAGAAACGCTTGATTTCACACTTTATCCAACCACACCGGCCATTTATTGGGGAACGGGGGAAAAAGATTGAAGATTATAAAAGCGTTGATGGACACCGGGAGATGGCGTTAGGGAAGGACCCAGACTGGGAAGGAGAAAACCCCTACAATCAACTGAAACACGGGGAAATATCTGAGACTGTTGTAAGGGAAGCCTATGAGGAGAATCTTGAATTGGTTCTCAGTGCTATCACAGACCTTGTCTCCAAATTAGAAGGCCGAACAGTAGTCACAGCAGACCACGGAAATCTTTTCTCAGACCGTTTTCCTTCGTTGCCTGAAGCGGGCTTTCCACATCCTGGTGGAATGTATCTTAGTGATCTTGTTAAAGTACCTTGGCACGTTATTCCATCGGAACGACGTCGAACAATTACAGCAGCTCCACCAAAAAACAATAATGATGGCAGTATGCAGGACGGAGATGTACAAGAAAAACTTAAACATCTTGGATATTTGGAATGAGAGTTTCGATTTTTGAGTATGTGAGATTCGAATAATTTCTACAATATTAGCCCACTATTAAATTTTTCACATCAGATAGACTTGATGTGAGGAAAAGCTTGAATTTTTCTAATCTGGATATATTGTATCGTATATGTTCTTGTGGTGCCCGAACTACAAAGTCCGTACTAATCTCTTTTGAGTCGACTGCTTTATTAAAAATGGTGTGCTCACAGATATTTTGTGGATAGTCACCGTCTCGTTTATAGCTTGCATCACCCAATTTTTCTAAATTGTATATCCCAACTCCACCAAAGGCGCTTTGAACAGAAATTTTGCCCTCTTTTTTTAATTCCTTAATATTCTTTTGCTTAGAATAAACGAATTTCATTTTTGACATAAATGAACCTATTTGCATTCTGGATTCTCGAACTTTATTCCAGCAATCTTCTTCTACCCACCCTTCTGCTCGCAGTGCATATATATCATAATAATATGGCTCGGAAGCCGGGAAGACCGCATCTGTTTCGCCATTGACAACCCTGTGGCATTCTTTGAGGAATTGGTCAATATCAATTGATTGTGTAATCTCTGAGTCAAGGTCAATAGGCACATATAATTTTGGTATTTTGGGGTCTTCTACTCTTGAAATATCTTGGATCTCCTCGAAAAGAATATTTCTCAAATGAGCAATTCTTTTCTCACGAATTGGATATTCTTCATCTAGATTGTCAAATAAGAACAATTCAATATTATATTCATCTTCTAATTTTGTTAATATTTCACGTGTTTTGTCCTGAGAGTCATTTTCCGCTATCAATACTTTACAATTTTGTGTCGGCATTTGCCTACATACATCCAAAATAGTTCGGATATTCTCTTCTAATGTATCTTCACAATCTCTTGCTAAACCAGCGAAATATATTTTGTAGTCATTTGCCATTTCATTCGACATTCTGACTAGTCATCCGTTGTACGGCCTCGTTCAATAAAGGCCCGCTTTTCCGCTCTTTATCGTCGTGTATGTAGGTCTGCTCTGTTGAATCCGCAGAAGGCAAAGGGATAGCGTCGCTCTGAAGGTGGAAGCGAAGCGGAAGAGCCGAATGTGACTAACCTACTCTTCCGCTTCGTTAAGCAAGCCGCGTCGCTGGCTCAAAAGCGCTGTGCCGCCAGTCCAACGGCGGTGAGTGATCCGACTGGCAACGGATTTCCCGGGTGGAAGCATGTCACGCTCCACTTTTTGCGGGTTCACATGGATGCGACGTACCGCGAGATCGTCGATTGGGCGAGTGAAATGGATCGTGTTCGTGGTCTGTTACAGCTCGCTCGAACGGCATTTCCCGCACCCTCAACGCTGTACCGGTCGTTTGAGAGGGTGCCCATGTCCGTGTGGCGCGGGTTCCTTCGGGAGTCTGCGACCATCTGCGATCCGGGCTCGCACGGTGCCATCGATGCCACGTTCTTCGACCGCGAAACGGCATCGAGACACTACCAACACCGCTCGGATCGCCACATACGCACGCTCAAAACGACGGCACTCGTCGATACAGATTCGTGTGCCATCCTCGATATTCACTGCTCGGCACACTGGCCTCACGACACCCAAACTGGCCGTCGAGTTGCCCTTCGCAACACCGAGAAAATCGAGAGTCTCGCCGGCGACAAAGGCTATGACGACCAATCTCTCCGGGACGCCCTCCGTTCAGAGGGCGTCCGGCCGTTGCTGCGTCACCGGTTGTTCGCTGCGTACGATCACGCGCACAACGCACGGTTGGACAGCGAGCTATACGGCCAGCGGTGGATGGCCGAGACCGCCTTTTCGGCCATCAAGCGTCGGTTCGGCCCCGCTGTCCACCCTCGCGCGTGGTACCGCGAGTTCCGCGAACTCGTGTTGACCGCCGCAGTCTACAACCTCGAACAAGCTCTCAAACAGTGATCCCCGCGCCGTCATCGGATTCAACAAAGCAATGTAGGTCGAAGTGGTTGTTTCGGCGTCAGCGTGACCTAATGCTGAAATGAACGGTTGGGCCGTGAAGCCACAGAGCAACGATTTGCGATCGGGACAGTAACATATTGACATCGGGAATTATATCAAGATATTCTCGCGTGATCATGACAGAAGCATTTTGGCATGGCCAAGTACTACTGATAACGTAATGACTTCAACTGGAATCGCAGTCTTTGCGTATAATCGTCCGGATCATCTCAGACGTGTTCTTTCGGGTCTTAAACAAAATGATGTTGGACATTTATATATATTTGTAGATGGAGCAAGAAATGAACAAGACCAGAAACGGGTCTCGGATGTTAGAGAAATAATTGATCAGATCGAGTGGTGCCGAACAACAGTTACCGCTCGCGACCATAACATCGGTTTGGCAGAATCACTCACAAGCGGAATCGAACGCGTCTTTGAGGATCACGAACGGATCATCGTACTTGAGGATGACTGTGTTCCTGCTCCCAATTTCGTATCGTTCATGAATACTTCTCTGGAGCGGTATGCGGACGACGAACGAGTAATGAACGTGAACGGCTATAGTCCACCGATCGAGGTCCCTGACAATTATCCCTACGACGTCTACTTCACGTATCGGAGTTCTTCGTGGGGTTGGGGGACATGGCGCTCCGCATGGGAGAATTTCGAACGAGATCCACTGACACTTGAAGAATTAGAACAAAAAAAGAACGAACTCAAACGAATAACTGACAAAGCGGGGAAAGACCTCTATCCGATGATGCGTGACCAGCTTGAGGGCAGTATTGATTCGTGGGCCGTCTGGTGGTCATTCGCTATTGCTGCTAATGACGGTTTGTGTCTCAACCCTGTCGATTCAAAAGTTCAAAATATTGGACACGACGGGACAGGTACCCATACAGGGGAATCTGATAAATACGGTGTAGACCTGGATACCACCCCGGTTAATGAACTGAATTTCCCGCAAGAGCCTTTTATTAATAACGAGATCAACTCTAGGTACAATCAGTTTATTGTCGGCAATAATCTAAGAAAATTAAAACGGTATACTGTTGATTTCTTGGAAGCGATAGGACTATGGCAAAAATACAAACGAATACGGAAGTAATTAGAACTAGGCTTGTAACCAGTGATTTAAAATTTCACAAAATATCACAAATCCGTTTATTATGTTTGTATAAATTAATCATATTACACATCTGTTCCGCAGATTCTATTAGTACTGTAAAATTAGAATTTAAATTTAACACGGCGGGAAGTTATTCAACACGATATGAGAAGCCTGATATTCCTGAACTCCTCTAATCCCTCATAATGATTGAATTACATCCAAATACTGAGGTCGATCATAGCTGCCCGATCTGTAATACCGATCTCCCTGTAGAAGACTGGCATATCCCTGGCATGCGAATGGTCGCAGAGCTCCTATGTCCAGAATGTGACTGTCGATTCTTTGGAGATCTCCCAGTCGGTCACGGACTTGTGTATCCAGCGTTGGTACATGCCGAAACGGGTGAAGTTTACCAAGAGGTTGAAAATAATTGGTTTGCCAACTGGCTTGAAGAAAGCTACGCGGATAGGAAACACGAGCAAGTTCCGATCAATAAAGAGACAGAACACGACATCAGTAAGCCAATCGTTCTCAATTGTCTTGACGGTTTGTACGGTCATAGTTTGCTCAAACTGCTTAATGCTCAATATTATCTTGATAAAAAACCAAACTACGACCTCATCATCCTTATCCCGTCGAATCTCAAGTGGTTAGTACCGGAGGGCGTAGCTGGAGTATGGAGTTTTGATATACCACTATCCCGAGCTAGAGAGTGGAACGACTGGATCAGTCAAGAAGTTAAATCATTTCTTAAACAATTCGATCAGGTTTGGGGAAGTGTAGCGTTCTCACACCCACATCCGGAAGATTATGATATAACCCGATATACAGACATCCAATCTTTTCCACTTGATTCTTGGTCCGAGATGACGCCGACAGTAACCTACATTTGGCGGGATGACCGTCTCTGGGCTCCTTCTCGTCACTCATCTCAAACCTCAAAAAAAGCTTGCGGAACGATCTATTGGGCCGCTGAGAAACTTGGCATAAATCTGAGAAAAGGTAAGCAACGGCGTAACGTCGTACGATTAGCCAAAAATCTTAAATCTGCTTTTCCACGGATTGAATTTACAGTAGCAGGACTAGGTCAACCAGGTGGTCTCCCAGATTTTATTACAGACGCTAGAACAACATCTTTTGATAATAATACTGAACAAAAATTATGTGATAAATATTCTGAGAGTCACGTAGTTATTGGGATTCATGGCTCTAATATGCTACTCCCGTCAGCACACGCTGGCAGTGTGGTGGAATTAGTTCCACCAAAGAGGTGGGGAAATATGACTCAAGATCTTTTATTTGGTCATGGTACCGGGAACAGAGAGTCGATCTATAGTTATCGGCATGTACCACGCTCAACCGCTCCTAAAGAAGTTGCAATCATCGTCCGGTCACTTCTGGAGAAACGACCTCAGAATACACTTCATATGGCTCAGAAGTGGACTTGTCATGAATCGATTGATTACAAGGAACACAGATCCAGATGGAAACAAGTTGATTGAATTATTCTACTTATTATGATAATATGTCTGTGTGTGAATTTGAGACCAATTTGAATCATTGGACTGATTAACTATTATAGAGGTTTTTTATACTTGGCTGATTGAATCGCTTTTATGATCAAACCATTAGCCACAAAGATTCTTCATACCTTATTTAGAAATGATTTTACAACGTCTTTTACTTCAAATCGAGCGGCCCAGTTAGGTATAAGACAACTCGTGAAAGAGTTAGATTACACCAGAGGTATCGGAGCTGGAGCAGGAGTTGGAACCAGTGGAGAAGAAATACTGACTGAATTGCTGGAGGATCAGAATGGAACCAAAACTGTATTCGATGTTGGCGCAAATAAAGGCGATTTTACAGATCTTATTGTATAAACGCAAGTGAATCAAATATTCATTTATTTGAACCTCAACAAAAATTATGTCAACAGCTAAAAACAAAATATTCTAATCAAAATACAAAAGAAGTTAATTGCTTTGCGCTATCAAATGAAGCGACACAAACCACATTATACTATGATCAAGAAGGATCGGGTTTGGCTTCAATGTCGATGCGTAAATTAGACCACCATGATATTGAATTCGATCATAAAGAAGAGATTGAAACTCAAACCATCGAGGAATACTGTGATAAAAGAGAAATATCGGAGATTACCCTACTGAAGCTTGATGTAGAGGGGCATGAACTTGATGTATTAATGGGAGCAGAAAATATGATCTCCCAGCAAGATATTCAATTTATTTCTTTTGAATTCGGAGGGGCGAATATTGACACTCGAACTTTTTTTCAAGATTATTTTTATTTCTTCAATAAATATGGGTACCATGTGTATAGGATACTACCCAGTGGTGAATTATTCGAGATTGATCAATATGATGAAATCGATGAGAGATTTCAGGTGACAAATTATCTTGCGACAGTAAATAAAATATAAACACGGAAGCAATCATAACGCTCAATTCCTATCTTTTATTGACTTGCTTGGATCTCGTATAACTCCGCGTACTTTCCGTTTTCTTTCACTAGCTCGGCGTGCTGTCCTGTCTCTGTGACCTGCCCCTCTTCGATCGTGTAAATCCGGTCAGCATTCTTTACTGTCGACAGCCGGTGGGCAATCGTGATAATTGCGTAGTCGCGGTCCATTTCCTCGATAGCTTGCTGGACCTGCTTTTCTAAATTAGAGTCGAGATCGCTCGTCGCCTCGTCCAAGATCAACACGTCGGCGTCCTCAAGTATCGCCCGTGCGAGCGCGACCCGCTGTTGTTGTCCACCCGACAGCCGAACACCGTCGTCGCCCAATAACGAATCGTACCCGTCAGGAAGTTCGGCGATGAATTCGTCAACCTTCGCGATAGAGGACACGCGATCGAGTTCTTCCTCCGACACTTCCCGATTCCCAAGAGTCAGATTGTACCGCAGCGTGTCGTTGAAAATGAAAGGGTCCTGTCTAACCATCGAGAGTCGGTCGCGCCACTCCGCGATGTCCATCTCGTCGATCGGGACCCTGTTTGCTCTGATCTCACCGTCGTCTACCGGATACAGCCGAGCGAGAAGCGAGACGATCGTCGACTTCCCCGCGCCCGACTGTCCGACAAACCCGACGAACTCGCCCTTCTTGACGGTGAAGTCGATCCCACGGAGTACTTCCTCTTCGTCGTCGTACGAGAAGTGAACGTCATCGAACTCGACCTCACGGATCTCCTCGGGGACCTCCCGGCTCGACTCTGTCGGCTCGTTGTACGTCGCCAGCTCGTCGGTGAACTGGACTGTGCGGACCAGATGCGGGAGATTGTTTTCAACTCTGTAGTACAGCGTGTTCACTTGGCTCGCCTTCGGTCCGAGTCGGAACATCGCGAAGAGGAAGACGCCGAGTTCGCCGATAGAGAGGCTTGCGAACGTCAACGCGAGATAAATAAGTACGAACACCGACACAGCGACGACAAGATTGTAGAAATTATTAATTGCCGCCTCGTTGCGTCGGAGAATAATTCGTGATTTAGTGAACTGCTCGATCGCCTCCGTGAAATCTTCGAAGAGTTCTTCGGCGAGCCCGAAGATCCGAACGTCACGGATACCCTGTGTCCCGGCTTGTGCTGCTTCTTGACGCATCTCGTTCGCCTCGGCGACCTTCTCTCCTACGTCGTACCCTGAGTCAAGAACTCGTCGAAAGAAGACCGAGAAGCCGCCAAGAACCACTCCCGTGATAACCGTCAGTACCGGTGCGATAACCAGTGCGACAACGAAGTACACAGCGGCGAGAAAGAGTTGTTGAGTAAATTTGATCCCCTGATCGATCACTCGGCCCGCATAATTCGTCTGCGTTACGATCGCATTCAGAATATCATCAGATCCCTCCTTATCGAAGTACTCTACGCGCGCATTCAGCGCGTTCCGGAACGCCCGCGTCTGGAGGTCCCGAATGTAGTAGGTCCGCAGCGCCTCCCGGAACCACGCCACCGAGAAACTGGTCGTGTACCGCGCGACCATCACGGCCGACACGCCGACCACGACGTAGCCCAGCGTGAACGGAATCCCGAGCGTCTGATACACAGTTACGAACACCGCAAGCAGCCCGTCCGCCTCCGCAGCGGGATCCTGGAGCTGAACGAGTTCGACGATCGGGAGAATGAAGCTCAGTCCCACACCCTCGAGTACCGCAGCGACGACGCCGAGTACGACCACTGCCGCCGTATATTTCGGATTGTACCGCGCGACGTCGCGGAGGGCGTCGAGTTTCTCACGCCTGGAGACCGGTTCGGGATCTGACGATGACATAGCGGTGAGTTACTCCGATTTCTGTCGGCGACTCGAATAATGTCGTCGGTCTCGTTCCGTGCGCCGTGTCCGCCCCACGTTCACGACAGTCGTACGCTACATTCGTTCGGATCTCCTTCATAATCTCCGCGACTGTAACCTCGATAAGGGAGAGAGTACGTTTCGTGTGCTTTCACTCGGTGTGTTCGGCGACCTCCGTTCGCGTCTCTAAGACGATCGGCCGATAGAGATCAAGTCCGTGCTCGTCGTACTGCCCGCCGCTCAACCCCTTGTTCTGCGTGACGTCGAAGGAACCCCAGCATGTGGCGGCCCGAGAGGTGGTCTTGGATACGCTTCAGCGTCGACCGCGGGCCCATCGGCTTCTCGACGATTCCCGCTACGTGCCCCGTCTCGTCCGCCGAACACGCCGATCATCACCGCGACTACAGGCGAGATGCCCCGGCCGCGAGTACGACGTCAGTCTTTAGCGACCTCTCTACACAGATCTACAGACAAACGATACGTGTAAACCATCTGTCTTGGTAGTGGATAACTATGCCACTAGGCGACGAACACGACAGATGGATCGCAGATGACGAGTGGCCGACGATCGTCGCGAACGTCCCGCTCGTCTCGGTTGATCTCGTGATCGAACACGATGGGGGTGTCATCCTCGGCAAACGCCAGAATGAGCCCGCAAAAGGTGAGTGGTTTGTGCCCGGTGGGATGGTATTAAAAAATGAATCTCGCACTGATGCTGTCCACCGTGTAGCCAAAGACGAACTCGGTGAAGCTGTTGGCATTGACGACTGTCTCGGAACCTATGAACATTTCTACGAGACGGCCGATGTTGATGGCGTCGACTCGAAACACTACCTCGCAACCGGGTACCGCTGTCACTTCACACGCGACGAACCCGACATCGTCAGCGACGAGCAACACAGCGATTTTCAAGTCTTTCGCCCACCATTCGAGAACCTCCATCCGTACGTTGAGCAATACCTCAACGATCGCTAGCTCCACACTATCACTGATCTGACTCAACTCCTCTCTCCGGTCACTCTCCCGCCGATTCTCTATGACCCTACCCTCTTTCAAACTCCTCAGCAGCCGTGTCTCGACCCCCTCGAAACCGACAGCAAAGTGGCGAAGAGGCGCAGCGACGACAGCGCGACGATTCGTACCTCGTCGATACTCAAGTGTGACCGTTCGCTCTCGCGCGTGGTAGCTCGTCCAGCAGCGCGTTCGCGTCCTCCAGGTAGTTGATCTCGTCGCACACGACGCGGTGCGTCCCGCCGATGCGATCGAACTGTCGGTACAGCTCGTCGAACGCCTCGCCGGTCCCGAGTCCCCACTCCGGGAACCGGCTGGCGCGCTCCGGAAGCCGCCCGTTGACCAGACGACGAACCCCGATTCCGAACACCGACGGGAGTACCCAAGCACGCCCCGTAGACAGCAATTACTCCCCGACGCTGTTAAGCGCGCTGTTCAGCTCGAAGAGCTCGCGGACGACATCGCTGTCCGCGACCCGATACCGGCGTGGTGACGTGTTCGGAACGTCCTCGATGAGTTCGACCTCACACAAGAGGTCGGTGTAGTTGCCAACGGTCTGGCGCGTGACGCCGGCGTGTGCTGCGAGTTCGGTTTTGTTGAACTCACGATTTGGCGGGAGATCAAGCAACGCGTCGACGAGAATCGGGATCGCATCGTGCTGCGTGAGGTAGAGCCACCCGCTTGGGTGCTCTTTCCGAAGTTCCTTTGTCGCCCCGCGGTCGTCCGCGTGATCCATACTGCTCATACAGTGAGACACCATCTGTGGGTATAAGCGTTCTCACCAACGTTAACGGTCATTAACAGTCTTCGTGTAAGAAGGAGAACCGAAGAGCATCATTGGAAGTGACTCCACTATACTGGAGATCGACTGTGCCCCCCCCGGACTCATCGCCACCCCCACCCCACCATGTCAAGTGTTCTTCCCAAGACAGGGTGAGACGCTTTTCCTTGAGACCCCACCGTGTCGAGTGTTCGAGCAGAATCACCCGGGATCGTCCGAACGAACGCCAACCGAACTCACCGGGTCACGTGATCCGTGTCGCCACCCGTCGGGAGCGCGATGGAGTCGAAATCCCGAACCACGTCGCTGACGATACCGAGGTCGACGTCGAACTCGTACTGGCAGCGTCGGGCTCTTCAGGTGGGCAGTAGGAGGGACACACCGTACACCGAGTGAAACCGAGAGATGAAACCCCGATAAAATCGTCGTCACACACGTCGTGCCGAGTGACACCTGCCGAAACAGTAAAACGCAGTCAACATGACCCGCTCCGGTTAGAACCAGCCCCCAACCAGAATTCAGGCTCGCAGACACACCTCCCACCGAGAGAGCTCCAACGAAAGTGAACAGACCGCAAACGTCCATCATCTCACCACCAAGGCCCGAATTGCTCTGCCAGCAGCACAACGGTTGCCAATTTCACTCGGTGCTTGCTGTGTGAGAGTACGCTGTGTCGTATTTATTCACTGTCCAAACCCGGTCTAGAAGGGGCAGAATTCATTTGTTGCGTATCTCACTCGGTGCAAGGTCGGTGGCATTTCATGAGCTGAAGTATTTACCGCATCCTTAGTTCATCGGCATCCCCACCCCACCATGTCAAGTGTTCTTCCTGAGACGGAACGGAACTGCTGAGACCCTCACATCCAGTGTTCGTACGACTCCAGCCAGAGCCACCCGAACGAAACCGATCGAACTCACTCAATCCGCGCTGTCACGCCCTTCGGGAGCGCAATAGAATCAAAATCCCGAACGACATCGCCGACGATATCGAGGTCGACGTCGAACTCGTACTGGTAGTAGTGCCCACCTGCCCGTCCCTCATTTTTCATCTGCCGATCGAGGATACCGAGCATCGCCAGATCCGCGAGGTGGTCGTGCATTCGACGACGGACGAGCGGGTCGACGTTGGAGCCCTCCGCGATATGTCGATACAGCGGATACACGTCGCGGATCCGTGCCGGGGTCTCCTGCTCGAACGCGAGCTGTAACATCGCTACGAGCGCGAGATGCCCGTGTTTCGTCAGCTCGCGCATCCCGTGTTCGACCTGACTCTGCTCGAGTTTCTCGCGAGCCTGATGGACATGCTCCTCTGTTAGTCGCTTCTCGCTGTTCGTCCGCGCAATCTCACCGGATTTATACAAGATATCCAACGCCTGCCGGGCACTTCCCGTGTCCTGCGCCGCGATAGCGGCACACAGCGCGATCACGGCGTCGTCCACCGCGTCGTCGTACATCGCCCCGGCCACTCGCTCTTCGAGGATGTCGCGCAGTTCCGGGGCGTTGTACGGCGAGAAGTGAATCTCCTCCTCACAGAGGGTGTCTTTCACCTTCGGAGAGAGGTCGTCTCGGAAGCCGAAATCGTTGCTGATGCCGATCACGCCGGGTTTCGCTTTCGAGAGGTAGCCATTTGAGCGGGCTCGCGGGATCTCATACAGGATTTCGTCGTCGCTGCCGATGTGGTCGATCTCGTCGAACACGAGGAGGATCGTCCCGCCGATCTGGTCGAGCTCCTCGTACAGGATGTCGAACACGCGCTGTTGGGGATACCCAGTCGTGCTGATCCGATCGTCTGCGGGTCGTAGTTGATTCACGAGGTTGACTGCGACCTGATAGGACGATGAGAGGTTCGTACAGTTGAGCCAGCAGACCGAGAGTTCGACGTCGTCGTACTGCTCCGTATCTCGCTGTAGTTGCTTCAACAGGTAGCGAGAAACGGCTGTCTTCCCAACGCCCGTTTTTCCGTACAAGAAGATATTTCGGGGTTGTGCGCCGTTGACGATCGGCTGAAGCGCGGCCATGTACGTCGAAATCTCGTCTTCGCGAGCGGTAATCGAATCCGGCTGGTAATCCTCGCGGAGCATGTCCTCATTGCGGAATATCTCCGTGTCCCGTGTGAACGTCGCCATCTTCCATCGCGTTCGACTCGGCCCATACGCATAAAACCACCGTGTCAAGTGTATCGTATGAAAATACAGATTATCGAAGTCTATCGATTAGCACTTGACGTAGTGGAGTGTCTCTCGGTCAGTCCTCGTCGATAGCAACCGAGAGGAACACTCGACACGGTGGGGTAGGTTTCCTACGACACGACGGCTGGACCGGTTTCACTTGGTACAAGCTGTGGGCACATCCCAGCCTCCTATTTCAGTTCGATGGCTGTGTTGAATCGCTGTAAGGCGGAGAGATTCACTGTTTGACGAAGCGTTTGATGTTATAGACGACACACATCAGCGCGATTTCGCGGAACTCACGAAACCATGACCGCGCTCGCACGGCGAAGCCGAGCGAGCGCTTTACAGCCGAGTTCACAGTTTCGGTTATAGAGCGCTGGTTGTAGCGATTATCGTCGATTCTGGCGTTGTGTGCGTGGTCGTACGGTGCGAAGATGCGGTGCTTGATCAGCGGTCTGATGCCGAGATCGCGTAATCCTTCGCGGAGCGATTGCTTGTCGTAGCCTTTATCGGCCGCGAGAGACCGCAGATCGCCCGCATTCCGGCGGGCGATCTGCTCAGCAAGATCGGCGTCACTTCCTTCCCGATTCGTTGAGCAGTGAACGTCAAGGACGGCTTGCGACGCTGTATCGACGAGTTTCGTGACTTTCAACTTCTGAACGCGGTAGCTGATTCGCTGGCAGTAGTGGCGGCTCGCTGGTGAGCGGTCGTAGAATGTGGCGTCGATCGCTGCGTGTTCTGAGAGATCGTGCAGCTGCGCCGACTGGCGCAGCAGCACTCGACAGACGCTCATGCTGATCCGGTCGAACGCCTTACACAACGTGGACGGCACGGGGAGATCGGCCGCGTCAAGGCCGATCTCCCCGATTATTTGTGGCATCTCTTTGAGCAGGTCGATCGTCATGCGGTACGACGTATCGAGGTAAATTCGCAGACAGTGGAGGGAAACGAGTGCGTAGTCGGCGAATCCGCCGCCGCCTTCCGGGGCGGCCGATTCGCCTCCATCGCCAGTAACTCTTTGAGCAACCGGCACAACTTCCCCGATGAAGCGGGAGATTTGCGTCATAGACAACCGCAGTTTCCCGCTTCAACTCCTTTGATTTAGTGGCCTACCTCGCTGCCGTATGGCGATTCAACACAGCCAGTTCGATGCAAGTGGACCGCCTCGCAGTCGACCGAACCAGTTGTCGTTCGCGACTCCGGACAATCGACACCGGTCAACGCCTCCCGAGACGGTTCCCACGCACAAAACACTCGACACGGTGGGGTGAGAGATCTGACTCCTACTCCAGCGAGGAAAGCACTTGACATGGTGGGGTGTCATGTACTCTCTTCCTCCCGTCCCATCGACTCGCTGGCTTACCCGTTATTCGTCACATCTTAGCGAAAAAGAGACGGAAAGCACACGAAACGTACTCTCTCTCTTACCGACTACTCCTCCAAGCCGGCCGCAAGCCGAATTCTATCCGGACTACGTATTCGAGCCAAACCCCGTGATCGATCGTGCCCCCATCGCTTTCATCCTACTCTACCCCGCTGTGTCGAGTGTTCTTCTCGGCATGAGGTGGGACGCGGAGATGTCTAGGTACCTACACCGAACACTTGACGCGGTGGGGCGTGATACGAGACCTGTCGTTGGCTGTCTCCGAGAACACTCGACACAGTGGGGTGGGAGATCCGACTCCTGCTCCGACGAGGAAAGCACTCGACACAGTGGGGTGTCGAGCGCTCATCCCACCGACTCGCTCGCTTGCTCTCTCCTTAGGGTTGGCGGCGAAGTGGTGAAGAAGCGCGGCGACGACGCTATCGACGATTCACACATCGTCGAGGCCCAGGACCTCGTCCAGCGCGGTCGATTACGAAACCGAATCCGAGAACAAACCCAGCACGCCCACCTGCTGCTCGAAACGCTCGCGTCCCTCGAACAACGAGGCGCGACGCCGGCCCGGTCGAAGACGATCAAAACCCGGTACGAGCGCGTGACGAACGCACACGCCGTGGACTCGCGTACGACGTTGAAACGCATCCAGAAGCACCTCTCGGATCTCCACAAGCTCGGCTTCCTCCAACGGACGAACCGAAACTGCGGGGAGAGCGGCGGCCGGTACGACGAGTACGATCTCGATCTCGCCCCCGAAATCGTCCTCGACAGCAGTGACGAGATCGAAACGGAACGCGACCGGTGATACCCCGCCGCGAAGACAGACGAAACGGACTCTCTCGCTTTGCTGGTGAGCGAGTGAGAATTGGGGGAAACCCCAGCACTTGTTCCCAGGTCTGTCTAGACGATCGGCTCGACGACGATGTGCTCCTGTGTCAGTCGGGGACTCTTCGCGTTGCCGTTCTTTTCGTACCGAACGATACCTAGCTCTGCGAGCTTCGCCAGATCTTGACTGACCTGCGATTTGTCTCGATCCAGCTCCCGGGCGAGTCCTCGAACAGACCCGATTTCCTTCTCGCGGAGCGTCTCGATAATCTCACGACGCTTCGGTGTGAGAGCGATCTCTGCGCTTTCCCAGCTGATCACTTGGACACCTTCCATCCCACCTCGGGCGAGCGAGCGGGCCATCTCACCGCGAAGGTGACTGCGATCTTCCCGCCCTTCCATATCAATGGCAGTAGTTTCTGATTCAGTATCGGACATGTGTTAGTCTCCTTATCGTTGTTTTAGAACCACAACGAGTTAAATGTTTCTGAAAGGCTAATTTGCGACGAATAGGGGCAGTTTTGATACCACAACGGTCAAAATCAACAGATTTAATTTTATCCGACACGTATACAATAAATGTAGGGGCGTTCTGCGTCTCTGAGACTGATTCACTACATACATGACTCGACAATCAGACTTTGAGTATGTCTACGAGGCGGATCGTGTTGGAGGAGTTGTGTTCCAGATCGGCGCGCGCGCCGATCCGAGCACAAACAATCCAGAGTCTTTTGCGGCCATCCTATTTTTCGAATTGGCTGATGGGTCCCGAATCGAGGTGGCAAAGGTGGATAACGCTGAACACGATGAGGGAGAAATCCACCTAGATCGGTTCTACCGGGAGACTGGTGCAGATATCAAGGATTTCGAAGTACCCATCTCAAATCTTTGGGAGGCTGAGGATCACCTCAATGAACACGCTCGAACGTACGGCCAAACCTACCTCAAAAACCACGGGAAGGGACTACGAGACGAAGGATAAGTCGGTGAGGAAGATTAGCTGAATACAGGCGGTAAGCCCCCTTCCTCAAGGAGCAACGCAGGCCGGAGGCCGAGTAGCGCAGTAGGGAGGGGATACACCGCCGTCATCGTTTTTTATACACGTGTGTGTTGCAGGCCCACAGGCCCACGTAATCCGAACATATATTAAATACTAAACGTATAATATGCATACGGTGAAACGGAAGACAATCACCATTCGAGAAGATCAAGAAGAATGGATTCAGGAGAACCACCTGAATCTCTCCTCGTTCGTCCAAGAACAACTGGATGAACTTATCGAAGAACGCGACTCATAGCTCATGAACTACAACTACAGGTATCGCCTCACGCCGACCGATAGTCAGCGTGAGACCTTGGACTATCACCGCGACACCTGTAGGCAACTCTACAACCACGCCCTGTACCGATTCAACCAGATTCCTGAATCAGAAGGGACGGTCAAACAGCGTGTTCGGAACATTCGTGACGAGCTTCCAAACCTCAAAGACTGGTGGGACGCGCTTACCGACGTGTACTCGAAGGTACTTCAGCCCACCGTCATGCGTATTGCGAAGAATATCAAACGCCTCGGACAACTCAAAAAACAGGGCTACAAGGTTGGTGAACTCCGCTGGAAGTCACCTCGGGAGTTCCGCAGTTTCACCTACAACCAGTCTGGCTTCGAACTCGACAAGAAGGGTGGTCAGACCGTGTTGTCGCTGTCGAAACTCGCGGATATTCCTATCGAACTCCACCGACCGCTACCCGACGACGCCACAGTCAAGCAAGTCACGCTCAAAAAGGAGAAAACCAGCGAGTGGTTCGCCATCTTCGGTATCGAAATGGACACAAAATCACCAGCGAAGTCGTCGCTGGAGAATATTGACACTGCCGAGATGGTCGGGATTGACGTGGGCATTCTGAAGTATGCCCACGATACAGACGGTACAGCCGTCGAATCACTCAAGCTCTCGGAGGAACGCGACAGGCTTGAACGAGAGCAGCGGAACCTCTCCCGGAAAGAGCATGGGTCGAATAACTGGGAGAACCAACGTCGGCGTGTCGCTGAGTGCCATTTCGATATCAAGCGCAAACGGCGTGATTTCCTGCACAAACTCTCGGCATACTACGCTCGGGAGTACGAGCTGGTCGCCGTCGAAGGCCTCGACGTGAAAGGGATGCTCGCATCGCCACGTAACAGCCGCAACACGGCATCATCAGCGTGGAACACGTTCACCGATCTGCTCGAATACAAGTGTAAGCGTGAAGGCACGCACTTCGTGGAGGTTGACCCGGGCGGGACGACCAAAGAGTGCGCTCAGTGTGGCGTCGAAACCGACAAGCCGCTGTGGGTACGTGAACACTCCTGTCCGGCCTGTGGCTTCGAGGCGGACAGAGATGCAAACGCAGCGTGGAACATTCTTTCTCGCGGACTCACCGATCTAGGAGTGGGACACTCCGAATTACCGCCTGTGGAGACTGCGCTCGCTGTGGACACTGCAGTTGTGTCTGCAAAGCGCGTCGTGGAAGCAGGAACTTCCTTCCGCAAGGAGCGAAGCCCCTGCCTCAAGGAGCCGCCGAAGGCGGCGAGTAGGCAGGGGTAGTTCACTAGAGTCGGATCTTGTATTGAAAAGATGGTGGACCCCGACCACGTCGTGACTGCTGAAGATGTTGCCGACGCGACTGGCCAGTCCATCGAAACGGTGGCCTGGGGCTGGCACGAGCTGGCCGAAGAGCAGGTCGATACCGAAGAGTCCGAGTTGGAGTCCACGGACCGTCGCCGGATGTTTTCCGACGAGTAACTCATTTTCGTTAGCACGTCACGAAGCCCGGTATAGACAGACGCGTCGATCGTTCCTGGCAACCCCATCGTTCAGACCGGAATCCCGTCTCGATCGGTCGCCCAATCGTACTCTTTCAGCGCTGCCTTCACGATCGGTAACCGGTCAGCAAGATGATCCCATTCGCTGGCGATCTCACGCCGTCCCTCGGCTTCGTCAGGGGTATCCACGTCGGCGACACTCGCAAGGAGCTCGCTTGGCGACTCGACGTCGTACTCGGCTTCCCACTCTGCGATCCGTGCTCGCATCGACTCCAAGGCGTCGGCGAGTTCCTCCCGATCGTGCTCGCGCTGGAGGGTCGCAACTTCGCGATAGGTCGCCATCAGTTGATCGACGCAGTAGAGCGTCTGGCTCCCGCGGTCGGTCTTCTGTAAGACGGTATCCTCGACGAGCTGATCGAGGTACTTCTGGGCCGTCTTCGTCGTGGTTTCTGTCTCGTCGGAGACCCACGATGCGGTTCGGGGCGTTCGGAGCGTTCGCGCGGCCGCACGAATTCGCTCACCTCGCGTCATCGAGGGAGCGTTTGGATCGGCAGCGTCCGTTTCGTTCGACATAGGGCCTCCTATGCTCTGGGAAAATATATATCCAATAGATTGTAGATATTTCTCACTCGGTTTTGAGCGCGTCGTACATGTTCCGGTTCGAATCCCGGTCGTCCGCCGCCACCCGCCGGATGTCCTCTATCACCTCATCGAGCGGAGATGCTGTTTCCGTCTCTTTCTCCGTGGCCATACCGAAACGGACATCTCGAAGTCCGTTAATCGCTCTGGCCCGAGGAGTCGCCGGTTAACTGGTCCAGTCCGTGCTGGACGAACTGATCAAGCCATTTGCCGATCTCACCGGCCAGATCCAGCGCTTCTGTGTGGGATCGGTGTCGATCGTGTCTCCCGAAGCGTTCATCGGCTCCCCTACCCCACCGCGTCGAGTGTTCCTTCCGAGACGGGGTGAGGGGTGGAGCCATCTGGGTACCCATGTCGAACACGTGACGCTGTGGAGTGCGATGTAGACCTGTCGTTTGTCGTCTCCGAGAACACTCGACACGGCGAAGTATCAGGAACCCGTCCCACTCTCCCCGCGCACCAACTCGCCCGCCCGCTCCACGTCTTCGGGAGTGTTCACGTTCACGCGCTCACCCACCCGAACCGTCGCGGCCTCGTACCCCAACCGTACCAACAACCCCACGGCCTCGCTCAGCTGGTACTCACCCTCAGCCGACGGCCGGAGCAGCGTACACGCGTGGAAGACGTCCTCAAGAAGCACGTAACACCCGGTCGTCACGAGCGTCGACGACACCTCCACCTGTAAGTAGTGTCCAACAGATTTAACACCTAACTCGAGCGTAATAGAAGGTATGTCGAAGCAGTCGCAAACCGAACAAACGGAGATGGCGACGGTGCGTGACGAGTATCCATCGGGGCTACGTGTGCTCATGCAAAACGAGAGTGTCGGATACATGATTGATGCGCTGATGGATATGCCCGGCACTACGTTCAGTAAATCCCGGCTAGCGGAGCACGCTGGCGTCAGTCGACAATCTGTTCATACACACATCACGCTGCTCGTCAATCTTGGAATCGTGAAGGAAGTGGATAACTCCGATCCAGTTGAGTACACGCTCAACGATGGCGACAAAATTATTCGACTGCTTCATCGTCTTGAAGGAGTAGTAAACAGGCGGCTCAACCCGAAAGTCGACGATTAACATGGAGGAGTTGGGTCCGACAGCTCGGATCGTCTGGAAGTTGGCCCGGAACCACACGTGGGGACAGCCTATCCCCGAAGAAGACGTGATCGCTCTCGCAACGAAAGACGAAGACGGTGACGAGATGAGAGCTGCCCTCGACGCGGCACTGGAGCTGTCGTTCCTCAGTGTCGGCCCACATGCCGTATACATTCCAAACGGCCAAACAAAACACGAGGAAGCCGCAGACTGGCTCCGAGAGAGCACGGGACTGCGGTTTGTAGACGTCTTAATGACGGCTACTGGCTGTGCCAACCAGCCGTTACTCACATTTTTCAATTGACATTCTTCTCACGTGAACGCAGAGGAGGCTGTCAATTGGGTGGAAGAGAGTCATCATATTCGTCATCAAGGATTTCGGAACAATCAACGGGAATGCTGGTCCACGCGTTCTTCACTACCTCGTACCCAGTCCACCCTTCCGTCCGAATCATCTCCACAGTTGCTTCGCAGAATTCAGGCTTTGAGATGAGATCGTTGTCAAGCAAGATATAGAGGAGATACGGTGGTCCCACAACGTCAATGTCGTACCCGTTGTCCTCGATGAGACGCCGAAGTGAACGTCTCGCCGCTGAGTCAAGAATCGAGACAATCTGATACGGAGAAGCATGTTCAGAAAGTTCTTGCTTGAGCGATTGCTCGCCTGCGTCTGGCCCATGCGGGCGAGGAACGATAGTTACGCACGACCACGGCGACGAGTCTTCGTCTAGATGCTCAAGAACACGTTGGCTTCCGTGCTTCACGTAGTATTCACGGCTGCCTTCTTCAGGGTACTTGTTTGAGTTGACGTGGTTCTGAAGTTCGTGCTTACAGACATTTGTCGTTGTGAGGTGGATGGTGTCTTTCAGGAGTTCCCACTGAGTCGTGTTCGCAACCGCGATCAAGGAACTCGTATCTGCCAGTATCGGATAGCGAGCCTCACTTGCCATTGCGTCCCGTCAGAAATTCAGATGTGTCTCGTTCCATAGCTGCCTCGAACGACTTGTTTTCTTCTTCCATTCTATCGAGTTTTTCACCAAGAAGAACACGAGCCACATCCTCACCAATCTCGTCACGACTATATCGTTCGTAGACCGCGATCTTGTCCTGTTCATCTAATGACTGCCGGAGCATTTCGGCCAAGCCGACGCGAGCGAGTTCGCTCACGTTGACGCCACCGATGTGAATCTCATCAAGGAGTTCCGCGGCCTCTTTTTCGGCTCCGGCACGGAACTGGATCACCTTATCATAGCTTGATCCGCTCATACACTACCGTTCGATGTAGAGGGAGATATATGTTATGACGTGTAACTATTTGTTACTACAAAAGGCGAAAAATATCAATTCAAGTATATATTTCTCAAAGAAAGAATGTGTATCTGGAATTCTGTCGAACTATTATCTCACTGAATTACTCCCCGTCGAAGCCACTCCCACCCATACGCTCGACATCAGTGACCGGTTCACGACCAACTGGCCGCCAGCGACAGCCGGTCCACTCGTCGTCAATCCGCCACCAGCCGGGTCCGTCGTCGCGTTCGACGAACCGGATCCGACGACGTGACGACCTCAGGGGAACGAACGTGATGCTGATCGATTCTGTATCAGGAGCAGACTCCGGACCACCATCCGTCTCAGTCGCAGTGTTTGGTTCGTCGTCACGAGGTGACGAGTCTACGACATCTCCCTGATCGCTCGCAGCGTCCGATGTAGCCTCCGCAGACTCGTCGCCGTCGGCAGCCGGTGAGGGCTCGTGCTGGCGATACTTCTCGCTTTCTGGCGTGCCGTCGTCGTCGCCGAACAGCCGTTCTGCCTCCTCACTGGGGATACGCGGCCCCTCGTAGTACTCTTTGTAGTGCGCATTCCAAGCGTTACGGTGTTCGATCGGGAGTTGCCGGTGCCACTGCCGGTAGGGCGGCTCGTCGACCTTGTGGATATGGACGTGACAGCTCTGACACAGCGGGATCACGTTGGCGACGCGATCGTCGGTGTCATCTCCGTTGAGATGATGGAGCGAAAGCTTGTCTTGCCGCCGCTCGCCGCGGGTGGTGTTGAGCCAGCCATCGGGTGATCGGCCACAGACAAGACACGCGTCGCCCCAAGCGTTGCGGACAGCCTGTCGGAACTCGTCGTCGCTCATTGTTACTGTCCCTCCTCAGTGTCCGACTGTGACTGAGTACCTGCTCGTTGGTGGCCGACTGTCGGCCACTGCTCCGACTCTCGCGGCCGGAGCGCTGCGTGACTCGATACAACTGGAACTCGTACACGTGTGACGGGACCCCACGTCGATAGTGCCGTCGTCGACGCAGGCGGAGCCACACGCATCGCTCTCGATGGTCGCTTCATTTCAGTACGAGAGAGCGCTGGGCATCACTCTCACCCACCTCCCTCGCACCCAATTCGAGGGATACAAACGGGTCTAGCACCGGACCGCACCCTACTCGACTCAGCGAAATTAACCAACAGTGTTGTTCGTTGTATTAGTTAATATGCTGGCTGCGAGGACGGTGGTCGGATCGAAGCGAACTGCGTCATTGCCATCGCACGCGATCTAACATCTGCCAAGGAAGTAGAAGAGGCCGCCGCGTTGAGCGCCGTCCATTTGTTCGCATCGATGAAGGGGTGATTGGCGACGGGGAGGCGAAAGAGGAGGTACGCCTTCTGCTGGATGGTTTCCAGTGCGGAGCCGAAGCTGCCCGCTTCGGTGTCGTCCACTGCGAATTCGATGTCACCACGGTTTCGAACACCGGCGGGCGATCATGGTACTCTGCGACGATATCCTCGTGGATAAGTTCCGTCACGATCGAACCCACACCCCTCGTTTCGTCTGTTCTTCCGGGTGAACACCTTTGGACCATTTTACGACGCATCGTCACGATCGATAACGTCAGAGATCGACTGGACACACCCCTCGTTTCGTCTGTTCTACTTCACAAGAAGAGAAAATCAAGCCGACTCGGCTTCGATCGTATCTCGCGTCTCGAGGACGATAGTGGGATCGAGTGCTAACTCGTACTGATAGTGAGCACCACCGGCGCGTCCCTCGTTGTGCTCAGTCCGCTCGAGGAACCCGAGCATGGTGAGATCAGCGAGGTGATTCTGGATACTCTTGAGCGTCGTGAGCGGGTCCTGACGCCTACTCTCGGCTACATGAACGTATGTCCGCTGTACTTCCTTCGATTTTGCGGGAGTCGACCCGCTGACTTCGAGTTTCGCGAGTGCTTCGAGGATCAGTTGACCATGCATGGTCTGATCACGCAGTTTATTCTCGACGCGACCGCGCTGAACGCGATCGACTGCGAGCTCAATGTGTTCGTCCGTAATCTTGGTAGCACCGTTCTCCTCGGCGACATCACCGCCCTCTCGGAGCAGGTCGATAGCCTGTCGTGCGCTTCCAGTATCTTTTGCTGCGTTGGCTGCGGCGAGTTTGATTGCTGACTCGTCCCATGCGTCCTCGATCAACGCTTTTTCGGCTCGTGTCGTGAGAATCGACCGAAGCTCGTCGGCGTCATACGGTGAGAACGCGATCTCCTTTTCCATCAGCGTGTCTTTCACTTTTGGGCTTAGTGAGGAACGAAACGCGTAGTTGTTGCTGATCCCAATAACACCCACCCGCGAGGAAGTCAGATGATCGTTTGCGCGTGCTCTCGGAAGTTCATACAAGAGTGTGTTTGGATCTGAGAGATGGTCAATCTCGTCGAGAACGAACAGATACGTCCCACCGTTCGAATCCATCTCCTCGTAGAGCGTTTCTAGTGCGTGCGCTGTTGAATGGCCGGTCTCTGGAAACGGTTCACAGCCATCTCCACGGATACTGTTGATTAGTGCTCGAACCGTTCGATAGACAGTATCGTCGTTACAGTTCCGGAAGTGGACGTGGAGTTTTTCCGCGTCATCTCGTCGCTTCACTTCTGCTTCGAGCGCAGTCATAATATACTCCGTGACGGCAGTCTTTCCGACTCCTGTTTTTCCGTATATGAACACATTGGAGGGATTCCTGCCGAACAAGACGTCTTTGAGTGCGGACCGGAAGGCATCAATCTCGTCTTCGCGTTCGACGATCTCGTTCGGCTGGTACTCTTCCGAGAGAATCGCTTTGTCCTCGAAGAGAGTATCCGTGATATCCGAAAAGAGATCTTCGTTCATCGCGTGTCTCTGGCAACTACCTATTTGTATATAAATATATATATTCGTCTGTTTCGTCTGCTTCGTTATTAAAAAGAAATTTCCAAAATTGAAAGAACAGATGCCGAAAGCATATCGATAACAGACGAAACAAGGGGTGTGTCTCATCTATCCACAGGTGAGCAGGCGGAGTGCTTCGGAGTCTGACCCGTAGTGGGTCATCCCACATACTACCTCACAGAACAGACGAAATGAGGGGTGTGTCTTCACCAACCTTGGTACCAGAGACTCGATGAACAGACGAAATGAGGGGTATGTCCCTAATAGCCTTATTAAAAGAGACGAGATCAAGGCTGCTCAGACGTCGGCACCGGGTCAGTAAGATCAACACATAAGACACCGTGATCGGACCACCACTCCGCAACGTACTGCGTCGTAGCCGTATGATGGTAGTTATGATGCTGGAGAAATCGCCGACACGTCACTTCACCGGTGTAGCTAGTATGATCAATCTTGTAGGCGGACGCAATATCCTCCTCTGATGGGTCCACAGTATCGACGGCAACCGGGCGCACGAAAATCAGATCCACGGTCGGATGTGTTCCGAGCCGAACGTACTCTCTACTGGTAAAATGAGGGTGATACACCTCTGTGTTTAACCGGAGCTCATCGTCCTGAGAGATAGCAACCGTCTCGCCTGCCGAATCGTTGGGTGTAGTGTGGTCGGTCATTACAAAAAGCAGTACAATAGCTCGTTTATCAGTACTAGCGATCCGTCTCCTGATTGTCTTCCGCTTTCGCTTCAACGTCGCTCCGATCATCGAGCCCGTGAATCAACGGCTCCCGGAGCACGTCTTCAGCAGCAATGTTCCAGTGACCAGGGAAGTGTGGCGTCGTGTCGAGCCCAGGCAGGTCTGGGGAGACAAGCCCGCGAGGATAGCGGAACGAGACACCGGGATAGCACGGATCCATACCAAACTTCGTTGAGGTCCGCTCACGCTTGTGGTAGTCTTTTAAATACTTTCCGTAGATATTTTTCCCCGGATGGTCGTGGGTGCTGAGCCGTCCGATCCAGTCGCAGATAAACGGCCGGCAGTCCCGCTCGAGGATCGCGTCGTCGGTTTCGTGTTCGACGAGGAACGTCTCAAACGCCTGTTGATGGCTCCGTTCGTTTCGGCTTGAGGCTTGCTCGACGTCCCACTCGGCCGTCATCTCTTGCTGGACGAGCTCTCCGGTGTCCGGATCATAACAGTAGAGTGCCTCCACGAATCGGACATAGCTTAGATCAACCGGCCGATGGCACTGACGGACTTTGGTGTGTTCGATGTCTCTCTCATCGTCGTATGTCTGGACGGGCTTGCCGTACTTGTTTTCGACAACCCACTGGCCGTCGTTCTTGTAGTATCGCGGGAGATTGAACTCAAAGGCCTCAAACGGCGCTGTTGCGTCCCCGCGAGCGAGTATTTCACCGTCATGAACGAGTAGATATTCCGCGTCCCGTGTCAACCACCACTGAGACTCAGAGACCCCTTCCGGCAACAGCATCGTTTTGCCGTCGACAGTAATCGTCTCCGAGCAGTTGTGAAGCTGTGTTTTCGTTGGATCTCGCTGTTTCATCGGAACCATGAGCTTGTCCAGCGCCCACGAGCTGAGCGTGTCGAGTGACTCGGTACGCCCGTCGTCGTCCGTCTGTGGTACCATTACGGTGATTGTTTTATACCCCCAGACTGCCTGCCGGATGAGATTCGTATATACTCAACGTCGAAAGTTTTGAGACACAGAAGCTCATCGTTTGAGTATGTCCAAGGACGGGAACAAGATTCCCGATCTTTCAGTTGAGCGCGTCCGCGAGCAGCTCGCGGACGAGCGTGATCCGAAAGCAATCAAACGGCTCACTACTGCACGCGAATATCTCGCTGGGCTATCTCCAGATAAGATCGAGGAAAAATACGGATGGCCTCGTCAGACAGTGTACAACTGGTTGGATCGCTTCGAAGAGCGCGACTTTGAAGACGCGCTCTACGACGACGAACGTCCAGGAAGACCGCCTGAGCTCTCTGACGAACAGTTCCAACAATTCGCTGAAACACTCAACCAATCACCCGAAGAAGCTGGATACGATGAGCCTGCTTGGTCGAGTATACTAGCTCAACAACACCTCATAACTGAGTTTGATGTTGCACATTCCCGGCGTCACGTTCAGCGACTAATGAAAGAGGCCGAGGTTTCCTGGAAGAAACCTCGGCCAGAACCAGCCTCGGCTGACGAGGAAGATCTTGAACGGTACGACGACGAGCTCAAAAAAAGTCGGGAGACGGGATGAAGACAGGCTGGTCATAACGATTGATCAGTTCAGGAAATCGGTTGGAGCTGATCTCAGATATGCGTGGTTTCCGATTGACGAGAGGCCGACAGTGAACGTGTCGGCCTCTCGTGATGGAATCAATTTCTTGGGCGGTCTCACCGAGAACGGCGAGACCATGTTTTTGGAATGCGCTGGTTCGTTCAACAAGGAAACGACGGTTCGATTTCTCCAGTCACTTCAGGCAAGATTCGGAGAGAAGCTACTCGTAGTTCTCGACAAAGGTTCCTATTTCACAGCGAAGAAAGTCAAGGAGTTTGCCGAGAAATCGAAGCTAGAGCTTCTATATCTCCCGACTGGGATGGCTAAGCTAAATCCAACCGAAGAGTGTTGGCGACAACTTAGATCAGCTCTTGGTAATCAATACTTTGGAGAAGTTGACGAACTTCGGAGTGAGATCCGCTCAGCGATGAAAGAGATTGATCCGCCCGGAGTATATCAATATCTCTGTCGGTGAGTATAGAAGCTTCCCGGCTTCGACCGTGTTCGGTACTCGACTTCGACGGCGAAGATTTCGCCATCGTCACGCCGGATCCAGATATCTGGACGCGATCCCGTGTCTTGGGTGACGATTTCCACGTCGTACCCGTTGTTGTCGAAGGCGACAGCGACGCGTTTAATCCGCTCCCAGTGCTCATCAGTGCCGTCGTTGGCCGTCGTCCGGTCAGGATCGAATTCGCCGTCTTCGATCGGCTCTGTAACGCCAATTGTGACCTCATCCGGGAGCAGTTTCTCGGGGTCAACACCGACAGCATCAATATCAAGCCCCGTCGCCTGTGGGGCTTTCTGCCAGGGATCAACGCCCGGATTGACCGTGCCCAGCCCGACGTAGTGTTCAAGATCGATCTTTCGAGCAAGAAGACTCGTCCACGCACAGCGATCCTCAAGGATATCAAACGCTCCGTACTGCGCCCGCCGCATCTGTGTGAACTCTGTTTTCCCGGTGATACGGTCTTGTCCCGAACTAAAATGAGGGAGGTCGCTCTCTCGACTGGGCACCACCGACCCATCGTACAGCGAGACATTGTACCCGTCGTCAATGACGGCGAGACTCGACGAGACCCCAAGGTCCGCAAACGAATCCGCAGGATCACATTTTCGACCGTACCGAAGACAGTCGGCGTACTCACTTTCAGTGCTGATCTTATATGCTGGATTAAACAGGAAGATCCGGACCGTGACCTGATATTCGTAGCTTTCGGGGAGCCCGCTGGACCGACGGTACAGCGCGTAATAGAGGAACGGTTCGCCGGCGAGGTCCTCGAAGAGGGCGTTCGCGTCCGCCCCGGACACGCTCCCACGACGCGCAGGCTTCAGATTTTCCTCCTCCATCACGAGTCGCGTTCCAAGCGCCGGCGACGGTCCGAACAGTTCCAAAGGCAGTGCCCCGATACGGATATCGAGTGACTCCGGGAGTTCGCTGGTCAGTTTCTGATACGTTGTATGGAGCGGTTCCGGGAGCGCATCAGCGCTCTCTGGCTGGTTTGTAACTGTTACTTGGGTCGTTGACTCTCGAGATGGGGTATCTGCCCGAAACGCGTACATCATCCCATCGGTGACGGCCCAGGCGAACTGTTCGGCTTGGTCGATTGTAACCTCTCTGTCATCGAACAGATCGGAAATCGCCGTCGCACCCCGTTCCGGCCCAGTCTCGAACGTCTCGGCCATTGAGGCGTCAACTTTCACGAATACAACATTTGTCCGGTCTTTGTCGGAGCCTTCAGTGAGTGTTGGTTGAACGCCGATACTGTGGTGATAGTCGGACGAGTCGTGCTCTGAGTCCGACTCAGCCGACGCTGATTCGCTTTCCTCGTTTAGTGTCGATTGGGTTGTTGCCATAGGTGAATTCTGAATACTGTGATCTCGTTTTGCGGTGTCTTCGCGTCCGAAAGAGCCGACCGTCGGCAGCGTTACTCGCCTACTGTCGACGGGGGGACAGCCCACGCGCGTCCACAGATCTGGCGGTGGGACCCGCCAGCCTCAAGCACGCGTTTGACTGTAATGTTCGGTTCAGTACTCAGTACGGAATCGAGCTGATTCTTATACGATGGAGGGCAGCCTTCTGCCTCAAGATGGCGCGTAACCACGGTATAAAACTCCTCGTAGCCGATTCCCGCGCCCGGCGAGTCGACCGTGTACTGCGTGAGTATCCGGTTGACGAGCGCAGCTATCTCCTGATTCGCTTCGGTGTCAGCACCGTCGCCGCGTTCGGACGGCCCCGCGACCGTCGTGACGCCGTCATCAGATCCGTCCGGGAGCGCATACACGGTACTCTCCGTGAGCGGTGCTGTCGGCTCGACGGTAAGCGGCTGTTTCACCGGCGTCCATGTCGTTGTCTCCGAGGCCGCCTGGTAGTCTGTCGTCGGTGTCACGGCGGGTCGATCCGTTGGACTCCGCTCCTGTTCGACGTCGGTCCAGCTCCCATGCTTGAGGGTGAGACTCTCATCTTCGAGGACGGCGGTTGCGAGAACGTCCCCAGCAGACCGCAGCTCGTAGCGACGATCGCGGTCCGCGTCGGCGGTAGTCCCGCAGACCCACCACGCTGGCGCAGCAGTTTCGCTCGCGGTGACGACCACCGCGTCGTCGTGTTCGAGTACTGCCGTTCCAGTATGGAACTGAAGACTGTCGCCAGTCGCTTCGGCAGCGGGATCTCGGAGCCAGTGGGTGACGAGAGCACCGAGCCGCTTATTTCGGGCCACGATCACGTGACGAGCATCACGCTGGGTAGCCGCAGACGCCGCGCGAACTGCTCGCTGAGGCGTCTGTGAAGACGTGACAATTGTTACATCCGCCGGTTCGCCGTTAATCCGGCAGCGTAGTTGTACGCCCGGGCGGCCGCTCTCACGCGCGTGCGTGACATCGGTGATCCCTGAGGTTTCCAATAACGCCTCCGCCATCATCATCGACATTGGTTGGTGTTTGCTCATCGTTGTCTCGGGGGTCGATCCCCTACGACCATCATCAATAGGGAATGTAAAAATCGCTGTTAGAGTCAGGGGGGGTTACTGATACTTATAAATAGCTCACGTAGGCAGCCACCAATCTCTGTAGAAAACACCGAGAAGTTGCGGATGGCTCTTTTTGTTGTAGCGGTTTGGTCGTCGAGGTGTGAGTTTGTTGTAGCGGTTTGATCGTTGTAGTGTCGGGAGGTCATCGGTGAGGTTTCGTTGTAGTGTCGGGGGGTCATCGGTGAGGTTTCGTTGTAGTGTCGGGGGGTCATCGGTGAGGTTTCGTTGTAGTGTCGGGGGGTCGTCGGTGAGGTTTCGTTGGAGTGTCGGGGGGTCATCGGTGAGGTTTCGTTGTAGTGTCGGGGAGTCATCAGTGAGGTTTCGTTGTAGTGTCGGAGGGCCATTGGTGAAGTTTCGTTGGAGTGTCGGGGGGTCATCAGTGAGGTTTCGTTGGAGTGTCGGGGAGTCGTCGGTGAGGTTTTGTTGAGGCGTCGTTGGGGGAGTGTGGTGTCTCACTTGGACTGGAGAACGCACTGCGCATGGTTTCGAAACGTGCGGGGTACCTTGCGGTGGACTACTCGTGGTGTTCGCTGGACGATCTTCTGATACGGAGTCGTGAATTCATTGACGCTGATTTGGGGTCCAAGCGCGTCCGTAGCTGATCCTCAGAGTGGCTGGAACCGTATGCTGGCAGCAGCCGTTCGGATCGCTTGCGTGTGTGTCGCGTTCTTTCTCGGTGGCGGTTGGGTGTTTCAAGATACGATAGTCGCTGCGATTCGTTGAGAGAGTGCGTTGACAGTCGCCAGTTCATACAGACGCACTGGGCTGTCCGTGAGTTACTTTTGAGCTGTCCAGACCGATCGTTCAGGTGGGCTCGCTCCTGGCTCGCGTCTGGCCGCAGTATGGGCTGGTCATGTCTCCGCGTGGGCTCTCGTTGTGCGCTGTTGTCTGTGCGTTCAGGGTAGTGTATGAACGGTCCAGCCTTAGTCTGTGAGCGCTTCGAACTGTGGCCTCTGGTAGTTGGGGAGCCTCCGGTGCGTGCTGCTGGCGTGGTAACGTGAGCTGTACTGGACTCGTCAAGAGCGAACACGTGATCTCTGTCAGGTTCCTGCTAGTGTGCCGGAAGTTTGCGTCGAGAGTACGGGCGGTTTGCGTGAAGATCGCTACAGGACCATTGGAGGATCGTCGGAAGATCGCTGGAGGATTGCTAGAGGATCGCTGGAGGATTGCTGGAGGATCGACGGAGGATCGCTGGAGGATTGCTGGAGGATCGACGGAGGATCGCTGGAGGATTGCTGGAGGATCGACGGAGGATCGCTGGAGGATTGCTGGAGGATCGACGGAGAATCGCTGGAGGATTGCTGGAGGATCGACGGAGGATCGACGGAGGATCGACGGAGGATCGACGGAGGATCGACGGAGGATCGACGGAGGATCGACAGAGGATCGACGGAGGATCGATGAAGAATCCTTTGAGGATCGCTGGGATATTGGGAGAGCAGTCGTGGGAATGTATTGGTTCGACGACGCCGATGAGTTCGGATCGATACTGCTTGCCAGGATGCTCTCGATACCAATACAACGCATACTGAGACAGCTGCGCCCGATTCTTGATTTGAGACCTCGTAGACAACAGCCTGTGATACGACCCGGCCCCCCAGACTGAGACACCACCGATCCCAGCTGGACGGCACGCTGGAGGGCACCGATTGAGCTGTAAGGAATAGACCACCAAAATCGCATGACGAGAGCAACTTCAAGGCACCAAACACCGACTGATATAATACTAATATGAAGCCATCACTGCGGGGTGACCAAGAGCCGACGGCAGCCATCTCAGGAGGGACCCAAGACAGCAACCAACCCAACCACTCGCAACACACCCCAAGCCACGTCGGTGCCAACCCACCAACCAAATTCGAGTTGGGTACGCTCTGTTGTATCAGCCCCAACAGATCCCGACTACTGAATCGCTGTCAGTAGCCGACTCCAGTCGAAACAATCCCCGCAGCAAGAATCGGTAACACGGTCGCAGTCGATCGACGACGCACCAATCGGGCCGGGATGTGTCCCAGGCCGACCAACCCAGTCCCGACGACGCACTATCGACCGTCAGTCGCGATGTCCCGGGTCAACGCTGACCGAGTCGCGATCGGAACTCTCACGATGACGAATCACGCCTGCCACGACAGCCAGAACTGATCCCAGACTGAGAGCACTCCCGCCGAAACGGTCCCCACCACTTGACGCCGAATCAACTCCACCGCCGAACCGATCACGCTCTCCACAAACCGATCCCAACAGCGAGTCGGAAAGTTGGAATCGGATCTCCGGATCTTGTATGTCACTACATGACACACTCAACGGAGTGTAACTGACCCACCTGACTGGCCGCTGGAGTGGTCGCGGAGAACTCCCGACCCAAGGGTTTGTGACTCCGCCTCATGGTTCAGCAGCTGACTGCGACTGCTACATTGACGAGTCACAGTGGAACTCGATCCACAATCGATCCGCGAAACTGACCAACAAGGGCGACCGCACCCAAACGGATCGCGGTTCGAGTCGTTGCGTGACTACTCGCTGCTCGGGTGGAATCGATTCGGATTGGCCGGCCCCGGTCGTGCGAGAAGATGCCATCCAATTGGCTCTCGCGTCAGCATCGCAGATCGAAGCGTCCCCGTCGCAGCTCAACGCGGCCGTGAGCAAGACACCGTACCAGTACTGGACACCAATTTCTGTTGGCGGACACACCAGTGGTGGATCCACCACCCAATGCGAACAAGTAACACGATGTGTAAGTACCCTCCCAATATCGACGCATCAAATAGAGAGTATGATAGAACAGTACGTATATATAAGAATATTTATATTCCAATCGATTGAAGTACATTTGAAAGAAAACTATTGGGAACAGCGGACCGTATTCGTGGATCTTGCTGTGCGCCTTCGAACGATCTATCCCAACACTGGAATGACCCATGAGACGCCTCTAAACGCCGATTACTCCGCGATGGCCCAGCCTGCTTCGGTCCGGCTTGACTGCTCGTTGTAAGGATGTCGACCGGTATTTTCAACAGGGGCTTTGTCATCCCACTCAACCGTCTCAAGAATCTCCTGTTGATCGACGCGCTCGCGGGCCGGTGGTTGATACGTTAGCCCGATAGATTCGAGTTTTCGGGGTAGATAGTCGGCCGCGTACTCGACGTCAAACTCGGTTTTGAGGATGGCTTCGACTGTGGCTGTCGAGACTGGTTGTCGCTGGGCAATCTCGTCAAGAAACGCTGTCTCTGCTGCCGGTGATAGTTTTGGTGGTCGTCCGCCGCCATAGTCCGGGAGTAAGCCGTCAACGCCGCCCTCGTTCCACTTTTTCCGCCACCGATACCCCGTTGATGTTGAGCGTCCCTCTCGAGCAATTGCGTCCGACACGGAGTCTCCCTGATACAGATTCTTAATAAATCCGAGTCGCCGAGCGTGTTTGCCGCTCTCGGCCGCTTTCAGCTCCTGATCCAGTGCTGTCTCGGAGAGGTGTCGTTGGACGGGTCCTGAGTCGCTCATTACCATCGATATTCCCAGTTGTTTTCTAAAGTATGTTGGTTGAGGACTGTTTCTGTGCCTGACCAGTCTACTGGGTCAGCGTTGGGTTCCAATTGGTCGTCGAAAGGTATTGGCGCTCCGTGCGAGCGCTATAGAGCGGTGGGGCCCTAGCGGTGGCCGCCACCTGTCGGTTCGCCTAAAATGGTCGGGAAATTACTCTGCCGCTCCTGGGTCCCTCCTGAATCAGTACTCACGTTCTCTCGGCAGGGGTGATACGTATCGTTATTAGTATTATATCAGTCGGTGTCTGATGCCCCAAAGTCGCCGCCTTCTTGCGGTTTTCAGCATCATAGCCCCACAGTCATATTGATGCCCCACACCGTGCTTCGCAGCGGTCCGACATGGAGATCGCACCGGCCTCCATCAGAGGTGGTCTGTGAGTTCCCGCCGGGGGCGGTCTGTGAGTTCCCGCCGGGGGCGGTCTGTGAGTTCCCGCCGGGGGCGGTCTGTGAGTTCCCGCCGGGGGCGGTCTGTGAGTTCCCGCCGGGGGCGGTCTGTGAGTTCCCGCCGGGGGCGGTCTGTGAGTTTTGTCGACCGCCCCCAGTGAATTTTCGCGCGCTCGGTTTGTGAATGAGGCGCTGAGTGCGATCGAACTAGCATCGACCGGGAACGAGACGCTCGAGTGTTCGTCGATCGACTTGCGAAGGGAAACAGCTAGCTGGTGGACGTAGGTGATCGGAACGTCGTCAAAGACACCGCCGAACCGGTCGACGGTCTGGACCGCCTCGTAGCCGACGATCACGACCAGCCCGTCGGCCCCAGCCTTGACCGCCGTCTCAAAGACGTGCGCGAGCAGGAGGCGCCCCGCAACGTCGACGAGTCCCTTCCGCCGTCAGCTCGCCGAGGCGACTGCCACGCCCGGCAACGGGGATAACCGCGTCCATACGCGAGACTCTACACGCCGGTTACCTAACCCCATCGCCGGGACTACCGGGTCCAGAAGCTACGTTGGCGGGCTTCGATCTCCGAACGCACCGTCGAGAGGACGTCACGCCAGTCGCTCGGGTGTGTCGTACCGTCGCCGAAAATTGGGGCCTCTGGTTCCGGGTGGACGTGGTCACGGGCGGTGTGACAGTCGTTTGCGGCGATAGTCTGAAGTACACAGACTACGAACTAACAAATATGACCGCTGATCACGACGGCGTTCGTTCGGACGGCGGGATCGACGCGCTGGACCCGCCACCGAGAGATGTGATGGATGAAGAGACGCTCAAGCCAGAGACGCTGGCCCGGAACGCTCCGCGACTCGAGACAGTCGTTCAGCTGCTCAACAACCCAGCGCTGGCCCGCGTCTACGTCTACGTCTGTTACTGGGGGTCGGTTGCCCCGCCGGAGATCATGGAGGCACTCGATATCTCGAAATCGACGACCTACGAGTACGTCGATCGGCTGGTCGACCTCGGCCTCGTCGACCGTGATGACTCGACGCGCCCCCAGCAACTGACTGCCGATCCGATCGTCATCGTCGAGCAGTACGCCCCGATCGTCATCACACCAACCGTCCTCCACGCCCTCGCGCTCCAAGAGGTCGACGAGGACGTCGCATACTTCATCGACCGCTACGGTATTGGGAAGCTCATCGCTGCGCTACGGGGGGCTGGACTCCATTTCGCAGGCAAGACAACCCAGCGGATGGTCGCCGCTGATATCGACGTTCGCGAAACGGAAGCAATGATGATCATCTACGCACTCAAACCGGCACTGGTTGTTGGCCGAGACCACGATCCGTTCTTCGAGTATCTGTTCCCGGATGTGGATGACGAAATGGATCTCCCCGACCTTGACGAAATATCTGATGCCCCGACCCGCTCGTCGGATCTCGATAGGTGAGTCGGTCGAATGGACGCCGACACACCATTCTCTGCTGACCAGGACATCCTTGTCGACGCGAATATTATCTACGCAATCGGCAGTCCTTCGAATCCTCAGTATCAGCGCTTCCGGAGTGCAGTGCAAAATGCTGGCGTTGTCTGTGAATCGCCTCGGGGTCAAGCCCCGAGGCTTCCTGTTTCCACGACGCGCTTTGCAGACACCGTAGTGGTGTCCGTAGAGAGCGCAGTCTCCACAGGCGTGTCTTCGGGCCATTCCAGCCCTAGCTCAGAAAAACCACGTTGCAGAATATTCATCGCCGCATTCGCGTCACGGTCACACTCGAACCCACAACTCGGACAGGAATGTTCCCTGACCCAGATTGGCTTCGCAGTCTCAACACCACACGACGCACACTCTTTGGTCGTCCCTTCGGGTTCAACCTGCTTGACGTGACAGCCGTACAGGTCGGCCTTGTATTCGAGGAGCCTAATGAACTGTCGCCACGCCGCATCCTGCTTGTTGCGGGCGTTGTGCGACTGTTCGAGCATCCCCTTCACGTTCAAGTCCTCGACGAACACGGCGTCGTATTCACGGACGAGCCACGTCGTGATCTTGTGCTGGTAGTCCAGCACTTTCCGACGAATGTGACGCTTCACCTTCGCTACTTCCCGACGTTGCTTCTCGTAGTTGTTCGACCCCTTCTCCTTGCGAGACAACTTGTGTTGCTCGCACTGGTGTCGTTCGTACTCGTCTTCAAGATCAAGCCAGTCCACGGTCTTGCCATCCGAAGTGTGGATGTAGTTGAGAATACCGAGGTCGATTCCAACGCTGTTACTCGCGTCAAGCGAGTCCACGTCGGGCTTCTCGGGCAGGCCAGCGTCGTCGGTTTCGAGGCCGAAGGAGACGAACCACTCGCCGGTTGTCTCTTTTTTGATCGTGACTTCTTTGATGTCCGCTTCATTCGGGATGTCGCGGTGATAGCGGATTTTGATGTCACCGATCTTGGAGAGCCAGAGTGTCGCGTGTCGGCCACTCGTGTTTTTGAGTTCGAAGCCGGACTGCGAGTACGTCATACTCTGGGCCTCCCGAGGTGACTTCCACTTGAGTTTCCCAACTTTCCGTCCGTTCTCCTTTTGCTCGGTGAGTCCTCCGAGGTTCTGGTAGAACCGTGTGACTGTTCGTTGCAGAGCCTTCGAGTTGACTTCTGAGAAGATGGGGAACTCGTCTTTCCAGTCGGGGAGTCGGTAGTGGTGTTTGTACGCGGATCCGATGGTGTCGGCGTCCACGTTCTCATACTCGTACAGAGTGTAGTTGTACGCTTGGCGATGAACGTCGATGTGGTATTCCAGTTCAGCCGCTATCGCTTGTGTCGGATATGCAGGGTAGCGGTGACTGTACTCCATCGCTGTCTCTTGATTAGCGATGTGTCCGCTTAATGGTTTGTGTCACAGAGTGTCGGATTCAACCCCGGGATCAAGCCCCGGGGCATTCCCCTTGCATTCCGTAAACTCCCTAGGCGCGTGATCGGTGAACTTGGAGGACCAGAGACGGACCGTGTTCGAACGGCACTCGACGAGGGTTGGGCAACGATCATTGATGCCCCCTCACCGACGGATGGTGATGCTGTCGCCGCGAGTGATATCGCCAAACGAACTATTGCGAACGAAACCGATCAGCCCGAACACGAGGTCGAAAAAACGGATGCGATTCTGGCCGGGTTAGCAATCCAGTACGTCAGAGACCGTTCAACGGCGGGTGTTATCGTCCTCACAGACGACAAGCCTGCTAAGAAGGGCATCGAGAACGCCGTCCGGGCGCAAGGATACACAGACACGATCGCGGTTCACGGATTGGAAGACATCATCGGTGACGATTCGGGCGACTCGATGCGGCTGATCTAGGTCAGGAGATGGCCGTTGTGCGGAAATCCCTCGGCCACTTAAGAACCCGCGACCACAGCTGCGCGCCTCGTTCCTGCGGTGCTTGGCGCGGTCAGGAGACGATCGAGGCGGCCTCGTCCTAGCTGACCGCGTCCATACGCGAGACGCCACACGCCGATCGCCGAACCCCATCGACGGGACTACCCGGTCCAGAAGCCACGTTGGCGGGCTTCGATCTCCGAAAGCACCGTCGAGAAGACGTCACGCCAGTCGGTCGGGTGTGTCATATCGTCGCCGGGTGTCGGTGCGTCCGGTCCCGGATGGATGTGGTCACGGGCGTTGTGCCCGGACGGATGCCTATCCCACCGATGATTGAACGCCCCCGTCCCGTGCGCTTCGTGATAGTGAAGCGAGAAATCCCCGTTTTCGAACCAGACAATCTCTAGACGGGCACTCCGAACCCGCCCTGGGTATAATCGTTGATCGTACTGACAGACCAGCCGTTCGGGCGCAAAGCCAGGCTGATCATTGACTTCGGTGAACCGATTGTCCGTCGCGAGACGCTCGCGGATGACTTCTAGCCGGTCGAAATCGATCGGTCCACCGGAAATCGAACCTCCCGTCTCGTCCTCGCAGCCGGCAGTCATGCCGCGGATTCGCGATCTATAGCTTCGCCGGACGCGGGGGTGAGTGCTCGTTCGAGGAGAAACACACGACGCCGAGCGGTTTCCCACGACGAGAGTTGCTCCCAGACGTCCTCGATGGACTGGTCGCTTGCTGCGGCATACTGTGTGATCGAGATGCCCGTCGGGGACTCGGCGTCAAATTCAGCTGCGAGTGCGTCCGCCCGCTCTGATTCCGACTGTAGCAGGTCGAGTAACTCCTCGGTAGCGTATTCGCGTCGGAGCGTTTGGACGCGTCGCCAGTTCAGGTACTCTTGATTCCGTTCGTAGGTAGCTGGCGAATCTGTGACCTTCGTGACGATGCCCATCCGTTCGAACCAGTCCAAGTATTCACGTGCGGCGTCGACCCCGTGTCCCGCACGCTCGGCAACTTCACCTGCTGTCGCCGGATCGTTGAGTCCGAGCACGGCATCGAAAAAGTCGTCCCGTGTTCGATCACCACGAACGACCTCCTCCGGCGGGGTCAACGCATCGAAGTTCGGCACCCGTTCGTCGGTGTCGGCTTGAATATCCGAACCCGGATCTTCCATACGGTACTGTGCGGTCCAACACGTGATAAAACTTTCTTGGACGGATTATCCCGCTTCAAATACAGGCGACACCGGCCAACTCGTCGACCACAGTGTCGATCGACGTCTCGAAAACGTGCGCGAGCAGGGGTCGCCCTCCTCGACGAGTCCCCTCGGTCGGTCCGCTGTCAGCTCGCCGCGTCGACTGCCGCACCCGGCGGTGGGCATGACCGTATCCATAAGCGGACCGGCACTCACGAGCCATCTCAAGTCGTCGGTCTCTCAAATCGAGGGGGACAGGCAACTCGCACAACTCGGAATCGGCGTCACCAAACATGTCCACGAGGGTCGTCCCGGAACGCGGCAGTCGATCCGAGGTGGCAGAGTATTTATCCATGGCTCCGACCTAGAAGGTTATATGTCCGGGCTCGCGGAGGATCTCGACGCCATCGCAGCCGCCGGCGGCTACGACGACACCGACGCCGTGGTCGAGGAGGCCGTCCGTGAGCTGTTGCGTCGACGTCCGGAGCTTCGATTGTCGCTCGCGGTCGAAAAGTATCGAACCGGCACCGTGAGCCTCAACCGGGCGGCCGAGCTCGCCGGCGTCTCCGCGGAGGCGTTCAAAGCGGAACTCGCGGACCGCGGGATCGACCGCGACGCCGGCTTTCTGGACGACTCTTCCCGGGAGGACAGGCTGGAAACCCTTCGCGAGTAGATCGGCGGATGGCGCTCGTTGACAACAATATCTTGAGCTCGCTCGCCAAGATCGACCGGTTGGACCTGCTACCGTCGGTGTTCGAGACCGTCGAGACGCCGCCGTCGGTCATCGACGAACTCGACCGTGCTGAAGTCGACGGCTACAACTTTGTCTCTCGAATCGACGCGGTCAAATCGTACAACGACGGCTGGCTCGAAATTGCCGCCCCGACGCGAGCCGAACTCAAGCTGGCGGACGACATCGTCGATCACGCGCTCTCCTCGACCGACGCGCGGTGCCTCGCGATCGCGTCCCAGCGCGACGCTCGGCTTGTGACCGATGACGCCCACGTCGGCACGCGCGGAAAACAACTCGACGTTGAGGTCTGGGACCTCGTGCTGTTGTTACGGAGAATCGAGGAGAAAGCCTCGCGCTTCAGCGCGGGGATGAATCCGACACTACCCTTCACGGTCCACCGTTCGATGGCACGGCTGGATATTCCACGCTGCTCCAATACACACATTCAAGTAATCTTGTCTACATAGGTTACGTATGGCGAAACAGGTCGTTACCCGCACTTACACTGCTTCCATACGGAACCAGTCGCGGGTACAAGACGACCTTGATTCGCTCGGGTTCGCAGCCAGTAAGCTCTGGAACGTCGGACGGTGGACGTGTAGTCGGATCTGGGATGAAATCGATCACATCCCGAACCACAACGAACTCACCACGTACCTCAAAAGCCACGAACGCTATGATGACCTCCATTCTCAGTCAAGTCAGCGAGTCCTTCAAGAACTCGCTGAAGCGTTCAACAGCTGGTACGGTAACCGACAAAACGGAGAGACGAAAGCGAACCCGCCCGGCTACCGCAAACACGGCGACGAACACCCGCGTTCCACAGTCACATTCAAGCAGAAAGGCTTCAAACTCGACACGCAGTACGACCGAGTCCGACTCTCAAAAGGATCGAACCTGAAAGAGTATTGGTCAGACTTCGTCCTGTGTACGTACCAGACTCGCCCCGACGTTGATCTCTCCAAGGTGGAGAACGTCCAACAAGTCAAGATTGTCTGGACGGGCAACGAGTGGGTACTACACTTTATCTGTAAGGTCGAAATGGACGTGGCTGAGGCCCCCGGTGAGAAGACTGTGGGTATTGATCTCGGGATCAACAACTTCGCCGCGCTCGCCTATGAAGACGGTCACAGCGAGTTGTACCCGCTCAACTGCTTGAAACAGGACGACTACTACTTCAGCAAGCGAATCGCTCGGTGTGACGACACGGACTCCGAGCAGGCCACCCGGCTGAACCAGAAGAAGTCAGCTCGCCGCACACACTACTTCCACACCCTCTCGAAGCATATCGTCCAGCGGTGTGTTGACGAGGAAATTGGAACTATCGTGGTGGGCGATCTCTCCGGTATCCGTGAAGATGCGGAGAACGGCGAGTCAAAGGACTGGGGGAAACACGGCAATCTTGACCTACACTCGTGGGCGTTCGACCGATTCACCGACCTCCTCGAATACAAAGCCGAGATGGAAGGCATCACGGTTGAGCAAGTGTCTGAGCGGGATACCTCGAAGTCGTGCTCGTGCTGTGGCCGGAAGCGTGACGCGAACCGTGTTGAACGCGGACTGTATGTCTGCGATGAGTGCGGTACAGTGGCGAATGCGGATGTGAACGGCGCTGAGAACATTCGACAGAAAGTATCTCCGAATTCACCGAATCTCTCGGTGAATAGGAGTAACGGCTGGTTGGCACAGCCATCGACGTTCTTGTTTGACAAGGAAACAGGTGCGTTCGCACCTCAAGAACGGGTTACGTCGTAAACCACAATATCCCAACCCAGCGGTGCGGTGCCGTGGGAATCCTCGCGCTTCAGCGCGGGGAGGATGTCAAAGGCGGCGATCCATCGTGGCGTGATCGCCACGAGTGAAGGGCTGTCGACGCTCGTCGACGAGCTACGAGAGCAAGATGGCTACCGATTCTCCGAGGCGGACCGGAAGTCCCTGTTTGAGACTATCGACAAAGACGGGTGATGCGCTCCAGACAACCGTCATTCTCGCGCGTACTCGACGTCGAGCGCGAGATCCTCCTCGGTGTAGTGTCGCTCCACCCCGCGTTCTCCGAGGAGCCGATGGAAATCTGCCTTCGAAAGACCGGCTAGCTCTCGTGCCTTTCCGAAGGACAGGTACTCCTCCCGGTACAGCGACACCGCGAGTTCCTGCCGGACGATCGGTTCGCGATCCTCCGGTGGTGCCGCGATCGCGTCCAACACGTCCGACGGGAGATCGATGCTGCTCATGTCGTTGGATCCGGCGTCGTGCTACTTAGTAACGCCGTTCGTCCACTCGCTTCAGTCACGACGTTTGTTGCCTTGACGCCGTCTCGAAGACGTGCGCGAGCAGGGGGCGCCCCGCCACGTCGACGAACCCCTTCGGTCGGTCGCCGGTCAGCTCGCCGAGTCGACTGCTGCGCCCGGCAGCGGGGATGACCGCGTCCAGACCAACACTAGCACACCACCAATCTCAATCCGTTGGCAGGCCTTACTCGTATATTCTCAGCTACAGTAGTCTTGACTACAGTAGTCTAAACTATGATAGTCTAAACTACGTTATCTGCGCGTTTTATATACGGGGAGCCGACAGTGAGCACATGCCCACGTTCGTCAACCGAGAACGGGAACTCAACAGGCTCCACGAGCTATACGAAAGTGATTCCGCGGAATTGAGCGTCGTCTACGGACGTCGGCGAATGGGAAAGACAGCACTCGTCGTCAAATCTATCGAAGATCGCGATGACGCGGTGTATCATCAGGCAGCACACGGGACGACGGAGCAGCAACTCGATTCTTTCATCGCTGATGCTGCAACGGTGTTTTCGGGGATCAACCGGATTCGGAAAGACTGGGAGAACGTTCTCACGCATCTCGCCGAACAGGATGCGATCGTGATTCTTGACGAGTTTCCGTATCTCGTAGACGAAAACGAAGCGCTCCCCTCTCTCATTCAGCGGCTCTGGGATCACAACGTCGTCGATACGGGCACGACCTTCGTGCTGACTGGCTCGGCGATCGGGATGATACACGAGATAGCGATCGACGGAAGTTCACCACTGTATGGCCGGATCTCGAAACGACCGAACGGGAAACTCGAGATCGGCCCGTTACCGTTCGGCGCCGGCATGAGCTTTTTCCCGAACTACGCGCCGGCTGAGCAAGTGATCGCGTACGGTGTCTTCGGAGGAACGCCGGAATACCTCCGGGCTGTAGACGACACGCAGTCACTCCAGGGAAACATTACGGACACCATGCTGCTCCGTGATGGCGGCCTCCACGAGGAGCCCGAGGATGTCCTGTACCGGGAACTGGACGAGGTGGATCGGTATTTCGCCGTTCTGAAAGCGATGGCGGAGGGGAATCACAAGCGAAACGAGATCATTCAGGCTGCCGGCATCAACGCCAACAGCGCGAGTTACTACCTCTCCCGCCTGCGAGAGCTCCAGATAATCGAGCAGGAGTACCCAGTCACCGTTGATCCTTCCCGGAGTCGGAACAGCCGATATCGGATCCGGGACCAACTGTTCGCGTTCTGGTTCCGGTTCGTCCACGGTCGTTCGTCCCGGTACGAAGTGTTCGGGGCGGATGCGTACGACGAACTCGTCGAACCACACCTCCCGGACTTCGTCAGTTCGTCGTTCGAACGTCTCTGTCAGCGGGCACTCCTCTACGAGTACGGGGATGTGTACACGTTCACGGAATCTCCGGGTCACTGGTGGGACACCGACGGACGCGAGATCGATATCGTGGCCCCGACGAACGGCGATACGTTACTGGTCGGGGAAGCGAAGTTCCAGCAGCAACCGATGGGGTACGATGTTCTCGCACAGCTCGAACAGGAGGTACCCGAGATTGAGTGGGCGCCGACCGACGGCGACGTGAACTACGAGTACGCACTGTTCAGCCGAAGCGGGTTCGCGTCGTCACTGGAGGAAGCGGCCAAAGAGCGGGACGACCTCGGTTTGTTTACTGTTGATGACGTCGTTGAGGTGCTATCCGAGTGATGTTTTCATCTCGAAGGCGTCGCCGAACCGCTCGACGATCTGGGCCGCCTCGTACCACGACCAGCGGGCCGACCCCGGCGTCGACTGCCGTCTCGAAGACGCGCGTGAGGAGGGGTCGCCCCGCCACGTCGACGAGCCCCTTCGGTCGGTCCGCCGTCAGCTCGCCGACTCGACTCCCCCGACCCGCGGCGGGGATGACCGCATCCAAGTCACGAGACGCCACCGCTGGTCACCTGACTTCATCGACGGGACTATCGCTTCCTGTGACTTCCCATGGCTCGCGGCTCGACGGCCGATCGATTCCGAGCCGCCGGGCGACCGTGATATTCACAAACGGTTTTGTCGCCCGGCACGTACAAACGCGACATGGTGGAGTCGAATCACGACGGGTCGGCGATCGACGGTGTGGACGTGGCGGCGCTCCGCCGATATCTCGCGACGACAGATGTCCGCTTCGCGGTTCTGTTCGGCTCCCGAGTCCGGGGAGAGACACACGACTCGTCCGACGTCGACGTCGTCCTTCGATTCCCCGAGGAGCTATCCCCGAAAGAACGCTTCTGTCGACGGAACCGTATCGATACGGATCTCCAAGGGTATGCGGACGACTTCGTCGACGTAAGCGACATCGAAGACCTTCCCCTTCCGATCGGACGCGCAGCCCTCCGGGAAGGAGTTCGGCTGGTCGGTGACGAACGAGAGCTCACCGCCTACCGTGAGCAGATAGACGCCGAATACGAGCGAACTGCCGCCGATCGGGAACGGGACCGGCGCGAGTTCATCGATCGGCTTGCGAGAGGAGACATCTAGATGGTCGACGAGGAGGTCGTCGCGACGACGTTCGAGACGTGGACCGCGCTCCAGAAGGTGACAGATCAGACCCGCGCGAACCTAATCGCCGACATTGTCGGCCACCCACAGGGGGCCCCGAGCGTCCGGGAGCTCGAGTACATGAACCCCGCGCTCGGCGAGGACGCGATCCGTCGCCACCTTGGAGTGTTACAAGATGTCGGCGTCGTCGCGGAACTGGTCGTTGAGCCGGGGAATCGGGTGCGCGGGTACCCGTACAAGTTCTACCAGCTCACCCCGCAGGCGCGAGCGCTGTTCGATCGGAATGACCTGTTCCCCGCGGACGCCTGGCAGCGGCAGTACGCTCGCGTGGAGAAGACCGGTGAGATCGCTGAACTCGAAGCGATGCCGCGGCCTGAGTGACTCCTTCTGGAATCGTCTCTCTGAGGAAACTCGGATCGCAGAGTACCGTCCGCTCACCGCTGGGATTCGAACAGCGTCGCGAGTTCTGAGATCCCATACAACGACGCGTCGGAACGATCGTCGACGATAGCCCGTAACTCGTCCGTGAAGCCGCCCCGCGAAAAGAGCGCGTACCGCACCTCTCGGTCGGTTCCTTGCCACCGGACCTCCGATTCGAGCGCCGTGAGTTTGTCAAATACCCCGGGACCCACTGGTTCCGTGGTCCACTTACACTCCCCGAGAAGCAAGGTCTCAGTCTCCCGATTGACTCCGGCGACGTCGATCTCCTCGCCGCCGTACCACCAGCGGCCGACGCGTGAACAAGAGACGGGAAACCCCGGCGTCCGGACCGCCTGCTGGCACACCGTTTCGAAGGTCCGACTCGTGTGCGTTGGGAGCGTCTCGGCGATCGCCGATCGAACCGGTGCCGTCCGCCCCTGTTCAAGCGTTCCCCGATTAGGTGCCACGTACCGAAACCAGAACCGGAGAAAATCGTCCGTCAGCCGATACAGTCCCCGGCCGTCAGGGTCCGTCACCGGATGCTCCTGCTCGAGGATCGCCAACTGCGTGAGGTTCTGGAGATACCGGGAGAGGCTGCTCGCGTCGCGGCCGATCTCGTTGGCGATCTCGGTAACGCGTGTCGCGCCACCGGCGATGGCTTCGAGGATCGCCATATACGTCGCGGGCTCACGGAGCTCTTGGCGTAACAGAAACTCCGGCTCCTCGTACAGGAACTCACCTTTCGAGAGGATGGATTGCTCGACGTTCTCGAGGAGGCTCAGTCCTGGATCGAACTGTTCGAGATACGCGGGAACGCCTCCAAGCACACTATACAGCTGGATCTGCGTCTCCAGATCGTCGTCCGGGAAGAACGCGCGAACGTCCGCGAACGAGAGCGGAGCGAGCTCCCACTGTCCGGTTCGGCGCCCGTATAGTGGGCTCTCGTAGCTTAACACGCCCTCCTCCATCATCGAAATCGATGACCCCAACAACACGAGCGAGACGTCCGTTCCTGCGAGTACGTCGTCGACAACGGTCTGAAACACCGACGGGATCGTGTCGTCCTCGTCGACGAGATACGAGAACTCGTCTAACGCTACCACGCACGGCCCGTCGACGCGCGCCGTGAGATACTGAAACGCCTCGACGAACCCGTCGACATCCGGAGTGATATCGTCCAACGCAGCAGCGCACTGTGCCGCAAATCGCCGAGCGTTGTGCGTTGCGCCCCGCTCGTCACAGAGATAGTAGACTGACGTGTCTTCGAGTGCGTCGAGCGCCGTCGTCACCAGCGTCGTCTTCCCTACCCGCCGTCGCCCGTATACGACGAGGAGCTGTCGCTCGGCTCGTGAGAGATGCGACGTGAGCCATTCGAGTTCAGTTTCTCTGTTTATCATTATGCGTGCGATAATATTATCGTGTTCATAATAGTTGTTCGGGTCCGTTGTGGCGATCGTTCTCCGGGTTTCAGTACAAGAAGGCCGCCCACAGTTTCAGCGCCGGCGTTGTTCGAACTCCTGACGTTCACCACGTTGCTGTTGGCAGCGTCCGGTTCGTATCCGCCATATTGGCTACATACGTGACGTCACGTGTCTGCTGGTCGTCCCTGTCGATCACCGGCGGACCGTTGAAACAGCCGTATCGAGTTGGGAGGGTGTTTTGTCTGTCGGCGTTCAATAACACCCTAGCATGGGCCTGTACGACGACGTGCTGGTCGCAGATGGCGTCAGGCTGCCGAAATTTCCGGCCGACGCCAGTCCGTCCGATATCGGGTGGCAGACGAAAGAGATCGGTCGGCCAGCCATGCAAGCGTACAAGCTGACCGCAGACGGACGACTCCTGCGACGCGAGCGGGAGTTCCGTGAGAAAACGTCTGCGGAAAAGCAGGCGGTGGCCGCCGATCACGGCTTTGAATCATGGAACGAGTACGTCTCATTTTGCGATGACGCCGACCCGGATGACCGCATCCAACGTGGAATCGGTCTTGGAGCGCCGGACTCTCGGACCGTCGACGAGGAGTTCTGGCTCGATCACAATATGCACGGCAGTTTCGAGTTCCACGGTCGGAGCGACGACATCGAAGACGGATTTCACTGGTCGTACGAAGCACGGTTCACACGCGGGGAACTCGACGCTATCGTCTTTCTCGGCGAACGAGGCGGCGGTTCCCCCGACGAATACAGGCCCGAGGCGCCCGTCTGCGTCGAGTTTTAACGGCCCGGACGAAAGCGGAATTCAACTACGACTCCCGCACTAACGGTTCGTACCACTCGCGGTTCGCCTGATACCACTCGATGAACTCCCCGACGCCTTCCGCGATCGTCCGCGATGGCTCGTAGCCGATCACCTCGGCGGCCTTCTCGACGGAGGCGTGCGTGTGCTGGGCGTCGGCCTCACGGGCGGACTCGTACTCGATCTCTATCTCGGGCGCTAACTGATCTCGTACCGTTTCGGCTAGCTCCTGAATCGAGATGTTGTCCGAGCTCCCGATGTTCAACACGTCGCCGTCGGCCGCGTCCGATTCCAACAGCGTCCGATTCGCGTCCACCACGTCGGCTACGTACGTGAAGTCGCGCGTCTGCTGACCGTCGCCGTAGATCACCGGCGGCTCGTCGTTCACACACCGCGAAACGAAGTTCGAGATGGCCATGTTCGGCCGCATCCGCGGGCCGTACACGGTGAAGTAGCGGAGACACACCGTCGGCAGCCCGTGGAGCTCTGTGTAGACACGCGCCATATGCTCTTGGGTCAGCTTCGTCACGCCATACGGGCTCACCGGCTCGGTCGGGTGGTCCTCCTCGTAGGGGAGCGACTCCGGTTTCCCGTACACCGACGACGAACTCGCGAGGATCACGCGCTCGACGGCGGCCTCTTTCGCGGCCTCCAACAGCGTCACCGTCCCGCCCACGTTGATGTCGGTCACCTTCCGCGGCTCTGCGACGCTCGTCCGGACGCCCGCCTGGGCCGCCTGGTGGACGACGGTATCGGCGTCGGCGACGACCTCCCGGACCGTCTCCGCGTCGCGCACGTCTCCTTCGCGGAACGTGTACGACCCGTCGTGCTCGCTCGCGACCTCGCGGTGGATGTCGAGGGTGTGCTCTTTGAGCCGCACGTCGTAGAACGGTTCGAGGTTGTCGAGGACAGTCACGTCGTGGCCGTCGCGGAGGAACGCCTCCGCGAGGTGGCCGCCGATGAAGCCGGCCCCGCCGGTGACGAGAATACGCATATCGAGGTGGTCGCTTCCCTGCGTGAAATGTGTCCTGATCCCATCGCGAAGAGGGAATGGGTTGGAGATCACGTCGTCTATTGACTCACGGGATCACTTCCACCCACTTCCAAGCGTCAGCATGGTTGCCGTCGTCGTTCGGCCGTCCGTATCGGATCTCACACGCGTCATCGGGAATTCCGTGCTTCCGTAGGCCGACAACAGGGTGGGCGAGCTGTGGGAGTCGACGGCCCCTGACGGAGGCGGGCGCGCAGCCGGGGCCGCCCACGACACCGGTCACAGTGAGGTCGTGTCCGCCGCTCAGATCCACCCATCTGGTACGACCTCGACTATCGCCGTTCGATCGGCGTACGCGTCGTCGATCCGGCGGATAGCAGTCAGCACGTCGCCAACGGGCGGTTGGTCGACCTGGTCGAAGTAGAGACATCCGCACTGGTCGGATAGTTCGAAGAAGTCGTCATCTGCGGTCAACACCACGTACCCGTTTTCACGAGCGTGCGCCGCGATATCGAGTCCGTCGCACGGGGATCGAGGGCGTCCCGAACGGTCACCGCTCGGAGATCAGCATTTTCGAGGTGGAGCCCCCGACCTCAAGGAGCGAACGGAGTGAGCGAGTAGGTCGGGGAGGAAACCGACATGGGACGACACAACCACCACACCTCGACCGACTGACTCCCGACCATATAACTACCATCGGGTACTCCCTGAAACTATGGGCGTGCGTCGAACCGCCGTCGTGAAACTTGCCGTTTCCGACGAGCAACGCGACGCACTCCACCGAACCGCCCAGCAATACCTGTACTGCGCGAACCGAACCGCCGACTACTGTTGGTCTGACACCTCCTACGCCGAGTGTAAGACCAACAAGCGAGAGGTTCGTGACGCGCTCTACGCCGAACTTCGAGAGGAGACAGACCTACAGGCCCAACTTGTTCAAGCCGCTATCAAACGCGCTGTCGAAGCTGTCAAAGCGTGTGTCGAACGGTGGAAAAAGGGACAGCGCGTCTCTCAACCGACGTTTACCGCCGAAACGATGGACTACGACACGCGGAGCGCGACCTTCTACCGGAATAAGGTGTCGCTGGCAACTGTTGAGGGCCGAGTCAAACCGTCGTTCGTTCTCCCGGCAGACAATCCGACGCCCTACGAGCGGTACGTACTCTCCGAGAGCTACGAGTTCCGTGAGAGTACGCTTCGGTACGACGCGGCCACTGACGAGTTCTACCTCAACATTTCGACGCGGCGGACAGACGGTGACGATGAGGTTTCGGAAGATACCGGGCACTCCGACCAAACGGTCCTCGGTATCGACCTCGGCGTCAACAGCCTCGCTGTGTCCTCAACCGGCACGTTTTGGCAGGGGGACGACTACGACCACTGGTGTCGTGAGTTCGAGAAGCGACGTGGCGAGATGCAACAACGCGGCACGCAGGCCGCACACAAGGCCCTGCTTCGCCTCGGGAAGCGAGAGGAAGCCTGGCGCAAACAGTACATCCACACGATCGCCAACGAACTCGTCTCGGAAGCCGTCGAACACGACTGCGACGTGATCGCATTCGAGGACTTGAGTGACATTCGAGAGCGGCTTCCACACGCGAAGTGGCACCACGTCTGGGCGTTCCGACGCCTGTTTGAATACGTCTCCTACAAAGCCCCTGAACAGGGCGTCTCCGTAGAGCAGGTCGAGCCGACCCATACATCCCAACGCTGTTCTCGGACGGACTGTGGGTTCACGCACGACGGCAACCGCCAGGGCGAACACTTCGAGTGCCAGAAGTGTGGGTATGAAGTGAACGCGGATTATAACGCTGCAAAGAATATTGGCGTGCGGTATGCTCGGAAGCGACAACACAAACTCCGTTCCTCGCCCAAGTCGGGGAGCGGAGACGCACCAGTAGACGTGCGTGTGAATGGTGGGACGTTGAACGGTGAGAGTCACCAGCCTATTGCTGGCGACTGATTGCCGGGAGTCCACATCAAAGCCCTACCCTCAAGGACCGAGGCGCGGAGCGCCGAGGGAGTAGGGTAGGGTAGTTTACACGCCTGAATACAAGCCTTGACGTACCGTCGCGCGACGTTCTGATCACAGAGCAGCCGCATCACCGTGGTGCTCGACTCTCGTCGGCTAACCGCTCACGGAACCGATTTGCTTCCGTGCTGATCGCGTCCATCTCTTGCGGGTTCGCCTCGTAATAAGTGAGAGCGGCGTCGATCTCGTCTGGCGTGAGGTCGAACGCCTCGGCGACGGCCGCGGTCGACCAGCCCTGTTCACGAATCAGTGACCCGATCTGGTGGACACCGACCCGTGTCCCTTCTACTCGTGGCTTTCCGCCGAGTACGTTTGGCGTCGAAACCACGGGGATTGTCACGCTCATGCTAAACGCTTCGCTGTGAAGCGTCATAATGCTTTGCCGGACGGTAGTCGCTGAGTGGAGTCGGCTCTGGCAATGTGAACGGGGCCGAGAACATCCGACAGAAAGTATCTCCGAGTCCCGCCATGGATGGCGGTGATAGGAGTAACGGCTGGTTGGCACAGCCATCGACGTTCCTGTTTGACAAGGAAACTGGTGCGTTTGTACCTCAAGAACAGGTAACGTCGTAAACCACAATATCCCAACCCAGCGGTGCAGTGCCGTGGGAATTCTCGCGTTTCAGCGCGGGGAGGATGTCAATGACGCCGATCGTTGCTGCGACCTCAGGTGAAACCCCTTCCACCGCGAGCGCGACACCTGCCATTAATATTGGGTGTAAATAACAATACATTGGATGAGAAGATAGATGGTCAAAACGGTTGAAACATAATTAAGATCTAATTTTGGTGTACAAAGGGCGCTAAAATGGCTCTTGTTTGGTGCCGAATAAGCCGAAGGATATACATGCGTCCGTGTGTAGTATTGTACACAGTGAGATATACTGGAGGTTCCAAGGGTCAGTCGAAAAGTCGAGAATCAATTCTCCGTTCCGACACAGTGAGAACTCTCATTGTACTGTCTATGGTAGTGCTCCTTTCGACGGCGGGAGTCGCTACAACTACGATCGGGGCACAGGCACAGTCAGCAACCGGTGGGGATCCAGATCTTGAGGCATACGCCCCGGAGCCAACGCTGACGCCCGGTAACACTGAGACGCTGACAATTCAGATCGCAAATGATGCCACCACGCGGTACGACACTCCACCCGAGCGAAACCGCGTTACTACCGCTCGAAACGTAGTCGTTGAACTAGACAGCAGCAGCGCTCCCTTGACAGTTGAAACTGCTGAGCACTCAGTCGGCTCGATCAGTGAGAATGAGCCGCGATCAGTCCCATTTACCGTTGACATCCCTGAGGATGCCGAGCCAGGGACCTACGAGGTTGACGTTGAGATGACCTACTCGTACACCTCTTTCCGGCGATCTGGTGGCGGTGAAAACGAACGGACTTACACCATGACTGACACCGTTGAAATCGAGATCGACGATGCGCCACAATTCCGACTCACCACTGTTGACGACAGTGGACTACAGATCGGTGAGTCGGGGCCGCTCACGGTACAAATCGAAAACATTGGTGGCGAGCCTGCCCGTAATGTGGCGCTCTCGCTCAGCTCGCAGAGCTCGATGGTTGGATTCAACGGGCAACAGAGCGATGTCGGGCGTGTTGACACGTTAGCGCCTGGTGAGGCTGCTGAAATCACCTATGAGACGGCTGTGAAGTCGGACGCATCGGTTCGACAGTACGAATTAGACGGGACAGTCCAGTATACGAACCCAGATGGGATCGATGGCCGCGACACCGATCTCTCGACTGGGATCGAGCCGGCTGCTGAGCAGGGTTTCAGCCTAGATATTGTTGATGGGACCGTGCGAGTCGATGAAGAGACCACCATCCAAGTCCGGGTAACCAACGAGGGGCCCCGCACCGCAAACGATGTCGCCCTCGATTTCGCTCGTGAGTACCCGACGCTGCGGCTCCTTGTAGGATCGGTGTCTGCGGGGACGCTTGAACAGGGTGAGTCTGCTACCGTTCGGCTTCCGATTGCCGCGACCCGTGATGCTGAAGCCGTCGAAAAGTCTCTTGACATGCGGGTACAGTACCGAACGGACGCTGATGAGCAGCGGTACGACAATGACGTCTCGCTTGTGACCGCAATTGCCCCACGCCGTGACGACTTCCGAGTGGCAGCTTCCAACGCCACTATTGGTGTTGATTCTTCGCGACTCATCAAGATCGAAGTCACCAACAACCGGAACCAGACGCTCACCAACATCGAGGCGAGTCTCGGCACGAGTGACCCGCTCGACAGCGATGACGACGATGGATACATCGAATCGCTCGACCCCGGCGAGTCGACGACGCTAGTGTTTGAGCTCTCGGCGACCAGCGACGCCAACCCGAAAGGATACGCTGCGAGTATTGACTTCCGGTACGATGACGAGCGCGGCAAGTCGATGATGTCCGAGACGTATCAGATTCCTGTCCAGGTCGAAGAGAATGACGGGCTTGGAGTATTTTCAATCCTGCCGCTCGTTGGTGTCGGACTCGTCGGTGCCGGTGTAACCGTCTACGTGCGCCGGCAAGGCGATGGACTCCCGTGGTCGGCATAACTCCGTGACTGGGCACAACACCATCAGTTCGTGGGGCACTACGAGGCAGACCAACCAGCGACACGACAGACGACAGAGAACATGACTGACGATGGACCAACCCCACTTCGTGACGGCTTAGAGCGACTCGGACGGTTTTCTGCTGAGAACCGCCGGACTGTGTTTAGTGTCGTAGCTGTGCTCGTGGTCGTTTCGCTCGCTATTGCCGGACTTTCTGTCCAAATGAGCCTCGGGATGGAATTATATATTGACGACAGCTCACAGACGAATCAAAACTGGCAGGAGGTCAAAGCCGACGACACGTTCGATCTTGGGAACAACGTGTTCGTGATGATCGAGACCGATCACCTCTATGAACCAGAAACGATTCGAACGATAGACCGGCTTGACAGACGGTATACAGCGACCGATAAGTTCTCCAGTGTTACAAGCCTCGCAGACGTAGTCAAACGAGGAAATGGCGGCGAGATCCCAGCAACCGAGCGAGAGGTCCGCGCCGCAATTAATCGCGTTGAATCAACCGACACGAGCACGGCGGCGCTCGTGAACAACGTGAACCCCGACCGAGAAACGGCATTGATCGTTGCGACCTACGGGCAGGTTGATGTCCCAGACGCAGAAGACCAGTACTTTGGGTTTCTCCCCGGAACGGCAGCAGGGTACCTCACCGATAAGGTATCAGATGCAACCGATCATGTAACCGTGCCGCCACACGTTGACGTCACGGTCACCGGCGCGCCGGTGTTCGAAAACGCTGCGTTCGGACTCATGCTCCCTGAGATGATCCAACTGTTCGCAGTTGCGTTCGCTATCATCTTCTCCGTGGTGTTTCTGGTCATGCGTGGGCGACTGTACCGAACGTGGAAAGTGTTTCTTCCCGTCGGGACGGCACTCGTTGCGCTTGTGTACATGCTCGGGATGATGGGAATCGTCGGGTTCAACTTCAACGCGATTATGCTCGGCGTCCTCCCAATCGCGCTTGGACTCGGGATCGACTTCAGCCTCCAACTACATACGCGGTACATCGAAGAACGTGAGAAAGGGCGAGAACCCGTTGACGCTGCAGCCTCGGCTGCACGCACAACTGGGAACACGCTGTTGTTAGCGATGGCGACGACGTCGATCGGTCTTGGCGCACTGTTGGTTTCGGCAGTGCCACCGACTCGGCAACTCGGCGCGACGGCGGCGTTTGGCGTAATCGCTGCGACCGCGCTGTCACTCACGCTACTCGTCGCGCTGTTGGTTCAATTTGACGATGACGAGTACGACCAGACGGGGCCAACAGCTTCAGACACCACCGAAGCGACAGCAGCCGCTACTGCGGCCGAGAGAAACTCTTCGACGGATAGCAAAAATAAAAACTCTCCTTCTCCTGAGCCGTCGGCCAACGACCAATCGAGCGGGGTCCTCAGTGACGACGAGCCTGCGTTCGAGCGTTTCATCGGTACATTATCTAGTGGGATCGCTGCGTCGCCACTTATCGTGATTCTGCTTATGATCGCGGCAATCGGCGGCGGCGCGGCTGTGTATCACGATGTACCGACGACTCAGGAAATGCTTGACTACTGGCCGGATATCGAACAGCGCGACGATCTCGAAGAACTCGAAAGCACTGCGCAGAGCCCGAACGTAATCTACCTCCTAGTAGAGAGCAAAGATGCCTACTCGCCGACGACGTTCAGGCGGGCATCAGCCTTCGAGACCGCTATTGAGGATCATGACGACGTAAACGCTGCGATGAGTTCAGTCACTGCTGTCGAGATGGCCACTGGGGGGGACATCCCAGAGCGCCGGACACGGCTTATCGATACGGTTGACCGGCAGGCGGCGTCCGACCTCATGCCGGTCGGGAGTCGTGAAGATACTCCGGACCGGTTCGTCATTCAGCTATTTGTCGACGATATTGAAGGCGAGGAAGTTAGACACTTGATCGACGACACGGAGGCGACTGCCGATAGACACCTTGTCACCGAGCGGACCGCCGTCACTGGCAAACCGGTCGTCAACCGGAACGTGATCGAGAATGTGACCTCTGGCCGCGATCCGATGACCGTATTGAGCTTCGGGTTGGCAACAGTGTTTCTCGCATTAGCGCTGCGATCAGTCCGCGAGTCTGTGTTGCTCGTTGTTAGCGTCGCTATCAGCGCCGTGATGCTGATTTCGATAGCGATGTACCTACTAGGTATCCCGTGGAATCCCCTCACCGTTGCGACCGGCTCGATTGCGCTCGGTGCGGGGATCACATATGGGATACACGTCCATGAGCGGTTCAAAGAAGAGCTATTTGAGCGCGGATCGACCCCCGTAGTAGCGATGCGTGAGGCTATGGTGCGTAAGTCGCGGCCGGTCATTGGCTCTGGCGCGACGACGCTATTTGGATTCGGTGCGCTTGGGATTTCACAGTTCCCCGTGCTCGCAAACTTCGGCATCGCCGTCGCGCTTGCGATGACGTTCGCGCTGGTGACCGCCTTCGTCTTTCTACCGGCGTCTGCGTTGCTGCTGGCCAGATGGACGAACACCTACGATATCGTGGTCGACTCGACGTGATTGCCGTGTCTCCTTTAGAGCCGCTTGGACAGCAACCCACTCGCGACGGCCGCTCGGAAGATTATCGAGAACAGTGACGTCGTTGTCAGTAACCAGCGTCTCGACGAGGTGACTTAGGATAAAGCCGGCACCACCGCTCACGAGTATCGACTGACTTGTTGGCGTGTTCATAACTAATTTCTATAGCTCAACGACAAGTGCTGTCGGATTTTGATCTCTCTGCTAGTGACTGGTCGTCGCAAGCCACCACGACTTCCGAGGCTTCTAGCAGAACATGACGCAAGGCGGAAATCCGGCAGTCTACTCTGATCTCCCCGTAACGAGAAGCATTGCATCTGCGAGTACCTTCCACACCTGTCGCGCGACAATTTTTGTATCGAAGCCGAACGACTGACGTTTGATGTACTGAAGATCGTATCGGATCTTTCGATCAGGCTCTTTGCCGGTCACGTCGTTGATCTGTGCGAGTCCGGTTAACCCCGGCTTCACGAACCACCGCTTCGGCCAGTCGTCGACACCGTGTTGGATGTCGGCGTCGATCTCTGGGCGCTCGGGGCGGGGCCCGACTACGCTCATCTTCCCTGACAACACTGCCCACAGCTGCGGTATCTCATCGAGATGTGTCTGTCGCAGCACGCGCCCGACGCGGGTCACTCGCGGATCGACGCCGCCCTCGTCCTCGTCGCTGATTGTCACACCTGTTGCCGACTCCGCGTCCTCGACCATTGACCGGAACTTGTACACGTCGAACGTCTCGCCGAACACGGCGGTCCGCTCCTGCTGGTACAGGATCGATCCGCCGTCGTCGAGTTTGATCGCAACTGCGATCGCGAGGATAATCGGTGCTAGTCCGAGCAGCCCGCCCCCCGCAAACGCGACGTCGAACGCGCGCTTCAGGATGTGGTCCTGAACGTCCCACGGTTCGACGTCGATGTCGACGAGCGTCCCCGGGTCATCCTCAGCGAGCAACACCGCGTCTGCGGTGTTACGGTGTGCCTTCGCAGCAACTCCGTGTTCATAACAGGCATCGAGCGCGCCGAAGAATTCGGCCCGATCTGTCTCCCCGAACGCTAAGATTACCGTGTCGACATCCTGCGTGACCAGCACGTCTTCGAGCCGAGAGAGCCCCCCGAGCTGTTCGAGGGTCGCGTCCACGTCCACACCTCCGTCAGCAACGGACTCAACGTTGGCGTCCGATTCGTGTTCCTTGCCCAACTGTCCGCGGGGTCTCGCGCGTGCTTGCGCCGGAAAGAGGTAGCCGAGCAGCGCAAGATCCGTTTCGCCAGCCGCATGCGCGACGCGCGAGATCTCCGCGAGGTCGTCCCCAACGATGATCGCGCGTTCGCTGCGCGCCTCGGGGCGGCGTAGCCAAATGAACCACACCGGCAGGATGACTAACAGCAGCGGCGTGATCAACACGAGCGTCAGCCGCGGCACCTTGTACGTGTAATCGAAGTAGCCGATGGTCGCCAGCGCGAACACGGCCACGAACGTGCGCTTGTGTGCGAGCGCGACGATATCGAGAATCCGCCGCGGGCGCGGCTTGTAGAGGGGGACGAACGCACCCGCAACGACCACCACGGTCAGCGCCACCTCGATGACGAACTCCGCGCCCGCAGGTGGGTCGGGGGGCAGCCGACCGAGCACAGGAACCATCGCCGCGGCCGCCTGAACAGTCGCGTTGTTGGCGAGCATCACCGCGAGCCCAACGAGGGCAGCGACGCCTCCCACGCTCGCGAGCCGGTACCGCCATCCGGTGTCCATTACTGATCCGTGATAAGTGTGTCAAGTTAAACACTATGTTTCCTCCGGTGGTCGGATCGAGGGGTCTCGCTCGCCCGCGACGCCTCCGAACCCGAGGGTGGGCCCGTCCACGACCGAAACCGCTAATCGGCGCGCCCGACAGGTGACAGCCAATGCCCTCGCCTGAGGAGACGACCGCGGCCGCGCGCGAGTTCCTCGCTGACCACCCCGAAGCGGAAGACGCCTTCGCGGCCCTCGTTGAGCGCGACGCCCGCGACGAGCCGTGGACGTTTGCCGACATCGACCTCGACTCCGGTCGGTTCGGCGAGCTTGTCGCCCGCGACCTCGCCCATGAGGTCGATACTGGCTACCGGCTCGAAAATCCGAACGCGATCCGCGCCGCGATTGAGTCGGGGCCGGCCGACGCTGCCGATACGACTGACGCTGCCACTGACTCGTCCACAGCTACCGAGGGAAGCGATGACGATGGCAGCGAGACAGCCGCCGGTGATATCGTGATGTCGCGAGTCTCCTCGGTAGCTGACGTCGACGTTCTCACCTTCCTCGGGCTTCTTGGAGGGCTGCTTGTGGTCGCCAGCGCGCGCCTCGTGGCCGCGCCTGCGGTGTTCCAGCAGGGCTTCGTCGTCTCCCCAAGTAACGACACGTACTTTTTCCGCTACTGGCAGGAGCAGCTGGCCGCTCGCGCGGACGGAATCTTCGATCTGGGGCTGTTCGCGGACATGGGCGGCGCCGCGGGCACGCGTCCGCTTGCCCACGCGGTCAACTGGTGGCTGACGGTCCTGCTCGGTGGCGTCGACGCTGCGCCCGTGGTCGCCGCGTGGCTTCCGGTCGTGGCGTCCGTCTGTCTGGGATACTTCGTCTACCGGACCGCACGCTTGCTCACCAGCGATGTGCGTGTCGCGCTCGCCGCCGTGCTGTTCTACGGGCTCGCGCCCGTCAACGTCGTGTACACCTCCGTGGGCTTCCTTGACCATCAGGCCCACCAGTACCTGTGGCTCGGTCTGCTCGTTGCCACACTGACCGCGCTCGGTGTCGACCTTTCCCGCCGGGACGCCCAGTCCGAAACCGAACCAGACCAGCAGGCCATCGCGCGGGCCCACGCACATAACACAACGATGTGGCCCATTGCACTCGCGCTCGCTGTCGCCGTCGCGGCGTCCGCGCACGCCTACGGCGGCTCGCCGCTCACGTTCGTCCCAGTCGCGGCTGTCGTCGGGCTCCGCGTTGCGCTCGACGTTCGGCGGGACCTCTCCCCGACCTACGCAAACGCCCCCCTGCTTGCTGGGCTCGCGCTCGGCGCTGCGGGAGCGCTCGCCGCACACCTCGCGTTAGGCTGGCACGAGTCGATCGCCGCGGTCACGCCCGTCCTCGTCGTGGGCGGTGCGTTTGTCGTTGTCGGGCTAGGGGAGTTGTGGCGCCGCGTCTCGTTTCCGCCGCTTGCCCTTGTCGCGGCAGAGGCGGTCGTCGCCGTGGGGGGGCTTGTCGCCTATGCGCGCCTGCGTCCGGGCGATATCGAACGACTCCGGACGCGCGCCGACGATCTGTTCTTTCGGGAAGGTATCTCCGAGACAGTCTCGCTATTCAGCCCGGATTTTGCGGTCGTGTTCGGACCGCTCCTCCAGCTCGGCCTCGGTTTCTACTTCGCAATCGCCGTCCTCGCAGTCGCGACGTGGGTGGTCGCGCGCCGTTACAAGCCCGGCTGGCTCGTCTTAGTCTGCTTTGCGTGGTACTACACGCTGCTCGCAACGATTCAGGTCCGCTTTGCCGGGCAGTTGGCGATCATGATTGCGCCCTTCGCGGGGATCGGTCTTGTTTACCTCCTGTCGGCAATAGACATCGCACGTCCTGTAGCCGCCCTCGGTCGCGGCAACGGCACCGACTCCTCGTCGACTCGCGGTCAATCGAGCCGTGGTCGACCGAGTCGCGCCGGAGCGAACAGCAAACCGGATGGAGGGACCGCGATCACGTCGCTCGCGCTGCCTGAAGGAACCCGATTGCGGGGGTATCTGGCCGCAACGGTCGCGCTCGTGTTGTTGTTCAACCTTCTCCTCGTCCCGTCACTCGTCGGACAGACTACCTATGATCGCGCGCAGTTTGACGCTACGCTTACGGTTGATTCTCACGCCGAGGACGCTGACCGTGAGTACCCACAGAACTTCGTGTTGAGCCAGTGGGGCGACAACCGAATGTACAATTACTTTGTGAACGGTGAAGCCCGCAGTTACGGCTATGCACGAAGCAACTACGATCAGTTCCTTACCGCTGCGCACCCAGACGAATGGTACAACCGCTTTCAAGATCGTGTCGGGTACGTCGTCGTCACTGAACGCGAAAACGCACCTCCAACGGAGTCTACTTACACAGCCCTCTATGATGGGCTCGGCGCCGGCGTCAACGACACCACCGCAACCGGCCATTACCAGCTACTCACTTCCACTGAGGGGATCCGGACCTTTGCGGTCGTCCCCGGCGCGACGATCTCCGTGCCAGAGCCCAGTTCCGTCGGCGTCGAAAATGGAACGGTGACCGCAACAACAACTGTGACTGTGCCCAATTCGTCCGGTGAAGTCACAGCAACTGGCACAACATTCGAGTATGTACGCCACGCTACTGTCTCGAACGGAACCGCAACAATCCGGGTCGCACACCCCGGAGAGTATCAGGTTGGAACACAATCTGTGACCGTAAGCGATGACGCTGTTCACAACGGTAATCAAACAGTCGTTCAGCCGAAATAGTCTGTCTCGGTATCGACTTTTCGAGTTACTTAAATACGTAGTGCGCAATCCCATTGAACTACCCTACCCTACCCTCTCCTCCTCTACAGATAGAGCAGGCCGAGTGCCTCGGGGCTTGACCCAAGGGTGAAGGCCGTACGCTCACTTTCACTTTCACCTCGGTAAGATGGTAGTTAATACACTTAGCGACAAATAGGGTTGTAACGGCCAGAAACCACCCCCAAAGCATGGAATTGAAGACCTCAATTCCTTTGCTGGTCGTTCGGCAGTTTGGAAATGCGACTCCTCTCAAAACCCGCTACGGCGGTGAGACGGGAGTTGTCGGGCCGTGGTGGAGCGGCCGCCCCTCACGGACACATCGGCGTGTTCGGGTGTTAATTCCAGCCGACCCATCTGGGAAGGTCGAGGGGAATTAAATTCGCCTGCGGGCTCGGTGCGGCCCCAAGACGGTGAAGCCTCGGGGCTTGACCCCGAGGTACTTCACTCGCCCCTTGAGGTGGGGCAGTCGATTTGTGGGTAACTGAGGTACTATCTCTGTGGTGATAGATATGCGAAGCCAAGAATTACTAATACGGTTACGACGATCCCGAATCCAGGAACCTCTGACTCTGTCCCATCATCAGTTGTATTGGATGGTCCACCGTCTTGCTCAGTCTCTTGATTGACAACATCATTCGATGTCTCGGTTTCATTGCCCTCTTGATTAGAGGTGTCATTGGGCTCTGCTGAGGTAGTGCTCTCCTTACTTGATGTATCGGTGGCTGTTTGATTACCATTCACAACCGTTTCATTCTCATCTACTGCCGTTTCGTTCGTGTCCACAGCTGTTTCGTTTGTATCCACAGCCGTTTCGTTCGTGTCCACAGCCGTTTCATTCTCATCTACTGCCGTTTCATTCTCATCTACTGCCGTTTCGTTCGTATCCACAGCTGTTTCGTTCGTGTCTACAGCCGTTTTGTTCGCATCTACTACTTCGTCTTGCTCATCTTCTTCATTCCTATCATCATCGTCACTACTTGAGCCACTGGACTCATCTGTTCTACTTCTATCGTCTTTGGCATCCTCTGATTGAAGCTCCTCAACACCGTTTGCGAGCGTTTTCGTTGACTCGATAACGCTGCGAGGCGCAGGTTGGTTGAGATAATTATTGTTTAATACGACGTAATTACCGTTCTCACCTGCGTTTGTGCTAGCATACGGCTGTCGCTCAAGAATCGACGCCTCAGAGTCTGTCACAACTATCAATTCAGGATTTGTTTGGAGGATTACCTCATCTGAGAGCTGTGGATACCCGTCTGCCTCTGACGCAGCAACGTTAGTAGTCCCACCAATCTGCATAATTTCGTTGATGAAGGTATTGTCAGCAGCGACATACCCGCCTCCAAGCGGATACAGTGCGTCAGGACGATCAAGCTCAGCGGTCTGGTTTTCTACATTTTCCACCGTTTGGTTCATCTCAGTATTTACTTCCGCTGCTGTCTCACAGTTTCCAACAAGACGGCCTGTGCGCTCTGTTTTTGCCGCAATGTCACCGACATCGGTAGCAGCGGGGAAATGGTAAACAGTGAGGTTCTGTGCACGAAGATCTGCGACTTGTCCAGCTGAGGCGTTCGGTGCCAACACAAGATCGGGATTAGTCGCAACAACCTTTTCGACGCTAACACCGAATTCTGCGGAGACATTTGTTTTGCTGGCAGTCCCGTTCAAATACCCCGCAAACTCGGTTACACCGACAACCCTGTCTTGCGCACCTAACTCCCAGAGGGTCTGGGCAGCTGATGGGTTTGTTGTCGTGATCCGATCTGGCTGTTCATTAATCGTGATTTCTGTCCCTGTTGCGTCTGTTACAGTAAGTGGGAACCCACACGTACCACTACTATTGACTGTCTCTTCTGTTTTGTTGGCTTGAAGATCTTCAACAGCAGCAGCGAGAGTTTTGGTCGATTCAATCACACTCCGGGGCGCCGGCTGGTTTAGATAATTTGTATTCATAACTACATAGTTATCTTCTGCCCCAGCAGTTGTGCTCGCGTAGGGTTCTCTATCAAGAATTGCGCCCTCTGTATCGGTCACGAGTATGATCTCAGGATCTGTTTTGAGGATGACTTCATCCGAGAGTTGTGGATACCCATCTGCCTCTGACGCGGCGACGTTGGTTGTCCCAGCAATCTTCATGATTTCGTTGATGAAGGTATTGTCAGCCGCGACGAAGCCTCCCCCAAGTGGGTACAGTGCATCGAGACGATCAAGCTCAGCAGTCTGGCTTTCTACATCCTCTACAGTCTGATTCATCTCGGTGTTTACCTCCGCTGCTGTCTCGCAGTTTCCAACAAGACGGCCTGTGCGCTCTGTTTTTGCCGCAATGTCATCGATATCGGTCGCGGCCGGGAAATGGTAGACCGTGAGATTCTGTGCACGAAGATCTGCGACTTGATCAGCTGAGGCGTTCGGTGCTAACACAAGATCGGGATCGGTTGCGACGACTTTTTCGACGCTGACACCGAATTCTGCGGAGACATTTGTTTTGCTGTCAGTCCCGCTCAAGTACCCCGCAAATTCGGTTACACCAACAACCCGGTCTTGCGCACCGATCTCCCAGAGAGTCTGGGCTGCTGACGGATTTGTTGTTGTGATCCGATCCGGCCGTTCATCAAGCGTGATTTCTGTCCCTGTCGCATCAGTTACGTTGAGCGGAAACCCACAGGTATTATTTCCTGCTGTCTGCATCGGTTCCTGACCGCTGTAATTGGTAGACAGACTTTCACTCTCTGCGTGTTCAAACTCTGCTCCTACTGACTGTGCGCCAGCGGCGGTTCCTGGGGCGCCAACAACTGCTGTCGCCACAACCACCGCCAGTAGAATCACTCGTAAGTTCTTCACAGTTGGCAGCCGCGCTTGTAAAATATAATTTTTATTATTCCAACCTTGCTTGCGTTGGAATGTGTTATGTGTCTGATTAAACTATTGATACTCACGTCTGACGCAGAGTGAACTACCCCGACCTACTCACTCGCCGCTGGGGCGGCTCGTTCCTTGAGGTCGGGGCTTCCTGTTTCCACGACGCGCTTTGCAGGGACCGAATCGGTCCCCGTAGGGAGCGCAGTCTCCGCAGGCGTTGTTTCGGAGCGTCCCGCTCCTAACTGCTTGATTCCGCGAGAAAGAATATTCCATGCCGCGTTCCAGTCCCTATCGGCGGTGAAGCCACACGAGGGACAAGAGTGTTCGCGGACCCACAACGGCTTGTCCGTCTTGATACCGCAAGCAGCGCACTCTTTGGTCGTCCCTGCCGGTTCTACCGCTACGAAGTACGTGCCTTCGCGTTCACATTTGTACTCCAGCATCCGCAGGACCGTACTCCATGCCGCCCCCGCACGATTGCGCGAGTTCCCCGGGAGCTCGACTAACCTTTTTACGCAGAATACAGGCGGTAAGCCCCCTTCCTCAAGGAGCGACCAGCGGGAGCGAGTAGGGAGGGGATACACCGCCGTCATCATGTCTCAAACACGTTCGTACTCGCTGCCCAACCACCCCACCGATAGAGTTAAGTTGAAATAATGTTTAAACACAGATGATGGATAGACACGAAGTAGAAGGCCACGAAGTCATTGAGGGAGAGGTGAAGCCGACCGGCAACGGCGCACACGTTCTCGTTCCGAAGCGATGGCGTGGTGCAGACGTAAAAATCGTCCGAACGTCAGCCCCCGACGAATAGTCAATGCGCTACACCTACAGATTCCGGCTTGATCCCACGCCTGAACAGCGTGAGCTGTTGGATCATCACCGAGATACCTGTAGGCAACTCTACAATCACGCACTCACCGAATTTGAGAAAATCCCCGAATCGGCGGGAACACTCACCCAACGAGTACGCCAAGTACGCGATCAGCTCACCGATCTTAAAGTCTGGTGGGATGAACTAAATGACCTCTATTCAACGGTCGCACAAGCCGCTGTCATGCGTATCGAAGACAGCATCAAAGCCCTCTCCCAGTTGAAACAGAACGGCTACAAGGTCGGAAGCCTCAACTGGAAGGCTCCCAAGGACTTCCGCAGTTTCACCTACATACAGTCTGGCTTCGAGTTCGATAGTAAGAACGGTCAGACCGTATTGTCGCTGTCGAAACTTGCGGATGTTCCACTCATCAAACACCGCACAATCCCCGACACCGAGACGATCAAACAAGTCACGATTAAGAAGGAGCCAACTGGGGACTGGTTCGCTTCATTCGTTGTCGACGGGAAAGAGACACCTGAGAAACCAACCGATCCAGATCGGTGCGTTGGTATCGACGTGGGGATTCTCATACTGTCAGCTAAATATTCTTTAGGTTAGAGTGTGATTAGCAAGTATGTCCACGCTTGACGCCGCCACTCTTGACGACCTCCGCGACGCTCTCGCGGAGGTCGAAGATAAAAAGCCGACACAGCGGCTAATGGCGGTGATCAACTATCTTGAAGAAGACGATGCAACGATGGCGGAGGTTGCTGAACGATACGGATACACCGGTCCATGGTTGTCTCGGTGGGTTGGTCGGCTCGACCGGCTCGCTGATGAGCCGGTCGAGCAAGTCGCCTACGACGATCCGCGCGAAGGCAGACCAACCGAACTCTCTGATGAACAGCACAAGCGGTTCGTCAAGGTACTTCACGAATCGCCCGAGGAAGTAGGATTAGACGCGCCCGCGTGGTCTGTTCCACTAGCTCGTCACTATCTCGCCGAAGAGTTTGACGTTGAGTACTGTGAGCGGCACGTCCGGAGATTGATGTCTGAGGCCGGGCTGTCCTGGAAGACAGCCCGGCCGGAGTTCTACAAATCCGACGAAAGAGCCCAAGAAGCCTGGAAAGAAGGCTTCAAAAAAAGCGCAACGACCTGGACGACGAATACACGATCCTGACCATCGATCAGACGAGACAGGTTCTCTCGACGTTGATTTATGCGTGGTTTCCGGAAGGGGAGCGCCCGTCACTGCCGGTGACGGGCGCGTGGGATAGCATCAAGTTGCTTGGTGCAGTCAGCGATGGCGGTGAGACGTTCTTCCTGCCGTGTGCAGGGAATTTTAACAGCGACACGACGATTCGACTTCTCGACGCACTTCAGACTGAATTCGGCGAGAAGATTTGCGTCGTTTTGGACAACGCCTCGTATTTCACGGCGAACAAGGTCCAAGAGTTTGCTGAAGGTACACCGATAGAACTCTGTTACCTACCGCGGGGTTCACCGGAGCTGAACCCCGCGGAAGAGTGTTGGAGACAACTTGATCAAGAACTTGGGAACCGCCTGTTTGACACACTCGACGATCTCCGTGAGGCTGCTCTCTCTGCACTCGACCGGGTCGAAATCCCAGATGTGTTTACGTATTTATGTCCGTGAGTATCAAGTATGCCCACGACACCGATGGGTACGCCATCGAAAGTCCCGACTTCAGCGACGAGCGCGAACGATTGGAACGCGCCCAACGCGACCTTTCGCGGAAGGAACACGGCTCTACGAATTGGGAGACACAACGACAAACCGTGGCGGAACGCCACGCTGATCTCAAGCGAAAGCGCTGCGACTTTCTCCACAAGCTGTCGAACTACTACGCCACCGAGTACGACTTGGTGGCTGTTGAGGACTTGGATGTAAAAGGGCTGGTAGAACTCCCCAGAAACTCACGAAATCGGGCGGGAGTGGCGTGGGGAACGTTCCTGGGGATGCTCGAATACAAGTGTGAACGTGAAGGGACGCACTTCGTCGCCGTGAACCCGCGCGGGACGACAAAAGAGTGTGCCGTGTTGAACGCAAGACGGCGGCAACATCGGATTTTTGATATTCGATCTTCTACCGGTAGCGGCGCTTTAGCTGTAGATTCTCAGATCGGGCGATTCGATTCGAGCAGAATTGTGCGGCGACCAAAGCATCAGTTTCACAAGATACCAGATAAACCATGAGGTGGACGATGGCGATGCCTCTCTCGGATACATTCGGAGAAGGGGAGCAGGCGGCGAGCTCTAACTCGCCGCCTGCTCGAGGTTATGGACGATACACTTCCGTGTGAGCTCCCGGAACTGGCCGTGCCAGCTCCGGGAGCGGATCTCGTCGCCGTCGTCTTTTAGCATCGCAAACACGGTCTCACTCATTGACCGCTGGTTGTAGACATCATCGTCAATTCTGGCGTTGTGGGCTTTCTTGAGTGCGTTTTGCTCGCAGTGTTTGATCACTGGCCGTGTAGACCTGTCACGGCAAGCTTCACGGAGATTACTCCACGAGTACATCTTGTCGGCCAGCAACGCTTGCAGGTCTTCGGCGTTCCGCCGAAAGACCTGTAGCCCGATATGGCCGTCATAGGCTTTCTTCGTCGTGAAATGAGCGTCCATGATAGCAAGAGAATCCGTGTCAACAAGCAGCGTGGTTTTCATCGCGTTGAACGAGTAACCGACCCGATTCCGGTAGTGTGAGCTGGCTTGATCACGCTGAAAGCCGCTGGCGTCGATCGACGCGGTGCCTGAGAGCCCCGCCTGCTCCGCGGAGGCGCGGAGCAGGCGGCGCAGTTCTTTCATCGGGAATTCATCGTCCCAGACGCTGAAAGATGTGTAATCCGGCGATGAGTCAAGATCAAACACACCGAGAATTCCCGGCATCTCGTTGAGATAGTCTTCGAGCCTCCGAAGCGGCTTGTTGATCTCCTCTTTGAGCAGAAGGAGCGCGATTTTGGTGGACTTGGCGTACCCGTTGTCGCCGTCGGCGACAGCGGGTACGTCTGGTTGTTCAACATGGTTCGTGGCGAATTCGTGAAACGTCTGTGCGAGGGTCTTGAGACGTCCCATATCGCCAGACGGCGTCCAAATCCCGTGAAATCAGCGATACGATCCGCAGACGGCGTCGGCGTTCAACGGAGCAAAAGAGTGCGCTTCCTGTGGTGTGAAGACTGAGAAACCGCTGTGGATGCGCGAACACTCCTGTCCGGCGTGTGGATTTGAAGCGGATAGAGATGCGAACGCGGCGTGGAACATCCTTTCTCGTGGTCTTGAAGAAGTAGGAGTGGGATACTCCGAATCAACGCCTGTGGAGACTGCGCTCCCTGTGGATACGCCTGTATCTGCAAAGCGCGTCGTGGAAACAGGAAGCCCCACCCTCAAGGAGCGAACGGCGTCAGCCGTGAGCGAGTAGGTCGGGGTAGTTCACCGCCTACAAACTGTTAATTAATACGTCCCGAACCACACGTACCAGTATTCAATGGCTTGTTCCACAGCCACGTACTCTGCGCTCGGTGAGGTCAACCCACAACCAACACACTTTCATACGGCTCAACAGAGAAACAACCAATGAAACTCGCAACGATTGGGGTCGGTAACGCAGGCAGTAAGCTTATCGACCAGATGATTGAGTTTGAATTTGAGACTGGTCGTAATCTGTGTCGTCACGCATTGGTCATTAATACGGCTCGGACAGACCTCGCCAAACCACAACATCTCGATGAAGATCGCCGGGTGTTAATCGGCGATACCCATCAGAAAGCGCGTGGACACGGGGTTGGAGGTGATGCTAAAATTGGTGCTGAGGTTGCGCAAACCGACATTGATGAAATCAGGCGCGTTTTCGACGATGTTGAAATTCACGAGGTTGATGCCGTCTTAGTCGCAGCCGGCCTTGGTGGAGGCACTGGTAGTGGCGCTGCTCCCGTTGTTATCGACGAACTACAGAAGATGTACGATGAGCCAGTGTACGGACTTGGAGTGTTACCTGGCACATACGAAGGCGGCCGACCAGCCCTCAACGCTGCCCGCTCGCTTCAGTCATTCGTCAACAAAGTTGACAACTTCATCGCGTTCGACAACGATGCGTGGCGTTCTCGGGGGCAGACTATTGAGCAGGGCTACGAACAGATGAACGAAGAACTTGCGACACGCATTGTCACTCTGCTCGCCGCCGGCGAAGTTGATGAGTCGGAGGTGGGTGAGAACGCAATGGATTCGAGTGACATTATGCGAACCCTCGATACCGGTGGTGTCTCCTCAATCGGGTACGCTTCAACTGACGTTACCCCCGCAAAAGAAGGACTGTTAGCCAATTTCAAAGAAGTTGATGACTCACAGAGTGAATCAACAGATGCTGCAAAAATCAAAGGCTTGGTGCGCCGAGCAACGAATTCTCGGCTCACTGTTCCATGTGATGTCTCGAGTGCTGACCGTGCGCTGATTGTCTTTGCCGGGCCGCCTGATGTGATTTCACGAAAAGGGGTTGAATCTGCTCGTGAATGGCTTGAACAAGAAGCTGATACCGTTGATGTCCTTGCTGGTGATGATCCTCGTCCCGACTCGTCAACCCTTGCGGCTGTGGTGTTGCTCTCAAATGTGACTGATACACCGCGGATTAACGAAATCCAAGATCAAGCTGTTGACGCACAAAACAAAATTCAAGAACAGGATGCGGTTCGCGAAGAGGAAATTCAGTCGCTAATTACCGATGACGACAATGATCTGGACCCTATTGTTTGAGCGAACACGTCGTCAAACGCTTGTCCGACAGACGCATCACCACTCTGTTGGCCGCCACCATCACTCGCAGCCGTTGGTGTGTAAATGAAGGTAGCACTTCTCGGCGTTGGCGGGTGTGGTACCCGACTCGTTGATCAGTTTGTTCGAACTGAACACCGCACAGGCCGGTCGGTGACTAATGGAAACGTTCTCGCGTTTCACACTGAATCACAACCACTCTCTCAGACAACCGCCCTCAGTACTGACCAGCATATCCTCCTTGGCGATACACACCCGGCAGTACTTCGACGAGACACAAACTCTCCTGTTACTGACGCCCAAAATTCGGCTCACGATCCCAAACGACACTCAGAGACATCCACAACCACGAGTCAACAAGGTGCCTCCAGTAACTCGCGCACGCGTGAATATGACATCAATGAGTATGGTGTCGGTGGCGATCCAGATGTTGGCGCACAAGTCGCTAAAGCGGAGCGGCCAGAAATTCGACGTGCACTCGATAAAATCGATGAAACAGAAGTCGCAGCCACGATGATTGTTGCTGGGCTTGGCGGCGGCACTGGTGCTGGTGTTGGGAGTGTGTTGTTGGAAGAACTCACCGATATTTATGAAACTGAAGTGTACACACTGGGTGTTCTCCCCGCTGACACGGAGTCAGACCAACGAGCACTGACCGCTGCCCGTGGTCTTCGAACACTTGTCCCACGTGCTGCGTCAACGCTTCTTGTCGACAACGATTCATGGTCCCGGGATAGAGACGCTGTTGCTGATTGCTATCAGTCGATTAATCAGATGACCGTCAACCGACTGTTGAGCGTTTTTGGTGCCGGTGAAGCCAACACGACGTTTGAATCTGAACTTCGGATTGACCCTGCTGATATCTCACGGACACTTGCTGTTGGTGGGGTAACAACTGTTGGTCGCGCCACAATTGAAATTGACAGTAACGCTCATGGACTTCTTGCTCGGATTCTTCGCCTGCTTGGTCGATCACAGCCCTCTGGGTCTACTCCGGTTGATGCGTCGAAAATAAAGACACTGATCAGTCGCGCAGTCCAATCGAAACTCACGCTACCCTGTGAAATCACTTCTGCAGATCGGGTTTTGCTCATCCTCAGTGGACCCCCAGATACAATCTCTCGGAAAGGATTTGAGACCGGCCGATATCTGCTTGAAGAAGAAACGCAGACCGTTGAAGTGCTTGCTGGCGATGAGCCAATTCAAAACACAACAGAACTCACGGCAACTGTCGTTCTCGCAAATGTGACGTCTGTTCCACAGATTGATGAACTTCAACGTCGCGCGGCTCCTGTAGAAGACGCTGTCACGACAACCTCGGGACCCTCAACTACTACAGAACAGACGGCGACAACTGATGAGATGAACTCACAGACTGTTGAGCCATCAGCAGATGAGGACTCAAACTCTGCCGAATTTGATTTCACCAACGCTGAGACGGCCTCTGAAACAACGGACTCAACCGAGCAATGACAAGCGATCAGTCGGAACACACTTTGAGCGCCACGGAAGAGAACATTATGAAGGCAACACACACAGCGTTGCTCAAACACGGCTATGCTGATCTCTCAATTGCCCGTATTGGTGACGAGCTTGATGGATCAAAATCTTCTATCTACCACTACTACGATTCAAAAGACGATTTGCTTATTACACTGCTTGAGTTCACTGTCAACAAATTCGAATCGACTCTTGATACCGAACCAAGCCAGAATCCAGCTGAAACCCTCAAACAGCTCATTGCCAAACTTCTCGCACCGGACCCGGTTGAAGACGATTATCAGTTTCAAACAGTGCTTGTCGGCTTTCGATCACAAGCAGTCACGAACAGTCGTATCCGCGCTCAATTTACGCACGTTGATGAACGGTTAGCAGATACGATCCGGGAGATTCTTGAACGTGGTATTGCTGAAAATGTGTTTGAAGCGGTCAATGCCTCTGAAGTCACAGAATACATTCTCGCAACGATTAAGGGTGGCATATATACTCGTGTTACAACAGATCGAGTAGACGCTGTCACGGCGACACATTCTATGCTTGTTTCGTATATCGACTCAGAACTCATCCAAGATACGGTCTGATTTGCTCTTTGTCGGTTCGGATTGCTTCTCCGAGTTCCCCAATTACTGATAAGACCGGATACTGTGGTGTGTCGCTATCTGAATACAGGTACTCACAGAACTCGATCTGTTCATCAGATGTCTCCTCACTTGGGGGCTCAGCAACCGGTGGTGAGTGAAGGTCTCTCTGTCGCTGTTCAGCGACTCTATCCAGTTTTGTCTCGAGATCCTGAAGCGCACACCAAATATCAAACGCGGCCTCCCTGCGCCGCATTTGTACGGACCCGAAGTGCGCGCAGAGATTATCCTGTCGGGTCTCGATGTTAGTAAGTTCCGTTTGATAGTTTGCGAGCCGATCCATCTCCTCTGTCACTACCTCTATAAGCTCCGCACGTACATCGATTGCCTGCTGGCTCCGGTCAACGATTGCTTGTTGGACCGCTGGAGTGAGAACCCGATTTGTTGCCAACGACGTCACTATATCTTCTCCAAGCTCAGCAGCGAGATTTTCAGCAAGGCTCTCTTCATCGCCAATGCTATAGTGCGGAACTGATCGCACTGTTTCTTCATACGCAGAAAGTACATACTTGAGTGTCGCATCTCCGGGACTTGTGGCTACGTCCATTACTTCTGTCCGGTCACCTACATCTGTTAGCGCGGTATCTGGCGATTCAAACTGTACTGGCTCGACCTGCCGTATCTGCGTCTGAAACCGACGAAATGCGTCTTGTTCCGCAATAATACACTCCCGTTCATCCTGGCATGTTTCAATCGCTGTCTGGAGTTTACCTACTACAAGTAACAACATTGCTCCAAGACTAGCAATGACTCCCACCACAAGCGGCGACGTAAGCAACTCAGCACCGCCACACCACATATCTACACATGCTACAGGCTGATCAGCAATAGGTATGCGAAATCTCATAACTCCACAATCATTTCATACAGTCTAACTATTGTTGACCTTTTCGCATGGCTGATAATGTAATCTACGACATTTAAGTTTTGGCCCCACCGACATGGAGCATGGAACAACCGCGCCGTAACGTGCTTGCCGGGCTCGGCGCTGCCGCAAGTCTTGCTGGCTGTTTGAGTGTTGATGGTGTGAGATATCCAGACGAAATAGAATCCTCAGACGAGTCAAATACTACGCTGGAAGCTGGCACCGATGAGCCACCTACAGATAACTCAACGGATGCCGACGGTTACGCCTCCGACCTGATACAACTCATTGCTGAGAGGACGCAAGCGATTGTTGCTGATGTGGTGTGGTTTGCTATCTCTTATCCACGCGCGGTTGAGTCATATAACCAGGCTATTGACAGTGTGATTGAGACTATCGACACAGTCCGTACCACAATCCATCAGCCAACGATGCCAACAGCCGAGATGGTTGACCGACTCGAAACTGTCGGATACGACGCTGCGGACCGCGCGGAAACAGCGTTTGAACCCCACTTTTCTCCTGTTGACCTTCTTCAGTCACGGACTGATATGCATATCCCGTCTTTGGCTCGCGCAGCACGTCGTAACGATGCTGACCGATTTGTCGAGGAACTCGATCGGATGCGACTTTCGTTTTTCCAAATCCAGACTCCAGTGTACGTCAGCAGGCGTTTTTCACGCAACCCGATCCATAACCGGTTGCTTGACCGAGTTGTACCACACGCTACCGGTGATGTGCTGGTCGAAGTTGCGGTCCCCACTCGTCGCAATTTTACGACGCTCGCACACGAGCCATATGTCGATGAGGACGGGAGCTATCCGCCTACGTTCACCGCAGACCCGCTCCCGGTCGCTCGCCGAAATAAACTTCGGAGACGGCTTGGACCAGTTGTCCAACCGTCAGGCCGTACTGAAGAAGTGTTTTTTACGTTTGCGACCCGTCCAGATCCTGTTACTCGCCAGCGGAACGTCTTTCGTGGGCCACCTAGCGATCTAGACGGTACTCCACTGTATATCCAACAATATGGTGACCGTGCGACCGCGCGTAAACAATTTACGACAACTCTTGCGGCCGGCGATACAGAAGGAATGACCTCGATCAGTTCAGGCGTCACCTCAGCGACTGACTCGATCAAATGGCATCGTTATTACCATCGTGAAGCTGGGAGTGACCGAACAAATCTGGACGATTTTCCGGGTGTTCAATATGGATACTTACTCCAAGCCGGTCCGTTCGTTTTCGCCACCGGCTTTTCTGGTGATGCGTGGGAAGAACGCACCCGCTGGCAAGGCGAGCTGACCGAAAGCTGGTTGTTCCAGCGCGTTGATTGACATTTTCTCCGCGCTGAATCGAGAGGAATCCCGCGATGGAAGTTTGACGCTCGCAATCCCCGTCCTGCCACTTTAGTTAATAACGTGGATGAGCATGGAATGTCTGACCTGCCGTCCATGATGGATCGTATCAGCATTGTTGGATCCACTCCCGGCGTAACGCCGGCATTCTCTCCCTGCAGAAAGATAGTGGTTTCAGCCGCGAGAGATAGTAAATTTGGATACCCCACGTGATCAGGATTTAACTCAGGTGCGACCAAACATCATCTATGACACTTTCTCATCACCGGCGGAAGTTCCTCGCTGCTGTTACTTCTCTCTCCCTTGCTGGCTGTCTTGTTGAGAGTGATACAGGGACGGCTGATGAGTCTGGAGAACCATCTCGCTCACACACAACCGAGTCACCACGCCCTCAGACGAGTACAAGTAATCAGACTCAACCACCCGATTCTGCTCGCCCGGATGGCGAACCAATTTCGCTTGATACTGCGGGCATCGCTGTCGAAACTGTTCGTATTAACCGCATTATTGAGTCGCCATATCAATCACAGGTTGTTGCTGACATTGTTATTTCGAACGTTGGACCAGCACGGTATGGAACTCTTGAGTTTCGGGCTGACGCCTACTACGAGCCACCAGCTGATGACCGAACGTATCATCCACCACGTGTCTCTGAGCGAACTGCTGTTGGACGAACGTATATTGAGCGACAGTACGATTCGTTTGGTACAGGAACACGGACTCTCAGTGAGATCGTGATCCAGTATGATGCTGATGACGCAAACGGGTCCACAGACCCCGCTACATTCGACATTGAACTTGTTGCCCGTCGAGTGAACCCGTCACTGGACCCATCCCAAAACTGACGCTGTGGTTTTTCTCTATGCCCTCTCCAAAGACATCTGTCATTGGAATGTGTTTTCCAACTGTACATACTTCTCAGTTTTGAACGTTATCGTGTTGACACTATTGGGCCCGAAATCGGTGGAAAAGATGTTCTACGAGGAGTTTACGGTATCGGTCGAACAGGAGAGTGATTCACAGAGGATAATGAAGGCAGCGTTCACGGCGTTTGAACCTCTAGTGGAGAGCGGAGCGTCTGCGGCTGAACTCTCTTTTCCACGCTCACACCGTCTCAGCCGCCATTTTCGGTCGATTATGTGTTAGATACTCAACGTTCAAAGCTGGGATGCTTGTGCCCTCGATCTGCTAATGATGAGCTCAGCTTTGAACGTTAGCGTCGGCTGTTGAGTGAACGAAGAGGTGATCAATCTTCAGTCGATCACATCGACAGCCGCGTAATCTCGTCTGATGGCGATGAACCAGATGGAACTAGCTGTGGAGCATCTTCGAACCGCTGGTGAGCATGATTTTCGGGATGGGCCGTCGCTGTCGGCGGCGGACTGCCGCCGACGCGACAGTGTCGCCACTGACGACCGCTGTCCGACCCGATGGACAGCTACCGGAAGAACCGGTCGTCAAGCGGTTGATTCGCTGGAACAGACCTGCGGACACCAGCGCCTTTACCAAGCTGCGCGGAAGCGTCATTTCGCAAACTCCGTGAACGCCACTGCCCGAGGGCGCGCCCCGCGGCGGGCGGACGTACGCCAGTGCTGATACGGCCAGCCTATTCTGAGCAGTAGCGCTCACCACAAACATCACAGCGGTAGCCCAGCGTCCTGAGAACTGGGTGAATGCATGGTCTTGTTGGCACTAATCTTGTAGCTCGACTCGGATTCCGAGCGCTTGGCTGTATGCCTCTCGGGACATCCCGTGGCGTGTCGATAAACGGCGCGTCAGCGGCGTAGCCGGTGACGCGCCACCCCGTGTTCGTGATATCGTCCCTGGTTGGTAGGACGCCGGTCGATGAACACAGGGAACGTTACCTTGCCGGCGGAGTTCGGTGTTTTCGATCTCGGGCTCCGGCCATCTACTGGGAGTTCGTTTGGGATCGTCATACCCACTGGACGATCGCATCACGTAGCCGTAGTTTGTGCGTGGACAAAACATGCCAAGACAGGTCTGTTGTAAACCCGCGATCGAGATAGAGCGGCGGTCGCTTGACGCTGTAGGTCGCCTAAGCACGTCGCGACGCGAGCTCGACGGATTACATCTGGCACGACACGGACAAGTAGCGTCGCGCTAGCACTGTGCAGTGTACGGCGCTGCTCGGAGCTTCGCCGAGTCCGATGTACCGTTTGTTGCTTAGCCGCGCCGTACGAGTGTCTGCGATCCCGGCGCTGCGCAACGTCGTCGAGGCTATTCCCGCTTCGCTTCGTGGATGGTCACCAGTTCTCAGGAACGACATGGGGCTTACTGGGTTCGTTTCATCGCCGGTGTATTTTGTGTGGTTAGGTGTACTCGCGTAAGAATAGTTGTGAGGTGCTGCAGGGCCTATTCCCACGGTTACCGAAATGGCTCTGTGAGAGTGTGCGCATGAAGCGCCCATTCGTCCCGCTGTGGAAGAGCCGGCTAGCTGTTGTAGCGACACCGCCGTTGGATACGGTGGAGCTGCGAAGTTCGATTTAGCGCTCAGGATGCGAGTATCGCGCAGTGTTCTCGGGCGCAGCCTGGTGTTGTCGCACGGTCTGGTCCAGGCGGTCATAGTGACGGCGTAGACGACGGTTCTTCGGTGCGGTTGAGACTCGTAATTGATGTCGGTCGGTCAGACAGCGGTCCGCCGCGGTCCTGGGCGGCGGCGAGCATGTCCTCCGTTGGTCGGGAAGAGCCGATGTCTCGCTGTCGGCCAGCGTGAGGCCTTCCAGTTCTGCCCTCGATGTAATTAATGTCTCATGTCTATCTATCGGACGGCTGGTTTTGTGACGGCAATAATCTATAGACGGATGGAGTAATGCTCTTCCTCTCTTAGTCGCTGCATTCGTGTCTGTTCGGTGAGGTTCACACTTCTTCCCAAGCAGTCAGACGGAGATTTTCCGACGGCTGTCGATCGTGGATGTGTCGGGATCAATGATGCTTTTCACAATTGATCAGGTCGTCGAGCACGATCACCTTCTGTCTGATCTGTTTCGAACAGACGTAAACGTTGCAACAGCTGAGGAGCTCATAGGTTGTATAGCAGACGGCTTGCCTTGTTTCTCGCGCGGACAAGCATGTCGCAGCTGGCTATCTCATTAGGACTCTCGACTGAGTAGTTTTCCGTCATAGCTACACCTGGAGTCGACCGAAAAATGGCGTCGAGCGTAGGGTATGGGGCGCTCGGAATATGGCGAGAGTTTAATGGCATCGAGCAGCCGCTCCGCTCTTGCATAGAGAGTGTGTCAAAGACACGGCTGCCAGCTGAACGTCGGCATGCAGCCGGATATCTCCGCACGCGCGGTATTCGCCGTGAGACGTGCTAGCCGCATCTGTTCGACCAGATCCGTAAAAGTTGGCCCGCTCGACAGCATCCGCTTTTCTTGATATCCGCTGTTTTGGGGCGATTAGAAAGATCTCCGTACGCGGCGCAACCGAATTATGTGATCTCACGAGATACGATAATGTGCGCGTAAACTCGCCGTGTCTGAGAGTTATCGACTGTAAGGGCCCCCTCATTCAACAGTTCAGTGTCGGTGTGAAAGAGTTTTGCATCAGAGAGGTGAAATCCGAGCGCTCCGTCTTGCTCGGCTTGTCTATCTCTCTCTGTGTGTAGTTCCAGTTTGACAGACACGCGTCAGACATTTCGTCTCAGGTCGGGTTAAATAAGCACGCTCAACCACAAAGCGTTTATAAGACGCCGGAAATCTATGAGCCATGAACCGACGAGAATTGCTCGACATCGCTGCCGTCGCGAGCACATCTCTGCTGGCTGCTCCTGCTGTTGAAGCAGCAGAAGAGACCTCTTCGTCAGATGACGATTCTGATACAGTTAAGATCGATGTGGTACTGCGCGATCCATCGAGCTCGGAGTCGTAGCCGGTCTCTATTACGTTGAAGTAAATTAAATAGCTGTACTAAACGTCTTGTGTGTAATTAGTACTCACCATGCTCAAGAGCAGATTTTAGTACACTCTGTAACAGTGATTAGACAGCAGAGTTGCTTGTAAGCCGTAGTGTATTGGACCCAGTTCAATTGTTCTCTATCACTAGTTATAAGTAGTGGCCGATTAAATCAGACGATGTAGCGTGAGTAAGTGCTACACCGCGACACCCAGGCACTACGAAACACTATGAAGTCGTCATGAGTGAAGCGATGACAGATGACACAAGCACAGACGACACTGCGCGGACGACCATCGAGGTAGACCGTCAGGTATGGCGGCAGGTCCGTGCAGAGGCAGTCGGCGAAGGCAAGAACGTCTCGAAGAAGCTCGAGGAGATCCTCATTGAGTACTTCGAGGACGATGATGCCTAACCCAAATCAAATGCAACACGACACACAATACAATCGGAGCAGCCGGTATGACGGAGGCGTACAGTTATGACAGGTACACGTAAGAAGGCGAACGCAGTGTTCTTTGCTGCAATCATGGTTGTCTCCATGGTTGCGGCTGGCTTCGCGGCGGCTCCTGCTGCGGCGGTCAATGACTCTGACACGGTCCTTATCGAAGGTGATGTCTCAGACGACACGCTTCCGTTCACCAAGATCGAAGACTCCGGTAACATCTCAATCACTGTTGAGAACGATACCGCTGTCGTCGTTAATAGTGTGAACTTCTCAGACTTCGACACGCTCGCAGCCAACAACAGCCTCGTTGAGAGGGCAAACTTCGTCGAGGGTAGTGGTGGCGAGGATGTCGACCAGTACACGCTCGAACTGGCGAGCAATGCGTCACAGACGTACACGTTTACCGCGGAACCAGTCGGTGACCTCCAAGGTGACTTCGCTGCTTTCGCCGGTCCGACGCGCAATATCAGTGCGGGACAGTCTGATACGCGTAACATCCGTCTTGAACGGCTGATTACGCCGGACGACATCAACGTTACTGATGTGTCACCGAGTAGCCCTGCCGACATTGATGACACGGTTGATGTCACTGTTGAAGTGACGACGGATGACACGAGCCCCAGCGGCGCGCTCGCAGACACGCCCGTCGTTGCAACTGTCAACGATAGTGAAACCACCAACCCTTCTGGTAGTTACTCCGACATCTTCATCGACAGTGATGGTGGAGACGAAACGACGAACACTAACAGTAATGGCCAGGCGACATTCAGCGTGAATGTTAGCGGCACTCCGGGAGACATCGAACAGACAATCGAAACGCAGATTGACTTTACTGCGACAGAGGGCGACGATGTCTCGACGAGCCAGGATCTTGAGTTTGTTCCGTCGATTGGCGACACCGGTACCCTCTCGGGAACGGTGGATGTCGTTGACGAAAACATCACACTCGGCACGCAGTCCAATATCGAGAACAAGGCTGGAATTGAAGTCCACGCAGTACAGAAAGACCGCGTTGTCGGCGACAGTGTTCGTGTTGTAGCGAACAATAATGGAGTTGAGTCGATCAACAGCACCAACATCGCTGCTACGCTGGACCAGATTGGTATTGACGACTTCAACGATACGAACGCCAGCATTGTTACCCCGAACTTCGGCACCCTTTCCGGTGAAGAGACACGTAATGGTGACGTTGAACTCGGGACTGGCGCCCAGTTCCGTGTCGTCACGTACGAAGGTGGTGAAGCAGTTGTTCAGGATCCGCGCTCTGATTACCTAGTCCGGAATCCGCAGGATGTCGAAGTCATTGAAAACGAGACTGACCAAAGTGTCGAAATCTTCGACAACAATGGGTCTTCTGCTGAGTTTGAACTGGCATTCCTCTCGGATGCGAGCTACCAGGTTCAGCAGAAGGTCGTTATCCAGAATGACTCGACCGAAGAGCGGGTTTCTGTCTACCAGAACATTACTGTAGACGAGGATCTGAATGGTTCCTTCCAGGGTACTCCCGAGGACACGTTCGATGCCTCGGAGGATCTGACCTACGAGGGTACCGAAGCCCGCTTCGGTGACGAAGATCGGACGATCCAGACTGACGTGACCAACGAGCAGGGTAACTTCGAACTGCTCAACCTCCCGACCGACGCTGGTAGTAGTCTGGACTACGTTGTAATGGCTGGCGGCAGCGATACGGGTTCAGCCAGTACCGAATACGGATTCGCCAACTTCGCCGGGTACGATACGGTGAGTGTTGACGCGAACGAACGCAGCGGTCAGCTTGATACCGACCTAAGTGTTCAAGAGATTGAACCGACCGACCAGTTCGCGTACTCGCTTGACGTGACGGTTGACAACGGTGACAAATCGGTTGAAGTGCCGATTGACGAGCCAGTCAGTGTTGAGGTGAGTGCTACCCAACGCGAACTCGGCACGAACAATAATGAGTCTGCTGAGGGCATCGAGATCTCGCTTGAAGCAACTGACCAGAACGTCGGTGACTTGGCTGACACCACCGTGACCACTGACGCGAATGGTGAAGCCAGTACCACATTTACTGGTGACAGCCCGACTGTTGGTGAGACAAACATTAGTGCAAGCTTCGATGCTGGCAACGATGTCTTCACCACTGAAGGTGGCGAGCAGGCAACTGTTGACGTCTTCCAGGACGCACAGATTACTGGCGACGTTGTTGACGACGCCACGCCCAGTAATAATCTGCCGAATGCCGAGGTTACGCTTACCGAAGAGAACGCAACTGGCGACTTCGTTGAGATAGCCAACACCACTGCTGGCCCCGGAGGATCGTTCTCCTTCACGGGTGGGGATGGTGTCCGCTCTGGTGAGAACTACACTGTGGAAGCAACCTTCACCGACGAGGAAGGTACTGAAGGAAATGGTTTCGCCCAGATCTTCGAGATCCCCGGCGGTACCACAAACGCTGACATCGTCATCGAAGACGTTGTGGCGCCTGAAGGCTTCGACATTGAAGATGGTAGTCTCCAGGCTCCGCCTGAGGCAGCATCTGGCGACGAAATTGAAGTCTCGGCAAACGTCACAAACACGGCTGGTGAGGAAGCGACCAGCGACGTGACATTCGTCTTCAACGGCTCTGACGTGACGAGCCAAGAGATCACCCTCGATGCAGGTGAGACTAGCGCGGTCAGCTTCACCGTGACTGTGCCTGATGTCGCAGACGGTGACTACCAGCACGGGATCGACACCGGCATCGACTCCGAGAGAGCCACGTTGACCGTCACTGCTGACGACGGTGGCAATAGCAGCGAAGTCCCGACTGACTGGGAACTCAGTGAAGACCAGTACTTCGCAATCTACGAGAACGGTGAGCAGCCTGGTACTCAGGATATCTCAGCGTTGGTCAATGAGTGGTTCAACAGTGAGGATAACACCATTAACGGCACTGAGTTCGGCACGCAGGACATCAGTGACGCTGTCAACTACTGGTTCAACGACCAGTAAGCAGTCTCTCCCGTAACTCGCGGTTTTATTTTTTATAAACTGAACAATAGAGCAGCTCTAGGCTTTCTGTTGCTCCGTTGCGACGCTGAATAACTGCACTCTTGGCCTTTCTCCGTCTGATTTTCGTGAGATTTGTATGGAATTGGGTGCCGTCTGGCGATATGAGGTTGAAGCGGTCAACGATACGACAGTGTAAGCATCTTGCCAAAGAGCACGTTGACAATCCAGATGAACCCGCTGCGCCGACTGGCGACAGCGGGTTCGCTGAGTGGGTACAGATCACTCTCATCCTCCTGCATACGGAACTTAACAAGAGCTTTCGAGAGACGGAGGCATGGTTCAACGATTCCAAACCACTTATGAGGAACTTAACCTCCCGAAAACACCGGATCATACGACTCTCTGCCGATGGGAACAACAAGTCTCAATGCGGGAACTACGCCGCCTGCTCCGCAGCAGCGCGGAGCAGGCTGGCTGGTCAGGTTCTGCAACAATCGATGCAAGCGGCTTTCAACGTGATCAAACGAGCTGCTACTATCGAAACCGCGCTGGATTTTCCTTCCACAAGGTGAAGACAACGGCACTGGTAGATACGGATTCGCTAGCGATCAAAGACGTTCACTTCACAACCAAGCGGAAATGGGATGGCCACGTCGGGCTGCAGGTCTATCGGCGGAACGCCGATGACCTGCAGAGTCTGCGTGCAGATGCGAATTACTCGTGGAGCGAATTTCGTGAAGAGTGCCGAGAGGGGAACACTCGCCCACTAATCAAACACAAAGAGCATAACAGCCTCAAGAAGGCTCATAACGCTCGTCTTGACGATGATTCGTACAATCAACGAAGTATGAGTGAAACGGCCTTCTCGATGTTGAAGGCTGATGGAGAGCGGTTGCGTTCCCGGAGTTGGTATGGGCAATTCCGGGAGCTAACGCGGAAGTGTATCGTTCATAATCTCTCGCAGGCGGCGAGTTAGCCTCGCCGCCCGCGCTCCTTCTTCGGACGTATTGCTCAGAGGAATCACTGCTCTCCAGCTGACCCACGCAGGATATCAGATAAATTTGATAATTCTGAAGAATCTGATTTGGGTGCTTCCGCAATGCCTGTATCTAGAAATGCGGTAGCTTAGCGACATAGACTACAGAATCTACTATGTAAGGAATTCAATACGGGAGCCCTCTTGCGATAAACGGAGCACTTTCTGTACCTCACACACATACCACAAATATTGGGATAATTAATGTGGTTAGACCAAAATAAGGGAAGCTCGTTAGCTGGATATTGGCGCTAAGCCCCACCCTCAAGGAGCGAACGACGTCAACCGTGACCGAGTAGGGTAGGGTAGTTCACCTAGAACAGTCTGAACACGCACTTCCCGACGTACAATTTTTATAACCTCAATACGAACTACGGATGTGAATCAGCGTCGTATAGCTACAATCGGGCTCTGTGTACTGCTTATTATCTCACTCATACCAGTATCTTCAGTCGCAACTCAGAACCAACAACAGCCGAAGAATGCTGCCTACAGTGAAGCAGCCAAATCAATTCACAAATCTAGCGCTGATAGCAGCACCAGCGTGCCTATACAGTCAAACGCATCTAATAGCTCTCAAAAAGCAATCCCAGCTTATGTGCCAAACTCACGAGCGCATAAGAACCAAGCTGAGCTGACTAACAGCACAAAAGTGAGTATCACAGACACTCAACATGTCACAACAAACAAAAAAATCGCTACGAACGATACGATAGAGAATCTAACCGTTGTATATAATGGGTCCGCTCAATGGACTGAAGGCCCAATTGCGGCCAACCAAGCAACCTCAGTCCGCAAAACGAGCACGGAGGGTGTAGATCAATATTCTCAATCACCGACTCCCCCGACAAATGCCGCACTTGAGCCAAATATAAACAACGGGATAATTGGAGATGATAGCCGACTGTCTGTGCGCAGCGCTTACGACATAACGAACTATCCATGGTCGTCCATTGTTACGTTACAACTCGTCTTTCCTGATGGGACACGAAGTCAGTGTTCAGGGGCAATCATAAATGGAAGTAGTAGTCAACCACCAGGCCATGTACTTACAGCCGGCCACTGTGTCTATTCCGCTGAACGAGGGGGGTGGGTAAACACTACTACCGCAGACTCAAGCTACGTTGTGCCCGGTGCTGACGGCACGCAAGAACCATTCGGGCGTGTCGGTATTCAAAAGATTCGGAGCTATCCCGAGTGGATTACTAATGAAAATCCGGCATACGATATTGCACTAATAACCCTAGATGAACGTATTGGTGACGAAACTGGTGCACTCGGTTATATTGGGATAGATAATACAGCTGATGAGGTCTATACGCACACACCAACACGAGTGACAGGCTACCCAAGCGATAAGCAAGCAGGAACTATGTGGACTTCTGTTGGAGAGGGGCAAGGCACATACAATTTTGCTGCATCAGAAGCAACGCCCGAAGACATTGTACATCGATACACTGTTGATACACAAGTCGGCATGAGCGGCGGTCCTGTGTGGGTTGAAGAGTATCCGACTCCTGCTGAACGGCAAATCGTATCGATCCACGCATATGCGGTTGACTCGGATTTGGACGGAAATACAGAATATACGCAGGGAACTCGCCTCACTGAAAGCAGGTTTAGTAATATTCAGTCGTGGACAGCGAGTGATTCGATCCCAGACGCGGCTAACGACCAGTTCGAACCAAATGATGACTTCATTTCGGCAACTGAAGTTACTAATGATGTAGCACTCGACAATCTCCGGATTGTCTCCGACGATGTCGATATGTTTGCTACTGACTTACTTTCTGGACAGCAGCTTACGGCCACCAGTACTTTTGATCACACCCAAGGAGACTTGGATATGGTTCTATACAATCCCGATCAAGAACTCGTTGCTAAGTCTCAGTCTACCACGGATGGAGAGCAGATTGAACATACTAGTATAAGGAATGGGACGTACTATATGGCGGTGTACGGACATGATGACGCTTCAGCTTCTTACTCACTATCATTCAGTACCTCTGGAAGTACAGACAGCAGCAATGATTCTCTGCCAGTTCCAGCAGAGTGGACACTAAGCACTGAACAGTACTTTACACTGTATGAAGACGGGAAACGGCCAGGAACACAAACAATCTCCTCCAAACTCAATGAGTGGCATAGTACTGAAAATAATAGCATTAATGACGTAGAATATAGTACACAAGAAATTAGCACCGCGCTCAACTACTGGTTCCGCAGCGCCTCTGGTGGTAAACCTATAGTTCCCACTGACTGGGAGTTATCTGAAAAGCAGTACTTTGTATTTTATGAGGATGGTGAGCGACCTAGTACACAAGAGGTCTCTGCTAAAATAAATCAATGGCTTAGTAGCGATAGTAACAGCGTCAATGCTGTTGGATTCAATCCTCAAGAGATTAGCAATGCGATAAACTACTGGTTTAGCAATATGTAGCGCTGTGAATGAGGATTTGGTCGCGTCGCAAAGCAGTCTAGAGTTTGCCTCTGGTACTCTCAATTGAGAGGTCACTGCTCATTGTTGTTTTGGTTGATCGCTGGAGCAGTTCATCGAGGAACGACTGGTAGTACTCTGGATCAGCGTACTTCACCAGCCGAACTCAGCTCTCAGCTTTGAACGTTGTCGTGTTAACACTATTGGGCCCGGAATTGGAGGAAGAAACGTTCTACGAAGAGTTTAGGGTATCGGTCGAATAGGAGAGTGATTCACAGAAGATAATGAAGGCAGCGTTCACGGCGTTTGAACCTCCAGTAGAGAGCGGAGCGTCTACGGCTGAACTCTCTTTTCCGTGCTCACACCGTCTCAGCCGCCATTTTCGGTCGATTAAGTATTAAATAATCAACGTTCAAAGCCGAGTACTTCACAAAGCATCCTCGGCTAGCTGTTCCTGAAGCCTGACTTCTGTGGCGGAGCGGTTGTGCTGGTGGCCTTGACGAGAAGATCGTTGACGACCGACGGAGAGCTGTCGCTGTCGGCGGCGGTCGCTGTGCGAGCGCGGTCATGATTTCGTGAGTTCCGCGAGATCGCGCTGATGTGTATCGTCTATAACATTACACACTCTTGATGGGATGAAAGCCTGCTAAGTCCCCAGCGCCATTTGTCTTTAGCTAAGACTCACACCTCGGTTGTGTAGCGGTAGCGAGCGTCTCCTGTAAGATCGGTCGCTGCTGGTGAATCTTCTGAGCGTCCTCGATCAGCCGCTCCAGCAACGGCGGTGGCGAGTAGCCAAGGTACTCTCCGAGTTGCCGTGTTGAACGCAAGACGGCGGCAACATCGGATTTTTGATATTCGATCTTCTACCGGTAGCGGCGCTTTAGCTGTAGATTCTCAGATCGGGCGATTCGATTCGAGCAGAATTGTGCGGCGACCAAAGCATCAGTTTCACAAGATACCAGATAAACCATGAGGTGGACGATGGCGATGCCTCTCTCGGATACATTCGGAGAAGGGGAGCAGGCGGCGAGCTCTAACTCGCCGCCTGCTCGAGGTTATGGACGATACACTTCCGTGTGAGCTCCCGGAACTGGCCGTGCCAGCTCCGGGAGCGGATCTCGTCGCCGTCGTCTTTTAGCATCGCAAACACGGTCTCACTCATTGACCGCTGGTTGTAGACATCATCGTCAATTCTGGCGTTGTGGGCTTTCTTGAGTGCGTTTTGCTCGCAGTGTTTGATCACTGGCCGTGTAGACCTGTCACGGCAAGCTTCACGGAGATTACTCCACGAGTACATCTTGTCGGCCAGCAACGCTTGCAGGTCTTCGGCGTTCCGCCGAAAGACCTGTAGCCCGATATGGCCGTCATAGGCTTTCTTCGTCGTGAAATGAGCGTCCATGATAGCAAGAGAATCCGTGTCAACAAGCAGCGTGGTTTTCATCGCGTTGAACGAGTAACCGACCCGATTCCGGTAGTGTGAGCTGGCTTGATCACGCTGAAAGCCGCTGGCGTCGATCGACGCGGTGCCTGAGAGCCCCGCCTGCTCCGCGGAGGCGCGGAGCAGGCGGCGCAGTTCTTTCATCGGGAATTCATCGTCCCAGACGCTGAAAGATGTGTAATCCGGCGATGAGTCAAGATCAAACACACCGAGAATTCCCGGCATCTCGTTGAGATAGTCTTCGAGCCTCCGAAGCGGCTTGTTGATCTCCTCTTTGAGCAGAAGGAGCGCGATTTTGGTGGACTTGGCGTACCCGTTGTCGCCGTCGGCGACAGCGGGTACGTCTGGTTGTTCAACATGGTTCGTGGCGAATTCGTGAAACGTCTGTGCGAGGGTCTTGAGACGTCCCATATCGCCAGACGGCGTCCAAATCCCGTGAAATCAGCGATACGATCCGCAGACGGCGTCGGCGTTCAACGGAGCACTCCGAGTTCGTGGAGGATGAGCTGGGCGTGCGACCGGGTCGCCGCCCAGCGTTCCGGTGGAAACACGATCTCGTCGTCGGCCTGCTCGGTGACCAGATCCAACAGCTCACGACTCACCAACAGTGACAGCAACGCCGCATACAGCAGAATCTTCACCACATCCGGGTCGCTTGTGTCGAACTCGTCCAACTCGTACTGCGTCTTCAGTTCACGAAACAGCGTTTCTACCTCCCACCGACACCGATACAACGTTGCTAGATCCTCTGGGAAGAACTCATCTCGCGGCAGATTCGTGATGTAGAGATGGTAGTCGTCGGCGTCCTCGTCGCGGACGCCGACGACGCGGAATCGCTTCGTGTCCAGCGACCGCGTTCCCTCATACTGGCCCCGCTTGAACTCCGCTTCGACCTCTACGTCGATGTACTGCCGCGAGAGATCATCGACCACATCGTGGATCTGCTTGCCCTCCAAGGGAATGGCGCGGTAGTGCCTAGTGAAAGTTATGAAGGTAGAGTCTGATGAGGAGGTATGTCTGGGGATCGCCGCAAAGAGATCGTCCGTCACCTCAGTGAGGACGATCTCGATCGACTCCTCGCGGAGTCTACGGATGAAAAACTCACTGAGCGGTTGATCTTCGTTAAACGGCTCTACAAGGGGGCAACCTTGGAGGACGCTGCCGACGATGTCGGCAGGTCCTCCGCGACAGGAACACGCTGGGCTCGCCGATGGAACAAGGGCGGTCTTGGACTTCTAATGCCGAACTTCGGGGGCGGCAGGCCCCCGAAGCTCGGCGAAGAACAACAGCAACGCCTCTTGGAACTGCTCCGGGAGGGCCAACCGTGGAAGAAACAAGAGATACAACACCTCATCAACGAGGAGTTCGACGTTGAATTTCATCCAGCCCATCTCACTACGTTCCTCGAAAAGCTCGGCCTCTCCTACGCAATTCCGCGGACTAAGCGCCCATCACGGCCAGAAAATGCCGAAGAAATCCTCGACGAACGCGTCGGCGACGCGTTCGACGAGGGAACTGATGAGCCGCACAACAAACGCGATGGAGATGATGAGGAAGGCTGGGTCGTCGACGAAGAGATCCGTACGGACGGTGGAACTGTGCTTGGATTTCTCGATACATCGCATCCACAACCGTGGGTGCCTTGTTTTGCCGCCGAGTGACGGCTATCTCAGACGCTCTCACGGAAGGATTCCGTCAAGCTAACCGGGAATTGGACGCCGTCTGGCGATATGGCATCGCTCAGACGGCTTGCCTGGATGTGTCGAAACCTTGCCAAACAGCACGTTGATGAGCCGGACGTACCCGCCGCGCCAGACGGCGCGGACGGGTACGCCGAGTGGACGCAGATCGCATTGATTCTGTTCCGCGTCGAATTAGAAAAGAGTCTCCGTGAGACCGAAGATTATCTCAACGAGATGCCTGGCGTCCTCGCCGTGTTTGATCTCGACGAGGCACCGCACTACAGTTCGTTTTGTCGGTGGGAAAACGAGTACCGGATGCGTGAACTCCGCCGCCTGCTCCGCACTTCGGCGGAGCAGGCGGGCTGGAGTGGTGAAGCTGCAATTGACGCAAGCGGCTTTCAACGTGATCAAACCAGCTACCACTACCGCGACCGCGCGAACTACTCGTTCCAGTCGATGAAGACGACGATATTGATCGACGTGAACACCCTAGCGATCAAAGACGTTCATTTTACGACGCAGAAGGCGTGGGACGGCCACATCGGGATGCAGGTCTTCCGCCGGAACGCGGAAGACCTGCGGGTGCTGTCTGCCGACGCGAACTACTCGTGGGGAGAGCTTCGTGAGGAGTGTCGCTCTAAGTCAACGCGCCCACTGATCAAGCACAGGGAACAGACACCGTTACAGAAAGCTCACAACGCCCGGATGAACGAGGATTACAACCAGCGGTGGATGAGTGAAACCGGCTTCTCGCAGTTGAAGGAAGACGACGGCGAGAAGCTTCGCTCCCGGAGCTGGCACGGCCAGTTCCGGGAGCTCACGCGGAAGTGTATCATCCATAACCTGACGCAGGCGGCGAGTTAAGGCTCGCCGCCTGCTCCCTTTCTCCGGACGTATCCGGGAGAGGCATCGCCGTCGTCACCTGATCAAGGGAGCAAGGTACCATAGTTTTGACCCTTTGACGACCACCGCCAGCGGCAGTTACTGCATCTTCTGAGCGCAAGAACCGCTCTTTGACGCTGTGAAACCGTGAGTTATTGACCCTACCCCGACGCAGTCTTGCGTTCAACAGGGCAACCGTGGGACAACTCACAGCGACTCTACACCGTCGACGACCCTCACATCACCCGACCGCTGGTGAAGTTAGACGAACCAGCGGTCGGGTTCTATGCACTCTCCGGTGAGAGCGTGGTCCAGTTTCCAAGTAATCAGGAGAAAGAACGAATCTGTGAGTGTCTCGAAGGAATCCGCGAGCAGAATCCGAGTCGACGGATTCTGCTCGTCTTGGATAACTTCTCTTCTCACGTTTGCGAGTACACGCGTAAGCGAGCCCATCAACTCGGAATTGACCTCGTGTTTTTGCCCGTTGGTTCACCGGATCTCAATCCAATCGAGCAGGTCTGGAAGAGTTTGAAATGGGAAGCGTCACCGTTGATTGTGGAGAGCGCGGCAGAATACCGCGCTCTCCTTACCGAACTCTTTGAGAAGCTCACAGCTCAGCTTAGTTTCGCGGCCTCTTGGATCGACAATCATCTCGACGACTATCTTCAAAAGTTATGCTAGGTACTAGGCTTGGAACAGGCCGCTCGGACCTACGGCTTCCTCCGGTCACTGAACCTTACTGGGGCACCGATCCACAGTCTCGTGGACTGTATCGCTGTCAATGTATTCCGCTAGTTCCGCCAGTCTACCGAAGAGCGTCTTGTCTTCTTCGACTCCACAGCGACAGCTCACCAGTATCAACAATCTCCTACAGCAGAGCGAACACACAAAACATATACCTACGCGATTGGCAGATGTAGGTGAACCAAAGTGGGACTATTTACGACAACGTCGGTATCAGAAAGCATTTACCGAGTTGGCGTAGATATGCTGTTGTCCCGCTTTGGGATCTATCGCCTATAAGCAAACATGAAACGAGAACAACTCAACGCAGCGTTCCTGTCAGCACTAATGGTGCTGTCTATGTTCGCTGCCGGCTTTGCTGTGGCACCGGCCGCAGCGCAAGAACAGGATCCGACACTGTCGACAGCAGAGATTGCTGCCGACGGTGGTCAAGTAACAATCAATACCAACGGCGCCGCTTCGGTTGCCGTGACCGAACTGCCAAACGGTAGCCAGGTTAGCGACCCCGGTAACTTTACCGAGACTGAAGATGGCCTCCTCGCGCAAGACCTTGGCGGTCTGCCGGACACGGTTAGCTTTAGTATGGTCCCCCCGGACGGAGCGGACCAAGTTGAGTTTAACCTAGCAGGCAACATTGTCACGCTCGATGTCGTCAGCGACTCTGACGGCTCCGACGGGTCTGACGGCTCCGACGGGTCTGACGGCTCCGACGGGTCTGACGGCTCCGACGGGTCTGACGGCTCCGACGGGTCTGACGGCTCCGACGGGTCTGACGGCTCCGACGGGTCTGACGGCTCCGACGGAGCGATCGAAAACCGTGATGTCGTCAATGGCGACGTCTTCGTCACCAGCGGCAACACGGTCTTCCAGGGCGAAGAAGGGCTGGTCTTCGGAAACTCGGCTGACGAGACGTTCTCCGCCAGCCAGCTGTCGGGAACCTCTGGGAACCGCGAAGGTACGCCGCTCCAGATGCCGATTCCAGTTAATGAAGAGACAGGGACCTACGACCTGAACGGTCCTGACTCGGGTGACGGTGGCTTCAGTACCACGGTCGTTGAGCCGCGGATCACCACCTCGGAGGTCCAGCTGGCTGATACCGGAAGCGATGTCTCACAGGTTGGTCCCGACTCTGCGGGCCAGCTCAAGATCTTCGCCGAATGGAACTTCGGCGAAGCTGAAGGACTTGCCATCACTGTGGAGGACCCGAGTGGTGCCGACATCACAAACGAGGTTCTCCTCGATGACACCAACACGGACGGCGGCACTGATGTCCTCCAGTACGGTGAAAATGAAGATAACGCTGAGGACGCCAGCGTTGGCCTCGACCTCGCGGGCGAAGATGCTGGTGAGTACACTGTCATCTTCGAAGGTAACGACAATCTCGATCAAGATAGCGTGATTGAGGAGTACACGATCGAGCTCACCACCGAGGACGAGCTCTCGATTGATGTCGCAGAAGACTCCGTCACGCAGGGTTCCAACGTGGACTACACGGTAAGCGGTGGGACCGACGGTCAGTTCCGGCTCGTCACTATTGACGAAGGCGACTTCGCGGATGGTGTCAGCGACGAGCAGGCTGCTGACATCTTCCGGAACGTCGACGATGTTAGTGAGACTGGCTACAACTCGGCCGATGACAGTTACGCGTACGCTATCGTCGAGATCGATGGCACGTCGGCTGTCGGGTCGATAGAAACCCAGTACCTCGATACTGCTGATACGACTGTCGAGGTCTACTCCTACGAGAATGAAGTGTCGTCGCTAGATAGTGACGACCTCGAAGACGATGTCGATCTTGAAGTCACCGAGGGTGAACTCACACTTGACAGTCCGTCGGATGAGTACACCATCGGTTCGGAAGTTGACGTGAATGGCACCGCTGAGGCTGCTGACGAGGTGCGTCTCTACGCGCTTAACAACGACAACTGGGAAATTGTAAAGGTCAACGGTCAGACCAACATTGACGTTGACTCCGACGATACCTTCGAAGTCGAGGATGTCGTTCTCTCGCAGGGTGACGGGGGCGGTAATGACATTCTGGCGTTCGAGGGTCAGTACCAGATTGGCGTAATTGACGCTAACGACGCACGCAACATTCAGCTGGACACCGGAGACAACAGCGAGATTAACACGTCGTCGTGGACTAGCAACGATGGAACCCGTGCCACGATCCGGTCTGAGTCGGGCGGTCTTACGGCTCAGTTCGGGACTATCGACGGCCAGTTCGCCACTGAAGACAGTACGATGACTGTCAACGGGACCGCAGAGGGTCAGTCGAATGTTATTGTTGCCTTCGTTGGCGAGCGTGGCGACGTTGATGTCACGGAAGTGTCCGTTGACAACGACGGTACGTTCGACGAAGAAGACGTCAGCGTCGACCTTTCACAGGGCGCTGCGTCCGGGCACGTCATCTCGCTTGGTCGCGACGGCACAGTTGGTGACGGTGATCTTCCGGACGAAGCTGAGAGTGACAGCACCGAAGATCTAGAGAGCTTCATCACCGGTCTTGAGGACCAGTCCCTTACCGGTAATCAGGTCCGTGACCGTATTGTCTCTCAGACTACTGAGGCCGACGCTACGGACGACCTGATGGTTTCGACGACCTTCCGTGTCACTGATGCTTCGGTCTCGCTTGACTCGGTTTACCCGGAGGGCGCTCAGGCTAACGGTGTCAACCCCGTTGCTGCTGGTGAGACGATGGTCGTGGAGGGTTCGACGAACCTCCAGCCTGACGACAACTCCATCGTGCTCAACGTGCTCAATCAGAACGATAACTCGGTTGAGTCCACGTCTGTTGACGAGTGGAGCAATGACGGCCAGTTCACTCTGACCGTCGATACCTCCGACCTCGAGACGGGCACGTACACGCTTGAGGCTGACAGTGGTGATACCACTGACTCCACCGACGTTGAGATCGTCGAAGAGCGGCAGCAGACCGACAACGGTACTGACACCGGCGACGACACTGGTGACGACACCGGCGACGACACTGGTGACGACACCGGCGACGACACTGGTGACGACACCGGCGACGACACTGGTGACGACACCGGCGACGACACTGGTGACGACACCGGCGACGACACTGGTGACGACACCGGCGACGACACTGGTGCCGACAACGGCAGCTCCGATGGCGGCAGCACTGACGGCAGCACGCCCGGCTTCGGCGCGCTCGTCGCCCTTGTTGCGCTCATCGCGGCTGCGCTGCTCGCGACCCGTCGCAACAACTAACGCCAGCTAATAACCGAACGGATCACTCCGTTCGGTCCTCGCGGTGCGTATTTTCATTTTTTGCGGCTGCCTAAGGCTCGTCAGTTGCTAGCGTAGCGGATATTTCACAGACAACTGACGCGACTACTACAAAACCTGATGGCCAGAAGAATCCGACACCTAAGCGTCTCTCCTCGTTGATATACGCTAGTGTGAACTACCTCATCCTACCGATCGCCTTTCGGTTCGCGCTTGAGGATAGGGCCTCTTGTTTCTACGTGTTCATGGTTTTCGCGAGGCAGACACACTGGGACTGACAGAAAGTATTTACAACCGAGAACGGTAGGAGGAGTTGATCATGAATACACGTGTCTCGCTTGGCGTAGTGATCCTCTTTCTTGGGGTTATTTGCCTTGCTATGCCGCTCAGCATCTCAACTGCGGCACAATCACAGTCATCCCCTGCAGTTGGGTTTGATACTGCAAAGACAACGGTGACGCAGGGCGATGTGGCTACGCTTGGGATCCAGATGCGTGACACTGATGAGGTGACGCTCACCATCCAGGCACCGAATCAACAGTACCAGACAACACTCCGTGCGTACGATAACAATGGAGATGGTTCGGTCACTGTCCGGGCTAATACATTCTATCCAACTGATGTGGACAAAAGCAACCGCTTCACAGCTACTGGCGGTGACTCAGCCCGACTCATTTCTGAATCTGGACTTTCTGAAGGGGCCGTACTCGATACTGGCCGATATAATCTAATTGTCTCAACTGATGAGACAAGCGTTGCAGCAGTGCTTATGATTACTGAACCATCCCAACTGGATGGAACGAGTGTGATTGTTCCCCCTGATACATCGTACAAAAATATTGAAACGGGATTAAAAAGGGAGTCGGAGTTGTCGGAGATAGGTGCTACGGACACCACGGATGTGGATTCCCCTAATGTTGCCCGGGGTGATGAGTTTTGGACACGGCTTCCAATTACCGGGATTGGTGGTCTCCTTACCTCACCAGCTCCAGCGTCAAACCTTGTGTTCCCTGTTGATAGCACCCCTGGTGCTGAAACAACCCACATAGCCGATATAAATAGTAATGAGACAGTCCCTTTCACATCAGTCTCGATCAATTATCAGAGCAATCACGGCGGATCTCACGCAGCTACTCAACAGGTTACTCAGCCCGATATCGAGGTATTTGGGATTGATACAAACAAGAACGGATATATCGATCGCTCACTGAAAGGATCGATACAGAGCATCCAGACGGGTACAGACGGGCGCTTAGCAATCTCACTCGACCATCCAGTTGAGATTTCTAACCACAGTACACTTCGTGTCGCGTACGACATTGAGAATCCTGAAGTAACAGGCTCACAAGACGTCTCCGTTACTCTTCAAAACGGTGATATATCTCATCGGCACACTGGTATCGTCACATACGGGCTTGCGGGTCAAGGTACTCTCGGTCATGGAATTAACCTCCAGTTAACCTCGGAAGAGGGTGAGTCACCTACCGATCCACTTGCGAGCGTCCACACAGTGTACAATGACAGCGTACCTGGACTTGCCGTGGGGGTTGACACAACCACATTGGAACCGGGTGAGTACACGGTTACGCTTGAAGTTGATGAGTCAGCGCCGAACTCTGTACCGAGGGCCTCCCTTCGGCAGTCATTCACCGTGTCTGAGCCCACTGCTGAACTAACAAATCACACCATCAGCAACTCTACTCGGCTATCTGTGACAGCTAGCACCAACCTTGCGCCGAACAGCTCCGCGATTATTCGTATCACTGCGGATGAGAAGGATGGCGGAATTAGTCAAGTTCTTAATTGTGTAGCCACAGTCGATAGCGACAGTAGAATTGGTTGTGATTTTGATCTCTCTCATCCCGCTGATGAGTTCAATATTGATGTCGCTATTAAACGAGATGGTGTCGTGATCGCTGGACCAACCAAGATTAACTGAACCGAATTCACTCGACACAGACGGAAATCGCAAGACGGCAAACCACCGACAATGTATTACACAAGTATGTCAGACTGACTGGATATGGTTCTCACCACCTCATACCCAGTGTCCAAGTATGTATGATCCCCCCACGACAACAATGCCACCAAAGGCATCGCGTGTCCGAACAGGGAGTAACGTCGGCGAGTTTGGTGTCGTGTCTGGTTGGCTTTCATTTCCACTAGACGAATTAGTTTCAACAGACGTTTGATTATCTGGCTTAGTTTCGCTTGTGTTTTGGACTGTTCTATTTGTTGTCTCGGATTGTACTGAAGTCGTATTATCAGTCGTCTCTGTGCCGTTGTTTGTGTTTGTTTCTTTTTGTGAATCTGGAATCTCTGGTGTAATACTTGTTGAGTACTGTCCCGACCGATAACTCACCAGTATGGTCACTATTGTACCCCTGGCAGACGCTCTAAACTCTTTATCAAAGCTAACAGCATTCGTGAATGTTTCTGTATCATACACTCGATCAAGATCAAGTCGCTCTCCAGTTGATGTATTGAATGTCTCGATCGTGACTCGACTAATCTCTGCCTGTGAGACTGTGCCAGCAAGGTGGACTGTTTTTCCCTCTAGATTGATCGTCGCGTTTGTAATGTTCACCTCAGGTTCTGGTTCATACTTGATTACAAACGTTTGATTGCGTATGTTTCCTGCCGCATCTTCTGCTGTTATTTTGAATTCATTGTCGTCGTTGTCGTCATATAATTCAACCGTCGTATCGAAACTGTATTTGAGTTTGTCTGGATTCGGTTTTGCGTTTGCGCTTAACATCAGAACCTGTGAGCCATTGTTCGATGTCCGATTTATTTCGACACGCTTGAGTTTCGTTTCATCCTGAACCGTACCGCTGATGCTCGCCGTGTCCGTGTAACTTTCATCCGCGACGGTGATATTGATGGTAGGATCCGACTCATCATTAACGTCAATTACAAACCGGTCAGTGTTTGTGCGGCCGAGCGTATCTGTGTACTCTGCAGTGAGATTGTTTGTTCCGTCGACAAGCAGTAACTCTTGAGAAAAAGACTCTCCGGGGTTCGAAATTCGATGAATCTTCCGGTCTACATCTGAGCTACTCTCATCAGGCCCGTAGTTGCTCGTTCGCTCAATTCGGATGCTTTTAATATCTACTACCGTGTGAAGATTGCCAGCCAGAGTGACTTGCCCACTAGTAACATTTACTGTATTGTTTGGCCCACCTTTGACTGTCGTTGAAAATGGCGAGATGTATTCTACCCTTGGTGCGGCTGTATGCTTCGTTATTGATGTCTTGAATGTTGTCACTGTATCAGATTTTGCAATCACTTCTACCGTATTTTCATTTGGGTCAAGATCAAGTGTAACTGATCGGTCAAATGTCGCCGAATTAGGTCGATATGAACGGTATACGTCCCCATTGACTCGCAGTTCGATCAACTCAATCGGCGCATCTGCTGTGACAGTGATGTTTGCGTTTGGGTCGTTTAATACGACAACATTATCTTCAGACTTGACCTGCTCCCCATCAATGGTTATATTGGTTGTTGCCTCTTGTGCAGCTACAGCCCCAACCCCGGTATACATGAGCAGGCCCAAAATACACATCCCGCACAGAACACTCGCCCAGCGCCTGTAAGTTGGACCTTTTACCGGCTTCATAGAACTTGCTATCATGTTGTTTCGGTGAACACCGCTTGTATACCATCATCCTCCCAGCAATTCATATGACTGTGCTGGCCTAAATATCATCCGCGATACTCATCAACTTCCCTAACTCAGCTTTGAACATTGTCGTGTTGACACTATTGGACCCGAAATCGGAGGAAAAGACGTTCTACGAGGAGTTTACGGTATCGGCCGAACTGGAGAGCGATTCACAGAGGATAATGAAGGCAGCGCTCACGGCGTTTGAACCTCTAGTGGAAAGTGGAGCGTCTGCGGCTGAACTCCCTTTTCCATGCTCACACCGTCTCAGACGCCATTTTCGGTCGATTAAGTGTTAGATACTCAACGTTCAAAGCTGAGTTTAGTAGAAATCTGGGACGCAGCGTGTCTGAGAGCCAGTTGGTGACGTGGGCTGTACGTCCGACTGGCTCTCATCAGGGACTTGTGGTCCCATTTATATTGGTGTGAACAGACAAATAAATATCCACTGGTTCACTCACGTTAGCGGTGTTTCACATAAGTGATCTTGTTGGATGTGTTTAGGTTGGAATCGGTCGCAGCGAGCCTGTTGTAACAGATTTGCTTCAATCGTGGATCGACTTTTCTCTCGGCCGTGTTGAATCGCTGTAAGGCGTTGGAATTCACTGTTTGACGAAGCGTTTGATGTTATAGACGACACATATCAGCGCGATTTCGCGGAACTCACGGAATCATGACCGCGCTCGCACGGGGAAGCCGAGCGAGCGTTTCACAGCCGAATTCAGGGGTTCGGCCATAGAGCGTTGATTGTAGCGAGTATCGTCGATTCTAGCGTTGTGCGCCTGGTCGTCCGGGGCGAAGATGCGATGCTCAGTCGATCACATCGACAGCCGCGTGATCTTGCCTAATGGCGGTGAACCAGATTGGACTGATCGTGGAGTGTCTTCGAAGTGCCGGTGAGCTTAGCCTTCGGGGTGGACCGTCGCTGTCGGCGGCAGACTGCCGCCGACGCGACAGCGTCCCCATTCACAACTGCTGTCCGGACCGGTGGACAGCTACCGGAAGAACCGGTCGTCGAGTGGTTGGTTCGCTGGAACAGTCCTACGCACACCAAGCGCTGTCTAAGCGGCCCGCAACACCATCTCACAGAACTCCGTGAACGACCACTGCCAGAGGCGGCGCCCCGCCGCGGGGGGCGCCGCCACGTACCGCCAGTGTAGATACCGCCAGCTATTCTGGAGCAGTAGGCTCACCACAAACATCACCAGCCGTAGCCCAGCGTCCTGAGAACCGGTGAATGCGAGACTCTGCTTGGCTAATCGGTAGTTCGACTCGATGCCGAAGCGCTCGCTGTAGTGCTCCCGGGCATCCCGTGACGTGTCGATAAACGGCGCGTCAGCGGCGTAGCCATGACGCGCCACCCCGTGTTCATCGTATCGTCCCTGTTGGTAGACGCAGTCGATGAACACAGGGAACGTTACCTTGCCGGCGAGTTCGTGTTCGATCTCGCGGCTCCAGCCTCTGCTGAGTTCGTCTTGGATCGTTTCACTCCACTTGACGATCGGCATCATGTAGGCGTAGTTGTGCGTGGACAACAGCCCAAGACAGGTGCCGTTGTAGAATCCGCGATCGAGATAGACGGCCTTGACGCCGAGGTCAAGGCCGTCGAGGAGCTCGAGAAACTCACCAAGGACGTCGCTGGTGGTGTCGCCAGCGACAAGCTGGCGAACCGCCAGCGTGTACCGCTTGTTGCGAACCCGCATGTATAGCGTCGCGTACGCGTAAAACGTCGTCGTTCTCCGTTTCGCCTGTGAGGAGTACAGCGCTTCTGTTTCATCTTCATCGCCGTAGTAGGGGTCGAGGTGGAGGTCTACACAGACCTCCACCGGTCGATCTGGAAGCGTCTCAAGCGTATCTCGTTGAAGTAGCGTGTCACCAACCGCCTCAACGGCGTCAAGTTCGAACTGCTCGGTGAGATGTCCTCGGACGGTGTTGGTGTGTGGCGAGTCTTCGGTCGTTTCGCAGACGTGATTGATCGAGGTCCCGCCGGCGCTGGCGCCGGCGAGGACCTCGTACAACATCTCTGTCGTGACCTTGACGTTCTCGTCGAGATCTATCGCAAGCTCTTCGTTGAGGCTGTTGACGACAAAATTAAACAGGTGCTCTTCCTCTATCTCACTGTCTGCTTCGGGTTGTTCCACACTTTCCCAAAGCAGATACTCTCTCTGACCCGATGTGACCGACTGAGTCTGTAACAACGGCTATTGGCAAATGACTTGCTTGAACATTATCAAGGAGCGAACGGCGTCAGCCGTGAGCGAGCAGGGTGGGGTAGTTCACCCGCTGTGATCGTCACAAGAAGTCATCGATTCATCTGCGAACAATCCCGTGATAACCGTGTCGATTAGTGCCTCCTCAACCTCATCATAGGTCTCGTTCAGGACGATCGGTGTGTTCTGTGCTTGCGTGACGAACAGCAGCGACCGTAGGAGTCCTCGTACGATGTCCGGATCGTCTATCCGGACATCATCGCGCGCAACCCATGCTTCCGGCTGCGGTAACACGCGGAAATCTGCTTCGGCACCTGTGTCGGGTTTGTTGTCACTATCGCTTTTACTAATCGTGCCCGTGTTATTGTTGTCCCCTGTACTGGTAGCATCATCATAGTTTGTTCCATTCAACTGCTCATCGATCCGCCGTATCTCACCCTCCACAAACAGCCTCCGAATAAGAGGGTTCGATCGGACTTGTTTAAGTGTCGTCCGCAGGATCATTTCAGCTTCCGCCTGTGGTGTCTCCACCTCACCGATGACTGCTTCGAGTTGTTCAAATAACTGATCGCGCTCAGAGACCAGCACAACAAGATACAGTTGCTCTTTCGAGTCAAAAAACTGGTAGAACGTACTAGTACCGATTCCCACCTCTTCGGTAATATCATTCACACGCGTTCGATCGAAACCGAACTGCGCGAAAAGTTTGTGGCCCGCCTCGATCAACTCTTCGCGGATACGCTCGCGATCTTCATCGGTAAAGCGCGCCATTATTGCTTCCTCGCGTCAGCTGCGATAGCTTCGTTTTTTCGCTCCATGCCGAGATACGAGAGTCCACGAACAAAATGTTTATTGGTTCTCGGGTGAAGTAGTGAGTGTGCAACGAGCTCGCCACTTCTCGCCGAATAGTCCCGCAACGGAATTCCCCCGATCCCGGAGTACAAACACCACGACTATCGAGGTGCGGTAGCGCATGCGGACTCGCCCCCTATCCGTTGTGCTTGTGAGTGTGCTTCTCCTCACTAATGGTCTCGGCATCGGTGCTGTCGGCGCCGAGCTAACCGGCTCCGACGCCGCACCTAGCATCGGCGTTAGCGCGCCCGCACAGGCCTCGAACATCGGTGGGTCTCCTGATCTTGACGTGTTCGCGCCGAACCCGAACCTCGTCCCCGGCCGGACCAACCAGATCTCCCTCCAGATCGCCAACGACGGAGACCTCCGGTTCGGGAACGCTGCGAACAGCGATCTTGTCACTACGGCGCGCAACGTCCGCGCCGAGGTTGAGGCGAGTGGTCCACTATCTGTCGAGTCGGGCGAGACATCGATCGGCAGCGTGACGACAAGCGCCCCCGGTGAACTACCGGTGAGTCTGAACGTGCCGCAGGGCGTCGAGCCCGGAACATACTCGCTAGATCTAGATCTCACCTACGGCTACATATCCTCCGGCGAGAGCCGAACCGTAACGATCTCCCGCGACGTCGAAGTCCGCGTGCGCGACGACGCCCGGTTCCAAGTCGTTGACATCGACAGCGACGCGCAGATCGGTGACAGCGGCACCGTTGAGGCGACGATTGAGAATGTCGGCGCGGAGACGGCGCATAATGCTGACGTGACTTTTGGGACGCAAAGTAATAGTGTCACAGTGAGTGATGGTCAGTCCAACACTGTTCGGATCGAGGAGATCGAACCCGGCGAGACGACATCTGTCGCATACGATGTGGGCGTCGCGTCCGATCTACCAGTCCAGCAGTACACGCTCTCCGGTTCCGTACAATTCGAAGACCCAGACGGGATCACCCGCACCGATGATGGGCTCTCACTCGGGATCCTCCCGCTTGCCGAACAGGAGTTCGCATTCACTAACGTGGAGTCACAGCTTCGCGTCGCCGAGGACGGCGAACTGGTCGGCACCGTTCGCAACGACGGCCCTGTCCCGGCCCGTAGCGTTGTTGTTCAGTACGCCGGCAATTCCCAGAGCGTGATCCCGGCAGAGCGGTCGACCGCTGTAGGGACGCTTGATTCCGGTGAATCCGCGAACTTCACACTGCCAATCTCGATTAGTGGCGAGGCCGAGTCCGGCCTGCGCTCGCTCGATATGGCAGTCCAGTACCGAAACGGTGAAGATGAGTTGCGGGCCTTCGAAGACCTCGTCGTCGACGCTGAGATTGCCCCTGAGCGCGACCGTTTCGACGTTGCGGTCGAGAACCGCACTATCCAGTCAGACGGGACTCGTACCGTCGATGTCACCGTAACGAATAATCTCAACGAGACTGCCAGCGACGTCGAGGCACGGTTGTTCGCCGACGATCCGCTCGATACAGGTGATACCGACACGGGATACGTCCAATCACTCGACTCCGGGGAAACCACCACGATGACTTTCGAGTTGACTACTACAGGCTCTGCAACGCCGGGTAGCACGTACCCAATCTCGCTTGACTTCCGGTACGATGACGCGGACGGAGACAGCCAACTGACAGACACCTACCGTGTCCCGATAGACGTGATCGAGAGTGAGGGCGGCGGACTGCCGCTGCCAGTTATCATTGTCGCGCTGCTTGTCGTTGGGACGGGGGCGCTTGTCGTCTACCGGAGGCGGCAGTAACCGATGTCTCTCGGCGAGCGGATCGAGGCGTGGACACGGCGACTTAACGACGCCATCGTCGACAGCCCGCGCCGAGTCATCATCATATTCCTTGTTCTCACGCTGGTGTTTACCGGCGGGATAGGCCTTGTCAGCACGGACACTGAGGCCACCGATTCGTTCACCGATGGTCTCGAGGAACAGCAGGCACTTGACGCGGTTAACGAAGAATTCGAAGATCCATTCGAATCCGATGATGAGTCCACACAACTCATCCACTCGGGAAGTAACGTTTTGACAAAAGAGGCGTTACTCAGAGACCTCCGGGTCTTAGAGGAGGTTGAGTCACGAGACGACCTCCGGGTAGCCTCGGCCAACGGCCCGGCCACAGTCGTCGCACAGACAATCGACCCGTCGGCGACCACGGCAGCCGAACAGCGGCGCGTCCTGGAGTCGACGAGTGCGACCCGAGTCAGACAGGTCGTTCGCAGCCTCTCAGAAAATCCGCGGTTTACGGGGACGCTCGCGACAGATTTCAATCCGGCGAGCGTGAGCGCAAGCGCGTCGATTACGGTCATCTCACACGACGTGCCGGGAGGGTTCTCGGATGGGGACCTCCAAGAGGTTCAAACGACGATCCGATCGATTGCGGCTGATCAGCCAGGGGATCTCACGGCGTTCGGCAGCGGCGTGACGAACGCCGAGACGGCCAACGTCATCGGTGATTCGCTCACCATCGTAATGCCTGTCGTTGTGCTGTTGCTGCTTTTGTTCCTGGTCGTCGCCTACCGTGACCCGATCGACCTCGGGCTCGGGCTGCTGTCGCTTCTGATGACCATCATCTGGACGTTTGGGTTCCTCGGATTCTCTGGAATCCCATTTAACCAACAGATGATTACCGTTCCTGTGCTGTTGCTTGCGGTCGGGGTCGACTTCGGAATCCACATTATCAACCGCTATCGCGAGGAGACCGTCAAGGGGTACGAGGCGACAGAGGCGATGCGTGAGGCGAATAACCAACTGATGATCGCGTTCATAATTGTCACTGTGACCACTGTGTTCGGATTTGGGGCAAACGTAATCTCTGACCTCACGCCGATCCGAAACTTGGGAATCGCCTCGGCGGTCGGGATTACCTTCACTTTCCTGATCTTCGGGTTGTTTCTGCCGGCAGCAAAACTGGTCGTCGACAGACTGCGAGAGCAGTACGGAGTCCCAGAATTCAACTCGGCTCCGATCTCTTCGGAGGACTCAACACTTGGAAAATTCTTGACGTTCCCGGCACAGGTCAGTCGGTACGCGCCAATCGCGTTCGTGGTCGTGCTGCTCGTGACGGGGGGGATGGCCGCAGCGTACGGCAGCGGCGTCGACACCTCTTTCGAGACTGAGGACTTCCTTCCCCCGGAGGAGCAACCGGACTATGTGACCGGCCTCCCTGAGCCGTTCGCACCGAGTGAGTACACCGTCACTGAGACGTTGAACCTGCTTGAAGATCGGTTCTCGACCAATCAGGACCAAACAGTGAAGTTGTACGTCGAAGGGAACTTCGAAGAGGGCCATGCGCTTGAGGCTCTCGCGGACCCAAACGACGATGCATCAGGCTCACTCGCAGTCGGTGACGGCGGGAGCGCCCAGCCAACAAGTATTGTGACTGTGATTCAATCGCATGCCGAACAGAATCCGGAGTTTGCCAAACTGGTTGCCCGCAACGATATCGACGGAAACGGAATTCCCGACCAGAATCTCGACCGCATCTACGACGTGCTGTTCGCCTCGTCGTCCGGCGATCGGGCTGAGCAGTACCTCACGCCGGATCGACGGAGTGCGCAGGTCGACTATGCGATCGACTCCGGGGCTTCACAGGCTGAGGCCGCGGCCGACACTCGGGAGTTCGCTGAAGAGTTCCGGTACAAGACGACCGCCACCGGTCAGATCGTCGTATTTGATGCCGTGACTGATATCATCTTCAATTCTTCGATTCAGGGACTAATCATCGCAATTGGGTTAACAGGATTGTTCCTCGTTATTGCCTACGCCGTATTGGAGAGCAAGCCGCTCCTCGGAATAGCGAATCTCTTCCCGATCTTAATCGCAATCGCATTCTTACTTGGGACAATGCGATATCTCGGGATATCACTGAACGCACTGACCGGCACAATTCTATCGATTTCCATTGGGCTCGGAATTGCGTACTCAGTACACGCCACTCATCGGTTCATCGATGAGTACAACGCCGGCGCCGACGCTTACGAGTCGATGATTATCACGCTCTCGGGGACGGGAGGCGCCCTGCTCGGAAGCATGCTCACCACTTCGCTCGGGACGGGCGCGCTCGCGCTCGCCATCACACCCGTGCTTGGGGACTTCGGCCTTTTGATGGCGCTGAGCGTGGTATACTCTTTCGTATTCACAGTGATCGCGCTTCCTCCAGCAGTGTTGTTGTGGGAGCACTATCACGGGATATGGGAAGGGATCAACCTGTCTGTCTCTGGGTGAGATTCAATATTTGCCAGTATTATAATTTTACAAAGTAAGCTATAGAAACAAACCCTTCACCCTCAAGAGGAGAACCGTGTCAGCGGTGATTGAGTAGGGTTGGGAAGAAGTCAGTATATCATCCGTCTTTAGTTAAGCCCGGTGGTAATATTCTATAGTGAATTATGCCCAATGGTATTAAGCATGGGAGAATATACAGTTCAGAATCTGATGGTCCAACTATCGAGCGATACGCATCCCCCATCAATGCTATTTTCTCCGTGTAGCTGGCGTGAAGGTGTCGAATAGGGGAAGAAAACGAACCCACTGCGTATTACTGTGAGCATTAACTGAAGACGGATGGTCAGTATATTTTCGACATGTAATTCTAGTCGAATTGTTGCTTGGACAGGTAGCTATCTATCCAGCAAGAGTCACCGGTTGTTGTCGGCGATGCTACTCTGGGATCTGTACTAGTGTGTACGGTTACCTGACTTGGCATCGGTCCGGGTGCGTCGTCGACACCTTTCGTTTTGATCGAGTAGTGAAATAATGCGGTGAAGGATATCGGGCTGAAGTACCTCTGCGACCAGCAAAAGTCTAGGCATAGAGGCGCATCCGTAGGCGTGTGATTGGACAGCGAGGCGTTGAATGTGAATGGCGGATCCTCGCCTACTACCTTGGGCAGTTAAAACGGGAGTCCACGCTGAATGCCACGCTCTTGCGTCTCGTCCGCACACAAGAGCTGCTCTTGTGAACACTGTATCCCCTCTCTACTCACTCGCTTCGCTCGTTCGTTGAGGAAGGGGCCTCAGCGCCTCAATTCAGGTAAACTACAATATCCCAACCCAGTGGTGCGGTGCCGTGGGGATCTTTGCGCTTCAGCGCGGGGAGGGTGTCAAACAGCCTGACTTATTCGCTTCCCATGAGACGGCAGAAAAATTAGTTTGGATTAAATACAAACCTAATCGGAAAAATCCCTACGCCTCGTCGCGCTCGACAACGACCCTCCGTCCGGTCAGTTCTTGGGGCGCAAAGCGGTAGAGTTCGATGTCGAGGTCCGGCTTGTCGTCGGCCCAGATCTCGAAGAGGGGACGCTGCGTCTCACCGTACTGTGAGATCGTTTCGGGGGTGAGCTCGTCGACATCGACGCGTTCGAGGGTGCCGACGCCGACGACGCTGGCGTACTCGTCGTCTTCGTCCTCGTAGACGACTACGCGGGCCCGCGGCGTCGACGCGAGGAACTCGCGCTTTTCGCTGTCGGGCGTCGACACCAGCCGGAGGTACAACGCGCGCTCGTCCGCGTCGTACCCGTAGGAGATCGGGATCGCGTACGGCGCGTCGTCGCGCGCGAGCGCGAGAACGCCCGTCTCGTGGCGAGACAGGTGTGCGTCCACCTCGGTCGACGACATCTCGACCTCGCTGTTCGTCGGCATATCGAACCTTCTTCCCACGAGTTGATAAAGGGAACGAGACGGCGCGCAGCGCGGGGACAGCGGAGAGGCGTCTCGGTGGTGCGGACGACGGCGGAGGCTCTGCGGCGGTCGCCGGCCGACTCCGTTCAGCTGATCGTCGGCGCCTCGCCGATGTCTTCCTCGGTGACCGGCGCCCCGCAGACGACACAGCCCGTCTCGAGTAGCGTCGCCCGCATCGCGTCGTCCACCTCGATCGAGCGCCGACACTCCGGGCAGACGAAGGTGTGGGTGGATCGCCCCGTCATACCCGTGCGTACGCTCCCCATGCCCATCAAACGGACCTCGGATTCTCGCGGCGTCGGAATGTGATAATCGATCCTTAGTCAAGCAGCGACCGGAACAGCTTCCGCTGGGCGGCGGCGACGTGCTCGGTGAACGTCGACCGACCGATGCCAAGCGACTCCGCGACCTCGCTGGCGTTGGCGCCCTTCGGGTGGTCGAAGTACCCCGCCTCGTAGGCGGCTTCGAGCACCTCGCGCTGGCGCTCCGTCAGTTCGCTCCGGTCGACGGTCACCAAGTCCGACTCCGTCGGCGTCGTCGACGACTGGAGCAGGCGCTTCACCTCCATCTCCGGACACGCGTCGCGGAACGCCTCCAACACCGACCGCAGTGTCGGCAAGTCGCTCGCGTGGAAGGTGACGCGCAGCCGCCCGTCGCGGACCACCGCCTCCGAGACGGGCGTCTCGTGGCGGTCGAGGACGGCGAACGGCGAGTCCGGGTCGACAGCCGCCTCGAACCGGTAGGCCGCTCGGCCGCCGTAGTCGAAGACCACTTCGACTCCCTCGGCGACCGAGAGGTCCGCGTCCGCGATGAACTCCACGACCACTCGCTCGCGGTCGTCGGCGGGCGTACACCGCGTGACGCCCGTGACGGGCGTCGTTCCGTCGACGACGCCGTCGAACGGCGAGGCCGCCGCGGTCGGCAGCGAGACCTCCGCCCGGATTCCCGATCCCATCTCGTTAGTCCGTGCCCGCGCCGGGCAAAAACGTTGGCGGGCGCGCGGTCGGGTATAAAACCCCCCGCATATGAGGGGCCACAGTTCGGGAGGCTGTAGCCGTAACGTACAGGTATGAAACGCCCCCCGCGCACGACCGACGCCACGACGACGACCGAGGGAGACGCGGCGCTCGACGCGACGTTCGAGGCGCTCGCCGACGCCGACTGTCGGGCGATCCTCGCCGCCGCGGCGACGCCGAAGACGACGAGCGAATTCGCCGACGACTGTGACATCGCGCTCTCGACCGCCTACCGGAAGGTCGAGCTGCTGAGCGAGACGCCGCTGCTCGCCGAGGGGGTTCGGTTCGACCCGGACGGCGACCACGCCGCCGAGTACGTCCGCGACGCCGCCGAGGCCGCGATCGAGTTCGGCGACGACGGCGTCTCGCTCGCGGTCGACGACGAGGGGGCCGACCCGCTTGCCGCCGCGCTCAACGCCCCCGGCGTCTCGGCCGACTGATCTGCCGCGGCGCGACGGACCGGCCTCCCGGAGGTGCGATCAGGGCGCGCTCGCCCGGCGGTTCGTCGACGATCGTTTTCGAACCTGATAATCATACGGCCACGCTTATACGCCAGTTCTCGAAGGTGTTCCGTATGTCTCGCTCACCGGAACCCGAAACCCTCGTCGACCTCGCGCAGGACAAGGTCGCGGTGATCGACGAGAAGGGCCGGTTCCGGTACCTCAACGCGGCCACCCGCGAGTTGCTCGGGTTCGACCCCGACGCGCTCGTCGGGACCGACGCCTTCGACCTGATTCACCCCGACGACGCCGACCGCGTTCGAACGGCGTTCGAGGCCCTCGTCGCCGACGGAACCGCCCCGGAATCGCCGCTGGAGTACCGCTACGCGACCGCCGACGGCGACTGGGTGTGGTTTCGCACCCGCGTGTTCCCGCCGTCGGAGACCGGCCTCGACGGCTACGCGCTGAGTTCGCGCGACGTCACCCTTGAGGTCGAGTCGCGCCGGCGCTTGGAGACGATCGCGTCGACGTCGCCGGACGTGCTCTGGATGTTCAGCGCCGACTGGGAGGACCTGTTGTTCGTCAACGGCGCGCTCGAATCCGTGTTCGGGATCGAGCCGGACGCGCTCGAACGGCGCCCGGAGATGTTCCTCGCCGCGGTTCACCCCGACGACCGTCCGGCCGTCGAGGACGCGATGGAGCGGCTCTCCGACGGCGAGCCGACGAACCTCGACTACCGGATCGGGCCAGCCGACGGGCGGACCACCTGGGTCAGGGTGCCCTCGCGCCCCGTGTGGGAGGACGGCGAGGTCGTCGCCGTCACCGGTTTCGCCCGCGATGTCACGGACGAGTACCGCCGCAAGCGTCAGCTCACGGTGATGGACAACCTCCTCCGACACACGATCCGCAACGACATGAACATCGTCGACGGCACCGCGGAGCGCATCGCCGACCGCGTCGAAGACGCCGTCAGCGCGACGGCGACCGAGGAACGTGGTATCGTTCCCGATGAGCTCGACCTAGCCGAACTCGCCGCCGACCTGATCGACCACGCGGAGACGGTTCGCCGGGTCGCCGACGACCTGTTGACGACCGCCGAGAAACAGCGCGGCGTGATCGACCTCCTCCGCCACCACGAACACCCGCAACCCCTCCGGGTCGCGCCGCTCGTCGAGAGCGCGGTGGCGGACGCCGTCGACGACCGGTCAAGTCCGACCGCGGAGATATCGGTCTCCTGCCCCGGCGACGTGCGGGCGTTCACGCACCCCGAGCTCGACTACGCGATCGCCGAACTGATCGAGAACGCGATCGAACACGCCGAGGCGGCGCCGAGCGTCGAGATCGAGGTCACCGCGCCCGTCGACCGGGTCAAGATCGCGGTCCGCGACAACGCGCCGCCGATCCCCCCGGCCGAGCGGGACCCGATCACCGACCGGTGGAAGATGGACGACCTCAGACACACCGGCGGGATGGGGCTGTGGCTCGTCTACTGGATCGCCGATCGGTCCGGCGGCGACTTGGCGTTCGACGCCGGCGCCGACGGCAACGAGGTGACGATCTGTGTCCCCGACGCCGACTGTGACCCCGGCGACTCGACGGTGGATCGGACCCATCCGGTCGCGCCGGACGCCCGCCCGACGCCAGCCGGACCGGACGCGGGGGAGATGACGCCGATCGTCAGTTCGCCACCGTCCGATGTTGAGGTCGCCGAGTCGCCCTCGGCTGACGCCGAGACCGCCGAGTCGCCCCCCTCCGACGCCGGGACCACCCAGCCCGAATCCGAAGCCGGCGGCGCGGAGTCGGCCGATCCGGAGCCCACCGGCTCGGAGCCGATTGACTCCGGCCTCTCCGCGTCCGAGACTGCCGCGGATCTCGACGGCCCCCCCGACTCACCGCCGGGATCGACGAACGGTTGACCGAAACCCGATCGATCGTTCACCGTTGACTCCGATTCCGAAGAACATCCCACCGATCTTAAGCCGTCGCTTCGCGTACTCCCGGGTTGATGGGTACGCTCAACGAGCTGTTCGACCCGGACCGGGTCGCCGTCGTCGGCGCGACCGCCCGCGAAGGGGCCGTCGGCCGCGCCGTCACGTCGAATCTCCTCGACGACTTCGACGGCGACACGGTCCCCGTCAACCCGAACTACGACGCGGTGCTCGACACGCCCTGTGTCGACGACGTCGCCGACGCTGACGCCGATGTCGCGGTCGTCGTCGTCCCCCCCTCGATCGTGTTGGACGCCATCGAGGCGTGCGGGGAGGCGGGGGTCCGCAACGTCGTCGTGATCACCGCCGGGTTCGGGGAGACCGGAGAGGACGGAGCGGCGAGGGAGCGTCGCCTCGCGGAGCTAGCCGACGAGTACGACCTCAACCTCGTCGGCCCAAACAGCCTGGGGATCATGTCGACGCCCTCGGGGATGAACGCCACGTTCGGCCCCGAGAACGCGCTCCCCGGCGGGCTCTCCTTCATGAGCCAGTCGGGCGCGTTCGTCACCGCGGTCCTCGACTGGGCCAACGACAACGGGATCGGATTCAAGGATGTCGTCTCGCTCGGCAACAAGGCCGTCTTAGACGAGACGGACTTCGTCGACCACTGGGGTGACGACGAGGAGACCGACGTGATCATCGGCTACCTCGAGGGGATCGAGGACGGCCGCGAGTTCATCGAGACCGCCCGCGAGACCTCGCAGGACACCCCGATCGTCGCGGTGAAGTCGGGGCGCACAAGTGCCGGCGCGCAGGCCGCCTCCTCGCACACCGGCACGCTCGCCGGCTCCGACAAGGCGTACGAGGCGGGGCTCGATCAGGCAGGCGTGATCCGCGCGGAGTCGGTCGACGAGTTGTTCGACGCCGCGGGGATCTTGGGCAGTCAGCCCCTCCCCGACACCGACAGCGTCGCCATCGTCACGAACGCCGGCGGCCCCGGCGTGATGGCGACCGACGCGGTCGGCGACGCCGACCTCGACATGGCGTCGTTCACGAGCGAGACGAGCGACGCGCTCGCCGAGTCGATGCCCGACGAGGCGAACATCCACAACCCGGTCGACGTGATCGGCGACGCCGACGTCGACCGGTTCCGAGAGGCGTTGGAGATCACGGTCACCGACGACAACGTCGGCGCCGCCCTCGTGTTGGCCGCGCCGACCGCGACGATCGACTTCGACGAGCTCGCGGACGCGATCACCGACGTGAGCGACGAGATGGACGCGCCCGTCGCCGCCTGCCTGATGGGCGGCGACCGCACCCGCGAGCCGAAACAGCAGCTTCAGGCGCGGGGGATCCCCTGCTACTTCGATCCTGCGCGCGCTATCGACAGTCTCGCGACGCTCGCCACCTACCGCGACATCAAGGCGCGCGAGTACGCCGACCCGATGTCGTTCGACGTCGACCGCGAGCGCGCCCGCGAGATCCTCGGAGCGGTGCGCGACCGCGACGACAACCGCTTGGGCGTCGAGGCGATGGAACTGCTCGACGCGTACGGCATTCCCACACCCGACGGCGCCATCGTCGACTCGCCCGAGCGCGCCCGCGAGGTCGCCGAGGGAGTCGACGGCGACGTGGTGATGAAGATCGTCTCGCCGGACATCCTCCACAAGTCCGACATCGGCGGCGTCGCCGTCGGCGTCGCGAACGACGACGTGGCCGACACCTACGAGGACCTGATCACCCGCGCCCGCAACTACCAGCCGGACGCGACCGTCCTCGGCGTCCAGGTTCAGGAGATGGTTGACCTCGACGACGGCGTCGAGACCATCGTCGGGATGAACCGCGACCCGCAGTTCGGCCCGCTGCTGATGTTCGGGCTGGGCGGCATCTTCGTGGAGGTGATGGAGGATACCACCTTCCGCGTCGCGCCCGTCTCCGAGCCCGAAGCGCGGGAGATGACCGAGGAGATCCAGTCGGCGCCCCTGCTCCGGGGCGCCCGCGGCCGCGACCCGGTCGACGTCGACGCCGTGATCGACACGATCGGCCGGCTCTCGCAGCTAGTCACTGACTTCCCGGCCATCCTCGAACTCGACATCAACCCCCTCGTCGCACTGCCCGACGGCGACGGCGGCACGAACGCCGCCGCCGTCGACGTGAGACTCACCGTCGACCCGCAGGAGCTCGATCCGGCGGAGACCGAACAACAGCCGCTCGACGCGGAGGAACCCACCAATGACTGACACACCCACCACACTCGTCACCGCGACCGGAGACAGCGCCGGAAAGACAGCGATCACCGTCGCCTTAGCGCGGCTCGCCGCCGACCAGGACAGCAGCGTCGGCTACATGAAACCGAAGGGGACCCGGCTCCAGTCGAACGTCGGGAAGACGCTCGACCAAGACCCGATGCTCGCCCGCGAGGTGCTCGGCTTGGACGCCGAGATGCACCAGATGGAGCCCGTCGTCTACTCGCCGACGTTCGTCGAGGGCGCCATCCGCGGCACCGAGGACTCCGAGGCCCTGCGCGACCGCATTCGCGAGGAGTACGACGACATCGCGGCCGACCACGACCAGGTGTTCGTCGAGGGCGGCGGCAGCTGGACCACCGGCGGCGTCGTCGACCTCACCGACGTCGACGTGGCGGAGCTGCTCGACGCGAACGTCGTGCTCGTCGCCGAGTACGGCTCGCCGAACGACTTAGACGACGTGCTGGCGGCCGCCGACGCGTTCGGCGACCGCCTCGCCGGCGTCGTGTTCAACAAGGTGTCCGACGACGCCTTCGAGTCGCTCGATCAGGACGGCATCCCGTTCCTCGAATCGAAGGGGGTCACCGTGTTCGGCGCGCTCCCGTACGAGAAGGAGCTCGCGGGCGTCACGGTCGGCGAGCTCGCGGACGAGCTCGGTGCCGAGCTCCTCACCGACGCGCCGACCGACGCCTTCGTCGAGCGCTTCCTCGTCGGCGCGATGGGCGGCGACGAGGCGCTCCGCTACTTCCGGCGCGCCCGCGACGCCGCCGTCATCACCGGCGGCGACCGCGCGGACGTCCAGACCGCGGCGCTCGACGCCTCCGGCGTGGCCTGCCTCGTCCTCACCGGCGGGCACCGCCCCTCCGGCGCGGTGCTGGGCAAGGCCGCCGACGCCGGCACGCCCGTCCTCGCCGTGAACACGGACACGGTCACCGCCATCGACCGGGCCGAGGAGGTCGTCCGCGGCGGCCGCACGCGCGACGTCCGCACGGTCGACCGGATGGCGGAGCTGCTCGGCGACCACGTCGACGTCGACGCGCTCGTCTGACGGCGGGCGCGGCTCCCCGACTCCGACCGCTCCGCGAGCCGCGATCGCTCGCGGTCCGCGCCCTCGCCCGCTTCCGCGGGTGATCGTCTGACGTACTGTTTTCAGGGTGGACGACGTACCCCACCCATGACCAGTCTCTCGGAGGCGTACGGCGGACGGGGACGCTCCGGGGTCGACCCGCGACGGCTGTACCTCGGCGTGGGGGCGTTCGCCGCGGGCGCGCTGCTCGTCGTCGCGGGCATCCTCGTGGCGGCGGAGGTGGCGGTGCCGGCGGGCTACAGCTCCGGCGCGGCCCGGGAGCTCGGCGGAATCCTCGGCGGCGTCGGCGTTCCCCTCGTGTTGCTCGGCGTGATGGCGGTCCTCCCGGCCGACCGCAACACCTACGCCGCGGCCGTCGTCGGCGCGGCCGTCATGTGCCTCGGCGTGGCGCTGTTCGCGCACGCGTACCCCCAGCAGTGGGTCGGCGGCCCGCGCCCGGAGCTGACCAACCTCACCCTCCCCACCGCCGGCGTCTACTTCCTCGGCGCCGCGACGACGCTGTGGAGCGTTTTCGTCGGCGTCGCCAACTTCAAGACCCGCAACGACCCCGGCGGCACCGTCACGATGGAGGTGACCCATAAGGGCGAGACGAAGGTCGTCGAGGTCTCCCGCGACCAGCTCGGGAGCCGCGGCGGCGTCGGCCTCCTCGGCGGGACCCCCGACGGCGAGATCGAGACGCAGACAAACCGCCCCGACGACGCCGAGAGTGACTCCCCGGGCGCCGCGCCGTCGCGTTCGAGCCCGCCTTCTGGAGGGAACTCGTCCGGAACGCCGAGCGGCGCCGAGCGCTCGGACCGTCCGGGACGAACAAGTAGCGGGGGGCGCTCCGGGGCGAGCGGTCGCTCCGTCCCCGGGTCGCCGGGCGTGAGCGACGGCGGCAGCGCCGACAGCGACATCACCTCGCCGCTGGACGACGCGGGGCCGACGGACGGGCCGGAGTCCCCGACCACGCCGGAGTCCGCGCCCTCGCCCGGCTCTCCTGCCGCGCGTGAGGGGCCCGGAGACGCCTACTGCGGCAACTGCGCGGAGTTCGACTACGTCCGGACCGACGACGGGATGCGCCCCTACTGCGGCCACTACGACGAGCTGATGGACGACATGGAAGCCTGCGACGATTGGACGCCGCGATAGTCTGCCACGTCGTCGCGAGCGCGCTGGCGACACCGAGAGACGGTCGGGTCGGGGCGGTTTCCCGACAGAAGGGCTAACCTGCGGAGCGTCGAGCGGACCCCATGGACGACCGCCGTACCCTCCTCGTCGCCGGATTCGTCGGAGCGTCGCTCTCGTACGTCTTCAACGTCCTCGCGTTCACCGGCGCGTTCGACGTGTTTCGCTGGGTCGTGTTCGCCGCGCTGTCCCTCGGGTTCACGTACGGATTTGACCGATTCATCGGCTGGCAGACCGGCCCGGCCTGACCCGTCCGGCGGCGGGCGCCGCGGATCGCCCTCGGCGCCGCCGTGGCGGCGTCACACCGGTTCGGCCGACGGGAGCTGTGACTCGGCGACCGCGAACGCGAGCGTGCTCAACACGCCGATGAGCGTCCCCGCCGCGAGCGCCATCGCCAGCTCCGAGAGCCCGAGCGCCGTCACGCCCGGCGCGTCCGGGAGGAAGAACCCCGACACCGCGAACAGCACGACGGCGATGGAGACCACGTAGAAGGGGGCGTTGAGGTAGCGCCACCGGAACCGGCCGGCGAGGTACTCGTCGGTGATCTGCCCGAGGCTGGAGGTGACGCCCGCGACGCCGAGCCACTGGACGAAGCCGTGGACGAACGCGGCGAGGGTGGTGCCGGCGGCGAGCGAGCTCCCCTGAACCCCGCCGACGGCGTCGACGGTCTCGACTCCCTGTACGCCGCCGACGACGACCAGCGCGAGCGCGACGACGTAGGTGACGAGGGTCACGCGGCCGGTGTAGAGGACGTTCCGGACGCTCTCCGCGGCGCCGTCGACGCTGTCTTCAAGCCCCAGCCCGCGGAACAGCGAGTAGAGCCCCACCGCGCCGGAGAGGATCCCCAGCACGGCCGCCCCCGCCACGTCGAAGAGGTTTGCGACCACGACGAGCGGGTAGATCAACAGCAGGACGCCGAGTGGAATGAGGATCGTGCCGCGGGTCTCCGGGTCGGCGAGGACCTGCTTGATCGTGTAGTACAGCGACTCAAGGTCCTGCGCCTGTCTGACGACAACGCGCCGCATCCCGTCGATCGGCATCCGCGACCGGATCACGGGGAGGACCGACTCGTCTTGTGCGCCGTCGGTGATCACGACCGCGGAGACCTCCTCGCTGGTCGACAGCTCGGCGAGCACGCGGTCGACCTCCTGGCCGACCGCGCGGTTCGCCTTCACGTCGGGACCGTCGACGCCGGTGACGGCGGCGACCTCGACGCCCTCGCCGTCGGCGGCCAGCTCATCGTGGACGTTGACGCCCTGGAAGAGGACGTTGACGTCGGAGTCCTCGGGGTCGGCGGTCGCGAGCGCGACCGCGGCCTCGGTGACGTCCTCGTCACCGATGACGGGCGTGGGGATCCCCGTCTTGCGGCCGAGGTCGTCGTCGAGGTCGACGCAGAGGACGAGCAGCATCGAACGGGGCTACGCGAGGGGACGACATATGTTTTCGGCTCGCGTCGCCCCTCCGCGTCGTACGCGATCCGCCGACTACGTCGCCTCGCCGTCAGCTCTCGTCGGTCGGCTCGTGTTCAACCCCGTTCATCATCCGGCGGACGTTCTCGCCGTCGCTGAACGCGGCCGGGTACGCCGCCAGCGGGAGGACGAAGTCGTCCTCAACGCCGACCGGCTCGCCGATGTGGAGCTCCAGCTCGGTGGTCACGCCCGTCCCCTCAACCTCCCCGTCGACCGTATACACGACGACCGCCGCGTCGGTGTCGAGGACGTTCGTCGAGTACTCCGAGCCGCGCTCCAAGCCGCCGCGTTCTCGAAGCGGCTCAGGATGAGCTCGGCGCGCTCGTGGGTTCCCATCTCCGCGATCGGGTTGAGCGCCCGGCCGAGGACCTCTATCTGCGGCGTCGTCACCGCGGCGAACACGGCGGCCTGGCAGCGCTCGCCGAGCAGTTCGACCGCCTTGTCGTACTCCGCGACGGTGTTCGTCACCCGAACCTCTCGGGTCTGTCCGGCCGCCTAGACCTCTCGAGAGATCGTCTCGTCGGACACCTCGTTGAGCTCGTACCCGCTCTCCGAGAGCGTCGCGTCGGCCACCGTCGCGGTGCCGGCGGCGAACTCCGCGGGCCCGTCGCCGGTCGCGACGTCGAGCGCGGTACAGCCGGCGAGGCTTGCGAGGCCGACCGCACCGCCGGCCGCGAGCGCCCGGCGACGGGTGACCGCGTCGCTCGCGTTACTGTTCTCCGCGGCGTTCTCGGCGTTCGGGTTCCGGTTCATGGCCGTTACTGACACCGTGCGGGGGTAGATACTTCGTGTTCGGTGCCGCTCCGCCGTGCCAACGGCTCTCTCGGGAGCGCGCGGTTCGGACGCTTTTTGAGGCCGCGGCCGGTAGGATGGGGTAGATGATCTCCAAGGGCTGCGAACAGTGCGCCAAGGGCGGGAAGATGGTGCTTTTCGTCTACGGCTACTGCGACCAGCGGGACTGCTTCTACTGCCCCCTCGGAGAGAACCGGAAGAACGTCACCGACGTGTACGCCAACGAGCGGAAGGTCGAGTCCGACTCCGACGTGATCGAGGAGGCCAAGCGCATGAGCGCGCTCGGCACCTCGATCACCGGCGGCGAACCGCAGGAGGCGATGGCGAAGACGACCCGGTACCTCGAACTGCTGAAAGACGAGTTCGGCGAGGACCACCACACCCACCTCTACACGGGCATCACGGGCGGCCGCGAGAACATGCGCCGCCTCTCGGAGGCCGGCCTCAACGAGATCCGCTTCCACCCGCCGCTGGAGATGTGGGGCGACATGCACGGCACCGAGTGGGAGGAGATCCTCCACATCGCCCGCGAGGAGGGGCTCACCCCCGCCTTCGAGATCCCCGGCATCCGCGCGGAGCCGGAGTTCTTGGAGTTCTTAGACGAGGGCGCCGCCGAGTTCTGTAACATCAACGAGTTCGAGATGTCCGACGGGAACTACCGCCGGATGCAAGAGGAGGGCTTCGAACTACAGGAGGGCCACATGTCCGCCGTCGAGGGGTCGAAGGACGACGCCATCCTCGAAGAGATGGCGAGCCACGAGAAGGTGTACTTCTGTACGTCGGTGTTCAAAGACGCCGCCCAACACCGCAACCGCCTCAAGCGGATGGCGAAGAACATCCGCCGCGAGTTCGACGAGGTGACCGACGACGGGACGCTCGTCTACGGGAAGGCGTTCGCCGACCCCGAGCGGTTCGAGGCGCTCGGCGTGCCCGAGGAGTTCTACACCGTCAAGTCGAACCACGTCGAGGTCGCGTGGTGGCTCCTCGAGGAGATGATCGAGGACGGCGACCTCGACGAAGGCGAGATCGTCGAACAGTACCCGACCGTCGACGGGACCGTCGTCGAGCGCACGCCGGTCGCCTGACCGGTTCCGCCGACTCCCCACCCCCGTCGCACCTCCTGTTCCGGTTGAATCGCTTGTCCCGCCGGTCCCGACTCCGAGGCCGCGCTCCGGCCCCCTCGCCGCCACTCTCCTCGCTACGCTTCGTGACATTTGGTACCACACTTATGTACTACCGGCACTTATTGCCGCGTATGGCCTCGGAAGAACCCGTATTCGCCGACGTGAGCATCGGACAGGCGGTGTACAACGAGGACGGCGAGCGGCTCGGGTCGATCCGCGGCGTCGACGACGACGGCTTCTACGTCGCGTCGCCGTCGAGCACCGACACGCTGGCGCTCACCGACGCCAGGGACGTGTTCGGCACCGCGTACGTGATGTGGCGCTGTTGGGAGTGCGGCGAGATGGGCGAGATCGGCGACCAGCTCCCGGCGAACTGCCCGAACTGCGACGCGCCGCGCGAGCAACTGTACTACTGGGCAGAGGACTGATCGACGCGCCGCGAGTGCGTCGACGCGGCGGCGCCGCTCAGGCCCGCTCGCTCTCCTCCTCGTGCGCCCCGTCATCCACCTTCTCGCGGAGCCGCTCGACCTCCGCTTCCAGATCCGCGATCCGCTCGGCGTCGGGCCCTCCCGCTCCGGACGCACCGTCCTCGGACCCGTCGTCAGACCGAGTCGTGAGGTAGAGCACCGCTCCCCCGACGAGAACGAGGGGGACCCCGAACAGGAGGACGGCGATTATCAGGACGATCACCAGCTCCGGACCGCCGGGGACGCCGCCGAACGCGAGGGCGAGAGGGACCATACGCCGCCCACTCGGGCCCGCGACTAAAACGGATCGGCGGCGAGGGCCCTTCGCCCGCCGGTTCACTCCGCGTCGACGAAGTCCGCGAGGTTCGCCTGTAGCCCCGCCGCCAGCGTCGACTTCCGGCGGAGCCGGCCGAGCGAGACGGGCAGATGGTCGGCGACGCCGCGGACCGCCTCGCCGAACGTCTCCGCCGTCCCCCGCTCCCCCTCGAAGGCGTCGCGGACGGCCTCGCGCACCTGCCACACGCCGACCGGACCCCAGTAGTCGTCGGAGACGTGGCGCACGACGAGCGCCTTCGCCTGCCGGCCGCGGTCGTCGAGGTGTTCCAAGACGCCCAGCCGCGCCGCGTAGTATGCGCCCGCCGTCTCCTCGACGTAGCCGGTCCGTCCCTCGCGGCCCTCGCTCGCGGCCGCGAGGTAAACCCCCGCTTCGGGGTCTGGGTTCCAGATCGACCCGGGCGACTTCATCTCGACGAGCTCGTACTCCCACCGCCCCGGCACTAAGATCACCCAGAAGGCGTTGCCGAGGTACTCGTTGCGGTGGACCTCGATCCGATCGACCGCCGGGTTGTCGCGGATCGACCCGTGGAGGAACTGGCCGACCGTGTCGTCGACGGCCGTGATCGACCAGCGCGTCGGCACGAGCCGACGGTTCTCGCCGCGCCCGAGCGCCCCCGCCGAGAGGATCGTGTTGATCTCGTACACGTCGAACCCGCGGCGGTAGAGGTACGTCATCGCCCCCTCCGCGCGCCAGTCGTCGTCTTCGAGCGTCTTCTTCACCGGCCGCGGGACGTGCGGGTTCTCGCCGAGGTCGGCCGTGCGCGCCGCCGCGCGCGGCCCGGTCGGCGTCTTGATGTCTTCCGTGCCGACCTCGAAGTCGAGGTCCGGCCGGCCGTCGAGCCCGATTTCCACGTCGACCGGCCGGTCCGCGATGGCGATCTCGCGCTGGACGCCCAGCCAACCGTCCCACGCGTCGTGAACGCTCTCGGCCGGTCCGCCTCCGCCGACCGACTTCACCCCGCCGCTCGCCCCCGCATCCGCCACGTCGACCCCCCGCGTCGAGTTGAGCAGGCTCGTCCGACGGTCGAACACGTCAGAGATGGAGACGCCCTCCTCGTACCACGCGGCGGAGGTCTCGAACGCCTCGGCCCGCTCCTCGCGGCCGACCGGCGAGAGCAGGCCGGTCGAGACGTTCGGGTAGTCGGCGCGGCCGACGAAGATTGACGGCGAGACGCTCCCGACGACGGCGTCGTCGGAGACGTGTTCGTCGAAGCGCCGCTCGAAGGAGTCGAGATGATCGAGGATGCCGTAGTCCTTCTCGCTCGCGAGGCGCCGCCGCTCGGCCCGCTCGTTCGCCTCGTACTCGATGAACTCGTCGAGCCGCATTCGCCGACCGTAGGGGCGAGTCGGACTTGACGGTGTCGCCGCCGTGGCCCCGCGGCGCGGGACGGTCAGGTCGAGAGCGACGTGACGCCGGCCGGGAGTTCGGCCCCGAGGGTCCACTCGTCGCCCTCGCGGCGGATCAGCGGGGCCGACGTCTCGGGCGCGAACCCGTCCTCGTCGACCCGCATCGTCCCGCCGACGAGCGCCCCGTCGACGACCGCCCAGGAGATCGCGAACGCCGGATCGGCGGCGGGCAACGGATCGGCGACGGCGTCGAACGCGGGGTCGCCCGCGGCCGCCGAGAGGGTCACGCCCGCGGGCGCCTCCGGTCCCCAGCGGTTCGCACTGGCGTAGAGGCGGCCGTCGTGGACGACCGACTCCCGGAAGTAGTTCGCCCAGAAGTCGCGGAAGTCGATATCGAGCCGGTACCACCGGTCGCCGCCGTCCGTCCGATAGAGCCCGTTCCCAGTGGCGGCGACCACGCCCCCGTCACCGAGCACGCGCAGGTCGTGGACGTCGTCGTGGACGCCCTCCCCGTACCGCCGCCAGAAGTCGCCAGCGAACGCGTAGACGCCGCCGGGCTCTAACCCTGCGAGGACGCCGTCGTCCGGGTGGACGGCCAGCGTCCTGACGCTCGGCGCCCCGCTCGGCGCGCGGTCCCGCCAGCGGTCGCCGTGCGGGTGCGCGCCGAGGTCGCCGACCGGGTCGAAGCGCCACCCGTCGGTCGCCGGTCGCGCGCGCAGCACGTCGGCGTCGCCGGTCCCGACCAACACGGTCTCGGGGCCGGCGAGCACGGAGACGGGGTCGTCCGGGCCGTCGAGCGGTCGCCAGTCCTCGCCGTCCGGCGACCGGAACAGCCCGTCGGCGGTCGCGGCGAGCCGCGCGTCGCCGCTCGGTGCGACCTCGTGGACGCGGCCGCACTCGGCCGTCCGCGTCGGGTCGTCGTGCGGTCCGTCGAGCCGATACAGTCCGCGGTGGGTTCCGCAGACCAGCATGTCTCGCGATTGAACGTCGAGGAGAAAAACCGTGCCGCTTCCGCGGGGCCGTTAGCTGTGGATCCCCATCGCCTCGATCTGCTCTTGGTACCGATTCCGGATGGTGACCTCGGTGACCTGCGCCACGTCGGCGACCTCGCGCTGGGTCTTCTTCTCGTTACAGAGCAGCGACGCGGCGTAGATGGCGGCGGCGGCGTAGCCGGTGGGGGACTTCCCGGAGAGCAGCCCCTGCTCGGCGGTCGTCTCGATGATCTCGTTCGCCTTCGACTGGACCTCCTCGCTCAGCTCCAGCTCCGAGGAGAACCGCGGGACGTACTTCTTCGGGTCGACCGGCCGCATCTCCAGCCCGAGCTCCTGGGAGATGTAGCGGTACGTCCGGCCGATCTCCTTTCGGTCGACACGAGACACCTCAGAAATCTCCTCCAAGCTCCGGGGGATGCCCTCCTTGCGGCAGGCGGCGTAGAGGGCGGCGGTGGAGACGCCCTCGATGGAGCGGCCGCGGATCAGGTCCTCGTTGAGCGCGCGTCGATAGATGACCGAGGCGACCTCCCGCACCGAGCGCGGGACGCCGAGCGCGCTCGCCATGCGGTCGATCTCCGAGAGCGCGAACTGGAGGTTGCGCTCGCCCGCGTCCTTGGTTCGAATTCGCTCCTGCCACTTTCGCAGTCGGTGCATCTGCGAGCGCTTCTTCGACGAGATAGAGCGCCCGTACGCGTCCTTGTCCTTCCAGTCGATCGTCGTCGTCAGCCCCTTGTCGTGCATCGTCTTCGTCGTCGGGGCGCCGACGCGCGACTTCTCCTGCCGCTCCGAGTGGTTGAACGCCCGCCACTCCGGGCCGGGATCGATCTGCTCGTCTTCGATGATCATCCCCGTCTCCTCGTGTATCAGCTCCCCGTCGGCCGTCCGAGTGAGATCCTCCGGATCGAAGTCCTCGGGGTCCAGTTCGTCGATGTCTTCGATCGCCTCGACGTCGATCTCGTCTTCCTCGGCGTCCTCGTCCCCCACGCGCTGCCGGTCGTGATCCCGTTGCCGGGTGGGCCGTGTCATCGCATTTATATGCTATCCAATCCGTTTAACTTAAAAGTTCGTTACCGTGTGGGTTGTTGCCATACCCTCGTGCGACGTCCAGTCGGACGCGGATTCGTCGGAACGCCCCCCAGACGCCGCGGGTTCGCCCCCCGGCCCGTCTAGTCGGTCAAGCGACTCCGGCGGATCGACCGCGTCGACCGCCTCGCGGACCGCGGCGAACGCGTCGACGAGTCGCTCGATCAGCGACGTCTTCCCCGACCCGCGCGGGCCCGCGACGCCAACGACGGTCAGGAGGGTGCGGTCGATTCCCCGCGCGTCGTCGGCCGCCCGCGACTCTCCGGCCGCGGACCCGTCCGTCGCGCCAGCGTCTCGCGTCGCGGGACTCATGCGTCGGTACCCGGTCTATGCCCTCGCGTTTCACTCGCCGCCCGGCTCCGACCCGTCTCCGCCCACGGTCCCCGGCACGGGGTCGGCGTCGGGCGGGAGCGCGACCGGCGCGAGCGCCGCGAGGTCCCTGACGGCCTGCGAACTGTCGAATCCCGGGCCGACGAGCCGCGGGAGGCCGTCCGCCGGGCCGTCGAGGCGCTCCGTCGCGACGACGGCGTCGAGCGCCTCTCGCACCGCGACGTGCGCGCGGTACCCGTCCGCGGACTCGACGCGGAGGTGGGTCGTATCCGGCGGCGCCCCGTCGAGGAGCGGCCCGACCGGCACGCCGCGCCACTCGCCGCCGAACTCGGACCCGGTCGCGCACCGGTAGCGACAGGTGACGACGACCGTGCCGCACCGCTCTCGGACGGCGTCGAGCGACGCCAGCAGGTTTGACTCGACGTCCGACGCGGTCATCGCGTCGTGATCGAGGGACGCACCGCCCGTGTCGGCTGCGCCTCATCCGTTCGGGCTTTTTTCCGGCGGCGGACGGACAGCCCTTTGTCCGGCGAGCGCGGAGTCCGGCCGAATGCCGACGATCGACTGCGACCCGGCCGCCGCGCGCGAGCGCCTCGCCGACGCGGGCGTTCGGATCGACGAGGGCAACACGCCACACGAGCGGTGGCGCGCCGACCGCGACGGGGCCGTCGCGGTCGCGTACGACGACAAGGTCGTCGTCCAGGGGAGCGACCCCACCCGCCTGACCGCCCTGCTGCGCGACGGCGGCGGGCGCGCGCACGTCTACTTCGACGGCGCCTCCCGCGGCAACCCCGGTCCGGCCGCGGTCGGCTGGTGTCTGGTCACGTCCGACGGGGTCGTCGCCGAGGGCGGCGAGCCGATCGGCCGCGCGACGAACAACCAGGCCGAGTACGCCGCGCTGGTCCGTGCGCTGGAGGCGGCCGACGAGTACGGCTTCGACGCGATCGACGTCCGCGGCGACTCGGAGCTGATCGTCAGGCAGGTCCGCGGCGAGTGGAACACCAACGACCCGGAACTCCGCGAGCGTCGCGTCCGGGCCCGGGAGCTGCTGGAGCGGTTCGACCGGTGGTCGATCGCGCACGTACCGCGGGAGATAAACGAACGCGCCGACGATCTGGCGAACGAGGCACTCGATGACGCGAACTGACGACGAACCGCCGGAGTGGGCGAAGGAGCGCGCGCGGGAGATGATGGACGCGGCGGCGGGCGAGGGGGCGGACGACTCCGCGACCGCGGAAACGCCCGAACCCGACGACGAGCGCGTCCCGGACGTCCCGGTCGAGGCGGTCGACGAGGCGGAGCGGCTCACGCGGCTCGCCCGCGAGGCCGAGTCCGCGGAGCCGACGCCGGAGATCGAGCAGGCGGCCGACCAGTACCGGGAGCGGCGCGACGCCCTCGCTGCCGAGTACGGCTACACCGCGCGCGTCCGCGACGAGGACGACGCGCTCGTGTTGTACCCCGACGAGTGGATGGACGACGGGACCGTCCAGCTCGACCGCGTCGAGGACACCGAGCGCGCCGTCGAAGTGTCGCTGTCCGGCCCCGGCGACGCCGACCGCTACCGCGAGGTGGCTGCGTACAACGAGGCGGTCGCCGAGGCCGTCGCCGAGCGGGAGGCGGACGTCCACGCCCGGACCGCCGAGACGTTCGCGGCGTTCATGAGCAACCACTACGTCCGCCCCGTCGACGACGCCACGCCGGCGATGCGTACCGAGTTCCGAGAGGAGTATCTGGTCCGCAACGGCTGGCCGACCGACGAGCAGCTCGCCGCGGTCGACGAGTCGCTGTCGGTGATCGAGTCGGTCGCGGCCGGGGTCGACGGTCCCGCCGCGGACGCGGGCGCCGCCGATCCCGACGGCGCTGACGGCGGCGACGAGGCCGGCGGTCGCGGAGACGACCATTCGACGTAGCGGCGACTCAGCGGAAAGAGAACGCGGCTTTCGCCGCGCCGTGTGCCAAAATGTTCGTTCGGTGTTCGGTGCCGCTCGTCGCGCCGGCGTCGCGTCCGGATCTCGTTACTCGAGCAGCGCCCGGACCTCGTCTGCGCGTTCCTCGTCGGTGACGAACCGGTCGAGGACCCACTCGATCTGGTCGAGGACGACGTCGTGGCCCGCGTCGGTGAGCTCGTATTGGTTCGTCCGCTTGTCGAGTTCGCTCTTCTCGACGAGCCCGTGGTCGACGAGGTCGTCGAGGTTGGGGTACAGGCGACCGTGGTTCACTTCGGAGCCGTAGTACGCCTCGAGCTCCCGCTTGATGGCGAGACCGTACATGGGCTCCTCGGCCAGGATACTGAGGATGTTCTGCTGGAACGCGGTGAGATCGCTCGCGGCTGTCGACTCATCAGGGACTGATTGTGCCTCTGACATGGTAGTAGGGAGGGCGCTCGAACTTATAATCCTTCTCAACAGTCACTATCATTGCGATGCGTCACTTCCCGGATTTATCCGAGTGCGTCGGTAGGCGCGCTCTCTCGGTGGATGCGCGTTCGATCCGGCGGCTCGGGGCGTTCGACCGATCGATTCCGCGTCCGCTGGTACGCCGACGATCCGTCAGCCAGAATTGGTGTTCGGCGTCCGATCGAAACCCCCAAATCCGGCGCTCGGCCCGCTCCGGGCCGGTGATGCCCGATCCGCCGATGACGACTCCGGACGGCTTCGGACGGCGTGCGCCCGTGCGATCCCGAAAGGACTTTGCCCGACATCCACCCATCATCAGGCACATGGCCAACCTCTGGGAAGATCTCGAGACGGGACCGAACGCGCCGGACGAGATCTACGCCGTCGTCGAGTGCCTCAAAGGCGAGCGGAACAAGTACGAGTACGACAAGGACATTCCCGGCGTCGTCTTAGACCGGGTGCTCCACTCGAACGTCCACTACCCGTACGATTACGGCTTCATCCCGCAGTCGTACTACGACGACGACGACCCCTTCGACGTGATGGTGCTCGTCGAGGACCAGACGTTCCCCGGCTGCGTCGTTGAGGCCCGCCCCGTCGCGCTGATGAAGATGGACGACGACGGCGAGCAGGACGACAAGGTGATCGCGGTGCCGACCGAGGACCCCCGATTCGACCACATCGAGGACCTCGACGACATCCCCCAGCAGACCCTCGACGAGATAGACGAGTTCTTCGCGACCTACAAGAACCTCGAGGCCGGCAAGGAGGTCGAAACGCTCGGCTGGGAGGACAAACAGGCCGCGAAGGACGCCATCGAACACGCGCAGGACCTGTACGACGAACAGATCGCGTAACGCTGTATAACTGTAGCGCATCCGACGTCCGCACACGGATGCGTTATGCCTATGGGTAATTTTTAGGGTGTCGTTCGCCTAGCATCTAATAGAGCCATGAGCGCCACCACGCCCTCCGTCGGCATCGACCACCCGACGGTCGTTCCCGCGAACTTCGACCCGGACGACGACGCCGACGACGCGGCCGAGGACGGCGACGACGCGTAGCGACCTCTGCGTCTCTTCTCAGGCGCGCTCGACGACCGTCGAGAGCCGCGTCGCGTCGGCTCGCAGCGACGCGAACGCGTCGTCGACCCAGTCCACGACTGCGTCGTCGGTCGACTCGATGACGCATCGCGGGTTGTTCTGCTCGTCGTACGCGGCCACGCAGGCCACGTCACCGCAGCGGAAGAGCCCGTACTCGATCGGCTCGGCGCTGACGTACACCTCCGCGGCGTCGTCGTCCAGCGCGCGGTCGGTCGCGGGTTCGAACTCCGCGACCGACGTGTCGGCCGCGTCGCGGTCGATGATCAGCTCCACGTTCGCGCCGTCGTCGAGCGCCGCGGCCGCCGCGTCGTTGAACTGCCGGATGACGACCGGGGAGACGGCCCGGATCTCGCCGCCGTGGTTCTCGTGGAGGAGCTCCGTCAGCCGGTCGACGACCGCGAGGGGGTTCTTCTCGGACGCGACGGTGATGTCGCTGTCGGGAATCCCTTCCGGCGGGAAGTCGACGCCGGCCCGTTCGAGGGTCTCGGCGAACCCGCCGTACCGCTCGCCGCGTTCGACCTCCGTCAGGAGCGTCTCGTAGGCGTCGTGGACGCGCTCGCCGGTCGGCGTCACCCGGTAGGCGGCGTCGCGTTTCACCACCCAGTCCCGCTCGCGGAACCCGCCGAGGATCCGTTGGACCGTCGTTCGGGTCGCGTCGACCGCGTCGGTCAACTCCGCCGGGCGCCGCGGGTCGTCGCGCAGCGCCCGGAGTATTGCGACCCGAACGGGCGAGCCGGCGAGGTACTGTGCGCCGTCGTGTCCGTCCTCGGCCCTCATCGTGTGATCCGTGTGTACGGGTACCGCCCTGTTAACCGTACCGCGTCGCGGTCGGAAGTGTCCGAGCCGAATCCCCCGTTTGGCCCTTGAATCGCCCCTCAGTCGGCTCAGTCCCGATGGCGGAACGAGACGACGGTGCCGACGGTGTCCTCGCCGGCGATACGTTCCGTCGTGACGGTCACGGTCGCGAGCGCGTCCGCCCCGAGCGCCTCCTCGATCACCGCCCGGAGCGCGTCGGGATCGGCGCCCTCCTGAATCACCGGTACGCGGACCTGTCGGCGGTTGACCGCGACGTTTCCGAGGTCGTACTCCGTGTGCTCGAACGCCTCCTGGATCGCCGCTTCGATGTCGGTCATGGCACCGTCCTTTCCGCGCCGCGCGGTGAAAAAACGCGGTCCTCGGTGGATCCCGCGACCGCGCCGGTTCTCAGCCGCTGTCGATCGGAGCAGAACGAGCGATTTCTCGGCGTTCAGCGGCCATGTCAATTTAATACAAACTATTTATACTTCAAATATCTCTATAATACAACCGCAGAACAATCTTAATATTTATTTATCCTGATACTTTTCGAATATGCACGAAAGTGTGGCGGAATACGTGGCAGAGCACCCGAAAATGGCCGGCGTCCTGTTCACCGCGCTGCTGCTGCTGACGCAGGCGGCGCCCGCGGCGGCGAATATCGCTGCAGCGGACCCGGGTCCGTAATAGAAGCCTATAAAAAGTTCAAATTGTCACTCCAGTCAAGTTCTCCATTATAAAAAACAGGGACTGTCTCTAACTCAAGTGACTCTCGGACTTGATTGTCACTTACAGAATTGAACACCGCGTTTGAGGGTACGACATAGTTTTTTGTCGTGTTAGTTATATTTGGAACATATAGACTGCCAACTCCGTAGGGGCCATTCGGAAAGGCACACATCTTGAAGTCCAATGACTCATCATTCGATTTTATGTCAATAACAACGGCAATTCCACTCCGGCTCTGACAAATCGTCGTTCCCCCGTCGCCGACGACGATGTACTGGTGCCCTGTGATCAGCTCGCGCTTCGCCACGTGAAGCGCGGTGCGGAGGTTGAACCCGCTGTTCATCAGGCGGGCGATGATCCGACCGAGTGTCGTCGCGGGCGAGTTCGCCACGTCGGAGAGGGTGACGATGCCGCCGCGCGAGCCGCGGTGGACCAAGGCCTCGCCCTGCTGGTAGGACTGGCAGGCGTTGAGCAGGAAGGCGCTGACGCCGATTTCGAGGTCTTCGTCCGTCAGGTCGAGGTAGCTGTCCGCGCACTGCATCCCGCGGTCGTCGACGTGCCCAATGTAGTGAAGGAAGTCCACGTCGGATTCGAGGGTCTCGCGCATTTCCGTGCGCGTGAGGTCGTGGCGCACCTCGATGTCGAACTGGACCATGTCGCGGAGCCCGTAGAGGTCGGCGACGTTCCCCTCCTCTCGCATCTGCTCGTCGTTACAGACGACGAGGACGGAGATGCGCGACTGCTCGACCTGACCCGCTTCGAGCCGGCGGTGGTACGCGTCGAGCGTCGCCTTGTTCGCGTCGAGCGGGACGCCGTCGCCGACCCACGCGTGCTCGACGGTGTCGACGGGCTCCGGTCGGACGAACTCTGTCTGGGCCGAGACGCCGCCGCGTTCGGCGGAGGCGTCGGCGCCGCGGGTAGTCCCCGCGCTCGTGTCGGCCGTGCTCTCGGCGCCAGCGCTCGCGCCGCCGCGCACGAACTCGGCGTCGCCGAGGGCGCCGCCGTCGGGCGCGACGCCGCCGACCGGGACCTCTCGCCTCGTGGCCGCCGACGGGCTTCGGTCCGCGCCGCCGAAGAAGCCGACGCCGACACCGCCGTCGTCGTCAACCGGTGTGACGGTCTCCGGCGAGCGGACAATCGACAGCTCGCCGGCGACGAACGGGAGCATCTCCACGTTCTCCGGGTCGGGACGGACGTCCGTCGTCAGTGTCCACTGCGGCAGTTCGGGCTTGATATCTTCGAAGGGGACTTCGAGGTACTCGCCGAGTCGCTCCGCGAGCGGCAGGTTGTACAGCCGCTTCCAGTCGAGGTCGAGGCCCGTCGTCTCGCGCTCGTGGAGGTCGACCGGGTAAAATCCCTCCGTGCGGGCGAGACAGTCCATGTGGAACGACTGTCGGAGCACCCGCGCGGTCCGTTCCTCGAACCCCGGTTCGAGCGGGTAGGTCCAGCCGTCGCCCTCGATCCGCGGGGCGTCGCCGGGAACCACGTCGGCCGCGAAGTAGTACGCCAGCGAGACGACCGGGTAGAGGAACCGGTACTCGGGCGGGACGACGATCCGAACGCCGCTTTCGACGGGTTCGACACGTTCCGGGACGCGGAACTCCTCGGCGGGCTCGATCAGCGGTGGGTGACCCCGCAGAGTGGGGAACGACCGCTCCGGGCTCGTCGTCTGAAGCGCGGAGCCGAGCAGGGAGACGGCGTCCATCAGCGACTCCGGGTCCGTGGGGGTGGTGATCGTCCCCGCCGGCGTCTGGTGGAGCGACCGGAAGCCGAGCCCGACGGTGCCCGGCGTGTCGAGATCGATCCGGGTGGTCCGGTCGGTCGTGGAGACGGAGAACCCGGCATCGAAGGTGAGGTACAGTTTCGTCGGGGCGGGGTCGATCCCGACGTGGTACGTGTCCCGTGGCATCTCGTAGCAGTCGCCCCGGGTCAACAGTACCCCGTCAGCGTCACGAGCTTGAACGACCGCGACCCGCGGGATCTCGATCGCCCCGGTCTCGACTGCGACGCTGGCGTCGACCGGGAAGTAGTGGTCCGACTCCGGACGCCGGCGCGGGTCGACCGGCCGGTCGGTGTACACCTCGAACTGGGTGTTCTCGATGTGGTCGGTGACGGTTATCCCGTCGGTCTCGCGCAGCGGGTCGATGTCGATACTCATTAGCGGGCTCACCGCGGCCGTCGGTCGGGGAGACGGCGACCGACGCCGCGGGGGTGGTACCAGTCCGTTGAGCGAAAGCGGCGATAAAGGTTGTGTCGGTCGGATCGCCGCGGACCGAACGGATAAAGTCCCGGCCGCCCCACCTTCGCGTAATGATAACGCTGGGAACGGCCCGCGCCTCTCCGGGCGAGACGGACACGGGCCGTCTCGAGGTGGGGGAGATGCGAGACGGGAGCCCCGTCCGGCTGCCGGTCGCCGCGATCAACGGCGCGGCCGACGGGCCGACGCTGTACGTCCAGGCGGTGAGCGACGGCGACGAGCTGAACGGGTTGGGCGTCGTCAACCGCGTCGTTCCGCGGCTCGACCCGGCGGAGCTGTCCGGCTCGGTCCTCGTCGTCGGCATCGTGAACCACTTCGCGTTCCAGGCCGCCGAACACCGGAACCCGGTCGACGACCGCAAGATGAACCGCGGGTACCCGGGCGACGCCGACGGGACGACGAGCGAGCGGATCGCCCACGAGACGTTCCAGATCGCCAAGCGCGCGGACTACATCCTCGACCTCCACCAGGGGTCGACGAGCCGGATGATAAACGAGACGCGCGTGCGCTGCGGCGTCCGCCACCGGCTCCACGGCGACTGCCTGGAGCTCGCGAAGGCGTTCGGCTGCGGGCACGTCCTCGACATCAAGGGCCCGGACGGCCAGCTCGCGCGGGCCGGCCCGGAGCACGGCATCCCGACCGTCGACCCGGAGCTCGGCGGCTGCGTCGGCTGGGACGAGGAGTCGATCCGATACGGCGTCGAGGGCGTGTTCAACGTGCTCCGCCACTACGGCTTCCTCGACGGCGACGCCGCGCTCGAATCGCAGACTCGGGCGCGCGGCTTCGATCAGTACGGCTCGCCCGCCGGCGGCCTGGTCCGTTTCGAGTGCGAGCTCGGCGAGCGCGTCTCCGCGGGCGACGTCCTCTTCGAGGTGACCGACACCTTCGGCGCGCTGGAGGGGCGCGTGACGGCCGACACCGACGGCATCTTCTGGCGGACGCGCCGGCTCCCGCAGGTGGCCGCGGGGGAGTACGTCTGCTCGATCGGGACGAACGTCGACACGTACTGATGGGCGCTCCCGACGCTCCGTCGCCGAGGGGGCGAGACCCCCGGCGACTCCGCTGTTCCGCGTGCGGCGAGACGTACCGCGACCGCTGGCGCTGTCGGTGCGGCGAACCCCTCGATTTCGCCGATCCCCCGGTTCCGGACGGTCCCGCGCCCGACCCCCAATCGTTCGACGCGCGCGACGGCCTGTGGGCGTTCGACGACCTGCTCGCCGCCGGGGACGACCCCCGCGACCGGGTGACGCTCGGCGAGGGGATGACCCCGCTCGTCGACGCGGACGCGGGCCGCGAGCTCTCGGGAGACGCGGGGAGCGAAGTCGCACCGTGGAACGCGTCGTTCAAGCTGGAGTACGTCTTCCCGACCGGCTCGTTCAAGGACCGCGGCGCGACCGCGACGCTGACGCGGGCTCGCGAGCTGGGCGTCGAGCGCGTCGTCGAGGACTCCTCCGGCAACGCGGGCGCCGCGATCGCGACATACGCCGCCCGGGCCGGAATGGCGGCCGAGATCTACGTCCCGGCCGACGCCAAGGAGTCGAAGCTCCGCGCGATCCGCCGCGCCGGCGCCGAGCCGGTCTGGGTCGAGGGGAGCCGAGGCGACGTGACGGACGCGTGCGTCGCGACGCTCGACGACCGCGAACGCGCCTGGTACGCCAGCCACGCCTGGAACCCGGCGTTCTTCGAGGGCACCGCCACGGTCGCGTACGAGATCGCGCTCCGTCGCGACTGGAACGCCCCGGACGCCGTCGTGACGCCGCTCGGCCACGGGACGCTCTTCCTCGGCGCCTATCGCGGATTCCGTCGGCTCGAACGGGCCGGCTGGATCGACGAGGTCCCCCGCCTCTACGGCGCGCAGGCGGCCGGCGTCGCGCCGATCGTCAGAGCGCTCCGCGGCCCCGACGCCGCCGACCCGGACGGGACGGTCAACGCCGCGGCCGACGGGATCCAGATCGCCGAGCCGGTCCGCGACCGCCAGATCCGGGCGGCGATCGACGCCACCGGCGGCGACGCGCTCGCGGTCACCGAGGCAGCCGCGACGCGCGAACTCGACCGCCTCCACGCCGCCGGCTTCTACACGGAGCCGACCTGCGCGGTCGCGCCCGCGGCGCTGCGGACCCTCCGCGAGCGCGGCGAGATCCGCCCGGACGAGGACGTGGTCGTCCCGCTGACCGGGAGCGGGTTGAAGGGCTGAGGCGAGCGGGGTCGTCGGCTCTCGGGCGAGGCGGACCGACCTCACCGTTACCACTATTCTACCGGCGCCCCTCCCTTTGCGCATGGAGGTGCTCGTCTACGGCGCCGGCGCGCTCGGAAGCCTCGTGGGCGGGCTGCTGGCGCGTACACACGACGTGACGCTCGTCGGGCGCGACCCGCACATGCGGGAGATTCGGGAGGACGGGCTCCGGATCGACGGCGAGGTCGACGCCCGGGTCGCGCCGCGCGCGCTCACTGACGCGACGCACCGGCGAGCCGACCTCGCCTTGGTCACGACGAAGGCGTACGACACTGACGCGGCCGCTCGCGCGCTCGCGACCGGCGAGTACGACGCCGTCTGCTCGCTCCAGAACGGCCTCACCGAGGAGCGCCTGGTCGCCGCGCTCGACGCGACGGTCCTCGCGGGCACCGCGAGCTACGGTGCCCGGTTCGCCGAGCCGGGCCGCGTCACCTGTACCGGCGTCGGCGAGGTCGTCGTCGGGGCGCTCTCCGGCGGCGCGAGCCCCGAGGCCGCGCGGGTCGGCGCCGCCTTCGACGCGGCGGGCGTCGAGGCGGTCGTGGCCGAGGACATGCCGGCCCGGCGCTTCGAGAAGCTCGCCGTCAACGCCGGGATCAACGGACCGTCGGCGCTCGCGCGGACGGCGAACGGCCCGACGCTCGACGGCCCCGCCGGCGAGGTCGCCCGCGAGGCCGCCCGCGAGACGGCCCGCGTCGCCCGTGCGGTCGGGGTAGACCTGTCCGACGAACGGGCGGCCGACGCCGTCGAGCGCGTCGCCACCGACACCGCGGCGAACCGGTCGTCCATGTACGAGGACGTGGCGAACGGACGCCGCACAGAGGTCGACGCTATCTACGGCGCGGTCGTCGACCGGGGCGACCGGCGCGGCGTGTCGGCGCCGACCTGCCGGACGGTCGGGTCACTGATCCGCGGCTGGGAAGCGGCCCGCGGGCTCCGGTAATGCGGGACCGATTCGGGAAAACGAGACGGCGGCTCTGCTCGGCGACGGCTACGCGCTCAACACCACTCCTTGAGGACGGTCGCGTCGGTCTCGTCGACCGACACCCACGCGTCCTCTCGCGAGACGTCCGCGATGACGAACTCCGGCCGCGACGCCGACGAGTCGACGGACGCCATCACGTCCGGCGCGTCGGCGGCGTCGAGCGCCGGGTCCGTCGGGAGCGCAGTCCGGCGGCGGTCGGGGTCCGGGTCGTCCCATGGAGTGGAACTCCGTGACATGGTTGTGAATAGTTCACAGTACGTATAAGAGTTGCGAACGCGATCGAATTCGGCCGTCGGATCGGAGATTCCGGGGACGCTCTGCCGACGGTTCTTTCCGCGGAGCGCCCGCCGAACGACGATCCGCCGAAACGTGTCGGTTTCTACATCGGCTCGCGGGATCCTGTAGGGCCCCGCCTGACCGGGTCCGATCGCCGCTGACCCGGCCCCGCGCGCTGGCGGTCCAGCTCCGCGTGTCGCTGACTAGACCCTGCGTGCCGCTGACCGCTCCCGCGTGTCGCCGCCCGGCCTCGCGTGCCGGTGGTCCGGCTCCGCACACCTTCGCAGTATACAAGAGGTGTCACGCTGAAAGACGGGCATGAACGTCGCAGACGCCATGACGCCCCGCTCGGAGCTCGTCGTCGTCGAGATACCCGGGAGCCGCAACGACGTGTTAGAGTACATCCAAGAGCACGGCTTCTCGTCCGTGCCCGTCGTGAAGGACGTCGACGGCGACGAGGTGTACCGCGGGCTCGTCACGCGCGACGACCTGATCGAACAGCCGGACGAGGACCAGCTCGCGCTGCTGATGCGCGAGGTCCCCACCGTCGGGGCCGCCGCCGACATCGTCGACGCCGCCCGGACGATGGCCGCCGAGGGCTCGCGCCGGCTCCCCGTGGTCGACGGCGACGAGCTCGTTGGTATCGTCACCGTCACCGACGTGGTGCGGGCGATCGCCCGCGGCGAGGTCGACGGCGAGACGCGCGTGGGCGAGCTCGCGACCCGGGCGGTCAACGCGACCCACACCGACACGCCGCTGCCGGTCGCCGAGCGCGAGATCGCGCTCTCGGGGGTACCGTACGCGGTCGTCCTCGACGACGACGCCGCGACCGCGGGGATGCTCACCGAGGTCGACATCCTGGAGGTCGCCCGCGTCGTCGAGGGCGAGGCGAGCACCGGCGACTCGATCGCCGACCAGGACTCCGACTGGTCGTGGGAGGGGATCAAGGCGACGGGCGCGCGCTACCTCCCGACCCGGAACGTCGAGATCCCCGCGGAGGCGGTCCGCCACTTCATGACCGAGGACCTCATCACCGTCAACGCCACGCGGACGGCCAAGGAGGTCGCTCAAGAGCTCATCAGCAACGACATCGAGCAGGTCCCGCTCGTCTCCGGCACCGATCTGGACGGGATCGTCCGAGACGTCGACCTGCTGGAGGGGTTATAATGGCCGCGGACGTGCTCGCCGAGCTCGCGAAGCGCCGGGGCTTCTTCTTCGGATCGAACGGCGCCTACGGCGGCACCGCCGGCTTCTACACGTTCGGCCCGCAGGGCGCGGCGCTCAAGCGGAACGTCGAGGACGCGTGGCGCGACCGGTTTACCATCCGCGAGGGGAACCGCGAAATCGAGGCGCCGACGGTGATGCCAGAGGCCGTGTTCGAGGCCTCCGGCCACCTGGAGGGGTTCGACGACATGCTCGTCGAGTGCCCCGAGTGCGGCGCGTCCCACCGCGCCGACCACCTCGTCGAGGACGTCACGGAGATCGAGGACGCCGAGGCGCTGCCCGGCGAAGAGGTCGCCGAGCTCATCGCCGACAACGACATCGCCTGTCCCGCCTGCGGCACCGAACTCGCCGGCCAGCCGGTCGAGGCGTTCAACCTCATGTTCGCGACCGACATCGGCCCCGGCGACGCCCAACCCGGCTACCTCCGGCCGGAGACGGCCCAGGGGATCTTCGTGGAGTTCCCGCGGCTGAAGGAGTACGCCCGCGGGAACCTCCCGTTCGGGATCACCCAGATCGGCCCGGCCTACCGCAACGAGATCTCGCCGCGCGGCGGGCTCCTCCGCCTCCGCGAGTTCACGCAGGCCGAGTTGGAGCAGTTCATCGACCCCGAGGCGGACGAGCCGCCGCTCGACCGCGTGCGCGACGTGGAGGTCTGCCTCTACCCCGCGACGGAGCAGGAGGCCGACGACGGCGACTACCTCGACACGACGGTCGGCGAGGCGGTCGACGAGGGCGTCATCGGCTCCCCGTGGGTCGGCTACTACCTCGGCGTCGCGCAGGAGTGGTACGAGCGCGTCGGCGTCGACCTCGACCGGTTCCGCTTCCGCCAGCACCTCGCCGGCGAGCGCGCCCACTACGCCGCCGACTGCTGGGACGCCGAGAGCGAGGTCGACGGCGACTGGATCGAGATCGCCGGCTTCGCGTACCGCGGCGACTACGACCTCTCGAAGCACGACGAGTACGGCGACGACTCGTTTACAGTGTTCAAACGGTACGACGAGCCGAAGACGGTCGAGCGCGCGACCGTCGACCCCGACATGTCCGTCCTCGGCCCGGAGTTCGGCGGCGACGCCGCCGCGGTCGCCGAGGCGCTCGAAGCCCTCGCGGAGCGCGACCCCGACGCGTTCGACGGCGAGACGGTCGAGGTGACGGTCGGCGAGGGCGACGACGCCGAGACGCACGCGGTCGACGTCGACGTCGCGGACTTCTCGGTCGAGGCGGTGACCGAGAGCGGCGAGCACATCACGCCCCACGTCGTCGAGCCGTCGTTCGGCGTCGGCCGGACCGTCCAGACGCTGCTCGCGCACGCCTACAGCGAGGACGAGGTCGACGGCGAGGAGCGCACCTACCTCTCGCTCGAACCCGAGGTCGCGCCGCAGGACGCCGCCGTCTTCCCGCTCGTCACCAACGACGACCGCCTGACCGGGCTCGCCGACGAGGTGGCGGCCGACCTGCGGGCCGCCGGGCTCGCGGTCGCGTACGACGACTCCGGCTCGATCGGCCGCCGCTACCGCCGGCAGGACGAGGTCGGCACCCCGTTCTGCGTCACCGTCGACCGCGACGGGATCGAGGGCGACGGGCCCGACACCGTCACGCTCCGCGAGCGCGACTCCGCGGCGCAGGTCCGGATCCCGGTCGCGCACCTCGCCGACGAGCTGACGGCGCTCCGGGAGGGCGAGCCGTTCGCGTCCGTCGCCGACCGGTACGACGCGGTCGACACCGACGTCGAGACGGCGGGGAACTGAGGGCGTGCGTCTCCCGGCCGCCGCGTGGCGCGAGCGCGTGGAGTTCGAGCGGCGGCTGGTCCACGCCAGCGGCACGCTGTACCCGGTCCCGTTCTTACTTGGCTGGATCTCTTGGGAGACCACCGGGCGACTGCTGATCCTCAGCGTCGCGATCGCCGGGGCTCTCGAAGCGCTGCGGCTCGCCGACTCCGTCGGCCCGCTCGCCCCGCTGTACGACGCGCTCGTCCGCGACTACGAGGCCGACGGGATCGCTGGGTACGCGCTGTATCAGGCCGGGATGGCGGCGACCGCGCTCGTCTTCGCGCCCGTCTTCGCCGTACCCGCGATGTGGATGCTCTCCGTCGGCGACCCGATAAGCGGCGGGCTCGGCGAGAACGCGGCGACGGAGCCGAAGCGCCTCCCGGTGGTGGCGGCGATGGTGTTCGTCTGCTTCGGGATCGCCGTCCCGTACGCGATCCCCGAGTTCGGCCCCGATCCGGGCGTGATCGTCGCGCTCGCGGGGGCGATCCCCGCGGCGATCGCCGACGGGCTCCCGCCGCTCATCCGCGGCGTGGCGGTCGACGACAACCTCACCATCCCGCCGGCGGCCGCCGGCGGCATGTTCCTCGCGGCCGCGCTGATCGGGTAGGCGCATCGCCCGGAGCGCAACGGCGGCGCTGTCGCTCGCCGGGCGAAACTGAGAGAAGCGCCGAGGCGGAGATTTGAACTCCGGTGTCCGAATGGACAGTAGATTTCGAATCTACCGCCTTGGCCAGGCTAGGCTACCTCGGCTCGACTCGACGTTGGCCGGTTCCGCTGTTATGCGTTTCGATCGCGGTCGCGGCGCGGTCTCGGACCGCCGGTCCGTCACCCCACCGTTCCGCCGACAACGCTTTTCGGCCCGGCTCCCGTGCGGTGGATATGGACGTCCCCGAAGCGGCCGACGCCTGCGCCCGCGTCGTGAGCGAGGTCGGCGGCGCGGTCGTCGCCGACCGCGAGTTCCTCGACCGCGTCACCCTCGGCATCCTCGCCCGCGGCCACGTCCTCCTGGAGGACGTGCCGGGCACCGGAAAGACCCTCTCAGCGCGCTCGTTCGCGACCGCGCTCGGTCTGGAGTTCTCGCGGATTCAGTTCACCCCGGACCTCCTGCCGGCCGACGTCACCGGCACAAACGTGTTCGACGAGCGCGACGGCTCCTTCAGCTTCTCGCCGGGGCCGATCTTCGCGAACGTCGTGCTCGCCGACGAGATCAACCGCGCCCCGCCGAAGACGCAGGCCGCTCTCCTGGAAGCGATGGAGGAGGGGCAGGTGACCGTCGACGGCGAGACGCACGCCCTGCCGAGCCCGTTCTACGTGATCGCGACGCAGAACCCGGTCGAGAGCGAGGGCGCGTTCCCGCTGCCGGAGGCCCAGCTCGACCGCTTCACGATCAAGACCTCGATCGGCTACCCGGACGAGGACGGCGAGTTAGAGCTCCTCCGGCGGCGTGCCGGCCGCGTCGAGCAGTCGCCGACGGTCGAGCGCGTCCTCGATCCCGACTCCGTGGCGGCGCTGCGGGAGGTGCCGGAGTCCGTCCGCGTCGAGGACGATCTGCTCCGCTACGCGGCGGCGCTCGCGCGGGCGACCCGGGAGGACCGCCGCGTCGAGGCCGGCGTCTCCCCGCGGGGGACACAGCGCCTCTTCGAGACCGCCCGCGCGGCGGCGGTGATCGCCGGCCGTGAGTTCGTCACGCCCGACGACGTGAAGCGGGTCGCGCAGCCGACGCTCGCCCACCGGCTCGTGTTGACGCCGGACGCGGCCGTCAACGACGTCGACGAGCGCGACGTGATCGCCGACGTGCTCGACCGCGTCGCGGTGCCGACGGTGGACGCGGCCGAGGCGTAGCTCCCGCGACGACCGCCGCTATCGCCGCTACTCCGCGTTCTCGTCCCGCTCCGCCAGCAGTTCGGTCGCCGTGAGCAGCGACTCCAGCTCGATGTCGTGCTCGGCGAGCAGCGCTTCCGCGCCCTCCTCGCGGTCGACGACGACCAGCACGCGGTCCACCGTCGCGCCCGCCTCCCGCAGCGCCTCGACCGCGTCGACAGCGGACTGCCCCGTGGTGGCGATGTCCTCGATCACGACGACCTCCTCGCCGTCGCCGAGGTGCCCCTCGATCCGGTTGCCCGTGCCGTACTCCTTCGCCTGTTTGCGCGCGATGACGTACGGACGACCGAGCTCGGCGGCCGTCACCGCCACCAGCGGGACCGCGCCCAGCGCGACTCCCGCCAGCTTCGCGTCGGCGTCGGCCAGCCGGTCAGCGAACGCCTCGGCGACGAGCGTCAGCGCGTCCGGGTCGGTCTCGAAGAGGTACTTGTCGACGTAGTAGTCGCTCGTCCCGCCGTGGGACAGCTCGAACTCGCCGAACCGGACGGCGTCGGCGGCGGTGAGCGCCGCGATCAGCTCGCGTCGTCGGTCGTCGTCGGTCATACGCCGAGAAGGGCCGCGGCCGACAATAAACGGGTCGGAACGCGGAGGGGCTCGTCTCTCTCCCGCCCCGCTCACTCCGCCGCCGGCAGGACGAGCGTCACGGTCGTTCCCCCGCCGCCGAGGCCGTCGTCGAACCGGATCTCGCCGCCGTACGCCTCCACGACCCACGCGGCGATCCACAGCCCGACGCCGGTGTTGTGCTGTAGCTGGGTCACCTCGCGGACGCCGGTGATCACCTCCCGTACCGCGGTCGGCACCCCCGGCCCGTCGTCCGCGACGCTCACACGCACGACCCCGCCGTCCAGGTCGCGCTCGGCGCTCACCGCGACGCGCGGCGCGTCGCCGCCGTGTTCGACCGCGTTCTCGACGAGGTGATCGATCGCGACCGAGAGGCGGTCGTCGCCGCGCACCGCGATCCCCGCCGGCACGTCGGCGGTGATCCGCGTGTCCGGCCGATCGGCCGCGTGTCGCGCGGTGACCGCCTCGACGATCGGTCCCACGTCGACCGGCTCGGGGTCGGTCGCGTACCCCTCCTCGACGATCCCCCGGAGGGTCCCGGCCCCCTCGGCGACGTCGGTCAGCCGCTTGCCCGTGGTCTCGATCCGCCGGGCGTAGTCGCGGATCCGGTCGTCGTCGGTCCGATCGGCGATTTCGCCGGCGAAGCCGAACACGACGTTCAGCTCGTTCCGCAGGTTGTGCCTGAGGATCCGGTTGACGATCCGCACGTAGCGTTCGCGGCGCTTCCGGTCGGTGATGTCGGTGTAGATGCCGAAGGCGCGTCGGTCGCCCTCGGTCTCGTAGCTGAAGCCGCGGAAGAGGAACTCCCGCGGCCCCTCGACGGTCTGTCGTCTGATCTCCTCCGCGGCGAAGCCGTGTTCGCGGACCAGCGCGTCGAGGTCCGCCGCCTCGACGGCGCTCGCCTCGACGCTGTCTCCCAGCCGGTAGTCGTGGATGTCCAACGCCTCGATCGTCCGGCCGCGCAGCGCCGCCTCGTCCACGCCGAACTGCGCCTCGAACGCCGGGTTGGCGCCGTCGATCACCGTCTCGTCGTCTTCGAAGACGACCTCTATCACCGGGTCGGGAATGCGGTCGAACAGCCGCCGGAAGCGGTCGCGCTCGGCCGACAGCTCGGTCCGCGTCCGGAAGAGGTCGGTCGTGTCCGACAGCGATCCGACGACGCCGCCCCCGCGGTCGGACAGCGACGACAGCCGGAGTCGGCCGTGCCGCGGTCCGCGATCGCCGTCGCGCTCGACGCTCAGGTCGACCGTCCTCGTCGGCTCTCGACCGCCCGCGACCTCGGCCGGTGTGCCGGTGAGCGCGCCGACCGCGTCTACCACGCGCTCCGCGTCGTCCGGGGCGACGAGCGCGTCGAGCCGCCGACCGACGATGTCCCCGGTGCCGCCGGCGCCGACCCACTCGGCGAACGGCCCGGTGGCGTAGGTGACGGCGCCGTCGCCGTCGAGGACGCACACCATGTCGTCGACGTTCTTCAGCGCGTCCTCGTAGGTCCGGAGCCGCCGGCGCCGGTCGTTGGCGTCCATCGTGGCGACGGCGTTCGTCGCCAGCAGTTCGAGCACGCTGACGTCGCTCTCGCCGAAGGCGTCCGGCTCTCTGGACCCGACGATGAACACGCCGTGGTCCCCGAGCGGAACCGCGACGAACGACCGCATCCCGTGGTACTCGGTCCGGTCGCCGTTCGACGGGCCGCCGCCGATCGACGCGAGCCGCTCGTCGGTCGCGAGGTCGTCGCACACCCACGTCTCGCCGTCTCGGAACACCGCACCGGTGATCCCCTCGCTCGGCGGTCGCGGGTCCCGGCTGGCGGCGAACGCGTCGCCGATCCCCTCGCTCGTGGCGGCGAGGCGGAGCAGGTCCGCGTCCTCGTCGAAGAGCCGCACGCCGCTTATCTGGTAGCCGAGGATCTGGTCCGCGGCCTCGACCAGCCGCTCGGCGACCCCGTCCGCGTCGCTCTCCCGCTGGACGCGTTCGACGGTCCCGAGCAGCCGTTCGAGCGTCTGCTCGCGGCGCTTCCGCTCGGAGACGTCGGCGAAGAACACGGAGAGCCCGTTGGGCGAGGGGTAGGCGGTCACGTCGGTCCACAGGTCGAGCGGCTCGTACCGGTCCTCGAAGGAGACGACCTCTTGGGTCTCCATCGCCCGTCGGTAGTTCCGCTCGTACTTCCGCCCGAGCGCCGCCGGGAACTCCGCCCAGATGTCGGCGCCGATCAGCTCGTCGGCGTCGCGGTCGAGCAGCGTCGCGGCGGCCTCGTTCACGTAGGTGAACCGGAACTCGTCGTCGAGCGCGAAGAACCCGTCCTCGATCCGGTCGAGCGTCTCCTCGAACCGGTCGACGGCCGCAGCCCGCTCCTCGCGGACCACCTCGCGCTCGATCGCGCCGCCGAGCCACTCCGCGAGCAGTTCGACGAACAGCCGCTCCGACGCGTCGAACGGGCGGTCGCGGGGCCCGACGTCGAGGAAACAGAGCGTCCCGTATACCTCGCCGTCGACGACGACCCGACCGCCGACGTAGCTGCCGACGCCGGACCGCTCGTACGCCGGATCGCCGGCCAGCCCCGCCGCCTCTGGGTCGGTGATCGTGACCACGCCCGAGTCGCCCTCGGCCGCGCCGTCGCCTCCGGTCTCCGACCCGCCTTCGGTCGCTCCGTCGCCTCCGCTCTCCTCGCCGCTTCCGGGCGCCCCGTCGCTTTCCGGTCCCGCGCCGGCACCGCCGCGAACCGTTCGCCGGCAGTAGGTCAGCTCCAGCGGGAGCGTCCCGTCGTCGTCGAGCTCGTCCGCCGCGATCGACTCCACAAGCCCGGTCGAGTCCCGGTACCGCTGGATCTCGATCCAGTCGCCCTCGACCCGCGACGAGTAGCCGATCGACAGGTCGAGGTAGTCTCGCCCGAGGTCGAGCAGGGCGTCGACCTGCTCGTCGAGGTCGGCGCACCGGTCCGAGACGATCCGCACGAACGGTTCGAGGAACTCCCGCCCGCCCGCGGTCGTCGGTTCCGGTTCGGGCCCGCCCGCGGTCGTCGGTTCCGGTTCGGGCCCGCCCGCGGTCGTCGGTTCCGGTTCGGGTCCGCCTGCGTCCGGTGACTCCGGTCCGGGTCCGTCGTGTGCCGGCTCTGTCCCCGCTCCGTCGCGGTCGTCGCGTCCGCCATCGATCGCCTCCACGCGGTCGGCGAGCGTCTCGCCATCGGCCGCGAGCCGTCGCCCGGACACGTACTCGATCCCGAGCCGGCTCGCGTCGATGGCCGCGTCCGCGTCGTCGCCCGCCGAGTAGGCGAGCACGGCCGCGTCCGGGTAGCGGTTGCGGACCGATTCGAGGCGGTCGAGCGCGGCCGCGTCGCGCTCGACCGAGATCCCCCGGCTCGCGGCCCCGTCGCCGTTCAGTTCCGGCGCGTCGCGGTCACCTCGGGTCTCGTCGTCGAACAGCCTGACGACGACCCTCGCCGGATCGACGCTCCGGTCCGGGTCCCGGTCCGCGTCGCTCGCGACCTCGCTCGCTCGGCGGACGCGCGTCTCCGCGGGGAGCTCTCCCCACGCCGCGTCCACCGGCTCGCCGAGGTGGAGCGTCGGCTCAGCAGACATCCGTTACGGAACGGCACCGCGGCGGTCGCCCGCGGCCGGCGGGTCCCTCAGCGGCCATCCACCCTGTTGGCCGCTCGTCTCGCGCGACCGAGCGGCGGCCGCTGGCGCGTCGTCGCACTGGCCCGGCCGGGGCCCGCGAAGGTCGTCGGTTCACTCATCGCGCAAGGTACGAGCGGCCTCCTGATAATCGTTCCCACCGGGTTTTCGGATCTGAGAGCGTCGTCGGGCGTTCGCCCCGGCGGCCGTTGTCCCGACACGATTTAGGCGACCCGCTCACAACGGGCGGGTAATGAGTACGCAGGCCGCGACGACGGACCGGACGGTCGTGATCGGGTTGGAGGTCCACGTCCAGCTCGAGACCGACACGAAGATCTTCTGCGGCTGTTCGACGGAGCCCGAGGACGACGAGGCGCCGAACACGCGCACCTGTCCGACCTGCCTCGGGCTACCGGGCGCGCTCCCCGTCCTCAACGAGGCCGCCGTCGAGGCCGCGGTGAAGGTCGGGAAGGCGATCGACGCCGACATCCCCGAGACGACCACGTTCCACCGGAAGAACTACTACTACCCCGATCTCCCGAAGAACTTCCAGCTCACCCAGTACGACGCGCCGATCTGCGCCGACGGCGAGCTGGAGGTCCGCGTCGACGGCGACCCGCGGACGATCGGGATCACCCGCGCGCACCTCGAAGAGGACCCCGGCAGCCTCCAGCACGCCGGCGGCTCCATCGAGTCGGCCACCCACACGCTGGTGAACTACAACCGCGCCGGCACGCCGCTGATGGAGATCGTCACGGAGCCGGACTTCCGCTCGCCGGCCGAGACGCGCGCGTTCCTCGCGAAGCTGGAGGAGGTTCTGGAGTACCTCGGCGTGTTCGACCCCGGCCGCGACGGGAGCCTGCGCGTCGACGCTAACGTCTCGCTCGTCCCCGCCGAGCACGTTGCCGACGACGGGTCGATCACGGGCGACGCGCTCGACGACGTGAACCGCGCTGAGGTGAAGAACATCTCCAGCCACAAGGGCGCGGAGCAGGCGCTCGCCTACGAGGTCACCAGACAGGAGAACGTCCTCCGGCGCGGCCGCGAGATCGAACAGGAGACGCGTCACTGGGACGAGGACCGCGGCGTCACCGTCGGCATGCGGTCGAAGGAGGCCGAGAAGGACTACCGCTACTTCCGCGAGGGCGACCTGCCCGCGCTTGAGGTAGCCGACTGGAAGGAACAGATCGCGATCCCGGAGCTCCCCGACGCCCGCCGCGAGCGCTTCCGCGAGGAGTACGGGTTAGACCGCGAGGCCGCCTCCAAGCTCACCTCCACGAAGGCGGTCGCGGACTTCTTCGAGGACGTGGCGAGCGAGTTCGACCCCGACCTCGCCGCGACGTGGGTCGCCGACAACCTGCTCGGCGAGCTCAACTACCGCGAGATGGCGATCACGGACGTAGAGGGGCGGCTCGACGAGTTCACCCGCCTGATCGAGCTCGTCGCCGCCGACGAGCTGACGGTGAAGAACGCCGAGGAGGTCGTGCTCCGCGAGATGCTCGACGAGGGCGACGACCCCGAGACGGTCATCGACCGCGAGGACCTCGGCAAGGCCGAGAGCGGCGAGGTCGAGGCCGCCGTCGCGGCCGCCATCGACGAGAACCCCGACGCCGTGAGCGACTACCACGACGGCGACGAGGGCGCGATCAACTTCCTCGTCGGCCAGGTGATGCAGGCGACCGGCGGCAGCGCCGACCCCGGTCAGGTGAACGGGCTGCTCCGCGAAGAGTTGGACGGCTGAGCCGGCCGGACCGCTCGAATCGCTCCCGCCGGATCAACTCCCCCGCCACGCCGCAGCATTTCCCTCCGCCATGGCAATCGTCGAAACCGTCGTCGTCGGCCACGTCACCGGCTTCTGTCTCCTCCTCGCGTGGGCGATCTGTCGCCGCGGCGCCGTGGACCTGATCGCCGGTTACGACGGCGACCTCCCGCCGGAGCGCGAGGCGGACCTCGCCCGCGACGCGGCCGCGGTCCTCAGCGTCTCGGCGGCCGCGAGCGGCCTGATCGTCGTTAACGCGTGGACCGGCGCGGTCCCCCGCCCCGGCGCGCTGGCGACGGTCGCGATCGCCGCCGCAGTCGGGTGGTTCCTCTGGAGGTGGAACGGCCGCGCCCCCGACGCCGGTTGAGGCGTTCGACGCGCCCCGCCGAAACCGTGCGATTGACGCCCGCCCGCCCGCTACCGCGCTCATGGACGTGACCGTCGAGGTCGTCGGCGAGGGGGTCGACGAGTACAGCCTCGCCGCCGACGCGACGTACAACGACCTGATCCGCGCCGCGGGCTACCACCCGCAGGAGGCGTCGGCGCTCGTCGACGGCTCGCCGGTCCCGGGCGACCGCGTCGTCGACGCCGAGGAGGTCCGAGTGCTCCGGCTGATCAAGGGCGGCGCGACGGGCGACGCGTGACCGAAGACCGAGACCTTCCGACCGCGCCGGAGGACGTGACCGTGAAGCCGGCGACCGCGGCCGACCGGCTCGACGTCCTCCGGATCCTCGACGCCGCGATGCTGGAGACCGACGCCGCCACCGTCGACGACCGCATCGCGGCCGGAGACGTCATCGTCGCGCGCTCGACGCGCACCGGCGGAGTCGTCGGCGCGCTGGTCGCCGTGCGGCCCGATCCCGACCGGCTCCACGTCGACGCCGTCGCGGTCAGGCAGGTGCGCCGAGGAGAGGGGATCGGCTCCCGGCTCGTCGCGGCCGCGGTCGATCGGGCCGAGTCGGACCCCGCGGTCGAGACCGTCACCGCCCGGTTCGACGCCGACCTAGCCGAGTTCTACGCGGCGTTGGGGTTCGCGGTCGACGGCGCGGGCGCGGACGAGGGGCGGCGAGTCGGCCGGACCCGGGTCGACGGTGGCTGATCGGCGTTCAGTCGGCGACCCGGTACAGGTCGAACCGGACCCGCGTTCGGTCGTCGTCGTTGGCGAACTCGACCGTCCCGTGAGCCGACTCGACGATCCATCGAACGAGCCAGAGCCCCAGCCCGCTCCCGTGGGCCAGCGGCGTCTCACCCCTCTCGCGGAAACACCGGAGCTCGTGGTCGGGTATCGACCCGGGGTTCCGAACCTCGACGCGAACCCGCTCGCTCGCTGGGGTCGACACCGCGACGGAGACCGTCGGCGCCGGATCGTCCTGATGGACGATTCCGTTCCGGATCGCCTCTTCGAGGGCGATGTCGAGGTTCACGTCCGCGAGGACGACCTGATCCGAGGAGTCGGGGGTCCGGATCCGTGCGTTCGGGTGCTCCGACCGCACCTCTTCGACCGCCCGCTCGATCACCGGCCCGAGAGGGGTTGGCTCGACCTCCGAACTCCCGATGGTCTGCTGGATGTACCGGGCCTTCTCGGCCGTTTCGATGACGGCGTCCGCGTGTCTCGCGGCGGCGGCGACGAGGTCGGCCTCCGCGGCGGTCAGCGACTCGCTTCCCGTCAAGTCTTCGAGTGCCCCACGAACGACGTTGAGGTCGTTCCGGATGTTGTGGCGTAACACTCTGCTGAGCACACTGAGCCGCTGCTCGCGCCGACGAAGCTCTCGGTTGCTTTCCGCGACCCCGCGAGCCTGCTTCAGCATGATCCGGGCGTCGGCCCCCCCTTCCTCGGAGCGGTACTCCTCGGGGGAGACGTGGAACGGGTTCTCACACAGCGTGCGGTCGTAAACGATCTGCTGGTGGGTTCGAAGCGCCTTCGCGGCCGCCGCCTCGTCGAACCGACGGAGGTCGTACTGGCACAGCGCAGTCACCGCGAAGTCGGGACACGCGGCGTCGAACGCGACCTCGAAGTCGACGACCTCGTCGAACGATGTCTCGCCGTCGAACGCCCACGTGTTCTCGCCGGCGACCCACAACCCCTCGTACCCCTCGGCGGCGCTCCGCTCCGCCTCCGACCGCAGCTCGGCGACGGTTCCGTCGCGTTCGAAGCCCTCGTCGAGATACACCTCCGACGCGTCGCGGATCGCGAGGTCCCCGGCGTCGAGCTTCGCCGCCACGTCCACGCCCTCCGCGCGCAGCGCGTTCTCGATCCGCGATCGGGGGTTCGCGTCGACGAGGTACACGCACCGATGCCCGGTCTCGAGCCCGTACGAGAGGAACGCGGCCACGGTGTCGAGCTGCGTCGCCGCCGACTCGTAAAACAGCGCGAGGTGGCGGTCGAGGTCGCGGTCGGCGAACTCGGCGCGCAGGTCCGCCCGCGGCCGGGCCGTGGAGCCGGTCGACTCGCCTGCGGTGGTCATCTGAACGGCCATCGTAAAGACCGGATGCTGAAAAAACAATTGACGCCCGCAACCGATGTGTCTCCGCTCATCACGGCGAAATTCCGGGGGAGACGCCGCGGCGGATCTCGGTCGAGTCGCACTGTGCCGCCGTCGCCCGCATCCGACGTTCATTTCCCGGTCGCCCCCGTCGTTACGGGTATGAGCGCTACCTCCACCCCGATCTCGGTGGCCCCGCGTCCGCCTGCGGTGATGACGCCATGAGCGGGAAAGACGATTACTACAACCGATCCAAACAGCAGGGGTACCGCGCCCGGTCCGCCTACAAGCTGAAACAGCTCGACGAGGAGGCGGACCTGCTCGCCCCCGGCGACACCGTGGTCGACCTCGGGGCCGCGCCCGGCGGGTGGCTCCAGGTCGCCGCCGAGGAGGTCGGGGAGGGCGGCACCGTCGTCGGCGTCGACCTCCAGCGCATCGAGGACCTCGACGAGGGCGACGTCGAGACGATCCGCGGTGACATGACTGAGGAGCGCACCCGGCACTACCTGCGCGAGGCGGTCGGCGAGCGCGGCGCCGACGTCGTCGCGAGCGACATGGCGCCGAACATGACCGGCGAGTACTCCCTCGACCACGCCCGCTCGGTCCACCTCGCGCGGCAGGCGCTCGACACCGCCGACGAACTGCTCGCGACCGGCGGCGACTTCGTCGTGAAGGTGTTCCAGGGCGAGGACCTCGACGCCTTCCGCGACGACGTGAGCGAGTCGTTCCAGTACGTCCGGACCGTCTCGCCGCCCGCCTCGCGGGACGCCTCCTCGGAGGTGTACCTCGTCGCGAAGGGGTACACCACCTCGCCGGTCGCCGAGGGCGAGCGGATCGAGGTGACCGTCGAGGAGGAGGGCGACGAGGGCGACGGCATCGCCTACGTCGACGGCTACACCCTGTTCGTCGACGCCGACGTCGGCGAGACGCTCGCGGTCGAGGTCACCGACGTCAAGCCGCGGTTCGGCTTCGCGGAGCCCGTCGACGACGCGGAGCCGTCGGCCTGAGCAGGCATCGCCGTCGCGCTCGCTCCCGCCCGCCCCTCCCGTCCGCGCGGTCGCTATCAGTCGGAATAATCTGACTCTCGATCTTATGTACCCCGGCCGGAGAGTGACGACAAATGAACAGTGACGACGCACGCACAGGCTCCGCTCGCGGCACGTCCGATCGCGGTGCCGCCGACGGAGACCGCTCGACGACAGAGCCAGACGCGACCACCGACGGCGGCGTCTCGTCGGAGGCGGCGCACCCGTCGGGAACGTCCGACTGCGACGTGCCGGCCGAGGCGTTCCGGGAGGTCGCGGAGCGGCTCGCCGACGGCGACCTCGGGGCCCGGTTCCCGGCCGCGGAGACCGACGGCGAGGCGGCAGCGCTCGCGGCGACGCTCAACGAGTTCGTCGAGGGGGTCGCGGAGACGGTGTCCGACGCCGACGGCTTCGGCGACGAGGTCGCTGGCGCGACCGAGCACGTCCGGTCGAACGTCGACCGGGCGAAAGACCAGAGCGAAGAGGTGTACGCCGCGGTCGACGAGATCGAGTCGGCCGCGACCCGCCAGCGCGACGACATCGCGGCCGCGACGAGCGAGCTCCAGACCGTCTCGGCCGCCACCGAGGAGGTCGCCGCCTCCGCGGACCAGGTGGCCGAGACCGCGGCCGACGTCGCCGAGCGGGCCGACGAGGGGACCGACGCCGCGACGGCCGCGATCGAGGACCTCCGCGTCGTCGACGAGCGGACCGAGGAGGCCCTCGAACGGGTCGAAACGCTGGAGTCGGAGGTCGCGGCGATCGAGGACGTCACCGACCTGATCCAGGACATCGCCGACGAGACGAACATCCTCGCGCTCAACGCCTCGATCGAGGCCGCCCGCGCCGGCGAGGCCGGGGCCGGCTTCGAGGTGGTCGCCGAGGAGGTCAAGGGCCTCGCGGAGGAGGCGCGAGAGGCGACCGGCGAGATCGAGTCGTCGATACGGTCGGTTCGCGCGGAGACGGACGCGACCGTCGACGAGATGGCCGAGATGCGCGAGCGCGCCGACGAGGGGATCCGCACGGCCGAGGCGGCGCTGGAGGCGTTCACCGACCTCGCCGACGACGTCTCGGAGACGACGAGCGGCGTCGCGGAGATCCGCGACGCGACCGACGACCAGGCGACCTCGATCGAGGCGGTGGTCGACGCCGTCGAGTCGGTCGGCGACCTCGCCGAGGAGACGGCCGCGGACGCGGGCGACGCCACCGCGGTCGCGCACGCGCAGAAGACGTCGCTGGCGGAGGTGGCCGCCGGCGCGTCGACGCTCGCCGACCGGACCGGGACCTTAGACGACGCGCTCGACGCGTACGACGCCGACGGGACCGCCGACGACGATGCGGTCGTCCTCGACTTCTGGCACGCGTTCGGCGGCCGAAAGGCGCGGCTCCTCGACGAGTTCGCCGCCGAGTTCGCCGCTCAGACCGACGGGGTCGCGGTCCGCCCCGCCTCGAAGGGAAGCTACCGCGGCGCGTTCCAGGCGACGCTCGCGGCGGCGGACCGGGGCGAGCCGCCGGCGATCGCCCACCTCTACGAGATCGGCACCCAGCGCGCGCTCGACAGCGGGGCGTTCACGCCCGTCGAGCGCCTCCTCGACGCCGAATCCGGGCGCGTCGCCCGAGGCGGGCCCGCCGCCGCGAGCGGTTCCGGCGTCGCCCTCGGCGCCGACGACCTGCTCGACCCCGTAGCGAACTACTACCGGACGGACGGGGTGCTCCACTCGATGCCGTTCAACGCGTCGACGCCCGTGCTGTACTACGACCGGGCGGCGTTCGAGCGGGCCGGACTGGACCCCGACGACCCGCCCGAGACGTTCGACGAGGTCCGGCGCTGCGCCGAGCGGCTCGTCGAGCGCGGCGCGACCGAGACGGGGATCACGTTCGCGACGTACTCGTGGTTTATCGAGCAGTGGTTCGCCGAGGCCGGCGAACCCCTCGTCGACGCCGACAACGGTCGGGGCGGCACGCCGGAGGAGAGCCGGTTCGACGGACCCGTCGGCGAGCGGATCTACCGTTGGATCGCCGAGATGGCCGCCGACGGCCTGTACCACGACCCCGGCATCGAGGCCCGCGGGCAGGCCCGCGAGGCGTTCCAGGAGGGGCGCGCCGGAATGCTCATCGGCTCCACCTCCGCGATGGTCGACGTGCGGGAGGGCGCCTCCTTCCCGGTCGGCGTCGGCTACTTCCCGGTCGCCGACGAGCGGCACGGCGTCGTCGTCGGCGGGGGATCGCTGTGGGTCGCGGACGGCGCGTCGCCGGCGGAGCAGCGCGCCGCCGCGGCGTTCCTCGCCTGGCTCGCGGCCCCGGAACGGCAGGCGCGCTGGCACCGCGAGACCGGCTACTTCCCGGTCCACGAGGGCGCGATCGACCGGCTCGACCGCCAGGGGTGGTTCAACGAGAACCCCGGCTACCGCACCGCGATAGACCAGCTGCTCGACGCCGAGGACGCGGCGGCCACGACGGGCGCGCGGATCGGTCCGTTCGACACGGTCCGGACGCTCGCCGCCGAGGCGTCGGTCGACGCCCGCGAGCACGGGGTCGAGTCCGCGGTCGAGCGCCTCGCCGACAGCACCGCCGTCCAGCTCGAACGCTACGCGGCCGAGCGCGACGGCGGGGCGTAGTCGCTGTCGCGGGCGATCGAAAAGGCCGAGAGAAACCCGCTCAGCGCGCCCGACGGACCCACTCGCGCAGCGTGAACCGGTCGTACGCCGTCTCTTCGGCAACGTCCCACTCCGCCTCGTCCCACGCCGGGTAGTACGTGTCCCCGTCGAACGCGCCCTCGACGTGGCTGAGGGCCATCCCGTCGAGGTGCGGCTGGAACAGCTCGTAGATGCCGCCGCCGCCGAGGACGTAGACCGTCTCGTCCCCCTCGTCCGACGCCTCGACCGGCCCCGACGCCGGACTGGTCTCGGCGGGCACGCGCTCCCGCTCGGCGGGGGCGTCCCCGACGACGTCGCGGGCCGCCGCGAGCGCCTCCTCGACGCCGCTCGCGACGAGCGCCGTCGGCGCGTCGACCGCGTCGACGCTCCGGCTCACGACGATCTGGCGGCGTCCGGGCAGGTCGCCGCGCATCGAGTCGAACGTGCGTCGGCCGAGAATCACCGGTGACTCCGCGACGCGCTCGCGGTACTGCCGCACGTCCGCCTCGATGTGCGGCCACGGCACCTCGCCGTCTCTCCCGATCACCCGGTTCTCCGCGAGCGCCGCGACGCTGACGAGTCTCACGGCCGGCGTACGCGGCGAGGAGACAAAAGCGGCCCGTCGTTCAGCCGTCGAGGCCCAGCAGGTCGAACGGGTACCCGTTGTCCAGCTCGTCGGCGCGCTCGTAGACGACGCGCGCGGCCGCCACGTCCTGAATCGCGAGCCCCGTCGAGTCGAAGACGCTGACGCCGCTCACGCCGTCGGCGTCGGCGGGGGTCCCCGGCGTCCCGGGACGGCCCGCCCGACGGCCGACGACTATCTCGCCGATCTCGCCGTAGATGTCGTCGTCGGTGAGCGTCCCCGCGGCGTAGGGGACGTTGATCTCGCCCGAGTGGGTGCACTGCTCGTGGTCGTCGATGACGACCGTGGCGTCGACGAGGAGGTCGTCCGCGAGCTCGTGTTTCCCCTCCGCGTCCGCGCCCATCGCGTTGACGTGCGTGTAGTCGCCCACGTCCTCGGGACCGACGATCGGACTCTCGACCGGCGTCACCGTCGAGAGGATATCGCAGTGGCCCGCCTCCGAGACCGAGCCCGCGCGCACGTCGAACCGGCCCCCGAAGGCGTCGAGGAAGTCGGCGACGCGCTCCTCGTCGAGGTCGCTCACGACGACCTCCTCGATGTCCCGCACCGTCGAGATCGCTTCGAGTTGGGTGTACGACTGGACGCCGGCGCCGACGATCCCGAGCGAACTCGCGTCGGGGACGGCGAGGTGGTCGGTCGCGACCGCGGCGGCCGCGCCGGTGCGTTTCATCGTCAGCGTCGTCCCGTCGAGGACCGCCAGCGGGAACGCCGTCTCGGGGTCGGAGTAGATCATCGTCCCCATCACGGTCGGGAGGTCGTGGTCGGCGGGGTTGTCGGTGTGGACGTTCACCCACTTGATCCCGGCTGCGTCCCACCCGTCGCCGGTCGCCGTCTCCTCGGCGACGTCCTCCTCGCGGACGTCGAGGTAGGCGGGCATCGACCGGAAGTCGCCGTTGTACTCGGGCAGGTCGATGTACGACTTCGCCGGCATCTTGGCGTCGCCGCGCTCGTAGGCGGTGAACGCGCCGCGGACCGCGTCGATTACCCGGTCCATCTCGGCGTTCTCGTCTACGTCGTCTGCGTTGAGGAGCAGCGTCTGCATGCCGCAAAATTCGCCGGCCGTCACTTAGTCCCTTCCGAACGCGATCCGCTCGCCTCAGACCCCGCAACGCGTCCGCCGACCACCACCGCGCGCAGGTCGTTGACGTTCGTCCCGGTCGGTCCCGTGCGGACCAGCGCGTCCGCCCCGTCGAGCAGCGGGTACGCGTCGTGCTCGTCGAGCGCGGCCGCGGCCGCATCGCGGCTCAGGGTGGCCTCGGGGCCGTCGCCGACGAGGCGGTCGTCGATCAGCGCGCCGGCCGCGTCCGTCGCGCCGTCGATACCGTCGGTGTCGACGCTCGCGACGGCGATCCCCTCGCTGTCGCGCCCCGACGCGTCGAGCTCGGCCGCCGCCGACAGCGCGAACTCCCCGTTCGGCCCGCCCTCGCCGGGGTCCGCCCCGAGCGTCACCGTCACCTCGCCGGCCGAGAGGAGGACCGCGGGCGGAGCGACCGGGTCGCCCGCCGCCCGGCACTCCTCGGCGACCGCCGCGTGGGTCTTCGCCGCCTCCCGCGCCTCGCCGCGCACCCGCGAGGAGAGCACGAGCGGGTCGTACCCCCGCGCCGCGGCGACCTCCCGGGCCGCGTTCAGGGCCGTCCGCGCGCTCGCGACGATCCGGACCCCGACGCCGTCGAACGCCGGGTCGCCCGTCTCGGGGGTCTCCGCGACCTCGCCTGCGGCGCCGCGGTCGAGCCGCGCGGTCACGGCGTCCGGGGTGTCGACCCCGTACCGGTCGAGGACCGCGTTCGCGTCCGCGTAGGTCGTCGGGTCGGGCGAGAGCGGGCCGCTCGCGATCACCGCCGGGTCGTCGCCGGTCACGTCGCTGATCGCGAGGCCGAGGACGTCGGCGGGGGCGGCCGCCCGGGCCAGCCGTCCCCCCTTCACCGCCGAGAGGTGTTTGCGGACCGCGTTAATCTCGTCGATAGTCGCGCCGCTGGCCAGCAGCGCCTCGGTCGTCTCGCGCAGGTCGTCAAGCCCGATCCCGTCGGCGGGCGCGGCCAGCAGCGCGCTCCCGCCGCCCGTGAGCAGGCCAATCACGAGGTCGTCGGCGCCGGCGTCGGCCGTGAGCGCCCGCACCCGACGGGCGCTCTCGACGCCCGTCTCGCTCGGCGTCGGGTGGTCGCCGGGGAGGACGGCGACCCGCTCGGTCTCGACGGGGTCGTCCGTGACTACCGCGCCCTCAGCTATCCGGCCGCCGAGGAGCCGCTCGACCGCGGCCGCGAAGTGGCCCGCCGCGTTGCCCGCCCCGACGACCAGCACGCGGTCGTACGCGGCGAGGTCGTAGGCGGCCGTCGCGTCGTCGTGGGCCGTGTTCGCGTCCTCGACGCCCGCGACCGTCAGCCGGTCGCCGTCCAGCGCGAGGGCGTCGTCGACCACTCCGGCCGGGTGCGCCGCCTCGATGCCGGCCACGACGCAGTCGAGCGCGAGTTCGCGGACCGGATCGCCCGCGTGTCCCTCGCGGTCCGCGACGGTCACGGAACGGTCGGCGTCGTCGGGTGCGTCAGACATGGGTCGGATCGCTCATTCCCGTCTGCGTTCCGACGCTTCAAGAGGACTCCGCCGAGGCGCCCGGAGGAGCCCCGCCCGGCCCCGCTCAGAGGATGAGATCGGCGGTCGAGAGGACGTAGTAGACCGCCAGCAGCGCGGCGATGGCGTACTGCCCGAGCGCGACCTCGTCGCCCTCGCCGACCGCGAGCTTGATGATCGGGTACGCGACGATACCGGCCGCCAGCCCGTCGGCGATGGAGTAGGCGAACGGCATCACGGTGACCGTGAGCCCGGCGGAGACGGCCCACGCGGGATCGTCCCAGTCGACCTCGACGAGCCCCTGAAGCATCATCACGCCGACGACGATCAGCGCGATGAAGGAGGCGTACTCGGGGATCGCGGCGACGACGGGGATCACGGCGAGCGACGCGAGGAACAGCGCGGCGACGACCAGGGCGGTGAGCCCGGTGCGACCGCCCTCCTCGACGCCCGCGGACGACTCGATGAACGTCGTCACCGTCGAGGTGCCGACCATCGCGCCGAAGGTGGTCCCGACGGCGTCGGCCATCAGCGGCTTGTCCATGTCGGGGAGGTCGCCGTCATCGTCGAGGAAGTCGCCGAACTGCGAGACGCCGATGAGCGTCCCCGCGGTGTCGAAGAAGTCCACGAAGAAGAACGTGAACACGACCAGCACGAACGTGAGCGGGTCGATGTTCGCCAGCCCGTCGACGAACGCGCCCGCGAGCGGCGTGATGTCGTACTGCGCCGACGGCAGCGTCTCCGGCGTGACCGTCCCGCGGGCGAAGACGCCGCCGAGAGTGAGCGCCCAGCCGGCAATCGATGTGGTCGCGATGCCGATGACGATGGCGCCCGTGACGTTCCGCGCCCACAGCACGAACGTCAGCACCAGCCCCAAGACCCCGAGGATCGCCCACGGGTTCGCGAAGACGCCGCCGAGCGTGACCAGCGTCGCCTCGTCCGGCACGACGATCTGGAGCTCCTGAAGCCCGATGAAAAGCAGGAACAGGCCGATGCCGGCCCCGACCGAGCGCTTCACCGGCTCCGGGAACAGCCGGATGACGTACTCGCGCGCGCCGACGAGGGTCAGGAGTATGAACAGGACCCCCTCGACGAAGACGGCGGCCAGCGCCGTCTGCCACGGCACGCCGAGCCCCAGCACGACGGTGTACGCGAAGAAGGCGTTGAGCCCGAGCCCGGGCGCGAGCCCGAACGGCCGGTTCGCGTACAGCGCCATCACGGCCGTCCCCACCGCCGCCGAGAGGACGGTCGCGATGGCGATCATCTGGACCACCTCGAAGAACTCGTACCCGGGGATCTGGATCGCGTCGGCCAGGATGAACGGGTTCACGACGATGATGTACGACATCGCGAGGAACGTCGTGAGCCCGGCGACCAGTTCGGTGCGGACGTCCGACCCGTGCGACTCCACGTCGAACCGCTCGGCGAGCGTGTCTGAAAGGCCCATTGAACGGGTAGATGTTCCCCGGGATCGAGTGATAAGCTTTGCTGAACGAAGCGCTCAGATATACACAAACGCGCATTAAAACGCGAAAAAGTCCTGTTTATTCTCGAAGAGTATGCGCGAACGTGGCTACTCGAACGTGGTCAGCGCGCCGACCGGCGCGTCGGTGATCGCTCGCGCGCGGTCCATCCCCTCGTCGCCAACGGCGATGAGCGCGAACACGCCGGTAACGTCAGCGTCGCCTTGGAGCGCGATGTCCAAGAGGAGCTCTTGAGTCTCGCCCGACCGGATCAGGTCGTCGACGACCAACACCGTGTCGCCGGCGTCGATGGCGCTCGCGGGGAGGTAGTAGGTGAGCTCGATGCCCGAAGCGAGCCGCTGGCGCGACTCGATGAACTCCTCGACGGCGGTCTCCTTCGACTTCTTCGCGTACGCTAGGCGCGCGTCGAAGAAGGAGGCCATCGCCGCGCCGAGCGTGATCCCGTCCGTCGCGGCCGTCAACACCACGTCCGGCGACTCGAACTCGAACGTCTCCGCCGCCACAGGCGCCACGAGGTCGAGGAACGACTGGTCGAAGACGACGCCGGAGTTGTCGACGTAGCCTTCGTCGTCGAACTCGACGCGCGCGACCAGCTCGTCGGCGAGCGCCTCGCGCCCGACCGACTCGACCACCTCGCTCGCGCGGTCGGTGCCGGGCAGGACGTGCCCGTTCACGTACCGGTTCAGGTCGCCAGCGGGCAGCCTGGTCACCGCGGACAGCTCCTCGTACGTTCGCGTCTCCTTCAGCATCCGCAACACGGCGACCGCCTGTAGCTGGAGGGCCGCCTTCTCTGCGCGGTTCATACTAATGATCGCGATCGCACAAGTATGAACATGTCGAAGTCACACGCGGGGAGAACACCCCACGAGTGTGGTTCTCACGACTCGGGCGCGTCGAAGAACACCGCGGGGTCGTCGATCGCGATCGCGACGTGGTCGCGGTCGTCGAGCGGGCGCAGCCGGACCGTGAGCGCGCCGTTCGCCGCCGCGGCCGCGCGCAGCGAGGCGAGGTCTTCGTCGCCGATGTACGTCGGAATACAGAGCGCCACCTCCGCCGCCTCGTCGGTCGCGACCACCAGCCGGTACGCGACGCCGTCCGCGGCGCCCGCGTACACGTCGACGCCGTCGATCGCGGCCTCGTCGACCGCCTCGAGCGCCGCCTCGAACTCCGACTCCGGTAACAACACGTCGACGCGGGCCGCGTCGGCGACCGGGTTCACCTGTCCGGGGTGTCCGGCGACGGCGGTCCAGCCGCGCTCTCGGTACGCCGCTGCCGTCGACTCCGCGTCCTCCTCGACCGCTCCCCACCGCGGTCCGGGATCGGGTACGTCCATGTCGCGCGGCTACCGCCCACGTCCGTACATAAGCGTCGGTTTCCGACTCGTATCGTGCCTGTCCCGCGTACCCGCGCTCGCCCCCGACCCGTCTGCGCTACCGTCGACGGACCGTTGGCAGTCGGGCCGAAAGGGGCCGGGTCTGCCGGTAGGTTCATAACTCTCTATCGTATGGGATCGCCTATGCCTACTGACAACGACGATCATGTCGACAGGCGGACGGTGCTCAAGTACGCCGGAACGGCCGGTGCTGTCGGTCTCGCAGGCTGTTCCGGAGGCGGCGACGGCGGCGACGGCGGCGACGGTGGCGGCGACGGCGGTGACGGTGGCGACGGCGGCGGCGACAGCTTCGAACTCGGCGTCACCATGGGCCAGATGGACTCCGGGCTCGACCCGCAGGACCACGCCGAGACGAACACCGAGATCATCGTCGGCCAGCTGTACGAGGGCCTCCTCGACCGCGACAAGGAGGGCGGCATCATCGCCGGCCTCGCCAACGAGTGGGAGCGCACCGAGGACGGTAGCGTCCAGTTTATGCTGCGCGACGGGATCACCTTCCACAACGGCGACGAGGTCACGCCGCAGGACGTCCGGTACAGCATCCGCCGGATCGTCTTCGAGGACGTCGGGATCGTCAGCCCGCAGTCCAACGACCTCGGCCTGGTCGACGAGGTGACGACCGGCGACGGGCAGGTGACGGTCTCCTTCGAGGGGTTCAACCCGATCGCCTTCCAGCTGTTCGCGACGAACGGCCCGATCATGCAGCAGTCGTGGGTCGAGGAGAACGGCGGCGACTACATCAACCGGAACGCCAACGGGACGGGGCCGTTCCGCCTCACGAACTACGAGTCGGGGAACCAAGTCGTCTACGAGCCCAACGAGGAGTACTGGGACGGCGCGCCCGAGGTCGACGAGCTCACCATGACCGCCTCCAGCGAGTCGAGCACGCGGGTCAACCAGCTGCTCGCGGAGGAGACGGACATCGTGACGAACGTACCGCCGAACGAGGTGTCGCGGGTGAACAGCTCCGACGTGGCGACGATCAACTCCGTTGCGAGCGCGCGGATCATCTTCCTCCAGATGCGCTACGACGTGGAGCCGTTCTCCAGCCAGCAGTTCCGGCAGGCGATGAACCACGCGGTCGATGTCGAGAGTATCATCGAGAACGTGCTCAACGGCTTCGGCAACATCACCTCCCAGCCGACCCTCGACGGCCACGTCGGCTACAACCCCGACATCGACCCGTATCCGTACGACCCCGACGAGGCCGAGCGGCTCGTCGAGGAGTCGGGGCACGCGGGCGTCGAAATCACGCTTGAGACGCCGATCGGCCGGTACCTCCGCGACGTCCAGATCGCGCAGGCGGCCGCCAGCCAGATCGACTCGCTGTCGAACGTCTCCTGTGAGGTCGAACAGCGTGAGTTCTCTTCGCTCGTTCAGGACGTCACTGCGCCGAACATCGAGGACCGCCCGCACTTCAACCTCCTCGGGTGGGGGAACGCGGAGTTCGACGGCAGCCAGACGCTGACGCCGCTGCTCTCCTCCGAGGGCGCGCTGACGGTGCTGAAAAACGACGAGCTCGACGGGCTGCTCACGGACGCCGAGGCGACCGAGGACCCCGACGAGCGCGTCGACATCCTCCAGGAGGCGAACCAGCTCGCCCACGACCTCGCGCCGTGGGTGTTCATGCACCAGCAGTTCAGCGTCTACGGCGTCTCCAGCGACATCTCCTGGGAACCGCGGGCCGACGAGTTCATCGACCCGGACACGGCGACCCAGCAGTAACGCGACTCACCTCTCCATATCGTTAGTAATGTCACTCGGCAGATTCGCACTCAAAAGAAGCCTCCAGGGGATCGGCGTCGTCTGGGGCGTCATCACGGTCGTGTTCGCGCTCCGGTTCGTCACCCCCGGGAGCCCGATCAACGCGGTCGCGCCGCTCGACGCGTCACAGGAGACGCGGCAGGCGATCGCCGCCGAACTGGGGCTCGACCAGCCGCTGTACGTCCAGTACGGACGGTACGTCTTCGAGCTGCTCCAGGGCGACATGGGCCGGTCCTACATCCGCGGACAGGAGGTCACGACCCTCGTCTTCGAACGCCTCCCCGCCACCGTGGAACTCGCCGTCGCCGCGAGCGTCGTGGCGATCGTCTTGGCGATCCCGCTCGGCGTGATCAGCGCCACGAACCGGAACGACCCGGTCGACTACGGCGCGACACTGCTGTCGCTCGGCGGCATCTCGACGCCGAACTTCTGGCTCGGGATCATGCTCATCCTGATCTTCGCGGTGGAGTTCAACATCTTCAACACCAGCGGCCGCGGGGTCGACGTCGGCGACGTCGCCCTCTCGGTCGTCAACGCCGAGCCGTTCGTCGGGACGCTGCTGACGTGGCTCGCGTACATCACGCTGCCCGCGATCGCCTTGGGGACCTACTTCATGGCGCTCATCACCCGGCTGACGCGGTCCGGGATGCTGGACGAACTCAGCCAGGGCTACGTCCAGGCCGCGCGCGCCAAGGGGCTCCCGCGGACGCTGATCCGATACAAACACGCGCTCCGGAACACCCTCATCCCCGTGATCACCGTCCTCGGACTCCAGCTCGGGACGCTGATCGGCGGCGCCGTGATCACCGAGGCGGTGTTCTCCTGGCCCGGGCTCGGCACGCTGGTCATCGAGAGCATCAACCAGCGGGACTGGCCCGCGCTCCAGGGGAGCCTCATCGTCATCGGGACGAGTTTCGTCCTCGTCAACATCCTCGTCGACGTTGTGTACGCCTACCTCGACCCGGAGGTGGTGACCGACTAACATGGTCTCTTCACGTGTCATTCGCAATCTCAAGAAGGAGTTCAGACAGAGCGGGCTCGCGAAGCTCGGGCTGGCGCTGGTGGTGATCATCGTGTTGGCCGCCGTGTTCGCCCCGTTCATCGCGCCCCACAACCCGAACGACCAACAGCTCAACCAGAGCGAGCTGCCGCCGATCGGCTTTTCGCAGACGGAGGAGCGGACCTCCTCGCAGATGGTCGACGGCGAGATCCAGACCGTCACCGAGGAGGTCGAGATCACCGCGGACCCGGCCCACGTGTTCGGCACCGACGGGCTCGGTCGCGACATGTTCTCGCGAGTGGTGTACGGCGCCCGGACCTCGCTCGTCGTCGGCGTCCTCGGGACGCTCTTGGCGGCGTCGATCGGGGTGCCGGTCGGCCTGCTCGCCGGCTACCACCGCGGACGGGTCGACGACGCGCTGATGCGGATCGCGGACATCAGCCTCGCGTTCCCCTCGCTCGTGTTGGCGGTCGCGCTGATCGGGCTGTGGGGCCGCGCGGCGGTGAACGTCCCCGACCCGTTCGTCGTCGCTGGCCTCGCGCCGGAGATGCCGAGCAGCTTCGTATTGCCGATAACGGTGGTGATCGTCGTCGGCCTCGTCAACTGGGTGTGGTTCGCCCGCGTCGCCCGCGGGGAGGCGCTCTCCTTGCGCGGGCAGGAGTACGTGAAGGCGTCGCGCGCGCTCGGCGCCGGCGACAACACGATCATCCTCCGGCACGTCCTCCCGAACGCGATCACGCCGATCATCGTCCTCGGGACGGTACAGGTGGCGGCGATCATCCTCTTGGAGAGCTCGCTGTCGTTCCTCGGCTTCTCCGGGACCACGCTGTCGTGGGGCTTCGACATCGCGCAGGGGCGCGACTACGTCTCCTCCGGCCAGTGGTGGATCGCCTCCATCCCCGGGCTCGCGATCATGCTGTCGGTGATCGGGATCAATCTGCTCGGCGACTGGCTGCGTGACGCCTTGGACCCCGGTATCGAGGGCGAAGGGGGTGCCGCATGAGCGACGCCGAGCGGCCGGACGACGACCCGGCGGGGAGCGAGCCGACCGCGGCGACCGACGGCGGGGCGAGCGACCCCGCCGCGACCGCCGACGCCGGACGCCTCGGCGCGGCGACGCCGAGCGGGGCGCCCGCGCCCGGCGACGTGCTGTCGGTCCGGGACCTCTCGACCCGCTTCTTCACCGAAGAGGGGCAGATCAACGCGGTGGAGTCGGCGTCGTTCGACCTCCGCGAGGACGAGATCCTCGGCGTGGTCGGCGAGTCCGGCTCCGGCAAGTCCGTGACGGCGCTGTCGCTCGTCGACCTCGTCGAGACCCCGGGCCGGATCACCGCCGGCGAGGTGTGGTACCGCGACCCCGACCTCGCCGAGGAGTTCCGCGGGACCGAGGGGGTCGGGGTCGACGGCGACCACGTCGACCTCCGGACCGTGCCGCCCAGCGTCCGGCGGTCGCTGCGCGGCCCCTCGTTCAGCGTCATCTTCCAGGACCCGATGAGCAGCTTCAACCCCTCGATCACCGTCGGCGAACAGATCGCCGAGGCGGTCGAGGTGCAGCGGCGGGCGCGGGCGAACCCCCGCTCGACCCGCTCGCGGACGCAGGGGTACGGACTCGGGAAGTACCTCCTCGACGGGATCGTCCCCGGTCGCGACTACACCAGCGAGGAGAGCATGGACCGGGCGGTCGAGCTGCTCGGGCAGGTCGGGATCCCCGACCCCGAGGAGCGCGTCGACGAGTACCCCGGCCAGTTCTCGGGCGGGATGCTCCAGCGCGCGATGATCGCGCAGGCGCTCGCCGGCGAGCCGGACGTGCTGATCGCCGACGAGCCGACGACCGCCCTCGACGTGACGATCCAGGCGCAGATCCTGAACCTGCTGAAAGAGATCCAGGCGGACCGCGGGATGAGCATCGTGCTCATCACCCACGATCTCGGTGTCATCGCCGAGATGTGCGACCGCGTCTGCGTGATGTACGCCGGCGAGATCGTCGAGCGCGGCACGCTCGACTCCGTCTTCGAGGACACCGTTCACCCGTACACGCGGGGGCTGCTCGGCTCCATCCCGGACGTGGACGACCCGCGGGCGCGGCTCGAACCGATCGCGGGCAACGTCCCGAGCCTGATCGACGCCGAGATGGGCGACCGGTGTTACTTCGCGGACCGGTGCCCGAAGGCGATGGAGGCGTGCCTCGACAAGCCGCCCGAGGCGACGGTCGACGCCGCCGCCGACCACGGCGCCAAGTGCGTCCTCGCGGACCGCGAGTACGACCCGGCCGACGCGCTCCCCGACGGCTACTTCGACGGGGGCGACGCCGCCGATCCCGACGACGGGGTCGCGGCCGACGGAGGTGACGGCGAGTGAGCGACTCGCTGCTCTCCGTCGACGGGCTGAAAAAGTACTACGCGGACGACCCGTCGCTCGTCGACCGCCTGCTCGGACAGGAGTCGGAGAGCGTGAAGGCGGTCGACGGCGTCTCCTTCGACGTGCGCGAGGGCGAGACGCTCGGGCTCGTCGGCGAGTCCGGCTGCGGGAAGTCGACGACCGGCGAGACGGTGTTGCGGCTCCGCGAGCCCACCGCCGGCGAGATCACCTTCGACGGCGAGGACGTGCGGGGCATGGGGTCGCGGGAGCTGACGGAGTTCCGCCGGCGCGCCCAGATCGTGTTCCAGGACCCGTTCTCCAGTCTCGACCCGCGGATGACCACCGGCGACATCGTCACTGAGGGGTTGCGGATCCACGACGTGGCCGACCGGGCTGAGCGGCGCGAGACGGCCCGCGACCTGCTCGAACGCGTCGGGCTGTCCGCCGACCAGATGGACCGGTACCCCCACGAATTCTCCGGCGGGCAGCGACAGCGGATCGGGATCGCCCGCGCGCTCGCCTTGGACCCCGACTTCGTCGTCCTCGACGAGCCGGTGTCCGCCCTCGACGTGAGCGTTCAGGCCCAGATCCTGAACCTGCTCGAAGACCTTCAGGACGACTTCGGGCTCACGTTCCTCTTCATCGCGCACAACCTCGGCGTGGTCCGCCACGTCTGCGACCGCGTCGCGGTGATGTACCTCGGCGAGATCGTCGAGATCGGGCCGGTCGAGGAGATCTTCGACGACCCCGCCCACCCGTACACGAAGGCGCTCCTGTCGAGCGTCCCGCGAGCGAGCACGGACGCGCGAGACGAGGAGTTCACCACGCTCCGCGGCGACGTGCCCTCGCCGCGGAACCCGCCGAGCGGGTGTCGGTTCCACACCCGATGTCCGGAGGCGCGGGCCGCCTGCCGGGAGTCGACCCCCCCGGGGTACGACCTCGGCGAGGAGCGCACGGCGACCTGCTTCCGGACGGACGACGACCACGCCTACTGGGACAGCGAGCCCATCGGCGAGAACGCGGCCGCCGAGGAGCCGGCGGACGACTGAGCGATCCGGTCGCCGCGGTCGCTGCCGCATTTATGTGCTCGCGGACGAACTGGTTCGCTCGTCGTGTCTCGAACCGGGAAGCCGCGTCCGGGTTATCTCTCCCCACCCCCTCGCTTGAGACATGTCGCAGAACGACTCCGTCTCCGACGGCGGCTTCGCGCGACGAACGATCCTTCAGGCCGCGGGGCTCTCGGGCGTCGCCGGGCTGGCGGGCTGTCTGAACGAGGCCACCACCACCGCGAGCGCCGGCGACGACGCGGACCCGCCGGCGACCGACGACGGGCCGACGCTCCCGGAGACGGGGTCGCCGGAGGTCGTCGACCTCGACGAGCGCGGCCGCGAGGTGACGCTGCGCTCGGTCCACGCCCGACACGCGGCCCACCCCGGGAGATCGCTGGGCGGGCCGGTCGAGATGCCGGTGACGTGGGCGTTCCAGGCCGACGACGGGACGCCGAGCGTCCCCGGCCCGGTGCTCCGGGCGACCGAGGGCGACGACCTCTCGATCACCCTCGACAACACCGGCGGGGAGATGCCGCACACGCTCCACTTCCACGGCGTCTCGAAGTCATGGAAGGACGACGGGGTCCCGTCCACGACGGGGATCACCGTGATGCCTGGCGAGGAGCACACCTACCAGATCGGCGCGGACGTGCCCGGCACCCACCTCTACCACTGCCACTTCAACACCCCGATGCACATGGACATGGGGATGTACGGGATCCTCCGGATCGACCCCGAGGGGTACGAGGAAGCCGACGTCGAGCAGTTCATGACGCTGAAAGACTGGGACACGCGGCTCTCCCGGTCGTACGGCGGCGCGGACGCCAGCTACGACGTTCAGGACCGTCGCCCCGACGCGTTCACGATCAACGGCCGCGTCGCGCCGTACACGCTCAACCCCGACCACGGCTCGCCGGTCGTCGTCAGCGAGGGCGACACGGTGCGGCTCCACCTGGTCAACGCGGGGTTCATGTCGCACCCGATGCACACGCACAACCACCGGTTCCGCACGGTGGAGAAGGACGGCGCGCCGTACCCCGAGGTACTGCAATTACCTGAGGACGTGGTGAACGTCGCGCCCGCGGAGCGGTACACCGTCGAGTTCGCGGCGGACGCGGACCCCGGCATCTACCCGATGCACTGCCACAAGGTGGACCACGTCCAGAACGGCGGCGTCTACCCCGGCGGGATGCTCACTGCCATCGTCTACGAGGAGGCGATGGGGACCGAGGTGTTCGCGGACCTCATGGAGAAGGCGGAGTACGAGATCTGAGCGCCGGGATCTGACCGCACGAACGCTCTCTTCCGATCACCGTTCGCGGACGACGACGAACTCTGCGAGGTCGCGCAGGTACTCGATCGCCTCGGTCTCGGGCGGATCGGCGTCGTCGAGGGCGGCGAGCGCGCGCTCCGACTCGGCGCGGGCACGCTCGTTGATCTCCTCGGGCGACAGCGACGTGACCTGGAGGACGCTCGGGCGGTCCATCTCAGCGTCCTGTCCGGTCGGTTTGCCGAGGTCGTCAGCGTCGGCGGTGGCGTCCAACACGTCGTCGCGCATCTGGAAGGCGACGCCGACGCGCTCCGCGTACTCGCCGAACGAGTCGATCGCGTGGGGGTCGGCGCCGCCCGCGACCGCGCCCAACTCGGCGGCGGCGCGGAACAGCGCGCCCGTCTTCCGGCGCGCTAGATCCATGTACTCGGCCTCGTTGGTCGGGCGCGCGGCGAGCTCGGTCGCCTCGCCCTCGCCGAGTTCGACCATCGCCTCGGCGACGGTGCGCATCGCGCGCGGCTCGGCGGAGAACAGCGCGAACGCCTCGCCGAGCAGGCCGTCACTCGCGATGATCGCCGGGCCGTAGCCGAACTCCGCCCACGCGGCGGGGGTGCCGCGGCGGACCTCGGAGCGGTCGATGATGTCGTCGATCACGAGCGAGGCGTTGTGGACGAACTCGATACCGGCCGCGAAGTCGACCGCCTCCTCGGGGTCGCCGTCGAACGCCTCGCAGGCGAGGACGGTCACCGCGGGGCGGACGCGCTTGCCGCCCGCGAGGACGACGTGCCCCACCTCACCGGACAGCTCCTCGGGCTCGACGTCGTCGATGACCGACTCGATCCGGTCTTCGACCAGCCCGACCCGACGCTGCAAGTACTCCATCTACCGACCGGAGGGCCCCGGCGCGCAAAGGCCTAACGGAACGCCGTGCCGGCGGAAATCCGGACGACTGCGCCGACGCTCGCCCGGGGATCTCTCCCGTGGTTCGCGGCCCCGGAACCTCACCGCCGAGCCGGGACTCCGGCGGCGTTCGCCGCCGATCCGCGGGCGGTCATCCGTTCGTCATAGCGCCCGGCGACGGTCCGCCTCCGGTCCTACTGGAACCGAACGCCTAGGTCGTTGAGCCCGTCGTTGTTCGAGGCGACGTTGATCAGAAGCGGCGTCAGCGCCTCGATCTCGGGTGCGTTGGCGATCCCGCCCGCGTCGAGCGCGCGGAGCCCCTCGATCCCCTCGGCGACGTCCGCGACCGTTCGCTTCGCGTCCCCGTCGTCGCCGATGACGAGCGTGTCGACGCCGAGGTCGGCGTCGAGGTTCGCCAGCCGCGCGGCGGCGAGGTTGTGGAACGCGCCGACGACGGCGACGCCCTCCGGCGCCGCGTCGGCGACGATCGCGGTCACTGAGCCCGCGCCGGGCTTGTGGTAGTGGAACCCCTCGTCGTCGCGTTTCATCCCCGTGGCGGGCGAGACGAGCACGTCGCCGTCGTCCAGCGACCCCGCCACCGCCTCCACGGTGTCGCCGACGTGATACGGCGGCACCGCGAGGACGACGACGCGGGCGTCGGCGGCGACAGCGGCGTTCTCCCCGCCGGTCACCGCGGCGTCGAGCCCGCGGCTCTCCAGTTCGGTCGTGTACTCCTCGGCCTTGGTCTCGGCCTTCTCGGCCTCCCGCGACCCGACCGCGATCCGGTGCGGGGTGTCCGCCGCCAGCCGGAGCGCGAGCCCCTCGCCGATGTCGCCGGTGCCGCCGAGTATCGCGATTCGCATACGAACACTGGGGTCGCTCGCGTCTTAGGGGTTGCGCGACCGGCCGTCCTCGCCACCACCGAAGCCCGCGGTCTCGGGGCGACCGAAGCGGGAGGATTCTTTACCGAGGCGAGGGAGGCCACGCGTATGGACGAGCAGGACCGCGTCGCCGCCTTCGTCGCCGAGCACGGGTTAGAGACCGACCTCGCGCACCGGGTCCTCGACCTCGAGAGCGAGGTCGGCGAGATCGCCAAGGAGGTGGCGACCTCGACCGACTACGGAAGCGAGCCGGACGCCGCCGCGATCGCGACCGACGAGATCGGCGACGCGCTGTTCGCGCTGCTCGCGCTCGCCGAGGCGGCGGACGCCGACGCCGCCGAGGCGCTCGACGAGTCGCTGGCGAAGTACGAGGCGCGGATCGCGTCCTCCGGCGACGCCGGGTCCGGGCAATAGTGACCCGACCGGCGATGCCGGGTCCGGGCAAGACCGACCCGCCCCGGGCGTCGGTTCAAGTGCGTCGGCCGCCTACCCCGCCCATGACCGACACCCCGTCGCTCGCGCTCCGCTACGTCGCCTGCGACGCCTGCGAGACGGTGTTCGCCCGGGCCGACGCCGCTGCGGAGCCGGACGCCTGCGACCGGTGCGGCGCCCCCGCGCTCCGCGAGCTCTCCGGCGTTCGAGGACCGGACGCGTACTTCGTCCCCTGATAGTGTTTAATTCGAATCTTTACCGGTGAGATACGGCCAGATGTTCGGTTCGGTGATCGCGCTTAGTCCTCGCAGAATGTAATCTTTCAGCGTCGAGAGATCTGGCATAAGGCGGTACTTGAACCACTCCTGTAGTTGGTCCCAGCACCCTTCGACAGCGTTCAACTCGGGGAGTTTCGATGGGAAGTACCACACTTCGAGATCGTCCCCACGCACGCACGAGACCGAACTGTCTCCGACAGTTTCGGTCTCGCGTTCTCCGCTCACGTGTTCCCAGAGATCCCTCGCGTAGAAGTAGCCCGCTCGATCCAGAAACACCACTAACTCCTCGCCAAACTTGTGTTTCAATGCCTCTAACAGCCGAATCCCGTGGAATCTGGTCAAGTTCTCTTCTGTCCAGCAGTAGAAGCTGTCACCGTCGTCGGTGACAGCGCCAAGCACTGTCACCGACTCCCAAGACGTTGCTGTCTCTATCGTCGGATTTGACCCGATCGGGTACCAGCCACGCCGCTGAACGGTTCCGACGTGCTTGGTGAATTGATCGACGACAACGACGGTTTTCTCGCTCAGTTCGGCTCGTTTTTTTTGACTGTCTGCTGAAACTCAGCCTTCTCTTCGGGGTCAGCTTCGTGGTGTTGAGGCCGTGCTGTCCGCAAGGACAGCCCGGCCTCTCTCAGCAATTCGTAGGCGTAGTTTTCGTGGTATTCGACGCCGTACTCCTCTTTGACGTGGTGAAGGAGGAGCTTCGCCGACCACGCTTGCTGATCGTAGCCGAGTTCGGTTGGCGGCTGTTGTAGCTGTTCGAACAGCTGCTCGCGGTCTTGTCCCTTGATTTTTCCTGGGTGTCCTGGTCGAGGAGCGTCGTAGGGGGCTTGCTCGATCGGTTCTTCTTCGAACCGATCGAGCCAGTTGCGGATCGTTTTCTCGACGACGTCATGGCGTTCAGCCAATGTATCCAAGTGATCGCCCTGTTTGCGCCCTATCGCCGCGAGAACACGTTCCCGCGGCTTTCCCTCGTCAATCTCCTCTTTAACTTCGTAGAGTTCCTCAAGCGCAACCTCGTCAAGCCGACCCATTACCGGCTCTACTACGTCTATCGGTAAATGTCTTCCTTAAACACTATGAGTCCGACCGCTCGGGCCGCGACTCCTGCGCCTCCGACGCGCCGGTCACGCCGACCGGCTCACCGGAGGTCGTCCATCTCTAGGTCGCCGGCCGCGATCGCCTGTAACTCCTCGTCGGAGAGGCGGTCGATCACGAACTCCGGCATCCCTTCCGGTAGCCCCGCCGGGATCGACCGGCCGCCGTCCGTCACCGACGCCGCTTGGAATCCGTCGTCGCCGCCGTCGGCGGACAGCCGGCGCACGCTGCGTTCGACCTCCTCGACCGCCGCGGACTGGCACTCGCTCTCCTCCGCGAGCTCTCCCATCCGCTCCGAGATCTGATTCGACTGCTCGACCACCCCGTCGATCGTCGCGGCGATCTCCTCGGCGGCCGCGGCCTGCTCGTCGGTCACGTCGGAGACCTCGTCGATCCCGTCGGCCGTCTCGGTGACTGCCTCGGCGATGTCGGTGAGGCTCTCCGCCGCGTCGCCGACGCGCTCGCTCCCCTCGTCGACTCGCACCGTCGTCTCCGAGAGGCTCTCGACCGTCTCCTCGGTGTCGGCGCGGATGCCGTCGACCATCGACTCGATGTCGCTCGCGTGCCCCTGCGACTCCTCCGCGAGCGACTTGATCTCGTCGGCGACGACGCCGAACCCGGCACCCGCCTCGCCGGCCCGGGCCGCCTCGATCGAGGCGTTGAGCGCGAGCAGGTTCGTCTGGTCGGCGATCCCGTCGATCGCGTCGACGAACTCGTCGATCTCCTCGACCCGCTCTTGAAGCGCCTCCACGTCGGCCGCCACCTCGTCGACCGCGTCGCCGATGTCGTCCATGGCCGACGCGGCGTCGTCGGCCGCGTCACGGCCGTCCTCCGCGAGGGTCTCTGCCCGGCTGCTCGTCCGATCGACCTCGTCGGCCGTCGACGCCACCTCCTCGACGGTCGCCGAGAGGTTCGCGACCTCGGAGGAGACCTCGGCGACCCGCCGCGACTGTTCCTCGGCCGCGTCGCCCACCTCGGCGGCGCTCTCGGCGACGTCGCCCGCCGACTCGCGGAGGTCGCTGATCGGGTCTTCGACCTCCGCCTCCACCTCCGCCATCAGCTCCTCGTTCCGCTCGACGGCCGCCGAGAGCTTCTCGCTGTACGAGTGGATGTACGTGTCCGTGACGACCTGCATGTCGAGGTTGACGATCCGGAGGACGGAGAGCAGGTCCTCGATCGCGTCGTCGACCTCCGCCTCGACCGCCGCCGCGGTCTCGTCGTCGACCGTCCCGCCGTCGTCGGGGGCCAGCCGGTCGGTGAGCGAGTCGACGAGCCGGTCGCCGATAAGCGGGAGGATCAGGTCGTAGTAGACGCCGTACTGCCCGATGTAGTGTTTCATCGGCATTTCCAGCATGTCGTGGATCTTGCCGATCCGCGCCCGGTCCTCGAAGTACTCCGTCCCGTACTCGCCCCCCGCGAGCGTCACGAGGTACGCCGACTGGGTCCGCTTGAGCTGTTCGAGCCCCTTGTCGGACCGGCCGATCACCGCGGTCGTCTGCTCGTGCTCGGTGAGATTCTCGTAGAAGTCGTCCGCGATCTGCTCCGCGTTCTCCGCGAACGCGTCCTCGTACCGGCTCAGTCGCCGCTCGTCTTCTGCGTCGAAGCCGACGAACTCCTTTCGCCACGCGATCTCGTCCCCGTCGAGACCGATCTCGTCGACCAGCTCACCCACGTCGAGCCCGTCGTTCAAGCCGCCCTGACCGAAGTCGTGCCGGCCGTACTCTCCCGATGTAGCCATGCTGAGACCTCTCCGCTTGGGTTATATAAACGGCCACCCCCAGGTCTCACGGCTGATACCGGCGATTCGTGCCGCCTATCCGCGACGGACGGCCGACCCCGCGTCGGCGCCCGTTCAGTCGGCGCCGGCCGCGTCGCCTTCCGCGGGCGCGTCCCCGTCGGCGACCGGCTCGACCGCGACCGCCGAGTGCTTGAACTCGGGGATCTTCGCCGCCGGGTCGAGCGCGTCGCCCGTCAGCGCGTTCGCGAGCGGGTCCGGGTAGTGGAACGTACAGAACACGACGCCCTCGCGGACCGCCGGCGTGACCTCGGCGGCGACCTCGACGCTCCCGCGCTCGTTCGAGACGGTCACTCGGTCGCCGTCCTCGATCTCGCGATCGGCGGCGTCCGCCGGGTGGATCTGGAGCGCGTCCTCGCCCCGCATCGCCACGAGTCGGTCGGAGCGCCGGCTGAGCGCCCCGCTGTTGAAGTGCTGCATCACGCGACCGGTCGTCAGCGTCAGCTCGCCGGCGTCGAGTTCGTCCGCGGGCGGGACCGGGTCGACGACCGCGAGCGGGGCGGTGCGCTCGCCCGTCGCGAACGTCTCCGCGTGTAACACGCCGGTGCCGGCCCCGTCGCTCGCCGAGAACGGCCACCGCTGGTAGCCGCCGCCGATCTCCGCGTAGCTCATCCCCTCGTAGATCGGGGCGACGCGGGTCAGCTCCTCGAAGGCCGCCTCCGGGCCGTCGTGGTCGAACGCGTCCGGCCGGTCGGTCAGCCGCTGGCCGAGGTCGGTGAGGATCTCGAAGTCCCGTCGCGCGTTCCCCGGCAGGTCCGCGTTCGGCCGCATCCGCATCACGCGCCGGTCGGTGTTCGTCACGGTCCCGGCCTTCTCGGCCCACGCGCTCCCGGGGAGGACCACGTCCGCGTGCTTGGCCGTCGCCGTCTCGAACAGGTCGATGACGACGCAGAAGTCGAGGTCGTCGAACGCCGACGCGACCGCCGTCGCGTTCGGCTCGGTGACGGCCGGGTTCTCGCCGAAGACGACCGCCGCGCGCACCTCGTCGCCGAACCGGTGGGTCGCCTCCACCTCGGTGAGGCCGGGCTCCGCCGGCGGCTCGACCCCCCACACCTCGGCGACGCGCTCGCGGGCGGCCGCGTCCGTCACGGGCTCGTACCCGGGGAGCACGCCTGGCAGTCCTCCAACGTCACTCGTGCCCTGAACGTTGTTTTGGCCCCGCAGCGGGTTCACGCCCGTCCCGGGGCGGCCGACGTTGCCGGTCAGCAGCGCGAGGTTGAGCAGGGCGTGGACGTTGTCGGTGCCGCAGCGGTGCTGGCTCGTCCCCATCCCCGTCACGATCGCGGCGCGGTCGGCCTCGCCGTACGCCCGGGCGGCCTCCCGGATCGCCTCCGGGTCGACGCCGGCCGCCTCGGCGTTCGCGGCGACGTCCACGCCGGCGAGGTGGCCGCGAAGGCGGTCGAACCCGGTCGTGCGCTCGTCGAGGAACGACTCGTCGACGAGGTCCTCCTCGACGAGGACCGCCGCGACCGCGTTCGCCACCTCGATGTCGGTGCCGGGGCGCAGCGGCAGGTGGACGTCCGCCGCCTCGGTGGTGTCGTTCGCGCGCGGGTCGACGTGGACCAGCGTCGCGCCGTCGCGGATCGCCGGGAGGAGGTACGACCGGAACGCCACGGGGTGTTGCTCGGCCGGGTTGGCCCCGTTGACGAACAGGCAGTCCGTCTCCCGGAGGTCGTCGAGCGTGTTCGTCATCGCGCCGGCCCCGAACCGCTCGCTCATCGCCGCGACGGTCGAGGAGTGACAGAGCCGCGCGCAGTTGTCGACGTTGTTGGTCCCGAGGACGCGCGCGAGCTTCTGGAGGACGTAGTTCTCCTCGTTCGTACAGTTCGACGACGCGAAGAACTGGACGGCGTCGGGGCCGTGCTCGTCGACCACGCGCCCGATTCCGCTCGCGACGCGGTCGAGCGCCTCCCCCCACGGCGCGGTGACGAAGTGCCCGTCGTGTCGGACCAGCGGCTCCGTCAGGCGGTCCTCGTGGTCGACCACGTCGAACGCGGCCGCCCCCTTCGGGCAGATCTCTCCCTTGGCGTTCACCGCCCCCTCGACGCCGGTCGCGCCGCCGCGGTCGGCGTACTCGATCTGGCAGCCGACGCCGCAGAACGGACAGACGGTGGGGCTCGACTCGAAGCTCCGTTCGGTCGGATCGGGCATCGGTCCCACGTAGGAGCCCCAGCACCCTCCGAACACCCCCGGCGTAGCGTGGTGTTTTAATTACCCTCTCGTCTCGGTGCCGGCCCTCCCGTCTCGGTATCCGTCCCCTCGCCTCGATGTCCGCCCGCCTCTCGCGCCGGTCGACGGTGTTCGTCCGCCGTCTTCGCGCCCCCGACGCGGCGGCGAGTCACCCGGTCACGGCGTCGCTCTCCGCCGGCGCGAGCAGGCGGCCGAGCGACAGGGCGCCCGCGGTCACGAGGCAGGCGGCAAACGCGATCGTGCCGAGCTTCCCGCCGAAGCCGACGAAGTACGGCGCCGCGCCGACGAACGCCACGCCGGCTGTCCCGCCGGCCAACAGCATCGCGCCGGGCCCTGGGATCCGCTCCGGGGTGGCCATCCCGGCGAACGACGCGCAGAAGGCGGCCGCAGCGACCGCGTCGCCCGCGGCGAACAGCGGCGGACAGACGAGGCCGGCCGCGAGCCCGACGACGGCGGAGGCGACGACCGGGCCGTGGTCGAGCTGAACGCTCACGAGGTACGTGACGGGCGCGGCGACGGCCGCCGCGGCGACGAGCCCCGTCGCGACGGCCGGCTCCGGGACCGTCCCCGCGCCGGGAGTCAGCCCGCCGAGCGCCGCCACCGACAGGCAGCCGACGAACGCCGTCGTGCCGAGCTTCCCGCCGAACCCGTTGAACGCGCGCTTGGCGGCGACGAAGACGCCGGCGGCGACGAGGCCGGCGGCGGCCACCGACCCGAGTTCGGCGTCGGCCGCGGGGGTCGCCATCCCGACGAACGAACCGCAGTAGGCGGGGGCGCCGTACGTCTCGGTCAGGAGGTGCGCGCAGAGCCCAACGAGCGCGGACGCGACGACCGCGCCGACGCCCACCCGCACGGAGAGGGCGTACGTGACCGGCGCCGCGGCGGCGACGGCGGTCGCGTTGCCGAGGTCGGTCCGCGTGACGCCGAAGTCGTCCGTCCGCAGCGCGTCCCGGGTCTCCCTCGCGACGGTGGCGCCGAGGCTCACCGCGCCGACCGCGAGGACGACCGCGCCGGCCAGCAGGTTCGGTCCGCCTGCGGCGCCGCCGGCCAACCCCGCGGCCGCCGCGACGCTCATTCCGCCCCCGGCGCCGGCCAGGGCGATCGCTCCGAGTGCGTGGATCGCTCGTGTCACGGCTGCGACTCCGGGGCGCGGACCGATACCGACCGGCCCTCAGTATTGCGGGTGTTCTCTGCGAGACCCGGTCACGGGACCGGTGTATCGTGGATCAGGCATTTGTACCCGTCGTGCTAACCCCGATCTGATGGGAACCGGAGGGAAGCCGGCGGACGACGGTGTCGCGGCCGCGCACGGGGGCGTTCGCGCCGGCGTCGCGATCCACGGGACCGAGGGGTGTCCGGTCGTCGCCGCGTCGACCGTCCACGACGGACCGATAACCGGCGTCAACTGGACGCACGTGGGTGACACGCACACCGAGGAGTTCCGCGCCCGCGACCCGGACGCGGTCGACCGCGCGGAGGGGGTCCCGACGCCCACCTCGGTCGTCGACCTCGGCGACGAGCGGGTGTACCGGTACGACCGCCCGCGCGACGGGGCGTGCGCCTGCCGGATAATCGAGGAGCTCGACTGCCCGATCGCGGACGCCCGCGCCGAGGACGGCGTCCTCCTCCTGACGCTCCACCTCCCCGACCTCGAACGCCTGCGCGACATCGTCTCGGCGCTCGACGGGACGGCGGAGCGCGTCGAGGTCCGCTACCTCGTCGAGGGGTCGGCGCGCGGCGACGAGGTGTCGGACCGGACCCTCGTCGACCGCGGCCGCCTCACCGATCGCCAGTGCGAGGTGTTGCGGACCGCCTACCGCATGGGCTACTTCGAACGCCCCCGCGACGCCAACGCGAGCGCGGTCGCCGACGCGCTCGACATCTCTCCCTCGACGTTCGCCGAGCACCTCGCGACCGCACAGCGGAAGCTCTTGGAGGAGACGCTGGCGGAGAACTGAGGGCTCTGCTCCCCCGCCGCGTCAGGCGGCGTGTTCGTTGATCGCGGATTCGAGCGTCGCCCGGTCCTGCGCGCCGACGAACCGGTCGACCGCCTCGCCGCCGGCAAACAGGACGAGCGTCGGGATGCTGCGCGCGCCCAGCTGCTGGGCGACCGCCTGGTTCGCGTCGACGTCGACCTTGGCGATCGCGGCATCGCTTTCGGCCGCGAGCGCCTCGATCGTCGGCTCCATCATCTGACAGGGGCCACACCAGTCGGCGTAACAGTCCACGAGGACGACGTCGTGCTCGTCGACCGTGCGCTGGAGTTCGTCCGGTCCGTTCACGTGGATCGGCTCGTCCGGGGTCGCCGCCCCGCCGTCGCCCGTCTCGGTTCCGGCGCCCTCGTCGAGCGCGTCGCCGTCGCCGAGGCGCGCTTCCAGCTCTCGGCGCTTCTGCTCGCGAATCCGCTCGCGCTCGGTCTTCGCGTCGTCTCCCGTCGATTCGTTCGCTTCGGCTGCGTCGCTCATGCGCCAGTATTGGGTATTTAGGACAATATACTTTCCGCCTTCGGATCCCCCGTCGCCTCACTCCGCGGACCCGAGGAGCTCGTCGAGCCCGGCGGCGGCCAGGTCCACGTGGTCCGCGACGAGGTCGGCCGCGCGCTCGTACGGCGACCGGTCGGCGGTCGTCGCGTCCGGGCGCGTCCGGCCCGCGCTCGCGAAGACCGTCTCGACGAAGGCGTCGCGCACGGCCGCCGTCTCGAAGAGTCCGTGGAGGTACGTCCCGAGGACGCGGTCGGTGGCGACGCCCTCGGCACCGAGCGGCTCGGTCGCGAGCAGCGTCGCCGCGGCGTCCCGCTCCCCGTCGTCGAGGACCCGCGTCCGCCCGGCGCGGATCTCGTAGCCCGTCGCGCGCCCCTCGGCGCCGGCGATCGGGCCGACGCCGTCGACCGCCCGGGTGACGCGCTCGACGCGCTTCTCCGTCGAGAACCGCGTCTCGACTGGCAGGAGGCCGACCCCCGGAACCGCTTCGCGGTCGCCGACGCCCTCGACGGCCGCGTCGAGGAGGCGTTCGCCGAGCAGCTGGTACCCGCCGCAGACGCCGACCACGGGGGCGTCGAACGCGCGCAGCGCGCCGTCGAAGCCGGCCTCGCGGAGTGCGAGCAGGTCGTCGACGGTGTTCTTCGACCCCGGGAGGACCACCGCGTCGACCCCGTCGAGCGCGGCGTCGAGCGGGAGGTAGGCGACGCGGACTCCCGGCACGCGCGCGAGCGGCTCCAGGTCGGTGAAGTTCGAGATGCGCGGCAGCCGCGGGACCCCGACCCGGACGGCCTCGTCGTCCGGAACGCCGTCGTCGGTGCCGAGGACGCCGCCGCTGCCGGTCCCGCCGCCACCGCTTCCGTCCTCGGCGGTCGCCGCGTCGGGCAGCGAGAGGCTGTCCTCCGCCGGGAGCCCCGGGTCGTCGTGCGGGACGACGCCGACGACGGGCACGCCGGTTCGGGCCTCGATCTCGTCGATCCCGGGTTCGAGGAGGGCCGGGTCGCCGCGGAACTTCGTGATCACGGCGCCGCACACGCGTTCGCGGAGGTCGTCGGGGAGCAGTTCGAGGGTCCCGTAGAGGCTCGCGAACGCGCCGCCGCGCTCGATGTCGACCGCGATCAGGATCGCCGCGTCCGCGAACCGCGCGCACTCGACGTTCGCGAGGTCGCGGTCGTGGAGGTTGATCTCGGCGATGCTCCCCGCGCCTTCGGCGACGATCACGTCGTGGTCGGCCGCGAGGCGCTCGTGGGCGGCGACCGCGGCGTCGCGGGCGGTCGCCCAGTGGTCGTCGTAGTACGTCGACGCCGGAGCGTTCGCGACCGCCTCGCCGTCGACGATCACCTGGCTCTCGCCGCCGCCGCGCGGCTTGAGCAGGACGGGGTTCACGTCGGTCGTCGGCACGGTCTCGGCCGCCCGGGCCTGGACGTGTTGGGAGACGCCGACCTCGCCCCACTCGCCGTCCGGGGCGAGCGCGACCCGCGCGTTGTTGCTCATGTTCTGGGCCTTGTACGGTGCGACCGAGACGCCGCGCCGCGCGAGCAGTCGGCAGAGCCCGGCCGCCAGCGTGCTCTTGCCGACGTGGCTCGCGGTACCCGCGATCAGCACCGTGTCGGCGTTACTCTCCGGGTCCGCCTCGGCCCCGCCGCCCTCGTCCGCGCCGGCGTCGGTCACGGTCGCGCGGCCCTCATCGTCAGTACTCCGTCCCCCTGCGCGCCCGCTGGCCGTCGTCGAACGGGTGGGCGACCTTGCGGACGTTCGAGATCAGATCGGCGACGCCGTCAAGATAGTCCGGTTCGGCGTGGCTTCCGGTGAGGACGAGTTCGAGGTCCTCGGGCTTCGACTCGGCGAGGCGGACAACCTCGTCGGGGGCGACGAGCCCGCGGTCGGCCGCGTACAGCAGCTCGTCGAGTATCAGCAGGTGGACGCCCGCCTCGGGCGCCCCGTCGAGTGCGAGCGGCTCGGTCAGGTCTGCCTCCGCAGCGCCCATGACGAGCGCCTCCGCGCGGTCGAAGGCGGCCGCCGCCTTCGCCTCGTGCTCGTCGTCGGCCGACCCGTCGAGCAGGCCGTGCCAGCCGTAGTGACCGGCGTTCTCGTAGGTGAAGCCCGGAACGGCCGCGATCGCGTTGTATTCGCCCCTGACGCCCTCGACGCTGTCCGCGCCGCCCTTCATGAACTGGAGCATGTGGACGCGGTAGCCGTGGCCCGCGGCCCGGAAGCCCATCCCCATCGCCGCGGTGGTCTTCCCCTTGCCGTCGCCCCAGAACGCCTGGACCAGTCCGAACTCCTCGGGGGCGGCCGGCTCGATCGGCTCCGGCTCCGGGGCCGCGCCGCCGCCCGGGGTGCGGGCGCGGTCGCCTGCGGCTCCCTCGCCGGCGTCGGTCGGTGTTTCCTCGTGCGCGTCGGTCGGTTCCTCGTCGTCGGTGTCGTCGTGGTTCGTGGTCATGGGTCGAAAACCTCCGCCCGGTCGCCGGTGACGACGCCGTGTTCGGCGTCGACCGCCGGTCCGGGCACGTCGCCGTCCGGGTACCGCGACCGCAGGCTCGCGCGGACCGCGTCCCGGACGCAGGCGCGGGCCGCCCCGCCGACCGCCGTGGCGCTCCCGGAGAACTCCGCCGGCTCGCCCTCCGGATCGTCGGCGACGACGACGGCGTCGCTCGTCGTCCCCGGAATCCCCGCCCCCGCGAGCAGCGTCGCCGTCTTCGCCTCGGCCGCGACCGCGACGAGGTTCGCCGCGGCCCCGGGGGCGAGCCGCCGCGTCGCGCCGACGATCAGGTTCACCGTTCCGGGGGGGTCGACCGGTGAGCCGGCGGCGTCGGCGCCCGAATCGACCGGCTCGCCCTCGTCCGTCGGCTCCATCGGCAGCATCGCGGGGTTCGAGAGGCCGACCGTCGCGTACGCGACGACCGGCCCGAGCCGCGCGCCGCGGGCGTGCTCCATCGAGACGCCCGTGAACAGCGTCGGCGGCGCGTCGCGGTCGCCGTCGCTCCCCTCGGCGCTCCGCCCGTCCGCTTCGGCGGCGAACCCCGCTCGCGCCAGCCGCTCGTCGCGGTAGGTCCCGAGGTCGGTCCGGGCGAACCCCTTCGGGACGGTGACGTTGTACGCGGTCGCCGCCCGCGACCGCCCGCCGTCCCACCCGGTCGAGAGCCAGCGCGTCCCCGGCCGCCGGAGCCGGAGGACGCCCTCGCTGACGGTCGCCTCAAACATCGGCGTCCCCACCTCCGCCGCCGTCTCCCGTCTCGGCGTCCGCTTCGTCGTCGTCTTCCTCGCCGTCGACGCCGAGCGCCGCGAGGAGTCGGTCGTTCTCCGCCGGGCGGCGGACCGCGACCCTGACGTGCGAGTCGAGGCCCCGGAACGTCCGCGCGTCGCGGACGGCGACGCCCCGCTCCCGGGCGCGCGCGACGACGCGGTCCACGTCGCGGTCGCCGACGTCGACGAGCAGGAACGGGGCCTCGGAGGGCGCCACGTCGTACCGCTCGCCGAGGCCGGTCCGCAGCCGCCCGCGCTCGCGGCGGACGCGGTCGCGGGTCTCGCGGACGAACTCCGTCTGCCGGAGGCAGTACTCCCCGGTCGCGAGCGCCGGGGCGCTCACGTTCCACGCCCGGCGCGCGCCCCGCATCGCCGCGCCGAGGTCGCCCGTCGCGACCGCGAATCCGGCCCGGATCCCGGGGAGCCCGAACAGCTTGGTGAGCGCCCGCGCGACGACGACGCCGTCGGTGCCCGCGAGCGACTCGCGCTCGGTGAACCCGAGGAACGCCTCGTCGACGAGCAGCACGGTGTCGGCCGCGCGGCAACGCTCCGCGAACGCGAGCAGCGCCTCGCGGTCGTAGCCGGCCCCGGTCGGGTTGTTCGGCGTACAGACGACCGCCAGGGCGTGGCCGCGCGGGTCGGCGTCGAGGACGCGCTCGGCGTCGACGAACGAGGGATCGCCGCCCCGAAGTCGGACCTCGCGGGCGTACTCGCCGAAACTCGGCGCGGGGAGCAGGGCCGAGTCGCCCGGGTCGACCGCGAGCGCGATCGCCGTCCGGATCGCGGCCAGCCCGCCGGGCGTCGGGACCACGCACTCGGGGTCGCAGCCGACGTAGTCGGCCGCGGCCGCCCGGAACGCTTCCGGGGGCTCCGGCGGGTACGTCCGCGCCGTCTCGAAGGCCGCACGGTAGACGCGCTCGACGCCTGCCGGGACCACCGGGTTCGTGTTCGCGCTGAAGTCCAGCAGGTCCGGGTCGTCGGTACTTCCGTGGGGTTCGCGTCCGAGCGCCGCCGCGCGCTCGCGATTCACGACCGGTCACCTCCCTCGGCGGCTCCCGGCTCGCCGAGCCACTCGACCCCGCCGGTCGGGAGGGTCGGGGCGTCGCACTCGCCGGCGAGGATCCGCTCGGCGAGCCGACGGTCTCCGGGGCGGTTGACGTTGAGCGCGAGGCGGGCGTCGCGGGTCGCGCGGACGGCCTCGTCGCCCGCGCCGTCGATCGCTCCGACGACGTTGACGCCGGCCGGGACGCGCTCGTCGGGTGCGTCTCCGTCGGCCGCCTCGTCGCCTCCTCCGCACTCGCCTCCCGCTCCGTCGTACCGCGTCGCGGCGTCGGCGCTCGCGCCTAACTCGCGCTTGCGTGCGGCGGGGACGCGGATCGACAACGATTCCCCCCCGGCCGCGGCGTGGGCGTCGAGGACGGCGTCGACCGCCGGCCCGTCAAGCAGCGGGAGGTCGACCGCGACCGTGAGGACCGGCGGTTCCGGACCCTCGGCCAGCGCCGCCTGAAGATCCGCGACGTACCCGTCGCCTGGCGTGTCGACGACGGTCACCTCGACCGAGCCCGCCCCTCGTTCGGCGCCGTCGGCGACCCGTCCGCCCCCGCTCGCCCGCTCGCCCAGTCGCTCGCGGGTCCGCGGCGTGTGTGGCGAGACGGCCGCGTACGCGGTCTCGACCCGGCTCGCGGCGAGGGTGTCGAGCGTCCGGTCGACCATCGACCGCCCGGCCACCGGCGCGAGCGGCTTCTCGCCCTCGCGGTCGAGTCGCGTGCCGCGGCCGCCGCACATCACGAGAGCGTCCACGCGATCACCCCCGCGTGTAGCCCGACGACGCGGGCGAGCTCGTTCGTCGCGCCGAGCACGTCGCCGCTGACCCCGCCGAGCCGCGAGCGCGCCCACGCGAACGCGAGCGCGGCGACGACGACCGCGGCGGTGATCGCGGCCGCGACGACGCCGGCGCCCCCGGAGCTGAGGCCCGCCCGCGCGCCCAGCGCCGCGGGCGTCGTCACGAGTGCGACGCCGGCGAGCGCCCGCGGGCCGGAGGCCGCCGTCAGCGCCGACCCGAGCCCTTCGTGCGGGGCGTCGCCGACGCAGACGAGCGCCGCCGTCGCGGCCTTCGCGCCCACCTCCGCGAGGACGACGAGGGCGACCGCGTCGCCGAGCGAGCGGGCCGCGACGCCCGTGACCGCCGCCCCCGCGGCGACGAGCCCGGCGACGACGAGCGCGAGCGCGACCGTCCCGCCCACGCCGAGCGCGGAGTCTTTCAGGACCGCCCGCCGCCGCTCGGCGTCGCCGTGGACGACCGCCGCGTCGCCGAGGTCCGCGACGCCGTCGAGGTGGGTGATCCCGGTGACGAGGGGGAGCCACGCGGCGGACGCGACGCCGACCGTGAGCGGCGGCACCCGAACCGGCACCAGCGCGGCCGCGACGACCGGGAGCGAGACGAGCGCCCCGATCGCGTACCCGACCGCCGGCATCGCCGCTGGCGTCCGCCGGAACGCCTCCCAGGCGCGGTCGGTGCGGCCGACGGGGATCCGGGAGAGGAACCCGAGCGCGCCGCGGAGCGCCGCGACCGGTCTGGTCAGGACCACGCGACCACCCCCGCGAGCGCGAGGACCCACGCCGCCGCGGCCGCGACGGTGACCCCGCCGGCGACGCCGACGAGCCGCACGGCGTCGCGGGCGGCCGCGGGCGACGGCGCCTCCGGACCGCCGTCGAGGACGTACGCCCCCGGCTTCTCTAGGCGGACGCCGAGCGCGGCGGCGGCCGTCGCCATCGGCCAGCCCGAGTTCGGCGACGCCGGCTCGCGGGCCAGCGACCGGGCGCGCCGCAGGCTCCCGGGCGACCGGGCCGCGACGGCGAGACAGCACGCCGCGACCCGCGCCGGCAGGAACATCGCGGCGTCGTCGAGCCGGGCGCTGGCCCAGCCGACCGGCTTCGACCGGTAGCCGAGCATCGAGTCGAGCGTGTTCACCGCCTTCACCCAGGCCGCGGCCGCGACCCCCGCCGCCAGCGCGCTCTCGACGGTCGCGGCGCTCCCGGCGACCGTGGCCGTCACGCCGGTCGTGCCGGCCCCGGGACTCCCACCGACCGCCGCGACCGCGACGGCGCCGGTCGCGCCGGCGGCGAACCAGACGAGCGGTGCGACGAACCCGTCCGCGAGGTTCTCCGCGGCGCTCTCGACCGCAGCGCTACGGAGCGCGGCCGGAGAGAGGTCGGCCGGGTCGCGCCCGACGAGCGCCCGGACCGACTCCCGGGCGGCGTCGGGATCGGTCTCGGTCTCGGCGACGACCTCGCCGGTCACGTCGAGCAGCATGCGGAGGCTCGCGACCGAGAAGCAGACGCCCGCCGCAGCGGCGACGGCGGCGACCGGGACGCCGCCGGGTCGCGGGCCGTGCGCGGCGGCCAGCCAGACGACCCCGCCGCAGAGTGCGGCCGCGGCGAGAGGGAGGCCGGCCGCGACCGCGACGCCGACGAGCCGAGGGCGGCCCCACTCCCGGTCGAACCGGCCGACGAGGGTCCCGAACAGCGCGACCGGGTGGACGCGGTGCGGCGGCTCCGCGGCCGCGAGATCCAGCGCGAGGGCGAGCGCGACCGGCGCGAGGAGCGTGGCAGCCGGAGCAATCAGCGCGGCGGCGGGTTCAGCGACCTGCGCGGCGACGGCCGGCTCGGTGGCCCCGACGGGCGCGGCGGCTCCCGTCATCCCGTCACCTCGTCGAGGAACGCGTCGAACGCCCCGCTCTCGGGGTGGACGTGACAGTACGTCCCGAGCGTGCGGTGTTCGGTCAGCCCCTCCCGGTCGCCGTCGATGCCGGTCCCGCGCTCCACGTCGAACGCGAACCGGGCGTCGGGGGCGACCTCGGCCGCGGAGTAGTGGAACTCGTGGCCGCGGAGCCGATCCCCGGCGGCCGCTGTGAGCGCGCCGCGGCGGGCGCGGAGTTCGACGTGGTCGAGCGCCTGATACCGCTCCCGGCGCTCGACGCTCGCGGGGAGGACGCCCGCCATCTCGTGGCTGTCGCCGTCGGCCGTCGTCAGCGTCTCCGCGAGGGCCATTAGCCCGCCGCACTCGCCGAGGACGGGCGTCCCCTCGGCCGCGGCGTCCGCGACCGACGCAAGCGCGGGCCCGTCGGCGAGCGCCGCGGCGTGGAGCTCCGGGTAGCCGCCGGGGAGGTAGACGCCGTCGCAGGGCGGGAGGTCGTCGCCGGCCGCGGGCGCGAAGGGGACTACGGTCGCGCGCTCGGCGAGCCGCTCGCGGGTGGCCGGGTAGACAAACCGGAAGGCGGCGTCGTCCGCGACCGCGACCCGCGGGCGGTCGTCGCCGTCTCCGGGGCTCGCTCGGCTGTCGCCGCCCGCCGGTCTCGCCTCCGGGCCGGTCGCGGGGAGCGTCGGTTCGCCCGCGACATCGAGCAGCCGGTCGGTCCGGAGCGTCTCGGCGGCGGCGTCGAGCGCCGCCGAGTCGAGCGGTGCCTCCTCGCCCATCCGTAGTCCGAGGTGGCGGTCGGGGATCTCCAGATCCTCGCGGGGTGGGATCCGGCCGCAGTAGGCGAGCGAGTTTGGGAGCGCCTCGCGGATCCCCGACTCGTGACGGCCGCCGTGCGCGCGCTGTGCGACGACGCCCGCCACGTCGAGGTCGTGGTCGGTCCGGTCGGCGTACGTCGCGAAGCCGAGCGCGGTCGCCGCGACGCTCTCCATCCCGGCGCTCGCGTCGACGACGAGGACGACCGGGAGGTCGAGCGCGGCGGCCACCTCGGCCGTGCTCGCGGCGCTGCCGTCGTACAGCCCCATCATTCCCTCGACGACGCAGACGTCACCGTCGCCGCGGGCGTAGTTCCGCCGGAGGCCGTCGTTCCCCTGAAGCCACGGGTCGAGGGTGCGCGACGGCCGCCCGGCGACCCGGGCGTGGTGGCTCGGGTCGATGAAGTCCGGCCCCGCTTTCGCGGGCCGGACGGTCCGGCCGGCGTTCTCGAACGCGCGGATCGTCGCGAGGGTCGCCACCGTCTTGCCGACGCCCGACGCCGTGCCGGCGAGGACGAGTCCCCTCACCGTCGGTCGCCTCCGTTCGCGGGGGTAGTCCCGTCTCCCCCGTCGGACTCCGTCCGATCCGCGAGCAGGCGGTCGGCCACGGCGGCGACCCGCTCGCGGACGGCGTCGTCGCCGACCCCGGCGCGCTCCGCGAGCGCGAGCGCCCCGCCCATGCCGACGCCCTCCTTCGCCTCGCCGCGGGCGTACGCCGCCATCGCCGGGTGGTCGCTCTCGCCGAACCCGGGGTCGGCCGCCGCGAGCGTCAGGTCCAGGTCGCCGGCGAGCGCCGGGAGATCCGCGGTGGGGTCGTCCGCGACGAGCGACGTGGTCGCCAACGGGAGTGGTCGCTCCACGCCCGCGTGCCGGGCGAGCGCCGCCGCGGCCGCGAGCTGTGTGCCGTCCGCGAGGGTCACGTCGATCCCGGCGTCGGCCGCGCCGACGATCAGCCCCGAAACGGCGGCGAGGACGGGGTCGCCGGCCAGCCGGACCGCCTCGATCGGGTCGTCCGCCGCGCCGCCCGGGTCGAGGCCGCTCGCGTCCAGCCCCTCGGCGACGACGCGCCGCTTGCGCTCGATCGGATTCGCCGGTAGCGACGAGGAGACGGCGGCGCGCTCGCCGAGCGCGGTCAGGACTCCGAGCGCGGTGGTCGTCCCGCCGGGAATCGTCTCGGCGACGAGCAGCTCGGCGGGTCCGTCGCCGTCGCGTTCGGGGCCGGCTCCCTCACCGGACACGGCGAGGTCGGGCGCCAGCGAGCGCGCGCGCTCGAAGACGGTTGCCGCCTCCGGGACCGGCTCGGGGTCGCGGACGTCGCCGCCCGGGGACGCGCCGACCTCGCGGACGCTCGCCGCGGTCGGCGCGCCGAGTCCGGCGTCGACGAACTCGACGGGAAGGGTCTCCGGGCCGAGCAGCTCGCGGACCGCGCGGGTGACGACCGCGGGCGTCGCGCAGCCCGTCGGACTCATCGGCACGGGCGAGTCGGGCGCGGGGCGCCCCGCCTCGACGATTTCGAGGTCGGCGCTCGGCGTGTGAACGCGTAGCTCCGGGTCGGCGCCCGCAGCGCTGATTCCGTCGATGGCGGCGGTCGCGGTCGTTCCCGCGACGACGAGGAGTCTCATACCTCCCACCGGTACCTCCCTCCGTCGCGCCCGCGTGCCGCCGGCGCGGCGTCGATGTGTACCACTAGCGGTTCATCGATACAATTGAACTTTAATCGATCGACGAGCGGCGGCCGGTTCGAGCGTTCCGACCGCGCCCGTCGACTGTGCGTCCCGACCGAATATCTCGCCCGTCAGTTCGGACCGAACGTCTCGCCGAACCCGTGCGACCGCAACCCACGCGACCCGCGGAGCGAAGCGGTTAAGAGTGAACCGCGGATATTTCCGTCAACTCGCTGGTGCGGACACAGCGGGCACTCGCCGCCGGGGCCGCGGTCGGACCGACCGCCGCGCGCCCCGGGACGAGACGACATGTGGCCCCTCGCGGCTGAATCGCAACCGTCCGCGGACAACAATGGCACGAAGCTTCTACTCGCACATCAAGGAGGCGTGGCGGTCCCCCAAGGAGGGGAAACTAGCTGAGCTGCAGTGGCAGCGCAAACAGGAGTGGCGCGACCAGGGCGCCATCGAGCGCATCGAGCGCCCCACCCGGCTGGACAAGGCCCGCGAGCTGGGCTACAAGGCCAAGCAGGGCGTCATCGTCGCCCGCGTGAGCGTCCGCAAGGGCGGTTCGCGCAAGCAGCGCTTCAAGGCCGGCCGCCGCTCGAAGCGCCAGGGCGTCAACCGCGTCTCGCGGCGCAAGTCGATCCAGCGCATCGCCGAGGAGCGCGCCTCGCGGAAGTACCGCAACCTCCGCGTGCTCAACTCCTACTGGGTCGGTGAGGACGGCTCGCAGAAGTGGCACGAGGTCATCCTCGTGGACCCCGCCCACCCCGCAATCGAGAACGACGACGACCTGAACTGGATCTGCTCGGACGACCACAAGGGTCGCGCGTACCGCGGGCTCACCTCCGCCGGCACCAAGGGCCGCGGCCAGCGCAAGCGCGGCAAGGGCACCGAGAAGACGCGCCCGAGCGTCACCTCGAACGACCGGCAGGGCAAGTAACGCCGCCGTCGACGTTCAGTTCTCGTTTTTCACCGACCGCGTCGCCGAGCGGACGCGCCGCTCGTCGCCCCCGTCCCCCGACGGGCTCGTCGTCTAACGCTCCCGACGCTCTCCGCCGTCGCGCCCCGGACGCCGGCGGCGCAAGAGCAAAGACACCGCGTCACATACCAACTGTAGTCATGGCGATCGCCACGTGACCGGGACCACCCCGATTCCGCCCGACGCGTTCGCGACCGCGCTCAGGTCGCTCGACACGGACGCGCTCGCGACGCTCGTCGCCGACGCGTACGCGGCGACCGCCGACGCGGCCGACGCCGATCCGCCCCGAGTGACCGTGCGAAACGGGGACCAGCGGACCGAACTGCTCGTCGCCTCGGCCGCCGACGGCCGCGTCCCCGACGGCCCGGCCGACGCCGTCGTCGTCGCGAGCGACTCACTGCTTGACGAGGGGACGCTCGACGACTCGACGGTCGTCTCTCCGGCGGACCTCCGACGGCGGCTCCTGTACGCCGTCCCGCCGGCGGCGGCGGACGAGATCGCGGACCGGATTCTCGGCGTCCCCGTTCGGTCCGCATCGTACGACGCGGTCGCTCCCGAGCCCGGCGCTGCGACCGATTCCGGCGACGGATCGCTAGCCACCGACGACGAGGCGACCGACGATGTCCGGACCGTCGACAGCGCGAGCGGCGACGACGCCTCGGGCGATGGCGACGCGAGCGATCTCGCCGGCGGGGCGACGGCCGCCGGCGCGTCGGGACCGGTAGGCCGCAGCGACGCCGATCGCACCGATCGGAACGTCGCCGACTCGCCCGGCGCGTCGCGAGCTGACGACCGGCCGAGCGACTCCGACCCCGATCCACCCCAGAGCGGTGAGCCGGGCGACGGTTCGACCGCCGACGCCGCGAGCGATCGACCGTCCCGCCGGACCGTCGTCGCCGCGATCGCGGTCGTCGCGCTCCTCGTCGCGGCGGCCGGGGCCGGGTTCGCCGCCGGCGCCGCCGGGATCGGCGGGCCGGGCGGGATCGCCGGCGACGACGGGGCGATCGACTCGCCGTCCGACGCGGGAGGGTCGACGGACGACGGCAGCGACGCGAGCGGCACGGACTCGGACGGCGGGAACACCGTGTCGGCCGCCGACGGCGACCCGACCGGTGAGGCCGCGCGGAACACGGCGTTGTCCCCGACCTGCGAGCGGTCCGCGCTTCAGGTCGTCCAGATCCAGATGAACGCGCTCCGGTACAACGACAACGCGACGAACGACGGCATCCGGACCCTCCGGGCGTTCGCGTCGCCGGAGAACAGGCAGGTCGTCGGACCCGTCGGCGAGTACGTCGAGCTGTTCGAGACCGCCCGGTACGGCCCGATGCTCACGTACGATACCGCGGAGTACTCGGTGCCGGAGACCGCCGACGGGACCGCCGCAGTCGAAGTCGTCACGCGCGAGGACGGCACCGTGACCGGGCGCTACGAGTTCCGCCTCGTCCGGGTCGGCGGCGGGAGCGCGACCACGAACAGTTCGCTGGGCAGCGTCGACGACTGTTGGATGACCGACGCCGTGACCGCGTCGGGGGAGTAAGCGTCGGCGTCGGGTCCAGAGCCGTCGCCGACGGAGCGAGTGTCGGCCGCGTCGCGTCTTTGTCGCCGCCGGGAACACGATTATATTCGCGCCAGCACTGGTCGAAGTCATGAGCCTCTCGCTCGACGCGACCCAACTCGACCGCTACTCCAGACACGTCATCTTGGACGGCGTCGGTCCGGAGGGGCAGAAGCGACTGCTCGACGCCTGTGTCCTCGTCGTCGGCGCGGGCGGGCTCGGCGCGCCCGTCGTCCAGTACCTCGCGGCGGCGGGCGTCGGCGCGATCGGGATCGCCGACGACGACGCCGTCGAGCGCTCGAACCTCCAGCGACAGGTCATCCACGGCGACGGCGACGTGGGACGCCAGAAGGTCGACTCGGCCGCCGACTTCGTCGCCGACCTCAACCCCGACGTGGATGTCGAGCGCCACCACCTGCGACTCGACGCGGGTAACGCCCGCGAACTGATCTCGGACTACGATGTCGTCGTCGACTGCTCGGACAACTTCGCAACCCGGTACGTGGTGAACGACGCCGCCCGAATCGAGGGCGTCCCCGTCTCGCACGGTGCCATCTACAAGTTCGAGGGGCAGGTGACGACGCTCTCGCCCGACGGCCCCTGCTACCGCTGTCTGTTCCCGGAGCCGCCGGAGCCGGGAACGGTACCGGACTGCGCCAGCACCGGCGTCCTCGGCGTCCTCCCCGGGACGGTCGGGTGTCTCCAGGCGACGGAGGCGGTGAAACTGATCATAGACGTCGGCGACCCGCTCGTCGGTCGCATGCTGTTTTACGACGCCATGGACCTCTCGTTCGAGACGGTCCCGTACGCGCGTAACCCGGACTGCCCGGTGTGCGGCGACGACGGAATCGACACGCTTGACGGGATCGACTACGCCGCTGGCTGTCGGATCGACGCGGCCTGAGCGGTCCACTCCGGATCGACGCCGTCTACGTGGCCCGTTCCTCGTCGTCGCGGTCGGGGCGCCCGTCGCGACAGCTTATAGCGACCGGTCGGTCATCGCTGTTCCCGCGGTGACGCCGGCGCCGTCGTCGACGAATCCCGACCGCACGCACCACCGGCAGTACCGGTAGCCGGCGCGGTTCTCAGCGCCGCAGTGCCGGCAGACGACCGTCTCCCCGTCGGCGTCGAGCGGCGGCGGGTCACCGGCGTCGGCTGACTCGACCGTCGGACCCCCGGCCGCGCCGCGGTCGCGTGCGACCGCCGAACCGGCCGCTTCCCCGTCGCCGTCGGGCTCCGACGAACGGGCCGCGACCGAGCCGAAGAGCTCCGCGGGGTCGCGGTTCCGGCGGACGAGCAGCCACGTCACCGCGAGGTTGAGCGCCGCCACGCCGACGAATATCGCGGCGAGGGGCACGAGCTGATCACCCGTCATACGTGTCATGTTACCATCCCGGAGTCTTGTGTCTGACGGTGGGTCCACCGGCCGCGCTCCGACGGGCCCGTCGGCGGGCCGCTCCAGAGTACTCTTGAGGCCGCCGGTCGAAGGCGCACCCGCATGAAGGAGACGATCCACACGGACGACGCCCCGGCGGCGGTGGGCGCGTACAGTCAGGCGACGACGGACGGCGACCTCGTGTTCACGGCCGGGCAGATACCCCTGACGCCCGACGGCGAACTCCTCGCCGACGCGTCGATCGCGGACCAGACGGAGCAGGCGCTGGACAACCTCCTCGCGGTGCTCGACGAGGCGGGGGCCGGGCCCGAGGACGTGCTCAAGACGACGGTGTTCCTCGCCGACATCGACGACTTCGACGAGATGAACGAGACGTACGCCGACTACTTTGACGAGGCGCCTCCCGCCCGCTCGGCGGTCCAAGCGGGCGCGCTCCCCAAGGGGGCCGGCGTCGAGATCGAGGCCGTCGCCGTCGTCGAGTAGATGTCCGACGGCGAGGGCGGGCGCGGGGCCGAGACGGACCGGGACGACCCCTCCGGTTCCGGCGGCGGCGGCCGCGCGCCCGGCGCCCCGGCCACGCTGCGTGCTCGCCTGCGGTCCGCGGCGCTGTGGGGCGCCGTCGGCGGGTTCGCCTTCCTCGTGCTCGCGCAGGGGTACCGGCTCGTCGGCCCCGGGTCGCTGCCGGTCGGGATCGGCGGACTGGCGCTCGTCGCGCTCGGGGTCGCGGCCGCGTCGGCCGGTCTCTCCTACCTCGCCGAGGCCCGACTGCGAGCGAAAAGAAGGACTTAACAGTCGCACCGGAGTAGCACGGAGTGAGCCAGGATGGCCGAGTGGTAAGGCGCACGCCTGGAAAGCGTGTTCCCATCCGGGATCGGGGGTTCAAATCCCTCTCCTGGCGTTTTCGACGAACGACACGGCGAGCGAAGCGACCTGTTCGTCGAAAAGCCTGATGGAGGGATTTGAACCAGGGAGTGAAGCGAGCGCAGCGAGCGGAACGACTGAGGTTCAAATCCCTCTCTTGGCGCTCCACTGTCGCAATAACGAGCGAGGAGCGACAGCGACGGGCGGGTCTGGCCGCGACGATCACCTCCAAAGCCCCAGCCGCTCGGCTCTACGCAGACACCTATTGCTCGCCGACGATTACCTCCACAGGGGCGGCCGCGACCACACAGCACCGCACCTCACACCGCCCCAGCCTCGCGGTTCACTCCGGGCTCCCTTCGGTCGCCCGTCGCTCACCGCGTCCCTCGCGCGTGCGACATCGCGCCCTCCGGGCGCTCGTCGGCACGCGCCACCGCAACTAACTCGTGAGAGCCTCTGGCAGATATAGTGGGTGTTTGATTATCACACCGCTGCTGTCGGCCGAATCTGCTTCGAAAGCGTCCGGTTCGGCCCGCCTCGACACGTCCGCACACCGACACAAGATTCATATGTGTGGGTATTGTTGACACGGGTGACGATGCCAGACACGAAATCGGGTCGCGAGCGGAAAGGGAGGAACAAGCGCCGCCAACTCGAGAACCACCTCGCACGGCGCGAACTCGACGCGGACGACGAACCGCCGGAACCGTACGGGGAGGCGACAGACGCGGAGTTCCTCGCCGAGTCCGACGACGCGGCCCGGTGACCGGTCGCGTCCCGATCCCTTCTCACCGGTCGTTCGACCCCTCGCCTGCCGCTGATTTCGCGTCGCGAAAGCTTTAGACCCGGGAGCGGCGTATCTCGCCGCAATGAGTCGCGGCCCCGAACTAATCATCACGGAGAAAGACAACGCGGCGCGGCGTATCGCCGACATCCTGAGCGGCGAGTCCGCGACCGCGGAGCGGATGAACGACGTCAACGTCTACGAGTGGGGCGGCAAGCGGTGTATCGGGCTCTCCGGCCACGTCGTCGGCGTGGACTTCCCCGCCGAGTACAACGACTGGCGCGACGTGGAGCCGGTCGAACTCATCGACGCGCCCGTCACAAAGACGCCGACGCAGGAGGGGATCGTCGCCGCGCTCCGCCGGCTCGCCCGCAACGCCTCGCGGGTCGTCATCGCGACCGACTACGACCGCGAGGGCGAACTGATCGGCAAGGAGGCGTACGAGCTCGTCCGCGAGGTGAACGAGGACGTGCCCGTCGACCGCGTCCGCTTCTCCTCGATCACGGAGAACGAGGTGCAGGAGGCGTTCGCGAACCCCGACGACCTCGACTTTGAGCTGGCGGCCGCGGGCGAGGCGCGACAGACAATCGACCTCACCTGGGGCGCGGCGCTCACCCGGTTCCTCTCGCTGTCCGCGCGCCAGCTTGGAGACGACTTCATCTCCGTCGGTCGGGTCCAGGGGCCGACCCTCAAGCTGATCGTCGACCGCGAGCGGGAGATCCAGGCGTTCGACCCCGAGTCGTACTGGGAGCTGACGGGCGAGCTGGCGAAGTCGAGCGGCGACCCGTTCGAGGCGCGCTACTTCTACCTGAACGACGAGGGCAACGAGCGCGAGCGCGTCTGGGACGAGGCGGTCGCGGAGACGCTCACCGAGGCGCTCGACGCGGCCGACGGGGCGACCGTCGACGACGTCACCCGGCGGACACAGACCGACGACCCGCCGACGCCGTTCAACACCACCGCGTTCATCCGCGCCGCGGGGTCGCTCGGCTACTCCGCGCAGCGCGCCATGTCGCTCGCGGAGGACCTCTACACGGCCGGCTACGTCACCTACCCGCGGACCGACAACACGGTGTACCCGGAGGACTTGGAGCCCGAGGAGCTGATCGCGGACCTCGGCGACTCGCCGACATTCGGCGAGGACGCCGCGAGTCTGCTCGACGAGGACCGCGAGATCGAACCGACCGAGGGCGACGAGGAGACGACGGACCACCCGCCGATCCACCCCACGGGTGAGCTGCCCGCCGCCGCCGACCTCTCGGACGACGAGTGGGAGGTGTACGAGCTGATCGTCCGCCGGTTCCTGGCAACCTGCGCCGACCCCGCGACGTGGGAGCGGTTGCGCGTGGTCGCGCTCGCGAACGGCGAGGCGACGCCGATCGCCGCGGGCGCCGACGGGCTCGCCGCGCTCCGCGACACCGACGACGCGGCGAAGCCGGCCGACCTCGCCGCCGACGGCGGGCTGCGGCTGAAGGCCAACGGGAAGCGGCTGCTGGAGGCGGGCTACCACGAGGTGTATCCGTACCGCTCCAGCGACGAGCGGATCGTCCCGGACGTCGAGGTCGGCGAGACGCTATCGCTGTCGGACCGTTCCACCGAGGGGAAGGAGACCCAACCCCCGCGCCGCTACGGGCAGTCCCGGCTCATCGAGGAGATGGAGAAGCGGCAGCTCGGCACGAAGGCGACCCGGCACCGCACGATCGAGAAGCTGTACGACCGCAACTACGTCGAGAGCGACCCGCCCCGCCCGACGCGGCTCGCCGAGGCGGTCGTCGAGGCCGCGGAGGAGTTCGCCGACCGGATCGTGAGCGAGGAGATGACCGCCCAGCTCGAACAGGACATGGCGGCCATCGCGGCCGGCGAGAAGGAGTACGACGAGGTGACCGCGGAGTCCCGCGAGCTGCTCTCGCGCGTGTTCGACGACCTCACCGACTCCCGCGAGGCGGTCGGCGACCACCTCCAGACCTCGCTGAAGGCGGACAAGACTCTCGGCCCGTGTCCGGAGTGCGGGTCCGATCTCCTCGTCCGCAAGTCGCGGCAGGGGTCGTACTTCGTCGGCTGCGACGGCTATCCCGACTGCGAGTACACCCTCCCGCTCCCGTCGACCGGAAAGCCGCTCCTCTTGGACGAGACCTGCGACGAACACGACCTCCGTCACGTGAAGATGCTCGCCGGCCGGAAGACGTTCGTCCACGGCTGCCCGCAGTGTAAGGCGGACGAGGCCGACGAGCAGGAGGACGAGGTGATCGGGACGTGTCCCGACTGCGGGGCGGAACACGGGGGCGAGCTCGCGGTCAAGCGGCTCCGCTCCGGCTCGCGGCTCGTGGGCTGTACGCGCTACCCCGACTGCGACTACTCGCTGCCGCTCCCCCGGCGCGGCGAGATCGAGGTCACCGACGAGACCTGCGAGGAACACGACCTCCCGCACCTCCGCGTCCACTCCGGCGACGAGCCGTGGGAGTTGGGCTGTCCGATCTGTAACTACCGCGAGTTCACGGCCCGGCAGGAGGGGTCGGAGCTCCAAGCCGTCGAGGGGATCGGCGAGAAGACCGCCGCGAAGCTGAAAGACGCCGGCGTCGACGGCGTCGACGAGCTCAAGTCCGCCGATCCCGACAGTCTGGCGGCCGACGTCGACGGTGTTGGGCCCGACACCGTTCGCGACTGGCAGGCCAGAGCGGACTGACCGCCGGCGCGCCGCGCCCGGTTCGATTCCGCCGCAATTCATAAATCCACAAACACATATGCGCGGAGTGTCTCGATTACCGACAGATGGGTGACCGCGACCCGGACTCGTCGGCCGAGGACCGATCGCCGTCGAGCGGCGACGCCGCTCCGTCGGGGATCCTCCGAGCCTTCGTCGAGGCGGTTCCGACCCCGACGCTCGCCTGCGATCCGGACACGCTGGCCGTCCGCGCCGCGAACGCGCCGGCGGCCGACCTCGTCGGCCACGACCGCGGCACGCTGACGCTGATGGGCCTCCCGGACCTCGGCGAGACCGATGTCACCGTCTCCGGCGAGCCGATCGCTGACGTCGCCGCCGCGGCGGCCTCCCAGACGCCCGGCTCCGACGGCGCGACCGACGCGGCCAAGTGGTTCGAGTGGGACCTCCGTCTCGGCGATCCGAGGCTCCGGGTCGACGCGGCGCTCCACACGGCGACGATCGCCGGGTCCGAGTGGCTGGTCGTCGGACTCTCCGACGCCACCGCCCGCGTCGCCGCCGAGTCCGAGCGGGACACCGAGCGCCGACTGGTCGACGCGCTCGCCGACACCGTCCCGCTCGCGCTGTTCCGCTGTACCGAGGAGGGAACGCTCTCGCGGTGGAACGACGAGCTCGCGGCCGACACGGGGTACGCACCCGACGCGCTCTCCGGACGGGCGCTCACGTCGCTGTTCGACGAGGCGACGCGCGACGCGATCAGCGAGGCCCTCACTCGGGTGTATCGCGACGGCGAGGCGGTCTCCCGCGAGGCGCGCCTCCTCACCCGCTCCGGCGAACGCGTCCCCTATCGGCTCTCCGTCGGTCCGGTGACCGACGGCGACCGCGTCGTGGGGGCCGTCGGCGTCGGCGAGGACGTCACCGAGGCGTCCCTCAGGGAGGAGCGGCTCGCCGTGTTGACGCGCGTGCTGCGGCACAACTTCCGGAACGATCTCAACGTGGTCACGGGGTTCACCGGACAGGCCATCGAGGCCGTCGACGACCCCGAGCTCACCGAGCAGCTCGAACGGGTCGTCGCCACCGCCGAGCGGCTGTTGCGCCTCGGCGAGACCTCTCGCAAGGTCGAGCGGCTGCTCTCCCAGCGCCCGTCGGCGCGACCGATCGCGCTCGCGCCCGCGGTCGACGCCGCCCTCGAATCGGTCGACCCGGCGGTCCTCGACGGGGCCACCGTCGATGTCGACATCCCGGACGACATCGTCGTCTCGGCGGTCGCGTTCCTCCCGGAGGCGATCACCGAGCTCGTCGACAACGCGATCCGCCACAACGACGCCGACGAGCCGCGGGTTCGGGTCTCGGCCGCGGAGCTCCCGAGCGAGTCGTGGGCCTCCCTCGTCGTCGCGGACGACGGGCCGGGGATCCCCCCGGCCGAGCGCGCCGTCCTCACCGGCGAAGAGACGCCGCTCGAACACGCGAGCGGGCTCGGGCTCTGGTACGTGAACTGGATCGCCACCGCCGGCGGCGGGAGCCTCGACATCGCCGAGAGCAAGGCCGGCGGAAGCCGGATCGAGCTGTCCCTGCGCGTCGCCGATGCGCCGCCGATCGACGACACCGAACTGTTCAGCCCGGACGACTGAGCCGGACGGGGGTGACGCGGTCGCCCCGTCGACGCCGAGGTCGCTCCGGCGCTCACGACTCCGCGAGACGGCGCGCGCCTCACTCCGCGAGCCGGAGCTCGTCGCCCACCGTCACCGACTCCGCCGCGCCGGCCGGCAGCTCGACGACGGTGTCGGCGCGGCCGCGGCCCAGTCCCACGAACGGCGCGAGCCGCTTCTCCGCCGTCACCTCGCCGTCGACGAGCCACACCGCGTCGATCGCGAATGGCACGAACAGCATATGGAGCCACTGCGTCTCGGGCTCGTCGAAGGGGAAGACGAGGGCGTAGTCGTCGGGGACCGACCGCCGGAACATCAGCCCGCGGGCCTGTTCGAGCGTCGAGCGGGCGACGTCGACGTCGCTCGCGAGGACGGTCTCGGTCCGGTCGCCCGACGCGTCGGGACGGTGTACGAGTCGCACGCGGGTCACCTCGCCGCGGGCGAATAAATAGGCTCTCGTTCGACGGTGGCTCGCGTCCCCGCGTCCGAGCGTTAGCTCGCGCCGCCGTACGTCTCTTCGAGGTACTCGACGATGTCGTCGCTCTCGGGCATCCCCTCGATCCCGTGCTCCTCGTCGACGAGGACGGGCACGCCGGTCTGTCCGGAGACCTCCTCGACCTCGGTGCGGTCGCTGTGCGAGCGCGGGACCATGATCGAGTCGTACTCCAAGCCGAGGTCGGACAGCTTCGTCTTCACCTTCGCGCAGTACGGACAGCCTTCGAGCTCGTAGAGCGTGAGATCTGCCATCGCCCCCCCGTAGGGCGCGGATCCGTAAAGAGGTGCGGCCGCCGATGTGCGCGGCGCGCACGGGCGGGCAAAAGGCGAGCGGGCGGGGATCGGCCCCTCGCCAGCCGACTTCGGCGGCCGTTCGGCTGGTCTCGGTTGAAACGGGGGAAAACGGAGCGTTCGTCGGACGAAACGGTGGGAACGGTGGAAGTCAGTTCTCGGCCGACTTCACATCGCGCCGCCCATGCCGCCCATGCCGCCCATGCCGCCGCCGGGGGCGCCGCCCTCGTCGTCGCCGCCCGCCGTCGAGAGGTCGCCCGCCGAAATGATGTCGTCGATTTTCAGGACCAGGTTCGCCGCCTCGGCCGCGGAGGCGATCGCCTGCTCCTTCGCGTGGGCCGTCTCGACGACGCCCGCCTCGGCCGTGTCGACGACCTCGCCGGCGAACACGTCGAGCCCGGCGTGCTGGTCGCCCGCCTCGTGGGCCGCGCGGAGGTCGACCAGCAGGTCGATCGCGTCGAGGCCCGCGTTCTCGGCGAGCACGCGCGGGATCAGTTCGAGGGAGTCGGCGAACGCCTCGACCGCGAGTTGCTCGCGCCCCTCGACGGAGTCGGCGTAGTCGCGCAGGCGGCGCGCGATCTCGACCTCGACCGCGCCGCCGCCGGGCAGCGTGCGCCCGTCGGAGACGGTCGTCGAGACCACGTCGAGCGCGTCCTGGATGCCGCGTTCGAGCTCGTCGACAACGTGGTCGGTCGTGCCGTACAGGAGGAGCGTGACGCCGTGGGCGTCCTCGCCCTCGACGTAGAACAGCTCCTCGTCGCCGTCGCGCTCGACCGAGCCGACCGCGAGGTCGTCCGCGGTGAGGGAGTCGAGGTCGGTGACGATCGGCGCGCCGAGGACGTTCTTCAGGAACGTCAGGTCGGACTTCTTCGTGCGGCGGACCGCCAGCACGCCCTCCTTGGCGAGGTAGTGCTGCGCGAGGTCGTCGATGCCCTTCTGACAGAAGACGACGTCGGCGCCGGAGTCGACGATCTGGTCGACCTTCTCGCGGAGCTGCTCCTCCTCCTGATCGAGGAACTTCTGGAGCTGGTCCGGCGAGTCGACGTTGACGGAGGTGTCCACGTCGGCCTCCTCGACCTCGATCGGGTCGTTGAGGAGCAGGACGTTCGCCGACTCGAAGTCGGTCGGCATGTCGTCGTGGACCGGGTCCTTGTCGATCGCCGCACCGGTGAGCAGGCGGGACTCGCCCGCCGCGCGACCGGTGCGCGTCTCGATGTTCAGGTTCGCCAGGTCGACCACGTGGGAGCCGTCGTCGGCCTCGACCGTGACGCCCTGTACGGCGCGGACGACGAGGTCGGCGAGCACGTCCTTGTCGAGCTCGGCGCCCTTGCCGGTCATGGACGTCTCGGCGACGTTCTGGAGCGTCTCAGTGTCGTCGGGGTCGACCGCGGTCGCGACCTCGTCGACCTGCTCGCGGGCGTACTCGCTCGCGAGGTTGAACCCCTTGATCACCGCTGTCGGGTGGATGTCCTGTTCAAGCAGGTCCTCGGCGTTCTTCAGCAGCTCGCCCGCGATGGCGACCGCGCTGGTCGTCCCGTCGCCGGCCTCGTCCTCCTGGGTCTCGGCGACCTCGACGACCATCTCGGCGGTCGGGTTGTCGATGTCCATCTCCTGGAGGATGGTGACGCCGTCGTTGGTGATGGTGACGTCGCCCATCGAGTTGACGAGCATCTTGTCCATCCCCTTCGGTCCGAGCGTCGACCGGACGGACTCGGCGACGCCGCGCGCCGCGGAGATGTTGTACTCCTGTGCGTCCTTGTCCTGGACGCGCTGGGCGTCATCGCCCATGATGATCATCGGCTGACCCTGCTGCATTCGCTGACTCATACAGCGTTTGATTGATTGTGATTCTATATAAATGTCTCGTTGACGGCCGGACGGACACGGACGGACGCCGTCGGGAGCCGCCGTCGAAAACCGCACGACACCGGACCGTTTCTTTCCGGATCGTGCGGAGAGTTAGCATTGGTCTCTGGTGGGACGAATTCGGCTATCCGACGCCGTTTATATATCTCGCTCTCGCCGCCGCGTCACCCCGGAACCCCGCCGGCGAGCAACGCGGCGTCGACGAACGCCTCGCGGCCGAGCGTCCCGTCGGTCGCCCGCGGCAGGGTCGCGTAGACGACGTACAGCGTCGCGCCGGTCCACAGCGCGCCGGAGACCACGTGGAAGACGAAGGCGGTCGTGAGCAGCACACCGTTCCGTCCGGCTAACGACGGCATAATCAGGCCGCGCCGTCGCGTTCCGAGAGCTCCGCGTCACGGCAGCGTCAGCGTCCCCTCGTACCGGTGCGTGCCGTCGACAGTCTCGCGGTACTCGTACGCGGGCGGGGGCTCGATCCCCCACTCGCGGAGGCGCTCGTCGACGCCGTCCACATACGTGACGAGGAACGAATCCCGGTCGCGGAGCGTCGGCGGCGTCCGGGTGTACTCCGTCTCGAACCGACACCGCGCCGTTCGCCCGTCGTCGTTGACCTCGATCCGGACCCGGAGGTCCGAGCGCAGCCGCTCGCGGACCGGCGGCGGGTCGCCGCGGAGGTGCCCCTCGCCGAACGCGTCGATCGCGGCCAGCGCCTCGTTCGGGACGTGGTTCACGGCCGCGGATACGGGCTGGCAACACGAATCTCTGCCGCCCGCGCGCCGCCGGATCGGCGCGGCCGACGACGGTGACGGTCCGCCGTCGATTTCCGACCACGGTGCGCGGACGAAAACGGACGTAAAAGCGCTCGGAAACAGGTTTAATCCGGTTGAGGCCCTGCTGATCGATACCCACTCGTTTATGAATGGACGCTCCGTCGTCGAGTCGATACGCTCGTTCAGATCCGAGGTCGATCCCGTGCCCTTCGCCGCCGGCGCGCTGGCAACGTTCGCGTTCCTCGCGTACACGGCGGCCGACACGGAAGGCGCCGCCGCCGCGATCGACGCGGCGTTCGTCACGTTCGGCCAGGGGCTCGCGTGGCTCTACCTCGGCACGGTGCTCGCGCTGGTCGGGGCCGCCGGCTACCTCCTCGTCAGTCGCTACGGACGCGTCCGCCTCGGCGAGGGCGACCCCGAGTACGGGACGGCGTCGTACGTGGCGATGTTCTTCTCGGCCGGGCTGTCGGCCGGCATCGTCTTCTTCGGTCCCGTGGAGGCGCTGTTACACTACCAGACCGTCCCGCCGCTGTTCGCGGGCGAGGTGGCCGCGGAGTCGAGCGCGGCGGCGGTGCCCGCGGTCGCGTACACGGTCTTCCACTACGGCGTCAGCGCCTGGGGCGGGTACCTCGCGATCGGCATTCCGGTCGCGTACTTCGCCTACCGGCACGACGCTCCGTTCCGCGTCTCCACCGCGCTGTATCCCGTCCTCGGCCCCGACCGGCTCGACGGCCTCGTCGCCCGGACGGTCGACACCCTCGCTGTCGTCGCCACCATCGGCGGGATCGCGACCGGGCTCGGCTTCATCGCCACCCAGGTGCTCACCGGCGTCACGTTCCGGACCGGAGTCGCGTTCGGCGACGCCGAGACGGTCGCCGTCATCGTCGGCATCACCGTCCTCTTCACGCTCTCGCTCGTCGCGGGCGTGAGCCGCGGCATCCGACGGCTGTCCGTGTTCAACATCGCGGTCATGGCCCTGCTCCTCGGCGTGGCGCTCCTCGCCGGGCCGACGGTCGACGTGTTGAACATCGGCGTGGCGGCGCTCGGCACGTACGCGACCTCCTTCTTCGAGATGAGCCTGTTCACGGGGAGCGGCGTGGAGGGCGGCGCGAGCTGGACGGCGGCGTGGACCGTCTTCTACTGGTCGTGGTGGATCGCGTGGGCGCCGTTCGTCGGGCTGTTCCTCGCGCGGATCTCCCGCGGCCGGACGATCCGGTCGGTGGTCGGCACCGCCTTCGGGACGATGACCGCGGTCTCGGCGCTGTGGTTCACCGTCGTCGGGGGGACGTCGATCCGGATCCAGCAGTCCGGCGCGGCCGACGTGCTCGGCGCGGTCGGCGAGTTCGGCGACGGCGTCTCCGGCTACGTCATCTTCGGGGCGTTCCCCGGCGGCGAGCTGTGGCAGCTGCTGTTCTTAGTGCTGGTGACGACGTTCTTCCTCACCTCCGCCGACTCCTCGACGCTCGCGGTCGGCATGCTCACGACCGGCGGCAGCCGGAAGCCGTCGGGCGCGAACCGGGTCTTCTGGGGGATCCTCCAGGGTGCGATCGCCTCCGTGCTCGTGGTCGTCGGCGGCGCGACCGCGCTCCGGTCGTCGGTGATCGTCACGGGCGCCCCGTTCGCGCTCGTCTGTCTCGTCGCCATGGGCGGGTTCCTGCGCTGGCTGTCGCGGTCCGACGAGCCGGTCGCCGCGGACGATCCCCGGCCGGAGTCCGACCCGGTGCCGCCCGCGTCGGCGAGCCTCGCCGAGGACGACGACTGACCGCGCGGGACCGCCGGCCCCCGCGGACGACGCCGGACCGGCCCTGACGACGCGGCGATCGAAACCGGCTTGATCGACGCGCGCGCAAGTCGGTCCATGTCGCTGGCAGCCGACACCCGCGAGGCCGTCCGCTCGCGGCCGTTCGTCTTCGACGCGCTCCGCGCCGGCCTCCTGAACTACAGCGCCGCGGCCGCGTGGCTCGCCGAGGCCGCCGCCCTCGACGGCGAGCCGGACGCGGTCGCGGCCGCTCTCCGGCGCTTCCGCGAGGACCTGCCCGCGTACGCGACGGAATCGCGAGGGACGACCGTCTCGATGCGCAGCGGGGTCGGGCTCTCGGCGGCCGACGGCGCGGCCGAGGGCGACGCCGGCGAGCCGCTCCTCCGCGTCGGCGACGCGGCCGTCGCTCCGGAGGGCGACCGCACGGCGATCGTCGCGACCGGCGATGTCGACGCCGCGGCGCTAGGGGCGTCGCTCCGCCGGTTGGCCGTTCGGGACATCGAGGTCCCGGCCGCCGGCGTCGCGGAGAATACGCTCGTCTGCGTCGTCGGGCGGCGCGACGGTCCGGACGCGGTCCGGATCGTCGAGGCCGCGCTCGACGCGGTGCCGACGACCGACTCGACCTGACGCGCGGTCGATGGCCGGCTCCGCCTTGACGCGCGGTCGATGGCCGGCTCCGCCTTGACGCGCGGTCGATGGCCGGCTCCGCCTTGACGCGCGTTCAACGACAGCTCCGGCCTGTCGCGCGGTCAACGCCGCTTTGCGGGTCGACCCCGAACCCCGGCGTCGCACCGTTTTCGCACTCCCGCAGCCTCCGAAGTCCCTAAGAGCGGCGCGGCCCCAGTACGGGTATGCAGTCGCTCGTCATCGTCGCGCACGGCTCGCACCTCAACCCCGAGTCGAGCGCGCCGACGTACGACCACGCCGACACGATCCGCGCCACCGGTGCCTTCGACGAGGTCCGCACCGGCTTCTGGAAGGAGGAGCCGCACTTCCGAGAGGTGCTCCGCACCGTCGAGGGCGACGAGGTGTACGTCGTCCCGCTGTTCATTTCGGAGGGCTACTTCACCGAGCAGGTGATCCCCCGCGAACTCCGCCTCGCCGGCTGGGACGTCTCGGAGTGGGACTCCGACGGCCTCTCGGCGGACCAGGCGACGCTCGTCGCCGAGGACATCGACAAGGAGGTCCACTACTGCGGGCCGGTGGGGACCCACCGCGCGATGACCGACGTGATCGTCCGCCGCGCGGAGTCCGTGACGAACGACGCCGACGTGGGCGACGGGTTCGGCCTCGCGGTCGTCGGCCACGGCACCGAGCGCAACGAGAACTCGGCGAAGGCGATCGAGTACCACGCCGACCGGATCGCCGAGCGCGACCGATTCGACGAGGTGAAGCCGCTGTACATGGACGAGGACCCGGAAGTCGACGACCTCCCCGAGCACTTCGAGAGCGACGACGTCGTCTTAGTTCCCCTCTTCATCGCCGACGGCTACCACACGCAGGAGGACATCCCGGAGGACGTGGGCCTCTGTGAGGACCACACCGAAGGATACGACGTGCCCGAGACGGTCGACGGCACGCGGATCTGGTACGCGGGCGCGGTGGGAACGGAGCCACTCATGGCCGACGTGGTCTTAGAGCGCGCCGACGACGCCGGCGCCGACCTTGGGACGGCGCTCGACGACGTGCGAGAGACTACCCGCGTCGCCACGGGGGACTGAGCGTGAGCGACCCGACCTCCGCGGAGGCTGACGCGGCCGACGACGGATCCGAAGACGCCGGTGGCGAGCCCGACGCGCCAGAGATCGACCTCCCGAGCGAGGCGTTCGACGCGGTCCTCGACGCGCTCGCCGACCGCGAGCCGGGAGAGCCCGTCCGGTTCGAGGGGTTCAGCGTGGCGCGCGGCGCCGACGAAGACGACGAGGACGCTCCCGTCGAGGACGCCCCCGGCGAGTACGTCCTCGCCGACGGCGACCGCCCGGTCGGGCTGAGCGAGCGCGAGCTCCACGAGGCGCTCTCCGAGCGCGCCGCGGCCGTCACCGACTGGTACACCTTCGAGCGCGTCGTCGGCGAGTTCGGGCCGCGTCGCGCGTTCCTCCGCTGGATCGAGGACGCGGACGGCGATACCGTCGCGACCCGGTACGCCGCGCTCGCCGAGGGCATCGAACGCGCGTGGGGCGAACTGAAGATCACGGCGACGGTCACCGACCGCGGGGAGCGCCGCTACGACGTGCGCCACGCCGACGACGCCGGCGTCCCGGTCGACGATCTGGACGCGTACGACGACCCGCTCAACGCCCGCGATCTGGTGACGTTCGACGAACAGGGGCGGTACCGCCCGCTCAAGACGGCCCCGTCGCTCGCTGGCGGCTGGGTGTTCCCCGACCTCGGCCCGCGCGACCTCTACGAGGCGGTCGAGACGATCTACCCCGCGACCGTCGCCAACTGGCACCGCGAGCGCGAGGGGGAGCTCGACGTGACTCACTGGCGCGAGACGATGGAGCGCCAGTCGGGCATCTACGGCGTCGTGAAGACGTGGGACCGCGGCGAGGGGTACGAGCACGTCAACTGGGTGGCGGAGGCCTGTTGCGACGACTCGCAGTGTCTCAAGCGCCGCGAGTGGCAGTACGACGACGAGACGGACCTCGACGTCGACGGCGGCGACGGCGCGTTCCCCTGCCGCGAGCCGTGTTCAGTCGTGGTGTCGGCCGCGCGGAAGTGGACGCGACTGGAGAGCGAGCAGCCGCGGACGTACGAGTTCGACCTGACCCCGAGCGAGAAGGAGCAGGTCGAGGACATCATCGACGCGGTCGCGGACGGCCGGACCGACGAGATCCGCGAGGCGGACACGAAGGAGGGGGCGAACCGGTACCGGGCGCGCTTCCTCCGCGCCAAGCTGTTCGACGACGAGGGGAACCTCGGCCGCGTGCCGACCGAATCGGCCGAGGAGTGACCGGCTCCGTAGCCCGACCCCGATCGGACGCACCGGAAACATCGCCGCGCCCCGCAGGCTTTTCTCGGCTCCCCTGAAACGGTGGGGCAATGAACGCCGTCACGTTGGGTCCCGCCGGCACGTACTCGCACCGCGCCGCGCGCGCCGTCGCCGCCGAGGTGTCGTTCCGCGAATCGGTCACCGCCATCGTCGACGCCGTCGCGGACGGCGAGTTCGAGCGCGGCGTCGTCCCCATCGAGAACAGCATCGAGGGGTCGGTCACGGAGAGCCTCGACGCGCTCGCCGACTACGACGTGTCCGTCACCCGCGAGGTCGTCACGCCGATCCGCCACGCCCTCCTCTCGCAGGACGACTCGTTCGAGGTCGTCGCGAGCCACTCGCAGGCGCTCGCGCAGTGTCGCAACTGGCTGGAGTCGAACTACCCGGACGCCGGCCTCGAAGCGGTCGCTTCCACGGCCCGCGGCGTCGAGCGTGCCCGCGAGGACGCCCGCGTCGCCGGGATCGGGCACCCGGACAACGCCGGCAACGACCTCTCTATCCTCGCGGAAGACATCCAGGACCGGACGTCGAACGCGACGCGGTTCCTCGTCGTCGCGCCCGAGTCCGCGAGGGCCGACGCCGGCGGGAAGACCACGCTGATCGTCTACCCGAACGCGAACTACCCCGGCCTCCTGCTGGAGCTGCTGGAGGCGTTCGCCGACCGCAACCTCAACCTCTCGCGGATCGAGTCGCGCCCGAGCGGCGAGCGCCTCGGCGACTACCTGTTCCACTTCGACGTGGACGCCGGGCTCTACGAGGACCACATGGCGAAGGCGGTCGACGATGTCGAGACCATCGCGGACAAGGGGTGGGTGAAGGTGCTCGGATCGTACGACACCGAGCACGTGCTCGACTGAGACCTGAACTTCGGAAGACTGCGACCCGTTGCTCCGTTATTTAAACGACCAGACCTAACGGTGGCGACTATTTATCGATGAACGCGGCGGTACGGTGGCGCGCGCCTCCGAGCGGCCGCCTACGGCGGCCGTGAGGAGCGCGTGCGAGGTCGCCGGCGCCACGCGCCGGCTGCCAGAGGGACCTTCGGTCCCTCGTTGGAGTCGCTGGCTCCCGGAGCGAAGCGGAGGGCGCCAGCGACGAGGCTGGGGAGGCGCGAGGTGCGGTGCTGTGCGGTGCGGGACTCAAAGGGGCAGCCCTGAGTGCGAAGCACGGAGACGCAAGTAGCGGGGCGCTACGCGCCGCGGGAAGCCGGCGGCGAAGCCACCGGCGACACCGCAGCGAAGGGGCGGTAGCGACCGACCGAGGAACACAGCGAGCCGCGCGAGCCCTCACGACTGGGGCTTTGGAGATGTTATCCGCGGTTCCGTCGGCAGCTGTTTATATACGAGCGACCGAGCCACCCACCGCTATCGCCACATTGACTATCCCCCCGGTGAAACGCGCGGTTCCGTATTACTCGAACCGGTACGTCGCGCCGTCCGGGCCGTCCTCGATCTCGACGCCGACTTCGCCGAGCGCGTCGCGGAGCTCGTCCGCGCGCTCGTAGTTGCCCGCCTCGCGCTCGGCCTCACGGACGTTCAACACGAGTTCGACCAGCTCGCCGGCGAGGTCGACGTCGCCGTCGCTCGGCGACTCGAACTGGAGGCCCAACACGTCGCCGCCGAGCTCTTCGAACGCTTCGACCGCCTCGCGGAGGCCCCGGTAGTCGTAGGCGGCGTCTGCGTCACGGGTCCCGTTCCCGTCATCGTTCCCCTCGTCGACCGCGTCCACGTGTCGGTTCACCGCGTCGGTGAGATCGAGGAGCGCCGCGGTCGCCTCTCGGAGATTGAGGTCGTCGTTCATCGCGGCCGCGAAGTCGTCGCGGGCGGTCGCAACTGCCTCGCGGAGGTCGGCGTCCTCGGCTTTCGCTCGGGCCTCGGTCGAGTCGAGCGCCTCGACGGCGCGGTCGTACGTGCGGGAGAGCCGCTCCCAGCGCTCCTCGGCCTCCGCGATCGTCTCCTCGGTGAGCGCCTGCTCGGAGCGGTAGGCGGCGCCGGCGTAGAACGCGCGGACGACGTTGACGCCGAGTTCGTCGAGGGCGTCCGGAACGGTCCAGAAGTTGCCGATCGACGAGGACATCTTCTCGCCGTCCATCTCCAGCAGGCCAACGTGGAGCCAGTGGCGCGCGAACGCCTCGCCGGTCGCCGCCTCGGACTGCGCGATCTCGTTCTCGTGGTGCGGGAAGACGAGGTCGCGCCCGCCCATGTGGATGTCGAGGGTGTCCCCGAGGTGCGTCGTCGACATCGCCGAGCACTCCACGTGCCACCCGGGTCGCCCCTCGCTCCACGGCGACGCCCACGTCTCGCCCTCGGGCGTCTCCGCGCCGTGGTCGTGTTTCGCGTGTTCGCGCGCCGCGGTCTCGCTCACGCCGTCGGCCTTCCACAGCGCGAAGTCGGCCGAATTCCGCTTCTCCGAGCGCTCGTCCGGCTCGCCCTGCGCTTCGAGCGCGTCTAACTCCTGGTTCGAGAGCTTCCCGTACTCGTCGAAGCGGGTCACGTCGAAGTAGACGGAGCCGTTCGACTCGTAGGCGTACCCCTCCTCGATCAGGGTCTCGACGAGGTCGACGATCTCCGGCACGTGCTCGGTGACGCGGGGGTACACCTCCGCCCGCCTGAGGTTGAGTCCGCGCATCGCGTCGAACGTCGTGGCGGTGAACGCCTCGGCCACGTCGCGTTCCTCGGTCCAGTCGTCGCGCTCGCCGACGCGGGCCGTGATCTTCTCGTTGACGTCGGTGACGTTCTCGACGTGGCGTACGTCGTAGCCGAGGTGTTCGAGCCACCGGTGGAGCACGTCCGCGTGGAACCACAGGCGGGCGTGCCCGAGGTGCGGGTCGTCCGACACCGTCAGGCCGCAGACGTACAGCGTGACGTCGCCGTCGGCCGTGAACTCGACGCGCTCGTCTTCCAGGGTGTCGGTAACGACGAGACTCATTACGAGACGGTTGCCGAGGTGAGCGTTTCAAATCGTCGGATCGCGCGAGACGACGACCACCCGCCCGACGCGGTCGGCGGGTCGATCGTGGACGCCTTCGGTGACTTGGCGGTGAACACCTCCAAAGCCCCAGTCGCGAGGCCGAAGTACGCTCGCTGTGCTCCTCACTCGGTCGCTCCGCTCCCTCGTTCCGGTGCTTGCGTCGCCTACGGCGGCCTCGCGACTGCCCCTTTGAATCCCGCCCCACACCGCAACCGCACCTCACGCCTCCCCAGCCTCGTCGGCCTCCCTGCGGTCGGCCGACTCCCTCGCACGCGCTCCTCACGGCCGCCGCAGGCGGCCGCTCGGAGGCGCGCGCCACCGTAGTTCAATTTATACATCGACGACATTCTCCCTCACGCCTCCCGCGTCGTCCACTCCACCTCGTACCCCGCCTCGCGTACCGCCTTGAGGACGCGGTCGACGTGGGCAGGGCCGTTCGTCTCCACCTCGAAGACGAGGTCGGCGTCGCCGACCGGCAGGTCAGGTCGGCTGCGCTCGTGGCGCACGGTCCGGATGTTCGCGCGCTCCGCGCCGATCAGGGTGCTGATCTCCCCCATCGTCCCGGGCGTGTCGTCGATCCGGACGGAGAGCTCGATCAGCTGGTGGCGGTCGACGAGGGCGTGCGTCACCACCTCCTTCAGCGTCGTCACGTCGATGTTGCCGCCGCAGAGAAGCGGGACGACGGTCTCGCCGCCGAGGTCGAGATCGTCGACCGCCTCGTCGTTCAACAGGGCGGCCGCGGCGGTCGCGCCCGCGCCCTCGACCATCTGCTTCGCGCGCTCCAAGAGCAGGAGGATCGCGTTCGCCACGTCGTCGTCGCTCACGACGACCGCCTCGTCGAGGTGTTCGTCGAGGAGTTCGAAGGTGAGGTCGCTCAGCCCGCCGGTCGCGATCCCGTCCGCGATCGTGTCGGGTTCGTCGCGCGTCACGAGTTCGCCGGCCGCGAGGCTCTCCGAGAGCGTCGACGCGCCCTCGGTCTGAACGCCGACGACCCGCGTCTCGGGCGACCGGGCCTTGACCGCGGTTGCGACCCCGCCCGCGAGCCCGCCGCCCCCTACGGGGACGAGGACGGTGTCGACGTCGGGCACCTGGTCGAGCACTTCCAGGCCGAGCGTCCCCTGTCCCGCGACCACGTCGGGGTCGTCGAACGCGTGGACGAACCGCGTCCCGGGGTCGTCGGTCAGCGTCCGAGCGTGCGCCATCGCCTCGGGGAACGCGCTGCCCCGGAGGACGACCTCGGCGCCGTAGGCGCGGGTCGCCTCGATCTTCGCCGCGGGCGCTGCCTCCGGCATCACGATCGTCGCTTCGATCCCGGCGTCGGCCGCCGCGAGCGCGACCCCCTGTGCGTGGTTGCCCGCGCTCGCGGCCACGACGCGCTCGATCGGGACCTCCGCGGCGCGCTCTCCGGACCCGTCTATCGCCAGCGAGATCGCGTTGTACGCGCCGCGCGTCTTGAACGAGCCGGTGCGCTGGAGGTGTTCCATCTTGAGACGCACGTCGGCGCCGCACCGATCGCTCAGCGAGCGACTCCGCTCAACGGGCGTCCGCTGGACGATGTCGGTGCCGGCGAGCCGCTCGGCGGCGGCCTCGACGTCGTCGATCGCGACTGGGGACATAGCGGAGCCGTTCTCGGGGCCCCACGAAAAGGACTCGGTTACGGAACGCCGGTACCACCCACGGGTCCGCACCGCTCCGCGCCGACCCGCGCCCGCTATCGCTTCCCGAGCGCCTCCTCGAAGACGCGCTGCGCGCGCTCGTACCCTTCGTTCCGGTCGACGATCGGGTGCGCGTAGTCGGGCGCGAGCTCCTCGCGCTCCGCCCGCGAGAGGGTCGGCCAGTCGACCACCTTCCCGGACGGCACGTCCGAGAGCTCCGGGACGTACGCCTTCACGAATCGGGCGCCGTCGTCGTACTTCGACATTTGGCTCACCGGGTCGAAGATGCGCACGTCGACGGAGTCGGTGCCGGTGGAGGCGGTCCACTGCCACGCGCCGTGGTTCGAGGCGTAGTCGTGGTCGATCAGCTGCTTCGTGAAGTAGCGCGCGCCGCGCCGCCAGTCGATCAGGAGGTGCTTCGTGAGGAAGCTCGCGACCACCTGCCGCGGCCGGTTGTGGATGTACCCCTCCTCGTTCAGCTGTCGCATTCCGGCGTCGACGAGCGGGTAGCCGGTCTCGCCGCGCGTCCACGCCTCGAAGGCGTCGTCGTCGTCGCGCCACGCGATCTCGTTCGGGAACGACTTGTAGTTCGACACGGCGAGGTCCGGGTTGAAATACAGCAGGTGGTACATCTGCTCGCGCCACGACAGCTCGTACCGGTACTTGTCGACGTTGCGGCGCTCCCCGCCGGTCACGGCGTCGTACACGTCGCTCGCGCCCGCCCACAGCTCGCGGACCCCGATTGCGCCGGTCGCGAGGTACGGAGACATCCGCGAGACCGCGTGCGTCGGGGCCTCGACGGCCCGCGCGAGGTCGTCGCGGGTGTCGTTGTACGAGGTGATCCCGTAGTCGAGGAACTCGTCGAACCGCTCGCGGGCGGCCTCGTACCCCGCGTCGGGGAGGTCGATGTCGGCGTCGGGCTCGGGGACGGTCTTCCCGTCGCGCACGTCGGCCAGCGCGGCCGCATCCGGCTCCGCGTACGGCCCGCGCTTCGGCACGGCCTCCCAGTCGCCGTGGAACTGGCTGTGGTTCGGATAGCGCGCCTCCAGCCGACCGGGGTCGACCAGCACGATGTCGGTCCGCGAGTCGGTGTCGACGCCTTCGCCGGCGAGCGCGTCCTCGACCGCCCGCTGTCGGTTCCGACGGGCCGCTCGGTACTGTTCGTTGTAGAACACCGCCTCCGCGTCGTATTCCGCGGCGAGGTCGACGAGGACCGCTTCCGGGTCGCCGGCGCGGACGATCAGGTCGCTCCCGAGTTCGCGGTACCGCTCCTCTAGTCGCTTCACGTGGCGGAGGAAGAACGCGCGCTGCCGCGCGCCGACCGTTCCGAGCAGGTCGGCGTCGTACACGAACACCGGCACGACTTCACCGTCCCGAGCCGCGGCGGCGAGCCCGGCGTTGTCCCGCGTTCGAGCGTCTCCTCGGTGCCAGAACAGGCGCATACGATCTCCAAGGGCGCCAGCGGATAGTGTCTGTCGCCGGCGTCTCGGCGCGCCGCCGTCCCCGCCTCCGCCAGTACGTTCAAGACGCTCCGTCACGAATCCTGACCTGTATGACCCGACGCGATCCCTTCGACGAGATAGAGGAACTGTTCGAGCGGATGGGCCGCGAGTTCGAGGAACTCGGCGGCACGCTGGAGGGCACCGGCCCCGAGGTCCCGCGGTTCCCGGGGGCCCGCGACGTCGACGTCGACGTGGTCGAAGACGACGAGGCGATCACCGTCGTCGCCGACCTCCCCGGATTCGACGCCGACGACGTGGATGTCGAACTGCGCGACGACGCGCTCGTTATCAGCGGGTCCCGCGAGGAGTCGAGCGAGTTCGATATCGCCGAAGAGGACGGTGCCGACGATCCGGACGACGGCGAGAGCGGTCCGGCCGACGTCCGCTACCACCGGCGCGAGCGCCGGCGCAGCACCGTCTCCCGTCGGGTTCCGATCCCCGAACCCGTCGAGGCCGACGCGGCGGCGGCCTCCTTCGACGCCGGCGTCCTCACCGTCACGCTCCCCAAGCGCTCGCCCGACGACGACCGCGGGCACACGATCGACGTCAGCTGAGCCGCGCTCGCGTCGTCGGGTGTGACAGGGGGTGCGCCGCGGCCGGGATACCGGAATCCGCCGCCGCGAGATAGCACGCGTCAGTCGCTATTTAACACCTCACGGCTCCTCTCTGTCGGTATGAACACGACGAATCCCTTCGACGAGATTGAGCAGTTCCTCGGCCGCACCCCTTTCGGGGGCGAGCGGGCTCGGGGCCGCGACCTCCGGACCGCCGACATCGACGTCGCCGAGTACGCCGACGAGTTCGTCGTGATGGCCGACCTCCCGGGGTTCGATCGCGACGAGATCGACGTCCGAGCCCGCGACGACCGGCTCGCCATCGCCGCCGAGCGCGACGCGGAACGCGAGGACGCAGACCGGCGATACATCCGACGCGAGCGGCGCCACGAGTCCGTCACTCGGACCGTCGGCCTGCCGACGAACGCCCGTCTCGACGACGCCACCGCGACGTACCGGCACGGTGTCCTCACTGTAACGGTCCCGATCGATGTCCTCGACGCGGACGAGGGACGCCGGATCGACGTGAACTGATCCGCCCGGCTCGACCCCTGCCTCTCCGCCGATGCTTTCTCCACGCACACTGTGCTATCAACTCACATGAACGACGGCGACCGCACGGCCGAACGACGCGACCTCGTGAGCGCGCTCCGACGGCGTCTCGACGTGAGCGAGCAGACGCTCTCGGCGATCGGAGCCGTCCCCCGCCACGAGTTCGTTCCCGAGGCGCATCGCGAGTCGGCGTACGCCGACCGGCCGCTCCCGATCGGCCACGACCAGACGATCAGCGCGCCGCACATGGTCGCACTGATGACGGATCTCCTCGACGTCGAGCGCGGCGACCGCGTCTTCGAGGTGGGGACTGGCTGCGGCTACCACGCCGCGGTCGTCGCCGAGGTCGTCGGCCCGGGGAACGTCCTCTCCGCCGAGCGGGTCCCGGAACTGGCCGCCGCCGCCCGCGAGCGCCTTGCCCGTCTCGGCTACGACGTGGCCGTCGCGGCCGCCGACGGCCGAGAGGCGTTCCTCGACGAGGCTCCGTTCGACGCCGCTTACCTCACCTGCGCGGCGCCCGAGGAGGTTCCGGACGCGGTCGTCGACCGTGTCCGGGCGGGCGGCCGCGTGGTCGCCCCCGTTCGCGAGGGTGGTCGCCAGCGGCTCGTCCGACTGACGCTCCGCGAGGGCGGCATCGACCGCGAGGACCACGGCGGCGTGCGGTTCGTCCCGATGCGATAGTCGGCCCGCCGAACGCACGGTTTTAGAGGACCGAGTCCCGAGACTGCGCATGGACGACGCGTCGCTCAGGGCGGACATGATCGAGGGGCTCGAACACCAGATCGGCGAGCCGATCGAGCCGCCCGTGCTGACCGCGCTTCAGCGCGTCCCGCGCGATCCCTTCGTCGACGACTCGCCTCGCGGCGGCGCCGTCGACGGCGACGACCCGCACTCGCTCTCGCTCCCGACGCTGGTCCGTCTCGTCACCGCGCTCGACGCCGCCGAGGGCGACTCGCTCCTCGTCGTCGGTGCGGGGATCGGCTACTCGGTCGCGATGCTCGCCGAGATCGCCGGCGCGCGGCGCGTCCACGCGGTCGACATCGACCGCGCCGCCGTCGCCGCCGCGCGGTCGAACCTCGACGCGGCCGGTTACGGGGCGGTCCTCGTCGACCGCGCGGACGGCGCCGACGGACTCCCCGCGTACGCACCGTACGACCGGATCCTCCTCGAAGCCGCCGTCGTCGAGCCGCCGCGTTCCCTCAGGGACCAGCTCGCGCCCGACGGGCGAATCGCCTACCCGCGCGGCGCCGGCGTCCAGACGGTCGCCGCGATCGAGCCGTCCGCCGGGGGTCCCGACGCGGGCGACGCCATCGCGTCCGGCGCCGGTACGGACGACGATCCGGCGCCTGACGGCTTCGAAACGGTCGAGACGCACGGGCCGGCGCGGCTCCAACCGATGCTCGTCGACGGCGAACAGCCCGGAACGGAACGGAACCGAACTCGGCGGGAGGACGCGGAGCGCGCCGAGCGCAGCCGGCAGCGACGGCACGGCTGGGAACAGGACTGGATCGACTGGGACAGCCGGCTTTAACCGACTCTCCTCCGCCGCTCGCGGCGTCACTCCTCGACGACGAGCACCTCGGTGTTCCCCCGCTCGTCGACGTAGTCGCCCTCCGCCGGCGGCTTGATGTCGATCGCGAGCGTCCCGTCGGCCTGATTCGGCCCGAGTTCCGGCTCGACGTCGACGGTCGCGACCCCGTCCTCGTTCGTCTTCGCGGTGACGACGCCGTCGATCTGCGCAGAGCCGCCCCGGACGATGACCGTCGCGTCCGCGACCCGAGAGCCGTCGGGGTCGACGACGGCGACGTCGACCGACTGCTCGCCGGGCGTGGTCACCTCCGGCTGGGGCTGCGCGTCGAGTTCCGTCGCGGCCAGCCCGTCGATGTCGCCGATCATCCCCATCATCACGCTGAGGCTGGCGACGCCGACGACGAGCGCGATGACGAGGCGGACCGGAAGCCCCTCGATCGCGCGGGTGTCGGTGCTGAACGTCCGGCGGTTCGCGGTGCGCGAGTCGTGTGTTCGATCGGACATACGCCGCGCTGGCCGCGGTATCTGATATAAACGATCGGACGATCCGGGCGGCGCCGCGGCGGACGCCCGAGAGACGCGCCCGACGACCGGGACCCGATCCGGCTCCCGGCGCTTTTTGTCTGATGCCGAGGCCACCCGGCCGCGTGTACGTACTCGGCCGCGACGACGGGACCGACCGTACTGAGGGGGCTGACCGCGGCGACTGCGCCGACCTCCGTGACAGTGCTCACCGCGACGGTGACCGTCCGCCTCACACCGCTCGGATCGGCTCTTTCCTCGCCCGCGACGGCAGCGCCGGCGCTCCGGTCGGCGTCGACCTCGACCGCCCACACGCGGGCGTCGTGTTCGGGAAGCGCGGCACCGGGAAGTCGTACACCCTCGGCGTCCTCGCCGAGGAGCTGGCGGACGCAGGCGGTGTCGCCCCGGTCGTCGTCGACCCGATGGGCGTCTTCGCCGGCCTCGAAGCGGCCGGCGGACGGACCGTCGACCCCGCGGTCCGTCCCGCCTCGATACCGCCGTCGGCTTGGCCGAACCTCCTCGGCCTCGCCCCGGCGAGCGGCCCCGGAACCCTCGTCTGGCAAGTCGTCGCGGACGCGGTCGACGACGGATCTGGAGAGGCGACGGACCGTAACGCCGCGAGCGGAACGACCCCCTCGCCGTCGCTCGCGGCGCTCCGCGAGACGGTCGACGCGGCCGACGCCCCGGCGGAGACGCGTCGCGCCGCCGCGAACCACCTCCGGCTGGCGGCCTCGTGGGGAGTCTTCGACGCCGATGCGCCGCCGGTCGCGTCGCTGGCGGCCGACGGCAACCCCGCGGTCCTCGACCTCGCCGGCGTGCCCGACGCCGCCGCGGCGGCCGTGGTCCGCGCTGTCGCTCGCGGGCTCTACGACGCGCGGATCGCGGGCGATCTCTCCCGGCTCCCGTGGCTGCTCGTCGACGAGGCGCACGCCTTCTTCGACGGGGTGGCCGACCCCGCGCTCCGGACGCTCCTCACGCGGGGCCGCGCGCCGGGCGTCTCGCTGGTCTGTGCGACCCAGCGTCCGGCCGCGCTCCCGAGCGTCGCCGTCTCGCAGTCCGACCTGCTCGTCTCCCACCGGCTCACGGCGGCGCGCGACGTCGAGCGACTGGCGGCGGCGGAGGCGACGTACCTCGCCGGCGACCTCGCATCGCGGCTTCCCGAGGGCGTCGGCGAGGCGCTCGTCGTCGACGACGCCACAGAGACGGCCCACACGGTCCGGATACGGGAACGCCGGACGCCGCACGAAGGCGAGAGTCCGCGCGCGAGCCGGCTATCGGACCCCGAACCGCACTGACGGGTCCAGAACGCACAAGCCGCCCCGGAAATACGCTAGCGCATGGACCGAACGCCGTACGGATTTCTCCTCGTCGCGGCCGGGGGCTTCCTCGGTGCGGTCGCCAGACACGCCGTCGACGCGGGGGTCGCCGGCGTCCTCACCGCGGCCTCGTCCGGCGACCGCCTCATCGCTCTCGGCGGCGTCCCGCCCGGCGCGGGGACGCTGGTCGCGAACGTCGTCGGCTCGTTCGCCCTCGGTCTCCTCCTGACTCGCGCGTCGAGCGACCGGGTCCGGCTGCTCGTCGGGACGGGCGCGCTATCCTCGTTCACGACGTACAGCACGTTCGTCGCCGACGCCGTCGCGCTCGGAACGACCGCCGGCGCGGGATACGTCGCCGGTAGCTACGCGGCCGGATTCGCCGCGGCCGCACTGGGGCTCGCCGTCGGGAGGCGCCGGCGATGAGCGTCTCGCCGCTCCTCGCGACGGCGCTCGTCGGCGTCGGCGGTGCGCTCGGCGCGGCCGGCCGTCACGCCGTCGGGCTCCGTATCGAGGGGCGCCGGTCGGTCCTCCTCGTCAACGCCCTCGGGAGCCTCGCCCTCGGAGCCGTCTCCGCCGCGCCGATCGGATCGGCGGCGACGCTGCTGTTCGGCGTCGGCTTCTGTGGCGCGTTCACGACGTTCTCCTCGTTCGCGGTCGGGGCCGTCCGGACGGCGAGCGAGACCGGTGTTCGCGCCGCCGCGACGCTCGCGGCCTCGAACCTCGCGGCCGCGCTGGCCGCGTTTGTCCTCGGTTCGTCTCTCGCCGTCGCGGTCGCCGGCTGACGGAGGCTCACGGCGGCCGGGCCGTTCCTCCCCGACAAGCGACAAGTACAGGCTCCCCCGGTTCCTATGCGAGTGCGTGACCGACACCGACCGCTCCGTCGACGGCGAGTCGACCGCTCCGGCCGACTCGGGTGGTCCCGCTGACGACGTTACCCCCGAGGACGTCCCCGACTTCGGCGACCTCTCGATCCTCCAGCGCGGGTTCGTCGCCGCCGCGCAGAACCCCTCGCGCGGGCTGCTGGTCGTCGGCCTCTTCGTGTTCGCGCTCGCCTTTTACGCCGCGTTCTGGCTGTCGTTCCCCGGCGCCGCCGGACTCCTCACCGCGATCGCGCTGATCGTCGTCGTCGTCGCCGCGGCCGTCTACTGGCTCCTCGACCGCCTCTCCCGCTGAGCGGCCCCCTCGCCCGGATCGCTTTCGCCCGTTTCATTGGGAACGGCTCCCCTCGACGGTCTCACGGCCGCGGCTCGTAGAACCCGCGGAGCGGTCGACCGAACGCGGGGGCGAGCGTCGCCACCGCCTCGCCGACCAACACGTCGCGGTCGGCGAACGCCGGTTCCACCTGCGCGCCGAGCGCCACGTCGCCCGCGGCGTCGCTCTCTAGGTACCCGCGGACGGTGACGAACTCCCGCTCGCGCTCGACGACGTACCGGTCGCCGTCGATGAACGGCCCGTAGGTGTCCGGGTCGACGTCGTCGACGTACGACTCGTAGAAGTTCGCGGCGTGCTTCCGCACCGCGACCGGCGGCCCGTCGTGGCGCGCGACCGCCGGTCGCTCGGTCACCTCCAGTTCCGCGTACAGCGCGGCCCGCGTCGACTCGACGGCTGCGGCGCGCTCGGGCACCTCCCGGTCGCCGCTCCCCCCGTCGGCGTCGCTCCCCTCGCCGCCGTTCCTCGTTCCCGCTGCGTCGGTCATGGCGCGCGCTCGGAGCACGTCGAACCCGTGATCGTTGAGCCCGCCGACGATCCCGTCCAGCGATCGGCGGAGCTGCGGCCACAGCTGGTCGTCGACCACGTCCGGCGCGTCGAACACGACCGCGACCGGCGTCGTTCCCCGTCGGTCGAGATGCGCTCGCACTTCCTCGGGGTCGAGCGGTTCCGGTTCGTCAGGCTCGAAGAGCGCCTCGCTCGGGGCCGCGAGCAGCTCCCGCGCGTAGTGCTGGAAGCGTGCGAGGTTCGTCGCCGACAGGACCGCCGCGACGTTCCGCGTCGGGTCCGTCGGATCGACGACGACGAGGGGGTCCTCGAACGTGCGCTCGGCGTGCCCCTCTGGGTCGAACTCCACCGGGGGGTGCCAGCTCCGCGCCGACTCGACGAGCGGGACGAACCCGCCGAGCTCCAAGACGAGCAGCTCCGTGAGGTACCCCGAGAACCCCTCGGTGCGGAGGTCGCTGCCGTACGCGCCGATCCCCTTCAGGAACGCCTTCGCGAGGACTACGTCCGCGGCGAGGTCGTCGTCGAGCCGCGCAGAGAGGTACGCGTCGTGGAACGGGGTGCGGTCGACCGCGGAGACCAGATCCCCCGCCGTCTCCACGTCGTGACAGGGGACGAGGTCCACGTCGAACCCCTCGTAGTTCCCCTTCACGTACGGGTGTTCGGCGTACTCCTCGTGGCCGTCGGGGAGGACCGCGTGCCCGACCGCCAGCCCGTACTCCTCCAGCTCGGCGCGGTCGAGATCTGCGTCGAACCGGACGAACAGGTCGATGTCGCGGTCGCCCGCGACCCACGTGCCCCGCGCCGTCGACCCGACTTGGACCACGTCGGCGCCGACGGGGAGGTCGGCGATCGCCTCGTGGGTCCGGTCGGTCAGTGCCGTGGCCGCCGCTCGCAGTCGCTCCCGCTCTTCCGGCTCGGGAAGGACGCGCTCGCGGACCCGTGACAGCACCGCCTCCAGATCGTCCATACCGAACGGTCTCGCGGTCCGGCTGAAAACGTGTCGGTCGGATCGGCGGCGCGGCGGGCCGACGGAGCGCCGCCGCCGTCCCGCGGTCCGGCCCGGCGGCTTCCGCGCCGTCGGGCGGAAACGAAAGCCATATCAAAAGGACGCGAGTACCCGAAAACAGGCCGAAGTAGCTCAGTTGGTAGAGCGCCTCGCTGTTAACGAGGCGGTCCCAGGTTCGAGTCCTGGCTTCGGCGCCTCCCTTCGTACGTTTCTCGTCTATGCTCTCACCAGACCGTAGTCCTATTTTGCTCGTTTCCGCTCTGACTGAGTATGCCGAATCGAAGCGAGCAATTTGCTTCACTCGAGGAGCCACAGAAGCGCGGCCAAGCGGCCGAAGCGATCGTAACTGATACTTATCGAAGGTGCTGGTGACACACAGATGACTATCCGGTACGAGCGGTCAAACATAACATATCAAAAACATCAATTGGCACGAGGATTACCATCTCAACGAAACATTAGCTTCGCTTGGTTCCAACCCGATAGGATAAAGAGGAACCGAGAGACAAATCGATCCGTGGCGGGCCTTTAGCTTAGTCCGGTTAAAGCGACTCGCTCATAACGAGTTGATCGCCGGTTCGAATCCGGCAAGGCCCATTCCGGTTTTTCACCGATTCCCCGCTGTATCTGGCTGTCTACTCCTGCTGGAGCGTCACGTCGGTCGCGGTCTCGTTCGCGGGGTCGTCGCTCACCGGACCCGACGTGTCCCGGATACCGGCGGTATCCGCGATCGCCGGCGAGATCCGTCACGGAGCGGTTAACGCGGGAGGGGCGCACGGTGCCCGAGCCGACGCGACGACGACTACTCCAGTAGCCCAACCAGTTCGTTCACGTCTTCGACCACGGCGTCCGCGCCGTTACCGGCGAACTTCTCGCGCCCCGCCTCGCCGGTGAGCCCGCCGGTGAGGACGCCAACCCCGTAGTAGACGCGCGTCTCGTCAGACTCGTCGGCGTTGCGTGCGGTCCGCACGTCGTCGAGGGTGTCGCCCGCGAACGCGACCCGCCCGGCGCCGAACCGCTCGGCGAGCTCGACGAGCGCCCGCGGGTGCGGCTTCCCCTCTTCCCAGTCGTCCATCGTGAACCGCCGGTCCTCGGGCACGTCGAGGCCGACGCGGTCCAAGGCGATGTCGGCCTCGGCCGCCGGCCGCCCGGTGAGGACGCCCACGTCGAACCGCCCGGTGAGGTCGGCGATCGTCTCGGGGTCGACGAGCGTCGGCTCGTCGTGGATGTACCCGTCGGCCTCGAACGGCGGCTCGCCCCCCTCTAACTCGCGGTACAGCTCGCTGCCGAGGTACAGCGCCTGAAACGTCTCGCGGAGCGCGTCCCGGTCCCACTGGTCGCGGACGCGGGCCTGTGCGACTCGCGGGAGGTCGCCGACGACCTCCTTGGCGGCGTCGAGCCCGCCCCCGAGCTCGCGGACGCGCTCGGTGAACTCGTCGACGTCCATCCGGAGCCCCTCGCGGCGGGCCAACACGAACAACGCCGCCGCGTCGGTCAGCTCCCAGTCGTTGTTGAACCCGCCGGCGTCCTTGAACGCCTGGACCGCGTCCGGGTCGATCGGCTTGCCGCAGACCCGGTCGACCGATTCGAGGATCGCCCGACGGTAGGAGTCCGCCACGTCGACCAACACCCCGTCGATGTCGAGGACGACTGCGTCGACCTGCATACGGGTACCCCCGACTGGCGCCCGAATGAACGTTCGGGTTCGCGGTCGGCGTCGCCGGTTCGAGCCGTGCGGCGTCCCGGTCGCCGGTCCGTTCCGTCACCGCGCGACGAACACGACAGTTCCCGACTCCGTCGACTTCCGAGAGACGTCCACGACCGGCTCCTCGAACCCGAGCGTGGTGAACAGGCAGGCGGCGCCGAGTCGCTCCGCGAGCGCGACGGTCGCCCGCTGTAGCTCCGCCGGGAGGTTCCGAGCGTACACGGCGTCGACGCCGCCGGGCGCGTCCGGAGCCTCACCGGCGGTCTCGTCGCTCGCGCCGATCCCAAGCGCGCTCTGCGCCGCCCGCTCGTCGTCGGCCGCGAGCGCCGTCACGTCCGCGGCGACGACGCGGAGCGTTCCCCCGCTCGGCGCCTGCCTCCCCGCCGCCGCGTCCTGCGCCGCCTCGCTCACTTCGACGTCGATCGCGACGACCTCGTGGCCCCGATCGGCGAGCGCACGGGCGACGCCCGGCCGGCGGCCGACTCCGACCTCGATCAATCGTTCGTACCGCCCGAGTGCGGCAACGAGTGCCCGCTCCGACGGGGGTGGTCGTACCACGGCGCGGCCTTTATGACCGCGGCGTTCAAAAGCGGTTCCATGCTCGTGGACATCGTCCCGGTCGGGGAGGTCACCCCCCGAGTGAAACGGGAGGCCTCCGGTGCGCTGCGTTCCGTATACGACTGCGACGTGACGGTCCACGACGATCAGCCGATCCCCGACTCCGCCTTCGAGGCAGATAGGGACCAGTACCGCGCCGAGGACCTCATCGAGACGGTCACTCGGGTCGGCGGCGGCGAGAAGAACATCGGCATCACGCCCGAGGACCTCTACTACCGCCGCCGAAACTACGTGTTCGGCCTCGCGTACCTCAACGGCAGCGGCTCCGTCATCTCCACGCACCGCCTCCGCACCTCCTCCGACGGCGGCGTCTCCACCAAGCCCGCGGTCGACGTGTTTGGCGACCGCGTCCGCAAGGAGGTCGTCCACGAGATCGGTCACACTCTCGGCCTGGAGCACTGTGACAACAGCAAGTGCGTGATGTCGTTTTCCCCGACTGTCCGCGAGGTCGACGTGAAAGAGGAGAACCTCTGTGGCACCTGTTCGCGGATCGTCCGCTGACGCGGCGCGACCGGCGTACCCTCCCGACGATCTGTCGCCCGATCTCTCCGGTCGCCAATCCCTCTCCGATCGCCGGTAGACGTAAAGTCCGGCCCGCACAAGGGACGGGTATGGCCGCAAAGCCGGAATACCGCGACCGGCCGGACGTCGAGGTCGCGCTGCTCGACGCGCTCGTCGACCGCGGCGACGAGGGAATGACCGTCCTCGAACTGCGCGCGGCCGTCGACGCAGACATCGACGCCGTCGAGGAGGCCCTCTCGACGCTGAAGGAGGACTCGCTGATCACCGTCGAGTCCGAGGAGCACGTTCGGGTGTACGCCCACGAGAAGGTCGTTCCGGACCCGGAGGCGCCCGACGACGACCCCTCCGAGAGCCTCGTCGACGCGATCCGGGACCGACTCGGACTGTAGCCGTCGGAGACGGCGGCCTTTTGGCCCTCGATCGCCACCGTTCGACCATGACGCTCGTCTCCGGTACCCACGACGCGCACGGCGCCGCGTACCGCGACCGCGGCGGTCGCGAGGTCGTCGACCACTACGGGAAGCCCGTCCGCGTCGGCAAGGCGGTCCGAAACGTCGCGGGCGTGATCGAGATGGGGTACGGCGTCCTCGCCGTCAGGGGGAGCGACCGCGTCGAGTTCGTGGACAACGCCGTCTCGAACCGCGTCCCCGCCGAGGACGGCGAGGGAACGTACGCCCTCCTGCTCGATCCCCAAGGCGGGATCGAGACGGACATGTACGTGTACAACGCCGACGAGCGGCTGCTCGTCTTCCTCCCCCCGGAACGGGTCGAGTCGGTCGCCGCCGACTGGGCGGAGAACGTGTTCATTCAGGACGTCGCGATCGACGACGTGTCCGACGAGTTCGGCGTGTTCGGGGTTCACGGCCCGAAGTCGACCGAGAAGGTCGCCTCCGTCCTCGGCGGACCGGGCGCGCCGGAGGGGCCCCTCTCGTTCGTCCGCGGGTCGATGGTCGACGCCGGCGTCACCGTGATCGCGACGGACGCGCCGCTCGGCGAGGAGGGGTACGAGATCGTCTGCGCCGCCGCCGACGCGGGCGACGTGTTCGACACCCTGATCAACCGCGGACTCAACGCCGCGCCGTTCGGGTACCGAACGTGGGACGCGCTCGCGACGGAGGCCGGAACGCCCCTCTTCGAGTACGAACTGGCGGGCACGGTCCCGAACGTCCTCGGCCTCCGGAACGCGCTCGACTTCGAGAAGGGGTGTTACGTCGGGCAGGAGGTCGTCTCGCGCGTGGAGAATCAGGGGCGACCGAGCCGACGGCTCGTCGGCCTCGAACTCGACGGCGTCGCCGAGGCGGTCGACGGCGTCGACCCGAACGCGGACCCGCAGGGGATCGACGCCGCGCTCCCCGCGTCCGGTGCGGCCGTCTTCGACGGTGACGAGGCGATCGGCGAGGTGACGCGGGCGGCCGTCGGCCCCGCGACGGACGTGCCAGTCGCGCTGGCGCTCGTCGGGTTCGACGCCGCCCTCGGCGAGGTCGCCGTCCGCGTCGACGGCGAGGAGAGTCCGGCCACCGCCGTCGACCTCCCGTTCGTCGACGGGAGCGCGCGGTCCGCGCGGCTGCCGACGTACCCCGAGGGACGCGCCTAAGGGTGAAGCGGAGCGTCGCCGCCCGTCACGCGACGAAGTCGACCGCCGAGTAGAGGCCGAACCCGAGCACGAACGCGCCGACGAGCGACCCGATCCACGCGAGGACCGTGTACCCCATCTTCTTCCGGCTCACGCCGGCGTCGCCCGCGGCGTAGCCCGCGCCGACGATCGCCGAGACGATGATCTCGTTGAACGACACGGGGATCCCGAACGCGACGGCGGTCTGCGCGATCGCGAACGACGGGATGAGCGCCGATATCGACCGTCGCGGCCCCATCGAGGCGTAGTCCTGCGCGAGCGCCTTGATCATCCGCGGCGCGCCGGTCCACGACCCGGCCAACAGCCCGACGCCGCCGCCGACGAGTAGCGCCCACAGCGGGACGCCGACCTCGCTGAAGATCGGGACGAGCGGGCCGATCGCGAGACCGACCTGCGACCCGCCGGCCGAGAACGCGACGAGCCCGCCCATCGCGAGCAGGAACCGCCGCTGTGCCCCCTCGCGGTCGCGGCCGAGGTCCGCGTACACGGCGACCGAAACGAGCGCGGCGATCGCGACGCTCACCGCGGCGGGACCCGCGCCGCTGCCGCCCAGCCCCGCCCCGAGGACGCTCGCCACCGACGCCTGCTGGCCGGCGGGACCGAGCAGCGCGAACCCGACGTTCGCGAGGATCGCGCCGACGACGCCGGCGAGCGCGGCCGTGAGCGGTCGCTCGGGCAGCGACTCGCCGATGAGCATGCGCGCGACGCCGTAGGCGACGCCGCCGCCGACGAACGGCGTGAGCACCCACAGCGTCGCGATCTCGGCGTACTTCGGCCACGCCGGGTCGCCGCCGAGCGCGAGGCCGACGCCGACGACCGCACCGGTGACGGTGAACGCCGTCGCGATCGGGTAGCCGGCGAACACGCCGACCGCGACCAGCGCGGCGGCCGTGACGAGCGCGACGATGGCCGCCACGGCGGTGAGCGTCACCCCGCCGATCAGTTCGGTGCCGACCGCCTCGGTCACGTTCGCGCCCTGGAGGATCGCGCCGAGGAGCCCGAGGACGCCGACGACGAGCCCGGCCCGCATCACGGAGATTGCGTTCGCCCCGACCGCGGGCGCGAACGGGGTCGAGCCCGACGACCCCGCGCCGATCGACCACGCCATAAAGAGGCTGGCGGCGGCGGCGACGAGGAGGGTCGCGGCGGTGGCGACGACCATCAGCGTCGCCCGTCGTTGTACCCCTCGTTCAGCCCCGCCACCGTGCGCCGGACGAGGAGGAACCCGAAGAAGAACAGCCCGAGAAGACCCACCAACAGGAGTACGAACAGCGGTTGGACCGGGAGCATACGCCTGAATCCGTCGGCACGCGGTTATAAGTTTCGAGCCGAACGGTCGCGTGACCCGGACGATTCCGACGCGTTCAGGCGATCGGATCCCGGTAACTAAAACGCGTTTTTGTCCCTCAGCCACGTATATGTCGATACCCCGACTACGTGTAATCGCGACCCCCCGCTTCGGCCCTCACGCTCGAACCCGCCGGCCGACCGCCGGCTGGTCGGACTCGCACCCGCTCCCTACCCAGTCCGGTATCCCCCTCCCCGGCCGACCAGCGACCGACAGCCGGCGCCCACATCCGCGTCGATCCGGGTCCTCCACCGCTGACACGACCGTCGGCCGGCCCGGCCGTCAGCGGGGCGTCGCGATCGGTCTCTGCCGACGCGACGGCGAGCCCGATCCGCTTCTCGTGATTCGCTCCCTTACTCGCGGCTCTCGGCCCCGATCCGGAACGTCTCGAACTCCTCCCCGTCCGGCGTCACCAGTCGCCCGTCCAGACCGTCTCCGGCCCCGTCGTCCACCGGACGCAATTCCGCGTGCGCCGGCCGGTTCCCGCGCGGTTGGGCGTGGCTGCCCGGATTCAGTATCGGGAGCCCACCTGAGTCGTCGAACCGCGGCCGGTGGCTGTGGCCGCAGATCACGGCGTCGGCGTCGCGGCCGCGACCGAGCATGACGAGCCCCGTGTCGCCGCTGCGGTGTCGGTGCGTGACCGCGAACCTGACCCCCGCGTATTCGACGGTCCGAACCTCCGGGACGCGGTCGCGGATCGCGGCGTCGTCGTTGTTGCCGTAGACCGCCCGGAGGGCGGCGGTGGTCGACTGAAAAGCGTCTAAGACCGGCTCGCGGTAGAAGTCGCCCGCGTGGATCACCAGCTCCGCCTCGCGGACCGCCTCCGCGGTCCGCCCCTGAAGCCTCGACTCCTCGCGTGCGTGCGTGTCGGAGACGACGACGAGCATACCGGGAGTCCGCGCCGGCGTGAGTTAAAAAGCGCGCTCGCCACGGTGGTGCGTGCCTCCGAGTGGCAGCCGAAGGCGGCCGCGAGGAGCACGCGCGAGGGAGCCGGTCGCCCGGAGCAGCGCGGAGGGCGACCGACGAGGCTGGGGAGGCGTGAGGCGCGGTTGCCGTGCGGGGCGGGGCTTCGGGGGTGTCCGTCGTCGCCCCGGACTCAACGACATGTAACCGAGCGGCTGGGCTTTGGAAGTGTTCGCCGTCGCTGGGTCGTCAGTACCGGATAAACAAGCGCCCGGAGACTCGAAACCGGTCTATCGCTACTCGTCCAGCGAGAGCGCCGCGAGCAGCGACTCCAACTGGACCTGTTCGTTGGCGCCCTCGGCGATCCGGTAGTCGGCCTCGCCGATGCGCTCCATGAGCCGCACCGCCTCGCGTTCGTTCAGGTCGAACTCCCAGACTGAGCGGTGGAGCTGGTCGATCACGTCGCCGCCGGCCATCCCCGTCTCCGTGAGCAGCGTGTCGAGCGTCGAGCGCGCGCGAGCGAAGTCGCCCTCCAGCGCGTCGGTCACCATCGACTCGATCTCCTCCGGGCGGGCGGTCGCCGTGATCGCGTACACCGCCTCCTCGTCGACCACGTCGCCCGTCGTCGCCGCCGCCTGAAGCGAGTTGATCGCGCGGCGCATGTCGCCGTCGGCTGCGTACACCAAGGCGTCGACTCCGGCGTCGGTCACCTCGATCGACTCCGCGGACGCGATCTCGCGGACCATCCCGCCGACCGCCTCGTCCGACAGCGGCGAGAACCGGAAGACGGCGCAGCGCGACTGGATCGGGTCGATGATCTTCGACGAGTAGTTACACGAGAGGATAAACCGGGTGTTGTCGGAGAACTGCTCCATCGTGCGGCGGAGCGCCGCCTGTGCATCATCTGTAAGGCTGTCGGACTCGTCGAGGAACACGATCCGGAAGTCGCCGCCGAACGACGAGCGCGCGAACCCCTTGATCCGGTCGCGGACGACGTCGATGCCGCGTTGGTCGGAGGCGTTCAGTTCGAGGAAGTTGCCGCGCCAGTTGTCCTCGCCGTAGATCTCGCGGGCGATGGCGGTGGCCGCGGTCGTCTTCCCGACGCCCGCGGGCCCCGAGAAGAGCAGGTGCGGCACGTCGTCCTGCGCGATGTAGCTCTGGAGCCGCTCGACGATCTCCGATTGCCCGTGGATGTCGTCGAGCGTCTGCGGCCGGTACTTCTCGATCCAGATCTCCCGGCCCGTCGCGGTCGCAGCCGGCTGCTCGTCGGCCTCGCTCATTGCCCGATCTGAGGGTCGGCGGGGTGATAAACGAACCGAGACCGGGCTCTCACTCCGCCCGCATCAGCCGCTGGAGCTCGTACGCGAACACCCAGACTCCCATCAACACGCCGACGGGGACGACCACCGCCGCGATCTCTCGCGACACCGGCAGTTCCGCGACGTCGATGAGCAGGTGCGTCGTCGTCGCCGCGATCTGCGCGAACAGCTCGTACTCCTCGCGGATCGCGTCCGTCAGCATCGACCCGACGACGAGGGTCACCATCGCGGCGACGCCGTGGACCGTCCCCCGGATATGTGGCATAGTCGTCATATCCGCGAGGACCGTCATCAGTGTTTCTCTCGTCGCTACATCCGCCGTCGGACCGCCTCGCGGAACGCGCTCGCCGCGTCGCCGCCGTCCTCCGCCTCTCGCAGGCGCCCCGTCGCGTCGGCGTCTACATCCGGCGCGAGGACGGCCGCCGCGGCGCCAGTCGCGACGGTCTCGGCGCGCCAGTCAACGTATCGCTCCCCGAGCCACGCCGGGAGGTCGGCGCGTAACACGGCGTTCCGCCAGGCGAACTCCCGAGCGCCCTTCAGGCCGAGCAGGGCCAACCGGTCGTCGAGGGGATCGAGCAGCCGGTCGACCCCGGCGATCCCGACCGCAGCGTACGCCTCGACGAGGACGTCCTGTACGGTCTGGACGAGCCGGGCGAGGATCGCGTTTATGCGGTCGTGGTCCTCGCGCTTGACATCGCGGTCCGGGTCGATTTCGACCGCACCGAGCGTGTACGTGAGGTCGTAGGTGATGTGCGCGTTGATCGCGAGCAGGGCGTCCTGCGCGACGAGCGACTCGCCGCGGACCGCGGCGGTGAAGGCGATCAGCCACGGTCGCGGGAGCGACTCGAACGCGCGGCGCTCGAACGCCGCCAGCGCCCGGCGGTAGCGCTCCGCGAAGGCGACGAGGTACGACGCGGCCCACTCCGGGTCGACGAACGCGCCGTCGTCGATCGCGGTCCGGACGGTCGCCGTCATCCGGCTGTACACCGTGAGAAACACCGCGCGCCGGTCGCCGCGCTCGCGGAGGTACGACTCGGTCCGCGCCAGCCGCTCGTCGACATCGGCGACGGACGCGAACGGGCCCGAGACGATCTCGAGGAGGCCCAGATCCGGCTCCTCATCGGCTAGGGCCGCGGCCGCGCCGTCCGCCTCGATGTCGACTGTCCGTCGGACTCCGGCGAGCAGCGCCTCCGCTTCGTCGACGGTCGGAACGCTGGTGCGGATCGGGATCATCGTGACGAGACGGCGAACGCCGTCAGAACGTTCGGTACTCCGCCGCGATACAAGAGCGTTGCCGCCGGCTCCGGGGTCCGCCTACGCGAACTCGTCGATGAGTTCGGGCACCACGTCGAAGAGGTCGCCGACGATCCCGTAGTCGGCGATGTCGAATATCGGCGCGTTCGGGTCGGTGTTGATCGCGACGATCGTGTCCGACCCTTTCATGCCGGCGACGTGCTGGACCGCGCCGGAGATGCCGACCGCGATGTACACGTCCGGCGTGACGACCTTCCCACTCTGTCCGACCTGCCGGTTCTTCGGCAGCCAACCGTTGTCGACGATCGGTCGAGAGGCGGACAGCGTCGCGCCGAGCGCGTCCGCGAGGTCCTCGATGAGCTCGATGTTCTCCTCCTCCTCGATGCCGCGGCCGACCGAGACGAGCACGTCGGCGTCCGCGATGTCGACGTCGCCGCCGCCGACCTCCTCGAAGCCGGTGACGCGGGCTCCCGACTCGGGGAGGTCGATGTCGGCCGTCTCGACCGTCGCGTCTCCGACGCCCTCCGCGGGCGGCCACTCACCGCCCCGGACCGTGAGGACGAACCGGTCGCCCTCGACGTCGACCGTCGTCTCGACCTTCGAGCCGTACATCTCGCGGGTGACGGTGAGCCCGTCGTCGTACTCGATCCCGACCGCGTCGGTCACCAGCGGGACGCCGAGGCTCTCGGCGAGGGCGGGCGCGTAGTCGAGCCCGTTGACGGAGTTCGGCAGCACCACCGCCCCGGCGTCGACGCGGTCGGCCAGCGTCGAGGCCGCCGCTCGGTAGGCGTTGTGGTCGAACTCCTCGCCGTCGGCGACGGCGTGGATCGCGTCGACCCCCTCGCGGTTCAGCTCCTCCGCGAAGGCGTCGACGTCGCCCGCGACGACCGCCACGTGGAGGTCGACTCCCCGCGCGTCGGCGAGCTCTCGGCCGGCGGTGATCGCCTCGTACGAGACGTCGCGGAGCTCTCCCCGGCGGTGTTCGGCGGCGACGAGCACGCTCATTACGCGCTCACCCCCTTGTCACGGAGGACCTCGGCAAGGCGACCCGCGGACTCCCCGGCGTCCCCCTCGATGATCTCCGCGTCCGACTCGCTCTCCGGCTCGTACATCGAGGTGAGCGTCAGCGCGCTCTCGACGTCCTCGGCCGTCAGCCCGAGGTCGGACAGCGCCTTCACCGCTATCTCCTTCCGCTGTGCCTGCCGGATCCCGCGGAGGCTCGCGTACCGCGGCTCGTTGAGCCCGGTCTGGACGGTCAACACCGCCGGGAGGTCGACGTCGGTCAGCTCCTCGACCCCGCCCTCCAGCTCGCGGTGGACGTGGGCCACCCCCGCGTCCGCGTCGACGTCGAGGTCGTTGACGACCGCGGCGTGCTCGAAGCCGATCCGCTCCGCGAGCGCGACGCCGGTCGCGCCGAACCCGGTGTCGGCCGCCTGGACCCCCCCGAGGATCAGGTCCGGCTCCTCCTCCGCGACGACCGCCTCGAACAGCTCGACCTTCGAGGCGACGTCGGCGAACCCGCCGTCCAGCGCGTCGTCCCAGACGCGGACCGCGCGGTCGGCGCCCTTCGCGAGCGCCATCCGGATTGTCTCCTCCGAGCGCTCCGGCCCGACGGTGACGGTCACGACCTCGTCCGCGATCCCGGCCTCGGCCAGCTGGACCGCCGCCTCGACGGCGTAGTCGTCCCACTCGTTGAGATCGTACTCGAGATCGGACTCGGCGATGTCGGTCCCCTCGATCGCGAAGTCGTCGTCCGCCTCCGCGACCTCCTTGACGGTCACCAGAACCTTCATGATCGTTACTCGGTCGCTCGCCCTGTAATGGTTTTCGGAACGGGCGAGGACGGACCGGCGGTTTCCGCTTCCGCGGGTCAGCGCTCGGCGCTCGAACGGGCGCTGTCGCCGCCGTCGCTGTCTCCTCGGTGTCGCCGCTTCCGCCTACTCCTCGCCGTCGCCGCCCGTCTCGTCCTCGCCGTCGGGCAGCGAAATGAGGTTCTCGCGGCCGAGTCGGAGCTTCTCGACGCGCCCCTCGTCGGCCATCGCCGAGAGCAACTGCGAGACCTTCGCGTCCGACCACCCGGTCTCGGCGACGATGTCTGCCTGCCGCATCCGGCCGCCGTTCTCGTCGAGGAGCCGCTCGACGCGTTCCTCGTCCGAGAGCAGCGAGAGGTCCGGCCCGTCGTCGCCGTCCTCCCCCTTTCCGACGGAATCGCCGGGGTCGTCCCCCGAACCGTCGTCTTCCGGACCGCCGTCGCCGGCACCGATCGGCTTCCGGTCGGCGCCGCCGGGGTCCGCGGTCTCGGAGGTCGCGGCTGACTCGTCCGAGACGTCCTCCTCGGCGGTGATCCGGCGGTACCCGACGACGCTGCCGGCGATGAGCGTGGCCCCGAGCAGTATCGCGGCCGCCAGCATTCCCCACGGAGCGCCCGCCCCGGCGGGCTCGTACACGATCCGTACCGGGTCGCCGCTCTCGAACGTCTGGGGGCCCTCGATTATCACGTCGCCGTCGGAGAGCTGCGTCACGGCGGTGCTCGGCGTTCCGGTGACGGCGTACCCCTCCGGCGTCGCCACCTCCAGGGTCTGGCTCGCCTCGAGGCTACGCAGCCACGTCTCGTTGCCCGGCGTCGTCAGCGCGTCCCCGAGGATCAGGCTCTCGCCGTCCTGTGCGAGGAACTCGGTCCAGGTGAACCGCAGGCGGAACTCACCGACGGCGACGGCGTCTTCGGTGGCGACGTCGAACTCGCTCGGGTCCTCGTACACCTCGACCTCCCGCTCGACGCCCTCGATAGACATCGACCGGTCGACGGTGCGGCTCGCCTCCCGACGGAATCCCTCGAACAGCGCGGCGTTCGGCCCGATCTCGCCGCCGCGGAAGCGCTCGCCGGCCGTGCGGAACACGTCGGTCTCGTTCTCGTCGGCCAGCGAGTACCGCACCGCGACGGTCCAGTCGGCGCTCCGGTCCGGGTTCAACGCGAGTCGGATACGGGTCGTCGACGGCGAGGTGATCGCGTCGTCGGTCTGTTGGCGAACCGCTGATTCCCCGCCGAGAGACCCCCGAACGTCGGTCGAGCCGTCGAGCGGCCCGGCGTGGTTCGGGGCGACCTCCGCGTCGAGGGGAGAGGGGGCCGTCGTCGCGCCGGTGACCGCGCCGCCGGCGCTCGCGAGCAACGCGAGCGCGACGATCGCGACCAAGAACGCGCGCAGGGCGGGGTTCCGCATACGTCTCCGGCCACTCGCGCGCCGGGCAAAACGCTTTCCATACGCTGTTTTTCGACGGGAAACGCGGTCGAACTCCCACTCACGTCCGCGGCCGGACGCGCCGTCGACCGCGACACCGACCCGCACGGCGCCGGTGACCGACCGCAGTGGGTGGATTTTTTGTATCGCGGGGCGAACCAGCAGACGATGAGAGCCCTCCCGATCGCCGCGGTCGCGGTCCTGCTGCTCGTGGCGCCGGTCGCCGGCGTCGCCGGCCCCGACGTCGTCGCCTCCGACGGCGCTTCGCCCGCCTCAGAGCCGGCGCGGCCCGCCGCCTCCGTCCCGCCTTCCGGCCCGGCGCAGTCCGTTGATCCCGTCTCGCCCTCCACATCCCCGTCACGGTCCGTCGATCTCGCCTCCTCGGTGGATTCCCCGTCGACCCCCAGCCAACTCGCGCCGCAGATCGAAACGGCGAACCTCACGCTCCGGACGCTCTCGACGCCGTCGGGCGCGGCGACGCGCGTCAGCACGTCCACCCGGGGCCCCGACCTCGGATCGTCGCTCGGGTTCGCGACCGCCGACGCCGACGCCGCCTTCGAGACGGCGGCCGTCGTCGACCGGATCGAGCGCACCGAGACGAACGTCGAGCGCCAACAGCAGATCCTCGCGGAGATCAACCGCGTCGAGCGCGCCGAGGTGGCGCTGTACAGCCGCCAGTCGGAGGCCTTCAGCTCGCACGCCGACGGCGAGATCACCGACCGCGAACTGCTCGACGAACTCGTCCGTGTGGCGGCGACCGCTAAGGAGTACGACGAGCGGCTCGACGCGATCGACGCGCTCGCCGACGCGACGGAGGACTTCAGCTCTCCCGGTCGGCTCGACGAGCTTCAGGTGGCGCTACAGGTGTACGAGGGGCCGGTCCGCGACCGCGCCCTCGCCATCGCCCGCGGGCAGTCCGCCCCGAGCGACATCTACGTCGCGTCGAGCCAGGGCGCCGTCGTGCTCGCGACCGTCGTCGAGGACGAGTACGTTCGCGAGGTCTTCCGCACGGGCCGCTGGGACCGCGGCGGCAGCGACATCTCGAACGACGCGGCCATCGAGATGACCGAGGCGGCCTACCCTGAGACGGCCGCGCTCCGCCAGCCCGACGCGTTCGGCGCGGGCTCGGTCCAGCGTATCACGATCCCGCACGAGTTCGGCACCCTCCAGACGTTCGTCAGCGGCGGGACGGAACAGGTGTTCGTCGAACACCAGCGGGTCGGCCTGACGGCGTTCCCCGACAGCGAACCGGTCACCGCCTCCGGCGACGGGTTCAACGTCACCGTCGAGCGGACCTACCCCGGCGGCCCGGTGACCGTCACCGTCCTCGACGACGAGACGGGCGAACCGGTTCCCGATGTCACCGTCACGAAGTCCGTCGGCGGGGGAGACAGTCGGGCGATCGGCACCACCGACGGGGCCGGCGTCGTTCGGACGCTCTCGCCCGCCGAGCCGTACCGGATCACGGTCGTCGACGAGCCGTACGTCGTCGTTCTCGACGACATCGAACCCCTGACGACCCCGAGGCCGGTCGGCGACGAGTGACCGGTCGGCCGGGTCGTCTCCGCCGGTCCGGACCGCCCGTTCCGGCCCGCGTTTCCGCCCCCGCTCGCCGCCGCCCGGGCCGACCCTTTTGTACGGAACCGCCGCAGGACCGCCGTGCCACCAGCCGCTCGTCGCCGCCGGGGAATGGCGCCCGTCGCGGGCGTGCTGCTCATCGCGATCACGGTCGTGCTGGCCGGCGGCGTCGCGGCCGCCGCGCTCGACGGTCCCAGCGCGACGGTGCCGCCGTCGGCGGTGCTGTCGCTGTCGGCGACCGACGATCGGATCGCGATCGATCACCGCGGCGGCGACCCGATCGACGTCTCGGCCGTGACGATCCGCGTCAGCATCGACGGCGAACCGCTCGACGAACAGCCGCCGCTCCCGTTCTTTTCGGCCGCCGGGTTTCACCCCGGGCCGACCGGTCCGTTCAACGCCGCCGGCGACGACACGCTGCGCGTCGGGGAGACGGCGACGTTCCGCGTCGCGGACACCAACGATCCGACGCTCGAACCCGGCCGGACGGTCACCGTCGACATCACGGCCGACGGGCAGCCGGTCGCGTCGCTGGAGGCGTCCGTCGAAGCGGGCTGAAGCGAGCGCGACGCGGGAACCGCGCTCTCACTCGGCGTCGGGCGCCGAGGGTTCCGCGTTGGCGGCGGTCGAACCCGACCCGTCGTCCGTTCCGTCGCCGCCGGGAACGCGAGCGACGGTCGTGATCGCTCGCGGACTCTGTGGCGTCGCCTGCTGGATGTGGTGTTCGTACTCCTCGTAGCCGGCGGCCTCGAACATCCGGTCGGCCTCGTCGGCGTCGTAGAACAGCATGATCGCGTCGGCCACTCGCTGGAGGATCGGGTTGTTCGGGTAGTCCGGACCGACGACGAGCACCTGTCCGCCGGGCTTCGCGACGCGGCGGAGCTCGCGGAGCCCCTCGACGGGATTCGGCCAGTACTCGATCGAGCCGGACGACCAGACCACGTCGAACGCGTCGTCGCGGAACGGGAGCCGCTCGGCGTCGCCGCGATAGAAGTCGACGCGGTCGTGTTTCCCGAACTTCTCGAACGCCTTCTCCATCTGGTGGACGCTCTGGTCGAGGCCGTGGACGTCGTCGGCGTGCTCTAACAGTCCCTCGGTGCCGAACCCGGTGCCGCAGCCGACGTCGAGCACCGTCGGGTCGTCGCCGAACTCCAGCCACGAGAGCGCCTCGGCGCGCATCTCCTCGTTCCAGTTGAAGCGGTTGATCTGGTCGTACACCTTCGAGAGGTACTTGTAGAAGAGCCGGGCGTTCGACTTGTCCTCGAGGATCCCCATTTACCGGTTCATTGGGCCGCCCGCCCCATAACGACACGGATCCGCGGTCGGCCGACGCCGGTTTCGGCGCCCGCTTCCGACCGTCTTTTCCGCCCGCCACCCGTTCCCTCGGGCATGAACCCGACGACGAGCGGCCGGTTCCGCGTCCACGACCGGCGCCAGCGGCCGGACATCGACGACGACGCGGCTCGGAGCGGCGTCGACGACGCCGAGGAGTTCGTCCTCGTCGAACTCGCCGACGAGCCGGTCGATCCGACGGACCCCGACGCCGCGGACCGGTACGACCCGCTGTACGCCACCGCCGAGGGATACGACGGCGACCTCGCGGACGCCGTCGACGCGCTCCGTCCCGGCTTCGTCGTCGACGCGACGCTGGCGTGGACCGACGGCTCCGCGCGATTCCGCGAGGTCGAGGTCGTCCGCGAGACCCGGTTCCGCTTCGCCGACGACGTGGAGGGGATGTTCGAGGCGGCCGTCGAGACGTGGCGACAGATCCGCGCGGACGGCGAGCCCGTCGGCTCGATCACGACCCGGTCGAACGACGGCGATCCGAACGGCGCGCTCTACCTCTTCGCCGATGCGCCCGGCAGCGACACCTTCGAGGAGGTCCGAACCGGGCGGCTCCCGATCGAACCGCTCGTCGCGCGGGTGAACGACTCGCGGGACGACGACGACCCGCGGGAGGTGTTCGTGCTGCGCCCCGCGGAGTACGAGTTCGTCGCCGTCTACGTCGTCTTCGACCGCGACGGCGTCCTCGCGCAGACGGTCCGCGACACCTACGACCTCGGGGTCGGCTTGGCCGCGGGGCTCGACGCGAACTACCCCGACGGTGACGGCGGGAGCGACTCGCCGGTTCTCGACGAGGCGGGCGACTCGGACGACGACGACTTTGACGCCCTCGACCGCCTGTAGACGGAGCACCTGCGCCGTCGACGGCGCCGAACTACAGCCAGTCCGCGTCGGGGTCGACCCGGCCGGCCGGCGTCTCGCCGTTGAGGACGGCCGCCACGTCCGCCGCGCCGCTCCGGTTGAGGTCGTCCTTCGCCTCCTCGCTGTACCACGCCGCGTGCGGCGTGACGACCGTGTCGTCGCGCCCGACGAGTGGGTCGTCCTCCGGCGGTTCCTCGGCGAGCACGTCGAGGCCGGCGGCCTTGATCTCGTCCGCCTCCAGGGCGTCGAGCAGCGCGTCGGCGTCGACGACCGGACCGCGACTCACGTTGACGACGACCGAGTCCTCGTCGAGGCGCGCCAGCGCGTCAGCGTCGACGATTCCCCGGGTCGCGTCCGTCAGGGGGGCGTAGACGCCGACGTGGTCGGCCCGGTCGAACAGCGCCTCGAAATCGACCTCCTCGACGCCGTACTCGGCCATCTCGTCGGCACCGACGAACGGGTCGTACGCGACGAGGTCCGCGTCGAACCCGGAGAGCTGCTCGGCGGCGCGCTGCGCGATCGGCCCGAACGAGAGCAGCCCGATGGTCGACGCGCTCACGCGCCGGATCGGCGCGCCGGCCTCCCAGCTCCACCCGCCGCCCGCGACGGCGTCGTCGTACGGCTTCAGCGACCGCAGGCACGCGAGGAGCAGCGTCACCGAGTGCGTCGCGACCTCGTCGGTACAGTAGTCCGGGACGCGGGTGACGGTGACGCCGCGCTCCGCGGCCGCCTCCACGTCGATGTTGTCGACGCCGACCGCCGACCGGACCACGACGTCGAGGTCCGTGGCGTCGAGCGCCGCCTCCGTGACGGGCGTGTTGATGTCGGTGACGACAGCGTCGGCCCCCGAGGCCGCGTCGATCAGCCGCTCGGTCGAGCCCAGCTCCGCGACTTCGATCTCGACCGGCTCGTCGACCGCGTCCGCGAGCACCTCGCGGTACGTCTCCGGGTCTATCATCGGGAACGCGGACAGCACCAGTTTGGCCATACGCCTCCTCTCCCGCCGATCCACTTTACGACTGTCACTGACGCTGTCAGGCCTTCATACGTCCGTTTCGATCGTGTAGGATATCCTCTCCCCGTGTCGTCGAGGCTCGGTCAACGGGCCGCCCGTCCGCTTCGAATCGGCCTCGTCGCCCCCCGCTTCCGGGGGCCTCGGTCGCGTTCCGATGACTCTTTGCGGCCGCCGACCGTACGGCTACCTGTGAGCGAGGACAGTTCGAAGCCCCCGATGCTGGTTCTCCTTGAGTCGCTGTCGTTCTACCGCAACGTCCGAGTGGGGGCGGCGGCTGGCGCGCTGCTCGCGGTCCTGCTGTACCTCGTCAGGACCCTCGAACTGCTCGGCCCCGTGATCGACACGCGCGAGTACCCGCTTTTCGGACCGGACGTCTGGTTCCTCCTGCTGGCGTTCGTGCTGGCGGCGACCTCGGCGCTGTCGGTCGCGGTCGTCCTCACGATCGCGACCGCCGTCAGCGGCGCACGTGGCGCGGAGCGTCCGGAGTCATAGGGACCGCATCGGGCCGCCGCGAGAAGGGGGGCGATCGGAACCGCACCGACGATCGGAAGATCCCGTCAGTCGGCCGTACAGGAGGCCTCGTTCTCGTCGGCGGTGAACTCCTGAGCCGGCTCCGTGAGCTTGTAGAGGTTCTGCCTGGCGTCCGCGAAGTAGACGTCCTCGTCGACGACGCCGATCCCCTCGAGCCGTTCGAGCGCGTACCGGACGGTGCGGGCCGACAGCATCGACTCTTGGACGATCCCCTTCTGGGTCAACGGTCCGTTGTACTCGAGCACCTTGAAGACGAGTTTGGCGCTCGGCGGGAGGTCGTCGAGGCCCTCCGTTTGAGTTCCTTCCATCGTTACGATTCGAAACCGCACACGCTCATAAATGTTGATGGAGCATTGCCGCTGAACCGCCGTATACCGGAGATATGCGCCGCTTTTCGCGGTACAAACCGGCAATATGGCCCTATTTCTCCCCGCTGGACTGACCAGTCAGTCAGCGATTCGGCTCGCGCGCGCCTCGGCCGGGGCGACGCGCGCCGGACCGACCCGGCGGATGTCCCCGCGGTACTCCCGTCGCGGTCGCGGCCGGCGGCGGGAACGAACGGCTTTTCACGGGCGCTCGCGGATCCGAAGGCATGAGCGACGACTCGGGCCTCTCCGACCACGCGCGCGGCGTGGTCGTCACGACCATCTGCTGTCTCGCCGGGATCGCCGCCGGCGTCGTTTCGGCCGTCTACGTCGGCACCGATCCGGCCTCCGCCGCGAGCACGACCGCGGTGTTCGTGCTCGGGGCGTTCGTCATCGCGCAGTACCCGATATTTAAAGCGGTCGGCGTCGGGGACTTCGGCGTCAAAGACAACCTCTACGTCGCGTTTCTCACGTTCACCCTCTGGTTCATCAGCTACACCGTCCTCCTGACGTCCGGCGTCGAACTGGGGGTCTGAGATGGCGGACGACAGTATCGCGGTCGTGGACCTCGACCGGTGTCAGCCCGACCGCTGTAACTACGAGTGTATGAAGGACTGCCCGCCCAACCGGACGGGCAAGGAGTGTATCACGGAGCGCGGCGAGGACGCCGAAGAAGGCGATCCGGACCAGATCCACATCTCCGAGGAAATCTGTCTCGGCGAGACGTGCGGCATCTGCGTCAACTCCTGCCCGTTCGACGCCATCGAGATCATCAACCTCCCCTCCGAACTCGACGACGACCCGGTCCACCGCTACGGCGACAACGCCTTCTCGCTGTACGGCCTCCCCACGCCGGAGCCGGGCAGTGTCACCGGTATCCTCGGTCCGAACGGGATCGGGAAGTCCACGGCCGTCCACGCGCTCGCCGGCGAGATGGTCCCGAACCTCGGCGACCACGCCGCCGACGGCGACTGGGAGCGCGTCCTCGACCGCTTCCGCGGCACCGGGATCCAGAGCTACCTCGAATCGCTCCGCGACGGCGACGTGACGGTCGCGCGCAAGCCGCAGTACGTCGACCAGATCCCGAACCAGTTCGACGGGAACACCCGCGAACTCCTGGAGCGGACCGACGAGCGCGGCGCGCTCGACGATCTCGTCGACCGCCTCAACATCCGCCCGGTGATGGACCAGGACATCGACTCCATCTCGGGCGGCGAGCTCCAGCGCGTCGCCATCGCGGCGTGCCTCGCACGTGACGCCGACTTCTACTTCCTCGACGAGATCACGCCGTACCTCGACATCGGCCAGCGGATGATCGTCGCCCGGCTCATCCGCGAGCTCGCCGACGACGACGCGGCCGACCGGTCGATGCTCGTCGTCGAACACGACCTCGCCATCCTCGACCTCCTCGCCGACACCCTCCACGTCGCGTACGGGGAGCCCGGCGCGTACGGGGTCATCACCGACCCGAAGTCGGTGCGGAAGGGGATCAACGAGTACCTGAAGGGGTACCTCGACAACGAGAACATGCGGATCCGCCCGTCGGCGATCACCTTCGAGGAGCACGCGCCGCGGGTCGCCTCCCGGAGCGAGACGCTGATCGAGTACCCGGACCTGCGGAAGTCGTACGGCGACGGCGAGTTCGAGCTCCGCGTCGAGGGCGGCGAGATCAACCGCTCCGAGGTGTTGGGCGTCGTCGGCCCGAACGGGATCGGGAAGTCCACGCTCGCGCAGCTGTTCACGGGTGACTTGGAGCCCGACGAGGGCGAGCTCGACTTCGCGCTCGACATCTCCTATAAGCCGCAGTACATCGACATCGACCAGCACATGCGGGTCGACGCGTTCCTCTCGTCGATCACCGACGAGTTCGGCTCCTCCTACTGGAACACCGAGATCGCCCAGCCCCTCCAGTTGGAGCGCGTGATGGAGCAGAACCTCTCGGACCTCTCTGGCGGGGAACGTCAGCGCGTCGCCATCGCGGCCTGTCTCTCCGACGACGCCGATCTCTACCTGCTCGACGAGCCCTCGGCCCACCTCGACGTGGAGCAGCGCGTCCGGGCGACGACGGCGATCCGCCGGTACGCCGAGAACCACGACGCGACGGTGATGGTGATCGACCACGACATCTACATGATCGACCTGCTGGCCGACCGGCTGATGGTGTTCGACGGCGAGCCGGCCGAGCGCGGCCGCGCGGCGCCGCCGCAGGACATGCGCGACGGCATGAACGAGTTCCTCGCCGACCTCGAGATCACCTTCCGCCGCGACGAGCGCACCGGACGCCCCCGGATCAATAAGCCGGGCTCACAGCTCGACAGCCAGCAGAAGCGCGACGGCGAGTACTACTACTCCGGCTGATCGGAATCGACGTTCGCGGTTGCCCCCCGACGCCCGTCGATTCGCGGTATCGAAGCGATTAAGCCCGGAACACGCAAACGCCGGCACATGAAACACCTCATCATCCGCGGCGACCCCGACATCCGGAAGGACGCGGTGATCGAGCACGACGGCGAGGAGCTGGTCTGTTTCGGCATCAACGTCCAGGGGGGCTGGCACGGCCCGGACGAGCCCCAGCTATGGTGTACCGTCGGCACCGAGGACGAGCGCGACGCCTACGACAAACGCGAGTACGTCCCCCACTGGCTCGACGTCGAGACGGTCGACGCCGGGGACCTCGACGTGATCAAGGCGAAGGGCGACCTCTCCGTCTAACGCGCCGACCGCTTCTCGCCGGCGCTTCTACCCGTCTACCGGCGGGTCCGCCAGCCACGCCTCGATGGCGCCCGCCATCGCCCCGCGGCGGTGGATCGTCCCCGCCTCGGGGTCGACGACCGTGCTCTCGGTGCCGGGCGTCTCGCCGCCGTCGATCACGGCGGCGACCCCGTCGCGGACCCGGTCGTCGAGGTCGCCGAGGTCGGTGACGCTGCCGGTCCCGGAGACGTTGGCGCTCGTCGCCGTGAGGGGACCGGTCTCGGCCATGAGCGCCCGCGCGAGGTCGTGGTCCGGCACGCGGATCCCGACGCGGTCGCGGCCGGCGGTGAGCGCGTCCGGCACGCCGTCGCCGCGCTCGACGACGACGGTCACCGGCCCCGGGAGGAACGCCCGGGCGAACGCCACCGCCCGCTCCGTCGGGCGGGTGTGGCGGAGGGCGTCGTCGACGCTCGCGACGCCGAGCGAGAGCGGATTCGACCGGTCGCGGCCCTTCAGGTCGAAGACGCGCTCGACGGCGTCGGGATCGAGCGCGTCCGCGCCGAGCCCGTACACCGTCTCGGTCGGGTAGACGACGAGGTCGCCGCGGTCGACGGCGGCGGCCGCCGCGCGCAGCTCGTCGGATCGGTCCGGTCCGTCGTCGCTCGTATCGGCGGTCACGTGCGGCTATTCGGTGCCGAGTTGAAAAAGCGTGACGAGTGGACGTTGCCGCCCCTACCGACGCCCGCCGGGAGACGACGCGGCCGCGGAGCGCGAGGGTATCAGTCGACGAGGTTCGCGACCGCGTCGTCGATCGCCTCGGCGTCGGGGAATGCGGGGTGTTCGCCCGCGACCCACGCGTACTCGACGGTGCGGTCGGCGTCGAGGAGGAAGACGGCGGGACGACTCTCCGTGACCCCCGTCATGCCGTCGATGTCGTGCGCGAGGCCGTACTCCTCGATCACGCCCGCGCCCGGGTCAGAGAAGATGCGGACGCCGTCGCCGCGGTCGGCGAGCAGGCGCTTGTGGGCGTACGGCGTCGAGATCGAGACGCCGAGGACGTCGACCTCGTCGCTCCACCCGTGGTCGTCGACCGTGTTGTAGAGGTACGTCCCCTGAAACGCGCCGTCCATCGGGTGGAAGAGGAGGAGCGTCGGCCCGTCGACGACGTCGGCGAGCGAGCGGTCCTCCCAGTACTCGCCGTTCACGAGCGGGCGGGTGAAGTCGGGCGCCGCGTCGCCCTCCTCGACGTGGTCGGTCTCCGGGAGAGAGACGACGTCGAAGTCGGGCATCTCAGGCACCTCCCTCGGCGTCGACCGCGCGGCCGCCGTCGGCCGCCGCGTCGCCGTACGTGCCGCGGAGGTACTCGACGATGTTCGCGCTCTCGGACATCGTCACGCCCGTCTCGCGGTCGACGATCGCCGGGACGCTCCGCGCGCCGGAGACGCGCTTGACGACGTTGCGCTCCGAGTGCATCGGCTCGACGTATCGGGAGCGGTACGCCACGTCGAGTTCGTTCAGCGTCCGGACCACGCGCTCGCAGTACGGACACGCTTGGAGCCGGTACAGGGTGATCTGTGGCTCGGTCATGCCTCGCGATTCGCCCGCGAGACGGGTAATCGTGTCGGCAGCGGCACCCTCGGTGTCGGCGGATCCGAGTCGGCGACGATTCGGGGCACCGCGCGCACCGGTGGGCGCGCTCGGGTGCGCGGCACGGCGACCGTTTCCGCGGCGGTCGGGTCGCTTCCGGGTTAGTCGAAGGGAACGCTTTAATCGCGGGCCGACGGATGACAAACGAACATGGGCTTGTCGTCTAGTGCGCCGGTGGTCGATGTCCTCCAGATACCGATGCCGGGTCAAGAGGTCGTGACCGCCCTCGGTGTCGTTGCGATTATGCTTCTCATCGGGCTCTCGGCGTTCTTTTCCTCGTCCGAGATCGCGATGTTCTCGCTGCAGCAACACCGCATCGATAGCCTCGTCGACGAGGGGGTGACGGGGGCGAAGACGATCCGCGACATGAAACAGAACCCCCACCGCCTGCTGGTGACGATCCTCGTCGGGAACAACATCGTCAACGTGGCGATGACCTCCATCGCCACCGCGCTGTTCGGGATCTACCTCTCGCGGGGGCAGTCGGTGCTGGCGACGACCTTCGGGATCACGACGCTCGTGCTGATCTTCGGCGAGAGCGCGCCCAAGTCGTACGCCGTCGAGAACACCGAGTCGTGGGCGCTGCGGATCGCCCGCCCGCTGAAGGCCTCTGAGTATGCCCTCTACCCGCTCGTCGTCCTCTTCGACTACATCGTCAAGGGCGTCAACAGCGTCATCGGCGGCTCGGCGGCCATCGAGTCGACGTACGTCACCCGCGACGAGATCCAGGACATCATCGAGACGGGCGAGCGCGAGGGCGTCATCGAGGAGGAGGAGCGGGAGATGCTCGACCGCATCTTCCGGTTCAACAACACCATCGCCAAGGAGGTGATGACGCCGCGGCTCGACGTCACCGCGGTCGCGAAGGAGGACTCCGTCGAGGAGGCGATCGAGACGTGTATCCAGGCCGACCACGAGCGCGTCCCCGTCTACGAGGGGAACCTCGACAACATCATCGGCGTGGTGACGGTGCGCGATCTGGTCCGCGAACTGCGCTACTCCGAGGGCCAGCCCTCCCTCGAGCGCGTCGTCAAGCCCACGCTCCACGTCCCGGAGTCGAAGAACGCGGACGAGCTGCTCGCGGAGATGCAGGAGAACCGCCTCCAGATGGTGACGGTCATCGACGAGTTCGGCACCACGGAGGGGATCATCACCTTAGAGGACATGGTCGAGGAGATCGTCGGCGAGATCCTCGAGGGCGACGAGGAGGCGCCGGTGGAGTTCGTCGACGACAACGTCGCGGTCGTCCAGGGCGAGGTGAACATCGACGAGGTCAACGAGATCCTCGGGATCGATCTCCCGGAGGGCGAGGAGTTCGAGACGCTCGCGGGCTTCGTGTTCAACCGCGCCGGGCGCCTCGTCGAGGAGGGCGAAGAGATCGAGTTCGACGAGATCCGGATCCGTATCGAGCGCGTCGACAACACCCGCATCATGTCCGCGCGCGTGAAGGTCCTCGACGGCGACGCGGGGGCGGCGGACTCGAGCGCCCCGGTCGAGGCCACCGACTTGACCGACGAGACCGAGGCGGCGGAGACGGACGGCGAGGGCGGGCCCGCTCGGAACGACGCGGAATAGTCGCGGACTACGACATCTTCGGAGTTCGATGCGATTGTCTGTGGGTAGCTGACCGCGATTGTCAGTACGAACGTCAGAATATCCAGCCGTTCACTTATAAACAGCCATCACCGAAGCGGCGAAGACCACCGCCAAACCCCCTGCCGCACCACAGCCCCACGCCTCCTCGGCTTTCAAACGGCGTAGGCGCGGGCGGCCGCGACGAGCGCCTTCCGGTAGTCGCTCTCCGAGGGGTCGTGACCGAGGTCCAGGAACCGTGCTTTGAACGCGTCCACGTCGACGGCGTCGGTGTCGCTGCCGGCCGCGCGCGCGAGGTCGTAGATGCGGTGGTCGGGACCAGCGATGTCGTGTCGCTCCACGAGGGCGAGCGCGAATGCGGCGTTGACGGCGGTAATCTCTGGGTCGGCGCCCGCCGTCACCGGCGGTGAACCGGTACGAGACACGTCGGGGCGGTCCGCGACCGCGGCCGCCAGCGTCGATTCGAGGAAGCCGAGGAGCTTGTTCGCGGGCGCCACCGAGAGCGTGATGTCGTCGGCGTAGATGTCTTTCATGTGGTTCGCGATCTGGTAGCAGTGCGCGAGCTTGCGGCGCTCGACCTTCTCACCGGAGAGACCGAGGTACAACGCCTCCTCCGTGGACTGAAGGTGCGAGGGGTGTCCCTCCTCGTACCGGGCCATGTGCGCGAGCTCGTGGATCGCCAGTTCGCGCGCCATCGCGCTCGTGGCGGCCCGCCGGGAGACGTTCAGGACGTGGTGGTCGTCGTAGTGGCCGGCCCACGTCCGCTCGTCGGGGTCCTCGCGGACCACGACGCGGACCGGCGCCTCCACGGAGCGCTCGGTTTCGAAGAGGTCCGCGGCGCCGAGAAACGGGTCGGGAGGAACGTCCCCCTGAACGCGAAGATCCATGCGTACAGTTCACACGGGTGGCGGCGGTAAGTCTCTTGCGCTCGCGGACCCGGTTCGCGGCGCGCCGGCGCCCGGTTCCGACGACGACTCTCGCCCTCCCTAGGCGACTCGTTCCTCTCGGCGACCGGCGTACGCTTTTGAGGCCTCCCGACGAACGTCGAACCATGCGCGTCTACGCGGCGTACGACGACGGGCTCCGGATCGTCGACCCCGCGACCGGCGCGGTCGAGACTCGCCTCTCCGGCCAGCGCGTCGACTGTCTCTCCGTCGCGGACCCCGGCGACGGCGCGGCGGGAGCCGGAACCCGCGGTCCGCGCGTCCTCGCCGGGACCTTCGACGCGGGGCTGTTCCGCTCCGTCGACGGCGGCGAGCGGTTCGCGGGCGCGGCCGCGTCGACGCTCGGTCCCGAGGGGTCCGGCCCGGACGCGGTCACCGCGGTCGCGACGAGCCCGCACGACCCCTCGGTCGTCTGGATCGGCACGGAGCCCTCGCGCGCGTACCGCTCCGTCGACGGCGGCGAGACGGCGGCACTGGTCGGCGGGCTGACCGACCTCCCCTCGGCGTCCGAGTGGTCGTTCCCGCCGCGACCCGACACGCACCACGTCCGGTGGATCGAACCCTGTCCCGCCGATCCGGACCGCTGGCTCCTCGGGATCGAGGCGGGTGCGCTCGCCGTGACGGCCGACGGCGGCGCGACGTGGACCGACCGCCCGCCGGGGTCGCGCCGTGACACCCACGCGATGGCGACGCACCCGGACGCCCCCGACCGCGTCTACGCCGCCGCCGGCGACGGCTTCGCCGAGAGCGACGACCGCGGCGACTCGTGGCGCGTCCGCGACGCCGGCCTCGACCACGGCTACGTCTGGGGGCTCGCGGTCGACCCCGGGGACCCGGACACCGCCGTGGTCAGCGCGGCCCGGGGCGCGACGGCCGCCCACCGCCGCGGCGAGGCGCACCTGTACCGCTACCGTCGCGGCGGGGAAGAGGAGGACGAGGGGACGGGGGCGACGGGCGACGCGGGCGCGTTCGAGCGCCTCGACGACCGCGGCGTTCCGACCGGGGAGGGGACGTATCGAGCGGTCCTCGCGGCCGGGCGGTCCGCCGGCGAGATCTGGGCGCTCTCGAACCGCGGGCTCTTCGTGACCCGCGACGCCGGCGACTCCTTCGAGCAGGTCCCGGTCGATCTCCCCGACCGCCCGGCGCGGGCGCTGGCGGTCGCTTGAGCAGCGAGCGAGGCGAAAAGCGACGAAACGCGGTCGAACGCCGTCGAAAGCAGTCAGTCTCGGACCGCGCCGACGATCAGGTAGACGACCGGCGTGTCGAGGACGGCGATCGCGAGCTTCAGCAGGTACTGACCCAGTCCGAGCGCGAGCAGCGCCGGCGGGTCGAACACCGGCCCGACCCCGAGCAAGAGCGGGGCGGCGTAGAAGGCGACGCCGACGAAGATGGCGGTGTCTATCGCTTGGCTCGTGGCGGTCGAGCCGATGTTGCGGAGCCACAGCATTCCCTCGCCCGTGCGGTCGCGGATCGCGTGGAACACGAACACGTCCCAGTTCTGGCTCACGACGTACGCCAGCAGGCTGCCCGCGACGATGTTCGCCGCCGGTCCGAGCGCCGCCTGGAAGGCGGCGGACACCTCGGGGTCGACACCGGGCGCCGCGAGCGTCGACCACACCAGCGCTAACACGAGGAAGTTCGCGAGGAACGCGACGTTGACGACCACCTGCGTCGCGCGCCGGCCGTACAGCTCCGCGTAGCAGTCGGAGGCGAGGAACGTGAGCGCGTACGCGAGCGCGGCGCCGGGCAGCAGGATCTCTGCGCCGACCACCGGCAGCGCGAACGGGAGCGGCAGCGCGAGCACCTTCGCTGCGGTGAGCTGCGCGGTCCCGAGCGCGACCGTGAACAGCGTGATAAGCGCCACCGCCGCGACCGCCGTCCGGTCCAGCGGGTCGGTCCGGAAGGGCCCGTTCCCGCCGGCCGCCGTCCGACTACTCATCGGTCTCCTCCGTTGACTCGCTCTCCTCCAACCCCGCCGCCGTCCCCGGGTCGTCGTCGAGCCGGTCGTGGCGGGCGTCGATCTCGTCGAGCAGGTCGAGGGTCTTCCGGATCGACGCGCGCACCGCGTCGCTGCGGTTCACGAACTTCCCGTCGTCGCCCACGTGGTCGTCGAGGTCGGCGAGCAGCTCCGCCGGGATCTCGACGCTTATCTTCGGCATACTCGCGTCGTGGACGCCGGGTAGGGATGAACGTTATTATCCGGAGATTATCGAGAGAGTCCCGAAGTGCTCGACTCGACGTCCGGCTGCGCTGCCCGCCCGCCCAGAGCTCGTAAACCGCTACGTTGAAGTGGGTTTACGAGTCCGTTGAGTCATGGCAACGAACACGGAGTCCGTCGATCTCGTCGGCGACGAGGCGGCGACGAACCTCGCTCGCGCCGCGCTGTTCGCGGCGCTCGTCGGGGCGTTCGCGTACGTCTCCTTCCCGAACCCGCTCTCGGCAGGGGTACCGATCACGCTCCAAGTCCTCGGCGTGTTCCTCGCGGGGATCATGCTCGGCCCGGTGTGGGGGTCGCTCTCGATGGTCCTGTACCTCGCCGCCGGCGCGGTCGGCGCGCCGGTCTTCTCCGGCGGCACCGCGGGGATCAGCTACCTGATCGCCAGCCCGACGCTCGGGTTCCTCTGGTCGTACCCCTTCGCCGCGGGAGTGATCGGGCTCGTCGCCCACCGCGGGACGAGCCTCTCCGAGGTCGACGCGGTCCCGACGCCGGTCCTCGTGGGAGCGATGGTCGCCGGGACCGCGATCATCTACGGGTTCGGCACGGTCGGCTTCGCGGTGATACAGTACGACCCGTGGTACGCGTCGCTGTGGCAGGCGTTCCTTGTCTCTTCGTTCGCCTTCGTCCCCGTCGAGGCGGTCAAGATCGCCGCCGCCGTCGGCATCGTCAAGAACGACGCGATCGCGGCTGCCTGACCCGGCGTGATCGCCGTCAGCGACCTCACGCACGCGTTCGACGGGGCGGTCGCGCTCGACTCGGTCTCGCTCTCCGTCGACGACGGCGAGTTCCTCCTCGTCACCGGCCCGAACGGCTCTGGCAAGACGACGCTCGTCCGTCACTTCAACGGCCTGCTCTCGCCCACCGAGGGAGAGGTCCGGGTCAACGGCGTCCCGGCCGAGGCGGACCTCGTCGCGGCGCGGACGGCGGTCGGGATGGTGTTCCAACGCCCGGCGGACAGCTTCGTCGCCGCGACGATCGCGGCCGACGTGGCGTTCGGCCCCGAGAACCTCGGTCTGTCCCACGACGAGATCGACCGACGCGTGGCGACCGCCCTCGACGCGGTCAACCTCGCCGGGCGGGGCGACGAGCGGATCGACGCGCTCTCCGGCGGCGAGAAGGCCCGTGTCGCGGTCGCCGGCGCGCTGGCGATGGAGCCGGACCACCTCGTCCTCGACGAGCCGTTCTCGGGGCTCGACGAGCCCGCCCGTCGCTCGCTGCTGTCTCACCTCGCGTCGCTCTCGGCCGACGGAACGGGGATCGTCGTCGTCACTCACGACCTGCGCGGCCTGATCGACCGGTGTGACCGGGTGATCGCGCTCGCCGACGGGTCGATCGCGTTGGACGCCCCGCCCGAGGCGGCGCGCGCCGAACTCCCCGCGCTCGACGTCCACGTCCCGGCGAGCGAGCGCCTCGAGGGCGAGTCCGACACGCGATGATCGGCTACGTCCCCGGCTCGACTGTCGCGCACCGGCTCGACCCCCGGGCGAAGATCGCCGTTCAGGTCGCGTTCGCCGCCGCGGCGTTCGCGTACACGACCCCCCGCGGGCTCGCCGTCCTGTCCGTCCTCGCGCTCGCGGTCGCCCGGCTCGCGTCGCTGTCGCTCGCCGGCGTCGTCCGCTCGTTCAGGGTCATCCTCCCCTTCCTCGTCGCCGCGCCGCTCGTCGCGACGATCGAGCTGTCTCCGCCGGCGATAGACCCGGGAGCGGCCGTCTACCCGGCGCTGTCGAGCTACCGCGTGCTGCTCGTCGTCGTCGTCAGCGCGGCGTACGTCCGTACCACGACGGTCCGGGAGTCGCGCGCGGCGATCCAGCGGACCGTCCCGGGTCGCCCCGGCGTGTTCCTCGGCGTCGGCGTCTCGCTCGTCTTCCGGTTCCTCCCGGTTCTCCGGCGGGAGATCACGGCGGTCAGGGAGGCGTCGGCGGCCCGGCTCGGCACCGAACGCCCGCTCGTCGACCGGATCGAGCGCGTCGCCGTCGCGGGCGCGACCCGGACGCTGGGGCGCGCGGACCGCCTCTCCACGGCGCTCTCGGCCCGCTGTTTCGCGTGGAACCCGACGCTGCCGCGGCTGATGCTCACCCGAATCGACGCGCCGGCGCTGGCGCTCGCGGGAGCGCTGCTGGCGGCGGCGCTGTTTCGGGCCGTCTGAGCCGTCGTCGCTTGCGCGGACCGGGATCTCCTCCGCGGCGGGAGTCCTTCGATTCGCGCGAACGCCGCGCGGCGGCCGCTGCGCTGTGGCAAGTTTTAACCCGGCCGTATCCCGGTGATCGATCATGACTCCCTTACAGGCGGCCACCCGCGAAACCTTCTGGACCATCGGTCCGGTGGGGAAGGCCGCGTTCTACTGGCTCGCCGTCGTCGCGATCCTCGTCTTCCTGTACGGCGTGTACGCGCGGTTCGCGGCGTACGCGCGCGGGAGCGAAGACCCGCGAGACCGGCTGTCGGACCTCCCCGGACGGGTGATCGGGGCGACGAAGACCGTCCTCGCGAACGAGAACCAGTTCGACGGGGACCTCTACACCGGCGTGATGCACACGTTCGTGCTGTGGGGGTTCCTCGTCCTGCTCGTCGCGACGACCATCCTCGGGATCGACATCGACCTCTACCGTCCGCTCACGGGCGAGTCCTTCTGGGTCGGCGACTTCTACCTCGCGTACCAGTTCGCCGTCGACGCGTTCGGCCTGCTGTTCGTCGTCGGCGTCGGCATGGCCGCGTACCGCCGCTACCGGCAGCGCGAGGGGCGGCTCTGGGGAAAACACACCTCCTTCGAGGACGACGCGTTCGTGTGGACGCTGTTCCTGCTCGGCGTCGGCGGCTTCGTCGTCGAGGGCGTGAGTATGGTCGGCCAGCCGGGGCGGGCGACCGAGACGGTGAGCTTCGTCGGGATGGCGCTCGCGACCGGGCTGGAGTCGGCCGGGCTCACGGCCGCGGGCGCCGAGGCAATATACGGCGTCCTCTGGTGGAGCCACTCGCTGCTGGCGTTCGCGTTCGTGGCGTGGATCCCCTACGCGAAGCCGTTCCACATGATCTCGTCGTTCGCCAACGTCGTCGCCCGCGACGAGAAGGCGGGCGCGCGGCTCCCGAACGTCCCCGCGGACCTCGACCACACGAACGCGGAGTCGCTCGACGACTTCACCTGGAAGGAGCTGATGGACGGCGACGCCTGTACGAAGTGCGGCCGGTGTACCGACGCCTGCCCCGCCGACACGGTCGGGCGCAACCTCGACCCGCGGAACGTCATCCTCGATCTGAAGTCGTACCGCGAGTCGGTGAGCGACGACCCGGTGGCCGGCTCGGGCGGCGGAGGCGGTCCCGCGGCGACCGACGGCGGCACGGTCCCCATCGTCGCCGACGAGGGCGGCGTCATCGACGCCGAGTCGATGGAGTCCTGTATGTCCTGTATGGCGTGTATGGACGCCTGCCCGGTCGACATCGAGCACCTCACCTCCTTCACGAAAATGAACCGCCAGCTCGTCGACGAGGGGGCGGTCGACTCGAACCTCCAAGACGTGTTCCAAGACGTGATGCAGAAGGGGAACACCTTCGGCGACTCCCAGGCGACCCGCGGCGACTGGGCCGACGACCTCGACGGCGTCGAGGTCCCGGACGCCCGCGAGACCGAGGTGGAGTACCTCTGGTACGTCGGCGACTACCCGAGCTTCGACGATCGGAACAAGAAGGTCGCGCGTGCGCTCGCCCGCCTCTTCGACGAGGCGGACGTGTCGTTCGGCATCCTCTTTGACGACGAGAAGACGGACGGCAACGACATCCGCCGGATCGGCGAGGAGTTCCTCTACCTCGAACTCGCCGGCCACCACGTCGAGACGTTCGCCGACTGCGAGTTCGAGAACATCGTCTGTACCGATCCGCACTCCTACAACACGATCAAAAACGAGTACCCCGAGGTCGACTTCGCGGAGTTCGCGGACGACCCGATGATGCCGTTCGAGCGCGAGGAGCCGTGGAACGCTGACGGCGCGGTCGACGTGTTCCACTGGACGCAGGTGGTCGAGGAGCTGGTCGAGGCGGGCCGGCTCGACCTCTCGGGCGACGAGCTGGACTACACCGTCACCTACCACGACCCATGTCACCTCGGCCGGTACAACGACGAGTACGAGGCGCCCCGCGAGCTCATCCGGGCGACCGGCGCCGACCTCCACGAGATGCCCCGGTCGCGGGACGACTCGTTCTGCTGCGGCGGCGGCGGCGGCGGGCTCTGGACCGAACACGAGGAGGAAGTCAAGCCGAGCGAGGAGCGCCTCCGTGAGGCCGTCGAGGACACCGACGCGGGGGCGTCGATCGAGAAGTTCGTCGTGGCCTGTCCGATGTGTACGACGATGTTCGAGGACGGGCGGAAGACGGGGGACTTCGAGGACCAGATCGAGATCGTCGACGTGGCGGAGCTGCTGATCGAGGCGGTGGAGGTCGGATCGTAGCGTGGGGACTCGGTCCGTCGGAGCCGCCGGACCGAGACGCTCGCCGCGACCGCCGTCCCTACGCTCGCCGCGACCGCCGGTCCGTCGCCTCGTCCGTGCGCCGCAACAGCGCTCGCCCGGGGGCGCGGTCGCGGACCGGCGCGTCGCCGAGGTAGTCGACGAGCGCGTCGCGGAGCAGGGCGACGCCCTCGTCGTCGAGCGCCGCGCCCCGCTCTAACGACTCGATCGGGCGGTGGTACGGTGCCTCGTCGTCGGTCGCGCTCCGCGCGGCGTCGAGCAGCGCGGCGTGAGCCACCCACGCCTCCTCCCGGGAGGTCGTCGGCGCCGGCGGCCCGTCGGTCGTGGGAGGCGTCATTCGTCCGGGTTCTCCCGGTACGAGGACTTAAAACCACGTCCCGGTTTCGCCCCGATCCGGCGCCGAGGAGCCGCGCGCCGCCGTCTCTCCCCGCCGACCGTCGCTCTTCGGGAGTATATACTACTATATAGAATATGTGGAAGCATATAGCCGTACTGGGGAGTATGCGACACCACGTACCGTTCATAGCATACTACTTAACCGGAACTCGTCCACCCACACGTAATGGAGTCCAGTCACGACGCGGACGCAACGGGAATCACGCGGCGGAAATCGCTCGCGGCGATCGCCGGCGCCGGGGCGCTCGGTCTCGCCGGCTGTACGCAGAGCGGAGACGGCGGCTCGGGCGGCGACGAGCTCTCCGGTCCGATCAACATCGCCGGTTCGAGCACGGTGTTCCCGCTGATGAGCGCGGTCATGGAGGACTTCGCCGAGCAGCACCCCGGCGTCGACCCCGACATCAGCTCGACGGGGTCCGGCGGCGGATTCTCGAACTTCTTCTGTACGGGCGACACCGACTTCAACAACGCGAGCCGCCCGATCCAGCCCGAGGAGGAGGAGCTATGCGAGGAGAACGGCGTCGAGTACGTCGAGCTGATTGCGGCGACCGACGCGCTCACGGTCGTCGTCAACCCCGACGCCGACTGGATCGACTCGCTCACGACCGAGGAGCTCGCCCAGATCTGGAAGTCCGACCCCGTCCAGACGTGGGACGAGGTCCGCGACGAGTTCCCGAACGAGGAGATAAACCGCTTCGGCGCCGCCGACACCTCCGGCACGTACGACTACTTCATCGAGGCGATCCTCGAAGAGGAGGGCCACACCAGCGACTATCAGGCGACTGAGCAGGACAACACGATCGCCCAGGGCGTCTCCGGTGACCCGTACGCGATCGGCTACTTCGGCTTCGCGTACTACTTCCAGAACCCCGACCAGCTGAAGGCCCTCGGCATCGACGACGGCGACGGGCCGGTCGAGCCGAGCCTCGAAACCGCCTCGTCGGGCGAGTACACGCCGCTCTCGCGGCCCCTCTTCACCTACCCGTCGATCGAATCGCTCGGCGAGGAGCACATCGCCGAGTTCGCCCGCTACTTCGTCGAACAGACGACGAACGAGGAGCTCGTCGCCAACGACGTCGGCTACGTGCCCGCCACCGAGGAGACGCAGGAGGAACAGATGCAGACGCTCGAAGACGCGATCGAGCAGGCGCAGGGCTGAGCCGGCGCGATGAACCGGTGTATTGATTTACGACAGCGTTCGATACCCCACCGTTCGTGACTGACAGCACAGAGAGTCCCGACCTGTCGCGGCGGGGCGGACTCACACGACTGAAGGAGGGAACCTACGGCGGCCTGTTCGCGGCGTGTGCGGCGATAACCCTGCTCACCACGGCCGCAATCTTCGTCACGCTCCTGTCGGACGCGGTGGTGTTCTTCCGCTCGATCTCGATCGCCGAGTTCCTCACCGGCACCAACTGGAGCCCGAACCCGGCCGGCGGCGGGCAGGCGTTCGGCATCATCCCGCTTCTCATCGGGACGATCACGGTGACGATCACCGCGGCGTTCATCTCGATCCCGATCGGGACGCTCACGGCAATCTACCTCAGCGAGTACGCGACCCCGAACGCCCGGTCGATCCTGAAACCGCTGTTGGAGATCCTCGCGGGGATCCCGACGGTCGTGTACGGGTACTTCGCGCTCGTGTACGTCACTCCGGCGCTGAAGGCGACGCTGTTCCCGGAGATGAGCACGTTCAACGCCCTGTCCGCGTCGATCATGGTCGGGATCATGACGATCCCGATGGTGTCGTCGATCTCCGAGGACGCCATGAGCGCCGTGCCCGACGAGCTGCGGCAGGCCGGCTACGGGCTCGGCGCGACCAAGTTCGAGGTGTCGACCGGCATCGTCGTCCCGGCGTCGATCTCCGGGATCGCCTCCTCGTACATCCTCGCCGTCTCCCGCGCTATCGGCGAGACGATGATCGTCGTCGTCGCCATGGGCGCGCAGGCGCGGATGCCCGCGGTCCGGGAGGCGCTCTTCGGTATCCCCTTCGTCAACCCGGCCGACGTGCTCTTGGAGTCCGGGATGACCATCACCGTCGCGATGGTCCAGATCACCGGCGGCGACCTCACCGGCGGGACGCTCCCGTACAACTCCATGTTCGCGCTCGGCCTCGCGCTGTTCGCGGTAACGCTCGTCATGAACGTGATCAGTGATATCATCGCGCAACGCTACCGGGAGGAGTACTGATGGCGACCGACAACGCGAACGCGAACGGCTTCGGCGAGGTCAGTCGAGTCCGGGGAATCGTCTTCGAGTACCTGTCCCTGGGCGCGAGCGTGTTCGGCCTCGTCGCGCTCGGCGTGCTCCTCGTGTACGTCGCCATCGACGCCTTCGATCTCGCGAACGCGAGCCCGGAGTGGCTGCTGACGTACTTCCTCACGCTCGTCGTCCCGTTCCTCGCGTTCTGCCTGTACAGCGCGAGCGACCCGACCGTGACCCGACGCGCGCTCGGCGCGCTCGGCGGCGGCCTCGTCGCCGTCGCCGCGCTGTTCACCGCCATCGAGGCGCTCGTCGTGCCGATTCCGCGGCTCAACTGGCAGCTCGCGTACCTCTTCGTCGTCGCGGCCCCGGTCACCGCGTACCTCGCGTACGTCGGCAGCGGCGGCCGCGTCGGCGCGGTCGGCTTCGGACTCCTCGGGCGGCTGGTCGGCGGAGCCGCCGTCGGGCTCGCGGTCGGCACGCTGTTCCTCGTGTTCGACCCGCTGCTGTGGTTCCTCGCGTACACGCTCGGGGTCCTCCCGGCCGTCGGGCTGTACGCGTTCGGGCGGCGACGGTCGACGCCCCGAGCGCGGACCGCGGCGGCGCCGGTCGGCCTCGGCGGACTGGTCGCCGCGGTGTTCCTCCGCGAGGTGATCCCGACGTACCCGTCGGACCTGATCATCTACCTCTGGACGGTCGCCGTCCCGGTCGCGGTCGCGGGGGCGCTCCTCGTCGCCGACCGCCGGGGGCGCGTCGCCGCGGCCGCCGTCGGCGGCGTCCCGCTCGCCGCCGCGACTGCCGGGGGGTTCCTGGCGCCCGGCGCCGGGCTGCCCTCCCCGACGGTCCTCCTCGTGCTCGTCTCGACCGGCGTGCCGACCGCGGTGTACGTCTCTCGCGTCGCCGACGCCGGCGAGGGTCTCGCCGGCCTCGGGCTCCCGCTGCTCCTCGCCGCGGGCGCGGTCCTGGGCGCGCTGATCGTCGGAGCACTTGGCTTCCCGGCCCCCGACCCGTGGCTCGACGGGTCGTTCCTCACGGCGGCACCCTCTCGGACGCCGTCGGACGCCGGACTCTATCCGGCCATCGTCGGGTCCGTCATCATCATCGCGCTGGTCGCCGTGCTGTCGTTCGCGCTCGGGGTCGGCACGTCCGTCTTCCTGGAGGAATACACGCCGGGGACCGGGCCGCTCGGGACGCTGACGCGGATCCTCCAGGTCAACATCGCGAACCTCGCGGCGGTGCCGTCGGTCGTCTACGGGCTCCTCGGGCTGGGTCTGTTCGCGAACCTCCTCGGGCTCGGCATCGGGACGGCGGTGACCGCGGCGCTGACGCTGTCGCTGCTCATCCTCCCGATCACGATCATCTCCGCGCAGGAGGCGATCCGGTCGGTGCCGGACGACCTCCGGCGCGGCTCCGACGCCATGGGCGCGACGCGCTGGCAGACGACGAAGAACGTGGTGCTGCCCGAGGCGATGCCGGGCATCCTCACCGGGACGATCCTCGCGCTCGGCCGCGCGATCGGCGAGACGGCGCCGCTGATCATGATCGGCGCGGCGACGACCGTGTTCAGGGCGCCGGACAGCCTGTTCAGTCGGTTCAGCGCCATGCCGATGCAGATCTACACGTGGGCCGGCTTCCCGCAGGCCGACTTCCGTTACGGCGTCGTCGCCGCAGGCGTTATCACGCTACTTCTCATCCTCGTCGGCATGAACGGGACGGCGATTCTGCTGCGGAACCGCGCGGAACGGGGGAGCTAACATGAGTAACACCACATCAGACGACTCGCTCATCACGACGGAGGTACAGGCGGACTCGAACGACGACAGCGCGGCGCCTGCCGCGGGCACCGCGGTGGCGGCGCGGAACCTGAACGTCTACTACGGCGACGAGCAGGCCATCGACGACGTGACGATGGAGATCCCCGAAGAGCGCGTCACCGCGCTCATCGGCCCCTCGGGCTGCGGGAAGTCGACGTTCCTCCGGTGTATTAACCGGATGAACGACATGATCGAGATCTGCCGCGTCGAGGGGGACGTGGAGTTCGGCGGCAAAAACGTGTACGACGCCGACGTCGACCCCGTCGCCCTGCGCCGGAAGATCGGGATGGTGTTCCAGAAGCCGAACCCGTTCCCGAAGTCGATCCGCGACAACGTCGCGTACGGGCTGAAGATCCAGGGGTTCGACGGCGACGTCGACGAGCGCGTCGAGGAGTCGCTGAAGGGCGCCGCGCTGTGGGACGAGGTGAAAGACCAGCTGGACTCCTCGGGCCTCGAACTCTCCGGCGGGCAACAGCAGCGCCTCTGTATCGCCCGGGCCATCGCACCCGACCCGGAAGTCATCCTGATGGACGAGCCGACCTCCGCGTTGGACCCCGTCGCGGCCTCGAAGATAGAGGACCTGATCGACGACCTCGCGGAGGAGTACACGGTCATCATCGTCACGCACAACATGCAGCAGGCGGCCCGGATCTCCGACCGGACGGCCGTGTTCCTCACCGGCGGCGAGCTGGTCGAGTACGACGACACGGCGAAGATCTTCGAGGACCCCGAAGCGCAGCGCGTCGAGGACTACATCACGGGCAAGTTCGGATAACGTTCCTCGAAATTCGCCCGGGGATCCGGAACGGCCGCCGACGCGGTGCGGTCGCCGCGCGCGGCGGGCGCCGTCCGGCGGACTGACGCACCGACGGCCGGACCACCCGAGCGCTTCCGGAATCACTAATCGGCTCCGTGCGTACCGATCGCACGGTGACGATACTCTACGAGCTCATCGGCGACCAGCCGCTCGCCGTCTGGATCGCGCTCGGCGTGATCGGGTTCCTCCTGACGTGGAAGGGCGCGAACGTCGTCGAGTCCACGACCTCGAAGATCAGCGACCACTTTGGCGTCTCGCAGGCGGTACAGGGCGGGCTGATCGTCGCGGCCGCCACGTCGTTCCCCGAGCTCGCGATCATCGTGATCTCCGTCTTGGTCCTCGGCGAGTTCGGCGTCGGCGCCGGGGCGCTCATCGGTACGGCGGTGTTCAACATCTTGGTCATCCCGGCCGCGGTCGCCATCACGAGCGGCGACACGGCGACGACGCAAGGGATCGTCTACCGCGACGCCATCTTCTACACCGTCGCGGTCCTCGCCCTCTTCGGCGTGATCGCCTTGGGCGTCCTCGGGACCGACGGGCGGGAGCTCGCCCGGATCTCCCCGCAGATGGGCGTCGGGCTGTTGGTACTGTACGGCGTGTACGTCATCCTGCTCGTCGGCGGCAAGAGCGGCGCGTCGGACCGGAAACGGGCCGAGTCGACGAACGTCCCGAAGCAGCTCGGCCTGTTCGCGGGCGGGCTGGCCGTCGTGCTCGTCGGCGTCGAGTCGATGATCGGCATGACGCTTCAGGTCGCCGACGCGCTCGGCGCGCCGCCGTTCCTGATCTCCGTGACCGTGCTCTCGGTGATGAGCTCGTTCCCGGACCTCCTCGTCGGCGTGAAGATGGGGCAGGCGGGCGACAAGCGGGCGGCGGTCGCGAACGTCTTCGGGACGAACACGTTCAACCTCGTCGCGGCGCTGCCGATCGGCGTCATCCTCGCCGGCGGGGTGTCGATCGGCTTCCTCACCTCCGTCCCGCTGCTTTTGTTCCTGTTTTACACGACGCTCGTCGTCGTGGTGCTGTCCGCGACGGACTTCGAGATATCGACCGAGGAGGGGTACGTCTTCCTCGCGATGTACGCGGTGTTCCTCGGGTGGATGACGACCGAGGCGCTCGGGGTCACCGCCTTCCTGACCGAGTCGACGCTCCGGACGATCGTCGGGTGAGCGGTTCGTGAGCCGGTCCGAGGCCGGCCACTGAGCGGACCCGCGGGACCGACTACTCAGTCAGAACGCGGACCTCGATGCCGTCGGTGTCGGTGACTACGATCCCGTCGTCGCGCTCGGCGACCGCAAACTCGGCGTCGCCCTCGGCCGCGACCGCGTCGAGCCGCGTTCGGACCGCGTCCAGCGCGGCCACGTCCGGAACGACCACCTCGAACCACGCCAGCCCGCGCCCGCCGGCCGGCGTCGTCCGCCCTCGCCACGTGTTCGCGCCGAGGTGGTGGTGGTAGCCGCCGGCCGCGACGAACCGGACGTCAGGGCCGCTCATCCCCGTCGCGAAGCCGAGTCCGTCGACGTACACCGCCTCGAACGCCGACAGCGAGGTCACTTCGAGGTGTACGTGACCCAGATCGGTGTCGGCGGGAGCGCGATCGACGAGGGCGGCGGAGCCGACTCCGCCGCCGTCGCTCCCGTCGCCGGCGGCCTCGGCGACTCCTTCGATATCGAGCGGTTCGGTCGCCATCCGCGCCGTTCCGCTCCCGGTGCGGGGCCACTCCTCCCGCGGCCGATCGCGGTATATCTCTACCCCGTTTCCCTCCGGGTCGTCGAGGTACAGCGCCTCGCTGACGAGGTGGTCGGAGGCGCCGTCGAGGCGCCACCCCTCCCGGACGCGCGCCAGCGCCTCGCCGAGCGCGGCCCGCGAGGGAACACGAAACGCGGTGTGGAAGAGCCCGGCGTCGCTCTGCTCTCGGTCCGGCGCGTCGGCGTCGCGTTCCAACACGAGCAGCGGGGCCCCTCCCGCCCCGAGCGTCGCGCGCCCGTCGTTGCGGTCGAGGACGGAGAGCCCGACCACGTCGCGGTAGAACGCGACCGCCTCGTCGAGGTCGGCGACCCGGGGCGCCCCGCGGCCGATCCGCGTTTCGGGCGGAAGGCCGCCTCCGCGGTCGCTCGCGGCGGTAGCGGAATCGCCGTCGTTGGTGTCGGTCACGAGACGATCTACGGTCGTCCGCGCGTTCAACGCGTCGGTGGCGGATCCGGATCGGAGGGGGTCCCCCGCTCGGACCTTCCCTATCTTCCGTTAGAATCAAGCGGGCACGTGACCCACCATGGGGCATGAGTGCCGAACAGCAGGAGCGGGCCGTCCGGTGTCTGGTCGCGAAGGTGGGGCTCGACGGCCACGACCGGGGCGCACACGTGATCGCGCGGGCGTTCCGCGACGCCGGCTTCGAGGTCGTCTACTCCGGGCTCCACCGGGCGCCCGAGGACATCGTTCAGGCGGCGGTTCAGGAGGACGTGGACGTGCTCGGCATCTCGATTCTCTCGGGCGCGCACAACACCTTGGTCCCGAAGGTGATCGAGGGGCTCGAGGAGTACGACGCGTTCGACGACACCCTCGTCCTCGTCGGCGGGATCATTCCGGACGAGGACGAGGACGACCTGAAGGAGCTCGGCGTCGCCGAGGTGTTCGGCCCCGGGACGCCGATGGAGGAGACGATCGAGTTCATCCGGAACAACGTTCCGGAGCGCGCGTAGATGGCCGGGCCGGACGCATCCGCAGTCGCCGACGCGCCGACGCTCTCCGAGGCGGACGCCGCGCTCGTCGAGGACCTCCTCGCGGGGAGCCACCGCGCCCTCGCCCGCGTGATCACCAAGATCGAGAACCGGACGCCGGGCTACCGGGCGATCGTCTCCGCGCTCCACGAGCACACCGGCGGCGCGGACGTGGTCGGGATCACGGGCTCGCCCGGCGCCGGGAAGTCGACGCTCGTCGACAAGCTCGCCGCCGCCTACCGCGAGCGCGGCGACACGGTCGGCGTGATCGCGGTCGACCCCTCTTCGCCGTACACCGGCGGCGCCGTCCTCGGCGACCGTATCCGGATGGGGTCGAACGTCGGCGACATGGACGTGTTCTTCCGGTCGATGAGCGCGCGCGGTCAGCTCGGGGGACTCTCGACGGCGACCGCGGACGCCGTGAAGGCGCTCGACGCCTTCGGGAAGGACTTGGTCGTGTTAGAGACCGTCGGCGCCGGACAGAACGAGGTGGACGTGGTTCGCACGGCCGACACGGTCGCGGTGCTCGTCCAGCCCGGCTCCGGCGACGACGTCCAGACGCTGAAGGCCGGCATCCTCGAGATCGGCGACGTGTTCGTCGTCAACAAGGCTGACATGGACGGCGCACAGCGGACCGTCGCCGAGCTAGAGGAGATGGTCCACCGCCGCGAGGGCGGTACGACCGGACGCGACGCCGGCCACCACGGCGCGACCTCGACGGCCCCGACCGGCGCCGGGGGCTCGTCGTCCGATCACGGCGACGGCGACCGCGCGGGTGGGTCCGGACACAGCGGGTCCGATCCGCACGCGGGCGATTCCGACGGGTCGTGGACGCCCGACGTGTTAGAGACCGTCGCGAACACCGGCGAGGGCGTGGCGGCGCTGATCGAGACGTTCGACGCGCACGCGGCCTACCTCCGGGAGTCCGGTCGGATCGCGGCGACGGAGCGGCGCCGGTACGCCGAGGAGATCCGCACGCTCGTGCGGGCGGACGTGGGGTCGCTCGCGACCGCCGAGATCGAACGGCACGGCGGGATCGACCGGCTCGCGGAGCGCGTCCGCGACCGGGAGACGGACCCGTACGCGGTCGCCGAGGCGATCGTCGGTCCGATCGCCGACTGCGTCGACGAGGCCGCGGACGGCGACGCCGGCGACTGACGGGCGGTTCCCCGAACGCCCGGCCCGCTCCGAGGGGCGGTGTTCCGCCGCGTCCCACGAGTATAAGTCGCCAGCGAACCAACAGTTTGTATGAAGCTCAGGAACCTCCTCGGCGGCGCCGTCCTCGGCGTCGGCGCGCTCGCCGCGCTCAACACCGGCCTCCGCTACGAGGGCGAACTGGAGTCCCCGCTCGACGGCGACGACGGCCTCTTCCGCTGGCGCGGGATGGACGTCGCGTACACCGAGGCGGGCGATCCGGACGACCCCGACCTCGTGTTGCTCCACGGGATCAACGCCGCCGGTTCCTCCGGCGAGTGGCGCGCGGTGTTCGACGACCTGGCCGACGAGTACCACGTCGTCGCGCCCGACTTCCCGGGGTACGGCCGCTCCGACCGGCCGCCGCTCCGGTACTCCGCGGCGCTGTACGAGGACTTCGTTCACGACTTCCTCGCCGAGTTCGACGAGCCCGCGGTCGTCGCCTCCTCGCTGTCGGCGGCGTACGCGGCCGCCGCGGTCGACGACGGCGACGCGGACGGCGGGGTCGAGCTGAGCGGCTTCCTCGCCGTCTGTCCCACCGCGACCGCGGGGCCGAGTCCGGCGAAGGGGTGGCTCCGCGAACTGCTCCGCGCGCCGCTCGTCGGCCGGGCGCTGTTCAACGCCATCACGGCGAAGCCGTCGATACGGTACTTCAACGCCGACCACGGCTACGACGACCCGGCGAACCCGAGCGCGGAGTGGACCGACTACGAGTGGCGCACGACCCACATCGAGAACGCGCGCTTCGCGCCCGCGTCGTTCGTCTCCGGGACGCTCAACAGCGAGATCGACCTCGCGGCCGCGCTCGCCGACCTCGACGTGCCCCCGACGATCGTCTGGGGCCGAGAGGCGACCGTGAGCCCCCTGACGGACGGCCGCGAACTCGCGGACGCGGCCGACGCGCGCCTCGTCGTCTTCGACCGCGCGCGGCTGCTCCCGCACGTCGAACACCCCGACCGCTTCGTCGAGACGGTCGAGGAGGCGCTCGTCGCCGGCGCGACCGCGTAACGACCGGTCTCGTCCGCGATTCTCAGCCCTGAATATCGAACGGTCACGGATAAGTACGCCACTCCCCGAGGACTCGCAATGACGGACACGTTTCGCCTCCTGTGCGTCGACGACGAACCGGGGCTGGCCCGGCTCGTGGCGACGCACCTCGAACGAGACGACGACCTCGGCTGCGAGACGGCGGCCGAGACGGACCCCCGCGAGGCGCTCCGCCGCGTCGAGCGCGAGTCGTTCGACTGCGTCGTCAGCGACTACGACATGCCCGGCCTCACCGGCGTCGAACTGCTCTCGGCGGCGCGCGAGGCCGAGCCGGAGCTCCCGTTCCTGCTGTTCTCGGCGACCGGTCCCGACGAGATCGCGGCCGAGATGGTCCGCGCAGGCGTCAGCGACTACGTCTCGAAACACGGGGGCGCGGACGGTTACACCGCACTGCTCCGCCGCGTCAAACGCGCCGAGGCGGGCGAGCGCGGGCGCCTCGACGCCGGCTTCGACGACGGCCGTCCCTCGGACGTCGCGCTCGACGGCGTCTGTACCGTGGGACCGGACGGCACCTTCGAGTTCGTCGGCGAGGAGTACGGCGAGCTGTACGGGTACGACCCCGAGGAGCTCGAAGGTGAGCCGTGGCAGCGGCTCCACCCCGCCGACGAAGTCGAGCACATCCGCACCCACATCATCCCGGCCGTAACCGGCGGCGAGCGGTGGAGCGGGACGAGCACGGGGCTCCGGGCGGACGGCAGCCGGTTCGCCGAGTCGAAGATGGTGAGCACCACCGCGGACGACCGGCTGGTCATCTCGGTGTCGCCGCTCGACGCCGTCGGACGCGCCGCCGACGACTGAGCCGACCCGCTGCCGGCTCGCGACGGCTCCTCACTCGTCGCGGCGGACGTACAGCGTCTTCTCGCAGGCCGCGTGGACCCCCCCGTCCTCGTCGACGAGCGAGACGAGGTACTCGCGGTCGGTCGACTCGCCCGGGTCGAGTTCCTCGCGGATCGCCTCGGTTTCGTTGGACGGCAGTTCGAACTCCGCGTACAGCGTGTCGCGACCCGGCTCGATAAACTCCAGCGCCGCCGACTTGTCCCACACGGTGAACCCGTCGCCGAGGACGCGGCGGAGCATCATCATGTACACCGGGTCGATCGCGGCGTAGACACTGCCGCCAAAGATTGTGCCGACCGCGTTCCGGGTGCGCCAGTTCAGCGGAACCCGGATCCGGACGTACCGCCACCCGGCGGCGATGTGGTCGACGCGCGCCCCGGTCCCCCGGTACGCGGGCAGGAGGTTGAACCCGTACCGCCAGAGCCGGGTCCGGCGGCTCTCCGCCGGCGGGTCCTCGCGAAGCGGTCGCGGGTCGGGATCGCGGTCGACCCCGGTCGGGGAATCGGTCACGCCGATTCGGGGGGTTCCGCCGACAAACCGGTGTCGGAACCGGCGACAACGCGTCCGGGGTTTCACAGAGGAACAGGGAGGAATCCCACGGCTTCAGTCGTGGATCACTGGCGTCTAACACGCGTTTACGCGGATCTCGACGGCGCGTGCCTGCGAGCGGCCGACAGGCCGCGAGGAGCACGCCCGAGGGACGCCGCGAACGCCCGCGGGGCGTGAGCGGGAGCGAGGCGCGAGGCGCCTCTGGCAGCCGGCGACGAGGCTGGGGAGGCGTGAGGTGCGGGGCCTCGCGGCTGGGACCTCGGAGGCGGTTTCGACCAATCCGTGTTCCGCCACTCCCGAGCGAACGGTCGGGCTCTCGGAATCGTTTGCGCCGGCGTCGCCGCCGCCCCGTCTCACTACTCTCTTCGCGTAGCTGGCCCGAAACGGGTATCCCCGCGCGACCGCAACCCGACACCGATGGAGTGCGACAAGTGCGGGGCCGACGCGATCCACCACGCCGCCTACTCCGGGGCGCACCTCTGCGGCCAACACCTCCGGCAGTCGGTCGAGAAGCGCGTGAAGCGTCGGGTCCGCGAGGATGGCCTCCTCGACCCGGACGCGACCCCCGACGACCCCGACCGCTGGGTGATCGGCCTCTCCGGCGGGAAAGACAGCGTCGCCCTGACGACGATCCTGGACGACGTGTTCGGGAAGGACCCCCGCGTGGAGATGCTCGCCTTAACGATCCACGAGGGGATCGAGGGGTACCGCGACGCGAGCGTGGACGCCTGCGTGGAGCTGGCCGACGACCTCTCCATGCGCCACGAACTCGTGTCTTACGAGGAGGAGTTCGACGTGCGGATGGACGACGTGGTCGAAGACGACCCCGAGAATATGGCGGCCTGCGCGTACTGCGGCGTGTTCCGCCGCGACCTGCTGGAGAACTACGCCGCCGAGTTCGACGCGGACAAGCTGCTCACCGGACACAACCTCGACGACGAGGCGCAGACCGCCATGATGAACTTCCTCGAAGGCGACGTGCGGCAGGTCGCGAAACACTTCGACGCCTCGCTCGGGCCCTTCGACGAGCGCGGGGACACCGACGCGTTCGTCCCGCGTGCCAAGCCGCTCCGCGACGTGCCCGAAAAGGAGATCGCGCTGTACTGCCACGTCCGCGACCTCCCCACGCACATGGCGGAGTGCCCCCACGCCGAGGAGGCGTACCGCGGCGAGATCCAGTCGACGATCCACGCCTTAGAGGAGAACCACCCCGGCGCGCGCCACTCGATCATGGCCGGCTACGAGGAACTGTCCGCGCTCGCGGCCGACGCCTACCGCGGGGACGGCGAGAAGGGAGACGACGCCGACGGCGAGAGCTCCGCCCTCCGCGAGTGCGAGCGCTGCGGCTCGCAGACGAGTCGCGACGTCTGTCGGAAGTGCCGGCTGCTAGAATCGATCGAAGCCGTCTGAGCGCGGAAGACGCGCGCCGGCGCGTCGGAAAAAGTCGACCGCGGTCGATCCCCGGACGACCGAGGGTCAGCGGATGACGTCGAGTCCGTTGTTCTTCTCGATCTGGTCGCTGCCGCCGTCGGACTCCCAGCCGCGGTCGGTGCCGCCGGAGACCGCCGGCTCGCCCCTGTTGCCCGCGCCGCCTGCGCCGCCCGCACCGCCTGCTGCCTCGTTCGCCTCGGCGGCCCGGGAGCGCGAGTCGCCGAGGTCGTCGGCGTTGACCGCCGCCCGTGACTTGTCGGCCTGCTTCTGGGTGGAGGGGCCGAGTACCTGCGCGCTCTGGACGCCCGTCATGATCGCCATGACGCGCACCTTCCCCTTGTACTCCTCCTGGATGCGTGCGCCCCAGATCACGTTGGCGCTCGCCTCCAGCCGCTCGGTGATGTTGTTCGCGATTCCCTCGGCCTCCTTCAGCGTGAGGTCCGGGCCGCCAGTGATGTGGACGAGCCCGCCGGAGGCGCCGCGGTAGTCGACGTCGAGCAGCGGGTGGTTCATCGCGTCGTTGACCACCTCTTGGGTCTTGTTCTTGTCCTGCGTCTCGCCGACGAGCATGACCGCGACGCCGCCTTGGTTCATGATCGTCGACATGTCCGCGTAGTCGAGGTTGATGAGGCTCGGTTGGGTGATCGTCTCGGAGATCCCCTTCACCGTCTCCGCGATGATCTGGTCCATCACGGAGAACGCCTTCCCGATCGGCAGGTTCGGGACGTAATCGAGCAGGCGGTTGTTGTCGAGGACGATGATCGAGTCGGCCTCGTTCCGGAGGTCTTCGAGCCCCTCTTCGGCTTTCACCGTGCGGGCGCGCTCGACGTTGAACGGGGTCGACACCATCCCGACGACGATGGCGCCCTGCTCTTTGGCGATCTTCGAGACGACGGGCGCCGCGCCGGTGCCCGTGCCGCCGCCCATGCCGGCGGTGACGAAGACGAGGTCCGCGTCGCCGAGCACCTCTTTGATCGTCCCCTGCGCCATCTCCGTGGCGCGCTCGCCCATCTTGGGGTCGCCGCCGGCACCGAGCCCCTGCGTGAGCGACTTGCCCACGAGGATCTTGGTGTCGGCCTCGATCATCTTGAGGTGCTGTTTGTCCGTGTTGATGGCGACGGTGTCGGCGCCGTCGACGCCGATGTTGTACAGCCGGTTGACCGTGTTGTTCCCGGCGCCGCCGGCACCGACGATGACGATCCGGGGGTCCCCGAACTCGTCGTCGTCCATGTCGACGTCCATGTCGCGTTTCTCCGCTTCCGCGTTGTCGAGGGCGTCCTGAACGAGATCTTGCATCAGTTTACACCTTCGCCCAGCTGCGGTTGCGGCCGCGCTCGTCGCGCTCGCCGTCCTGTTCGTTCAACATGTCGCGGACGGCCGACCGGATCGCCTCGCTCCGGTTCGGGAACTCGCCCGTTTCCACCATCTGTTCGACCTCGTCGATCTGCTGTTTCGGGATTCGTAGTGTCACACGCTCCATTGTATTCCCCCGGTAAGACGGCGAACACGCGACGCGTGTGTCTTACAGTCCGGAGCCGCCCGGGCAGGGGGCCGTGCCCCGAGCCGGACGCCCGTTGTAAGACGACCGTCTTACGCAACTCAAATCACCGAGGCTACCAATATAAAACTATCGGACGTTGTAAGACAAACCGCTGAGTCGGTCGATTTCGACGGATTTGAGCGCTTACAACCTGTTACCTGTCTTTCAATACGTCTGCGGCCGGGGTCCGCCGACCGCAGCCAGGGCAGAACGCCCAGTCCGTCCGGATCTCGTCACCGCACTCGCAGAACGCTCTGTGCGACTGCTTTTCTCCGCAGTTCGGGCAGTACACGTGCTCTCGCGGGACGACCTCGCCGCAGCCACCGCAAGCACTTTCGCCCGTCTGCGCCTCACGGTTCCGGGCACCGACGCTATCCTCCGTCTTACGTCCGCCCGAGTCCGCCGCCTCGGCCGTCTCACGCGCCACACTGACGGCCTCCGCCGGCTCGCTCGACCCGGCTGACGGCGCGTCGAGCGTGACGTTTACGTTGACGTCGCCGGCGCCGCCGGGCGCGTACGCGGGTAGACCGGCGCCGTCCGCCGAGCCGAGCCGCTCGTCGAGCGCCGCGTCGAGCCGCTCCGCGATCAGCTCGTCGACGCGGTCCGCGAGGGCGTCGTCGACGCTCCCGGCCGCGGCGTCGGACGCGTCGGACGCGCCGTCCTCCGCGTCGACCTCGTCGAGGTGCGTCCGGAGCGCCTCCCGCATCACCTCGCTCTTGGAGGCGTCACACGCTTCCAGCCGGTCGACGAGGTCGTCGTCCGCCCGGAAGGTGATCTTGCTCATACCGGACTCGTACCGCCGGTCGGTACAAGTATCTTCCCCCGTTGTCTGACACGTTTACCGAATCCGAAATGTTTGGCCGAACGTCGATACGCCGCGGCGTTCGCCCCCGATCGTGGTATTTGGTCACACATGTGTCTGACGCAGATTTATACGCGTCGCGCGAGCATGCGTGAATATAATGAGTAACCGCGTCGAGGACCTCGAACGGCAGGTCGCGGAGCTACAGGCGGCGGTCAACGGGCTCACCGAGGAGCTCGTCGAGATGAAGGAACGCGTCCGACAGCTCGAAGACGAGCGGTCGGTCGCGGTCGAGGCCGACGCCGCCGAGCCCGCGGCCGATCGCTCGGCGGGAGACGACCCCGCGGCCGAGGAGGCCGGGGACGACTCGGCGTCCGGCGGCGAGCGGACGACCCACTCCGACGACCACGTCGACGTCTTCGAGTCCGTCGAGGAGTCGTCCGACGGGGCGGACGCGGCCAGCGCGGACGCCGCGAGCGACGGTGAGGACGTCATCGTGCCCGAGCAGTCGGCGACGACGCCCGACGCCGACGCGGCGGCCGAGGAGCCCGCCGAGGACGACGAGGGCGAGTCGAGCGAGGGCGACGACATCATCGTCGCGTAACCGGTCGCCTCCGACCACATGCACATCACTGAAGTCGTTCTGGACGGGTTCAAGAGCTTCGGGCGAACGACGAGGATCCCCTTCTACGAGGACTTCACGGTCGTCACCGGCCCGAACGGCTCGGGGAAGTCGAACATCATCGATGGCGTGCTGTTCGCGCTCGGCCTCGCCCGCACTCGCGGGATCCGCGCCAAGAAGCTCACCGACCTCATCTACAACCCCGGCCACGACGACGGCGAGGCCGCCGACGGGCCGAACGAGGCCTCGGTGACCGTGGTTCTCTCCAACGAGGACGGGACCCTCGACCGGTCGCAGGTCGTCTCCGCGGCCGGCACGGAGAACGTCGGCGACGTCTCCGAGATCACGATCAAGCGGCGAGTCAAGGAGACCGAGGACAACTACTACTCGTACTACTACCTCAACGGCCGTTCGGTGAACCTCTCGGACGTTCAGGATCTGCTCGCGGCCGCGGGCGTGACGCCGGAGGGGTACAACGTCGTCATGCAGGGCGACGTCACCGAGATCATCAACATGACCCCCTACCAGCGGCGGGGAATAATCGACGAGATCGCGGGCGTCGCCGAGTTCGACGAAAAGAAGGAGGCCGCCTACGAGGAGCTCGACACCGTCGAGGACCGCATCGGCGAGGCGGACCTCCGGATCGGCGAGAAGGAGGACCGGCTCGACCGGCTCTCCGACGAGCGCGAGACCGCCCTCCAGTACCAGGAGCTCCGCGACGAGTTAGAGGAGTACCGCGGGTTCCGCAAGGCCTCCGAGCTGGAGGAGAAGCGCGACGCGCTCGCGACCGTCGAGGCCGACATCGACGAGGCCGAGGCGGACCTCGGTGAGCTCCGCGCGGAACTCGACGCCAGACAGGGGAAGCTCACCCGGCTGGAGGAGGACCTCGAAGACCTCAACCACGAGATCGAGACGAAGGGCGAAGACGAGCAGATCGAGATCCGCTCGGAGATCGAGGAGATCAAAGGCGGGATCTCGCGGCTGGAAGACAGGATCGAGTCGGCGGAGTCGCGCGCCGAGTCCGCCGAGAACGACCGCCGGCAGGCGTTCGTCCAGATCGACCGCAAGGAGGAGACAATCGAGGAGTTGGAAGGCGAGATCCGCGAGACGAAAGTGGAGAAGGCCTCGGTGAAATCGGAGTTGGCGACGAAGCGCTCCGAGTTGGCCGACGTAGAGGCGGAGATCGAGGGTGCCGACACCGAGTTCGACGAGCTGAAGGCCGAGCTGTCGGAGAAGAAGGAGGCGATCGAGTCGCTCCGCGCGGAAAAAAACGAGACGCAACGCGAGAAAGACCGGCTGCTCGACGAGGCCCGCCGCCGCTCGAACGCGGTGAGCGAGGCTCGCGAGGAGCTGGAGGAGGCCCGGGAGTCGCTCCCGGAACACAAAGCGCGGATCTCCGAGCTGAAAGGGGAGCTCGACAAGGCCGAGAAGAATCAGGCGACCATCGAGGACGCGGTCGCCGACCTGTTCGCCGAGAAGGCGGAAGCAGAGGAGCGCCTCGAGGCGATCGAGGACACCCTCCGCGAGAAGCAGAACGAGTACGCCAAGCTGGAGGCGGCGGCCGACCAGCGCGGCGACGCCTCGTGGCCCCGGGCGGTCACCGAGGTGAAGAACGGCGGCATCGACGGCGTCCACGGCGCGGTCGGCGAACTCGCCTCTGTCGAAGCCCAGTACGCCGAAGCCTGCGAGACCGCGGCCGGCGGGCGGCTGGCGAACGTCGTCGTCGACGACGACGGTGTCGGCTCGACCTGTATCGACTACCTCAAGCGGCGCAACGCGGGCCGGGCGACGTTCCTCCCCGTCACGGAGATGGACGACCGGAGCCTGCCGCGGAAACCCTCGCTGCCGGGCGTCGTCGATTTCGCGCGGAACCTCGTCGACTACGACGCCGAGTACGAGTCGATCTTCTCGTACGTGCTCGGCTCGACGCTCGTCGTCGAGGACATGGCGACCGCCCGCGATCTGATGGGCGACTACCGGATGGTCACCCTCGACGGCGACCTCGTCGAGAAGTCGGGCGCGATGACCGGCGGCTCCGGCGGCGGCTCCCGCTACTCGTTCACGAAGTCCGGCGGCGGCAAGATCGAACGGCTCGCGACGGAGATCTCGGAACTCGAAGACGAGCGCCGGTCGGTCCAGTCCGAGATCGACGCGCTCGACGACGACATCGAGGACGCGCGCGACCGGAAGGCCGACGCGGCCGAGCGCGTCCGGTCGTTGGAGGCGGACGTCGAGCGCGCAGAAGACGACCTCGCGGAGGCGGAAGCCCGGATCGAGGAGCTAGAGGCCGAACTGGAGGAGCTGGAGGCGGAACGCGAGTCGGTCGACGCGGAGATGACCGCGTTAGACGAGGAGCTGGCGGAGACGGACGCGGAGATCGACGAGCTCGCGGCCGAGATCGACGAGATCGAGGCCGAACTCGCCGACTCGAAGATCCCCGAGCTCTCCGAGCGCGCCGACGAGATCCGCGCCGAGATCGGCGACCTCGACGACCGCATGAGCTCGCTCGACGGCCGGATCAACGAACTGGAGTTAGAGAAGGGGTACGCCGAGGACGCGCTCGACGACCTCCACGACGACGTCGAGGAGGCCCAGAACGCGAAGGCGGAGGCCGAGGAGGCGATCGCCGACCACGAGGCGGCGATCGAGGAGAGGGAGGCGGAGCTCGAAGCGAAGAAGGAGGCGATCGCCGACCTCGAAGAAGAGCTCTCGGCGCTGAAAAGCGACCGCGAGGAACTCCGCGAGGAGATCCGCGAGGCGACGCAGGCGCGCGACGAGCAGCGGTCGCTCGTCGCCGAGGCCGAGTCGGACCTGTCGGACCTCACCGACCGCCGCGACCGCTTGGAGTGGGAGATCGACGAGTTAGAGTCGCAGGTCGGCGCCTACGAGGCCGACGAGATCCCCGACCTCGACGAGGTGGAGTCGCGGATCGAGGAGCTGGAGACCGAGATGGAGGCGTTAGAGCCGGTGAACATGCTCGCGATCGACGAGTACGAGGAGGTCGAGGCCGCGCTCGACGAGCTCCGGGAGCGCCGGGACGTGCTCGTCGAGGAGCGCGACGCCATCGAGGAACGCATCGAGGGGTACGAGGCGGCGAAGAAGGAGACGTTCATGGAGACGTTCGAGTCGATCAACGACCACTTCGAGGACATCTTCGCGCGCCTCTCGGCCGGGACGGGGGAGCTCGTCTTGGAGAACCCCGAGGACCCGTTCGAGGAGGGGCTGACGATGAAGGCCCAGCCCGCGGACAAGCCGGTCCAGCGGCTCGACGCGATGAGCGGCGGGGAGAAGTCGCTCACCGCCCTGTCCTTCATCTTCGCCGTTCAGCGCCACAACCCCGCGCCGTTCTACGCGCTCGACGAGATCGACGCCTTCCTCGACGCCGTCAACGCCGAGCGCGTCGGCGAGATGATAGAGGAGCTGGCCGAGGAGGCGCAGTTCGTCGTCGTCGGCCACCGCGCGGCGCTGTTGGAGCGCTCGGACCGCGCCATCGGCGTCACGATGCAGGGCGACAACCTCTCGGCGGTGACCGGGATGCAGTTCGGCGACGACGCCGACGAGGAGGTGAGCGCGGATGACTGAGGAGGGCGACGGGGCCGCCGGCGGCGTCCCGGACCTCGACCTGACGAGCGACCGCGACGGCGCGCCCCCGTTCACGGACGACGCGTCCGGAGACGAGGCGGAGTCGACCGGCGCGCCCGATTTGGACGTGCCCGACGTCTCACCGTCGGACGTGCCCGATGTCGCACCGCCGGACGAGACCGACGACGACGAGGTCGAGCCAGTCGAGCTCCTCGTCCAGCTCGCCGAGGAGGGCGAGATCGAACCGTGGGACATCGACATCGTCCAAGTGACGGACGCCTTCTTGGAGAAGCTCGACGAGACGGACCTCCGAACGACCGGCCGGGCGCTGTTCTACGCCAGCGTCCTCCTCCGGATGAAAAGCGACGGCATGCTGGCGGACGACGACGAGGACGAGGAGCCGGAGCCAGAGCCGTGGGAGGTCGCGATGGAGGGCGGCGCGCCCGACCCGGCCGCCGACGGGTTCGACCCGGTCGACAAGCTGGAGGCCGAGATTGACCGCCGGCTCGACCGGAAGAACACTCGCGGGTCGCCGGAGACGCTCGACGAGCTCGTGCGGGAGCTGCGCGAGGCCGAGCGCGGCTCGTGGTGGAAGGACTCCCGGGAGTACGACACCTCGGAGTCGCCGCACGGCCACGCCCGCGGCACGCAGACGCTCGACTACCGCGCCGGCGACGAGTTCCGGCAGGACGGCGAGCCGACCGCGGGCGAGGCGACCGACCGCACCCACGACGAGGACATCGAGGAGGTGATCGTGGAGATCGACGGCGTCCTTCGGACGCACTTCGACCGCGGGCGCACGGAAGTGCTGTTCGCGGAGATCGAGAGCGCCGGCGGCCGCCCGTTCATGACGTACCTCGCGCTGCTGTTCATGGCCCACCGCGGCTCGGTCCGCCTCCAGCAGGACGACCTGTTCGGCGACCTCTGGGTGAAGGACCCGTCTGCGATGACCGCCGAGTCGGAAGCGATCGCGGACTAATACGTTTCTAGGGAGGGAACCGTCCCCAGTGATGTCGCCGTTCTGTAGTGAATAGCTGCCCGCCAATCGGCGGCGAACGCCTCCGAAGCCCCAGCCGTGAGGCGGGCAGACGCTCTTTGCGCTCCTCGTCGCTCGTTTCACTCGCTCCTGCGGTGCTTACGTCGCCTCTGCCCGCCTCACGGCTGCCCCTTCGAGTCCCGCCCCGCCCCACACCGCCCCCGCACCTCACACTCCCCAGCCTCGTCGGTCGCCCTCCGCGCTGCTCCGGGCGACCGACTCCCTCGCGCGTGCTCCTCGTGGCCGCCGCTTCGCTCCGGCCGCTCACAGGCACGCGCCACCGCACGGCGCGTCTATTTACAAGTAGTCGCCGAGCAGGGGCTCAACGCGCTCCTTCGTCTCCTCGGGGATCGCCTCCGTCGGCGTGTTGACGGTGCCTTCGAGCGACGTGTGCGCGTCACACTCCAAGTCCTCGGGCAGGGTCCGCACGGCCTCCTCGACGGCGGCCTTGATCGCCGCCTGGTTCTGCTCGGCGTTCTCGAGCACCTCTTCGAGCGTCACCTCGCTGTCCGCCTTCCACACGTCGTAGTCGGTGACGCCGGCGATCGTCGCGTACGCGATCTCGGCCTCGCGGGCCAGCTTCGCCTCCGGGATCGCGGTCATGCCGACGAGGTCCCAGCCTTGGCTCTTGTAGAACTCCGACTCCGCGCGCGTCGAGTACTGCGGCCCCTCGATACAGACGTAGGTGCCGCCCTTCACGACGTCTGTGCCGTCGTCCCCCTCGCCGCCGACGGCGGACTCGGCCGCCTCGGTGAGGTGGTCGACGAGCTCGGGGCTGTACGGGTCCGCGAACGGCTGGTGGACGACGACCCCGTCGCCGTAGAAGGAGAGGTCGCGGTGTTTCGTCCGGTCGTAGATCTGGTCGGGAACGACGAGCGTGCCGGGCGCTAACTCCTCCTTCAGGCTCCCCACCGCGTTCGACGCGAACACGTGGGTGACCCCCGCCTGCTTCAGGGCGTACATGTTGGCGCGGTACGGGAGGTCGGTCGGCGAGACGCCGTGGTTCGAGCCGTGGCGCGGGAGGAAGGCGACCTCGCGGCCCGTGTCGCCGAACTCGCCGATCGTCACCGCGTCGCTCGGCTCGCCGTACGGCGTGTCGAACGCGACCTCGCGCACGTCGTTGAGGGGGAGCGCCTCGTAGATGCCGCTGCCGCCGATGAATCCGATGGTTCCCATACCCCGAGTGCGCCCGCTCGCTACTTATAAGGAGTGAACGCGGTCGGCGGCCGCGGTCGACGGCCCGGCGCGTCGTCGACGGCTCCGCGGAGAACCCGTCTCACAGCAGCCAGCGGACCGCCGCGAGCGCCACCGCGCTCACGGCGAGGAGGTGGACGAGCACCGCGCCGACGGGCGCGGCGCCCACCGCACGCATGTCGTCGACCCGGATCGAGAGCCCGAGGCCGACGAACGCCAGCGCGAACAGCGCGTCCGACACGCACCCGATCGACGCCAGCGCGGCCGGCGAGAGCAGCCCGCTGTTGGCGACCGCCGCCACGGCGAGGAAGCCGAGCAGGAACTTCGGGAACTCCGCCCACAGCCGCCGGACGCCGGGGTCGGCGGCCGACCGCGCCGCGTACGCCAGCGAGTACGCGACCGCGACGCCGCCAAGGAGCGAGTTGCGCGCCAGTTTCGTCACGGTCGCCCACTGCCCTGCCTCGGGCGAGTAGGCGAACCCGGCGGCCGCGACGGGGCCGGTCGAGAACATGCTCACGCCCGCCCAGACGCCGAACTGTCGACCGGTGAGGCCGAGCCACTCGCCCGCGAGCGGGAACGCGACGAGCGTCGCGGCGTCGAACAGCAGGATCGTCGCGGCCGCGAAGGTGATCGCGGTCCCGCGCGCGTCCAGCACCCGGCCGATTGCGACGACCGCGGAGACCCCGCAGATGCTCGCGCCGGCCGCCAACAGGGAGGACGTGGGCGACCCGATCCGGAAGAGCCCGCGCGCGACGACCTCCGCGAACAGGAGCCCGCCGGCGACGACCGCCACCACGAGCCCGAGGACGGTCGGTCCCGCGGCGAGGAACTCCTCGACCGCCACCGTCGCGCCGAGCAGCACGATGCCGGTCTCTAAGAACAGCTTGTCGGCGCTCACGCCCGGCTCCGCGATCTCGGGGATCCCGACGGTGTTGCCGAGCCCGACGCCGATCCCGACGGCGACGACGAGCGGCTGGAGGCCGGGGACCGCGTCCGCGACGAGCGTCGCGGCGACCGCGCCGCCTGCGAGCAGCGCGAGGCCGGGCAGGTACGCGCGGACCGCCTCGCCGATCCCCGTCACAGCGCCTGCCCGACGAGGTGCGCGGCGACGATCCCGAGCCCCAGCGCGAGCGCCTGCCAGCCGCGGTCGAGCGCGGTCCAGCGGTCGACGAGGCCGGTTCCGGTCGCCGGGCCGTCTGACGCGACCCCGTCGTCGCGGTTCGATGCCATGGCCCGAATCGGTCCGGCCGACACTTACTGGTGTCGCTCGCGCCGGTGACGGTCGAGCGCCGTCCCGTCGATGGCCTCGCAACCGCTGAACGGTCGGGGTCGCGGGCGCTACCGGACTGCGAGAGCGCTTACCGGTCGCGCGCCGCCCGGTACCGCTCGCGGATCGACGCGAACAGCTCCACCCCGGCGTCGGTCCGGAGCCGCGGCTCGCTCGTCGCGAAGAACTCGTCGAGGTCGTCGTACTCGCGGAACGCATCGGGATCGCCGCGCTCCGGGTCGTACCGGTCGCCGCGCTCGTAACGCAGGGCTTGGAGGCAGGTGTCGAGCAGGTCGCACTCCTTGACGAGGACCGCCTCCGGCGAATTGCGGGCCTCGTACGCCTCCCACGCGTCCCGCACGCGCTCCGGGAGCGGGCCGGCGAGGTCGCGCAGGGCCTCTCGCTCGGCGGCGACCTTCGCCTCGCGATCGACCGCGTCCCCGGTCGCGTCGTCGTCGGCCGTCACGTCGGCCGCCCGCGTCGCCACGTCGCCCGTCTCCGCCTCGGCGACGTCGTGGACGACCGCCAGCCGGAGGGCGCGGTCGCGGTCGACGCCCGGGAGGTCCTCGCGGAACCGGTCCCCGAGCGTCAACACGAGGTACGCGACGCCCCACGAGTGGGCGGCGACGGACTCGGGCTCGTCGACCCCGCGGAGCTGCCACCCCGTGCGCCGCTCGTCTTTGAGCGCGTAGGCGTCGAGGAGGGCGTCGAGCGCCGCGTCGTCTGCGGGGTCAGCGTCGGCGTCGTCTCCGGGGGCCATCGCTCGGTCCGGCTACTCGGCGAGCGCCCACGTCTCGTCGCCGACGGGCTCGGCCACGTCCCGCCGGACCATCTCGTCGATGACCTCGTCGAGGCGGCCGGGCTGGGCGACCTCCATCTCGATCCGGCCGATGCCGTGGTACTCCTCTAAGTAGTGCCGGAGGTCCTCCCGCGAGAACGTCGAGTCGTCGGCGCGCTCCATGGCGCCCTCCGTGAGGTCGATCATGTCTTCGAGGAAGTTCCACGGGTAGACGACCCACGTCCACTGTTCGAGCCGTTCGCCCACGAAGTCGGGCTGGAACTCGGAGGTGCCCAAGAGCTGGAGGGTCGCGGTGCGGACCTCGCCCGCGCCGCGGTCCTCGACGTACTCCTCGGCGCGGCTGATCGAGCCGCCGGTGTCGGCGATGTCGTCGATGATGAGGACGTTCTTGTCCTCCACGCTCCCCTCGGGCATCGGGTAGCGGATCTGCGGTTCGTCGCTCTTCTCGGCCGCCCCCACGTAGTGTTCCATCTTGAGGCTGGTGAGGTCGTTGAGCCCGAGGAAGTCGCAGATACACCGCCCCGCGAACCAGCCGCCGCGGGCGAGGGCGACGACCACGTCCGGCTCGAAGTCGGCCCGCTTCACCGCGTCGGAGACGTTGCGGCAGAGCCCGTAGATGTACTCCCAGTTGGTGAGCGTGCAGTCGAAGTCGTCCGGGAGGTCGCTCATACGGGCGTACCTGCCACCCGCGCGCTGATAAGGGTTTAGCTCCGGCGCTCGCCCCGCGCCGGTCGACTACCGATCGATGCCGCCGCCGCCGGCCACCACGCCCTCGACCTCCCCGGGCGTGACGACGGCGACGTCGCCCGCGACGGTGCGTTTCAGCGCCGCGACCGCGGCCGCCCACTCCAGCGCGGCCGGGAGGTCGCCGCCGTCGATCCGCTTCGCGAGGTAGCCCGCGACGAACGCGTCTCCGGTGCCGATCGCGTCGATCGTTTCCGCGTCGAAGACGCCCTGCTCGTACACCTCGCCGTCGCGCAGCGCGACCGCGCCCTCCGTCCCGCGGGTGACGACGACCGTCTCGACGCCGAACTCCGCGGCCAGTCCGTGCGCGATCGCGACCGCGTCGCCCTCGCGGTCCAACACCTCGCGGGCGTCCCGCCGCGGGACGAACAGCGTGTCGACGTGCTCGAACAGGCTCTCATAGGCCGCTCGCGCGGTCTCCGGGTCCCAGAGCTTCTCCCGGTAGTTCAGGTCGAACGAGCGAGTGAGCCCCGCGTCGCCCGCCTCGCGCAGCAGCGCGGCCGCCGTCTCCGCGGCGCGGTCGGACAGCGCGGGCGTGATCCCGGTGGTGTGGAACCGGCTCGCGTCCGCGAACGACGCCGTCGACAGGTCCCCGGGCGTCACCGTCGTGATCGCGGCGTCCCCGCGGTCGTACACGACGTTCGACCCCCGCGGCGCGCCGCCGCGTTCGAGGTAGTACGTCCCGACGCGGCCCTCAGCCGGGTCGGTCCACGCCACCTCGGGCGTCACTCCGTGGCTCCGCAGCTCGTTCGTCACTCGGCGCCCCGGCGGGGAGTCCGGCAGCTTCGAGAGCCAGACGGCGTCGACGCCGAGCCGCGACGCGCCGACCGCCACGTTGCTCTCGGCGCCGCCTGCCTGAACGTCGAGCGAGTCCGTCGTCTCCAGCCGCTCGCCGCGCGGGGGCGACAGGCGGAGCATCGTCTCGCCGAACGTCACGAGGTCGGTCACGCCGACCACCCTTCGGTTCGCATACTCGGCCGTCGCCGGGCCAGCACAAAAGCGTCCGCGATCGCCGCGCAGCGCGCGGGCGGCCCGGTAAACCTGGCGCTCGCACTGTCACCGCAGCGCGGAGATCAGCGCGATACCGCCCGCCAAGAGGAGCGCGAGCGCGGCCACGGGCTGGCCGCCGCCGACCGCGAGCGAGACGCCGTACACGAGGCCGGCCGCGAGCGCGCCGACGAGCAGGCTCGCCCCCGCGTGGACCGCGACGTTCCGCCGGACCCGAGCGCCCCGTCCGACCTGCTCCCCGAGGCCGACCCCGTGGTCGGCGACGTCCCACGCGACCGCCAGCCCGACGGCGGCGACGAGCAGGGCTTCGGGCGGGGCGCCGCGGTACCCCGCGAGCGCGATCCCCGCCACGCCCGCGGTCGCGCCCCACGTCAGGACTCGCGCCGACCCCCGGAGCGAGCCGCCGAGGAACGCGAGCGCGCCGACCCCGACCAGCGCGCCGCCCGTCGGACTCGCTATCAGCGCGGCGGTCGCCGCGACGCCCGCGGCGGCGAGGCTCGCGACGACCGCGACCGTCGGGGGCCGGGCGTCCGCCTCGTGGAAGTCGGCTGGCGCTTCGGACGCCGACTCGTCGCCCCCCGTCGCAATCGCGGATCCGTCGCCAGTCGTTCCGGGCGCCGAGCCGTCGCCGCTCATCGCGACCACCGCCTCGTCGCGGCCGCGACCGCGGCCGGGAAGGAGTCGTCGCCCCACTCCAGCGCGCGGATCCCGCCCGCCCGGAGCGCCCGGAGCCGCTGGCGGCGCTCGAAGGCGGTCAACCGTTCGCCCGCCGTCTCGGCCGTCGTCGGGTCCGGCGAGAGGACCGTCACGAGGTGACCGTGCGCGTCGACGCGCCGCGCGATCGCCGTCGCGGTTTCGTCGACGAGGGGGGTGAAGAAGAGCACCTGCGCGTCGGCCGGGAGCCGCCGCCGGAACCGCCGGAGCCACAGCGACCGGTAGAACCGGTCGTCGCTCGGCGTCGGCGCCAGCGCGGGGTCGGTCGCGAGCGTCTCGCGCCCGCGGGCCGCGTGGACGGTCCCGCTGCCGGGCGGCAGCCAGCAGTCGATCGGCGACAGCGCCGCGATCCCGACCCGGTCGCCCCCGTCGAGGAGCGCGGAGAACGCCTGTCCCGCGGCCGCGACGCTCGCCTCCACCGCCGTCTCGGCGTCCGGGTCGGCGGCGACGTACGCGGACTCGCGGGTGTCGACGACCAGCACGACCGTCGCGGAGCGCTCCTCGCGTAGTTCGACGGTGGACAGCTCCCCCGTCCGCGCCCGCCGGTTCCAGTCGATCCGCTTGAGCGGATCGCCGCGGCGGTACTCCCGGGTGGCGTGGAACTCAACGCCGGCGCCGCCCACGTCGGTCGGCACCCGACCGTGGTGGACGGTCGTCAGCCCGCGCAGCGGGAGGTCGCCGCCGGCGGACAGCTCCGGCGTACAGGCGATCGCGGTCGGCGCGTCGAGCGCGGTCGTGCGCTCGCGGGCGCCGGCCGCGTCGCGGGTGATCGCCGTCAGCGGCTCCCACTCGTGGTCGCCCCGGGCCGCGCGCACCGTGTACTCGAACGTCACCGCCGTCCCGGGTCGCAGCGCCGTCGCGACCCGAGCGGGGCCGTCGACGACCGCCAACCCCGGCGGGACCCCGTCGACGAGCCGGAGGTCCGGCAGGGCCTCCTCGCCGACGTTCTCCGCCCGGACGGTCACGCTGACCTCGTCGCCCGGCTCCGGGGCCTCGTCGCTCACCGTCCGCGTCACCGCGAGCGCCGGCGCCGACGCGTCGCCCGCCCGCGCGTACACCGCGTACCCGGCGCCCACCGCGCCGGCGAGCACGAGCGACGACTGCCGGACGAGCACGCCGAGGCCGACCAGCGCCAGGGCCGCCCCCGCCACCCCCAGCCAGCGCTCCGTCTCGATCGCTCGGCGGTGTTCCCGGTCGCTCGGAGCGCCGGCGGATTCAGTCTCGGTCGCGTCGGCCGATTCAGTCTCGGTCGCGTCGCGGTCGCGTCCGACCGCGTCGCCGTCTCGTCCGGTCGCCTCACCGTCGGTCGATGCCGGCTCGGACGCGGCGGCGCCGCTTGAGGGGTCGCTCACGCCGCACCCCCCTCTATCCGCTCGATCTCGCCGATCGCGGCGCGGAGCCCGTACCAGTAGTTCGACCGTCCCCGGACCCCGGCGGAGAGCCGGACCCGGACGGGATAGGCGGTCCGGGTGTCGAAGAACGCGGCGGCGGCCGCGTCGTCCGTCCACGTCCCGTCGTCGACGGCCGTCGCCGCCGCCTCCCGCGAGCAGTTGCGGTCGCGGGCGACGGCGTCCACGGCGACCTCCCGGACCCGGTCGCGGAGGGCGCGACGGTTCCGGTAACCGCCCGGCGCCGGACTGGCCACGCGGGCGATCCGCTCGTCGAGGTCGGCACCGGGCACCGCGGCGGGCGCGCGCCGCTCCGGCTCTCCGGTGTCTGTCGGCATCCGCCGGCGGTCCCGACGCGCGTTCGCGTATCGAATCCCCTGAACCACGCCGAGGACGCCGATCAGCGTGACGACCGCCGACGTGGGGGAGAGGACCGACGCCACGCCGCGGTCGAGCGCCGCGAGGATGCCGACGGCGACCGCCAGCACTCCCGCGACGGCGAGCGGCCGCACTACCGACCACCACCGTCGGTTCCCACCGTTTCGCCCGCGCTCTCCGTCAGAGCGCGCGTCACGAGTCGCCTCCGTGCCGCTCCTCGATCCGACGCAGCGCCTCGACGGCGCGGCGCTCTCGGTCGTCGGTCGCGTCCTCGCCGCCGTATCGGACCCGCTCGAACGCCTCGGTGAGCGCGGTCACCGGCTCCTCGGCGACGCCCGCGTCGACCGCGGCGGCCGCGAACTCCGCGGGCGTCGAGGAGTCCGGCCGGTCGACGTCGAGGACGTCGGTCATGTCGCGCCACGCGCGGTACACCTCGTTGTCCGCGTCCGAGGACTCGATCCGGTCCGCGACCTCGCCGGCCGTCCGCCCGACCGCGGCGAGGTCCGGCGGCTCCTCGACCGGTTCGTCGGTCCGGTCGCCGCCGCCGTCCGCCTCGTCGTCGCCGCCGGCGAGGAGCAGCGCGGCGACGCTCGCGATCACCGCGGCGACGACGACGACCGCGAACAGGATCTGCGGCGCCGACGCCGCGCCCTCGCCGCTGCCGAGCCCGCCGCCGGCCGCGCCGGTCGACAGTAACTCCGTCCCGTTGCTGCCCATCCCGAGCGAGGTGGAGACGTTCTCCGCGACCGACCGGCACGTCGACAGCACCCAGAACAGGACCGCGATCGGGGCGCCCATCACGCCGGCGACGGCGACGCTCGCGAACGGCGACCCGGTGTCGCGATAGGTGACCCCCGCGAGCAGCGTCAGGCCGACGAGCAGCGCGATCACGGCGGGCGGCTCCCTGAGGAACGGCAGACAGAGCCCCGGCGCGGAGAAGTCGCCCGCCTCCCCCGACGACGTGAGGACGCCGGGGTCGCCCGTGTCAGATCCGACGCTCGGGGCGTCTCCGCCGCTCCCGCCGAACCCGCCGCCGCCGGTGTCGACGGCGGTGTCCAGCGTCGCGGCCGCGACGCCGAGCGCGACGAGGGCGAGGAGGGCGACCGCGACCGCGACGAGGGCGTCCCGCTTCACGTCCCCGACTACGCCGGCCGCCGGGAATAGCTTTCGGCGGCGGTCGGTTTCGGGGTCGCGCCGGAACGCCCCCGATCCTCTCCGCCTACGCGTCGTCGCTCCCGTCGACGACGTCGTCGAGCGGCGTCGTCGGGAACAGGGCGTCGACGTCGGGGTCGGGGTCGACGAGTCGGTAGGCGGTCCCGTCGGGCTCGACGACGCCGGCGTCGGCGAGGTGGTCGAGGTGCGAGAACGCCTCGCCGGGACCGTGGAGGACGTGGATGTCCTCCAGCGAGCCGAACAGCGCGGCCGACACCTCCCACGCGGTCGCCGGCCCCGAGTTGTCGAGGACCCCGATCACCCGGCGGGTCCGGTGCCGATGGTGGTCGAGGATTGTCGCCGCGCGGCGGCTCGGCTCGTCGATCCGCTGACGGTGCCCCGGATGCGCGGCGTCGAAGTCGCGGTCGACGATCCGCGCGAGGCTCTCGGCGTAGGCCGCGAGCGCACCCTCGACGCGGATGTCGGCGCCGCCGACGTTGGGGGTGTACTTCGGGAGCAGCGCGTCGCCCGTGAACGCCTCCTCGGTCGCGTCTTCACCAGCGATGGGGTCGTGGTCCGACACCGCCCGCGGGTCGAACGCGAACCCGGAGAGTCCCGCGGTGTGGCCGGGAAGGTGGAGGGCTTCGAGTTCGACGCCGCCGGCCTCGATCGCGTCGCCGTCCGCGAAGGTCGTCACGTCGGCCGGTCGCCCCGAGAGGTCCACGCTGACGGCGTCGAAGAACTCGATCAGCCGCTCCTGGTCGGCGGCGGGCATCCCCCACCGCTCAAACGTCTCGCGCTGGAGGTCGCGGTCGGCGAACAGCGGCGTCTCCGTCCCGTCGACGAGGCCGGCGTCGGCCTCGTGGACGTACACGTCGGCGCCGCCCTCGGCCTGGACCTCGCCGGCGAGTCCCGTGTGGTCCGGGTGCCAGTGGGTGAGGACGACCGCGTCCACGTCGCCGAACGCGTGCCCGTACTCGGCGAGGCCGTCGGCCAACTCCTCGCGGACCTCGGGGAGCGCGACCCCGGTGTCGACGAGCGCCGTCGTCTCCCCGTCCAGTAGGTACACGTCGTTTTCGCCCTCGAAGACGGTGTTGCCGAGCTGAATCCGTTTCACACAGCCACGTCGGCTGCCGGGCATTTCACCGTTTCCACCGCCGGCTCCCGCCCCGGCGGCGCCGTCACTCGATACCGACGCCGGTGAACTCGGAGCGCGCCCCGCCGTCCGGACCGTCGGTGACGCATACTGCCCAGCCGTGCGCCTCGCCGACCCGCTCGACGATGGCGAGGCCGAAGCCGGTCCCGTTCGAGTCGGTCGTGTGGCCGGCCTCGAAGACCTCGCCGCGCTCGTCTTCGGGGAGTCCGGGGCCGGCGTCCACGACGTAGAACCCGCCGTCGAGGTCGCCGACGGTGACCGTCACGTCCGCGCCGCCGTGCGAGACGGCGTTCCGCAGGAGGTTCTCCAGCACCTGTTTGAGCCGACTACGGTCCGCGCGGACCGTCGCCGTCGCCTCCGCGCGCACTGTCGCGTCCGCGGTCTCGACGCTCCGCTAGCACCCCTCCGCAATCGCTCCGAGGTCGACCGGTTCGAGCGACTCCAGTATCGTCTCGTACCGTCCCAGGTCCCGCGCTCGACGGTCCGGGTCTCGGTCGCCCGTCGCGTTCGATATCCCGTTCCAGGCGGCCGATAATGAACCGTCGCTCGGCGTCGGCGAGTCGAGAGACGAGCGTCGGCCGGTCAAGCGACGGGCGTCGGCGGGTCGGTCGCTCGGGGGTAGCGGTACCGGTCGCCGGAGCGATCCGTTGAGGCTTTGCTTCTGCCGCTCTTTCCGATCCCATGGAGTATCAACCGGGCGTGTGTAACATCGGACCGACACAGCAGCGACGGCGGCTCCTCCTCGGCGTCGGGTCGCTCGCGCTCGCGGCCGCGTTCGTCGCGGCGGCCGTCTCGTTCGCGTGGCCGCGCTGGTCGCTCATCCTCTCCGTCTTCCCGCTGTACGGCGCCGCGATGGGCGCGTTACAGTACCGCGAGCGGTTCTGTATCGGCTTCGCCGGCATCGGCGTCTTCGACGTGGGCGGGGGGACGAGCGAGATCGAAAACGAGGAGGCGCTCGCCGCCGACCGCAGGAAGGCGGTCAAGCTCAACGCGAAGGCGATGGCGCTCGGCGCGGCCGGGACGGTCGTCGTCTTCGCCGCGGTGACCGTTCTGGCATAAATCTCGCTCGGCGTTCCGGCCGTTTAGTTATAACCAGACCACTCTGGCTAAATCGCTGTCGGCAGACCGACGACGAACACTGCCGACGATCCGGCCGGTCATTCGTGACTGATTGCCGGCGGATCGGTCGTGGGAACCTCCTCGAAAGCCTCACCCGCTCGGCTATAGATCGTTGCGGCCGTGAGAGCCTCCTCCAAAGCTCAGCCTCCCGGCTGCCCCTTTGAGTCCCACTCCGCACAGCCCCGCACCTCACACCTCCCCAGCCTCGTCGGTGGTCCTCCGCTTCGCTTCGGCCCACCGACTCCCTCGCGCGTGCTGGCTTCGCGGCCGCCGGTGGCGGCCGCTCGCAGGCATGCGCCTCCGAGACCGCTAACTGTGCGGGATCCCGCTCGGGTATCACCACGAACGTGCGTATAGAAAAGCATTAGAACCGGCTCGATGACCACGTAAGTGAATGAGCCTGTCCGATGCGGACCACGAGCTCGTGACCGCGGAGCTCGGCCGCGAGCCGACGGCGGCGGAGGCCGCGCTGTTCGAGAACCTCTGGAGCGAGCACTGCGCGTACCGCTCCTCGCGGCCCCTCCTGTCGGCGTTCGACAGCGAGGGCGACCAGGTCGTGGTCGGCCCGGGCGACGACGCCGCGGTCCTCGCGCTGCCCGAGCCGGACGCGGCCGACGACCCCGCGGCCGAGCGCGACGCCGACGACTACGGCGACACCTACGTCACCTTCGGCGTCGAGAGCCACAACCACCCCTCCTTCGTCGACCCGTTCGACGGCGCCGCGACGGGTGTCGGCGGCATCGTCCGCGACACGATGAGCATGGGCGCGTACCCGATCGGCCTCCTCGACTCGCTGTACTTCGGCGGCTTCGACCGCGAGCGCTCCCGGTACCTCTTCGAGGGCGTCGTCGAGGGCATCTCCCACTACGGCAACTGTATCGGCGTCCCGACGGTCGGCGGCAGCGTCGCCTTCCACGGCGGCTACGAGGGGAACCCCCTCGTCAACGTCGCCTGCGTCGGCCTCACGAACGAGGACCGACTCGTCACGGCGACCGCACAGGAGCCCGGGAACAAGTTGGTCCTCGTCGGGAACGGCACCGGCCGCGACGGGCTCGGCGGCGCGTCCTTCGCGAGCGAGGACCTCGCCGAGGACGCCGAGACCGAGGACCGCCCCGCGGTCCAGGTGGGCGACCCCTACGCCGAGAAGCGCCTGATCGAGTGTAACGAGGCGCTGATCGACGAGGACCTCGTCCGCTCGGCCCGCGACCTCGGCGCGGCCGGCCTCGGCGGCGCCTCCTCTGAACTCGTCGCGAAGGGCGGCCTCGGCGCGCGGATCGACCTCAACGCCGTCCACCAGCGCGAGCCGAACATGAACGCCACCGAGATCCTGCTTGCCGAGAGCCAGGAGCGGATGTGCTACGAGGTCGCCCCGGACAACGTCGAGCGCGTCGCCGACCTCGCCGAGCGGTTCGACCTCGGCTGCTCGGTCATCGGCGAGGTGACCGACGGCAACTACGTCTGCGAGTTCGCCGGCGGCGCGGACGGCGAGGGCGGCGCGGACGCCGACGGCGCGACCGACCGCGACCCCGAGACCGTCGTCGACGCGCCCGCCGAGTTCCTCGCGGACGGCGCGCCGATGAACGACCTCGAAAGCGAGCCGCCGAGCGAGCCCGACCGAGACTTGCCCGCCGACGAGCCCTCGCTCGACGAGGCGGTCGCGGCCGTCCTCTCGGCCCCGTCCACCGCGAGCAAGCGCTGGGTGTACCGCCAGTACGACCACGAGGTCGGGACGCGCACGGCCGTGAAGCCCGGCGACGACGCCGCGCTGCTCGCGGTCCGCGAGACGGAGCCGACCGACGAAGCGAGCGAAACGGCCGCCTCCGCCGACGGCGTCGGCCTCGCGCTCGCCTCTGGCGCGAACCCGAAGTGGACCGCGGTCGCGCCGTACGAGGGCGCCCGAGCCGTCGCCCTCGAGAACGCGACGAACCTCGCCGCGACCGGCGCGGTCCCGCTCGCCGCGGTCGACTGTCTCAACGGCGGCAACCCGGAGAAGCCCGACGTGTACGGCGCGTTCGAGGGGATCGTCGACGGCCTCGCGGACGCCTGCGCCGCGCTCGACGCGCCCGTCGTCGGCGGCAACGTCTCCCTGTACAACGACAGCGTCGAGGGGCCGATCCCCCCGACGCCGACGCTCGCGGTGCTGGGCACGCGGCGCGGCTACGACGCCCCGCCCGCCGCGCTCGACGCCGACCGCGCGGCCGACTCCGTGCTTCTGCTGGTCGGGTCCGGCGGCGACGCGCTCGGCGGCTCCGAGTACCTCGCGCACGCCGGCGGCGGCGACCGGTTCCCGACCCTACCCGACGAGTCCGGGGCGGCCGACGACCTCGGGGGCCTCGTCGCGTCGCTCGCGGCCGCCGCCCGCCACGAGTCGACGCTCGCGGCCCACGACGTGAGCGAGGGCGGGCTCGCGGTCGCGCTCGCCGAGCTGGTGACCGAGGACGCCGGCGTCGACGCGACGCTGCCCGACCGCGTCGCGGCGTTCGACGAGACGCCCGGCCGCCTCCTCGTCCAGACGACCGATCCCGAGGCGGTCGCCGCGGTGGCCGGCGACCTCCCCGTGTTCCGGCTCGGCGACGTGACGACAGACGGCACGCTCTCGCTCGCGGTCGGCGACGAGTCGGTCGCGCTCTCGGTCGACGCGGTCCGCGACCACCGCGACGTGATCGAGCGCGAACTGGCGTAAACTACCCCGCCCTACTTGCTCACGGCTTCGCCGTTCGCTTCGTTGACGGCGGGGCTTTCGCGTGGACTCCCGTTCTGGCCATCGCTGGCAGGCTCGTAATCACCGTTCACGTTCAACGTCCCGCGATTCAAGCGCACGTTTACGGGTGCGCCTCCACCCGACGACGTTTGCGTCGAGCGGAGATGCTTCAGACCGATGTTCTTCGCCGCGTTGTAGTCCGCGTGCGGTGAGTATCCGCACTTCAGGCACTCGAATACGTCCTGTCCGTCCGAGGTCGGGCGGTTGTTCTCGTGAGTGAACCCGCACTTGGAACACCGCTGGGAGGTGTAGGCGGGACTCACCTGTTCAACCGAGATGCCGACGACTTCGGATTTATACTCGACGTACTCGAACAGGCGTCGGAACGCCCACGCGTGGAACTTCTTGGCGTTCGGCATCCGCTCACGAATTCCCGTCAGGTTCTCGAACGCGATCACGTCGCAGTCGTGTTCGACGGCTTCTGCGACGAGTTCTTTCGAGACGGTGTGGAAGAAGTGGTCGTAGCGTCCCGTCTCCGTGCGTCCGACCGATTGGATGGTCTCGTGAGCGGCCCGCGTCCCGCGCTGGTGGAGCGACCCGCGTCGCTTCTCGAACTCGCGGCGCCAATGGTTCAACTCCGACCCGTTCCAGAACGTGCCTGTTGACGTGACGGCGACGTTTTCGATGCCGAGGTCAACGCCGAGGACTGTGCTGTGCTCGTCGTTGCCGTCGTCGGCAGTCTCGAACTCCACATCCGCCTTTGTGCGGACGTGAAGGTAGAACTCACCGGCTCGGTAGTGAAGTTCCGCGCCCGTCACCTCGTAGTCGTCGTTGAACAGATACTCCGAGTGGGGCGTCTCGCGGCTCTCGTCGGGAAGGACGTACTCGGCCGTGATGCGGCCTTCGACGGTCGAGAGCGTCGCGTGGTCGTCGTTGAACGTGGCACACCGCTTATCGTAGACGAGTGTGGGAGCGGAAAAAGACGGTTTCCCTGCGTAGTCGCCTTGTTTCCAGCGGGCGACAACGCTTTGGACGGCGTCGGCGGCCTTGTTGCGAGCGTTCTGAACGAGATTCGCTTGTAACCGTGTCTCTGCCCGCACGTCGTCGTAGGTTTCACGTTGAAGTTGGGCTTTGCTCGTCGTTTTATACTCGCCTTGCCAGGCGTGGTCGACGACGTAGTTGGCAGCCCACAGGAACTCGGAGATAGTTTCATGGAGGAGGTCGGCGTCGCTGTCGGCCACATTGAGTTTGACCGGGACGGTGCGACGGACCTCCATCCGTACTTCAGATGTATACTTTTGTTTTTATATTAGTGACGGTTCGGGGAGGAGCCGGCCGACAATCGAACGTGGCTGGTGTAGTGCCGGGTCGGTTTCCTCTCCGACCTACTCGCTCGCTTCGCTCGCTCCGTGAGCTCGGAGGCTCTACCTTGTATTATGCTGAGCCGGCGCGACGCGGTGGATGAGCGGCGAGCCCCGCGCTCCGTACCCTCGCGATCACCGATTTCGACGACGCGAGAGGGAGCGATACGCTTTTAGGTGCTCCTAAAGTATGTGGCGGCAACCGCGGGACGCCGGCCATTCCGGTGCCCGCCCCTCATCGATGGCATCCACGGAACCAGTCGGCACGACGCGCTCGACCGAGTCGGACGACGCGACGGCCGATCGATCGGACGACTCCGCGACCGACCACCGGGCGAGCGCCGCCGCCGACGACGGGGCGACCGCCGCCGCGGACCCCGTCCTGTCGCTGTCCGAGGTCACGAAGGCGTTCGGCCCCGAGACCGCCGTCGACGACGTCTCGCTCGACGTGCGGTCGGGGGAACTGCTGACGTTCCTCGGCCCCTCCGGGTGCGGCAAGACGACGACGCTGCGCACCATCGCCGGCCTCGAAGAGCCGACTGAGGGGCAAATCACCCTCGGCGACGAGGTCGTCGCCGGCGACGGGTCGTTCGTCCCGCCGGAGCGGCGCGACGTGGGCATCGTCTTCCAGAACTTCGCGCTGTTCCCCCACCTCACCGTCCGCGAGAATATCGCGTTCGGGCTGACCGACGCCGACGCCGCCGAGAGCGAGGCGCGCGTCGACGAGCTGCTCGAACTGGTCGAGATGACCGACCACGGCGAGAAGACGCCCGACCAGCTCTCCGGCGGGCAGAAGCAGCGCGTCGCGCTCGCGCGTTCGCTCGCCCCCGAGCCCGAGGTACTCCTCCTCGACGAGCCCTTCTCGAACCTCGACGTGCGCCTCCGCGTCGAGATGCGCGAGGAGGTCCGCCGCATCCTGAAGGAGGCGGGCGTCACCGCCGTCTCGGTCACGCACGACCAGGAGGAAGCGCTCTCCATCTCCGACCGCGTCGCGGTGATGAGCGACGGCCGGATCGAGCAGGTCGGCCGCCCCGAGTCCGTCTTCGAGCGCCCCGAGTCGAAGTTCGTCGCCTCCTTCCTCGGGCGGGCGTCGTTCCTCGAAGGAGAGCTCCGCGACGGGAAGGTCGACACCGGCATCGGCCGGTTCGACGCCGTGACGCTGGAGGGATACGACACCGTCTACGACGGCGCGCCGGTCGACGTGCTCGTGCGCCCGGACGACCTCCGCGCGACCCCCGCGACCTCCGAACTCGCCGACGGCGTCGTCACCTCGCGGCAGTACGTCGGGCCCTCCTTCGTCTACCGGGTCGAACTCGACTCCGGCGAGGCGGTCCACTGCCTCCACAACCACGTCGAGGAGTTCGACCTCGACGAGCCCGTCTCCCTCGAACTCACCGCGGACCACCCGCTCGCCTGGTACCCGCGCTAGGCGAGTCGCTGCCGGCGGCCGAACGACTACGGAAAAACGCGACGAGCGACGGCGTTCAGAAGGTCGCGAGGAACGGGACGGCGTACGCGATCAGCAGGCCGACCAGCGTGACGGCCGCGCCGACGCCGACCTCGCGGCTCCCGAATTCCTGCATCGGTGCGGTCACGCGCTTGTCCGGGTCGGGCTCGTGCGAGTGCTCGTCCATAGTCCCGGATCCGACCGGGGAACATATAAGCCCACCTGAACTCGACGGCCCCGACTCGCGGAGCGACGCGCCCGGAGCGGGCGCGTCAGCGACGGTCACGCCGCGCGTCGAGGAGCCGGACCGGATGCGCGGGCCGCCGCGTGAGCAGCGCGTCGAGCTGTTCGAGACAGGACGTGCCGCTGGCGACCACCGTCCGGTCCGCGGTCTCGTCGGTCGTGAACTGGTCCGCGAGCGTCTCGCCGACGTCGACGCTGAGGTCGTAGTACTCGGACTTGTAGCCGAAACTGCCGGCCATTCCGCAACACTCCACGTCGGAGGTCACCACGTCGAACCCCGCGTCGTCGAGGACCGCCGTCGTGTACGGCTCCAGGTCCAGCGTGCGCTGCTGGCAGTGGCTGTGGTAGGCGATCCGTTCGCCGTCGCCGTCGGGGAGCGCGCCGAGGTCGGCGCCGTTCTCCAGCAGGCCGTACACGTACTCCATCACCTCGTAGCTGCGCTCCTTCAGCGCCTCGTGTTCCTCCGTCGGGAGGAGCCGACCGTACTCGCGGTGGAACATCGCGAGGTCGGAGGGCTCGATGACGACGACGTCCCGACCCGCCGCGACGGCCGGCGCGAGCGACTCGTACACGGCCTCGGCGTTCGACCGCGCGGTCGCGACCATCCCCTGCGAGAGCGGCGCGCGTCCGCTCTCGCCGGCCGCCGGCACGTCGACGTGGACGCCGAGCGACTCGAGGACCCGGACGGCCGCCTTCCCCCGCTCGGTGCGCACGTAGTTGGTGTACGCATCGGGGTACAGCGCCACGCGCTCGCGCGCGGCGTCGGGGTCGACCCGCGAGCCCCGGTCCCCGAACCAGTCGACGAGCGACTCGCGCTCGAACCGCGGGAGCTCGCGGCGGCTGTCGACGCCGAGCGTCCGTTCCAGCACCGATCGGGCGGGCCCGGCCTCCGCGACCCAGTTCGACAGCGGCGCGAACGCCGACCCGAGCTTCGCCAGCGTGTCGAAGTTCCCGAACAGGCGCTTCTGGAGGTCGATCCCGCCCGGATCCGCGTCCGGCGTGAGCCCCTCGACGAGGAAGTCGAGGTCGCCGTCCGTCCCGCGGTTGATGCGGTCGCGGACGACGGTGTTGATCCACGGGATGTCGATCTTCACCGGACACTGGTTCACGCACCGGCTACACCCCGTACAGAGGTCGTTGAACTCGGCGGCGCTCTCCTCGCCGTGGACGCCCGCCTCCCAGCCGGTCGCGATTCCGCCGGAGTACGTCTCGCCGCCGAAGGCGTGGCCGCCCACGTGCTGGAAGTTCGCACAGGAGTTCGCGCACGCCGAACACCGGATGCAGTACAGCGTCTCCCGGAGCTGGTCGTCGTCGCGCATCTCCATCCGGCCGTTGTCGATTAACACGAGATGGAAGTCGCGCTCGTCGCCGGAGCCGAGCGCCTTGTCGCCGAACGTCGGGGAGTCGGTCGGCGGGGTGAGAAGCGAGACGTAGGAGGTGATGTCCTGGCCGGTCCCCGACCGACCGATGAGCTCCACGAACGGCTGGAGGTCCTCGACGCTGGGGATCACCTTCTCGACGCCCGCGACCGCGACGTGGGTGTCGGTCGCCTGAACGCACTTCCGGGCGTTGCCCTCGCTCGTCACCAGCGCAAGCGTCCCGGTGTCGGCGGTGACGAAGTTCGCGCCCGTCATCCCGACGTCGGCGTCGCGGATCTTCTCGCCGAGGTGTTCGCGGGCGAACCGGGTCAGCTCCTCGGCGGTCTCCGGGGGGTCCTCGGGCTCGAACACCTCGTCGAACAGCGCGGCGATTTCCTCCCGCGACTTGTGGATGGCCGGGGCGACGATGTGCGACGGGGCCTCGTCGGCGATCTGGAGGACGAACTCGGCGAGGTCGGTCTCCCACACGTCGGCGCCGTCCGCCTTGAGGGCCTCGTTCACCTCGATCTCCTCGCTGGTCATCGACTTCGACTTCACGGCTGTGCGGCCGTCGACGACCTCCGTGATGTAGCGGTTCGCGTCCGCGGCGTCGTCGGCGAGGTACACCGTGCCGCCGTTGGCCTCGACGGCCTCGGTCACCTCGTCGATGAGCTCCGGCAGCCGCTCGATCGCGTCCTCTTTGATCGCCCGCGCCTCGTCTTTCAGCCGCTCGTAGTCGTCGAGGTCGCCGGTCGACTCGTAGCGTCCCTCGTTGAACACGCGCGTGTTCTGCTGGACGCTGTCGCCCTCGGTGTCGAGGATGTGGCGGATGTGTTCGGCCTTCCGCCGTCGGTTCTCGGCGCTCATCTACCTGTCCTCCACCAGCACGACGGTCACGTCCATCGGCCCGTGCGCCCCCTTCACGAGCGCGCCCATGTCCGCGGTGGCGCTCGGTCCGGTCGCGATGATCGACTGCCCCGCGCCGTCGCGGACGTCCGCGGCGAGGCGGTCGAACGCGGCGTCCATGTCCGGCAGGACGTCGTCCGCGGCGACGACCGCGACGTGCTCGTCTGCGTACAGGCTCACCGGCTCCTCGCCGGCGGCCCCGCCCTGAATCACCACGGAGCCGTAGTCGGCGATGCCGTATCCGGCGGCGGTGACGCCCGTCGCCGCGGCTTCGAGCTCGGCGACGGTCGGGTCGGTGTTCACCGCGTCCGGGAGCGAGACCCCGTCGAACGGGAGCGGCGCGCCGACCGCCGGGTCGTCGAGCAGCGGCGCCAGCGCCGACTCGAACCCGTCGGCGGTCGTCCGGACGCACTCGACGCCGACCTCGTCGAGCGACGACTCGAAGGTCGCGATTGACTCGACTGACATACGCCGTGGTTGCTGTAACAGCCTAATGGGTGTTTCCCTATACGCAGTTTCCTAACGGGATACATAACGTATCTTTCTCATCGGACGCCCGGCCAGTACCCAACTCCTCGCCAGTAATATCGTCAAAAAAGAAAGTTACATATGGATCGTTGTGAGACGCCCAAACACGGTCGAAAGACATACTCATGACAAACGTACTCTCACTGGCGTTCGTCGGCGTCATTCCGATCGGCGTCGCGTTCGTCCTGCTCGCCGGACTCAGGTGGTCCGCCGCCCGCGCGATGGGGGTCGGGTGGCTGCTCGCCGGGGGGATCGGACTCACCTACTGGGGCATGGAGATCGACTGGCTGGCCGCGTCGGCCGTCTACGGTGCGTTCCAGGCGGTCGACATCATCCTGATCGTCTTCGGCGCCATCCTCCTGATGAACTACCTCGAGGGGAGCGGCGCCATCGCCACTATCAGGTGGTACTTCGGACAGATCGAAGAGGACAGACGCATCCAAGTCCTGCTCATCGGGCTCGGCTTCATGACGATCATCGAGGGCGCCGCCGGGTTCGGGACGCCCGGGGCGCTCGCCGCGCCGCTCTTTATCGGCCTCGGCTTCCCGCCGCTGGCCGCCGCGGTGTTCGGGCTGTTCTTCAACGCGCCGAACCCGCCGTTCGGCGCCGCGGGGACCCCCGTCATCGGCGGCACCGGCGCCGTCATCGACCCGGCGCTCTCCGGCTCGATGGGGGTCTCCGAGTTCCTCTCGATGGTCTCCGCGTGGTCCGGCATCGTCACGGGCGTGACGTACGTGTTCTGGGGGCTGCTCGGCGTGTTCTTCCTGACGTACTGGTTCGGTGACGCCGACGGCGGCCGGAGCGTCGGCGGCGCCGTCCGCGACACGCTCCCCATCGCTCCGTTCGCGCTCCTCCTCGGCGTCGTCACCGGCGGGACGCAGCTGGTGGTCGCGTGGTTCGTCGGGCCCGCGCTCCCCGACATCGCGGCCGGGTTCGTCGTCCTCGGCGTGGGGCTCCTGCTCGCGAACAACAATATCCTCATCCCCGACCGCGAGTGGGACTTCCCGACCGACTCGCAGTGGAGCGACACCTGGCTCGGCGGCCTCGAACTCGACGAGATCTCCCGCGACCAGCCACAAAAAGAGATGTCGGTGCTGCTGGCGTGGACGCCGTACCTCCTCGTCGCGCTCGCGCTGCTCGCCACGCGGTGGCCCGACCTCACGGTCGCCGGCACCGCCGTGCTCCCGTGGATCCAGAGCTTCACCGTCGGCATCGACTCGATCCTCGGCACCGAGCTCGGGTACACGCTCCAGTATCTCTACCTCCCGGGCACGATGCCGTTCATCCCGATCGCCGTCCTCACGGGCCTCATCCACAAGATGGACGTCGACGAGATGGGCGCGGCGTGGCGGCGCTCTGCGGAGCAGGTCGCGCCCGCCGCGCTCACGCTGATCATCGCGGTGTCGATGACGCAGGTGATGATCCAGTCGCAGACGAACACCGCGGGCCTCCTCGGCATGATGGAGGCGCTCAGCCGCGCGCTCGCGATCGGCGCGGGCGGCCTGCTCCCGATGATCTCGCCGTGGATCGGCGCCATCGGCTCGTTCATGACCGGGAGCAACACCTCCTCGAACATCCTGTTCAGCGTGCTCCAGTACAACGCCGCCGAGACGGTCGAACTCTCCCGGACGATCGCCGTCAGCCTCCAGAACGTCGGCGGCGGCCTCGGCAACATGGTCTCGGTGCTGAACGTCGCCGCGATCTGCGGCGTCGTCGGCATCACCGGCCGCGAGGGCGACCTGCTCCGGAAGGCGATCGTCCCGATGGCCCTGTTCGCGCTGTTCGCCGGGCTGTTCGGAATGCTCCTGAGCTACGTCCTCGTGCCCGGGCTATTCTGATCCTCCCGGAAACGCTTTCCCGCGACCGCCTCGAAACACAGGTCGAACGACTCAACGTCGAAGACCGCTATGAGCGACTCACGAACGCCTGAAGTGGGCTCGGCCGGAAGCGATGACGGTCCCCAGCGACCGCCCCGCTACGAGCAGGTGATCCGGTGGGCCGAGTACATCAAAACGCAGCCGCCGGAGGTGTGGGGTCCACAGCAGAACGCGGTCGTGAACGGCCATATCGAGAGCGCGCAGGCGGTCGACGTGATCGCTGAGGACAGAAAGCGGGTTCGAGAGCTTGCGGTTGAGGTATTAGTGGAACGCGACGATACCGTGGGGAGAATCGAAACGAACGAGGAGTAGCCGTTCGCTAGAGCGTGGTCGGATCGATCCGATCCACGAGACCGTTGGAATCGTCGTCGAAGCTCAAAACCGACTCGATATCATGGCGGTCACACAGTTCCACAGCCGTCCCGTCAGTGAAACTGAGCCCCTGATCGTCGTAGCGCTCGGACACCTCGACCGAGTCTGTAAAGCCCGCATTGGACACGTGAAGTATCTCGCAAACCGGCGGGTACGGACCCGCGCCCCGAAGCTGTCGGCCGATCCGCTTCGCCGCCGAGAACGATCCGGTTCGCTTGAGAGTCAGCGTGACCGCCTCGTCGTACACGTAATCAGTCGCGTCTGCGGCACCGAACTCGCTGTCGTAGACCGCGTCCAGCGCGTCGCTCATCTCCTCGTGTCTCGACGCGTCGGTGTCGTGATCCGCGTAGAGGGCGCCGGTATCGACGAGACCCGTCATCCGTAGAGCACGTCGTCAATGTCATCTTCGTCGGTTTCGGCCCCGGAACTGACTCGTCCCCGGCGCATCTGTTCTTTTTCTCTTCGGTGAGAGGAAGCGTTGACGAGCGGAAGGAGTCGGTCACCTCGTCACGGGAGTCGTGCGCGTCGTTGATAAGCTGCGAAAGCAGCTCCTGCTGGGTAACGGTCTTCCCGGTTCGAAGCCGTATCTCCGCCTTTGACATCCTCTCCGCCCTGAAGAGCAAAGATTCCCACGGCCCCACACCGCTGGTTTGGGGTGTTTACGGTTTGTAGCTGTCCCGGTGACGGCTACTGGCTGTGCCAATCAGCCGTTACTCATATCCCGGCATGGGATTCAGAGGTACTTCTTACTGTACCCGAACACTACAACAGAAAGGGGTACTTTCTGTGTGTGGTCGGGAATCCCGATATTGTCCGATTAAGTGGACCGCCTCGGATGACTATCAATACGACGACCACTCAATTAAAACACCCGGCCAGAAGTTCGTGATTGCTGTAGAGAATTGTCGGATTCATCCCCGCGCTGAAGCGCGAGGCTTTCTCCTTGATTCTCCGTAACTCTTCAACGCGGGACTTCGAGTCCTCGTCGACTTTGACAGCCGCCCTCATTCTGGCGTGTTACTATTAAACTAAGTAAACTTTTCTACGACACGGACCGCTACGACCTGCTCAGCCGCACGGCATCCCGCCGACCGCCCTTCCGCTCGTCACGAACCCGGAAGCGATTCGGTCGCGCCGCGCTCGCTCCCGTTCCGAAACGTGTGCTACCGTTTCGCACTCGTTAGGTTTATTCGTTTATCATTCTATCTGTTAGCACAGATGACGGTCCCCGTTCCCGAGACGGACTCCGTACTCGTCGAGGGCTCGGCGCTGTCCGGTCAGCGGCGGGTTGTCCACGAGTTCCTCCACGAGCGAGACGGGACCCCGCTGGTCGTTTCGACGCGCCAGCCGGCCGAGGGCGCGCGCCGGACGCACCGTCGGGTCGTCGGTCACGAATCGGCGGCGGACGAGACGCCGGAGGGGTCGGACGACGAGCCGACACCGCTCGTCGTCGACTGCGTCACGGGCGCGATCGAGGAGTCTCTGAGCGACGAGTCGCGCGTAAAGTACGCCCGGCATCCGAGCAACCTCACCTCGGTCGGGACCAAGTTCACCGAGTTCCTCGAGGCGCGCGGCGACAGCGCGCTCGCGGTGGGGGTCGACACGGTCTCGCCGCTCCTGATGTACGTAGACGCGTCGGGCGTGTTCCGGTTCCTCCACATCGTCGTCCAGAAGGCGACGGGCGCGGGCTGCCCGGTCGTCGTCGGGCTCGACGGGTCGGCGCACGACGACCGCGTGGTCTCCCAGCTCGCGCCGCTGTTCGAGGTGGTGGTCGAGACGCGTCGTGTGAAGGACGCGCGGCAGGTCCGCGTCGCGCGCCCGGAACCGACGGAGTGGCGAGAAATCTGATTGTGTGGAATCGATGAAAAATTTTCTCGCTTCAGCGCGGGGAGAGATCTGACACAACCTTTCCCTCTATCAGAAGCCTTGCGTGTTAACTGACTGACTCGGGCCGACAAGATCAATCCAGATATGTAGATCCCAATATGAGTTCTCTTGGATAGGTTTCTCCGGAGCACCTCCTTTGCATAATAAATACTTCACACGGAGATTCTCTCCTGTCTGGGTGGGCTGTAATGTATGTGGTTCGTGGTGTGTACTGTTGTGTTCGATAGTTGCTTGAAATCGGTTAATCTCTTTATCGGCGGACAAGGCGAATACCCCGAGGCTTGACCTCGGGGATGAAGCCGACAACTCGTGATACAAACCACTAAACGAACACCTCACTAACCAATAGACAGCGATGGAACACAGTCACCGCTACCACGCTTTCCCGACACAAGAGGTAGCGGCTGGACTGGAACTCCATCTGGATGTTCATCGCCAGCTCTACAACCACGTCCGCTGGGACTACAAGCAAGCCCCGGAAGACAATAAGCCGAGTGAGTACGACCAGAACAACAAACTTCCCGACTGGAAGCGAAAGTGGCCCGTCTTCGGTAAACTACACTCGAAGGCCGCCCAAGCCACCGTCGCTCGCTTCCACCGTAACCTCTCGAACCTTCGTAACTCAGCTTTGAACGTTAGCGTCGGCTGTTGAGTGAACGAAGAGGTGATCAATCTCTTCCATTAGGTCGTCGACGCTACGCTCATCGTTGTCTCGAACCCACGAGAGAAGGTTGTAAACGGCTTCTTTCAGCGAGTGTTCGAGGTTCGCTCGAAGCGATGACGCTTTCGAGCGAACCGTCCCCAAGGCGCTCGATTCGGGATCAAGACGGACGAGACTGTAGGCAGCCATCAGAAGGTGCCAGTGCCGACTGGCACCTTCGTCGGTCTGCATCTCGCAGTCTCCCAAGCCGAGATCCTGCTTCGAGTCCTCGAAGAACGTTTCGATGCGCCACCGCATCCCGTAGGAGCGAATAATGTGCTCGGTCGGTGCGTCGATCTTGTTCGTGACGAGGTACTTGACCGGGTTCTCTTCGTCTTCTTCGTCAGTTTCTTTCTCAGCGAGCACCAGCTTCACGTCTCCCAGTTGGGAGACGGGAAGCTTCTTTGTCCAGATGTGGTAGGTCTCGTCTTCAACGTCGCGTTCAACCGTGTCGATGCGCTCTGCAAGCGCATCGACGCGGATCTCTTCGCCGCCGTAGGTCACCTGTCGGTTGCTCCGGAGCGGGCCGATCCAGTCTTTGTCGGAGGATTCGATGAGTTCAGGAAGGCCAGAATCGTGGGCGAACCACGAGTCGAAGAGGTAGGTGTCCGCCGGGACACCTACCTCGTCTTCGAGTTCGGTGACGATCTCGCGGGCGAGATCGTACTTGGTGTCGTGGTCTTGGTCATTGTCGTCCTGTTTTTCGTAGAGGCGGAAGGTGAGTGGGTAGGCGGTTTTGTCGTCAGCGTAGAAGGCGTAGATGAGGTCTTGGCCCCAGACAGTGTCATCTTCAGCGTGATCGTAGAAGTGGCCGACGCCGGGGACTTCGTCCCCGGCTTTGTGGGTGATCGTGTCGTCGAGGATGATGTAGCCATCCTTCGACCAGCGTGTTTCACCGTGTTTTTGGAGTTCTTCGAGGCGTTCGTGGTTGAACTGTTGTTCGTCCCAGTCGTACTCGGTGAGGAATTTGTTGAGAGCGCGTTTGTCTCCAGCTGGAAGGACTTCGCGTGAGATGCCTGCCACGGTCTTGTTGCTGGCCGCAACAAGACCGGTGGCGTAGGTTTTCGCGTGATGACGTTGAGCTGATGACAGCGATTCGAACTCGTCAAACACACGCGTACACGACAAGAAGTCCGTAATCGGCATCATCCGTCTTCACTACCGCCTACGTCATGCTCCTACTTCAACGTTCAAAGCTGAGCTTCGTAAGAAAAAAGAGAAGGGATACAACGTTGGTCGGCTCAAACGGCAAGCACCCACCGATTATCGAAGCGTCACGTACAACCAGTCTGGTTTCGACCTCGGTAAGCTAACCCACGGCTAAAGCCCTGTCTCCATCCGTCTTTAGTTAAGCGAGAAACCGCGTGATAGCGGCGGCTTATCGAGGCATCTTTCGGAAGGAATGAGGAAGTCCAGTCTGTGCACGACAAGGACTCCTCACCTCGGATTATGCGTCGGCTCACTACACTGTTTCCCTCTGAGTTCCTCCAAGAGCACGCCGAGGAACTCGGCGTGGTCGAACGAGACCGCAAGCTCCAGATCCCTGCCTTCGTTTGGGCGTTCGTGTTCGGCTTCGCCGCAGGCGAAAGCCGAACACTCGCCGGGTTTAGACGCTGTTACAACTCTACTGCCGATGAGACGATTTCGCCGGGTGGATTCTATCAGCGGTTGACACCGACGCTTGCGGAGTACCTCCGCGACCTCGTCGAGCGCGGCCTCGACGAGGTCGCTGTTCCTAACGCTGTTGACGCTGATATCGACCGATTTAGAGATGTGATGATCGCTGATGGAACGGTGTTGCGGTTACACGAATTTCTCCCAGATCAGTTCGAAGCCCGCCACGAGGAGCAGGCTGGAGCGAAGCTCCACCTGCTCCACAATGCCACAGAGCAGACGATTGAACAGCTCGATACTGCTAACGAGAAAACGCACGACAGCACCTTGTTCAAAACAGGGCCGTGGCTTGAGAATCGCCTCATGCTGTTCGATCTCGCCTACTTCAAGTACGGCCGGTTTGCGCTGATCGACGAAAACGACGGCTACTTTGTGAGTCGGCTGAAGCAGAACGCGAATCCGCTGATTACGGCAGAATTACGGGAATGGCGCGGCCGCGCCATTCCCTTAGAGGGCAAGCAGCTCCGAGCTGTTCTCGATGATCTTGACCGGAAATACATCGATGTGGAGGTCGAAGTCGAATTCAAACGGGGGCCGTACAATGGGACACGGTCGCTGGATACGAAGCGGTTTCGCGTCGTCGGCGTCCGCGACGAGGACGCCGACGACTACCACCTGTACATGACGAATGTAGCTAGGGAGGAGTTCTTTCCGGCTGATTTAGCGGAGATCTACCGCTGTCGGTGGGAAGTTGAGTTGCTGTTCCGGGAGCTGAAGACGCAGTACGAATTGGACGAGTTCGACACGAGTGACGAACACGTGGTGAGGATCTTATTGTACGCAGCGTTGCTTTCGCTGCTTGTAAGCCGTGATCTGTTGGATCTAGTCACTGAGCAGGCGGATGATGAGCTTGTGTTTCCGACAGAGCGCTGGGCGGCGACCTTCCGGTCGCACGCCCAGCTCATTCTCCACGAACTTGGTGAGTTCCTCGGCTACTCACCACCGCCGCTGCTCGGCCGGCTGATCGAAGACGCTCAAAAGATCCACAAGCAACGACCAATCTTACAAGAGACACTCGCTACCGCTACACAACCGAGGTGTGAGGCTTAACTAAAGACGGATGACGACGTTAGTCATCGGTAACTGATACTTGCTCACGGTCGTGGTTGCGCGCATAGTGGCCGGAGAGAGCGAGCACGGAGCGGAGAGTAGGACGGTGGGGCTTGGGCCGGTCTGGCGCACAACAAAAAATGAGAATGCGTCACGAAGCTACGCGTCCCACCAGCGGTCGCGCTCGGGAAAGTGAGTGCTGCTCCAGCCGGTGACCGCGAGAATGGGATATTTCGCACTAGAGCGCAAGTGGTGTCGTAGACCAGTAAATATGGCAACTTGCGGTACGGGAATCCCCGTTATTTACGATGGGAAAGATGGCACCTGCGGTCAAAAATCTGGACTCGTCGCAATACATTCGACGGACCTCAGAACCGAGCAGATCAACTGAGGAGCAACGAGACAAAAACGGCGATGAATGCTAGCGCATAGGCTACAAAATGGATATGGATGTTAATACGGGGCCCGCCAGGTGTTGGCGTCGGAAAGCCGACGACTGGGTAGGCAACTACCACGACCGTCCCAACGGCAATAAGTTCAGCCTCATCTCGGGTCGTGAATATCCGAGTGATCGTGTCTTGAACCGATCGCGTTGCGTGGCGCGCCCCAACACACCCATACGAAATCCCAATAGCAAGTCCTCCAAGTATAATCCCCCAACAATTCGGTGGGTGGTGAGTCCCCCCTCTCCGATTTCTTTGGCACGGAAGGTGATCACATCGCCCTCTGTTGGTGGGCCGGTAACTGCGGCCGGGACAGTCAGGAAGCCGTCGCCTTCGTCTATCGTGGGCTCCATGCTTCCGGAGTCGACGCATGCGAGAAGAACCGGCTGGCCGAACACCTGTCCAAGGATGAGCGAAACCAACACGACAACGAGTAATACGGTCTCGGTCCGTTCGGCCACCTCGCGAAGCATTCGCACTCTCAGTTACACATACACCTACAAATAAGCAGGGAGAGAGCCAACGGGCTTAACCGTGGGGTGAATCCGACAACTGCGATAACTTCTAGTTCGCCTGGTAATGACCCCCATGTGATCGGCTCCTTTTCCATCCTGAGGAGGCGATCAACGGACACTGCGGATCTGCTCCCTCCGCGTGTCTGTTTGCCCGGTACCTGTAGTTGTCTCGCCAGTCGATAGATCGGTCCCCTCTTTGATAGATGGATATTTTGAGCCGCAGGTTCCACTTCGTGTCTATGTACGATTTCATCGTTGTTGGTGCCGGCCTACCGGGATCCCGGTTTGCGTACCACGCAGCGACCGAGGGATACGACGTGGCACTGCTTGATAGTGATTACTGCGAGTCTTTACCGCCGTGGTGATCCGCATCGGCACTGAGGGCGGCTGAACCAGCGTTTCTCGACGCCACCTCTGAAACTATTCACAGTAATCAATATGAGAAAGGCGAGGTTGGAAAACCGCTTGCGTGTTCCGGGCATGTCTCGACGGATCTCTGGGAGTATCTCCCTGCGGGGGCCGCAGATGAGCTGCTCCAGAATCGAATTTTGGGCGCTCGTTTTCACGTTGGGAGGCCAGATTCGACGGCGTACCCGTTCTACAAATCGGGAACTATCTCGCATGTGATCGCCGCGTCGAGTTGGACAACACACTCGCACGCCGCGCTGTCGACGCCGACGCAGACCTTTGTGAGCAGCATACGGTCGTCGATCTCGACGAAAAGCCAGACCACGTCGTCGTGACGGTCGCGAGGCCGGATGGCACGCACACAACGATGGAGGCGAAGACGGTCGCTGGCTGTGACGGGCCGACTTCGCGGGTGCGGGACCGTGTGGAGCTCGACGCCCCAGCCGAGCTTCTTCACGGAGTGTTGGCCCTTACCGACACGCCTGATGATGGCGATCGTGTTGATGTTCATCTGACCGCGCCAACGTTTTTCGCCTGGCGGATTCCGCGTGGGGCGGCTGGCGTCGAATACGGGCTTGCGGCACAGCCGGGCGCTGAGGTGGGATCGCTGTTCGACGAGCTAACACAGGCGTACAGTGTCGAGCCCTCACGACGGTGTTCCGGTGCGATCCCAATCGGGCCGCCCGATTCGGTCACCACTGACCGCGTCTTCCTTATTGAACACCGATGTTTCTACCATTTCAAATATATGCTGCGGTAGCCGTGCGAGACAGGGAACACGTATCTGATACGAATTGTAGATTTGCGGAGAAACAGCCGGTACAGCGTAGGGAATTAGTATATTCAACACGATCTGATCATAGGGCATGAGCCTCGGTGAGTTTTTCACACAGAGCGAGCGAGCAGATGTGTCACTCGGGGTCGTTGGGAGCGATGTGCCAGAGCAGTTACACGAGTTGTTGACACAGATATTTGATCGGCAGTCGGTAGAAGTCAAACAATCCGTCACGGTCCCCGAAGCCGGCTCCGCCTCGGCAGGTAGGGTCTACTTATTGAACGACGGAGAGGTCGTTGCGGAGTCACCGCTTAACGAAGTTGCGAACTCGATTCTGTTAGTCAATTCCGACTTGTATACGACCGGGGCGCGCAGCGTTCAGGAGGTGGATCTCCCGGATGTGATTACAGCACTCGACGAGACTCACTTCCGGCTGCGTGGGTATCCTGAGTCGAACAAAGAGAAACTGCTGCTGATCACCATCTCACGATACATCGAACGGATAGCGCTTGAGCACGGCACGGGAAAACACCGTGCATCCTTCCAACACCTCTCACGTATCAACGACGAGCGGGGTACGAGGGAGGTCTACGAACGACTTGGTGACAGTAGCGTTGACGTCCACGTGTACGGAATCCCTGACTGGACGCCACCCCCCGAGTACGAGCTGATAATCCACGGCGGGTGGGACCAAGAGTTTCAAGACTCGTGGTTTGTCGTTTTCGTTCCTGACAGCCCGTCGGCACCTCACACAGCACTCTTAGCGATAGAAGATGAGCCAAACATATGGGATGCGTTCTGGACGTACGACCCAGACACTGTTCAGGAGATCAACCGATACATCGAACGGGAATTGTAGATCCAATATCAACGAGAGGGTAACGCTCTTGCTTTGACGTGAAACAAAAGCAGTCGTCGTGCTGGACTCACGCTCTACATCTCGCAAAGCGTTCTTGACAGATGTTGGGAAGTTTGTCCAGCATTCGTCTTTAGTTAAGCTTGACAGTAATATACACAGGTAGAAATATGCCGTATAGTATTGAAGTGTACTAATCAAACGAGCCAGACACTGTATCCACTGAAACTAAGCAATAAACTGACCCTATAAACACGAATTTCTCGCCATAGCGGGAGTAAATCGGCAGAATTCGAACAGAAACTGGGACAGAACAGTATTACTGGGAGTATTAACTAAAGACGGAGGGTTTGTCCAGCTAAGCGATACATGACGATCCTGTACTGAACGATTCGTGAGTCACCTGTACTGACCGGAACCGGAGTAGAACGTATCACTTTCTGAGGATTTTAACAGAACGCATCATTCAAATTTAATTAGAATAAATCACAAAAATACGATAGCGTTGCCACCACACTCGATTACCGACACGATTATATTTAGGCCGCTTGGCTGAAGTTCCAGATTACGGACGGTAACTAGTATAATCGCAAGACGTGGCGGAGTTACCCTGTCGAAGAACCGACTGATAATAAAAATAAAAAGAGCTACCCAAAGGATCCGACAGAGCGTGTGAGTAACATGGGGCGGTGCCATCCACCGGGGCCCAAGCGACCAATGACCGGTACGAACACCCGATCCTACACAGCGCACCAATCGACGAATGGCCACAGGGTCAAGAACCGGGAAGACCACGCTCCTCGGCACCAACATGGGCAGCCACACCGAGTAGGTCCCTCCGTGGATGGACGCAGTGTGATCTGCCCGGCGGTAGTGCGGTCTCTGTCTTGAGCCCACCATGGCCAAGCACACGAGCGGCCACAGGCGGACAGTAATGCGGCCGAACACAGTGCTGGTGAGACCGTAGTCAGATCACCCACGCCTCTCAGGACGCCTGCGATTCTGTGCCAGACAACAGACGCTGCAACGATAGGAAGCGGGGCGAGTGGGCCGTGGCATACGGAGGGTCCCGAGTGGCGACAGGTGATCTGTTGATGGGAAGCAGGAGCTCTTCATCGAGAAGTGAGAGAGGCCTCCGTCGGGGAACAAGGGTTCGCTCTTCCAACAGCGGGTTGTCCTGCGGTGGGAAACGAGGAGTCCTGCGGTGGGAAACGAGGAGTCCTGCGGTGGGAAACGAGGAGTCCTGCGGTGGGAAACGAGGAGTCCTGCGGTGGGAAACGGAGTGTCCTGTGTTGGGAATCATGAGTCCTGTGTTGGGAAATCATGAGTCCTGTGTTGGGAAATCATGAGTCCTGTGTTGGGAAATCATGAGTCCTGCGTTGGGAAACGGCTGGTCCTAGATAAGCGAACAACTGGTCCTACGTCGGGATACGGCTGGTCCTACAGTAGGGAACAACTGATCCTGTGGTAGGAAACGAGGGTCAACCTTTCGCCAGCGGCTGGTCCTGCGGTTGAGAACGAACGGGGGTGCGCACGGACAAACGGAGCTATGCGTCCGGACACGGCGGCGTCTGTCTCACACACTGGACACGTCTGCGTCCGGAAGCGGCTACTCACAAGAACTGGATTGGCGAGGCCTGTCCAAGCTATCACCCGGTCAACTGTAGGCCAGCAAGCACTCGAACAGGGGGTAGCGCTGACAGGAACCCAACTTGAGAGTCCGCCGCAGGGCACGCAGTGTATGCCGCCTGTCACTGCGCCGGACTTGTCAGGAGCCGCTGTCAGGCGGCGCTGCTGGTGCTACATGGTGAACGCAACCGAGACACCACCGGTGAATGCCGTGTCCAACTGGCGCTCACAGACATGGGTCACGCGGACGGCGCGAGCGAAGACTGGGGGTGTGTTCACTGCGCGAGTGTCGGTCGCTTGCGGGTCGCGACATGTGGTATCGGTAGCATCGCCGGTGGACAGCCACGAGTCAGCCGTCCCGAGTGACGGTGCGAGCCGGTGGGTACGACTGGATCGAGGGTGGGTAAGACGGGTGTGCGGTGCGTGGCGTCGTGTCGGGAGCCTCCCCAAACGACGGCGTCGTCGTCGTGGCTGCGGTGTGTCGCGATCGTCGTTGGCGTCGGGAACGAGGGGGTCGCTGCTGGGGCGCGCACGCAGTGACAACGCGGTGGTCGGGTGGGTCATGATCTGGTCACACGGATCACGCGGGGAGTCCGCAGGGATTTCTCCAGTCGGCGGCATGGATCGACGCGACAGCTAATCGGGTGGTGAACCAGGACACAGTATCGAGCGAGTGCGTCATGGATGGCTGGCGTCCCGTCTCCTAACGGGGGATGGACTGTGGTCCCGTTCAGGGAGCGATGGCTGCTGGCGAGTCGTGCGTCTCGGTGCGTCGCAGTGGTCACGGCGGTGTCTCAGTGTGGTGTGTGCGGTTTTTCGGTCGTGCGAGCACGGGCGTGGCGACCAGTGGCGTTGTGCTGAGCGTGATGTCGACGTGGGGAACGACGGCGTCTTGCGTTGTGATCGCCGTGGGGAACACCACGGTCGTGAGGGAACTGCGCGGCGTGGGACAGTCGGTGTTGCTGTAGTGGTGACGGATCGATCGCACGGTGCTGTGGCGGTGTACGAAGCGTCCCGACGACGTCGACAGCGACGCCGCCCGGAAGGGCGCCATGCCAAGAGCGGAGGCGACGTCGTGGTGCGTGTGGTGGGAGGCTGGTCTCACGTCCCGGATCGACCTGGGGACACTTGGGGCCACGGTGGGTTCACATTAGAATTACTCTGGGCTCTCGGTGGGTTCACATTAGAATTACTCTGGGCTCTCGGTGGGTTCACATTAGAATTACTCTGGGCTCTCGGTGGGTTCACATTAGAATTACTCTGGGCTCTCGGTGGGTTCACATTAGAATTACTCTGGGCTCTCGGTGGGTTCACATTAGAATTACTCTGGGCTCTCGGTGGGTTCACATTAGAATTACTCTGGGCTCTCGGTGGGTTCACGTCGAACGCTCACCTCGATCACCTACGGGTCACGATGGGATCGCGCTGGACTCACGACGGAGTCAGTTCGGATTGATCCTCTAATGGTTTGCTGGTCATGTTGGGATCGGTTTGGATCGATACTGTACTCCTTCGAGGGTCGTGCTGGGATCGGTTGGGATCAATACTCCAATGATTCGAGGGTCGTGCTGGGATCGTTCTGGATCGATACTACAATTGTTCGAGGGTCGTGGCGGGATCGATTCGGATCAATACTCCAATGATTCGAGGGTTGTGCTGGGATCGGCTTGGATTGATACCGGGCTCGTGTGGCTACACGATGGGATCAAAAGCGTAGTTCTCAGCTGTCACCGAGGGTGTCTGCGTTTCCCTGACCACTGTGTGTCACGCCAATTATCGTGCGGCTCCGTCCTGAATCCCTCTCTCACCAGCCCCCCTAATTCTACACTACTTATTCTTATTATCAGTCGGATTGTGGTCATCATAACTCGGCGCCTGCTGTCGATTTGGACTCGTAGTAACCGTCACCGTAATTGGGTCTCTATCACCGACACACCAACCTGGAGTTGCCTGGGTATTATCACAATCAATATTCTCAACCAGTCGTTTATACTGTGGTATTGAAGATTGCCTGATTACACGATATGTTGCGACAACGACGAGTTGTGGTGCCGGTGTGGTGCCGGTGGGCGGCTGGATCCACGCTCGGGAGCGAGCGGGTACCCGTTCCTGTCGACGAGCAGTACCGTCGGGCTCGCTACCAGCCGCCGGACGGGCCCCGACTGTCACAGGTGTGCCCTCAGGCGTCCGTTCGACGCGGCGGCGTACAGGAGACGCCGCCAGCCCGAACGACAGCGAGAGCGAGCCAGAGAGCGTGGTCGCCTGCGGCGTGGCGACACGCTGGCTGTCGCACCCTGATACGGCGAGTGGCTCGGCGACGTTGCGACCGGTCACTGCCGTGGGGGGCCTGGACACGTCCCGAACGCGCTCGTCGATTGCGTCGACGACGTCCGGGCGACGCTCGGGAGCGACAGGCGTCGCGACGCCGGTGGCCACCAGCACAGCTCCGAGCGAGTTCCGGCACCCGACAGGCCCCCCGGCCAGCAGCGACCAGGCAGCGCGCTCAGTTGGCGACAGGTGAACAGTGCTGAGCGTATCACAGACACCCGCCGAGACCGACGCCCAGTGGGTCCGACTGATTCCGCCAGGCGTCACCGATCCAGCTGCGCGGATTGCCGATTCGATGGGGGGGCGTGTTGGCACAGGCAATCGAGACGATCGTCAGCGCTGCCTCGCCGAATCTTCGGGCTATCGATATCCTGTGTTACCGGGGAATCGCTCACGAGGAGTATCTGCTGCGGGTGTGTCCAGCCGCAGACAGCAGTCGCGGTTCGGCACTCCCGATCCCCTCAGACCCGGAGCTTGAGACGACCTCCGCCAGCGTTCAGGATATCGATACGCTTACGATGCGGTTTGGGGCGTGGCTCGCAGACCAACTCATTGATCGGATCGGTGTCGAAATCGTTACTTGTGATCCGACGCCGCTCGGCCGGACACAGACACTCACGACCCGGTTGGTGACCGATGCGGAGACACCGATCACAGTTGATCGAACCAGATCACAGAGCCAGCTGGCGACGTATCTCGACGGGCTGCTTGAGCGGTCGATCCCACACGTTGCGCGCACAATTATTGCGCCGGCTGGGTCGGGCACCTACCACGTCGAACAACAGGTTGGGCAGTTCTCCCCGCAGGCACGCACGCTCCAACGGCGCGATCTCGCACGCCACAGTACGCAAGACACTGCGCCATCGCTCGCAGCGCAGTATGACACCGACGCGATCACGTCGACGTGGGAGCTGTTGACCGAGGATGGGTGGAACCCCAAGACGCGAGCCAGCCACTCACCGTGTCAGCCGACACTCCACCGCCAGCCTGGGGCTGGTGCGACTGCGAGCACGTTGGTTGATCTCTGTACCCAACAGCTGGAGTATCAGCGACTGCTCGGAACGCTTGGGGATCCACAGCCACTCGCCGAGCAGTACGACGCCCTCGCGTATTCACCGACACTGGAAGTTGAAGCTGCGTCGCTGACGAGCATGCTGGGACTCGTCTGGGGGTATGACACACCGGCGTGGGAGACCCAACACGACTTCGATCGGCGGCCACCCATCCTTGAGTCGCTTGCGCTGCTTCGATCGGCTCCTGGGACCGATGAAACGGCTGGGCATAACCCACGGGTTCCGGCTGGTGATCAGATGTCGAACACGCTCTGGACCCCAGCGCCGGCAACGACTGCTGACTGGCCGACACCGTCGCTCGGATCTGGCAAGTTGGGGCCAGCACAACCGGGCGTGACACGCCGGGCGATCAAGCGGCTTCGTGAATACGGGGATTCGCTGTCGCTGGCTGCGACATCTGGTGTTGATACGCCGTGGGCGATTGCCGAACGACGACCGCCAGACGGTGACTCGAGTATTATTGTAGTTGATGATGATGGCACCGTTCCGCCGGGCGAACTTATTGCGGCGGCCTCGCATGGTGTCGAGACGCATGCGATAACAGTCGTCACCGAGGCCCAGGCCGCAGCTGAACGGGCGGCTACAATCCTTCGAGAGCCGTTTGTTGAGGCAGCCGACACGGAAACGGTGCTGTATCCGCGTACTGCCCGCCACTGGGTCACGTCAGGACACGTTGCTGTTGTCCCCCGCGAGATGCCGCTTCAGTGGACGATTGATCCAGATGGAACGGTTCGGTTGTACGCCGCCGACGCGTGTCTCGCGAGTGGGACCGTTTGGGGGGATCCGCTTCGACCGACAGTGCCGTTCGATGACCCATCCACCCCGCTGCGATGGGTCGCCCCAGAGTCGTCGCCGGTTGTGCGGACGACCGATGGCGTTGCCCGCGATCAGTACGACACGTCAGCCGCGCTCGCTGCCCAGTACCGGTCGCTCCCGTTGCCAGCGGTCCCCGCTCGGCGCTGGTGGAGTCCACGGGCGACGTGTCTCTCACTTGGGCCCGATGGGCCGTCAGTGGTCGATCCACGCCGGCGGTTCGGGAGACATGAGGAGTCACTCGAAACGGCTCTCAAGGAGTTCGTCACCACGTACACGTGTCAGGCTGAAACAACACTGACAGCGTCGACGATCGCCACTGCGTGCCGCCGCTTGTTGTGGCCACAGTCGGCCACGGTGGTGTCGCAAGCGGAGCTGAAACGGTCGATGACAGCGCTCTCACGGCGAACGACGGGTCCGACCCACACTGAATCAGCGCTCTCAGGGCCCGACACAGTGACGCTCACCCAACGTGGGTGGATCTACCCGGACACGACAGCGGATCGGCCAGCCGCCCCGTTTGCTGACGCAACGGCGGCCGGGACGCCGGTAGCATCGCTTGCAGAGACCCTTGCGGTTGCCCCTGACTACAAATGACAGACCCAACTGACACGGACGACGTAAAGATTTACTCACAGTGGCCCCGCGTCGGCTGTCTCCGGTTGCGGCCACCGGAACGCGACGATGGGACGCCACCGGCACAGAGTCACCCGCTCGCGTCGGTGATCCGATCGGCGTTTTCAAACACCAAACTCCGGCGGCTTGAGCTGCTGTCGTGGCCGGCAGAACCACATCAAGAATGGGTACTTCATCCGATCGATTCGACGGTCCAAGCCCAACCAGACGAAGACGAGGATCTCACTGATCCCGGACAGACGCGGCTGAACGACGCTGGCACTCCGACATCGGCGACTCACGACGAGGCGAGCGCGGCGACTGGAGCGCTTAAATCGGCGTGTAAAGAGCAGCTTGTCAAGCCGTATGGGTACGGCTACGACCGGTGTGCTGTCGATCTGTCGCCGCTTGAAGGAACCATTCGGCCGACGTGTCGGCTCGCGGTTCGGGAAAGTCCCGACCTGTTACCGTTAGCACAGCGGAATCCGCACGGTGTCGTTGAGCTCATCAGCGATCTCAACGACAAGGACATTCCCTATCTGTTACAGACGATTATTTCGCGGGGCGATAACTCTACGTTCGAGCTCTCACAGCGGCTTGCCGTCTATCCACCTAACTACGGGCTTGCCACCGAACACGATTTCGCCAAACATCTCGATACCGGTGGTCGAGTCGATCTTAGCACGTACTATGACGACCAAACGAATCGGATTCGCTCGAACTTTGATCTCGATGCGACACGGTATTTCGAGATTGATACCTCTGGGGATAGCTGGGAGGCCGTCTCACGACACAAACACGACGTCGAAATCATCCGTGCGGCACGACGTGTGCTTGCCGGGCGCAAGGACTGTCACGACCTGTACGCCGGGTATCACGACACCGACAAAGAACTCGAGAATCTCTATCAGTATGCCAACTACTACACGAAGATCCCGGTTGATAAACGAACAGTGCGAGCGTTCGTTGCGCTCGTCTCCGATCGGATCGCGTATTCACCGTGGGAGAACGTCAGCTACATCGATCCGCCTAACCTAGTCACGCATCCCGTCGTGTTACCGGCAGCTGCGGGCAAGACAGCGGATCCAGAGGCGGCTTCGCCCGAGAACGTCACGCAGTACGACGATGAGCAGTCGGTCACACTAGTAACTCGTGGCTCAGCGGAACATCAGTATAACGAAGATTGGGTTGCGGACTACTACGCGGATGCTGGCTGGACGGTCGAGCAACTTGATATTGAGACAGCGGAGTCTGTGCCTGACCTCTGGATTCAAAAAGACGGGAGCGCATACTTCGTTGAAGTCGAACACAAAAATCTCGGTCAACCGGCGAATATCTTGACGAACGCAGCGCGCGCCGCGCATTATGACATGGATTGTATCTTTGTTGGCGAGGATAGGTCTACGGTGCAATCGATCGCCAAAATACTCCGAGAGCCCGTTACCGACACTGACGTTCACAATGGCGCGCAGCTGTACACGATGTCGGATTCGCTGACGCTTACTGACGGGAGTACCCCGGTGTTGCCACCGGACGTCGGGTCATCCAAGTGGTATCTTCGGTATCAGGAGCCACCGGAAGCCGGGGACGAGGACGATGATATTGAAGCGCGTTCGCCATCACAGATCGAGCCGGAACTCCGGCTTGAGACACCGGATGGGGAGGTGCTTGCCGCTGGGTCAGTTGCTGAGAGCGTCGCAACATGGGAGTTTGAAGAGCTCCTCTGCGAATCGGATCCGAGTGCTGCCGACCGGACTAATGTTCATGGACCGTTTGTCCCAACGCAACTTGCGTACTTAGCCCGGAGTAGCCTTCGGTATTATGATGGTGACCAACTTGAGCGGCTTGATCCCAATGAGTACCCTGCTGATTGGGATCAAAGCGACGCGGCTGGCAAACGCGAACGGTACAAGAATGCCTACGGAACATTTGTTGACCGATACACTGTGCCCGTCGACTACACCGAAATTGAAAAGCCCGACTTTATTAAGCCGATGAATGAGCGGATCTACAAACCGCAGACGTCACGCAAAGCCCCCGGCATGCGTGAGTCTGGTCGGGCGCTTTGGCAGTTCGCTGAGCATAAATCTCGTGACAATAATGCCCTTGATCTAATCAAAAACCGGACGTGGCGGTGGCCTCACGATGTGACCTCGCCGGATATGCCATTTGTCGGTGACTCGCGTGTGCTGTCCGAACTCGGTCTCGAGGAGTGAAGTGGTAGCGCGGAGTCCCCTACTCAGCGGCGTCGTCAATGAGTTTGTCGGCCTTCTCGTGAAGTGTCCCAGTCATGTGAAGCCCGTGTGAGTCAATCCGCCTTACGAGATCGTGTGCTGCCTCTCGATCAAGTCCCTCCTCTACTGCCCGAACGATCACACCGACCGTCCCAGTGACTGTCGCCCCAAGCCCACGAGCCGTGGTTCGAACACGCTTATCATCTGAAACGACACCGACCGGCCGGTCCTCAGCTGTGTAGGCCAACACCGCAGCGATCAGAGATACGTCTCCATTCTGTTCTGTTTCGCCAAGGACCTCTTTGGCTTGCTCAATGTGATCTTGAACAGCTGGATCGGTCGTCGCAACCGCATCCTGCGCAATGAACCGGGTCAGATTTGTTTGTGCGGGCTCTGTCGTGACCTCACTTTGGACTGTGGGGAGGACAACAAGCGTACCAGTAAAGCTTGTCAGTTGCTCGAGCTCACCGATGGTACCGAGTGCGATAAGCGTTGTCGCATCGAGAAAAATCCGCGTCACAGCTCACGCGCAGCAGCGGCGTCTGCTTCGATATCTTCTGGAGACAGTTGCGTTGTGAGATTATGTTCACGGGCGATCTCGAGCCACTCTGCGAGACTGACACCGGCAAGTCGAGCTGCCTCATTAACCGAGAGCTCGCCACTTTGGTACCGTTCAATCGCGACACGTTGACGGATGGATGAGAGACCCTCTGCGAGTGCTTTCCGAATGACTGTACTCTTGTCTTCATCTAACAGCTCACTTACCGCTTCAAGTTCGTCTTCATCATCATCAGGAACTCGGGCACTAATCGATGGCATGTATACACAGTAGCACGCTGTACTACATAATGGTTTCTCACAGCGGAACACGGAGGAAGCCCACAGCTTCAGCTGTGAGAGGATATCTAGCCGAAGTCGTAGTCGCTGTCGCGAGCGTCGACATACTCGCCGTTGCCCGTCCGATCGGGCACATAACACGGACCGTGACCCGGCCCGTTGAAAACGGGCGCCTCAATATCCAGCCCGCTTCGACGGTGAACCAGCAGCGGCAACCGGTCACGCATGTTCTGGATGAGCGGTTCCCGCCGCGCGTGGAGCGTGCCACCCGGCGGCCGGCGTTCGGTCAGCGGCGGGAGCTGGTCCTTGTAGAGGTCCCCTTCGGTCATGATCCGCACGTCGAGGCGCTGTGCCAACTGCTATGCGCTCGCCGTGACGCGGCGGGCGACGGCAAGCACGGGCATTGCTCTCGCGAGAGCGGCGCGGAGCGCGATCGCCTCGACAGCGTCCTGCTGGACCGGGGTTTGGTGCCAGTTTTTACACTCACCGACGAGGAAATCCGTTGGCGTCGGATCCTCGAGCGTCTCGGCGGTGTCTGCCTGCTGGGCTGTCGCTTCGAGGGCTGTTGTGATCGTTGCGATCTCGTCGACCATCCGTCGGATGGCAAGGTAGGTCGCCCCGTCGACGACCAGGATTTCGAGTGCCGGTGCGGCTTCCGTGTCGTCGGGGATCGCTTCGCGGACAGTGGCAAGCTTCTGTGTAAGCGCTGCGGTGGTCTGGTTTTTGAGCGCACTTCTTGAATCGTCGCTCTTCAGTAGACTGGCGGAACCAGGAGCATTAGTGCCTCTGGCCCGGCAAAAACGGGTATGTATGAAGACCGTCCTGCCTTCGGCCAGAGGCTATCAGAACTTGCGGAACTTGGGGTAATAGAATTTCGGGCCGAGCCGCTCGACGCCATCGTCGAGCGGCGTCTCAAGACGATCTGGGAAGAACGCTCCTGTCCACACTGCGGCGCAGACAACCTCCACGCTCTCAACGGCTCTGACCGCATCTGGTGTGGCCGCTGTGACTGGAAAACCACGTACACGCGAGGGACACCCTTCTACGATTCGGAACTCACCCCAGGTGAGTTCCTCATCGCCTTCATCCTCTACGCTGATACACTCCTCAGCATTACCCAAATCGCTGAACTCCTCTCACCGTGTTACTCAGCTTTGAACGTTGAAGTAGGAGCATGACGTAGGCGGTAGTGAAGACGGATGATGCCGATTACGGACTTCTTGTCGTGTACGCGTGTGTTTGACGAGTTCGAATCGCTGTCATCAGCTCAACGTCATCACGCGAAAACCTACGCCACCGGTCTTGTTGCGGCCAGCAACAAGACCGTGGCAGGCATCTCACGCGAAGTCCTTCCAGCTGGAGACAAACGCGCTCTCAACAAATTCCTCACCGAGTACGACTGGGACGAACAACAGTTCAACCACGAACGCCTCGAAGAACTCCAAAAACACGGTGAAACACGCTGGTCGAAGGATGGCTACATCATCCTCGACGACACGATCACCCACAAAGCCGGGGACGAAGTCCCCGGCGTCGGCCACTTCTACGATCACGCTGAAGATGACACTGTCTGGGGCCAAGACCTCATCTACGCCTTCTACGCTGACGACAAAACCGCCTACCCACTCACCTTCCGCCTCTACGAAAAACAGGACGACAATGACCAAGACCACGACACCAAGTACGATCTCGCCCGCGAGATCGTCACCGAACTCGAAGACGAGGTAGGTGTCCCGGCGGACACCTACCTCTTCGACTCGTGGTTCGCCCACGATTCTGGCCTTCCTGAACTCATCGAATCCTCCGAGAAAGACTGGATCGGCCCGCTCCGGAGCAACCGACAGGTGACCTACGGCGGCGAAGAGATCCGCGTCGATGCGCTTGCAGAGCGCATCGACACGGTTGAACGCGACGTCGAAGACGAGACCTACCACATCTGGACAAAGAAGCTTCCCGTCTCCCAACTGGGAGACGTGAAGCTGGTGCTCGCTGAGAAAGAAACTGACGAAGAAGACGAAGAGAACCCGGTCAAGTACCTCGTCACGAACAAGATCGACGCACCGACCGAGCACATTATTCGCTCCTACGGGATGCGGTGGCGCATCGAAACGTTCTTCGAGGACTCGAAGCAGGATCTCGGCTTGGGAGACTGCGAGATGCAGACCGACGAAGGTGCCAGTCGGCACTGGCACCTTCTGATGGCTGCCTACAGTCTCGTCCGTCTTGATCCCGAATCGAGCGCCTTGGGGACGGTTCGCTCGAAAGCGTCATCGCTTCGAGCGAACCTCGAACACTCGCTGAAAGAAGCCGTTTACAACCTTCTCTCGTGGGTTCGAGACAACGATGAGCGTAGCGTCGACGACCTAATGGAAGAGATTGATCACCTCTTCGTTCACTCAACAGCCGACGCTAACGTTCAAAGCTGAGCGTGTTACACGACGCTTCACGACCAGCTCAGAGAGTTTGAAACCGCGTTCTGTCGGGGATTTCCGACTGTCTGGGAGCGCATCTCCCAGACAGTCGATGGGCCAACACAGGTCGATGAAACACAGCAGGTGTGTTCGGGCTTCAAAGGCCAAGATCCGCCGCGGAAGGGACTCAACCGCGGCGGGTCGCCCGAGGGTGGACGTACCCGCTGGACAGGGAATCAGGGTGACGAACTGACGCTCGTCGCGGCGTGCCGCGACGTGCTTCGCGTGGTCTCAGCTCAGGAAGGAAGCGACTATGAAGATGACCTTGGGCCAGTTATCGAGGAAGCAGACGACCTCTCCCAGCCGCTGGGAGAGGTCTGGACCGATGGACTGCCAGCTTACCGAGGCATGGAGCACGATCACCAATACGTTGTCCACGACGAGAGGTACGTCTCCGACAAAGGCGTCCACACGAACCAGGTAGAGTGTCTCTGGTCACTGCTCCAACCGTGGTTGGCGAAGTTCCGCGGCCTGTCCAAGCAGGGCTTGGAACAGGCCGCTCGGACCTACGGCTTCCTCCGGTCACTGAACCTTACTGGGGCACCGATCCACAGTCTCGTGGACTGTATCGCTGTCAATGTATTCCGCTAGTTCCGCCAGTCTACCGAAGAGCGTGAATCGTTGTGTGTTCTGTGCTATCCCCAGAAGGCTTATTACGAATTATCTATTATTCGTAATTGAGATGGCGCAATCATCATCGCAATCAAGCCGCCCCCCGATTCAGCAGTTACAGACGATTGCTGACCTCCTTGAGACGCCGGTACTCGCTCGGCTGTACGCCCATATCCTACAACACGGTCCAGTCACCGTGTCTGAGATTGTCGACACGCTCACCATCCCACAAGGAACCGCCTACGACTACGTACAGAAGCTCCAAACGGCTGGCTTGGTGGAACAAACCCGTGAGCAGCGCCCGTACGAATACAATGCCGAGTCGATTGTACTCACACTCTCGACGGATGAGGAGACACAAACGATCACGCCAGCACTTATTGCAGCTGTTGCCCGCCGCGACGAAGACGAGGACATTGATGTCTACATCGAGCGCCACGGTCTTGACGGCCTTGCTGCCGCTCTCGAGTACGCCTACGAATACGTCGACGGCACTGTCAATCATCGGATTGCGGCCCGCGAACTCAACCTCTCATCACTTGAGGCCGAAATCATTCTCCAGGCGTTGGAGCCAGTTGCTACCGAGTATGCCGATGCGGCTGTATGACAACGGCCTGATTCGGCAACTGCTGTGAAGCGCGAGGCTTTCTCCTCTATTCTCTGTAATTGTCGCCCCGAGTCCACGAGTCGTAGTCCGAACACGCTGGTCATCTGAGACAACACCGACTGGTCGCTCCTCGGCCGTGTAGTTCCTACCACTAGCCGTTCTGGATGCGGTTTTGCCGTCTACTACACGGTAGATGGTTTTTTATTCGAGCAGGTAGATCTCATAGATATGAGCACGAGCGAACGCGATGAACGCGGACGATTCTCCGCGAAACACACCGACGACGAGGTTCTCGATGCCGTACAGAAACACGAACCCGCAGGGACAAGCGAGATTGCCGAAGAGTTAGGAATTGAGCGTCCCAGTGCTGATTACCGACTCCGACAGCTCAAAAACGAGGATAGGGTAGACAGTAAGATGATCGGGAACTCTCTCGCGTGGCGTCTCACCTCTGGAGTTGAATCATGAGTACCGAATCCGGCACCAACCACGACCTGCCGACAGGGACCACCATCACGCTCACCCGAGAGAGCAACTGGTGGGTCGCAAAGGACGAAGAGACAGATGTCGTCAGCCAAGGGAAAAGCCGCCAGGAGGCGCTTGAAAATCTCGACGAGGCGCTCCAAGGCTACCACGGCAAGGGTGAAGCACCAAGTGATACGGAACTCCGTGAGATGGGGATCGACCCTGAGCAAAATACATCCGGCTCTCTCGACGACTCGGAGATCTTCGAGTAGTTTCTCCTGATAAAGATACGAGCGCATACCCCCTCTTTAGGCGGGGGTCGAGCGAACAATAGCGTACACCTCTATCGACGACGCTACGGCTGGATTTCCCGTCAATCTACCACCAGTATTAAAATATCTTGATACATAGTGTACAACGCAGATGAAGACCACACGGCATGCGACCTACAACCTCAACTACCACATCGTGTGGTTGCCGAAGTACCGTAACTCGGTACTCGTCAACGAGGTCGCTGACCGTGTGCGAACTATCCTCCACGAAATTGCCGACGATAAGGGCCTCGAAATTCTCGGTCTCACCGTCCAGCCCGACCACGTCCACCTGTTCGTCAGTAGTCCGCCCAAGAACGAACCGGCGCTCCTCGCCAACTGGTTCAAGGGTATCTCTTCGCGCAAGTACAACCATCGATACGCCGACCACGACGGCGAGAAAATCGGATGGACGAGAGGCTACTACGCAGGGACCGCCGGGCACGTTTCGAGCGAGACTGTCGAGAACTACATCCAGCAACACACGGAGGGCGATTCGTGACCGAACTCACGAAGACGCTCGAACTCAAACTCGTGGATCCGAACGCCCACAAGCGGCGGAAACTCCGAGAGACGCGAGAAGCGTACCAGCATGCCCTCCAAGACGCATTCGACGCCCGCTGTACCACGCAGACCGAAGCGAACGACGTGGTGGTCAACTACGACCTGAGCGGGTATGCGAAGAACGCGCTCAAACAATACGTCCCGCAACTCACGACGACCTACAACGCGGGCGAACTTCACGACGACCACCCTGTTCGGTTCACCAATGAGGGGCTACGGCTCGATCACAAGCCCGAGAACGGTATCGAGTGGTACGTCAAAATCCCGCATCACGAGGACTACCACCTCTGGCTGCCAGCACAACCGAATCCCGAACAACGAGACTGGCTCGAAGCGGTGAACGCTGGCGACGCGGAGATGGGGGAGAGTCGGCTGTTCGAGCGAGAGGGGACGTGGTTCCTCCACGTCACCGCTACTCGCGACGTTGAGGAATGTTCCGGGGAGTCCGCCGAAGAACGGACACCTATCGGAGTAGACATCGGAGAAGCGTCACTCGTCAAGGTGTGTCACCGCGACGACCACGGTTCTCCGACCACGCCCGAACTGTGGGCCGACGAAGGGAAGACCGTTCGTCAGCTCCGTAAGACCTACTTCACCGCCAAGCGCCGACTCCAGACGCGCGGAGGCGAGCGTATCGTGGAGTCGTTCGGTGACGACCTGTGGAACCAGATAGACGACGTGTTCCACCGGGTCACTCGCGAAGTCATGGAGTACGCCGACTCCGTCGAGAATCCCGTTCTCGTTCTCGAAGACCTAACGTACATCCGGGAGTCGATGGACTACGGCGAGTTCATGAACCGGCGTCTCCACGGATGGGGATTCGCTAAGCTCCACGCGCAGATACGCTACAAGGCCGTCGAGAAGGGAATCCCCGTCGAAACGGTGAATCCGCGTAACACGTCGAAGGAGTGCCACGCGTGCGGTGAAGTGGGGTATCGCCCCAGACAGGCGACATTCACGTGTACGAACGATGCGTGTTGGATGGGCGAGTATCAAGCGGACGTGAACGGCGCGGTGAACATCGCAGATCGCTACCTCAGCAGAGAGAGTCGGTCCAGAGAACACGAGACCGACGATGACTCGGCTGGGGATGGGGGGCGGTTGACCGCCCCACAAGACAGCCACGCAGATGCTGACACCCAGCAGGCGACGCGTGGAACGTATGCGTCTTGAAACCAGAGGGCCACGCTCGGCCTGAAATCCCATGGTGGGATTCCCGCGTCTTCAGCCGTGGGAGGAGGTCAATGCTTCATCCGGCGGCGCGGGATCGAACGTGTCCATACTTAATATGTGAGCTACTACCGCAAATATGTTTGTAAGGGCTTGACCCCGAGGCGATTCACACCCAACCGCCGGGAACTACCTCAACGATCGCATCGTGCGTTCCGTACGCATCTCCGATCTGACGGATGGCCGTCAGAACGTCACCAACTGGTGGCCGATCGAGTTGATGGAAGTAGATACAGCCACACATATCGGAGAGAGTGAAGAAGTCGTCGTCCGTTGTCAAGACGACATACCCGTGTTCTCCGGCGTACGTGGCAATGTCGGGGTCGTTCGCACGAGGATCAAGCGCGTCGCGGACAGTGATCGCTTGGATATCTGGTGCTTCGATACAGGCGTCGATGTACCGCTGGGCGACGTTCTGGTCGCAAAGGAGACGCATCACTCCGGAGCGTGACTCATTTCGCGCAGCCGATCACGGGTCGTCGCTACATCGGCAGCGATCGCCGCCATCTCGTCAGGATTTGCGTCGTAGTACTCGAGTGCGGCGTCGATCTCGTCGACGGTCAGATCGAACTCGTCGGCGATCGCTGTCGTTGACCAGCCGTGTTCTCGGATGAGTGCTCCGAGCTGCTGAACGCCAACACGGGTTCCCTCGATCCGTGGCTTTCCACCGAGGACGTCTGGTGTCGACACCACGGAGATTGTCACACTCATACGTCTTGATTCGCCGTCGATGAGTATAACTCTTTAGCCGAAGTCGTAGTCGCTGTCGCGAGTCGTCTCAAGCCGCTCACGAGGCGTTTGTTGGTCGGTCCCGCTTGCTGTCAGTTCATGGCGTAGTTCGGCGGCGTGGTTGCTGTTTCCAACCAAGAGGATCCCATTTTCGAATATCGTCGTCGCGAGTGGTTGAGTGACTGTGTAGAGATCAACGAGATCGATGTCATCCGTGTTCAGTTCATCGCTCAGATCGGCGCTCAGCCCAAGGAACACGTCGTTGTATCCCCGATCTGTCGGCTTGTGTTCGTCAAACTCGACCGCAATATCGATGTCGCTCGTATCGTGGGCCGTGTCGGTGGCGTGGGACCCGAACAGGATCGCGAGCCGGACCGGATGCTCTCGGAGCACAGCTTGGACAGTCTCAATATCGAAGTGGCTCTCGAGAGTGGTCGATTCAACGGTCCTCATTAGTTCAGGATACATTCTCTGATGATATAAAACGCAGGTGGAATCCCTGCTACCCAGCTCTCCCGTTCCTACCCAAATTCGTAGTCGCTGTCGTACGCGTTGACGTACTCGTTGTTGCCCGTTCTGTCCGGCACATAACACGGGCTTGTCCCCCCAGCGAAGAACACTGGCGCCTCGATATCGACGGTGCGCTGCCGGGCCACGATCGACGGGACGTGTTCACGGAGTTCCCTCACGGCGGGCTCTCGGCGGGTACGGAACGTTCCCACGGGTGGCCGATGCTCTGTGAGCGGCGGCAGCCCGTCTTTTGCGAGATCCTCGATGGTGAGGATGCGAACATCAAGTTGTTGCGCGAGCGTCCACGCCGAGGCCGTGACGCCTCTGGCGACGACGAGGACGGGCATTGCGCGAGCCAGTGCGGCCCGGTGAGAGATTGCGGCGACAGCGTCGCGACCGACGAGGGTTGCGTGCCAGTCTTTACACTCACCGACGATGAAATCCTCCGGCTCGTTTCGTGGGGATTGTCGGCGCGCGAGGACGTCGGTCTCAAGCCCGAAGAGCTGCTCATTGCGGGTGGTGAGATACCCCCACGCTTCGAGCGCGTCAGCGAACTTCCCTTCGAGCCACCGCCCGTTCGTGGGGTCGTGATCTGTGGGTGTCTCGTCGGGGTCGCAGCCGCCAACCTCCGGGATCTCCTCGTGGTCTTCGGGGTCGTCACTCATCTGTGGCCTCCGGAGCGGGTGCGCTCATGGCGGTTTCAACAAGCGCAGTCCCGAGTGCCTCTGCCGCGGTTGGGGTGAGTACTGCGTCCGTCGTCTCGTCTGGTCCCTCGACACTGAGCGTGACTGTCGGGTCTGCGGACCCATCGAGGCTCACCGTGAGCGAGCCGTCGTGGTGGGTGACGAGGCGATCGCGTGTAATGTGGGTGGTGAACTCGAAGGTGGGTGCTGTCATTGTGTGTCACCTCTCTGGTTCGAGTGGAGTGGGAGCGATGCCTGTACTGTTGAGTGGTCGGAGTCCATGGTGGTGGGTTGGGGTTGGTCTAGAGGCTGTCCGTCGAGGTGGTCGCCGAGTGGATGTCTTCGACGACAATGGTGTGTACTGTTTCTTGTCATTGAGTGGGTAGTAGTGACCGGCTTTGACTCGGCGCAGGCGCTGTGTGTGGGCATCTGGCCGGTGGCGTGGCTGGTCACCACCTGATGGGGTGTGGTTGGCTGTTGGTGCGTCTCCAGCGTACCTGCCGACTGTTGGGCGCGAGTTGCTCGGATGGTCCAGCGGCGGTGGCCATCCACCTGTACCGCACAGACCCGATCAAGCGCGCGAACATCGCGGAGTCGCCGATCATAGCTGCTCGCAGAGATGTCGGCGCGCTTGAGGAGCTCACTGCGGCCGAGCGGCTTGTCGGCACGCAGCAAGGTGGCGTACAGTTTCGTTGCCGTCGGGGCGAGATCCAGCCGAAAGCGCTCCGGCGGGAGTGTGGCCGCCGCGCGTTCGACGTCGGCAGGGGTTGGGTGGTGAGACTCGTTTAGCGCTCGTAGCAGGCTCTCCACGACGTCGTACGGACACGCACGCCGTGTGGTGTCCGCCGGGCCAAACGAGCGGAGACAGAGCCGCACGAGCCGCTGGCGCTCGCGGGGTGTCCACTGTACGTCGTGGGTCATCGCAATCTTCTCTAGCACCCGCCTGATGGCGGGGTAGGTTGTCGCGTCTCGAACGGGGATTGAGAGCGGTGGTGCGTCTTCAGTGCCCTCGGCAATTGTCTTGCGGACGGTGGCGAGTTCTGCTTGGAGGGTAGTGGTGATCTCCTCGTGGAGTTCGGTAATTGTTGGGCCCGCAATCACCCACGACATCGTGAGATCAAGTTGGTCAGTTGGGTCGACGTCGTAGGGCAGTCGCCGGCACAGTTTTGCCGGGCGCTCTTCGAACAGCAGTCGGTACCCCGAGTGAATGCCGTAGACAGATTGTTTGGGGACTGTCTTGGCGAGGAACTCACAGAAGTCTTCTCGGGTCTTGTGATTGCGAGCGAGGGCAGCCGTGTCTGGGACTCTGAGCGTGGTTGTGAGGTTGAGTCCGGCCGCCTGGTACAGTTGGGTGACAGAGGCGACGAGCCCGTGAAGATCTGCGAAAAGGTCGCTGCGGGCAGCGGTGTCATCACTGTTCGTGAGCTCAGCGAGGCGCGCGAGCAACTGATCGCGAACGGTGGTGATTCGATCCCGCCAGGCGTGGTAGGTGGCTTCGTCGTCGCTGAACCACCCCACTTGGTGGCCATGCTGGATGATTCGGGGTGTGTCTTCAGCGGAGTCAGTAATGTTCTCGAACTGGTGGCCAAGCCGTGTTGGGGTGAGGATGTGTTCGAGTGCTTTCTCGCTCAGTAAGGCGCTCGCGAGACGTCCCAACGTGGCGAGAGGGCCACCCCACTGGCAGATGACGAGTGTTTCTGTATCGGTGTGGCTGAGATACGCGACACGGCCGTCCTCGAATGCGTCGAGTGGATCGTCGACGAGCGTGATGCTGTCATCAGTGGCAGGGATGGCGAATCGCTGGTGGCGTTTGGTTGGGGAGCTGGCCTTTGGGTCGGTGAGCCACTGGACGTACTCGGCGTCGTCGTCCGTCGTTCCAGTTGTCGTGATCCACTCCTCAGTAGTGGGGCCCTCCGCCCGGCGGGGCGACACTGTACTTGTGAGTTTCTGAGGGGTCGCAGTAAGACGCTCCCCCAGTTGGCGCTGATTCGGGTGGATGAGCGCTTGTGCGTCGTCAAGACACGCTTCGACGGCCGTCTGCCCCAACGCGGTGAGCTGGATGGTGTTTTGTTGGCCACGCCGATCGATCGTGACGAGGTCGCGTGCTTCGAGATCAAGGACGTACCGACTAACAGTGCCTTTAGCAGAATACAGGCGGTAAGCCCCCTTCCTCAAGGAGCGACCAGCGGGAGCGAGTAGGGAGGGGATACACCGCCGTCATCATGTCTCAAACACGTTCGTACTCGCTGCCTAACCACCTCACCGATAGAGTTAATTTGAAATAATGTTTAAACACAAATGATGGATAGACACGAAGTAGAAGGTCACGAAGTCATCGAGGGAGAGGTGAAGCCGACCGGCAACGGCGCACACGTTCTCGTTCCGAAGCGATGGCGTGGTGCAGACGTGAAAATCGTCCGAACCTCAACCCCCGACGAATAGTCAATGCGCTACACCTACAGATTCCGGCTTGATCCCACGCCTGAACAACGTGAGCTGTTGGATCAACACCGAGATACCTGTAGGCAACTCTACAATCACGCACTCACCGAATTTGAGAAAATCCCCGAATCGGCGGGAACACTCACCCAACGAGTACGCCAAGTACGCGATCAGCTCACCGATCTTAAACTCTGGTGGGATGAACTAAATGACCTCTATTCAACGGTCGCACAAGCCGCTGTCATGCGTATCGAAGACAGCATCAAAGCCCTCTCCCAGTTGAAACAGAACGGCTACAACGTCGGAAGCCTCAACTGGAAGGCTCCCAAGGACTTCCGCAGTTTCACCTACATACAGTCTGGCTTCGAGTTCGATAGTAAGAACGGTCAGACCGTATTGTCGCTGTCGAAACTTGCGGATGTTCCACTCATCAAACACCGCACAATCCCCGACACCGAGACGATCAAACAAGTCACGATTAAGAAGGAGCCAACTGGGGACTGGTTCGCTTCATTCGTTGTCGACGGGAAAGAGACACCTGAGAAACCAACCGATCCAGATCGGTGCGTTGGTATCGACGTGGGGATTCTCAAGTATGCCCACGACACCGATGGGTACGCCATCGAAAGTCCCGACTTCAGCGACGAGCGCGAACGATTGGAACGCGCCCAACGCGACCTTTCGCGGAAGGAACACGGCTCTACGAATTGGGAGACACAACGACAAACCGTGGCGGAACGCCACGCTGATCTCAAGCGAAAGCGCCGCGACTTTCTCCACAAGCTGTCGAACTACTACGCCACAGAGTACGACTTGGTGGCTGTTGAGGACTTGGATGTAAAAGGGCTGGTCGAACTCCCCAGAAACTCACGAAATCGGGCGGGAGTGGCGTGGGGAACGTTCCTGGGGATGCTCGAATACAAGTGTGAACGTGAAGGGACGCACTTCGTCGCCGTGAACCCGCGCGGGACGACAAAAGAGTGCGCTTCCTGTGGTGTGAAGACTGAGAAACCGCTGTGGATGCGCGAACACTCCTGTCCGGCGTGTGGATTTGAAGCGGATAGGGATGCGAACGCGGCGTGGAACATCCTTTCTCGTGGTCTTGAAGAAGTAGGAGTGGGATACTCCGAATCAACGCCTGTGGAGACTGCGCTCCCTGTGGATACGCCTGTATCTGCAAAGCGCGTCGTGGAAACAGGAAGCCCCACCCTCAAGGAGCGAATGGCGTCAGCCGTGAGCGAGTAGGGTGGGGTAGTTCACCGTTGCTCTCGTAGGCGTGAGTCGATGACGGAACTCTCTCTCCGTCGCAGAGGGAGGGTTTCGACATACTGATATATCGTGTTGACGTGTTATATATCATACTATTTATTTAGATGCGTTTGTATAAAATTGTTAATATAAACTATCGCTCATCTGCGACCGGTCGGCTTCTTTTTCGGCGGAACCCGCTCGTCTGTCTACACGCTTGGAACCTTCGAGTCGACTCTCAAACGGTAGTATCCCGCCGAACGAGCTATACGTTCGGCCCACGTATCTCTGATAACTGGGAGCTGTCTTCCAATGAACCTCCGATCGGCGGCCGGATCCGGTGCGACTGCGGTTCTCGTCCTCCTCGTCGTAGCCATGCTCATCGGCCAACAGCTCGGCCAGCCGATCGTCCTCGGGTTCGTGTTGACCGGAAGTATGAACGCTCAACCGGCGGAGATGGCGCCCGGTGACGGCTTCATCGCCGTCCCACCGGCGATCGCCGGTGACGTGGGCGAAGGAGACGTCGTGACTTTCGAGGCCCAGCAGCTTCAGGGCGGCGGGCTGACCACCCACCGGATCGTCGACGAGACCGATCAGGGGTACGTCACGCGCGGCGACGCCAATCCGTTCACCGATCAGGACGGGCCGGAGCCGCCGGTACAGGAGTCGCAGATCGTCGCGGTCGCGCTGGAGCTCGGCGGCGAGGTTGTCGTGATCCCGCGGATCGGACAGGTCGTCTTAGCGCTTCAGGCAGGATTCGCGGCCGCCGCGTCGGCGCTCTCCGGGATCCCCGGACTTGGCGGGCTCGCCGAGGGGAACGCCGGCTCGTCGATGGTTCTTGTCGGCATCCTGTTGCTCGCGTACAGCCTCCTCGCCGAGGGCATCGGCGGGACGAACCGCCGGTCCAAGCGCGGCGACCGCTCGCGCGACCGGCGCAGCGAGATGAGCTCGGTCCTGATCCTCGCGGTGATCCTGCTCCTCATCACCGTCCCGGCCACCGCGAGCATGGTAGTCCCGTCGGGGACGAACGACATTACGATCGTGAGCTCACAGACGCCGAGCTCGGACCCGACCGTCATCGAACGCGGCGGCTCGGTGGAGTACAGCTACAACTTCACTAACGAGGGCTTCATTCCGCGAATCGCGACGGTAAACGCGGCCAGCACCGGCGTCGACGTCGCCGACGCCTCGCTCGTTCCGGCCCGCGGAGAGACCGCGTCGACGGCGGTCACTCTCCACGCGCCCGAGGAGACGGGCGCGTACGTCAGATCGGTCTCCGAGTGGCAGTACGTTCAGTTCCTCCCCGCGTCGGTTATCTTCTCGCTTCACGCGGTCCACCCGTACCTCGCCGTCGCCGCGATCGACGCCGTGATCGTCGCGGTGGTGACCCTCGTGTACGTCATCTCGGTCGGACTCAGTCCGTTCCGGTTCCGGGACCGCGGCCGTGAGCTGTCCTTCTCCGATCGCGTTCGCCGGACCATCAGGCGGTGGCGGTGAACGATCCGCCGCCCAGGCCGGTCACGCCCCGATCACCAGTCGGACGTTCCAGCCGGTGAGCAGCAGTCCAATCCCGGTCGCAACGACCGGCGGCCAGTAGTACGAGAACCGTTCGCGCTGTCGCGCGCCCTGGACGCTGACGGAGATCAACACGAACAATACGAGCAGCTTCAACAGGAGGAACCCGGGGAGCCCGCTCGAGGAGAGCAGCGTCCCGACGATCGGGTTCGCCTCGATGAGTCCGGGGACCGCCACGGTCGCGTACAGCGTCGAGACGACGTCACCGATCCCGTACGTGAGCGCGGCGAGAAACCAGAGGCCGTAGAACTCGCGGGGACGAGTTCGGTACAGCGGTCCGCCCGCGCCGCTCTTGGTCGTCTGGACGTCATCGGGGGACGTGGCGCCCGTCTCATCGCTCCTACCCGCGGCCGAATCGCCGACCTCCGCGAGCAGCGTGTTGATCTGTCTCTGACGGGCGGCGATCTCGCCGGTCAGCTCTCGGTAGCGCTCGTCGTCGGCCAGGTCCGCGTCGTCCCGTCGCGTCTCGATCCGTCGGCGTCGAGCCACGAGCGAGAGGTACCTCTCGACGGCGCCCTCGACGGCGCCGTGGTCGACGAGCCGGGCGACCGTCTCGCGGAGCTCGTCGCGGTCGATCGGCCGCGGGACGTACTCGTCCATGTCGAGCCGAAGGACGTCGTCACCGACGCTCACACCCGAGAGAAGACCGATCTGGCAGCCGGGGCGACGGGCCCGGATCCGGCCGAGCAGCTCCTCGGCCGTCGGGTCAGAGAGTTCGCCGTCGAGAAGCACCACGTCGACGTCCGTGTCGAGCGCGTCGAGCGCACGCTCGCCGTCAGCCGCGGTCCGGACCGCGTACCCCTCCAGCCAGTCGGCGTACTCCGCGACCGCCTCGCTGTCGGCTTCGATTATCAGGACCGTCGCGTCGGTGTCGCGGGGCATCCGGTTCGTGTCACGCTTTGCGCCGTCGCCGGTATAAGCGCGGGGGGAATCTGAACGAGAAGCGTGATTCGCGCCACCAAAGTGCCCGGAGTTCTGTCGACAGCGTTGTCAGGACGATCAGCGACCTCGATCCCGAGAAACGCGATCGCGTCACTTCTTCGGAAACGTTAATCGTCTGCTCTGCTCTCGCGATCCTCACCCCAAGCAGGCGAAAGACGGTCAGGTCCTAAGTGATTCTAACGGGTCAGTTCGGGGTCTCAGTTCTATTGACACGCCTTCCGTGGGCTGACTTCCCCTTCGACAGCCGAACAGTCAGAAACGGTGATCTGGCTCGGTGTCGAGATGGAGAGATCACCCGTGACCGACGAGTTGTTCAGTATAACGTCGACCTGGCTCTGCGTCTCGATCGTAACTGTTCCATCCACTTGACTATCTGTCAGGTCAATTTTGACCTGGCTTTTGGTTTTGATGTCCAGGTCGTCTTCAATCGAAGATCCAGTCAGATCGACCTCCACTTGACTCTCGGTGTCTATGTCGACGGCTGATCCGATAGTTGATCCGTCTGTCTGTGACATTTTCACTTGGCTCTTATTGGCCAACGAAACCCCCTCGGAGATCTCAGTCGCCGCCAAATCGAGCGTGATCTGACCGCCAGCGTCCGTAATCTCGATAGCCCCGTCGACGGTCGAGTCACGCTCACTGACGATATCCACTTGCCCTTTGGCGTCGACCGTAATGGAACCGGTCGAGACCGCTTCCAGTTTGTCCAGCTTGACTTGCCCAGCCGCAGTTACTGATACCGGCCCATTCACCGTCGAGTTCCGCGTCTTATCGAACTTCACCTGACCGCTGGCGTCGATCGTAATGGGACCGGTCGTCGCATTTTTTAAGCTATCGACGGTCACCTGATCGTTGGAGGTCAGCGAGACCTCGCCGTCAATCGTGGCGTTACTCGGTGTGAGCTTCACTTCTCCGGCGTCCTCGACACAAATACCGCCTTCGACATGCGTCGAAACGCCAAAATCGAGCTGTGACTTGCTCCGTATCTTAACGCCGCCCTGGACGCGACTATTGCCGCCGAAATCCAAGCCGATCTGGCTGGGCGTCTTAACCTTGAGATACTTTCGGATCTCCGAGTTCCCTCTGAGCGTCAGGTCGATCTGGCTTTTCGAATGAAATTCGGCCGCACCGCCGATCGTGGTGTTACCCGTAATCTGCTCTTTGATCTGGTTCGGCGTGTCGATGACGACGCTACAATCGGTGGAGTTGTTCGGGACCTCGTTGACAGTACAGCCGGCGGGAAGTCGTCGGGGCGCGCACACGTCGACGCTCTCGCACGTGACCTGGGCGGTCCGCGTGAACTCGACGCGCTGATTCGCACTTGCGGCGACGATTCGGAGCTTCACCGCGCCGTCGGTGCCGCAATTGAGCGCCGCTCGTACGTCGCCGGAGCCGCCGGGTGAGAGCCGGTCGGGCGTCTGTACCGTCCCCGGGTCGATCGGGTTTCCAGAGCTCACGACCGTCGCCGAAACCGACGTCAGCGGCTGATCGAACTGATTCGTCAACCCGAACAGCGTGACGGTATCCCCGTCGGACCCGCTCACCTGTCCGCCGGTGATGCGCATGAACGCCTCGTCGTCGTCTGTCGACACGACACTGACATCCCGTCGCGAGTCGACCGCGCTGAAGGCGCCGGTGCTCTCGAGGGCCGCGGCTCCGATACCGCCAACCGCGAGCGCGGCGATGACCCCGCGGCGGCTGATGATTCCGCTCGACCCGCCGCGCGAGCGGTCTCGGCTCCGTTTTCGACTCATGGAATTAGTTCACTGGGACCAGCCAACAGTCCTTAATTTTGTGCGGCCAACGTATAGCGTTGACGGCGGTCGACGTTCAATTACAATTCTTAGCCACTCTCTAACTCAGCTAACAGTTCTTCTTTTGACCTGGGAGTTAGGTTTGGACGTGAGACGTATCCACCGACTCAACTGTATCATTCCACGAACCAAACACACGAGAGTATGTGTATACACCTCTCCGTGGTCATTCATTTCCTGATATGATGGGACCTTCTCCAGCTCGTCGTGGAGTCGGCGGATCTCGTTGAGAAGTTGATCCTTACTGGCGTCTTCGGTTGTCATCAGCAGAAGACGATTGCTATAACGATAAAAGGGTGTGTGAGCGCTTCTCACCGCCAATAAGCTATTTTGCTTCTTACGCGGAGTTCGAAGTTTCAGCGGTTATCTCAAGCGTGAAGCTACTATCCGCTGGAATCTCGGTAACACTATTGTTAAGAAGATCAATTTCAAGTCCGAAGTTGATTGAACTCCCCGGCCCGAGTGCCCCGGGGATACTGTTGCTGTCGGTGAGAATATCACTATCGTCCGAGACTGTGTCTCGGTTACTGGTCCCGTCAGTCGGCGAGACAGTGAAACTAAATACATTGTTGATCTCAGAATCTGATAAATTATCATTCTCCTCTCCAATGAAATCTAGTTCAAGTGACGTTACTTCTTGTGTACCATTATTCGTAACCGTTACCAGATTCCGGAAGACGGTTCTTGCATTCTGATTGAGACCGGTAGCGTTACCCGCGGTTTCATCGTCATTTACGAGGGTTATCTCAAGAGTGCCATCTCCCGGGCTAGCGACATATTCGTTTTGCGTCCCATCGGCATCACTATCACGATCCGCAGGCGCCAGCCCGAGGAACGCGCTAGCGTCACCTGCGGTCTCAACGTTGACCGTCCGCTCCGCCGTCACAGTCGTGAACGCGCCCGTACCGAGGAGCGCGCCGCCGCCCGCTACTAAACTGCCCAGTCCGATCAGGACGCTTCGTCTACTTGCCATATCTACACCATGTGCCCCTACCCACTTTGTATTGCCCCGCTTGGACGACGTTCAAGCGGTGGCAGAATCGGTATCGCCCCGCTTGAACTCTCGGGCGGCGGCAGATCCCCGGTGTCAGCACCCATGCCGTCGGGGGAAAGCCCGCCAATACAAAAGGCTCGGCTCCCGAGATGTGGACACGAACCGCGACCGGACGCGGCCTCACTCAATGCCGACACGACGACAGACGACGATCGGCCTCCTCTCCGCGGCGGTCGGGAGCGCCGCCGTTACCTCGGGGTCGTTCCTCTCCGGCACGGCCGCGGCCGCCGACCTCCGAGTGGTCGTCGTCTCGGAGCTGACGTTGACGCCCGGTCGCACGGGCGACGAGTACGTCAGGGCCGACGACGACGGCGAGGTCACCGAGATCGTGATACAGAAACTGAACCAGCGGGCGATCTCGCGGTTCGAGGACCTTATCGAGGTGACGAACAACGGCGACGTGCCGTACGACCGACTCGAATTCTCGTTTTCGGCGACCGACGAGGACCCCGACGCGTCGAAGGTCGCGGAGACGCTCCGCGTGGTCTCCGGCGACGACGTATCGACGGAGCGGGCACAGGGGGAGACGACCCTCCTCGCAGACACCGGCGAGACGTTTGATTCCGGCGACGCGGTCACGTTCGGTATCGTGGTGGACCTGATTGCCGACAGTTCGTCTGGCCTCGAAGAGCTTCCTGATTCAGCGAACGTCACGCTGGAGATCGCCGCGATCGACAAGGAGTGACCGGTCGCTGAGAGGTTCGTGACGAATCTGCCGACTGTGGTGAGCCAACGTGTCTCACAAACGCACGTCGTGTGGAGGCATCCGGCTCTCGTCCACTGATTTCGGTACCTCCGCTCGCGCGGTCAAGCACCACCTGAAACGGACATTGAAGGGGCGCCGTGCTTCAAGCCGACCCTTCAAACGTTTCAGCTGGATTAATACTAAGTGGACGGGACCGCTGATGTGAGGTAGGTGGAAGCCATATGGTTAAACGACGCAGCATGGTGGTCGGACTCGGGGCGTTGGCAACAGGGAGCGGAGCGGTGTTCTCGTCGGCGGCGTTCTCGGCCTCGGCGACGTCGACTGCCGACTTCAGGGTCGTCGTCGAGGACAACCTCGTTCTGGAAGCGGGTGACAGCTTCCGCAATGGTGATGGTGCCTATCTAGACAACCCTAGTGGCAAGTTCTACGGCGGGAGTGACGATCTCTTCAGCGGTGACAGCGGTCTCAACGGTCTCGAGCCTGACGAGCTCCCGGCCGCGTATGCGAACGATAGGACGAACAGCGATCTCGAGGTCGAAACCGCCGTACAAAACTTCGAAGAATTCAAATTCGATAACTTCCTTCAAGTTACCAACGAAGGGACAGAGACCCGCGAGGTTGGGATCCGATTTAACCTGTACGGCGCGGATGTCAACGATGGTCCGATAAAGAAACAAGACCTCATTCAGGCATACGAGTTCTACAACGAAGGCGGAGACGGTGGGAAGATCTCGACCAATGGGAGTCCCGGCGGATCTGTGAGTTCACAAACGTTGAAAGCCACGACATCGGTCAATCCTGGCGAAACTGAGCAGATTGGTCTCAAGATAGACCTCACGGTCGGTAGCATTAGCGATGATATCGCCGAAGCTGCTGCTCCGGGCACAAATGACGTGTTCAACGGCGGCGGCGAATACGATACCGTACATCTGGTTGAGAGCATACGGGTCGGCAGCGACAGCGCGGGAGACTAATAATACCCCTCCTCACGCTTCGTAGGCCGCGTTCTTTTCTCAATGCTCTTCCGGGAGACATCGCTGGAGGAGGCGGCCAATCCCGACAGATTGTCACCACGATCGACGAGGCGCTCACTGCCCGTAACAATGCGATGACGGCACGAGACACGGGGATCACATCGTTCAACGGGGTGTCGTACGCCGACGCGGTCGCGAGCGCACTCGGACTCGACTGAGTCCGGCCCGACACCCGAATAATTATGTCAACTCGCGTTAGTCGCTCTGACAGTATGTGTGGGAGCATACCTCGGCCTCCGGAGCTCGGACGAACGCGCGCCTCCAGACGGCTCACGATCCCCGAACCTGACGCACGAGAGGTACGGAGATGACGTGGTCGACCCGGACGAGCGCGGCGCTCGGTCCGACTCGGGTACCGCCGGAGGTGGCCTGACGTGTCGATCTCCGACCAGAAAAAGTACACGCAGCCCGAGAAGGACGAACTGTACGACCTGTTGAGCAACCACCGCCGGCGATATGTGATCCATTTCTGTAAGCAGGCGGACGAACCCCTCACGCTCTCCGACCTCGCCGAACGGGTGGCCGCCCGCGAGCAGGACAAGTCGGTGGCGGAGCTCACCTCGGCCGAACGCAAACGCGTGTACACCTCGCTCCAGCAGACGCACCTCGACCGGCTGGCCGACGCCGGGATGATCGAGTTCGACGGCGACGAGGTCGAACTCACCGAGAATGCCACCGAACTCGATGTGTACCTCGACGTCGTCCCGGAGGGATCGATCCCGTGGGGGGTCTACTACCTGGGGCTCTCGCTCCTGTCCGCCGTCGTCCTCGGGGGCGTCTGGATCGGATTCGTTCCGACAGAGACGGTCCCGGAGTTGGGGTGGGCGGCGATCGTCCTCGCGGCCTTTCTCGTCTCCTCCGTCGCGCAGGTGGTCCAGAATCGACAGTACCGGCTCGGCGACCTCGATGAGCCGCTGTGAGCCGCAGGCACGTGGAACGCGGCTCAGCTCACTCAGACGTTCTGCCATCGACGTTCGACGGCGGGCACCCTGCGGTCAGACACCGGATTGCTAAGCGGGTGGGATGCCTGCGGCGGCAGGCGCAGGAGGTAGTCAAGGCGACGTTACCGACGACCGACCGTCGAAGTGGTCGTATCCGGGCCGTCCGGTCGCGAGTCGCTTACCTAGACGGGTGCCCTCGCTTTCCGACTCGAAGCCGGTTAGTCGTCGAATCGGTCGAACTCGTCCATCGTCATGTCGGCGTAGTTGACTAGCCAGTCGCTCGCCGGGGAGTCCGGTCGGACGTAGAGATACGCGAAGTCGCCGTCGAGGACCGAACTCACTCCGAGCTGCTCGTCTTTGATGACGCGCTTGTTAGTGTCTATCGCGACGTCGACTAACCCCTCTAGGTCGTCGACGAGGATCGTCGCCTCGTAGTCGCGTTCCGACGGGAACGTACCGCGGGTTATCCACTCGGAGAACTCCTGTTCCTGCTGTCGGATCTCCAGAATCTCACGTTCCTCGGGAGAGACGGTGGCGTACCCGCTCCGTTGAGCGAACAACATTCCGGCGGCGCCGCCGACTCCGAGGAGAACGAGCAGTATCGATCCGACCGCCTCGGTCGTTCCCGGATCGACGGGCTGCTCGACCGTCTCCGTTCGCTGGCCGGATTCGTCGACGGTGTTCATCTCCAGCACGCGGAAGGTCTGCGGGTTGACCGTCATCGGCATCGTACTCTCGTAGGTCTCGCTCACCGGCTGGCCCGCCAGCGTCCCCTCGACGGACGACGCCGCGACGATCCGGATCTCGATGGTTCCGGCGGCGCCGAGCTGTTGTTCGATCGTACGGATCCGTTCGAACACGGACTCGATCTCTACGGCCGCCTCGACGGTGTGATTCTCCTCGTTTGTGACCCCTTCGTCCCGGCCGCTCGCCAGCGGCTCGGCGTACTGCCACAGCACCGTGTCCCCCTCGACGCCCCGGTACTGGAGTCGGACGTCAGTGGTGACGTTCACCGACCCAGTCTCGGCCGTGTGTTCGTACGCGTACGTCACGTCAAGCTCTCTGGTGAGGTTCACGTAGTACACCGGTCGGTTTCGCACCCGTTCGCCCTCCTCGAACACGAGGGAGTCGTTCGTGATCACCGCGCTGTGTTCGTACGTCGTCGACTCGCTCCACTGTTCGACGACGACCTCCTCCCGCTCGATGTCCTGCGTCGCGTGGACCTGATAGCTCCACCACCCGCCGACCGCGGCGAGAACGAGAAGCACGGCGAGGAAGACGCCGGACCAGCTTTCGAGGAACGCACGAACTTGTAGCGACCGATCGAGGTCACTCACGAGGCTGCCCCAACTGGCGGTTCCCGTCGCGTGTCTGGTGGTGCCACTATCATCTACTCCGCGTACGTCCCGGTCGAGTCGATCGAGATGACTTCGTCGAACAGCGGTTTTAGCGTGTTGATCGACTGTGGGTCCCCTTCGAGCGGATCGGCGTGAAAGTGCGCGAGCGCGTCCGTCTTGGTGAACGTACTGAGGAACACGTGGAGGAACCGAAACGCGTTCTTAACGTCTCTGTAGTTGAGGAGGACGTTCAGCGAGTCGTAGCAGACGCGGATCCCACGGTTGCCTCCCGACCACCCCTGCGTGATCCGCGAGACGGTGATCCCCAGCCGCGTGATATCATTCGGGTTGTTGATCTGCGTGACTTCGACCGTCTCGTCGACCGCCGGCGGGACCGACTGCGCGTACCCAACGGAGACGACGTGCGTTCGATACCCCTCCGCGGCGATGCGTCGCAGCCGCTCCCCATCCATCGGCTGATAACGGATGAGCAGGACGTACGGGGCGTGATCGGACTTATCGACGAACAGCAGTTCGCGACAACCGCGTCGGGTCCGCTCCGACCGCGACTCCGACTGGATCAGAACGTTCGTCCCCGGGGTAAATTCTACCAAGTCGGAAAGCGCCGCTTCGTCTCCGGCGGGCTCGGATCCGGCCGAGCCCGCAGGCTCGGCGGCAGAGAAGTTGGCCGTCGGGTCCCCGCCCGGCGCAGGCGCGGTCGTCTCGGTGGACGTAGCGGGGCTCTCCGTCGGTGACCCCCTATCCCAGATCCGACCGTCGTCTTCTTCTCTCCGGCCGTCTGTACTCCGCTCCGCTCCCGCATCGGACGCGGTTCGCTCCGCGTCGTCTCCGGTTGGACCGCGGTCGGGCGCTCCGTCTCTCACCGGCGGGTCGTCATCTGTCGGCCCGGAGTCGGTCGCCTCGGCTTCCGTTGGACGGCTTTCTGCCTCCGAGTCGTTCCACAGCCAACCGTTTTCCCCCGACCGCTCCGGAACGCCGCTCTCGGGGACTTCCGGCGAGTTCTGTTTGGCCGTGTCCTCGTCCCCGTCGTTGCCGACCCACTCCCAGTCGTCGGTCCCGGAATCCGGATCGCTCGCCCGGTCAGTGGGAGGGCTGTCGTCATCAAGGGACTCGTCCCGGGGACGCGATTCGGAGCTCTCGGACGCTTGCGTCCCGAACTTGTCGGTGAACTCGGCGGCAATATCGTCGAACCGGCTCGCACGGTCGCCCCGGCTCTGGGAGCGCTCACCGTCTGAGTCGTCGGACTCGGTCATCGCCGCCAACGCGCCCGAACAAGCCGGAGCCAGTCGCTCACCGCCGACGTGTGCCGAGAGTCGCTCTCCCCCTCTGACCGAGGAGCGAGCCGCGGTCGGAGGACGGGGGCGACCGACGCGGAGAGACGGCCCCTGCGTAGTGACATCTCGATACCGTTTATGAGCTTAGTAGTTTCATGTTATAAAAGCATCGGCACCTGCCGAATATCGGACGCGGCAGACCGGTTCCGTGCGAGGCGAAGCAAGCGGGACCGGTCACGGCGGTGCTTCGCTCTCCCCTCGCGACTCGTTTCGTCACAGATCGAATTAAACTCGTTCGACGCGGGCCGATGCTAACACCAAATCTTAAACGGAGGAACGCCCTAAATAGCTCTGTGATGGGTTCTCGGGACTCCGAAAGCGACACGGCGGTCGACGCCGACACCTTTCAGCAGTGGGTGAGACACACCGCCGAGTCCCGAGGGATGACGGAACACGAGCTTCTCAATCAGCTGGTCTCCGCGTTCTGGGCCCTCGATGAGATGGGCGATATCGGGCTTAACAGCGTTTCCGACCCGGAGAACTCGGATCGCGCCGGCGATCGCAGAGAAGAGGCGCTCCGCAATGAGAACGGCGCGGACGACGGACGTTCGGGGACCGACGGGGACGAGACATCGGAATTCCCGGACTCCAAGATGTCGGAGTTCCCGGACTCCGAGACATCGGAACCGCTCGACCCGGACGACCTCGACCCCCGTGACGATCTCAGCTCGACGGAGATGGAACTCGCGAGGCGGGTCGCGGAGCTCAGACGGCAGATGGCCGACCTCTCGCTCGATGTCGAACAGCAGCGGTCTCGCCAGGAGGAGTTCACCGACCGGCTCTCCGACGACGTCACCCGGCTTCACAGCGAGATCCAATCGCTCGAGTCCCGGGTGGAACAGTCGGACGTTGACGTGGAAAGCCGGATCGACGACGTCGAAGCGAGCCTCGAAGACGTCGAGGCGACACAGGACGAGTTCGAGGCGTGGATAGACGGGGAGTTTGACCAGATCGAGGCGCTGTTCGAGCGGGTCCTCGATGCCGTTCAGGGCTTCGACGATCGGATCGAGGCCCTCGAAGACGCCATCGACTCGGTTTCCGCAACCGAACAGGACCGCGAGGCGCTCGAAGCTCTTCGAAAGCAGGCGATTCGTAAAGGGATCGACTCGGGACAGTGCGAGAACTGCGGCATGGCAGTCGATCTGTCGATGCTGTCGGAACCCTCGTGTCCCTCATGCGACGAGGAGTTCTGGGACGTTGAAGAGGCGACGCTCTGGAACCCGTTCTCCAAAGCGACGCTTCGGACCGACGGTCAGCCGTCTCGGGCTCCCGACCGCGACTGACAACCGTCGCGGCCGCGGCTCTCGTCCCTCACAGCGGCACAGCGGCTTCGATACCGGCCACCAGCTGTGTCACGTTGTACACCGATACCGCCGCGAACAGCGCCGAGGGGATCCCGTACCCGACCAACCGCACCACCGATGCGAGGTGAGCGTCCGCCCGCCGCGCGCACACGGCGATAGAGGCGACTTCGGTGACCAACGCGATCGCGACGACGACGCAGAACGACGTAACGAGCAGTCCGTCGGCGACTCCCATCCGACGGAACAGGAACGCCGCCGCGGTGTTCGCCTCGTAGATCCCGGGGACGTACGCGAGCCCGACCGCGGTCGTGGCCGCGTCAGTCGCCTTCGTCGCTGTCAGTAGCGCGATCCCCGACACTGAGAGGAGGCTCCGCCTCGCGCCTCCGAGCCGTCGAGAGCCGACGGATCGCTGTGACCGCTCAGACCGCCGGGGCCCCTCTCTTTCGCCCCGATATCTGCTGCGTTCACGTCCGTCTCCACCGTGCCCAGGTCCCCGTTCGCTCTGAGAGCGGCCCGTCCGGCCCGTGCGCCGCGACATGGTAACGTTTCATACCTAGTTTCAAAATATATAAATATGCGTGTCCGTTCGAGCCGCGTCGGCCGCGGGAACGGCTCCGGTACGTCCGGCCGCGAGCCTCGGGCGAGAGGGCGGTTCGCCGCCGATCGCGACGCTACCGCGCCACGAGTGGCCCGGTTCCCACCCGAGCAGGCGCTTCGCCTTCGAGCAGTCGAAAATCGACTCGTCGCCGTCGAGGTCGCACTCCGCGGGGAGTTCGCCGCGGACCGCCTCGATCGTCGCCGCGGTGTCGCGACCGAGGAAGTTCTCCGCGACGACGATCAGCACCGCCTCGTGGCCGTCGACCGCTGTTTCGGGGTCGATCGCGGCCTCGACCGCCGCGACCACGTCGCGCACGTCGACGCACGACCAGCAGTTCCCGCTCGGGGCCGCGGTCGCGGGGTCGAACGTCTCGCGCGCCTCGCGGCGCCGCTCGTCGCCCGGGAACGTGACCCACGAGAGGCGCAGCGAGACGGCGGGGACGCCGTGTCGGCGGGCCGCCGCGGCGGCCACCTCCTCGCCGACGACCTTCGAGAGGCCGTACGGGTCCTCGGGCTGGGTCGGCGTCTCCTCGTCGATCGGGAGGCGGTCGGGCAGCCAGTCGTCCGCCGCGAAGACCGTGCCGTAGCAGCTCTCGCTCGACGCCCAGACGATCCGCGCGCCCGCGGCCCCGGCGGCGTCGAAGACGTTGTACGCGCTCTCGACGTTGTTCGCGAACACGCGCGACCCGGCGTGGTCCTCGGGGTGCGGGATCGCGGCGAGGTGGACGACCGCGTCGGGCGCGGCCGCGTCGACCACCTGTCGCGTCTCGCCGTAGTCGGTGAGGTCCGCCGCCACGTAGTCGACGCCGTCCCGGCGCTCCTCAGTCGGCGGGGCTTCGCGGTCGACGGCGACGACCTCGCGGCCCGCGTCGGCGAGCGCGTCGACCGTCCACGCGCCGACGCCGCCCGCGCCCCCGGTGACGAGTACGCTGTCCATGTCTCGGCGAGCGCGCTCGGGCGAAAAAAGTCGGCGGTTCGGGGTGTGCGGTGCTCCGTCCGCACGTCGGGTCTCCTACGCCGACGCCTCGTAGCCGGCGTCCTCGATGGCGGCCACGACCGCGTCCACGTCCACGTCGCCCTTCACGGTCGCGGTGCCCGCCTCGTGGTCCGCGCTCGCGGACTCGACGCCCGGCAGCTCGCCGAGCGCGCCGGTCACGTTGTCCTCGCAGCCGGTACACGACATCCCGTCGATGTCTATCGTCGTCATGGACGCCCGTTCGCGTCCCGGGCACAACTGCCTTTCCGTCGCCCCCGACGCCGACCGGTTTCCCCGCCACCGTCCCGTGTTCCCGACGCCGACCGGGTCCCGCGACCGCCCGCCCCTCCCGGACGCCTTTTGCCCGCGCCGGGCGAACGCTCGCCCATGCGAACGCTCGACGAGACGGACCGGGAGATCATCCGGTTGCTGCTGGCCGACGCGCGGCGCCCGTACAGCGATATCGCCGAGCGCGTGGACCTCTCCGCGCCCGCGGTGTCGGACCGGGTCGACCGACTACGCGAGGTGGGCGTCATCGAGGGATTCACGCTTCGGATCGACGGTGACGCGCTCTCCGACGGGCTGCGGGTCCTCGCGACGCTCGCTGTCGCGCCCGCGGACGCCGAGCGCGTTCACGCGGCGGTCGCGAGCCACGAGCGCGTCGAGCACGCGTTCCTCACCGCAGACGGCGAGGTGACGGTCGTCGCGCGCGTCGAGGAGGGGACCGCTCGTGACCTCGTCGACGACGCGGTCGGACTGGCGGCCGTGCGCGACCTGTCGGTGCGGCTGCTTGACGCCCACGAGTGGTCGCCCGCGGTCGGCGACGCGGACCTCGCGGTCGAGTGCGTCGAGTGCGGCAACACCGTCACCGCCGAGGGGGAGTCGGCCCGGATCGACGGGACGCTGTACCACTTCTGTTGCGGCTCCTGTCGCGAGAACTTCGCGGAGCGGTTCGACCGGATCGAGGAGGGGGCGTAGCCGGGGCCGTCCCAGTCTCGTCGCGGAGAGTAACGTACTTGAGTGCCCGTCGGTTAGCCGAATACGAAGTCCCGTGGTGTAGTGGCCAATCATAATGGCCTTTGGAGGGAATCCGTCCGCGTCTGCGGCTCACGCGCGGCTGTCGGGTGTTCCATCAAGAACGCCCGTCGGATGCCCGAAGTCAGCCATTGACGGCGGTTCGAATCCGCCCGGGACTATCCTGCGGCGAGCAACTCCGCGAGCCGCAGGTGTCCGAATTGATTCGAGCCCAGAGGACGAGCGAAGCGAGTCCTCGCGGTTCGAATCCGCCCGGGACTATCCTGCGGCGAGAGAAACCCCCGAGTCGCACGGATACGCGGCCGGAGCCGCCTACTCCTCGCCAAAGAACTCATCGAAGAGGTCGCGCACGCGCCCCTCGACCTCGTCGCGGATATCCCGGACACGATCGATATCCTGCCCGTGCGGGTCGTCGAGCGCCCAGTCGCGCCCCTCGACGCCGTCCGGGAGCGTCAGCGTCGAACAGCCCATCGTCGCGACCACGTCGCACGCGTCGAGCTCCGCGGTCGAGACCTCGCGGGGGACGCGGTCGGAAAGGTCGATGTCCACCTCCGCCATCGCCGCCACGACCTCGGGGTGGACCTCGTCCGCGGGGTGGGTCCCGCCGGTGACGACCTCCACGCGGTCGCCGAGGTCGCGCTCGCGGCGCTCGCGTTCGGCGAACACGGCCGACATCTGGCTACGACCGGCGTTCTGTACACAGACGAACCCGAACGTGGCGACGTCGTCTTCGCTCACACCTGCGCGTCCCGTCACGCCCGATTAAGGGTTTCTAAGAGGGATATAGAGTGGTATATACCCGACGCGGAAGACGCCGGGTCTCGCGGACGTCTTCCGGTCCGGAGCTACCTGTGTCATTTTTTACCATGCGGATCGTGGACGACCTATGGACATCCCAACCTACCGGGAGACGGTCGCCGCGAACCGCCGCCGACACGGCTTCGAGGCGGTCGACGCGGACGTAGACGGACTCGACCACCTGTGGGAGACTCGCGAGACGGACGACACGCTCGGCGACGTGGCGGTGTTCGCGGCGCTCGTCGAGGCGGACGAGACGGACGCGGAGACGCTCGTCGACACCGCGTCGGCGTTCCGCGACGTGCTCGTCGACCGGATCGACGCCCGACCCGAACGCGCTGACGGCGGCGAGTCGGCCACCCCGATCGGCTACGTGACGTTCGCGACGCCGGGCCCCGACGCGTCGCTCCTCGGGGCGATGTCCGGGTTCACGGTCGCGAGGGGGCGGACGAACGTCTTCCCGCTCGTGTACGACACGGCGGCGGAGCGGCTCCACCGCCACGAGGTGCCGCGGCTGAAGGGGCGCGGGATCTACCGCCGACAGGCGGACGACGCCGAGCGGCTCTTCGAGGCGTAGCCCGGCCGGTGCGGCGCGGACATCCGTCAGCGACCGCCGCCGCTCGCGCTCCTCAGAACAGTCCCGGGCTGGCGAGCAGCCCCGCCGTGACGATGAGCCCGACGGAGACGGCGGACGCGCCGTAGAGGAACGGCTTGGCGTCGCGGGCGGGCTCGCGGAGCTTGTCGACGTCGAGCCCGTCGGCCAGCTTCGAGCCGGCGACCTCGACGAGGCCGGTGCCGACGAACCACAGGCCGAGCATCGTCAACACGAGGTGGCCGCGGGGCGTTCCCGTCAGCCCCTCGAAGGTGTACAGCGTCCCCGCCATGTGACCGCCGGTGAGGACGAACGCGAGGGCGCCGATCCGCGTGATCCAGCGCAGCCGACCGACGACCGAACCGAGCGCGGTCGTGCCGATGTCGCCCCGGAGCGCGGCGGGGAGAATCGCGAGGGTGACGAACAGCACGCTGCCGACCCAGAGGACGGCAAAGCCGACGTGGACCGACCACATCACGGGGTTGAGAACGTCCATACCGCCGGAACGGCCCGATCCCACTTATAAACACGCGAGACGGGACGACCGGATCCCGGCGACGGTTTTTAAATATCTCGCACGTGTAGCCGCGGGCAATGGCCCTACTTCAGAAGCTCAAAGAGAAGCTCGGCTTCGGGAGCGGTTCGAGCGAGCGGGAGTCCGGCGAGACAGAAGTGACCGTCGAGCGGGAGTCGGAACCGGCCGCTGACGCGACGGCTACGGAGCCGGCCGCCGGGAGCGAGTCGGCGGCCGCCGCGGACGAGGGCGACCCCGCGGCGACCGACGCCGACGACGGAGACGCCGAGGCCGACGCGGAACCGGTCGCCGCCGAGACGGAGGCCGCCGCCTCGACCGGGTCGCTCGTCGACGGCGAGGCGTCCGAGCCCGATGAGACCGCGACCGACGAGGCGGCCGAACAGGCGGAGGCCGCGGCCGGCGAGGGGGACGCAGTCGCGGTCGACAACGACGACCGCGGGCCGAGCGTCGAGGAGATCAAGGGCATCGGCCCGGCGTACGCCGAGCGCCTCGCCGGGATCGGGATCGAGACGATAGACGATCTCGCCGCGGCGGACGCGGCCGCCGTGGCCGAGGGGACGAGCGTCGGCGAGAAGCGCGCCGCGACGTGGATCGACCGCGCGAGCGAGTTCTGACGGCCGGGACGAGTCCGGTCGACCGCAACTGTTTCACCGCCACCGTCGAAGAGAGTCGCATGAACCGAACGGTACGCACCGACCGGGGCCGGTTCCGCGCGGTCGCGGCCGCGGCGCCGGACGGCGCCCGGGTCCCGGTCGAACTCCGGGTCGACGTCGACGACCCCTTCGCGGCCTACCGCCGGGCGCGGCGCGGCCCCGGCAGCGTCTTCTACGAGACGACCGGCGGCCAGTCCGGATGGGGCTACTTCGGCGTCGACCCGGTCGAGCGGCTGACCGTCTCCGACGAGGCGGTCGTCGCGACCGCGAGCGGCGAGGGGAAGGGGTCGGGCGGCGACGGGCGGACGGCCTCCACCGGCGACTACCGGCGCCCGTCGCCCTCGCTGACGGCGCTAGAGGGACTCCTCGACGGCGAGACGCTGGCCCGCGGCGACTGCGACGTGCCGTACCCGTGCGGCGCGTTCGGCTGGCTCTCCTACGACGCCGCCCGCGACCTGGAGGACTTCCCGCCGCCGGCGTCCGACGGTCCCGGAGCGGTCGACGACCGCGGCCTCCCGCGGCTCCAGGCCGCGCTCTTCGACCGGATCGCGGCGTGGGAGTGCCCTGTCGACGCCGACGGCGGTTCCGAGTCCGTCACGCTCCGAGTCACCGCCTGTCCGCGCGTCCCGGCAGGACTCGACGACCCCGACGCCGACCGCGACGCGCTCGACACGGTATTCGACGGGGGCGTCGAGCGGGCGGCGGCGCTGATAGACCGTATTGAGGGTGGAGACCCGAGTTCGGGGCCAGTGCCCGACCCGGCCGCGGCCGGCGCGACCTTCGAGAGCGACGTGGGCCGCGAGGGGTACGCCGACGCGGTCCGCCGGGTCAAAGCGTACGTCCGCGAGGGCGACACGTTCCAGGCGAACGTCTCCCAGCGGCTGACCGCGCCCGCCGCGGTCCACCCGCTCGACGCGTACGACGCCCTGCGGACGGTGAACCCGGCCCCGTACTCCGGGCTGGTCGAGTTCGGCGAGCGCCCGAGCGGAGTCGACCTCGTGAGCGCGAGCCCGGAGCTCCTCTTGGAGCGCGAGCCGACCGACGACCCCGACCGCGGCGCCCGCCTCGTCACCGAACCGATCGCGGGGACGCGCCCCCGCGGGGAGACGGAGGCGGCGGACGCCAGGCTGGAGACCGAACTGACCGGCGACGAGAAGGAGCGCGCCGAACACGCGATGCTGGTCGACCTGGAACGCAACGACCTCGGCAAGGTGTCGCGGTTCGGTACCGTCGAGGTGAGCGAGTACCGCCGCGTCGACCGCTACAGCGAGGTGATGCACCTCGTGAGCCTGATCGAGGGGGAGGCGCGGCCCGACGTTGGGCTCGCGGACGCGGTCGCGGCCTGCTTCCCCGGCGGGACGATCACGGGCGCGCCCAAGCCCCGGACGATGGAGATCATCGACGAGCTGGAGCCGACCCGACGGGGCCCGTACACCGGGTCGATGTTCGCGGCCGGGTTCGACGGGCGCGCGACGCTGAACATCGTCATCCGGACGCTCGTGCGCCGCGCCGCCGAGTACCACCTCCGGGTCGGGGCCGGGATCGTCCACGACTCCGACCCGGACGCCGAGTACGAGGAGACGCTCGCGAAGGCTTGGGCGCTGGTGAGCGCGGTCGACGAGGCGCTCGTCGCCGGCGAGATGGCGGTCGACGAACCCGCTGAGGGGGTGGCGGAGCGATGACGGTGGACGAGGCCGAGACGGGCGCTGGGCCCGATTCGGAGCCCGCGGCGGCGGGAGCCGGCTGGCGTCCCGGCGCTGGCGACGCCGACGCGCGGGTGCTCGTCGTCGACAACTACGACTCGTTCGCGTACAACCTCGTCCAGTACGTCGGCGAGGTCGCCGGCGCGGTGACGGTGCGCCGCAACGACGCGGTCGACCTCGCGGGGATCCGCGCGCTCGACCCGGACGGCGTCGTCGTCTCGCCCGGGCCGGGAATCCCGGCTGAGGCGGGCGTCTCGACGGCCGTCTTCGCGCTCGACCGCCCGGTGTTCGGCGTCTGTCTCGGCCACCAGGCGCTGTGCGCGAGCCGGGGGAGTCGGGTCGGCCACGCGCCGGAGGTCGTCCACGGGAAGCCCTCGACGATAACCCACGACGGCGAGGGCGTCTTCGCCGGCCTTCCCGACCGGCTCCGCGTCGGGCGGTACCACTCGCTCTCCGTCGAGCGCGAGGCCCTTCCGGACGAGCTGGTCGAGACCGCGCGAACCGACGAGGAGCGCGAGGTCGTGATGGGCGTGCGCCACCGCGAGAAGCCGCACGTCGGCGTCCAGTTCCACCCCGAGAGCATCCTCACGCCGCGCGGGAAGCGCATGGTCCGGAACTTCGTGGAGGTGTGCGAAGAGCATGAGTGACGACACCGACCGCTCGGCGGCGACCGGCGACGGCGAGCGACTGTACCACGTCGACGGCGACCTCGTCCCGGCCGCGGAGGCGACCGTCTCGGTGGAGGACCGCGGGTTCGCCTACGGGGACGCCGCCTTCGAGACGATGCGCGCGTACGGCGGCGATGTCTTCCGGTGGGACGCGCACGCTGCCCGGCTCGCCGACACCTGCGAGACGCTGAAGCTCGACCACGGGATCACCGACGCGGAGCTGAAACGCCGCGTCGACGAGACGCTCGCCGCGAACGACCTCGCGGACGCCTACGTCAGGCTCTCGATCACGCGCGGGACGCAGCCCGGCACGCTCGACCCGCGGCCCGAGGTCGACCCGACCGTGGTCGTCATCGCGAAGCCGCTCCCCCGGGGCGGCGTCGGGAGCGATCCGGTCCACGGCGGGCCCGCCGCGCTCCAGACGACCAAGACGCGCAAGCCCGCGAGCCGCGCGCTCCCGGCCGCGGCGAAGACGCACAACTATCTCAACGGAATCTTGGCCCGGCTCGAACTCCGCGTCACCGGCGCGGACGAGGCGCTCATGCTCGACCCCGACGGCAACGTCGCGGAGGGCGCGACCGCGAACCTCTTCTTCGCCGACGGGACAGCGCTCAAGACGCCCTCGCTGGACGGACCGATCCTGCCCGGCGTCACCCGGACGACGGTGATCGAACTCGCGGAGTCGGAGGGGATCCCGGTCGAGGAGGGGACGTACGCGCCGGACGCGGTCCGCGAAGCCGACGAGGCCTTCCTCACGAACTCCACGTGGGAGGTCCGCCCCGTGGCGACCGTCGACGGCATCGCGGTCGACGGCGACGGCGAGGGGGTCGCCGGCCCGCTCACGACGCTCCTCTCGCGGCTGTTCGACCGGCGCGTCGAAGAGCGGTACTACGACGGTGAGCGGCTGTGACGGGCGGCGGCCGGGGAACGCGCAACGTTCAAGCCGGTCGCCGGCCTCCCACGGACATGGACGAGAGCCGCCGGATCGCCGGCGTCGAGGAGGTCCCGGAGGAGAGCACGCTGCTCGCGACGCTGCGCCCTGTCGACTCCGAGGCGGTCGACGAGGGCGAGGGCGACCTCGGCGAAGGCGAGGACGGCGCGCCGGAGGTCGAGGCGGTCCTCACCCGGGCCGCGGGCGAGGTGCGCGCGTTCCGGAACTACTGCCAGCACTGGACGGACGTGCGCCTCGACAAGGACGACGGGGCCTTCGTGCGCAACGGCGAGGTGTTCTGCCAGAAGCACGGGGCCACGTTCGAGGCCGACGGCGGCTACTGTAACTTCGGGCCCTGCGAGGGGGCCGTCCTCGAGTCGGTGGGCGTCGCGGTGGCGGACGACGCGGTGTACCTCGACGACGACGCCTACGAGTTCGTCCGGCTCGGCCCCTCGGCCGGGAAGGGCGACGGTAGCGGCTCGCGGATCGACTTCACCGGGAACTGAGCCCTCGGCCGGCGAGCGCCGCCGCCGCCGCGCCCCGATCAGAAGCGCGTCCGACCGCCGCCGCCGGCGTCGTCGCGGCCGAGCGCCTTCTTCAGGAAGTTCATCCAGCGCTTCCGGTCCGCGGCCTCCTGCCGCTTCGCTTCCGTCTCCGGATCGGGGGCGTCGAGCCCCTCCAGCGCCTCCAGCGCGCGGTCGATCCCGATGATCGACGACGCCAGCGCCTCGCCCTCCTCGTAGCTCACCTCGTTCTCCTCGATCGGTTCGAGCCGGTCGAGGCGCTCGCGACGGAGGTTCCGCTTCGCGCGGTCGACGCGGTCGCGCTCGCCGGGCGGAATCGAGTCGCGGCGCTTGATCTCGAAGACGAACGACCGGAGGTCGATCGCCTCGCCCTGGATCTCGATCGACTCCGGGATTTCGACGCCGACCGTCGAGGACTCCCGGTTGACTCGTTCTAGGAGCTGTTTTCGCTCGTACTCCTTCACGCCCCCTCAGTAGGCAGCGGCCGCACTTCGCTCCTTCGCCCGGAGCGCGCCTGCCACCGAGGCGCCCCGGTGATCGGAAGGGACGAGGTTAACCGCGAGGCGTCGCAACGGGGGCGTATGGAATCGCTCGAAGCCGAACTCGCTGCCGCCCGCGACCTCGACGTCGGCGATCTCGCGGACGCCATCGAGTCCATCGGCTTCGAGTGTACGCGCTGTGGCGGCTGCTGTACCGGCTACGCCCCCGACGAGCCGGGCGGTGCGCCCGCGGGTGAGGGAGTCGACGAGACCGAGTCGGGCTGTCACGACGGTGCCGGTTCCGAGTCGGGCTGTCACGACGACGACGGCGACCGCGAGCCCCACACCGCGACCGTCTTCCCGGACGAGGTCCGCCGGGTCGCCGACGCCGCCGAAGCGGAGCCCGGCGAGGCGTACGACTGGCGCGACGTGGCCCGACCGATGCCGTTCGGGCTGGAACCGGACGCCGACGGCGAGCCGCGCGGCGAGACGTTCGAGTGGGCGCTCGCGACCGACGGCTGCGGCGACTGTACCTTCTACGAGGAGTCGGACGGCGAGGGCGCGTGTACGGTCCACGACGCCCGGCCGCTGATCTGCCGGACCTACCCGTTCAGCGTCGCCCTCGACGGGACGAGCCAGCCGATGGGCGAGGCCGTCGACGAGGCGGGCGTCGTCCGCGCCCACGAGTGCGAGGGGCTCGGCCGCGACATCTCCCGCGATGACGCCGAGGAGCTGGCCGCCGCATTGAAAGAGCGCGCGGTGCGCGAACTGGAGGAGGCAATCGGCGTCCGCGACGGCTACGACCCGACCGCCCGCAAGCGGACCGACGGCGATGTCGTCGTCTTCGACTCCGAGGGGCCGAAGGCGGCCGACGGGACACTGATCGGCGACGGGTAGCGGGCGAGGTGCGGTCGCGGGCGCGGTCGTTCGGAGGGCCCGTCCGCAGCGTTCTCAGACCACGTCCAGCGCCGCGTCCACGTCCGCGCGGATCTGCTCGCGCTCGGCCTCGTCCGGGAGCGTGAGCGGCGGCCGGACGCGGGGGTCGGGGACGAACCCGCGGTGCGCGGCCGCGACCTTCGTCGCCGGCGCGAAGCCGTGGTCGGCGCAGCGGGCGAAAAGCGGTGCGACCGCGCGGCGATGGCACGCAAGCGCGCGGTCGTCGTCCCCGTCGCGGATCGCCTCGGCGAGCGCGACGAATACCTCCGGGATCACCTGCGAGAGGGCGTGTATTCCGCCGTCGACGCCGATGCTCGCGCTCGGGTAGAGCTGCGCGTCGACGCCCTGGAACACGGCGAAGGAGTCCGGCGTCGCGGCGACCTTCGCTTCGAGGTCGGTGAGGTCGCCGGTCGTGTCCTTCATGCCGACGACCGACTCGCGACGCGCCAGGCCGGCGAGGGCGTCGAGGTCGATCGACTCGCCGACCGTCGCCGGGATGTCGTACAGGAGCACCGGGAGCGGGGCGTCGTCGACGACGGCCTCGAGGAACGCCCGCTGGCCCGCCGGTTCGGTCGACGCGTGGTAGTACGGGAGGGTGACGAGCCCCGCGTCGGCCCCGGCCGCCGCGGCGGCCGACAGGTGGTCGCGGACCCGGGAGACCGCGGTGTCGGCCGCGCCGGCGATCACCGGGACTCGGCCGTCGGCCGCGTCGACGACCGCCTCGACCACGGTCCGGCGCTCGCCGTCGGAGAGGCTGGCGAACTCGCCCGTCGTCCCGCAGGGGACCATCCCGTCGAGCCCGGCCTCGACGAGCGCGTCGACGTGGTTCGCGAGGGCATCGGCGTCGAACGGCGTGACGATCGGGGGCGACACGGCGGCGCGCGGGAGGTCCATCTCGTCCATGCGCCCCGGTTCGACGGGGTGAGAAAAAGTCCTTGCCGCCACGGAGGGGAGCGTCGGCGTCGAAAGCGCGACCTGGACCGCGCCGTCAGTCGACGCTCACTGCCCCCGGATCGGGGTCGGTTCCGCGGTCGCGACCGCGGTACCCGTCGTACAGTCCGAGCCCGAGCGAGCCGAGCCCAAGGAGTAGGACGAGCAACTCCGCGATCCCGCCGACCCACGGAACGAGCCCGATCAGCGCGACCGCGACGACGCCGACGAGCAGGGCGAGCCACCGGCTCGGGCTGCCGAGCCGGCCGAGGATCAACGAGCCGAGGGCGTACTGTCCGTAGACGGACCCGACCCAGATCGCGACGCCGTAGGCCGCGAAGCCGACGAGCGCCAGCGGGAGCCCGACGATCGTGATCGCGAGGAGCAGGAGGGCGACCGGGGCGACGACGAGCGCGAGGAGCCCGACCCCGCCGCTGACGAGCGGGTCGGTGCCGACGCGGTCTCCGACTGCCCGAGAGAATCGAGGGAACGCGAACAGGAGGACCACACCCAGTACGAGGTTGGCGACGGCGCCGTAGACGGTGCCGACCCACGAGGGCAGGAGGTCACCGCCGCCGGCGATCCCGCTCCCGCCGCCGTCGCCGAGGCTCGGGTCCTCCACGACGCCGCCGGCGACCGACGCGTCCGGACTCCGGGTGAACGTCTCGGCGTCGTACCGGAACTCGCCGTCGACGGCCGCGTTCGGACCGAGGACGACCGAGTCGGCGCCCGCACGGACGTCGCCGCCAACCGCCCCGTCGACCGTTATCGAGCCCGCGCCGACGTCGAGCGAGCCGTCGATCCGCCCGGACTCCGTCAACTCGAAGGAGCCGGCCCCGACCTCTGCGTCGCCGCCGACCGTCCCCTCGACGACGACGGTCCCGGCGGCGGCCTGAACGTTCCCGCCGACGCGGCCCGTCTCGGCGATCCGGATCGACCCGGCCGCGCCGGAGACGTCCCCCTCGACGGTGCCGCGCACGACGATCGTCGCGGCCACGGTCTCGACGCCGTCGACCGTCTCGCCCTCGGCGATGACGACTGACCCGGAGGGGCTCTGTACCGACTGGGCCGCCGCGACTCCCGTCGCGAGCGGCGAGAGGAGCGCCACCGCCGCGAGGACGAGGGCGATCCGACGGCGCGTGCTGCTGTCTGAGCGGACCATACGCGAGGAATCTCTGTCGAAGTACATATGTGTATTTGTCAACTGGTATCGGACGGCTCGTTCGCGTCGAGCGGTTCCTCCAGCGTGCGAACGCGGACGCGGACCGGTCCGTCCGGTCGCGTGTTCACGCTCGCCCGCACCGAGAGGTCGGTCGTCACCGGCTCCAGCCGCAGCCGCCGGAGCAGCGTCGCGGTCGCGAGTCGGAGCTCCTGTCTCGCGAAGCGCATCCCGATACAGTGTCGCGGGCCGCCCCCGAACGGGAAGTACGCGTACTCGGGGCGCTCACCGACCGCCGGACCGGGAGCCTCGTCGCCGTGGACGGGCCCTCCCGCCTCGTCGCCGTCGGCGGGTCCCGCCGCCCCGTCGCGCAGCCAGCGCTCGGGGCGGTACGCGGTCGGGTCGTCCCACCACCGCCCGTCGCGGTGGACCGCCCACGGCGAGAGCGTCACGACGACCCCCGCGGGGACGCGGTACCCCCCGAGCCTCACCGCCTCGGTCGGCTCTCGGAAGAAGGTGTGGACGGGCGGATACAGCCGGAGCGCCTCGTCGACGGCCGCGGTCAACGCCGGGCACGCCCCGAGGTCGGCGGGGCGGGGGTCGCCGTCGAGCGCCGCGACCTCGCGCCGGACCCGCTCCTGAAATTCGGGTCTGTCGGCGAGACAATAGAGCGCGTACGTGAGCCCGAGCGCGCTCGTCTCGTGGCCGGCGAACAGGAACGTCACAGCGTTGTCGACGAGCCGGTCGTCGTCCATCGCCCCGAGCTCCGCGGCCGCGACGAGCGTGCCGAGGAGGTAGTCCGCGGCGCCCGGGTCGGCGGGCGGGCCGGCCGCGCGGCGCTCGGCGACGAGCGTTCGGATCGTCGACCGGAGCGCCCCGATCCGCCGCCGGTACCGACGGTTCGCCGGGGTCGGCACCCATTCCGGGAGGAACGAGGTCATCCGCCCGGTGTCGAACCGCTCGGTGACGCTCTCGGCGGCCGCCCGCACGGTCTCGCGCTCCCGTTCGACGTCGCTCCCGAGCAGGCTCTCGGCGAGGACGGCGAACGCGTAGTCTGTCGCCGCGGCGTGGACGTCGACGACTTCGCCGTCGTCCCACTGCGCCGCCGCGCGGCGCGCGTGGTCGACCATCGCGTCGCCGTACTCGGCCACCCGCTCGCGGAAGAACGCGGAGCGTACGGTCGTCCGCTGCTCCCGCCAGTCATCGTCCTCCGCGAGGAACAGGCCGTCGCCGAGGAGCCCGCCGAGCCGGGATCGGGGCATCTCGCCCTTCTCGTACCGGTCGTGGTCGTCGACGAGCACTCGGCGGACGGCCGTGGGATCGGTGACGAGGTAGCTCTCCGTCCCGAACACGTCGTACCGGACGACGCCGCCGTGGGCCGCGGCGCGGCGCCCGTAGAAGCCGAGCGCGTCGCTCGCCAGTTCGTGGACGTTTCCGAGCAGCGGAAGCCCCCCGGGCGCCGGCGGACGCGGCGCGTCGGGTTCGGCGCCGGCGCCGCGCTCGGGCAACGGACCGGAGCCGTCGGCGCCGCGATCGGTCGCGGGGCTGGAGCCGTCGGCGCCGCGATCGGTCGAACGACCAGCGTCGTCGGCGGCGCGTCTCGGCGGCGGTTCGGCGTCGTCGACTCGCGTCGGCTGCTCGCCCATACGGATCGATCCGCGGCGCGGCGGACTGAGTCTTGGCACGCATCTGTCCGTGTATTTTAACAGGAAGCGACCGGCACCGCGTGAGTGACCCATGCGCTACGTCCACGTCGACTTCGAGTTTCCGCCGGGAGTCAGACACCCGATGCACGACTTCCTCGACGGCGGCGACGACCGGCGGAGCGAGCTGGTGACGTGGCGGCGGCTGCCCGACGAGACGCTCGCGACGCTGTTCCGGGTCGCGGCCCCGCGCGAGCGGTACCTCGACCGGCTGCGGGATATCGCCGCGATCGAGCGGTTCGAGACGTCTCCCGGCGAGCCACCCTTCTACCTCAAGGCGTACGAGCGGCTGGGCGGGCCGACGGAGACGTTCCTCGACGCGTTCGTCGACACCGAGTTCCTCTCGGTCCCGCCCGTCGTGTTCCGGCCGGCGGGCCGGCTGTCGTTCGGACTGGTCGGCCCGCCGGAGCAGCTGCGCGACGCGCTCGCGGCCGTGCCAGACCGGATAACCGTCGAGGTCGATCGCATCGGGTCGTACGGGGGCGGGCGACGGCTGGCCGGGGTGCGACTCACGGAACGCCAGCGGGAGGCGCTGCGGGCCGCGAACCGCGTCGGCTACTACGAGGTCCCGCGGACCGGATCTGTGGAGGACGTCGCGGCGGCCATCGACTGCTCGCCGTCGACCGCGGGCGCACACCTCCGGAAGGCCGAGGCGGCGCTGGTCGACGCGTTTGTTGGCCGGTGGGAGTAGCGTCGCGACGCGCGACGGGTATATCCGGTCCCGATCGCGACGCGGGTCGATCCGGCCTGACTGTGTCGGCGGTACAACTATACTGGCCCGCGACTAGCCTTCGATGGAGTCTACTATGGAAATCTCCGAGAAGCTCCTCTGTCTGTTCAGCGCGGAAGTTCGCGAAACGGACGACGGCGAGTACGTCGTCGACGTCCCGAACCGAGAGATCGACGCCGGATCGCTGGAGCCCGGCGAGACGTACCGCGTCGCGCTCGTCGCCCGCGACGGGACCGAGGCGTCGGCTGGCGACGCCGACGAGACCGCCTCGCAAGCGGACGACGGGCCGCAGCCCCCGGTCGAGCCGGGTGAGATGCGGTACGTCGAGATCGAGGACCTCGGCAAGCAGGGCGACGGGATCGCCCGCGTCGAGCGGGGGTACGTGATCATCGTCCCCGACACCGAGGTGGGCGAGCGCGTGAAGATCGAAGTGACGGAAGTGAAGTCCAACTTCGCCGTCGGCGAGGTCGTCGAAGAGGCCGGCTGACCGGCGGCGAAGCGGGGAAGTGCCCCGGTGAAAACGAGACGGCAGGCCGCGGTGTCGTCGACGGGACAGGCCTGGCGCGTCGCGCTCACTCCTCGTCCGTCACCCGAGCGTCCCAGTACGACACCGAGGCGACGTAGTCGCCCGGAATCGTGTCGCCCGCGAGCTCGTCGAGGACCCGGAACGGCCTCGCGACCGGGCCGGGGAGTTCGCGGTAGAAGCCGTACGGCAACACGAAGTCGTGTTCCTCGTTCGCGAGCGTGAGACCCGCCTCGCCGAGCATCGCGGCCACCTGTCGCTCCGAGTAGAGCCGCGAGCCCATCGGGAGCAGCCAGGTGTACAGCGTCCGCAGGCTGCGGCTGTTGAACGTGTCGAAGAACACCTGATCGCGGCTGACCCGGCGCAGTTCCTCCGCGAACGGGACCGGGTCGTCCATCAGGTGGAAGAAGCGCATTGCGACGACCGTGTCGAAGTGGTCGTCCGGGAACGGGAGCCGCGAGGCGTCGCCGCGGAGGAACTCGACTGCGTCGGCGTGGCCGGCGGCGGCGACCTTCTTGCGGGCCTGTTCGAGCATCTCGCGGGAGACGTCGAGGCCGACCACGTCCGCGCCCTGGTCGGCGAGCATCGTCGTGAACCGTCCGGTGCCGCAGGCGACCTCCAGCACGCGGTGGCCCGGATCCATCGGCCCCAACGCGGCGAGGACGGCCTCCTTCTCCCGGCGGTCGATGAGCCGCCCGCCTCCCGAAAAGCGGACGTCGTCGTACTCTTCGGCGACCTCGTCGGCCTGGTACCAGTCCTGTCCCTTCACGTTGTCCGTGATGAACGCCGGACCGACAAAACCGTACTGGATGCGGTCCGGCGCCGACCCCGGTGCGGTCGGTCGGCTTCGACGCGACGGCGGTCGGGGCGAGCGCTCGAACGTTCGCCGAGAGCCCGGACCGTCAGCCGCTCGTGGCGACGTTCTCGGCCGGAATCTTGACGATGACTCGCGCGCCCTCCTCCTCGTCGTGGTGGGGGTACTCGTCGACGCCGAAGTACCGACGCGCGAGCTCGTCGATGTGTTCGCGCGCGCCCTCCTCGGTCAGCTTGGCCTCGCCGCGGACGGAGACGTACCGGTACGGGTCGTCGGGGTCGAGCACGCTGACGCCGACCTTCGGGTTCTCGCGGACGTTCCGCTCCTTCTGCCGCCCGCGGGCGGTGTTCACAAGGACGTACTCGCGGTCCTCGTGGTCGACCCACACCGGCGTCACGTGCGGGAGGCCGTCCGGCCCGACGGTCGCGAAGTGGGCGTACGACTCGGCTTCGAGGATGTCGACGTGAGACTCGGGGATCACGGGGTGAATGACGGGCCGCCCCCGGAAAACTCGCCTGATCGATCGTCTATGATAGCCCGGTGAGACGTGATATTAACACATTATATTATCACAGGCGGATTCCCCTATATGTAGCCAACCTTTACCACTACCCGTGGGATTCGTGTGAGACATGAGTACCAGTCCCGCGGAGACCGCTGACCAAGACCGCCTGTCCGAGTCTGAGTACCGCGACCGCCTGCGCGAGCTCCCCCCGAGCGCGAAGCTCGTGGCGAAGGTGCTGGAAGGGGACGCCCCCCTCTCGCAGGGCGGCCTCGCCGACGAGTCGCTGCTGCCCGACCGCACCGTCCGCTACGCGCTCAACCGCCTCGAGGAGGAGGGTCTCGTCGACTCGCGGTACAGCTTCAAGGACGCGCGCAAGCAGGTGTACTACCTGACCGTCTGAGCGGCTCGCGCGCCGTTGCCCCCGGCCCGCGATCGGTTCGGAGCCGACGCGGACCGGACACACACGCAGTCCTTTTTACCTCCTCGCCCCGATAACGAGACGTATGGACCTCTCGGTCGTCGTCCCGACGCTCAACGGCCGGGACCGGTTGGCCGCCTGCCTCGACGCGCTGGCGGCCGACGCGCCCGACACCGAGGTGATCGTCGTCAACGGGCCCTCGGCCGACGGCACGACCGGCATGGTTCGCGACCGCGACGACGTCGACGTGTTGGTCGAGATCTCCGACCGAACGGTGAACGTCGCCCGCAACGCCGGCATCGAGGTTGCGACGGGCGACGCGGTCGCGCTGGTCGACTACGACAACCGGATCGAGCCGGGGTGGCGCGACGCGGTCGACGACGGCCTCGACGCGGCGCCCGTGGTCTCCGGGCCGGTGACGCCGATCCCGCCGGGCGGGACGAGCGCCGCGGAGCCGGGAATCGAGGCGGACGCGGTGGAGTCGGGGGGCGGGACCGACGCCGCGAAGACCGGGTCGGCCATTCCGGACGTCCCGGACGCCGGCGACCGGAGCGCGCCTGAGCGTAGCCGGATCGCGGGGCAGAACGTTACCTACTTCGAGAGCGGGAACGTCGCGTTCCGGCGGGACGCCCTCGACGAGCTCGACGGCTTCGACGAGTACCTCCGGGTCGGCGGCGCGCGCGACGCCGCGCACCGGCTCGCCCGCATGGACCGCGAGGTGGCATGGCGGCCGGGACTCGCCGCGCGGGAGGAGCTCCCGACCCCGACCGCGGCGGACGGCGGACGCAGCGCGAGCGAGTGGGGCTGGAAGTACCGGGGGCTCGCCTATCGGCTGCTGAAGAACTACGGCGCCCGCCCGACGGCCCTCCTCCGGACCGGGTCGCACGCGCTCGCCGACGCGGTTGCCGCAGCGAAGGACGTGGTCCGCGGCGAGTCGACCCCCACGCGGTGGGCCGCGACCGGGCGCGACGTACTCTTAGGCCTCGCCGGCGGGACCTCCGACGGGCTGGTCGCGCGGCGCCGGGACCGCGGCCCCGCCCGGAACCCGAACGGCATCTCGACGCGGGCCGACCGCGCCGTCGCGAAGTACGACCGGCGGGCGGAGCGGGACCGCGGCGAAACGGAAGGAGCGGAGGACGGCGACGAGCGGGCCGCGATCGACGACGCCGAGTGAGCCCCGCGCATTTTAACCGAGGGCGCGGTCAACGAACCGACAACGAATGGGACTCACGAAGCGTATCATCCCCTGTATCGACGTCGACCTCGACGAGGACGGCGACGCCGCGGTGTACACCGGGGTCAACTTCGAGAACCTGGAGTACACCGGCGACCCCGTCGAACTGGCGAAGAAGTACAACGAGGCGGGCGCCGACGAGTTCGTCTTCCTCGACATCACCGCCAGCGCCGAGGGGCGCGAGACGATGCTCGACGTGGTGAACCGGGTCGCAGACGAGTGTTTCATCCCGCTGACGGTCGGCGGCGGTATCCGCACCAAGGCGGACATCAAGGAGACGCTCCGGGCGGGCGCGGACAAGGTCTCGATCACGACCGGCGCATTGGAGCGCCCGGCGCTCATCGAGGAGGGCGCGGCCGCGTTCGGCAGCCAGTGTATCGTCATCTCCGTCGACGCGCGGCGGCGGTACGACGACGCCGGCGAGCACTTCTACGAGGACGAGGACGGGGAGACGGTGTGGTTCGAGTGTACGAAGAAGGGCGGCCGCGAGGGAACCGGGATCGACGCCGTCTCGTGGGCGAAGGAGGCCGAGGAGCGCGGCGCGGGCGAGCTGTTCGTCAACTCCATCGACAAGGACGGCACGAAGGACGGCTACGACGTCCCCCTGATGAAGGCGGTCGGCGAGGCCGTGTCGACGCCGCTCATCGCCTCCTCCGGCTGCGGCAGTCCCGAGGACATGTACGACGTGTTCACCGAGGCGGACGCCGATGCCGGCCTCGCGGCCTCCATCTTCCACTTCGGTGACTACTCGATCGAGGAGACGAAGGCGTACCTCGACGATCGCGGCGTCCCGGTGCGGCGCTAACTACTTTTGTAGTTTCTATTACTCACCGACTGAAACCAACAGTTATTATCCGACCGGGGATCAATCGTGACGTATGTCCACGTCCACGTCATCCGCGCGTGTTCGCGACGAGTCGCCCGAGCTCGTCTGTAAACGGACCGACGGCGACGGCGGCGGCGAGGTGACGTTCTTCGAGCGGGACGTCGACCCGGACGAGCGGACCACCCGGTGGATCACGGTCCGCGAGTCCGACTGCGTTCCCCGCGACGAGTGGCGATAATATCTGTTTGGCAGCGGCTTCGGCGTGTATTTATGAATCGGTGCTAGCGGAGCGGTCACGGATACCTCCAAAGCCCCAGCCGCGGGGCGGGCGCACGCTCGCTGTCGTTCGAAAGGCGCTTCGCGCCTTTCGTGATGACGGGACGCCGGGGGCGTCTCGAACCACGCTCCTCGGTCGCTCACTTCGTTCGCTCGTTATGGTACTTACGTCGCCTGCGCCCGTCCCGCGGCTGCCCCTTTGAGTCCCACCCGCACAGCGACCGCACCTCACGCCTCCCCAGCCTCGTCGGGCGCGTTCCGCGGGCTCCCTCCGGTCGCCCACGTCGTGCCCGACTCCCTCGCACGCGCACCTCGCGGCCGCCGGTGGCGGCCGCTCGGAGGCGCGCGCCGCTCCGCGGATTTGGTGTGTGAATAGTCGTCGGGGTTCGGTCAGTCGTCCGCGGTCGCGGCGTCGGCGAACTGCGGCAGTTCGTCGTCGAGCAGCGCGACCGTCGCCAGCCGGATCGCGTGCGGCCAGCCGAGCGGCGTCGCGCTGTCGGCCGTCCCGTCGTCGAAGTACTGCTCGGGGAGGTACGTCGTCGGCTCGCACAGCGTTCCGCCGGGCGAGACGTGCGCGAGCAGGTCGCGGGCCCGGGCCGCCATCTCGGCGGCGCGCGGGTCGTCTCGCGCCGCGAGCAGCGCGGCGAGCTCCGCGCAGGCGTTCGCCCCCCACGCCGTCGAGACCGTCCACACCTTCTCCGAGAGCTGGTCGGCCCGCCGCCAGCCGTCGCCCTCGTACCGGATCAGGCCGGCGATGTCGTCGGTCTCGTGGGAGAGGCCGTCAACGACCGTCTCGACGTGTGAGACCAGTCGGTCGAGGCGCTCCTCGTCGACCGCGCCGCCGGCTCCGGACCCGTCGCCCGCCGCGCCGAGCGCGTCGAAGGAGCGGTGCGCGGCCGCGAGTCCGAGCGTCGCCGAGTCGAGCCGATCGTCGATCCCGCCGTCGAGCGTCTCGCGGACAGCGTAGCAGCCGCGTTCGGGGACCCAGAGGTCGTCGAGCGCGTCGTACACCTCGCGGGCCCGGTCGCGGGCGTGCGCGGCGAGGTCGTCCGGGAGCGACGCCGCGCCGGGGACGGCGTCGGGGTCGTCGAGCGCGTCGACCGCGAGCCCCTCGCCGTGGCGGCCGAGCTCGCTGTACGCCTCGAGGAACGTCGCGGCGGTGTGGGCGAACCGGCCCGCGGAGTCCTCCCACGCGTTCTGACAGACGACCGGGCGGCCGTCCGGTTCGAGCGTGCGGTCGAGCCCAGCGAGCGCGGCGACGAGGGTCGAGTCGAGCCCCTCGACGTCGACCCCCGCCTCGCGGGCCCGCGCGAGGTACGCGACGACGCTGCCCGTCTGGTCTGCTTGGTAGTCGACGTCCGGCCCGTCCTCGATGCGCGCGTTCGCCCACCCGGGGGCGAGCGCGCCGTCGCGGGGCCACACTCGGTGGGGCCACGAGCCGTCGGGCCGTTGGGTGGCGACGTACATTTCGGCGGACCGCGCGTGCCAGTCGTCGAGGTCGAGGTCGACCGCGTCGGCGGCCCCGAGCAGGAAGCCGGATATCTCCGCGTCGTCGCGGAACCACGTGTAGCCGTAGCCGCCGGAGTGCTCGTAGTACGGGTCGAAGTCGGGGCCCGCGATCCGGAGCCCGGACGGCGCGGAGAGCAGCGAGAGGACCCGGAGGTCCGCGACGACCGACTCGCGGGCGGGAGCCGACTCGGGGACGGCTGGGAGCGCGTCCGCGGCCGCGTCCGCGAGCGCGTCGACGTCGTCGTGGTCGGCGAACAGCGCGTCGAGGCGCTCGCGGGCTGCCTCGCGGTCGGTCTCCGCGCCGTCGGTCAGGAGCGTGGCGACCGTCGCGACCCCGTCGTCGAACGGCACGTCGGCGATCACCTCGCCGGAGAGGCGCTCCTCTTCGTACCGGTCGCCGTCGCGGTCGCGCGGGAGCTCGGTGGGGTCGTCGGCGAGCAGCTCGGGGAACGTGGTCGGGAGCTGGCCGCGGAGGTCGGCGAAGCCGGTCGCGCTCGCGAGGAAGTCGTGCTCGTCGGCGTGGTACACCTCGACGGCGTCGTCGTAGCGGAGCTGCCCCACGCGGTCGTCGCGGCCGTCCGGCGCGAAGCGGGCGTAGACGACGAGTGACGCGTCCGCGGGGTCGACGGCGGCCCCGTCGTCGCCCCCGTCTTCCGCGCCGTCGTCCCCGCTGCTCGCGCCGTCGAACTCGACCGCGGCCCGCGTGAGGTGCGCGTCGCCGAGCGTCACGTCGTGGCGGGTGACCGTCGCGCGCGGCGTCTCGTGGACCGTCTCGACCAGCGCGGTGTCGCCGACGTACCGCTGCGTCGTGTCGGCCTCGTCGAGCCACGTGACCTCGTCGCCGACGGCGAGCCCGATCCGGGACCGAACGAGCCCGGTCCGACCGGTCAGCGGGTAGCCGAAGTCGCGGAGTTCGCCGTCGTCGCCGACGTGGACGAGTCGACCGTCCCCGCCCGAAAACCGGCCGGAGACGGTGCGCCGCTCGCCGGGGAAGCGCGTCCCGTCGCCGGCGTGGCGCTTGTAGTCGTCGAGCGCGTCGCGAAGCTGCATTACGCGAACACACGCCGCCGCTGCGTATGAAGCTTTGGTGTAATTATTGTTCACGCGTTTGCCGAACGGAAACCCTCAAATCGCGCCGCGCCGACAGGCGGGTCGTGTACGAACCTGGCCCCCCGCGAACGACGAGCGTCGGCGAGTCCGTCGAGCTGGCGGCGCGGTCCCCGGACGCCGACGGCACGTACCGCTGGCGCGTCCGCGACGCGCCCGCCGACAGCGCGCTCTCCGCTGGAGACGGCCCGGACCCGGACGCGACCGGCCCGCCGAGCACGGCGACGGCAGCGGGTTCGGCGCCCTCGACCGCGGTGTTCCGCGCGGGCGAGACGAGCCGCGACGACGACCCGGTCGTCCACCTCGCGCCCGACGCTCCCGGCACGTACGTCCTCGCGCTCGACGCGCCCGACGGGACGCACCGACAGCGCGTCCGGGCCTTCCCGGACGAGCGACGGGAGACGGAGATCCGCGTCCCGGCCGCCGACATCCCGACGGACGGCGACGACGAGGTCGACCGCGTCTCCCTGCTGTGGCCCCACAACGAGAACCGACTCGGGCTCGACCGGGCCGAGCGCGACGGCGACGAGTGGGTCGCGACGGTGCGGGTCCCGCCCGGACGCCACGGCTTCGGCTTCGTCCCCGACGGCGACCGCTCGGCGGCGTACCACGGCGACTGCGAGGTCCCTGGCCCCGGGCGACCGCGGATATCGCTCGACGCGGCCGTCGTCGAGGGCGACGGCCCCGAGGAAAGTGACCGGCTCCGCCTGACGGCCGAGATCGAGCCCGCGCCCGCCGTCGACGACGTGGAGCGCGCCGGCGATCCGGACGCCCTCGACGTGACGTTCCTCGTCGACGACCGCGACGCCGACCCGGAGACGGTGGCGGCGATCGAGTCGCGCGCCGACGGCCGGACGCTCTCGGTCCCGCTCGACGAGCTCCCGGACTCGGTCCGGATCCGCGCGGCCCCGCACGGTGAGCGGTACGGGGCTGCGGAGACGGTGCGGGTGGAGACGGACGCGAGCGACGGAGACGCTGCGGAGGCGACGGCCGCGTCGGTCGCGGTCGCCGACCCGAACCCGACGCCCGAGTGGGCCGAGTCCCCGACGATCTACGAGGTGTTCGTGCGGTCGTTCGCGGGCGACACGCTGCCGACGACGTTCGCGGAGATCGAGCGCCGAGTCGAGTACCTCGACCACCTCGGCGTCGACGCGCTCTGGCTCACGCCCGTCCTCGCCTCGCCGACGGACCACGGCTACCACGTCACCGACTACTACGACACCGCCGCGGACCTCGGCTCGCGCGAGTCGTTCGAGTCGCTCGTCGACGCCTGCCACGACGCCGGCATCCGGGTCGTCTTCGATCTAGTGATCAACCACACCTCCCGCGACCACCCCGCCTTCCAGCTCCACTCGGCCGGCGTCGACGCGTACGCGGACCACTACCGCCGGACCGACGCGGCCGCCGACGTGACCGGGATCGAGTGGGCCGAACTCGACGGGGGCGCGGCGCCCGACTACTACTTCGAGTGGGGCCGCATCCCGAACCTCAACTTCGACAGCCCGGCGGTCCGCGGGTGGCTCCTCGACGTGGTCGACGAGTGGGCCGGCGTCGTCGACGGCTTCCGCGCCGACGTGGCGTGGGGCGTCCCGCACGGCTTCTGGAAGGAGGTGGCAGACCGCGTGCCGGACGACACGCTGCTCCTCGACGAGACGCTGCCCCACGACCCCTTCTACGGCGAGGGGGAGTTCCACCGCCACTACGACACCTCGCTGTACGAGACGCTCCGCGCGGTCGGCGCGGGCGAGGAGCCGGCCGACGCGGTTGAGGCCGCCCTCGCGCGCGGCGAGTGGCTCGGCTTCGACGACGGCCGCTCGCAGATGCGGTACGTCGAGAACCACGACGAGGACCGCTACCTCGCGGAGTACGGTCGCGACGCGCTCCGCGCCGCCGCCGCGGTGACGTTCACCCTGCCGGGGGCGCCGATGATCTACGCCGGGCAGGAGCGCGGCAACGAGACGTACCGCGGGCCGATCCGGTGGCACGACGGCGACAACGATCTCACCGACTTCCACCGGCGGCTGGTCGCGCTGCGCGGGGCCGAACCGCTCCTCCGCGACGGCGACGTGACGTTCGAGGGTCGCGCGGCCGACGTGCGCGTCGTCGAAGGGGACGCGGAGCGGGTGACCGCGTACGAGCGGACGCCGGCGGGGGGAGACGGGAGCGAGGCCGATCCCCTGCTCGTCGTCGTCAACTTCGCGACGGAGCCGGCGACCGTCGCCGTCCCCGACGGGGTCGAGACGGACCTGCTCGGCGACGGAAGCGCGGTGGACCGCGACGGCGGCGGCGACGGCGATGCCGGGGTCCGGGTCGCGGTCGACGCCGCCGCCGTGCTCCGGTGACCGGTCGACGCCGCCGCCGTGCTCCGGTGACCGGTCGCCGTCGCCGTCGCCGCCGTCGCGGAGCGGCGAAGCCGCCCGGTACCGACTCCTATAAGTGTCGCTCGCCAGAGGCGTGCGTATGGACGACCGGACGCTGACCGACCTCCTCCGTCGCTTCGGACTCTCTGATAAGGAGGTCGACACCTATCTCAGTCTGCTCGAACACGGCGAGGCGAAGGCGAGCACCGTCGCCGACGCGGCGGGCGTCTCGAAGCGGTACGTCTACAGCGTGAGCGAGTCGCTAGCGGAGCGCGGCTTCGTCGAGGTGAACGACCACGTCGTGCCGACGACGATCCGGGCGAACCCGCCGGACGAGGTGATAGACCGGCTCCGGTCGGACGTGGACGCGATGCGACCCGGGCTCGCGGAGCGGTACTCCCGCGTGGAGCGTCAGGCCGAGCAGTTCGAGGTGATCAAATCGCGGGTCACGGTAATCAAGCGGATCCGGTCGCTGCTCGCGGACGCCGAAAGCGAGGTGACGCTCTCGATCACCGCGAAGCAGCTCCCCGAGGTGCGCGAGGCGCTCGCCGACGCGGTCGACCGCGGCGTCCTCGTCCTGCTCGTCGTCTCCGACGCCGACGCGAGCCTCGACGCGGACGACCCCGCGCTGTCGGGCGTCGCGAACGTCGTCCGGACGTGGAGCGAGGCGATGCCGACGCTGCTCACGGTCGACTCCGCGGCCGGTGTCGTCTCCCCGCCCGAGCTCCTCCGGCAGTCGACCACCGACCGACAGGCCATCGCCTTCGCCCAGGAGCAGCTCGCGCCCGTGATCGTCGGCTCCTTCCTCGGGAACTACTGGCCCGCCGCGACCGAGATGGCCGTCGCCGAGCCGGCGCCGCTCCCCGTCGAGTACACCGACTTCAGACACACCGTCCTCCAGGCGACCCTGCGGCTCCGCGCCGGCGACCCGCCGCGGGTGACCGTCGGGGGGCGGTGGACCGACGACGACGAGGCGGCCGAGATCGTCGGCCGCGTCGTCGAGACGAAACAGGGGATGGTGGAGCCGAGGAACAACGAGTTCCCGGTCGAGCACTCGCTCGTCGTCGAGACCGACGACGGCGAGGTCACCGTCGGGGGACAGGGCGCGTTCGTCGAGGACGTCGAGGCGGACCTCGTCCGGATCGAGTCGGACGAGGAGTAGGGCGGCGACGCGGGGTTCCGGAGGGCCGGGACGCGGACCCCGAGACGCGGAGATCCGGAACACGCGGCGGAGCGACGCGTCCTCCCGGCGGCGGTCAGCTCTCCGAGGGAACCGACGAGCTCGACGGGCCGCCGTCGAGGGAGGGAGCGTCCGGATCGACCCTGAACCAGCAGTCCGACCCGGTCGCGTCGCCGCCGCCCCCGAGCAGCGCCACGCCGGCGAGCCGACCGCGCGGGTCGCGGCGGCACACCTCCAGCGCCACCGGCAGCGTCGGGACGCGGCCGTCCGTCGGAGACAGCGCGTACCCGGAGACGCGGACGGTCGCGCCGCGCTCGGCCTCGGCGGCCCGGTCGGGGTCGTCGGCGCGTTCGGAGCCGCCGACGCGCTCGTAGTCCTCGACGAGGCCGACCGCCGCGAGCCGGTCGAACGCGGCCGCGACCGGGTCCGCGGCCGGCGTCGGCCCGGGGTCTGGGAGGCGCTCGGCGGCCGCGGACAGCACCGTCGCCTGCGCCTCCGGATCGAGGTGGCGGTCGAGCGCTATCGCCGTCGCTTCGAGCAGGCAGAGACAGAGGTCGTCGGGGTCGGAGAGCCGTTCCGCGAACGCGAAGTACGCGTCCATCACCGCCGACTCGACGCGGTCGTGGCCCGCCGCGGAAAGCGCCTCGAACGCCGCCGCCGCCGCGGCGTGACAGAACTCGACGCGGTCGCGGCGCGGGCCCCGTCCGGGCGGTCTGGACCGGGTCGGTGCGTCGGGGTGCGGATCCGCGTCGCCATCGAGGGCGCTCCCGTCGCTGCCCTCGGCGTCGCGGTCGCCCTCGGCGGGACGGTCGTCGACGGCCTCCACCACGCGGTCGGTCAGCTCGTCGGCCGCGCCGACGTCGAGGTCGGGGACAAATCGGTCGAGGCCCGGGTCCCCGGTCGCCGTCCCGGTCGTCGGCTCCGCGAACTCCTGTCTGACGATCACGTCGTAGAAGGGGAGTTCGGGGTCGTACCGACGGAGCGTGTCGCGGTACTGCTCCGTCGCCCGGGCCGCCGCGCGGGCTGTCTCGCGGCCCTCGAAGCGCAGCCCCGCGGCCGGGACCGGCCGGTCGCCGTACCGGGCGCAGACGAGCGAGAACTCGCCGTCCTCGCCCGCGAGCGATTCGATGTGGTCCGCGATGTCGAGTAGCGTGGTTCCGATCACGGTTGGGTGGGTGGTCGCGTGCGGTCAGTCCTCCAGGCTCGGGTGCGTCTCCTGCGGGTCGGGGTGTGGCTCGGCGAACCGGTCGCGGGTCGCGTCGAGCGCGGCCGACTCCCGCGCCTCGCGCTCGGCGGCGGCGATCTCCTCGCAGCCCGGCGGCACGTCGCGGTCGCGGTCGGTGAAGTACCCCTCCGGCGCGACCCAGTCGTGGTAGAACGGCTCGTCGGACTCCTCCAACAGCGTCACGGCGACCTCCGCGCCGTGGCCCGCGCACACCACCGCCTGGTGGGGTTTGCGGGCGAGCCGTCCCGCGGCGTACAGCCCGTCGACGCCGGTCCGCCCGCGCTCGTCGGCGTCGACGTACGCCTTCCCGCGGTCGACGATATCGACGCCGTCGAGCTCCGTCAGATACCCCACCTCGTTCTTCGTCGCCGCGACGACCTGTCGGGCACCGATCCGGTCGCCCTCGTCGGTGGTCACGGCGAAGCGGGCGCCGTTCGCCGCGTTTCCGGCGTCGGCCGCGTCGGGGTCCCCGTCGGCGAGCGAGACCCGCGAGACCCGGGCGTCGAGCCGGTCCGCGCCGGCGGTCTCCGCCTGCTCGCCGAGCAGGTCCAGCAGGCGGCGCGGGTCGACGCCGAGCGGGAAGCCGGGGAAGTTCTCTAGGCGCGCGTTCCGCCGGAGGATCGACCCGCCCGGGTCGACGACGAGCGTGTCGAGCCCCTGCCGAGCGGTGTACACGGCCGCAGAGAGCCCGGCGACGCCGCCGCCGACGACGACCGCGCCGCGCTCGCGCGGGCGCTCGTCGGTCGGGCCGTCCGGGCCCTCGACCGCTCCGGTCGCGCCCGCCGTCATCGCTCGCTCACCCGTCCACGTCCGAAGGCGTCGCCGGTCCGATCGCGGTTCGAGTTCATACCCGTTGACGCCGCCGCGACGAGATACGGCCTTCGGTCGCGGGTCGCGTCGCCGACGCGACCCGAGCGGGCCGAGGCGTCGATCGGGCGCGCCGGAGCGGCCGACGATCCCGCGGTCATCGGCGAACTCGGACCGGCCGCTCCGCGGCGATGAAGGGCTCGTCGCGGTCGGTCGCCGCGAACGCGATCCCGCCGCACTCGCCGCGCTCGACGCGCCACGTCGGCAGCGCGGGCACGTCGTAGTCGGTCGGGTCGCCGTACGTCGCCGCGACGGTCCACTCGCGGGCGCGCATCTACAGCTCTCCGTTGATCGCGTCGGCCACCCGTTGCCGGTCGAACAGCCGCTCGTCTTCGGGGATCTCCGGGTACGGGCCCTCCTCGTAGCGGGGCCACGCGCCGAACGCGTCGGGGTACAGCTGCTTCGCGGTCATCTCCAGCTGGAAGAGGTTCAGGATCGGTCCCTGATACCGCGCGCCCTGCGGGTGGATCCGGTCGTTCTTCACCGCGGTGACCTCCGAGCCGACGGGGTCCTCCTCGAAGGCGGCCCGCCGCCCGGCCATGTCGGTTCCGGGCTCGAAGCCGCCGAGGTAGAGGATCACGTCGGGGTCGGCTTCCAGTATCGTCTCGAAGTCGACGACCGTGCCGGACTCGACGCCCCCTCCGAAGGCGTCGCGCGGCCCGAGCGGGCGCGTGTGCGACGTGAGGAAGCCGGGGTTGCTCAGCGTGTACGCGTAGATCTGCTCGATGTCGGCGGCCGCGACCATGATCGCGGTCGGGCGCTCCGACTCCGGCGGGAGCCCATCGTCGATCGTCGCGAGGAGCTCCTCGCGGACGGCCGCGAGCGCCTCGTAGCGCTCGCGCTCGCGGAACGCCTCCGCGACGATTTCGAACTGCTCCCAGAGGCCGTAGTACTGGTACCCGTCGGCCCACTCGCCCGTCGGCTCCTGGTGGCGGTCGGAGAGGGAGTTGCCGAACCACGGCGAGACGCGCTCGGCGATCTCGTCGACGTCCTCGCGGCTCCACGCGTCCTGCCGGGTGATCCACGCCGGGTCGGCGAGGTGGACGTCGCTGTCGAGTTCGTACAGCTTCTCCTTGTCGGGCTGCCACGAGGAGTAGAGCCCCGACCAGTCGAGCGAGACGCCGGGGAGCCGCTCGACGAACTGGTTCCAGAGCCCGTCGTAGTAGTCCGGCGCGTGCATCGCGGTGAGCCCGTCGCTCCGTCCGAGGGCGAACGCCATGCCCGCGTGGTGAGTGAGCCGCGTGAACACCGTCTCGGGCGGCGACTCGAACGTCACCTCGCCGGTCGGCGAGATCGACGCGGCGTAGCTCTCGTCGCCGCCGTCGGACCCCGACGGATCGGACTCCGCGCCGCCGCCGGCACAGCCGGCGAGTAGTCCGCCGAGGGCGACCGTCCCGCCGTACTTCGCGAACGCTCTCCGGGTGTGTCCGTCGACTGCCTCGTCGCTTCTGCGCATACTTTTAGGCTAGCCTAAACCAATTTAACCGTTCCGATCTTTAGGGCGACCTAAAACCGTGTCGCTCCCCCGCACCGGTTCCGGTCACTCTTCGTGGCGCGCGCGGATCGGCGTGACTCGCGGCCCGCGGTCGGTGTCGACCACGTCGGCGTCGACGCGGAACACCTCGGAGAGCAGGTCCTCCGTGACGATCTCCTCCGGCGGGCCGCGCGCCCGGACTTCCCCGCCCTTGAGCGCGACCACGCGGTCGGCGAGCCGCGCGGCCTGCTCGATGTCGTGGAGGACGACGACCACGGTGACATCGCTCTCGTCGCGGAGCGTCTCGATTACCTCCATCACCTCCATCTGGTGGTGAAGGTCGAGGAACGTCGTCGGCTCGTCTAAGAGGAGCACGTCGGTGTCCTGCGCCAACGCCATCGCGATCCACGCCAACTGCCGCTGCCCGCCGCTCAGGCTCCCAACCTCGCGGTCGCGCAGGTGGCCGCAGCCCGTCAGGTCGATTGCGCGCTCGACCGCGCGAGCGTCCTCCTCGGTCGTCCGCTCGAAGAACCCCCGGTGCGGGTAGCGACCGTGGTACACGAGGTCCTCGACGGTGATGCTCTCGGGCGACGTGCGCTCCTGCGAGAGCAGCCCGAGCCGCTTCGCGAGCGGCTTCGCGTCCATCGACTGGACGTCGCGCCCGTCGAGCAGGACCGAGCCGTCGTCGGGCGCTATCTGGTCCGCCAACCCCTTCAGGAGGGTGCTCTTCCCGGAGCCGTTCGGCCCGACGAGCGCCGTCACCGCGCCCGGCTCGGCCGCGATCGACTCGCCGTCGATCACCGGCTCCGGGGCGGTCGGGTAGCCCACCACGAGGTCCTCGGCGTTGAGGTCGCTCGCGTCGGTCGCGTCGCCGGCTCCGGTCGGTCCGGTCGCGTCACCGGCCCCTGTCTGTCCGGTCCCGTCGCGCGGGCCGTTCGCGCCGCGCGTTTCGGTCTTGCCGCTCGATCCCTCCGGTTCGGTCGCGTTCGCACGGAATATGGACACTCAGAGCTCACCCACGTTCTGCCGCCGCCGCATCAGGTACAGGAAGTACGGGCCGCCGACCAGCCCGGTGACGATCCCCACCGGGATCTGTGCGTCCGCGCCGGTTAGGACGCTCACCCCGAGGCGCGCGCCGACGTCGGCGCCGACCATCAGCGCCGGGCCGACGAACAGGCAGCCGACGATCACCCGCTTGTAATCGCTGCCGACGAGATTCCGGACCACGTGCGGGACGATGAGGCCGACGAAGCTCACGATCCCCGCCACCGCGATGCTGGCGGCGGCCGCCAGCACGGCGACGCCGGAGAGCGCGAACCGGACCCGCTCGATCGACATCCCCAGCGACTTCGCCGTCTGCTCGCCGAGGAGGAGGAGGTTCAGCTGCCGCGAGCCGACGAGCGACAGCACGACCGCCACGAGCGTCCACGGGAGCGCGGTCCGGACCTGCTCCCAGTCGGTCCCCGTCAGCGACCCCGTCGTCCACTGGATCGCCGACTGGACGACGCCGATGTCGTCGGCGAAAAAGAACAGCCCCGTCTGGAGGCTGTTGAAGACGGTCCCGACGATGACGCCCGCGAGCACGAGCCGGACCGGGCTCGTCCCGTTCTTCCACGCGATAGCGTAGACGATCAGGAACGCGACCGATCCGCCGAGCGCCGCGATCAGCGGGAGGAACGCCGAGAGCCCGCCGAACACGACGAGCGTGAGCAGGATGGTCAGCCCGGCGCCCGAGGAGACGCCGAGGATGAACGGGCTCGCGAGTTCGTTGCGCGTCACCGCCTGGAAGATGGCGCCGGAGACGGCGAGGTTCATCCCGACGACGACGGCGACGAGCACTCGCGGCAGGCGGATGCTCCAGACGACGAGCGTCTCGCGCGCGAGCTCCGGCAGCTCGCCCCGGAACCCCGTGACCGCCCGCATCGGCTCCTCGCCGAGGAGGAAGTTGAGGAACCACCGCGGGTCGAGCAGGACGGCCGGGTCGAGGACAGCCCGCCACGCCTGCCCGACCGTCATCGAGTATGCCCCGAAGCTCACCTGAACGAGCCCCGCGAGGACGACTATGAAGAGGCTCACCGCGGCCACGGTCGCGAGCCGCGGCTCGAAGAGCCACCCGAGCCGACCGCGCCCGCCCGGTCGCCTCGCGGTCGACTCGCCGCTGACCGCCCGACCCTCGCCCCCCGTCACCCGCCCGCCGTCGGTCCGCGACCCCTCACCGCTCATCGCGGGCCTCCGTCGGCTCGCGGCGCGTCGACCCGTCGCCGCCCGCGTACGCCGCGACCGCCCCGTCGTCCAGCGCGTCGAGCAGCGCGGCGGGCCCGTGTGCGTCGACGACCGCCTCGGGGTCGAGTCGCTCGGCGAGCGCGCGGTGACCGGCCGCGGCGCGCGCGGCCGCCTCGTCCGCGTCGACGTACGCCGACAGGGCGTCGTCGACCGCGGCCTCGCGGACGCGCGCGAACCGCTCGGAGTCGGGGTCGACCGGGCCGTCGGCGTGGGTCTCGTCGAACCACTCGACCCAGCGCTCCCGGTCGGTCCACTCGCCCTCGCGCTCGGCCTCGCGGCGGACCCAGTCGACGCCCTCGGCCGCCGCCGGCCACCAGCCGTCGTCGATCCGGGCGTCGGCGACCACCCGCTTGCCGACCCGCGCGCCCCGGCCCGCGGCCGTGACCGCCTGCCGGTCCGCGTCCGACGGAGACGCGACGTACAGCCCCTCGACCGGCGTCTTCCCGTCTCGGTCCGCGTACTCCCGGTCGAAGTCCTCGCGCGTCTCGCCGTCGCGATCGCGTGCCTCGAACATCGCGCCGTCCTCGTCGAGCCCGCGGAGGTACTCGCCGTCATAGCGCGTCGCCGCGACCACCCGGCGGGCGGTGACCGGGTCGCCCTCCTGCGGGGTCACGACGAACCGAGGCGCGTCGCCCTCGGGGGGCTCTCCGGGCCCGCCGTCGGTCGCCCGCTCGACGGTCTCGACGAGGTCGTCGACGACCGCACAGCCCGCCCGCTCGGCCTGCTCGCGCATGAGGTCGGAGAGGATTCCGACGTCGATGCCGGCCGGAAAGCCGGGGTAGTTCTCGAGGTGAGCGCACCGCGCGAGCGACGACCGGCCGCGGTCGAAGACGGTCACGTCGAGGCCGTCGCGCGCGGCGAACACCGCGGCGGCGCAGCCGGCCGGCCCACAGCCGACCACGACGACGTCGCGGTCGGCGGCCTCGGGCTCGGCGGGACCGCTCATTCGCCCCCTCCGGCGACGATCGAGGCGACCTCGCCGCGGTCGAACAGCTGTTCGTCGGCGGGGATCTCCGGGTAGTCGTCGCCGTGTTCGTACGTCGGCCACTCACCGAACCGCTCCGGGAACAGCTGTTTCGCGGTCATCTCCAGCTGGAACAGGTTCATGATCGGGCCCTGAACCGGATCGCCGGAGGGGTAGAAGCGGTCGTTCGCTATCGCGGAGAGGTCGCCGGCGACCGGGTGGTCCGACAGCTCCTCGCGGACAGCGCCCACGTCGTAGTAAGAGGCGATCCCGTACTGGTGGAGGACGACGTCGGGGTCGACCTCCAGCAGTCGCTCGTGGTCGTATGCCGTCTCGTAGGTGACGTCGTCGCCGGCGAACGCGTCGGGCACGTCGAACGGACGCACGTGCGCGTTCGCGAACCCCGGCTCGTCGGTCCGCGAGGGGTAGTAGGTCCCGTCCATGTAGATGAGCGTCGCGACGGTCGGCCGCTCCTCGGCCGGGGGGAGGTCGCTCCGGATCGTCTCGATCAGGTCCTCGCGGACCGCGTCGAGCGCGGCGAAGCGTTCCGACTCTCGGAACGCGGCGGCGACCCGCTCGCCGATCTCGGGGAGGGTGTAGTACTCGTACCGGTCGCGGTACGCCTCGGGCGGCGCGGCGTGCCGGCGGCTGTAGCTGTTTCCGAACCACGGCCCGACGCGCTCCCGGACCTCGGCCACGTCCTCCTCGTCCCAGCCGTCGAAGGAGGCGAACAGCGCCGGGTCGGCCAGGTGGAGGTCGGAGTCGAGCTCGTAGAGGAGCTCGCGGTCGACCGAGATGCCCCCGCTCGAACCGGAGTTGAGCTGCGTGATCCCCTCGCGATCGAAGGAGACGCCGTCGAGGTTCGCGTAGTAGGCGTCGAGCGTGTTCCCGCCCGCGTCGGCGTCGAACCCGAGAGAGTTCACCGCCCCGCCGTGGCCGAGCGCCACGGCGAGGTCGGCGTACAGCAGGCTGTACACCGACACGCTCTCGGGGACCGCGTCGAACTCGACCTCGCCCACCGGGGCCATCGCGGCCGTGTACGTGTCCGGCGAGTCGCCGCCGGAGCCTCCGTCCGCGGAACCGGCCTCATTCTCGGACCCGCTCGGCGTCGTCTCCCTCCCGCTACACCCGGCGAGGAGCCCCGCGCCGGCGACGGCGCCGCAGTACCTGATCGCGTCGCGTCGCGTGCCGGTGAGTCGGTCCGCGTCTGGTTGCATACGATTTAGGCCACCCTAAAGGATTAAAGCGGTTTCGAATCTTAGGTATGCCTAAAACCTCGCCAGACGGTCGGCGAGACCCCGCGGACCGGTGCGGACGTGACGAACGGCAGCCGAGCGGGACGAACCGCGGCCAAGCCGGATTTCGTATCGCGCTATCCGCTTTATTCGGCGCCGAACGACCGCACGCTCTCGAACGAGCCGTCGGCGATAGCGGCGGCGATGCCCTCGATGTCGGCCTCTCGCGGCACCTCGTGCGGGTACTTCCGACCGAAGTACCGGACGAGGTTCTCCACGTCGCGTTCGAGGAACTCCCGCGCGTTCTCGTGGTCGACGGGCACCGCCTGCGGCCAGTCGAAGATGGTGATCCCGCTCTCGGCGACCGCGACGTTGTGCTCGGAGGCGTCGGCGTGGATCCAGCCGAGTTCGTGGGCGGTCGCGAGTTCGCGGCAGATCAGATCGAGGACGCCGACCGCCTGCTCGGGGTCGAGCTTCGCGCGCGAAAGTTCGACGCCCGCGAACTTCTCCATCACGATGGCGTGTCGGTTGTGGTCGACCGGCCGGGGGACGGAGACGTCCGGATACAGCGACTCCATCGCCTCGTACTCCCGCTCGGCCGCCTTGCGCGCGGTGTACAGCCACGAGACGTGGTCCCGGTCGGCGGTGTACTCGCGCTCGCGGTTCACCTCGCGGAAGTTGGTGTACCCCTCGCGGTGGTACTTCAGGGCGAGCGGCCGGAACGACTGCGCCTCGTACACGTCGCCCTCCTTGCCGAGCCCGAGCGGCGACCCCACGCCGTCTATCGTCTCCCGCTCCGCGAACGTCCGGAGCGCCAGGGCGTCGTACCCCTCGAAGGTGAGCTGGTACCCCTCGTACTGGATCGTCTTCCGCTCGATCAGCTCGCGGTCGAGGCAGCGGTCGATGCGGTAGTCGACCTCCTCGCGCGTCAGGTCGGCGTAGTCCGGGAGCTTGTCGCGACGGACCCACTCCGAGAAGCGCATCCCCTGCTCGACGCCCGAGAGGAGGTAGAAGTCCTCGGGGTCGAGGTCGGCCATGTCGCCGGCGACGTTTCGCACCATACGCGCCCCTACTCCGGCGATTCGTAAAAGGGGCGCGCGTTCGACGACATCCACTGGTATAGCGTATATCGCGATATCGAATTTTGTTCGGGCCGACCGCTGGGCCGAGCGCAACCGCTTTCGGAGCGGCGGCCGACGGTGTCGACATGACCGCGCCCGCCGTCGACTGGCGGCTGATCCGCGAGGAGACCCGCCCCGGCCCAATGCAGATGGCGTTAGACGAGGTTGCCGCCGAGACCGCCGCGGCCGGCGGCCCCGCCACGCTCCGCACCTACCGCTGGGAGCCGAGCTGTCTCACCCTCGGCCGCCACCAAGACCCGGAGACGGTCGACTGGAGATTCTGCGAGCGCGAGGGGATCGACGCAACGCGCCGGCAGACCGGCGGCGGCGGCATCTACCACGACGAAACGGGTGATATCGCCTACTCTATCGCGGTCCCCGCGGAGACGGTGCCGGGCGAACTGCTCGACTGCTACCACCTTCTTTGCGAGCCGGTCCTCGACGCCTTCGACCGGCTCGGCGTCGACGCGGACTACGTCGACGAGTCGATGCCGGAACTGTATCACCCCGCCTGCTACCTCCGCGAGCTCCACCCGGCACACGACGTGGTGGCCCCGGGACCGGAGGGCGACGAGCTCCGCAAGATCGCCGGCAACGCGCAGTACCGCAAGCGGGAGGCGGTGATCCAGCACGGGTCGTTGACCTTCTCGGTCGACGCGCCGCGGCACCTCGGCGTCTTCGCCGATCCGTCGGTGACTCCCGAGGCGTTCCGAGACCGGGTCGTCGGGATGGACGAACTGGTCGATGTCGACCGCGCGGCCGCGGTGGCGACCGTCGAGGCGGCGCTGGCCGACTGGGCGGACGCGACTCCGGGAGCGACGGTCGACGCGGACGGGTCGTGGACCGACGACGAACTGGAGCGGGCCGAGGAAATCGCCGCGGAGAAGTACCGGAACGAGGAATGGGCCCGGACGCGACCCGGGGGCGGCGCGTAAGATGCGGAAAGCGGGGAGCGGCGGTAAGACGTGGAAAGCGGGAAGCGGCGGCAAGACGTGGAAAGCGGGGAGCGGCGGTAAGACGTGGAAAGCGGGGAGCGGCGGCGGGTGACGGCGGGGACGACCGCGAACGACCGCGGACCGCCCGGTTCCGAAGGGGCTTTTTCGACCGCCCCCGTGTGATCGGTATGAGTCTCAAGGTCGGCGCGCACGTCTCCATCGCCGGCGGCGTGGACAACGCCGTGGCGAACCAGGTCGAGGTCGGCGGCAACTGTGGACAGATCTTCACCCACTCGCCGCAGGTGTGGCAGGACCCGGACATCGGCGACGAGGAGGCCGAACGGTTCCGCGAGGGGACCGAACGCGACTTGGAGGGGCCGTGGGTGATCCACACCTCCTACCTCGTGAACCTCTGTACGCCGAAGGAGGGGCTCCGTGAGAAGTCGCTCGACTCGATGCAAAAAGAGGTCGACGCGGCCGACAAGCTGGGCATCCCGTACGTGAACGTCCACCTCGGCGCGCACACGGGGGCCGGCGTCGAGGGCGGCCTCGATAACGCCGCGTCGGTGATAGACGACCTCGACGTGCCCGACGGCGTGACGATCCTGATCGAGAGCGACGCGGGCGCGGGAACGAAACTCGGCGGCGAGTTCGAGCACCTCGCGGGGGTCATCGACCGCACCGAGACCGACATCGATGTCTGCGTCGACACCGCACACGCGTTCGCGGCGGGCTACGACCTCTCGACGCCCGAGGCGGTCAACCAGACGATCGGCGAGTTCGACGACGTGGTCGGGTTAGAACACTTGGAGTACGTCCACCTCAACGACTCGAAACACGAGTGCGGCACCAACAAGGACGAACACGCCCACATCGGCGAGGGGCACATCGGCGAGGCGGGGATGGAGCGGTTCCTCAACCACCCCGACCTGACGGACGTGCCGCTCGCGCTGGAGACGCCGACCGAGGACGGAAAGAGCTTCGCGTGGAACATCGACCGAGTGCGCGAACTCCGGCGCGACTGAGGCACCGCGACCGAGACGTCGCCGTCTCCGCGGACGCCGTCCGTCCGACGCAGTTTTAAGTTATCTCGCGGGCGATCCGCGGGCATGTCCACCACGAGAGCGCTGCTGGTCGGCCGTCGCCGCGGCCGCGCGGTCGGACTGGTGGTCGGATTCGCCGGGGTCGTGGCCCTCGTGCTCGTCGCCGCCTTCGTCGCCGAGTCGGTCGGCGCGACGACGGCGGCCGCGCTGACCGACCGGCTCCTCCCGCCGTTAGTGTTCTACGCGCCCGGGCCGCTGGCCGCCGCCGGGGCGTACGCGCGCTGCGGGGGACCGGCCTGTCTGACCGTCGGCGTCGTGCCGGCGGTCGTCCTCGGGGGGTTCGTCCTCGTCGGGACGCTGGTCGGCGTCCCCGGCGTCAACGGCGGGAACCCGGCGCTCGGCGACGTGACGGTGAGCTTCGCCGCGATCGGGCTGAGCAGCGCGTTTGTCGGCTACTGCGCCGGGGTGACCGCCGTCCTCGCCGCCGACATGCTGGGATTCGGCGGCCACGGCAGCGGAGGGGAGACGGACGGCGGCGAGGGGGACGCCGACGAGGCGTGACGGCCCGACCGGGAATCGAGCGGCGGTCGATCTCCGGACGTTTATTTTCGCCCGCGCCGAAGCGGGGGCGTGCGACGCTTCTCCGCCGAGTACCTCGAACACACCCGCCGCGGGATGTGGGAGGACGGCCGCGACGCGCTCGCCGACTTGGAGCTATCGAGCCGCGAGCGCGTCCTCGATGTCGGCTGCGGTACCGGAGAGCTGACCCGCGTGCTGGCCGCGGAGACGGACGCGGACGTACTCGGCGTCGACGCGGACCGAGAGCTCCTCTCGGTCGCCCGCGAGGAGAGCGACGGCCGGACTGGCTACCTCGCGGGCGACGCCACGCGGCTCCCGGTCGATGACGACGCGGTCGACCTGGCCGCCTGTCAGGCCCTGCTGATCAACCTCCCGGACCCGACCGCCGCGGTCCGAGAGCTCGCCCGCGTCTCCGGGGACCTCGTCGCCGCGGTCGAGCCGGACAACGCCGACGTGCGGGTGGCCTCGACGGTCGACGCCGAGGAGCGACTGGAGCGCGAGGCCCGCGAGGCGTACGTCGACGGGGTGGACACCGACGTGGCGCTCGGCGACCGGGTCCGCGAGGCGTTCGACGCGGCGGGACTCGTCGACGTGCGCACTCGGCGCTACGTCCACGAGAAGCGGACCGAGCCGCCGTACGCCGAGGCCGCGCTGCGGTCGGCGGCGCGGAAGGCCTCCGGCGCGGGGCTGGCCGACCACCGCGACGAGTTGGTGGCCGCGACCTCCGAGCGCGCGTACGACGACCTCCGCGGGCGCTGGCGCGAGATGGGCCGCGAGGTCGTCGACGCCATCGGCGCCGCGGAGTACGAACGCGTCGAGTACGTCCCGTTCGACGTGACGGTCGGACGAGTGAGCTGAGAGAAAGAGGAAACCAGAACCGACGCCGACGGGCGGTTGTTTATAAGTCAGAGAGGCTGATTCCGAATTTGATAGATAAATAAACGGTAGCAGATCGGCGGCCGACACCGCCAAAGCCCCAGCCGTCCGGGTATAAATGACTGGTTGTAGATCGGCGGCGAACTCCTCCAAAGCCCCAGCCGCGAGGGCTCGCGCGGCTCGTTGCGCTCCTCGCTCGCGTTGCTCGCTGCGGTGCGTACTGCGCCGTGCTTCGCCCTCGCGACTGCCACTTTGAGTCCCGCCCCGCACCGCGCCTCACGCCTCCCCAGCCTCGTCGGCCGGCCTCCGCTTCGCTCCGGCCGGCCGACTCCCTCGCGCGTGCTGTCTCGCGGCCGCCGAGGGCGGCCGCTCGGAGGCGCGCGCCACCGCACCGGGTTCGATTTATAAATAGCGTCGCGGTGCGTCCGCCTTACACCATGTCGCCGCGAACCGAGGCGCCCTCCTGCTCTGTGCGCTGTCGTTTCAACACGTCCGCGGCCTCGGTCGCGGCCTCCTCGTCGGCGCCGAGCATCCCGAGCGCGGCGGGTAGCGTCGGCATCGCGAGCGAGGCCTCGCGGAGGCGGTCGAAGGCCTCGTCGTCGCGCTCGCCGTCGACCCACAGGCAGACCCCGCGGGGGTCGAGCACCTCCTCGTAGGCGTCCCGGGCGAGCGCGCCCTTCAGGCGCTGCCGGACGTTGTCCTCGAAGCCCGCGTTACACACCTCCAAGTGGATCGGCTCGTCGTCGTCAAGGAGTTCGGCCGCGAGGCACTTCTCTGGTGCGGCGTACCCGTTGTCGCTCGTCCGCACGCGGTCCGGGTGCGCCTCGGCCCACTCGGCGTCGACGGTGGTGCCGACGCCCTTCACGCCGTACTCGGCCTCGAACGCCGCGGCCGCGTCGCCGTCGCCGCCCATGATCACGTCCTTGGTGAGATAGACGTCGAGCCGGTCGACCGGGTCGAGTCCGAGCGCCACGTCGCCGAACGCCCACACCTCGCGGACGGGCACCGGCATCGGTTCGCCCGCGACGCGGTCGACGAGCGACTCCAGACGGTCGACGGCCCCTTCGCGTTCCATTGGCGACGACTACGCGTCGGGCGGGCAAACCGGTTACGCTCGGCGGGGCGGTCAGATCTCGTCGAGCCGCGCCGCCACGTCGTCCCAGTGCCCCCCTTTCCAGAACCACTGGCCGCACTCGGTGCAGCGCCACCCCGGGCGCTCCGACCCTACGTCGTCCGGGACGTACTCCGGACGGTCGGCCGACGGGTCGCCGACTTCGAGCGAGTCGACGCGCTCGACGGGCCCGTTACACGAGCCGCACCGCGTCGGCTCGTCGGCGAGTTCGACGCGGAGACCGGCGGCGGCGAGTTCCCGGAGCTGGTCGAGCACGTCGCGCTCGGCGAGGAGGACGGCGTCGACGGCGGGGTCGCCGCGGGGGGCGCGGTCCGCGAGGTCGCGGTCCCGAGTGAGGAGGACGCGGTCCTCGGCGGCCGCGACCTCGCGGAGCCGGTCGTCGGCCTCGGTCCCCCGGTCGAGCGCGTAGGCGGCGTCGTACCCGCAGAGCCGGAGGTAGGTGGCGAGCTTCCCGCACATCACGTCGAGCAGGACCGGCGGGCGGTCGGCGGCCGAGGGGGCGCTCCCGTCCCGGTCCGTCATCTACAGCAGGAACGACCGGAGCCCGTCGAGCGAGCGCGCGTTGAGCACGTCGGCGGCCCGCGCCCACCCCCGCCGCGCGGTGTGGACGCCGTACCGCGCGTTGTCGAGTTCGCGCGGGGCGTGCGCGTCGGTGTTGACGGCGATCGTCGCGCCCGCCTCGACCGCGGCCCGGACGAACTCGCCGTCGGCGTCGAGCCGGGCGGGGTTCGCGTTCACCTCGATGGCGGTGCCCGACGCGGACGCCGCCTCGGCGACCGCTTCCACGTCCGGGTCGAGCCCCGGTCGCTCGTTGATCAACCGGCCGGTCGGGTGGCCGAGCACGTCGACGTGAGGGTGCTCGACCGCCCGGACCAGTCGCTCGGTGGCCGCCTCGGCGTCCTGCCCGAGCGCGGCGTGCGGCGACGCGACGACCAAGTCGAGGGCGGCGAGCGTCTCGTCGTCGGTCGAGAGGTCGCCGCCGGCGTCGATGTTCGCCTCGATCCCGTGGAGGAGCGGGATATCGACTTCGTCGGCCGCCTCGGCGACCGCCGCGGCCTGCGCCTCGATGTCGGACTCGTCGAGCCCGACGCCGCCCACCATTCCCGGTCCGGTCGCGTGGTCGGTGACGACGTGGTAGTCGTAGCCGCGTTCTTCGGCCGCCGCGGCCATCTCGGCGATCGAGAAACCGCCGTCGGACCAGTCGGTGTGGGTGTGGAGGTCGCCGCGGAGCTCGTCCGGCCCGACGAGCGGCGGCAGGCGACCCTCGGCGGCGGCCTCGACCTCGCCGCGGTCCTCCCGGAGCTCCGGCGGGACCGGGTCCATGTCGAGCGCGCGGTAGACCTCGTCCTCGCTCTCCCCCGCGATGCGCTCGCCGGCACGCGTCGCGTCGGCCTCCGCGCCGTCCGCGGCGGCTCCGTCGGCCGCCTCGCCTTCCGCGTCGTCGTCGGCCGCCTCGCCCTCCGCGTCGCTCACGTCGAAGAGCCCGTACTCGTTCAGCTTGCGCCCGCGGTCGATCGCGCGGTTGCGGACGGCGACGTTATGTGCCCGCGACCCGGTGAAGTACTGGAGCGCGGCGCCGAACTCGTCGGGGTCGACGATCCGGAGGTCGACGCGGGTGCCGTCCGCGCGCACGCTCGCCTTCCCGGTGCCCGCCTCGATCGTCGCGTCCGCGGCCTCCCAGTCGGTGAACGCCTCGACGATTGGATCGCGCTCCTCGCTGGCGACGAGCAGGTCGATGTCCCCGATCGTCGGCTTCCACCGCCGGATCGAGCCGCACACCTCGACCGACTCGACGGCGTCGCGGTCGGCGAGGTACGCGAGCGCGTCGTCCGCGACCGGCCGGGCGTCGCCGAGGCGGGTCCGCTCGCGGGCCTCGCGCGCGAACGGGATGTTGTCGAGGATGTTCTCCTCCGTCTTGGCCCCGAAGCCGGAGACCTCCCGGATCTCCTCCGCCTCGGCGGCGGTCTCCAGCTCGTCGAGGTCGCTGATCCCGAGCGCGTCGTACAGCGAGCCGACCGTCTTCGGCCCGACGCCCTCCACCGCGGTCAGCCCGGCCATGTCGACGGGCAGCTCCTCGCGGAGCTCGGTTAATTCTCCGATCTCGCCGGTCTCGACGTACTCGACGATCTTCGCGGCGATGGCGTCGCCGACGCGGTCGATCTCGGCGACCGCGTCCTCGCCGTCGGCCGCGAGCCCCTCGATCGGCGCCGGGTGGTCGCGGACGTTCTCGGCCGCCCGTCGGTAGGCGGTCGGTTTGTACTCGACGCCCGTCGCCTCGAGGAGGTCGGCGAACTCCTCCAACCGCGTCGCGACCTCGTCGTTCCGGCTCATCACGCGACCGTTCGGCGGGACGGCACTTATACCGCCGGGCGAACGCCCGCGATCGGCGCCGTCCGCGGGCCACGTCGACCGGTCGCTTATTCCGACCGAGACCGAACCCGGTAGTATGTCGAGCGACCACGGCGGCGCCGACGGCACGGCGGACCGAAACGTCCTCGGGGGCGAACTGGCCCCCTGCGGCCGCGACCCGACGACCGGCTACCTGCGGGACGGACACTGTCGCGACGTGGACGGCGACGCCGGCGAGCACACGCTCTGTGCGGTCGTCACGGCCGAGTTCCTTCGGTACAGCCGCGACCGCGGCAACGACCTGATCACGCCCCGCCCCGAGTTCGAGTTCCCCGGGCTGGAGCCGGGCGACCGCTGGTGCCTCTGCGTCGGCCGGTGGCTGGAGGCCGCCGAGGCGGGCGTCGCCCCGCCGGTCGTCCTCGAGGCGACGGACGAGTCCGTGCTGCGCGCGGTCGATCCCGACCGACTCCGCGAGCACGAGTTCGACCCGGCGGCGTTCGATCCCGGAACGCTCGACTGAGGTGGGCGCGCGCCGGGGCGGCGTTCGGAGGCGACCCCGGAGGCTTTTTCGCCCCGGCCCGGGACTCCGAGACATGGCCGAGACGGGCGACGCGCCGGACGACAGCGTCCGCGAGCGCGCCGATAGGAGCCGCGTCGCGCTGTGGCTCCTGCTCGACGCCGACCGACGGCTCGTCACGGCCGTCATCCTCTCGCTCGTCTTCCTCGGACTGGTGGCGGCCGGGGCCGTCCTGCCCGGCGCCGCCGAGACCCTCCGCGGCGGCGACTCCGTCGACACGCTGTTCCAAGGGCTCCTCACGGCCACGATCACCGGCGTCACGCTCGTGCTCACGCTGAACCAGCTCGTGCTCTCACAGGAGCTCGGCGCCGTCGGCGACCAGCGCGAGCGCATGGACGGCGCGATGGCGTTCCGGGACGACGCGGCGGCCGTCCTCGGCGAGCCGGTCAGCCCCGCCGAGCCGGCGGCGTTCCTCGGCGCGCTCGTCCGGACGGCGAGCGACCGCGCGACCGCCCTCCGCGAGGCCGTCTCCGGGACGACCGACGCGGAGTTGGCCCGGGCGACCGACGACCTGACCGACGCCGTCGCGGAGAACGCTGTCCGGACGACGGACGGGCTCGACGGGGCTCAGTTCGGCGCGTTCGAGGTGATATCGGCGGTCCTCGACTTCAACTACTCGTGGAAGCTGTTCGCGGCCCGGCGGCTCCGCGAGCGCCACGGCGAGGCGCTGAACGAGACCGCGGCGGCGGCGCTCGACGACCTGATTGAGACGCTGCGGCTGTTCGGCCCCGCCCGTGAACACTTCAAGACGCTGTACTTCCAGTGGGAGCTGATCGACCTCTCGCGGCGGATGCTCGTGTCCGCCGTCCCGGCGCTGCTGACGGCGGCGGCGATGGTCGCCTTCTTCGACGCCGAGCGCTACGCCGGGTCTATCCTCGGCGTCGAGGCCGTCGCGTTCTGGGTGGCGCTCGCAGCCGCCGTCTCGCTCGTCCCGTTCGCGCTGCTTTTAGCCTACATCCTCCGGATCGCGACGGTGACGAAGCGCACCCTCTCAGTCGGCCCGTTCATCCTGCGCGAGACCGACGGCGAGGCGTGAGCGGCCGTCACTCCCTCGACTCGGTCAGCCAGAGCCCGGCTGCGACGGCCGCCGCGACCCCCATCGACACGGCCAGCAGCGCGAACGCCGGGCGGAACCCGGCGGCGTCGGCCACGACGCCGACCGCGCTCGGCGCGAGCGCGCCGGCCCCCATGAGCAGCGTCCGGACCACGCCGAGGCCGCCGCCGGCGAGCCGCTCGGGGAGCAGCTCCATCAGGTAGGCGCCCCGGACCGGGCGGAAGCCGTGCGACCCGAGGCCGAAGGCGGCGACGACCGCGCCGGCCGCGAGCGCGCCGCCGCCGAGCGCGGGGAGCGAGACGAGGGCGACGAGCGTCGCGGCCGCCAGCCCGAGCGTGGCGACCATCACGGGGAAGCGGCCGACGCGGTCAGAGAGATCGCCGGTGACGAGCTGGACGAGCGTCATCGCGAACACGAGCGAGTACAGCAGGCTCGCCGTCGGGCTCGTGAGCTCGACCGCCTCGGAGAGGTACAGCGGCAGGAACGCGACGAGGCCGTTGTAGGCGAACGAGAAGCCGACCGTCACGAGGACGAACGCCGCGAACCGGGCGTCCCCGAACAGCCGGAGGTAGTCGCGCGCCCCCGGATCGCCGCCGTCGTCGCCCTCGTCCGCCGCCCCCGTCGCCGCCGGGGATCCGGCGAGCCGGACCGCGGCGACGGCCGCGAGCGCGACGGCGAGCGTCCCGGTGAGCAGGAAGGGGGCGCGCCAGTCGGCGCCGGGCAGGCGCGCGAGGACGGCCGCGAGCGCGGGCGGCGCCGAGAGGACGGCGACGACGACCGCGGGCGCGGCGACCCCGCCCATCGCGCCGAGCGTGTCGTGCGCGCCGAGCATCCGCCCGGTGCGAGCGGGGTACACGCGGGCGATCAGCCGCACCGAGACGGTCTTGTGGACGCCCGTCCCCGCGCCGATGACGAGCATCGCGGCCACCAGCGCGGCGAAGGGGGCGTCGACCACCAACGCGAGCGACCCCGCGCCCGCGACGAGCGCGCCGGCGACGATCACCCGTACCGGACCCACCCGGTCCGCGACCGCACCGCTCGGGAACTGTAACAGCGCGTACACGATCATGAAGCCGGTGAACGCGGTCCCGACGGTCGCGTTGCTCACGCCGTAGGCGCCCCGGATCGACTCGAACAGCGGCGGGAAGAGGTACCGGACGAACTTCCCGAGGAACCAGACGAGCGAGACGAGGAGGAGGGCGTCGTACTCGCCGATTCGACGGGAGCGCATCGGGCGTTCTTGCCCGGTCGACGGCATAAAAGGTCTGAAGCGTCGGGCGGCCCGCGGTCGCGCGGCGTGTGGGCTCCCGTCGCCGCGTTGCGTTCTCTGTACTCGTGCCGCGTTACCTGCCGCCGCGATGGCGAACGCCGGCGCGGGCGCTATCCGCCACCGCCGCCGTACGACCCCTTCTGCGCCTCTAGCTCGCCCTCGCGACGGCCGTCGGCCTCGTCGGCGTCCGACGGCGGTTCGGCGTCTCCCGTCGACCGGCGGACCGCGAGCACCCACCCGAGGCCGTACGCCGCCGTCCCGCAGGCGACGCCGCCAGCCGTCCCGAGGGCGGACGCCCCGGCGAGCCCCGAGAGGACGGCCACCGCCGGACCGCCGAGGAGGGCGTATCCGAGGTTGTCGGTCACCACGTCGCGCACGGTCACGCCGGCCTCAACTCGCCCCCGTCAGAAGTGTTTTGTCGTCGCCCCGACCGGGCGGAGCGGACAGCCGCACGGGAACCGCCTCGCGGCGCCGCTCAGAACGGGCCCTTGCCGCCGCCCATCATGTCGCCGAGGCCGCCGCCCTCGCCGCCCATCTTCTTCATCATGCGCTGCATGTCGCCCTCGCCCATCCCTTGGAACTGGCTGATCGTCTGTTCCATCATCGAGTGCTGTTCGAGCAGCTGCCGGACCGTCTCCTCGTCGGTGCCCGAGCCGCGGGCGATGCGCTCCGTGCGCGACTGGCCGACGACGCGCGGGTTCTCGAGCTCCTCCTCCGTCATCGAGTCCATGATGCGCTCGAAGCGGCGCATCCGGTCTTGGGTGACGTCCATCGCGTCGTCCGGGAGCTCGTCCATCATCCCGCCGCCGAGCCCCGGGATCATGTCCATCACCTGGTCGAGCGGCCCCATCTTGTTCATCGCGTCCATCTGCCGTTTCATGTCCTTCAGGGTGAACTCGCCCTGAAGCATGTCCTCGGGGTCCCAGTCTTCGTCCTCCTCCTGGGTCTCCTGCATCGCGCGCTCGACGCGCTCGGAGAGCTGCTTCAGGTCGCCCATGCCGAGCAGCCGGGAGATGAACCCCGACGGCTCGAACCGCTCGATGTCCTGGACCGTCTCGCCGGTCCCGAGGAAGGCGATCGAGGAGTCGGTCTCGTTGACCGCGGTCAGCGCGCCCCCGCCCTTCGCGGTCCCGTCGAGCTTGGTGATCACGACGCCCTCGATGCCGATCGACTCCTCGAACTGTCGGGCCTGCTCCTTCGCGCCCTGCCCGATCGCGGCGTCCAAGACGAGCAGCGAGCGGTCGGGGTCGACAACGCCTTCGATCTCCTCGATCTCCGCGATGAGGTCGTCTTCGAGTGCGTGCCGCCCCGCCGTGTCGACGATGTGAACGTCCGCGTCGGCCGTCTCTTCGAGGCCGGTGCGGGCGATGTCGACCGGGTCGTCGTTGTCGGGGTTCCCGTAGAAGTCGACCTCCGCGCGCTCGCACATCTGCTTCGCCTGGTCGTACGCGCCCGGCCGGAAGGTGTCGGTCTGGACGACCGCGGGCCGGAGCCCCTTCTTCGAGAACCACCACGCCATCTTCGCCGCGGAGGTCGTCTTCCCCGACCCCTGGAGGCCGGCGAGGAGGATCGTCTGGTTTTCTAAGGGGAGCTCGGTCGAGTCGCCGACCAACTCGACCATCTCCTCGTAGACGATCTTGAGGACGTGGTCCTTCGCCGTGGTGCCGCCCGGCGGCTCCTCTTCGAGCGCGCGGGACTTGATCGAGTCCGACAGCTCCATCACGAGGGAGACGTCGACGTCGGCGGACAGCAGGGAGCGCTGGATCTCCTTGACGATCTCCTCGACGTCGCTCTCGGAGAGTCGGGACTTCCCCTGGAGCTTGTCGAGGCTGCTCCGCAGGGACGTGCCGAGGTCGTCGAGTACCATTTGCCGGAGCTAGGCAGGCGACGCGGTAAAGCTTTGTTCGTCGGCGGGCGCTGCGAGGAGGCCGCGTCGAGGGCAGCGACTGGGACCTCGACGGGAGAGAGCGGCTTCGAGAGACGGCGGTGTACCGGTCGTCGCGATCGGACGGGACGGGGAGATACAACTGTGCGAGGGGTTCCACCGGGCGGCGGTCGCGTCCGTGTTCGAACTCGACGAGATTACGGTGAACGTCCTGTGTCGCCACGAGGAGTGGCAACGGATCCGGGACCGGATCGCCTCCGATCCGTCCGCGGCCCGGAGTCAAGAACCGCCGATCGAACCCCGCGAACACCCGGACTTGCGGGACCTCTTTCCGGACGAAACCCGGTAACCGATCATGCGGGAGACACGGTCAGCGACGGGAAGTACGTCGAGTAGAACTCCTCGTCGAAGCTGACCAGTCCGTCGCAGTCGACTGCGGCGTGCGCGCCGATGAGGAAATCGGCGGCGACGTGCTGGCGCGGTGAGAGCGACTTGCCGCACGCCTCGCAGTCGACGGACCGCTTCTCACCGCACGCGGGACACTGGATTCCGTCCGGACAGCGGTCCACGTATTCCCGGAACCGCTCGCCCGCGGCGAAGCGCGCCTCGCGCGAGGGTTCGGTCACGTCGACGCTGAAGTCCGCGAGAAAGCGATCGAGGTCGGCGGCCGATGCGAAGCGGCCGTCGGCCGCGAGTTCGGCGTAGACGACGGGCGCGGCAACGACCGCTCCGTCTCGATACGCGCGCCTGAGCGCCGCCCCGCTTGCGTCAGCGCGTTCGTCGTCGTACAGCAGCCCGAGGAACGCGTTCGTGTCGACCGCCGTCGTCACGGGTCGGCACCCGTCGTCCCGCCGTCGGAACCCTCGTCGGTTTCTGGTGGGCCATCGACCTCTCGCGGGTACTCGCCGCGGAGTCGACGCATCCGCTCCGGCATCGTCTCGTTGCTGTCGGCGCTGCCGCGATGCTTCTCGAAGAGGTCGTCGCCGTCTTCTGTGGTCGTCGCCCGCTTCTGGAGCCGATACTCGGATCCGAGGCGCCCTCAGTCGTCAACGAGCCGCGCGCCCGCGGCGTCGATCCGGCAGGCCTCGGGGTCGTAGCCCGCGTCGGAGAGCCCGGTGCCGAGCGCGAAGACGGTGCGGCCGAGCATCGCCATCGCGGCCTCGCCGCCGGCCGCGTCGACCGCGTCGATCGCCTCGGCCACCTCGGGAACGAGGAGATCAGCCTCGCCGGCGAATCCGCGGGCCGCGTCCATCAGCGTCGGGAGCCGCGGGTCCGCCCGAAGCCGGTCGAGCGCGTCCTCGCCGGCCGCCGAGAGGGCGTCCGTGTCGCCGCCGAGTACCTCCTCGGTCGACAGCTCGCCGAACGTGACGTACTCGACGCGCGCGCTCGCCGGCACACCGTCGAGCTCGCCGACGCCCGGCGCGCCGGGTTCGAGCCGGACCGGGACCCCGCCGCGCGCCTGCGCGACCACGTCGCCGAGGCCGGTCCCGCGGTCGACCTCCGCGGCGTGGGCGACGCGGACGAGCTCGTTCTCGGAGCGCCCCCGGTCGAACGCGTCGTTCGCCGCGAGCGCGGCCCCGAGCGCCGCGGCGCCCGAGACGCCGAAGCCCGCGCCGATCGGGAGGTCGGTCTCGACCGCCACGTCGGCGGCGGTCGCGTCCAGTTCGGCGAGCACGTCGTCGACCGCGCCGATCGAACCGACCTCGCCGTCGATGGTCGTCTCCCCAGCGGCGGCGTCGTCCGCCACCGTGTCCCCGTCGTCCGCCGCCGACACTCGGACCGTCACGCCGTCGGTGAGCGTCACGCCCGCGCCGCGCGACCCGGCGACGGTCGGGTCGTCGTCGCGGTGCGCGCTGAAGAAGGCGGTGACGTGACCCGGGACGAACGCGGTCGCCCGCTGGCTGCTCATGTCGCGGCCGACGACCGGGCGGCGATTAACGGTTGTTATCCGCGACGGGATCCCCGGGGCGTCCGCGCGACGAGAGCGACCGCCCGGCCGCGGTCGCTCGGTGCGACACCGCAGGCCTAAGTACGGGCCGATCGAACCCGGGCCGTATGCGAAGCCAGTTGCGTCCCGTCCTCGCCGCCGTGCTCGCGCTGGTCCTCCCGGGGCTCGGCCACCTCTCGCTGCGCCGGTGGGGCCGGGCGCTGCTGTGGCACCTGACGATCATCGGCGGCGGCGTCGCGCTGTTTGCCCTGTACGACGTCGAACCGGTCGACCCTCTCGCCGACCCCGCGGCGGTGTCGGCCGCGGTCCCCCCGGACGTGGCGCTGCCGATCGCGCTCCTGTCGCTGCTGTCGGCGCTCGACGCGTACCTCGTCGGCCGGACCGTCGTCGCGGAGCGCGAGCGCGCCGCCACCGCCGAGGCGATGCGGCGTCAGGTCGAGCGCGCCGACGGCGACGACGGGGCGGGAGCCGGTCACGCCGCGCCGGTCGCGGCCGTGAGCGGCGAGGACGGCGAGTCCGTCGACGTGACCTGTCCCAACTGCGGCAAGGAGATCGACGCCGACCTCGAATTCTGTCACTGGTGTACCGAGCCGCTCCCGTGGGCAGAGTCGGACTGAGTCGACGGGGCGGTGCGGAGCGCGGCGGTCGTCGGAGACGCGGACCGACCCACCGCTACCGAGGGAGTAATACCGGTCCGGTCCTGGCCTCGTACCGACGGATGACGGGTGAGACGTAGTCGATGATCGAGCAACTCCCGGTCGAGTTCCTCCGGCTCCTCGGCGTCGTCCTCGCCGCCGTGGTCGCCGCGTTCGCCGCGCTGCTACCGGCGTGTGTCGGCCGCGATCGAGTCCGGAGCGTCCTCGCGGACCGCGAACTGCTCCGCGAGCGCGCGCGCAGAATCGCGCCGTACGTCGGCGGACTCGCGCTCGTGCTCGCCGTCAACAAGGGCCTGCTTCGACGGCTGGAAGCGTTCTCGTTCGAGTACGGCTACCGCGCGACGACTGCCATCTACGCTGTGGAGGGCGACCTCGTGGCCGCGATACAGGACGCGATCCCGCGGGCCGCGGTGTACTACTTCGGACCGATATACGTCGTCGGCTACGTCGTGTTGCTCTCGTTCCCGCTCGTGGCGTACGCGTTCGCCCGGAATCTGCGACCGCTGAAGCGACTGATCGCGGCGTACGCGGTCAACTACGCGTTCGCGATCGCCTGCTACGCCGGGGTCGTCGCGTACGGTCCGCGCAGCTACCGCGACGTGCCCGGTGCCGACCAGAGCGCCGCGAGCGTCGAGCCGCTCCTCCTCGACTGGTTCCGCGGCGTGACGCGGCTGACGGCGCGAGTGAACGTCGAGACGAACGTCTTCCCCTCGCTTCACACCGCGCTGTCGGTGACGGTGCTGCTCGCGGCCGTCTTTACCCACGAGGAGTTCCCGCGGTGGACGCCAGTGGCCGCGTTCCTCACCGCGAGCATCGTGGTGGCGACGATGTTCCTCGGGATCCACTGGGCGACCGACGTGGTCGCCGGGACCGCACTCGCCGCCGGCAGCGTCGCGCTCGCGAACCGCGTCGTCGACTGAGCGGCCGCACACGGTCCGCGCACGAGCGCGCGGCGAGCGCTCCCGGCGCCGGTCGTGCCACCACGACGTTTCTCACCGCTGATAACCGAGGCCTAACTATCATATGACCCCGCCGTGAGGATTCGGGTACGGACGCGAACGACGGACGGAAACATGAGTCTGAATCCACGACGATACGACGTACGGGAGCTGCGCCGGATCGCGGACGCGCCGCGAGACGGTGCGGACGGGGCGCCTCGGGAGCGGGCGCTCCGGCGGCCGAACCGGAACCGAGCCGAGCAGGCGGCGCGCTCGGCCGCGTTCACGGAGCTGCTCCAGCGTCAGCGTGGTGCGCGGTTCGACGGCGACGACCCCGCGGATCGGCCGTACCTGACGGCGATCCCGGCGTCGCCCGCGGCGGAACGCGAGATCGGCGAGTGGCTCGGCTACCTCGTCGACGTCGGCGGCCACGTGCGGAGCCGGGACGTGCTGTCCTACTACGGCGAGCTCGACTGGGTCGGCGACGACGCGGTCGCGGCGCTGACGCGCCGGCTGGAGGGGTTCGACGCCCCGACGCGCGACCGGCCGTTCACGCCGGCGGACCACCGGATCAGTCTCGTCTCCATCGTCCGGATCGCTTCGTGTGCGAGTGACCAATGAGCGACGACGAATCCACGGACATCAACGAATCGGACGAATCGGCAGCGGTCGGCGTAAAACTCGGCAGCACCCGAACGGTGCTCGACGTTCCCGACGGGCGGGGCGGACGGGAGCGCCACTCGGTGCTGACCTGTCTGGCGACCTACGAGGACGCCATCACCGGCGAAGAAAAGGTGCTGTTCGGCGAGGAGGCCGCGGTCGAGTACCCCGACCGCGTGCGCTTCATGCTGCGGTCAGGCCTCCCCGAGGACGACGACAGCGTCGCGGACGCAGAGCGCTTCTTCGAGGCCATCGTAGATGCCTACGACGTGCCCGAGGACAGCGCGGTCGTCTACGCGGTGCCGACCATCGACAACGAGGCGGGCGTCGAGAACCTCAAGTCGGTGATCGAGGGCTCCTCCATCGGCCAGGTCGAGACCCGGAGCTACCCCGAGTCGCTGTGCGGGGCGATCCCCGCCTACGGCGACGACCTTGACGCGATCGACGAGGTGTTCGTCTCGGTGAACCTCGGGTCGACGACGATGGAGGCGTGCGCCTACCGGCGCGGCGAGCAGCTCTCGCCGTTCTCGACCGGCTCGGTGACGGGTAACGAGGTCGACCGCCGGATCGTCGCCGCCGTCGAGGAGGAGAGCCAGGGCCGCGTCCACATCGACCGGACGACCGCCCGCGAGTATAAAGAGGAGCACGCGGACGTGTACGACTTCGAGCCGTTCACAGACGTGATCCAGCAGCCGGGCGGCGGAAGCCACGAGTTCACCGTCGACCGGGGCGTCCGCGAGCCGGTCGACCGGTACATCGACGAGGCGGTCGACGTCGTCGCCAACGAGTTCCTCCCGGAGCTCGCGAACGACCACATGAAACCATACCAGCTGGCGCTCGGGCGCCCCCTCGCCGCAACCGGCGGCATGGCGTGTATCCCCGGGCTCACCGAGGAGTTCGAGAAGCGCCTCGCCGAGGAGCTCGACCGCGACGTTGAGGTCGTCTCCCCCGACAGCCCCGCGACCGCGGCCGCGGAGGGCGCGGCGCGGATCGCGGAACGGCTGGTCTGAGCGGCGAACCTCCCGTCCCGAACCCTTCCTTACTCCAACGCAGCCCGCAGCGCCGCGTTCATCGCGTCGACCGGCGCGTCCTCGGCGGTCCAGATCTCGAACGCCTCGACGCCCTGATACAGCAGCATCCACGCGCCGTCGACGGTCGTCGCGCCCGCGGCGGCGGCCTCCCGCAGCAGCCGCGTCTCGACGGGCGCGTACACCGCGTCGAGGACCGCGAGGTCCCCGTGGAGGTGTTCCGCGGGGACGGGCGTCTCGTCGGGCGCCTCCATTCCGACGCTCGTCGCGTTGACCAGGAGGTCCGCGGCGGCGACGCGCTCACCGAGGTCGTCGAGGCCGCCGCCGGTCGCGTCCGGAACCGCGTCGGCCAGCTCGACGGCCCGCTCCGCGGTGCGGTTCGCGACGTGGACCGTCGCGCCCGCGTCGGCCAGCGCGAACGCGGCCGCCCGTCCCGCGCCGCCCGCCCCGACGACGAGCGCGTCTCGCCCGTCGACCGCCACGTCGTGGTGCGCGAGCGCCCGGGTCACCCCGGCGGCGTCCGTGTTGTGGCCGCGCGGCCGGTCGGCCTCGCCGGCCCGGACCGGCCCGTAGTCGACCGTGTTGACCGCGCCGATGCGCGCGGCGAGCGGGGCGGCGTCGACCGCGTCGAGGGCGTCGCGCTTGAACGGCACCGTGACGTTGAGCCCCGCCACTCCGAGGTCGGCCGCGCCCGTGATCGCCGCGGCCGCGGCGTCGGCGTCCGGCTCGAAGGTGACGTACCGCGCGTCGAGGCCGAGCGCCTCGTAGCCCGCCTCGTGTAGCGACGGCGACAGCGAGTGCTCGACCGGGTTCCCGATCAGTCCGTAAACGTCCATGCCCGCCCCCGCGGCCGCGACCGACAAAAGGCGGTCGGTCGGACGACGCGTCCGCGGTCTACCCGTGCCCTCGCGGCTGAACGTCTCGTCCGGCCGTCTACTCGCGCTGCCCCTCGGCGTCTCGGTCCGCGTCGATGACGTCTTCGAGGGTCTCGGTGCCGACGTCGCTGGCGACCTTGACGCCGACGAGCGACACGACGATTCCGCCGACGATGAACGCCGCCAGCTGCTGGACCGGAGTCATCGCCATCCCGTACGCCGACAGCGGCTGCCGGATCGCCTCCTGGGCGAGGAAGTAGCCCGCGAACCCGCGGACGACGAGGGCCACCGCGGCGATGACGAACGGGAGGTTGAGGTACGGCGTCCGGATCCCCTCGTCGCGGATCAGCTCGTCGAGCAGCCGCCCGACGGCCGCGGTCACGCCGGCGACCGCGAACCACGGGACCGCGACGAAGGTGAACTCCACGACCTCGACGAGCCGGGGCGATCCGGGGGCCAGCTCCGAGGCGGCGAGGAAGCCGAAGAAGCCGCCGACCAGGGCGAGCCCCCCGGCGACGACGTACGTCACGACCGACACCTGTCCGGCGTACAGCGCCTCGCGGACGCGCTCGGGCATCCCCGCCATCAGCCGGTCGATCGCGAGCCCCTTGTACAGCAGCGCGGCGCCGAGCAGCCCGGCGACGCCCGCGACCGCCTCGCCCGCGGAGAACCAGGCGAACAGCGCGGGCACGAGGAGCAGCGCGACCCCGACGGGGACCAACACCGTCGACCGCAGCTGCTCGTCGGCGAGGAACTGCTTGAGGAGGTAGTAGGTGGACTCGATGTCGCGGGCCTGCCGGACGACGACGCGGTCGACGGAGTCGACGGGGACCCGCGACTCCACGACCGGGAGGACGCGCTCGTCCTCGGCGGAGTCGACGACGACGATCGCGGCCCGCGGGTCGTACCGCTCCACGAGGTCGTCGAGCTGGGAGGCGATAGAGCGGTCGGCGCCGACCGCCGTGTCGCTCTCGGCGGAGACGACCGCCACCACCGACTCCTCGCGCTCGTCCCTGAGGTCGCGCGCGACGCGAAGCGACTCCAGCAGGCAGTTCACGCTGGCGTCCTCGGGGTCGTCCAGCCCGGCGTCCGTGACCAGCGACCGGACGGCCTCCCAGCCGGCGACCGGCATCGGGACGTTGGTGGCGCGGCCGATCGCCCCGGAGCGGTCGACGCAGATGACCAGCGTCGTCACGTGTCGACTCACACCGCGACCGGACAAAAATCCTCCCCGTCGCTAGCGGAACTCCACGTCGATGTCGCCGCCGTCGTCGACGAAGGCGTCCGCGACGCCGCTCCCGGCGGCGAACGCGACCCGCTCGGCGCCGATACCGAGCCGCTCCGCCAGTCCGCGCTCCGGCGTGAACTCGCGCACTTCCGGCTCCGCGCCGATCAGCTCCGCGAGCCGGTCCTCCACGTCGTCCTCGGTCCCGAGTTCGTCGACGAGCCCGATCTCCGCGGCGTCGTCGCCGAGGTACACGCGCGCCTCGGTCTCCCGGATCTCTTCGGGGTCCATGTCGCGCCCCTCGCTCACGGTCTCGACGAACTGCTCGTAGTAGCCGTCGATGATCCCTTGGAGGTACTCGCGTTCCTCCTCCTCGATCTCCTTCAGCGGGACGCCGGCGTCCTTGTACTCCCCGGCGGTGAACTGCTCGTAGGAGATCCCCAGCTTGTCGGCGAGCCCCTTCGCGTTCGGTCGGGAGCCGACGACGCCGATGGAGCCGACGAGGCTGGCGTCGCGTGCCCACAGCTCGTCGCAGCCGCTCGCGATCCAGTACCCCCCGGAGGCGCAGGTGTCGGTCGCGTACGCCACGGTCGGCCCGTCGAAGGCGGCGGCGGCCCGCCGGATGTCGTCGCTCGGGACGACCTCGCCGCCGGGCGTATTGAGCTCGACGAGCAGCGCCTCGACGTCCTCGTCGTCGTCGGCCGCCTCGATCTGCTCGACCACGTCGTCGGCGGTCGCGCCGCCGGGGCCCGAAAGCGGCGAGGGTCGCCCCTGACTTCGCCTGATCGGCCCCGACACGGTCACCTTCGCGGCGTTGTACTCGTCGGCGTCACCGAACCGCCCGCCGGTGAGCCGCGAGAGCACCGCTCGGCCCGCGATCGTCGTCGCCGCGCCCACCGCGGCGGCCACGAGCAATCCCTTCCGTCCGTTCGCCGGCGCGTCGTCCATACCGTCGGTTAGGCGCGGGACCGTTTATATATACTGTCGCCGGCCGACGCGCGTCGCGGAGCTACCGCGGCACAGCACCGTACCTCCCAACGGGCCGACCCGCGCCCGCCAAGGGCCGAATTTTTGTACCCCTGCGTCGATGAACGCCACAGGAATGGGAGGGAACGAGGACGACGACGCGTTCGTTCGGTACGGCATCGACGACAGACCACCGCTCGGGAGGTCGCTTCTGCTGGGCGCGCAACACTACCTCACGATGGTCGGGGCGAACATCGCCGTGCCCCTCATCCTCGCCGGCGCGATGGGCATGCCGGAGTCGGTCATCCCCCGCTTCGTCGGCACGTTCTTCGTCGTGTCGGGGATCGCGACGCTCGCGCAGACGACGTTCGGCAACCGCTACCCGATCGTTCAGGGCGCGCCGTTCTCGATGCTCGCGCCCGCGCTCGCGGTCATCGGCGTCGTGACGGCGAACCCGCCGGCCGGCATCGAGGCCTGGCGGGCCGCCCTGTTACAGCTTCAGGGCGCGATCATCGTCGCCGCGCTCGCCGAGGTCGCGGTCGGCTACTTCGGCCTCGTCGGTCGACTGCGGAAGGGTCTCTCGCCGGTCGTCATCGTCCCGGTCATCGTCCTCATCGGTCTCTCCCTGTTCAACGCCCCCGAGATCACCACGGCCGATCAGAACTGGTGGCTCGTCGGCCTGACGCTGGTCGCCATCGTCCTGTTCTCGCAGTACCTCGGCGCGCGGTCCAAGCTGTTCCAGCTGTTTCCGGTTCTCCTCGGCATCGTCGTCGCGTGGGTACTCGCGGCGTCCCTCTCGGTTCTCGGCGTCTTCGGACCGGAGACGCCGGGTTACGTCGACTTGGCGAGCGTCGCTGCCGCCGACCCAGTTCACCTCGTCTACCCGCTTCAGTGGGGCGTGCCGAGCGTCACGCCGGCGTTCGTCATCGGGATGCTCGCCGGCGTCGCCGCCTCGATCGTCGAGTCCATCGGCGATTACCACGCCGTCGCCCGGCTCTCCGGCATGGGCGCCCCCAGCAGCGAGCGGATGACGCACGGGATCGGGATGGAGGGGCTGATGAACGTCTTCTCCGGGGTGATGGGGACCGGCGGGTCGACCTCGTACTCCGAGAACGTCGGCGCCATCGGTCTCACCGGCGTGGCCTCGCGGTACGTCGTCCAGATCGGCGCCGCGCTCATGATCCTCGTCGGGTTCGTCGGCTACTTCGGCCAGCTCGTCGCCACCGTCCCGAGCCCGATCATCGGCGGACTCTACATCGCCATGTTCGCCCAGATCGTCGGCGTCGGGCTCTCGAACCTCAAGTACGTCGACCTCGACTCCTCGCGCAACATCTTCGTCGTCGGTATCGCGATGTTCACCGGACTGGCCGTCCCGGAGTACATGCGGAGCGTCGGGGGCGCGGACGCCCTCCAGCAGGGGCTGGTCGAGGTCTTCCTGTTCGGCCCGCTCCTCGGGGCCGACGTGGTCGCGAACACGGTCTACGTCATCGGGTCGACGGGGATGGCGGTCGGCGGGGTCGTGGCGTTCCTCCTCGACAACTCGATCCCGGGAACGGCCGCGGAGCGGGGCCTCACCGCGTGGGAGGACGCGACCGAGGCGGACGCGGAGTTCACATCTGCGTACGACCGCTTCGTCGCCGAGGACGAGCCGACGCGCACCGACTGAACGGCGTCGAGCCGAGCCGTTCGGTCGGGATCGCCAATCCTCGGCGGACCCCCGTCGACCTGCGCGTGGCGGGCGACGGACCCGTCGCTCGGCGCGTCGCAGAAGAACCGCAGAAAGGTCGCGTCGCCCGGCTTACAGGAGGCCGGTCTTCTGGAGCTTCATCAGGTCCTCGGTGTCGAGCGTCTCGCCCTCCTTGAACTTCTGATAGATCTCCTCGGCCTCTTCCTTCTCCTCTTCGCGCTTCTCGGCGCGCTCGTCCTCCCGCTCTTCTTCCTCCTTCTTGTCGAGCTCGCGCAGGCGCTTCTGGACGCGGACGAAGTCCTCGTGGTGGCGGTCGGCCGCCTCCTGGGCCTCGACGAACAGCTCGTGCATCTCGTCGGCCTCGTCGCGGATGTCGTCGGCCTCGCGGTAGGCCTCGATCATCTGGTTGTGGTGTTCCTGGGCCTTGTCCGCGAGCTCCGTCACCTTCTGGTGGTGCTGGGACGCCTCGGAGCGGACCTCCTCGGCCTCCTCGACGAGGTCGTCGAGCTCGCTCGTGTCGTCGACCTTCTCTTTCTTCTCGGCGAGCTTCTCGCGTTTGTCGTCGATCTTCTCGATGAGATCGCGCTCGTCTTCGGCGTCGAGCACTTCGGTCTGCTGGCGGAACTCGAGGTCCTCGATCTCCTCTTCGAGCTCCTCGATGGACTTACCGGAGCCGAGTTCGAGGTCCTGTTTGAGCTCCTCGACCTCGTCGAACAGCTCGTTGGCCTCGGCGTTGAGCTCGTTGCGCTTGTCCTTGTGCTCCTGGACCTGCTCGTTGAGCTCGTCGCGCTGTTCGCGGTGTTCCTGGGCCTCGTCGACCTTCTCTCGCGTCTTCGCGTTGAGGTCGTCGCGCTTGGAGGCGCGCTCGGACGCCATCTGGTTCAGCTCGTTGCGTCGGTCTCGCAGCTGCCCGGCGCGTTTGATGAGCTGCCCCTTGGAGCCGTTGTCCAAGTCGTCCTCAGAAAGGTCCACGTTGTCCGCCTCGTCCATCGGTTCCACGTCGTACTGCTCGATGACTTCTTCTTTCGTTACCATTTGTTATCTCTCCATCACCGCTCCGGCGATAGCGGACGCTCGCTGTGGTGCGTCGGGCCGTCTGCAAGAACTCCCGTTCATTTCAGCGTGCGATTCCACCAGCGCCAGAGGCGTTCTGGTACCCGCAACTACCTGCGGACGGCATATAAATACTTCGGTGATTTTCGTGTACACCGGTGGCACGGCGCGTGTACTCCGCGATTTCGTGGTTACCGTTCACACGCCCCGGGCCGCGTCCCCCTGCTCACGACTCGCCTCGCGTCCCCCTGCTCACGACTCGCCGCCGCCACCGCCGACCTCGTACGAGAGGACGATCCCGTCGTCGAACCGCTCCGTCTCCGCGAGCGTCAGGTCGGGGAACTCCTCGGTGAACCCGGCCCCGTCCGCCAGCGTCGGCGCGTCGCGGCCGCCGATCACGAACGAGCCGACGTAGACGTGGAGTTCGTCGACGAGGCCGGCCTCGAAACACGAGAAGATCACCTCGCCGCCCCCCTCGACCATCAGCCGGTCGACACCGCGGTCCGCGAGCGTCTCGAACCCCTCGGCGACGTCGACGCGCTCCTCGCCGGCGACGATCACCTCCGCGCCGGCGTCGGCGAGCTCGCTCCGCCGGTCGCGGTCGGTCGCGGCCGAGACGAGGAGGTACGTCGTCGCCGCGTCGTCTAAGATTCGGGCGTCGGTCGGCGTCCGCCCGGTCGAGTCCACCACGACGCGCGCGGGGTCGCCCGGTCGCCCGTTCTGGAGCCGCCCCACGCGACGGTCCTCCTCGTCGAGGGTGAGGTGCGGATCGTCCGCGAGGACGGTGCCGACGCCCACGAGCACCGCGTCCGCGGCCGCCCTGACCCGGTCGACCCGGTCGAAGTCCTCCGGGCCGGAGATCCGGAGCTGTTCCCGGCGGCGGGTGGCGAGCTTCCCGTCGACGCTCTGGGCCGCGTTGACGACCACGTGCATACCGGAGGGTCGGCCGGCGGCGGAATGGTCGTTTCGGTCCCGGGGGGTCGCTCGTCCGAAGGTATATCGGTCGCGACGCCGAAACGACGGTGATGCGGACCTCGACGCTCCTGATACTGGTCGGCGCGCTCCTGTTCGTTCTCCCGCTCCCGGGGACGTTCGTTCTCGGCGCGCTGGTCGTCCTCGCCGGCCTCGTCGCTCGCCTGTTCGGGCTCTGAGGCGACACGGTTTCCCCGGCGCCGGCCGAGCGCCTACCCGTGTCCGACCCAACCGCCCACCACGTCGGGATCACCGTCGCCAACTTGGACCGCGCCGTCGACTTCTACGCCGAGACGTTCGGCCTCGACCTCGTCGCCGAGTTCGCGGTCGGCGGCGACGCCTTCGCCGAGGCGGTCGCCGTCGAGGACGCGTCGGCCGAGTTCGCCCACCTCGACGCCGGCGGCTCGATAGTCGAGCTCGTCGAATACGAGCCGGTCGGCGAGGAGAGCCCCGACCCGCCGGAGCTGAACCGTCCCGGGGCGACGCACCTCGGCCTCTCCGTCGACGACGTGGAGGCGTTCTACGACGGCCTCGCGGACGACGTGGAGACGCTGAGCCCGCCTCGGACCACCGAGAGCGGGACCACCGTCCTGTTCGTCAGGGACCCCGAGGGGAACCTGATAGAAGTGCTCGACGCCTGAGCGGCGCTGCGCCGGCCGGTCCGTCGCCTCACTTCACCTTCGTGCCCGGTCCGGCGCCCTCGTAGGTGGTGAGGAGGTCGGCCTCCTCGCCGGCCGCGAGGACCATCCCGTTGGACTCGACGCCGAACAGCTCCGCCTTCTCCATGTTCGCGAGCACGATCACCTTCGTGTCGGGCAGGTCGTCGACGTCGTGGAGCTGCTTGAGCCCCGCAACGATCGTCCGGGTCTCCGCGCCGAGGTCGACGGTGAGCTTCAGCAGCTCGTCGGCGCCGTCGATCCCGACCGCGTCCTCGATCCGCCCGACGCGGATGTCCAGTTCTTGGAAGTCGTCGAAGCTGATGCGGTCGTCGCTGAGGGGTTCGATGTCGGTCATGTCGGTGTCGTCGGCGTCGGCTTCGTCGGCGTTCGCGTCGGTTCCGTCGTCGTCGGTCGCGTCCGCGTCGTCGTCGCGCTCCTCGTCGCCGTCGTCCGCTTCCGCCTCGGCGACGCGCGCTTCGAGCTTCTCGTTGAGCGCCTCGACGCGCTCGTCTTCGATCTGTTCGAACAGCTCAGTCGGCTCGCTCAGGTCGCCCGCCGGGCCCTCCCGTGCCGCCTCGACGGTGGTCTCGTGGACGGAGCCGGGCTCGCCGAGCTGCTCCCAGAGTCGTTCGCTCTTCTCGGGGCCCAGCGGCTCGAAGAGGACCCCGATCGCCTTCGCGAGCGCGACGCAGTCGTAGATGACCTGTTCCGCCTCGTCGGGGGCCTCGTCGACGAGCTTCCACGGCTCGTTGCGCTGGATGTACTCGTTGCCGTACCGCGCGAGGTCGGTGACCGCGTCGCCCAGCGCCCGCACGGAGTAGTCGTTGACCGCGGCGGCCACGTCGTCGACCGCCTCGTCGATCCGCGCCGCCACGTCGTCGCTCGGGGCGTCGGCGTCGGGGCCGCCCTCGAAGTTGCGGTGGGCGAACAGCAGCGAGCGGTAGAGGAAGTTGCCGACGGTCCCCACGAGCTCGGTGTTGACGCGCTCGGCGAACTTCTCCCACGAGAAGTCCACGTCCTGCTGGAACCCGCCGTTGGTGGCGAGGTAGTAGCGCAGCGGGTCCGGGTGGAACCCCTCGTCGAGGTACTCGTCGGCCCAGACCGCGCGGTCGCGGCTGGTCGAGAACCCCTTCCCGTCGAGGGTGACGAACCCGCTCGCCATCACCGCGCGCGGCTCCGCGTGGTCGGTCGCCTCCAGCATCGCGGGCCAGAATATCGTATGGTGCTGGATGATGTCGCGGCCGATCACGTGGACGATCTCGCCGCCCTCGGGGTGGTCGTCGCTGGCGCCCTCCTTCCAGGCCGCCTCCCAGTCGAACGCGTCCGCGCCGACGCGCTCGGAGTACTGCTTCGTCGAGGAGATGTACTCGATCGGGGCGTCGACCCAGACGTAGAGGACGAGGTCCTGCGGGTTCCCGCCGGGCAGGTCGATCCCCCAGTCCATGTCGCGGGTAATACACCAGTCCTGGAGCCCCTGCTCGATCCACTCGCGAGGCTGGTTGCGGGCGTTCGAGGTGCCCTCCAGCCGGTCGAGAAAGTCGGAGAGGTAGTCGGCGAACTCCGAGACCGCGAAGAACTGGTGGGTGCGCTCGCGGTACTCCGCCGGGTTGCCGGTGATCGTCGACTCGGGGTCCTCGACCTCGCCGGGTTCGAGGTGGCGCTGGCACCCCTCGTCGCACTCGTCGCCGCGGGCGTGCGCGCCGCAGTAGGGGCAGGTCCCCTCGACGTAGCGGTCCGGGAGGTACTGGTCGTCGACGGGGTCGTACGCGACCATGATCTCCTTCTCGTAGAGGTGGCCCGCCTCGTCGAGGTCGCGGACGAGCTCCTGAGTCACCGCCGTGTTCGTCTCGTCGTGGGTGTGGCCGTAGTTGTCGAACTCGACGTTGAACTTCGGGAACGTCTCCGCGTAGCGCTCGTGCCAGTCGAGCGCGAACGCCTCCGGGGAGACGCCCTCCTGCTCGGCGTTGACCGCGACCGGCGTGCCGTGCATGTCGGAGCCGGAGACGAACGCGGTCTCCTGCCCGAGTCGTTCGAGCGCGCGGCTGTACACGTCGCCGCCGACGTAGGTGCGGAGGTGACCGATGTGGAGGTCGCCGTTGGCGTACGGCAGCCCACAGGTCACCACCGCCGGGTCGGCCGTGGGGAAGTCGTCGTGGCTCATGTGGTGTGTGTATGTCGTATGTCGGTCGATCGGGTCTAAAGCCCGCTGGTTCTGGGCCGTCGCGGCCGGCTCGGGAACTGGTCACACCGCGGCCGGGTCGACGGTCCGGGCGCTGCGGAAGGGCGGCGGGATTCGCCGCCGCGCCGGCGTCGGCCGCGCTACCGGCCGTCGCCGCCGCGACGGATCCGCCCGCCGCTAGAAGGAGCGCGTCCGCATCCCGGACCGCCGTGTCCGTGTCACGCCCGTGAATTTGGACGGTCCGGTCTAAAACCCGTCGCCCGTGACGGGGTCACGGTCGGTCGCGGACGACCTGCCCCGCGTCACAGCAGGCCGCGGACGATCCGCGCCGCCTCGGCCGCGGTCGGCGCGAGGACGTACACGATCGGCTCGACGCCGACCGCGCCGGTCTGGTACGCCACGAGCGTCTCCGCCTCGTCGTCCGCCGAGCGGTCGGCGGCCGCGACCGCGTCGGCGACCGCCTCGCGGGTCTCGCGCTCGGCGTCGAACTCGACGGTCGGGTGCGACTCGCCGAGCGCCGCGACCGTCTCCGGGTCGTACCGGAGGTTCACCGCGCCCCGGACGCCGGACCCGGCCTCGCGCGCCGCGAGCAGCACCGTCGCGACGTGTTCGCTCACGCCGAACTCCGGCTCGCCGGGCACCATCGCGCGGCCCTTCACGTCGACGAGCCGGCCCGGGACCGCGGCCACGTCGTCGACCGTGGCGGCGTCGTCGGTACACTCGGCGACGTTCGCGCCGACGTTCGGGATGAGCCCGGCGAAGCCGGAGGCGTTCGTCAGGGTGCGGAGCCCGCGCCGGACCGAGGTGAGGACGCGCTCGCGCTCGCGGAGCCCGCTGTCCGGGTCGTGGACCGAGAACTCCACGTCGGCGTCGGCGAGCCCCGGCATCGCCGCCTCGTGGAGGTCGGCGAGCAGGTCGCCCTCCTCCAGCTGGCGGATCAGCACCTCGATTTCGACGAGCGCGGCCACGGGCGTGAGGTCGCCGCTCGCGAGCCCCTCGCCGACGCGCTCGACGAGGTCGCGCACGCGCTCGTCCGCGACGATGTCTTCGTGCCTGGCCACGTCGCCGGCGGCGTACTTCGAGACCGCCGACTGCGAGATGCCGAGGGCGTCGGCGACCTCGCTCTGGGTGAACCCGCGGTCGCGGAGGTCCTCCGCGAGCATCGAGCGGACGGTCGGCAGGAACTCGTCGACGACGACCTCCTCGATGAACCTCATCGCCCGTCACCTCCGGCCGCTTCATCGGTGCGGCTATCGTTGGCGAACTCCGGATCGTCGCCGATCCGCGACGCCTGCGGGCCGTCCTGTCCTTGGTACTTCGAGCCCCGCTCGGCGCCGTACGGCCGGTCCGCGGGCCGCTTCAGCTCGGTGAAGGTGAGCTGCGAGACGCGCATTCCGGGCGAGAGCGCGACCGGGGCGGTCCCGAGGTTCGAGAGTTCGAGGGTAATCTGCCCCTCGTAGCCGGGGTCGCACAGCCCAGCGGTGGCGTGGACGACGATGGCGAGTCGCCCGAGCGAAGAGCGCCCCTCGACGTGCGCGACGAGGTCGTCCGGAATCTTGACCCGCTCGGCGGTCGTCCCGAGGACGAAGTCGCCGGGGTGGAGGATGAACTCGTCGCCCTCGGCGACGGTCGTCTCGGTGACGTACTCGCTCACCTCGCCGGCGTCTGTCGGGTGGATACAGGGGATGTTGGTGCGCTGGAACTCCAGGAACCGCTCGCCGAGCCGCAGGTCCACGCTGGCGGGCTGGACCTGCTGGTCGACGTCGTCGAGCGGCTCGATCGCGAGGTCGCCCTCGGCGAGCCGGTCGAGGATGTCTGCGTCGGACAGGATCATACCGAGAGGGGGAGCGCCGGCGGCTTAAAAACTCCCGAATCGGCGGCTCCGAGCGCTCGAACCGACGCCCGGGGCCGACCGCTCTGGGAGCGCTCAGACCGCCGCGATCAGGAGGGCGATCGCGGCGAAGAACGTCGCCACCCCCGCCGCGGGGCCGCGGTCGAGGTCGTGTACGGCCTCCAGCCCGCCGACGACCACGACCCACTGGATCGCGATCGCTACCGCGGACGCGACCAGCAGCGGCCCCGTCGCGCTCGTGATCGCGGCGACGAGGTCCGTCGTGAGCGCCTCGAACGACGACCCCGCGGGCGCCGCGTTCGAGAGCGTGTACCAGATCGCGACGATCCCGGCGCCGAGCCGGAGCAGTTCAGCCCCGATCGCCCACCCGGCGATCACGAAGGAGTCGCCGACGGAGCCGGAGCCGCCCGCGACGAGCGCCCCGACGTGGAGCGCGAGCGCGAACGCGACCCACCAGATCGGGACGCCGAGCAGCCCGTAGTGGATGTAGCCGTTCGCGGCGTCGCTCAGTTCCTCGCCCGCGTCGACCTCGATTTGCTTCGGCTCGTCACACTCCTCTGCGAACGCGGAGTCGGGGTCGTCGCCGAAGGTCTCGCAGGTCGACTCCGAGGGGCGATCCGGGTTGTCGACCGTGATCTGCTGGTCGACCGTCGCGTCGAAGACGGCCCCGAGCGCGATGATTCCGACACTGGTGCCGATCGTGACGACGACCAGCATCGCGACCGCGACGGTCCCGGCGCGGGGAGAGTCGAACGCGTCGCGGACGCGGTCGAGGACGCTACCGATCGGACTCGTGAGGACGGCGAGCGGGGAGGGCACGCCCAAGCGATCCGGGGCGACACACAAGTGCTTTTTCGGTCGAACGCGCCGCCGCCGACCGCGTCACTCCCGTTCGAGTTCGGCCTCCGGGTCGGCGTCCTCTTCGGCCGCGTCCGCCTCCCGCTCGGCCTCGCTCGCCGCGGCCTTCCGCGCGCGGTCGGCCGCCAGCTCGCGGTCGATGTCGTCCTCGACGTACCCCAGCGACTCCACGGTGACGACGTTCCCCCCGCCGGGGTCGACCACCATCACCTCCTCGCCCTCGTCTATCGTCCCCTCCATCGACCGGGCGGAGTAGTGTGGGTTGAACCCGCCGCCGGCGAGTTTCACCTCGCCGCCCGTGGGCGTCACGCGCTCCGTGACGGTTCCGGTCTTCCCCTTCAGGGAGTCGCTGTCGCTGGTCTGCTGTTGCCCCTTCCCGCCGTAGAAGTCGAACTCGTGGTAGGCGTAGAAGGCAGCCGCACCGAACACGAGCGTCAGCAGCGCCATGAACAGGGTGAGGAGGGCGCCGGCGACGCCGAGCGAGGTCAGCGCCAGCCCGCCGAGCCCGGCGCCGATGAGCGCGATGCCGACGACGATGAAGTTCGCCCCCGGCGCGAGCGCCTCCGCCATCGAGAGCAGCAGCCCCGCGGTCAACAGCAGGAGGGGGAGGGTGTCCGGCGAGAGGAGTCCGGACTGTGCCAGCGCGTTCATGTTCGGTCCTACGGCCGCGGCCTGATAAGTGGTGGTGCGCGCGGTCGCGCGGCGTCCGACGAGCCGTTGACGCTCTCCCCTCGGGCCGTCTCGCCGCTCGTCGCTCGGACGCTCTCGACGCTCCTCGTCCGGTCTCCCCGCGGCGTCCGACTCAGAGTCCGACCACTAAGGTGCCGACGGTGAGGGCGACGCCGAGGACGACGAACGCCGCGTGTTCGAGGGTGATGTCGCCCGGCTCGATCGGTTCGTCCGCCGGGGTGGCGGTGTCCTCGGTGACCCCGTCCGGCCCCACGTCGTCGACCGAGAAGCGCCACTCGGTCCCGCCGTCCGGGCCCTTCTCGCCCGCGTCGTTGGCTCGGCTCCGATCGCCGGTGACGGCGTCGTCGCCGGCCTCGACGGCCGAGTCTCCGTCGCGGGCACCGTCGCCGGATTCGTCGCTCATACGACCTCGTACGCGACTCCGTAATAAATGGCTGGCGGGCGCGTCGGTCCCGGACCGAGCGCGGCGGTCGCGTCGCGGGCGTCGCCGGTACTTACCGCTCGCGGGCCGCGCGGAGCACGTCGCCGTCGTAGACGACGCCGCGCTCGCCGTCGACGGTCACCATGGCCCCGTCGGCGACCGACTCGGGGAGGGCGGCGCCGGAGACCATCGGGACGCCCAGCTCGCGGGCGACGACGGCGGGGTAGCCGGTCATCCCCTCGCGGGCGTCGACGATGCCGGCGATCCGGTCGAGGTCGCCGCCGAACTCCCCGTTGAACTCGGGCCCCAGCGCGACCACGGAGTCCTCGGGGAGCGCGTCGAGGTCGCCGTCCTCGGTCCGGTGGACCGGGGCGGCCACGCGGCCGGCCACGGCCCCTTTCCCGGTCACGAGCGTCTCCGCGGCGACGTGGACCTTCAGGGTGTTCGTCGTGTTCGTCCCCTCCAGCTCGGTGAGCATCCCGGAGAGGACCACGAGGGTGTCGCCGGACGCCGCGCCGCCGCGGTCGAGCGCGGCGTCGACCGCGTTGTCGAGGATCGACTCCATGTCGTTGGCGTACTCGGTCAACACCGGTCGGACTCCCCACGAGAGGGCGAGCTGTCGGCGGACCCGGTCGTTCGGCGTCGTCGCGACGACCGGGACGCCCGGGCGGAACATCGCGGTCTTTCGCGCCGTGAAGCCCGACTCGGAGACCGCGACCACCGTGGAGGCGCCGATGTCGCGCGCGAGGTAGCGCGCCGACCGCGCCAGCGCCTCCGTCCGGGAGCCCTCCTCGGCGGTCGGGACGCGCTGCTCGCGCGTCTCCGCGTACTCGTCACTAGACTCGACCTGCCGGACGATCCGGTCCATCGTGTCGACGACGTTGATCGGGTCCTCGCCGACCGCGGTCTCGCCGGAGAGCATCACGGCGTCGGTGCCGTCGAGGACGGCGTTCGCCACGTCGGAGGCCTCCGCGCGGGTCGGCCGCCGCGAGGAGACCATCGAGTCGAGCATCTCCGTCGCGGTGATGACGGGGACGCCCTCGTTGACGCAGGTCCGGATGATCCGCTTCTGGATCACGGGCACGTCCTCAAGCGGGCACTCGACGCCGAGGTCGCCGCGGGCGACCATCACGCCGTCGGCGGCGTCGACGATCCCCTCCAGGTTCTCGACCGCCCCGGCGCGTTCGATCTTCGCGACGATCGGGATGTCGTCGCCGCCGCGCGCCTCCAGCTCGTCGGCGATCCGGTACACGTCGTCCGCGTCGCGCACGAACGAGGCCGCCACGAAGTCGGCGTTCGTCCGGGCCGCGAGGTCGAGTTCGGCCTCGTCTTCCGGGGTGATCAGGTCCACGTCGATGGCGACGCCCGGCAGGTTCACGCCCTTCCGGGAGCCGAGCTTGCCGCCCGAGACGACCGTCGCGACCACGGACTCGCCGTCGACGCGCTCGACGCGGCACTCGATCCGGCCGTCGTCGAGGAGGATCGTGTCGCCCGGCTCGGCGGCCCCGATCGAGTGGGTGAGCCCGACGCGCTCGGGCGTCGCGTCGTCGCCTTCGAGGAAGCTCACTTCCGAGCCCTCGGCGAGCGCGATCGGGTCGTCGATCTCGGCGGTGCGGACCTCCGGCCCCTTCAGGTCGACCATCACCGCGAGCGGGTCGTCGATCTCGTCGTCGACGGCGCGGGCGCGCTCGATCACCGTCTCCCGGTGGTCGGTCGTCCCGTGGCTGGCGTTGAGTCGGACGACGGACATCCCCGCGTCGGCGAGGCCGCGGATCGTGTCCCGGTCGTCCGAGGCGGGACCGATCGTACAGACGATCTTGGCGTTTCGCATACCGCCGGGTTCGGCGTAGCGGCTGAAAAAGGCACCCGGTTGAGTCGCTCCCGAGTGAACGTTCGTGAAGAACGGTCCCTCGCGGGTCCCGGACACGGAGCCCGCGACCGGGGCTCTGCCGGCGCTCGCGGTCGCTCCGCAGTCGAGTACGTATCGCCGAGCGATCGGAACGGTGGAGGGTCGGTCGCCGCAGCGTCAGCGGTGACGGATTTTCAGTCGTCGGCGGGCGCGGGCGCGCTACCGGTCGACAGCGACACCTCGGGCGCGTCGACGCCGAGCTCGTCGAGCGCGGACTGCGCGGCGCGCTTGCCGGAGACGAGCATCGCGCCGAACGTCGGGCCCATCCGCGGGAGGCCGTGGGCGGTCGCGACCGCCATCCCGGAGGCGATCAGGCCGTCGTGGACGACGCCGGTGTGCTCGACGACCGCGTCCTCGCTCTCACCGACCCACATCGAGTCGTGGCCGGGCGAGTCGTGGCCGGGCGCGCCGTACTCGCCGTCGCCCGTCTGGTCCATGCCGGTGTTGTGCTCCTTCGCGTGCTCGATCCCGGGCGCCGAGAGGACGCCGCGCTCGTCGAGCTTGCTGATCGCGACCGCGTCGTGGCCGGTCGCGTCGATGACGAGGTCGGACTCGACCGCGATCGGATCGACGCAGGTGATCTCGCGCGGGAGCGCGTGGACCGGCGTCCAGTTCATCACGATCCCCCCGACCTCGTGGTCGTCCCGGACGACGAGGTCGGTGAACTCGGTCATGTTCTGGACGCGCGCGCCGGCGTCGCAGGCCGCCTTGATCAGCCCGGAGCAGGCCTCCGGCCCCGCGGCGGTGTAGAGCCCGTCCACGTCCTCGACCGGTTCGTACTCCACGTCGAGGTCGTCGAGGATCTCCTGGGCGGGGTCCCGGACCGTCACGGTGTTCATCAGGAACCCGCCGAGCCAGAAGCCGCCGCCGAGGTAGTTGTTCTTCTCGACGATCATCACCTTCACGCCGCGCTCGGCCAGCTCCTTCGCGGCCATCAGTCCGGAGGGGCCGCCGCCGAGGACGATGACCTCGGAGTCGGTGAAATCGAGGAATCCGTCGGTCCACTCGTTCCCGATCGCCTTCGTCACGTCGGTCTCGCTCACGTCCGCGAAGCCGTTGAATCCGTCCATACAACTTGGTAGTATTACTTGGTTGTGAAATGTGTTGCGGTCGATACGCGGGTGTGTGTCCCATTCATATCGGTACTCCGGAGTCGAACACAGCCGAAGCTCAAGCCGCTCAACTCTGCTCGGTCAGCTACAGATCGCCGGTTCCCACCGCCAAAGCCCCAGCCGTGAGGGCGCCGTACGCTCGCTGTGCTCCTCACTCGGTCGCTCACTTCGTTCGCTCCCTCGTTCCGGTGCTTACATCGCCTACGGCGCCCTCACGGCTGCCCCTTCGAGTCCCACCCCGCACAGCGCCGCCCCGTGCCTCACACCTCCCCAGCCTCGTCACTCGCCCTCGCTTCGCTTCGGGCGACTGACTCCCTCGCGCGTGCCCCTCGCGGCCTCCGCTTCGCTCCGGCCGCTCGCAGGCACGCGCCGCCGTCACATCCGGTTGCCTTCTCTCGTCGCGGGTGACTTTCCAACCGCCGCGACTCGCAGCCTTTTTACCTGCGCTGGCGGTAGGAGTGGCTACTATGGCTGAGGACAAGGCTCGAAGCACCGGCAGCGCGGGCCGATTCGGCGCTCGCTACGGCCGGGTCGCCCGCAAGCGGGTCCAGGACATCGAAGAGGAGATGCGCAACGCGACCGTCGACGGCGACGACGTCAAGCGCGTGGGTACCGGCATCTGGGTCAACGAGGAGACCGGCGAGGCGTTCACCGGCGGCGCGTACCGCCCCGAGACGCCCGGCGGTCGCACCGTCCGCCGCTCCATCCGCGCCGCGCTCGCCGACGAGGAATAGGACGATGAGCTACAAGTGCTCCCGCTGTAAGCGCGACGTCACCCTCGACGAGTACGGCGGCGTGCGCTGCCCGTACTGCGGCCACCGCGTCCTCCTGAAGGAGCGCGGCGGCGACGTGAAGGAAGTGAACGTCGAGTAATCCGACGCTTTCGTCTCCCTCTCGGACCGTGACGCGCGCACACGAGACGGTCCTCTCGTTCACCTACCCCTCCGAGCGGCGCGCACGGGTCGTGGCCGACGCGCTCGGCCCCGAGATCGGCGAGATCGACGACGCCCGCTCGGCCGCGACGGTCGACCGCGAGGGCGACGCTGTCCGGATCCGCGTGCTCGCCGACGACCTCGTGGCGCTGCGCGCCGGCGTCAACAGCTGGTCGCGACTGATCGCCGTCGCCGAACGCGTCGGTACCGGCCGTGATTGAGGATCACCGGAGATGCCGATACGGCGGCCCTTCAGTCCGCTGCGCTGCGAATTGTCCCTCGTCGGAGAAGTAAGGGGTTTTTCTGTCCGGGCCGCCTCGGTCCGCCCATGCAAGGGAACATGCCGCCCGAGGCACAGGAGAAGATCGAGGAGCTGCAGGAGCTTCAGGAGACCGCACAGCAGGTCGCCGAGCAGAAGGAGCAGGCGCAGTCCGCGCTCAACGAGTCGAAGACCGCCCTCGACGCCCTCGAAGACGTCGACGAGGACGCGGGCATGTACCGCGAGATCGGCGAGGTCCTCGTCGAGACGGACTACGAGTCCGCCTACGACGACCTCGAGGACAAGGTCGACTCGCTCGAGGTCCGCGTCGAGCAGCTCACGAAGCAGGAGGAGCGCGTCGAGGAGCAGTTCGACGACCTCCAGAGCGAACTCCAGCAGATGCTTCAGGGCGGCGCCGGCGGCGGCGGCCCGATGGGACCGGGCGGCCCGGGCGCCGGCGGCGCGTAAGGCCGTGACCGACGACGCCGACGCCGCCTCGGACCCGAGCGACGATGAGGTCGTTCGCACCGCCGCCGAGGCGGCCGAGGGGATCGTTTTCAAACACTACGACCAGTCGGCCGTCACGGATCTCGACGTCACCGTCACCTTCGAGGACGGGGTCCTCGACGTCGACGTCTACCTCAACGCGCCCGCGGACGCCGAGCCAGACAGAGAGGCGGTCGCGCAGGAGGCGGTCGAGACCGCGGGCGAGGCTGTCGACGAGCTGTTCGACGAGTAGGCGCTCGCCGTCTCCTTCCGTTCTTTCACCGCCGCTACCGGCGGGCCTCGGGTCCGCGCGACGCCGTCAGGCCGACTCGCAGATCGCGACGAAGTTCTCGAAGACCTCCTCGCCGCGCTCCGTGTGCGCGACCTCCGGGTGCCACTGGACGCCGTACAGCCCCGCGTCCGGGTCGGCCATGGCCTCGATGCCGCAGACGTCGGAGGTGGCGGTGCGACCGAACCCGTCGGGCAGCTCGGTCACCTCGTCGGCGTGGGAGGCCCAGACGCGCGTCTCCGGCGCGAGCGAGCCGACGAGCGGGTCCTCGTCGTCGACGATCTCCACGTCCACGTCGGCGTAGCCGCCGTAGTCGCCCTCGCCGACTGCGCCGTCGAGTTCGCTGGCGATCAGCTGCATCCCGAGGCAGATCCCGAGGACGGGGAGGTCGCGGTCGAGGTAGTCCGGCGCGTTCCCGACGCGGTCCATGTCGGGCCCGCCCGAGAGGACGACCCCGTCAGCGTCGACCTCGTCGGCCGGCGCGTCGGCCGAGACGATCTCGGTGTCGACGCCGAGGTCGCGGAGCGCCCGCCGTTCGAGGTGCGTGAACTGGCCGTGGAGGTCGATGACGACGATTCGGGTCATGGCCTCGATTGACGACAGCCGCACAAAAACGGCTCGGAACGTGTCGCAGTATCGTGGTGTTTTCCGCCGCCGCGAGGTTTACGAAAATACACAAACGCGGATCGATCAGAGGGCTAGCGGGCCGCGCTTCGTGAACTCGCGGAGCAGCACGGTCGCGTACGACCCGCTCGGCAGCGCGAACGCGAACCGGGGGTCGCCGTCCGCGAACGACGCGTCGAGGTCGGTCCGAAGGAGGATCGCCCGCCGGGTGCCCGCGGAGTCGAACTCGCCGGGGAGGTCGAAGTCCCCCGGCTCGATGCCGGCGTCCGCGAGCACCTCGCGTTCGATCTCGCCGGGCTCGCCGTCGCCGAGCTCCGTCTCGGTGCCCACCAGCGGCGCGGTAACGAACGCCCGCCCGCGCTCGCAGTGCCTGGCGACCACGTCGACGCGGTCGGCGTCGACCCGCTGGAGCCGGTCCGCGTCGGGCGCGTACAGCTCCCCGGGCGCGTCGCCGTCGGCGAAACAGACCACGTCGCCGGCGACGGGGTGGTCGAAGGGGAGGCCGCGGCGCAGCCGCTCGCTGACGATCCGGTTGAAGAGGAACGACTGCGCGGCGTTGACGAACAGCCGCTGGAGGTTCGAGGGAACGGCCTCCAGCGCGTGCCACCAGTCCTCGTCGTCGGGCGGCGCGGCGGGGTCGACGCCGCGGTCGGCGAGCCGGTGGACCATCGACCGCTCGAACCGGAGCTTCCCGGGGATCGCGTCGAGGCACGCGGCCCAGTCGCCGTCGCCCGTGCCGTCGGCGGCGCGACCGCCGTCGCCGGGACTGCCGTCGGCCCCGAAGCCGTCGTCGGCTCCGGAACCGTCGCTCACGCCGAAGGCCGCGTTCACACGGTCGCGCGCGGCGCGGGTGTCGTCCGGCTCCGTCTCGGCCGGGTTACCCGCGTACAGCCGGACCGCCTCGCGGGGGTCCTCGCAGGCGATCGCGAGCCCGACGACGTGGGTGACCGGTCGCCGGCTGCCGAAACGCTGCTGGCCGAAGTAGTTCGGGACGCCGACGGTCGCCTCGATCGGAAACGCCCGCTCACCGGTCGAGGAGTCGTTCGGCCCGTCCGCGCCGCCCGCGAACGCCCGGAGGTCTTGTACCGCGTCCGCGACACGCTCGGGTGCCTCCCCGACCGCGTCCGCGACGCGGATCTCGAAGGCGTTGCCGGCGAGGTCGCCGAACGAGAGGCTCCGCCCCGCCCGGCCGAGCGCCTCGACATCGGCGCCGCGGATCTCGGGGAGCGCGTCCGCGTCGACCCCGCGGACCGTGAACAGCTGCGTGGTGACGGCGCGCTTGTCCTTCGTCCCCGCCCACGAGACGCGCTCGCGGCTGATCCCGAGGGCGTCCGAGAGCCGGCGCGCGAAGTCGTTCGTGTCCCAGTCGCGGAGCGTCGCCCGGACGACGAGTTCGGGGTAGCTCCCCGCTTCGGCGCCGAGCGGCTCCGCGTCGAACGCCTCCAGCTCCCGGACCCGAAAGTCCTCCGGCGACTCGCGGAGCCGGCCGCCGATCCCGTCGGCGTCGCTGACGTAGTACGCGATCCCGACGGCGCGCTCGGTCGGGTGCGCCTCGCGGAGAGTGCGTTCGGGGGCCATTCAGTACAGCGAGAGGTCGCCGGTCACGCGGTCGACGCTGTCGTCGCGGGCCGGCCCGACCGCGAGCGCGGTGACGGTGCCGGGCTCTAACTGTGTGTGCCCGGCGTCGCGGACGATCGCGTACGGGAGCCCCTCCCTGTCCGCCTTGTCGGCCAGCTCGAACAGCCGGCTCTCGGAGTCGCCCTTGAGGACGACCTTCTTCTGTCCCTCGCCCTGCCACTTCTTCCGCGCCCGCTCGCTCGCGTCCTGATACGCCGACAGCGACGCGTGCGCGACCTGCGCGGCGAGCTTTCCCTCGCCCATCCCGATGTCCGTCCGCGCGACGATCGCCTGTTTCATGTCCCGATTCACCGCCGCCGCGGGTTTAGCGCTTTGCTCTCGGTCGTCACGCCGACCGCTGGCGGGCGAGCGACCGAAAAAAGATCCCCGAGAACGCGACCGGCTTCAGTCGTCGGCGGGCGCCGCACCGCCGCGCGAGCCCGAGCCGAGGCCGGACGCCACGTCGGCGACCGTCCGCTCGTTGTTGACGACCCACCGGAGCAGGAGGAACGCGAAGAGGTACTTCGCGACGATGTCCATCCCGCTGTACGCCCACGAGGTGATCGCGACGTCAAGCACCGCCAGCCCCTCGGCGCCGAGCGCCCAGAAGATCGGGTAGCCGAGCCAGAGGACCACGGTGAGCACCTTCAGCGTGTTGAAGATGTCCGCCGTCCCGGCGATCTCGGCGTCCTCGGCCCACTCGGCGAGCAGGATGTAGAGGACGACGACGAAGAACGCGCAGCTGATCGCGTACCACACCCAGCGGAGCAGGTACGAAGACGTCGTCAGCGCGGCCGCGAGGCCGGTGACGCACATCCCGATGTCGGCCACGACGGCCGTGAACAGCTTCGTGGTGTTCGACCCGGCCAGCAGGCCGAGCGCGATGAGGATCATCGGCGTCGACAGCGCCCACGTGAGGTACCGGCCCCACGGGGTGAGAACCTCCTGCCCGGCCAATGCGTGGCCGGCCGGCATTTCGAGGAAGCTCACCGTGAGCCCGGAGACGAGGCCGGTGTAACTGGAGATAGAGACCAGCGGGACCATCAGCGTGGCCACGAAGATCAGTTGCGCGCGCGGGTCCTCCACGTTCCGGCCCATGTACACGAAGAGGAGGATCGAGAGGCCCGCGAGGGCGATGTTGATCCAGAGCGACGAAGCGAGGAGCGTGTCGCTCTGAACGGCCTCGAAGATCTGCGTTTGGGTCATTTCGAGCGGGACCATTCCGCCTGCGAGTATGTCGGCCGCTGCTGTTTCGATCATGCGACGGTGTGTATCACGTGGCGTATTTATTAAATGTACCAACCTGACTGGTAAGGTTTTTCTAACAGATTCCGGAACCGGCTCGTATTATTCGAAATATTCTTATTTATCGGTTAAATACCAGACGATCGTTTCGTCCCTCGCGGTCATCGACCGACCAGCGGGAGTCGGTCCAGCGGGCCAGCGCCGACGTCCGCCTCGACGGCGGCCGCGCAGTGTTCGCCGCCGAGCAGGCACATCGGCACCCCGATCCCCGGGTTGCTGCTCCCGCCGACGTAGTAGAGCCGGTCGGTCCCGCGGACGCGCGGCCCGGGGCGGAGCGGGCCGGTCTGTCGCATCGTGTGCGCGAGTCCGAGCGCGCTCCCGCCGGGCTGGTCGAACCGATCGGCGAACTCGGAGACGCACGCGGACTCCTCGGCGACGATCCGGCCGCGGAGGTCGGCGCCGGCCCGCGACGCCACGGCGTCGAGGACGCGCTCCCTGAGCGCCGTCCGTCGCTCGGGGGTGTCGTCGAGCCCGGGCGCGAGCGGCACGAGCGTCACGACCGCCTCGTGGCCGTCGGGCGCGACCGACGGGTCGGTGCGCGAGGGCACGTTCACGTACACGACCGGGTCCGTCTCCCCAGTCGGCCACGCGGGGTCGTCGAATATCGCCGCGAAGTGCGGGTCCCAGTCCGTCGGCAGCGCGAGCGTGTGGTGTTCCAGCTCCGGCAGCTCCCCCTCGACGCCGAGGTACAGCAGGTGCGCCGCGGGCCCGTACGTCCGCCGGTCCCAGTAGTCGCCGACCCGCGAGACGGCGCCGTCGGGGAGCAGCTCGCGCTCGACGTGCGCCGGCGGCGCATTACAGACGACCCGATCGTGGACGTAGCGGTCGCCGCCGAGCTCGACTTCGACGCCGCCGTCTATCGGCTCCAGCGCCGTCACCTCGACGCCCGTGTGAACGTCTGCGCCGGCGTCGCGCGCCACCGTTTCGACCGCCTCGATCACCTCGTACATCCCGCCCATGGGGTAGTAGACGCCGAGCCCGTAGTCGACGTGGCTCATCAGCTGGTACAGCGCCGGCGTGTTGTGCGGCGACCCGCCGAGGAAGACGAGCGTGTACTCCAACAGCTGCCTGAGCTTCGGGTGATCGACGTACGACCGCACCGTCTCGTCGAGCGTGGAGAGGAGGTCGAGCTCCCGTCCCCCGGCGAGGACGTCCAGCGAGAGGTAGTCCCGGAACCGCGATCGTCCGGGGAGCACGAACCGGTCCATCCCCGCGTCGTACGCTCGCTCGGCGTCGGCGAGGTACTCGCGGAACGCCTCGCCAGCGCCCGCCTCGTACGACTCGAACAGCTCGGCGGCCGCGTCGGGATCGGCGGGCACGTCGGCGCTGTCGCCGTCGTCCCAGAAGACGCGGTAGTGGGGGTCGAGCCGCGTCAAGTCGTAGAACTCCTCGGTCGACCGACCGAAGTCGTCGAAGAACCGGTCGAACAGGTCCGGAAGGAGGTACCACGACGGCCCGGTGTCGAACCGGAACCCGTCGAGTTCGATCCGACCGGCGACCCCGCCGACGCGCTCGGCGCGCTCGTACACCGTCACCTCCGCGCCGGCGGCCGCGAGGTACGCCGCCGCGGAGAGCCCCCCAACGCCCGCCCCCACTACGCCCACCGACTGCCCCCGAAGCGACTCGTCGCTCATGTGTGCGATTCGGCCTCGGTCCCCGTCAGTCGACGCCAACTCTCGACGGGGCTTTATTACGCGCTCCAACGAGCGGCGGCGACGCGTACTCGTTCGGCTCGCTTTTTTTCCGACTTCGACCGTTTGATCGACATATGGGACGGCGGTCGCGGTCGTCTGACTCCGGTCCTGCCGATCGCTTCGGATCCTCCGGCACCGCCGGAGCCGACGGCGCTCCGGACGCGGTCGGGAGCGGAGCGCCGGTCGCCGCGAGCGACGGCGGCGTCGCCGACGCCGAGGCGGCCCGGAGCGGTTCGGACGGGTCGCGGGCGGCCGGCAGACCCGGCACCGCCGGCGTCCGCGTCGAGGTGGTCGTCCGCGACCCGACGCCGGCGCCGGTGGCGGCGGTGCTGCCGCCCGGCGCGGTCGCGGAGGACGTCGACCGCATCCGCGTCGACGACGGGGTGGTCTCGCAGTTCCGCGCCGACCGCGCCGTCGACGCCGAGCTCGTCTTCGACGGCGGCGACGAGTTCGTCTACCGCTGCCGGAGCAGGGCGCCGGGGCAGTTCCCCGCCGACGCGGTCGAGTCGCTCGGCTACCCGGTCTCGTCGGTGACGGTCCGGACGGCGCCCGACCGCGTCCGGCTCGGGCTGTCGCTGCCCGCGGCCGACCCGCTGGGCGACGTGATCGACGCGCTGGAGGCGACCGGCGAGTCCGCGCGGCTCGAACGGCTCACCAGCTCCGGCGGGGCCGACAGTCGATCGGACCCTGTCGTCGTCGACCGGGGGCGGCTCACGGACCGGCAGCGGGAGGTGGTCCGTACCGCTCAGCGCCTCGGCTACTTCGAACACCCCCGCGAGGCGAGCGCGACGGAGGTGGCCGACGCCATCGGCATCGCCCGCGCCACGTTCTCGGAACACCTCGCGGCCGCGCAGCGCCGCGTCTTCGAGGACCTCGTCGGCGGGTAGGTTCCCGCGCGCCGAGGGCGACCGCGGTATTGAAACCGTTCTGGCCCCGAGGAGAGGTATGTACCGGAGACGGTTCCTTCGACGGGCCGGCGCCGTCGGGAGCGCGGCGACGGCGGTTGGCCTCGCCGGATGCGCGGGCGTCGGCGGCGAACCCGACTTCGACGTGGGGATGCTCGCCGCCGCGTATCAGCCCCGAGAGATCACGGTCTCGGTCGGCGACACCGTCGTCTGGGAGAACACGAGCGCGCGGTCGCACACCGTCACCGCGACCGAGGGCGGACTGCCTGACGGCGCGGAGTTCTTCGCCTCCGGCGGCTTCGACGACTTCGAGACCGCCAAGGCGGCGTGGCAGTCCGACTTCGGCGGCATCCTGAGGAACGGCGACCGCTTCGAACACACCTTCACGGTCCCCGGCGCCCACGAGTACGTCTGTATCCCGCACCGCGAGGGCGGCATGTACGGGACCGTCGTCGTCGAGGAGTGAGCCGTGAGCCCGCCCGCCCCCCGCCGAAATCCATTCCCGCCCGCGTCACGAACGAGGGGTGACTGAGAGATGGACCTCTCGCCGCTCCTCGGGACCGACGTCCTGCTGTTCCTCGCGATCGGGCTGCTCGGCGGCGCCCACTGTATCGGCATGTGCGGCCCGCTCGTCACCGTCTACGCGAGTCGGATGGACGCCGACGGCGGCCGGACCGACGGCGGCGGGGCGGGCGCCGCGCGCACGGCGGACAGGGCGACCGGCCGCGAGGGGCACCTCACCACCTACGAGGTCCGCCAGCACACGCTGTTCAACCTCGGACGCGCGGCGAGTTACGCGACAATCGGAACGCTGCTGGGCGCGCTCGGCGGCGCGGTGTTCGTCACCACCGCGACCCTGACCGGCGCCGCCGAAACCGTCCGCGGCGGGGTCGGCCTCCTCGTCGGCGCGGCCGTCATCCTCGTCGGCGTCAGGTACCTCCTCGGCGGCGCGACCGGCGGGGTCCACCTCCCCGGGCTCGAACGCGTCACCGGGTGGCTCACCGGGTACGTCGACCGCCTCGCGAACGGCCCGGGGATCGTCGCGCTCGGCGCGGTCCACGGGCTGTTACCCTGTCCGATCCTCTACCCGGCGTACCTCTACGCGTTCGCCAGCGGCTCGGCGGTCGCCGGCGGCGTCGCGCTCGGCGCGCTCGGGCTCGGGACGATCCCGGCCGTCTTCGCCTACGGGACGCTGATCGAGAGCGTCGACCCCGTCCACCGCCGCCGGGTCCACCGGCTGCTCGGCGTCGCGTTCGTCGCGCTCGGCTACGTGCTGTTCGCTCACGGGCTGATGTCCGTCGGGATCCACGTGCCGCACCCGCGGCTCCCGTTCTGGAACCCGCTCGACGCCGGCATGGGGGGCATGTGAAATGAGCGGGGCCGCTCGACCGCCGGACGCGGGCGACGACCCCTCCGCGTGTACCCTCTGTGAGCTTCCGACCGAGGGCGTCGACGTCACCGACGGCGAGGGCAACCGCTTCTGTTGTACCGGCTGCCGCGACGTGTACGCCGCGCTCGGCGACGTCGACGTCGACGCCGACGCGGTCCGCGAGCGGCGGCAGGAACGCGGCGACGACGGTGCGGGCGGGCCTGACGACCCCGACGCCGAGGGCGGGTCCGGCGACCGCGACGTGCCCGAGGGTCACGAGGCGACGTTCCTGGAGGTCGACGGGATGCACTGCGCGACCTGCGAGGCGTTCATCGAGACGGTCGCGACCGACGCCGACGGCGTCAGCGGCGCGAGCGCGAGCTACGTCACCGACACGGTGCGGATCGACCACGACCCGGACGCGGTCACCATCGACGACCTCACCGAGACCGTGAGCGGGCTTGGATACAGCGCGTACGACCGCGACGACGCCTTCTCGCGCCGACAGGCGCGGAACATGGCGACGGCGCGGCTCGCCGCGGGCGTCCTCGTCGGGATGGCGGTCATGCTCCAGTACATCGTCCTCATCTACCCGACCTACTTCGCGTTCCCGTTCTACAACGAGCGCACGCTGGAGTACCTCAACCAGGCGATGGCCTCGACCTCCGGAACGTACTTCTTCATCGTCATCGGCGTCCTCACCACCATCGTCCTCTTTTTCACCGGGAAGCCGATCCTGCGGGGCGCGTACGTCAGCGCGAAGACGCGCTCGCCGAACATGGACCTCCTCGTCGCCATCGCGGCAGTGAGCGCCTACCTCTACAGCACGCTCGCGGTGATATTCGTCGAGTCGCCCTCGATATACTACGACGTGACCGTCGCCATCGTCGTCATCGTCACCGTCGGCAACCACTACGAGGACTCGGTGAAGGACCGCGCGACCGAACTGCTCTCCGAGGTCACCGCCGTCCAAGTCGACGACGCCCGGCGGCTGACCGCGGACGGGGAGCCGGAGTCGGTCGCCGTCGACGCGCTCGAACCGGGCGACCGGCTCCTCGTGCGCGCCGGCGAGCGGGTCCCGGTCGACGGCGAGGCGGTCGATGGCGACGCCGCGGTCGACGAGTCGGTCGTCACCGGCGAGTCGCTCCCGGTCCGGAAGGTCGCCGGCGACGCGGTCGTCGGCGGCTCCGTCGTCGCCGACGGGTCGCTCACGGTCGCGGTCGGCCCGGACGCGACCTCCAGCCTCGACCGCGTCGCGGAGCTGGTGTACGACCTCCAGAGCGGGAACCACGGCGTCCAGAAGCTCGCCGACCGGCTCGCGACGGTGTTCGTCCCCGCCGTCCTCGGCATCGCGGTCGTCGCCGCGGGCGCGTCGCTCGCGCTCGGCGGGGCACCGACCGACGCGATGCTCGTCGGGCTGACGGTGCTGATCGTCTCCTGCCCGTGCGCGCTCGGGCTGGCGACGCCGCTCGCGGTCGCCGCCGGCATCCGCGACGCGCTGGAGCGCAACATCGTCGTGTTCGACGACACCGTCTTCGAGCGGATCCGCGACGCGGACACGGTGGTCTTCGACAAGACCGGGACGCTGACCACCGGCGAGATGCGGCCGATCGCCCGCGAGGTCGACGACGACCTGCTCCGGCTCGCTGCCGCGCTCGAATCGCGCTCCGCGCACCCGGTCGGGCAGGCCGTCGCGGCGGCGCGAGCCGAGGTCGGCACCGAGGGCGCCGCGCCCGGCGGCGCGACCGGCGACGGCACCGGGCCGGCCGTCGCCGACGGCGGCGCGGAGGCGGTCGACGCCTCGACGGAGGGGCCGGACCCCTCGGCCGACGCGGGCGGGCCCGCGGTCGAGTCCTTCGAGGACCACGCCCGCGGCGTCTCCGGCGTCGTCGACGGGGTCGAGGTCGTCGTCGGCCACCCGGACCTGTTCGACGAGCGCGGGTGGACCGTCCCCGACGCGGTCCGCGAGGCGGTCGCCGACGCGCGGGACGTGGGGCGCGTCCCGGTCGCGGTCGGCCGCGACGGCGCCGCGGAGGGGTTCCTCGTGGTCGGCGACGAGCTCCGCGAGGGCTGGGAGGAGACGGTGACGGCGCTCGATCGCTCGGGCGTCGAGGTGATCGTCCTCACCGGCGACGACGAGCGCGCCGCGACTGTGTTCGCCGAGCACGCCGCCGTCTCGTCGGTGTTCGCCGGCGTGCCGCCCGAGGGGAAGGCCGAGGCGGTCGGGCGGCTGAAGGAGCGCGGCGTCACCGTGATGGTCGGCGACGGCACCAACGACGCGCCGGCGCTCGCGGCGGCCGACCTCGGGGTCGCGCTCGGCGGCGGCACCGCGATGGCGGCCGACGCCGCCGACGTGGCGATCGTCGACGACGAGCTCGGCTCCGTGGCGACCGTCTTCGAGCTCGCCCGGGCGGCCGGCCGGCGCGTGAAGGGGAACATCGGCTGGGCGTTCTGCTACAACGCGGTCGCCATCCCGCTCGCGGCGACCGGACTGCTGAACCCCCTTTTCGCCGCCGTCGCGATGGGGGCGTCGAGCCTCCTCGTGGTGACGAACTCCTCGCGGGCGCTGCTCGCGGACGACTGAGGGCGGCCCGTGACGCGGCCGCGCCCGCCCCTACCGCAAGCGACTTTCGGCTCACGCGAGTAGACCTGAGCGATGACAGACCAACAGCAGCAGCCCGCGACGCCGACGCGGAACGGAATGCCCGTTTTCGGGCTCGGCACGTGGGAGAACGACGACCCCGCCCAGTGTACCGAGTCGGTCGCGAACGCGCTCGACGCCGGCTACCGCCACGTCGACACCGCGCAGATCTACGGCAACGAGGCGGCCGTCGGCGACGGGATCGCGAAGAGCGACGTCGACCGCGACGACATCTTCCTCGCGTCGAAGGTGTGGATCGACGAGCTCGCGCCCGCGGACGTCGCCTCGTCGACCCGCGAGAGCCTCGACAAGCTCGGCGTCGACGCGGTCGATCTCATGTACGTCCACTGGCCGGCCGGAGAGTACGAGCCCGAGGAGACGCTGCCGGCGTTCGCCGAGCTCCGCGACGACGGCCTGATCGACCGCATCGGCGTCTCGAACTTCGAACCCGAACACCTCGACGCCGCGACGGACGCGCTCGGCGAGGCGCCGTTCGCGAACCAGGTCGAGATGCACCCGCTGCTCCGCCAGGAGGAGCTCCGCGACTACGCCGACGCCAACGGCATCGAACTCGTCGCCTACTCGCCGCTCGCCCGCGGGGAGATCCTCGACGACCCGGCGATCGCCGACATCGCCGAGAAGCACGGCGTCAGCGCGGCGCAGGTGAGCCTCGCGTGGCTGCGCGAGTCCGGCGTCACCGCCATCCCGAAGGCGACCGGGATCGACCACATCCGCGACAACCTCGCGAGCCTCGACCTCGAACTCGACGACGAGGACGTCGAGGCCATCGACACGCTCGGCCGGACCGACCGGCAGCTGAACCCCGACTTCGGGCCCGACTGGTAGGGCGTCCGGCTCACTTCGCCGCCCGCGGGAGCGACACCGTGATCCGGTTGCCGCGCTCGCGGCCGGCCGGATCGGAGTCGACCGCGACGTCCCCGTTGGACAGCTCCACGCTCCAGTAGACGACCCAGAAGCCGAGGCCGCTGCTGTGGTAGACGTGCGTCATGTCGTGGTCGCCGGTGAGCACGTCGGCCTCGACCGACGGTATCGCCGGGAGGTCGTCTTCGATCACGAGTTCGGCGCCGTCGTCGGTCCGACGCAGTCGGACCGTCACCGTCGGCCTCCCGTCGTCGCTGTGCTGAAACGGGTTCTCGAGGAGTTCGGTCACCGCCGACCGGAGTTCGCAGCGCCCGTCGACGGTGACCGCGTCGAGGCCGTCGACCGTGATCGACCCCTCGGGGTATCGGTCCCTGACGGTCTCGACGCACCCCTCGACCACGCTCCGGAGGTCGATCCGATCGGTCTCCCGCTGGTCGGTGATGAGATCGATGACCTCCCGTTCCTTCTCTGCGGTCTGGAGGAGGCGTTCGCCGACCCGTCGGATCACCGCCGTGTGTTCCGCCGCCTCCGGCACGTCGGCCTCGAGGTCCTCGACCGTCCCGAGGACGATGTTGAGTTCGTTCCGGAGGTTGTGGCGCAGGAGGTTGTCCATCACGACGAGCTGTCGTTCCCGACGGCGGCGGTCGGTGACGTCCTTGGTGAACCCCGTGATGCGGACGACCTCGCCGTCCTCGATTATCGGCTCGCCCTGGACCCACACCCACCGGTTGTAGTTCTCTTCGGGGTTCACCCGGTACTCAATATCGACGGAGTCGCCCGCGGCGAGCAGTTTCATCGCCTCCTCGACCGCGGGCCGGTCGTCCGGATGGACCGCGTCGAGGAACTTGTCCGGGTCGCCGCGGATCTCGTCAGTCGGTGTGCCGTATATGTCCTCGTACGCGGGGTTCACGAAGAGGAGCTCCGACCAGTCCGCGTCGAACATCCAGAGGACGTCGCCGGAGACCGCCGCGATTTCTTTGAGGTGGGAGGTGGCCTCCGCGCGCTGCCGCTCGGCGCGGACGCGGTCGGTCACGTCCCGCGAGCTGACGACGTACCCGTCGAGTTCGTCGTCGGTGAGATTCGACATCCGGCTCTCCAGCCAGACCCACGACCCGTCCGCAGTGCGGTGGCGGTACTCGACGGTCTCCTCGGCGAACCCGTCGCTGGTGATCGTTCGCTGGAACGCCGCACGGACCGCCTCACGGTCGTCCGGGTGTATGTACTCGAAGGCGACCTCGCCCACGAGCTCCGCCGGCGGGATGCCGAGAATCCGCTCTGAAGCCCCGTTGACGAACGTGAACCGACCTTCGTCGTCGACCAGGGCGATCTTGTCCTGGGCCTGATCGAGCAGCAGCCCGAGCGGTTCGGACCCGTTCATTCCCTCATGCTCCCACGCGTACGCGTATAATCGTCACGGCCGTTCGCGTCCGCCGGCGGTCACGGACGAACTACGCCACCGGAAGGGACCACGGCGTGTCGGGACGCGATCAGACGGTCCGAGTGGACCCCGTTCAGTCGTCGCTCGCCGAGAGCGCCTCTCGAATCTCTTCCAGCTTGAAATAGGATGCGAGACCGAGTATCGTCACGGGCCACAGACCGACGAACTGCCCGCGCTGCTTGTCGCCGCGCACGTAGTAGAAGTACAGCGCGAGCGCCACCGACCCCACGGACGCGAACACTGCGGGTCCGAGTCCGTCACTACCGACCTCTTCGACAACTTCTGCCGCCGTCTCTTCTGTTGTATCGCTCACATACGATTAACGCCCCAGACGGGCATATGTGTTTCCTTGCTGTGAGCCCTACTTCGGGCCGTATTCGTCTCACGTCGTCGGCGGCGGCGTCACGATGACCCCGACCGCTCGCTCCGAAACACGAGCACGAAGATCAGGACCGACAGCACGATCATGACCGCCGCGAACACGCGCTCGTCGTCTGTCACAGCGTCGACCGGATCTTGGAGCATACGTCCGGTACGGCCCCCACGCTAATGTATCTCGGTATCAGCGGCGAACGCGACTCGTCCCCGTCAACACTGGCGACTCCGCACGAGCGGACGCCGTCGCTCGGACCGCCGACGGCCGGCCCACCCTCCCGCGAACCGCACGAAACGATTTGAGGCCGCGGACCGTACTGCGAGCATGCGTGACATTAACCCGGACACGCTGATGCTGGTGGCGGGTGTGGCGATCTCACTGATCGCGCTCTTAGAGCTGTATCCGCTCTGGAAAAATCGGAGAGACGACCGACGGTGACGGCCGTCCCTTTCACACCGGACCCGCATTCGGCGGCCACGGCGCACCGACTCCCCGGCGGCCACGGCGACGGGCGTGCCGGTCCTGAGCGCGACACGGGGACCGGGCGGCGACCCTTCAGACGTGTTCCGCGAGGAAGTCGACGATCCCGCGGTACGCCTCGATCCGGTTGCCGAGCTTCGCGAACCCGTGTCCCTCGTCCTCGAAGATCAGTTTCCGCACCGGGACGCCCTGTTCGCGCGCCTCCTCGACGATCTGCTCCGCCTCGCCGACGGGCACCCGCGGGTCGTTCTCGCCGTGGAGGACGAACAGCGGGGCCGCGATCCGGTCGATGTTGTTGATCGGGGAGACGGACTCGAGGAACTCGCGGTCCGCGTCGAGCGAGCCGTACTCGGCCTCGCGCAGCGACCGCCGCCACTCCCCGGTGTTCTCCAAGAACGTCACGAAGTTCGCGATGCCGACGATGTCGACCCCGGCGGCCCACAGCTCCGGGTACTCGGTCAGCGACGCGAGCACCATAAACCCGCCGTAAGAGCCGCCCATCGCGACGACGCGGTCCGGGTCGACCTCGGGGTGGTCGTGGAGCCAGCCGACGCCCTCCCGGACGTCCTTCACCGAGTCCATCCGGTTCTCCACGTCGTCGAGCCCGGAGTACGCCTTCCCGTACCCCGAGGAGCCCCGGACGTTCGGTTCGAGGACCGCGTACCCGTTGTTCAGCAGGTACTGCGTCACAGAGGCGAAGGATGGCCGCCGCTGCGACTCCGGCCCGCCGTGGATGTCGACGACGACCGGGTACCCAGACTCCGGCGGCTCCGTCTCGGGCACGGAGAAGAACGCTGGGATCTCCCGGCCGTCGAACGTCGGGTAGTGGACCAGCTCGCGCTCGACGAACGTGTCCGCTGGGATCCCCGCGGTCGAGGCGCGCGTCCACCGCTCCGCCTCGCCGCTCGTCGCGTCGACGACGTGGACGTTCGCGTTGTGGGTGCTCCCCGTCGTCGTCACGGCGAACCGGTCGCCGTCGGGCCCGAAGCTCACGCCGCCGGCGACGCCGTCCGGGAGGTCCGGCTCCGGGAACTCGTCGATGCGGTCGGGGGCGACGAGTTCGCCCGCCGTGAGTTCGGTGTAGCCGTCGACGTTCCGGGAGTAGACCACCCGGCGGGAGGACTCGTCTATCGCGACGCCGTCGACGTTCCACTCGCCCCCGTCGGCGACGACGGCGAACTCGTCGGTCTCCAGGTCGATCCGCTCCAGGCGGAGCGTGTCGGTGTCGCGGTCGGTGACGAGGTACACGCTCTCGCCGTCGGGCCCCCACTCCGGACCGGCGTACCGCACGTCGCCCTCGTGGGGCGTGTGGTGGGTCAGGTCGCCGCTCGCGAGGTCGAGGGTGTACACGTCGTGGTCGAACGAGGAGTGCGCCTCGTGGACGATCAGCCGGTCGTCGCTCGGCGACCACCCGGCGACGGAGAGCCAGCCGTCCCCCTCGTGGACCAGTCCCGCGTCGTCGCCGGTCTCGTCGCGGGCCTGAACGTACACGTCGAAGACGGCCTCGTCGCGCCGGTTCGACGCGAACGCGAACCGGTCGCCCGCCGAGTCCCAGCCGCCCCACCGGTGTTTCGCCTCCGGCTTGGCCGTCAGCTCGGTGATCCCCCCCGACTCGTAGTTGAGCAGATACAGCTGCGCGCGCTCGTTGCCGCCCTCGTCCATTCCGAACACCGCTTCGGACCGCTCCGGCGAGGAGTCGACGAAGGAGACTGACTCCTCGAAGAACGTGTGCTGCTCGGGCCACGACTCGGGCCCGCGGACCGACCACACCTGCCCCGTGCCGGTCGTGTCGAGGAGGAACGACAGCCGACCGTCGGGGCCGAGGTCGGCGCCGCCCGCGTTCCGCACGTTGAGGTAGCGTTCGATGTCGTACTGTCGCATGACACTCGGTTCCGCGCCTGCCGTGAAACCGTTTCGGGTGACGGAACCCTCGCCGCGGTCCCGCGACTCCTCGAGATGCCGTGTCTTTTTACCGACTCCCCCCGTGCGGTCGGCGTATGCGCGTCGCGTTCGCCTCGCTCTTCGCCCCCGGACACGGGGAGACCCCGGCGCGAACGCGGACCCTGCGGACCGCCCGCGCGCTCGCCGACCGCGGCCACGACGTGGTCTGGCTCTGCGCACAGTGGTGGGGCGGCGACCACGACGCCTTCGAGGACGACGGGATCGAGTTCCGGGCGGTCACCGTCGAGCCCGCGCCGATCCCGTTCGCCGCGCGGCTCCCGGCCGCGGTCCGGCGCGCGGGAGCCGACGTGGTCCACGCGGTCAACAGCCCGCCGACGCCGGCGCTCGCCGCCACGGTCGCGGGGTCGCTCTCGCGGGTCCCGGTCGTCGTCGACTGGTGGCGCGACCACCCCGCCGACGCCCGCCGGTGGTACCGGCCGCTCGCCCGCCGCGCGGACGCGGTCTCGACCCCCTCGCGGACCACGAAGACCCGCGTCCGCGAGCACGGGGCGGACGGCGACGACGTGCGCGTGCTCCCCGAGAGCATCGACTTCGACGCGGTCGAGTCCGCCGGCGTCGACGACCGCTTCGACGCGGTGTACGCCCGGCGACTCGACCGCCACGCCAACGTCGAGACGTTCCTGCTCGGGCTCGCCGAGCTGCGCGGCCGCGACTGGACCGCGGCGGTGATCGGCGACGGCCCCGAGCGCGGCCGGATCGAGGCGACCGCCAGCAACCTCCGGATCGCCGACCGGGTCGAGTTCCTCGGCGACCTGCCGCTCGACGAGCGGCTCCCGATACTCAAGGGGACGCACGTCGCGGTCGCCACCGCCACGTGGGAGACGTTCGCGACCGACCTGCTGTGGGCGGTCGCGTGCGGCTGCGTCGCCCTCGTGGAGTACCAGGCCGACTCCAGCGCCCACGAGCTCGTCGAGGGGCGCGAGCGCGGGCGACTCGTCACGAGCCCGGCGGAGCTGGCCGACGAGTTCGTCGCGGTCGGCGACCTCGAACGCCGTGCGGTCGACCGCGAGTTCGCGTCGTTCGACCGCGAGGCGGTTATCGACCGGTACGTCGCGCTGTACGAGGAGCTCGTCGACGGGGAGTGACGGGACTGCGGGGTGACCCACGAACGGAGGAAGAACCGCGAACTGTCGGGAGGACCGCGGACCGGCGCGACGGACGGCGAGAGGGGAGCGACCGCCCGCTACGCCTGGTCCTGCCCGGTGATCGTGCCGCCGTACTTCATGAAGACGAACGCCAGCCCCAGCGTGCTCACCATCGCGATGAACGTCGCGATGCCGAGCGCGCGGGCGGCGTCCGGGACGAACACCGCGTTCGACCCGCCGCCGCCGACCTCGACGGTGGGGATGTCCTCGCCGACGGCGAGGCCGGCGTGCATGCCGACCGCGGTGTGGGGCACGCAGTGGTAGTGGGTGATCCCGGCGTCCTCGCTCGACGTCTCGTACTCGTACGTCGCTCCCTCCTCGCCGACGGGGTCGCCGCTGTCGAGGCTGGCCGGGCCGCCGCCCTCGACCGTCTGGACGTTGTGGGAGCCGCCGGCGCCCGTCCACTCCCAGGTGATCGTCGTCCCCTCGTCGACCCACACGAGTGTCGGGTCGAACGCGAGGCCTTGGTCGCCCGCCCCGACCGAGATGGTCACCGAGTCCTGACCGCGGGCGTCGGTGTACGACCCGACGTTCCCTTCGGTCGCGCTGGGCCAGTCGGGCTCCACTTCCTGTGCCGCCGCCGTCCCCGCCGTCGCCGTCGCCGCGCCGGCGGCGGCCGCCGCACCGCCGGCCGTCCGCATGAACGCGCGCCGAGAGACGTCGTCCGAACTCATACGAGGCGGTTCGTGGTGACCCGTAGTGAATATGTTGATCCGAACGCGGCGTCGACCCCGCTCTACTTATAAGAAATCGCCGCCTCGGCGGCCGGAAATCACAGCGAAATCTACCGCCGGATCCGGTCGAGGTCGTCGACGAAGGCCCGGAGCGCCGAGCGCGTCACGTGCGGCATACACACGACGCGGAGTTCGCCGGCGCCGGTCCGCGACACCTTCCAGCCGGCGTCGCGGAGCGACTCGAACTCCGACTCGGGCACGTCGGCCGCGACGAGCGGGAGCTCCGGCTCGACGACGCGGTAGCCGCGATCCGCGAGCTCGTCGGCGAGCCAGTCGGCGTTGTCGGCCGCGCGTTCGGCCGCCTCGCGGTATCCGTCGGGCCACAGCGCGTCCATCGCCGCGACGGCGCCCGCGACGCCCGCGCCGCTCCGGGTCCCGGTCAGCGTCGCCTGCGACCGGGACTCCAGGTAGGGGGTGTCGACCGCGAGCGCGTCGAGCGCGGCGTCCTCGCGCGCCAGCAGGCCGCCCGCCGGCACCGGGGCTTGCCCGTACTTGTGGGGGTCGATCGTCAGCGTGTCGACCGCGGCGTCGGCGAACGCCCACGCGTGGTCGGTGAACGGGAGGACGAACCCGCCCCACGCGGCGTCGACGTGGAACCGCGCCCCGACTTCCTCGGCGATCGCCGCCAGCTCGGGGATCGGGTCGACCCGCCCGTACTCCGTGCTGCCGGCGACGCCGACGACGAGTGCGGTCCCGTCGTTGACCGCGGCCGCGACGGCGTCGACGTCGGCCCGGAAGTCGTCGTCGAGGGGGACCGTCCGCAGCTCGACCCCGAGCACCTCCGCGGCCTTCGTGAACGAGAAGTGCGCGCTCGCCGGCGCGACGACGTTGACCTCGTTCCCGTCGCTCCCGCCGTGTCGGTTCCGCGCCGACCGCACCGCCTGGACGTTCGCCTCGGTGCCGCCGGAGGTGACGTACCCCGCGGCGTCGGCGGGGGCCGAGTGGGCCGCGAGCGTCGCGAGCCCCTCGACCGCCCGGGCCTCCAGCTCCGCCACCGACTCGTACGTCGCGGGGTCGCCGGGGTTCGTCGCGAGGAATCGCTCGGCGGCCGCGCGGGCGTCCGGGTGCGGCTCGGTACACATCGAGGAGAGCACCCGGTCGAACGACTGCGGCTCCGGTTCCGGCTGTCGCATCTGCCACCCTGTTACGTGGGGCGGCTCTTACCCGTTCCGCTCTCGGCGCCGGGAGAGAAACGCACCGCGAGCGGACTCAGCGGACCGAATCGAGTAGGAGACGCTGTTCGGTCCGCTTCACCTCGTGTTGGACGTCGCGGACCGCGTCGATGTTCGCCGAGATCGAGGAGACCCCCTTCTCGACGAGGAACTCGACCATCTCGGGCTTCGAGCCGGCCTGCCCGCAGATGCTCGTGTCGACGCCGAGCTCGCGGCACGTCTCGATGGTGTCGCCGATGAGCCGCAACACGGCGGGGTGGAGCTCGTCGAACCGGTCGGCGACGTGCTCGTTGTTGCGGTCGACCGCGAGCGTGTACTGCGTGAGGTCGTTGGTCCCGAAGGAGGCGAAGTCGATGCCCGCCTCGGCGAGCTCCTCGATCTGGAGCGCGCTGGCGGGCGTCTCGATCATCACGCCCCAGCGGTGCGTCTCGGGGTCGATCCCGGCCTCGCGCATGTGCCGCGCGATCCCCTCCACGTCGGCGGCGTCGTTGACCAGGGGGAACATCACCTCCAAATTGTCGTACCCCATGTCGTAGAGGCGCGCGAACGCGGCCAGCTCCTGCCGGAACGGCTCGGGCTTGTCGAGGCTCCGGCGGATCCCGCGCCAGCCGAGCATCGGGTTGTGCTCGGCCGGCTCGCCCTCGCCGCCCTCCAGCTCGCGGAACTCGTCGGTCGGCGCGTCGATGGTCCGGACGCGGACCGGTCGCGGGTAGAACTCGTCGGCGACGCGCCGGACGCCCTCGATCAGCTCGTCCTGATAGGCGCGGGCGCCGTGGTCGGCGATGTACGTCTCGGGCGTCTTCCCGAGCGACAGCACCATATGTTCGATCCGGAGCAGGCCGACGCCGTCGGCGCCCGTCGCCGCCGCGCGCTCGGCCGCCTCCGGGATCGAGACGTTCACCTTCACCTCCGTCGCCGTCATCGGCTTGACGGGGGTCTCGGGGCGCGCGGCCTCGACCGGCTCGAACTCCTCGCCCGGCTCGGCCGACTCGTCCTCGCCGGCCCGGAGCGTCCCCTTGTCACCGTCGAGCGTGACCTGTTGGCCGTCTTCGAGGACGCGGGTCCCGTTGCCCGTCCCGACGACCGCGGGGACGCCGAGCTCGCGGGAGATGATCGCGGCGTGGCTCGTCATCCCTCCCTCGTCGGTGACGATGCCGGCGGCGCGCTTCATCGCCGGCACCATGTCGGGCATCGTCATCTCCGTCACCATCACGTCCCCCTCCTGTACCTGATCGAGGTGGTCGAGCTTGTGGACGAGCCGGACGGCCCCGGAGACCACGCCCGGGCTGGCGCCGAGCCCGTCGACGAGCACGTCCGCGTCGTCGTCGCCGCCCCGCGCAGTCGTCGCGCCCTCGCCGTCGGCGGCCGCCGCGTCGGCGCCGCTCGCTCCGCCCTCGTCGCCGGCGTCCTCTCGGATCGTCGTGATCGGGCGCGACTGGAGCATGTATATCTCGCCGCCGTAGATCGCCCACTCGACGTCCTGCGGGGCGCCGTAGTGGTCCTCCACGCGCTCGCCGAGCTCGACGAGGTCGCCGATCTCCCCGTCCGAGAGGACCCGCTCGCTCCGCCGGTCCTCGTCGACGTCGAGCTGGACCGTCTCGCCGGTGTCGGGGTCTTTCACCATCTCGACCTTCTTGTCCGCGACGGTGACCTCGTCGACCGCGCCGCGCTCGCGGTCGTACACGTAGTTGTCGGGCGAGACGGTTCCGGAGACGACCGCCTCGCCGAGCCCCCACGCCGCCTCGATGGTGACCTGCGGGTCGCCCGTCGAGGGGTGGCTGGTGAACATCACGCCGGACTTCTCGGCGTCGACCATCCGCTGGACGACGACCGCGATGTCGACGTCCGCGTGCGGGAACCCGCGCTGCTGCCGGTAATAGATCGCGCGCTGGGTGAAAAGCGAGGCCCAGCACTCCTTGACGCGCCGGAGGAGGTCGTCCTCGCGGACGTTGAGGAACGTCTCCTGCTGGCCGGCGAACGAGGAGTCGGGGAGGTCCTCGGCGGTCGCGGACGAGCGGACCGCGACGAACGCCTCCTCGCCGTCCTCGCCCATCGCCCGGTACTGCTCCAGTATCTCCTCGCGGACCTCCTCGGGGAACGGGGTGTCGAGGATCAGCCGCTCGGCGGTCGCCTCGGCCTCGCGGAGGGCGGCGGAGTCCTCCGGGTCCACGTCGACCGCGTCGAACAGCTCGTCGTCGATCCCGGCCTCCTCGATGAACGTTCGATACGTGCCCGCGGTGACGGCGAACCCCGGCGGCACCGGGAGCCCCGCACCGATGAGTTCGCCGAGCGACGCGGCCTTCCCGCCGACGGTCCCGACGTCGTCGGCGTCGACGTCCTCCAGCAAGAGTACTGCCATTCGTGTACCCGGAGGATCCGCGAGGCGACCTATGAAGCTTCCGGCATGAGAAACGGTGAATAAAACACAACTCGGGACCGAGTTGTCTCCGACGGCGCAGCATGGGGGATCGTCCCGGACGCGAACCCGCGAACGAGCGACGGGCACCGTGCGGTAGCCCGACCGGAAACAGTTCGTCGACGACTGAACACCGATCGTCCGTCAAAACGAGGGCCGGAGCGTCGGGGACAGCGAACCGGATACCGGTTCGTACAACCTCGTAATCGATGAATCGGCCTATACTTACCTCCCGTTCCGCGTTCGGATCCCGTAACGAGTTACAGGGGCTGTAACAGCATTCCGGACGACTGTCCTCGGCTCGGAGTTCGCGTCGTCAGCTCTCGTCGAGCCGCCGACGCTCGTCGCGCAGCAGTCGCTCCCAGAGCCCGAACAGGGCGCTGTCGAGGTCGTACGCCTCGTCGACGCGCCGGACCCAGCGGTCGTCGGCGAACAGGTGCCGCTGGAACCGACGCACGTCCGGCGAGAGGTGGTCCCGATCGCCGCCGTAGTACGACAGCGACTCCTCGCGGGTCCGCGCGATAAGGTCGGCGGGCACGTCGATGCCGTCCGCGGCCGCGACGTGGACGAACCACTCTAAGTGGAGCAGCGAGTCGGCGAGCAGGAACCGCCCGCGGAAGCCGGAGGCCCGCGACAGCGCCGGCGCGCCGTCGATCCGCACGTCGGCCGGCCGCGAGAACCGCGGCGCGGTCGCGGTCACGGACGCCCGGTCGGCGACCGCGCCGGCGACTCGGCGCAGCCGCCAGTCGCAGTACCGCACCGGCGCGATGAGCGCGAGCTCGTACCACGTCGGCAGCCACTCGCAGTACGGCTCCGAGAACGCCCCGTCCGCGAGCAGCGTCGCCGCGACCGACCGGGCCTCGTCCGGCGTCAGTTCGTCGGGGGCCGTCCGGAGGCGGCGCTCGACTCGGTCGCCGTTGAGGCTGTCGACGCCCGAAAAGCCCATTCCCTCGGCGACGCCGGCTGTGTACGCGCGGCCGGCGGCGTACCAGCTCGCGAAGTCGGCGGTCGTCGTCAGCCGCAGCAGTCGGAGGACCGTGATACTGACATGACGGGCCGGGCCGGAATAACCGTTCGGTCAGCGGTCGACCGCGCCCCCACTCACCGCACCGTCCCCGGCCGCCGCGTCGGCGTCGTCCCCGTCCGGTTCGGCCGATCCGTCGAGCGCGTCGTCGAGCCCCCACTCGGCCGCGCGGTCGCGGGCCTCGGCTCGCGCCTGCTCGCGGATCGCATCGATCCGGTCGTCGTCCGCGAGGAAGGCGGCGACGGCGTCGTCCTCGTCGTCGCCGTCGCGCAGTCGCTCTCCGGGCGCCGCGTCGCGGGTCCGCTCGGCGAGGTCGGCGTCGTCGGCCAGCTCGGTCGCGGCCGCGTCGGGCGCGACCCGCAGCGACTCCTCCTCGTGGGCCGCCGCCAGTCCGCTCCGGTCGACGGCGTACAGCTCGACGCGGTAGGGGCCGGGGACCGCGAGCTCCGCGAGCGCGTCCGGCCCGCCGCTGTCCGTCACCGTGTTGTACGCCAGCACGGGCACGCCGTCCTCGAAGGTGAGGACGCCGCGTGCCTTGCCCGAGAGCAGCAGCGTCTCCTGCGGGACGAGCGTCGCGTAGCCGGTCAGCCCGCGGTCGAGCGCGCGCGACAGCGTCGTTCCCACGTCGGAGACTACCCGCGAGCGCAGGAGCGTCCCCCGCGGGACGGTGAGGGTCGGCGACGCCGACCCGTCGCCCTCCGGGCTTCCGCTCATGGCGTGTCGGGCACGACCGCGCTGCGGAACCGGTCGGCGACCGCGTCGCCGTCGCCGTCGCGCACGTCGAGCCGGTCGGCGGCCCGCCGGTAGCGCGCGGCGGCCTCGCTCTCCGGCGCGTGCGCGATCAGCGGCTCGCCGGCCCGGCGCGCCGCGCGGACCGCGTCGCTCTCGGGGACGTTCGCGAGGACGGGGCCGCCGAAGTGGCGCTCCGCCTGCGCGGCGACGTCGTCGGCCCCGCCTCTGACCTTGTTGAACAGGACGCCGGCCGTCTCCGTGCCGTACGAGCGCGCGTACTCCTGGACCTTCAGGCCGTCAGAGAGCGCGGGGATCGTCGGCTCGACGACGACGACGACGCGGTCCGCGAGGACGACCGGCAGCACGGCGGACTTCGAGCCCAGCGCGGCGGGCGAGTCGAGCAGGAGCACGTCGGTGTCGCGCGCGAGCTCGGCCACCACGTCGCGGAGCCGCTCCGGCTCCGCGGCCTCGAAGCCCGCGAGCGAGGTGCCACAGGGGACGACCGAGAGTCCGAACCGCTCGTAGGTCGCCTCGTTCACGTCCGTCGCGGTGCCCTCGACGAGGAGGTCGTGAAGGGTAACCGCCGCGTCGTCGAGCCCGGCGTGAAAGAGGAGGTTCGCCATGCCGGTGTCGGCGTCCACGACGGTCACGTCGTGGTCGGCCGCGAGCGCCATCCCGAGCGCGAGCGTGCTCGTCGTCTTCCCCGTGCCGCCCTTCCCGCTGGCGACCGCGAACGCCTCGACCATACGCCCGGTCGCCCGGCGGTCCGAATAAATCCTCTTCATCGCGCTCGCCCGCTTCGCTCCTCGGCCGTGTCGGCGGCAGCGCTTTTGATCCCGCGGCGCGATGGGAGCACCATGGCCGAGACGATAGCCGCCGACGAGTTCCGCGACAGGATCGACGAGCGACGGCGCGGCGAGCGCTCGTTCGCCGTGGTCGACACGCGACCCGAGGAGAGCTTCGCGGGGTGGCGCGTGGCGGACGCGGTCCACTACTTCTACAAGCCGTTCCACGAGTTCGACGTCGACGACTTCGAACGCGAGACCGGGCTCTCGCCCGACGACAGCGTAATCACGCTGTGCGCGAAGGGGAAGGCCTCCGACGACTTCGCCGCCGAGCTCGACGCCGCGGGGTACGAGGACGTGACCGTCGTCGCCGACGGCATGCGCGGCTGGTCCGCGGTGTACGACAGCACCGAGGTCCCGCTCGGCGACCCGCCCGACGCGGCCCCGCCGCTCGACCTCGTCCAGGTCCAGCGCCGCGCGAAGGGGTGTCTGGGCTACCTCGTGGTCGGCGGTCGCGAGCCGGGCGACGCGGATCACGTTCCTGCCGACCGATCCGACGCCCGGGACGGCTCCGACCGCGTCGCCGTCGCTATCGACGTCTCCAGACACGGCGACGAGTGGGTCGAGGCGGCCGCCGAACGCGGCGCGTCGATCGCGGCCGCCGTCGACACGCACGTTCACGCGGACCACCTCTCGGGCGGCCGGGCGCTCGCTGACGACCTCGGTGTCCCGTACTACCTGCCCGCCGCGGCCGCTGCCCGCGACGTGGCCTCCGAGTTCGAGCCGATCGAACGCAACGAGACGCTGGACGCCGGCGGCGTCGACCTGAAGGCGCTCGCGACGCCCGGGCACACCGACGACGGCGCGAGCTACCTCGTCGGCGACGCGGCGGTGCTCACGGGCGACACGCTGTTCACCGACAGCGTCGGCCGGACGGAGCTCCAGTTCTCGGCGGACGACGGCGGCGAGGGCGGCGCGGACGGTGGAGGCGTCTCGGACGGGGGTGCCGCGGGCGCGGCCCGTCGGCTGTACGACTCGCTCCACGGGACGCTGCTCGCGCAGCCGGACGGCGTCGTCGTCTGCCCGGGCCACTTCGCCGTCGCGAACGACGGCTCGACCGGGGAGGTCGAGCCCGGCGAGCCCGTCTTCACGACGGTCGGCGCCGCGCGCGGCGAGATCGACGTCCTCGGCCTCGACGCGGACGACTTCGTCGAACGGATCACGCGGACGCTGCCGGAGAAGCCGCCGAACTACGAGTCGGTGATCGCGGCCAACCGCGGGGTCGAGTCGCCGGCGGACGAGACCGCCGCGATCGAACTCGAACTCGGTCCGAACCGCTGCGCCGCCGAGCCGGACGCCGGCTCCCCCGCGGACGACGACTGACGCGTCGCGCCGGACCGCTCACTCGTCGTGGATGAAGACGAGCCGCTTCGACTCCGTGTTGACGAGACAGAGGTCGATCCCGTCGCGGGTGGCGCCGATCTGCTGCCAGCCGTGGTCGCTGACGAACAGCGTCTGGAAGACGCCGCGGTCGCAGTCCGGGTTCGGACAGCCGACCCCCGCGGCGTTCTTGTAGACGGTGGTCCCGCCGCCCGAACTCTGTCGCACCAGCCCGTCGGTCAGCGACCGGAACTCCTCGGCGGACATCGGACTCTCGGCGTCGTCGTCTCCCATGTCTCTGCGTTCGCGGGCGACCGTCTAAAAACCGCCTGCCCGTGGCAACAGGTGACACAGTGTCGGTCCGAAACGGCCTCCGCGCTCACTCCGCGTCGCCTTTCGCCCGCTCCGCGTGCGCGTCCGCGAGCCGCGTCGGCTCGGGGAGCTTGTAGCCCGCGCACAGCGCCGCGACGAGGTCGACGGCGCTCTCCGCGGACACGCGGTGCCCGGGACTGACGTAGAGGGGGTTCACCCGCCTGCTGTTCGGGTACTGGCGTGACTGGAACGCGTGGCCGATCACCGTCCCCGGCTCGGCCGTCGTCACCGCGTCGTCCGCGCGGATCGGCGTCCGCCAGCCCGCGGGGCGCTCGGCCGTCGGCTCGTCGGGTTCGCCGCAGAGGAGGCTCTTCGCGACGCCGACGCTCGGCACGTCGCACAGGACGCCGACGTGCGTCGCGAGCCCCGCCTCCCGGAAGTGGATCCGGCCGGAGCCGTCGCAGACCAGCAGATCGGCCTCGGCGTCGAGCGCGTCGAGCGCGGCCAGTATCGGCTCGCCCTCCCGGAACGCGAGCAGGCCCGGAATGTACGGGATCGACAGCGGCGTGGTCGCGCTCGCGTACTCGACCACGGTCCCGTCGCGGAACGCAACCGCAGCGGAGACGGCGGCGTCGGGACGGTCGCCCGCGCGGTCGGTGCGGAACGCTTGGTCGACGCCGACGACGGTGGGCACACCGGACTCCTCCACCGCGCCGCCGGTACCGGGGAGCGTCTCGTTCGCGACCGCGTCCGGGCGAGCCGGCGGGAGGCCGTCGGCGAGCGAGGCGGCCGACTCGACCGCGACGGCGGCCGGGTCGAGCGCGTGGTCGTCGTCGAACGCCGCGGCCGCCGCGATCTCGCGCTGGAGCGACTCCATCTCCTGCCGCGACAGCGACGGGTCGGGACGGAGATCGGGCCGCGCGAGGTCCATTAGAAGCGTCCGCCCGGACCGCCGGGGCCTCCCGGACCCCCGGGACCGCGGGCGCCGCCCATCGAGACGCCGCCCATGCCGCCCGCGGAGCGGGCGAGCCCCTCGTTGCGCTTGCCGAACGCGAGCCCGATGGCGAACCCGATCAGGTGCGCGAGGTGCGCGATGCCGCCCACGCCGCCCGTGCCGCTCGTGACCACGAGCAGCGCGGAGACGACCGCGATCCCCCACGTGAGGTACTTGATCTTCATCGGGATGACGAAAAAGAGGAGGACCTGCATGTTCGGCCGCCAGACGGTGAGGACGCCGAGGATCGCGAAGCCGGCGCCGCTGGCGCCGAGGACCCCCGTCGGCGGGGCGTTCGTCGCGATCGCGAAGAGGACGTGGCCGAGCCCCGCGGCGATCCCCGCCCCGAAGAAGAACGCCGCGAACCGCTTCGACCCGACGGCGCGCTCGACGAGGGGGCCGAAGAACAGGATGACCACGCTGTTGCCGATGATGTGGAACAGCTGTCCCGGGGCGTGCGAGAACACCGAAGTCACCCACGTCCAGACGTTCGTGACCGCCTCCGACTGGAGCACGAACAGGGTGTTGTGGAGCGATTGGCCGCCGACGAACAGCGCGACCCACTGCGCGACAAACGTGACCCACATCGCCAGCAGGATCGCGTACGTCGCGTTGTTGCGGAAGAAGCTCACGAACCCGCCGGTGCCGGTCTCGCGGTCGACCCGACGCTTGATGCGGTCGACGACTCCGCCCCGCCGCCCCGCGCGTCGGCGGCGCCGCCCGCGGCCCCGCCCTCGACGCTCTCGTCGAAGCCGCTGTCGAAGACCCCGCCGGGGTCGTCCCACTCGGCGAGGCCCGGACAGTTGTGGTTCTCGGGCAGTCGGTGCTCGGCGCAGAACGTCTGGCCGCACCGCTTACACTGGTACGGGAGGTTCTCGTACTCCCCGCATTCGTCGCACGTCGCCATTGACGACACTTACGCGGGCGGTCGTAAAGCGGTTTGGCTCCGTCCCGGGCGCGTCGGCCGGTCGGCGACGCGGCGAGCCGGGCCTGGCGACCGGATCGACGTGCGCGACGGCGACGCGGTCGCCGCGTTCAGTCCAGTACCCGCCCGGCGACGACCGCGACGGCGACCCCGGTGACCGCCACGCCGACGAGCGTCGGGACGAGTCGGCCGGACCCCCACTCCCACCCGAGGAATCGGGTGCCGACGACCGCGACGAGGGCGACGAGGAGGCCGAACGCGGAGACCACCGACGACTGATCCGATCCGATGAGGGCCATCTCACCGCCGTAGTTCGACGGCGGGCGTGAAAAGTGTCCGCCCCTACGCGCGCCCGGTTTGCTGTCCCTACGCGTCCGGCTCACCGCCTCTACGCGCCCGGCTCACCGCCTCTACGCGCCCGGCTCGCCGCCTCGAAGCCTGTCGACGAGGGTTCGGAGCGTCGCGAGCGGGTACTGCCCCGGCGCGGTCGCCTCCGCGGGGTCGACGGGCGCGTAGCCGATCTTCGAGCCGTAGACCGGGGCGACCGCGCGGGTGTGACGCCCCGGCTCGCCCATACACATCGTCGCGACCCGATGGCCAGCGACGGTCGCCTCGTGGGTCGCCTCGAGCATCGCCAGCGCGTCCGCCGGGGCGGTCGCGGTCGTCGCTAGCTTCCCCACGTCGCCCTCGCTCGCGGCGTCGGCGAGCAGGTCGACCAGCGCGGCCGGCTCGGGCGTCGACTCGAAGTCGTGGACCGACGCGACCACCGCCACCCCCTCCCTTCGGGCCGCGTCACGCAGCGCTGTCGCGTGCGACTCCTCGGCCGGGTCCGGGTGCGTCCCGCGCAGCGCGGCGAGCTCCACGTCGACCGCGGCGACCGCGTCGCGGGCGACCGTGTCGGAGAGCGCGTCGTAGCGCGCGAGCCCGTCGGCCTCGCCGCCCTCCCACGACGCCCGGTTCGTGACGAGCAGGGGGAGCTCGCCGTCGTAGCTCGCCAGCTGGTCGCGCGGGGCGTCCGCGAGGTCCATCCGGAACTCCACCGCGTCGGCGTGGTCGCGGGCCCGCGGCTCCTCGGAGAGGTCGGCCGTGCTCGCCGCGAGGACGAACTCCTCGAACATACGCGGGCGTACCGCGGGCGGGGACTTAGCTGGTCGGGGTAGAACGGCGTGGGGGTCGGTCGGGTCGGCGGGGAAAGCGTCCGCTTACGCGACGAGGCCGTCCTCGGCCTCCAGCAGCTCGTGGTACCGGTTCCGGATGGTGACCTCGGAGATGTCGGCGACCTCCGAGACGGCGGCCTGCGTCGTCTTCTCGTTCGTGAGGAGCGCGGCGGCGTAGACGGCGGCCGCGGCGAGGCCCACCGGCGACTTACCCGAGTGGACGCCCTTCTCCTTGGCGTTGCGGAGGAGGCTCTTCGCGCGCATCTCCGACTCCTCGCTCAGTTCGAGGTCGGAGGCGAACCGGGGGACGTACTGCTCGGGGTCGGCCGGCTTCACTTCGAGCTTCAGTTCGCGGACGACGTAGCGGTACGTCCGCGCGATCTCAGCCTTCTCGACGCGCGACACGTCGGCGATCTCGTCGAGGCTGCGCGGGACGCCGGCCATCCGGGCGGCGGCGTACACGCAGGAGGTGGAGACGCCCTCGATGGAGCGACCGGGGAGCAGGTCCTCGTCGAGCGCGCGTCGGTAGATGACCGAGGCCGTCTCGCGGACGTTGTCCGGGAGCCCCTGCGCGCTCGCCATGCGGTCGATCTCGCCGAGCGCCTGCTTCAGGTTGCGCTCCTTGGAGTCGCGGGTGCGGAACCGCTCGTTCCACTTGCGGAGCCGCTGCATCTTCTGGCGCTGGCGCGCGCCGAGCGACCGGCCGTACGCGTCCTTGTCGCGCCAGTCGATGTTCGTCGAGAGCCCCTTGTCGTGCATCGTGTTCGTCGTCGGGGCGCCGACGCGGCTCTTCTCGTCCTTCTCGCGGGAGTCGAACGCGCGCCACTCCGGGCCGCGGTCGACCGAGTCCGCCTCGACGACGAGCCCGCAGTCGCTGCAGACGGTCTCCCCGTGTTCCTCGTCGTTGATGACGTGCCCGCCGCACTCCGGGCAGCTGAGCGTCTCGTCCGTGTTCTCCGATTCCTCCTCGTTCGTCTCCGTTCGGGAGCGACTCCCCCGTGTGTGTAGTCGTTCACTCATAGCTCGGTGGCCCCCGGAAACTGAAACTGCCCGAGAGCGATCTTACGTTACCGTCGGCAGAAGATAACTTAAAACGACCGGAACGTGTCGCTCGGATCTCGACAAAAGAACACGATCTATCACGCGTTTTCGCCGATCCCCGATCGGTCGGGACGCGCGGACGACCTCGGCCGCCTGCGGCCGCTATCACCGCCGCGGCGCCGCGTCAGCGTGGCGATCGAAACCGTTGAGACGACCGCGACCGGATCGGACGCCATGTCCGCGCCCCGTGTCGTCTCGCTCGCACCGAGCGCGACCGCGACGGTCGCCGGCCTCGGGGCGGCCGACCGCCTCGTCGCCGTCACCGCCCACTGCGACCTCCCGGACGGCTCCAACCCCGGGTCGGCGCACGGTTCCGACCTCCCGACCGCCGTCGGCGGGTGGCTGAACCCCGACCTCGACCGCGTCGCCGCCCTCGACCCGGATGTCGTCCTCACGAGCGACGCGCTCCAGGCCGACCTCGCGGCCGCCTGCCGCGACCGCGGCCTCGACGTCGCGCACCGCGAGCCCGCAACGCTCGACGACGTGTTGGACGGGTTCGCGGCCCGCGGCGCCGACGTGGACCGCCCCGAGGCCGGCGAGCGCCTCGCGGCCGACGCCCGCGAGCGACTCGACCGGATCGCCGAGGCCGTCGCCGACCGCCGCCGTCCGACCGTGTACTGCGAGGAGTGGTCCGACCCGCCGATGGCAGCCGGCAACTGGGTCCCCGACGCCGTCCGCGCCGCCGGCGGACGCTACCCGTTCGCCGAGCCGGGCGAGCGCTCCCGCGAGGTGGAGCCCGCAGACGTCGAGCGCGCCGATCCCGACCACGTCGTCGTCCACGTCTGCGGGCACGGCGACCGCGTCGACCCCGCCGGCGTCGCCGGGCGCGAGTGGGTCGACGCCCCCGTTCACGTCCTGGACGACTCCCTCCTGAACCAGCCGAGCCCCGCCCTGATCGACGGCGTCGAGCGGCTGGCGCGCTTGCTCCATCCCGAGGCGTTTTCGGCGCCGGACGACGACGCCCGGACATGACGATCCTGCGAGTCGGCGTCGGCAGCGGCAACCCGGTGAAGCGGCGCGCGGTCGAGCTGGCGGTCGGGTCGGCGGGCGACGACGACCTCCCCGGCGGTCCGACCGGCGTCGCGGTCGAGTCGGTCCCGGTCGACTCCCGCGTGAGCGAGCAGCCGACCGGCCACGCCGAGACGGTCGCGGGCGCGGAGAACCGGGCCCGCGCGGCGCTCGAACCCGACCGCGACCTCGGCGTCGGCATCGAGGGCGGCGTCGCGGGATTCGACGGCGCCGACGAGCGGTTCCTGATCATGTGGGCGGCCGTGACCGACGGCGACCGCGTCGGCCGCGCCGCCGGGCCGAGCCTCGCGCTCCCGGCGAACGTCGCCGCCCGCATCGACGACGGGGCGGAACTCGGTCCCGTGATGGACGACCTCCTCGGCACCGACGGCGTCGCGACGCGCGGCGGCGCCGTCGGGGCGCTCACGAACGGTCGCGTCGACCGGGCGGAGGCGCTCGCGGCCGCGGTGAGCGGCGCGCTCGGTCCCTTCGTCGCCGAACTGTACTGAGCCCGTCCGCGTCGCCGCCCCGGTTCGAAGACCGTACCCAAACCCGCTGCTGGGACGGGACTCTCGCTCGTCTCACCGTAGAAAACCGCAAGACTGCGGCGTGTTAACCCGACCTACCAACCGGCTTATGCGGGGTGATGACGTGAAGGCTGTATGAGCACGGCTCACCCGGACGCGGTCGCAGCTGAATCGGCCGGCCTCTCCGCGAAACAGGCGCGTATCCTGCGGTACCTCCGCGAGAACGCGTCCGACCGGACGTACTTCAAGTCGCGGCTGATCGCCAACGACCTCGACCTCTCGGCGAAAGAGGTCGGCGCGAACATGAGCGCGGTCGTCGACGCCGCCACCGATATCGACGTCGAGAAGTGGGGGTACTCCTCCGGCACGACGTGGATGGTCACGGCCTGACCGAAGTCAGGGGTCGTACGCGACCAGCGACGCCGCCTCGTCGGCGAACGCGACGGCCTCGGCGTCGAATGAGTCGGCGTACCGGACGACGAGCGTGAGCAGCCGCTCCGGCTCGGTCAGCGCGTAGCCGTCGGTCCGGTCGAGGAGGCCCGCGCCCTCCAGGTCGGCGGCCGCCGCGCTTATCGTCGGCCGCGAGACGCCGAGGGCCTCCGCGAGGTCGGCGCCGGTGGCGCTCGGGTCGCGCAACAGCGCGAGGATCATCCCGCGGGGCGTCTCTCGCCGCAGGTAGCCGAGCGCCCGCTTGTCGGTCTCGTCGAAGCGCCCGGCGGGGAAGAAGCGCCGGTAGTCTGCGTCCTTCACCGACTCGATCTCGCCCGCCTCTTCGAGCTTCCGGAGGTGGTACTGCGCCTCGCCGGTGCCGAGCCGGAGGTCGTCGCGGAGCTTCGAGAAGTGCGCGCCGGGGGTCGTCGGCACGTAGCCGCGGATCGCCTCCCGCGTCTCGTTCGCGTCCCCGCTTCCGTCGTCCGCGCTCGCGGTGCCGACGAACGGCGCGGCCGCTCCGACCGCGGCGAAGCGGCGGAGCGTCTCGCGTTTCCGTCCGTCGAACCCCTCTGTCACGCCGAGTAGTAGTCTACGCCCCGACAAAAACACTTCGTTCGATCCAATTCGGCGCGGAGAATCGACAGCCTTGACCGCGCTCCGCGCCGATTTACTGCTCCTTCTCCACTTCCGCCGCCTCTTCGTCGTCCATCTCTTGGATGACCTCGTCCGCGGACCTGATGCTCGCGCCGGCGTCGCCCGACTTCACGGCCTCGGCCTCCTTCTCTAACTCCTCGACGTTCATCTCCGCCGACTCCTCGATCTGGCCGAGGATCTCGTCGATGTCGTCGAGGCCGAGCATCTTCCGCGTGTCGGCGTCGAACTCCTTCCCGTCGAGCCCCTCCATCTCCTGGACGTCGGAGCCGGAGAGGGCCTTGCCGTAGCGGCCGACGAGGCTGGTGAGCTCTTGCGGGAGGACGAAGGTGGTGGACTCGCCTTTCCCGATCTCCTCTAGGGTCTCCATGCCGCGCTCGATGATGGCGCGTTCGCCCATCGACTCGGCGGAGCGGGCGCGGAGGACCGTCGAGATGGCGTCCCCCTGTGCTTCGAGGATCTGGGACTGCTTTTCACCCTGCGCGCGGATGATGTTGGACTGCTTGTCACCCTCGGCCTGCTCGACCGCGGAGCGGCGTTCACCCTGCGCTTCGAGGATCATCGCGCGGCGGCGGCGCTCGGCGGAGGTCTGCTGCTCCATCGCCTGCTGGACGTCTTTCGAGGGGTTGACCTCGCGGACCTCGACGCTCTCGACGCGGATCCCCCACTCGTCGGTGGGCTCGTCCAGTTCCTTGCGAATCTTTGCGTTGATCTCTTGGCGCTTGTTCAGCGTGTCGTCGAGCTCCATGTCGCCGAGGACCGCCCGGAGGGTGGTCTGCGCGAGGTTCGAGACGGCCTTCTTGTAGTCGTCGACTTCGAGGAACGCCTTCTTCGCGTCCATCACCTTGATGTAGACGACCGCGTCGGCGGTCACGGGAGAGTTGTCCCGCGTGATCGCCTCTTGCCGGGGCACGTCCAGCGTCTGGGTCCGCATGTCGAACGGGTACGTGCGGGAGACGAACGGCGGGATGAGGTTGATCCCCGGTTCGAGCAGTTTGCGGTACTCGCCGAAGACGGTGAGCGTCTTCTTCTCGTAGGCGTCGACGATCTCGAACGACTGCCAGAGCGTGACGACCACGAGCAGAAGCGCGAGCAGGCCGACACTCACGAGCCCGAAGCCGAGGCCGGCTTGGAGGGTGATCGGTTCCATGCCTCCTAGTTAGGCCATCCCACGGTTAATAGTTCGCCTGTCGACGCCGTACCGTCCCGCAGTCCCCGGGTCGCGGCGCCGCGGCCGCGCGCTGCCCGCTCCCGAAGCGTCACTCGTTCCCGTCGAACTCGGCCGCGACGTTCTCCAGCGCCGCCCGGAGTTGCCGCTCGTTGAACCGACGGACAACGGGTGCGCCGAGCCTCGTGAGCGCGTTCTCCGGCAGGCCGTACGTCGCGGCGTACGTCAGCTCCGTCCCCCGGTCGACGGGCTCGGTCCGGAGGTCGATGGTGCCGGTGAGCCGCCCCCGGAGTTCGAAGACGTGGCGCTCGGACGGCTCGTGGAGGGTCTGGACGATCTCGCCGTCGATGCCGACTCCCGCCATCCGGTAGGTGTACGAGAGGCGCTTCCCGCCGTTCGCCAGCGGTTCGACGTCCCGAACGTCCGTGAGCCCGGGCGTGACCGCCGCGTGGTTCGCCGGATCGTCGAGGAACGCGAACACGGACTCGGGGTCGGCCGCGACGACGATCGCGTCGCTCGCGGCGAACGGATCGTCGCCCGCGTCCGGCCCGTCGTCGCTCGGGCTCGACTGCTCGTCGCTCATGCGGCGGCACCCCCGCTCACAGACCCCTGGGCCATCAGTTTGACCGGGGATCGACGTACGCCTCGACCAGCTTCCGCTCGGCCGCGCGGAGGTGCTGGTGGAACGTCTGTCGGGTGATCCCCATCCGCTCCGCGATCTCCGACCCGTCGACCGGCCGCGGCCACTCGAAGTAGCCGTTCAGCTCGGCGGTCTTCAGCGCCGCCCGCTGCCGGTCGGTGAGCCGCTCGTCGACCGCGGCCGCGAACTCAGCGACGGTCCGGTCGCGGCTCTCGCGCTCGACGCGCGAGCGGAGCTCGACGCCCTCGTACTCGTCGCGGAACACGTCGAGGATCGACCGGACGTCGCGCTCGGGCGGCGCCTCTATCGTCAGCGTCGCTCCCTCCGGCGTGGCGGTCGCCTCGGCGACGACGCCGCCGTGATCGGCCAGCTGGGTGAGCGGCGGCGACTCGGTGACGGTGACGGCGAAGCTGACGCCGTCGTTCGTCTCCGAGACGGTCCGCATCGATTCGACCAGCGGGAGGGAGGCGAGCTCGTCGAGGTCGACGCCCTCGCCGTCGGCGCGGAAGTACAGTTCGCAGGCGTCGTCGTCGAGTCGCGTCGTCCCGAGGTGTTCAACTTCCCCGCCGACCGCGTCTGCGATCCGCGCGAGCGACGCCGTCGAGTCGCGGATCCCGACCACGAGCTCCACCACGCGGTCGGTCGTGAGTATCTCCGTGGTCTCGATGGAGTGGAGCCCGTTCGCGATCATCTTCCCGACGGACTCGCACACCCGCCGCTCGCGGCGGTCGAGCACGTCCGCGCCGCTGCCGTAGATAGCCAACAGGCCGTACTGCCGCTCTCCGTACGTCAGCGGCACGACGAGGAGGCGCCGCCCGCCGGCGGTCTTCGGTTCGAGCGGGCCGTCGGCGACGTGCTCTATCGAGCCGCTGTGCGGCTCCCCCGTCTCGACCGTCTCCCGTACCTCCGCCGGCGTCTCCTCGATGTCGAACGTCGCGCCCGACTCGACCGCCACGCCGCTCGCGGCGCGTATCTCGAGCCGACCGGTCGCGGACGACACCTCGCCGATCCACCCGCCGGCGTACCCCGGTTCGCCGGCGACGACCTCGCACACGCGCTCCGAGATGACGCCCGAGTCGCGGTTCTCGACGAGGATGCGACTGATATCGCTGAACAGCCCGTTCACGCGGCCCAACACCCTGTCCAGCGAGCGCCGCTCCGTCGCGAGCTTCTCGGCGCGCTCCTCGGCGAGCCGCTCCGCCGCCTTCCGCTCGCTGATGTCGTTCTGGAACCCGACGTAATGGGCCAGCTCGCCCTCCTCGTCGTAGATCGGCGCGACCGTCAGCTCGTTCCAGAACGGGGTCCCGTCGCGCCGGTAGTTCCGGATCTCGACGGTCGCCTCCTCCTCGTTCGCGATCGCTTCTCCGATCTCGTCGACGGTCTCCGGGTCCGTCCCCGGTCCCTGGAGGAACCGCGGGTTACGGCCGAGCGCCTCCTCGACCGGGTAGCCGGTGTGCTCCTCCCACGCGTTGTTGACGTACACGAGCGGGTAGTCCGGGAGGTCCGGATCGCTCATGCTGATCCCGATCGGCGCGTCCTCGACGGCCCGCGTCACCTCTCCCGCGGACGGCTCGTGGTCGGACACGTCCTGTCGCGGCTCCGAGGTCGGCACCCCCGAGCAGACCGTCGAGACGTCGGAGACGAGCCGTTCGATCGACGCCGATCCGTTCTTCTGGAGGAACCTGTCGACGCCGTTCTCGAAGGCGGCCTCGGGGACGCCCTCCTCGTCCGTCTCGGTAAACATCACGACCGGGACGCCCGCGTCGGACTCCTCGATCGCGGTCGCGAGCGCAACCCCGTCGTCGCCGGCGAGGGCGTACTCGCTGACGACGCAGTCGTACTCCCCGGTCGTCGCCTTCGCGACCGCGGACGAGGCCGTGTCAGTGCGCGTCACTTCGAACCCCGCGGCGCCGAGCGCCGTCTCAATCCGATCGCTCCCCTCCTCCGGGTGGACGAGGAGCGCCCGAGCGTTCGCCATGCTCCGCCCTTCGCACCGACACGGGTTAATGCTTGCCTGCCTTCCGGCGGTCCGGGTCTCCCCCCGCGGGTCGGACGACTTGGACGGCGTGGACCGACCGCCCGGGCTCCAGTCGGCTGTCCAGTTAGGGGGTGATTACTTTGTGGTCGGTGGGCGTAACGATCGACGTATGCTGTCGACGATAGTCGCCGCCGGACCGTCCCGCGAGCGAGCCCGGACACGATGAGCGTGCGCGTTCCGGTCCGCGAGCCGCCCGCGTCGGTTCCCGAAGACCGCGTCGGCCTCCCCGAAGCCGTCCTCGCCGACCTCGGCGTCGCCCCCGGCGGTTCGATCGCCGCCGAGGGGTCGCACCGCGTCGTCGCCCCGGTCGTCGCGGTCGACGTCCAGACGCGTGCCGTCTTCCTCCCCGAGCGGCTCCGCCGGAGCGCCGGACTCGATCCGGGTGACAACGCGACCGTCGCGGCGTCGTCGCTCCCGGTCGCGTCGTCGATCACGCTCCGGCACCGGCAGTCCGTCGACCTCGAGCGGAGCGAGGACGCCATTCGCCGCCGGCTCGATCGGCGGGCCGTGGCCGTCGGCGACGAGGTCGAGGTGACGCGCCTCGGCGGCGCGCTCACGCTCCGGTTCGACGTGCGGGACGTGACCCCCTCGTCGCCGGCGGTCGTCGGCGACGACACCGAGATCGCCGTCGCGGCCGACGACGGCCCGGACGTCGTCGCCGAGTCCCCGGGAACCGGTGGCCCCGGCGCCGGCGTCGTTCCGACGGCGACGTTCGACCGCCTCCTGGACGCCGTCTCCACGCGGTTCGACGCGGCGGAGACCTTCGAGTCCGCCGGCTCTCCGACGCTCGGGCTGCTCCTCCACGGGCCGCGCGGGTCGGGGAAGACGACGCTCGTCGAGGCCGTCGCGGCCGCGACCGACGCGACGCTCGTCCGCGCCTCGGCGGCCCGGCTCCGAGGCGAGCGGACGAGCGACCGCACGGACCGCCTCGACCGGCTCGTCGAGGCGGTTCCCGCGGGGGAACCGACGGTGGTCCTCCTCGACGACCTCGAAGCGCTCGGGGCCGACGACGGTGCCGACTCCGCGCTGGCCGACCGCCTCCGGTCGACGGTCGACGAGCTCCGCGCGGGGGACCGGACGGTCGTGATCGGCGCGACCACGGACCCCAGCGGCGTGCCGTCGGCGCTGCGCCGCGGCGGGCGGTTCGACCGCGAACTGGAGGTCGAGCCGCTGACGGCGGCCGAGCGCGCCGACGCGCTCGAAGCGCTCTGCGAGGGCGCGTCGCTCGCGATGGACGTCGACTTCGAGGCGGTCGCGGCGCGGCTCAACGGGTACGTGTTCGCCGATCTGGCGGTCCTCGCGGACGCGGCGCTGGAGCGCGCGGTCCGCCGCGACGGCCGGACCGCGATTCGGATGGCCGACTTCGACGCCGCGCTCGACGACGTCGAGGCCACCGGGCTGCGAGAGGTCACCGTCGAGTTCCCCGCGGTCGGCTGGGACGAGGTCGGCGGGCTCGACGAGGCGAAGCGGGAGCTGGTGCGCGCGGTGTACTGGCCCTTCGAGTACGCCGACCGCTTCGCGGAGCTCGGGATCGACCCCCCGTCCGGCGTGCTGCTGTACGGCCCCCCCGGAACCGGGAAGACGCTGCTCGCGCGCGCGGCGGCGAGTCTCAGCGACGCGAACTTCATCCCGGTGAACGGGCCCGAACTGCTCGACAAGTACGTCGGCGAGTCGGAGAAGGCGGTCCGCGACCTGTTCGCGACCGCCCGCGAGAACTCCCCGGCGGTGATCTTCTTCGACGAGGTCGACGCGATCTCCCCCCGGCGCCGCGGCGACGACACCGGCGCCGGCGAGCGCGTCGTGTCGCAGCTGCTGACCGAACTCGACGGGCTGGAGCCGCTGACCGACGTCGCGGTGATCGCGGCGACGAACCGCCCGGACGCCATCGACGAGGCGCTGCTCCGGCCGGGCCGGATCGAGAAGGCGGTCGAGACGCCGCTCCCCGATCGAGACGCCCGCAGGGAGATCCTGGAGATCCACGCCCGCGAGATGCCGACGGCGGCCGGCGTCGACCTCGACGCCCTCGCCGACCGCACCGGCGGCTACAGCGGCGGCGACATCGCGGCGCTGGTCCGGGAGGCCGGGCTGCTCGCGATCGAGGACGCGATCGTCGACGACGGACCGGTCGACCCGACCGTCGGGCGTGACCACTTCGAGCGCGCGCTCGCCGAGACATCGCCCTCGACCCGGGACGGGAGGGCCGACGCCGGGCTGCCTGAGAAGTGAACGGTCAGGGAACGGGCGCGGCTCGTGCGGAGAACGACGGCACCGCCGCGATCGGCGGTGCGACGCGAGCCGCGCTTCTCGCCCGCCTCAGTCCGACTCCTCGTGGAGGTTGAGGACGAAGTAGACGACGCCGATCATGGCGACCAGCTCCAAGGCCGCCATCGTCCAGAACCGGGCGTTGAACCCGCCTCCCGGCTCCTGTAGCGTCGGGATCAGGAATATCCCGACGAGCGCGGTCACGACGCAGGCGGCGAGTCCGACGACGGACCGTGTACGCAGCACTGGCGGCTGTTCGGTGGTAGTGTCAGTCATGTCGAAAAATGAACGCTGGAAACGGTTGAACCGTGTTGTTCTGCCGCGTCGGGTCCGCTAGCCGATCAGTCCGCGGCGGAGGCCTCGGCGCCCGCAGAGGGCTCCGGTGCCTCGGTGTCGCCGAGGATCGCGCGGCTGCGGAGCAGGATGAAGCCGAACCCGACCTTGGCGGTCACGTCGAGCACCATGAACAGGAGGGTCTCGATGCCGAGGCCGACGACGCCGGCACCCTCGGTACCGATGATCCACAGGATCGGGTAGGCCGTCCAGAGCACCAACACCAACGCCGTAAGGGTGTTGAACGTGCTCGCGACCTCGGGACCGCGCTCCTTCGCAGCGGCGCGCAGGCTCGTGGCGAGGAAGTACAGCACGACGATCATGCAGATCGTGCTGAACAGCCACCACGTGTACCGCGCGAGCGGCGTGTGCGAGAGCGCGCCGACGAGTCCGGTGACGATCATCAGCGCGTCGACGCCGACGAGCGTGCCGATGCTCACGCGGTCGACCTTCGCCAGCAGCGCGAGGTCGAGCAGCAGCAGCGGCGTGGTGAACAGCCAGTCCGCGTACCGCGCGTAGTAGATGTCCAGCATTTCGCTGCCGACCTGAACTTCCGTCAGGCCGATGCCGAAGAACATCGACAGGTACGCTGCCGACGCGATCCCCGGCACGAGGATCGTGATCGAGTAGTACTCACGGGCCTCCTTGTCAGTGACCCCCCATCCTTTAACGATGAAGTAGAAGGTCCCGATGAGCATCAGTAGCGTGCCTATGCCCAACCAGAGCGTCTCGGGGCGACCGTCCCCGAGCAGATCAGCTCCAACGGCTGCGGTTAGCGCTATCGGGTCCATACCCACTTCGTTATACTGTGTATATTCTATTCAGATCGATGCCAACCTAGTCAGGTATCGCCCCGTGACGACGCCCCCTTCTGGCGCGGGGTCCGGCGCCGGTCGACCCTGACGGGCCGCGGGTCGGGGTGACGTTGTCGGCCTGAAAGTAATGACCCTGGGGCTCTACCAGTCTCGTATGGCAGACGACGACGCCGAGGCGGAAGCCGAACAGCGTAGCGAAAGCACTGCGGAACAGGAAGCGGAGGAGACCGACGACGTCACCATCGACGTCGAGGCGATAGACGCCTACGAGCAGCGCATCGAGGAGCTGTCCACCGCGGTCGAGGAGCGCGAGGAGACGATCGAGGAGCTCCAATCGGTCGTCGAAGAGCAGTCCGAACAGATCGAACGGCTCGAAGGGCAGTTCCTCGATCTGTCCGCGCGCGTGGCGGACGGACGGAACATCGGCGTCTGCCCCGAGTGTAACGGCCCCACGGAGAAGAAGGAGCGGCTGTTCAGATCGGACACGATCGAGTGCACGCGTTGCGGCGAAGTGATTCACACGTACTGACGCCGCCGCCCGAACCGCCCCCTTCGGAGCGGTGAAACGCCCGCGGAGACGGTCGCAGGGACGACCCGAATATAAAACACCGAATAATGGCGACGAGGCCCTAACCCGGTAACGGCCGTACATACGTCCATGTCGACGACGACGGCGAGCCCGGTGCGGCGACTCCTCGGTGAACCGGAACGGACGGCCATCGGTGCCTCGCGCGTGGCGCTGCTCCTCCTCGCGGTCGGATTCGGCGCCCTGTCCGCGGTCGGCACCGACGTGTCGCTCCGGACTCAGATGATCGCGTACCTCGTCGGGATGGTCGCGTTGAACCTCCCGCACGGGGGGTACGAACACTTCTCGAATCTCCGCCGGCGGGGGCTCCCGTTCGGCGCGCGGTACGTGGCGCTCTACCTCGGCTTCGTCGCGTCGTTCGTGGTCCTGTTCGTCGTCGCGCCGTTGCCCGCGCTCGCGCTCGCGTTCGGGACGGCGGTCGCGAAGGGCGGGCACGGCGACCTCCGCGTGATGGACGCGCTGATCGGAACCGACCACCTCCCCACCAAGCCCCAGCGAGCGCTCGCCGCGCTGATCCGCGGCGGCGCCGTGATGATCGTCCCCGCCGTCTTCTGGACCGAGACCTACTACAGCTTCACCGGCATCATGTTGGGCGTCTTCGACGGTCGGTTGGCCGGCCCGGCCGCCTCGAACCCGGAGACGTTCACCACGGCGCTCGGCGCGGTCTTCGGGCTCGGCGTGATGACGCACCTCGGCGGCGGCCTCGCGACTAGCCTGCGCTCGACCGGCGGCGTCAGCCGGTCGTGGCTCCTCGACGCCGCGGAGACGCTGCTGCTCGTCGCGTACTTCGCGCTCGTGCCCGTGGTCGTCGCCATCGGGCTCTACTTCCCGCTGTGGTACTCGCTTCGGCAGTCGGCGCGGAGCATGGTCGTCGAACAGGAGCAGCCCGACCGGACGGAAGGCGTCTCGCTCGTCGTCGCGTGGGGCGTCCTCGTCGTCGGGGCGCTGGTCACGGCGAGCGTCGCGACCGCCCTGTGGACCGTCGCGCCGAACCCGCTGGCCGGCGGCTCGCTGCTCTCCGGCGCGGTCGCCTTCTACACCATCTTCGTCTGCGTCATCGCGATGCCGCACGTCGTGGTCGGCGAATGGCTCGACTTCGGCCGCGGCATCTGGTACGTCCCCTGACCGAGGCGTCTTGGCCTCGCGGCCGCGCCCTCCGTTTCGGTCGACACACACCTCGGCAGTCCCGGACTCTCGCGACCGGGCCGCCGCCGCGCGGTCGACGAGATAACAAACCCTAAAACCCGGCTCGGCGACCGATACGGTATGCCTCTGCGGTTCGCTCGGCGGCTCGGGCTCGCGGACGCGGTGACCGTGGCCAACGCCGCCGTCGGGTTCCTCGCCGTCGTCGCCGCGACGGTCGACGTCGCGCTCGCGGCCAGGCTCGTCCTCCTCGCCGCCGTCGCGGACGGGCTCGACGGGGTCGTCGCCCGCCACCGCGGGTCGACTCCCGCCGGCCCGTACCTCGACTCGCTGGCCGACGTCGCCTCCTTCGGCGTTGCGCCCGCCGCGCTCGTCGCCGCCGTCGTCCGCGACGGGCGCTCGCTCGCGACGGACCCCGCGCTCGTCGCCGCCGTCGTCGGCGCGGGCGCGCTGTTCGTCGCCGCCGCGGTCGCCCGCCTCGGCCTCTACACGGCCGACGAGGACGGCGCCCGCGAGACGGTGGGCGTTCCGACGACGCTGGCCGCGACGGTGCTCGCCGCCGCCGTCATCGCGGGCTACACCGCCCCGGTCCCGCTCGTCGCGGCCACGACGGCGTTCGCGCTGCTCATGGGGTCGACGGTCACCTACCCGGACCTCCACGCGCAGGACGCGCTCGTGATGGGGGTCGTTCAGGCGGCCGTGATCCTCACCCCCGCCGGTCACATGGCGACGAGCGCGCTCCCGGCGTGGATCGGCGAGGGGTTCGCGTTCGCGCTACTGTTCCTCGCCAGCGGCTACCTCGTCCTCGGCCCGCGGTTCTACTGGGGCGACGGGATTCAGGCGCCGCCGGAGCTCCGGCGGTGACCGAGCGGCCGCGAGCGCCTCCGCTGGCGGGTCGGGACTCGCGAAGAAATACCGAAGCGGCGTCCCGTTGACGCCGACTACAGCAGGTCGTCGAACTCCTTGTACCGGGTGATGTCGACGCCGTCCTCGGTGACGACGGCGACGTTGATCCCGTTGCCCGAGGCGAGGTCGCGCTCGACGGCGGACTGGATCGCCTTCGCGGCGATGGTCTTCGCCTCGTCGATGCTGACCTCGTCGTCGTACTCCTGCTCTAAGACACCGAGCGCGTACTGCGACCCGGAGCCGGTGACGGTGTACTCCTCCTCGGTCGTGCCGCCGAGGGCGTCGATGGAGTAGATGTGCGCGCCCTCGTCGTCGACGCCGCCCAGGATCGGCTGGACGACGAAGAACGCCCCGGAGCGGAGGAGGTTCCCCGTCAGGGTCGACAGCGCTTCCATGGACATGTCCTTACCGCGGCGGGCCTCGTAGAGGCTCGTCTCGGCGCGAAGCGTCGAGATGAGGTTCTGGGCCGCCGAGACGGAGCCCGCGATGGTCAGGGCGCCGCGCGGGTGGATCTCCTCGACCTTCTGGACGTCCTTCGAGGAGACCATGCCGCCGAGGGAGGCGCGCATGTCGGTCGCCATCACGACGCCCTCGTCGGCCTTGATGCCGACGGTGGTGGTCCCCGTCTTCATCTCGCCGTCGCCCTCCGCCTTCGCGGCGCGGCGCTCGCTGTGTTCGAACTCGCCGAGCTCCGGTCCGAAGACAGGCTGGTCGCGGCCGAGGTCGGCAGCCGGCCCGTCTGAGAGGTCGCCAGTCGGTGTTCGCATTACGTCCACATTCGCCCGGCGCGCTGATAAAGGCAACCCTTCGGGGGCCGCCGACCGGTTCCGACGGGCCTATCCGTCGCCGGGCCGCGACCGGCCGACCGCGGCGGGGGACACTGGATCGCGACGGACCTCGGAGCGGGCGCTGCGGGGCTGCGACGGGCACGAGGAGAGCTGTGCGGGATCGCGGGTCGAAGGGGGGTCTCGCCGTCGCTCGGCGTCTGGTCGGTCGCGGAGAACGAGCTACTGTCGGCGCGCGATCACTCCTGGTCGACGGCCTCGGTGGTCGTCTCGACGAGCCGGCCGACCGGGACGTTGATGCCGAGGTGCTGACGCGCGAAGACGGCCACCGGGAACAGCGAGATTCCGACGGCGACGGACGCTTGGTGCAGCCCGAAGAGGGCCGCGGTACGGATGCGGTCGAACATTGGACTTCTGTCACACCCCAACGGAGGGGTATATAAATATCTTCCGTGGGCCGCGCCGAAGACACCTCGACGCTGTCTTGCGGTTTCCGGTTATTGATTAACGATCCTGAAATATCTCTCGTTCCGCGTCGATCGACGCGTATCCCAGCCCGGTTTGACCTCGTTTATTCTCATAACTTATGCGGATCTTCGTCGCCTCGTGCGCCTCGCATCGGCTCGCTCGCCGCCGCGGGGCGTCCCCGAGTCGCTCGCGCCGGACCGAACGGGATTTAACGGCCTGCGCGCCTACCCTCTCGCGTGCAGAACGTCACGGACCGGATCCGGAACCCCTTCGGGATGCGCCCCGACTGCCCCTCGTTCGTCCCCGGCTACGGCGACGCCAACGCCGACTTCCACGTCGTCGGCGACCGCCCGGGCGTCCACGGCGGGACCGCGGCGGGCGTCCCGTTCACCGGCGAGGCGTGGTCGCCCGCGTTCCTGTCGGCGCTCTCGGACGCCGGACTGATCGCGGGTGTCGCCGAGGGACTCGCCCCCGACGGCGTCGCGCGCGACGGCGACCCGACGGCGGTCGACCCCGTTCGAACCGGCCGAACGTTCCTCTCGTACCTTCACATGTGCGCGGGCGAGGCGCCGCCCGACGAGGCCGCCTACGCCGACATGGAGCGGTTCTTCGACGCGGAGCTCCGCGCCATCGCCGCGCACGTGCTGCTCCCGGTGGGCGCGCGGGCGACCGAACACGTCCTCGAAACCTACACCGCCCGGGCTCGGAAGACCGAGATAGACATGGACGGGCTCCACGGTGAGGAGCTGCTCGGCGCCGGCTGGCTCGTCGTCCCGATCAAAGACCCCGCAGACTGGGCGGACGGCGACGCCGATCGGCTCGTTGACTCGCTTCGAGAGCTCCGGTCAACCGACTTCCGCCGCGAGAGCGACCTCGGTCGCTTCATCGCCGGCAGCGACCCGTACCTCGTCCGCTGACGCGGCGATCGCTCGCCGAGCCCGCGACCCGGCCTCCCCCGTCCGGATGGACGTGAACTTTCCCCGGCAAAGCGCGCTACCGATACGGCGATCCGGCAGTAATCGCTCACATCTGCGGCCGATCGTTTTCTATCGCGGCCGCGAGGGTGTCATATTTGTCACTACTATCCGGATTTTATACCTGTCCCGCCGATCCGTGAGTAGACGCCCGACCGATCGGGCGTCGGCCGCAGGACTGGTACTCCCCGCGGCGACTTGGTCAGTCCCGGCCCTCACCGGCCGGTTTTTCCTCGCTACACAGCGCCTCGACGTACTTCCCGACGTGGTCGTCCATTCGCCGCTTGTAGCCCGCCTGCCGCGCGAGCCGGTCGAGCTCGCGGGAGACGTACGTGCCGTACTGGACCGCCTTCTTCTCCGCGGCGTGGACCGACTCCGGCAGCCGCCGGCTCGCGACGCGGCGGAGCGCGACCTTCCGCTCGTCGCCGTCGACGAGCAGGGCGTCCGGGAGCGCCAGCGCGGCGCCGACGACACGGTCGTCGAGCAACGGCGTCGCGGGCTCGACCCCCGCGGCGCGGAGCGCGAGCACGTCCCGCTCCAGCTGATCGGGCAGCGTCCGGACGGTCTCGGTCCGGGCGCCGCGGACGGTGTCGGCGTCGACCCGGGAGTCCTCGGCGGGGTCGACGACCTTGCTGTACCCGCCGAACAGCTCGTCGGCCCCCTGTCCGACTGCGAGGCGATCGAACCCGTCGGCCGCGGCCGCTTCGGCCGTCATGAACAGCGGCACCGCGATGGACGCGTCCATCGGGTTCCGGCGACCGGTCGCGGCCGCCACCGCGCGGACCGCTCGCGTGAGGTCGTCGTGCGTCACCTCGACGACGCGCAGGTCACGGTCCATCGCGCTCGCGGCCTCGTGCGCCGCAGCGATGTCGTGGCTCCCCTCGAAGCCGGCGACGTAGCAGGGGGCCTCCGGGACGGCCGCGGCGACGAGGCCGGAGTCGACGCCGCCGGAGAAGGCCACCGCGAGGTTGCCGTCACTGCTCTCGTCGTCTCCCCCGGACCGAGTTGATGCCGCGAGGTCCCCGAGCGCCGCGCTCACCGCGCCGTCGACCGCCGCCAGCGCGGCCTCCGGATCGGCGGTCGGAGCCGGGTCGGGAAGCCGCCAGACGCGTTCGGTACCGCCGGCCGAGACCACGCTCCCCGCGGGCACCGGCTCCGGATCGGCGAGCGCGCCGCGGTCGAAGGCCCACGCGTCGGTCGCCGCGGGAATGCGGGCGGTCCCCGGATCGAGCGCCTCGCGCTCGACGAACAGCGGTTGTCGGCCGAGGACATCGCGGACGAGCACCGGGCCGTCGCGGTTCGGCCCGTCGCGGTCCCGCGGGTCCAAACTCGGCGGCTCGGCCAGCAGCCCGGCGAAGCCGCACCCGCCGGGGAGCGGGTCGCCGTCGCGGAGCGCGGCACGGACGCGGTCCGCGGGGGCGCCGCGGAGGTCGGACGAGGAAGGGGCCGTCATCGCGGTCACCGGAGGGCGTCGAGCGCGCGGAGCGCGCGGCGCTTGGCGCCCCCGCCGAACTGCCGGAGCGAGACCCGCCACGGGGTGCGCTTGCCGACGACGCTCGTCCGCCCGTCGGCGATCCCGTCGAGGATCGCGTCCGCGGAGCGCTCGTCGGCGCCGACCTCCGTCACCGCCTGCCCGACCATCTCGGAGATGTGGGCGTCGCTGCCGGCGGTCATCGGGAGCCCGTTGCGGACGGCGAACTTCTCGGCCTGTCGGTTCGAGCGCCCGGTGAACAGCCGCGAGTTGTACACCTCGATCGCGTCCGCGCTCGCGAGCCGCTCGTCGCTGACGTGCGCGGCGACGCCGTGGCGGGACTTCTGGAAGGGGTGGGGGACGACCGCGATCCCGCCCTGATCGCGGATCCGGTCGAGCGTCTCGTCGAAGGGGAGGCCGCTCTCGACGCGCTCGTCGATGCCGAACGCGAGCACGTGGCCGACCGCGCAGGTCACCTCCATGCCGACGATGCCGACGAGCCCGTAGTCGGGGGCCTTCTCGGCCGCCTCGATGCTGGCGTCGATCTCGTCGTGGTCGGTGACGGCGAGCGCGTCGAGCCCGACCGCGGCCGCCTGCTCCAAGAGGAGGTCGACCGGGTCGCGCCCGTCGTACGACAGCGCGGAGTGCGCGTGGAGCTCGACCGATAGCACGCCCGACGGTTCGAGCGTGGTGATGAAAAGCGCCCCGGTCCGCGCCGGTTCACGCCGCTTCGCGGCGATCGAACCCCATTTCGACGATCTGTTATCTAAAAGCAACTGCGGTGGCGCGTGCGGACGAGCGGCCGGAGGGCGCGAGTCGCACGCGCGAGGGAGTCGCGAACGGTGCGATGTGCGAGCGAGGCGAGCACCCCCGTTGCGAGCGGTGAAACCGCGGGCAGTGAGCGACGGGGCTGGGGAGGCGTGAGGTGCTGTGCGCGAGTCCTCGCGGCGGGGCTTTGCCGGCGTTCGCCACCGGTCCGCCCTCGGTTGTTTATGTACGGACGGTGGAACCGATGAAAAGAACCCTCAACCACCGAGTGCTAGCTAAAACGCGCTCCCGCCTACGGTCTTCCGATAGGTCGCGCGCCCGGTGTGGCTCGACTCGTCCCACGACTCCACGTCGACGACGACCCGAGTGTCGACCGCGTCCCCGGGCGCGCCCTCGATCCGGAGCGTCGAGTCGCCGATGCGCGCGACGTGTACGCCGCCGTCGGACTCGCCCGTCACCATCACTTCGATCGCGTCCCCGGCCGCGTAGTCCGGTGTCGATCCCCGGAACGACCACCCGGCGAGGAACTTGTCGAAGACGCTCATGCGCGGGACACCTCCTCGGAGGCGCGGTCGGGGATGTACTCCCGCCCGAAGCCGGTGATCGCGGCGATGATGAATATCGCCACGAGGAACCAGCCGTGGAAGACGTACGGCACGACCTCGATGGGGTTCACGACCATCTCGGGGCCGTACTGAGACCCGAGGCCGTCCGGCCCGACCATCACCTGGTACCCGACCAACACGCCGCCCGCCCACGGGAAGATGTAGCCGAGCGCGGAGGTGTTGGCGTCCAAGATGTTCGCGCGCCGGTAGCCGTTGATGTTGAACTTCTCGCCGATCCGGGCGACGTACGGGGCGATCGCGATCTCCGCCGCGGTGTTTATCGTGATCATCCCGTTGATCGTCGCGGTGCCGAGGACCATCGTCAGCTCCGCCCGGCGGACGGTCGTCGCGACGCGGTCGAGGAGGAACGTCTGGATCGCCTCGAAGCCGCCGCCGCGGATCATGATCTGCGCCATCGCGACGATGAGGAGGGTGAGAACGATCAGCGGGAAGAACCCGACCGCGCCCGTGTAGAGGCTCCCGCCGACGCCCGCGGTCTCGCCGACCTCGACGACCGGGAGCCCGGAGAGCGCCCCGGCCTCCGTCACGGTGAAGGCGACGATGTCGCTCGCGCTCGACAGCCCGAACAGGAGGTTGGACGCAACCGCCACGACCAGCCCCCACGAGATCGCCTCGACGATGTGACGGCCCGCGACCGCGGTGACGATGACGACTCCCATCGAGAGCAGGTGGACTAGTCCGAGGGCGTTCGCGGACTCGCGGAGCGCGACGGCGCCCTCGAGGCTCACGCCGGCCATGGCCGAGCCGGCGATCAGGTACGCGGCGAACGCCGGGACCGCCGCCGCGATAGCGTACTTGAACCGCGAGGCGACGACCCCGCCGATGTCCGCGTCCTGAGTCACGGCGCTCACGATCGTCGTGTCGCTGACGGGCGCGAGGTTGTCGCCGAAGACGGCGCCCGACAGGATCGCGGCGAACAGCAGCACGGGGTTCGCGCCGATGAGCACGCCGGCCGGGAAGAACAGCGTCACGAACGCGACGGTCGCCCCGTATCCGGTGCCGATCCCGGTCGCGAGGAGGCCGCAGAGGATGAACGCGGCCGCGGGGAACGTCGACGCGCCGACGTTCAGAGCGTCGGCCGCGAAGATGAGCCCCTCGACGAAGCCGCCGGCCTGGAGCGTCTGGGCGAACATCCCGGCCCAGAGCCACGCGACGATCGCGGTCGCGGCCACGCGCTGGGTCATCCCTTCGAAGATCGTGTCGGCGTACGCCTTCCAGTCGCCGCGGACGAGGAACATCCCGAGCGTCGTTCCGACCAACGCGCCCACGACGAGCCCGTTGGTGTCACCGATCCCGAGGACGCCGCTCTGGAAGATCGCCCAGGCGATGAAGAAGACGAGCGGGAGGGTGCTCGCCCACTTCCCCCCGCGGAACTCGATCCGCGGGTCGTCGCTCCCTTCCTCGCCGACGCCGAAGTCGCTGCCGTCTGGGGGGTCACCGCCGTCGGTCGCGGCCGGGGTCCCCGCTGTCGTGTCGGTCATTTATCTCTCACACGCCTTCGGAGACCGACGGCTCACGTAAATCCCCGTGTGCGCTCCGTCAGACGGACCGGGAGCGTTCGCCCGACGGAATCGCCTCACGCGGGGACAAGAACACGCTTAAGACCCCCGACGGCGACCGTCCTGACGGGAACAGCACAGCTGCAGATCCGACTCGCCGGGGCCCTTTCGCCCGCGGCTTGGGAATGTAGCAGTGCGCCGACGCCTCCGGCGTCGCGGTACGGCGGCCCGCTCGCGCGGACCGTCCGGTCGGAGCGCTCGCTCCGCGAGCGATCCGTAGCCGCGCCGCGCGGAGTCGCGGTCACGTTGCGGTTGTGCCGTTCCAACCAGACAGACAATGGCACGAATGCACACGCGCCGTCGCGGTTCGTCCGGTTCGGACAAACCGGCGACGGACGAGACCCCGGAGTGGAGCGACGTCGACGCCGAGGACATCGAGTCCCGCGTCGTCGAACTGGCGGAGCAGGGCCACGACCCCAGCGTCATCGGCCTCAAGCTGCGCGACGAGGGCGTCAAGGGCGTCCCGGTCCCCGACGTGAAGCTGGCGACCGGCAAGAAGGTCACCGAGATCCTCGAGGAACACGACGCCGACGCCGACATCCCGGAAGACCTCCGCAACCTCATGTCGCAGGCGGTTCGCCTGCGCGAGCACATGGCGGAGAACGGGCAGGACCACCAGAACAAGCGCGCGCTCCAGAACACGGAGTCGAAGATCCGCCGCCTCGCGAACTACTACCGCGGCGACGAGATCGACGAGGAGTTCACGTACACCTACGAGAACGCCGTCGAGCTCTTAGAGGAGTGAGCGGCTAGCACGGCGACACCGAGCGACCGATCCCGACCGACACACCACACATGACCGAAGCGACGTCCGCCACGCCCGCCCCCGACGCGCTCGCCGGCGTCCTCGCAGACGCGCCGTTCGTCCGGCTCGTCGCGACTGACGACGGCGACGCGCTGGCAGCCGCGGGGCTGCTCGCGCGAGCGCTCCGAGCGACGGGCACGCCGTTCCAGGCTCGGGTCGACCGCGACCCGGTGCCGGCGGACGTCGACGACGGCGTCGCGGTAACGGTCGGCGTCGACCGCGGCCCGCACGCGATCCCCGGAACGGGACGACCGGCGAGCACGGCCGCCTTCGCGGTCGCCCGCGCCCTCGGCGTCGAACCCGACCCCGTGGTCGCGCTCGCCGGCGTCGTCGCGGCCGGGTCGATCCCCGGCGCCGACGGCTCCGGCGACGCGCTCGACGTCGCGGAGCGGGCCGGCCGCGTCGAGCGGCGGCCCGGCGTCGCGCTCCCGGTTTCAGGCGGCGAGCGCGCCGCTCACGAGACCGACGGCGCGGACGCGGCCCCCTCGCGGGCCGAGGCCCTCGCGGCCTCGACGCTCGCGTCGACGCGGTACTCCGGCGACCCCGATGGGGCGCGCGACGCGCTCGATCCCTTGGGACTGTCCGCCGACCCCGACGCCGACGACCGCCGGCGCTTCGCGTCGCTGGTCGCGGTCGACGCGGTCGACGGCGACGATACGAGCGAGCGCGCGGCCGCTGCGGTCGAGCGCGCGCTCCGTCCGTACGCGACGGACGGTCCCTTCGAGACGGTCGGCGGCTACGCCGACGTGCTCGACGCGCTCGCCCGAGAGGCGCCCGGGACGGGGGTCGCGCTCGCGCTCGCGAGCGACCCGGCTCCGTCGCTTCGGACGGCCGCGCTCGACGCCTGGCACCGCCACGGACTGGCGGCGCACCGGGCGCTCGACGACGCGACGGTCGGCCGGTACGACGGCTGCGTCGTCGCCCGCGTCGACGCGGCGCCGGCGGTCCTGTCGACGGTCGCCCGACTCGTCCGGGACTTCCGGTCACCAGAACCCGTCGCAGTCGCGCTCGACGAGGGCGCGGGCCGGCTCGCGGCCGCTGCCGTCGAGCCCATCGGGCTCGGCGACGCCTGCCGGACCGCCGCCGACGAGGTCGGCGGCGACGGTTGGGGGACCCCCGCTCGCGGCGGGATCGCCGTCGAGACCGCCGGACCCGGCGACGCAGACATCACGGGGGCGCTGGCCGCGCTCCGGGAGGCGATCTGAGATGTCCGACGACGCCCCCCGAACGGCCGGCGGCGACGCCGACCGGACCGCGACGGTCCGGACCACGCACGCCGACGCCGCGACCGTCGCGGCCGCGGTCGGGCCGGACGAGACCGACTCGATGCGCACGCGCGTCGACGGCGACGCCGTCGCCTGCACCGTCGCGCGACCGACCACCGGCGGGCTCCAGTCGACGCTGGACGACCACCTCGTGAACCTGCGCGTCGCCGACCGCGTGGTCGAGCGCGCTCGGTCGCATATCGCCGCAGACGCCGACTCCGCCGACACCCTCGACTCCACAGACGAACCACAGACGACCGACACCGACACACACACCGACACATGAGCGAACGATCCGTATCCAAGAGCAGAGAACAGAAGCGCTGGTACTCCGTGCTGGCGCCCGAACAGTTCGACCGACAGGAGCTCGGCGAGACCCTCGCCGAGGAGCCCCAGCAGGTCGTCGGCCGCACGATCACGACGACGCTCGACGAGCTGACGGGCGACTCCAACGCGAACAACACGAAGCTGACCTTCAAGATCACCGACGTGGGCAGCGACTCGGCGTACACCGAGTTCATTAAGTACGAGCTGACGCGCGACTACCTGCGCTCGCTCGTCCGCCGCGGCGCCTCGAAGGTCGAGGCGTCGATCACGGTGCTGACCACGGACGACTACCGCATTCGCGTCCAGCCCGTCGCCCTGACGACCAAGAAGGCCGACCGGTCCCAAGAGAAGGCGATCCGCCGCGTCATGATCGACAAGGTCCACGCGGCCGCCGAGGAGCGCACCTTCGAGGCGTTCGTCGACGCGATCGTCGACGGGAACCTCTCGTCGGCCATCTACGGCGACGCCAAGGAGATCTACCCGCTCCGCCGCGTCGAGGTCCAGAAGCTCACCCTCGAAGCGCGCCCGCGCGAGGTCGCCGCCGAGGAGGAGGCCGCCGTCGACGTCGACGCCGACGAAGTCGCGGTCGACGCCGACGAGTAACGGCTCGTCCACCCGACGCGACCCCGTTTTGCGTTTATCCCTTCCCGAGCGGCCGCGCCGTCACCGAGCGGGTCAGTCCGCGTCCGACGCCGGGTCGGCGGCCATCCGGATTCGCGCCGACTCGAAGCCACACTCCTCGTAGAAGCCGCGAGCGGACTCGTTCTCGACGTCGACGTCGAGCGTGACGCGCTCGCAGCCGCGGTCGGCGGCGGCCCCCCGGGCGCGGTCGAGCAGCCGCCGCCCGATACCCTCGCCGCGGCGCGGCGGCCGGACGTACAGCTCGCTCACGTGGAGTCGGTCGCCCGCGGCGAACACGGGTGCGGACGACTCGGGGCTCGCGGCGGCGTAGCCGACGAGGCGGGTGTCATCGCCCGTTTCGCCGTCCGCGACGGCGACCCACGTCACCGCCTCGTCGTCGTCGAGCTTGTCCCGTCGGTGTTCGACGCCCGCGGCGACGAGGTCGTCGTCGTCCGCGAGCGCGTTCCGATCGGCGAGCCGCGCCATCTCGCGCGCGAACGGTAGCCACAGGTCCTCGACCAGCGGTCGCACGTCGCCCCGCCGGAGCCGCCTGATCGTCGGGGTCACTCCGGATCGACCGCCATCGTCATCTGTTTGCGGTACTCCTCGAACCCGGTCCGCTCGTAGAACGCCACGGCTCGCTCGTTGTCGACGTCCACGTCGAGCCGGAGCTGCCCGCAGCCGTGGTCGCGGGCGTCGGCGACCGCGCGCTCGACGAACCGGTCCGCGAGGCCGGTGCCGCGGTACGGCGCCGCGACGTATATCTCGCCGATCACCAGCCGGTCCGGGCGATCGAACGGGTCGGGACACGCGTCGACGCTCGTCATCAGCAGGCCGACGAGGTCCAGGTCGGGATCGGTCACGGCGGCGGTCGCGGGGTCGACCGCGGCGTCGGCCGCCCCGTCGGCGGCGGTCGCGGCGACCCAGCCGCGGCTTCCCGAATCGTCCAGCTGGTTCCGGGCGAACTCCACGTGTCGCTCGACGAAGCGCTCCTCGGGCCAGTCCGCGAGGTCGTGGGCCCCGACGGCGTCGGCGAGGTCGCGGTTGTACGGGAGCCACAGGTCGGCCGCGTAGCGGCGGAGGGCCTCCTCGTCGGACGGCAGCCGTCGGATCGCGGGTCGATCGCCGGACATACTCGGTAACTCGGTCGGCGAGAGAAGTGTTTTCCGGCCGCGTGCGACCCGTCCGCATCCGGCGATATCCGGGAGACGAAAGCTTGAAACGCCGCTCGCTCGACCTCTCGGGTATGGAACTGCGGGTCATCGAGAAGACCGACACGGAACTCCACATCGAGATCGCGGGCGAGGATCACACGTTCATGAACGTGCTGAAGGGCGCCCTGCTGGAGTCGGACGACGTCGCGGCCGCGACCTACGACATGAATCCCGAGCAGTCCGGGGGCCAGACCGAACCCGTCCTCACCGTCAAGGCCGAGGAGGGCGACCCGCTCGACGTGCTCGGGGACGCCGCCGAGTCGATCACCGAGCGCACGGACGCCCTGCGCGACGCGGTTCGCGCGGCCTGACCGCGTGGTCTGACCGCGGACGGACCTCTTTCCGCTCTCCGTTTTCCGGTCCCCCGCGCGCTGCGAGGGGCATACCTAAGTGCCGACTCCCGAAACGGGGGTGTATGCCGCCGAGCGTACTCATGCTGGGGTGGGGGTACCCGCCGAACATCACCGGCGGGCTCGACGTCCACGTGGGAGAACTGTTCACCGGGCTCCGCGACGAACTCGGTGTCGACGCCGCGCTGGTGTTGCCGGCGGAGTTCGCGCCCGACGACGAGCCGGGACTCGAACCCGTCGAGACCGGCGAGGGCGACGTCGCGGCGCGCGTCGGGGAGCTCTCCGACCGCCTCGCCGAACTCGCGCCCGACTACGACGTGATCCACACCCACGACTGGTTCGGGTACGGGCCCGGTCGCGCCGCCGCCCGCGAGTCCGACGCGACGTGGGTCTCCTCGTTCCACTCGCTGGCGAGCGACCGCAACATCGACCCGCCGAGCCGCGAGGTCGAGACGGAGCGCCGGCTCGCGAACGCCGCGGACACCAACATCGCGGTCAGCGAGATCGTCCGCGAGGACATCCGAGAGCTGTACGACGCGGACTCGCGGGTCGTGTACAACGGCTTCTCGACGCCGCAGTTCTCTGGGAAGGACGTCCGCGAGGACCTCGGTATCGACGGCGAGATGCTGTTCTTCGTCGGCCGCCACACCGACCAGAAAGGGATCTCGCACCTCCTGTACGCGACCAAGAAGCTCCGCGGCCGCGACGTGACGCTCGTCGTCGGCGGGTCGGGCCACCAGACCGAGCAGCTGAAGCGGTTCGCCGAGCTGCTCGGCATCGAGGACCGGGTCGAGTTTGTCGGCTACGTCCCCGAGGCAGAGCTCGGCGACTACTACGCCGCCTCGGACGCGTTCGTCTCGCCCTCGTATGCCGAGCCGTTCGGGATCACGATCACGGAGGCGCTGGAGGCGGGCACGCAGGTCGTCGCGACGCCGTCCGGCGTCGCGGAGGTGCTCCCCGACGGCTGCCTCGTCGAGGTCGAGACGGACTCGGAGTCGATCGTCGACGGGCTCATCGAGGCGCTCAACCGCGAGGAGCCGCCGGAGTACGGGCGCCGCGAGTGGCTGGACGTGGCGGAGGACACGCTCGCCGTGTACGAAGACGTCGCGTAATCCGTTCGAACCCCTTCTCCCCGAGACGCCCCGCTCAGTCCTCGTCGCCCCGGAACACGTCGAACTCGGTCACCGGTTCCGGGTGCGTGACCCGGAAGCCGTCCGCGGTCTCCATGACCCCGCGCGTGCTGCCGGTCGCCCCGCCGTACGGGCTCTCGTCCCCGCCCGCCCCGGCGCCCTGATACGGCGAGGTGTACGGCGACCCCCCGACCGGGTCGTCGAACCCCTCGGGGGGAAGGTAGATCCGCTCGCCGCCCTCCGACCGCACGACGACCGCGACGTCTCGCGTGCCGGCCACGTCGATCACCGTGCGGTCGTCGGTGACGCGCGCGTCGATGTCGATTTCGTCCATGCCCCACGTTGCGACCGGGGACGGTTTAGCCCTACCGGCCGTCCCCGACGGCGCCGCGGGCCGGTCCGTCGCCGGCGCTCACCGGTGGTGAATCCTTTTGTGCGGCCGCGCCGAACCTCGCTTCGATGGACGTCAACAGCCATGCCGAGGAGCTCGCCTCCGACCTCGGCGTCGACAAAGAGGAGGTCAAAGCCGACCTACAGAACTTACTGGAGTACAGCGTCCCCATCGACGAGGCGAAACAGAGCGTCCGCCGGAAGCACGGCGGCGGGGGCGGCGGCTCGACGCCAACGCCCGACGCCGTCGACGTGGGCGAGATCACCACCGACCACGACGGCGTGACGGTGACGGTTCGCGTGTTGACGCAGGGGACGCGCACGATCCGGTATCAGGGGGACGACCTCACGATCCGGGAGGGCGAAATCGCCGACGAGACCGGCGTCATCTCCTACACCGCGTGGCAGGACTTCGGCTTCGAGCCGGGCGACTCGCTGACGATCGGCAACGCCGGCGTCCGCGAGTGGGAGGGGGCGCCGGAGCTGAACCTCAACGACTCGACGACGGTCGCCATCGCCGACGAGGAGGTCTCGGTCGACCGCGAGGTGGGCGGCGACCGCAGCCTCGTCGACATCGCGGCCGGCGACCGCGGCCGCAACGTGGAGGTCCGCGTGCTGGAGGTCGACGAGAAGACCATCTCCGGGCGCGACGGCGAGACCGAGATCCTCGAAGGGGTCGTCGGCGACGAGACGGCGAAGCTCCCCTTCACCGACTGGCAGCCGCGCTCCGAGATCGAGGTCGGCGCCGACCTCCGGATAGAGGACGTGTACGTCCGGGAGTTCCGCGGCGTCCCCTCGATCAACCTCACCGAGTTCTCGACGGTGACGCCGCTCCCCGACCCCGTCGAGGTCGCGGAGGACGCCCCGCGGCTGTCTGTCGCAGACGCCGTCGGCTCCGGCGGAATGTTCGACGTCGAGGTCGTCGGGAACGTGCTGGAGGTCCGCGACGGCTCCGGGCTCATCGAGCGCTGCCCCGAGTGCGGCCGCGTCGTCCAGAACGGCCAGTGCCGGAGCCACGGGGACGTGGACGGCGAGGACGACCTACGGGTGAAGGCCATCCTCGACGACGGCACCGACACCGTGACCGTCGTCCTGGACGACGAGCTCACCGCCGAGGTGTACGGCGGCGGGCTCGACGACGCCCTCGCCGCCGCGAAGGACGCGATGGACAAGGAGGTCGTCGCGGACGACATCGCCGACTCGCTCGTCGGGCGCGCCTACCGCGTCCGCGGGAACCTCTCGGTCGACGACTACGGCGCGACCCTCGACGCGGCCGAGTTCGAGATCGCCGCTGACGACCCGGCCGCCCACGCCCGCGCCGCGCTCGCGGAGGTGGGCGAATGAGCGACGACGGGCCGGGCACGCGTGAGGTCGCCTACCGGGTGTTCGCCGCCGAGTTCGACGACGCCTCGCTGTCGTACTCCGAGAGCGACGAGGAGCGCGCCCCCAACTACGTCGTCACCCCGACCGGCGCGCGGGTGAACCGCCTGTTCACCGCCGGCGTGCTCACCGAGGTCGAGCGCGTGAACGACGAGACGCGGCGCGGTCGCGTCGTCGACCCGTCGGGCGCGTTCGTCACCTACGCCGGGCAGTACCAGCCGGAGGCGCAGACCTTCTTGGAGCGCGCCGACCCGCCGGCGTTCGTCGCGCTCACCGGCAAGGCGCGCACCTTCGAGCCCGAGGACTCCGACCGCGTCTTCACCTCCGTCCGCCCGGAGAGCCTCAACGAGGTCGACGCCGACACCCGCGACCGCTGGGTGGTCTCCGCCGCCGAGGCGACGCTCGACCGCCTCGCGGCGTTCGAGCAGGCCCTCGATTCCGACCTGCGCGGCGACGAGCTCCGCGCGGCGCTGGAGGCGGGCGGCGCCCCGGCTCCGCTCGCCGCCGGGATCCCGAAGGCGCTCGACCACTACGGCACGACCGCGGCGTACGCAGAGGCGGTCCGCCGGCTCGCGGTCGACGCGCTCGAGCTGATCGCGGGCGACCGCGACGAGGTCCGGTCGATCGACGTCGCCCCCGACGAGGGGGACGCGACCGCGATCGGTCCGCTCCCCGACACCGACGTGACGATCGCGGAGCCGGCGGCGACGCCCGAGGCCGACGCGACCGCGGCCGCGGACGTCGGCTCCGACCCGGAACCCGCCACCGGTGAGAGCGAGGCCGAACCGACCGCCGAGGCTACCACGTCGACCGCGGATACCGACTCGTCGACCGCCGCCGCCGGATCGACCGCCGAGGCCGAGTCGCTGCTCGACGACGCGGCCGAGATGGAGGGCGCCGGATCCGCGGAATCCTCGGAAAGCGAGACGGCCGAACCGGAGGCGACCGCGACCGCCGACTCCGGATCGCTCGGCGATGCGGGCGACTCCACCGAGCCGACGGACGAGAGTACCGTGACCGACGATAGCGTCACGACCGACGAAGGTGCCGCGGCCGACGACGGCGGCCTCGGCGACTTCGACGCCGGTGACGACGGAGACGACATCGGTGACTTCGACGCGGGCGGCGATGACGACATCGGTGACTTCGACGCGGGCGGCGATGACGACATCGGAGACCTCGACGCCGGGGGCGACGAGGGCGCGAGCCCCTCCCCCGACCCGGACGCCGACGGGGACGACATGTACCAGCTCGACGACGAGGAGCGCGAGGAGATCGAGTCCGAGTTCGGAACCGACTTCGCGACCGGGACCGAGGTCGACGAGCCGGGCGAGGCCGACATCGACGTGCCCGACCCCGAGGAGATCGTCGAAGAGCCCGACGACGACTCCGCGGCGGCCGCGGACGATTCGGCCGCCGCAGAGAGCCCGGAGCCCGACACCGCCGCCGCGACGGACGACGGAGATGAGGCCGAGACCGACGGAGACGCAGCTGACGACATCGACCTCGAAGCCGCGGCGGTCGCGGCGATGGACGACCTCGACGACGGCGACGGGGCGCCCCGCGAGGCGGTCGTCGAGCGCGTCGCGGACGACCACGGGGTCGAACCGGGCGCGGTCGAGGACGCGATTCAGGACGCGCTGATGAGCGGGCAGTGTTACGAGCCGGGCGACGGGCTGCTCAAGCCGATCTGATGGCGCGGGTCGAGCCGGTCGTCGGCGAGCCGGCGGCGGTGGCCGACCTCGGCGCGGAGCGCGCGCTGCTCGTCGCCGACGTCCACGCGGGCATCGAGGTCGGACTGCGCTACGAGCGCGGCGTCGAACTCGACTCCCGGGCCGACGAGCGCCGCGAGCGGCTCTGCGACCTCGTCGCCGAGACCGACGCCGACCGGCTCGTCGTCCTCGGCGACCTCGCGCACCGGATCGGCGCACCCGACGGCGACGAACGGGAGGAGCTGGAGGCCCTGATCCGCGCCGTCACCGACCGCGTCCCGATGACGCTCGTCGAGGGGAACCACGACGCGGGCGTCGCGGAGGCGTTCGCGGCCGACCTCGACGTGATCGGCCCCGAGGGCGGGCGGCTCGGTCGCGGGTCGGCCTCCGGTGTCGCGGTCTGTCACGGCCACACGTGGCCCGACCCCGCGCTCCGCGACGCCGACGTGATCTGTACCGGCCACGAGCACCCGCAGGTCCGACTGGAGGACTCGGTCGGCGGGTCGCGCGTCGAGCGCGCGTGGCTCCGCGGGACCCTCGACCCCGCGGCGTTCACCGAGTCTGGTGATGCTCCCGGCCCGCCGGCCGATCCGCCGGAGCTCGTCGTCTTCCCCGCGTTCAACGAGCGCTCCGGCGGGACGTGGGTCAACGTCGAGGGGCAGTCGTTCCTCGCGCCGTACCTTCCCGCGGCGCTCCCCGCCGCGGACGCCTACCTGCTCGACGGGGCGCGGCTCGGGGACTACCGGGACATCTGAACGCCGCGGACCGATCGCGGAGTGACCGTTCCGCCCCGCTCCGCCGACGAGACCGTTTTGTCCCGCGACGCGGAACCGGCCCCATGGTCACCGACCGCTCGCCCACCGCGATCGACGAGGCCGGGTGGCACTGGCTCCGGGTCAAACACGTGACGGGGTTCCCCCGCCAGGCCCGCGACGGCTACTTCCCGGCACACGACGTGATGCGGCCGGCTGCGACGACCGAGGCGGACGCACCGGGGATCGACGCCGGAAAGAAGTCGCTACCGGCCGGCCCCGAGACCGTCCGCGACGCCGACCGCCTCGCGCTGGAGACGACGTACCTGAGCGGGAAGTGGCTCGTCGAGCGTCCGGCGGAGGCGGTCGACGACCTCTGGGAGGCGGTGGTCGACGACGTCGCGGCCGAGCGGTTCTGGGACGCGAAGGTCGCGACCGCCGCCGGGTGCGAGGCGTTCGGCGAGTCCGACCACGCGGTGCTCGTGTTCACGCCGAACTACTTCGATCGAACGGACGTCGACCGGGTTCGACGCCGGCTCAGGGAGGAACACGGGGTGACCAAGCGGATCCGATACCGCCCCGACGTGTACACGCTCGGCGGGGTCCACGAGGCGCGGCTCGGCCCGCTCGCCGACTCCGACGCGGCGCGGTTCCGCGCGTGAGATTCGCGTCCGGCTACTCCACCGGGCGGAACTGGAAGCCGTCCCAGTCCTGGCTCTCGGGCTCGCGGATGCCGGCGCCCGGCTCGCGCAGTTCGTCGGCGTACACCGGCTCGATCCGGTCGCCGATATCGACGCTGAACTGGTCGCCGCCGTTGTCACTATCGTCCCCGTCGTCGCCTGTGACGCCGCCTGCCTCGTCGCGCTCGGCTATCTGTCCGAGCGCGCGGACCGGCGGCCCGTCGTAGTCGTCGCCCATCTCGAACTCGACGATTGCGAGGGTGTTCGGCTCGCGGACGCCCGGGGGCGTCGCGGTCGAGGTCGTCCACGTCACCACGCGCGCCTCGTACTCGCGGAGGTCGACCGTCCCGACGCGCTCGGCGCCGTTCGGGCCCACGGTGTGGGGCGGGTACGTGACCGTGCCGTCGGCGTACTCGGCGGCCTCGAAGGTCGGTTCGGCGCTGTCCCCCTGCCCGTCCGCGTCGGTGTCGGTCGTCTCGTGGTCGCTCATTGGCTTCCCTCCAAGATCGTGGTGGTCACGCAGTTCCCGAACCCGCCGACGTTACAGGCGAGCCCCGTGTCGGCCTCGACCTGCCGCGGTCCGGCGTCGCCCGTGACCTGCTTGACTATCTCGTACACCTGCGCGACGCCGCTGGCCCCGAGCGGGTGGCCCTTGGACTTGAGCCCTCCCGACGTGTTGATCGGGAGGTCGCCGTCGCGGTCGGTGACGCCCTCGTCGACCGCCTTCCACCCCTCTCCCTTCTCGAAGAAGCCGAGGTCCTCGCTCTGGAGGAACTCCAGTATGGTGAACATGTCGTGGAGCTCGGCCACGTCGATGTCGTCCGGGCCGATCCCGGCCATCTCGTAGGCGACCTCGGAGGAGTCGACGACGCCGCCCATCGTCGTCGGGTCCGCGCGCTCGTGGACGACGTGGGTGTCCGTCGCCCCGCCGATGCCCGAGACCACGGCGTAGTTGCCGTCGGGCGCGTACTCCTCGGCCACCGACTCGGGACAGAACACGAGCGCCGCCGAGCCGTCCGTGATCGGACAGAAGTCGTACAGTCGGAGCGGGTCCGCGACGATCGGCGAGTCGAGGACCGTGTCGAGGTCGACCTCCTTCCGGAACTGCGCGTGAGGGTTGTCCACGCCGTTCCGGTGGTTTTTCACCGCGACCTTCCCGAGGCTCTCGCGGGGCGCGTCGTACTCGTCGAGGTAGAGCCGCGCCGTGAGGCCCGCGAACGAGGGGAGCGTGACGCCCTGCTTGTACTCCACCGGATGCGTGAGCGACGCGATCACGTCCGTCGCCTCCGCGGTCGTCCGGTGGGTCATCTTCTCGCCGCCGACCAGCATCGTGAGCTCGCTCGCGCCCGAGGCGACCGACTGCCACGCCGCGTACACCCCTGCCCCGCCTGAGGAGGAGGTCTGGTCGATCCGCGCCGTGTACGCCGGCTGGGCGGCGAGGTCGTGGGCGAGCGCGTTCGGGACGCCGGTCTGCCCCTCGAACTCGCCGCTGGCCATGTTCGAGACGTACAGGTGATCGAGGTCGCCGCCGTCGACGCCGGCGTCGTCGAGCGCGGCCGCGCCCGCCTCCGCCAGCAGCTCCCGGAGCCAAGCGTCGCGCTGCCCGAACCGCGTCATCGACGCGCCGACGATCGCTACGCGTTCCATGTCGGTGGGTCCACCGCGGTCGCCTAAAACGTACCTCTCCGCGGCCGCGGTGGGGTCCGTCCGTCCCGACACTGTCGGCCGCCGTCGAGGTCGCGCCCCGCCGTCTCACCCGCCCCCGGCGAGGATCTGCGAGCCCGGTTCAGTCCGCCGCGGTCGGCGCGCCGTCGCCGACCGCGTCGGTCGCGTCCTCGCGGTCAGCGGTCGCGGCCGACACCACCTCGGTGAACGCCTGTCGGCGGGCGTAGAAGAAGTAGACGTACGGGACCTTCGCCAACACGTCGAGGAAGGCGTACGTCAGCGCGGCGCCCACCCCCGTGGTGAAGCCGATCCCCGCCGGACCCATCAGCCAGACGAACGGGTACGCCAGCCACAGCAGGCCGACGTGGTTCTTCAGCAGGCTGAACAGCCCCCGCTGCATCGGGTCGTCGGGAACGGCCCGCGGGAACACCACGTACAGATACGCGAACAGCGTGACGTGGAAAATCGAGGAGACGCCGAACAGCACCCACTTGAGCGTCCCGCCCGTCACGACCGCCCCGGCGCCGAACGCGATCATCAGCGCGTCGGCGAGCATCACGCCCGCGATCGCGCGGCGGGACGCGCCGGCGACGTAGCCGATGAACCCGACCAGGAGCGGGGTGGTGACGATCCAGTCGACGTAGCGGAGGCCGACCAGCTCGGCCCCGTTGACGGTCACGGTTCCGATACCGAGCGCCATTCCGGCATACGCGAGCCCGGCGAAGCCGGGTATCACCGCCAGCGCGGCCAGGCGACCGCGGTCCTCCGACTCGCCGAGCTTCGCGTACAGCGCCGCGGTGATCCCGAGGCCGACGAGGAAGGCGACCGCCGCGATCCAGTACGCGGCGCTGACCGCGCCCGTCATCGCGCACCTCCGTCGGTCGTCGCTCGCGAGCGCGCCGTTCCGCCCCCGGTGGCCGGCCCGTCGGCGCCGGACGTCTCATCGACGGTGAACGCCGCGACCCGGTCTTGGAGCGTCGTCACGGCGTCGGTCTGGAACTCGCGCAGGGAGTCGGACACGTCCTCGACGACCGACTGGCCCTCCTGTATCTCCGTCGCCGTCTGCTCCGCCGTCTCCGCGGTCTCGGTACTGAGCTCCGTGATCTCGTCGACGGAGCCGGCCGTGTCCTGTACCGTGTCGGCCTGGTCGGCGGTCGTCCGACGGATCTCCCCGAGCGAGCCGCTGATCTCGTCGACGGAGTCGGCGATCGTCTCGATGTCGGAGAGCGTCGACTCGACGGTGTCGGTCCCGGTCTGGACGCGCTCCTGTGTCGACCGGATCGACACCGTCACTTCCTCGGTCTGGTCGGCGATGTCGTCTATCATCGTATCAATCTCGTTCGCGCGCGACTGCGTCTCCTCGGCGAGCTCCTTTACCTCCTCGGCGACGACGCTGAAGCCGTCGCCGGAGCCGTCCGCCCGGGCCGCCTCGATCGAGGCGTTGAGCGCGAGCATGTTGGTCTGTTCCGCTATCTCGCCGATGATGTCGACGATCTCGGTGATCTCGTCCATCCCGTCCTGAAGCTGTTCGACCCGGTCGACGGCCTGCTCCGCCTCCTCCTCGACCTCGGCCATCTCGGCCAGCGCGCTCTGGGAGGAGCTGCGGGCGTCGTCGCTCGTCGCCGCGACCGCCTCGCTCCGGTCCGACAGGTCGTCGACGGTCGCCGCGATCTCCTCGGCGGACGCGCTGATGGTCTCGATGTCGGTCGCGATGGACTCGAGCTCCGCGCGCTGGTCGCCCGCCTGTCCCCGGATCGTCGTCGCGCTCTCGGTCGCGCCGGCGACGCGCCGCTCGACCTCGTTGCTCATCTCCGCCATCTCGCCGGCGTCGGCCTCGATCCGGTCGGCCATCTCGCGGACCGTCTCCACCGTCCCCTGGAGGTCGTCCATCATCCGGTTGAACGACTCGCCCACGGTCGCGAGGCTCTCGTCGCTCTCGTCGACGTCGACGCGCCGCGTGAGGTCGCCGGTCGCCGCCTCCTCCATCACCTCGGCGTACCGGTCGGCCGTCCGCCGGTAGCGGTCGGCCATCTCGGTCGCTTCCGCCCGCGCGCTCTCCAGTTCGTCTTGTGTCCGTTCCATCTCCGTCAGTCGGTCCTTCAGCGAGACCCGCATCTGCTCGATGGATCCCGCGAGCTCCCCGAACTCGTCGGTCCGGGTGGACTGTACTTCCCTGTCGATGTCCCCGTTGGCGACGCGCCGCGTCTGCGCGCCGATCTCGGTGACGCTGGCGATCGTCTCGGCCGCGTTGATCGACCCGAGCGTCAGGAGACCGGCGACGGCCGCGACGACCGTCGCGTTCGCGTCGTCGGTGGCCAGCCCGACGGCGACGATGAACGCCCCCGTCGCCACGTATCCGACGCCAAGTTTCACCCCGTAGCTGTCTTTCACCGATGCGATCGGCATGTGATCCATCAGGGAAACCGACGTGTTAAACGGCGCCCCGATACTATCAGTTCTGATATCCGGGCGCCTCGCCGAGCCTCGATCCAGGTCCTCGCGCCGCCGGGCTCACTCCGCGCGCCGGCCGCCGTGTCCCGGGTAGTCGCGTTCGAACCGCGACCCGATCTCCTCGCGGTCGATCCGGATCACGACCGGACGCCCGTGCGGGCAGGCGTAGGGGTTGTCGCAAGCGTCGAGCCGGTCGAGGAGGTCGACGACCCGGCCCTCGGTCAGTGAGGTGTTCCCCGTCACCGAGGGGTAACAGGCGAGGTCGGCGAGCAGCTCGTCGACGGCGTCGACGACCGGTTCGTCGCCCTCGGCAGCGTCGTCGACCAGCGCGGACAGGGAATCTCGCAGGAGGTCCGGGTCGAGCGCGGCGTCGAAGACGGCCGGGACCGCCGTCACCGCGACCTCGCGCTCGTCGGCGCGCTCCGCACGGAATCCGATCTCGGTGAGTTCGTCGACGAACTCCTCGAACAGCGCCGCCTCGCGGGCGGTCAACCCGACGCGGACCGGCTCCGCGAGGGCCTGCGCCTCCGCGCCGTCCGCGACGGTCGCCTTCAGCCGCTCGTAGTTCACGCGCTCGTCGGCCGCGTGCTGGTCGATCAGCACGAGCCCGTCCGGCGCCTCGGCGACGACGTACGTCTCATGAAGCTGACCGAGCACCCGCAGCGGAGGCAGCGAGTCGAACTCGCGCTCGGCCTCGGTCGCCTCGCCGTCCAGCGTCCGCTGCCGGGTCCGTGCCCGTGTTCGGGGTACCGACCGAGCCGCGTCCGCCCGGGCTCCCCTCCGGTCGCCCCCCGCCGCTCCGCTGCCATTCGCTGTCTCGTCGCCAGCCGTCGTTTCGTCTCCGACCGTCGTTCCGTCGCCGACCGTCGTTTCGTCTCCGACTTTCGTTTGGTCGCCGACTGTCGTTTCGTCTCCGACTTTCGTTTGGTCGCCGACTGCCGTCTCGTCGCTGGTTGCCGCTTCGCCTCGGCTCGGCTCGCACTCCGCGCCGTCGCTCTGCCGGCTCTGTGGACTGGGTTGATCGTCGCCGCTCGCGTTGTGATTCGCGTCGCCGTCCCGGGGCTCGCCCGCAGGCTCTGCCGTTGGTTCGGCCCGGGTCCTCTCCCCCTCGCCGAGGTCGTCGACGGCCCACGCCGCGTCGTCGGACGGGTCCAGTTCGGTCGGCGTCGCGGGGTCGTCGTCGCCCTGACCCGGGTCGGCGTCGGTCACCGAGTCCGGGGTTCGGCCGGGATCTTCAGTGTTCGCCGACGTTCCGGGGTCGCCTGGCGTCCCGGAGTCGGAGACTGCCGCGGACTCGCGCCCCTCGCGGGCGGCGCGCTCGTGGTCGGTGTCCGCGCCGCCCACGGCCTCGGTGTCGGGCGTCTCGGGGGCGACCGCCGTCTCGTCGGGCGCCGACTGGCCCCGGGGCGCCGTCGACCGGATCAGGCCGTGGTCGAGCAGCGCCCCCTCGACGGCCGCCTCGACCGCTTCCCGGACCGCAGGCTCCTCGTCGAAGCGGACCTCCAGCTTGCGGGGGTGGACGTTCACGTCCACGTCGCCGGCCGGGACCTCGACGAAGAGGACCGCGAACGGGTAGCGGTCGGGGGCCAACTGACCGCCGTACGCCTCCAACGTCGCCTCGCGCAGCGTGCTCGCGGTGACGTACCGCCCGTTGACGTACGTCGAAAGGTAGTCGCGCGTCGAGCGCGTCGTCTCCGGGTGCGAGACGAGCCCCGTCACCCGCCGGACCGGTGCGTCGGCGGAGTCGTCGCCCGCGTCGGTTCCCTCCGGCGTCCATTCCACGTCGATCATCGACTCGGCGACCTCGCGGCCGTAGACGGCGAGGACGGCCGAGCGGAGGTCGCCGTTCCCCTCGGTCGCGAACGTCTCGCGGCCGTCGTGTTCGAGCGACACTGCCACGTCGGGGTTCGCCAGCGCGTACCCGGTCACCACGGTGTTGACGTGATCGAACTCGGTCGCGGTCCGCTTGAGGAACTTCTCGCGCGCGGGAGTGTTATAAAACAGGTCGTCGACCTCGACGGTTGTTCCCGCGGGACAGCCCGCCGGGCGGGCCTCGCCCACGTCGCCGCCCGCGACGGTGATCTCCGCGCCGGCCTCGGCCTCCGGGGGGCGCGAACGGACGGTGAGCCGCGAGACCGCGCCGACCGTGTACAGCGCCTCGCCGCGGAAGCCGAGCGTGGCGACGCCGCGGTCGAGGTCCTCGATGTCGCCGATCTTCGAGGTGGCGTGCTCCGCGACGGCCGCCTCCAGTTGGTCCTCGGGGATTCCGACGCCGTCGTCGCGGACGCGGATCCCCTCCGTCCCGCCCGCCTCGACCGAGACGGCGACGCGGCTCGCGCCCGCGTCGAGGCTGTTCTCGACCAGCTCCTTCACGACGCTCGCGGGCCGCTCGACGACCTCGCCCGCCGCGATCCGCTGGACGGTCCGCTCGTCCAATCGCTCGATGTCTGGCGGCTCCATTCGTACGCTCCGTCGGACGAGCGCGCACTTCAAGCCGTTGTCGGCGGTGACGGCGTGAGGGGAGGCGCTCGCGTGGTGCCGCTGTGCATACATGAACTGCGGCGGCGCGTGCCTGCGAGCGGCCGCCCTCGGCGGCCGCGAGACGGCACGCGCGAGGGAGTCGCCGGCTCCCGGAGCGAAGCGGAGGGTGCCAGCGACGAGGTTGGGGAGGGGTGAGGTGCGGTTGCGGTGCGGGGTGAGTCAAAGGGTCAGTCGCGAGGGCGAAGGCGCGCGACGCAAGCACCGCAAGGAGCGAGCAGCGCGACCGACTGAGAAGCGCAGCGAGCGTGCGCCCGCCTCGCGACTGGGGCTTTACCGGTGTCTGTCGAGGTTCCACTGGCCTCAAATCACAGCGCGCAGGGAAAGTACGAACGAACGGTTCACAGGTCCGGACTGTCTCCGAAAATCGACCTTATTCAAGCGACCGCGGCCGCGATCTCCTCGTCGGTGAGGAACACATCCTCGCCGGTCTCGGGGTCGAACAGGTGGATGTGTTCCTCCGCGAAGGAGACACCGACCTCGTCGCCGGCCTCCGGCTTCACGTCGGCGGGCGAGCGGGCGAGGAAGTCCTCGGTCACGGTGAGGTGGACGTAGTTGTCGGAGCCGATCGGCTCGACGACCTCGACGGTCGAGCGCAGGTTCTCGTCGCCGCTCGGTGACTCGTCCAAAACGATGTTCTCCGGGCGGATGCCCAGCGTGTACCGGCCGTTCCGAAGGTCGTGGCCCCGGACGTACTCCGCGGAAAGATCGAGGTCCAGCCCCGCCTCCTCGTTCCGGATCGTCGCGCCGGCGCCGTCCGTCTCCACGTCGACGTCGACGAAGTTCATCGACGGCGAGCCGATGAAGCCGGCGACGAACTCGTTGACCGGGTTCTGGTACACCTCGGTGGGCTCGCCGACCTGCTGGAGTTCGCCGTCGTTCAGGATGGCGAGCCGGTCGCCCATCGTCATCGCCTCCTCCTGATCATGAGTGACGTACATCGCGGTGACGCCGAACTCCTTCTGGAGCTTCTGGATCTCCGCGCGCATTTCCGTGCGGAGCTTCGCGTCGAGGTTCGAGAGCGGCTCGTCGAAAAGGAACACCTCGGGCTCGCGCGCGATGGCGCGGCCGAGCGCGACGCGCTGCTTCTGCCCGCCCGAGAGCTCGTCGGGCTTGTCGTCGAGGAGGTCCTCGATGCCCATCATCTCCGCCATCTCGCGGACGCGCTCGTGGCGCTCTTCCGTGGTCATCTCCGTGCTCATTTTGAGCCCGAACGCCATGTTCTCGCGGACCGTCTTGTGGGGGTACAGCGCGTAGTTCTGGAACACCATCGCGACCGGGCGCTCCTTCGCGTGGATGTCGGTCACGTCTTCGTCGTCGAAGTGGACGGTCCCGGACGTCGGCTCTTCGAGGCCCGCCACCATTCGCAGTGTGGTGGTCTTCCCACAGCCCGACGGTCCGACAACGGTCACGAACTCCCCGTCGTCGATCTCCAGATCGAGGTCGTCGACGGCGACGATGGTTCCCCGGTCGAACTCCTTTCGGAGCGTATCGAGCGTGACGCGTGCCATTTCCCTGATGGCGGGTCCGCTGGCATATGAGTTCTTTGCTGTTTTCTTGATATATGGTGAAGGATCTCTTCTCAAATATCGGCTTTTCGCGTCGGTCCAGTCGATCGTCGAGTCCTGAACTCGACGCGGATCGATCCGGATCGATCGGGATGTACCCCAAACACTAAATGTATGAAAATATAATTCATCATTTGTTCTAGTCACATGAACGAGAAACGTAGAACGCTGCTCAAGGCGGTGGGGGGATCGACTGCGCTCGCGGCGCTCGCGGGCTGTATCAGCACCGGCGGCGACGGCGGGGACGGCTCCGACGGCGGGGACGGATCAGACGGCAGCGACGGCTCCGACGGCGGCACCACCGGCTCCGCGCGGCTGTGGGCCGACCTGGCCGACGCGGAGGACGAGGCGCTGACCGACTACATCGACCAGTACGAGTCGGATACGGGCAACACCATCAACAAGGAGGCGCCCGGCGGCGAGCTCGACCAGCAGCTCGAAACCGCGATCCCGGCCGGCGACGGTCCCGACTCGTGGATCTGGGCTCACGACTGGGTCGGCCGGTTCGCGGTCCGCGAGGACCCCCCGTTCCTCTACGACGCGAGCGACGACGTCGACGTCTCGCTCGACAGCTACACGCAGGCGGCGCGGGAGGCGGCGCAGTTCAACGACGGCCTCTACGGGCTCCCGTTCGCCTCCGAGACCGTCGCGCTGTTCTACAACGAGGACATGGTCGACGAGCCGCCGGAGACCATGGAGGAGATGGTCTCGATCATGGAGGAGTACCACGACCCGGAGAACGGGGAGTACGGCCTCTCGTACCCCGTGACGAACCCCTACTTCGTCAGCGGGTTCATCCAGGCGTACGGCGGGAACATCTTCGACGAGGGGAACCTCGAAGTCGGCGTCGACAGCGACGCGTGTAAGCGGGGCATGGACGCCCTCGAAACGCTGTCCGACTACGTGCCGGCCGACCCCGGCTACGAGTCGCAGATCGTCGCGTTCGCCGACGGACTCGCGCCGTTCGCGATCAACGGGCCGTGGGAGCTCGGCAACCTCAGCGGCGAGGTCGAGAACCTCGGCGTTACGACGCTGCCGACCGTCGACGGGAACCACCCGCGCTCGTACTCGGGCATCCAGCTGTTCTACTTCAGCTCGATGCTTGCCGACGCCGACCAGTCCACGGTCGACGCGGCGACCGGACTCGCCGAGTGGTACACCACGAACGAGGATATCATCCAGACCAACGCCGAAGAGCAGGGGTACATCCCCGTGCTGGCCGACGTCGTGGGCAACGACGACCTCTCCAGCGAGGTCCAGGCGTTCGCCCAGCAGGTCGACCACGGCGTCCCCATCCCGACGCACCCGGACATGGACAGCGTCTGGACGCCCGTGACGGAGGCGTTAGAGCGCGTCTTCAACGACGAGCAGGACAGCGACGCCGCGCTCGACCAGGCCGCCTCCGAGATCCGGGAGGCGCTGTAGGCACCCCTCGGAGCGATGGCCTCTTCGCAACCTGGAACCGGCGTGAGCGGGCTGGCGCGTCTCCGATCGGCGCTGCCGTTCTCCAGTCGCGACTGGGGGCTGCTCCTCGTCGCGCCCGGCGTGCTGCTCTTCTCGAGTTTCATGCTGTACCCGATCTTCTACCTCTTCTACATCTCGCTGACCGACGCGACGTTCGCGGGGTCCGTGATCGGCGGGGGCGCCGACCTGATCGGGCTGGCGAACTACGCCCAGCTGATCGGCGACTCGCAGTTCTGGACCTCGATGACGACGACGTGGCTGTTCGTCGCCGTCTCGCTCGTGATCAAGGTGTTCCTCGCCGTGGGGATCGCGCTGCTGCTCAACCACGTGCGCGTCGCCGGGAAGCGCTACATGCGCGCGGCGGTGATCGTCCCGCTGGGGTTCCCCGGCATCTTCACGATCACCGTCTGGCGCGGAATGTTCAGCGACGCGCGATACGGCGTGTTCAACACGATACTGGGGCGATACAACGAGCTCATGTCGTCGCTGTCGGCGCCACAGGCCCTGCTGTTCGACGTGCCGATCGGCTTCCTGAGCGGCCGCTGGGAGGCGTTCTTCGCGTACGTCACCACGGAGGTGTGGCTGGCGTACCCGTTCATGGTGATCATCATCGTGAGCGCCTTACAGGACGTGCCCCGGTCGCTCCACGAGGCCGCGATGGTCGACGGCGCGGGGGCGCTCCAGCGGTTCCGCACCGTGACGCTGCCCGCGATCAAGGGACCGGTGCTGTTCGCGTCGATCCTCACGGCCGCGACCTCGTTCCAGCAGTTCCTGATCCCGTGGGTGTTCAATCAGGGCGGGCCGTCGAGACAGAACGAGCTGATCATCGTGTACGGCTACCGCGAGGCGATCACGTTCAACCAGTTCGGCCTGTCGGCGGCCATCCTGATCGTCGGGATCGCGTTCGTCGGCATGTTCATGTACGTGGCCGTGCGCTACGGCGGCCTCGCCGAGGGGGTGGGTGACGAATGAGCCCCCTCGAGTCCGCGGTCGCGCTTGTCGGTTCCGCGGTCGCGCTGGTCCGCTCGAAGCTGGTCGCGTTCGCGACCGCACCGAAGCGGTTCTCCGTGATGATCCGGCGCGCGATCTACGACGTCCGCACGGGGAAGCGCAGCTCGTGGGACGTGACGAAGAGCGTCCTGATGACGTTGTTCGGGCTCGCGATGGTGCTCGTGCTGCTGTTCCCGCTGTTCTGGATCACGACCGCGTCGCTCGCGGAGGGCTCGCGGCTGTTCAACACGAGCGGCATCTTCCCGGACCCGTCGACGTACAACCTCGGCGCGTACCGGTGGGTGATCTTCGAGTCCGACTTCTTCTTCGTCGACGGCGACTGGGGGTACCCCCAGCTCGTCCTCGGCGGGAGCGGCGGGCTGGTCAGCTTCCGGTGGGCCGGGACCGACACCGGTCCGGGCGCGGTGTTCAACAGCCTCTACATCGTCAGCGTAACGCTCGCGGCCGGGTTCGGCATGATCGTCCCGGCGGCGTACGCGTTCTCGCGCCGACAGTTCGTGGGGCGCAAGCGCATCCTCTACGGCTACGTGCTGTTCACGCAGATCGGCGCCGGGCTGTCGATCGCGACGCTCGTGGCGCTGTACTCGCTGTTCAGCTCCTACGGGCTCACGAACAACCTGTTCATCCTCGGGTTGTTCTACGCGGCGTCCGCGATCCCGTTCAACACGTGGCTGCTGAAGACGTACATGGACAACATCCCCGTCTCCTACGAGGAGGCGGCGATGGTCGACGGCGCGAGCTTCTTGGAGACGATCCGGGAGGTGATCCTCCCGCTGACGAAGCCGGGACTCGCGGTCGTGCTCATCTTCGTCTGGCTCGCCGGGTGGAACGAGTTCATCATCGCGCAGACCCTGCTGCGCCCGGAGAACTACCCGCTCTCGGTCGAACTGTACAACATCGCGACCGAGGGCCGGTTCTCGACGCCGTGGACTCGGTTCGCGGCGTTCGCGAACCTGTTCGCGCTGCCGGTCGCGATCGTCTACTTCGCGGCGCAGCGCTCCGTCGAAGACGGCCTGTCGTTCGGCGGCATGGAAGGGTAGCCCGGCCTCCACGCGGACCGTTCTCGGTTCTCCCTTCGTTCTCGTCGTCTCCTCATTCTCGGCCGCCCCGTTGACCGACGGCGTCGCTCCGGGGCGAGTCGTCTGGTAACGGGGCCGGATTCACCCGGTCAAAGAACCAGATGTATCCGGTAACAGGCGGAGCCGCCCGGAACCGCTCTCGCTCAGTCGTCCGCCGTCGGCGCCGGCGGCGCGCCCGTGAGCCGGTCGCGGTCGTGGTCGGCCTCGAAGTCGAGGTCAGGGCCGCGCGCGATGATGCGCGTCGGGGTCACGTCGGGGTGGGTGGTGTAGTAGTGCTCCTTGATGTGGTCCATGTTCACCGTTTCGGCGACGCCCGGCGTCTGGTAGAGGTCGCGCAGGTACGGCCAGAGGTTGTCGTACTGGTGGATGAACTGCTGGTTACACATGAAGTGGGTGTGGTACACCTGATCGAAGCGGACCAACGTGGTGAACATACAGATGTCCGCCTCGGTGAGCGAATCGCCGACGAGGTAGCGCCGGTCCACGAGCCGGTCGTCGTAGCGGTCGAGCGCGCCGAACAGGTCGTCGATCGCGTCGTCGTAGGCCGCCTGCGAGGTGGCGAAGCCCGCGCGGTAGACGCCGTTGTTGATCGGCTCGTAGATGTCCGTGATCACCTCGTCGACCTCGGCGACGGTCGCGTCGTCGTCTTCGTCGGGGAGCAGCGAAACGTCGTTTCCGAGGTCCGCGAACGCGGTCGAGAGCATCCGGAGGATCTCCCGCGACTCGTTGTTGACGACGGTCTCCTCTTTGGTGTCCCACAGCACGGGCACGGTCACCCGACACGTGGCGTCCGGGTCGGCCGCGACGTACAGCTCGCGCAGGTAGTCGCTGTCGTGGAGACGGTCGGGCGTACAGCCGTCCTTCTCGGGGGTGAACTGCCAGCCGTCCTCGTCGCGGTACGGGTCGACGACCGAGACGCCGATCGCGTCTTCGAGCTCCAACAGCGACCGCGCGAGTAGCGTGCGGTGCGCCCACGGGCACGCGTACGACACGTACAGGTGATAGCGACCGGCCTCCGGCTGGAAGCGCTCGTCCGGCTCCGCGTCGACGTGGTCCGGCACGTCGCTGCCCGCGATCCAGTTCCGGAACGTCGTCTCGCCGCGCTGGAACGCGCCCTCCTCGTCGGTCGTCTCGTAGGTGTCTGTGCGCCACTCGCCGTTCACGAGCTGGTTCATACCACACGTGTGGGCTTCGACGCCTATAACGTGGCCGGGGACACGCGTGTCACCCGCTGTATGTGGTGTGTAGATTCATATCACGATCTTCCCATTCACGACCGAGAGGCGGTGGATCGACGGCGAACTCCTCCGAAGCCCCAGCCGCGAGGCGAACGCACGCCCGCTGCGCTCCTCGCTCGGTCGCTCACTTCGTTCGCTCTCTCGTTGCGGTGCTTACGTCGCCCGCGTTCGCCTCGCGACTGCCACTTCAAGTCCCACCTACCGCAACCGCACCGCAACCGCATCGCAGCCTCACCCCTCCCCAGCCTCGCGGTTCGCGCTCTCCGAGCCCTCACCGCTCCCTCGCGCGTGCCCCTCGCGGCCGCCGCTTCGCTCCGGCCGCTCGCAGGCACGCGCCGCCGCAGTCGATCTGTCCTCTCGCCGTCCCGGTGGCTTTTCCTCGTCGCTCGCGTGTCCTGACGCATGACCGACCCAGACGAGGCAGCGCCGACGGTCGCCGTCGTCGGCGGCGGCGCGGTCGGTGTCACGACCGCGCACGACCTCGCGGCGCGCGGCGCCGACGTGACCCTCTACGAGCGCGGGGAGCTCGCGGCCGAGAGCTCCGGGCGCGCGGCTGGCCTCCTCTACAACGCCTACGCCGAGGACGTCGACGCCGCGGTCGGCGCCCGGTCGATCGAGCGCTTCCGAGTACTCGACCGGTCGCTGCCCGGCTTCTCGTTTTCGCCCTGCCCGTACGTGATCGCGGTGCGCGAGGGCGACCCCGACGCCGACGCCGTTCCCGGGATGGTCGATCGCATGCGCGGCCACCGCCGCGACGTCTCGCTCGTCGACCCCGACGCGCTCGGCGAACGGTTCCCGCCGCTCCGCACCGACGACCTCGCCGTCGCGGCGGTCGCCGAGGGGGCCGGCTGGACCGACCCGTCGAGCTACGTCCGCGCGCTCGGCGACCGGGCCGGTCGCGAGGGGGTCGCGATCGAGACGAACACCGCCGTCGCGCTCGGGCCGCGGCCCGGCGCGAAACGACACATCCGAGTCGGTGACGACGGAGCCGACGGCGATTCGGCGGCCGAGACGCGCGCCTTCGATGCCGTCGTCGTCGCCGCCGGGGCACACGCTCGGTCGCTCCTCGCGGACGCGGGCGTCTCCGTCCCGGTCGTCCCCTACCGGGTCCAGGCGCTCGTGACCCAAACTGACTACGACGGGCCGATGGTCTACGACGCCACCGCGGACGCGTACCTCCGCCCGCACCCCGACGGCCTGCTCGCGGGCGACGGGACTGAGCCGGTCCCGGCCGACCCCGACGACTACCGCCGCGAGGCCGACGACTGGTTCCGCGAGGACCTCGCCGGCGCCCTCGACGAGCGCCTCGCCCGCGGGGACCGCCTCGACGGGGGCGAGGGACCCGACCGCGGCGAACGGGTCGACCGCGGGATCGACGACGCCCGGGCATGGGCCGGACTCTGTACCGCGACGCCGGACGGCGACCCGCTCGTCGGCCCGGTCGACTCGGAGGCGGGCGATCCGACGCTCTTCGTCGCCGCCGGCTGGCAGGGCCACGGGTTCATGCGCGCGCCGGCCGTCGGCGAAGTGGTGGCCGAGGGCGTGCTCGCGTCGCTCGCGGGCGCCGCCTTCGACGGGCCGGAATCGCCGTGGATCGGCGCGTTCGACCCGGCGCGGTTCGGTTCGGATCGGTTCGACGGCGACGAGGCGTTCGAGATCGTCGAGGGCATGTCGCTGTCGAACCGGACGGAGGAGGAATAGCAGCGGCCGCAGAGCCGAAGCCGGGGGTCAGTCGTCTTCTTCGACGACGTCGACGTCGCTCGATCCGCCGCGTTTGGGGATCTCGACGTGGAGCGTCCCGTTGCGCGTGAGCGTCGCGTTCGCGCCCTCGGGCGTCACGTTGGCGTCGCGGGGGAGGTCGACGCTGCCGGACAGCGAGACGCCGCGGCCCGGAAACACGAGGTCGTAGCCGTCGTAGAAGTCGCGGAAGCGTTCGAGCGAGACCTCGACGGTGCGGTCGAGGAAGGTGACGTCGACGTCCTCGCCGCGCACGCCGGGGGCGTCGAAGACCACGAGGTACGCGTCGTCGCTCTCGAGGAGGTCGTGCGAGAGCGGGCGGCGCTCCTGGACGCGACCCCAGCCGCGGCCGACGCGTTCGAGGGCGTTACGGAGCGCGGAGCGACCGCTTTCGACGAGTCCGTCCACCGCTCACACCTCGATTTCGACGAGGTCGCTCCCGCCGCAGTACGGACACGAGAGGTCCTCGACCGCGTGGTCGTCGGGCACGTCGTACGTGTAGTGGTTCTCGAACATGTCGAGCTCGCAGTCGTCGCTGACGCACTTGACCTCCATCGTCGATGGCATACGCGGACGTAGTATCGGCGGCGGCTTAAACGGCGTGGCGGCGGCGAGCCGGGGGTGCGAACCGCGCGATGCGGCGCTCAGACCCCCGCACCGCGCATCCGGTCCGGCACGACGGTTCGCTCGGCGACAGCGACGACTGCGATACCCAACGCCGTGCCGGCGAGGAAGCCGGGACCGTACGGGCGAAACGGGATTTCGAACGCAAGCGCGACTCCCAGCCCGACGGAGATCGCGAGGATCGCGGCGCCGAAGGCGACGTAGGTCAGCGTCTCGTAGCGATCCGGCGAGAGGCGGCCGCGGGCGAGCCACGCGATCGGGCCGACGGCGACTGCGGTCGCCGCGGCCCAGCCGGCGGCGAGTCCCCACGGTCTGGGATTGGTGCCGAGAAACTGCATCGCGGCGAGTGCGCAGAGCGCGGCGAACGAGACGTAGTTTCCGACTCGCTGCCAGCGAGCGGACCCGTCGGCGCGCGCTGGCGCGCCGTCGCCGGAGGTCGTCTCACCGTTCGGGGGCGTTTCGGAGGGCATGGTCGGGGTTTCCGCGCGTTCCGGCATAAGTAATCCGGCGCGGCTCGGGCGTTCCGCACGCTTTTCCCGTCTCGGTCGAGTACGGACGGTAACATGACCGATTCGCCCGCGTCGGCCCGGGGGTCGCTCCCGGCCGACCCGAACGACCTTTCCGTCACCATCGTCGACGGGTACGTCGACGAGCCGGCCCACTTCGGCGTCCCGCCGTACCTCTCGACGTACCCCCGATACACCGCCGGGGCGCTCGTCGACGCCGGCGTCCCCGAGTCGGCGATCACCTATCACACGATCGACGAGCTCCGCGAGGACCGGAGCAAGCACGCCGACGTCGCCGACGCCGACCTCATGATCTACGTCGGCGGGATGACGGTGCCCGGGAAGTACGTCGGCGGCACCCCCGCGGAGCCGGACGAGGTGCGAGAGCTCGGCTGGACCGCCGACGGCGTGACGCTGCTCGGCGGCCCGGTGCGCTTCGGCGTCGGCGAGGAGAACGCCGGCGCGCAGGAGACCCGACGCGACGACCTCGACTACGACTTCGTCGCGATGGGCGACGTGGAGGCCGCGGCCCACGACCTCGTCCGCGAGGGGCTGGAAGGGTACGGCAACCGGATGCGCACGAACGAGGAGGTCGACCGCTGGGCCCGGCAGGGGGCGTTCGTCGTCGAGCAGCACCCGAACCACCCCGACTACCTCATCTGCGAGATGGAAACCTCCCGCGGGTGCGCCTACCGCTGCTCGTTCTGTACGGAGCCGCTGTACGGCGACCCGGCGTTCCGTGCGGCGCGGTCGGTCGTCGACGAGGTCGACGCGCTCTCGGACCGCGGCGTGCGACACTTCCGGCTCGGACGGCAGGCCGACATCCTCGCGTTCGGCGGCGACGGCGAGGCGCCGAACCCCGACGCGCTCCGGGAGCTGTACGGCGGGATCCGCGAGGTCGCTCCCGACCTCCGGACGCTCCACCTCGACAACATGAACCCCGTGACGATCACGGACTACCCGGAGGCGTCCCGCGAGGCGATCCGCGTCATCGCCGAGCACAACACGCCCGGCGACACGGCCGCGTTCGGGCTCGAATCGGCTGACCCGGTCGTTCAGGAGGAGAACAACCTCCTCGTCACCGCCGAGGAGTGCTTGGAGGCCGTCCGCGTCGTCAACGAGGAGGGCGGCTGGCGCCCGGGCGACGCCCCCGAGACGACGCCCGGCGACCCGGCCCGCGTCACCGGTCCCTCAACCGGACCGGACGCCTCGCCGCGGCTGCCGAAGCTCCTCCCCGGGATCAACCTCGTCCACGGGCTGACCGGCGAGCGCCCGGAGACGTACGAGCACAACAAGCGCTTCCTCCAGACGGTGTACGACGAGGGGCTGATGCTCCGCCGGATCAACATCCGGCAGGTGATGGCGTTCGCGGGCACAGAGATGGCCGAGACGGGGGCCGAGGTCGCACAGGAGCACAAAGACCAGTTCCAGGCGTACAAGCGCGAGGTGCGCGAGACCATCGACAACCCGATGCTCGACCGCGTTGTGCCGCCGGGAACCGTCCTCCCGGACGTGTACCTGGAGTACCACCAGGACGGCAAGACGTTCGGGCGCCAGCTCGGCACGTACGCGCTCCTCGTCGCGGTGCCGGGCGAGCGCGAGCTCGGAACGAGCATCGACGTGGCGATCACGGACCACGGCTACCGCTCCGTCACCGGCGTCCCGTACCCGCTCGATGTCAACGTGGCCTCGATGGACGAGCTCACCGCGATCCCCGGGATCAACCGGAGCACGGCTGGTGACATCGTCGTCGGCCGCCACTACGACTCGGTCGAAGCGGTCGACGCCGGGGTCGCCGACCTCGGGGCGTACGCGGTCGCCGGCGACACCGACGTGCCGATCCCCGGTCGCGAGCGTCCCGGCTCCGGCCCCGGTCCGGCCGCGCGGTCGTCGCTCGGTCGCGGGGACTGAGCGATGTCGGTCGACGATCGCGAAGACCCCGACCGCCTCGAAGGTCCCGCGGTTACCCGGGTCGAAGTCCCCGTCGACACGCGCGCGCCGGGCGGGACCACGAACGCGTACCTGTTGGACGGCCTCCTCGCCGACCCCGCCGCCCGGACCGACGCGCTCGACGCGGCGCTCGCGGAGCGCGGATCGGTAGACGCGGACGCCCCGTCCGTCGAAGCGATCGCCGTCACCCACGCCCACCCGGACCACGTCGGCGCGGTCGCTGACTACGCCGCCCTGACGGACGCGACGGTCGTCGCCCGCGATGACCACGCGGACCGGTTCGCCGCGGCCGCCGGGGTCGAGCCGGACGAGACGGTCGCGCCGGGCGAGACGGTCGCCGACACCGCGGTCCGCGCGGTCGACACGCCGGGACACGCGCCGGACCACCTCGCGTTCGCGGCCGGCGGTCCGGGGACCGAGTCGGGGCGGTCGGTGCTGTGTTGCGGCGACCTCGCCGTCGCCGAGGGGAGCGTCGCGGTCGCCGCGCCCGAGGGCGACCTCGCTGCCTACCTCGCGAGCCTCGAACGCGTGCGCGACGCCGGCTACGACCGACTCCTCCCCGGACACGGCCCGCCGATAGACGACCCGCCGGCGGCCTGCGAGCGGCTGATAGATCACAGGCTGGACCGCGAGCGAGACGTGATCGCCGCGCTCGACGGCGGCGCGTCGGACCTCGACGCGGTCGTCGACGGCGCCTACGAGAAGGACCTCTCCGGCGTGCGGGACCTCGCGCTGGCGACGGTCGCCGCGCACGTCGAGAAGCTGGTCGCCGAGGGACGGGCCGACGAGGCGTGGCGCGCGCGGCTCGCGGACCGCGGGTTCGACTGACTCCGCGGCTCCCGCCGTCCACCGAACGCCCCTACGGCTCCGCCTCTAACTCCGCGACGACCTCGGAGAGCGGCGTCTCGGTCACGTCGACGAAGCGGCCGCCGGCGGCGACGATCCCGCCGTCAGTCTCCGGGTCGTCGCCGACGTGGACGAGGCCGGTGGTGGCCGTTCCGAGCGCCTCCGCCGCGGCCTCGAACGCGGAGGGGTGCGGCTTCCGCCAGCCGCAGCCGACGCTCGTCGTGACCGCGTCGAACTCGCCCCGGAGCCCGGCCCGGATCAGCGTCCGCGGGACGAGCTCGGGGACGGCGCAGTTCGAGAGCAGCCCCACCGGGCCCCGGTCGGCCGCGCCCCGGACCGCGTCGAGCGCGCCGTCGCGCCGGGTCACGTCCGGGTCGAACGCCGCGAGCACGGCGTGCCTGGCGACGTTCTGCTCCGCGTCGACGCCGCGGGAGTCCAGCGCCCGAGCGACGTGTGCGGGGAGAGGGACCTCCGCGCCGGCCGGCGCCTCGACGTGCTGCTCGCCGTACGCGACGTGCCAGTCGTCGGGGACCGTTACGCCGCGGGACTCCAGTTCGCGCGCGACCGTTTCCGCCGGGTCGGACGGGTACTCGACGTCGACGAGGGTCCCGAAGAGATCGAAGGTGACTGCCACGATACCACCGTTAGGGACAAACCCGGATTGAAGCTGTCGGTCGGGGGAACGCCTCTCGACGCCGACCGTTCGCGCCGCCGCCGTCAGAACAGCGAGCCGAAGTGGAGCGTGACGAGCCGGTAGAGCCCGGTCACCCACGCGCACAACCACAGGAGCATGAAGCCGGCGACGCCGGCGCGGAGCCGCTTCCGCCAGTGGCTCATGTCCTCGTGGAGCTCGTCGATGTCCACGCTGGGGTCCTCGTAGGCGTCGGCGTTCCGCTTCGCCTGGAAGATCCGCACGATCCCGGTGAGCGCGAACGCCAACAGGGCGTACGCCTGAACGCCGAAGAACGCGTGGAGGATCGCCATGCCGCTCACTTGGTCGAGGACGCGCGGGACCATCCACCCGGCTATCGGGACCGTCGTGAGCACTAGTCCGACGACGATGTACCGCAGGTGGCGCATCAGCACGTTCCACGACACGGTCTCTGCGTCGATCATGATCCAGGCGCCGTACAGGAGGAACGGGAGACTCGTCGTCACGGACATCCCGGCGAGGGCCGCGATGACCGACTCGTCGACCATACCGTCGATACGTGCTCCGGCGCGTAAAGCCCCCCGATCCGCGTCGGGCGCCCGCGGTCCCGCCCTCTCGCCGTCGGGGCGCGGACGAAAACAGTTAGCGTCAGGAGCACGTACCCCGGGGCGATGGAGGACACCTCGACGCGGTCGGAGCCGGAGTCGCCGCCGGAGGAGTCGGCCGACCCGCCCGACGACCCGGAAGCCCCCGACACGGAGCCCGCGGAAGACGGATCTCGGGCGACCGACGGGACTCCGGAAGCGGAGCCCGCGTCGACCGACGCCGACGGCGCTCCCGGAGACGAGGACGACATCGAGGCCCTCCGCGAGCGCGTCGAGTCCGAGTACGACTTCGACGACTTCGGCCCGTCGGACATGGCCCAGATGAGCGCCGAGGAGTGGGACGCCGCCTTCGACCCCGACACGTGGATCACGGGCGACCGGCTCCTCGACCGGGTCGACGCCGAGCTGAAGTCCCGGATCGCGACCCGCGACGTGTTCGGCGTCTTGGAGCGCGTCCGCGAGGACGGCGAGGAGCGCATCCTCGTCTACTCCGACGAGGGATACGCGATCATCCGCCCCACGGGCGAGGTACGCGGCGAGGGAACCGTGCTTCGGGACATCGAACCGGTCGTCGCCTTGGCGGCGATGGACTCGTACGAGGTGCCCGAGCCGCCGGAGGACTGGTCGCTCCCGCACCCCGACAGCGTTCCGGAGGGTTCGGGCGAGTTCGGCAACCTCGTGATACAGGCGGTCGCCGGGATTCAGGTGCTCGCCGGCGTGGCGCTCCTCGTCGCGACCGCCGCAACGGACCTCGACACGATCGTCGCGCCGGCGATGGGCATCGTGTTCCTGCTCGTCGGGGTGTTCCTGTTCGCGATGGTGGCGAACGCGCGGCTCTCGGACCGGTTCCGATCGGAGGAGTACCGCGACCGTCTGCGAGCGCTCCGCGAGGCGAAGGAGCGGCCCGAGTTCGTCCCGGTTGAGGACGGCGTCGTGACCGGCGAGGACGGCGCTACGACCGACCCCGACCGAGACGAGTAATCCGCCGATTTCGACGGTCTCAGGCCCTACAGACACCTCCGCGTCGGCGGTATCAGTCGGTGGGTTTAAGCGCACCCCGTCCTGAGTGAAACTGTATGAAAAGGCGGGACTTCGTGCGGACGGCCGGCGGCGCGACCGCCGCCGTCGCGGCCTCCGCCGGGGCGACCGGAACGGCGGCTGCACAGGAGGTACAGCCCGATTGGCCGAGCGGGGCGGCCAGCGGAAACGTGGGCTCGTACACCGACGCCCGCGGCCAGGACTCGGTGACCATCTCGGTCGGGGCCGGCAGCAACGGCCTCGCGTTCGACCCGACCCTCGTGTGGGTCGACGAGGGAACGACGATCACCTGGGAGTGGACGGGCAACGGCGGCGACCACAACGTCCAGGCGGTCGATGGCGGCGGCCCGGCCAGCTTCGACAGCGGTGACCCCGTCGGCGAGGAGGGGTACACCTACGAGTACGAGACGTCGAGCGAGGACGCCGGGATCACCCACTACCACTGCGTGCCCCACACCGCGGTCGGCATGCACGGCGGCATCGCCGTCGGCGAGGACGTCGCGACCGTCGAGGTCGGCGGCGGCGCGAACACCGGGTGGCCCGAGGACATCGCCAAGGTCGGCGTTCCGCTCCACGCCCACTGGGTCGGCATCTCCGCGATCCTCGGCATCGGGCTGACGTTCGTGTTCACGTTCTACATGCTCAAGTACGGCGAGTCCGCCCACACGGGTCACGGGGGTGCGAGATGAGCTCCGGCAACTCCTCGTACGGCGACATTCACCGGTACGAACCGGCCCGTGAGAGCACCGCGGCCGCGATCGCGATCGTCCTCCTCACCGTCATCGAGGTCGTGTTCGTCGCGCTTTTCACCTACGGGCTGATGTCCGCGTGGGCGTCGACGGAGGCCGGCAACATGTTCGTCGGGGCGCTTCTCGCCCTCATCTTTATTGATCTCGCGTTCATCCTACTCCTGTACCGGAAAGAGTTCCTTCCGGACGTGATGATCGTGAAGAAACGCCGTCGCAAGTGGGAGGACCTGTACGTCCGCGAGGAGGACAAGGACGGCAAAAGCATCGACACCGGCGGGCTGGCGGACACGCTGAAACGGGCTGTGTACCCGTACTACAAGAAGTGATTCGACAATGAGTCTGAAAAAACAAGACGACATGGACCACAACGCGTGGCTCAAGAGTCAGGATCTCACAGCCATCGAGACGGCGTTCCTGACCACGCTCATCTGGCTGGACAAGCGGCTTCGCATCGTCGACTACCTCGAACTGCTGGAGACGATGTACTACCGCGCGAACCTCCAGATGCCGAAGAGCCACACCGAGCAGTACGACCTCGACAACAAGTTCTGGTACTGGTACCCGCTGTACTCGCTCGGGTCCCTCTCTATCATCGCATACCTGCTCGCGGCGGTCTCCGGCGCGCTGCTCGGGTTCTATTACGCACCGTCGACCGCCGGTGCGGCGGCGCAGGGCGACCCGACGGCGGCGTACGACTCGATGGTGATGATCATGACGGACGTCCAGTTCGGGTTCATGCTCCGGGCGATCCACCGCTGGGCGGCGCAGTTCATGGTGGCGGCGGTGTTCCTCCACATGCTGCGCGTCTACTTCACCGGCGCGTACAAGGAGCCGCGCGAGGTCAACTGGATCCTCGGCGTCGTGCTCATCGCCCTGACGCTGCTGTTCGGCTTCTCCGGGTACGTCCTCCCGTGGAAGCAGCTGTCCTTCTGGGCGGCGCAGATCGGCGTCGAACTGGCGCTCGCGACCCCGATCGTGGGCGAGTGGGCGGCCCAGTTGCTGTTCGGCGGCTTCACCCTCGGACAGGCGACGCTCGTGAGAATGTACATCCTGCACGTGTTCGTGCTGCCGTTCGTGGTCACCGCGCTCATCGCGGTCCACGTGGGCATCGTCTGGGTGCAGGGCATCGCGGAACCGCACTAATCCAATGACCGACGACACCACTCCCATGACGGACGGAGGCACCGACGACGAGGCGCGGACCGACGGCGGCCCCCCGGCGACCGTCCCGCCGGACGACGAGACGCCGACCTGGTCGGAGCGCAAGGAGCGCAGCCAGGGGCTCGCACAGCTCACCTACCAGTACTTCGAGCGGTCCCGCCGCGAGGACGAGGACCTCCGCGCGGAGTCCACGTACGTCGAGCGCGACGTGCTCGGCTTCCCGACGTGGCCCCACGAGACGATCCGGAACCTCGCTATCACGTCGTTCTTCCTCGGGATCATGCTGCTCGTGGCGTCGATCCTTCCGGGGCACTTCGGGGACCCGGCGAACCCCGGATCGACGCCGGCGATCATCCTGCCCGACTGGTACCTCTACTGGTCGTTCGGACTGCTGAAACTCAGCCCGATCAACCCCGAACTCGCGGTGTTGGGCGGCAACATCGTCATGTCCAACGAGCTGTACGGGCTCGTGGCCCACGGCGCCATCTTCGGCGTCATCACGCTCGTCCCCTTCCTCAACAAGGGGAACGCGCGGCGTCCCGTCGAGGAGCCGGGCTGGGCGGCGCTCGGGATGACCGGCGTCGTGCTGGCGATCACGCTGGCGGTGCTCGCCATCCAGAACTTCTTCCCCGTCCCGCTCGAGCTGCTGTTCTCGCTCGTGTTCATGCTCCCCGTCGTCGCCGGCATCATCACCTACGCGGTGTTGAAGACGATGCGCGAGGGGTACATGTACGACCTCAACCGCCGGTACTTCATGCTCCGCCCGCCGAAGTAACCGGTCGAGCCCCGCCCGCTTCGCCCCCGTGACCGACGCGCGGTCGCGGTCCGGTCCAGCCGTTCAGACGCTCCGTATCACCCATGTCATCCTCAACAGACGGCGACTCCTCGCAGGCGTTCGACGAGACCGGCGATCCGATCGCGGCCGACGACGACGCCGAGCCCCGCACCGAGCCGACGGGCCCGCGGGAGGGCCCGAGCGGCCGAGAGATCGTCGTCCCGTTCCGGCTGTACAAGGCCGTCACCGTCTTCTCGACGCTCGCCGCGGTCGTCACCTACTTCGTCGGGTTCACCCTCATCGACGCCGCGACGCTCCAGATCAGCTTCGTCCGGACGACCATCGTCTATCTGCTCGACAACGCCGGACTCCTGCCCCCGGAAGACGTGCTGGTGGCGATACTGGCGATCACGGGCGTGGGATTCATTATCCTCGGAACCGCCGTGTACGTGCTCGGGACCCGGTTCCGCGGACAGGGGATGGGAAAGTCTCAAGACGACCCCAGCGAAACATGAGATAATGGCAGACGAGTTCATGAAGGGCTTCGCCCTGTTCGCGATCGGCGGTCTCGGCTGGATCACCTTCGGCGGCTGGTACCGGACGCCGTCGTACTACCAGGTGTCGCAGCTCGTGAACCCGGCGGAGGGCGTGAACACGGCGTACGGCGAGATCGGCGTGTTCGCGGGCGACATGTTCTTCTGGCTGATGGTGCTCGGTGCGGCGACGTTCTGGGTGCTCATCCCGGCCAGCCGCCAGCTCCGCGACGCTCTCAACGGCGGCGACGAAGACGCCGCCGCGAACTGAACGCGAAACGCTCGTCTCGTTTCTCCGCTCTTCCTCGCGCCGTTCACCGGCGACGCGACGGCGACCGCCGGCGAACCGAGGGATTTTCACCGCCGCTCGTCCCACCCACGGCCATGAGTGAGCCGACGCGCCCCTTCGCGGTTCTCGGCGAGGGCGACCCGGCGGCGGCGATCCGATCGGCGGCGACCGACGCGGGCGCCCCGCTCGTCGACCGCGCCGAGGCAGACGTGGTCGTCGCCGTCGGCGAGGCCGCGCTCCGCGAAGCGATGCGCGCGGCCGCGAGTACGGACACGCGCGGCCACCCGGTCCTCCCGGTCGGAACGGGCCGTCACGCGGTCGACCCGAGTCTCGTGACCGACCTCGTCGTCGACGGGCCGGCTCCCGAGTTCGACGCGTTCTCCCGCGTCGCTCATCCGGTCGTCGCGGTCGAACGGCCGGATAGTCGCCGCCGGTTCGCGGCCGCCGACGTCGCGTTCGTGACGGCGGCGCCGGCCCGGATATCCGAGTACGAGATCGCGTTCTCCGACGGCGAGTCGGCGTCGGTGCGCGCGGACGGCGCCGTGGTCGCGACGCCGCTCGGGAGTGAGGGGTATGCGGCGGCGGCCGGCGGGCCGCTGGTATCGCCCGGGGCGGGCCTCGCGGTCGTCCCCGTCTCGCCGTTCACGACCGCTCCCGACACGTGGGTCGCGAGCGGCCGCCTCGGGGTCACCGTCGAGCGCGAGGAGGAGTCGGTCGCGCTGGTCGTCGACGGGGACCGCTGGGGGACTGTCGAGCCACATCGCGCGGTCAGGATCGAGGCCGCGACGACGGTCGATCTCCTCGCTCCGACGGCGGAGCGGGGGTGATCCCTCCCCCGGTGGCGGCGACGGCTCGTTCCGATCGCAGCGACGGACGGCTCGTTCCGATCGCAGCGACGCCGCCCCTCCCCGCGGGCGCGCCGATCGGAAACACTCTAATACGTCGTGAACGGAAGTGGTGGGTATGGACCCACTGCAGTTCCTCGTTCCCCTCGGCTGGCTGTCGGCCGTCGGGCCGGCGCTGCCGTACGCGATCTTCGTGATGACAGTCGCGAACCTCGCCACGCGGCACCTCGCGCACAGGCGGCACGTCGAACAGGGACAGGAGGCGGACAGCGTGGAGGCGTACACGCCGCACGTGTTCACTAACGTCGGGCTCGTCCTCCTCTCGTTCGTCTACATCCTCGGTTCGCCGGTGAGAGGGACGATCCTCTCCGTGCTCGTCCTCGCGATGTTCGTCGCCGACTTCTTCGAGCTGGAGGCCCGCAACGTCGAGGCCCGGAACGACATGACGATCGAGGCGCCGAAGAGCTCGATCGCCGCCTCGCTCGTCGTGTTGGTGTGGTCGTCGTACTTCGCGCTGTTCTTCCTCGTCGAAGGGATCTGGAACCAGTTCGTCGTCGCCTGACGAACCGCGGACCGCCGCTTTCTCGCTCGCCTCGCGTCAGAACGGCCAGTCGCCGGTGAGCTTCATCCCCGTCGCCTTCCCCTCGGCTTCGAGCGCCGCCGCGATCTCGTCGGTGTCGCGGCGGGGAACCGACGCGTCCGCCTCGGCGAGCTCGACGACCAGCTCGGTCAGGAGGATCGCCTGCTCGCGGAGGTTTCGCGACTCCAGCTTATCCAGCGTGTCGGCGTGGGTGTGGCCCCAGCCGCGGCCGCGCCCCTCGGTCTCGCCCGAGACCATGTACCCGGGGATCCCCCGCTTCACGAACGGCCAGTGGTCGCTGTGGGGGACCAGCTCGCTCCCCGTCGCGATCGGGTGGTCGAAGCGGTCGCTCACACGGTCGGCGGCCGCCGCCAGCGCGTCGAAGTCGTGGTGGTCGAGCCGCAGCGTCCGACCGAACACGTTGCTGTCGACGTTGACGACCGCGCGGACCGCCTCCCTGTCGGCCGCCTCGGCGGCCACGGACGAGCCGACGAGCCCGACCTCCTCGGCGCCGAACGCGGCGAACCGGACCCGCACGTCGAGCTCGCCCTCGCGCGCAGCGAGCGCCCGCGCGACCTCGACGATCGTCGCCGTCCCCGCCCCGTTGTCCATCGCGCCCTCCGCGATGTCGTGGGCGTCGACGTGCGAGGAGACGAGCAGGTGTTCGTCGGTGTCGGGGCCGAGTTCGGCGACCGCGTTGCCGCTCGTCGCCGTCGGCGTCTCGCAGTCGACCGCGACGGTCAGGTCGTCGCCCTCGCGTCGCCGCGCCAGCCGGGCGCCGGCCTCTTTCGAGACGCCGACCGCCGGGATCGCCCCCACGGGCGCCTCCGCGGTCCCGACACTCCCGGTCGGCGGGAGGGTCCCCTCGACGTGGTTGGCGAAGACGAAGGCGGCGGCGCCGGCGTCGACCGCGCGGTAGTACTTCTCCCGGCGATGGATGAATCGGTCGACGGCGTCGGGGGTGTCCGACGACACCATCACGACCTTCCCCTCGAGGTCGGCCTCGAAGTCCGCTGGAACGCCGTGACCGAGGTCGACGAACTCCCCGGTCACCTCGGCGCTCGGGCTGCGCGGTAGCGCGATACAGGCGTTCGGGCCGACGGCGACCGGCTCGTCCGTCGCGGCCTCGCGGACCGCGCTGTCGCCGCGCTCCCAGCCCTGTATCTCGAACTCCTCGACCGCGGCGTTCCGCGCGCCGGCCGCGGCGAACGCGTCGCGGGTCAGCTCAAGCGCCTCGCGCTCGCCCGCCGAGCCGGCCATGCGGTCGCCAACGTCGACGAGGTCGAGGAGGTGGTTCCAGCCCGCGTCGCTCGTGAACGTCTCGCCGATCCAGTCGGTCATGGGTGTGGGTGTCGCGGCCGCCGGTCAAGCGTTTCGGTGGCGGCGGGGGCGGCCGGGATCCCCCGGCGAGACGCCGGGGCCGAGGGGGAGGAGTTAGACCGGGACGGCCGGCAGGAGGACCGTCGCGGCCTCGGCGGCCGCGAACGTCGAGTCGTACAGGTGGTTCAAGAGGAGGTAGGTGACGACCCCGAGCGCGAGCGAGAGGATCCACGCGCTCGCGGCGATCCGACCGACGCGCCGGTGTGGCGTCTCCGTCCGGAGCTCCTGTTCGGTGTGGGTGAGCCCGAGGACGATCGCGTAGAGGACGACGGGGACCGAGACCACGGAGAGAATGATGTGGATCGCGAGCATGATCAGGTACGCGGGGTACACCCAGTCCCACAGCGGGACCCACGCGTACGACGAGTCGAGGACGAACTCCTTGGTGCCGCCCCCGGCGACCTTCGGGAGGTACATCCCGAGGAACAGGAGGATGAGGACGAACGACGTCGTCATCGCCGCCGCGTGCTTTTTCACCTCGTCGTTCCGGATCCAGTACCAGCCGAGCGAGAGGGAGATCACGGTGACCGTGTTGACGGCCGCGATGGCGTGCGCGAGCAGATTGACCGTTTCCTGCGTGAGCGTCGGGAACAGCGCTTGGAACTCCGGAACGAGGAACACGCCCCCCACGGCGCCGTAGCCGACGACGGTGAGGAGGACGGTTATCGCGGTGGCCCGCTCTTTGGCCCGGTCGCGAACGCTGGCGGTGGACATATCAGGTGTACTCCCGGGAGCGTTATTGGCCTTTCGAGGTCGGAATCGAGAGCCGGAGATCGGGGACGACGCGGGGCTGTTCCGCGGGAGTGACGCGGGGCCGTTCTTCGGGGGCGACGCGGGGCCGTCCGGCGGCGTCGCTCGCCGCGCGCCGAACCGGGATCACTCCTCGATGACGCCGGTCGCGGTCGCGACCCCTATCGCCGCCTCCTCGTTGATCCCGCCTTGGAGGATGGTGTAGCGGTCGCGGATCTCGTGGGCGCTCGTGAGCGCGGCGATGAGCTCCGCGTCGTCGATCCCCAGCTCGCCCGCGGTCGTCGGGGCGTCGAGCTCGGCGAGCGCGTCGCGGATCGCCGCCCACCGCCCGTTCTCGCCGCTGTGGAGGAACTCCGTCATGATCGACGCCACGCCGACCTGGTGGCCGTGGAGCGCCTTCCCCGGCGCGATGCGGTCGAGCTGGTGGGAGATGAGGTGTTCCGCGCCCGAGGCGGGCCGCGAGGAGCCGGCGATCGACATCGCGACCCCGGAGGAGACGAGCGCCTTCACCACGACCCACGCCGACTCCTCTAGGCCCGGCCGGATCATGTCGGCGTTCTCGACGAGCAGCTCCGCGGTCATCTCCGAGAGCGCGCCCGCGTACTCGCTGTACTCGACGTTCCGCAGGCGGCGGGCGAGCCGCCAGTCCTTCACCGCGGTGTAGTTGGAGATGATGTCCGCACAACCCGCGGTGGTGAGCCGCCACGGGGCGTCCGCGAGCAGCGTCGTGTCCGCCACGACGGCGAGCGGCGGGTCGGCGGCGACCGAGTGACGCGTGTCGCCCTCTGGGATCGACGAGCGCCCCGAGACGATACCGTCGTGGGAGGCGACCGTCGGGACGGAGACGAAGCCGACGTCGAGGTGGTCGGCTGCCATCTTCGCGATGTCGATCGGCTTGCCGCCGCCGAGCGCGATGAGGTAGCCCGGGTCGACCGCCTCCGCGGTCTCCTTCAGGTCCTCGACGGCCGCGAAGGAGGCGTTCTCCACGACCGCGGTCGCGGGGTCGTCGAACTGGGCTCTGACGCGGTCGCCGGCGATCTCGTTCGGCGTCGGGCTCGTCACGATCAGCGGCCGCCCGGTGAGATAGAGTTCGCCGACCGCCTCCCCGAGGTCGTCGAGGACGTCGTGTCCCACGAGGACGTTCCGCGGGAGCTTGATCCACGTCGTCTTCTCGAACATACGGGACGGTCGCGCCGACGGGTCAAAGCCGTTGTCCATGTACGGCGGGCGCGACCGCCGCGGAGCGGCCGACGGGCGACGGCCGCCCCGGTTACGCCCCAAGCGCGGCCAGCGTCGTCGCCGCGTCGTAGAGGAAGTAGACGCCGAAGCCGGCGAGCACGAACGCCGACGCGACGGCGACGATCGGGGCGAACGCCTCGATCCTGCGCTCCGCGGCGACGAGTCCCGTGGGGAAGCCGAGGACCCAGACCAGCACGCCGAGGAAGAACCCGCCGATGAGCGCGGGCGAGCCGGTGGCGACCACGAGCGTCCCGGCGAGGTCGGCTCCGACCACCGGGAGCCGGGACAACACGTCGAGTTCGCCCGGCTGAAGCAGGCCGACGCCGATCGTCAGCCAGAACAGCACCTGGTACGGGTTCGTCAGGGCGAGCACCAGCGCCTTGCGGAACCCCTTCCCCTCGGCCGCGATCGGCTCCTCGCCGGAGGTCGGACGGAACGACGCCCGCGCGCCTTGGGCCGCGCCGACGGCGAAGTACAGCATAAGGACGCCGCCGACCGCGACCATGACGCCCTGTAACAGCGGGAACGACTCCACGACCGCGACGACGCCGACGTACGCGAGGACGAAGAAGATCGCGTCGGCGGTCGCCGCGCCGAGGCCGGCCCGGAAGCCGGCGAAGCGACCGCGGAGGACGGCCTCCTCGGCGATCACCGCGTTCATCGGACCGGGCGGCGCCGCGAGCGCCAGCCCGAAGACGACGCCCGCGCCGAGCGTGACGAGGGTACTCACACCGCTCGCAACGACCGGTCTCGTGAAAAACCCCGCGACAGCGACGCGGTCGGTAGTGGCCGCTTCCGGGCGCTGCGACCGAGATACGGACATCGGACGCCAGATCCGCACACGGCGGGCGGGGCCGGAAGCTACACGTCTTGGAGCTCCGCGTCCCGGAGCGCCTCGTTGAGGTCCTCGCGGACGCGCTCGCCGGTCTCGCGGTCCATCGCCGTGGTGACGATCCGGTTCTCCTGGACGCTGGAGCCGTCCCGCAGGAGTAGCCGGACGTTGCCGTTGGTCCCCGCGCGCGTCGCCTTCGCGCGGAGGCCGGTCCGCGACCCCGTCCCGCCGGCGTCGATGGGACCGGGAACGATCTTCTTCACGTGCGGGTGTTCCGCGACGGTCTGGACGGCCTTCCGCCCCTTGCGGTCGCCGATGAGCGTCGAGTGCGACCCGCCGATCTTCTCGCGCGGCGGGGTCTCGACCACCGCCAGCGACCGGTCGCCGCGACGGTCGAGCACCCACTCTACGAGGGGGCTCACGTCCGGCTTCCCGCCGTCGTCTGCGGGGTCGCTCGACGTTGTCCCGTCTCGGTCGCTCCCGCCGGCGCCGCCGTCGGGCACCCGGTAGAACTCGTGGTGGAGCTGCGCGCGCGTCTCGCGGAGCGGCTCGCGCTCGCCGGCGGCGTAGACGGTCTCCGGTCGCTTGCGTCGGATCTCGTCGGCGACGCGCCCCGCGAAGTTCCGCAGTTGGACCTCCGTCAGGCGCTCGGTGTCCTCCGGGCGCGTGGTGATCGTCGTCTCGCCGACGACGGCGTCCTCGTCCAACATCGTCAGGTGCGCGCGGTCGGCGTCGAACTCGGCGACGACCGCGTCGGCGTTGGCGGTGTTACAGGTCAAACAGTAGTCCCCCGGCTTCTCTAACGGGGTCCCACACCGCCGACAGTTCATACCGACAACACGGCCGTGGAAGATAAAAGCGCGTCCGTTCGCCGCCGGTCTCGGGACCCGTTCGCCGCCGTACACCGTCGCGCCCACCGCTGATCCGGAGCGACAGCTTATAATCCTCCCCGGCCTCGGTACCGGACATGGACGGAGACCGACGCCGCGACGCCGAGACCGGCTCCGACGCGAGCGTCGGCGACGGGGAGTCCGGCGAAGAACTCGCCGGCACGCTGGGATCCGTCGAGGACAGACTCACGCAGCTGATCCGCGACGGCCGGCTCAACGCCCTCGTCGCGTGGGCGATGATCGCCGTCCTGGGCGGGGTCCTCGTCGAGAGCGCGCTCGACTACGACCTGCTGTCGGCGGCGATCGCGGTCGGACTCGGCGGCGTCTTGCTCGCGCCCACGGTCGCGGCTCGCGACTGGCGGACGATGCTCCCGGCCGAGCTGGTGGGCCTCGCGCTGCTCCCGGTCCTCGTGGGCGCGCTCCTCGGCGGCGAGTTAGGGACGTTCGCGGCGTACGTCGCCATCGCGGCGCTGGCGCTCGTGATCGCCGTCGACCTCCACATGTTCACGTCGCTGCGGCTCACCCACTGGTTCGCGGTCGCCTTCGTCGTGATGACGACGCTGGCGACGGCGGCGGTGTGGACGGTGCTGCGCTGGAACCTCGACCAGCGCGTCGGCACCGCGTACCTGACGACGAACGACGCGCTGATGACCGAGTACATGTACGTCACGCTGGCCGGGATCGCGGCCGGACTCCTCTTCGACGGCTACTTCCGCCGCCGGGGACGCCTCCTCCGTCGCGTCATCCGCCGGGTGGTGCGGCGATGACGCTGCTCCCTCGGCTGTCGCTCGCGTCGCAGCGTCGACTCACGGGCGCGATGCAGGTCCTGCTCGTCGGCATCGTCGCGTACGGCTTCCTCGCGGGCGAGCAGAAGGCAGTAAGCAACGGGGTCATTGCGCTCCTCGTCACGCTGGTCCCCGCGGCGCTCGAGCGCCGGTACGACCTCCCGCTCGACCCGTGGCTCGCCCTGTGGATCACGACGGCCGTGTTCCTCCACACGGTCGGCTCGGCCGGGTTCTACGCCCGCGTCGAGTGGTGGGACCACATGACGCACGCGCTGTCGGCCTCCCTGGTCGCCGCAGTCGGCTACACGACGCTCCGGGCGGTCGACCTCCACAGCGACGGGATCCGGATCCCGTCGCGGTTCGCGTTCGTCTTCATCGTCCTCATCGTCCTCGCGTTCGGCGTGCTCTGGGAGCTGTTCGAGTTCGGCTTAGACATCGTCGCGACCGAGACCGGCATCGACATGCCGCTCGCGCAGCACGGGCTCGACGACACCGTGCTCGATCTCATGTACAACACCGCGGGCGCGGTGCTGGTCGGGCTGTTCGGACAGGCGCACCTCGCGGGCGTCGCGGAGCTGGTCCGGGACCGGATCTTCGGGAGCGCGACCGAGTAGCGCCGGACGCGAGCCGTAGTCGGACCGCTCAGTCCAGACAGGCCGCGACGACCCGCAGCGCGGCCTCACCCCGGACCTCGTTCGCGAGCAGCGGCACCCGCTTCACGTCCCGGGCGCGGAACAGGTCCGTCGCCTGGCGGAGCGCGCTCTGCTGGACCTCCCACCGGCGGGCGCAGAACTCGCAGGTGTCGGGGTTGGGCTCGACCACCCAGTCGGGGTCGATCCCGGCCCCGTTCCCGCCGGTCACGTCGCCGACGCCCTCCATCACACGGTTGACGACGAGCGTGTTCACCGGGATTCCGAACTCGTCGAGCCGCGCGACGAGCCGCTCGGACTCGACGACGCTCATCTCCTCGGGGATCATCACGACGCGGAAGTCCGTCTTCGCGGGGTCGCGCAGGACCGCTCGGAGTCGCTCGATGCGTTCGCGGAGCTCCTCGAGGTCCGCCGAGGGGTCGGGGTCGTCGTCGCCGCCGCCGAACATCCCCTTGATCCCGTCCATCATCCCGGAGAAGCGCTGCCGGAGCTTCATCACGCGCCCGAGCATCGAGTCCATGATCTCCGGCAGTTGGAGCAGGCGGAGCGTGTGACCGGTCGGCGCGGTGTCGACGACGACGCGGTCGAACCGCGGGTCGTCGAGGTACTCCAGCAGCTGGCGCATCGCCGCCGCCTCGTCGGCGCCGGGCATCGTGCCGCCGAGGAGTCCGCCGAGCCCCTCGCCGTCCTCGCCCTCGGCGCCGCCCATCGGCCCCTCGCCGCCCATGCCGCCCATCGCGTCGCCCATCTCGCCGAGCCCGCCGAGCGGGTCGCCGTCCGCCCCGAACATCCCCTCGTCGACCGCGGCGTCGGGGTCGATCTCGGCGGCGTACAGGGGCACGTCCTCGCGGATGCGCGCCGGCTCGGCGGGGATCTCGGTCTCGTAGGTGTCCGACAGCGAGTGCGCGGGGTCGGTCGAGACGACGAGCGTCCGGACGCCGCCCGCGGCCGAGGCGAGCCCCGTCGCGGCCGCCATCGTCGTCTTTCCAACGCCGCCCTTCCCGCCGTACAGCACGTAGTCGGGCGCGTCGACGCCCGCGGGCAGGTCGGCGAGCTCCTCGTCGACGGTCAGCTCCTCGTCCGTCTCCGCGGGCTCGACCGCGGTGTCGTCGTCGGCCTCGTCGACCCGGTCGACGGGCTCGACGTCGATGTCGTCCATACGCGTGTGTCGGTCCGGTGGGCTTGTGTAGCCGTCGGTCCGGATTCGGCGGCGACCGTCGCGCTTCGAGCGGTGACCGGATGACGCCGCGACCGCGGTCAGCCGAGTCGCTTCATCGAGATCAGCGCGGTCGGAATCATTATCGGGATCGTGAGAATGGCCCCAGTGATCACGACGAACGGCGCGACCCCGCCGACCGGGTACGCGAGCAGGTCGACGGCAAGCAGGTTGACCGTGGTCACAGTCACCGTGTACGCGATCACGGTGAGCACCACGATCGCCGAGAACACGACGCCGACGACGACCGCCGCGTTCGGTCCGTCCGCCGCTCCGTTCGACGCCGGGTTACCGCTCATCTGCTGTCTGCCACCATATACTATTGTGTGGATTGCGAACGGCTATAACTATTCCCTTCCCCGCGCGTCCCCGCGCTCGACGGTCGCCCCGAGGTCGGCCATCGCGTCGAAGAAGCCGGGGAAGGAGACGTCGACGTGTTCGGCGCCGCGGACGGTCGTCGTCCCCTCGGCCGCCAGCGCGGCGACGGACAGCGCCATCACGATCCGGTGGTCGGCTCGGCCGTCGACGGTCGCCCCGACGAGATCGCTTTCGCCTCCGTGAATCGTGAGTACGTCCCGCCCTTCGGTCGTCTCGGCGCCGAGATTTTCGAGTTCCTCGGCCATCGCGGACACCCGGTCGGTCTCCTTGTAGCGGACGTGCTCGCAGTTCTCGATCCGCGTCTCCCCGTCCGCGACCGCGCCGAGCGCGGCGATCGTCGGGAGCAGGTCGGGCGTTCCCCCCACGTCGACGGTGACGCCGGAGAGATCGCCGCGCTCGACCGCGATCGCGCCGGCCTCGCGGTCCCAGTCGACGGGCGCGCCCATGCGCTCGACGATCTCGACGATCGCGGCGTCGCCCTGCGCGCTCGGCCGGGCGCCCTCGATCCGGAGCGGCTCGCCGGGCGCGGCCGCGACCGCGCCCGCGCCGAGGAGGTACGAGATAGAGGAGAAGTCGCCGGGGACCGCGTACGTCTCGTCGCTCGGCGCGTACGTCTGTCCGCCCGGGACCGAGAACCCTGCGGCGCCCGCGGCACCGTCGAGCGGATCGCCGTCCTCGTCGACCGGGGTCGCCTCGACGCCGAAGTCGGCGAGCAGTTCGAGCGTGATGTCGACGTACGGCGCCGACTTGAGGTCGGTCGTGAGCTCTACCTCGATCCCCTCCTCGGTGACGGCGCCCGCCATCAGCAGCGCGGTGACGTACTGCGAGGAGACGTCGCCGGGGATGGCGACCTCGCCGCCGGCGAGCGGGCCGGTCACGACGAGCGGGGCCTGCCCGTTCGACCGCGTCGACTCCGCGCGGACGTCGAGGTCGGCGAGCGCGTCGAGGAGCGGACCCTGCGGGCGCGAGCGGAGCGACTCGTCCCCGGTGAGGACGGTGGTGCCGTCCGCGAGCGCGGCCGCGGCGGTGACCAGCCGCATCGTCGTCCCAGAGTTCGCGCAGTCGATCACGTCGTCGGGGACGGCGGGGCGGCCGCCGAACCCCTCGACCGAGAGCGCGTCGGCGCCCGTCAGGTCGGGCTCGCCTTCGGCGGTCGAACTCCCGTCTCCGGCGCGCGCGACCGAACCGCCGAACGCCGCGACGGCGCGGGCGGTCGCTCGCGTGTCCGCGGACACCAGCGGCGACTCGACGGTCGCGCCGTCGCTGTAGCCGGCGGCGAGCAGCGCGCGGTGGGTGTAGCTCTTCGACGGCGGCGCGCGGGCGGTCCCTCGCAGGGTCGAGCGCGTGACGTGGACGTCCATACCAGTCCTGCCGGCCGCGGCGACAAGTCGGTACCGACAGCGGCACGATTGCGGTCGGGGCCTCGCCGGCGTGACCCGCGCCCGGCGCCGCGGCACACCCTTTATACCATCGGGAGCGCTAGCGTCGCGTATGCCCCAGTGTGAGATGTGCGGCGCCGAGGAGGCCTCGCTGACGACGACGAAGGTCGAAGGCGCCGAGCTGGAGCTCTGTAGCTCGTGTACGGACTTCGGCACCGAGGTCCGCGACGAGTCGACGAGCTCCGGCGGCGGCAAGTACTCCACCAGCTCCAGCACCGGGAAGTCGTCTTCGTCGTCCGGATCGTCCGGCTCCGGCGGCTCGTCGGGGAGCTCGACTCGCCCCCGCGACATGTTCGACGACATGGACGAGATCGCCACCGACTACGACGAGCTGATCCGCGATGCGCGGGAGTCGCGCGGGCTGAGCCAGGAGGAGCTGGCCGACCAGCTCAACGAGAAGGCGAGCCTCATCCGCAAGCTCGAACGCGCCGACACGCTCCCGACCGACGAGGTCCAGCGCAAGCTCGAGCGCGCGCTCGACATCTCGCTGGTCGAGGGGCAGTCGACCGACGACGCCGACTGGGAGACGGACGACGCCGGCACGATGACGCTCGGCGACGTCGTCAAGCGGAAGGACTGAGCCGCGACGACGCTCCGGCCCCGCCGTACTCGTTATTCCCGGCCCTCAGACGGTCGCGCCGCCGCCGTCCGTCTGCTCCGATCCGCCGTACCGCTCGGTCAGGTAGTCGATGATGTAGTCGACCGTCTCGGGGTCGTAGCTCCAGAACCCGTAGAACTCGCCGGGCGCGCGCTCCTCGGCGAGCAGCGCGCACTTGGCGTCCTCGTAGCCGCCCCCGTCGTACGCGACGAACCACGTCTCGCGGATCTCGGCGGTCTCGCCGACGTGGACCGTGTAGGTGCCGACGTCGGGTGCGTCGCCCTCGGCGGCGGCGTACGCGTGGACGTCGAGCCGGTCCTTCTCGCCGAGCAGGTCGTAGGTGTCCGCCTCCCCGGTGAGGACGTCGAGGGTCTGGAACCCCGCGTGGAGCTCTCCGTCGCCGACCCGCCAGGCGCGGTCCTCGATCTCCCGCGACGCGGCGACCATGTCCTCGCGGGAGTAGGAGGTAAACATCGTCTCGTCGAGGTGATCCAACACCGGCTTCCCGACGTTGCCGGGCGTCTCACCTCGCTCCGCGGGTGTCTCCCCCTCGTCTCCGCCCCGCCCCGGCAGCAGCTCGTCCACGGTGACGCCCGTGACGAACTCGCCGTCCCGCGCCAGCACGGCGAACGCCTCCGGTCCGGAGGCGGTCTGATCGTCGACGATCCGGACGTTGCGGTCGGCGAAATACTCCCGGAGCTCCTCCGTAACCGCCGGTTCTGCGTTGAACACGGTCAGCGTGGCCTCGTGGGCTTCCACGCCGGCGATGAGCTCGATGAGGGACATCTCTTGTCGGACCCACAGCATCGGGGTATAAGGTCGTTTCTGCTCTCCGCCCCCCGGGTCGCCCGGTTCCCGGGGTTGTGAGGGGTCGAAACGACGGGACCCCGAGCGAGCGTCGCGAAGCACGAACCTATTTGCGCCGCGCTCCCCGAGTAGAGGTATGTTCATCTTGGTGAACCTCAAGGCGTACCCGTGCGATCCGATCGAGGTAGCGACCGCGGCCCGCGACGTCGCCGAGGCGTCCGGCGCGCGGATCGCCGTCTCGCCGCAGGCGGCCGACCTCGCCCGCGTCGCCGAGACGGGCGTCGAGACGTGGGCGCAGCACGTCTCGCCGAACGAGCACGGTTCGCACACGGGTTCGACGCTCGCCGAAGCCACCGCCGACAACGGCGCCGAGGGGACCCTGATCAACCACTCGGAGAAGCGACTGAAGCTCGCCGACATCGACGGTTCGGTCCGCACGGCCGAGCGCGCTGACCTGGAGACGATCGTCTGCGCGAACAACCCCGCGCAGGTCGGCGCCGCCGCCGCGCTCGGCCCTGACGCCGTCGCGGTCGAGCCCCCGAAGCTCATCGGCGGCGACGTCTCCGTCGCCACCGCGGACCCGGGTATCGTCGAGGACGCGGTCGCGGCCGCCGAGGCCGTCGACCCCGCGGTTGACGTGTTCTGCGGCGCCGGTGTCTCCACCGGCGAGGACGTGTCGACCGCCGGCGACCTCGGGGCCGCCGGCGTCCTGCTGGCCTCCGGCGTCGCGAAGGCCGACGACCCCGAGGCGGTCCTCGAAGACCTCGTGAGCGGGATCTGAGCCGGCGAGTCCGGGCCGGTTCGCGTCCGCGAGCCCGAGACCGGCGCTGCGTTTGCGGATCGGTATAAAAACATCGATGTGAGCGACTCACACGATCGAGAAAACGCACGACGGCGGCGGCTTTCTTCTCCCGGGGAGATCGCGGCGTCTAGTAACCTTTAACCGAAACAAGCCGCTATCTGTGACCAAGATGGCGAGCAACAAAATTCTCGGTATCGACCTCGGTACCACCAACTCCGCGTTCGCGGTGATGGAGGGCGACGAGCCCGAGATCATCGCCAACGCCGAGGGCGACCGGACGACGCCCTCGGTCGTCGCATTCGCCGACGACGACGAGCGCCTCGTCGGCAAGCCGGCGAAGAACCAGGCCGTCCAGAACCCCGACCGCACGATCCAGTCGATCAAGCGGCACATGGGCGACGGCGACTACACCGTCGAGATCGGCGACGAGGAGTACACGCCGGAGCAGGTCTCGGCGATGATCCTCCAGAAGATCAAACGCGACGCCGAGGAGTACCTCGGCGACGACGTCGAGAAGGCGGTCATCACCGTCCCCGCGTACTTCAACGACAAGCAGCGGCAGGCGACGAAGGACGCCGGCGAGATCGCCGGCTTCGACGTCGAGCGCATCGTCAACGAGCCGACGGCCGCCTCCATGGCGTACGGGCTCGACGACGAGTCCGACCAGACCGTCCTCGTGTACGACCTCGGCGGCGGCACGTTCGACGTGTCGGTCCTCGACCTCGGCGGCGGCGTCTACGAGGTCGTCGCCACGAACGGGGACAACGACCTCGGCGGCGACGACTGGGACGAGGCGCTCATCGACCACCTCGCCGACGAGTTCCAGAACAACCACGGGATCGACCTCCGCGACGACCGGCAGGCGCTCCAGCGCCTGAAGGACGCCGCCGAGGAGGCGAAGATCGAGCTGTCGAACAAGAAGGAGACCACGGTCAACCTCCCGTTCATCACCGCGACCGACAGCGGGCCGGTCCACCTCGAACAGTCCGTCACCCGCGCGACGTTCGAGAGCCTCACCGCTGACCTCATCAACCGTACCGTCGAGCCGACCGAGCAGGCGCTCGCCGACGCCGACTACTCGAAGTCGGACATCGACGAGGTCATCCTCGTCGGCGGCTCGACACGGATGCCGCAGGTCCAGGAGAAGGTCGAAGAGCTCGTCGGCCAGGAGCCGAAGAAGAACGTCAACCCCGACGAGGCGGTCGCGCTCGGTGCGGCGGTCCAGGGCGGCGTGCTCTCCGGCGACGTCGACGACATCGTCCTCCTCGACGTGACTCCGCTCTCGCTCGGTATCGAGGTGAAGGGCGGCCTCTTCGAGCGGCTCATCGAGAAGAACACCACGATCCCGACCGAGGAGTCGAAGGTGTTCACCACGGCCGCGGACAACCAGACCTCCGTCAACGTCCGCGTCTTCCAGGGCGAACGCGAGATCGCCGAGGAGAACGAGCTGCTCGGCGCGTTCCAGCTCTCCGGCATCCCGCCGGCGCCGGCCGGAACCCCGCAGATCGAGGTCTCGTTCAACATCGACGAGAACGGGATCGTCAACGTGGAAGCAGAGGATCAGGGCTCCGGTAACGCCGAGTCGATCACCATCGAGGGCGGCGTCGGCCTCTCCGACGAGGAGATCGAGGAGATGCAAGAGGAGGCCGAGAAGCACGCCGAGGAGGACGAGGCTCGCCGCGAGCGGATCGAGGCCCGCAACGAGGCCGAGACGACGATCCAGCGCGCCGAGACCCTCCTCGAAGAGAACGAGGAGGAGCTCGACGACGACGAGCTCGTCGCCGACATCGAGGCGGCCATCGAGGACGTCGAGGACGTGCTCGAAGACGAGGACGCCGAGACCGACGAGATCGAGTCCGTGACCGAGGCGCTCACCGAGGAGCTCCAAGAGATCGGCAAGCAGATGTACGAGGGACAGGCCGCGCAGGCCGGCCCGGGCGGCGCGGGCGGCGCCGGTCCCGGCGGGATGGGCGGCGCTGGCGGTCCGGGCGGTCCGGGCGGTGCGGCGGGCCCCGGCGGTGCCGGTCCCGGCGGCGACGCGGACGACGAGGAGTACGTCGACGCCGACTTCGAGGACGTAGACGACGACGAGGAGTAACGCCCTCTCACCCGACGCTCGACGCCTCGACCCCGCCGCTTAAATCGACCCGTCGATCAACACCAATTAACAAACGCAACGCATGACCGAAGATTTCTACGACGTCCTCGGCGTGTCGCGGGACGCCAGCGAGGAGGAGATCAAGAAGGCGTACCGCAAGCAGGCCGCCGAACACCACCCCGACGTCAGCGACGACGAGAACGCCGAGGAGCGGTTCAAGAAGATCCAGAAGGCCAAGGAGGTGCTCACCGACGAGCAGAAGCGCCAGCAGTACGACCAGATGGGCCACGATCGGTTCACCCAGGCCGACAAGCGCGGCGCGACCGGCGGCGGTGCCGGTCCGGGCGGCGCCGGCGGTCCCTTCGGCGGGGCCGGCGGCGCTGGCGGCGCCGGCGGGTTCGAGGACATCTTCAACCAGTTCTTCGGTGGCGGCGGTCGCGGCCGCGGCGGCGGTGGCGGCGGCAACCGCCCGCGGCAGGGGCGCGACCTCAAGACCGGACTGACGATCGACCTCGAAGAGGCGTTCAACGGGGCGACCAAGGAGGTCACGCTCACGCGACCGACCGAGTGCGACACCTGCGGCGGCGCGGGGCATCCCCCGGACGCCGACGTGGAGACCTGCCCGCAGTGTAACGGCCGCGGGCAGGTCCAGCAGGTCCAGCAGACGCCGCTCGGGCGCGTCCAGCAGACGTCGACGTGTCCCCGCTGCGAGGGCGAGGGCGAGCTGTACAGCGAGGACTGCGCCGACTGCGGCGGCGACGGCGTCGTCCGCGAGGAGGCGACGCTGTCGGTCGAGATCCCGGCCGGGATTCGCTCCGGGCAGAGCCTCCGGATGGAGCGCGAGGGCGCGCCCGGGGAGAACGGTGGCCCGAGAGGCGACCTGCTCATCGAGGTCGATGTCGACGTCGGCGACCGGTTCGAGCGCGACGGCGACGACCTCCGCGTCAACGAGGCGATATCCTTCCCGCAGGCCGTCTTCGGCGACACCGTCGAGGTGGAGACGGTCGACGGAACGGTCGAGATGGATGTCCCCGCGGGGACCCAGAGCGGCGAGACCTTCCGGCTTCAGGGCAAAGGGATGCCCCGCCTCCGTCGTCGCGGTCGCGGCGACCTCTACGTCCAGGTCGCCGTCGTCGTGCCCGAGTCGCTCAACGACGAGCAGCGCGAGGCGCTGGAGGCGTTCGCGGAGGCCGGCGGCGAGGACATCGACGTCGGCGGCGGCTTCTTCGAGAAGCTAAAAAGCTCCTTCTGAGTGGCGTTCGCGGCGCCGCGCCTCTTCCCTCACGGCCCGTAGCTTTTCGATCCCTCGCGGCGACGGTCAGCGCATGGGCTACGACACGACGGCCTACGACGACGTGGAACTGCGCGCGCCCGGGATGTTCTTCCTCCGAGAGGCGCTCGACTGCGAGCGGCTCGGCGTGACCGTCGTCGAGGCCGACGACGGCTGGGAGGGGATGGAACACGACCACGGCGACGCCGACCACGAGGAGGTGTACCTGCTGCTCCACGGCGAGGCGACGCTCACCGTCGACGGGGACGCCGTCGCCCTCGCGCCCGGCGACGCGGTCCGGGTCGACCCGGAGTCCACCCGCGACCTCGCCTTCTCGGCCGACGGCTCGAAGATGGTGATCGCCGGCGCGCCCTGACGCCGCCCCGACGCAGTCCGGTCGGGCCGCGGGGTCGCCTCCGGGACGCCGCAGCGTTAAGACGCGCGCGTTCCGAGAACCGAGTATGGAACTCGTCGGCGAACTCCTCGCGCGCGACCGACGCAGTCGCGACGTGGCGCTCGTGACGCCGGACGGCCGGGAACGGACCTCCCACGACCTGATCACGAACGGCTACAAGGCGGCGAACGTGCTCCGGTACCTCGGCGTCCGGACGGGCGCGACCGTGGCCGTCGAGCCGATTCCGGGATTCCACACGACGCTCGCGTTCCTCGGCGCGGCCGCCGTCGGGGCGCCGGTCCGGTTCGACCCGGCGGCGGGGATCGACGCCGGCGACCGCGTCGTCCTCGCACCGGTCGCGACCGCGGCCGCGCTCGATCCGGCGCCAGGAACGAACCTCGCCGCCTTCGGCGGCTCGCCCGAGCGTCCCGACACCACGCACTGGGAACAGGAGCTGTGGAGCGAGAACCCCGGGATGCCGCCGAGCGACATCGCCCCCGACGACGCCGTCGTCCGCGGGGCGGACCTGTCGGTCAGCCACCGCGACCTCTGTTCGCGCGCCGCGGCCGCGGTCGAGGCCGCCGGGATCGGAGACGAGACGCGAGTCGTCCTCAGAGCACCCTTCTCCGACCCCTCGGCGCTCGCCGCCGGCTTCGTCGCCCCGCTCTCCGCCGGCGGGACGGCGGTGCTCGCGGCGACGGGCGGCGGAGACGCGTCGGGCGACGAGTCTCGCGGCGACGTGGCGGTCGCTCCGGCGGGAAAACCAGTACCGGAGCCGCGGCGGATCGACCCGGCGTCGCTCGCGTCGACGACCGAGTGAGCGGTCCCGGCTCGGTCGCGGCCGGGATCAGTCGTCCGCGGGGTTCGGCTCCGCGGCCGCCTGACCCTCGTGTCGGAGACAGGCGGACTCGTGGTCCGGCGTGTGGACCGTCCGTTCCGGCTCGGTCTCGGCGCACGGCGTCGTGATCGCGTTTCGCAAGACCTCTCCCGCCCGCTCGTCGTTCCCGTCGATCAGGAGATCCAGCGCCTCCGAGAGGGTCCGTTCGAGGTCGGGGTCGTCGACGGTCTCCCCGATGTCGAACTCCCGGCGGATCTCCGCCTGGACCTCCGCGTCGGTCGGGTCGGAGCCGCCGGCGACGATGTTCTCGCGGACCTGTTCGACGTCGACCTCGCCCGCGCTGACCTTGTCGTGGAAGTTCAACAGCCCGCGCCAGTCGGCCTGATCGACGTCGACGCCGTCCGGTTGGATCACCTTGTGACACCGGGTGTGGAACCGACACCCGCTCGGCGGGTTCGTCGGACTCGGCACGGTGCCCTTCAGCTCGATGCCGCCGACGCTCGCGCGCGGGTCCGGCGTCGGGATCGAGGACAGCAGCGCCTCGGTGTATGGGTGTTGCGGGTCGGTGAAGATCTCCTCCACCGGCCCGATCTCGACTATCTCGCCGAGGTACATCACGGCCACGCGGTCACAGATCTGGCGGATGACGGACATGTCGTGGCTGATGAACAGAAGCGACAGCCCGAACTCGTCTTGGAGGTCGTTGATCAGCGAGAGTATCTCCGCCTGGATGGAGACGTCGAGCGCGCTCACCGGCTCGTCGGCGATGATGAGGTCCGGGTTCAACACGAGCGCCCGGGCGAGCGCGATCCGCTGTTTCTGCCCGCCGGAGAACTCGTGCGGGTACCGGTCGAAGTCGCTCGCCGAGAGCCCGACGCGTTCGAGCAGGTCCTCGACGATGGCGCGACGCCGGTGGCGGTCGCTCATCCCGTGGACCTTGAGCAGCTCGCCGACGGCGTTCCCCACGGACACCCGCGGGTCGAAGCTCGACGACGGGTCTTGGAAGATCATCTGGGCGCCCCGCCGGAACGCCATCATCTCGTCGTCGTCGAACTGCGTCACGTCGTTGGGGTGGGTTCCGTCGGGGTCGCGCGTCGCGCCCCCGCGTCCGTTCCCGTTGAAGATGACCTCGCCCGAGGTCGGCTCCTCCAAGTGGATCACCGAACTCGCCGCGGTCGACTTCCCGCACCCGGACTCGCCGACGAGTCCGAGCGTTTCGCCCTCTTCGATGTCGAAGCTGATCCCGTCGACGGCGCGGGCGGCGCCGACCTTCCGGTTGAACAGCCCCTTCCGGATCGGGTAGTGTTTCTTCAGGTCGCGGACCGAGAGCAGCGGCTCAGTCATCGGCGGGACCCACCTCGCTGTCGCCGTCGGCCGCTCCGTCGCCCGGTCCGAGCCCGTCGCTCCTGACTACCGACGGGTTGCCGCCCGGCCCGTAGTGGACGCAGGAGACCTCCTGGCTCGGCGCCACCTCGACCTCGTCCGGCTGGTCGCCGGTGCGACACGCCTCCTCGGCGTACTCGCACCGCGGAGCGAACCGGCAGCCGTCCGGCGGGTCGTGCGGGTCCGGGAGCGTCCCCGGAATGCCGCCGCCGGATCCCCCGAACTCCGGCAAACACTCCAGCAGTTGCTGTGTGTACGGATGCCCGGGGTGATCGAAGATGTCGAGGACGCCGCCCCGCTCCATCACCTTCCCGGCGTACATCACGACGATCCGGTCGGCGATCTCCGCGACGACGCCGAGGTCGTGCGTGACGAACAGGATTCCCATCTCGAACTCCTCTTGGAGGTCGTCGAGGAGCCGCAGGATCTGCGCTTGGACGGTCACGTCGAGCGCGGTCGTGGGCTCGTCGGCGATGAGCAGGTCGGGGTCCCCGACGAGCGCCATCGCGATCATCACGCGCTGCTTCTGTCCGCCGGAGAACTCGTGCGGGTAGTCGTCGAACCGCGAGCTCGCGTTCGCGATCCCGACGCGGTCCATGAGGTCGACCGCCTTCGCGCGGGCCTCGTCGTCGGAGACGTCCTGGTGGATCTGGAGCGCCTCGGTGATCTGCCACCCGACCGTGTAGCAGTGGTTCATCGCCTCCTGCGGGTTCTGGAAGATGTGTGCGATCTCGTTGCCCCGGATGTTCTGAAGCTCCGATTCGGGGAGCGACAGCAGGTCGCGCCCGTCGTACCGGACGGTCCCCTCGATCTCTCCCGGCGGGGTGTTGATAATCCGCGTGATCGACTCCGTCGCGACCGTCTTTCCGGACCCCGACTCGCCGACGATACACACCGTCTCGCCGGTGTCGACGCTGAAGTCGATCCCGTCGACCGCGGTGAGCGTTCCGTTGTCGGTGCTGAACGTCGTCGTGAGGTTTTCGACCTCGAGTAGTGGCTGATCGTCGGCCATTATTCGTTCTCCGCCTCCGCTTCGGGGTTCAGCGCGTCCAACAGCGCGTCACCGAGGAAGTTGAACGCGAGGATGGTCAGGAACAGCACGATACCCGGCGCTAACACGATCCACGGGGCGAACGAGAGGTCGCTCCGCCCGGCGGAGATGAGCTGCCCCCACGAGGGCACCGTCGAGTCGCCGATCCCGAGGAACGCGAGCTGGGCCTCCGCGAGCAGGAAGCCGGGAATGAGCAGCGTGAGCTGGGTGATGATGCTGCTCGCCGCGTTCGGCACGACGTGTCCGCGGATCACTTGATACGTGCTCGCGCCGCTGATCCGGCTCGCCTTGATGAACTCCTCCTCGGAGATCGACAGCGACTTGCTCCGGATGTAGCGGGCGGTCCCGCCCCAGGCGAACAGCGAGAACACCACGATGAACATCCCCAGCCCGGCCCCGTAGATGTACAGGATGAGCAGGAACATCAGGAACGTCGGGAACGAGAGGATGATGTCGACGAACCGCATCATGATTTCGTCGACCCACCCGCCGGCGTACGCGCTGAGCGTCCCGAACGAGATCCCGATCGTGGCGACGATAGTCGTCGTGATGAAGGCGATCTGCATGCTGATCGTCATCCCGTAGACGATCATCGTGAACACGTCCTTCCCGCCCTGCGTGGTCCCGAGCGGGTGTTGCCAGGTGCCGTAGCACCGTCCGTTCATCACCTCGCCGACGCACGTCGCCGGTGTCGTGTCGACGACGGAGGTGAACACCGGCGGCTGGTAGGCGATGAACAGGTCCTGTTGCGGCGCGTTCATGACGAGCGGGCCGACGAGCCCGCCGACGAACACGATGCCGAGCCAGCCGAGGCTCACGACCGCGGGGCGGTTGCGCTTGAACTCCTTCCAGTAGTACCGCGTCATCCGCGGGTTCTGGTACAGCGGCAAGACGAGGTACCAGAACGCCAGGAACAGCGTGAAGATGAAGAAGAAGTCGAGACTCTCCAAGTTCCGTTCGAGGCCGATGAACTCGAAGGTCGGGGTGCGCTGGCCGGTGAAGCGCCAGTCGTACACGCCGAGCAGCGCGAGCGGCAGGGTCGTCAGCAGCATCCCGATCGAGTTGGTCGACAGATCGAACCGCCCCGACCGCGAGAGGTCGTTCCAGTCGACTTGATCGAACCGTTCGGAGTCTTCAGTTGCCATTGTTTTCGGTTATGTTACCTGTCATCGTAGCTGATCCGCGGGTCGAGCACGGTGAACACGATGTCCTCGAGGAGGTTCCCGATGACGGCGACGAAGGTGAAGAACAGCGTCGTCCCCAACACGAGGTTCGTGTCCTGTGCGAGCAGCGCTTCGTAAGTCAACCGTCCCAGTCCGGGGATACCGAACACGACCTCGACGAGGAGTGACGACCCGAGGAACAGCGCGAGGAGCTGTCCCACGAGCGTCGTCGAGAGCGGGACGAGGGTCGGTCGCATGACGTGATACGCGTACGCACGAAGCGGGGAGACCCCCTTCGCCTTTGCCGTCTTCATGAAGTCGGCGTTCTGGAACTCCGCGGACTCGTTCCGGGAGACGCGCATGACGGCGCCGATCGACCCGGTGACCAACACGAACACCGGGACCGACAGCTGGATCGCGTTCTCCACGCTGAACACCGGTGCGCTCGTGTTGTAGATCACCGGTATCACCTCCAGCCACACGCCGAAGATCAACAGGAGGATGATCCCGAAAAAGAAGTTCGGGATGGCGTAGCCGAAGAAGGCGAACCCGGTCGCCGCGTGGTCCTTCCAACTGTACATGTTCGCGGCGGAGTAGACGCCGACGAGCGGCCCCAAGGTGATCGTGAGGATGGTCCACGGAATCGAGTACTGCGCGGTGTAGTACAGCGCCTGCGTGACCGCCTCCATCACGGGCTGGCTCCGGCTCACGGACCAGCCCCAGTCGAGCGTGTACACGCTCCGGATGAAGTCGAAATACCGGACGTGAAGCGGCTGGTCGAGCCCGCGCAGCTCGCGTACCCGCTCGGCCGCCTCCGCCGGATCGCCGCCTTGAAGCGCCGCCTGCGTCGCTGCCCGCTGGACGGCCGGGTTCGGCGCGGCCGAGAGCAGCAGGAACGTGATCGTGACGATAATGAGCGATACGACTGCTGCCCAGAGAACCCGAGCGGTGACGTACCTTCCAAATCCCATGTGATGTGTAAGTCGGTAGGGTGAGAACGGGGTGGCTCGCTCTTACTCGTCCGTCGACGGGTAGAACTCGGACCAGCGGGGCTGCCAGGTGAAGTGGGAGGAGGCGAGTCCGCGGTAGACCCCTTGGATCAGCTCCTCTTTGCCGATCGCCGCCGCCATCGCCTGGCGGAACGGAACGAGCTGGAACATGTTGCCCGGACCGGTGTTCCACCCGTTCGCGCGCTGGTTCACGGAGATGATCGTGTTGTACGGCGTGGGGACCTGCCGGACGGTCACGTTATCGTCTTCGCTGTACGACTCGTACTGCTCCGGCGGAATCGCCGCCGCGTCCGCCTCGCCCGTCTCGAGCGCACCGAGACGCGACGCCTGCTCTTGAACGACGCTGATCGACGCCTCCTCGAAGAGCGGCCCTTCGGAGAACAGGTCCGGCCCCTCGTCGATGTCCCGGAGGTAGTACTCGTCGTTCCGGACGTACTCGGTACCCGAGCCGCGGTTCCACTCTTCGAGCTCGAACGGCCCGAGGTTCCCCGAGAACTGGAGTTCGAGGAGCTCCTCGTCCTGCTGGAGCCCCTCCACGTCCTCCTCCTCGACGTACGGTTCGAGGAGGGCACGCGGAATCGGGTAGAGGTACGGGTCGTACGTCTGGGGCCACAGCACGTTCGACGTTTCCAGCGTCGCCTCGAACTCGAGTTCCCCGGTCTGCTCGACTTCGACGCCCTCCCAGCTGTCCGAGTCGGCGGTGTTCGCCCAATCGGCCTGTTGGACCTCCTGGATCTGATAGACGAAGTCCTCGGCGGTGACCTGCCCGTACGGCTCGCTGAACTGGAGGTTATCACGGAGTTCGAACGTCCACACCTCGCCGTCCTCCGTGGACATGTCGTACAAAAGCGGGAAGTACTCCTGGTTCTCGTCGAACGTGTAGCCGGGATCGATCGCGCGCTCGATGGCCGTTCCGGCCCCGGACTCGTTGTTGTACAGCGGGTTCAGCGTGTTGAAACTGGCTCCCGTGACCGTGTCGTACGAGCCCGACACGCTGGGGTCGTCGATGTGCCACGCCGGGAGGTCCCAGCCGTTCGAGAAGTTCTCGATCGGACCGGTGAGGTCGGGGTTGTACCCGATGATATCGTCGCCCAGAGTGAGCATGATGTAGGGCTGTTCGCGCGCGAGGTTCGCGAAGATGTCAACGAACGCCTGCCGGATCTCGTCCCGACTCGTCGCCTGCCTCGCCTGCTCGAACAGGGACTCGACGTCGAACTGCGGGTAGTAGCCGACCGGGTTGAAGTTCGCGTTCGCCCCGTCGAAGAACGTCTGGTTCGTGAGGGGGTTGAGCGGGTACGTGTTCAGCCCGAAGTTGACCGACATATCCCACGCCTCGTTGCTCGTGACGGAGCGCGGCCCCGGGTTCCGCGGTCCGGGGTTCGACCACTCCACCTCTTCGCCGTTAACCGTATCCGTCCCGCCTTCGGGGTCGCCCGAGTAGTACTCGTTACTGAACCGAGTCCCGTCGATCGCTTCGGGAGTGACGCTGATACCGAGGTTGTTCTCGAGTTCCTGTGCGATGAACTCCGCGAGGAGCTGGTTGGTCTCGGAGGCGGCGCTGTGATAGATGTCGATCTCGACCTGGTCTCCTTCGGGGTTGACCATGACGTCCCCGTCGAAGCCGTAGTCGTATTCCGACTCCTCGAACGCCTCCCGTGCCAGGTTGCGAGCGACCTCCGATCCGTAGAGGTCACCGACCCCGAACCGGGGGAAATCGGGAACCTCGACTTCGCCGCCCCCGCCGCCACCGCCGTCAGAGCCGTCCGACCCGTCACCGCCGTTTCCGGAACAGCCGGCGAGCGTTACGGCGCCGGCGAGGCCGAGCGCGGAGAGCCATTGTCGCCGGCCGATATGCCGGGAATCATCACGATTCTCAATGTTTCGCCGTGGCATACCAAGTAGTAAGATTGTGTGTATAAAAAACTTCAGACTTATGGATAGTTGTTAGGGACGATCATCTTACATCCGTGTTAGTGATCGCCGGTCTTAGGGACGTATTCATGATTGGAACGCACATTTTACCGGAAATATGGTTTTCTGTCCCTCTCCGAAGCGAAACGTAGACAGCGTCTCTCCCGTCATCGCGGCGTGCGAGTCGGCTTCGGTCGTCTGCCCTCGCGAGGCGGATCGTCGTCCGCCGCTCTCCGGTTCGGTGTTCGTCGGTCGTCCTCGCCCTCCCCAGCTTAACCGTCGCGTCGGTCTCGCTCGCCGACCGCGTCAGGCTCTCGCCGGGTCACCGCTCCGGTTCTCTCGCTTCGGGAGTTTCGTCCGGTCTGGAGGCATCCCCGCCGTCGCCGGCCGCCGCAGAGCCCCCTGTCGCTCCGCCGCCGACGGCCTGCTCGTAGCGTGCGATCTGCTCGCGGTGGAGGGTGTGGATCATGTCGGCGAGGAAGCCGAACACGAGCAGCTGGATCCCGAGGATCGTCGCGCCGACCGCGCCGACGGCGACCACCTCGTGACTGATCCCGAACGCGAGGTACCGGTACAGCACGAACGACGCCATCGCGATTCCCGCCGCGGTCGACGCCACGCCGACGCTCCCGAAGTAGAACAGCGGGTTGTTCGTCTTCGCCTTCCGGTACAGCTCTAGGAAGATCACCCCGCCGTCCCGGACAGGGTGGAGGTTCGTCGCGGAGCCGCCGGGCCGCTCTCGGTACGTGATCGGGACCACGGCGACCGGGACGCGGTTCTTCACGCACTCGACGGCCATCTCGGTCTCGATACCGAACCCGTCCGCGGTGAGGTGGAGCCGCAGGAACGACTCGCGGGTGAACGCGCGGTACCCCGAGAGGATATCGCCGTAGTCCTCGCGGTGGATCGCCCGGAACGCGAGGTTGATCAGGCGGTTGCCGACCCGGTTCAGGCGCGTCATCGCACCCGGGCGCATGTCCGCGAAGCGATCCCCGACGACGTGTTCGGCCTCGCCGTCGAAGAGCGGGTCGAGCATCGCCGCCGCGTCGTCCGCGTCGTACGTGGCGTCGGCGTCCGCCATCAGCACGTACGGGGCCTCGACGTGGTCGCGGACCGCCTCCCTGACCGCCTGCCCCTTCCCGCGGCCGGACTGTTCGACGACGCGCGCGCCGGAATCGCGGGCGATCGACTGCGTGTCGTCCGTCGAGCCGCCGTCGATAACCAAGACGTTCTCGAATCCGGCGTCCCGGAAGTCCGCGACGACGCGTGCGACCGTCTCGGCCTCGTTCATCGTCGGCAACAGGACGCAGACGCCGTCGTGATCGGTCATCAGACGAGCGATCACGGGGGAGTCGCTAAACTCTGTCCCTCCTCGCCGCCGCGACGGTCCCCTCCGGGCGTCGTCGCCTTCGCCGGCGCCGCGTCCGTGGGTGCCGCGACCACCCACACTCATGTATGTGAACACTGATCATGTGTGTATGTCTCAGCCCTCGGACGTACGCGTCGACGAACTGCTCAGCGCCGCTCGCACGGCGACGGGCGACGAACTGCGGAGCCTCACTTACTTCACGCACGACGACATCGACCAGCTGTACCTCCGCAGCGACCTGAGCCAGACCGCCGATCTCGTCGGCTTCGCCGAGAACGAGCGGCAGGGGTTCCACGCGCAGTCGATGTACGCGGACACCCAACTCGGCGACTACCGGTTCACGGTTCGCGTGTTCGAGAACGGCTACCTCACGCGCGTGATCGCGAACGACCACGGCGTCTGGGCGACCACCGACTCGATGGAGATAGACCGGTTCGAGGAACTCGCGAGCGCGCTCGCAGCGATCCTCCGCTCGTTCGACCCCGCCTGACCGTCCCCGCGGGAGCACATCTCTCCTCGTCGAGACTCGACTCCGAAAGGGCGTTTACCCGAGGTGGCTCTCGAACTCGCCGACCAGTTCCGCAGCGTCGACCGGCTTCGTCACGTAGCCGTCGGCGCCTGCCTTCACCGCCTCCATCATCTTTTCCTGTTGGTCGACGCTCGTACACATCACGATCACCGCGTCGGGCCACCGGTCTTTGATCGCCGCGGTCGCCTCGATCCCGGTCATCTCCGGCATCACGACGTCCATGGACACCGCGTCCGGCTCGTACGCCTCGAACAGCTCGACCGCCTCAGCGCCGTTTTCCGCCTCGTCGACGACCTCGAACCGGTCTTCCAGCGCGTCGCGGACGACGGTCCGCTGGAAGGAGGAGTCGTCGACGACGAGTACCCGCTCGGTCATACCATCTCTCCCTTCCTGACCGACATAAACGCGCGGATCGAACGCGCTGTTGCGCGGTCGACGGACGCGGTCGACATCTGTCGGCCTTCGGCCCGGCTCGATCACCTTGTATATTCGATGCTGCGTATAATGAACATGGGAACAAGGTTAAGGTCTATCCCGCGATACGGTGGCGTATGGAAACGCGGAAGGTCCAACGGTTGGGGCCGTCGACGCTGGCGATGACCCTTCCGGCCGAGTGGGCGCAGGAACACGGCGTGAACAAAGGCGACGAGGTGTCGCTCCGAATGGGTGGGAAGGGGACCCTCACGGTGCTTCCCGAGTCTGTGAGCTCCGAGGAGTCCGAGGCGGTGATCAACGCCGACGCGCTCGACGCGCGCTCGCTTGAACGCGCGATCGTCGCGCAGTACGTGCTGGGGCGGCGCGTGATCCACGTCCGCAGCGAAGGCGCGCTCGACAGCGAACACATCAACGCCGTCTACAAGGCGGAGACCCAGCTGATGGGGCTCGGCGTCATCGAGGAGACGCCCGAGGACATCTCGATCCGCTGCTCCGTCGACCCCGAGGACTTCACCCTCGACAACCTCCTCGAACGGCTGGAGAACACCGGCTCCACCATGCGCGGCGAGGGCGTGAAGGCGCTCGCGCACGGCAACCCCGACCTCGCGCAGCGCGCGCTCAACCGCGAGCGGCAGGCGAACAAGATCTTCGTCCTCCTGTTGCGGCTCATCTTCACCGCCTACCAGAACCCGAACCTCGCGCGCGCCGTGGGCTTGGAAGAGGGGTTCCCGCTCATCGGCTACCGCTCCGTCGCGAAGAACCTCGAACTCACCGCCGACAACGCGGAGGACATCGCCGAGATCGTGATGGAGGCCGACGGGCACACCCTCGACGTCGACAGCGCGACGATGCGGCAGATCCGCGAGTTCACCGATCAGGTGGACGAGCTGACCGCGCTCGCGGTCCGCGCCGTCGTCGAGCGCGACTACGACCTCACCGTCGAGTGCCGCGACCTGTTCTCGCGGCTGGAGGACCGCGAACAGGAGATCCTCGACGAGCTGCCGAACGACCTGGACAACGAGACGCTGCTCATGACCCGCGAGGTGCTCGTCAGTCTCCAGCACACCGCCGAGTACGCCATGCGGAACGCCGAGATCGCCGCGAATCTCGCCCTCAACGAGGCGTCCGAACACGTCGAGATCATCTGAGGCGGGCGTGGCGCCCGCGTCACGGCTGCCTCCGGTGACTACCAGCCGTCGGCGTCACGCGGTTCGTATGAACTAAGTGGCCCCCCGCGAAGCGGTTCGTATGAGCGAGGCTTCCATCGAATCGGACAAAGAGGTCGGCGTCGCGCTCGCGCTCGGCGCCGTCGCGGCCGTCAGCGCCGTGGTGATGCTAGCGTACCCGGGGCAGCTCGGGAAAGCGTGGGGGTTCGCGGGCGCGTTCGTCTTCGCGACGCTCGCCGTCGGCGCGGTTCAGTTGTTCAGCTGACCGGGCGCTCCCCGCCGTCGACCGGCCGTCCGGTTCCAGAACGAGAAACCGTTAATAGCGTCAGACGCGTAGATGGGACAATGAGCGAGTACACCGAGGAGGAACAGCGGATCCTCGCGTACCTCACGGACAGCGTCACCCGTGGTGAGCGGTACGTTCGCTCGAAGACGATCGCCGACGCGATCGGACTCACCGCGAAACAGGTCGGTTCGCGGCTTCCCCGCCTCGCCGAGAAGTCGGACGACGTCGACATCGAGAAGTGGGGTCGCGCCAAGTCGACGACCTGGCGCGTGACGCCCGACGGGTGAGGCTCGCGCCGGCGATCCCCCGGTGCCCCGCCCCGTCCTTCGCGGTCGACTCCGTCGACGCGCAATTTTAACACCCGTAGCCCTAAACGGAGACGTATGACCGTTCGAGTCTCCCGGACGTTCGAGTTCGACGCGCCGCCAGCCGACGTGTGGGCGTTCATCTCGGACGCGGAGCAGCGCGCGGGCGCCATCAGCGTGGTCGACTCCTTCGAAGTTCACGACGACCGAACCGCGACCTGGCACGTCGCGCTCCCGATACCGATGATCCGCTCGACGATCGACGTCGAGACGGAGGAGGTCGCGCGCGACCCGCCGAACCGAGTGAAGTTCGTCGGGAAGTCGCGGGCGTTCCGCGTGACCGGAGAACACGAGATCACCGAGACCGACGACGGCGGCTGTCGGCTCGCCAACGAGTTCGTCGTCGACGGGAGCCTCCCGGGCGTCGAGTCCTTCTTCAAGCGCAACTTCGACGCCGAACTGGACAACTTGGAGGACGCGCTCCGGGCCTCGCTCGCCTCGCCGGCATGAGGCTCGCCGGCGTCCAGCTGGCGGTCGAGGGCGGCGACGTCGAGGCGAACGTCGCGCGGGCGCTCGACCGCGTCCGGGGGGCCGCCGCCGAGGGCGCGGACCTCGTCGTCCTCCCCGAGCTGTTCGACGTCGGGTACTTCGCGTTCGACTCGTACGGCCGCGCCGCGGAGAGCCTCGCCGGCGACCGCCTCGCCCGGTTCGCGGCCGCGGCCGACGCGAACGACGTGGCCGTGCTCGCCGGCACGGTCGTCGAGGACCTGTCGGCGTCGGCCGCGGACGGGTTGGCGGTCCCGGCCGAGTCCGGGCTCGCGAACGCCGCGGTGCTTTTCGACGCCGACGGCGAGCGCCGGCTCGTCTACCGGAAGCGGCACCTGTTCGGCTACGGCTCCGAGGAGACGGACCGGATGGTGCCCGGCGAGCGGACGCCGGTGGTCGACCTCGCGGGCGTCACGGTCGGGGTGACGACCTGCTACGACCTCCGATTCCCGGAACAGTTCCGCGCGATGGCCGATCGGGGCGTCGAGTGCGTGCTGGTCCCGAGCGCGTGGCCGTATCCGCGGATCGAGCACTGGCGGACGCTCGGACGGGCGCGGGCCATCGAGAACCTGACGTACGTCGCCGCGGTCAACGGGAGCGGTCGGTTCGGTGACGACGAACTCTGCGGGCGGAGCGCGGTGTACGACCCGTGGGGGACCGCGCTCGCGTCGGTCGGCGACGAACCGGGCGTCGTCACCGCCGCCGTGGACCCCGAGCGGGTCGCGACGGTCCGCGAGGAGTTCCCCGCGCTCCGCGACCGTCGCTGAGCCGGCTCGCGGCGCGTCGTCTCCCGCGACGAACGCCCCCTCGACCGGATCCGGATCTCACACATTTATACGCGTGAGGCACGTACCCTATTTTGCCGAAGACCGACGCTTTTCTCGTTGGAATTCGGCGTTAATCGATCCGCGCGCCCGTCCCGACCGCTCGGGCGGCGACGCCGACGACAGCCCGGGGGTCCGCTGTCCGGCCGCCGCCCGCCGCCTCTCGCCGCCGCCTCGCCTTTCGCCCATCGCTCCTCGACTCCTCCCCTTTCGCCCACCGCTTCTCGACTCATCTCCTTCCGTCGTCTCCAAGCCGTGAGCCTCCGCTACGGCTCATCGTCCGGTCCGCCAATGAAAATATCCGTGCTGATAACTCGGGCGATACGTTCTTACGTCGCTCGGCTGAGTAGGTAAACGCCGCGGACGAATCCGGCCGGCCCCATCCCGTTTCGGGCGGGCCGGCCGGCCACTCGCTTCCACCGTCCGTCGTCCGTCGGCTTGGGTTCGGGTCCACCCGCTCCCACACCGAGCCCGAACCCGTTTCTGTGGGCCGCCGATTCCTCGATAGCGGTCGGTACCGTCGGCGCCCGCGGCCCGAAGCGCAAGGACGAAACCCTCGGCCGACGAACCGACGGTCGAATGTTCCCCCGCGAGTACCGCGGCGTCGCCTTCGTGGTCGGGCTGTTCCTGGTCGTTCAGGTGGGCGCGCTGGCGCTGGTCCCGGAGTTCGCCGCGAGCGGTTATCAGGCGGTCGAGAACCCCGACAACCCCGCAAACAGCGTGCTGTACGTCGTCGCCATCGTCGCGATGACCGGAGTGATGCTGGCGGCGTTCCGGTACGACTTCGACGGGGCGATCCGGCTGCTGATCGTCGGCGTCTCGGCGTGGCTCTCGTGGTACGTGTTCTCCGCGCTCGTTCCGCCGCTCGCGGCGGCCGTCCCCGCGGTCGCGGTCGCAGTCGGCCTGCTCGTCCACCCCGAGTGGTACGTGATCGACACCGCGGGGGTGTTGATGGGCGCGGGCGCCGCCGGGCTGTTCGGTATCTCCTTCGGCCTGTTGCCCGCGCTGATCCTCCTCGCCGTCCTCGCCGTCTACGACGCGGTCTCCGTCTACGGCACCGAACACATGCTGTCGCTCGCGGAGGGCGTGATGGACCTGAACATCCCGGTCGTGCTGGTGATCCCGCTGTCGGTGTCGTACTCCCTGCTCGACGGAGAGGCGGCCAGCGACGAGGCCGCGGGGGTCGACGCGGACGAGGAGGTCGATGCGGACAGCGAAACCGACGCGGAAGCGGAAGGCGATGTAGACGCGGCGGCTGACACGAGCCCGGACGCTGACGCGGCAGGCGAGGTTCCGGACTCGCCCGAGCCGGGCGACCGCGACGCCTTCTTCATCGGTCTCGGCGACGCCGTCATCCCGACGGTGCTGATCGCCAGCGCGGCGACGTTCTCACCGGCCGCGAACCTCGCCGTCCCCCTCCTCGGCGTCAACCTCCCCGCGCTGCTCGCGATGGTCGGGACCCTCGGCGGGCTGCTCGTCCTCATGCGGTGGGTGATTCGGGGGCGAGCGCACGCGGGGCTCCCGCTGTTGAACGGCGGCGCGATCGGTGGGTATCTGATCGGTTCGATCGCCGCCGGGGTCCCGCTCCTCGAAGCGCTGGGGCTCGCGACGTTCTTTTAACTCGGCTCGGGTGTAGCGGTTCGTCCGTCCGCGTGTACGCCCGAAACCTCGACTTCTCGGCCGTCTGTTGGCCTCGTCTATTAGCGCCTATCTGGGGTGACCACCGCCGGAGCCCCAGCCGCGGGGCGGGCAGACGCTCGCTGTCGTTCGAGACGCCGAAGGCGTCTCGTGACGACGAGAGAGCTTCGCTCTCTCGAACCACGCTCCTCGTCGCTCGCTTCACTCGCCCCTGCGGCGCTTGCGTCGCCTCTGCCCGCCCCACGGCTGCCTCTTCGAGTCCCGCCCCGCGGCTGCCCCTTCGAGTCCCGCCCGACCGCGACCGCCCCGCACCTCGCGCCTCCCCAGCCTCGCGGTTCGCGCTCTCCGAGCGCTCACCGCGTCCCTCGCGCGTGCTGTCTCGCGGCCGCCGGTGGCGGCCGCTCGCAGGCACGCGCCGGCGTACACATCCGTCAGTCGCCGTCAGCGGGGTTCCCGTCGCGCGTCTTCACGGCGACGCCGGAGCCGAGCTGCTCGGCCTCCGCGCCGGAGAGTTCGGCGCGGCCGACCCCGAAGATCGCTCCGCTTTCGTCGACGACGAGCACCTCGTCGCCGGGGCGGATCCCGTCGTCGGCCGCGGTGACGAACTTCGCGAACGCGTTGCGCCCCTCGCGCACGAACGGCTCGCTCTCCTCGCCGACGACCATCCGGTGTCGCGGTTCGGGGAACGCGTCGGCGATCCGCTTCCCGCCGGCGAGCCCGAGCGTAAACCGGCCGTCGGTGCCGTACGAGACGAGTCGGTCGCCCTCGCTGCTGCCGGGGGTGTCGTCGACGTCGCCGTCGATCACCTGCCGCGGGCGGCCGCCGCTCGACCGGCGCACCGTGAGCGGGGCGTCCGGCGGGAACAGGGCCTCGCCCGCGTCGGCCCCGAACTGGTAGTCGGCCGCGGTCCGGAGGTCCGCGAGCGTGTCGGCGTCGGTCATGGCCGCCGTTCTCAGCGCGCGCTGAAAGCGGTTGCGACAGCGCCCGAAGCCGCCGGGCCGACCCCTCAGCCGAGCGTGGGGTACGACGCGGCGACCCCGTCGCCGTCGACGCGCCAGCGCTCGGCTATCTCCCGGTACGCCGCCGGGTCCGCGGCCGAATCCGGCGGGACCGCCTCCGGCGGCGCCTCGCGGAGCGCCGCCCGAAGCGCCTCGCGGTCGATCGGTTCCGGTCCGGCGTCGTTCCCCGCGAGCAGGTCGGCGAGCCGATCGCCCGCCGACGCGACCGCCCGCGCGTCCTCGACCCGCCGGCCGAGGTCGAGCGCCGCCGTCAGCCGACCCGCCGCCGCCTCGGCGTCGCCGCGCTCGGCCGCCGCCGCGCCCAGCGACGCGAGCGCCTTCGCCTCGGCCTGCGCGAACCCCCCCTCCCGGGCCGACTCGACCGCGGATTCAAGCGCCGTCGCCGCGGCGTCGGCGTCGCCGCGAGCCAGCGCCGCCCGCCCGCGGATCCGGTCCGTCTCGGCCAGCCGCTTGCGGCCCGCGTGGTCGTCGAGCAGCGCCGCGGCCCGTTCGACCCGCCGCTCGGCCGCGCCCGGATCGCCGCGGTCGACCGCCACCTCCGCGAGGATCGCGGTCACCATCGCGCGCCGGGCGTCGGCGTCGAGCGCGTCGAAGCGGTCCAAGGCAGTCCTCAGGAACCGCTCCGCCCGGTCGAAGTCGCCGGCGAGGTGCGCCGCGCTGCCGAGGTGGCTCAACGCGAGCGCCTCGCACATGTCGGAGCCGATCCGCTCGGCGATCGCCCGGGCCTCCGCCGCGCGAGCGACTGCCTCGCCGACGGTGCCGCGCTGCTCCGCGATCGCGGAGAGATTCAACTGCGAAATCGCCTCTCGATGTTCGTCTCCCACCGTCCGGTAGCCGTCCAGCGCGCGGCGCGCGGTCCGCTCGGCGGCGTCGAGGTCCCCCCGCCGCCGCAGCGCGACCGCGAGGTTCGCCCGGACGTTCGCCTCGCCGTGGGTGTCGTCGTGGGCGCGGAACAGGTCGCCGGCGACCCGGTAGTGCTCGAGGACCGCGTCGGACCCGTCGAGGGCGTCGAGGGCGTTGCCGGCGTCCGTCATCGCCTTCGCCTTCGCGATCGGGTCGCCGGTCCGCGCGGCGATGGCGCACGCCCGCGACGCCGCCTCGTACGCGGCCTCGTAGTCGCCGTCGAAGTGCGCCGCCTGCGCCCGCCCGCGGACCGCCGACGCGAGCCCGGTCCGATCGCCCGCGGCGGCGAACAGCTCCTCGGCCCGCCGGAACCGCTCCCGCGCCGCGTCGTACTCGCCCCGCCGACGGGCGACGTCGCCGTACCCCCGCTGGCGCTCGGCCGCCCCCGCCTCGCCGGTCGGCCGCCACGCGTCCAGCGCCGCCGCGGCGCCGTCGAGGTCGCCGGCGTCGATGTACATCCGCGCGACCCACTCCGGCGGCCGGTCGCGCAGGTCGTCGGGGCACGCGTCCGGGAGGTCGATCCACGCGTAGCGGACGCGACCGTACAGCGCGGCGAGCCGCGGGTACCGCCGTCCGACGCCGTACACCGACCGGACGGTCGCCGCCGCCCACGCGCTCGGGCCGCGCTCGATCCGGTCTATTGCCGGCGCCTCCCCGCCGACGGCCCGCCGGACGCGGGACCGACGCGCCGGGTCGTCCGCGAGCGCGAGCAGCCGCGAGACGACCCGGCCCACGCGTCTGGCGACGACCGGCTCCGGCTCGCGGTCGACGAGCCGCTCCAAGAACAGCACCGACCACTCGTCGTGGACCGCGCGGTACTCCCCGTCGCCCGCCCGGACGAGGACCGTCCCCGCGAGGCGGTCGAGCGCCCGTCGGACCCCGTCGACGGTCGGCGACGGCTCGCGGTCGATTCCGCCGCCGGTCGCCCCCTCGCGATCGTCGACGAGCGCGTACGCCAGCGTCCGGAGGTCGCTCGCGCCGGCGACGTTGAGGAGGTTCACCAGCACTGCGACGTCCGCGGTCGGCGGCGGGCGGTTCCTGACCTCGCGCACCGCCTCCGCGACCGCCCGCTCCAACCCCGACGCGGGCGCGGCGCCGCCCGCTTCATTCTCCGGCGACGCCTCGCCGGCGTTCTCGTCCGCCTCTTCCGACCGAACGGTCCCGCCTCGGACCGCGCGGACGAGGCGGTGGCCGAGCGCGAGCAGCTCCCCCACGCGCTCGTCGTCGTCGCCGCGCACGTCGTCAAGCAGCGAGCTCGGGTCGGCCGCCGGCGCGGTTCCGGTGCGGTCGGCGACGTGGCGGACGAACCGCTCCACCTCGCGCTCGTCGAGTCGGGGCATCCGAACGGTCTCGATCGCCCGCCGGTAGCGGAGGTCAGCGGGCGACAGCGGGAGCCCGTCGAGGTCGTCGTACGGCTCCTCGCGCGCGTCGAACAGGAACGACACGTCGCCGCAGTCGGCCAGTTGGCGGGCGACGGTGATCGCTTCCGCGGCCCCCGGGTCGACGGCGTCCTCGACGACGACGAGGTGGTGTCCGTCCCCCCCGGTGACGCGTTCGCGCAGGCGGTCCGTCGCGGTGAACGGGTCGCCCCCGTCGCTTGTCCGGTACGTCACCGGGCCGCGTCCCGACCGGTACCACTCGACCGCGACGCTCCGGCAGACGGTGCTCTTGCCGCTTCCCGGCGGCCCGACCAGGGCGTGGTCGGTCCCGCCGGCGAGCCCCTCGACGAGTGCCCCCGCGAGCTCGCGCCGCTCGCCGTCGCACGCGACGCTCCTCTCGAGGACGTGTCCCGCGTCGACCTCGGGGAACGACGCCGTGGCCCGCAGCGGGCCGCACGGGTTCGGATCGCCGGCGAGGCGGTCCTCGTCGACCGCGCGGAACCCCTGCGCCGAGAGCGATCCGGCCCCCTCGTCGTTCGGATACCCGCGTCCCAAGAGGCCGCCGTCGGACGAGCGGCGCGAGTCACGCGAGCCGTCGCCGCCGAGCCGGCCGCCTCCGGGCCGGTCGTCCTCGGACCGGCCGCCTCCGGTCCGCTTCCCCGCCGCGCGCCCGGTCGCCGCGAGCGCTTCGGTCGTGTCGCGGCCCCGCTCGATCAGCCCGCGCACCTCGGTCTCCGCCCACGCGACCGCCTCTGGCTCGGTCGACGCCGTCACGCCGTGGAGCGCGCCGTCGTCGAAGACGAGGAGCAGCGCGGTGTCGTCGGCCGCGACGACCCCCGCGTCGACGGCGTCGACGGCGGCGATCCGACAGTCGTCCCGGTTCGCGACGGTACCGAGGTCGTCCGCGAACCGCTCGGTCGCGTGGCGGTACGCCCGATCCGCCAGCGCCAGATCGACGGAGCCGCCGCCGACGGCCGCGCGCCGGAGCCGCTCCGCCACCCGCGGGTAGGGGAACGCGGGCAGCGCGGCGGCGACCGAGTCGGCGTCGGCGAGCGCGTCGTCGAGGGCCTCCAGCGGTCGGTACGGGTCCGGCGCTGCGGCCCGGTGCGTCTCGGCCTTCCGGAGGACCGCGGGGTCGACGCCGACGTCCGCGCCGAGGGGGTCGAGCACGTCGCCCGCGGCCGCGAGGTCGGCCGCGGCCGTCAGGAACTCGCGGTACTGTTCCGCGAGGAGGCGGCCCGAGAGCGTCGTCAGGTAGCCGTCGGTCTCGCCGGCGACGAGCCCGGCCGCCTCCAGCTCGTCTATCGCGCGGTTCACCGTCGACCGGGAGTGGCCGAGCGCGTCGACGAGCTCATGCTTTCGCAGCGGCTCCGCGGCGAGCCGTTCGAGGAAGTCGAGGCGACGCTCGACGACGCCCGCGAGCTCCGACGGCTCGGTCATACGTCCCCCCGCACCGTCCCCACCGACATAACTGTTTCTTCGATGACGACTTGGCCCGCGCGGTGACACAGTGTTTCACGGGGTGAGAATAAGCCGGACACCGGCGCAGTGGTACCCATGAGTGGGGATCGGACGAGCGGGAGCGACGGCCCGGGCGCGGAGACGCCCGACGGGACGGAACCGACCGACCCCGCCGAGGCGTCGAAGGACGGGAGCGACGGACCGGCGACGCATGGACGCGACGGTCCGAGCGCGACCGGCCCGGAGGAAGCGAGGGCGGCGGCCGGCGGACCCGACGCGGCGGCCTCGGACTCGTCGCGGCGCGCAGAGCGAACCGTCGCCGCGGCGCGGACGGCGGCGAACGAACTGGCCGCGTGGGACCCCGACGACGCCGCCGCCCTCGTGCGGTCCGTCGGCGAGCGCTTGGCGGACGGAGAGACGATCAGCCGGCTCGCGCGGTCGGCGGCCAACGAGACGGGGCGGGGGCACCCGGGGACGAAGGCGGAGAAGGTCGCGACCGAGATCGACGCCGCCCGGCGGTCGGTCCGAGACGCGCCGACCGCCGGCGTGGTCGACCGCGACGGCGCGGCGGGGACGGTGACGGTCGCCGGGCCGCTCGGCGTCGTCGGCGCGGCGGTCCCCGCCACGCACCCGGTCGTGGTCCCCGCGGTCCTCTCGCTGTACGGGCTCGCCGCGCGGAACGCGGTCGTCCTCGCGCCGTCGCCGTCGGCGGTCGAGACGTGCGACGCGGTCGTCGAGACCGTCAGTCGCGCGCTCGCCGACGCCGGCGCGCCGACGGACGCGGTCTCGATGCTCCCGGCGCCGCCCTCGAAGCCCGAGACGGACGCGCTGTTCGAGCGCGCCGACTTCGTCGTCGCTGCCGGCTCCGAGACCACCGTCGCCGCGGGACAGCGCTGTGGGACGCCGAACGTCGCCGCGAGCGCCGACGGCGTCGTCGCCGTCGCCGACGGGTCGGTCCCGGCCCCGGCCGTGGCAGCGCGGGTCGCGGTCGGCGCGACGTACGACTTCGGGGCTCACCCCGCGGGCGACGCCGCGGTCGTCACCGTGTCGCCGGCGGTCGACCCGCTGTGCGCCGCCCTCGAAGACGAGGGCGGGTACGTCCTCGACGCGGCCGAGCGCGACCGCCTCCGCGCGCTCCTCGGCGACTCGGAGGGCGGCGAGAGCGAGGCACGCGCCGCAGGTTCGGACCCGCGCGGGAAGTCGCCGCGGCGGCTGGCGGCCGCGCTCGGCCTCCCGAACGCGGCGCGTCAGACCTCCTTCCTGATCGTGACGCCCGACAGCGCCGACGACCCGCTCGCGACGCTGCCCGGGATCCCCGCGATTGCGGTCCACGGCCGCGACGGGTTCGACGCCGCGCTCGGGCTCGCCGCCGACCTCGGGTCCCCTCACGCGGCGGCGGTCCACACCACTCAGCAGCGCCGCGCCCGCCGGGCCGCGGCGCGGCTCGTTCCCGGGCGCCTCGTCGTCAACCAGCCGGGGATCGCGGCGACGGGGGCGCGCTCGAACGGGTTCGAGGCGGCGCCCGTGCTGGGCGGCGGGGCCGCCGAGGGGAGCCAGCTGTGCGGCGGGCTCACGCCCGCCCGCCTCGCGCGGACGACGACCGTCGCGGCGACGAGCGTCGTCGACGGCGCGTCACACCGGAACGGCGCGGGCGACACGCTCCGCGGGCCCTGAAGCGGTCTCCGCACGGAGGATCTGAAGCGGTCTCCCCGCAGCCCGTGAAACGTTTCCCCGCGTGCTCCGCGGCCCCGTCAGAGCTCGATCTTGTCCACGATCGAGCCGTTGCCGTCCTGCCCGTCGCTGTGGGTGTTGATCGCAATCGTCTGGACCCGGTCTTCCAGCAGCGACCCCTCCATCTTCGCCTTCAGCAGCGAGTCGACCTGGTAGACGCCGGCGGCGTTGTTCATCCGGATCACGACCTGAACGGGCGTCTCGTCGCCCTGACGCAGCGAGACGCGCTCGATCGCCTGCGAGGAGACGGTGTTGATCCCGCGGCCGCCCTCCTCGTAGGGGACACGCGAGCGCCCGCGTTCCATGTCGAGGCCGTCGGCGATCCGGACGACGCCCGCCTCCAGCGTGAGCGGCTGTTCCTCGGTGTGGTGACAGAGGATCGCGTGGAGCACCTCCGCCTTCACGCGGACCCGATCGGCGACGCCGTAGAAGGAGGGGAGGAGGTCGTCCAGCAGGTCCGCCGCCAGCGGGATCGAGTAGTAGGGGTGGTCGTGGCGGTGGACGACGTGGCCGATGTCATGGAGGGTCGCCGCGAGCGCGACGATCACCGGCTCGTCGGCCTCGTCGAGCCCCTGCTGGCGCGCGCCGTTGAACTCGACGCCGCCTGACTTGAGCAGGTCGTACAGCCGGAGGGCGCGGTCGCGCACGATCTCGACGTGTTTGGCGCCGTGGTCGTTGTACCCCTTCCGGGCGACCGGGTTGACGTTCTGCGCCTCCAGGTAGGTGAGGACCTCTTCGTCGGATTCGAGCCGGTCGAGGACCTCGTTGAGCCGCCCGTCCGGGAACGCGTGCTCGGCGTCCGGGTCGTACTCGTGACGCGTAGCGTCGGTGTCGGCGTCTATCTCCTCGCGCGCTGCGGGCGCGTCCTCCGCGGTCGGGTCGTGGGCGTCGTCGCCGTCGGTGGGCTCTGGGCCGTCGTCGGTGGGCTCTGGGCCGTCGTCGGTGGGGTCGCTCATGCCTCTCTCAGAGTGTCCCGGCCGGGATAAATGTGCGAGACGCGCGGCCCCGCGGTGACGCTCGGCCCCGTAACGACGACCGGATCGGCCGTGCCCCCCGCCTCGCACGCTCCCGGACGCGGCGGCCGCCGAGGCGGGAACCGCGGAGAGCGGGCGGGCAACCGGCCGCGGCGGCAGTTTCGGCGCGAGGCACAACGTATAAGCGCGCGACCGGTCCATGTACCGGTGTGACCCGATCCGCGTCCGCGTGCGGTCCGCAGTCGGCGTCAGCGACGCGGCTCTTCTCGAAAAAACGCGCGTGATCCGTCCGCCGGCGGGAGTGGCGACCCCGTCCCGGACGACCCCCGACCCGCGCGCACCGGCCCGCTTACCGATCCGGACCCACCGCAGCACCCCATGACAGACACGACCACCACGACACCCTACGCGACGCAGACGGACAGCCAGGCGACCGACGCGCCCTTCGAGGGCGTCTACCCGGCGATGACGACCCCGTTCACCGAGGACGACGCGGTCGACCACGACCAGCTCGCGGCGAACGCCCGGTACCTCGAACGCGCCGGCGTCGACGGCGTCGTCCCGGTCGGCTCGACGGGCGAGTCGGCGACGATGAGCCACGACGAACACGTCGCGGTGATCGAGACGGTCCGCGACGCGCTCGACGACATCCCCGTGATCGCGGGTACCGGCTCGAACAACACCGAGGAGGCGCTGTCGCTGTCGCGGCGCGCGGCCGACGCGGGCGCCGACGGCCTGCTGCTCATCTCGCCGTACTACAACATGCCCGAACCGCAGGGCTTCCTCGACCACTACCGGACCATCGCGGACGCGGTCGACCTCCCGCAGATCGTCTACAACGTCCCGAGCCGCACGGGCCGGTCGATCCCGGCCGATGTCACCGTCGAGCTGGCAGCACACCCGAACATCCGCGGCTACAAGGCGGCCTCCGGCGACCTCAACCTGATCAGCGAGGTGATCGAGCGGACCCGCGACGAGGCGTTCGCGGTGCTGTCGGGCGACGACGGGCTCACGCTCCCCGTCCTCTCGGTCGGCGGCACCGGGACGATCAGCGTGGTCGCCAACGTCGAACCCGAACGGACCTGCGCGATGGTCGGCGCCGCGCTCTCCGGCGACTACGACCGCGCGCGGACGCTCCACCACGAGCTGTCGCCGCTCGTCCGCGAGCTGTTCGCCGAGACGAACCCGATCCCGGTGAAGGAGGCGATGTACCTCCGCGGACGCGGCGCCCCCCGCGTCCGCTCGCCCCTCTCGCGGCTCTCCGAGGGACGCCGCGAGGCGCTCCGAGACCTGCTGGCCGCGTACGACGAGCGCGCGCCGGGGACGATCGACCCGACGGCCGTCGCTCCCGTCGGGACCGGGGGCGCCGAATGAGCGCCGACCCCCTGTCGATCGCCGTGACGGGCGCCGGCGGTCGCATGGGCCGCGAGGTGATCGAGGCCGCTGCCGCCCGGGAGGGCGTCACGGTCGCGGTCGCCGTCAACCGGACCGAGACCGACCCGGTCGCGGGCGTCGCGGTCGGGGACGCAGACCGCCTCGACGACCTGCTCGCGAGCGAGGCCCCGGACGCCCTCGTCGACTTCACCGGCCCCGACTCGGCGGTCGCGTACGCCGCGGCCTGCGCCGACGCCGGCGTCCCCCTCGTCACCGGGACGACCGGGTTCGGGGACGCGCAGATCGACGACATCCGCGCCGCGAGCGAAGCTGTGCCCGTCCTCAAGGCGTCGAACTTCGCGCGGGGCGTCGCGGCGCTCCGCCGGGCGGTCCGCGAGGCGGCCGCGGCGCTACCGGGCTACGACGTCGAGCTGACCGAGACGCACCACAACGCGAAGCGCGACGCCCCCTCCGGCACCGCGAAGTCGATCCTCGACGACGTGGAGGGCGTTCGCGAGGACCTCGACGAGCGCGTCCACGGCCGCGAGGGCGCCGCGCCGCGCGAGTCCGGAGAGATCGGCGTCCACGCCCGCCGTGCTGGGGACGTGACCGGCGAACACGAGGTCCTGCTGGCCGGGAACCGCGAGACGCTCGAACTCACGCACCGCGCCGGCGACCGCGGGGTGTTCGCCGAGGGCGCGCTCGACGCCGCCGAGTGGCTCGCCGAGCGCGACCCGGGCTGGTACGGGTTCGGCGACGTGCTGGACGCCGGGGCCGCCGATGAATAATGACGAGACATACTTACTTCGACGACTCAGCTTTGAACGTTGAAGTAGGAGCATGACGTAGGCGGTAGTGAAGACGGATGATGCCGATTACGGACTTCTTGTCGTGTACGCGTGTGTTTGACGAGTTCGAATCGCTGTCATCAGCTCAACGTCATCACGCGAAAACCTACGCCACCGGTCTTGTTGCGGCCAGCAACAAGACCGTGGCAGGCATCTCACGCGAAGTCCTTCCAGCTGGAGACAAACGCGCTCTCAACAAATTCCTCACCGAGTACGACTGGGACGAACAACAGTTCAACCACGAACGCCTCGAAGAACTCCAAAAACACGGTGAAACACGCTGGTCGAAGGATGGCTACATCATCCTCGACGACACGATCACCCACAAAGCCGGGGACGAAGTCCCCGGCGTCGGCCACTTCTACGATCACGCTGAAGATGACACTGTCTGGGGCCAAGACCTCATCTACGCCTTCTACGCTGACGACAAAACCGCCTACCCACTCACCTTCCGCCTCTACGAAAAACAGGACGACAATGACCAAGACCACGACACCAAGTACGATCTCGCCCGCGAGATCGTCACCGAACTCGAAGACGAGGTAGGTGTCCCGGCGGACACCTACCTCTTCGACTCGTGGTTCGCCCACGATTCTGGCCTTCCTGAACTCATCGAATCCTCCGACAAAGACTGGATCGGCCCGCTCCGGAGCAACCGACAGGTGACCTACGGCGGCGAAGAGATCCGCGTCGATGCGCTTGCAGAGCGCATCGACACGGTTGAACGCGACGTCGAAGACGAGACCTACCACATCTGGACAAAGAAGCTTCCCGTCTCCCAACTGGGAGACGTGAAGCTGGTGCTCGCTGAGAAAGAAACTGACGAAGAAGACGAAGAGAACCCGGTCAAGTACCTCGTCACGAACAAAATCGACGCACCGACCGAGCACATTATTCGCTCCTACGGGATGCGGTGGCGCATCGAAACGTTCTTCGAGGACTCGAAGCAGGATCTCGGCTTGGGAGACTGCGAGATGCAGACCGACGAAGGTGCCAGTCGGCACTGGCACCTTCTGATGGCTGCCTACAGTCTCGTCCGTCTTGATCCCGAATCGAGCGCCTTGGGGACGGTTCGCTCGAAAGCGTCATCGCTTCGAGCGAACCTCGAACACTCGCTGAAAGAAGCCGTTTACAACCTTCTCTCGTGGGTTCGAGACAACGATGAGCGTAGCGTCGACGACCTAATGGAAGAGATTGATCACCTCTTCGTTCACTCAACAGCCGACGCTAACGTTCAAAGCTGAGTTCGACGAGTAAATACCGCTACTCATCCATACACCATCCAATGAGCCTCGAAGCCGACGTTTCCGATCTGTGGGACCGCTATCAGGACGGGCTGACCGCTGCGGACGCGACCGACGAGGACGCGGCCGTCGTCGACGAGTTCCTCGCCGCCCTGGAGGCCGGCGAGGTCCGCGCCGCAGAGAAGAGCGGCGACGACGTGACCTCGTGGGAGGCCAACGAGTGGGTCAAGCGGGGGATCCTGCTCAACTTCGGCCTGCGCGAGACGGAGCCCCGCGAGTACGGCGGCGTCACCTACCACGACGTGCTCCCGCTGCGCGACACCGCCGACCTCGCCGAGCGGGGCACGCGGAACACGCCGGACGGGACCGCGATCCGCCGCGGGGCGTACCTCGGCAGCGACTGTATCATGATGAGCCCCTCGTTCGTCAACATGGGGGCGTACGTCGGCGACGGCACGCTCGTCGACTCCTGTGACACCGTCGGCTCCTGCGCGCAGCTCGGCGAGAACGTCAAGCTCGGCGCCAACACCCTGATCGGTGGCGTCCTCGAGCCCGTCGAGGACGCGCCCGTAATCATCGAGGACGGTGTCTCCCTCGGTGCGGGCTGTCGGGTCACCTCGGGGTTCCGCGTCGGCGAGAACACGGTCGTCGGCGAGAACACCCTGCTGACCCCCCGAATCCCCGTCTACGACCTCGTCGAGGAGGAGGTCATCTACGGGCACCTCCCGGCCGAGCGACGGGCCTTCACCCGGATGGTGGAGTCGTCCGTCGGCGACCACGACCTGTTCGAGGGCGGGGCGTACAAGCCCGCGGTCGTGGCGACGCACGTCGAGGAGGAGACGCTGGAGGCAACGCAGCGGGAGGACGCGCTCCGCGAATGAGCGACGCCGAGGCGGCCGCGGGAGCGACCGACGAGGCGGACGGCGACAACCCCCCGGTCCGCCGCGTGAGCGACTGGGACGCCGGGCGCCTCCGCGGGCTCGCCGACGCCCACGGGACGCCCCTGTACGTCCAGGACCTCGACCGGGTCCGCGAGAACTGCGAGCGCCTGCTCGCGGCGTTCCCCGACGCGGACGTGCGGTACGCCGTCAAGGCGCACACGGGCCAGGCCGTCTTGGAGACCGTTCGCGACGCCGGCCTCGACGCCGAGTGCGCCTCGGCGGGCGAGGTCGACCGCGCGCTCGCGGCGGGCTTCGACGGCTCCCGGCTCCACTACACCGCGGTCAACCCCCCCGCTCGCGACCTCGACTACGTCGCCGGCGTCGCGGAGGCCGACCCGGACCTCACCGTCACGGTCGGCGCGGTCGACACCCTCGACCGACTCGCGGAGCGCGGGTACGACGGCCGGGTCTGCGTCCGCGTGAACCCCGGCGTCGGCGCGGGCCACCACGAGAAGGTCACCACCGGCGGGGCCGCGAAGTTCGGGGTCCCGTACGACCGCGCCGCAGAGGTGACGCGGGACGCGGCCGAGCGCTTCGACGCGGTCGGGGTCCACGCCCACGCGGGCTCCGGGATCGACCCGGACCAGCTCGACAGCCACCGCGAACTGGTCGCGCGCATGGGCGACCTGGCGCGCGAGCTGACCGACCCGGACGCCGAGGGGGCCGCTCCCCTCGACCTCGAGTACGTCGACGTCGGCGGCGGGTTCGGCGTCCCCTACGAGGAGGACGCCCCGGCGCTCGACCTGCGGGCCGTCGCCGACGCCACCCGGGAGGCGGTCGCGCCGCTCCCCGAGGGCGTCGACCTCGCGATAGAACCCGGGCGGTACGTCGTCGCCGACGCCGGCGTCCTCCTGGCGCGCGTGAACACGGTGAAGCCGACGCCGGACGAGACGGTCGTCGGCGTCGACGCGGGGATGACGGACCTGCTCCGTCCGGCGATGTACGACGCGTACCACCCGATCCGCAACTTGGGGAGCGGGCGGGGGCGCGAGGGAGGCGACGCGCCCCCCGTCGGAGAGCGGGAGGCAACCCCTGTCACGGTCGCCGGACCTATCTGTGAGACCGGCGATGCGTTCTGTGAGAACCGAGCGCTCGCCGAGCCGGTCCGCGGAGACCTCCTTGCGGTCGGCGTCGCGGGCGCCTACGGGTACGAGATGGCGAGCCAATACAACTCACGACCGCGGCCCGCGGAGGTCGCGCTCGACGACGGAACCGCGACGATCGCCCGCCGCAGGGAGACGCTCGGCGACCTGACGACGGTCGAACGCGAGATCCCGCGCGACCGAGCCGGCCGATCGGAGGGCGACCGATGAGCGCCCACGCCGTCCCGGTGGAGAAGTACCACGGCACCGGCAACGACTTCATCGTCGTCGACGCGGACGCCGAGGGCGTCGGCGACCGCGCGGCGTTCGCGCGCGCGCACTGCGACCGCGGGACGGGCGTCGAGGGAGACGGGGACCGCCGCGGCGCCGACGGCGTCCTCTTCCTTAGCGTCGCTGAGCGGTTCGACCCGACCCGCGTCGTGATGACGCTGGTCCAGCCGGACGGCTCCACGGCGACGATGTGCGGCAACGGCGCCCGCGTCGTCGCGCGGTGGGCCAACGACCGAACGGGTGACCGCGAGTTCATGATCGACACGCAGGCCGGGACCCGGCGGGCGACCGTGAACGCGGACGCGACCGCGGCCACCATCGAGATGGGCGAGCCGACGTTCGACCCGCGTCGCGTTCCGGCCGCCCGCGGGGGCGCCCTCGCGGACGAGCCCCTCGTCGACGAGCCGGTCGCGGGGCTGCCCGTCACCGCCGTCAACACCGGCGTGCCACACGCGGTCGCGTTCGTCGACGGCGGGCGCGACGACCCCGACGGCATCGACGCGGTCGACCTCGACGCGGTCGCGCCGCCGGTCCGTCACGCCGACGCCTTCCCCAAGGGCGCGAACGTGAACCTCGCGGCCGTCGTCGACGACGGGTCGGGCGACGGCCCCGCGGTGCTCGACCAGCGCACATTCGAGCGCGGCGTCGAGGGGGAGACGCGGTCCTGCGGCACCGGCGCGGTCGCGGTCGTCGCGGCCGCCCGCCGGCTCGGACTGATCGAGGGCGAGACCGCGGTGAGCCGCCCCCCGGGCGGCGAGCTGGAGATCGCGGTTCCGGACCGCGGCCACGCCACCCTGACCGGTCCGGTCGCCCACGAGTTCTCGGGGACGCTCCCCGCCGACCCGCGATGAGCGACCGGAGCGACGCCACCCCGGGCCGCGACGACGAGTTCGACCCGGTCTCGTTCCTCGAAGACGCGGTCCCGATCGCCTCCCACGAGTCGGTCGAAGCGATGCGCGAGCTCGTCGTCGAGACGCTCGCGGCTCGCGCGACCGACCCCGTCGTCGACGCCGACGGCTGCGTCCTCGCGGAGAAGCGATCCCCGGCGCTCGATTCGGGCCCGCACCTCGTGTTGAACACGCACCTCGACACGGTGACGCCGCACGTCCCGTTCGAGCGGGGCGAGGCGAGCGCGGACGAACGTGGCGGCCCCGAGGCGGACGCCGCGGCCGGCGAAGCGGTGATCCGCGGGCGCGGCGCCTGCGACGCGAAGGGACCGCTTGCGGCGCTGTTGGCGGGCTTCCTCGCCGCCGACCCCGAGCGCGGCCGGATCACGCTGGCGCTCACGCCCGACGAGGAGGCGCTGTCGCTCGGCGCGGCGGCGCTGACGGGCCGACTCCCGGGGACCGACGACCGACTCGACGGCGACCTGTTCCTCGTCGGCGAGCCGACCGGGCTCGACGCCTGTACCGCGGCCAAGGGCCGGTTTCAGGCGACCGTCGGGCTGTCCGGAACGGCTGCCCACGCCGCGGAGTTCGCGGGCGCGAACGCGGTCGCCGCCGCGGAGGACGCGCTCGCGGCGATCCGGGCGTTCGACGCGGACGCAGCCGACCATCCGCAGCTCGGGTCGCCGAAGCTCACCCCGACCGTCATCGAGGGGGGTGCGGCGACGAACCAGGTGCCGGCGGACTGCGAGATCACGGTCGATCGGCGCAGCGTCCCGCCGGAGTCCGCCGAGGAGTTCCGTGAGTCGCTCGCGGCCGCGGTGCGGGCGTCGCTCGGCGACGGCGCTGGGGAGGACTCCGGCGACGTCGACACCGCGGTCGCGCTCACCGACCGCGAGTCGCCGTTCTTGGAGGCGTTCGCGACGGAACCAGACCACGAACTCGTCCGAACCGTCGCGGCCGCGGCGCGGGACGCGGGCGACGCCGTCGGTCTCCCGAGCGGGCGCGGCGGGGGCGTGCGCCCGTTCGGCGCGGCGACGGAGGCGTCGTACTTCGCGCCGGCGCCGACGGTCGTGTTCGGTCCGGGGGATCTCGCGGACGAAAGCGGGGCCGTCGCGCACGCCGAGCGGGAGTACGTCCGAGTGCGCGAGGTGGAGGCGGCGGCGGCGACGGTCGAGCGCGCGCTGTCGACGCTGCTCGGGTAGCCCTTCGGGTGGCTCCTACAACAGGAACTTCTCCTCGTCCTCCGCGAGGTCGACGAAGTCGTCGGCGGCCTCGATCAGCTCGTCGGCGGCGGAGTTGCCGAACCCCATCGCCTCCACCCGGACCCCCTCGTGACGGAGGTGCGAGCAGAGCCGGGCGAAGTCGCCGTCGCCGGTACAGAGGACGACGGTGTCGACGTGGCTCGCGAGCGAGACGGCGTCGAGGCTCATCCCGAGGTCCCAGTCGGCCTTCTTCGAGCCGTCCGCGAACGTCTTGATCTCCTTGATCTTCGTCTCGAAGCCGATGTCGCGGAGCGCCTCGAAGAAGCTCTCCTCCTCGGGGGAGTCGGCGCGGATCACGTACGCGATAGCGCGGACCAGCGACCGGTCCGCGACGGCCCCGTCGAGGAGGCCGGAGTAGTCGATGTTCCGCGAGTAGAAGCTCTGTGCCGAGTGATACAGGTTCTGTGAGTCCGCCAGCACCGCGACGCGCTGGTCCGGGTGAATGTCGGTCATGGGTCTCCATTCACCCCCCGCCGTTAGGGGTTTTGGGATCGGCGCGACCGCCACCCGCGGTCGGTCCCGTCGCGCACGACTCCCCGTGCGGTCCCGGCGGACGGGACCGTTACGACCACCATAGTTTATACCGAGGCCTGAAGACCGTGGCCCATGGACGAGAAGCGGTTCGTCGTCGCCCTCTTCGGCCTCGCGGTCGCGATCGTCGCCGGTTACGTGGCTTATCGGTTCGTCGCCCCGCTCACCGTCGCCGTCTTCCTCTACTACTCGACGCGGCGCTTCTACCACCGGCTCGAACGCTTCCGGCTCCCGTCTCGGGTGCGCGCGGTCGTGTCGCTGTCGCTCATCGGCGTCCCGCTCATCGGCCTGGTGAGCTACACGCTGGTGTTGCTAATCCTGGAGGCGCGGCGGTTCATCGAACAGTACCCCGTGGCGGACACCATCGGCGCGGAGAACTCGGTGATCGGGGACCTCGCGGAGCTGTCGAACCCGACGGCCGACGAACTGCTCACCGCGTACCGCTCCGGGCAGTTCGACCCGCTCATCGACCTCGTCTCCGAGCAGGCGTCGCTCCTAGCGAGCACGGTCTCCGGGCTCGCCCTGAACCTGCTCATCACCGTGGTCGTCACCTACTACCTGCTCATCGACGGCGACAAGTTCCACGACTGGCTGCTCAGCTTCGACGACGACGCGATCGTCCGCGAGTACCTCGAGACCGCCGACGCAGAACTGGAGGCGGTGCTGTACGGGAACCTCCTCAACGTGATCGCCATCGGGGTCATCGCGGTCGTCACCTACCTCGGGTACAACGCGGTCGCCCCCGCCGCGGTCGAGATCCCGTACCCGACGCTCGCGGGCGCGCTCACCGGCGTCGCCAGTCTGATCCCCGTGATCGGCATGAAGATCGTCTACATCCCGCTCGCGGCGGCGATGTCTGTCCCCGTCGCGCTCGACGGCGAGGTCTCGCTGCTCGTCTACGTCGCCGGGTTCCTCGCCGTCGCGGTCGTGGTCGTCGACACCGTCCCGGACATCGTCCTCCGACCGTACTTCAGCGGCGAGACGACGCACGTCGGGCTGCTCATGCTCGCGTACATCTTCGGCCCGGTCGTGTTCGGCTTCCACGGCCTGTTCCTCGCGCCGATCATCCTCGTGTTGGCGCTGACGTTCGCGGACACCGCGCTGTTGCGCCTGCTCGGCGTGGAGCCGGACCCGCGGTCCGAGGTCCCCGCCGGCCAGCGTCGGCTTGACGAATTCTGAGTCGTCGCGGGGCCCCGAATTCTGAGTCCTCGCGGGCCCCGGTGTGTCGAGCGCGCGGTCGTCGGACCACTCGGCCGTCTAACCCGTCGGCCGCGGCGAGCCGAAGTCATTTATCCCCGGTCGACGACCGGGGTACGTATGCGACTACACGTCATCGGCCTCGGCGGGGCCGGGGGGCGGATCGCCGACCGACTCGCCGCCGACCGCGGCGGCGATCCGTTCCTCGCGGGCGTTCACGCCTTCGACACGGACATCGACGCGCTCGGGGCGCTGGACGCCCTCGGCGAGGAGCGTCGGTACCGGTTCGGCGACGCCGCGGGCGGGGACGGGCTCGGCGGCGACCTCCACGCGGGCCGCCGGCTCGGCGACGCCCACGCGAGCGAACTCGGCAGGGCGCTGGACGACCAGCGGCCCTCCCTCGCGGAGGCGTTCCTGCTCGTCGTCGGCCTCGGCGGCGCGGCCGGCGCGGGCGCGGCCCCTGCGCTCGCCGAGGAGCTCTCCCGGCTCTACGACGCCCCCGTCTACGCCTTCGGATTCCTCCCGACGCCGGGCGAGACGGAGGAACCGGACGACGGCGGTCCCGCGAGCGCGTCTGACGGCCCCGCGGGCGCGCCTACCGACGGGGCCAATGCTGCGGGACCGGGCGGCGATCCGGCGCCGCCGACGCTCCATCGGCCGCTGGCCGAGCGGAACGCCGCGCGGACGCTCGACGCGCTCTCGGACCGCTGCGCGGCGGTCTTCCCCTTCGACAACGCGGCGTGGATCCGATCTAGAGAGACGCTCGGGGACGCCCGCGGGCGACTGAACGAGGTCGCCGCCGAACGGATCGCGGCGCTGTTCGGCGCCGGCGAGACGCCGGACGGAACGGAGACGCCACAGCAGGTGCTCGACGCGAGCGATATCGCGCGCGCCGTGGGGAGCGACGGCGAGATCGCGGCGATCGGCCACGCGACGCAGGCGGTGGACCCGCCCGACTCGGGGTCCCGATTCGGGCTCGGGCTGTTCGGCTCCGATGAGCCCGCCGAGGTGGACACGAGCGCCGCGGTGTCGGCGATCGAGACGGTCATCCGGAAGGCGACCCGCGGGAAGAACACGATCGAGGTCGCCGGCGGGCGCGCCGACCGGACCCTCCTCGTGGTCGGCGGCCCGCCCGCGTGGCTCAACCGAGAGGCGATCGCCGACGGGCGGCGCTGGCTCGCCGACGAGACCGGCTCGGACGCGATACTGAGCGGCGACGCACCGGTCGCCGACGGCGACGCCGTCTCGGCGGTCGTGATCCGTTCGGGGCTCGACGAGCCGGAGCGGATTCGAGCGATACGCGAGACGATCGAGTGACTGCGCCGCCGCTGATCGGCGGGGAAGCGTAGATAGACGACCGCGGACCGGACCCCGACCCGAACCGGTTAACCGAGTGGCGCGCCCAGTGAACCCGTGACGACGCAGGCAGACCTCGGAATCGACCTCGACGTGCGCGACGCCGCGGCCGTCGCGGAGCGCCGCGACGAGATAGTCGCCGCCGTGCGCGACCACGCGGGGCGGATCGCCTACCAGCTCGCGCGGCTTCAGGGCGGCGACTACGGGCGCGAAACGCTCTCGACGCCCGGCGGCGAGTGGACGGTAAAACACGAGGCTGGCGAGCTGGAGTTCCTCCTGTTCTCGCCGAAGTCGGGCTCGGACACGTACGTGATCTCGACGAAGCAGCCGCCGGAGCCGGCGGCGCTTTCGACCGCGCTCGACGACTACGCGGCGTTCGTTGCCGCGTGGAACGAGCACGTCGACTCGCTCTCGGGCGTCCTCGACGGCGTGAGCGCGGAGTTCCCAGAGCCGGCGACCACCGAGGGCGTGGTGGCCGAGCGCGACCGCGTCCTCGACGAGATCCGCGACACCTGCGCGGTGATCGCCGGGGAGATACACCGGTACGAGGGAGACGATTACGGGACGTTCACCGCGCGCGTCAAGGGCGACCGCTGGGAGCTAAAACACGACGAGGGGGCCGTCTCGTACCTCCGGATCGGGGGGTCCGGCGGGCTCTACCTCCTCTCGCAGTACGGCGCCCCCTCCGCGGCCGACGTCCGGGAGTACGCCGACCGGTTCCGCGGCTTCGTCGAGACGTACAACGAGTTCGTCGACGAACTCGAGAGCGACCTCGAACGGATCTCCGTCTGACTCGCCCTCCCAGCCCCTCGCTCGGCCTGTCGGTTCGTCCCGTCCGCCCCTCGTTCGGCTCGTCGGTCCGTCCCCTTCGGCCCCCGCTCAGCCTGTCTGTTCGTCCCGTCCGTCCTTCCGACGCACCGAGGCAGCTCTCTCGGCTTTGATCCGTATCTGTGTGTATTCGACGGGTCGATTGGCAATACTTATTCATCTCTGTTGGGTACCGACCCGCACATGTCGATCACTCTTCCGGGGCCGACGCTCGGCGTTGTCGGCGGCGGCCAGCTCGGCCGAATGCTGGCCGAGGCCGCCGCGCCGCTCGGCGTCGACCTCGTCGTGTTGGACCCGACGCCCGACTGTCCGGCGGCGCCCGTCGCGGCCGACCAGATCGTCGCGGACTTCGACGACGCGGACGCGATCGGCGAACTGGCGGCCCGCGTCGACGCCCTGACCTTCGAGATCGAGCTCGCGGACCCGGCGGTCCTCGCGGCCGCGAGCGAGGACCACGACGTGCCGGTCCACCCCGACCCGGCCACGCTGGAGACGATTCAGGATAAGCTGGTCCAGAAGGAGGCGCTCGCCGACGCGGGGATCCCGGTCCCCGAGTTCGTCGCGGTCGCCACCGCCGGGGGGCTCGAACGCGTCGTCGAGGAGTTCGGCGGCGTCATGCTGAAGGCCCGCGAGGGCGGCTACGACGGCCGCGGGAACGTCCCGGTCGAGACGCCCGACGAGGCGGCCGCCGCGCTCGACCAGATCGGCGGCGCGGCGATGGCCGAGGAGTTCCTCGACTTCGAGCGTGAGATCGCCGTGATGGGCCTGAAAGGCGCCGACGGCGAGACGCGGACGTACCCGGTCACGGAGACGGTCCACCGCGAGGAGATCCTCCGCGAGAGCGTCAGTCCCGCCCGCGCCGACGACGCGGTCGTCGCCGAGGCGGAGTCGGTCGCCCGCGACGTACTGGCGGTCCTCGACGGCCGGGGCGTCTACGGGATCGAACTGTTCGAGACCCGCGAGGGGGAGGTGTTGGTCAACGAGATCGCGCCGCGCCCGCACAACTCCGGGCACTGGACGATCGAGGGCGCGCGCACCTCGCAGTTCGAGAACCACGTCCGCGCCGTGCTGGGGTGGCCGCTCGGCCCGACCGACCTCGTCGCGCCCGCGGTCACGGCGAACGTCCTCGGTGACGCAGAGGCGACCGGACCGGCGACGCTCCGGAACGTCGAGTCCGTCCTCTCCGCGCCCGACGCCGACCTCCACTGGTACGGCAAAGACGACGTGTACCCGCTCCGGAAGATGGGGCATCTGACCGTGACAGGCGGAAGCGACGACGGGGCCGACCGCGACGCGCTGCTCTCACACGCGCGAGAACTCCGGGACGGACTGACGTTCCGCGACGCGTAGCTCGCCTCGATGTCTGACAACGCTCCCGGCGGCGTCGCGCCAGGCGCCCCTCGCGAGTCGCAGTCGATCCGGCTCCCGGAAGAGCGGATCGAGGCCCTTCGGGAGTGGGCGGAGGCGGGAACCGGCTTGACCGCCGCCGCCCGCGTCCGCGACCCCGACGGTCGGATTGCGCTCGTGAAGACCTCGTGGTCGGACGGGTGGGTCCTTCCGGGCGGCGCGGTCGAACCCGACGAGTCGCCCCCGACCGCGGCGGCGCGGGAGGTCCGCGAGGAGACGGGACTCGACGCGGCGATCGACGACCCGGTCGTCGTCTTCGAGCAGTCGTACGTCGGCGCCGAGGGCGGTGCGGTCGCGTTCGAGGCTGAGTACGTCGTCTACGCGGCCCGCGCCGCGGGGCGTATTCCTGACGCCGCCGGTCTCGGTGTCTCTCCCGACGAGATCCGCGCCGCGCGGTGGTTCGAGGCTGTCCCGGCCGCCCTCCACGACGGCGCCCTGCTCCGCCCGTACCTCTGAACGCCGTCCGGGAGACGGAGCACACCGGCGTCGCCGCATCCGGGAGTTCCTTGTAGCCCTCCGCCGAACGCCCGATCATGACCACGGTAGACGACCTGATCGAGCGGCTCGAATCGGAGGCTGCGGCGGACGCCGACCCGTCGACCACCCCCGACGTGGGGATCATCATGGGCTCCGACTCGGACCTCCCCGTCATGGAGGGCGCCTACGAGGCGCTCGAGGACCTCGGCTTCGCGGAGCAGACCGACTTCGGCGACGCGCCGGACGCGCGGTTCACCTACGAGAGCTACGTCGTCTCCGCGCACCGGACGCCGGAGCTGATGTACGCGTACGGGGAGACGGCGACGGCCCGCGGGCTGGACGTGATCGTCGCGGGCGCGGGCGGGAAGTCCGCGGACCTGCCGAACATGACCGCCTCGATCGCGTATCCGGTCCCCGTGATCGGCGTGCCGGTTCAAGAGAAGTCGGTCGACTCCGTGATCGGCATGCCGACCGGGGCCCCGATCGTCGCCGTCGACGCCGGGAAGTCGTACAACGCAGCGCTGTCGGCGGCGCAGGTGCTCGCGCGCGAACACGACGAGGTCGAAGAGCGACTGCTCGACCTCCACGACGGGCAGAAAGCGGGCGTCGCGGACGTTTCCGCCGACCTCCACGACCTCGGTATCGACGGGTTCCGCGACCGGTGAGGGGGGGTCCGTCCGCTCCGTGGCCGCCCACTCGCGTCTCCCTCGACCGCGACCGTACCGTGCCTCACGCCTCCCCAGCCTCGCTGTTCGCGCTCTCCGAGCGCTCACCGCTCCATCGCGCGTGCTGCCTCGCGAGCCTCCGTCCCGCTCGTAGGCACGCGCCACCGCGACCGCGCGTCGGTTTATAAAACCGGATGCCTCGTCTCCCACCGAATCGCCGTCCCCCTCCCCACTCGCACGCGGGTTCACGATCGAGGGCCGATCGAGGACTCTCGGTCGCTTCGGCGTCGCTTCGACCGCGAACGGCCGGTACCGGCCCGCACACGCGGGGACGCACAAGACTCAACGCTTATGAGGGGGCGGTCCAAACCCCAGCACGTTACGGAGACCTATATGAGCGATTGGATAGCGATTGGCGCCTTGGCGGTCGTCGGCCTGCTCATCCCGATAGCGATGATGACAGTGTCGGCGCTGCTCCGTCCGAGCGTGCCTGAGACCGGTAAAAGTACCACCTACGAGTCCGGCGAGACCCCGACGGGCGGAACCCGCATCCGGTTCAACATCCAGTACTACATGGTCGCGCTGTTGTTCGTCGTGTTCGACATCGAGACCGTGTTGCTGTTCCCGTGGGCTGTCATCTACCGCCCGGCCGTCCAGGCCGGCGTGCCGATGGCCGACCTGCTGTGGCCGATGTTGGCCTTCGTCGGAATACTCGCGGTCGGACTCGTCTGGGCGTGGCGGTCGGGGGCGATCAGCTGGGCCCGCAGCCCCCGCGCGACCAGCAGAAAAACGACGGAGGACATCAACTAATGAGCAGCGATCAACCGTTTATCACCGACGAATCGCAGGTCGTAACCGAGACGAGGGACGCCCGGATGACCGGGCAGGGGGACCGGTTCAACTCCCGGCTCCGCGAGGCGTTCGGCTCCTCGCCGTTCATCCTCACCAAGTTCGACAAGTTCCTGAACTGGTGTCGGGGCTCCTCGATGTTCATGCTACAGTTCGGTATCGCCTGCTGTAGCATCGAGATGATGCACACCTACGCGGTGAAACACGACCTCGACCGCTTCGGGTCGGGCGTCCCCCGCGCCTCGCCGCGGCAGGCCGACGTGATGATCGTCCCCGGGACGATCGTCTCGAAGTTCGCTCCGCGGATGAAGCGCGTCTACGACCAGATGCCCGAGCCGAAGTTCGTCGTCGGCATGGGCTCGTGTACCATCTCCGGCGGCCCGTTCCAGGAGGGGTACAACGTGATCAAGGGCGCCGAGGAGGTCATCCCGATCGACATCCACGTCCCCGGCTGCCCGCCCCGCCCCGAGGCGCTCGTGTACGGCGTCGTGAAACTACAGGAGCGCGTCGCCAACGGCGAGGCCGCGCCCGTCACCGTCAAGCCGTACGAGCTGGAGGAGTTCTCGGACCTCGAACGCGACGAGCTCGTCGACAAGCTGGCCGACCAGATCGACGACGACGAACTCGTCATGCGGTACAACTTCGCTGATTCGCCATGAGCCTCGAACGACCAGACAGAGTCGACGACGACGCCGTCGAGCGCACCCCCGACGAGCTGGAGGCGCTGCTCGGCGACCTCGTCGTCGACCGCGACGACCATCTGAACGCGCCCGGGTTCGTCATCCGCCCGGACACCGTTCAGGAAACGCTTCGGACCCTGAAAGAGCAGGCGGGGTACGACCACCTCTCCGTGGTCTCCGCACAGGAGTACGAGAACCGCTACGAGTCCATCTACCACCTGAAGAAGTACGACGATCCGACCCAAGAGGTCAGCATCGTCGTGCCCGCCGACAAGGACGACCCCGTCTCCGAGTCGGCCGAGCCCGTCTTCCGCACGGCCGACTGGCACGAGCGGGAGGCGTACGACCTGATCGGGATCGAGTACGACGACCACCCCGACCTCCGTCGGATCCTGCTCCCCGAGACGTGGCAGGGCCACCCCCTGTCGATGGACTACGACAAGGACCGGCCGCAGATCGCCACGCTGCCGGAGCACGCGAACCCGCTGGAGGACCACCACAAGGACGCCGAGTCCGACACGATGTTCCTCAACATCGGGCCGCACCACCCCGCGACCCACGGCGTCCTCCACCTGAAGACGGTGCTCGACGGCGAGCAGGTCGCCGACGTTGAGCCAGACATCGGCTACCTCCACCGCAGCGAGGAGCAGATGGCGCAGTCCGGGACGTACCGCCACCAGATCATGCCGTACCCCGACCGCTGGGACTACATCTCGGCGGGCCTGCTCAACGAGTGGGCGTACGCCCGCGCGGCCGAGGACCTCGCGGACATCGAGGTGCCCGAGTACGCGCAGGTCATTCGGACGATGGGCGCGGAGATGTGCCGGATCGCCGCGCACATGCTCGCGCTCGCGACGTTCGCGCTCGACATCAACGGCGACTTCACGGCGACGTTCATGTACGCCATCAACGACCGCGAGCGCGTCCAGAACCTCTTGGAGGACCTGACGGGCCAGCGGCTGATGTTCAACTACTTCCGGCTCGGCGGGGTCGTCTGGGACCTGCCGGAACCGCGCGAGGAGTTCTTCTCGAAGACCCGGGACTTCCTCGACCAGCTCCCGGAGTCCGTCGAGGAGTACCACAACCTGATCACCTCGAACGAGGTGTTCCAGATGCGGACCATCGACACGGGCATCCTGCCGCCGGAGGTCGCGAAGAACTACGGCGCGACCGGCCCCGTCGCCCGCGGCTCGGGGGTCGACTACGACCTCCGCCGCGACGACCCGTACGGCTACTACGACGAGCTCGATTGGGACGTCGTCACCGAGGACGGCGGCGACAACTTCAGCCGCCTGCTCGTCCGGATGCGCGAGGTCGAGGAGTCCGCGAAGATCATCGAGCAGTGCGTCGACCTGCTCGAGGACTGGCCCGAAGACGAGCGCAACATCCAGGCGAACGTGCCGCGCACGCTGCGCCCGGACGACGACACGGAGATCTACCGCGCCGTCGAGGGCGCGAAGGGCGAACTCGGCATCTACATCCGCGCGGACGGCACGGACAAGCCGGCGCGGTTCAAGATCCGGTCGCCGTGCTTCTCGAACCTCCAGACGCTGCCGGAGATGGCGAACGGGGAGTACATCCCCGACGTCATCGCGGCCCTCGGTAGCCTCGACGTCGTTCTCGGGGAGGTGGACCGCTGATGGGTACGGCCCCCGCACAGCTGTTCCCCGAGTTCATCGTCGACACGCTCGGGCTCGACAGCGTCATCGGCGAGGTCGCGGCCTCGCTGGTCGCCGCCTTCGTCGTCGGAAACATCATCCTCGCGTTCACGGGCGTCGCGGGCCCGTGGGCGAAACGGAAGATCACGGCGGCGTTCACCGACCGGATCGCGGTCGACCGGATCGGCCCGTTCGGCCTGCTCATCATCCCGGCGGCCGCGATCCAGCTCCTCGCGAAGGAGCTGATCATCCCCGAGGGCGTCGACCGCCCTTCGTGGGACATCGCGCCGATCATCCTGCCGTCGTCGGCGCTGCTCGGCTTCTCCGTGATCCCGATGGGCCAGCTCGGTCCGATCAACCTCCACCTCGCGGACCCCGAGGTCGGGTTCGCGCTGGTGTTCGCGTTCGCGTCGATCGCCTCGGTCTCGCTGGTGATGGCCGGCTACGCGTCGAACAACAAGTACTCGCTCCTCGGCGGTCTCCGCGCTGTCGCGCAGAACCTCGCGTACGAGATCCCGCTCATCGTCACGGCGATGTCGGTCGTGATCTTCTCCGGCACGCTCCAGATGAGCGGCGTCGTCGGCGCGCAGACGGAGACGCTCGTGACGATCGCCGGCGTCTCGATCCCGTCGTGGTACGCCCTCGTGAACCCGTTCGCGTTCGTGCTGTTCCTCACGGCGAACATGGCGGAGATCGGGCGGAATCCGTTCGACATCCCCGAGGCGCCGACCGAGATCGTCGGCGGGTACCAGACGGAGTACTCCTCGGCGTACTTCGTCCTCTTCTACCTCGGCGAGTTCGTCCACATCTTCCTCGGCGGGGCGATCCTCGCCGTGACGTTCCTCGGCGGGGCCTCCGGGCCCGGTCCGGAGAGTATCAGCTTCATCTGGTTCGTGGTGAAGATCTGGGGCTTCTTCCTGTTCACGCAGTGGGCCCGCGCGGCGCTGCCCCGCGTCCGTATCGACCAGCTGATCGAAATCGGCTGGAAGGGAATGCTGGTGCTGTCGTTCGCGAACCTGGTGCTCACGGCCGTAATCGTGGGGGTGATCGCGTAACATGATTGGACTCATGAAATCCATGGCGACGACGATGAAGCACGCGCTGGACGGGAATACGTTCACGGTGGAATACCCGGAGGACGCGCCCGAAGTGAGCCCGCGGTTCCGCGGGGTCCACAAGTTCAGCCAGGAACGGTGTATCTGGTGTCGGCAGTGCGAGAACGTCTGTCCGAACGACACGATCCAGATCGTTCAGGACGACCAGCGCAACGGTGAGCAGTACAACCTCCACATCGGGCAGTGCATCTACTGCCGGCTCTGCGAGGAGGTCTGTCCCGTCGACGCGATCCTGTTGACGCAGAACTTCGAGTTCACCGCCGACACGAAAGACGACTTCGTGTTCAACAAAGAACAGCTCAAGAACGTCCCGTGGTACAAGGGGATCGACCCGCTGGAGTCCCGCAATCCCGATCGCGGCGCGTGGATCGGGGAGGGTGACGGCGAGGTCGACTACCAGTAGCGGGCTCGTCTCGAAATCTTCAAAGGGGTTCTCATAGGAGACAAACACAATGGTTTATCCTACCATCGCGTTCGGGCTGTTCGCCGCGGTTACGCTGGCGTTCGCCCTCGGGGTCGTCCTGGCGCGCGACGTGTTCCACGCCGCGCTGCTACTGGGCGGAGCCCTCACGAGCGTCGCGGTGCACTACGTGATGCTGCGGGCGGAGTTTATCGCCGCCATGCAGATCCTCGTCTACGTGGGCGGGGTTCTCATCTTGGTCACGTTCGCCGTGATGCTCACGCGATCTGATTCTGAAACGGAGGTGAGTAGCGCGTGAGCAACGACGAGAGCCGCGGGTCGCGGATCGCCCCCGCGGTCGCCGTGGGCGCCCTGTTCGCCGTGCTGGCCGCGACGATCAACGCGGCGACGTTCGGCTTCGAGGAGGTGGGCTTCCCGGCTGACGCTTCGATCGTCCACAACCTCGGGTACGCCCTGTTCAACCTCGGCGCGTACGACATCGCGACCATCCCCGCGGAGGGGTTCCTCGCGGCCTTCCTGATCGCCGCGGTCGCGCTCGATGTCGCGGTCGACGGCGCCGTCTACCTCGCGAAACGCGAGGAGGACGGGTCGGTCATCTCGGCGGTCGGACAGGCGTTCACGGACGGCGGACGCGACGGAGGTGACCGGCAGTGACCGCCGTCGCGTCCTCCATTCCGCCGTCGTGGTACCTGCTGCTGGCGGCGGCCGTCTTCTGCGTCGGTCTGTTCGGCGTGCTGACGCGCCGGAACGCGCTGTACTTCCTCATGAGCGTCGAGCTCATGATGAACGCGGCCAACATCAACTTCGTCGCGTTCGCGCTCTACTACGGCGACCTCACGGGGCAGGTGTTCGCGCTGTTCGTCATCGCGCTCGCCGCCGCCGAGGTCGCCATCGGCATCGGCATCATACTCGTGTTATACCGTAACTTCGGCACGACAGACGTGACTGTTCCCGCGGAGATGAGGTGGTAAGATGGTGAACGCATTCGCATACGTCCCGGCGATCGTGCTCCTCCCGTTCTTCTCGTTCCTGGTCGCGCTCGGCGCGGGCAGGTACCTCCCGAAGGGCGGCGCGTTCGGCGGTATCGCCGCGACCGCGGGCTCGTTCCTGCTGTCGATCTGGGTCGCGGCGACCGTCGCGGGCGGACGGGCGTACAACGAGACGCTGTACTACTGGGCGAGCGAGGGCGGTGCCGGCATCGGCCCGACGGACATCGAGCTCTCCTTCGGCGTCCTGATCGACCCGCTGTCGGCGCTCATGCTCGTCATCGTGACGCTCGTGGCGCTTCTCGTCCACGTGTTCTCGCTCGGCTACATGAACGACGAGGGCGAGACCGGCCTGCCGCGCTACTACGCCGGCCTCGGTCTGTTCACGGCCTCGATGCTCGGGTTCGTCGTCGCCGACAACCTCCTGATGGCGTTCATGTTCTTCGAGCTGGTCGGGCTCTGCTCGTACCTGCTCATCGGCTTCAATTTCCGGGAGCCGGGCCCGCCGTCGGCGGCGAAGAAGGCGTTCCTCGTCACCCGCTTCGGCGACTACTTCTTCCTCGTCGGCGTCGTCGCGGTATTCGCCACCTTCGGCACGGCGCAGTTCGCCGGTCCGGAGTCGTTCCCGGCGCTCGCCGACGCGGCGCTCAACGGCTCCGGCTCGGTCGCGTGGACGCCCGGCGGCGTCGAACTCGGGACGTGGCTGACCGTCGTCGGCCTGCTCGTCTTGGGCGGCGTGGTCGGGAAGTCCGCGCAGTTCCCGCTTCACACGTGGCTCCCCGACGCGATGGAGGGCCCGACGCCCGTCTCGGCGCTGATCCACGCCGCGACGATGGTCGCGGCCGGCGTCTACCTCGTCGCGCGGATGTACGGGTTCTACGTGCTGACGCCGACGACGATGGCGGTCATCGCCTTCATCGGCGGCTTCACGGCGCTGTTCGCTGCGACGATGGGGCTCGTGAAAAACGAGCTGAAGCAGGTACTCGCGTACTCCACCATCTCCCAGTACGGGTACATGATGCTCGCGCTCGGCGCGGGCGGGTACGTGGCCGCGGTCTTCCATCTGACCACCCACGCGTTCTTCAAGGCGCTGCTGTTCCTCGGCGCCGGGTCGGTCATCATCGCGATGCACCACAACGAGGACATGTGGGACATGGGCGGGCTGAAGTCGAAGCTGCCCGTCACCTACTACACCTTCCTCGCCGGGTCGCTGGCGCTCGCGGGAATCTTCCCGTTCGCTGGCTTCTGGTCGAAAGACGAAATCCTCTACGAGGCGCTCGTCCACGGCCTCAACGACCCGCTGCTGCTCGGCGGCTACCTGATGGGGCTGCTCGCGGTGCCGGTCACCGCGTTCTACACCTTCCGGATGGTGTTCCTGACCTTCCACGGCGAGCCCCGCAGCGACACCGCGCGCGACCCCGTCCCGGTCCGCTGGAACGTGAAGGGGCCGCTGACGGTCCTCGGCTCGCTCGCGGTCGTCACCGGGTTCATCAACATGGTGCCGGTCCAGAAGGTCCTCGGCATCGAAGGGATCGACCTGCTTCACCTGTGGCTCGACAACCACTGGGGCGGCATCGAGGGCCTCTCCTCGCACCACTACGCCGACTTGGGTCCCTACAGCAGCGGCTACCTCGTCGGCGGTGAGACCGGGACCGTCCTCGTCGGCGCGGCCGTCTCGCTCGGCTTAGCGCTGCTCGGACTCGGACTCGCCTGGCGGCTCTACAACGTGCCGTCGCCCGCGGAACACACCGCCAAGCTCGGCGGCATCAAAGACGTGCTGTACAACAACTACTACCTCGACGAACTGCAGGTCTGGCTCGCGTATCGCACGGAAGACGTCGCGGGCGGCGCGAACGTCTTCGATCAGGGAATCATCGACGGCGTCGTGAACGGCGTCTCCTCGGTGAGCCTCACCGGCGGCGGTCGGATCCGTCAGCTCCAGTCGGGGATCGTCTCGCAGTACGCCGCCCTGCTCACCTTCGGACTCGTCGCGCTGTTGCTCGTGCTCGGCGCGACCGGGGGGTGGTTCCTGTGATACTCGAAGCGCTCATGGCGGCCGCCTTCGTCGGCGCGCTGACCGTGTTCCTCGCGCCCGACGAGTGGGCCGGCCGCTTGTCGTTCGCGATCAGCCTGATCCCGTTCGTCGGCAGCCTCTACCTGTGGTCCGGCTTCGAGGCCGGCGGCAACGCCCTGCTGGGCGGGGAGATAGCGTACGCGACGCAGATCGAGTGGCTCGAAGTCGGCGGCCGCAGCGTCTCGTGGTTCGTCGGCCTCGACGGGATCAGCCTCCCGCTGTTCGTGCTCACGACGTTCCTCGTCCCGCTGGCGATCGTCAGCGCGTGGACGCCCGTGGACTCGCGGCAGAGCCAGTTCTACGGGCTCATGCTGTTCATGGAGGCGAACCTGCTGGGCGTGTTCGCCGCGCTCGACTTCTTCCTGTGGTTCGTCTTCTGGGAGGCCGTGCTGGTCCCGATGTACTTCCTCATCGGGATCTGGGGCGGTCCGCGCCGCAGGTACGCCGCGATCAAGTTCTTCGTGTACACGAACGCGGCGTCGCTACTGATGTTCATCGGCTTCATGAGCCTCGTGTTCGCGCTCGGCGACTCGGTGTCGTCGTTCGCCTTACCCGAGATCGCGCAGGCGATCGCCGCGGGTGACTTGGGCACGTGGTTCGGCATCGCGCCGGACCGCCTCGCCCTGTTCGCGTTCCTCGCGATGTTCCTCGGGTTCGCGGTGAAGGTCCCGATCGTGCCGTTCCACACGTGGCTGCCGGACGCGCACGTTCAGGCGCCGACCCCCGCGTCGGTGCTGCTGGCGGGCGTCCTCCTGAAGATGGGGACGTACGCGCTGCTCCGGTTCAACTTCACGATGCTGCCCGACCAGGCGTCGATGCTCGCGGTTCCGATCGCGGCGATCGCCGTCATCAGCGTCATCTACGGCGCGATGCTGGCGCTCGCACAGAAGGACCTCAAGCGCATCGTCGCGTACTCGTCGGTCTCGTCGATGGGGTACGTCATCCTCGGGCTCATCGTGTTCACCGAGTACGGGGTCGGCGGCGCGACGTTCCAGATGGTCGCGCACGGCCTCATCTCGGGACTGATGTTCATGGCGGTCGGCGTCATCTACAACACGACCCACACGCGGATGATCGGCGACATGGGCGGCATGGCCGACCGGATGCCGGTCACCGTCGGGATCCTCGTCGCCGGCGCGTTCGGCTACATGGGGCTCCCGCTGATGGCCGGCTTCGCGGGCGAGTTCTTCATCTTCGTCGGCTCGCTGTCCGCCCCGTCGCTCCCGTACGCGCCGGTGTTCACGGCGCTCGCGATGTTCGGTATCGTCATCGTCGCCGGCTACCTGCTGTCGGCGATGCAGAGTACGCTGTTCGGTCCGTTCGAACTGGAGACCGACTACGACGTGGGGCCCGCGCCGTTCCACGACGTCGCCCCGCTCGCGGTGCTGCTGGTGGCGATCATCGTGCTCGGCGTTGCGCCCGACATCTTCTTCGAGATGATCCGCGACGCTGCCCTACCCGTGGTAGAGGGGGTGACGATCAATGGTTAACGGCCTGCCCGGCGTGACGGCGCTGCTGCCGGCGCTCCTGCTTGCCGTCACCGGTCTCGCGCTGCTCTTGGTCGACACGGTCCGGCCGGACGCGCGGTCGAACACGTCGATGGCGGTCGTCGGCGCGATCGGGTCCCTCGCCGCGCTCGCGGCGAGCGTCTGGCTCACCGCCAGCGGCGGTGTGAGCCCGGACGGCGGCGCGGTGTTGCTGTTCGCGGACGCGGTGAAGGTGGACACGCTGTCGCTGTTCTTCACCGCCATCTTCGCGTCGGTGACCGCGCTGGTGCTCGTCGCGGCCCACGACTACTTCCACGACCACGACAACCCAGCGGCGTTCTACTCGCTCGTGACGTTCGCCGCGACCGGCATGGCGCTTCTGGCGGTCGCGAACTCGCTCGCGGTCGTGTTCGTCGCCTTAGAGATGGTGTCGCTGCCCTCGTACGTGCTCGTCGCGTACCTCAAGCAGAACCGCGGGAGCGTCGAGGCGGGGCTGAAGTACTTCCTCGTGGGCGCGCTCTCGTCGGCTATCTTCCTGTTCGGCATCTCGCTCGTGTACGCCGCGACGGGCTCGCTGATCCTCGCCGACATCGCGTCGGCCTCGATCGACGGGCTGGCCGGCGTGCTCGGCGTCGGCGTCGTGATGATGATCGGCGGCGTCGCCTTCAAGACGGCCTCCGTCCCGTTCCACTTCTGGGCGCCGGAGGCGTACGAGGGCGCGCCCGCGCCGGTGAGCGCGTTCCTCTCGTCGGCCTCGAAGGCCGCCGGGTTCGTCGTCGCGTTCCGCGTGTTCACCGAGGCGTTCCCGCTGGAGATGGCGGCGTCGGCGAACGTCGACTGGATGCTCGCGTTCGCGATCCTCGCGGCCGTCACGATGACGCTCGGTAACTTCGCGGCCGCGGTCCAGGAGGAGGTCAAGCGGATGTTGGCCTACTCCTCGATCGGGCACGCCGGATACGCGCTCATCGGCGTCGCCGCGCTCACGGTCGACGGGCCCGCCAACGGCACCGTCATGGGCGCCGCGATGGCGCACCTGCTCGTCTACGGGTTCATGAACACCGGCGCGTTCCTCTTCGTCGCGATGGCGGAGCGGTGGGGCGTCGGCCGCACCTTCGCGGACTACGCGGGGCTCTGGCGGCGCGCGCCGGTCGCCTCCGTCGCGATGGCCGTGTTCATGTTCTCGCTGGCGGGGCTCCCGCCATTCGCCGGGTTCTTCTCGAAGTACTTCCTGTTTCAGGCGGCCATCGACAACGGCTTCCTGTGGCTCGCCGGGCTCGGCGCGATAAACAGCGTCGTGTCGCTGTACTACTACAGCCGGGTCGTGAAGGCGCTGTTCCTGGACGACCCCGCGTCGCCGAGCGCGCTCGACGCGATCGACGTGCGGCCGACGGCGCTGTACGCCGCGGTCATCTTCGCGGCGGTCGCGACGGTGCTGCTCCTGCCCGGCTTCGGGCCCGTCATCGAGACGGCCGAAGCGGCGGCCTCCGCGCTGTTCTGACCGGCGGCTCCGCAGCGCTGAGCGGTCCGTTCCGCCGGTCGATTTCTGTTTCCGCTGTTCTCCGCGTCACCACTCACCGCGCCCCGGAGGGCGGTTTCGGTCGCCGAACCCCGCACCGCCGACCACAGATACTCATTCGTTCGCCCCGTTACTGTGTTCGTGTCCCGGAGCCACACCTATCGGTGTCTGAACTGCCTCGACGCCACCGTCACGCGCACCTTCGACACGTCGCACTTGTCCCGGACCTGTCCGGACTGCGGCTCGTTCGAGCGGTTCGCGAACGAGGCGGTGATCGAGCGGTTCGAGTCGCTGGAGGCGTCGCCGCCGGCGGAGTTCGACTGGGACCGACTGGAGCGGCGGGAGAAGCTGCTCGTCGCCGAGCGCCTCGCTCGCACGGACAAGACGCTCGCGGACTTCGACGTGGCGGTCGACGAGGAGGCGGCGGAGGGACGAACGACACCCGAGCCGGGCGACGCGTAGCTACCGCGCGTACAACTTTTCGCCGAGGAGGTCGGCGAGTCCGACGCCGTCGCCGGGCGTGATCGCCACGTAGGGGCGGTCGATAGGACCGAACACGTCGACGACGCGGCCGACCGTCGAGAGCGACTCGTCGACGATGCTCGCGCCGATCCGGGGCGGATCGTTGCCGGCGTCGCCGCGGGCGATCGCGAGTCCGCCGGCCGTGCGGACGACGGTGCCGACGCGCCGCACGGTTACTCCCGGAGCACGCCGAGGTACGCGGCGATCGCCTGAACGAGGTCGTTTTTCGCGGTGTCTTCGGTGCCTTTGACGACGACGGAGCCCCGTGGCTCGAACTCCCGGGAATACGTCGCGTCGCGCTCGACGACCGCGTCGTAGCCCACCTGCTGGACGGCTTTCGCTATCTCGTCGACGGTCGGCGCTTCGACCGCCAGATCCGTCGGGACGCGGCGCCCCTCGGACCGCGACAGCTCGGCGTCGAAGTATGCGGGGTAGACGACGTTCTCGACCATACCGGATACCTTCGCGCGCGGCGTAAGGTCGTTTCGGACCGCCGCCGGGCGCGTTCAGGGGACCCGGAACTCGAAGCGCGCCCCGCCGTCCTCGGCGGCGAGCGCGTGCGCGCTCCAGCCGTGGGCCTCGGCGATGCGCTCGCTGATGGCGAGTCCCAGTCCCGTCCCCGACTCGTCGGTCGTGAACCCGCTCTCGAACACATTGTCGGCGTCGTCCGGGAGCCCGCTCCCGTCGTCTTCGACGTAGAAGCCGTCGGCCGCGGTCCCGTCGTCGCGACGCGTCAGCGCTCCGACGCGGACCGAGAGCGGCTCGTCGGGGGAGTCGCGGCCGTGGTCCGCGCTGTTCCGGTAGACGTTCTCAAGCAGCTCGCAGAGCCGCGTCCGGTTCGCGTCCAGCGTCGCGTCCGTCTCGACGTCGAGGGTCGCGTTCGCCATGTCGACGCACTCCCACGCCTCGCGCGCGACGTCCACCACCGAGACGGACTCGGTCTCTCCCACCGAGCGTCCCTCCCGGGCCAGCGACAGGAGGTCCGCGACGAGTTCGTCCATCCGCCCGAGCGCGTCCGCGGCCTTCTCTAGGGGCGCCGTGTCGTCCGTCTCGCGGGCGAGGTCGACGTACCCCTCCGCGACCGACAGCGGATTCCGGAGGTCGTGCGAGACGATGGACGCGAACTCGTCGAGTCGCTCGTTCTGCCGCCGGAGAGTCTCCTCGCGCTCCCGTCGGTCGGTGACGTCGGTGTAGATGGCGTATCCGGCCGCGTTGGCGGCGTCGAGGTGGATCGGAATGACGTGGAGGATGAAGTGACGCGGCCCCTCCGCGGTGGTCCGGGTCACCTCCCGGCGGACGTTCTCGCCGCACTGTAAGCGCTCGTTGAGGTCGTCGGCCTCCGACTCGGCGTCGGGGGGGACTATGTACTCGTCGATGGACTCGCCGAGCACGGTCTCGGCCTCGTAGCCGAACGTCGCCTCGAACGCGTCGTTCACCTGTCGGGCGATCGGCTCGCCGTCGACGTAGTCGTAGGCGACGGCGGGATCCGGTACGTTCGTGAACAGCGCGAGCAGCCTGTCGCGTTCGGTCCGGAGCGCCTCCGTGACCCCGATCCGGTCGAGCGTCTCTTCGAGGTGGGAGGCGAGCAGCTCCGCCAGCCGGCGGTCGGCGTCGTCGAACGCGTCGCCGTCGTCGACTCCGTCGGCGGCGAGCTGGAAGACGACATCGTCGCCCACGGGAACGGTGAGCAGCGTACCGAACTGGCCCTCTGGGTTCGGGTTCGGGGCGATCGACGCGTCGCCCGTCTGGACGGTCCTGCCGGCCACGCCGGCGCCGACGCGGACCCGGTTACAGTCCTCGACGGGCGTCCCGCTGGAGGCGACCACGGGCTCGACCCACTCGCCGTCCCGAACGGCGACGACGGCGTGATACTCCGGAAACACCTGCTCGGTGACGGCGATGGCCGCCCGGTACGCCTCGTCGACCGACCTGACGGCGGCGAGCTCCGCCATCCCGGCGTTGAGCTGTTCGATTCGCGACGGGGTCCGGGTCGGCTTCGCCCGGACGGTCGACCGTTGATCCCGGGCGAGCAGCCACGAGACCGTCTCCGAGAGCGCCTCGGGCGTTCCGGCGACCGCGTCGACGAGCGGGTCCGTCGCGGTCCGGCCCGTCGGATCGTCGACGTACGCGATCACGTACTCGACGGCCTCGGCCGAGCGGACCCGGTCGAGCCCCGCCTCGTCGGTGACGGCCGCCACGTCGACCTCCGCGAGGCGCTCCTCGTCGACGTCGGCGGGAACTGTCGCGTGGGTCTCGACCGCGACCGGTCCGTCGTCGCCGCGGTTCTCTGGGTCGGCCCCCGACTCGACCTCGTCGGTGAGTCGGGGGTCGTCTGCGAGCACGAGAACGGACGCGCGCTCACCCAACGCAGGAGTCACAATTGTACGAATTAGTACACGCCGAGAGCATAAAACTTCGTACCGATCTCCGCAGTCGGGCGGCCCCGGCCGTCCCGCGCTCCGCCCTCCTCGCCGGCGACGAGCGACCCCGGAACCCTTTTGGAGCAACACGGGCCACGTTCGTGTAATGAGCGATCTCGAAGCGGAGTACCGTCTCGACTACTTCGAGGAGGAGGGGTTCGAGCGCAAGGAGTGTCCCTCCTGTGGCGCGCACTTCTGGACCCGCGACGGCGACCGCGACCTGTGCGGCGAGCCGCCCTGCGAGGACTACAGCTTCATCGACGACCCGGGCTTCCCGGAGGCGCACTCGCTGTCGGAGATGCGCGAGGCGTTCCTCTCCTTCTTCGAAGACAACGGCCACGAGCGGATCGACCCGTACCCGGTCGCCGCGAACCGCTGGCGCGACGACGTGCTCCTGACGCAGGCGTCGATCTACGACTTCCAGCCGCTCGTCACCTCGGGACAGACGCCCCCGCCGGCGAACCCGCTGACCATCTCGCAGCCCTGTATCCGGATGCAGGACATCGACAACGTCGGCAAGACGGGCCGGCACACGATGGCGTTCGAGATGATGGCCCACCACGCGTTCAACACGCGCGAGGAGGTCGACGAGGACGAGTACGCCTACCACGGCGAGGTGTACTGGAAAGACGAGACGGTCCGGTACTGCGACGAGCTGTTCGAGAGCCTCGGCGCCGACCTCGAAGAGATCACTTACATCGAGGACCCGTGGGTCGGCGGCGGTAACGCCGGCCCCGCCATCGAGGTCATCTACAAGGGCGCCGAGCTGGCGACGCTCGTCTTCATGTGTATGGAGCGGGACCCCGACGGCGACTACGAGATGAAAGACGGGAACTCGTACTCGTTCATGGACACGTACATCGTCGACACCGGGTACGGGTTAGAGCGGTGGACGTGGATGAGCCAGGGGACCGCGACCGTGTACGAGGCCGTCTACCCCGACGCGATCGACTTCCTGAAAGACAACGCCGGTGTCGAGCACACCGAGGCCGAACGCGAGATCGTCCACCGCGCCGCCAAGCTCTCCGGCCGGCTCGACATCGACGACGTCGACGACGTGGAGGCCGCCCGCGGCGAGATCGCAGACCGGCTCGACGTGGACGTCGACCGACTGCGCGAGCTGGTGGAACCGCTCGAAGCGATCTACGCGATCGCCGACCACTCGCGGACGCTCGCGTACATGTTCGGCGACGAGATCGTCCCGTCGAACGTCGGCACGGGCTACCTTGCCCGGATGGTGCTCCGCCGGATGAAGCGCCTCGTCGACGAGGTCGGCGTCGACGCGCCGCTCGACGAGCTGGTCGACATGCAGGCCGAGCGGCTCGGCTACGAGAACCGCGACACGATCCGCGAGATCGTCCGCAGCGAGGAGCGGAAGTACGAGCGGACGCTGGAGCGCGGCGCCCGCAAGGTCGAACAGCTCGCCGACGAGTACGCCGGCACCGGTGAGCCGATCCCGACGGGGGAGCTACTGGAGCTGTACGACTCCCACGGGATCCAGCCCGACATGGTCGCCGACATCGCCGACGAGCGCGGCGCGACCGTCGACGTGCCCGACGACTTCTACGCGCTCGTCGCCGACCGACACGAGGAGGGCGACGCCGCGGGAGAGAGCGACGAGCGCGACGAGCGGCTCGCCGACCTCCCCGAGACGGAGAAGCTGTTCTACGACGACCAGGGACGCACGGAGTTCGAGGCGGTCGTCCTCGACGTGCTGGAGGCCGAGGGCGGGTACGACGTGGTGCTGGACCAGACGATGTTCTACCCCGAGGGCGGCGGTCAGCCGGCCGACCGCGGCCACCTCACGGTCGGAGAGACCACCGTCGACGTCGACGACGTTCAGGAGGTCGACGGGGTCGTGCTCCACCGCACGGACGCGGACCCCGGCAAAGGCGAGTTCGTCACGGGGCAGGTGGACGGCGACCGCCGCGACCGACTGCGCGCGCACCACACCGCGACGCACCTGATCGGTCACGCCGCCCGCGAGGTGCTCGGCGACCACGTCCGGCAGGCTGGCGCCCAGAAGGGAACCGACTCGGCGCGGCTCGACGTGCGCCACTTCGAGCGCATCGACCGCGGGGACGTGAAGGCGATCGAGCGCGTCGCGAACGAGTTGGTCCGCGACGACGTCCCCGTCCGCCAGGAGTGGCCCGACCGCAACGAGGCGGAGGCCGAGCACGGCTTCGACCTGTATCAGGGCGGCGTCCCGCCGGGAACGAACGTCCGGCTGATCCACGTCGGCGACGCCGACGTTCAGGCCTGCGCCGGCACGCACGTCGCCCGCACCGGCGAGATCGGCGCCGTGAAAGTGCTGAAGACGGAGCCGGTACAGGACGGCGTCGAGCGCATCGTCTTCGCGGCCGGGGCCGCGGCGGTGGAGGCGACCCAGCGCACCGAGGACGCGCTGTACGACGCGGCCGAGGTCCTGGACGTGGACCCGCTCGACGTGCCGGACACCGCCGAGCGCTTCTTCGAGGAGTGGAAGGCCCGCGGCAAGGAGATCGAGTCGCTCAAAGAGGAGCTCGCGGCCGCGCGGGCCGCCGGCGGCGCCGACGCCGAGGCGGTCGACGTCGCCGGGACGACAGCGGTGATCCAGCGGCTCGACGGCGACGCCGACGAACTGCGCGCGACCGCGAACGCCCACGTCGACGACGGGAAAGTCGCGGTGATCGGCAGCGGCGCGGACGGCTCCGCGAGCTTCGTCGTCGGCGTCCCCGATTGCGTCGACGTGAACGCGGGGCAGGTCGTCTCGGAGCTCGCCGGGCGCGTCGGCGGCGGCGGCGGCGGGCCGCCGGACTTCGCGCAGGGCGGCGGCCCGGACGCGGACGCCTTAGACGACGCCCTCGACGCGGCGCCGGACGTGCTCCGCAGCCTTCAGGAGGCCTGAACGCAGCCAGTTCGCCACTATGCCGCACGCGACCAACGCCGGGACCGAGATCCGGTACGAGGTGGACGCCCCCGACACCGGCGACGGCGACGAGGCGGTGGTGTTCTGCGGCGACGTCGGGCTCGGCGCCTGGCAGTTCGGCTGGCAGCACGCGGCGCTCGCCGGTCCACACACCGTGATCACCCCGGAGACGCGCGGTGTCGGGCGGTCCGACGCCCCGCCCGGCCCGTACGCGGTCGGGGAGCTCGCGGCCGACGTGGACGCGGTGTGTGCCGCCGAGGGGATCCGAAACGCTCACCTTGTCGGCTACGGGCTCGGCGGGATGGTCGCGCTGACGGCCGCGGCGAGTTCCTCGCGGCCGGCGAGCGTCGCGCTCGTCGGGACGCCGCCCGCGGGGGACGCCTACAACCCCGACGGCGTCTGGGCCCCCCCGGCCGATCCGGCCGCGGTCGAGGGGTCGCTGAACGGCCTCCTCTCGCTCGACTTCTGTGAGGCCCACCCCGACGCGCTCTCTCGGATCGCGGAATGGCGCCTCGCGGAGGACGCCGACCGCGAGACGTACGAGGCGCACCGCGCCGCGATCGAGGGGTTCGACCTCACCGGTCGCCTCCACGAGATCACCACGCCCGCGCTCGTCGTCCACGGCACCGACGACACGGTCTGTCCGGCCACGGCCGTGGAGACGCTCGCGGAGGGGCTCCCTCGCGGGGAGCTCCACGGGATCGACGGGGCGCGCCACCTCGTCGGGGTCGAGGCGTCGGCCGCGGTCAACGACCTCCTCGTCGGCTGGCTCGCCGAACACGCGGCCGGCCGGTTCGAGTAGGCGCGGCGTTCGGGGCCGCGCGACGCCCGCGTCCGCGTCGTCGGCCGGGGCGTCCGGCGTCGCAACCGTTTTGTGACTCTCGCCGAACCCTTCACCTGATGACTCGCCTCCGGTTCGCCCTGCTGAACGCCGCCCACGACGGTGCGAACACCCGGCGGAACTTCCGCAGAGAGCTCGACGCCGACCTCGTCGAGTTCGACGCCGTCGCGGGAGACCTCCCCGATCACACCGAGTTCGACGGCGTCGTGGTGACCGGGTCGCGCTCGTCGGTCTACTGGGACGAGGCGTGGATCCCGCCGCTCGTCGACTACGTCGCCGAGGCCGCCGACGCGGGCGTCCCCGTCCTCGGCGTCTGTTACGGTCACCAGGTGCTCGCGGAGGCGCTCGGCGGCCGCGTCGCGGGCATGGACGGGTTCGAGATCGGCTACAACGAGATCCGCCGACCTCGCGACGACCCGCTGTTCGAGGGGATCGACGAGACGTTCACCGCCTTCACCACCCACGGCGACGCAGTCGTCGAACTCCCGCCGTCAGCGACGCTGCTCGCGGAGAACGACCGCGGCGTCCACGCGTTCCGCGACGGCCACTGCTGGGGGGTCCAGTTCCACCCGGAGTACGACATCGACACGGCCCGCGACGTGACCGACGGTAAGCGGGATCAGATCGGTGACGCCCGCGTGGACGGCGTCCTCGAGTCGATCACGCCCGACGCCTACGACGCCGCCTGCGAGGCGAAGCAACTGTTCGAGAACTTCACCGGTTACGCCGAGCGGTTGGCGGCCGAGCGGGCGGAGCAGGCGGCCGCGGACGACTGAGCGGGTCGACCGGTTCGACGGAGGCGCGACCGCCGCGCCGCTCGGCCGGCACGACCGACGCGACGACTGACCGGCGCGATTCCACGCCGTCCGCCCGCGGCCCCCGGTCGAACACCCTTATACGGTTCCCGTCCCGAACTCGGGTATGAACGTAGTACCGGACACGAGCGCGGTCGTCGACGGCCGCGTGTCCGAACGCGTCGCGGACGGGACCTACGAGTCGGTCACCGTGTTCGTCCCGGAGGCGGTCGTCGGCGAGTTGGAGTCGCAGGCGAACGACGGGCTCGAATCCGGCTGGGACGGGCTCAGCGAACTCAAGCGGCTCGCGGACTACGCCGACGACGGGACGATCGAGCTGCGGTACGTCGGCGAGCGCGCGAGCGGCGACGCCCGCTCGAACGCACACGAGGGCGACGTGGACGCGCTGATCCGCGACCTCGCCGCCGACCACGACGCGACGCTCCTCTCCAGCGACGTGGTTCAGGCCGAGGTGGCCCGCGCGAAGGGGCTCGATGTCGAGTACGTCGAGCCCGTCGCCCGCGGCGTCGTCGACGAGCTGCCGATACAGGACTTTTTCACCGACGAGACGATGTCAGTCCACCTCAAGACGGGGACCGTCCCGAAGGCGAAACGCGGGGCGCTCGGCGAGATGCGCTACGTCGAGATCGCGGACGACCCCACCGACGAGGCGCAGCTGCAGGAGTGGGCGAACTCGATCGTCGACCTGGCCCGCCAGTCGAGCGAGGGGTTCATCGAGCTCTCTGACGACGGGATGGACATCGTCCAGTTCCGCAACTACCGGATCGCGGTGGCGCGCCCGCCGTTCGCCGACGGCGTCGAGATCACCGCCGTCCGCCCCATCGCGAAGACGGACCTCGACGACTACGAGTTCGCCGACGAGCTCCGCGACCGGTTCGCGGAGCGGAAACGCGGGGTCCTCATCTCGGGCTCGCCCGGCGCCGGGAAGTCGACGTTCGCGCAGGCGGTCGCGGAGTTCCTGAACGACAGCGACTACGCGGTGAAGACGATGGAGAAGCCCCGAGACCTCCAAGTCGGTCCCGAGATCACGCAGTACGGCGCGCTCGGCGGCGAGATGGAGAACACCGCCGACTCTCTCCTCCTCGTCCGGCCGGACTACACCATCTACGACGAGGTCCGGAAGACGAACGACTTCGAGGTGTTCTCCGACATGCGTATGGCTGGCGTCGGCATGGTCGGCGTCGTCCACGCCTCCCGCGCCATCGACGCGCTCCAGCGGCTCGTCGGCCGCGTCGAACTCGGGATGATCCCGCAGATCGTCGACACCGTCGTCTACATCGAGGCCGGCGAGGTCCACACGGTCTACGACGTGACGACGGAAGTGAAGGTGCCGGCGGGGCTCACCGCCGAGGACCTTGCCCGTCCGGTCATTCAGGTGTCGAACTTCGAGACCGGTCGGCCGGAGTACGAGATATACACGTTCAACCGGCAGGTCGTCACCGTCCCGCTTGACGAGGACGGCGGCGAGGCGGGGAGCGAGACGGGCGTCGGCCGCATCGCGAAAAAGGAGATCGAACGCGAGATCCGCTCGGTCGCGCACGGCCACGTCGAGGTGGAGCTGAACGGCGACGACGAGGCGGTCGTCTACGTCACCGAGGGCGACATCGGCACGGTGATCGGGAAGGGCGGCGGCCGCATCGCCGACATCGAGAACCGCCTCGGGATCGACATCGACGTCCGCACGCACGACGAGAAGCCCGGCGGGTCCGGCGGCGGTCCCGCCGGCGGCCCCGAGAACGGGCACGGCGACGGGCAGGTCGGCGCCGAGCGCGGGACGGTGGTCGCGCCGGAGATCACCTCGCGTCACGTCGTCATCGACGTCGACGACGAGGTCGGCGAGACGGTCGAAGTGCGCGCGGACGGCGAGTACCTCTTCACCGCCACGGTCGGGCGCGGCGGTGAGGTTCAGGTCTCGCGCGGCTCGGCCATCGCCGAGGAACTGGAGGACGCGATCGACCGGAACCGGACCGTGACGGTCGTCCCGGCGCGGTGAATCCCGCAACCGGCCGTTCGGGTCGGACGTAGCCGCCCGACGGCCGTCCGATCGCCCCGCTGGCTGGCGATCGCATCCACGCCAGACGTTTTCGCTCGCTGTCACGTCGTCGTTCGACGCGGCCACATACCACGATTGTCGTAACGTATCCCTCCTGAAAGATAACGCTTTTTTGACGGCCTAGATAACTCGGGGTATGGCTGATGAGTTAAAACGCGGGCTCGAGGGCGTCCTCGTCGCGGAGTCAGATCTGAGCTACGTCGACGGCGAGGTCGGGAAGCTCGTGTATCGCGGGTACGACATCGAAGACCTGGCGCGGGGCGCGAGCTACGAGGAGGTGCTGTACCTCCTGTGGCACGGCTCGCTCCCCACCGCCGCGGAGCTCGACGCGTTCGCCGCCGACCTCGCGGCGGAGCGCGAGGTTGACGACGACGTCATCGAGACGGTCCGCGCGCTCGCGGACGCCGGCGAGCGTCCGATGGCCGCGCTCCGGACCGCGACATCGATGCTGTCGGCGTACGACCCGGACGACGAGGCCGACGCCGGTGAGACCACGCTTCGTCAGGGACGACGGATCACGGCGAAGATCCCGACGGTCCTCGCCGCGTTCGAGCGCGTCCGTCAGGGCGAGGAGCCGGTCGCCCCCGACCCGGACCTCTCGCACGCCGGGAACTTCCTCTACATGCTGACCGGGACCGAGCCGGACGACGTGAGCGAGGAGACGTTCGACATGGCGCTCACGCTCCACGCCGACCACGGGCTCAACGCCTCCACGTTCACCGCGATGGTGATCGGGTCGACGATGGCGGACGTTTACTCCGGCGTCACCGGGGGTATCGGCGCGCTCTCCGGCCCGCTCCACGGCGGCGCGAACCAAGACGTGATGGAGGTGCTCCACGAGGTGGACGCCTCCTCGAAGGACCCCGTCCAGTGGGTGAAAGACGCCCGAGACGACGGACGGCGCGTCCCCGGCTTCGGGCACCGCGTCTACAAGGTGAAAGACCCCCGCGCGAACATCCTCGAGGAGAAGCTTCGCGACCTCGCCGAGTCGTCGGGCGACACCAAGTGGCTGGACTACACCACCGCCATCGAGGAGTACCTCACCGAACAGGGGCTCGTCGAGGAGGGGATCGCCCCGAACGTCGACTTCTACTCCGGCTCCGTCTACGACTCGCTCGGTATCCCCGTCGACATGTACACGCCCATCTTCGCGATGAGCCGCGTCGGCGGCTGGATCGCGCACGTCGCCGAGTATCAAGAGGACAACCGCCTCATCCGTCCGCGCGCCCGGTACACCGGTCCGGAAGACAGCGAGTTCGTTCCCCTCGACGAACGGTAACGGTCGCGCCCGCCGCCCACCCGCCTTCTCCGAACGGCTCTTCAAACGTCGCGGCGCGTCACCCGCTCGCAGAATATGTGCGTCCGCGACCGATCGGCCCGGCTCCTCAGATTCCGAACCGCTCGCGGGCGTACTTCGCGAGCAGCGGGACATCGTCGAGGTGAAGCAGCCGCGCCATCCCCGCCTTCTCGCCGCGGTTCGCCTTCGCCAAGATGTCGTCGTCCGTCTCTTGGAGATCGCGCATCAACCGGTCGTACCGCTCGTTGGGTGCGAGGTACAGCAACTCCGTGAGCGTCAGTCGCGACTCCGCGCGCGGCGCCACGTCTCGGTGCCAGAGCGTCTCGTACACCGCAAGGCTCTCCGCGTCGATGCGCCGCTCCGAGTCGGTGAGACAGCGGTCGACGGTCGCCGCGGCGGCGCGGGCCGACTTCATGCCCTTGTGGATCCCTTCTCCCCACAGCGGGTCGATGCTCGGCACGGTGTCGCCGACGGCGAGGAACCGGTCGGTGTACATCTGCTCCGGGCGCTGAATGTGCGCGGAGCCGCGGTGGACCGTCTCGTCGATCTGTTCCGCCTCGGCGAACCGCGGGTCGCGGTCGATCCAGTCGTCGAGGTACCCGTCGACGGTCTTCCCCGCCTCGGCGAACTCGCGGTGGCGGTCGTTCTGGATGTAACAGATGCCGACCTTCGCGGTGTCCTCGCCGGTCGCGAAGATCCACGAGTAGCCGCCGGGCGCGATGTTGTGGTCCAAGCGGAGCATCATCGCCCGCCGGAGGTCCGCGTAGTCCGGGTGGTTCATCTCGACGCCCTCCATCTCGTACTCGATACCGATGGCTTGGTTCTCGCGTTCGAGGTCGACCACGTCGAGCGCGCTGGCGATCGGTGCGGCCGGACCGGTAGCGTCGATCACGATGTCGGCGTACACCGCTTCGTCGCCGTTGTACCGCACCCCCTCGATGACGCCGTCGTCGTCGAGGATCGGCCGCGAAACCCGCGCGTCGAAGCGGTACTCCGCGCCGTTGTCGCGACCGTCGGCGACGAGGAACTGCTTGAACTCCGCGAACTCCAACACCGCGCCCGGCTGGTAGCTCTCATAGTACTCGTTGGGCGACTCCAGCACGACGTCATCGGTGTACGACATCACGACGTCGTCGGGGATTCCGAAAGAGGACATCATCGACGGGAACGTGCCCGCCGTCGACTTGTTGCTCTGTCGCGGGAACTCGTCTTCCGACTCCGTCTCTAAGACGACGACGTCGTAGTCGCGCGTCGCCAGGTCACGGGCGCACTGCGCGCCCGCCGGACCGGCGCCGGCGATGGCGACGTCGTAGCGGTCAACCATACACGACGGTTACGGACCCACCTAATTAGGCTTGCTGAAACCCACCGGAAAATACGCGCGAACCCCCTCGTTCGCCCGGTTTTGGCCGTCGAGAGAGGTCGGAATTACCGGGGTCTCATCCGGCGGTCGGACCCAGGCCCGGCCCCCGAAACGGGCGTCGGATCGGGTCCGCCCGCCGAGACCGCGGCGCGGTTCAGTAGAACTCGCGGACGAGGTCGGTCGCGCCCTCGGGGGCGCCGTCCGGAAGCACCGACATGTCCTCGTCGACGCCGTGCTGCTCGTGGTACGGCACCGACGACTCGTCCTTGTAGATGACGCCCTGGTGTTCCTTCTCGTTGTCGAGGATCACGTCCTTCGCCGCCTCGCGGTCGGTCGGGTCGTGGTCCGCCTCCTTCAGGTCGACCAGCGAGTCGCGGAAGTAGTCGTACGTGTCGACGTCGTTGAAGGTGACGCAGGGGGAGTAGACGTTGACGAAGCCGAACCCGTCGTGCTCGATGGCCTCCTGGATGATCTCTTGGTGGCGGAGCGCGTCCGAGGAGAACGACTGCGCGATGAACGTCGCGCCGGAGGCGAGCGCCAGCGCGTGGGGGTTCACCGGCGGCTGTTTGGGCCCGTCGGGGCTCGTCGACGTCTCGAAGTCCTCGCGGGAGGTCGGCGACGCTTGGCCCTTCGTCAGCCCGTAGATGCGGTTGTCCATCACGACGTACGTCATGTCGACGTTGCGCCGGACGGCGTGGACGAAGTGGCCCGCGCCGATGGAGTAGCCGTCGCCGTCGCCGCCGGCCACCATCACCTCGATGTCGGGCCGCGCCATCTTGACGCCGGTGCCGACGGGGAGCGCGCGCCCGTGAACCCCGTGGAGCGCGTAGCTGTGCATGTACGTGCCGATCTTGCCGGAACAGCCGATGCCGGCGACGACGAAGGTGTTGTCGGGGTCGTTGCCCGTCTCCGCGAGGGCCTTCATCATCCCGTTCATCGTCCCGAAGTCGCCGCACCCCGGGCACCACGTCGGCTGCTTGTCGGACTTGAAATCGGTGAATCGAATGTCTGAGCTCATTGGTTACGCCTCCACCCCCGCTTCGAGGGTCGACTTGATCTCCGCTGCGAGTTCGTCGGCCTTGAACCGCACGCCGTTGTACTTGTTCACGCGGTCGACGCGTTCGAGCACGTCGTGTTCGACGAGGTCCGCGAACTGGCCCTGCTCGTTACACTCGACGACGACCGTCGTCTCGGCGGCCGCCACGTCTTCCGCGAGGTCCGGCCGCGGGAAGATGTACGGGACCGAGAGGACCCGCACGTCCAGTCCGTCCTCGTCGAGGAACTCCACTGCCTCGGCGAGCGCGCCCTCGTTCGACCCCCACGTGATGACGAGGGTGTCCGCGTCCTCGTCACCGAACTCGCGCGGGCTCCAGTCCTCGCGCTCACGGGCGGTCTCGACCTTGCGGTTGCGCTTGTCGACCTGCTCGACGCGCATCTCCGTGTCCTCTGTCCGGCGGCCCTGCTCGTCGTGTTCGAGGCCGGTGGACATGTGCGCGCCGTCGGCCGTACCGGGGAACGCCCGCGGCGAGACCCCGTCGTCGGTGATCTCGTGGGGCTGGAAGCCGCCCGACTCGCTCATGTGGTCGTCGATCGCCGTCTCGTCGACGACCTTGCCGCGGTCGATCTCCACCTCGTCCATGTCGAACGTCTCCGGGGAGAACGTCTGCTCGGTGACCGCCATCGAGAGGTCGGCGGTGAGGTAGACAGGGAGCTGGTACTTCTCGGCGAGGTTGAACGCCTCGACGGTCTTCCAGAAGCACTCCGAGATGGTGGTCGGCGCGAGGACGAACCGCGGCACCTCGCCGTGGCCGCCGTACAACATCTGGTTCAGGTCGCCCTGCTCCTGTTTCGTCGGCATCCCCGTCGAGGGGCCCGAGCGCATCACGTTACAGATGACGAGCGGCGTCTCCGAGGTGGCGATGAGCCCGAACGTCTCGGTCATCAGGTCGATCCCCGGCCCGGAGGTCGCGGTCATCGCGCGGGCGCCGCCGCGGGCCGCGCCCAGCGCCATGTTGATCGCGGAGAGCTCGTCTTCCGCCTGGACGACGTGGCCGCCGTACCGCTCGATGCGGCCAGTGAGGTACGTCATCACGTCGGTCGCGGGCGTGATCGGGTAGCCGGCGTAGAAGCGGCAGCCGGCCGCGATGGCGCCCATGCCGATCGCTTCGTCGCCGTTGAGGAGGACGTAGTCCTCGTCGGTGGTCTCCAGCGAGTAGTCGAACTCGTGGTCGTACTCGTCGGCGACGTACGACTGGCCCGCGCGGGCCGCCTCCTTGTTGTTGTCGACGAGCTTCTGGCCCTTGTCCTTGAACCGCTTCTCCAGCGCCGAGTCGAGGTTCTCGATGGGGAACTCGGCCACCTCGCAGGCCGCGCCGAGCGCGACGACGTTCCGCATAATCGCGCCGCCGGCCTCCTCGGCCAGGCTCTTCAGCGGCACGTCGAGGCCGATCATCCCCTCGGGGATCTCGACGTCCTGCATCGTCGTCCGTTCGCCGTCGTAGATGATCACCGACCCCTCGTGGAGCTCGTCGAGGTTCTCCTCGATCGTCCGGGGGGTCAACGCGATGAGCACGTCGAGTCGGTCAACGACGCTCTGTACCTTGTCGACGGAGGTCCGCACCTTGTAGGCGGTGTAGCCGCCTCGTATCCGAGATGCGAAGTCCTTCGACGTGAACACGTGTCGACCCGCGCGGGAAAGCGCCTGTGCGAAGATCTTCCCCGTCGAGTCGATGCCGTCGCCGGCCTCTCCGCCGACAGCCCAGTTGAAATCCGCAGCCATGTGCTATGGGCAAGGTTCCGGCGGACTCATCAAAAGGCTTCTGGAAGGAGCCACCGAGGTGTATCTGGACGTACGTCTTCGATATCGCGAATATTGTCAGCTTTGAGCCCTATATACCTTGTAATAACGCATATAATTGGACGTTCGTTCAGCAAAATCATCACGATCGACCCTTCGCGTCGGACCCGTTTTCGACGTTTGACGAACTGCGTCGGCCCCGTGCGCGGCGGACTTGTTCACGACGAGGTAGGCCAAGGCGTCGGGTATCCCCGCATCTGGCGTCCATGTGTCGGGTCGTCCCCACGCCGAGGCGGTCGGCCCTGCGGGCCGGTCACCGCAGCGGGGATCTGGGCCTCCCGTCCGAACCGGTTTCGACATGGGCAGGACCGACGGCGACGGGAAGGCGTTTGTGTCTGCCCCGCCGATCCGACGTATGGACACGACAGCGACGGTCGAGTCGGTGGAGCCGGTCGGCTCCGACACGTACGCCCTCCGCTTCCGCGCCCCCGAGGGGTTCGCGGCCGAACCCGGACAGTTCGTGAAGCTCGGCACCGAGATCGACGGCGAGTCGGTCGCGCGGTTCTACACCCTCTCGTCGCCCCGCGTCGGCGAGACGTTCGAGGTCACGGTCGGTATCGACCCCGACGAGGGCGGCGAGTTCTCGGCGTTCCTCTCCGGCGCCGAGGCGGGCACCGAGATGACGCTCTCCGGCCCCTTCGGCGACCAGCACTACGACGGCGAGCCACGCGCGGTCGTGATCGCGGGCGGCCCCGGGGTCGGCCCCGCGGTCGCCATCGCCGAGCGCGCGCTCGACGAGGACGCCGAGGCCGCCGTCGTCTACCGCGACGACGACGTGGCCCACGCCGATCGGATCGACGCCCTCCGCGAGCGCGGCGCCGCGGTCAGGCTGCTCGACGGCGATGCCCCCCTGACCGACGCCGTCGCCGACGTCCTCACCGGCGCCGACGGCGGGACCGTGTTCGTCTACGGGTTCGCCGACCTCGTCGCCGACGCGGAGGCCGCCATCAAGGCGGCGGGCGGCGACGCGGACGCCGCGAAGGTCGAGAACTTCGGGTAGGCGCGGCCGCAGGCCGGGCCGTCCGCGCTCGCGTCGGCGCCTCGGCCGATCTTCGCGGCGTCGCCGGCCGGCGCCGCCACGCTTTACACACCTCCCCCGCGAGGACCGGGTATGGACTACCGACGGCTCGGGAACACCGGGCTCAGCGTCTCGGAGCTCTGCTTCGGCACGTGGCGGTTCGGGCGCGAGACGAACGGCGTCGTGGAGACGGGTCGCGAGGAGTCACACGAGCTCCTCGACGCGGCCGCGGACCGCGGGATCAACTTCATCGACACGGCCAACGTCTACGGGACGCCGAACGGGAAAAGCGAGACGTACATCGGCGAGTGGCTCGCGGAGCGGGACCGCGAGGACTACGTGATCGCCTCGAAGGTGTACTTCCCATTCGACGGGCGCGGCGAGCCCGGACCCAACGACTCCGGGCTCGGCCGGAAACACATCCGCGCGCAGATCGAGGGGACCCTCGACCGGCTCGGCACGGACTACCTCGATATCTACTACATCCACCGCTGGGACGAGGACACCCCCATCGAGGAGACGATGCGCGCGCTCGACGAGCTGGTCGCCGAGGGAAAGGTCCACCACCTCGGCGCGTCGACGATGGCGGCGTGGCAACTGACGAAGGCGCAGTGGACCGCCGACGCCAACGGGTACGCGGGCTTCGACGTGGTCCAGCCACTCCACCACGCGGGCTACTACGAGGACGTGAAGGAGTACCTCGACGTCTGTATCGACCAAGACCTCGCGGTCTGCCCGTACTCTCCGCTCGCGGGCGGGTTCCTCACCGGGAAGTACGAGCGCGCCGACCCGGACGACCCCGAGCAGGTGATCGCGCCCGACGGCTCCCGGGCGAGCTTCGACGACCGGTTCGAGCGCTTCTATCTCTCCGAGCGCGGCTGGAAGGTGCTCGACGCGGTCCGCGATGTGGCCGACGAGTGGGACGCGACGCCCGCGCAGGTCGCGCTTGCGTGGCTCTCCGGCTGGGACGAGTTCACCTGCGTCCCCATCGTCGGCGCGCGGACGGTCGACCAGCTCGACGAGAACGTCGCGGCGGCCGACCTCCACCTCTCCGACGAGCAGTGGGACCGGATCATGGACGCGCGCTACGACCCGGACGGGAACCGCTGGGGCCACTGAGCAGTCGCCTCCCGTCCACAAGCGGCCGCTACTCGTCGAAGTCCGGCAGGTCGTCCGGCGCCTCGAAGTCGGCCTCCCAGTCGATGTACTCCTCCTTGAGCGTCTCGCAGACGATCTGCCCGAGCTCCGTGAGCCCCGCGTTGATCGCGGAGACGGTCCCCCACGAGTCGAGGTCCGGGTGGAGGTCGCGCTCCTTCCAGTCCTCTGGCAGCCCCGGCGCGTGGTAGCCGACCCGGTCGGCGAAGTCGTCCCAGAAGAAGTCGAACCGGGAGACTAACTCGAGGTCGAGCGCGATCTGCCAGTCCGCCGCGTCCATGTCGCTGCCCGCGGCCCACTGGTCGAACGCCTCCTCCCACGCGCCCTCGCGGAGGAGCGCTTCGAGGTCGTCGCGGCGGTACTCGCCGCCAGCCACCTCGGCGTCCTCGTACTCGTTCGGGTCGACGGCGGCGAGTTCGGGAGGCTCCGGCAGGTCGACGTCGAGTGACATGGTCCGTAGTGGGTGCCGACGGGCCAAAACGCTACGGGAACGGAGCGCGGCGAGGCGGCCGCCCCCCGCGTCCGCTCCGATCCGGTCCTTTTACCGCGGTTCCGTTCCGAGGTCGGGTATGAACCTCCGCGCCGTCTCGCGTCGGGTCGGGATCGCCGCCGCGGTCGTCACCGTCGTCGCGCTCGTCGCGCCGTACGCGATCATCACGGGGCCGGAGTACGCGTCGCAGCTCGCGTCCTACTACGCCTCCGGGGCCGTCGGCTGGAGCGGGATCGCGCTGTTCGCGCTGCTCGCCGCGGTCGTTATCGCCTCGGTCGAGCAGGGGAACGTCGACCCGGGGACGCTCGCGGGCGTGGCAATCGTCCTCGGGCTCGCGACGACGGCGAGCGCGGCGACGTGGGCGCTCGCGGTCCAACCGACCGCCGTGTTCCGCGACCACCTCTGGCTGGTGTGGCACGCGCCCGCCGTCGTCGCGCTCTCCGTCCCGCTGCCGCTCTCCGCGGCGGTGTACGTCCGAGCGGTGTTATCGTAGCCGAGACGCCGGAACGCGCGGGACGCCTCTTTTCCGACGCGCGCTCGCCGCCCGCGTCGCCGTCGGCCGGCGAACGAAAGGCCCTTATGCCGCACCCGAATATCGTCGAACGGACTAGGTCGGGCGGTTAGGCCCCGCTCGTTACCCGTGAGGCAGTCTTCAGCGGGGACCGAACAGCGGGCACGTCCGGTCAGACCGGCACGGGCCCCGAGAGCCAACGTGGAAGCCTCGTCCGCCGGGGACAGCGGTCCGTGGCGCCCGCTCGCAGGAGCGGTCCGTCGCGGTTCGTCGGCAATATTGGGTCAGGCGCGGAAGCGAGCAGCCCACCGCCGGACGCCAGTCGCTCGTCGGGTCGCGGGGTGGAGGAGGCAATCGGGATACCCCGTGACGGAACGCCGGGCTACCCCGCCTGTCCGCCATTCATACGCTGATTCGTTCGACGAGTGGTGATGCTGTGACGCTACGGTCGCCGGTGTGAGCGTCGACGCCGCGAGCGTTTACTTATACGTAAAATCACCCTCATCCGGGCTCCAGTTATACGCAATTGACGCCGCCACGCTGAGCAACCTCGAACACCCAGCCGCTCGGCTGTCTGACGATACCATTTATGAATTATCGATCGAAACGACCACCACCGAAGCCCCAGCCGCGAGCCCCGCCCCGCACAGCGACCGCGCCTCACACCTCCCCAGCCTCGTCGGCGGTCCTCCGCTCCGCTCCGGACCACCGACTCCCTCGCGCGTGCTCCTCGCGTCCTTCGGACGCTCGGAGGCACGCGCCACAGCGGCCACAAAAAACCAGTCCCGCGGCTCAGCGACCGGTGTCGTACTTGTACGTCGCCGAGTCGGGGTCGATCCCGAAGTCCTCCGCCGACTCCTCCGGCTCGTCGTCGCCCGTCGGCTCGGCGTCCTTGAACGCCCGCCGGAACCGGTCCGCCATCTCGAACGCGTCGACGGTCAGTTCGAGGCCGACGACCCCGCCGCCGAGGAACTCGCGCTTCTCGGTGAGGCGGTCCGAGAGGGCCGGCGGGAGGTCGTCGGTGTCGACGCGCTCGAAGCCGAACTGCGTCAGGTACTCCGGCTGGTCGGTGAGTACGTACACCGTCTCGAACCCGTCCGCGGCCGCGGTGTCGACGAGGCGCTCCACGACGTGCGCCCCGACGCCGCGGTCGCGCCACTCGGGGAGGACGCCGATGCCGGTGAGCTCGATCCGGTTTTCCTCGTCCTCGTCGCCGCGGTGGAGGCGGAGCCGACCGAACCCGGCCCGGTCGCCCGACTCCTCGTCGACCGCGATCACGTAGTCCCGCGACCGGAAGGCGACGTCGTCGAGCCCCAGCTGCTCGATCGCGTCCAACAACCACGCCTCGTCACGGTTTTTGGCGTCGCGGACGTACATAGACGGCTGTACGAGGGCGGAGGTGAAAAGCGGTTCCCCGGCCCGATCGTCCGCCGTCATCGCGTCGCTTTTGCCCGCCGGCCGCCGACCCGACGCGTATGGAATTCGCCGCGCTGGCTGAGCGGGCGGAACGGGTGGCCGCGCACGACGGCGACATCGAGACGACCCTCGCGGTCGCCGACCTGCTCGCGGACGCCGGCGACGGCGGCGCGAACCACGGGTCGACCGACGACCTCCCGGTCGTCGTCCGGTTCCTCCTCGGTCGTGTCTTCCCCGCCCACGACACCCGTACGCTCGACGTCGGGCCCGCGCTCTGCCGCGAGGCGATCGCCCGCGCCGCGGGCCCGAACGTCGACGCCGCCGACGTCGAGGACCGCCTCGCCGAGCGGGGCGAGATCGGTGCGGTCGCGGCCGCGTACGACTTCGGCGGCCAGCGGGGCCTCGCCGCGTTCGGCTCCGGTCGCGACGCGCTCACGGTGGCCGCGCTCGACGAGGAACTCCGCAACCTCGCGGCCGCGAGCGGCGACGGCAGCGAGTCGCGCAAACGCGACGCCCTGTTCGGGCTGTTCACCCGCTGTTCGCCGAGCGAGGCGGCTTTCCTCGCCCGCCTTGTCCTCGGCGAGATGCGGCTCGGCGTCGGCGAGGGAACCGTCCGGGACGCGATCGCGGAGGCGTTCCTGACCTCCGAGACGGCCCACGACGGCGCCGAGTCCGGGGACGACGATGACGGCCCCGCCGACGGCGACGGTCCCGAACTCACCGCGCCCGACGACGCGGTCGCGGCCGTCGAGCGCGCGCTTCAGGTGACGAACGACTACGGGCGGGTCGCCGTCCGCGCCCGCGACGAGGGAATCGCGGGGCTCCGCGAGGAGTCGCTGCGCGTCGGCCGCCCGGTCCAGGCGATGCTCGCGCAGGCGGGCACCGCGACCGACGCGCTCGACGCGTTCGGCGAGGTCGCCGTCGAGACGAAGTTCGACGGGGCTCGCGTTCAGGTTCACTACGCGCCGCACGGAGCCGAGGCGGACGACGGCGTGCCGGACGGCGACGCGCCGGGCGGCGAGGGCACCGCGCTCGGTCCACGGCTCTACTCGCGGAACATGGACGACGTGACGGACGCGCTCCCCGAGATCGTCGAGTTCGTCGCCGACCGCGTCGACGCGCCCGTCATCCTCGACGGCGAGGTCGTCGCGGTCGACGACGACGGCGACCCGCTCCCGTTTCAGGAGGTGCTGCGGCGGTTCCGGCGAAAACACGACATCGACCGGATGCGCGAGGCGGTCTCCCTGCGGCTCCACGCGTTCGACTGCCTCCACGCCGACGGCGACGACTTACTCGACGAACCCCTCACCGCGCGCCACGAGCGGCTCCACGAGTTCCTCCCGGACGCAGCCGCGGATCTCACCGTCGCCGCGGACACGGACTCGATCGCGGCCGAGGAGCGGGCCGCGCTCGACGCGGGCCACGAAGGCGTCATGCTGAAGAACCCCGACGCGGCGTACACTCCCGGCGACCGCGGGCGCGACTGGCTGAAGCGAAAGCCCGACGTGGAGACGCTCGACGCCGTCGTCGTCGGGGCCGAGTGGGGCGAGGGGCGCCGTGCGGAGCTGTTCGGCACGTTCCTGCTCGCGGTCCGCGAGGGGGACGAGTCCGCGGCGCAGAACGCCGGGAACGACGCGGCCGACCGCGACGCCGGCGGCCGCGACGCCGACGACCCCGCGCCACCGGGGTACGCCACGGTCGGCAAGGTGGTGACGGGGATCACCGACGAGACGCTCGCGGACCTCACGGAGCGGTTGGAGCCGCACGTCGTCGACGAGACGGGGACGACGGTCTCGTTCGACCCCGAACTGGTGGTCGAGGTCGGCTACGAGGAGATCCAGACCTCGCCGACGTACTCCGCAGGCTACGCGCTCCGGTTCCCCCGCTTCGTCGGCGTCCGCGAAGACAAGGGGGTCGACGACGCCGACTCGCTCGCCCGCGTCCGTCGGTTCGCCGGCGACGACTGACGTTCCGACACGCGAAACTCCTTGACGGTCCGGTTCGTAGGGTAACACATGCCAGGCCCGCTCGGCGACGCGACGCGGCGAGACCTCACCGACGCGGCCGTCGAGCGACTCGCGGCGGCGGGGTTCGAGGTCGACCGCCCGGAGACGGGCGCCGAGCCGCCGGCGGTCGCGACCCGCGGCGACGACCGGTTGGCGGTGGAGCCGCTCGCAGCGGACGACGCGACGCCGATCGTGATCGCCTCGCGGCTCGGCCACGCGCTCGACCGGGGCCGCCGCGCGCTGTTCGTCGCCCGCGACGCCGACACCGCGGCGGCCGTGCGCGACCTCCTCGCCGACCCGCCGCTGCTCGCCGAGCGGACCGACGGTCGACGAACCTTCCACCTCGGCCCGGACCGGGTCCCGGTCTCGGGCGGCGGCTACGCCTGCGTCCGCGCCGACGGCCTCGGCCATCCGACGTTCGGCTGGCGCGAGACGGACACGCCCCTCGGCCCGGTGACGGCCCGCTCGGACGTCGACGCCGCCGCGGTCGACGACGAAGGGCGACCCGTCGTCCCCCGGCTCCTCTGCGAGGTCGACGGCGAGGCGGTCGCCGTCCTCGCCGGCGTCGATAGCCTCCAGACCCCGCCGGACGAGGCGTTCCCGTTCGCGTACCGCCGCGATCCGGACGACAAGCGGTTCCGCGTCCGGCGGGGAGGCGACGGGACGGTCGTCGAGACGGTCAGCGGGTTCGCGGCGCTGCGCGAGGCCGGATACGTTCCGATTCCGATGCCGCTCGTTCCCGAGCACGCGCTAGGGCGGTCGATCGACGACGAGACGCTCACGGCGGCGTGGGACCTGCTCGTGATCGGTGAGGGCGAATCGGTCGACGACGGCTCGGTCGACGACGGGGCGATCGGCGACACGGCCCTCGACGCCGACCGCGACCGATAGCCACCCTCAAGACGAGCGCGCCCGCAGACGGTAACATGACGGTCCGCTACGAGGAGTTCTCGGTGGAGTGGCTCGGCTACGCGACGGCGCGGCTGGAGACGGACGGGGGGCCGGTGGCCTACACCGACCCCGGCCGGTACGGCGTCCTCGACGACTACTGGGCGCGCGACGGCGACCTCGTCGTCGTCACCCACGACCACCACTACGACAGCGACGGGATCCGGTCTGTCGCGAGCGAGGACGCGACGCTCGTGATCTACGACGGGGTCGACCCCGCCGGCATCGACCGCGACGTGGAGCCGATCGACGCGCTCGCGGAAGAGTACGAGGTCGTCCGCGTCGGCGAGGAAGACCGCGTCGACGTCGAGACGCCCGCCGGCGAGGTACGGGTCTGGCCCGTCCCGGCACACAACGATCCGGAGGGGCCGAACGCGGACGCCGACGGCTCGGTCGCGCACCCGCCCGGGTTCGGCTGCGGCTTCCTCCTGTCGCTCGGCGGGCGCACCGTCTTCTGGCCCGGCGACTCGGACGCGCTCGACGGGTTCGCCGAGCTCGACGTCTCCGTCTTCCTCGCGAACATCGGCGGGGGCGGCATCGTCTCGGACCCCCGCGAGGCGGCGGACCTGGCCGAGGCGATGGACCCCGACCTCGTCGTCCCGATCCACTACGACACGTTCGACCTGCTGGAAGCCGACGGCGAGGCGTTCGCCGGGGACGTGGCGAGCCGGTCGATACCGGTCGCGCTCGACGCGCGCTCGGCGAACCAGTAGTCGGACCGGGCGGACGGATACCCGAATCTGACGGACTGATTGCCGAACCGGACGGCGCGAACCTCTCGGCCGGTGGCCTTTTTACTCCGCCGCGTCCTTCCCCGGTCGCATGACCACCGAGTCCGCGCTGGCCGACGGGGTCCGGGAGGCGCTTTCGGTCGACGCCGAGGCGTTCGCCGAGCGCGCGGCCGAGGAGGCCGAGATCGTCAAACAGGAGCTACGCGACGGCTCCTTCGACAACCACCAGTCGATCGTCGGCTTCGAGTACGAGTTCTACGCGGTCGGCGACGGCCGGTGGAGCGAGGAGTCCCGGGCCGGCGAGTACGCGCTGATGCGCGTGCCGCGCCGCCTCTTGGAGCTGATGGGCTTCGAGAAGGAGCTGGGGCTCCACAACGCCGAGATGTCCACGAGCCCGCAGCCCCTCTCCGACCACGGGCTCCGCGCCCAGCTCGCCGAGGTCCGCGCCCGTCTGGAGGCCGCAGAGAACACCGCGGGCGTCGAGGGGATGCGCCTCGTCTCCGACGGCCTCTGGACTATCCCGCCGGCGGGCGAGACCGCGGAGGGATACCTCACCGACAGCGTCGCTGTCGACGGCGTGGTGGTCGCGGTCAACATGAGCGACGCGGTCCGGTACCACGCGATGGCGAACTCGCGCCGAGACGACCTGAACGCCACCGACTCGAACGGGGGCGCCGCGACCGACGCCGAGGAAGAGCCGGTCGTCACCCTCGACGCGCCGGGCGTGTCGCTGGCGGCGGAGACGGTGATGCCCGAGAGCCTCATCACGTCGATCCAGCCCCACTATCAGGTGGCGCACGCCGAGACGCTGCCGCGGCACTTCCGGTACGCGCTTCGGATCGCCGGCCCCCTGCTGGCGCTCGGCGTCAACTCGCCGTTCTTCCCGCCGGCGCTGTACGACGACGGCTGGGACGGCGAGCGTGTCCTCGCCGAGGGGGCGACGGAGAACCGGGTCCACGTCTTCGAGTCCGTCCTCAACGCGCGGACCGACGCCGACAAGGTCCGGTTCCCCCGGGAGTTCCGCGACGTCGAGACAGCGGTCGACCGCATCGCGGCCGACGAGACGCTCATCCCGATGCCGGACCCGGGCGGCAGCGATCGCTTCGACGACGACTTCGCGACGTTCCGGACGAAACACGGCAGCTACTGGCGTTGGGTTCGCCCCGTCTTCGAGGGGGCGAGCCGCTCGGCCGCGAACGCCCGGATCGAGTTCCGGCCGATCCCCGGCCAGCCCACGGTCCGCGACTCCATCGCGTTTCAGGCGGCCTTCGCCGGGCTGATGCAGGCGCTCGCCCAGCACGAACACCCCGTCATCGGCCTCGAGTGGGAGACCGCGCGCGACAACTTCTACGCCGCCGTCGCCGACGGGCTCGACGCCGACATGGAGTGGATCGACCGCGATGGCCACCGGACGACCGACTCGGACGCGATGTACGCGGACCTCCTCGATCACGCGGAGGCCGGGCTCCGGACCGCCGGCTGCGCGGACGACGAGGCCGCGAAATGGATCGCGCCACTGCGGTGGCGCGTCGCGAACCGCACGACTCCGGCGAGCTGGAAGCGGGACCGCGTCCGCGCCCGACTCGACGACGGCGACGACTTTGCGACCGCGGTGGTCGACACCCAGCGCGAGTACATCCGCCAGCAGGCCGACGCCCTCATCGACGGCGGCTTCTCGGCGTGGACGGACGGGGAGTGACCGCCCCCGTGGTCGCCCGGCGACGCGGGAGCCGGACGGCGCGACCGCGACACAGTACAGTTATCGGTCCGCCGCGTCACGCGGCCGTATGGACGAGCTGATCGCCGCGGCGCGCGAAGCCCTCGACGCCGCCCACGTCCCCTACTCCGAGTACCGCGTCGGCGCCGCGCTCCGGACCGCCGACGGCACCGTCTACACCGGCTGTAACATCGAGAACGCGAACTACTCCAACAGCCTCCACGCCGAGGAGGTTGCGCTCGCGGAGGCGGTGAAGAACGGGCACCGCGAGTTCGACCGGATCGCGGTCTCGTCGGGCGTCCGCGACGGGGTCACCCCCTGCGGGATGTGCCGGCAGACGCTCGCGGAGTTCGCGGCCGACGACCTCGTCGTCGCCTGCGACGAGGGCGACGACGCGGTCACGGAGTACACGCTCGGGGAACTGCTCCCGAACACGATCAACGAGGGCACGCTCGACGACGCGAGAGAGGACTGACGCGAGGGAGGACCGACGCGAGAGAGGACTAGATCGGCGGGAGACCCGTCCGGCCGAGACGGAACTACTTTTAAACGGCTCGCCGAAGGGCGGAGACATGACCGACGACAGCGAGGACCCCAACGACGAGGCCGGATACCACGTCGAGGCCGCGCCCGACGACGTCGCGGACGCGGTCCTCCTTCCCGGTAACCCCGAGCGCGTCGACAAGATCACCGCGCTGTGGGGCGACCACGAGGAGGTCGCGCGCCACCGCGAGTACCGCACCGCGACCGGCAGCTACGACGGCGCCCCGATCTCGGTCACCTCAACCGGGATCGGCTCCCCCTCGGCCGCCATCGCCGTCGAGGAGCTCGCGCGCGTCGGCGTCGACACGTTCATCCGCGTCGGCTCCTGCGGCGCGATCCAGCCGGAGATGGACGTCGGCGACCTCGTCATCACCACCGGCGGCGTCCGGCAGGAGGGGACGAGCGACGAGTACGTGCGCGAGGACTACCCGGCGAGCGCCGACGGCGAGGTGGTCTCCGCCCTGGTCGCGGCCGCCGAGCGGCTCGGTCACGACTACCACACGGGCGTCACGATGAGCGCCGACTCCTTCTACGCCGGACAGGGGCGACCCGGGTTTGAGGGGTTCGAGGCCGCCGGCTCCGACGAGCTCGTCGCGGAGCTTCAGGACGCGAACGTGAAGAACATCGAGATGGAGGCGTCGGCCATCCTCACGGTCGCAAACGTGTACGGGCTCCGCGCCGGCGCGGTCTGCTCGGTGTACGCCAACCGCGTGACCGGCGAGTTCCGGACCGAGGGCGAGTCGCGCGCGGCCGAGACCGCGAGCCTCGCGGTGAAGCTCCTCACGCGGATGGACGAGGTGAAACGCGAGGCGGGCGCGGACCGCTGGCACGCCGGCCTCTCGCTGTAGCGGGCGCTCCGGCCGTCACGCTGCTCGCTGCCGGGCGCGGGCGTTCCAAAGCGACTTTACCCACGGACCGCGGAGCGGCAGGCATGAGTACACAGGTCGTGGTCGTCGGCTCCGGGTACGCCGGCGCAGGGGCGGTGAAGGCGTTCGAAGACGAGGTCGGCGAGGGCGAGGCCGAGCTCACGTGGATCTCGGAACACGACTATCACCTCGTTCTCCACGAGGCCCACCGCGCGATCCGGAACCCCGCGGTCGAAGACAAGATCACGATCCCCGTCGACGAGATCAAGTCCCCCGAGTCCGACTTCGTCCAGGGCCGGGTCGTCGACGTCGACACCGACGAGCGCGCCGTCGAGACCGACGACGGCACGACCGTCGACTACGACTACCTCCTCCTCGCGGTCGGCTCCACGACCGCCTTCTTCGGCATCGAGGGGCTGAAGGAGAACGCCCACCAGCTGAAGGGGCTCGACGACGCGAAGGCGATCCACGAGGACGTCCGCGAGGCGGCCGCCGACGCGACCCGCTCGGACCCGGCGCAGGTCGTCGTCGGCGGCGCCGGCCTCTCCGGCATCCAGACGGCCGGTGAGATCGCCGAGTACCGCGACAAGCACCGCGCCCCGCTTGAGATCAAACTGGTCGAGGGGCTCGACGAGGTGTTCCCCGGCAACGACCCGCAGATCCAGGGGGCGCTCCGCCAGCGGCTGGAGGACGCCGACATCGAGATCCTCACCGGCGACTTCATCTCGGAGGCCGACGAGGGGGCTGTCTACCTCGGTGGCGGCGAGGACGAGGAGCCGGAAGAGCTCGGCTACGACGTGCTGATCTGGACCGGCGGCATCACGGGCCAGCCCGAACTGGACAACGTCGAGGTCGAGAAGGACGACCGCTCGAACCGCGTCCACGCCGGCTCCGACTTCAGCACCAGCGACGACCGCGTGTTCGCCATCGGCGACACCGCCCTCGTCGAGCAGGGCGACGACGACGTGGCCCCGCCGACCGCGCAGGCCGCCTGGCAGGCCGCGGAGGTCGCGGGCGCGAACCTCGCCCGCGCCGCCCGCGGCGCGCCGCTCCGCTCGTGGACCCACGAGGACAAGGGGACGGTCATCTCGGTCGGTGAGGAGGCGGTCGCTCACGACGTGATGGGGATGCCGATCAAGACGTTCGGCGGCACGCCCGCGAAGCTGCTGAAGAAGGGCATCGCCACGCGCTGGATCGCCAAGGTCTCCTCCGCGAGCCGCGGCGTCAGCGCGTTCGGCGACATGTGAGATCGGCCGACGCGCGGTAGCGACGCAACTCTCGGCTTTCGATCCTCGGCTCGGGTCGGCCACGACTCAAACGCTGTTCTCCGTCGAACGACCTCCACGGCGCAACGAAACAGCGGCTCTCGCAGTCAGTGTTCGGCCGGCTCGTCGGGGGCTCGCATATCGTCGATCCGCAAGATGAGAATGTTCGCGGTGTCGTCTTTCCCGTCGACCGTCCCGTCGATGACGAGCTTGGAGAGCGGCGTCGGCCCCACGGCGACGCTGTCGCCCTCGTGGAAGTCGCGGACCGAACCCTGAACGTGGATCTCGGCGCGGCACAGCTCGGGGTGGTGGACGCTGGAGAGGTCGATCCCGTCGACGTTGACCCCCTCGACCTCCTCGCCCTCGTGGTAGATCGGGACGTTCGCGGGCTCGTCCATGCGCTGGATGTCGAGCGCCTCGTACGCGTTCGAGGTGGGTTTGTAGCCGCCCTTCGGGCCGGGTACCCCCTCGACCAACTGGAGGGCCTTGAGGCTCTGCATCTGGTTCCGGATCGTCCCGGGGTTGCGGTCGACTTCCTCGGCGATCGCCTCGCCTTTCACGGCGTCCTCTCGTTCCCCGTACAGGTTGATGAGGGCCGAGAGGATGCTTTTCTGGCTCGAAGTGAGCTCGATCGATGACATGGTGCGGAATACACCGCGCCCCCGCTTAAATGCGGTGGAACCCATTTATAAACGATCGTGTGGAATCGTCTCGGCGGCCGGAGACCGTCGGTTCGGGCCGGTTCGGCTCACCCGCCGCGTAGCCGCTTCATCCGCACGTACGCGAGCGGGCTCGACAGCGCGACGACGACGCCGACGCCGATCAGCGCGACGCCGAAGTCGACGGCGACGAACGAGACCGCGGCGCCGACGAGCCCGATCGCCGCGCCGGTGAACGCGACCGCGATGGTCGCGCCGATCGGCTCGATGTCGCCGGGGTCGACCGAGCGGGGATCGGGACTGCTCATGGGCGTCCGTGGCGGCCCGGGCGCAAAACGCTGTCCGATCCGGTCGGTCGGATTCGCTCGGACCGCGGTCGGGCGGATCCCGCCCCGTCGGCTCGACCCGGCCGCCGATCCCCACCATTCAAGCGCCGCGGCGTCGCGTAGCCGGTATGACCACGGTCAGGATCATCGGCGCGCCGACAGACTACGGGGCGAACCGACGCGGAGTCGACATGGGACCGTCGGCGATCCGGTACGGCGGGCTCGCCGACCAGCTCGCCGGCGCCGGCGTCGAGACCGTCGACGCGGGCGACCTCCACGTCCCCCGGGCCGAGGAGCGCGACCCGGACGCGGACGCGCCGAGCGAGGGGGAAGCGAAGTTCATCCGCGAGACGGAAGCGGTCTGCCGGCGGCTCGGCGACGAGGTCGCCGCGACGCTCGCCGACGGCGAGGTGCCGCTGGCGCTCGGCGGCGACCACTCCATCGCCATCGGGAGCCTCTCCGGGTCCGCGCGCGACGCGGACGTCGGCGCCGTGTGGTTCGACGCGCACGCGGACCTCAACACGCCCGCGACGACGCCCTCTGGCAATGTCCACGGGATGCCCCTGGCGGCGGCGCTCGGGATCGGCGAGTTCGCGGACACCGAGTGGGCGAACGCGCCGGGGCTCTCGCCGGAGAACGTCGCCTTGGTCGGGCTCCGCTCGGTCGACGGGGCGGAGGCGGAGCTGATCCGCGACCGCGGCTTCGCGGCGTACACGATGTCGGACATCGACGAGCGGGGGATCACGGCTGTCACGGAGGAGGCGCTCGAGGTCGCGTCCGCGGGCGTCGACGGGATCCACGTCAGCCTCGATCTGGACTGGCTCGACCCCAACGCCGCGCCCGGCGTCGGGACGCCCGTCCGCGGCGGCGTCACCTACCGCGAGGCGCACAGCGCGATGGAGATCGTCGACGAGACTGACGCGCTCCGGTCGATGGAGATCGTCGAGGTGAACCCGACCTTGGACCAGCACAACGAGACGGCTGAGCTCGCGACTGAGCTGGCGGCGAGCGCGTTCGGGAAGCGCGTCTTGTACTGAGAGGCCGGGGTCAGACGCCTCGGTCGAGCTGTTCGACGACCTGCTGGAGGTCCGCCTCGGACTCGACCTCGCCTTTGATCTCCTCGCGGCGGCGCACCGCAGCCGAGTCGGCGTCGTACGCGCGGACGAACTCGGCGCGGGTGTGCTCGTCGAACGCGTGCCGGATCGCGAAGTAGCCGTCGGGGACGATCGTGCCGCACACCTTACACTCGTGGCGCTGGTGGTCGTTCGTCTGGTGGACGATCGCCGCCTCCACGTCGTCGAAGGCGGCGTCGCAGTCGCCGATGCCGCACGTCCAGCGAGGGGCCATACCCGGACTCTCGCCCGAGGGGGATTAACGGTTTCCCAACTCGGCGCGGGCGCGCCGGGGGGTCGACGGGGGTCGGCACCGCGGGTTCACCCCCGCGGTCGCGGCACCGTCGTCGTCGAACGATACCCATTTGCGCGGGCGCGACGACCGTGCGACCGTGACCCGATCGAGAACGCGCGTCGACGCCCACGTCAAGATACTCGACGACGAGGTCGTCGCCCGGGCGAAGGCGCGCGACATCGACGCGCTCGTGTACGCGCCGCACTTCACGCGCCTCCCGACGATCAGCGAGCGTGCGGCCCGGTACACCGACGACGAGCTGACCGTCGTCCCCGCCCGCGAGGTGTTCACCGGCGACTGGGGGAACCGGCGACACCTCCTCGTCCTCGGACTCTCCGATCCCGTCCCCGACTACATCACCTTCGAGGGAGCGATGGCCGAGTTCGAGCGGCAGGACGCGGCCGTCCTCGTCCCGCACCCCGGGTTCGCCACTATCTCGCTCACGCGACCCGAAGTCGACGCGCACGCCGCCCGGATCGACGCGGTCGAGACGTACAACACCAAGCTGCTCCCCCACCAGAACGCGCGCGCCCGCCGGACCGCGACGGAGACCGGCTGCGCCGGGTTCGGATCCTCGTACGCCCACCTCCCCGGCACGGTCGGCGAGGCGTGGACGGCCTTCGAGGGCGACCTCGACGACGCCGAGGCGGTCGCCGACGCCTTCCGCGAGCGACGCCCCCGAACGGTGATCCACCGCGGCGGACTGGGCCACCGGCTCCGCGGGCTCGTGGAGTTCGCGCACCTCGGCTACGAGAACACGTGGACGAAGCTCGACCGAATGTTCCTCTCCGGTAACGAGCCGACCCTCCCGTCGAACGTCGCATACGAGGGGCGATTCGACGACGTGAGCGTCTACGAATAGCGGCCGTGCGAGCGTCTCGGGGCGGCCCGGATCCCGATCGGCTTCCCGGTCAGAGCCCGAAGCCCGCCGCGGCCTCCGACGCCGCGGACAGGTCCAGGTCGAGGCTGACGACGTAGGTGTGAATCGCCCAGAATGCCGTCAGCTCGACCCCGGTGATGACCACCGTGACGAGGTCGGCGTACTTGCTGCTCGTCGTCACGCCGCTCGGCATTCCGAACTCACGGTCCGAGAACGGGTGGAACAGCGCGATGCCGCGTCGGCTGCCGACCACGTCGAGGACGTAGTGGGTCAACACGCCGATCCACACGTACTGGAGGTTGCCGAAGACGATCGGATACGCGAGGAACACCGCGAGCACGGGGAGGCTGTGGAGCGTCTTCCGGTGACGGCCGAAGGCGGTGTCCACGTCGGGGAACAGCGCCCCCAACACGACGGGGACGGTGATCTCGGCGACGGTCGTCGCGGTCGCCGCGTCGAGACCCGGTTCGACGATGAAGCCGAGCCCCAGGGCGAGCAGCAGGCCGTTGAGGACGTGGCCGCGTTTGTTCATGTCTCTGCGTGTGCGGGTCGGCAGGTCAAACCACCGGATCCGGGCGGCGTACCCGGAGAGGATCGCACCGCCTCGCCGTCGACCGGGGTCCACTCACGAGCCGAAACGCTCACGGGCCGAAAGAGCCACGGCGGGCGCGTCCGACCCGACCGTATGGAGTACGAGGAGCCGAAGTTCTTCCACGTGATGCAGTACGCCGCGGCCGCCGACGGCGACGTCATCGACATGGTGAGCGGCAACCCCGACTGGGAGCCGCCCGCCGCGCTCCGAGAGGCCCTCCGCGAGTACGCCAACCTCCCGCCAGCCGACTTCCAGTACCCGCCGAGCGACGGGCTCCGAGAGCTCCGCGGGGCGATCGCCGAGCGCCGGGGCGTCGATCCCGAGCGCGTGGTCGTCACCAACGGCACCGGCGAGGCGAACTACCTCGCGATGGCCCGGGCGCTGGACCGCGACGCTGGTGACGAGGTGCTCCTGATGGACCCGGTGTACCCGTACTACCCCGGGAAGACGCACCTGCTCGGCGGGGAGCCGACGCTCGTGCCCACGGCGCGCGACGGCGGGCTCGACGTCGACGCGATCCGCGAGGCGGCGAGCGAGGACACGGCACTCGTCGTCCTCAACACGCCGAACAACCCGACCGGCGCCGTCTACGACCTCGACGCGGTCCGCGAGGTCGTCGAAATCGCGGCGGCCGTCGACGCGCTCGTCGTCGTCGACGAGGTGTACGACCGGTTCGATCTCACCGGCTCGTTCGAGTCGGCGCTGACGCTGGACTCCGAGCGCGTCATCGTCACGAGCGGCTTCTCGAAGTCGATGGCCATCACGGGCTTCCGCGTCGGGTACGGGGTGTTCCCCGAGGCGCACGTCGGCGACGCGAGGACCCGACACATGCTCGTCAACGTCACCGGGGCGCGCCCCTCTCAGTACGCGGTGTACCACGCGCTCGAAGAGACGCCGTCCGACTACTACGCCGCGTCGCGCGACCTGCTCGCTGACCGCGTCGACGCGTTCGCCGCCGCCCTCGACGCGGCGGGCGCGGAGTACGGCCGCCCGGAGGGCGCCTTCTACGTCCTCGCGCGCTTCGACGGGTTCCCCGGCACGATGGCGAACGTCAAGCGCCTGATCGATGAGGCCGGCGTCGCCGGGATGCCGGGCGAGGCGTTCGGCACCGCCCGCGACGAGTGGATCCGGTTCGCGCTGGTGACGCCCCGAGCGACCGAGGCGGCTGAGCGGCTCGCGGACTACTTCGACGGCGGCCCCGCCGACGCGGGCTGAACCGTTCCCACGACTCCGCCGTATTCAAATACGCGCGCGCAGACCAACGCGTATGGAGCAGATCGACGACCAGTACGCGCCCGCGGACGTCGAGACCGCGGTCGACGAGTACTGGGACGACCACGACGCCTACGAGGCGGCGAAGGAGGCGCACGCCGACGATCCGCCGTTCTTCTTCGTGGACGGCCCGCCGTACACCTCCGGGCAGATGCACCTCGGGACCGCCTGGAACAAGACGCTGAAAGACGCCGTCATCCGGTACAAGCGGATGACCGGCCACCGCGTCACCGACCGCCCGGGATACGACATGCACGGGCTCCCGATCGAGGTGAAAGTCGAGGAGGAGCTCGGCTTCGAGAACAAGCGGGACATCGAGGAGTACGGCATGGAGCCGTTCATCGAGAAGTGTAAGGAGTTCGCCCTGGAGAACCGGGCGGCGATGGACGAGGACTTCAAATCCATCGGCGCGTGGATGGACTGGGACGACCCGTACGAGACCATCTCGCCGGAGTACATGGAGGCCGCCTGGTGGGCGTTCTCCGAGGTCGCCGACAACGGGCTCGTCGAGCAGGGGAAGCGGTCCATCTCGCAGTGCCCGCGCTGCGAGACCGGGCTCGCCAACAACGAGGTCGAGTACGAGGACGTCGAGGACCCCTCCATCTACGTGAAGTTCCCGCTCGCCGACCGCGAGGGGAGCCTCGTCATCTGGACGACGACGCCGTGGACCATCCCCGCGAACACCTTCGTCGCCGTCGACGAGGACCTCACCTACAACGCGGTCCGCGCGGAGAAGGACGGCGAGGAGGAGCTCCTCTACGTCGCCGCCGAGTGCGTCGAGGACGTACTCGGGGAGGGCCGCTACGAGGAGTACGCGGTCGAGGCGGAGCTGACCGGCGACGAACTCGTCGGCTGGGCGTACGACCACCCGCTCGCCGACCACGTTGCCGACTACCCCGACTTCGAGGGCGCCGGACAGGTGTACGCGGCCGACTACGTGGAGGCCGACCGCACCGGCCTGGTCCACTCCGCGCCGGGCCACGGTGAAGAGGACTTCCACCGCGGCACCGAACTCGGGCTCGACATCCACTGTCCCGTCGGTCCGAACGGCGAGTTCGAGGCGGCGGCGGGCGAGTACGCCGGCCAGTTCGTGCGCGACGCGAACGACGACATCATCGAGGACCTCGTCGCCGACGGCCACATGCTCGCGCACGGCACCGTCGACCACAGCTACGGCCACTGCTGGCGCTGTGACACCGGGATCATCCAGCTGGTCACCGACCAGTGGTTCATCTCGATCACGGACGTGAAAGACGACCTCCTCGACAACATGGAGGAGTCGGAGTGGCACCCCGACTGGGCCCGGGACAACCGGTTCCGCGACTTCATCGAGGACGCGCCCGACTGGAACGTCTCGCGCCAGCGCTACTGGGGCGTCCCGATCCCGATCTGGGTCCCGGAGGACGCCGAGCCGGGGAACCTCGACGAGGACATGATCGTGGTCGGCACCCGCGAGGAGCTCGCCGACCGCGTCGAGGAGGATATCGATCCCGACTCGATCGACCTCCACCGCCCCGCCGTCGACGGCCTCACGATCGTCGAGGACGGGACGACCTACCGCCGCGTCGAAGACGTGTTCGACGTGTGGCTCGACTCCTCGGTCGCCTCGTGGGGCACGCTCGGCTACCCGAGCGACGAGACCGCCCACGAGGAGCTGTGGCCCGCCGACCTCATCATCGAGGCGCACGACCAGACCCGCGGCTGGTTCTGGTCGCAGCTCGGTATGGGGACGGCCGCGGTCGATCAGATCCCCTACGAGGAGGTGCTGATGCACGGCTTCGCCAACGACGAGGACGGCCGAAAGATGTCGAAGTCGGTCGGCAACATCGTCACGCCGGAGGAGGCCATCGAGCGCGCCGGCCGCGACCCGCTCCGCACCTACCTGCTCAGCCACGACCAGCAGGGCGTCGACCTCGCGTTCGAGTGGGACGGGCTCGGCGAGATCCAGGGCAAGCTCAACATCCTCTGGAACGTGTTCCGGTTCCCCCTCGAGTACATGGAGCTCGACGGCTACGACCCGGCCGACGCCGACCTCTCGGACGGCGAGCTCGAACTCGTCGACGAGTGGGTGCTCTCCCGGCTCCAGTCCGTGGAGACGGAGGTCGCCGACGCGTGGGACGACTACCGCGTCAGCGACGCCGTCAACGCCGTCATCGAGTTCGTCACGCAGGACGTCTCGCGGTTCTACGTGAAGGCCGTCCGCGACCGCATGTGGGAGGAGACCGACTCCCCCTCGAAGCGCGGCGCGTACGCCACGCTCGCGACGGTCCTCGACGAGGTGATCCGGCTGCTCGCGCCGATCGCCCCGTACCTCACCGAGCGGATGTACCAGCGGCTCGACGGCGAGGCGACGACGGTCCACGCGCTGTCGTACCCCGAGCCGGACGCGGACCTGCGCGACGACGACCTCGAACGCGACGTGGCGGCCTTCCGCGACATCGAGGAGGCGGCCGCGAACGCGCGCCAGCAGGCTGGCCGCAAGCTCCGCTGGCCCGTGCCGCGCGTCGTCGTCGAGACCGACGACGAGACGGTTGCGGCCGCGGTCGACCGCCTCAAAGCGCTGATCGCTGACCGCGTCAACGCCCGCGACGTGGTCGTCACCGACGCCTTCGACGAACTGGTCGAGACCGCCGAGCCCCAGATGGCCGCCATCGGGCCGGCGTTCGGCGGGGACGCCCAGAAGGTGATGGAGGCGGTTCAGGGCGCGACCCGCGCCGAGGTCGAGGGCGGCGAGGTCGCGGTCGACGGCGAGCCCGTCGACCTCGACGACGAGATGGTCGAATACGTCGCGGAGCCGCCGGAGCACGTCTCCGGGGCCGACTTCGAGGGCGGCACCGTCTACGTCGACACCTCGCTGACGCCCGACATCGAGTCCGAGGGGTACGCCCGCGACGTGATCCGCCGGGTCCAGGAGATGCGCAAGGAACTGGACCTCGACGTTGAGGCGCGGATTCGCGTCGGCGTCGCGGTCGACGACGACCGGGTCGCCGGCTTCGTGGACGAGCACGCCGACCTGATCGCCGGCGAGGTGCGCGCCGACGCGTGGCTCGACGACGCGAGCGACGCCGCCGACGCCGACGGCGGACTCGTCGAAGAGTGGGAGGTCGAAGGCGTCGCGGTCACGATCGGGGTCGAACCGGTCGCGTAACGGCCCCGACGGGCCGCGGCTTTCGCTTAACGCGTCGCGATCCTCGCCCGACGAGTCGGAGCTTTCGTCGACCGATACTGTGGGAACAATTCGCATCCCGAAACCTATAGGTGCGTTCTTTACTCACGGTCGAACATGGATGTCCGGGCGGCTCGCCCCGACGACGCGGAGGACCTGCGAACGGCGGTCTCACGAGCCCGCGAGGAGACGGTGTTCGACGACATCGGCGCGCCACTGCTCGACGTGTCCGCCGCCGGCGTCCGCGAGGCCGCCGCCGAGGCGGAGTGGTCGTTCCTGATGGAACACGACGAGGAGGGGCCCGTCGGGCTCGCCATCGCGCACCCGGATCCCGACGGGACGGAGGCCGAGCTACTGGCGCTGTGGGTTCACCCGAACCGCGCGGGCGAGGGCGTCGCGGCCGAGCTGCTCGCCCGCGTGGGGAGCGCGCTCGCCGACCGCGGGGTGAAAACGCTCCGCGCGACCGTCCCCTCGGACCGCCCCAGCGCCGAGGAGTTCTTCAGCGCGCACGGGTTCGCGCCTCGCGGGACCCGGCGGAGCCCGGCGGGCGACGAATCGATCGTCGTCGCGGACCCCGACGCGCTCACCTGAGAGGCGTCGACAGTCAAAACGAGCCGCTTCTCGGCCGACTCACTTCAGCCGCTCTTGGAGGAACGAGGGGTGGGCCGCGGTGACGCCGTCGACGCCGAGCAGCTTTTCCGAGATGACGTCGCCGAGCTCGTCGCCGTCGCCGGCGCGGACCTCCGCCATCAGCATGTGATCGCCCGAGGAGGTGTACAGCGCCTGAACCTCGTCGAGCGACTTCAGATCCCGCGTGGCCTCCACGTACCGCCCCGAGTCGACATCCATGCCGACCATGGCGATCGACTGCGAAGAGAGCTTCTTCGGGTCGACCTCCGCGGAGTAGCCGACGATCACGCCGCGCTCCTCGAGGCGGTCGATGTACTTCCGCACCGTCGGTTTCGAGACGTCGGCTCGCTCGGCGATCTCCCCGCAGGACGCCTGTGCGTCCTCTTCTAACACGGAAAGGATCCGTTCCTCTGTCGATACAGTACTCATATGAGTACGTTTGTCACCAATGAAAAAAGACCTTGCGAATCAAAAAACGAACTCGCCGCGTCGTGAACGGCCGCCGGTCGGCTCAGGCATGTTTGTCGAGGAACATGTCGTGGGAGCGTTCCCACTCGTAGTCGTCGTCCCAGTAGCGCTCGGCGAGCGGCTCCTCGGGCATCTCGCCGATCGAGCGCTTCTCCTCTCCGTAGGAGGGGCGGTCCTCGTCGACGTAGAAGCGGCCGGTGAGCACCTCGCCCTCGTAGAGGGCTTCCTCGGTCGTCCGCATCATCTCCTGGGCCTCGACGCGGTCCGTCATGTCGAACTCGTAGTCGTCGGAGTCGTTGACGTCGATGTACGGGACGTACTGGCGCGCGTCCTTGTTCCACGTCGGGCACTGCGTGAGGAAGTCGACGTGCGCGAACCCGTCGTGTTCGATCGCCTCGGCGATGATCTCCTTCGCCTGGTTCGGGTTCACTGCCGCCGTGCGGGCGACGTAGGAGGCGCCGGCGTTCAGCGACATCGAGAGCGGTTTGATCGGCTCCTTGGCGCTCCCGTGAGGCTGCGTCTTCGACTTGTGGCCCTTCGGGCTCGTCGGGGAGGTCTGCCCCTTCGTGAGCCCGAAGATCTCATTGTTGAACACGATGTACGTCATGTCGTGGTTCTCCCGGGCCGTGTGGATGAAGTGGTTCCCGCCGATCCCGTAGCCGTCGCCGTCGCCGCCGGCGGCGATCACTTCGAGGTCGGGGTTCGCGAGCTTCGCGGCGCGGGCCACGGGCAGCGAGCGCCCGTGGATCGTGTGGAACCCGTACGTGTCGAGGTAGCTGTTCAGCTTGCCCGAACAGCCGATCCCGGTACACAGCAGGGTCTCCTCGGGCGTGCGCCCGACCTCCGGCAGCGCCTGCTTGAGCGCCTTCAGGACGCTGAAGTCACCGCAGCCCGGACACCAGGTCGGCTGCGGCTCGACGCCGGGGGTGTACTCGTCGCGGTCGATCTCTCGCTCCTCTCCGATTGCTGAAAACGTGCTCATTGCTTAGTCACCTGCGGCTGGGACGAAGGTGGTCTGATGGCCGGGCGCGTCGCCGTCGCCCTCGACGATCGCGGTCTCGAACCCGTCGACGATCTCCGCCGGCTCGAACGGGTTCCCGTTGTACTTCAGCAGGCTCGACAGCTTCTCGCCGTACTGGCCCAGGTTCTTCTGGACGAGCCCGCGGAACTGTCCCGAGGCGGTCATCTCCACGACCAGCACCTCGTCGACGCTCTCGATGAACGCCCGGACCTGCTCGGTCGGGAACGGCAGCATGTCCGAGACGCCGTACGACTTCACCGAGACGCCGGCGTCGTTGAGGCGACCGACGGCCTCCTCGACGGTTCCCTGCTGGCTGCCGAACGTGAGGATGCCGTACTCGGCGTCCTCCGGGCCGGCGTACGACCCGGTGTCGACCGTGTCGAGGTCGTCGCGGATCGCCGCCAGCTTCTCGGCCCGCCGGTCGATCTGCGCGACCCGGTTGTCCGGGGACTCGCTGATGTGGCCGGTCGGGTCGTGCTCGTTGCCGGTCGCGAGGAAGCGACCTCCCTTCTGGCCGGGGATCGACCGCGGGGAGACGCCGTCGTCGACCTCGTGCTGGAAGCGGTGGAACTTCCCGTCGTCGCTGTGGGGCTGCTCCGACAGCGCGTCCTCCGAGAGCGTCTTCCCGAGGTCCGGGTTCGCCTCCCGGTCGAAGTGGCTCTTCGGGACGTTCGTCATCTCACCGCCGAGCTTCTGGTCGTACAGCAGGATCGTCGGGATCTGGTACCCGTAGGCGAGCCGGAAGGCGAGCCGGGACTGCTCGTACGCCTCCTCGACGGTGCCGGGCGCCAGCACGACGCGCTGGGAGTCCCCCTGCGAGGTGTAGAGGACGTGTTCGAGGTCGGACTGCTCCGGCTTCGTCGGCATCCCGGTCGAGGGACCGGCGCGCATGGCCTCGACGAGGACGACGGGCGTCTCCGTCATCTCCGCGAGCCCGAGCGGCTCGGACATCAGCGCGAACCCGCCACCGGAAGAGCCGGACATCGCCTTGACGCCGGCGTGGGACGCGCCGACCGCGAGCGCGGCCGCGGCGATCTCGTCTTCCACCTGCTCGGAGATCCCGCCGAGCTTCGGCAGGTTCTTCGTCATGATGGTGAACACCTCGGTCCACGGTGTCATCGGGTAGCCGGAGATGAACCGGCAGCCCTCGTCGATGGCGCCGTAGGAGATGGCGTCCGACCCGGACATGAGCAGTTGGGTCTCGTCGTGTTCGCCGGTCGGGACCGACACGTCCGGCGCGTCGACGTCGTACTCCTCTTGGACCTGTTCGTAGGCGGTCTCGAGGATCTCGAGGTTCGGGTCGAGGATCTTCTCCGGCATCGCGTCGCGCATCAGGTCCTCGACGTGGTCGAGTTCCATGCCGGTGATCGCGCAGGTCGCGCCGACGCCGGCGGTGTTGCGCATGACCTCGCGACCCATGTCGCGGGCGAGTCCGCGGAGGTCGAGGGGGAATACGTGCCAGTCGTTCTCCTCGGCGCGCTCCTCGAAGTTCGGGATCTCGGAGGCGTCGAGCAGCCCCTCGTCGTAGATGATGACCCCGCCTTCGCGGAGCTCATCCAGGTTCTCCGAGAGCGGCTTGATCTCCTCGTTGCCGTAGACGGCGCCCTCGGACGGGTTCCGAGCGAACGAGTCGCCGAGCGCTAAGAGGAAGTTGTAGCCGTCGCCCCGGGAGTTCACGGGGTCCGCCGACGCGCGGACCTCCGTGTAGGTGTGGCCGCCGCGGATTCGCGACGGGTAGTGCCGATGCGTGAAGACGTTGAGCCCCGATCGCATCAAGGCCTTCGCGAAGTTCTGGCTGGTGGAAGCGATCCCGTCACCGGATCCCCCCGATATCCGCCAGATGAGTTCGTCGTCAGTCATAATGGTATGTGAGCCCGAGTGGGCCTCGTGGCCTGAACTTGTGTTGGTTCCCTCTTATGGCTTGCTATGGAATCCCAAGGGACAATCATGAAGGTCTATTAGGGTGTCAAATGTTCTCGCGCTGCCGAGCCGATTTTCCGCGTTCTTTTCATTCGCCGCGCGCCGACTCCGGGTATGCTCACGTTCATCGGGCTCGGTCTCTGCGACGAGCGCTCCGTCACCGTCGAGGGGCGGGAGGCGCTCCGCGCGGCCGACAGGGTCTTCGCGGAGTTCTACACCAGCCGACTGGTCGGCGCCGACGTCGCTGACCTTGAGGCGCACCACGGCGTCGACGTCGAGGTGCGCGACCGCGCCGGCGTCGAGCAGGACCCGGAGCCGATACTCGCGGCGGCCGAGTCCGGCGACGCCGCGTTCTGTACCGCCGGCGACACGATGATCTCGACCACCCACACCGACCTCCGCCTCCGCGCCGAGGAGCGCGGGATCGACACGCGCGTGATCCACGGCGTGACCGCCCAGTCCGCGGCGTCGAGTCTCACCGGGCTCCAGAACTACCGGTTCGGCAAGGCGACGACGCTCCCGTTCCCGTACGCTCACGGCGGCGACGACGTCCCCGGGAGCGTGGTCGAGACGATCGAGGCGAACCGGGAGCGCGGGCTCCACACCGTCGTCTACCTCGACATCAAGGTGGGAACGGGCCCCGCCGGTCCGGACCCCGACCACGAGGAGTACATGACCGCGGACGTCGCCGCCGGACTGCTGGCCGAGGAGTGGGCGGACGAGCTCGCGGTCGTCGTCGCCCGCGCCGGCTCGCCGGACGCGGTCGTCGCGGCCGACCGTCTGAGCGCGCTCGCCGACCGCGAGTTCGGTGACCCGCTCCACCTGCTCGTGATCCCGGGTGACCTCCATCACGTCGAGGCGGACGCCCTCGTCGGTCTCGCCGGCGCCCCCGAGTCGCTCGTCGACGAGTGAGGCGTCCGCGGTCGCGAGGCGAACGCCCCCGAACCGACCGCACGTTTGATTATTATGTGGGGCGTTGGCACGCACCATGAATGACGTGCCGGTAGATCGACTCATGTCGACCGACCTGACGACTATCGAACGCGGGGCCGCGGCGGCCGACGCGGCGGAGCAGATGCGCGAGTCCGGGGGTAGCTCTCTCCTCGTCCTCGACTCCGACGGGGCCCTCGCCGGGCTGATCACCGCGACGGACTTCGTCGCCCTCGTCCGGGACAACGACCCGAAAGACCGGACGCCGGTCGAGGCGTTCATGACGACCGACGTGGTCACGGTCGGCCGCGAAGACACCGTCGCGGAGCTGGCGGAGCCGACCGCACACGGCTACACCCACCTCCCGGTGACCGACGGCGACGACAGACCGATCGGCATGGTCTCCACGACGGACCTCACGGCGTACCTCTCGCGGCGAGGCTGACGGGTCGGGCGCCGGGACGGCCCGAGGCCGCGTGACGGCGCCGCATCCGAGTCGAGATCGCGTCGCGTTGTGCGTTCCGGAAGAGTAATGAAACATGGTAACACACAGCGCGGTATGGATCTCGACGACAGGACCCGCGTCGCGGACGTGATGTCGACGCCCTTGGAGACGATCGGGGCGGACGCGCCGCTCCGGGAGGCCGCCCGGCGGATGCGCGACGAGAACATCAGTGCGCTCGTCGTGACGACGGGCGGAGGATGTATCCTCACGCAGAGCGACGTCGTCGGAGCGGTCGCCGACGGGAGCGACCCGGAGGCGACGACGGTCCGCGACGTGATGACCGAGGACGTCGAGACGGTGACGCCGGACCTCATGCTGGAGGAGGTCGCCGCGATGATGACCATGTACGGCGTGAAACACCTCCCGGTCGTCGACGACGACTACGTCGGGATGATGTCGTCGACGGACATCGCCGCACACATCTCCTGAGGCCGGTCCGACGGGCTGCCTGACCCACTTCGCCCACCGGACTCAGCGGGCCCTCACAACAGCAACAGCGGCGCCCCCGCGACCACGCCCACGGCGATCAACAGGAGGTTCCACAGGAACACCGGCCTGACCAGCTCGCGCGCGATGCTCGCCGCGAACGCCGTCTTCACCAGGATGCTGGCGGCCGTCCCGGCGACCACGCCCGCGACCGCGGTGTCGACGCCGATCTGTCCGGTCCCGAGCAGCGAGACCGCCGTGGTCGTCGAGGTCCCCGACGACACCAGCCCCGCGAGGAAGGAGGTGGCGACGAACCCGCCAGCGCCGAACGTCCGCTCGGCGACCGCGGAGGCGAGCAGCACGAGCAGGAAGAGCGCGCCGAACGTGAGCGCGTTCCCGAGGCTGAACGGCGAGGTGAGCTCCGCCTCCATCGTCGTCCGCCAGTCGCTCCGCCACACGGCGACGCCGATCCCCGCGACCGTGATCGCGCCGAGCGGCGCGCCGACGACGAGCGCCGCCTCGGGGACGAAGACGGCCACGACCGCGGCGTTCCGGAACGCCATGGCGGCGTTGGCGAGCAGGATCGACCCCACCGCGATCTCGCCGAGGTCGGCGCGCCCCTTCGCGCGCTTCGCCATCTCGGCGACGACCGCCGTCGAGTTGACGAGCCCGCCGAAGAACCCAGTCACCGCGTAGCCGCGCCCCTGATACCGCTTCACCAGCACGTAGTTGACGAAGCCGATGGCGCTGACCGCGACCACGAGCGACCAGACGAGCCGCGGCTGGACCGCGTTCCACGGGTCGATCGTCTCGGCGGGGAGGAGGGGGAAGACGACGAACGCGAGGATGGTGAATTCCACCGCGCTGCGCACCTCCTCGCGCGAGAGCCCCCACGCGAACTGGTGGAGCTCCCGTTTCAACACCAAGAGCAGCGACGAGAGCACCGCCACCGTCACCGACTCGATGAACAACTCCTCGGCGACGAGCACTCCGACCCCGTACGTGACGAGCAGCGACGCCGACGTGGTCAGCGAGAGCCCGTCGACCTCGGCCTCGACGAAGCTCCGGACCGCCAGTAACACCGCGCTGGCGACCACCAGCACGCCGCCGACGACGAGCAGCCCGGGCTCGTCGACGAGCGAGAACACCGCCGCCGCGAGGCTGACGAGCGCGAACGTCCGGATCCCCGCCGACTTCTGCGACCACTCGCGCTCCAGCCCGAGGAACATGCCGAGCGCGGTCGCTAACGCCAGCTTCGCGACGTTCGTCTCGAGGTAGACGAACGGGTCGACCCCGCCTATCACCGCCGCCCACCTCCGCGCGACCGCGCTCTCGGACCGGCGCCCGACGGTCCGTCTCGCGCCCTCGTAGTCATGACCGACCGTTCCGGCCCGCTACGTCTATAGCTTGCTATATAGTAATCTATAGTATCTCCAAAGCGGGGCCGTCGCGGACCCGCCGCCCTATCGGTTCGTCGGTTCGCGCGGCAGGTCGAGCGCCTCGGTCAGGTCGTGCTCCTCGCCGGTGATGAGGTAGAGCACGTCCTCCAAGATGACCGCGAGCTCGGGTAGCTCGCGCACCGCGAGGAAGGTGATCGCGATGAGCGCCACGACCGCCAGCAGCTGGCTCATGATCCGGTCGGAGATGAGGAACGACACCCGGTACGGGTCGGTCGCGCCGAACATCGTCATCACCAGGTCCGGGTACCAGTGCATGTACTGGTTGCCAGACACCACCGAAATGAACGTCGTCCGGAAGATGTTCAGGACGTAAATGAGCGGGATCGACACCGCGAGCGCGCGGAGCTTCCGCGCGAGCGGCGCCTCGACGGCGGCGACGAGGCCGCCGAAGATGGCCATACTCCCCAGCCCCGTACACGCCAGTACGATGTGGATGATGACGGTGTGGCCGTCGTCCAGCGTCCACGAGTACGCCGCCTCGTACCCCTCCCTGCTCGTCACCGCCTCCGGCGCGTACCCGAGCAGGTCGATGAGCGCACCGGTCTGCGTCGCCACGACCTCGATGAGGATCCGGCGGGGCTCCGGGACCGCGACCCCGCCGACGGTGAACGCCGGGATCGTCTCGAACGGGAGGTAGATGAAGAGCATGATCGCGATGGCCCGCGTGAGCGTGAAAAGCGACGCGCGCCCGTCGTAGAGGAGATACCCCGCGTACACGCTGGCGGGGAAGCCGACGAGCGCGAGGATCGACTCGACGTAGCTCTGGTGTTCGAACGCGAAGTACGGCACCGTCGACAGCCAGAAGAGCCCGAACAGCGCCCACGTCCCGGCCGCGAGCGCGCGACCGGCGGCCAGCCCGCGCTCGTCGAGCAGCCACGCCGTCGCGAAGAGGATCGCGACGATCCACGCGAACGTGAACGTGTCGGGAATCACGCTCAACACCGCCGGCGCGCCGTGGCCGAACATATCGCTACGGTCCGTCGTCGTCGAATAAAGCCCTTGTCGTTGCGTGCGATCCCGGCGTCAGACGGTCGGGTCGGCTCGCGCTTCCTCGTCCGCCGCCGCGCCGATCGGCCGGCCGGAGGCCTTACCGTTCCTCGCTGTCGAGGACGCGGATCTGGTCGCCGCGGACCGTCACCGGAATCGGGACGGTCGCCTCGTACAGCTCGACGGTCACCTGGTCTTTCCCCTCGTCGATCCGCTGGACGCGCGCCTTCTCGCCCTTGAACGGGCCGGCGATCAGCTCGACGATGTCGCCCTCGGCGATCCCCTCCACGTCCGGGGTCGGCGAGAGGAAGTGCTCGACCTCGGAGAAGGGGCTCTCGGCCGGGCCGTCGCCGCCCTGAATGACGCCGCGGGCGTGCGGGATCTCGTCGAGAATCCGGCCGAACGCGGCCCCGTCGGTCGCCTCGACCATCACGTAGCTCGTGAGCTGGTCGGGGGCGATGACGGCCTGGATCTCGGGCGTCTCCTTCTCGGCGAGCATGTCGGCGACGGTGCGTTCCTGGCTCGCCGTCGTCTTGACCGAGTAGATCGGCATTACGCGCCGACCCCCGGGAGGAGGCTCATGATCGCGAACATCAGGAAGCCGATGAACCCGATGAGCAGGATCCCGGCGCCGGCGATCTTCGACACCTGGAGGAACTCGTCGGTGCTCGGCGTGCTCGCCAGCTTCAGCACCCGAATGTAGCTGTTGAGGTCGTACGGAACGTCCATGTTACCAGCAAATTCGAGACGAGACGGTTTTTACCTTTTGATGCGGCTCGGGACGGGGCGACTACTCCACGTAGTCGATGTCCTCGACGTCGGCGGAAGCGGCGCCGCCCTCCGGCGGTTCGCCGTTGCTCCCGTAGATCTGCGGCGACTCGACGCCGGTGACGACGATCATGGTTCGCATCTCGCCTTCGAGCTCGTCGTCGACGGAGGTCCCCCAGATGATCCGGGCGTCGGGGTCGATCCGGTCGTATATCTCCTCGACGACGCCCTCCGCCTCCTCGATGGACATGTCGGTGCCGCCGGTGACGTTCACCAGCGCGGAGTTCGCGCCCGAGATGTCGACGTCGAGCAGCGGCGAGCGCAGCGCGGACTTCACCGAGTCTTGCGCCTTCGAGTCGGAGTCCGACTCGCCGAGGCCGATCATCGCGACGCCGCCCTTCTCCATGACCGTGCGAACGTCGGCGAAGTCGAGGTTGACGAGCCCGGGCATCGTGATGAGCTCCGTGATCCCCTTCACCGAGCGCATCAGCACCTCGTCGGACACCTTGAACGCCTGCCGGACGGGGAGCTTCCCGACCGCGTCGAGCAGGCGGTCGTTGGGGACGACGATGACCGTGTCGCTCACGTCGCGGAGGCGTTCGAGGCCGGCCTCGGCGTTCGTGCGTCGGACCTCGCCCTCGGCCGTGAACGGGGTCGTGACGATGGCGATGGTGAGCGCGCCAGACTCGCGGGCCGCCTTCGCGACCACCGGCGCCGAGCCGGTCCCGGTGCCGCCGCCGAGCCCGGCGGTGACGAACACCATGTCGGAGCCGTCGATGGCGTCTTGGATCTCCTCTTGGGACTCGATGGCGGCCTCCTCGCCCACCTGCGGGAGGGAGCCCGCGCCGCGCCCCTGCGTCTTTTGTTGGCCCATGAGGATCTTCGTGTCGGCCTCGATGTTGACGAGGTGCTGGACGTCTGTGTTGGCGGCGACCAGCTTCGCGCCGTGGATCCCCTCCTCAGTCATGCGGTTGACCGTGTTGCCGCCGGCGCCCCCGCAGCCGACGACCGTGATGTTCGTCTGGAGGTCTTGGAGGACGTCCTGTAACTCGTCGTCGGTCATCGTCCCGGTCTGTGGCGGCGCGCCGGCGCTCCCTCCGGCGGCGCTCTCGCCGGCTCCCCCGGCGTCCTCTGCGGGGGCCTCTTCGGCTTCGTCGATGGCGTCCTCAACGATGGAGTCCATTATGTGGTGTCGTTGCGACCCGGACGTATTTATTTTTGCCCGATCGTCTGACGCAGGTCGGACGCCGAAATCTCCGGCGTTCGCGGCCGACCCGAGCGAGTACGGCTAACGCGGTCGATCCGCCGGCCGCACGGGCTTTTATAAATTATTTGAGGGCGTCGCCGTCGATCGGGAACCGCTCCGTCCGCGCTCGCGACACGTCGTCGGGTTCGACGGTCGCGCCGTCGACCTCGACCGCCTCCCCGTCGGCGAGCCGGCCGAACGCCGGCCCCTCCGGTACGCCTCGTTCGGCCGCCAGCGACGGGTCGAACGCGGTCTCGCGGGCGACCACCGCGTTCCGGTCGGCCGCCACCTCGACCGCGTCGTACCCGGTCTCCAACACCGCCGCCAACCCGTCCACGAGGTCCGCGTACCCCGGCGTCTCCGGAGTCGTCGCGAACGCGACCCGCCCCGCCGCGCGGGTGCCGCCTTGTTCCGTGTCGAACGCGACGGCGACGCGCTCGACCGCCTCCCGCGTCGCGGCGGCGTCGAGCCCCTGCGCCCGCGAGCATAGGTCCGCCGGAAGGTCGCGGACCCGGACCGCTGCCCCGTCGCCGCCGGTGCCGTCCGCCCGGTCGCCACCGGCGTCTTCCGCCTCGGTCCCCGCCGTTTCGGGGACTTCGTCGGCGACCGCGCCGAACCGCAACCCCTCGTCGACCGGTCCGATCGCCGCCTCCAGCCGCTCGACGAGCGGGATCGGAGCATCGCCGACCTCGCGGACCCACGTCTCGCTCACGACCCGGTGACCGAGGTCCTCGACCACCGCGGCGAGGTCGGGGCGGTCACCGTCGATCACGGCCCGGTCGGCGCGGCTCCGCTCGAAGGCGGCGTCGATCACGTCGCAGTTCGCCTCGGGCGCGCCGAGGTCGGCGAGCGCCCAGTCGGCGCCGACGTGCCCAACCGCCCACTCGGTCTCGCGGACGATACGGGTGAACCGCGGCGCGTAGTGGCCGCCGCCGAAGCCGACGACGTGACGGGGGCGCGGCGCGGTCGCGGCGTCGGCGACGCCCTCGCCGACTACGTCCGCGCCGGTCCCGCGCAGGTCGAGGACTGCCCGCGCGACCGCCGCGGCCGCCTCGGGGTCCTCCCACTGCGGCTCGTCGGAGCCGAGTTCGACGAACAGCGACGGCACGGAGACGCCCGTCGGCCCGTGGTGGGTACACTCGATGCCGACCTCGTACCCCTCCGGGGCATGTCGCGCGAGCGCCTCGACGGCGCGCTTCTCCGCGCCCGGCGCGGCCCGTGCCAGCGACTCGGGGTCGCCCCCGTACTTCGCCTCGCCGAAGTTCCCGGTGACGTGCGCGGTCAGGAGTTCGCCCGTCTCCCCCGAGTGTCTGGAGACGAACGCGAGGAACTCGGGGTCGCAGTCGAACGCGGCGGCCGGGTCCGACAGGCGGATGTGGAGGTCGTCGAACTCGCGGAGCTCGAACCCCGCCGCCCGGTAGTACGTTGCGCCCCCGTCGGCGTCGGGGCGCGACTCGTCCTCGCGCGCCTCCCAGTCGCCGACCTCGAGCAGCCGCTCGCCGATGTGCGCCGAGGCGCTGTCGGCCCGGCTGACGACGATCGCTATCACGACGCCGACTCGGTCGCCCGCGACGGAATAGCCGTCGGTTCTGCTCCGACTCCGCGGGGGCGCGTCGACCGGGGTCCGGCCGTCCGCGCTACGGGAGCAACAGATAGACGAAGGCCCCGTATCCGACGGTGAGGACCGCGCCGTCGACGCGGGTGATCCGCTCGCTGTACGCCATGATGCCGACGATGACGGCCGTGAACGCGAGCAGCGCGGGGAACTCGAAGCCGCGAACGCCCGGGGCGACGCCGATGGGCGTCACGACGGCCACGATGCCGATGACGGCGAGGATGTTGTAGATGTTCGAGCCGACGACGTTGCCGACGCTGAACTCCGCCTCGCCGCGCACCGCGGCCACGACGCTGGCCGCCAGCTCCGGCAGCGACGTGCCGAGCGCCAGCACGGTGAGTCCGATGAAGATGTCCGAGAAGCCGGCGGCCGCCAGCAGCGACTCGCTGCCGTCGATCAGCCACCGCGAGCCGAGGACGAGCGCCGCGATCCCGGCGACGACCATCGCGATGTCGCGGGCCCTCGCGTCCGGCATCTCGTCCCGCTCGCTGTCGGTGATCGCCGACTGGTTCTCCCGGACGCGTCGCAGCACCGCGGCGGTGAACGCCACGAGCGTCCCGAGCAGCACGACGCCGTCGAGGAACCCGATCCGCCCGTCCCAACCGAGGCCGACCAACAGCAGCGCGGCCAGCACCATGAACGGGACGTCACGGCGAAACACCGTGTCGGAGACGTTGAGCGGGCGGATAAGCGCCGACACCCCCAACACGAGCCCGATGTTCGCGATGTTCGAGCCCACGATCGCGCCGAGTCCGATGTCCGTCGACACCGTGACGGCGCCGAGCAGGGAGACGAAAAGCTCCGGGGCCGTCGTCGCGAACGCCACGACGGTGACGCCGACCGTCGACGCCTTCAGCCCCACGGCGAGCGCGAGGTCCCTCGCCCCCGCGACGAGCAGTTCGGCGCCGGCGTACAGGAGGGCGACGCCGACGGCGATCAACAGCAGTTCGAGGAGTGGCGACCCGGGCAGCACGGCTCCCGGTTCGCAACGGCGTTTCAAAAGGGTCGTGATCCGCGACCGCCCGAGGTGGCGGCCGCTACCGTTTCGCTACGAGGCGGGTCTCGGCCGCCCCTTCGATCGGTTCAGGCGTGTCCCGCCCGGAACTCGCCGTGTTTCACGCCGATCGCGAACGCGAGCCCGCCGAAGACGAGCATCGACGGGACGACCATCATCAGGGTCGTCTGGAGGGGCATCATCTCCGCGCCGATGAGGCCGCCGGCGCCGACCGCGACGATCAGTACGAGGATCGCTGCCGCGCGTGGAAGGTCGAATTCCATGGTTTCGGTACGTCGCGAGCGATGCTAAACGTTCGGTCTCCGCGACGGGATCACGCCTCGATGATCTCGTCGTCCTCGCCGCCGGGGATCCGGATCTCACCGTCGAGCGCGACCGTCGCCCGGCCGCCGACGCGGACGCCGTCCGCCTCTACTCGCACGCGCACGCGGCCCGGTCGGTCGAGGAAGTGGCCCTGCTCGAAGCGGAGCTCGTCCGGCTCGTCCCCGTCGAAGGCGTCGACGTGACGGAGGTATCCGCCGACCGCTCCGCTCGCGGTGCCCGTGACCGGGTCTTCGGAGATCCCCAGTGAGGGCACGAACGCCCGACCGTGGGCCGTCGAGTCGGCGTCGAGCGCGTCGAAGGAAAACGCGTACACGCCGGCGACGTCGAACTCCTCGGAGAGGCGCTCGACGGCCGCGTCGTCCGGGTCGGCCTCGCCGAGCCGCTCCAAGAAGTTCACTGGGACGACAAGGAACGGGAGGCCCGTGGACGCGACCGCGGCGGGGAGGTCCGCGCCGACGTCGCGGAGCGCGGCGGGGTCGACGCCGAGCGCGGCCGCGACCCGGTCGAGATCGACGTCGACGACCTCGACGCTCGGCGCCTGCTGTCGCATCCACACGGTGCCGTCGTCGTCGACCGCGACGCTGAGGTCGCCGACGTTCGTGCGGAGCGTGCGCTCGCCGCCGTCGATCGCTCCCTCGGCGAACAGGGCGCCGTAGATCGCGATCGTGGCGTGCCCGCAGAGGTCGACCTCCGTGGTCGGCGAGAAGTACCGGAGCCGGTCGTCGGCCGCGCCGTCGGCCCCGGTCAGGAAGGCCGTCTCCGAGGCGCCGAGCTCGGCGGCGACGGCGGCCAGCTGTTCGTCGCTCAGCCCCTCTGCGTCGGGGACGACGCCGGCGGCGTTCCCGGCCAGCGGCTCCGCGGCGAACGCGTCGACGAGCAGCGCGCGTCGGGTCTCCATGTCGAACCCCTCCGAGGTCGCGAACAAAAAGCCTCCCGAGGCGCTCCGAGGCGGACGGGGTCCTTCCCGAGCGGAGCGGCGACGCCAGTGCGCGGTCGTCGCGGGTCCAGGGTCGTCGCGGGTCCGGGGCCGTCGCGGACGCCCGGTCGTTACCGACATGACGAACTCGACCCAACAAGCGCTTCGACTCCGAGGCCCGTCGGACCGCACTCCCCGGAGCGTCCGATGTCAATCCTTTTGCCCTCGACCGCAGATGAGTGTGTATGGGCCTCTTCGACCGGCTGCGAGGGAGCGACACGCCGCGCGTGGCGTTCATCGGGATCGACGGCCTCTCGTACCGGCTCGTCGCCGACAACCCGGAGACGTTCCCGACGCTGTCGGCGATCGCGGACGACGGTGAGGGGGGACAGATCGACAGCATCGTCCCGGCGGAGTCGAGCGCCTGCTGGCCGAGCCTCACGACGGGGACGAACCCCGGCGAGACCGGCGTGTACGGCTTTCAGGACCGAGAAGTCGGCTCCTACGACACGTACGTGCCGATGGGACGCGACGTGCAGCGCCCCCGGGTCTGGGACCGCGCGACCGACGCGGGACTCGACGCGACCGTGATGAACGTCCCCGTCACGTTCCCGCCGCAGCGGACCGTCCAGCGGATGGTCTCAGGCTACCTCTCCCCCGACCTCGACGCGGCCGCGCATCCCGACGAGTTCCGCGAGTACCTTGCCGACAGCGACTACCGCCTGTCCGTCAACGCGAAACTCGGACACAAGGCGGACAAGACCGCGTTCCTGGACCACGCCCGCGAGACACTCGACGCCCGCGCCGAGGCCTTCGAGCGGTACGTCGAGCGCGACGACTGGGACCTCTTCGTCGGCGTCTTCACCGCCCCCGACCGGGTCAACCACTTCCTGTGGGGCGACTACGAGGACGGCGGCCAGTACCGCGAGGACCTGCTCTCGTTCCACGCCGCCATGGACGAACACGTCGGCTCGATCCGCGAGGCGCTCCCCAGCGACGTCACGCTCGTTGTCGGCTCGACGCACGGGTTCAGGCGCCTGCGGTACGACGTGTACTGTAACGAGTGGCTCGAACGCGAGGGGTGGATCTCCTACGCGGACGACGACCCCGACTCGCTGGCCGACGTCGACGACGACGCCCGCGCGTACTCGCTCGTCCCCGGCCGCTTCTACCTCAACGTGGAGGGCCGCGAGCCGAACGGCGTCGTCCCCGAAGGCGAGTACGAGGCGACGCGCGCGGAGCTACGCGAGGCGCTGGAGTCGTGGACCGGCCCCGACGGGAATCCCGTCGCAGACCGCGTCGTCGACCGCGAGACGGTGTTCCGCGGCGACCACGCCGCCATCGCTCCCGACCTCGTCGTCCTCCCGAACGACGGGTTCGACCTCAAGTCCGGGTTCCGTCCCCACGACGGCGTCTTCGACCCCGACGGACCGCGGACGGGAATGCACGCCTTCGACGACGCCGCGCTGTTCGTCGACCACCCTGACGCGACGGTCGACGACGCTGACCTCCTCGACGTCGCCCCCACCCTCCTCCGACTGCTCGACATCGACTACGGCCGCACGGACTTCGACGGTGCCAGCCTCGTCTGAACGGCCCCGACGCCTTCCGCAGTCTCGTCTGAACGGGCCCGACGCCTTCCGCGACGGCCGCACGCCGTGGCCGACCGAATTGAAGTGACTCCACCCCCACCGACGGGTATGGAACGCACCCCCGACGGGACGCCCGTCGGCGTCGACGACCCCTACGCGGTCGCCGGCGTCTGCGACCACCTCACCGACGACGGCCGGTGCCGCTTCGCGCTGACCCGGGCGGGCGACGATCCCGAGTTCGCGGCCGCCCGACGCGCCGACAGCTACGACTGCCACGTCGGTGCCGACGGCGAGTGGCGCGCGTGCCCCCACTATCGGTCGACGACCGACGCGAAGACGTGTGTCCGGTGCGGGCTCGAAAACGTGCGCCTGGCTCACGACGACTCCCGCCCGCTCGTCGAGGAACACCACCTCTCGTACGGCGGCGACGACTCCCACGAGATCACGGTCGGGCTGTGCCGCTGGTGTCACGCCAAAGTCCACGAGTCGATCGCCCGCATCGACGACGACGCGAGCCCGGATCCAGAAGCGATCGCCGAACGCGAGCGGCGGCGAGAACGAGAGCGCTCGGCGTCGGCGTTCGAAACGGCCAGCGAGACGTACGATTTCGACGAGTGAGGAAGCCGCACGGCCGTAGAAACGGGGCTCCCACCTCGACCGCCCGTCCGAGACTCCAGTCAGGCGTCTTCGGCCGGTCGGATCAGGTTCGCCAGCGCGACGAGCAGTCCGAGGAACCACCCGAGCGGAACTGAGATGCCGATCCACATCAGGACGTATCCCAGTCCCGGTAGCCCCCACTGCTCGCCGAAGGTCTCCAAGTCGAACGCGCCGCGGAGCGTCTCGTTGATCCCGCCCACCGAGAGGAACGTGTCGAGGATCCACCGCGCGAGCTCGTAGCTCGGCGGGAGGATCAGCTCCTCTAACGTCGGCGTGACGAGCGCCGCGACGACCGGCGGTAAGAACAGCGCCGTCATCGCGAACGGGTACGCGAGCAACACGCTGACGAACCGCCCGCCGAGCTTCGAGAAGCCGGCGGCGAAGGCGGCCGAGACGACGGCGACCGCGCTGGCGGCGCCGACCGCGATCACGGCGTCAAAGGGTAATTGAAGGTGCGTGATAACCGTGAGCGTCCCCCAGACGACGGCGGCGACGACGACCGCGCCGGCGACGCCGATCCGGGTGACCGCCGAGTCGAGCTTCGCCGCGTAGTAGCGCGTGGCGAACCCGACGAGCAGCAGTGGGTACGCGACCGCGACGAGCGGCGCACCTAGCACGGCCCAGAGGTAGTAGCCGACCGACTGCACGGCCGTCTCGGGCTTCCACTTCCCCAGGACCGCGCTCGGGTCGAGCTGTCGCGGGAAGACGACTTCCATCCACGTCTCGTGGAGGCGGACCACGTCCAAGAAGAGCGCTTCCACCAGCCCGGTTTGTCCTCGGCGTTCCATTTGCCTCACGTCGCGCGCGGCCCGACGTGAACTTTGTGCCTTCGGCTGCGGGGTTCTCGCGACCGATACCCGCGCCGATAGGCTTAAAGAACTGCGTAGACCTACCCGAACGCATGAAACGACGTGGGCTGCTCGCGGCGCTCGCAGCGTCGACTTCGGTCGCAATCGCCGGGTGCGCCGGCGAGGACGGGAGCTACGAGTTCGACGCCGAACCGGCGCGCATCCCGGAGAGCGCGTACGCCGAGGGGTTCTCCGGTGAGGATCCGGAGTCGTTCACCATCGATCAGGAGTTCAACGCCGCGGGCGTGAACGCGGACGTGTCCGCGACGACGTGGATCGCCCGCTACACCAACCAGACGGTGGGATCAGCGCTGTTCGTGGCGAGTACCCCCAATGCTTCGATCGGCGGGCAGTCGGTCAATCCGCTCGTCCGGGCCGACGACGCGGAGCTCATCCGGCGGCTCCTCAGTCAGGTCGACCAGCAAGGGATCGGCGGCAACGGCACCGACATCCAAGCCGACGACATCGAGAAGCGCGGTGAGGAGACTCGGACGATCCTCGACGAGGAAACCTCCGTCTCGATCCTCGAAACCACCGTCAGCGCGGAGGTCAGTGGCGACGGCGGTCAGAGCGGCTCTGTCGAAGACATTCCCGTCCTCGTCTACATCGGCACCGTCCAGCACGACGACGACGTGATCGCGCTGGTGGGCGTCCATCCCGTCGAGATCGACCAGTCTGACCAACTCCTCTCGATGATGGAAGCGGTCGAGCACTGACCGCTTCTAACGACCGCTTCGCCTTCCCACCCACGTTCCACCCGTTTTCGAAACTCATCTCCGCACTCGTGGCGCCGCAGTCATGCGATTATTTTCTCGAGCGGAAGCTTTCACCTCCGTAAGTCATTTATAAACGATCGGCCGGAGTGAGAGATCCCGCGGGTACAAGACGCGCCTCGCGGTCGCCGGGTCGACTGTCGACCTCGGCCGTTCCGAGAGCTATCGCTTGGCATCCGCGGCCCGTTCGCCATGATCCGAACGCGATCGCTTCGATGGGTGTCGGTCGGAATTGTTGCCTGTCTGGTAATTGTTACTGTTGCGCTACTGCTCGGCGCAAATACCGTTACAGCCCAAAATTCTGATCAGGGCGTCTATTTAAATAAATCTGGCAGTCCAGATAGTCTTCGGGTAGGCAAATCCAGTCAAAACATTAGTAATATAAGCATTATATTACGCTCTTGTGAAGTACATTGTTGGTGAGTCAGAGAACTTCTCGAATAATCTGTTTCAGTGCTTCTCGTCCCGGTTTGCGAAGGATTCGTCGCCGAAGTTGGAGCGGCCTGAGATACGCTGTCAGTTTGTCCTTTGAGACGCCTCGATGCGGCGAGAGCCACCGTCGCGCCAGCGACGCGTGGCTCTCGCACGTGTTCACGTGCGCGTCTCCATCAACGTACTCGCCGTCACCGTGAATAACTGCTTCTCGGTGGAAGTTCTCGTCATTCTCAAGCGGATCGTAGGCCCAAAATCCGTCCGTATAGACGGTTAGCGACTCCTTCTTGTGGTTGTCGAGAAGGAGTCGCACCGTCGCTTCGTCGGCGGATTTCGCCGGGACGACGTACCGCTGACCGGTGCCGCGATCAACGAGCGTGAACACCGGGGGTTTGTCCGCTTCATACGTTCCTCGTCCGCGTTTCGAGAGGGCACGCGAGCGCGACTTTCGGTCGCGCTCGCGGCCTTTCTTCCCGGCAGAGACGTAGAACTCGTCGATCTCAACCGGGCCAACCAGAGAGATGTCTGGCGCGTCGAGCGTTCTGGCGAACTGCTCGACGCGCCGGCGGAGCGAGCGATACGAAACGTCAATTTCAGCGTCTAGCTGGCGGATACTCGTGTTGAACCGGAGGAACGAGTAGAACGCGAACAGCAGCTTGTCGAGGCCGATCTTCGCGTGCGCGAAGATCGTGCCGGTCTTGTCGTTGAACGTGCGGTCGCAATCCTTACAGAGATACCGTTGGTACTCTCGATAGCTGCCGTGTTTGATCACCGATTCAGACCGGCAGCGCGGGCAACAGAGGCCCTCGCGCCAGCGAACCTGCTCCAGCAGGTTCGCGGCGCTCGCCTCTGAGCTCAGCAATTCAAATGGGAACATTGCGTTCGGGTGACGCGTTCGCGTCACCCTTGCCCGCTACGCTTTCACAGCGACAGCTCTACCTGACCAACAATCTGCTTCCGAAGAGCGTTAGAACAATTACCCCCCAATATGACCTCTTCGGCATTGTCCACTGATAGTGGGCGCATTGTTACCGCAGATGTATATTTCCATAATCGATCATATAGCAGTCCACAGAGAAATAAAATTGTAGTTTCTTTCGCCAGAGTTTCTGATACAATTGATGAAAAGACCCCATTCTTTGTATCACTTCATCCAGTCAATTCAACTGGATATATTCTAAAAGATAATATAATAGCTAATTCGAAAGTCCTGACAGGATGGAATGACAATGTATCTCTCTATTTCAACACTACAACTTACAAGCGTGGTATTTTCCGCAGTAATCGTTATGCTGTTGCTATTCAACTAGCACGTGACTATAGCGGTGGTGACTGGATTTCTCCGAGGGATTCCGAGCTGCTTCGTAACTCTGATCTTAATGAGCAGTTTGTTTCCGACGGTGTTGCAGATGGCGGTGTTATTTCAATAACCACTGTTAGTACAAACGTCTCCTGCTCAGAAGGTATCCACATTAAACGTAACGAGTCGCTAAATAAACCAGTATATTCTGGCCAACCCATTTGTTATAGAAGTCCTTCAGACCCAAAAAGTGTCGAATTACACAAAATTAGTAAGGACAACACAACTCGTGTCGTTTCAGTAGGCACGCGGGTGAATAATTCATCCTACATTCAGTATAACACTTCACTGCTATCTTCAGGTACATATTATATTCACACGAATACTGGAAACACAAGAAAATTTGACATCATTGGGCGAGAGAAAAAAGACATCAGTTTGAATGATTCCCCCAGCCGAGTTGCTTATGCGGACTCTATCAAGACTTCTTTGTCTCATAGTGTCCCAGATTTGGAACTTGTTCTTGCCAATACGACAGGTAACAGTACAACAGCACTCGAAATGACAACTACTGATACGGGACCCACTCCCGTATCGGTCAACACGTATGCGTCGCCGAACTCTTCAGCGTTCGTCACGACGGGGTCCGGAGTTGACATCGAGTCGGTCACGGGCCATACTGACCCGCTCTCGCCCGGAACGTATAATCTCACGCTGCGGTCGGAACACGGCACCGAGACCGCCACAGATGCCGCCACGGTCACGGTCGGACCCCGCTCGACTGGCAACCTGACCGCGTACACGACGCGGGCGGCCTCGGCGGGCGACTTCGCGAACGCGACCGAGATACGCGAGGCGATCGCCGACGGAACGCTCGCACCCGCCGCGACTGCGACCGCGAACGACACGGTCGTGTACGGGGTGAACGCGTCCGGACTCACCGGCCTTCCTGCGGCCGCGAACGCGTCGCTGGAACGTGGCGGCGACCTCGCTCGTCTCGACGGCCTGTCGTTCGGAGTGGCACCGGCAGACGCGGACGACGCGAACGGTTCGACCGAGGGCGAGGCAGTGGGCCGGATGCCGAACGAATCCGCGGTCCACCTCGACCGAGACGGCCTGTTCCTCGTCGCCGACGGAGAGCACGCGTTCGGCACCGAGACACCGCCCGATCCGGGCGAGACGTTCGAGGGCACGTTCCGAGTCGACGACGATCGGTTGCGCGAGACCGCGGCGAACGACCGTCACCGCGTGACGACCAACCTGACCTACGGTGCTCTCGATCCGGCCGACTCCCTCGCGGAGAACGCGACGCCCGAGGGAACGGCCGGAACGAATCAATCGCTCAGTAGCAACGAGACGGCCGGAACGAATCAATCGATTAGTGGTAACGAAACGGCTGGAACGAACCGATCGCTCAGTGGTAACGAAACGGCTGGAACGAACCAATCGATTAGTGGCAACGAAATAGCCGGAACAAACCAATCGATTAGTGGCAACGAAACGGCTGGAACAAACCGATCGCTCAGTGGCAACGAGACGGCCGGAACAAATCAATCGATTAGTGGCAACGAGACGGCCGGAACGAACCGATCGCCCAGTGGTAACGTAACGGTCGGAACGAACCAATCGCTCAGCGACAACGAGACCGCCGGAACAGATCAATCGCGTAGTGCCAACGCAACTGTCGAGACGGACCGAGCGTTCGGCGGCAACGGATCGACGGCCGTGAGCGCGCCGGGCGGCCCGACGGCGGCGAACCCGTCTGGGGCGACGGCGGGCACTAGCGCGTCTGGCGGCGGCCCGGCCAGCGGCGGCGGGTTGGCGGCCCCCGGTGGCGGGCCGGTCGCCGGGGGTGGTTCGACAGGTAGGGAGTCGGACGGGAGCGACGGTCCGGGTAGTGCCCCCGCTAACGCCGGAAGTGGTGCTGATCCCGCCGTTCCGTCGGACACTACTACTCCACCAGACTCCGCCGACGCCGCTGCCAGCAACCGTTCGGACCCCACGGGAGGGTCGACCGGCGTGGACGCGAATCGCTCGACGCGTCTCCCCGACGTAGGGATCTCGGTCGCTCCGGGTCGCACCGATATCCCGTCGTCTGCGGGGCCGTCCGAGGCCTTCGGTACCGGCGGCCTCACCGGTGGTGACGGACCCGGCCCTGCGGACCCCTCGGGCGGTGAGCAGTCGACCGCGAACCGCGCCGACGAGCGCGTGGACGCGCAGTCGACCGATTCGGCCGAGTCGTCGACGTCGTCCGAGGCGAGCGGTTCATCTTCCGACGCGGTCGCCCCGAGCGACCTCGGATACGACGACGCGCCGATACGCTCGACCGCGTACGACCTCCCCGGGTTCGGTGCCGTCGCGTCGGCCGCGGCGATCGCGGGCGCGTCGCTGCTCGCTCGGCGCCGCGGCCGCAACTCGTGAACTGCGACGGGGCGGTCGCCACCTCGGAGTGGCCTCTTCACTCGCGCGGTTCACCGCTGGTCCTCGGCCGCCACCCATCGTCGATATGCTTTTGCTCGGCGGTGCCGTCCTCTCGCGCATGAGCGTGACCATCACACCGCCGGAGGAGCGCACCTGCGAACTGTGCGGGCGCGAAGAGCGGTGGGACGACGAGGCCGACGGGTGGCGGATCGCGGCGGAGCCCGGAAACGTCTACTGTATCCACGAGTGGGACATCAACGGCTCGTTCGTTCCCCTCGAAGAGTAGCTGCCGACTGGACGATCTGGCACTTCTACTGCCCTAGCGAAGTCGCACGTATCATATAAATAGATATAATATTATTCCGGGGACTAGTAACCGAGATACTTGATCGATTCTGGTCCGTGTTAATTGTTCACCACCCGTGATGAATAATTACCTTATATTCCCTAATGTGTGTACGATGGATCCTACCCCTATCAGGGTCATGCCTTTACCTGTTCATTCGAAGCGAGACGTATGACCAAGTCACGTAGTACCACCCGGGGCGTACGCGACTCGGAGCCCTCGGGTCAGGAGGGGGGACTCGCGGATCCGACGGACGACCGGTCGAACTGCGGGATCGGCGGCGTCGTTGACCTTGACGGCGCGCCCACGCACGAGACCGTCACGGACGCGGTCTCTCTGCTCGAAAACCTCGAACACCGCGGGACGACGGGTGCCGAGGAAAACACCGGCGACGGCGCGGGGATCATGGTCGCACGGCCGGACGCGTTATTCCGCGACGTCGTCGAGGCGGACCTCCCCGAAGAGTACGCGGTCGGCTCCGTGTTCATGCCCCCGGAGCCGAGCGTTCAGGCGGAGATCCACGACGTCATCGCCGAGGTGTGCGCCGTCTACGGGCTGGAGGTGCTCGCGTGGCGGTCGGTTCCGACTGACAACTCCGACCTCGGCGCGACGGCCCTCGACTCGGAGCCCGAGGTGTCGCAGGTGTTCGTCGCCCCCGTCGAGGGCGCGGGGCTCGCCCAGCGGTTCACCAGCGAGGAGGACCGGGCCGACGACGCCGATCCCGACCTGCTCGGCTTCGACCGCGCGCTGTACGCCGCCCGGCGCGAGATCGAGAACGCGGTGTCCGAGGTCGACGGCGCCGGCCGCTTCTACGTCTGCTCGCTCGACCGGCAACGCGTCGTCTACAAGGGGCTGTTGAAGGGGTCGCAGCTCGCCGACTACTATCCGGACCTGACCGACGAGCGGTTCGCGAGCCACGTCGCCTTAGTCCACGCGCGGTTCTCGACGAACACGCTGGGCGCGTGGCACCTCGCGCACCCGTACCGCAACATCGTCCACAACGGCGAGTTCAACACGATCCGCGGGAACGTCAACTGGATGCGGGCCCGCGAGACCGACCTCGACCACCCGGCGTTCGGGGCCGAGCTAGACACGATCAAGCCGGTGATCGACGACCCGAACCAGTCCGACACTGCGAGCGTCGACAACGCGCTCGAACTCCTCCTCCAGACCGACCGCGACCTCCCGCACGCGCTGCGGATGCTGATCCCCGAGGCGTTCCGCGACGACGACCTGATGAACGACGACCGCGCCGACTTCTACGACTACCACGCGTCGCTCGTCGAGCCGTGGGACGGGCCGGCTCTCGTCATCGGCTTCGACGGCGAGCAGGTCGCCGGCGTCCTAGACCGCAACGGTCTCCGCCCGTGCCGCTACGAGGTGACGACTGACGACCGCCTCGTCGTCGGCAGCGAGGTGGGCGCGCTCCCGACCGAGCCCGCCGACGTGCGCCGCCGCGGGCGGCTCCGGCCGGGTGAGATCTTCGTCGCCGACCCCGAGGCGGGCCGGATCGTCCCCGACGACGAGGTGTTCGAAGAGCTCACCGACGAGAAGTACGGCGAGTGGGTCGCGGACGGGCAGGTCGACCTCGACGCGCTTACCGACGAGGACGGCGCCGCGGCGGGGATCGACGCCGACTCCACCACCGAGGGCGACGGGGAAGAGTCGAGGCCGACCGTCCGCGCCCACCAGGCCGCGTTCGGCTACACGACCGACTCGCTGAACCACCTCGTCGAACCGATGGCGACCGAGGGGAAGGACCCGGTCGGCTCGATGGGCGACGACACGCCGCTGTCCGTGCTGGCAGACGTCGACCGCCCCCTGTTCACCTACTTCAAGCAGCTGTTTGCGCAGGTGTCGAACCCCCCGATCGACTACATCCGCGAGGAACTCGTCACCTCGCTGGAGACCCGGATCGGGAACCAGCGCAACCTCCTCGCCGAGACGCCGGCCCACGCCGAGCAGATCGTCGCCGACACGCCGGTTCTGACGGACGCCGAGACCGGAGCGCTTCGCGACCTGCCCGGACCGGGCGAACGGACCCCCGGGGACGAGGGCGCGTCCGACGGCCCCGCGTTCGCCTCCGTCACCGTCGACGTCACCTACGACCGCGACGGCTCGCTGGTCGACGCCGTGAGCCGCGTCCGCGAGGACGCCGCGGCCGCCATCGAGGACGGGGCCGACGTGGTCGTCCTCTCCGACCGCGCCGTCGGGCCGGACCGGCTCGCGGTGCCGAGCCTGCTCGCGACCGGCGCGGTCCACCACCACCTCGTGCGCAAGGGGCTTCGCAACCGCGCGGGCGTCGTCGTCGAGTCCGGCGAGCCGCACGAGGTCCACCACCTCGCGACGCTCGTCGGCTACGGCGCCGACGCGGTCGACCCGTATCTCGCGTACGCCTCGATCGCCGACGTGGTCGCCGGCCCGGACGGCGCGGACGAGGACGAGGCGCTCGGGGCGTACCGGCACGCGCTGGAGGACGGGCTCCTCAAGACGATGGCGAAGATGGGCATCTCGACGATGGAGTCGTACCAGGGGGCCCAGATCTTCGAGGCGGTCGGGCTCGACTCCGACTTCGTCGCCGAGTACTTCGAGGGGACCGAGATCCGCACCGAGGGGATCGGGATCGAGCAGATCGAAGACGACCTCCGCACGCGCCACGCGATGGCTTTCGGCGCTGACCCCGAGCTGGAGACCGTCGGCGAGTACGAACACCGCTCCTCGGGCGTGAAACACGGCTGGAACCCCCAGACGGTCGGCACGCTCCAGCAGGCGGTCCGTGGGGGCGACTACGAGCAGTATCAGGAGTTCGCCGAACTGGTGAACGACCAGACTGAGGAGCTCCAGTCGCTGCGCGGCCTCCTTGAGTTCGACTCCGACCGCGACCCCGTGCCGGTCGAGCAGGTCGAGCCGGTCGAGTCGATCGTCGAGCGCTTCTCGACGGCCGCGATGAGCCTCGGGAGCCTCTCGCCGGAGGCCCACGAGAACAACGCCATCGCGATGAACCGCCTGGGCGCGAAGTCAAACACGGGCGAGGGCGGCGAACCGCCGGAGCGGTTCGACACCGAGAAGGAGTGTACGGTCAAGCAGGTCGCCTCCGGTCGGTTCGGCGTCACCTCGGAGTACCTCGCGAACGCCGAGGAGCTCCAGATCAAGATGGCGCAGGGGTCGAAGCCGGGCGAGGGCGGCCACCTTCCCGGCGAGAAGGTGAACGAGATGATCGCGCACGTCCGGTGTTCCACCCCCGGCGTCGGGCTCATCTCGCCGCCGCCCCAACACGACATCTACTCGATCGAGGACCTCAAGCAGCTCATCTTCGACCTGAAGGCCGCCAGTCCCGAGGCCGACGTCAACGTCAAGCTGGTCTCGGAGGCCGGCATCGGCACCATCGCGGCCGGCGTCGCGAAGGCGAACGCGGACGTCGTCCACGTCTCCGGCCACGACGGCGGGACGGGGGCGTCGCCGAAGACCTCGATCAAGAACGCCGGGCTCCCGTGGGAGCTCGGGCTCGCGGAGGCGAACCAGATGCTGCGCGCCACCGGCCTGCGCGACCGCATTCGCGTCTCGGCCGACGGCGGACTGCGGACCGGCCGCGACGTGGCGGTCGCGGCCGCCCTCGGCGCGGAGGAGTACATTTTCGGCACCGCCTCGCTCGTCACGTCGGGCTGCGTGATGGCCCGGCAGTGCCACGAGAACACCTGTCCGGTCGGCGTCGCGACCCAGCGCGAGGACCTCCGCCAGCGGTTCCCCGGCCAGCCGGACCACGTCATCAACTACATGACGTTCATCGCGCAGGAGCTGCGCGAGATCATGGCCGAGCAGGGGTACACCGAGCTGGCGGAGTTCATCGGTCGGCCCGGGCTGCTCGCCCAACGCGACACCGACCACGAGAAGGCGAAGCACCTCGACCTGTCGGCGGTCATCGCCGAGCCCGCCGGCGAGTCCCGCACGAAGGTCCGAGAGCAGGCGCACGGCGGCATCGACGACCTGCTCGACTGGGACCTCATCGACGAGGCCGCGCCCGCCATCGATGACGGTGCGCCGGTCGCGCTTACCCGCGACATCCGCAACGTCGACCGCGCGGTCGGCGCGACGCTCTCGAACCGCATCGTCTCCGAACACGGCGGCGAGGGGCTCCCGGACGACACGGTCTCGTGCCGCTTCGACGGCGAGGCGGGCCAGAGCTTCGGCGCGTTCCTCGCGCCGGGGATCACGCTGGAGCTGTCCGGCGCCGCCAACGACTACGTCGGCAAGGGGCTCTCCGGCGGCCGGATCGTGATCGACACGCCCGCGGAGGCGTCGTACGATCCGACCGAGAACGTCGTCGCGGGGAACGTCTGTCTGTACGGCGCCACGTCGGGCGAGATGTACGTCAACGGCGTCGCCGGCGAGCGGTTCGGGGTCCGCAACTCCGGCGTCAGAGCCGTCGTCGAGGGCGTCGGCGACCACGGCTGCGAGTACATGACCGGCGGCGTCGTCGCCGTCCTCGGCGACACCGGCCGCAACTTCGCGGCCGGGATGTCCGGCGGCATCGCGTACGTGTACGACCCCGACGACCGGTTCGCCGACCGGGTGAACCGCGGGATGGTGTCGGTCTCCGAGACGCTGGAGGGGTCCGACGAGCGGATGCTCCGCCGCCTCGTCGAGAACCACCGCGAGTACACCGACAGCGAGCGCGCGGCCGAACTGCTCGACGACTGGGAGGCCGCGCTCGACGACTTCGTCCGCGTCTTCCCCGACGCGTACGCCGAGGTCATCGCGGAGGGCAAGGGCGCCGACGTGCGCGAGGAGCCGCCCGCGCCCGCCGCCGCGGTGCCGGACGCCGACGCCGACGCGGCCGGGCAAATCTCCGGCGACGACTGATTCGCACCGCCTCTCACGGCATCGTCGAAGCCCGGGGTCGGCGATGGATTTCGACAGCTTGGAGGCGTACGGAACGCGTCTCTCGCACCGAGCGATTCCCAGGTCAGTCGCCACAGGATTATTATCGCCTTCGTTACTGGTCGGACCTGTGTCCGTGGACGAACACGGTCGCAACAGCACCGAGCCCTCACCGTCTCTCGATCCCGTCTCCCACCGGTTCAGCGTATGACCTCAAAATCGCGGGACCGGCCGGCCGGACTCGTACCGGTGGCCCTTCTCATCGCGCTCGCAGGTGAACTCCTCGGCGTGCTCCTCCTCGTCAAGACCGCCGTACCTACTCTCTTCCTCGCTGCGGCGAGTCTGCTCGCGCTCATAGCCGTTAATACGATCCGATCATCCGAACCGGACACGCACGAGCCGATCCGAAGCGACGAGACGAAGTGATCGACGGCGCCGGTTCAGGCCACTCGCCCGTCTCGACGGGACGCCGGTGAATATTTCACCGGCCACCGAGGCCGACCGGTCTCCCGATCAGTCGTCGAGCGACTCCGCGTCCACCTCGCTCTCCGTCGCCCGCTCGACCGCGCGGTCGACGTGGCGCTCGCGGGCGCGCTCGACGAACTCCTCCGGAAGCTCGTCTATCTCGCCGGCCTGAACGCCCCAGAGCTTCGCGTAGAGGCCGTCCGCGGCGAGCAGTTCGTCGTGGCTCCCCCGCTCGACGACCTCGCCGTCCTCCAACACCAGGGCGGTGTCGGCGTCGGTCACCGTCGAGAGCCGGTGCGCGATGACGAACGTGGTGCGGTCGGCCGCGAGGCGGTCGAGCGAGCGCTGGATCAGCATCTCCGTCTCGGTGTCGACTGCCGAGGTCGCCTCGTCGAGAATCAAGATCGCGGGGTCCTGAAGCACGACTCGGGCGATCGCGAGTCGCTGGCGCTGGCCGCCCGAGAGCTTCACGCCGCGCTCGCCAATCCGCGTCTCGTAGCCGTTCGGGAGTGAGGCGATGAACTCGTGGGCCTCCGCGGCCTTCGCGGCCTCGACGACCCGCTCGCGCACCTCGCTCTCCTCGGCGTCCGCTTCATCGATCCGCGTGAACCGCCCGTAGCGGATGTTCTCGGCGATGGTGCCGTCGAACAGCGTGGTGTCCTGCGCGACGTAGCCGACCGACGAGCGGAGGCTCTCGACGGTCACGTCGCGGACGTCATGACCGTCGACGCGGATCGCGCCGTCGGTCACGTCGTACAGCCGGAGGAGGAGCTTGAGCAGCGTCGACTTCCCCGCGCCGGTCGGTCCGACCAGCGCGACGGTGTCGCCCGGATCGGCCGAGAAGGAGACGCCGCTGAGAACCTCCTCGTCGGCGTCCTCGGGGTCGACGAGGGCGTTCCCGGGGTACGCGAAGGAGACCTCGTCGTACTCGACGGCGCCCGCCACGCCGCCGTGGTCGGCCGCGGCGTCGGCCGCGTCGCCGGTCGCGTCGTCAACTGCGTCCTCCGTCGCGTCGTCGACCGTGCCGTCGACGCCGCGGCCGCGCTTACTTCCGCCGTCGCTCCGGGTCTGGCCGCCGAGTTCGATCGCGTCGTCGTCGTCCTCGATGCGGACCGGGATGTCGCGCAGGCCGAACACGCGCTCGCAGGAGGCCTTCGCGTTCTCGTACTGGTCGATGATGTTCGACACCTCCGCGAGCGGGGCGACGAACTGCTGGGTGAGGAGGACGAACGTGACGAACGTCCCGACGGTCAGCTTCGTCGAGAAGGGGCCCGGCGGGCCGTTCGCGAGCCAGAAGCCACCGACCGCGAAGGTGGCGGCGAACGCCAGCCCGGCGAGCAGCTCCATCCCGGGGCGGTAGACGTAGTTGAGCCGGAGGATCGACATCGTGCGCCGGAAGTACGAGAAGGAGGCGTCCTCGACGCGCTCGCTCTCGTAGGCCTCCGTGTTGGAGGTCTTCACCAGCTCGACGCCCGAGAGCGCGTTCTCGAGGGCGGTGTTGAGGTCGCCGACGACCGAGCGCTGCGCGACGTACCGGGGTTCGACGGCGCGCATGAACCACAGCGTGAAGAGGAACATCAGCGGGATGGCGGCGAGGGTGATCACGGCCAGCTCGTAGTTGTAGTAGACGAGGACGGTCGCGATCCCGACCACCATCACGCCGAGGCGCGCGGAGTTCTGGAGGGCGTTGTCTAAGAACACCTCCAGGTTCGAGGCGTCATTGTTGAGGACGGACATGACCTCGCCGGTCTGCTTGTCGTCGAAGAAGGTCATGTCGAGCCGCTGCATCTGGTCGAAGGAGTCGGTGCGGACCGCGTGCATCACGCGGTGCGCGAAGTTGTTCGCCGCGATGCCGTAGACGTACGTGAACACGCCCGTCACGATGAACGACCCGAAGATGAGGATCACTGAGAGGTGGAACTGGGCGGCCTCCGCGGTCGGCAGCCATGCGTCGGGAACGATCGGGAGCGTGTAGGGGCCGGAGCCGGTGAAGACGGCGTCGATGGCGACGCCCAGCACCACCGGCGGGATCAGCCCCGCGACCCGGGCGACGACGTTGGCGACCATCCCGATCACGAGCCAGTGCGCCTCGGACGCCCCGTACTCGCGGAACAACCGCCCGAGCGGTCGGTCCACCCGGTCGCGGTACACTTCGAAGGCGTTGCGCTCGTCGGCAGCCATAGCCGTATGAGCGCCGGAAGCCCCATGTATCCGGCGGCTTCGGCGGCCCGTTCCGGGTTCCGACGACGCGAATCCTGGCCCCCGAGGAGGCGAACAAACCCGCCTGAATACAGCGGCGCGCGCCTCCGAGCGCCCGAGGGGGGCGCGAGGAGCGCGACGAGGCCGGGGAGGTGTGTGGAGCGGTGCCGTGCGGGGCGGGGCTCGAGGGGGCAGCCGCGAGGACGAAGCACGGCGACGCAAGCACTGGGAGGAGCGAGCGAAGCGAGCGACTGAAGCGCACAGCGAGCCGCGCGAGTCCTCGCGGCTGGGGCTTCGACGGTGTTCGCCGTCACTCCGCAATCGGCCGCGACTGTGACGGGAATCACCCCAGAGCCGTCGGTCGAGTTCGGTCGCCGGACCGTTTAATAAGCGTCACGCGAACCCACGTACGTGGACAAACTCGTCGTGAGCACGGAGGTGTACGCCGACCCCGAAGACGTGTACGCGTTCCTGCTCGACTTCCCGCAGTACGCGAACTACTCCGAGTACCTCCGAGAGGTCGAAACGGTTACCGGCGACGGCGGCCCCGGCACCCGGTACGCGCTCACGTTCGCGTGGTGGAAGATCTCCTACACCGCCCGCTCCGAGGTGACCGGCGTCGAGCCGCCCGAGCGGATCGACTGGGAGATAACGAAGGACATCGACGCCGGTGGCTGCTGGCGGGTGACGCCGACGTCGACCGACGGGGGCGAAGCGGCCGCCGAGGAGACTGACGACGCGCCCTGCGAGGTCGCGCTCGAAGTCGAGTTCGACCCCGGCTCCGCCAGCCCGGACGCACTCGACCTGCCGCGGCTCGTCTCGTTCGACTGGGTGTTGAAGAAGGCGATCCCGCTGATCCGAAGCGAGGCCGAGCGCGTCGTCGAGCGCGCCGTCCGCGACTTGGAGGGATCGCGACGCGACGTGGACCTCGACGTGTACGTCGACTCCAACCGGATCTGAGCGTGGGCGGCGCGCGGTCCGGTCGGTCCGCGATTCGAAGCCCTTAAGATATTCACCGCGGAACGAACGAATGCGTTCGAGGGCTCGTAGATCAGTGGTAGATCATCCCCCTGGCACGGGGAAGGCCCGGGGTTCAAATCCCCGCGAGTCCATCCTTTTCCTCACTTCGTTCGCTTAGTCATTCCCTCGTGTGGTCCCACTCGCTCGCTGTGCTCGCTCGCGGGACCCCCGCGAGTCCGTATTTTTGCCCCGCGAGAAACGCTGCGAGCGACGTAGACCTGTAACGAGCGGTGACTTCTCCTGATTTGCCATTCTAAATATCAGCAAGTTTGAATAATATTCATACGGCGGATCAGAAAGATAAAACCGCTATATGGCGGCTTCGAGCTACCCTGATGATTGGGACGGGAGGCGCAGAAAAGTTTATTCACGTGACAATTATACCTGCCAACAATGTGGTGCCCGGGGTGGGTCCTCCGGAGATACTGAACTCCACGCGCATCACCTTACGCCACGATCTGAGGGTGGTTCTGATTCGTTAGATAATCTTCAGACGCTCTGCGTTAACTGTCATAATAGTCAACACAAGCACGACATCACACGGGATACAACTCAGAACGACCAACAGGATATAGTGAATAACTACTTGTCTCGTGTATACACAATTTTACCGTTTTTCTTCTTCGTTGTAATTAAGCACCTGATAGCTCCGCTCGCTGCTGGCTATGGTTATTTCTACATTTTGAGTGAAGCATCATCCATTGCGGGAAGTATACACTGGCTTCTCACACCTATTGTGCTGCTCGTACTCGGAACTACTGGTGGGATCCTCGGCCTTCGTTTCCAATCTGTTGTCTTCAAGTCGTATCTCCTCGTGTTCGGGATCCTCGCTTGGTACGTTTCCGGCCAAGATCCGACATTCATTGAGAGATTAGGTAGGATTATGACAGACGCTCACTGGCTTGAAGCTCTTATCGCAATTCCCACGGTTCTGTTCGGTCTGTTCGGACCTTTGCTAATTACTCTCGGCACACGGATAACGGGGACTACAGAAAGCAATCGGATTAATTGAAAGCCGTGAGGACGGCGACGGTCTCCCGGACGGAGAAGTTTCGCGGCAGGTCGCTCATCGCTTGAACCACGAGGCGTCCGGTTCGGGCGCGTCGATGTCCGGCTCGCGGGCCTCTTTGGCCCGCCGCCAGCGAGTAGGCTTCAGCAGTTGGCCGCGGGCGACGACCCCGCGGCAGCACGCGCCGATTCGGTCGGGCCGCCGCACCGCGCTCGGCGGACGGACGTGGAGGCACACCGCCATCGCGAGCGGGAGCCAGAGGAGCGCCGCGACCGCCGCGCCGAGCGCGACGCCGACGACGCCGAGCGCCGCCAACGCCGCCGTCCCCGTCACGAGTTCGGTGACCGCGTCGACGCCCTCCCCGTACCCTTTCCGACCGCCCTCGGGCGGAACGTCGACGGCGAAGGCGGGCACGCGGTCGCCGTCGAGGTTCGCGTCCAAGAGCGCGCCGTACTGCGCCTGCCGCCGGCGGTCGTCGAGCAGCAGGCTCTCGTAGCGCGTTCCCGCCTCCTCGACGACCACGCCGTTGACGGGGCCGAGCGCACGGTCCGGCAGCGTCGTCGCCTCGCCGTGGTACCCCGGCGCGAGGTGGCAGGTGCCGCCCGCGGTCCGCGCGGTCAGGAGCCCGGGATAGGTCGCGGACTCGGACCGCTGGCCGTCGGGATCGGCGGCCGCGTCGGTCGCGTTCGAGGATCGCTCCGCCCCGATGTATCTCGTCGTGAGCCGTGCCGCGCGCTCCGGTACGGAAACGGGGTGAAAAGACGTTATCACCGGTTCCCGTCCCTACTCCGCGACCGCCGCCTCCACGGCCCTGCTCTCCTCGTTCGTCAGGTCGTAGCAGTCGCAGAGGATCTAGTCGATGAGGCGGTCGGTCTCCTCGATCCCCGCGTCGAGAGCACACTCGCTCGCCCGGCCCTACTCCGGCCACGCCTCCCGCTCCCGCCGGTCCGTCTCGCGAGAAAGCTCCGGCGGCACCTCCTCCAGCAGGGCCGGCGCGGACGACCACCCGACGTGCCACGCGACGACCTCCTCGTCTAGCTCCTCCAGCCGCACGTCCTGTTGCCCGTAGTACTCGCCGTCGACCGTACAGGAGCCGCCTCCGTCCGTGATACAGACCTCCCCGCGCTCGTCGTAGGTGATCTGGACGTGGGCGTCGCGCGCGCTGTCAACGAACTCCCACGCGAACCGGTCGCTTCCGACGATATCCTCGCGGCCCGCGAAGTAGTCGAGCGCCGCGGCCACCTCGTCCTCGACGGGCCCCGTGACCGCGCCGTCGTCGGCGCGCAAGTGGATTTTCAAGGGCCGATGCGTCGCGAGCGTGCTCGTCGCGTTCATCAGCCCGGCCGGCTCCTCGCCGTGTTCGAGCCCCTGAACGTGGCCGAGCTCGTGGATGATCGTCGCGTTCATGTCCGCGTCGGAGACCCGGGGATCGACGGTCGCGGTCATCGGCGTCCGCGGCTCGTCGACGAGCAGGTCCGCGCAGCCGAAGTACCGCGTGTCGTTGCCCTCGACGCCGCAGCGCTCCACGCGGTCGAACCGGAGAACGACGTCCGCCCGCGACTCGTCGCTCACCCGCTCGTAGGCGACGGGATAGCCGAGGTAGCGCTCGTCGTTCCGCTCCCAGTACCCCGTCGCGGCCACCGCGACGCCGGAGACGTTCCGGTCGACCGCCGCGTCGTCGACGTAGAGGCCGAGCGTCGTCTCCCCGTACGGGCTCGGGTGCGACAGCGCGACCGCGCGCTCCCGCGTCCGGTTCGCGGTGGTCACGACCAGCGGGTGGGCGCCGCCGTCGCGTCGCACGTCCGCGAACGTGACAGACACTCGGCGCTCCGCGCCGCCGTCGAGCGCGACCGTCCGGTTCGCGCTCGCTCCCGCGCCGTACCGGATCCGGACCGTCTGGGTCCCGGCCCGGTCGCCGACGTTCCTCACCGTCGCCGCCACCGAGAGGTCTCCGCCGTACTCGACGCTGTCGGGGGCGTCGATCGCGGAGACCGCGAACGTCGCCGCGCGGGCCTCTCCGACGACAATCGAGCGGGTCGCCGTCGCCCCGCCGACGGTCACCGTCAGGTCGTACTCGCCCGGGTCGAGCGCCGCGCCGTCGACGCCGGCCGTCACCGTCAGCGTCCCGTTCGCCGGGACGGACCGGTTCTCGGCGACCAACGTCGCGTCACCGACCCGGACCGTCACCCGAACCGGGTCGAGTCCCGCGGCCGAACCCCCCTCGCCCGCGGATCCGCCGTCGCCCGCGAGCCCCTCCCACCGCGCGGTCGCCGCGACCGTCGCCCGCTCGTCGTGGCCGAGCGACTCCGGGGCGGAGACGGACTCGATCGACGGTGACGGGTCTCCGGGGGGGCCGGCCAGCTCCCCGCCGAGCCCGCCGCAGCCGGCGAGCGCGACGAGCAGCGCGACCGCGAGGACGGCGGTGGTCTCACGCATCAGTGATCACAGCCTCCGACCCGGACGCACATAACGTTCGTTCCACTCACCCGCCCCGCTCGGCGGTCGCGACCGGCGTCCGGTCGGTTCCGTGCTCCCCATCTCACGGAACGACACGCGCTTGTCCGTCCGCGCCTAACCGCACACGTGACGCTTCGAAGCGACGTGCTCGCGGCGATCGACGCCGACCGCGGGGCCTTCCGGACACGCCTCTCTGCGCTGACCGACGAGTACGACCTCGACGGCGTGACGCTCCCGACGCACTCGGACGCCCCCGCCGAGCGGGAGCGCGAGGCGCTGTTCGTCGACCGCGTCCGCGCGCTCGACGACCTCCCCCTCGGCCTCACGCTCACCGGCCCGGCGTACCGCGACACGCCGATCGTCTACGTCAACCGCTGGTTCCGCGAGTGGACCGGCTACGGGCTCGACGAGCTCCGCGGTCGGAACCCCCGGCTGTTTCAGGATCCGGACGCCGCCGCCGACCCCCGCGCGGACTTCCGCGAGGCGCTGTCGACGTGGTCCGCGGTCACCGTCGAACTCCGCAACCGTCGCCGGGACGGTACTCCCTTCGCGAACCGCGTCACGCTGCGGCCGCTGTTCGGGGACGCGGGGACCGTCACGCACTGGGTCGCGGTCCAAGAGCCGGAGCCGATCGACGGGCCGGACGCGGGCGTCGAGTAAAATCGCCCCCGAACGCGCCCCTCACCGCAGCGTCGACGTGGGGACGACGGACGGGAGCACGCCCCCGCCGGTCGCGTCCTCGACGACCGCCTCGGCGGCGTGTTCGCCGCTGAGCAGGCACATCGGCATCCCGATGCCGGGGTTGGTGTACGCGCCGACGTAGTAGAGGCCGTCGACGCCGGGGGCGCGGTGGGCGGGGCGGAGCGGCCCCGTCTGTTCGAGGGTGTGCGACAGCGCCAGCGCCGTGCCACGGGGTGCGTTGAACCGCTGCCGGAAGTCGGAGACGCAGGCGGTCTCCTCGAAGACGATCCGCTCGCGGAAGTCGACGCCGGCGTGTTCGGCGAGGTCGTCGAACACCAGGTCGCGGAACCGCTCGCGCGTCTCGGGGTCGTCCTCCAACCCGGCCGCCAGCGGGACGAGCAGGAAGACGGCCTCGTGCCCGTCGGGCGCCGCCTCGGGGTCCGTCTTCGACGGGACGTGGACGTAGTATGCGGGGTCGTCGGGCCACGCCGGCTCGTCGAAGATGTCGTCGAAGTGCGGCCGCCAGTCGGTCGGGAACACCAGCGTGTGGTGGTCGAGGTCAACGTCCCCCTCGACGCCGATGTACGAGAGGTACGCGGAAGGCGCGTACGTCCGCGACTCCCAGTACGACTCGCGGTCGACCGTCCCGCTCGGGAGGAGGTCGCGCTCGACGTGCGGCGGCGGCGCGTTCGCCACGACGCGGTCGAAGCGCGCCGACCGCGCCGCCGCGGTGGACTCGCCCATCGCGCGTCGCTCCGTCTCCACGGTGAACGTCGGCGTCGCCGCCGGCACCGACGGCTCGATCGCGGTCACCGGCTCGTTCGTCCGGATCGTGACCCCGAGGTCGCGCGCGAGGTCGGCCATCGCGTCGACGACGCTCGCGATCCCGCCGGTCGGATGGTAGACGCCGAGGTTCATGTCGACGTGGCTCATCAGCGTGTAGATCGCGGGCGTGTTGTACGGCGACCCCCCGAGGAACACCAGCTTGTACTCCGCGATCTGGCGGAGCTTCTCGCTGTCGAAGTAGTCGCCGACGTAGTCGTCCATCTCGCGGAGCTTCGGCAGCGCCCGCCCGGACCGGAGCACGTCGGCGTCGACCATGTCGCGCAGCCGCGACCGGCTCGGGTAGACGAACCGGTCCATCCCGAGCTCGTACGCCTCCGCGGCGTCGGCGAGGTAGTCGTCGAGCACGTCGCCCGCGCCGGACTCGTACGACTCGAACAGCGCCTTCTGTCCCTCGCGGTCGGCCGGCATCGACGCGCGGTCGCCGTCCTTCCAGATCACCTCGTACAGCGGGTCGAGCTCGACCAGGTCGTAGTAGTCGTCCGTCGATCGCCCGAAGTGTTCGAAGAACCGGTCGAACACCTCCGGCATGAGGTACCACGACGGGCCGGTGTCGATACGGAACCCGTCGCGCTCGATCCGCCCGGCGTACCCGCCGGGGTGCTCGTTGCGCTCGAACACCGTCACATCCGCCCCGGCGTCGGCGAGGTACGAGGCCGTCGAGAGCCCGCCGAAGCCGGCGCCGACGACGGCGATCGACTCCCCGGCCAGCGGCTCGGTCGCCTCCAATAGGTCCGCGTCCGGTTGGGGTGTCATTACGTCTCGCTACGCGTCCGGGACCGTTTACCCTGCGGTCATACCATGTTAGGGGCGCCGCAGTCCCCCGGATCTCGGGGGGCCGTCAGGCGTCGTCCGCGACGCCGTCGCCTTGGAACCGCCGGGCGACGAGCGCGAACAGCCCGAGCCCGATCAGGTAGAGCCGCCACCCGCTGTTCGCGATCGGGAAGCGCCGGTCGACAGGCTCCTCGACGTCGACGTCCGGGTCGCGCGGCTGGACTGGGTTGTTGACGTGGACGGACTCGCTGGTGCCGCCCGCGCCCGCGTCGACGGTCCGCGACCCGCTTTCGGGGTCGACCCGCACGTCGACGAACGTCTGGACAAACCCGTCGGCCGTCGAGTAGACCGCCTTGCCGTCCAGCTGGAAGAACCGGTCGCGGAGCGGCCAAAACGCGTTCACCCCGTCGAGGTGGGTCCAGTCGATCGCGACGTGCGCGAACGCGTGGACGCACAGCGCGACCCACGCGACCGCGATCCACCGCGGCGAGAGCCGGTTCCGGAGCCACGACCGCTCCCGGACCCGCGTGTCGACGTACAGCGCCAGCGCCACGACCGCGGGGAAGACGAAGTTGTGCCCGACCGTGCGGTGCGCGCCGGGCATGATCGGCCCGAGGAAGCTGTCCGCCTCCGGCAGGACAAGTACGACGAGCAGGACCGCGAGCGCACGCCGGTCGTAGTAGGCCCCGAGCAGTCCCGCCGCGAGCAGCAGCGCGAACCCGGCGTGGACGACTGTCGAGGGCATTCAGCGGCTCACCCCCGCGCCTTCGCCGCGGAACCGGAACCGGACGGCGAGCGTCGCGGCCGCGGCGGCGACGACGACTAACTGCCACCCCGCCTCGACGAACCGGAACTCGCGGTCGGCACCCGGATCGAACCCCGGTCGCCCGTCGGGGTTGATCCACGAGGAGACCGGGTCGGCGACCGCCCCGCCGACGCGCTCGATCGGCAGGATCCCCGCCCCCGTCGCGCCCGGGGTCAGGAACGTCTGGACGACCCCCTCCTGAGTCGAGAACACCAATCGACCGCGGACGAGGTAGCGCGCGTCCTCCAGCGGGTAGAGGAGCGCCGCGCCCTCGCCCGCGAACAGCGCCGCGCCGACTCCGGCGACGACGAACGACGCGAGCGCGACCCACGCGACCCGAACCGCTCGGGGGCCGCCCTGCTCGCGGAGGGCCGACGCCGAGCGCAGTTCCCCGTCCCAGTAGAGCAGTCCGCCGGCGAGAAGCGGCGTCCAGACGGCGTGGAGGAGGGCGTTCGTCGCGCCGGGGACGGCGAGGCTCGCGGCGGCGTCGAGGCCGGGGAGGACCGCGGCGGCGACGACGACCGCGACCGCGCGCCGATCGAACGCGTCGCCCAGCAGCGCGGCCGCGAGCAGCGCCCCCACGGCCGCGCTCACGAGCGTCGGAGCCATGTCCGTCCTGACGCTCGGAGGCGAATAAGCGCTCCGGGCGGGTCAGTCGCGCCCGTCCCGACGGCCGTCGGCGTCGCCTCCCGTATCGCCCGCGTGCGGATCGGCGAGGTCATCGCCGAACTCGAAGTCGTCGGCGTCCGGCCCGTCCGCCTCGCTGTTCGCTCCCGCGTCGGCGGTCTCGCCCGCGTCGGCCTGTTCCCTGGCGTCGCGCACCGGGACATCGCGCTCGCGGTCGGCGGCGCCGCGCGTCTCCGTTCCCCGGTCGACCGTGACGCGGTCGCCGTCGCTCGCGGCGCCGGCGTCCGTCCCGGCCTCGACGCCGAGCAGCGCGACGGCCACCAGCCGGGCGCCGTCCGCGATCAGGTTCGTCAGGTGGAGACCGCGAGCAGGCCGACGATCCCGAGCGCGGTCGCGAGGGCGGCCTCGGGCGCGGCGTCGATCGTCCAGAGCACCGGGTCACCGTTCACCTCGCCGAACCGCCGGGCGTACGGGTACCGGGCGGGGGCGGCGACGACCGGGAGGGACGCGAGCGGTCGGACGGAGACCATACCGCGGCTGGTTGCGCTCCCGAGAAAAGTCGATCGCTCGGCGGGGGTTCGGGCCGTCCGTCGTCACCCCGCGGCCTACCCGAGGAAGAAGTCGATCGCGTTGCCCGACGACTGGCCCTTGTACAGCTCGGAGTAGCCGCAGTTCGCACAGGAGACGACCACGAAGCTCCGGTTCTGGACGTCGAACATCTTGGTGAGTCCCGTCCCGCTGGTGGCGATCTCGTCGGTCTCCGTCTCTGTGCCGCCGCACTTCGGGCAGCCGTCCTCGCCGCTCCCGCCGAGCGAGTCGCGGCGGTCGTCGGGCCCGGACCCGTCGCCGCGGCCGCCGGAGTCGTTTCGCCGGTTTTCGCGCTCGTCATCGGCCTCGTTCTCGATCAGTTCGTCGTCGCCGAATATCGAGTACGTCTCGTCGTCGGTTTCGGAGGGCATCGGGCCCGGATCCGCGAGCGAGCGGTAAACGCCTTGTGCCCTCACCCGCCGCAACCCAACGTATATGATTGCCGGCCGCCCCGATCAGGTATGACGCGAGTCGCCGTGATCGCGGGCGTCGGCCCGACAATCGGGGCCGCCGTCGCGCGGCGCTTCCACGACGACGGGTTCGCGGTCGCGCTGCTGGCGCGCTCCGAGGAGTACGTGCGCACGCTCGCTGCGGACCTCGGCGGGGACGCCGTCGCGATCCCGACCGACGTGACCGACGACGCTGCCGTTGAGGCGGCGCTCGAACGCGTTCGCGACGAGCTCGGTCCCGCGGAGGTGCTCGTCTTGAACGCGTCGGGCGGCGGCGGGAACCCGGTCGACGACGCGAGCGCTGACCGGCTCCGCGAACTCTTCGACGTGCGCGTCGCCGGGTCGATGGCGTGCGTCCGCGCGGCGCTGCCGGACCTCCGCGAGACCGAGGGGACCGTTCTCTTCAGCGGGACGACGTTCGCGGAGCCGCCCGTGACGGCGCAAGTCGAGTGGGGAGCGGTCGCGCCGGCCGCCCGGGGGCTCGCGCTCTCGCTGGACGCGGCCCTCGACGACGTGTCCGTCACGTACGTCCGGATCGGCTCCCCCGTCCGTCCCGACGCCGGACCGACAGCGATCGACGCGACAGCCCTCGCCGCGGAGTATCGCCGCCTCGTCGACCACGAGGGGATCGCGATGCGAGAGATCGACGTTCGCAAGCGCTGAAGCGTCGCTACTCGTTCGTCGACCCGCCCGCGTCGCCGACCCCGTCGACGAGCTCGTCGGCGAGCCCGGTGTAGCCGGCGGGCGTCAGCGCCGCCAGTTCCGCGCGGACCTCGTCGTCGACGTCGAGGTCCGCGAACAGCTCCCGGAAGTCGTCGAGCGTCACCGACCGGCCGCGCGAGAGCGCCTTCACGCGCTCGTAGGCCTCGGTGTCGCCCTCGCGGCGCAGGATCGTCTGGACGGCCTCGCCGATCACCTCGGGGGTCGCGTCGAGCTCCTCGCGCATGACGGTCTCGTTCGGGACGACCGTCGCGAGCCCGTCCGCGGCCTTCGAGTAGCCGATCAGGCAGTGTGCCAGCGCGGCGCCGACGTTGCGTTTGACCGTCGAGTCGGAGAGGTCGCGCTGAAGCCGCGAGCTCGTCACGTAGTCGGCGAGGAACGTCAGGTCCGAGTTCGCCACCGAGAGGTTCCCCTCGCTGTTCTCGAAGTCGATCGGGTTCACCTTGTGAGGCATCGTCGACGACCCCGTCTCGCCCTCGACGGCCTCCTGCCCGAGGTATCGGTCGGAGACGTAGAGCCACGCGTCGAGGTCCAGATCGAGGAGGACGTTGTTGACGCCCCGCAGCGCGTCGAACAGCGCAGCGAGGTCGTCGCAGGGGTTCACCTGCGTCGCGAGCGCGGTGTGTTCGAGGTCGAGGCCGCGCACGAACGACGCGGAGAACGCCCGCCAGTCCACCTCGGGGTAGGCGGCGCGGTGGGCCGCGTAGGTGCCCGAGGCGCCCGCGAGCTTCCCGGAGAGGTCCTCGTTCGCGACGACGATCCGGCCGAGCGCGCGGCCGAGCCGCGCGGCGTACACCGCCATCTCCTTGCCGAACGTGGTCGGCGTCGCCGGCTGGCCGTGGGTGCGCGCCAGCATCGGCGCGTCGCGGTACTCGTGTGCCAGCTCGACTAAGGCGTCGCGAACCTCGCGGACCGCGGGGACGATCACCTCGCTCACCGCGGGCTTGAGCAGGAGGCGCTGCGCGAGGTTGTTCACGTCCTCGCTGGTGAGCCCGAAGTGGATCCACGGGTACAGCGACTCCGCGTCGTCGAGCGGCGCGTCGGGGCCTTCCGCGATGTCCGCCAGCCGGACGCGGAGGAAGTACTCGACCGCCTTCACGTCGTGGTTGGTCGCGTCGTACCCCGCGGCCCCCTCGGTCTCGAGGGCCTTGACCAGCCGCGCGTCCTCGGCGTCGAACGCCTCGTACACCTCGCGGAGCGCCGCCGCGGTCGCCTCGTCGAAGGGGATCGGCGTCGCGTCGAGCGCGCCCAGCCCGAGCAGGTACTCGACCTCGACGCGGGTCCGGGCGCGCATCAGCGCGGCCTCGCTCGCGTACGGGGACAGCGGCGCCGTCCGGTCTGCGTAGCGGCCGTCGAGCGGCGAGACGGCCGCGAGCGGGTCCGCCCGGGACAGCCCCGCGATGGCGTCGTCCGCCGTCGGTTCGGAGTTGTCGGTCATGTCCGCGACTGCCCGCGGCGCCAGCAAAAGCGTGTCGATAGGGTGACGCACGGACGTGGATCCGAACCGCCGTCGGGTCGCACGAGACGCCCGTTCCGATCCGCAGATGTGGATACAACAGCGGCGCGGACCGCAATCGATATACCCCATCGGTCGGACGTTCGCGTATGAAGATCGCGGGACTCGCGAGCAACCGGGGACGGAACCTCAGACACATCGCCGACGCCGCGCCCGGCGGCGCGGAGCTGTCGGTCGTCCTGACGAACCGCGAGCAGGCGCCGGTGCTGGAGGCCGCGACCGAGCGCCGGATTCCGACCGAGGTCGTCGAGCGCGAGGAAGGCGAATCGCGCGAGTCGCACGAGCGTCGGGTCGTCGAGCGCCTCTCCGACTACGACGTCGACCTCGTCTGCCTGGACGGCTACATGCGCGTGCTCACCGACGAGTTCCTCGACGCCGTCCCGACGACGCTGAACGTCCACCCCTCGCTGCTACCGTCGTTCCCCGGCACCGACGCCCACGAGCAGGTGTTGGACGCGGGCGTCCGGACGACCGGCTGTACGGTCCACGTCGTCACCGAGGAAGTCGACGCCGGGCCGGTCGTCACCCAGGAACCGATCCCGGTGTACGAGGACGACGACGCCGACTCGCTGAAGGCGCGCGTCCTCCGCGAGGCCGAGTTCGCGGCGTACCCGCGGGCGGTCCGCTGGTTCGCCGAGGACCGCGTGACCGTCGAGCGGGACGACGAGGGGAGCCCGGAGCGCGTCACGGTCGCGGGCGACGTGGGCGGCGACTTCCCGGAGCGACGCTTCGTCTCCGAGGAGCGCACCGCCACGCTGCGGTACGGCGAGAACCCCCACCAGGACGCCGCGCTGTACGTCGACGACGGCTGCGAGGAGGCGAGCGTCGTCGACGCCGCCCAGCTGAACCCCGGCGCGAAGGGAATGGGGTACAACAACTACAACGACGCCGACGCCGCGCTGAACCTCGTCAAGGAGTTCGACGAGCCCGCGGCCGCGGTGATCAAACACACCAACCCCGCGGGCTGCGCGGTCGGGTCGGACCTCGCGGACGCGTACGATCGCGCGCTTCGCACGGACGCGAAGTCCGCGTTCGGCGGCATCGTCGCGCTGAACCGCGAGTGCGACGCCGACACCGCCACGGCGGTCGCCGACTCGTTCAAGGAGGTCGTTGTCGCGCCCGGCTACACCGACAGCGCGCTCGACGTGCTCCGGGAGAAGAAGAACCTCCGCGTCCTCGACGTGGGTCCGCTCGGCGCGGGCGACGACCGCTTCTCGGAGCGGTTCACGGAGAAGCCGGTCGTCGGCGGCCGCCTCGTCCAGGAGCGCGACCGGCAGTCGCCGACCGCCGCCGACCTGGAGGTCGTCACCGAGCGCGAGCCGACCGACGAGCAGGTCGAGACGATGCTGTTCGCCTGGAAGACGCTGAAACACGTGAAATCGAACGGGATCCTTTTCGCGACGGGCACCGAGACGGTGGGCGTCGGCATGGGGCAGGTGTCCCGGGTCGACGCCGTGACGCTCGCGGCGATGAAGGCCGAGAAGGACGCGGAGGGGAAGTCCGCCGATGGCGCCGTGATGGCCTCGGACGCGTTCTTCCCGTTCCCGGACGCGGTCGAGGAGGCGGCCGACGCGGGCATCGAGGCCGTCATCCAGCCCGGCGGCTCCGTCAACGACGAGGACGTGATCGCCGCCGCCGACGAGCGCGACATGGCGATGGCGTTCACCGGGTCGCGCTGCTTCCGGCACGATTAGGGGTCACCCCTCCCAGTCGCTCGGGACGTACTGCTCGAACTCGGGGTCGGGCGAGCGGGCGAACCGACGGAACGCCCGCTCCCCGTCGACCCGGAACTCCTCGATCCGCGACTGTCCGGGGCCGGTGAGGTAGCCGACGTAGGACATGGCCCGCGCGTACGCCACGTCGTGCCGAGCGGGGTTGACCGGGATGACGGCGTACTCGTTCCGCAGCAGCGGCGGCGGGTCGTCGATTCCGGACTCGACGTGCCGCGCCAGGACGCCGTCGTCGCCGACGGCGAGGAAAGTGCCGCGGTCGACGAGGGTGTACGCGCCCGACTGCCGGGCGGTGGTCAGCGTCTCGCCCATCCCTTGACCGGTCTCGCGGTACCACTCGCCACCGGGACTGAGCCCCGCCTCGTCCCAGATCCGGAGCTCGCGGATGTGCGTCCCCGACCGGTCGCCCCGCGACAGGAACGTCGCCTCCGTCTCGGCGATCGCCCGAAACGCCGCCAGCGGGTCGCTTCCGGCGGCACCCGCCGGGTCGTCGGGCGGGCCGACGAGCAGGAAGTCGTTGACCATCACCCTGCGCCGGTTGATCCCGTGCCCCTCGGCGATGAACTCGTCCTCGAGCGGCCGGGCGTGGACGAGCACCACGTCGCAGTCCCCGTCGCGGGCGGTGCGGAGCGACGCGCCGGTCCCGCGCACGACCGCTTCCACGGACGCTCCGAACCGGTCTGCGTACCCGCGGTTCAGCACGGGGAGCAGCCCGCTGTCGTACGCCGTGGTGGCGGTGGCGAGCGTCACCGAGCCGCGGCGGGCGGCGGGCTCCTCGGTCTGCTCCGCACAGCCCGCCAGCGAGGCGACACCGCCGAGACCGAGCGCCCGCACGTACTGTCGACGACGCATACGAATGTAGTCGAATTCATCTACGCTTTCGTATTAAGCAACCGGACGTTGTTACAGTCTGAGAACCTGCGCGCCCCGGGTCGGCACCGCGCGACCCTGTCGTTGTACCGTGTGCGGCCCGCGATGCCGATCGGGTCGGACGGGCGTCCCGGCGGAGAGGACACCGGCCGCGCCCGCCTTTCGTATCGAAATTTTGAAACGATAACCCCACGCGGACCGCCGGATCTGCGCCGCTTTTCTCTCCCAGTCTCGTTATCTCCGGACGGAGACCACCGTGGCGCAGTTCGGCAACTCGGTACGGCTGCTCGGAGACCGCGAGTTCGCGGCGCTCGCCGGGACCGCGTTCGCCCGCAGTCAGGCGTACTCGACGATCCTCATCGCCCTCGCGCTGTACGCCGACCTGTTCGGGACCACGGGGTTCATCGAGGGGCTGTTCGGCACCGCGTTCGCCGTCGTCCAGCTCGTCATCGTCCTCCCCTTGGGCCGGTGGGTGGACACCGGCAACGCGAAGCGGTGGCTGCTCGGCGGCTTCCTAATCAACGTCGGCGTCTTCGTCGGCTTCGCGCTGGTTGACAGCTCCGTTCACATCATCCTCGTGCGGATGGTCCAGGGGCTCGGCGCGAGCGTCCTCTGGATCACGGGCGCGACGGTGATCGGCGAGATCAGCCCTGACGACGAGCAGGGTCGCTGGCTCGGCTCGTACAACCAGTTCGCCTCTTTCTCGTCGCTCGCGGGCGACCTGGTCGGCGGCTACCTCCTGTACGCCTACGGCTTCTCCGAGACGTACGTCGTGTTGACCGCCGTCACGCTCGCCGCGTTCGTGCTGGTGTTCGCGTTCCTGCGCGACAACCCCGGCGGCCGGAAGGACCCCGAGGACGCCGGCGGGGTCGAGACGTTCCGGTCGCTGCTCGGCCTCCCGATGCTGCGCGCGCTCGTCTTCTTCCGGTTCACGTTCAGCGTCGGCAAGATGGCGGTGATCATCTTCCTCCCGATCTACGCCCGGACGACGTTCGGCATCTCCGCGTTCGCCATCGGCTGGATCATGGCGGGCGGGAAGGCGACGAAGGCGCTCACGCAGGGGTTCGTCGGGGACCTCACCGACCGCTACGACCGCACCTACCTGTTCGTCGCGGTCGGCGCGCTCCTGTACGGGGTCGGCACGGCGATCATCCCCCTCGCGGCGTACTTCGACGGGACCGTCGCGCCGGTCACCGTCTCGTACCTCGGCGACTCCCAGACGCTCGGCGGGGCCTTCTTCGCGCTGTTCGCCGCCTACTCGCTGCTCGGGGTCGCCGACTCGATCCGGCTGCCGGCGAGCATGTCGCTGTTCGTCGACGAGGGCGAGGCGTACGACTCCGTCGCGAGCGCGATGAGCCTCCGTTCCGTCTCGTGGAAGGTCGGACAGGTCGTCGGGCCGGTGCTCGTCGGGACCACGATGGACTGGACGACCACCGAGACCGGGTTCCTGCTCGCGGCCGGCTTCATCGCGTTCGCGACCACCGGGTTCGCGTGGCAGGCGCGCGGGGCGCACCGCGCGGCCCGAGATCCGGGTCCGGCCGCGCCCGGCGACGACTAACTTCGCCTCAGAGCGTGTAGTCGTGATCGCCCGTCTCGGACTCCAAGAAGGCCGTCAGCAGGTCGACCGTCGCCTCCACGTCGCCGCCGTCGGCCGTCTCGGTGACGGTGTGGAGGTACCGCGTCGGGATCGATATCGCGCCCACGGGCTTCGCGCCCGCCGTGTTCTGGAACCCCGCGGTGTCGGTGCCGCCCGCGGGCAACACCTCGTGCTGGTGGTCGATCCCCTCGTCCTCGGCGACCTCCGTGAGTCGGCTGTGGACCTTCGGGCTGGCGATCACCGAGGAGTCTTTCAGCTTCACCGCTGTCCCCTCGCCGAGGTCGGTGACGGCGTCGGCCGGGTCGCCCACCTGCGGCACGTCGTTGGCGACGGTGACGTCGAGAGCGACGGCGAGGTCCGGGTCAATGTCGACGCCGAGCGCCTTCGCACCCCGGAGCCCGACCTCCTCCTGGACGGTCGCCGCGAAGTGGATCGTCACGGCCGGGTCGTCGATCCGGCGGGCGGCCTCCAGCATCGCGAACACGCAGATCCGGTCGTCGAGCGCCTTCCCGGTGACTCGGTCGCCCATACGCGTCGTGGTCTGGTCGAGGGTGACGAGGTCGCCGACGCTCACCGACTCCTCGACCGCCTCCGCGTCGCGACCGAGGTCGATGAACACGTCCTTCACCTCGTCGTCCTTCTCCCGCTGCTCCTCCGTGAGCGTGTGCGGCGGGACGGAGCCGATGACGCCCGTCAGGTCCTCGTCGCCGTGGACGGTGACGCGCTGTGCGCGCAGGACGCGGGCGTCGAACCCGCCGAGGGGGTCGACTTGGACGAACCCCTCGTCGGTGACGTGCCGGACCATGAAGCCGATCTCGTCCATGTGGGCCGCGACCGCGACCGAGTAATCCGAGTCGCCTTCGATCGTCCCGACGACGTTTCCCATCGCGTCGGTCCGGACGCGGTCGGCGCTGTCGGCGAACTCGCGGCGGACGATGTCGCGCACGTCGTCCTCGTAGCCCGGGACGCCGCGGGCCTCGGTCAGCTCTCGGAGCAGGTCGAAGTCGAAGTCGAACTCGCGCGCCATGCGCCCACCTGACGCGCCAGCGACAAAGGTCCGCAGGATCCGGCACGACCGTCGGCCTTCGGGACCGCTCCACCGGTCGACCCCGCCGCGTCGGCGAGCGCGCATCCGACAACCCTAAATACGTTTATCGTTGTTCCGCAACCCTTTTGCGGTCGCTCTCGGGATGTCGTGTGTATGAGCGACGTGAAAGCGGAACTTCGCGAACAGTTCATGGACGCCTTCGGCGGCGCAGACTTCCCCGTCGAGAACCAGATGGACCTCGTCCCGGCCCTCCCGGACGGTCCGGCGACGAAGTTCGAGGCCGGCGACGTGAGCTTCACCGCGATGGAGATGGCGGCGAAGCTCGGCAGCGAACAGGAGTTCCCCTACGACGACGCCGAGTCGCTCGTCGACGACATCATCGACGGGCTCGACGCGAAAGGGATGCTCTGAGTCGGTCGACCGCCTCACCGCGTTTCTCCTCGCGATCCGCCGCCGACTGTCACCGCCGAGCGTCGCCGCCGACCGGCGGCGGGAGGTTGATTACCGCGGAGCCGCTACGGCGGGTGTGTTCGCCGAGTTCACGAGCCTGGTGCCGCGGTGGGTCCTCTGGGGAGTCGGTCTCGGCGGGGTCGCCACCGCCGTGGTCGCCTTCGCGTTCTACCTCGGGGACCGGTTCGTCCCGGCACCCGCCGCGTCGACCGGCGGCCGCGGCGCCGCCGGCGACGACCGCCGCCGCCGCGAGATCCGGACGTACCTGAACGCCGCCGGCGAGCGCTTTGACGAGGACCGCGCGTTCGACGGCGTGTCGGTCCCCTTCTACCTCCCGGACCGCGGGGTCGCGATCACCTTCGACGCGCACGACTACTTCCGGCTGGAGGGCGAAGGCGTCTACACCGTCCTCTGTGAACACGAGATGCCCGGCCGCGGGCTCGGTCGCCGGCTCCCGTTCGACGTGGACGAGCCCGACTGGGCGACCGACGACTCGTCCGGTTCGGACGGCGGCCGGTCCGGCGCCGGCGGCTTCGGCGGGCGATTCGGCGCCGACCGGGCCGCCGGGCGCTCGACCGCTCGCGGCCGCGCCGGCCGCGCGGACCCCGTCGGCGACGCGTTCGACGAGCTCGGCCTCGACCGCGACGCCGACGTCGACGCGGTGAAGGGCGCGTACCGCGAGCGCGTCAAGGAGACGCACCCGGACCAGGGCGGTGACGAGGAGTCGTTCCGCCGTGTCCGCGAGGCGTACGCGACCGCCCGCAACCACGCGGACGGCGGACCGAGCCCGGGCGGCGGCGACGCGGACCGCGACGCGGGCCGTCGCCGCGAGCGCTCGTCCGGGTACGGGCGGTGAGCGACCGCGCTCACGAGTCGGGGCCGACGTTCGCGGACCGCGCTGTCTACCTCCCGGGAGCCGACGCCCTCGTCGTCGCCGACCTCCACGTTGGCCGCGGCGAGGCGTCCGCCGTCTCGCTCCCGCTCGGCGAGCGCGCGGACCTCACCGACCGGCTCGGAACCCTCCTCGACCGGTTCGATCCCGGAACCGTGGCCGTCGCCGGCGACGTGGTCCACACCTTCGACCGAGTCACGGACAGGACCCTCGGCACACTGAACGCCCTCCGCGACGCATGCGAGACGCGCGGCGCCGCCCTCGAACTCGTCGCCGGCAACCACGACACCGCCCTGCCGAGCCGCTGGGACGGGCGGGCCCGCGAGGAGCTCGTTCTGAGCGAGAGCGGCGACCGGGACGCCGACGCCACGCACGTCGCGAGAACGGTCGTCTGTCACGGGCACGAGTCGCCCTCGACCGACGCCGACCGCTACGTGATCGGCCACGTCCACCCGACGATCGAGATCGAGGGCGACCGCCGGCCCTGCTTCCTCCGCGGCCCCGGAACGTACCGCGGGGGCGACCTCCTCGTGTTGCCCGCGTTCACCCGCCTCGCGCCGGGCGTGGCGGTCAACGACATGCGGACCGACGCGTTCGACTCCCCGCTCGTGACTGACGCGGACCGCCTCGCGCCGGTCGTGGTCGACTCCCCGTCGGAGGGCTCGGGCCGCGGTGCGGATGCGGGCGACGCGGGAGAGGCCCTCCGGTTCCCGCCGCTCGGCGAGTTCCGCCGGCTGTTGTGAGCGCTTCTGCCCCGCCGTGCGTACAGCACCGGACAAACACGGGAGCGCCTCGCCGAGGGTGTCACGGGTGAACCCCACCGCCGGCGACGTGGATCTCCTCGCTCTCTCGTCGGGCGAGAGACTATAACGAACGTTTATGATTTACGCGGTGCGAACCGTTCCCACATGGAAGCAGCCAGACTCCACGAGTACACCGACGACATGCGCGAGGGGCTCACCATCGACGAGGTCGACCGGCCGACGGCGACGGGGCCGGACGACGTCGTCGTCGAGGTCGAGGGCGCGGGCTGGTGCCAGACGGACAACCACATCATCGAGGGGATGTGGGCCGAGTACGTCCCGCAGGAACTGCCGCTGACGCTGGGCCACGAGAACGCGGGGACGGTCGTCGAAACGGGCGAGGACGTCGAGATCGTCTCCGCCGGCGACCCGGTGATCTGCCACCCGGTACAGACCTGCGGGACCTGTCGCCCCTGCCGGCTCGGCGAGACGATGCACTGCGAGAACAGCGCGTTCAACGGGCTGACTCACGACGGCGGCTTCGCCGAGTATCTCCACACCAGCGAACGAGCGGTCATCCCGCTGCCGAGCGGGGTCGAACCGATCGATATCGCGCCGCACGCGGACGCCGGCATCACCGCGTACCACGCGGCCAAGAAGGCGGTCGCGGAGCTGAACCCCGGCGACCACGCCGTCGTCATCGGCGTCGGCGGGCTCGGTCACATCGGGCTCCAGTGCCTGAACGCGATGAGCGCGGCAAAGATCACCGCCGTCGACCTGAAGGAGTCGGCGCTGAACCTGGCGAACAGTTACGGCGCGGACCACCTGGTGAACCCGAGCGAGGCCGAGGTGGCGGCCGAGATAGCGGGGATCACCGACGGCACGGGCGCCGCGCAGGTGCTCGACTTCGTCGGCGAGGACGTGACGACCGCCTACGCGCCGGACATCACCGCCGGCGGCGGCGACCACCACGTCATCGGCTACGGCGGGCACGTCCACGAGCCGTCGCAGGCGCTGGTGAACGGCGAGTTCTCCTTCGTCGGCAACATCGTCGGGCGGTACGCGGAGCTTCAGGAGCTCGTCGCGCTCGTCGAGCAGGGAGATGTCGACCTCCACACCAGCCGGTACGACCTCGGCGAGATCAACGCGGTCGCCGAGAAGCTCGAACACCGCGAGATCGACGGCCGTGCCGTGATCACGCCCTGAAACCGGCTCCGACAGCCGGACCGCGTCGCGGCCCGCGGCCTGTTCTTCGTCCCGTGGGACGTCTCGGGACAGGCCCCGAGCGAAAGCGGGGCGTACCCGTTCGAGGTGACGACCACGGTCCGGTGACCGGCGACCGGACAACGGGAAGACATTTAGCCCGGCGCCCGGGGAAATACGACATGAAAACTGCCCTCCCCGCCGATTCCCGCTTCACCGCCGCTCGGTGGTGGTCGCTCTACGCCGGCGTGTACGCGCTCGGCTGCGCCGCCCTCACTGCGTCGCTGCTCGCCGACGTGCTCGGCCTGTTCGCCGACGTGGTCGGTCTCCCGCCCGCGGCCGGGATGCCGCTCCTCGCGACCCCGGCGCTCGTCGTCGGGACGCTCGTCTGGTGGGCCCTCGTCGAGCGGCCGGACGCGCCCACGTATCTCCGTGGGGCCGCCTTCGGGCTGCTCACCGCGCTCCTCACCGGCGCGCTCTGGACGGCGTGGTTCGTGGTCATCTGGGGACTCGAGATGCTCGCCGCCGGGCCCGTGCGGCTGCTGGTCGGGTTCGTACTCGGCGCGGTCGCCGTCGCCGGCGTCCTCGTCGGGCTCCCGATCACGTACCTCCGGCGACGGAGCCGGCGGGCGTCGGCGGCCGCCGCGACCGCTAACTCCTTGTGACTGCGGCACACACTCGTTGCGCATGGACGAGAACGGCGTCGACGACGCCGGCGACGGCGCGACCGATCCGCTCGCCGACGAAGACGTCTATCGCGTGCTCGGGCCGGACGGGAGTCCCCTGCCCGACGCGACGGTGCCGGACCTCTCGGACGAGCGGTTTCGCGCTATCTACCGCGATCTGGTCGTCACGCGTCGGTTCGACGAGCGCGCCGTCAGCCTCCAGCGACAGGGCCGGATCGGGACGTACGCGCCCTGCGCGGGCCAAGAGGGGTCGGCCGTCGGGTCGACGCACGCGCTCGCGGACCGCGACCTGATAAGCTACCAGTACCGGGAGCACGGCGCGGCCGTCGTCCGCGACCTCCTCTCCGAGTACCTCCCCTACTGGATGGGCCACGAGGCCGGGACGGAAGCGATCGCCGACGGCAATGTCTTCCCACTGAACATCGGCATCGCGGCCCACCTCCCGCACGCGGTCGGGGCCGCGTGGGCGTTCGCCCACCGCGACGAGGACCGCGTCGTCGCCTGCCACTTCGGCGACGGCGCGACCAGCGAGGGCGACTTCCACGAGGCGATGAACTTCGCCGGCGTCTTCGACACGCCGACGGTATTCTGCTGTCACAACAACGGGTGGGCAATCTCGGTCCCGAGGGGGAAACAGACCGCGAGCGACACCTTCGCCGGGAAGGCGACCGCGTACGGTTTCGACGGCGTCCGCGCCGACGGCATGGACCCGCTCGCCAGCTACGCGGTCACGCGGGAGGCTGCCGAGCGTGCCCGACGCGGCGGTGACGGCGACGGCGGCGACGAGGTGGGCGGCAACGGCACCGCGGACGACCCGCGTCCGGTCCTCATCGAGTTCGTCGAGTACCGGTTCGGCGCCCACACGACCGCCGACGACCCGACGGCCTATCGCGACGCCGACGACGTTGACCCGTGGCGCGCGCTCGACCCGCTCGACCGCATGGAGACGTTCCTCCGTGAGACGGATCGCATCGACGACGATGGCGTCGCGGCGATCCGCGAGGAGGCGGACGACGTCGTCGCCGCAGCGATCGACGCGGCGGAGTCGGTTGAGGCCGACCCCGCCGCGATGTTCGACCACGCGTTCGCCGGGCTCTCGCCCGAGACCCGCCGTCAGCGCGACGACCTGCTCGCGGCCGTCGCGGAACGCGGCGAGGAGGCGTTCCTGCGAGAGGAGTGAGGGGGCCGCGAGGCGACCGGGCCGGCTACAGGTGCCCGCCCGCCGCGTTCGCCGCCTTCCGGCCGCTCTCTAGGGCGCCTTGGATCGACGACCACTCCGTGTAGTCGCCGGCGAGGACGACCGGGCCCTCGGGGTCGTCCGGCTTCGGGAGGTCGGCGTGGACACCCGGCGGCTGCGCGAACTGCGCGAACCGGATCCGATGGACGTCGAGGGTTTCCAAGCCGCCAAAGTCGCGGTCGGGGAACCACGCGTCCAGCGCGTCCCGAACGTCGTCGCGGAGGTCGCGCTCGTCGCGGTCGAGCGACTCCTGCCCGAGGAACGTCGCCGCGAGGAGCGCGCGGTCGCCGGGCGCGTACTCGGGCGCGACCTCCGACATCGGGACCACCGCGTTCGGCGACTCGTCGGCTGCGTTGAGGAGGATCCGGCCGCCCGTCTCGAACGACTCGCCCGCGGGGAGCGCGAACCACCCGGTCACGTTCGGCACGCCCTCGGTCGGGACCGACTCGACGCCGGTGAGCCGCCGGGCCTCCGGCGGCGAGGTCGCGACGACGACCGCGTCCGTCTCGCGCGTCGTACCGTCCGCGAGTTCCACGGTCGCACCGTCCGCGTCGGCGGCTCCGGTTCGGAAGGGAATCCGGCCCCCTCCGGCGATCCGGACCGCCTCCACGTCCCCGCCGGTCTCGATATCGACGCCCGCCTCGCGGGCGCGGTCGGCGAGCGCGGCGGGGAGCGCGGCCATCCCCTCGGCGGGGACGCCGATCGACCCACGGCCCATCGCGCGGAACGTGTACTCGAAAACGTGCTTCGAGGTCGAGAGGCTCCGGTCTAAGGTGATCCCGCCGTAGAACGGCTCGACGAAGTTCTCGACGTAGTCGTCGGCGAACCCCCAGTCGCGGAGGTACTCGCGGATCGGGGCGTCGCGCCCGGCGAAGAACTCGCCCTCGTCGCGGTTTCCGAGGTCGTACCGCAGCGCGAGCGTCCGGAGCTTGTCGGAGAAGGAGACCTCGTCGTTCAAAAGCGAGGGAATCGCGGACAGCGGGTCGCGGAGGGGGTCGCCGAGCGTCGAGCGCGAGCCCGGCCGGCAGATCGTCGCACCGGGCGCGAACGTCCGGAGGTCGAGGTCGTCGAGCCCGTCGGCGCCCAGTTCGCGCTCGACGGCGGGGTAGCTCGAGAAGAGGACTTGGAAGCCGCGGTCGACGGTGAACCCGTCGACCGTCTCCGTCCGCACGCGCCCGCCGACCTCGGGGCGTCGCTCGTACAGCGTCACGTCCGCGCCCGCCTCCGCGAGTCGGGTCGCCGCGACGAGCCCCGCGAGCCCGCCGCCGACGACCGTGGCGTTTCCGTTCATATGTGCTGTATCGGGTCGCGGGTTTATAAGCGGCGGCGGGTCGAGGCGATTCGATTGGCGAAGCCACAGCCGCTCGGCCGCGTTGCTTCTGATAAATCGCTGATCGACACAGTCCACTCCGAAGCCCCGCCCGACGGCGACCGCACAGCGCCTCGCGCCACCGCGGTTCGGGGTCTCGTCGAGACGGTCATCCGCACCCGAGTGCGAAGCGATTAGTCGCCGCCGCCGCAAGGTTCGGTATGGCAGACTTCGAGACCACGCCGGCGTTTCGCGGGCTGGAGAGTCGGGCGTCGGGACGCGTCCACGAGACCGCCGACGCGGCGGCCATCGACGACGACGAGCGGGCGCGCGGACTCGACCCGGTCTACGACTACGACGCCGTCGACCCCGACGACCTCTTCGACCCGGCGGCCCGCGGCGCGAGCGGCGACGCGCGGACCGCGCCCGCGACCGCGCGCGGCCACTGGCGCTTCGACGCCCTGCTCCCGTTCCCGGCCGACGGCGCGCTCACCGCGGGGGAGGGCGGGACGCCGCTCGTGGCCACCGACCGGCTCGCGGACGAGCTCGACGTCGACGCGGTGTACGTCAAAGACGAGGGGCGCAACCCGACGGGGACCGTCCTCGACCGCGGCCTCTCGCTCGCGACGACCGCGGTGGCGGCCCGGGCCGCCGCCGGCGGCGACGTGGAGCCGCTCGTCTGCGCGAGCCCGGGGAACGCCGGGCAATCGATGGCGGCGTACGCGGGCCAGGCGGACCTGCGGTCGTACGCGTTCGTCCCCTCGCGGTGCGCCTTCTCGAACAAGTCGATGACGAACGTCCACGGCGGCGAGATGCGTGTCGTCGGCGGGCGCTTCCCCGACGCGGCCGACGCGGTCGACGAGCAGCTCGCGACCGACTACACCGACCTCGGCGAGTTCGCCACGCCGTACCGCCACGAGGGCGCGAAGACGATCGCGTTCGAGCTCGTCGCCGACCTCGGTGACACCCCCGACGTGGTCGTCGTCCCGACCGGATCCGGCGAGGTCGTTGCCGGCGTCAACAAGGGGTTCGCCGAGCTGGCCCGGATCGGCGCGGTCGATGACACCCCGAAGGTCGTCGCCGCGCAGGCGTCCGGCTGCGCGCCGATCGCGGCCGCCGTCGAGCGCGGCCTCGACGAGCCCGAACCGTGGTCGACGCCCGACACAATCTGCGGCGAACTGGAGATTCCGGACCCCGCGGGCGGCGCCGCGGCAGTCGAGGCGGTCACCGAGAGCGGCGGGACCGCGGTCGGCGTCGACGACGACGACATCCTCGCGAGCGCGGTCGCCGTGGCGCAGAACGAGGTCGTCGAGATGGGCGCGACGGGCGGCGCGGCCCCCGCCGGCGCGTGGGCGCTCGCCGAGGAGGGCTTCTTCGACGGCGACGAGACCGTCGTGCTCCTCAACAGCGACGCCGGGCTGAAGACGCCCGACGTCCTCCGCAGCCACCTGATGGGACAAGGGATTTAGAAACGGAACCGGCGGTCAGCGACCGATTCGATTCAATCGCGCCGCGCGAGCAGGCCAGTGGCGAGCAGCGCGATCGCGGCCGCGACGACACCAAATCCGGGGACCTCCGCGCCCGTGTCGCCGTCGCTGCCGCCCGCGTCCGTCTCGTTTCCGTTCATGCCGTCGGTCGAGGAGTCGCCGCCGTCCGACGTATCATCGCTCCCGGACGAGTCGCCGTCGGAGGAGCCGTCGTCCGACGACTCGCCGCTCTCGGTGCCGTCCGTCGACTCGCTGCCCTCCTCCTGTAGCTCGACCACCGCGTTCGACAGCGTCGTCGTCGACCGGATCACGCTGCGCGGCGCGGGCTGGTTGAGGTAGTCCACGTTCATCACGACGTAGTTCTCCTCGACGCCAGCGGTCGTGCTGGCGTACGGCTCCTCCGCCAAGATCGCGGCCTCGGGGTCGGTGACCAGGATTAGCTCGGGGTCCGTCTGGAGGATCACCTCGTCGGAGAGCTGCGGGTACGCCTCGTACTCCGCGGCGACGTTGTCGGCGCCCCCGACGTTCATGATCGCGTCGATGAAGGTGTTGTTCGCGGCGACGTAGCCGCCGCCGAGCGGGTAGAGCGCGGCCGGGCGGTCGACGCCGGCGGTCCGGTTCTCCGCGGCGTCGACCGCGTCGTACATCTCCTCGTTCGTCTCGCTCGCGGCGTCGCACGCGCCGACGAGCCGACCGATCGTCTCCGTCTTCTCGGCGATGTCGTCGATCGAGGTCGCGGCCGGGAAGTGGTACACTTTGAGCCCCTGCTCGCGGAGCGGCCCCACGTCGGCGGCCGAGGAGTTCGGCGCCAGCACGAGGTCGGGCTCGGTGTCGACGACGCGCTCGACGCTCGCGCCGAACTCGGCCGAGACGTTCGCACGCTCCTCGGCGCCGTCGAGGTAGAGCGCGAACCGGCTCACGCCGACGACGCGGTCCTGTTCGCCGAGCTCCCACAGCGTCTGCGCGGCCGACGGGTTGAGCGTCGTGATCCGCTCGGGACGCTCCTCCAGCGTTATCGTGGTCCCGGTCGCGTCGGTCGCATTGAGCGGGAAGCCGCAGGCGCCGTCGGTCTGTGCGGGGGCGGCCCCCGCCCCGGCCGCGGACCCGACCGCCGGCTGTGTGCCCGCAGCCGATTGCGCGCCCGCAGCCGGTTGCGCGCCCCCGGTCAACTGCGCGCTCGCGCTCGGTCTGTCCGTCGCTATTGTCGGCTGTGCGCCCGCGGCGGTCCCGGCGACGCCGCCGATCAGGGCGGTCGCCACCAACGCGGCCATCGCAATTGCGAAGCTATTTCACATCGAATTGAGGACCGGACTCGTCCAATAAGTATTTATCTACTACAAGTTGTGTTGGAGAACGCATGCGACCCTGGGCTCGCTCGGCGGCGTGGTCGGCGGCGATAGCCGCGCTGCTGGCAGTCGTCGTCGTCGTCAGCGCCGCGATCGGTCCCGTCCGTATCCCGCCTGAGACGGTGGTGAAGTCGGTGTTGAACGCGCTCGCGGTGCCCTCCGGAATCGAAGCGAGCGCGAGCGGTGTCGGCCCGTTGCCGGTCCCCGGCGTCGGTCCCCTCACGCTCCCCGGCGTCGACCTCGCGTTCGCGTCGCCGTTCGCGTTCCCCGTCGACTCCGTCCACCAGCGGATCGTCGTGGGCGTGCGGCTCCCGCGGATCCTGCTCGCCGCGCTCGTCGGCTTCGCGCTCGCGGCCGCCGGCACGGTGATGCAGGGGTTCTTCCGAAACCCGATGGCCGACCCGTCGATCATCGGCGTCTCGTCGGGCGCGGCGGTCGGCGCGGTGGCGTTCATCGTCTTCCCCGCCGCGCTCTCCGCGACCGTCGCGCTCCCGCTCGTCGGCCCCGTCGAGGTCGCGCTCTCGCGGGGCGCGGGGACGAGCCTCTTCGCGTTCGTCGGCGCGCTGGTCGCCGCCTTCGGCGTGTACGCCATCGCGACCCGGAACGGCCGGACTCCCGTCGCCACCCTCCTGCTCGCCGGCGTCGCGGTCCAGACGTTCCTCGGCGCGGTCGTCTCCTACCTCCAGCTCCAAGCGGGGGAGTCGCTCCGGCAGATCGTCGCGTGGCTGATGGGCCACCTCTCGGGCGCGGCGTGGAGCGAGGTGGCCGTCACCGCCGCCGTCGTGCCGCCGCTGTTCCTCCTGCTGCTCGCGTACGCCCGTGACCTCAACGTCCTCCTGCTCGGCGAGGAGGAGGCACGGGGGCTGGGGATCGCGGTTGAGCGCACGAAGCGGGTGTTGCTCGCTGCCTCGGCGCTCGTCACGGCCGCCGGGGTCGCGTTCGCCGGCGTGATCGGGTTCGTCGGTCTCATCGTCCCCCACATGCTCCGGCTCGTCGTCGGGCCCGACCACCGGACGCTGCTCCCGACCGCGGCACTCGCGGGCGGCACGTTCCTCGTCGCGGCCGACACCGTCGCGCGCTCCGCGGCCGCGGAGTACCCGGTCGGGATCATCACCGCCGCGGTCGGCGCGCCATTCTTCGTCTACCTGCTCGTGACCCGGGAGGTGACGGAGCTGTGAGTGCGGATCCCACCGTCGACGCCGAGACGACGGGCGCGGCCGACTCCGCCGCGTCGGCCGCGGGCGGCGGCGACGGTTCCGAGGCCCTCCCCGACACGGCGCTCTCGTTCGGCGACGCGCCGCTGCTGTCGGCCGCGGACGTGGCCGTCTCGTTCGGCGACCTCGACGTCGTCTCCGGCGTCGACCTCCGGGTCGAGCCCGGCTCGCTCGTCGGCCTCGTCGGGCCCAACGGCGCCGGGAAGACCACCGTGCTGCGCGCGGTGACCGGCGCGGTCGAGCCGGACGCCGGGACCGTGCGCCTCGGCGGCGACCCGGCGTCGTCGCTGTCGGCCCGTGAGGTCGGTCGGCGCGTCGCGAGCGTCCCGCAGACGACGAACCTCTCGTTCGACTTCCGGGTGCGCCACGTCGTCGAGATGGGTCGGACGCCCCACCTCGGGCGCTTCGACGCGCACGGGACCGAGGACGACGCCGCGGTCGACGCCGCGATGGCGGCCGCCGATGTCGAGCGCTTCGCCGACCGGTCGATCACCGAGGTCTCGGGCGGCGAGCGCCAGCGCGTGCTGCTCGCGCGGGCGCTGGCGCAGGCGGCGCCGCTCCTCCTCCTCGACGAGCCGACCGCCAGCCTCGACGTACACCACGCGGTCGAGACGCTCGAACTGGTCCGCGAGTTCGTCGACGGCGGCGACCGGGGAGCGATCGCCGCGATCCACGACCTCGACGCCGCGGCCCGCTACTGCGACGAGGTGGTCGTCATCGCGAACGGCGGGGTTCAGGCCGCCGGGCCGCCCGAGTCGGTGCTATCGGCGTCCGCCGTCGGCGCGGCCTTCGACGCCGAGGCGTTCGTCGGTCGTAACCCGGCCACCGGGACGCCCGCGGTCACTGCGTTCCCGGAGAGCGACGCCGAGCCGCGCAGCGTCCACGTGATCGGCTCGGGGCGGTCGGGCGCGCGCGTCGTCGCCCGGCTGGCCGCCGCGGGCCACGAGCCCTCCGTCGGCGTAGTCCCCGAGGGAGACGCGGCCGCCGGCGCCGCCGCGGACGCGGGCGCGACAGCGGTGACGGCGCCCCCATTCGAGGACCCTTCCCCGGAGGCGCTCGCTGCGGCGCGCGACCTCGCGGCCGACGCCGACGCGACGCTCGTGGTCGCGGCGGACGGCGACGTCGCCCCGACAGCGAACGGCCCGAACGCCGAGGTCGCGGCGGCCGCGGACCGCGTCGTCCCCGTCGCCGACGACGTCGACGACGGGGAGCTGCTCGACGCCGTCGCGGCCGCGAGCGGTGCCGAGCCGGCGGAGTGACTCCGGCCGCTCGGGTCCCCGCCGTCCGGCTCGCGAAGCGTCACCGTTTATTCGCTCGACCGCGTCCCTCCGACGATGAGCGTCCCCTGCGTCGCCGTCGCCCGCGAGCGCGGCGAGACCGTCCGGAGCCGGCTCGCCGACGTCGACGCCCTCGACGGCGACCACCAGATCGCCGTCGACGGCGAGACGATCTACATCCCCGTCGCGGACCGCGAACTAGTGCCCGCTGCGTTCGCCGACCGGATCGTCGAGCGCGACGCCGAGCGACGGGACCGCCCCACGACGCCCGCCGACATCCTGGGATACGAGCCCTCTATCGAGCGGCTCGGTGACATCGTCATCGTCGACGAGGACGACGACGAGCGCGCCCGCGAGATCGCCGACGCCGTCGCGGCCTCCGACGTGCCCTGCGAGACGGTCCTCAACCGCGCGTCGCCGATCGTGGGCGAGTTGCGGGTCCGCTCTTGGGACGTGCTGGTCGGCGACGACACGGAGACGGTCCACCGCGAGTACGGCCACGAGTTCGCGCTCGACGTCGCCGCGGTGTACTTCTCCCCGCGGCTCGCGACCGAGCGTCACCGCGTGGCCGAGCAGGTCGACCCCGGAGAGTCGGCGATCGACATGTTCGCCGGCGTGGGCCCGTACGCGGTACCTATGGCGTCCCGCGGCGCCGACGTGGTCGCCTGCGATCTCAACGAGCGCGCGGTCGAGTACCTCCGCGAGAACGCCGCGCGCAACGGGGTCACCGACCGGGTGACCGCGATCAGCGGCGACGTGCGCGACCTCGCCGACTCCCACGCGGACACCGCCGAACGCCTCGTGATGAACCTCCCCCACTCCGCGGACGAGTTCTTGGACACCGCCGTCGCGCTCGCCGGCGACGACTGCGTGATCCACTACTACGACATCCAACACGAGGACGACCCCTTCGGCCCGGGGCGGCGCGCGATCGAGGCGGCCGCGGGCGACGACTACGCGGTCACCGTCGAGACCGAGCGGGTCGTCCGGTCGTACGCCCCCCACGAGCACAACGTCTGTCTCGACGCTCGCCTGACGCGCGACGCCGACTGATCCGGCCGCTCCGCGCGCCCGACGAACCGAGGCAGACACGTCAGGGAATATACTTATGAGTGTAACTATCTAACATGTCTTCGTATGAGCGACGCCGCAGACCCCGAAGAGCGAATCGACGAGACGACCACGTGGCCGGAGCTGGCGATGGGGCTCTACGACCGCTTGACCGGTCGAAACGCCGAGATACACTACCAGTTCGAGGACATGACCGTCGAGGTGCCGAGCGGGACGGGAGACGACGTCGAACACGCCGAGTGGCGCGTCGACGGCGGCGTCCGCGTCACGACCCGTGAGCGGGACTGAGTCTCACGCCGCCCTCGCAGTCGAGACCGACGACCTGACGCTCTCCGTCGACGGGGTCGATGTGTCGGTCCACGCTACCGAGCGGCGCCTGTTCCTCGAAGTAGAGAGCGTCGGTGACGCCCTCCGCGTCGCCCGCCGCCTCCCGGGCGACGCTGCCTCGGACCTCGCGGTCAGGGAACTGCGACTGGGGGACCTCACCGCCGAGGTCAGGGTCCGCGGACGAACGGTCGCGATCGCGGGCGCCGACGCGCGCCCCGGTCCGGTCTCACACCGCCTCGGCGTCGCGCCCGCCGAGGTGCGCCTCGCGGGGGTCGTCGGCGCCGGATACGGCGGCCTTTCCGCCGCGGTGCGCCGCGCGCGGCGGCTGTTCGCGTAGCGTCGAACGGGACGGAGAGCGGCGGCGCCGCTCGCGATCCGTCGTCGAGACAGCGAAAACGCCGCGCCGCCCCGAGGGGGGTCGGGGCGGAGCGGCCGGGGCCCGTCACATGACAAGCGGCCGCGGCGACGGTCGGCGGACCAGAGGCGATTTTGCGCTTGGCGCGTCGGTGACGCGTTTCACACGGTAGCCGCGGCGGAACGCTACTGGGGATGACGGCCGCGCCGAGTCGCGGTTGGGGAGACGACCGACGAGACCCTTGCCGCCCGGTACGGGCTCCGACCGGGCACGCACCGCCGAGGGATTCGATCCCCGCCGTCTCGGCACGCGGACGGTGTCAGCACATTCAAATTGAAGTCCGAACGAGTATTTAGTCTTTTTCCTTATACAATTGTATTGTGTTCTGGTTTCCTGTGTGTTTATAGATGTAATATGGGAACGATTGTGACGTTCGTCTTATTCGTATCGGGCGCGCGCCACTTCCAGCGCGCGGCTCGGCTCCTGCCGCGTCCCCGTTGCGTCCCCGTTTCGGAACCCTTATTTTTCCGTCCGGGAATTGTGTGATGAGCGCCGGGGTAGCTCAGCTGGCAGAGCGATTCCTTCGTAAGGAATAGGTCGAGGGTTCAAATCCCTCCTCCGGCTCTTCTACCGAATCGTCTTCCGACCGAGAGCCGCGGCCGTGCGCGCCGTCGTCCTCCGTGATCGGCCTCTTTCTGATCGTTCCGTCACCGCTGTGCGATATCAGATTTATATTATCAAAAGAATATTAGGTGTGGGTCTATGTACCATGGAGCCGTATGCGCAGATATGCGACCAGAATACGAGCATCACGGCGAAGAAGTGTACGAGTGTTTCAAATGCGGTCGGCGAACGGACTCGCCGGGCGAGTGCGAGTGTGGCGGTGAACTGTGTCATATCGGCCGTTCCCGGGATCTGTAGCCGGATCTGTCACCGCCTGGTCTCGGCCCGTCGTCGATCCGATCAGTCGCTCCCGGCGGCGTCGTTCCCGTCGCCTCCGTCGGCGTCGCTTCCCCCGGCGTCGTCGCCAACCTCGCTCTCCGCGTCCTCGCCGCTCGCATCCCCGTCCGGCTCGAACTCCGGCAGCGAGAGGACGTTCTCCCGCCCCAGCCGGAAGCCGTCGAGGTCGCCCTCGTCGCGGAGCCCCGTCACCACCTGACTCGTCTTCGCGGCGGTCCAGTCCAGCTCCTCGGCCACCTGCTTCTGTTTCATCCGACCGCCCTGTGACTCGATGAGGCGAAGCACCTGCTCCTCGTTGCTCAACAGGTCGCTGTCGACGGTCGGCGCCGCGTCCGCCTCGTCGTCGCTCTCACCGGAGGTGTCCGCGTCGCCGTCTCCGCCGAGTCCCGACTCGTCGCTTGCGGCAGCCCCGTCACTCGCGGCAGTCTCGTCACTCGCGGCAGTCTCGCTCCCGGCGGTCTCGCTTCCGACCGCCGTGTCGGTCGCGACGACTCCCTCTCCGCCGTCGTCCCCGGCGTTGCGCCGCCGATAGGCGGTTGTTCCGGCGACGACGAGCACGGCGAAGAGAGCGACGAGCCCGGCGGTCGGCACCCCCGAGAGCGGCCCGGCGGGTGCGACCGCGATCCGCGGTTGGCCGGCCGAGAAGTCGACCGGACCGTTTCAGACGACGGACCCCTCCCGGACCTCGCTCGGCTCCGGCGTCGTCTCTCCGAGGCGATACCCGTCCGGCCACGAGACGATAAGCGACGAGGAGCCGTCGAGGAACAGCCCGTCGACTGCGTCGCCGACGCGCAGCCGGTCGCCGTCGACGGCGGCGAAGTTCGTCCACTCGAACCGGTAGGTCAACACGCCGTACGCCTGCGGGAGTTCGCGCCGCTCGGCGGTGACGGTCGCGTTCGACACGGTCATGTTGCGCCCTGTCGCCGACTCGGCGGTCGCCGCGGTCGAGGCCATCCGGTCGCGGAACCGGGCCGTGTACGCGTCCGTGTCGTTCTCCACGTCGGCGCGAAGCTGCTCGAACGCCCGCTCCTCCTCGTCGGTGCCGAGCCGGATCCGGTACTCGACGGTCCATTGCGCGTCGCCGTCCGGTTGGACGGCGACCGCCATCGACACGTCGTCCGGTTCGACGTCCATCTGTGCGAAGCCGCCCTCGAACGGGACCGCGCCCGCGCCGCCGGCGGCGAGGGCGAGACCGACGGCCCCGAGGAGTGCGACGACGGCGAGGAGGACCGGCGCTCGCTTCACGTCCTACGCCACACGGAGAGCCGGTAAATTCCTTCCCATGCGGAACGGCTACGCGGTGCCGCCGCCAGCGGGGCGGCGGGTGTGTGCGGGTTCACGGCGCCACCGACTTCACGCATCGAGGCGAGACGGACTGCCGACGGTCGTCGGCGGGGCGCCCGCGCCGCCGCTCGAACTGTTTCCGTCGGGGCCGCCGCTCGGACCGTTTCCGTCGGAGGCGCCGCTCGAACTGCCTCCGTCAGAGCTATCGTTGCTCGAACTGTCTCCGTCGGAGGCGTCATCGCTTGAACCGTTTCCGTCGGAGGCGTCATCGCTTGAACCGTTTCCGTCGGAGGCGTCATCGCTTGAACCGTTTCCGTCGGAGGCGTCATCGCTTGAACCGTTTCCGTCGGAGGCGTCATCGCTCGGCCCGCTTTCACCCCCAGGTTCGCTCCCCGGGTCAGTCGGACCGCCGGTCGACGCGTTGCCGGCTCCGCCGCCGGTCGCGGTGCCGGATCCCGGGGGGTCGGACCGGTTCGGGCCGTCCGCGGCGACGGCTCCGGTCCCGTTCGCGCTCCCCGACGCCGGCGGTCCGACGGACCCGTTACCGGGCTCACCGCCCGGACCCTTTCCCGAACCGGCCCCGGGCGTTCCCATCGATCCGTTCCCCGAGCTCGCTCCCGGCGGCCCGGCCGATCGATTTCCCGAATCTCCTCCGGGCCGCCCCATCCCGGGTGAGCCGGCGTCGACGGGCGGGCCGCGTGCGGTCCCGTTGCCCGGCGGGCCGCGCCGCCCGGGGGCGACCGGTCCGCCGACGTCTTTGCCCGCCACGCCGCGGGCGATGGCGGCGACCTCGGGGCCGCTGAGTTCGTTCGCGCGCTCGCGCAGCGTCGCCAGCCGCTCGTTGTCGACGCCCGTCTCGTTCCGGACGGCGGCGGGGAGTTCGGCGGCCGCGCTCGCGCTCCGGTTCAGCCCCCGCGAGAGCGTCTCGATCCGCGCGATCGTCGTCGCCATCCGCGCGGCGTACGCGCCCTGACTCAGCTCCCCGGCCTCGCGGCGCTCGCGGAGCTCGTCCTGTCGCTGTTCCAGCTCCGCGAGGCGCTCCGCGGTCCGGTTCAGCCGCTCCGCGACGACGGCGGCGCGGCTCTCGTTGGTCTCGGACTCCCGGAGCGCGACCTCGAACGCTCGCGATTCGACCTCGCCCTCGATCTCCGCGCCCTGAACGCCGACGACGCCGGCGAGCCGCTCGCCGGGACTGAGGTCGCCCGTCGCGTTCACGCCGCTCGCGCTCTCGGCGCCCGAGTCCCCACCGCTCCCGTTCTCCGGGTCGGTCTGTGCGGTCACCATGCCCGCCGGCGCGGCGGCGGCGGCTCCGACGATCAGGGCCGCGGCGACGGCCGCGACGACGAGACTCGCAATCCAGCGGTTCATTACCGGCGTTTATGCCCTCCGATCGTATATATCCGGAACTCCGTTAAGCCGGATCAACGCGGATTAATCGCCCGACGAGACCGGGACGGCTCGATTCCTGAAAAACGAGTGACAACTGCGGGTCGCCTCCGCGGAGGACGCGCCGTCGCGACTCAGTACGTCTTCGCGAAGTACGCCGTCCGCTCGGCGGCGTCGTCGCACATCGCGCACGTCTCCTCGTGGTCCCCGTCGGCGAGGGGGTCCTCGTCGTCGAACGGGACCATCACGATCTCGGCGGCCATCGGTTCCTTGATCGGCTCCTCGCAGGCCTCGTCGCCGCACCACGGCGCCTTCACGTAGCCGCCGTGCTGGCCGAGCGTGCCGAGGATCTCGGCGCGGTCGTCGGCCTCGCGCACGCCGTCGTCGAGGGTCTCCTCCGCGGTCGCGTACAGCTTGGCGTATATCTCGTCGAACTGGTCGCGGACGGTCTCGGCGACGGCCTCGCGGTCGACCTCGACGCTCTCGCCGTCGGGCCGGTGGACCAGCGTGAGCTCCTCGTCGTCGACCTCGTGGGGACCGATCTCGATCCGGAGAGGGATCCCGTTAAGCTCGTGTTCGTTGAACTTGAACCCGGGGTTGCGCTCGTCGCGGTCGTCGAGCTCGACCCGGATCCCGGCATCGTCGAGGTCGTCGGCCACGCCCTCGGCGTAGTCGAGGACGTCTTCTTTCGTGTCCTCCTGCCAGATGGGGACGACGACGACCTGCGTGGGCGCGACCGTGTGAGGCAAGACGAGCCCCTGCTCGTCGGAGTGGGTCATGATCAGCGCGCCCAGCGCGCGCCACGAGAGCCCCCACGAGGTGGTGTGGGCGACGCGCTCCTCCTCGTCCTCGTCCGAGTAGGTGATGTCGAACGCCTCGGCGAACGACTGCCCGAGGTGGTGGGAGGTGCCCGCCTGGACCGACTTCCCGTCGGGCATCAGCGCCTCGACGGTCGTCGTCGTGTCCGCGCCGGGGAACTTGTCGTGGTCCGGCTTCTGCCCCTTCAGGACGGGCATCGCCAGCAGGTCGTCGTAGACGGACTCGTACTGGTCGAGCCGGGTCATCGTCTCCGCCCACGCGTCCTCGCGGGTCGCGTGCGCCGTGTGGCCCTCCTGCCACAGGAACTCCTTCGTCCGGAAGAAGGGCTTCGTCTCTGTCGCCTCCCAGCGCACGACCGAGCACCACTGGTTCACGCGCAGCGGGAGGTCGCGGTGGCTCCGCACCCACTGGCTGATGTACGGCGTGATGATCGATTCGGAGGTGGGCCGGACCGCGAGCCGCTCCTCGAGCTCCTTGTTGCCCGCCTCGTCGACCCACGCCACCTCGGGATCGAACCCCTCGACGATGTCCTTCTCCCGTTCGAGGTACGACTCGGGGATGAACATCGGGAAGTAGGCGTTCTGGACGCCGGTGTCCTTGAACTTCGCGTCGAGGAACCCCTGGAGCCGCTCCCAGACCGCGTACGCCCGCGGACGGGTGACGATGAAGCCGCTCATCCCCTCCGGCCCGTAGTCGGCGAGGCCGGCCTTTCGTACGACCTCGGCGTACCACTCGCCCGTGTTGTGCGTCTTGGACTCGGTGATCCCGAGCTCTTGGTCGTCGTCGCTCATTACTCTCGAAAGCGGGTGTCGCGGGCTTAAAAGGTCCGAACCCGACCGCAGCGCCGCGTCCGCCCCGAACGTGTACCCCGGTCACGTCCCGCACAGATGGAATCCGGGGAAACGTTAACCGCCTCGCGTCGCCTACGTCGCCCATGGACCTGTCGGGGGTGCGCCGCCACGCGCCGCAGTCGCTCGCCGGGCGGCGCGAGGCGGCCGTGTTGGCGCCGGTGATCGCGCGCGACGGCGACGCCCACCTGCTGTTCACCAAGCGCGCCGCGCACCTCGGCGAGCACCCCGGACAGATGAGCTTCCCCGGGGGCGGCCGCGAGCCGATCGACCGGACGCTGACGGACACCGCGCTGCGCGAGGCCGACGAGGAGGTCGGGATGCGGTCGTCGGAGGTCGACGTGATCGGCCGGCTCGACGACACGCGCACCTCGTCGCAGTACGCGGTCCGGCCGTTCGTCGGCGTCGCACCCGACCGCGAGTACGTCCCGGATGAGTCGGAGGTCGCGGAGGTGGCGGTCCTCCCGGTCGACGCGCTCACCGACCCCGCGAACTACGAGTCGGAACGCCGCGTCGACCACCCGGAGTACGGCGACCACCGCGTCCACTACTTCCACGTCGGCGGCTACACCGTCTGGGGCGTGACGGGCCGGATGGTGGTACAGCTACTGGAGCGGACGACCGACTGGCGCGCGCCCGCCGAGCCCGACCGCGTGGTCGGGGCGGACGCCGAGCTCCCGATTTAGCCATTCGTGGACGACGGCGTGGCCGGCCGCGTCACTCGGCGGGCTCGACTTCGAGCCGCAGCGTGAGGTCGGCCCCGTCGGCCAGCGTGGCGACGAGGTCGCGGTCGAGGTCGGCGGCGGCGCCGTCGCCGTCGACGAGGATCGTCCGCTCGTCGTCCGTGTAGTCGCTCGTCCGACCGACCATCGAGCGGTCGTCGAGCAGCGCGAGGTCCGGGTCGCCTCGGCCGGTGATCGTCTGCTCGAACGTCTCGTCGCCCGCGTCGACGACGAGCGTCGCCTCGATCGTCGCGTCCGCGTCCCGACACGCCTCGCGGAACTCGGCCGAAAAGTCTCGGGGGGTCCGGTCGGCCTCGACGCCGACGATACAGTCCCCCGCCGGGGTGAGCCAGTCGTCGGTCGTGAGTTCGAACGTGCTCGCGTGCTCGGCGGAGACGTGCTCGTGGCCCGTCGCGCGGACGACTTCGACGCGGGTGTCGTCGACGTCGCGCTCGCCGTCGTCGAGGGCGTCGCCCGCGGCGGGCTCGCTCGGGGCGTCTGCGTCGCTCATGCTCGCCGGTCGGCCGCGGCGCGACAAGTGGCCGTCGCTTCGGCGGCGAAGGCGGAGCCCGGGACTCCCGCCTCAGACGTCGGCGCCCTCGGCGAGCGCCGGGACGAGCCGGGCGGGGTTCTTCGCCAGCACGCGACGCATCAGGTCCTCGGAGACGTCGAGCGTGAGCACCTCCATCACGCCGACGTTCGGGTGGACGTCGGGCGCCCCAGAGCCGAAGAGGACGCGGTCGGGGTGTTCCAACACGCCGCGTTCGAGCACCTCTCGGTAGCGCACGGCGCTCGTGTCGACGTACACCCGGTCGTACTCGTCGAGCAGGTCCAGCGTCTCGTTCATCAGGTCGGCGTCCAGCGGGTAGCCGCCGAAGCTCCCCAGCACGACCGGCAGGTCGTAGTCCAGCAGCTCCGTCTCGACCGCCTCGGGCGGGAATTTCCGGCCGGCGTAGACGAAGAGTGGGAGGTCGGCGTCCTCCAGCCGCGTCAGCACGTCCTCGTTCGGCAGCCCGTCGACGTGGGGGGCCAGCGTGAAGCCGTGGAAGCGGTCGTCGTAGGAGTACTGCTCGACGTCGTCCGGCCGGGCGTGGTGGTCGCCGCGCTCGGCGCGGAGGTTCCGGACCGCCGACACGGGCCCGGTCCCCGGGTCGCGGGGGCCGTTGAGCCGGGCGAACGCGACGAACGGGCGGTCGATCGACAGGCGCGCGACCGCGTTGTTCGCGCGGAGGTAGCTCCGCCCGGCGGCGCGCTGGCCGGGGCTCGCGACCGCGCGGACGATCCCGGCCTGGAGCATTTCCCGTTCCAGTCGCTCCGGCGAGATGTCCCGCCCGTGGGTGGCGACCGACGACTCGTCGGGGTCGAGGGTCGCGCGGGTGTCGACGATCCGGAAGTCGTGTTCGAGCCCGAGCATGGCCGCTCTCTACCCGTCCGTCTCGGGCGATCCGGATGTGCCTGTCGGTCGCACGGCGGCGGGCGACGGGGACCAAGGCACGCGACGCCGTCGCACGCGGAGCCAAGGCTGAAGACTCCTCGCCACGCCGAGCCGACATGGAACTCGTCGAAGCCGACGAGGGTGACCTCGGCGCGCTCGCCGACAGGTGGTACGACCTCGCGACGGCGATGGAGGCGTACTCGTCGCTGAACGAGATACGCCACGAGGACGCCGGGGCGGTCGCGGACGACGGCTTCCGCGCGCACCTCGACGACCCGTCGGTGACCGACTACCTCGTCGCCGTCGACGGCGAGACGGTCGGGTTCACCACCCTCGAAACGGGCACCCGGCCCGCCCGAGAGCGGGGCCGGTACCTCGATATCGTGAACCTCGAAATCGACGCGGAACACCGGAACGAGGGGTACGGCACCGCGGTCGTCGAGCGGGTCGAGGAGTTGGCCCGCGAGGCGGACCGCGACTACCTCACCGTCTCCTGCGAGTGGGGCAACGACGGCGCGCGGCGCTTCTACCGGGACGCGGGCTTCGAGCCCAAGCAGGTGACGTACGCGCGGTCGGTGGAGTGAAGCGAGGGGGCGATGCGCCCATCGACGCCCGCCGCGGTCCCGATTAGGGTCCGGCGGTCGAGACGATCTTCACCACGTCGCCTTCGGTCAGCTCGTGGTCCTCGCCGATCCGGCGCGAAGCGCGCGCGTCGACCGCGTGGAGGTACCCTTCGCCGATGTCCGAGTGGACCGCGTACGCGAGGTCCCGCGGGGTCGACCCCGCGGGCAGGAGGAACGCGTCCGGGAGGACGTTGCCCGTGCCGTCCGTCCACTTGCCGGCGTCCTGGACTGGGTAGGCCGTGATCCGGTCGAGCAGGTCGTAGACGGCCGCGTTCAGCGCCGACTGAACGCCCGTTCCGTCGTGGGCCGTCATCGACTCGCGGAGGGCGTCGAGGCCGGCGCGCTGGTCGTCGGAGACGTCGCCGACGATCTCGAACGACCCGTCGCCCGGGTCGTAGTCGACGACGCCGGCGTCGGCGGCGCGGCGCAGTGCCAGTTCTCCGTCGGTGGTCGCCGGGACCACGGGCTTGTCCGTCCCCTCGCGGATCCGCTCGACCGCGTCGTCGGGGGCCGCGTCGACCTTGTTCGCGACGACGACGATGGGCTTGGTGCGCCGGCGGACCGCCCGCGCGAGCGCCTCGCGGTCGTCGTCGGTCCACGCCTTCGGATCGTCGGGGTACTCCAAGCCGCGCAGCACCGCGGTCACGTCCCGCTCGGTCGCGCCGAAGCCGGTGAGCATGTCCGAGAGCGCGGCTTCGAGGTCGAAGTCCGGCGAGCGCGACTTCCGCTCGACGCTCTCCCAGTTGCGGTCGACGATGCCGGCGAGCCACAGGTCCATCTCCTCCTCGACGAAGTCCACGTCGTCGAGGGGGTCGTGGCTCCCGACCTCGACCGGTTCGCCTTCGGCGTTCGTGGCCCCCGAGGCGTCGACAACGTTCAGGACGACGTCCGCGTTCGTCAGTTCGTCGAGGAACTGGTTGCCGAGGCCCTTCCCCTCGTGCGCGCCGGGGACCAGTCCCGCCACGTCGAGCAGTTCGATCGGGACGTAGCGCTTCCCGTCGCGACAGTTCTCGTTCTCGCAGCGCTCGTCGCGGTCGAGACACGGGCAGCGCGTCCGGACGTGGGTCACCCCGCGGTTGGCGTCGATGGTCGTGAACGGATAGTTCGCGACGTCGACGTCGGCCATCGTGGCGGCGGTGTAGAAGGTGGACTTGCCGGCGTTCGGCTTGCCCGCGAGCGCGACCGTGAGCATACCCGACGGTCGCGGCCCCGCGAAAAGCGCCTTTCGGTCGGGCGCGGAGACGTATCGAATATGAGCCGGTCCGATGGTGCGGTGGCGCGCGCCTCCGAGCGCCAATGGGGCGCGAGGAGCGCGTGCGAGGTCGCCGGCGCTACGCGCCGGCTGCCAGAGGGACCGACGGTCCCTCGCTGGTGTCGGGCGGCCGGAGCGAAGCGGCGGCCGGCCGACGCGGCTGGGGCTTTGGCGGCAGTCCCCGTCGACTCGCTGGCCGCGTCTCACGAAGGGTGGAATTTCAAGCGGCTTTACTGCCGCCGTCAGGTCGAAAATCTACTTCCGCGCGACTATCCGCAGCACGTCCTCGTCCGCCAGCTCGTGGCTCTTCCCGACCTGCTGGTCGTCGTGCTTGGCGCTCTCGCCCGAGACGCGCGCGAACTTGAACCGCTCGTCGAGTTCGCCGCCCAGCTTCGTACAGGCGTCGCCGACGGTGTCGCCCTCGAAGAGGATGAGCGGCTCCTCGTAGTCCACGCCGCGCCCCGGCTTGTCCATATAAATCCGAATAACCCCGAGTTCCTCCCAGAGCCGCTCTTTGAGCCCGTCGAGGCCGAGCTCCTTCTCGGCCGAGATGAAGAGCACGTCGTCGGGGTCGAGGTCGCGGTCGCGGAGTTCCTCCTTCACGGTCGGCAGGTAGCTCTTTTCGATGAGGTCCGCCTTGTTGACGGTGACCATCGAGGGGAGGTACTCGCGGTTGTCCATCACGGCGTCGACGAGCTCGTCGATCGTGAGGTCGTGGGGGATGGTGACCTTCGCGTTGACGTAGCCGTACTCGCGGAGGACCTGCTTGATCGTCTCCTCGTCGAGGCTCACGTCGTCGCTCATCGTCACGCCGAGCCCGTCCTTGTGGGTCTTCCGGATGTTGATGTTCGGCGGGTCGGTGTCGAGGCGGATGTTCGTCGCGTACAGCTCCTCGCGCAGGCGGTCGTACTGCTCGATCTCGAAGACCGAGAGCATGAACACGACCAGGTCCGCGGTCCGGACGACCGAGAGGACCTCCTTCCCGCCGCCGCGGCCGCCCGCCGCGCCCTCGATCAGCCCCGGCACGTCGAGGATCTGGATGTTCGCGCCGCGGTACTGCAGCATGCCCGGATTGACGTCGAGGGTCGTGAACTCGTAGGAGCCGACCTCGCTGTCGGCGTTGGTGAGGGCGTTGATGAGGGTCGACTTGCCGACGCTCGGGAACCCGACCAAGGCCACCGTGGCGTCACCGTGCTTCTCGACCGCGTAGCCGTGGCCGCCGCCGGCGGAGGACTGGTTCTCCAGCTTCTCCTTTTTCTCCGCGAGCTTCGCCTTCAGGCGCCCGATGTGGGCCTCCGTGGCCTTGTTGTAGGGCGTGTTGGCGATCTCCTCGCGGAGGTCTTCGATTTCCTCCTCCAGTCCCATTACCCGTCTCTCGGCCGCTCGGCTCGTTAAAGGTGTTCCTTCGGATCGCCGGGCCGTCGTCGGGTCGCCGCCGCGAATCGAATCCCCCGACAGCGGTCCGCGAACGGGGGCGTCGCCGCCGAACGAGTGGTTGGCGCGCCGATACTTCGACACGGTTATATCGACGACGAATAATCACTCGGCACGCCGAATGCCAGATCCGTCGAGCCTCCGCGACAGTACGCAGATCGTCCTCCCGCGCCACGCGCTCGACGGCCACCGGGAGTGCCTCGAAGACCGGTTCACGGTCACCGTCGTCGAGACGGCGGAACGGTACCGGATCATCGGCAGCCCGGTCGAAATCAAGGCCGCGAGCGACTACCTCACGCGCAACGGCGTCGCCGTCGCGTGACGCGCTCCCGACGACGCCCCTCTCCCCTCCTTCTGCCCCGTCCGGAGCGTTGAAGTCGCCGCTCTCCGAGACCCCGGACGATGGTCACCCGTCGGACGGTCCTCGCCTCCGGCGTCGCCGGAATCAGCGCGGTCGCCGGCTGTGCGGGGGGCTCCTCGCCCGCGAACGCTGACGACCGCGGCGGAGCCGACGCGGGCGGCACCGACGGCGACGCCGGAAACGGAACCGCCGCCCGAATCGGCCTCGTCGGCGACCTGATGCTCGGACGGAGCGTCGCCAACCGCTGGGCGGATGCCGACGATCCGACGGCGGTTTGGGGGTCGACGCTCCCGCGACTCCGCGACCTCGACGCGTTCGTCGGCAACTTGGAGTGTTGCGTCTCCGACCGCGGCGGCCGCTGGCCGGACAAGACGTACTACTTCCGGTCGCCGCCGTCGTTCGCGGTGCCCGCGCTGGAGGCGGCGGGGGTGTCGTTCGTCTCGCTCGCCAACAACCACGTCCTCGACTACCGGGAGCCGGCCCTCCGCGACACTCGGCGGCACCTCGCCGACGCCGGAATCGCCCGTGCGGGCGCCGGCGAAAACGCCGCCGGGGCGCTCGCCCCAGCGACGTTCGAGGCGGGCGACCTCACCGTGGCCGCGTTCGGCCTCACCGACCAGTCCGCGGCGTTCGCGGCGACCGACGCCGACCCGGGTACGGCGTTCGCGCGGCTCGACCCCGGCGTGCGCGAGACGCGCGCCCTCGTCGGCGACGCACTCGACCGCGTCGCCGAGGCGGACCCGGACCTCGTCGTCGCCTCGCTCCACTGGGGCGCGAACTGGGAGACCGAACCGCGCGCGGTCCACGAGCGGTTCGGGCGCTGGCTCGTCGAACTCGGCGTCGACGTCGTCCACGGCCACAGCGCGCACGTCCTCCAGGGCGTCGAGGTACACGATGGGTCTCCGATCGTCTACGACGCCGGCGACTTCGTCGACGACTACGTCAGCTACCGCGACCGGGAGGGGGTGTACAACAAGCGGAGCGCGCTCTTCGAACTCGTCGTCCGCGACGGGGACCTCGTCGCCCTCGACGTCGTCCCGACCAAAATCGCCGACGAGGTCGCGGCGCTGGCGGACGACGAGGTCGCCGAGTGGGTCCGAGAGACGGTCGCCGAGCGCTCCGCGGCGTTCGGGACCGCGGTCGAGGGGCTCGGCGGCGAACTGCCCGACGGCCGCCTGCGGATCCCGCTGGGCGACGGGTAGCCGGCCCCTCTCCGGACCGCTGGACCGCTACACCCCCGGACCACTACATCACCGGACCGCCAATCGCCGCGCCTCCGACGGCTTCCGGATCCCCACGACGGCTGCTGGGGTCCAAACCCTATTCGGTCCGATACCCCAATGGGAGCCGTGACGAACACCAACCGCGAGTGGCTTCTCGCCGAGCGGCCGACCGGCGAGCCCGATCAGGACAGCTTCGAACTGCGCGAGACGGACGTTCCCTCGCCCGCACCGGGCGAACTGCTCGTCCGCGTCCGGTACCTCTCGGTCGACCCGTACATGCGCGGCCGGATGCGCGACGCCGAGTCGTATGCCGAGCCGTGGGACGTGGGCGACGCGCTCAGAGGCGGCGTCGTCGGCGAGGTGGTCGAGAGCGAGAGCGACGCGTACGAGGCGGGCGACCTCGTGACGGGCGAGGGGCGCTGGGCCGACTACGCGACGCTCGACGCCGACGACGTTGCCCCGGTCGACCCGGCGATCGCCGACCCCGAGGCGTACCTCGGCGTCCTCGGCATGCCCGGGCGGACCGCCTACTTCGGCCTCCTCGAAGTCGGCGAGCCGAAGCCCGGCGACACGGTCGTCGTCTCCGGCGCGGCGGGCGCGGTCGGCTCGGTCGTCGGACAGATCGCGAAGCGCAACGGCTGCCGCGTGGTCGGGTTCGCCGGCAGCAACGAGAAGACCGCGTGGCTCACCGACGACTTGGGCTTCGACGCCGCGATCAACTATAAGACGACGGACGACTACCGCGCCGCGCTCGACGAGGCTGCGCCCGACGGGGTCGACGTCTACTTCGACAACGTCGGCGGACCGATCACCGACGCGGTGTTCACGAGACTGAACATCGACGCGCGGGTCGCGGTCTGCGGGCAGATCGCCCATTACAACGACGAGTCGGTCCCGACCGGACCACGGAAGCTCCCGCAGCTGATCCCGGTGCGAGCGAAGGTCGAGGGCCTGCTCGTCGGCGACTTCGCGACGCGGTTCGGCGAGGCGAGCGAGCGACTCGCCCGCTGGGTCGCGAGCGGCGACCTCGAACACCGCGAGAGCGTCGTGGACGGGCTGGGGAACGCCCCGGACGCGTTCCTCGGACTGTTCTCCGGCGACAACATCGGCAAGCAGGTCGTGCGGGTGTCGTCGCCGGACGACGAGTAGCGACCGCACCGAGGCCGTCAGAGCCGGTCGAGGGCCTCGTCCAGGTCGAACTGCTCCGTCGATTCGCTGAACTCCTTCTGTTCTCCGTCGCTCTCCGACGCCGGCGTCACGAGGCGCACGAGGTCGTGGTCTATCGAGTCCGCGGTCACGGTCGCGTCGAAGCGCTCGCGCTCGGTCGCCGGTCCCGAGAACGGTTCGACGCGCTCGACGCCGTCGACCGAACACGCCACGGCGCGACACACCGCCTCGCGGAGGCGGTCGGTCGTCCCCCACCCCGACGGCGGCACGCGCGGCAGCGCTCGGTCCCGGAACCGCCACGTCTCGATCGCCAACTCCGCGTCGTGAGGGGCCATTACCGCTGGTACGCGTACCGCGGACAAGTGGGTTTTGCCGGGTCGGACCGACGGTGTCGACGCGTGACCCGTCTCCCAAACCGCGACGGGGCCGCGGCCGTCCGGATCCGTGGACTCACTCCTCGAACGCCGTCGGGTCGAAGGGGTCGGACGCCTTCCAGTACCCCGAGAAAGCCTGGTCCGCCCACTCGCGCACCGCCGGATCGTCGGTGTGGAGGGACGCCCGGAGGATGCCCCCGTCGTCGCGGACGAGCAGGTACACGGTGTCATCGGCGACGGTGACCGCGACGGGGACCTCCTCGCGACGGACGCGGATCTCCGCGTCGTCGCTCTCCGCCAGCGTTCGAAGCCGCCTCCAGAGGACGTCGTCTGCCGCGAGCGCCTCGATGGCGCCGGCCGAGAGCACCGCCTCGAACGTCTGCTCGCCCGCGGCCACCCGGTCCCGGGCCGTCGCGAGGCTCTGTTCGTTGAGCGTGTGTGAGAACGCGCGCAGCGTCGTCGCCCCCGCCATCGCGTCGAGGACGCGCTGGAGCGGCGCGCTCGGTCGCGTCCGCGTCGGAACGGTCACGGTCGCGTCGGCGAGACGGCGGAGGTCGAACCCAAGTTCGGCCGTCGGCAGGTACGCCACCACGTCCCGCAGTTTGGCCTCCGTCTCGAGGAGGGCGACGAGCTCTTCGACGCCCTCGGCCACCAACTCCCCGGTCGCGGTGGCGACGTACTCTTCACCGTCGCGGCTGACCCACGACCGGTCGGCGAAGTCCTCGAGGATCCGACCGAGGGTCGCTTGCGACGCCCCCGTGGCGGTCGCGAGGTCCGCCCGCGTCTGCGGCGCCGACGCCAACAGCTGTAACACCTCGACGCGGTTCGTCGAGCGGGCGAGGAACTCGATCTCCTCGAGCGGGGCCTCCATACGCGATCAAGCGTCCACCGGAATAAACCGGCTTCGCTCACCGTTGAGGTTTCACGCCGTGAGCGATCGGCACGACGTGTTGCGCGTTTCCCGTCGTGGAATATTTTCCGGATTTCGTTATAGGTCTCCGACTGTTACATCTGTTTGTGCCGAGAAGCTCGTTCCAATCCGATCGTTCGTTCGACAATTTAACGCGGGTGTCGCAGTAACGTGTTCACCAGACGCACCGGCGCCCTGCTCTTCGTCTCGGCCCTCCTCTTCGGTGGCACCTTCGTCGCGGCGAAGGCCGGGTTGGCACACCTCCCGCCGCTGTTCTTCGTCGCCGTCCGGTTCGACATCGGCGCAGTCGTCCTCGCGGCGTTCGCAGCGACGCGACTCTCGCGGGCGGAACTGCGCCCCCGAACCGTCGGCGACGTCGCCGGTATCGTCGCGACGGGCGTGCTTGTCATCGGGCTGACGAACGCCCTGCTGTTCGTCGGACAACAGTACGTGACGAGCGGCGTGGCCGCCGTCGTCTTCAGCCTGAATCCGATCCTGACGCCGGTGTTCGCCGCGGTCCTGCTCGGCGAGGACGGCCTCTCAGTCCGCGGGTTCGTCGGGATGGGCCTCGGACTGTTCGGCGTCGCCCTCGTCGCCGATCCCGACCCTTCGGCGCTGCTCGCCGGCGGCCTCGGCGTCCCGCTGCTCTTCGCGGCCGCCGTGACGAGCGCGCTCGGCGCCGTGCTGATCCGCCGGGCCGACGCGACGCTGTCAAGCACTGCCCGCACCGTCTGGGGAGTCCCTCTGGCGGCCGCCCTCTCGCACGCGCTAAGCATCGGCGCCGGGGAGTCCGTCTCCGGGCTGTCGGTGCCGCCCGTCGCGATCGCGGCGCTGCTGTACGTCGGCGTCTTCTCCGGGGCGATCGCGTACCTCGCGTACTTCGCGCTGATCGACGAGACCGACGCGACGCGCGCGAACCTCCTGTTCTACTTCGTCCCCGTCGTCTCCGCGGTGGGTGGCTGGGCGCTGCTCGGCGAGACGCTCTCGGTGCGGTCGCTCGTCGGATTCGGCGTCATCTTCGCCGGCTTCCTCCTCGTTAGCGGGCTCTCCGCGGGCCCGTCGCGGCTCCTCCGTCAGCTGATCCCGGCGCGATTCGTCGACGACGGCCCGCTGTGAGCGGCGGCGGACCGTTGTAAACGGCGATAGCGGTTCACCGGAAACGACGGTACAGCTATCTCCTCGCGGAACGTATCAGTAGTGTGAATAAATTGCGACCGGTCGCCGTCGCCGTCGTCGGGACCGTCGTCGCGGTCGCCGCCGCGTACGCGGTCTTCGTCGGGGTGCTGGTCGGGTCCGACGTGGCGTCGTACACCTCGGACGGCGTGACCGTCCCCGACCTCGCTTACGAGGATACGCTGGAGCGAGCCGACGCGGCCGGCTACGCGGTCGAACGCGTCGGATCGAGCGGGTTCCACCCGACCGGGATCGATGACCTCGACGCCGACCTCGGCCCGGAGTACGAGGCGTTCAGAGTCACGTACGACCACGCGTCGGCGGCCCAACTGTGGGCGACGTTCCACGCCGAGGAGGGGATCACCGTCGTGACGCTGTTCCCGGACGACGCCGACGGCGACCTCACCGTCGACGACCTGCCGCCCGAGGAGTGGCTCGTCGACCGGCTCGCGCTGCTGTTCGAGATGGACGAGGCGACCGCCGCGGCGTACGTCGAGGAGATCGAAACGGCGGTCAGCACGGGCGACCCGACCGAGCCCGGCGCGAGCACGCCGAGCGTCGAGGTCGACGAGCCGGTCGCCTTCCGGGCCGCCTACGACGACCTGACGGCGCGCGCGACGACCGTCAATGCGACCTCCACGCCCGGGTCGGGCTGGCACGAGCGCGTCTATCACGCTGGCGACGAGCGGCTCGGCAGCGCCGAGTTCGTCCTCTCCCGCGCGACCGTGACGCGCGAGGTCGACGGCTACACCTACCGCGTTCACGTCGACTACCACGGCGGCGTGGCGGTCGACGCGCAGACGCGCGCAACCCGGACGTTCGAGGAAGACGCCGTCCGCGCCGCCTTCCGAGAAATGTTCGTTGAGATGGGGGTCCCGCCCGAGACGGCCGACCACCTCCAGTTCTTGTATCGGGGAAGCGTGTGGTGAGCGCCGCCGCTTCGCTCGGTATCAAGTAAAACTACGTCGGACTGCTCTCCTCGCGGAGTGCTCGGAGACGAATGCGCGGGACCGGATTCGAACCTCAGTCACTCCGCTTCTCTTCGTTCCCTGCTTCGAATTTTCGGAGCGATACGTCTCCTCGCGAAGTGCTCGGAGACGAATGCGCGGGACCGGATTCGAACCGGCGGACCCCTACGGGATAGCGTCCTAAGCGCTACGCCTTTGGCCTGGCTCGGCAACCCGCGCGCGGTAACTCGTAGACCGGCTACGTCAAAAATACCTGTCGTTACGGGTTCGAGAGATGCGACCGCCGCGGGAAGACGGCGACCGGTCAGAACGACGGCTCGTCCCGCGGGTGTCGCAGGTCGATCTCGTTCGCGTGAACCGTCCCCGGCGTCGTCGCAATATCGTGGATTCGCTCGGCGATCTGGTCGGGGTCCATCCAACGGTCGTGGTCCGGATACCGATCGCGGAGCGACGGCTTGTCGATCCAGCCGTCGACGATCAGGTGAACCGCCTGTACGTCGGCCTCTCCGAGCCGCGGGTCGGCGGCGAGAGAGCGAACGAGCCCGCGGGTCCCGTGGCGCGCCGCCGCGTAGGCGACGTCCTCGGACGGGCGCCGAGACTGGCCGGAGCTGGTCACGACGACGGTTCCACCGCCTTCGTCGACCATGTCGTCGACCGCCTCGCGAAGGCACCGGAACGCGCCGCGCAGACGCGTGTCGATCACGTCGCGGAACCCGGCCGGATCCACGTCTACGATCCCGCCGCCGGCGGACGGGGACCCGCTGGTGAACACCAAGCGGTCGACCGGCGAGAAGGCGTCTCGAACGGTTTCGAATGCCGATGCGACCGCCGTCGGGTCGGCGATGTCCGTCTCGACCGGGAGGGTACTGCCGGGCGTCTCCGCCTGAATCTCGTCGGCGGTCGACGAGAGGTAGTCGCTCGACCTAGCGAACAGCGCGACATCGTCGCCGTCGGCGGCGAACCGGCGGGCCACGGAGGATCCCAGCCCCGGACCGACTCCCGCGACGACGGTCGTGCGTGTCATACACACGCTTCGTCCGGGAGCCGCTAATGGTTTGTCTCGCGCACCGCGGGCAGCGTCCCGCGTCCGCGGGACGCCGCGGGGGCCAGCTATCGCGTCGACGCGGCTACCGACGCGACGCGGCCAAGCGACGGCGGGGCGGACCGCGGCCTCACTCGCAGAACTCGCAGTCGCAGTACGCCTCGCAGACGGGGTTGTCGCAGTCGGCGTTGCGGGCCGAGCAGTGTGCCCGGCCGTGCCGGATCAGGAGGACGTGGAGCGGGTAGATCAGCTCGTCGGGAACGCGTTCGTCCAACACGTCGTGGGCGCGCTCGTTCGACGCCGACTCCGGGACGAGCCCGAACCGCTTCGAGACGCGCTCGACGTGGGTGTCGACCGCCATCGTCGGCTTCCCGAAGTGGAAGTTCAACACGACGCTGGCGGTCTTCGGCCCGACGCCCTTGATCTCGGTGAGCCACGCCTTCGCCTCCTCGGTCGGCAGCGCGTCGAGGAACGCCAGCGAGTACGCCCCGCCTGTCTCCTCGCGGATCGCGGTCAGCGCGCGCTGGATGCGCGCGGCCTTCTGGTCCGGGAGGCCCGCGACGCGGATCGTTTCCCGCAGCTCCTCGTGGTCGGCGGCCTCGATCGCCGCGAAGTCGTCGTACCGGTCGAACAGCGCCTCCGACGCGCGCCGCGTGTTCTCGTCGGCGACGTTCTGCGAGAGGATCGTCGTCACCAGCTGGCGGACGCCCTCGCCCGGCTCGGCGGTGGGGTCCGCGCCGTGTTCGGCGACTCGGTCGACCGGCTCGTACAGCGCCACGAGGTCGTCGTGGAGCGCTCGGACCCGCATCTCGTCCCACGTCTGCGTCGACATACGCGCGCTACGTGTGCGGGCAACTTCAGGGCGGCGGCCGCGCTCGGGAGTGGCCGCCCCCGGTCCGGGGCACGCGATCGCCGTCGGCTCCGCGGAGCGGCGCCAGCACCGGTGCGGCGACCGCGGCCGTTTATGTTCCTCGCTCGACTACCCCGGGGCGTGTACCGGGCGAGCGACCGAATCGACAACGAAGCGTGGATCGAACTGGTCGAGAAGGCGTGCGACTCGCTCGATTTGGACGCGGAGACGCGCTCGACCGCGGTCGACCTCTTCCTCTCGCGAGCGCCCGACGACGACCGGGGGAAGCGCGTCGCGGCCGCCGCCAGCCTCTACGCCGCCAGTCTGATCCGCGGCGAGGAGCGCTCGCAGTCCGCCGTCGCCGACGCGATGGACGTCTCGCGGCTCTCGGTTCAAAAGCGGTGGAAGCCGATCCTCGAAGACGCCGGCTTCTCGCCGCCGTCGTGGTGACCCCTCAAAAAGCACTCCTGACGTCGCTGTCGTGGAATGTCTGCGGACTGATCGCCAGCGACAGATTTATTTTCTAACGTAAAGTCTCCTTTACTGTAAAGCGAGCTTTACACCGACGCCCGCTCGCTTTACCTCCACCCATGAGCGAACACACGACCTCCGCGACGACCCGGCCCTCCTCACGGAAACGCTACAAACGCGTCGCGTACGGTCTGCTCGGCGCCGGTATCCTCGCCCTGTGGATCGGTATTGCGGTCGACCGCTTCGTCCTCGGCGTGGCCCTGTATTGGGCCGGCGGCCTCGGCATGGGGCTCGTCCAGCGGTTCAGCCCCGTCGGACTGTACGACGAGCGCGACGGCACCATCAGCCGCAAGGCCAGCCAGACAACGATGAACGTCTTCGCATACGTCTTCGTCCTCGGGACGCCCGGCGGACTCGCATTACAGGAGAGCGGCCTCGTCACGCTCCCGGGCGAGTTCTACGGCGCGACCTGGACCCTCTTCGGGGTCTTCGTCGTGTTCGGCGCGTCCCACCTCTACTACAAGCGGCGCACATGAGAAACGACATCCCTGACAAACGCACCGAGACCGACGAGAGCCAGGCCGACCTCGCCGCCGCCGTCGGGGTCACCCGCCAGACGATCAACGCGATCGAACGCGAGCGCTACGACCCGTCGCTGGAGCTGGCGTTCGCGCTCGCGGATCACTTCGACTGCCGGATCGAGGACGTCTTCGAGCCGGACGACTGATCACTTCGGCGTCGCCACGACGCCGAGGTGGTCCTCGTGGAACCGGTCGAGCCGCCGCGTCTCGACGATCTCGTACGCCTCCCGGAGCCGGTCGAGCGCCCCCTCGAACACCGCCTCCGGCGCCGCAGTCACGTCCTCGCTGCGCGCCTTGATCGCGAGCAGCAGCCGCCCCTCGTCGGCGAGGAACCGAGCGTTGCGGGCGGCCACCTCGGCCTGCCCGCGCGTGGCCACGTCCTGAACGACGGCGTCGACGTCGCGCTCGACGACGTGCGCGTACGTCTCCGGCTTCCGCGCGTCCTTGAGCAGCGGGAACAGTCGGTCGCGCGGCGCGGCGGCGTCGAGCAGGTCCCGCGCCGGGCGCGGCGCGAACTCGACCGCGTAGGTGGGGCCCGCGAAGTCGGCGACGTGGCTCACCGTGGTGCCGCTCGCGGCGCCGAGGTAGAGGACGGTCTCGCCGCCAGTCAGGCCGGTCTCCAGCCCGAGTTCGAGCATCCCCCCGAGCTTCGACCGTTCTGGGTCCCACGCGCGCCAGCCGTCGGCGGTCGGCTCGCCGTACACCGGCTCGCCGCGGGTCGCCAACCGCTCCTCGCCGGCTATCTCACGCCGTTCGACGCCGTCGGGGAGGGTCGGCTCACTCATCCTCGGCCTCCGCGGCATCCGGCTCGTCGGTGTCCGCCCGCGCTCGGATCGTCGCCATCCGCTCGCGGAGGTCGGCGTGGAGCTGCGACCGCCGCTCTCCGGCGTAGTGGTCGGCGCGCGCCGCGAGCGTCAGCTTCCCGGCGAGTGCCCGCGCGGCCGAGCCGCGGTCAGCCGGTCGGGTGCCGCGGACGTACTCGTGCGTGTAGATGATCCCGTGCTTCGGGGACGGCGCCCGCCCCGAGAGGTGCGCGAACAGCGCGTCCTCGGCGCCGAGGACCTGGACCGTGCCGGACGGCTTCTTCGCGAGCGACTCTAACCCCCCGGCGAGCGCGATCAGCCGCGCGGCCAGCTCCGGGCCGGCCATCTCGGAGAGGTTTGGGGCGACGGCGGGCGCAGTCCGACCGATCGTCTCCGCGAGCTCGGCCCGCTCGTCGTCGAGTTCGGCGGCGCGCGCCGCGAGCGAGACGGCCCGCCGCTCGACTTCGCTCTCGGGTTCGCGCGCTGCGACCGCTCGCGCTCCCTCGATCCCCGGCTCGACCTCGTCGAAGAGGCTCCCCGCCCACTCGACGGCGCGCTCGGCGAGCTCGTTCGCGGTGCGCTCGACGTCGTCCATGGCCCGGACCGCGTGGATCAGCTGCGCGTCGTCGGCGCGCTCCCGCTCGCGGACCGCCTCGCGGGTCGCGCGCGTCGCCGCGGCCTTGAGCCGGTCGTAGTACTCGTCGGCGCCGGCCGCGAACCCGGACTCGACGGCGCGTACGGGCCAGTCGGCGGGCGACGCGGCCGTCCCCTCGCGCACCCGCGCCGCGGCTCTCGCCGCGGCGTCGCTCTCGGTATCGGTATCTTCGGTCGCGCCCGACGGTAGCGCTTCGAACCAGCCCTCCGCGCCGTCGGACGCCGCGCTCGCGTCCGGTCCGGCGTCGGTATCGCTCATTGCCGGCGGCTACTCGCCCCGACGGTATAGACGTTCCCGATGCGACCCGCGGCCGCTCGCCCTACGGACCGCGCCACAGGGCCTCGCTCACGCCGCCGCGTCGGCCTCGTCGTCCTCGTCGGGGCGGAGCGCGCCGAAGACACCCTCCGAGTCTGACCGGAAGTCGGCGAGCGTCGCGCCCGCGAGCGCGCCGAGCGCGCCGCCGCTGGACGCCGCCTGTCTACTGATCAGTCCGCCGACCGCGGCGCCGACGGCCGCGCCGACCGCGGCGAGCGTCGCCCGTGAGAGTGCGCGTCGAATCCGTGATCCCATGCGCGGAACGTCTACATCAACTTACAAAAGCCTACGGACGAGTCTCCCGCGCCCCCGGCGAGTCCGAGAGAAGACTCCGTTCGGACCCGGCTCGACCTCTGATCGACCGGTTCGAAACAGCAAAATCGCGGGTTAGCGAGGGGTTAACGGCGTAACACTTATTAACTGCCGATATATGTCATCGGAACATGACGTCAGAGCGTGACAACAGGTCTCACAGCACAAGCAACGGATCGACCTCGACCGGCCGGCGCGTGAGTCGGCGGGCCTACATCGCCGGCGCGGGCGCCGCCGGCGTGGCGGCCCTCGCCGGATGTAGCGGCGGCGACGGCGGCGACGGCGGGAGCATGGGCGGCGGCGGCACGACCACGATCAACATCATCACGTGGGAGGAGTACGCCGAGATGCAGGAGAACATCGAGTCCACGCTCGACGGGGTGGAGCTGAACATCACGCCCTCGACGTCGTCGACGGAGATGTTCTCGCAGTGGAGCGCGGGCCAGGACGAGCAGTTCGACATCGCCGTTCCGAACAACAACCTCGTCCCGCGGTTCATGGACGCCGACCTCGTCGCGCCGGTGAACAACGACGTGGTGAACAACTTCGGCTCGATGTACGACCGGTTCCAGTCGTTTGTCGACGACCAGTTCACGGAGAGCGGGAACGCGTATGGCGTGCCGATCCGCTTCGGCTGGTACGGCTACTCCTACGACTCCCGGAGCGTGCCGGACCACGAGCCGAGCTACGACATCTTGTTCGAGCCGGATTACGTCGACGCCGACCTCGACGGCGAGATCATCATGTACGACGAGGCGGCGAAGTCGATCCCGGCCGCGGCGCTGTACCTCGGCATGGACGACGCCATGTCCGGGGCGCGGATGACGTTTACCGAAGAGCAGCTCACGGAGATCCAGGAACTGCTCATCGAGCAGAAGCCGCGGCTCCAGGGGTACATTGCCCCCGACCCGACGTTCATCCAGGAGTTCCGCCAGGGCAACTTCCTCGTCGGGCACAGCGGGCGGAACGAGACCGTCCAGATGCGCAGCGAGGGCGACGACTGGGTCGAGTTCGTCGCCCCGAGAGAGGGCGCGCTGGCGTGGTACGAGACCGCGGTCGTCTCCGCCGCCTCCGACAACCAGGAGACCGCCTGGGAGGTCATCAACGAGTTCATCACGCCCCAGAACGGCGCGGCGCTCGCGGAGGCCGGCTTCTCGCCCAGCACGAACCCCAACGTGGCCGACGAGCTGACCGAGGAGCAGAACGAGCTGTACGGGCGGATCGACCCCTCGCGCCTCGAGGGGATGTACTCGCTCAAGGACATCGACTCGGACGTCGAGGAGGCGTACGTCTCCGCGTGGGAAGAGGTCAAGGCGGCATAGATGGCCGCAGACGAGCCGGACGAGAGCGCGCGGGCGAGGGCGGTGAGGCTGCTGAGCGGACCACGCAGTCGGCTCGGCGTCACGGTCGGTCCCAGCGCAGCGTGGATACTCACCCTGCTCGTCGCGCCGCTGGCGTTCATGGTCGCCGTGAGCTTCTTCGAGGTCAGCTCGTTGACGTACCAGATCGTCTACGAGCCGACGCTGAACAACTACCGCTCCCTGTTCGACGGCGGCGGCGCGATCTGGAACACCCCGTTCGTCACGGCGCTGTGGCTCTCGTACGTCATCGCCACCGTGACGACGCTTTTGTGTCTCACGCTCGCGTTCCCGCTGGCGTACCTGCTGGCACGGAGCGGCGGGCGGCTGTTCAAAGTCGTCATCTTCTTCGTCCTCCTGCCGTTCTTCACGATGTACCTCGTCCGGGCGTACTCGTGGGTCCTGATGTTCGGTCCGGGCGGCGTGATCAACAGCACGCTCATGAGCTGGGGGCTGATCGACGCCCCGCTCGGGATATTCAACTACGGTGTCCCGGCGATCATCGTCGGGCTCACCCACGCGTACTTCCCGTACATGCTTCTGACGCTGTACGCGAGCCTCGACGGCCTCGACTTCTCGATCATCGAGGCCGCCCGCGACCTTGGCGCGTCGCGGGTCGAGGTGCTCCGCGACCACGTGATCCCGCTCACGCTTCCGGGGATCATCGGCGGGAGCCTCTTCGTCTTCGTCCCGAGCGTCGGCGCGTTCATTACGCCGACGTTCCTCGGGCAGGGCAAGGTCCAGATGATCGGCATGCTCATCGAGAGCCGGGTTGCCGGGACCTACTCGATCGGGTACGCAAGCGCGGCGTCGATGTTCGTGCTCGTCTCGATCGTGGGCGCGATGATCCTCGCGTTCCGGTACGTGAGCATCGAGGAACTGGGGGGTGCCTGAGATGGCGACCGAGATGTCCGAGTCGACAGAGACGGCGGGGGCGACCGAGCGGCTTGTCGGGCACCAGACGGTCGAACGGCTCCTCGGCACCTCGCTGTACGTCGTCTCCGGCCTGTTGCTCCTCTTTTTGTGGGTGCCGCTCGCGATCATCATCTTCCTCGCGTTCGCGGAGAACGCCGTGACGATCTTCCCGTTCGAGGGCCTGACGCTCGACAACTTTCGGCTGGCGCTCCGTAGCGACTCAATGCGCGCCTCGCTCGCGGGCAGTTTCACCATCGCGACGGTGGCGGCATCGGTCGCGACGGTGCTCGGCGTGCTGGCCAGCTTCGCGCTGACCCGCTACCGGTTCCGCCTCCGAGAGGTGTACCGGACCTTCGGGATCATCCCGATGGTGATCCCCGGCATCATCCTCGGCGTGGCCCTCCGGATCTACTTCCAGAACCTCCTCGGTATCCTACCGGGGTTCGCCACGGTGGTGCTGGCCCACTCGCTGTACGGCCTCCCGTTCGTGCTCCTCATCGTCTCCGCCCGGCTGTACACCTTCGACGAGTCGCTAGAGGAGGCGGCCCGAGACCTCGGCGCGGACCCGCTGACCGTGTTCCGGGACGTGACGCTCCCGGTGATTGCCCCGGCCGTCGGAGCGGGGTTCCTGTTCGCGTGGATCCGGTCGTTCGAGGACTACATCCGCGCGCTGTTCCTCACCGGGCCCAACACGGACGTGCTGACGATCTGGATGTTCAGCCGGATCCGACAGCTCGACGCGCCGGAGCTCAACGCCGTCTCCGCGCTCATCGTCTTCGGGATCGCGATCGCGCTGGCGGTCGCGATGAACGTCGGCAACGTGACCGGTTACGTCGCCGGCACGGTCACGGAAGAGGAGGGGTGAGGCCCCGGGCGAGCGGACCCGGTTTCTCCCCCGCCTCGTCGACCTGCGTTCACACTGAAGCGGGGAATCGACGGTGTGAGTGGCCAGATCAAAACACCGTTGGCGCGCCGTCGACCACGTCGAGCCCGACGTCGGCGCCGGTGTCGACCGCCGACTCGCGGCCCTGGATCACCACCTGAAGCTCGCCCACGTCCCCGTGGGGGTCGACGAGGTAGTTCGTCTGGTCGCCCTGGAAGTACCGCTCGACGACGGTGCCGTGTAGGGCGCCGTCCCCGTTCGCGATGGTGAAGTCCTCCGGGCGGATCGAGACGGTGACCTCACCGGTCCGGTTCGGGGCCGGCACGCCGAACCCGCCCTCGCCGCCGATCTCCGCGACGGTCGTTCCGTCCCGCTCCGCGGTCCGCGCGTCGATGAGGTTCGTGTCGCCGATGAAGTCCGCGACGAACTCCGAGGCGGGCTCGCGGTAGATCTCCTCCGGCGGACCGATCTGCTCGATGTGGCCGTCGTTCATCACAGCGATCCGGTCGCTGAGCGTCATCGCGACCTCCTGGTCGTGGGTCACGTAGAAGAAGCCGCCCTGCGTCTGCTTGTGGATCCGGCGGAGTTCGACCTGCATCTGCTTCCGGAGCTTCCGGTCGAGGCTGGAGAGCGGCTCGTCGAGCAGCAGCACCGCTGGCTCGTTGACCAGCGCCCGGGCGAGCGCGACGCGCTGCTGTTGGCCGCCCGAGAGCTCTGTCGGGTTGCGGTCCTCGAACCCGTCGAGGTCGACGAGCCCGAGGTACTCAGAGACGCGCTCCGACCGCTCGCCGGCGTCGACGCCCGCCTTTGCGAGCCCGTAGCCCACGTTCTCTCCCACGCTCATGTGCGGGAAAAGCGAGAGCTGTTGGAACACGAGGTTCGTGTCGCGCGCCTCCGGGGGAACCGATCCCATCGACCGACCGTCGATCCGGACCTCGCCCTCGGTCGGGTGCTCGAAGCCGCAGATCATCCGGAGCGTCGTCGTCTTCCCGCAGCCCGACGGGCCGACGAGCGTGAAGAACTCGCCCTTTCGAACGGAGAAGTCGATGCCGCCGACCGCGGTGAGGTCGCCGAACCGCTTCGTCACCTCGTCGAGCTCGACCAATGTGTTCCCCGTTGTCATGTGCCACTCGTCCCGACAGCAGCTATATCAATCTATCGCCGGACGGGACCGCGAACGCCCTCGGAGCGGGGAACCCGAAGACATCCGGGTCGGCACCTCACTGAAGCCGCTTCGTCGTCTCCACGAGGGGGTGGCGCGCGTAGTCGACGATCTCGATGTCGTCGACGACGCGGAGGCCCTCCTTCTCGGCGGTCTTCGCCATCCCCAGGTCGACCGGCGTTCGCGGCACGATCACGTACGCGTCCATCGACTCGATGCCCGCTTCACGGGCGGCCATGGCCCGGTGATGCCCGTCGGCGAGGTAGAGCGTCCCGTCGTTGTCGATGACGACGAGCGGCTCCGCGAGCCCGTGTTCGAGTTCGTACTGCCGGCCCTCCAGCTCGTCGGCGTACACGCGGGCCTGCGTCGGCGTCAGGTCCGCGATCGCCACCTCGCGGCGCTCCTCGTCGAGGTCGACGCCGTGGATCTGCGAGAGGGTGCGCATCAGCTTCCCGACCTTGCCGGGCGTCGCGCGCTCGATCTGCGAGCGGACCACGTCCGTGTTCGAGATGATCCCGACGAGGTTGTCCGCGTCGTCGACGACCGGGAGCCGCTGGATCCCCGAGCGCAAGATCACGCGGGCGGCGTCGGTCACCTTCATATCGGGGTGCGCGACGATCAGGTCCTCCGTCATCACCGTGAACACGGGTGCGTCGTCCTCGGCGAGCAGCAGGTCCCCCGCCGCGACGAACCCCTCGACGGTGCGGCCCTGCGTGACGGGGAACCCGTTGTGCCCGTCGCTGTCGGCCATGCGGCGCGCGACGGTTGCCACCGTCTCGTCCGGGCTGACCGTCTCCACCTCCCGGGTCATGTACTCGCCGACCGTCGGTTTCCCGCTCATCGTCCGCCGTACACGCTCGCGGAATAAAAGAGGGCGGGGGTGACGGCGTCCCGAGCGGCTATCACTCTTCGCCCGACCGGCACTCGCTGTTCGGCCGTCCCTCCCCGCCCGATCGTCTCTCTGCCCGCCCGGCACTACCAGCCCGACCGTCACTCGCCGTCCGGCCGCCACGTCACCGTCTCGTCGGGGTTCCCGGCCGGGCGCTCGACTCGGGTCCCGAGCCGCCCGTCCTCGTCGACGGTGATCGTGACGCGGCGCACGTTGCGCTCGTACAGCCGATACCGACCCCTCTCGGTGTCGACCGCGACGTGTTCCGTCACCAGGTCCATGTCCTCGAGCGTGTCCAAGCGCCGGTACACCGTCGACATCGGGATGTCGCACTCCTCGACGAGCTCGGCGACCGAGGTTGGTTCGTCGAGCTCCGACAGGATCGTCCGGTTCGTTTCCTCGCTCAGCGCGTCGAGGAGCCGCCGGACGGAGCCGGACTCGCCCCGCTTCGACCCGGCGTCACTCATCGCCACCGACCGGCGATGCGGGTTCGCTTCGCCGGTCTCCGCCCCGGCCTCCTGTGCGCTTCGCCCTCCGCTCGGCGTGAGAACCGCTCATTACCGACGTTTGCGCGCACAGCGGCTAATGTAACCGTTTGGCGCAGGACAACGACCGGTCTCGACGGCCGAGAGCGGCGGCTAGCCCCGATTCGAAGGCAGTACCCAGCCGCCGCCGAGACAACAGCGGGCCGTCGTCGTCGGGAGTAGCTAGCCGCCGTCGGGCTCGCCCACTTCGATCGGGACGCCGATCATGTTCCCCCACTCGGTCCAGGAGCCGTCGTAGTGCCGCACGTGTTCGTAGCCGAGCAACTCCTCGAGGACGAACCACGTCACCGACGACCGCTCCCCGATCCGGCAGTAGACGATGATGTCGTCCTCGGGGGTGATCCCCCGAGACTCGTACACGGCCGCCAGCTCCTCGGGCGACTTGAACAGGCCGTTGGGCCGGACGTTCTCCGCCCAGAACACGTTCGTCGCCCCGGGGATGTGGCCGCCCCGCATCGCGCCCTCGTTGCTGCCGGGGGGCTTCGTGATCTCCCCCCGGAACTCCTCGGGCAGGCGCACGTCGACGAACTTCGTGTCCGTGTCGAGCGCCGCCCGCACGTCCGTGCGCGCGGCCCGCACCGCCGGTCTGGCCGGCGCGTCGGGCGCGTCGCCGTACGCTACGGCTGGCGGGTCGACCGGGTCCGTCGTGGTCGGGTAGTCGTGTTCCGTCCAGTACTCTCGGCCGCCGTCCATGATCCGGACGTCCGGGTGGCCGTAGTAGGTGAGCTGCCAGTACAGGTGGGCCGCGAACCAGTTCCGGTTGTCGCCGTAGATGACGACGGTCGTCTCCTCGGTGATCCCGCTCGATTCGAGGAAGGCGGTCATCTCTTCCGGAGAGAGGATGTCGTGTACCTCCGTCGACCGGAGTTCGGTGCGCCAGTCGACGCCGACGGCGCCGGGCGCGTGCCCCTCCTCGTAGAACGAGGCGTTGACGTCGACCTCGAGCAGGCGCAGGTCGGGGTCGGCGGCGTCGAACCGGTCGAGGCGGGCGTCGACCCAGTCGGGGCTGACGAGCACGTCCGTCGGGTACCGCCCCGCTAGCGACGCGCTTGTGGGCTTCCGCTGATCGTCGTCGGGTGGGGTTTCTGCGGTCATGACTGTTGGTCGGCGAACCGTTTCGCCAGCTCCGCGGTCGCGCGTCGAAGCCGGTACGACACCGTCGAGCGCGGCTCGTCGAGCTCCGCCGCGAGCTCGTCGAGCGTCACGTCTCGCGGCGTCTCGAAGTACCCGCGTTCGACGGCGAGCAACAGGGTCTCGCGCTGCTCGGCCGGCACGTCGGGCCGGGAGAGCAGCTCGCTCTCCCAGTGGTCGACCTCGGTCAGGTGTTCGAAGGAGAACGACAGCCCGTCGCCGAGCTTCGCGGACAGCGTGTCGTACAACATTCCGATCTTCGAGTCGTCCTGGACCAGCACGCGCCAGCGGACCGTGTCGCCGGACAGCGTCTGCTCGAAGAGGACGCCCCCGTCGACGTACTTCGCCGTGATGAGCGGGACGGACTCGCAGTAGTCCACGTCAGAGACGTACGTGTACGCCACCCGCCGCCGCTGCTCTTCGGTCAACAGGCTCGTCGCGCGGGCCGAGCGACACGCCCGGCCGCTGATCGACTCGCGGTCGACCGACTCGTCTAAGAGCAGCTCGTCCACGGCGTCGAGGTCGGCCGCGTCGCCGGTCACCGACTCGAGCTTCCACAGCTCCGTGGGGTCCAGACACGAGTAGGTCGCCTCCGACTGGAGGGAGCCGCGGTCGATGAACAGGTCGACGTACTCGTCGGCGCCGGGCTCGTACGTTATCTCGAAGCTGAAGTCGTACATCTGGCGGTGACTGGTCCGGTCGTGCGGTCTCGGTTCGCGGCGGTGACGGTGACCTCGCCGGCGTCGGGCCGCGTCCCGGCGGGAAGTTGTCCCTCGACAACGCGTGTGATATGGGCCCGACGCACTTACGTTGTCTCGTATGGAGCTTTCACCCTCGGGTCGCGAGACGCCGACCGCGCTCCGGAGCCGTCTCCTCATCCCGGCCCTCCTCGCGCTCGCCGCCGGGATCGGGGGATTCGCTCTCGGACTGACCCACGACGACACCGTCACCGCGCTGGGCGCGCTGCTCTTCCTCCCCAGCGCCGCGCTGCTGTTCGGCATCGTCGCCAAGCGCCACGGCGTCGGTCCGTTCAGGCGGTCGAGCCGTCGGTCGGACTGACGCTCGGCGCGGCGCACTCCGGTCACGTCGCCTCTCGCATGCGGGCGGCGACGAGCCGGTCGACGTTGAACATGAACACGGCGACCGCGGCGAGGACCGTCGCGAAGTAGACGACGAGCTGCGGCGGGCCGGACGCGGCGCCGCCCGCGACCGCCCCGCCGAACCCGACGACGAGGAGCTCCGCCCACGTGATGAACACGCGCGAGAGCAGCAGCGTTCCGACCGACGACCGCCGGGTCGGCGCGTGCGCCTCCGAGCCGTCGCTCATCTCAGTACGCCTCCTCGGCCGTGATCGGGCCGCTGAACGCCGAGTACAGGACGGCGAAGTACACGGCGACCAGCGGTAACAGCAGGGCCGCGCCGATCGACATGAGGTTCAGCGGCAGCGTCGAGACGACGGCCTCCCCGACCGTCGCCCCGGTCGCCGGGTCGATGCGCGGGTACATGAGGACCGCGACGACCGCGGTCAGCCCGTACGTCAGTCCCGCGGCCGCCGCGAGCGCGGCGAGGTCCGCCCCGCGTCGAAGCGCGACGCCGTAGCCGACGCCGAGCCCGACGGAGGCGGTGACCAGCGCGAGCACCGAGGGCGATAGCAGCGCGTCGACGCCGGCGGGGAGCCGAGTCGCCAGGGCGCCGAGGGTCGCGACGACCGCGAAGAGGTACGCCGCGACGGCCCCGACGCCGATCTCAGTCACCGTCTCGGGGAGCGCGTCTCGGGCCTTCAAGCGGAGGAACGCGGCGCCGGAAACGACGGTCAGCGCCGTGACGGCGATCCCGGTGACGACGCCGACGAGCGTGAGCGACCGGGGGCTCCCGGCGAGCCAGTTCCCCGCGAACGCGCCGAGGAGGAACGGCGCGAGGACGCTGCCGGCGACGAACGACCGCCCCCACCACCGCTGCCACCGCGCGTCGTGGCGCTGTTCGTACATCTCCGGCGCCAGTCCCCGGAGGATGAGGGCGCCGAGGATGCCGAACATCAACAGATAGTGTCTGCTGAACAGCCCCGCGTACACCGACGGGAAGGCGGCGAACAGCGCGCCGCCGAAGACGACGAGCCACACCTCGTTCCCGTCCCAGAACGGCCCGATCGCCGACAGCACCGCCTCGCGCGCCTCGTCTTCGCGAAGCGTCGCGAAGATAGCGCCGGCGCCGAAGTCGAAGCCGTCGAGGAACAGGAACGTTCCGAGGATCGCGAACACGAGCGCGAACCACAGCTCCGGGAGCGGCAGGCCGAGCACCGGGCCCGCCGCGAGCGCGTCGACGGCGCTAGTCATCGCCGGGCACCTCCCCCGGCGCGGCGTCGCGCTCGGCCGCGGACCGCAGCTCGCGCACGCTCGGGGGCCCATCACGGATCACCCGCGCGACGACGTACGTGTACAGCGCGAGGATGCCGGCGTAGACGCCGACGAACCCGGCGAGCGTGACCATCGCTTCCGTCCCGGTGAGACCGGGAGAGACCCCCTCGCTCGTCTTCAACACGCCCTGGATCACCCAGGGCTGACGGCCGACCTCGGTGACGACCCACCCGAGCTCGACCGCGACGATGCCGAGCAGGCTGGACGCCATCAGCGCCTTGTGGAGCAGCCCGTCCTCGAACAGCTCGCCCGTGTACCACCGGTAGCCGCCCCAGAACGCGAGCAGGATGAACCAGAAGCCCATCCCGACCATCGCGCGGAACGACCAGAACACGACGGCGACCGGCGGCGCCTCCGTCTCGAACGTGTTCAGTCCGCGGATCTCCGCGGTCGCGTCGCCCCCGCTGGCGAGCCACGACGCCCCGCCCGGGATGCCGAGACCGAACAGCTCCTTCGCGCGGGGGTCCGTGAACTGGCTCAGGTCCGTCGGGATCGCGAAGATGTACTCCGGGACGTACGCCTCGGTGTCCCAGACCGCCTCCATGGCGGCGAACTTCTGCGGCTGCGTCTCGTAGACGTGCCGCGCGTACAGGTCGCCCTGAAGCACCTGTAGCGGGGCCGTGATCAGCAGCGCGACCAGCGCGATCTTGAGCGTCTTCTGCCAGAAGGCGATGTTCTCCGTCTGGTGTCCCCAGACGTGGTGTCGGTAGACGAAGTACGCGGAGACGCCCGCCATGAACAGCGCCACCGACTCGACGGCGGCGTTTTGCATGTGGACGTACATGTAGCCGAACCGGGGGGTCAGGTACGCCGCGAGCGGGTCGACGAGGTGGACCACCTCCTGCCCGTTCTCGGTCACGAGCTCGTAGCCGCGCGGCATCTGCATCCACGAGTTCGCGATGAGGATCCAGACGGCGGACAGCCACGTGCCGACGCCGACGGCGAGGCTGGACACCAGGTACAACCGGTCGGAGACGCGCTCGCGACCGAACACGAAGACGCCGAGGAACGTCGCCTCCAGCATGAACGCCATCATCCCCTCGACGGCGAGCGGGCCGCCGAACAGCTCGCCGGCGGTCGTCGAGAACGCCGCGAAGTTGGTCCCGAACTCGAACTCTAAGACGATCCCGGTGACCGTCCCGACGACGAACGAGACGGCGAATATCTTCGTCCAGAAGCGACGCAGCTGTTCGTACACCGGGTCGCCGCCCCGCACGTCCTTCCAGGTGAAGTATATCAGGAACGGGGCCAGTCCCATGCTCATCACCGGGAAGATGATGTGGACGATCGTCGTCAGGGCGAACTGGAATCGGCTTGCGAGTACTGGATCGATCATGTCGTGGTGGGTCCGGGTTGGAAAGTTCACTCCGGCGCGCGACGCGGCGGTCTCCTCGCGTAACACTGCGCATTCCTCGTCCATAACCCCGGAGTTGGCACAGGACAACCGGCCGCGGAGCGCCCGCCGCCGCCCTCTCGGCGGCGACGCGGCGGCTCGCCCGCTGGTCCGACGTTGTCCTGCGCCAAGCCATCGTTTTGGGTGGCGAGGCGACTGCGTTCACGCATGGAAACACGGCACGCCGTGCTGGCGCTCGTCGCGCTCGTCACGGTGGTGATGACCGTCAGAGCGGTCGTCGCCGGCCTCGACGGCGACTTCGGGACGGTCGGCCGGCAGGTCGGGGTCGGCGGGATCGTCCTCGCGTTCGGCGTGGCGCTGTACCGGAACTGGGAGTCGGTCGGCTGACCCGGACGCCCGCTCCGCGACGGCCCGGCCGAGCGTCCGGCGCGAGCGACGGGGGCTTCTCAGAGCGCCCGACCGCGACCCGCGCCGTCTCGCACCGGCGTTCGTCAGGACTCGCTCGCGGGGTCGTCCCCGGAGGAGTCCTGGTCGCGACGGGGCTCGCCTGCGAGTCGCTCCGCGAGCCGTCGGCGGAGTCGCTCGAAGGGCGACGAACACGCGCCGCACTCGGCGCAGGAGACGCCCGAACATGACGCGGGCGCGCCGCAGCGCGGACACGAGAGCCCGTTCGCCGGATCGAACTCGTACTCGCAGCGGGGACAGATCACGCGATCACCTCCAAGGCGGCCGCGACGCCGCCGCCGACGGCGAACGCCGTGACCCAAGAGCCAACCCACACGAGGAGCGCGCTCCGCGCGTCGCGCTCCCTGAGGATCATCGCCATCGTGAGGATACACGGGACGAACAGGGTGACGACGACCAGTCCGACGAAGGTCTGTGACGCCGACAGCGTCAGGCCCGTCATCCCTGCGGCGGCGAAGTCGCGGCGGATCAGTCCCAACACGAGCACCTCGCCGAACGACGCGGGTAAGCCCAGCGCCGCGGTCAGCGGCCGGAGCGCGCCGACTATCGCGTCGAGCGCGCCGAGGTACTCGAGCGTCGACACCGCCGCCGCGGTGACCCCGAACAGCGGGGCCGCCTCCCCGAGGAACGCGGCGGTCCGGTTCGCCGTCTTCCGGGCGACGTTCGTCGGGCGGGGGAGGCGTAGCCGCGGGAGCTGCTCGATCAGCGCGTCCTGTCGGCCGGGGAGCGTCCGGTCGAGAACGACGCCGGCGGCCCCGAGGACCCCGAGTAGCACCGCCACGTAGCCGCCCCACCAGACGACCCCGAGTTCCGCGAGCAACCCCGCGACGACGCCGATCTGCGCCGAGCAGGGGATCGCGAGGCCCAGCAGCGCCGTCGTGATGAGCCGCTCCCGGCGCGACCCGACCATTCGGGTGGAGACGACCGCCATCGTCACGCATCCCACGCCGACGATCAGCGGGACGACCGCGCGGCCGTTGAGCCCGATCCTGTCGAGCCCTCTGTCCGTCACCACGGCGAGTCGCGGCAGGACGCCGGCGTCTTCGAGCGTCCCGATCACGAGGTAGAACGCGACCACGAGCGGGAGCAGGACCCCGAGGGTGTACCGAACGGTGACCGTCAGCAGCCCTAGGTTATCGTTGACGAGCAGGAACTCGACGGGCGCGGCCCACCCGCGCGCCGGGAGCAGATCCGCGACGGCCGCCTCGACCGCCGGCGTGTAGTATCGCCCGAAGACCACGGTCTCCGCGTAGCCGACGACGCGCTGCGCGACGAGCACCCCCATGACGTAGAACACCGCGAGGAGGAGCGCGAGCGCGATCGGGATCCCCGTCACCGGCCGCAGCAACAGGTCTCCGAGCCGTCCCCCGCGACTCCGTCCGGGAGCGGGACCCCGTTCGACCGCCTCGACGACCGACCGGACGCGCGTCCGGCGCTCGCGATACACCGCCTCCCGCTCTCCGAGGCCGGCGAGCGGCGCGTCGCCCCCGTCGGCCGCGAGGCCGCCGGCACCGACGCGGCGAGCCGTCGGTTCGTCGCCCTCGACGAGGAGTGTCTTCTCCGCCCGCCCGGCCTCGATCCCGTCGGGGAGCGCGTCGTAGTACGCGTCGACGGGCGTCGACTCGGGGGCGGTCGCTTCCGGGAGCCGATCGCGCAACTCGTCGACGCCGGCGCCGGTGACGGCGACGGTCGGGACGACGGGGACGCCGAGGGTCGCCTCCAGCGCGCCGACGTCGATCTCGACGCCGTCGGCCTCGACCTCGTCCATCATGTTCAGCGCGACGACGGTCGGCACGCCCATGTCCAACAGCTGTAGCGTCACGAACAGGTCACGGTCGAGCCGCGTGGCGTCGACAACGTTCACGACCGCGTCCGCCTCCAAGACGACCGCCCTCGTGGCCCGCTCCTCCTCAGAGAACGACGATATCCCGTGGACCCCGGGCGTATCGATCAGGCGGGTCGACCCGAGGGTCGCCGCGGTCGTTTCGACCGTGGTGCCGGGGTAGTTCGAGACGTCGGCGTACTCGGCCGTGAGCCGTCCGAACAGCACGCTCTTGCCCGCGTTGGGCGCGCCGACCAGCGCCGCGGACGCCTCGGCGTCGCCGGATGTGGGCCCGCGGTCCGCGTCCCCGCTCGCGGTCATCGCGGTGCGTCGTCGGGGGCCGCTCGCTCGACGGTTATCTCCCGGGCCAGCGACCGGCCGAGCGCCACCTCCGTCCCGCGACGCCTGACGACGACCGGACCGTTGCGGATCCGGCGGCGACACTCGACGCGGCCGTCCAGCAGGCCGAGTCGCAGTAACCGAGCGCGGCGCTCGCCGTCCGGCACGTCGACCAGTTCCACCCACTCGCCCGACGGGATGTCGGCCAGCGCGACCACCATTTAGGCCTACCTAAAACGACGGGCGTGTTGTGCGGCACGGCACATTATGGAGTCTTATATAAACCGCTCTGGACCCGCGAGCCCGGACCCGCGCGCCGCTTTCGCGCTTCGCGCGCGTCAGCGGTCGGACCGGTCAGGCCGGCTGCGAGTCCAGCTTCTTGTAATCGATGTAGTCCGCCCCGCGGAGCTCCTCGAGCAGATTGATGGCCGCTCGGGCTCCCTCTCCGACGGAGGTCGCGATCTGTTGGTGGCCGCCGGTAACGTCGCCCGCGGCGTACACCCGGTCCACCGGCGTCGACTGCGCCTCGTCGGTGACGATGTCGTCTCCCTCGACGGGGACGCCGAGCATCTCCGCGAGGTCGGTGCCGCCGGCGGTGCCCAGCGCGACGAACAGCCCGTCGACCGGGATCTCGTCGCCCTCTCGGGTGACGACGGCTTCGAGGACCTCCTCGCCGGCGAGCCGATCGAGGTCGTCGGTGACCACCGGGATCCCCGCGTCGGCGACCCGGTCCCGCAAGCCGTCGTCCGCCTCGAACGCCGACCCGTTGGTGAGGATCCGGACGTCGTCGGTGTAGTCGAGCAGCATCAACGCCTCGGTCGCGGCGTAGTTGTCGTCGCCGACGACAGCGACGGGGCTGTCGCGGTAAAAGTACGCGTCGCATTCGACGCAGTAGGAGACGCCGTGGCCCTCGTACGCCTCGACGCCCGCGATGGCCGGCCGTTCGTAGTCCGCGCCCGTCGCGATGATAACCCCGTCGACGACGTACTCGTCGACGGTCGTCTCGACGCGGTAGCGGTCGCCGTCCGGCTCGATCCGAACGACCTCCTCCTCGACGATCTCGGCGCCGTACTTCCGCGCGTGCTCTCGCCCCAGATCGACGAGCTCCGGGCCCGTGACCCCGTCCGGGAACCCGTAGACGTTCTCCATCGTGTCCACGTCACGGGTGGTCCCGCCCCCGTCGTCGAACACGAGCGTTCGCCTGTCCGCCCGAGCGGTGTAGATGGCGGCGTTCAGTCCGGTCGGTCCCCCGCCGACGATCGCGATCCCTGACATCTGTATTGCGTAGTATGTGCTATACTAACTTATTAATTCCGCCCGCTGATTCACTCGGAGTGGTCGGCGTCCCCTCCGAGATATCGACCGAAACGCGCTCATGTGGCTATAGCCGGGGTTGAAATCGTATCGATCGCCGCGAAATACGTCTTGTCCCCGTCGGTGGATCGTTTGTTTGGCGCATCGATATTGTGTATATTCTACAAAACACGGGCGGCGGAGACAACCTCGCTCGATAAGCGACCGAGACCGGACTCGGCGGGCGGCACTCGAATCGCGGGCGAAGACCGCGGTGCGGCGGCTCGCCGGAACGAAAGCGAGGACAGAAGAAATTGGACCGCGGGGCGCGGAGCCGCCTACTGCGGGCTCGGGTTGGACGGGCCGGAGACGTTGCCGTCCTTCAGCGCGGAGCCCGTAATCGACTTCAGCCGGGAGACGAGCGAATCCTTCTCGGCCTCGCCCTCGAGGGCGATGTCGAGGACCTCGCTGATGTGCGAGACCGGGATGACCTCGATCATCTCCTCGTACTCGTCTTCGATCATCACGTCCTGCTCGTTGGCTGCGGGGATGATCACCCGGTCGCAGCCGGCCTTCGCGGCCGCCTCGATCTTGTGGGTGACCCCGCCGACGGGGAGCACGTCGCCGCGGACCGACAGCGAGCCGGTCATCGCGAGGCTCTGGTCCACGCCGACGTTCTCCAGCGCGGAGATGACAGCGGTCGCGACCGTGATGGACGCGGAGTCGCCGTCGACCCCCTGCTGCCCCGTCTGGATGAACTGGATGTGGATGTCCTTCTCCGAGATGTTCTCGTCGGAGAACTTCTTAATGATCGCCGAGACGTTCTGGACCGACTCCTCGGCCATCTCCTTGAGCTGGCCGGTGGCGATCACCTGCCCGCCGCCCTGGGTCGGCGTCACCTCGGCCATCACCGGGAGCATGATCCCGGAGTCTTCGCCCATCACCGCGAGGCCGTTGACGCGGCCGGCGACGTAGCCGTCGGAGACCTGGAGCTCGTAGTCCTTGCGGCGCTCGATGTAGTCGTCGGCGAGCTGCTGCTCGATGGAGCGCGAGCGCCCCTTCGCCTGAAGGACGTGTTCGCGGGTGGTCATCTCGGCGTCCTCGCCCCGGGCGATGTCGCCCGCGACGCGGACCATCCCGCCGAGGTTCCGCATCTTCAGCGTGAGGTGGCCCTTGCGGCCGGAACGGCGCTTGGCCTCGAGGATGATCTCCTCGACGGCCTCCGCCGAGAACTCGGGCAGGCGGCCGTCCTTCGCGACCTCTTGGGCGATGAACCGGACGTACTTCCGGCGCATCTCCGGGGTGTCCTCGATGGTGTCCTCCATGTACACCTCGTAACCGTACCCCTTGATCCGGGAGCGCAGCGCCGGGTGCATGTTCTCCATCGCGTCGAGGTTCCCGGCCGCGATCATGACGAAGTCGGTCGGGACGGGCTCGGTCTGGACCATCGCGCCCGAGGAGCGCTCGGACTGGCCCGTGATCGAGAACTCTCCCTCCTGGATCGCCGTCATGAGGTGCTGCTGGCTGCGGATGTCGAGCGTGTTGATCTCGTCGATGAACAGCACACCCTTGTTCGCCTTGTGGATGGCGCCCGCCTCGACGCGGTCGTGGCTGGGCGTCTCCATCCCGCCGGACTGGAACGGGTCGTGTCGCACGTCGCCGAGCAGCGCGCCGGCGTGCGCGCCGGTCGCGTCGCGGAACGGCGCGGTCTTCGTGTCGCCGTTGTTCACCAGCAGGTTCGGGATCATCGCATCCGAACCGCGGTTGAGGTAGCGGAAGACGAGGTACACCACGCCGGCCGCGATGATGCCGACGAGGATCTGGCCGACGATGATGAGCGCGTAGCCCAGTACGACGGCGATGATGATCCACATCAGGAGCGACCGCATCTGGTTGCGCTTGCGCGCCTCCTCGCGGTGCGCCTCGACGATCTGGTCGCCCTTACCGGCCGGCACCGTCCGGACCTTCGGCTTGTTGCCGTCCTCGGGGTTGTGGTACACCAGCACGTCCTGAAGCTCCTCTTTGGGGAGGAGCTCGGACATCGCCTTCGCGAGCATCGACTTCCCCGTCCCGGGGGAGCCGATCATCATCACGTGGCGCCGCTGCTTCGCCGCCTTGATGATCACGTCGCGGGCGTGTTCCTGCCCGATGACCTGGTCGACGAGCCGGTCCGGGATCTCCAGTTCGGCCGTCGTGTCTATCTTGAGCCCGCCGAGGAGGTCGTCCTCGTCGGGGTCCTCTTCGATCTCGGCGCCCTCGACCTCGACGGTGCTGCCGAGCTCGTCGATCCCGCCGTCGTCGGCCGGATCGGCGGCGTCGCCGTTCCGACCCTCGTCGAACCCGTCGTCGTCCACGATGACCCCGTCGTCCCAGGGGTCGTCGTCGGAGTCCGCGGCCGGGTCCTCGTCGACGCCGGACTCGTTCGCCGGGCCGTCGTCGGGCTCGGGGTCGCCGGGCGTGGCGTCCTCGCCGTTCCCCGCCGGACTCGAGTCGTCGACGCCGCCGTGGGGCGGTTCGTCGGGGTCGTCGGCCGTCGGGTCGTTCGTGTCCTTCTCGTTGCTCATAGAATCGGGTGTCGCTATCGAAAAGGACGGGTCGGTTACTGATATACTTTCTCCCCCCGGAGGGGTAGCCCCGGGGGCAGTAAACACCGCTTTCAAGCCGTATATCGACCGATCACGCCCCGCGAGCGTTCCCACGGGGTTTATAAATGACGCCGACGGTACGTAGACTCATGCGGGGGTTCTACATCGGCCGGTATCAGCCGTTCCACCACGGCCACCGGCACATGGTGGAAGAGATCGCGGCGGAGGTCGACGAGCTCGTCTTGGGGATCGGCTCCGCCGGCGACTCTCACACCACGCGGAACCCATTCACCGCCGGCGAGCGCGTGATGATGGTGACGAAGGCGGTCGAGGAGCTCGACGCCACCACCTACGTCGTCCCGATCGAGGACCTCGACCGGAACTCCGTGTGGGTGAGCCACGTCCAGAGCATGACCCCGCGCTTCGACGTGGCCTACTCGAACAACCCGCTCGTGGTCCGCCTGTTCGAGGAGGCGGGCGTCGAGGTGCGCCAGTCGCCGATGTTCCGCCGCGACGTGCTGGAGGGGACCGAACTCCGCGAGCGCATGATCCGCGGCCGGGAGTGGGCCGACCTCGTCCCCGACCCCGTCGTCGACGTGATCCGCGAAGTCGACGGCGTCGAGCGCATCCGCCGGATCGCGGAGACGGACTCGAACGGCGGCGAGCCGTCCGACCTGTAGCGCGGCGATCCGTGTAAAGAGGGCTGACCGCCTCGGACCGCCGATCGCGGACCGACCGCCGATCGCTTCGAAGCCTCGGCGCCGACTCCGACGCTCCGGCCGCCTGCTCGTGGACAGATACGGAGACCGGCGACGACGACGCCCGTTCCATTTAACCCCGCGCCGCACGCGGGTTCCGGTATGATCACGCTCACCTCGGACTTTGGGTCGCCGTACCCCGCCGCGATGAAGGGAGTGATTCGCCGGCACACTGACGCCGAGCTGATCGATGTTGCGCACGATCTGCCGCGCGGGGACCCCCGGGCCGCCGCGTTCTGGCTCCGGTTCGTCCTCCCGGAGTTCCCGCCGGCGGTCCACTGCGCCGTCGTCGACCCTGGCGTCGGCACCGACCGGGACGCCCTCGTCGTCCGGGCCGGCGCGCACGTCATCGTCGCGCCCGACAACGGGCTCGCGATGCCGCCGGCCCGCGCGCTGGCGGCCGGCGAGTCGGATGTCGAGGTCTGGTCCATCGCGGTCGACGACCCCGCGAGCGAGACGTTCCACGGCCGCGACGTGTTCGCGCCGACCGCGGCCCGCGTCCGGACGGCGCTCGACGACGAACTGACGGCGTCGGACGGGGAGCCCGCGGTCGACGCGGTCGCCGAAGCGCTCGCGGGGATCGACGACCTCGCGCCCGCGAACGACCCCGTGGACGTCCGCTTTCCCGAGCCGTCGGTCGAACGCGACGCGGGCGAGGCCGAGAAGGACACCGACGCCGAGGACGGCACCGACAGCGAGGACGGTACCGACGACGAGGCCGACACCGGCGACGTGGTCGCCGTTGACGGCGAAGTGCTCGCGATCGACCGGTTCGGCAACGTGATCACCAACGTCCCCGGCGAGCTTGTCCGCGGCCGGGACTGGGTCCGCGTGAACGGCGACCTCACGCCGGTCGCGGAGACGTTCGGCGCCGTCGACCCCGGCGAGCGCCTCGTCACGGTCGGGAGCCACGGCTACGCGGAGTGTGACGTGAACGACGGCCGGGGCGACGGCGCGTTCGACCTCCGACCGGGCGACGCGGTCCGGTTCGTTCCCGACAGCGTCAGCCTCTGAGTCCGAAAAACCGGTTACAGCTCGACGCCGGAGGGAATCAGGCTCTCGCTGCGGAGCAGGTTCCCCTCCTGGTCGTACACGAGGAAGGTGTCCTTGTCGTAGGCGACGAGGCGCTCGCCGTCGACGTCGATCTCGACGCGGTACCGCGCGTCGCCGTCGTCGGTCGCGTCGCGCGCGGCGTGGATGAACGGGAGTACGTCCGTCGCCGTCTCGTTGAGTTCGAGGATGAAGTCGCCCGTGTATCGGTTGGTGACGCCGACGACGCCCTCCGGCTCGTCCGCCTCGTCCAGCGGCTCGCGGAGCCGGAAGGCGACGTCGATCTGGTCGGCCGCGAGCAGGTCGTCGTCCGTCTCGACGATGATGTCCTCGCTTTCGCCCCCCGAGAGTCGCTCGCGGAGGAGATCCTCCGGACCGTGGAAGTCGATCCGCACCAGCGGGGGCGACTGGGAGCCGGCGTCGTTTCCGACGCCCTCGACGGTCAACTCGAAGTAGTCACGCCGCATTTCCTATCGGATGCTTTGCGGTCCGGCCGTATCAACGTAACGGGCGGAGCGGCGGCGCGGAACCGACGATGCTCGGGCGTCCGCGCCGCGCCGGGACCGGATCGGCACTCGGTCGGGACCGCGGCGGCGGACCTCGATGTCGGTCCTGATAATCGTCGGGGGTAGTTTAACTTCCCCCCGCCTCTAGGGCACCGTATCCATGGCGAGCGAGGCCGGCGAGAGCGACCTCGGCGACCGGATCGAGGCCCTCCAGCGGCGGCTCTCCCGGACGTGGGAGCTGCTTCAGGGGTCGACGCTCGATGTCCGGCCGTTCCGCCCGGGCGAGGACGGCCCGCTCGCGTCGTTCGTCGTTCCGGAAGACGAGACCGAAGTCGACCGGTACTGGGTGAACGCGCCGTACGCGTACGTCGTGATCACCTACGACGACGCCGAGAGCGAACACCGCTACTACGCGGTCGAGCCCGAGCTCGACGCGTTCGAGCGCGAGCTCCTCGACCGCGTCGTCGACGACATCCGCGACCCCCTCCTCTACCGCGAGGGGAGCGGCAAGACCGACGAGGAGACGCTCAGGACCGAACTCGAGACGCTGCTGGAGGGGTACGGCGTCGAGGCCGAGATGGACACGTTCCACGCGCTGGTGTACTACCTCTACCGCGACTTCCGCGGCTTCGGGAAGGTCGACCCCCTGCTGAACGACCGCCACATCGAGGACGTCTCCTGTGACGGCTACGACCTCCCGATCTTCGTCTACCACGACGAGTACACCGACATCGAGACGAACGTCTCCTTCGGACAGGAGGCGCTCGACAGCTACGTGATCCGGCTCGCGCAGCAGTCCGGCCGCCACGTCTCGGTCGGCGACCCCATCGTCGAGACGACGCTCCCCGACGGCTCACGCGCGGAGCTGGCGCTCGGCGAGGAGGTGACCCCGCGCGGCTCGGCGTTCACGATCCGCCAGTACGCCGAGGACCCGTTCACCCCCGTCGACCTCGTGGAGTACGGCACGTTCTCCGTCGAGCAGATGGCGTACTTCTGGCTCTGTATCGAGCACAACAAGAGCCTCATCTTCGCGGGCGGCACCGCGTCCGGGAAGACCACCTCGATGAACGCGGTGTCGATGTTCGTCCCGCCGCGGGCGAAGGTGCTCACCATCGAGGACACCCGCGAGCTCTCGCTGTACCACGACAACTGGCTCTCGGCGGTCACCCGCGAGCGCCGGTACGAGGGGACCGACATCGACATGTACGACCTTCTGCGGTCGGCGCTGCGCCACCGCCCCGAGTACATCGTCGTCGGCGAGGTGCGCGGCGAGGAGGCGATCACGCTCTTCCAGGCGATGAACACCGGTCACACCACGTTCTCGACGATGCACGCCGACTCGATCGAGACCGTGATCAACCGGCTGGAGAACGAGCCGATCAACGTGCCGCGCGCGATGGTTCAGTCGCTCGACATGCTGTCGGTCCAGACGCTCACCCGCGCCGACGACGAGCGCGTCCGCCGCGCGAAGACGATCGGCGAGATCGGCGGTATCGACCAGCGCACCGGGGAGCTCGACTACTCCTCGGCGTTCGAGTGGCGGCCGGACTCCGACACGTTCCGGCGCAACGACTCGTCGCTGCTGGAGGAGATCGCCGACGAGCGCGGCTGGTCCCGGTCGGAGCTGCTCCGCGAGGTCCGGCGCCGCGAGCGATTCCTCGAACTCCTCTCCGCGCTCGGCATCGACGACTACCGCACGTTCACCGCCCTCGTCAACGAGTACTACGCCGACGCCGACCGCGTGATGGAGAAGCTCGACGAGCGCGCCGCCGCGGCCGACGGCGTCGACCCCGACGAGTTCGCGGCCGAAGACGCCTCGCCGGGCGGCGGCACCGACCGCGGCCCCGACGCCTCCGACGGCGACGGCGCGCGCGCCGGAGACGCGGGATCCGACGCCACGGACCGATGATCGAGTACCTCCCCCTCGTCGCCGCGGTCGCGGTCTGTCTCGCGCTCGCGCTGCCGCTCGTCGACGACCGGGCCGACCTGTTCGTCACCCGCGTCGCCCTGTCGGCGTTCGGCGACTACGTCGGCGAGAACGAGGCGCGGCGGCAGGCTCAGCGCGACCGAATGCGCGCGGCCCACGTCGCCGGCACGACGCACCGCGTGTACGCCTCGCGGACCCTGTTGTACGCCGCGGTCCTCGGGGTCGCCGGCAGCGTCATCGGCGTGTACGCGGCCGGCGCGCTGCTCGCCGCGCTCGACGTCGGCGAGGCCGCGATCCGCGCGGCGCTCCCGGCGTCGGTCGAGTTCGTCGCGGTCGTCGCGCGGCTCGCCGACCTCGGGCTCGGTCGGCTGTTCGTCCTGCTCGCGGTCGTCTCCGCGACGGTCGGCTCCGGCCTCGCGCTCGGCGCCTACCTCGCTCGGTGGCAGTTGCTCGACCAGCGCGCCGCCGCGCGGGCGGCGGAGATCGACGCCACGCTGCCGCGGACGGTCGCGTTCATGTACGCGCTCTCGCGCTCCGGGATGGCGTTTCCCCGGGTGATGGACACGCTCGCGGAGAACGAGGAGGTGTACGGCGAGGCCGCCGCCGAGCTGTCGGTCGCGGTCCGCGACATGAACGCCTTCGGAACCGACGCGCTCACCGCGCTCCAGCGCATCTCCCGGCGGACGCCGAGCGACGACCTGGCCGACTTCTCGGAGAACCTCGCGTCCGTCCTCGGCACCGGGCAGTCGGTGTCGGAGTTCCTCAACGACCAGTACGAGCGCTATCAGGCGGAGGCGGAGGCGAAACAGGAGCAGTACCTCGAACTGCTCTCGACGTTCGCCGAGGCGTACGTGACGGCGCTGGTCGCGGGCCCGCTGTTTTTCATCACCATCCTCGTCGTCATCGGGCTCGTCTTACAGGACACCCTCCCGCTCCTCCGCGTCGTCGTCTACCTCGGCGTGCCGCTCGCCACCTTCGGCTTCGTCGTCTACGTCGACAGCGTGACGCAGGGCGTCGGCGGCACCGAGACCGTCGCGGAGTCGTCGCTCGCGGACCCGGACACCCCCTCGGTCACGGGCGTGCGCCACGCCACGGACGAGCCCGGCGACCGGGGCGACTCGCCGCGGTTCGACGGGGGAGCGGCCGCCGAGAGCGGCGCGGGCGGTTCCGGGGCGGACGGCGCCGGCGCGGGCGGTACCGGAGCGGACCGCTGGGCGGCGAGCCGGGAGCGGCTCCGCGTGTACGACCGCCTCCGGAGCGTGCGGCGGCTGGTCGCGTCGCCGGTCGAGACGGTGCTCGCCTCGCCGCGAACGGTGCTCCTCGCCGTCGTCCCGGCCGCGGTCGTCGGGCTGCTCGTCTTCGCGTTCCCGGTCACGCTCGGGACGCCCATGGAGATGATCGACCAGGTCGACGGCCCGCTCGTCGTCGCGACCGCCCTCGTCCTCGCGGCGTACGCGGTCGCCTACGAGTTCGGCAAGCGCCGCGTCCGCCGCGTCGAGTCCGCGGTGCCGGACTTCCTCGACCGGCTCGCCAGCGTCAACGAGGCGGGCACCGACGTGGTCGGCAGCGTCCGCCGCGTCGCCGACTCGAACCTGGAAGCCCTGACGGAGGACCTCCGCCGGACGCGCCGAGACATCGACTGGGGGGCGGACGTCTCCACGGCGCTGCGCCGGCTGGAGCGACGGGTCCGGTCGCCGATGACCTCCCGGGCGGTCGCGCTCGTCACCAACGCGATTCAGGCGAGCGGGGACGTGGGTCCCGTCCTCCGGATCGCGGCCGACGAATCGCGCGCGACGTGGGCGCTCCGGCGCGAACGCCGACAAGTGATGTTAACATATCTCATTGTCATCTACATCTCCTTCCTCGTCTTCCTCGGGATCATCGCGGCGCTGTCGGTGTCGTTCATCCCGGCCATCGAGGCGGCGGGCGTCCCGGGGACGGGCGGCGGACTCCCCGACACCGGGAGCGGGGTCTCCGGCGGACCCGGCGGGATCACGGACGGGATCGGCGACATCGACGTGGCGGTCTACAAGCAGCTGTTCTTCCACGCCGCGTCGATCCAGGCGGTCTGCTCCGGGCTCGTCGCCGGACAGCTCGGAGAGGGGTCGGTCCGCGACGGCGTGAAACACGTCGTGGTGTTGCTCGCGCTCACGCTCGTCGCGTTCGCCGCGATCGGGGCGGTGTGAGGCGTCCGGTCGACATATCCCCGTCGCGGCCGAGAAGCCGGTATGGACCCGCAGCCGACCGGCGATCCGCAGTCGACGTACGACCGCATCGCGACCCACTTCTCGAAGACGCGGCAGTACGCGTGGCCCGAGGTGGAGTCGTTCTTAGAGGGTCGGTCGGGGGGGCTCGCGCTCGACGTCGGCTGCGGCAACGGCCGCCACACGGAGGCGCTCGCGGCGCGCACCGAGACCGCGGTCGGCCTCGACCTCAGCCGCGGGCTGCTCGCCGAGGCGACGGCCCGCGCCCGCGACCGGGGGTTCGCCGACGCGACCGCGTTCGTCCACGGCGACGCGACGGCGCTCCCGGTCCGCGACGGCGCGGTCGACCTCGCCGTCTACGTCGCCACGCTCCACCACCTCTCGCCGCGGAGCGCCCGCGTCGAGAGCCTGAACGAGCTGGCGCGCGTCCTCGCGCCCGGCGGCGTCGCGCTCGTCAGCGCGTGGAGCACGGCCCACGACCGGTTCGACCGCGACGAGGGGTTCGACACGACCGTCGACTGGACGCTGCCGGGCGGCGAGACGGTGCCTCGGTACTATCACATCTACTCGCCCGCGGAGTTCGAGACGGATCTCGGCGAGAGCGCTCTCGAAACGCGTCGAACGGAGCTATCCAGTGGGAACTGTTACGCGGAAGTCGAGCCGGAACGCCCCTGATTATCACAGACAATATCGACGGGGGTGGATTAAAGGGTCCCTGCCGACCGCCTGCTGGTAATGGCCGACACCTTCCTCGAACGGGTCCTGCGTCGGGTCGCGCCCGACGCGGTGGCCCGGAGTTACCTCGCGAAGTTCCTCGTCGCCCTCGTCGTCGTTGTCCTCGCGATCGGCGCCGTCGGGGCCGTCACGTACGCGGAGACGACCGAGCAGCTCGAGTCGAGCGCCCAGAGCGACTACACGGCCGTCGCGGAGCTGAGCGCCACCGAAGCCGGCAGCTGGACCGCCGACCGGCGCGGGACCGTCGCGGAGGCCGCTGACAACGACATCTACAGCGAGGACTCGGCCGCCGTCGCGGCGTATCTCTCCTCGCATCTGTCTCGGGCGAGCGACGGCGTGCTTGCGTTCCACTACATCGACCCCGAGGACGGCGCGGTACTCGCGTCGACCGACGAGGCGGGCGGGAACGGTGACCGAGCGGAGACGCTCACGAGCCAGCAGTGGTTCGACGACGGGCTCCTGCTCGGCGACACCGTCACCACGACGGCGACGTACGAGGTCGACGGCGAGCGCCGGGTCGCCTACGTGGCCGGGACGCCGAAACGAAAATACGTGGTCATGGAGGTCTCGCTCGGCTCGCTCGTCGGCGACTTCCGGCAACCGACGGACGGCACGTTCACCTCGATCGTCGAGACCGACGGCGAGATCGGCGCGAGCGATCGCGACGGCGTCGCGGGCGAGCGGTACGACGAACCGGTCCGGTCGCAGCTCTTCGACCGACAGAACCCGATCGGGTCCGTCCCGTCGGCGACGCTCGAACTCGCCGACGGCGAGCGGTACTTCGTCGCCTACGCCCCGGTTCCAACCGAGGCCTGGTACGTCGCGGTCCACGTCCCCCTCTCAGAGGCGTACGCGCTCTCGGGGATGATCGGGCGGAACCTGCTCCTCATCGTCGGCGTCGCGGTCGTCGGGCTCGGGCTCATCGGCGTGACGCTCGGCCGGGGGACCGTCGTCGAGCTGAACCAGCTCCGGGCCCGGGCGTCGGCGCTGGCCGACGGCGACCTCGACGTCGACTTCGACACGGCGCGGCGCGACGAGTTCGGCGACCTCGCCGGGTCGTTCGCGACCATGCGCGACTCCCTGCGCGAGCAGATCGAGTCGGCGGAGACGCAGCGCGAGCGTGCCGAGGCGGCGAAGGCGGAGAGCGAGGCGTTCGCCGACCGCCTGGAGTCGCGGGCGGGCGACTTCGGCGAGACATTGGCCTCCTGCGCCGACGGCGACCTCACGGCTCGGCTCGACGCAGAGCCGGACGACCCCGAGGCGCTCCGCGCGATCGCCGCGGAGTTCAACGACGCGATGGACGAGCTGGAGGCCGCGATCGCGGAGGTCGACGCGTTCGCGGTCGAAGTGGCCGACCGGAGCGACGCGGTCACCGACGGCACCGACGAGGCCGCCGCCGCCGGCCGGGAGACGAGCGACGCGGTCGACGAGATATCGGCCGGGGCGGAGCGGCAGAGCCGTCAGCTGGCCGAGGTCGCCGGCGAGATGGAGGACATGTCGGCGACCGTCGAGGAGGTCGCCGCCTCCGCGGACGAGGTCGCGACCACCTCCCGGCAGGCCGACGCGCTCACCGAGGAGGGGCGCGAGGCGGCCGCCGACGCCGTCGACGAGCTCCACGCGATCGAGTCCCGCTCGGAGTCCGCCGCGGAGACGGTCGAGCGGCTCGAGGCCGAGATGGCGGAGGTCGACGCCATCGTCGAGACGATCTCGGAGATCGCCGACCAGACGAACCTGCTCGCGCTCAACGCCTCGATCGAGGCCGCCCGCGCGGGCGAGGCCGGCTCCGGCTTCGCGGTCGTGGCCGAGGAGGTCAAGTCGCTCGCCGAGGAGACCCAGGCGTCCGCCGCGGAGGTGGAGTCGCTGATCGAGAGCCTCCGCGAGCGTACCGACGAGAGCGTCGACGAGATGGCCGCGATCCGCGAGGGCGTCGACGACGGGGTCGACGTCGTGGAGGACGCGGAGGACGCGCTCGCCGAGGTCGCCGACCGCGTGAGCGAGGCCGACGACGGCGTTCAGGAGATCTCCGGCGCGATGGACGCGCAGGCGCAGTCGGTCAACGAGGTGACCGGCGCGGTCGACGACCTCGCGGGCGTGAGCGAACAGACCACCGCCGAGGCGACCACCGTCGCCTCCGCCGCCGAGGAGCAGGCCGCCACGCTCGGCGAGGTGTCCGAACAGGCGCACGACCTCCACGAGCGCGCCAGCGACCTGCGGGAGATGACAGAGGGCTTCGAGGTCGACGCCGAGGCCGGGGACGACGTTGTCGGGGGCGCGGACGGCGATTCGGTCGGCGAACCCGCCGCCGGCAGATCGGGCGAGACGGCGTTCACGTTCGGCGCGGACGAGGAGCCGTCCGACGCCGCCCCCGCCAGCACCGACGGCGGCACCGTTCACGGAACTGGAGAGCCAGGCGAGCCGCACGCCGACGACTCGGCGTAGCCGGAGACGGCTCTCAGCGAACGTTAGAACGAAGGAAAGTGGTCGTCGTCGCCCGCGGCGACGAGCACTACCGGTGACGTCGCGGCCGGGTGCCTCGCTTCTCAGTCAGCCATCGTCTCGTGGCTGACGCCCCGGTCCTCGGGGAGCGGCGCCACGAACCGGTAGGCCGCGTACAGCCCGAGCACCACGAGGCCGGCCAGCACGAAGCCGGTCCGGATCTCCGGGCTGATCAGCGGCATCGCGGTCACCTCGCCCGCCTCGTTGGTTATCGGGGCCGGGGCGAACGGTTTGCCGGTGAACGTCTCGACTAGTCCGAGGACCACGATGCCGAACAGCATCAGTCCCGCGCTCAACGCCCGTGCCGCCTTGTCAATGGTGTCTGTCATAGTGAATCACCTCTTAACCGAGCAGGTACCGCAGCTTGGGGTTCTGCTTGACGAGCGCCGTCTGTTCGAGGAGCGCGTCGAGCCCGTAGTACCGACCGGCCGCGAGCACGATCACGGTCATGAACAGGAACAGGCCCATCAGGTCGCTGTTGACGACGCCGTGACCGAAGCCGGCGTTCCCGACCCAGAACAGGACCATGAAGATGACCCCGCCGAACGCGGCCAACCGGGTGAACGCCCCCGCGATCAGCGCGAGGCCGATGAGCGTCTCGAACAGCGGCACGCCGGGCTCGATGAGCCACGCGAGGTTGTTCCCCATCCAGACGGGGATGCCGCCCAGCGCGGTGCCGGTCATGCCCTTCATGTACGACGGCCCGTAGGTGAACGCGAACCCGTTCTCGATGATCTTGGTGACCCCGGCGTGGAAGAACCACCACCCGGTCACGACGCGCAGGAACGCGATCCAGTAGGTCGCCCACGGTCCCTCTAGGGCGAACTCGACCTCGCCGACCAGCGGATTGCTCGATTGGTATGACATCGGTGTCACCTCACGGATGTACGTTGGGTTGGTACACACATATGTACCGTACAGGGTTCTAAGCGGCTGAAAAGCGTTCTAGAGCGCTGGGACACGTCCGCAGTATCGTGGCTCTTTAAGTATACATACCCGGATCGGCGCCGGGAATCGCGTTCGAGCCCCGTCAGAACACGGAACGCTTATGAAAGTCGTTCCGCCTACGTGTAGATGCGTCATCGACCGACGCGAGCGCCGGTGGTCTAGTGGTAGGACCTGAGCCTTCCAAGCTCATGGCCCGGGTTCAAATCCCGGCCGGCGCATTTCTCGAACGAAGTGAGAGAAATCGCCGCCGGGTTTGAACCCTATCAGTCGCGCGCAGCGAACGGAGTGAGCGAGCACGTCCGATTTCGGTTCAAATCCCGGCCGGCGCACTCCCTTCGGTCGTGCGCCGGCCGTACCCCCGCTCGCTCGCGGGAGTCCCGGCTGGCACATTTTCTGAATCACTTCGTCGCTTAACGGTCGATTCGTTCCGCTCAGCGAGCCCCCGAACGAGGTAAGAGAACGCTGTAAAGGATTTATACTGCGAGGACGAGGCCCGAGTGTGGTCGGACTCGCACGGGGGACCGTCGAAGTCGTGCCGTATCGGGAGTCGTGGAGCGACGCGTACGACGCGGAGGTGGCTCGGTTACGGAGCGCAGTCGGTGATCGCGTCCGTCAGTTCGAACACATCGGCAGTACCGCGGTCGAGGGGATGCCGGCCAAGCCGATACTCGACGTGCTCGCCGTAGTCGACGAATCGACGACCGCGAGCGACCTCGTCCCAGCGCTCGAAACGCACGGCTACGAACGGCGCCCCGATGAGGTGGACGGGCGGGTGTTCCTCGCGAAGGGACCGCCAGAGAATCGTACGTGCTATCTGTCGATCGCCGAAGTCGGAAGCGCGTTCCACCACGAGAAGATCGCGTTCAGGGACGCGCTTCGGAGCGATCCGGAACTCGCCGAGCGGTACGCCTCGTTGAAACGACGGCTCGCGGCACGGTATCCCGAGAACCGACAGCGGTACACCGCCGAGAAGGGCGCGTTCGTGCGAGCCGTCCTCGATCGACGGGACTGACGCGGTCCGCGGTCGAGGTGCCGTCGGCGAGAGACGGGTTAGCGCCGCGTCACCGTCGACGGCCTCTGCCTCGGGGCCGGGGCCGGGAATCAGAGAGGTCGCCGTGTCGACGCGGGCTCGTCCTCGCCGTCGTCCGAGACGGGTCGCGTCGAGCGGACGGAGTCGCGACCTCGCGGCGCCTCAGTCGTCGTCTGCCGCGGGCTGCTCCGCGCCGGCCTCGGCGGTCGCCTCGTCTCGCGGCCCGCCCGCGTGCCCCTCGTGGGCGACGGCGGTCGCCATGAGGTGCGGCGGGATGGCGGGCACCTCGTCCTCGTCGACCGGACCGTCCTGCGCGATATCCTCCGTCGACCGCGGGAATTCGCGGAGCTCCTTATGGACCGCGATACCGGCCTTCGCCCCCTGCCCCATCGCGACGGGCACCTGATTGTGGCCGGGCGTGATGTCGCCCACCGCGAAGACCCCGTCCTCGCTGGTGCGGCCGTGGTCGTCGACGTCGATCTCGCCGCCGTCGGTCAGGTCGCAGCCGAGCGCCTCGGCGAGCGCGGTGTTGTAGTCGGAGCCGTACATCGGGAACCCACCCCGGTACTCGCGGCGGGTGCCGTCCTCGAACTCCATCGCTTCGAGCCAGCCGGAGTCGGGATCGTTCTCGACGCCCGAGATGTCGTCGTGAACGACCTCGACCGGGTGCGCCTCCAGCTGCGCCGCGGTCTCATCGCTCCACGTCGGCTCCGCGCCGCGCGTCAGGAGGTCCACGTCGTCGGTCATGTTCAGCATGATCATCGCGACGTGCGCGGCGGCCTCGCCGTGACCCATCACGTACACCGGCTCGTCGACGAACATGTAGGCGTCACAGTGGAGACACCAGTGGAGCCCCTTCGCGTTCCGCGGGAGCGGCGGCTCCGGGCGCTCGTCGGAGAAGCCCGTCGCGAGGACGACGCGGTCCGCGAGGATCTCGCTGTCGTTCGTGGACAGGCGGAACCGATCGTCGTCGGTGCGCTCGACGTCGGTGACGAAGCCGCGCTCGAAGGTGCCGCCGTACGACTGTACCTGCTCGCGCCCGGTGGCGAGCAGCTCGTTCCCGGACACTTCCTCTGTGACGCCGATCACGTTGTGGGTGTCGGCCATCATCGCGGCGCGGCCGCCGCCGCGGTCGATCAGCACCGTCTCGTGCCCCAGGCGGGCACCGTACAGCGCGGTCGTCAGCCCCGCCGGCCCGCCGCCGACCACCGCGATCTCGTACTCGTCGTCGGACGAACTCATTACCCGTGATACGCGCTCCGCCGGTTTAAATGGCGCCGTGGTGTGCGCGCCCCGCGACCAGCCACCGCTGGCGCGACCGTCCCGCGCTACTCGAAGTGTGCGTCCCGCCGCCGCCCGGAGCGACGCCGTCAGACCGCAGGACTCCGAGGCGGGACGAGGGGAAGGCGGTCCGGACGTTTATGAGGTCGTACCGCGTCTGGCCAGTCAGTGCCCTCTCGCCTCGCCATCGCCGTCGGCCTCCTGATCGTCGGGGCGGCCGCCGACGTCGGAACGACGTACGTCGCGCTCACCGGGAGCGAGTACGTCGAGGGGTCGCCGGTCGGCCGCCTGTTCATCTCCCGGTTCGGCCTCCTCGGCGGGATGCTCCTCACGAAGGCCGTCGGGATGGCGGTCATCGGCGTTCCGGTCGCGGTCGCCGGCGGGACGCGGCGGTTCGTCGCGACGCTGATGTGCGGCGGCGTCGGCGCGCTCTCGCTGGCGGTCGCCGCCCGAAACCTCCTGTTCGTCGCCGGACTGTGGCCGTGACTCCGCGATCGTGGGCGGGGTCGCTTCGTTGGGCGGAGTCGCCTCGCTGAGCCCGGTCGCCTCGCTGACCCCGAAGTGAGCCAACCGGCGGGCGCGGCCGCCGCGACCCCAGCCGTTTTGCGTCACCGGCCACAGGCGAACGTATGTCACGACAGTCCGCTCCGGCGCCGTCCCCGCCGGAGACCAGACGCGAGGTCGTCACGGAGACGCTCCACGGGATCGACGTCGACGACCCGTACCGGTGGCTCGAAGGCGACGACGCGGCGGTCAGCGAGTGGGCCGACGCCCAGAACGACCACGTCGACGCCGCGCTCGACGACGCCCTCCGCGACCGCCTCCGCCCGCGCTTCGCGGACCTCGTCGAGGTGGCCGACTACGGTCCGATCAGCGTTCGCGAGGGCCGGTACTTCGCAACGGTCCGCGAGCCCGGCGCGGACCACGCTCGGCTCGTCGTCCGCGACGCGCCGGACGGCACCGACCGCGTCCTCGTCGACCCGAACGCGTGGGCGGCGAACCGCGACGGCGACCGCCCGCCCCGGTCGATGGCGTGGTACGTCCCCTCCCACGACGGCGAGCGTGTCGCGGTCGGCGTCACCGACGGGGGCGACGAGAACTACGACGTGCGCGTCCTGTCGGTCCCCGATCCGAGCGACTCCGGAGTTGAGTCTCCGGAGGCCGAGGGATACGGCCCGGGCGTCGAGCAGATCGCGTCCCTCCCCGACCGCGGCCGCGTCAACGCCGGGAGCCTCGCGTGGACGGCCGACGACGAGGGGCTCGTCTACGTCGCCACCGGCGGCGCGGCCGACGGCGCGCAGATGGACAAGGAGATCCGCCGGTTCCGGTTCGCGGACGGCCCCGACGCGGAGTCGGTCCTCCTCGAACACGACGACCAGCACGTCTGGCCGCGCGTGACCGTTGACCCGGACTCGGGACTGCTCGCGGTCGCTTTCTCCGAGATGGTGGGCGGCACCGAGTGGTACGTCCGAGTCGACGGCGACCTCCGGCCGGTCCTGACCGACACCGACGCCGAGACCTCCGTCCGGTTCCACGACGGAACGGCGTTCGTCTCGACGGACCACGGCGCACCCCGGCGACGGCTGCTCGCCTGCTCCGTCGACCGCTTCCGCGAGGGGGACCTCTCGTTCGAGGAGTGCCGTGAGGTCCTCCCCGGCGGCGAGGGGATCCTCCAGTCGGTCGTGCCGACCCCGGAGCGCCTCCTCGTCCACCGCCAGCGGGACGCCCACTCGCGGCTCTCTGTCCACGACCGCGACGGGACGCACCTCCGAGACGTCTCGCTGCCGTCGTACTGCTCTGTCACGTGGGTCTCCGGGAACCGCGACGCGCCCGAGGCGTTCTTCGGCCTGACCGGCTTCGACCGCCCGCCGGCGGTTCGGAAACTCGACCTCGCCGACGAATCGCCGGGCGAAGGCGACGGGGTCGGCGAGGGCGGCGACGCGCCCGAACTCGCGTCGGCGGAGGTCGACTCGGTGGACCTCCCCGTTCCCGACGACCTCGTCGTCGAACAGCGGTTCGTCGACTCGACGGACGGCGCCGAGGTGCCGGTGTTCGTCTGCTACCGCGAGGAAGTGAACGTTGAGGGTCCCCGTCCGACCGTGCTGTACGGCTACGGCGGATTCCGCAACAGCATCACGCCCTCGTTCGGCCGGTTCCGGCTCCCGTTCCTCGCCGACGGCGGCGCGTTCGCGGCGGTGTGCGCCCGCGGCGGCTACGAGTACGGCGAGCCCTGGCACGAGGCCGGCATGCTGGAAGACAAACAGCACACCTTCGACGACTTCGTCGCGGCGGGCGAGGCGCTCTGCGAGTCGGGGCTCACCGACGCGGACCACCTCGCGGTCGCCGGCGGGTCGAACGGAGGGCTCTCGGTCGGCGCGGTGGTCACCCAGCGCCCGGATCTGTGGGCGGCCGCGCAGTGCGCGGTCCCGCTGCTGGACATGCTCCGGTTCCACCGGTTCCTGCTCGGCGAGTCGTGGACGACGGAGTACGGTCACCCCGAGGACCCGGAGGCGTTCGAGTATCTCAAGGAGTATTCGCCGTACCACAACGTCGATCCCGACGCGACCTACCCGCCCGTCTACTTCACCACGGCCGCGAGCGACACGCGCGTCCACCCCTCGCACGCCCGGAAGATGACCGCGCGGCTCCAGCACGAGGCCGAGGGCGGCCCCTTCCTCCTGCGGACTAAGTCAGAGACGGGCCACGGCGTCGGCAAGCCCGCCTCGATGGTCGTCGACGAGCAGACCGACTCGTGGGCGTTCCTCTACGAGCGGTTGGACGTGAAGGTCGGGAGCGACGATCGCGGCGTGGGCGGGGAGGCCGCCGGCGATCCCGCCGACGGCGCCTGACTCACTCCCCCTCGTAGAGGCGCTCGGCGGTCAGGTCCGGCAGGTCGGCCTCGCGGACCGCCTCGGCGACGCGGTCGATGTCGTACTCCACGCGATGCGTCTCGACCGCGTCGGCCCCGTCGGCCGTCGTGTCGAGGACCGCGTAGCCCGCCCGCGGGTCGCCGTCGCGGGGCTGGCCGACGCTGCCCGGGTTACAGACGAAGCCGCCGGCCACCTCGCGGACCCCCTGAACGTGGGTGTGGCCGAGGACGATCCCGTCGTACTCCCCCATGTGCCGGTCGAGGGTCGGGAAGTCGTCCGGGTAGACGTAGGCGTCCTCGCGCTCGGCGGCGGGGTGGGAGTGGGCGAGCAGGTACCGGTCGCCCCCGAACGTCTCCGTGCGCGGGAGATCACCGATCCAGTCGCGCTGGTCGGCCGACAGCGACGCCTTCGCGCGTTCGAGCCCCGCCTCCGCCATCCGGTTGGCGCGGTAGCGCTCGGGGGTCTCGACGGTGCGGTCGTGGTTCCCGCGCACTGTCGCGGCCGCGACATCGCGCACGCGCTCGACGCAGTCGGCGGGCCACGGGTTGTAGCCGACCACGTCGCCCGCGCAGTAGATGCGGTCGACCGTCGGCATGTCGTCGAGGACCGTCTCCAGCGCGGGGAGGTTCGCGTGAACGTCCGAGATGAGACCGATCTTCATCGAGACGTGATTCGAATGGCGGGAGGGAATAGGTTGTGGCGAGAGGGGCCATAAGACGAGTGACCGGGGTGTGAGGTTTCGGGAGGCATTTTAATAGGTATCCGCGGTGGCGCGTGCCTGCGAGCGGCCGCCGAAGGCGGCTGCGAGGAGCACGCGCGAGGAGTCGGTGGTCCGAAGCGAAGCGGAGGACCACCGACAGGGCGAGAGCACCGCTCTCGCTTACAACCGGACATCGTCCGGTGACGAGGCTGGGGAGCCGTGAGGTGCGGTGCGGTCGCGGTCGGATGGGACTCGAAGGGGCAGTCGCGAGGCCGCAGTAGGCGACGTAAGCACCGCAGCGAGCGGAGCGAGCGAGGAGCGCAACGAGCGTACTGCGGCCTCGCGACTGGGGCTTCGGTGGTGTTCTCCACCGATTCGCAAACGACCGTTTGGGTCTGTTGAAATCCTCAGCAGGGGATACGTTCTTGGAGTCGTACTGAATACAGAGCGCGTATTCAGCATCTATGGCCTGAACGTATGCTCCGAAATAATCGCATTTGAGGGCTTGTGTACGATAACAACCTCAAGTTCGTCAGCGTCACCATCGCTAAAATCAACCCCCTCATCTCCACTATTTAATCGGAATTGGATCGTGTCACTTGGAGACCATATATTTGAATCGTCAACGACTATTATTTGATCTCCATTGTATTCGGAAGTAAACTGTCCACCTGTTGAATCAACCAAATTATCTCCCTGTATATCATCGTTGTCGATCGAGCGTGGAAAGGGTCCATCACTAGGGAGGTTGACTAATCGTGCCTCCTTGGGAAACTCACTACCAGAGCCAGATACTCGAACAATAATCTCAATCTCCTCAACAGCAATACTGTCACCAGCAACGTGTGTAATCTGGACAACTTGCTCATTCTCCCCACCTCCAGGAATGAGTTCACCAGTTGTATCTCCGACAATCGGAGCGGGTTCAGTAAGATTCTCTGTAATCCCCAAGAAGGCCACAGAGACTGTCGCCGCTAAAATAACGACAATTGCCACCACAAGAATAGTCGAGATAACGGGTGTGACAGCGCGATCCTGCTGGCTCATTGCCATTTCTATGCGCTACTGGCGAATACAGTTACCGGACTTGCTGCTGAATGTATCTCCTGTATCTCGCACGCCGATCCTATCAATGATTAAGGATTTCAACGGAGCCGGCTATTTATCAACGGATGAATAAGGCCTCGGAGGCGTTCCCTACCGGTCCCTACGCTTTGACCTTCTCGCGGAACCGCTCGCGGACCTTCTCAACCTTCGGCTGCGCGTGCATCGTACAGTAGGCGTCGGCCGGGTTCTTCTCGAAGTAGTCCTGGTGTTTCTCCTCGGCGCGGTAGAACGTCTCCAGCGGTTCGACCTCGGTCACGACCTCGTCGTCGTAGCCGCCCTCCTCGTCGAGGGCCGCCACGTACTCCTCCGCGAGCCGCCGCTGCTCGTCGTCGTGAGAGAGCACGATCGAGCGGTACTGGCTCCCAACGTCCGGGCCCTGTCGGTTCAGTTGCGTCGGGTCGTGGACCGTGAAGAACACTTCGAGGATGTCCTCGTAGGAGAGGGCGTCGGCGTCGTACTCGACCTGGACGACCTCCGCGTGGCCGGTGTTGCCGGTACACACCTCGCGGTAGGTCGGGTCGTCCGCGTGGCCGCCGGCGTAGCCGGAGGTGACGCTTTCGATCCCGTCGAGCTGCTTGAACGCCGCCTCGACGCACCAGAAGCAGCCGCCGCCGACCGTCGCCGTCTCGGTCTCTGTCATGGGATCCCGTTGGCGTCGCAGACGTATTAATGACCCGCGGCGTGCGGCGGGTGTGCCGGCTGGCGATCCACAGCTAACTCGAATCGCGGTCACGATGTGCCGGACCCCGTCCGAGGAATCAGCGAACCGAGGCACCAAGTTCTCCGAGCGGAGATGTTCCCCAGATGATCGAGTGGTTCGGTGGTGGCGAAAACGCTCTATCCATGCTCATCCCGCTGGTCGGGATCTGCGTCATCGTGGTTGCCGAACGAGTGACCGGGACCAACCGCGCCAAACGGTACGTCCTCCCGGCGTTCGTCCTCTGGTTCGGCCTCCGAGCCGTGATCGGACTCGAACAGGGACCGATCGTTTCGCTTCCCCCTCCGATCGGGCTCCTCCTCGCCGTCTCGCTTCTGGTCGGGTTCCTGTCGCTGCTGCTGTACGGGTTCTACGTCCTGTGGGCGGGACGGGACCCGATCGCCTCACGCGCGTGACCTCGTGTCCGGCGGTCGGGCTCCGACCGCCCCCGTCGCCGAACGCGTTCGCCCGGCAACCCTGCGGTCGAACGGTAGACCTTTGCCGTCGCCCGCTCCAGTCCCGGTATGGTCTCGCTGGGACTGGTGGTGGCGCGGTTCAACGACTCCGTCACGGAGCCGATGGCCGAGGCCGCCCGCGAGGCGGCGGCCGACCGCGACGCCGTCGTCGTCGACGAACTGAGCGTGCCGGGCGCGTACGACAGCCCGCTGGCCGCCGACCGCCTCGCGCGCCGCGAGGACGTCGACGCGGTCGCGGTCGTCGGCGCCATCGTCACCGGCGACACCGACCACGACCGGGTCATCGCGACCGCGACCGCCGAGAAGCTCACCGACGTGAGCCTCGACCGGGACACGCCGGTCACCTTCGGCGTGAGCGGCCCCGGGATGTCCGGCGCGGAGGCGCGCGAGCGGATCGACAAGGGCGCGGACGCGGCCGCGGCGGCGATCGACCTCGCCGAGGAACTCGACTGACACCCACGAGCCGACTACACACGACACATGAGCGACGCATACGACTTCTCGGAGCGGATCGGACGCGTAGAGCCCAGCGCGACGCTGGCGATATCGAACCTCGCGGCGGAGAAGGAGGCCGAAGGAGCCGACATCGTCGACCTCTCGGTCGGCGAGCCCGACTTCGACACCCCGGAGAACGTCGTCGAAGCGGGCAAGGACGCGCTCGACGCAGGCCACACGGGATACACCTCCTCGAACGGCGTGCCCGAACTCAAGGAGGCGATCGCGGCGAAGCTCCGCGGCACCGGGATCGACGCCGACGCGGACGAGGTGATCGTCACCCCCGGCGGCAAGCAGGCGCTCTACGAGACGTTCCAGACGCTGATCGACGAGGGCGATGAGGTCGTGCTCCTCGACCCCGCGTGGGTCTCCTACGAGGCGATGGCGAAGCTCGCCGGCGGCGACCTCTCTCGGGTCGACCTCGCGCCGCACGGGTTCCAGCTGGAGCCCGCGCTCGACGAGCTCGCCGAGACGGTCTCCGACGACACCGAACTCCTCGTCGTCAACTCCCCGTCCAATCCCACCGGCGCGGTGTTCTCCGAGGCCGCGATGGAGGGCGTTCGCGACCTCGCCGTCGAGCACGACGTTGCGGTCATCTCCGACGAGATATACGAGCGCATCGTCTACGACGCCGAGCACGTCTCGCTCGCGAGCCTCGACGGGATGGCCGACCGCACGGTGACGATCAACGGCTTCTCGAAGGCGTACTCGATGACCGGCTGGCGGCTCGGCTACCTCCACGCCACCGACGAGTTCGTCGGCGAGGCGGGCAAGCTCCACTCCCACTCCGTCTCCTGCGCGACGAACTTCGTCCAGCGCGCCGGGATCGAGGCCTTAGAGAACACCGAGGCGGCAGTCGAGGAGATGCGCGACGCCTTCGCCGACCGCCGCGACCTCCTCGTCGACCTGTTCGACGAGCACGGCGTCGACGTCGACGTCGGCGACGGCGCGTTCTACATGATGATCCCCGTCGACGACGACGATCAGGCGTGGTGCGAGGCGGCGATCGAGGAGGCCGCGGTCGCCTGCGTCCCCGGGAGCGCGTTCAACGCCCCGGGCTACGCGCGCATCTCCTACGCCGCGAGCGAAGAGCGCCTGCGCGAGGCGGTCGACCGCCTCGTCTCGAACGACCTGCTGTAGCGGGGGACGGTCTCCGGACCGGCGCGTCGCGGCCGGCACACCGCCGCGCTCTCGGGAGCCCTCCCGGTCGACGCATCGCCTCGCTTTTCGTCAGTGCGTCGTCGCTGAATTCTCCAGCTGAGCGGCCGCATCCCCCAGTAGCGCGAATCTGCGGTGCGTTTTTACCGCTGCTCCGCGAAGTTTCAACTCGGTGGTACGATGTACGACAACATACTGTTCCCGACGGACGGAAGCGCCGGCTCGGAAGCGGCGGCGGCACACGTGAGCGAACTCGCGTCGGCGTTCGACGCGACGGTCCACGTGGTCCACGTCGTCGACACCCGCGAGGGCGGCCTCGGCGTGAGCGGGGCGTTCGTCCACGAAGACAGCCAGGCGATGAGCGGGGTCTCGCCGGAGACGGGCTACATCGGCAGACACGAGGACGTCGACGCCGACGAGGTCGAGGCCGAGCTCACCGCTCACGCGAGAGAGCTCGTCGGGGCCGCGGCGGAGTCACCGGACGACATCGACATGACGACGGCCGTCGAGATGGGGACCCCTCACTCGGCGATCCTCCAGTACGCCGACGACCACGACGCCGACCTCATCGTGATGGGGACCCACGGCCGCACCGGCGTCGAGCGCTACCTGCTGGGGAGCGTCACAGAGAAAGTCGTACGGCTGGCGGACGCGCCCGTCGTGACGATCCGGGCGGACGAATCGGACGGCGAGTGACGGTCGCTCCGTCACCGCAGCACATTTTCCCGGCGCCCCGCAACGGGACCGCATGGACGAGGCCGAGCGAGAGGCGATACTCGACCGGGTCACCAGCCAGAGCGCGACGGTCGGCGCGTCGGTCCCGGACGAGGTCACCATCGACGGCACCGCGGTCGACCTCTCCGAGTTCATCGTGGAGACGCGCGCCGTCGACACGGTCCCGCCGGAGGTCGAGCGCAAGGTGTCGTCGGTGAAGTCGACGCTCCGCGCCGAGCGCGAGCGTCGGATGGCCCGGCTGCGAGGCGAAGGCGCCGAAACCAACGCGGGCGACACCCCCGATGACCCCCCGCTCGACCGTGAGACCGCCGAACGGCTCGCGGACGAGGTCGTCGGGATCGACCGGGCGCTGAACGCATTGGAGACGATCCGCCACCCCGACTTCGCCGACGCGCACCGCTCCGCGACGCTGGACGGCCACGAGCGCTGGCTCGCCTTCGTCGACGAGGTCCGGTGATCGCGGGCCTCGGCGGGCGTCCGATGCGACGTTCCGAAACCCTTACTCCCGGTCCGGGACACCTGCTCGTATGAGCGATACGTCCGAGTCGACGGATGACGCGGGGGAGTCCCCCGACGGGGGCGACGACGCCGCGGCCGCCGTCGACGCCGAGGAGGTCCGTCACGTCGCCGACCTGGCGCGCGTCCGGCTCGCCGACGACGAGGTCGACGAGTTCGCGGCGCAGTTCGGCGACATCTTAGAGTACTTCGAGGCGCTCGACGAGGTCCCCGAGACCGAACGCGAGGAGGACCTCGTCAACGTGATGCGCCCCGACGAGGTCCGCGACGGCCTCTCGCAGGAGGAGGCGCTCGCGAACGCCGAGGAGACGGAAGACGGCTTCTTCGTCGGCCCGAAGGTGTCGTAGATGGCGGCCGACATCAACGCCTTCGTGACGGAGGAGCGGATCGAGGGCGACGCGGACGCGGACGGTCCCCTTGCGGACGCGACCGTGGCAGTGAAGGACAACATCTCCACCGAGGGGGTCCGGACGACCTGCGGCTCGGAGATGCTCGCCGACTACGTCCCGCCCTACTCCGCGACCGTGGTCGACCGGCTGACCGACGCGGGCGCGACGGTCGTCGGGAAGACGAACATGGACGAGTTCGGGATGGGGACGACGACCGAGACCTCGGCGTTCGGCCCCACCCGGAACCCGGTCGACACCGACCGCGTCCCGGGCGGCTCCTCGGGCGGCTCCGCGGCCGCGGTCGCGGCGGGCGAGGCGGACGTCGCGCTCGGCTCCGACACCGGCGGCTCGGTGCGCTGTCCGGCCGCGTTCTGCGGCGTCGTCGGGATCAAGCCGACGTACGGGCTCGTCTCCCGGTACGGGCTCATCGCGTACGCGAACTCGCTCGAACAGATCGGGCCGATCGCGGGCACCGTCGAAGAGGCCGCCGCAGCGCTCGACGTCATCGCCGGCGACGACCCCCACGACGGGACGACCCGCGACCTGCGCGAGGTCGAGGGCGCGGACCCGGACGCGAGCTACGCCGCGGCCGCGGACGGCGACGTGGCGGGGCTGACGATCGGCGTCCCCACGGAGCTGTTCGAGGGCGCCGACGAGCGCGTCGTCGAGACGGTCGAGGCCGCGATCGCGGACCTCGAAGCGCAGGGCGCGGAGACGACCGACATCTCCCTGCCGTCCGTCGAGCACGCGGTCCAGGCGTACTACGTGATCGCGATGGCGGAGGCGTCCTCGAACCTCGCGCGCTTCGACGGGGTCCGGTACGGCCACCGGAGCGGCGCCGACGGCAACTGGAACGAGTCGTTCGCGGAGACGCGCGAGGAGGGGTTCGGGGCGGAGGTCAAGCGCCGGATCCTCCTCGGCACGTACGCGCTCTCGGCCGGGTATCACGACAAGTACTACGAGAAGGCGCAGGACGCCCGCGCGTGGGTCCGGCAGGACTTCGAGGCGGCGTTCGACGAGGTAGATGTCATCGCCTCGCCGACCATGCCGGTCCTCCCCTTCGAACTAGGCGAGAGCCTCGACGACCCGCTGCGGATGTACCTCGCCGACGCGAACACGACGCCGGCCAACCTCGCGAACCTCCCAGCGATCTCGGTCCCCGCCGGCGAGGCCGACGGGCTCCCGGTCGGGCTCCAGCTCGTCGGGCCGAAGTTCGGCGAGGAGACCATCGTCCGCGCCGCGAGCGCGGTCGAAGACAGATGAGCCTCACGGACGAGGAGCGGGACCGACTGGCGGACGTGGTCCGCCTCCAGCCGACGAAGAACGGCGAGCTCCAGGACGCCTGGGAGATGGAGAGCGGCAGCGAGGTCCACGGCTACCTCGAGAACCACCTGAAGGAGTACTACTACCGCGACGACGACAGCCTGATCCGCGCGACGGCGGAGGCGAACGACCTCGTCGACGTCGAGCCCGGGGTCGAGCCCGACGCGGTCGCGCGCGGCGCGGTCCCGGAGACGATCCGCGTCTCCGAGCTGGAGTCGCAGGTCACCGAGGTGCTCGCCGGACCGGACGAGCGCTCGCAGTCCGTCGTGAGCGTGCTCAACGCGCTCCGCGAGGCGTTCGACGCCGATCCCGAGGTGGACGCGGTGCGGCGGGCGCTCCGCAGTCTGGAGCGCAAGAACGTCGTCGAGGTGGTTTACCGCACCGTGCCGACGTTCCGGCTGGCGGTCGCGCGCGACGAGATCACGGTCGAGGTCGAGGAGTAGGCGCCCGTCGGCCGACCGAGTGCCGATACGATTTTGTACCGGCACGGAAACCGTCCTCCCAATGAGCGACGCCGCCACTCCCCGCGAGCGGTTTCGCCGCAACGCGAGCAGCATCGCCGCGACGGTGGTCACCGGCACGTGGCTCGGCGCCCTCCTAGCCGGGTTCGACTGGTGGCTCGGGTTCATGCTGTTCGGGTACATCGTGATCATTCCGGTCGTCTCGATGTTGTTCGACGAGGAAGCGGAGGACTCGCTCGCTGTCGAGCCCGAGGCCGAGTCGGCCCCCGTCGAACGCGGAGAGACGGCGGAGCGCGGCGAGGCGGCCGGCGACACCACGGACGCTCTCGAACGCCTGCGGACCCGGTACGCGAACGGTGACCTCACCGACGAGCAGTTCGAGCGGAAGCTCGATCGCCTACTGGAGACCGAGACGCCGGAGGACGCCGCCGAGTGGGCGGAGCGGAACCGCGCCGCGGCTCCGGAACGCGAAGCCGAGCGGGAACGGTGACGCGGGGCGCCGCGCCGCTCCGACGCGACCGGCGCGACCGAACCTCAAGCTTCAATGCGCGCGGCCGACTCGACCGCGTATGAGCGACCACGAACTGCGGAAGGAGGCGCACGACCTCGACGTGACCGTCTGGGTCGGGAAGAGCGGCGTCGACGCGGTCGTCGACGAGCTTGCCGACCAGCTCGACGACCGGAAGCTGGTGAAGGTGAAGTTCCTTCGGGCGGCCCGCGGCGGCACGTCGACCGACGAACTCGCCGACGAGCTCGCCGAGGCGGTCGGCGCCGACCTGATCGAGACGCGCGGCAACACGGCGGTGCTCCACTGATGGGCGCCCCCGCGGGCGCGTCCGGAGTCGTCGCGGTCGCGGGGACGCTGGAGCCGTACCTCGGTCCGCTGGCCGACATTGTCGTCGACGCCGCGATCTTCCTCGCCGTCGTCACCGCGACGTACGTCCTGTACAAGGCGGCCGTCAAGCCGCTCGTCCGCCGGGTGTTCGACCGACAGGGGCTCGACGAGCACGCCCGGCGCCCGCTCCAGAAGATCGTGGCGTTCCTCGTCCTGTTCGCCGGCGTCACGGTCGCGTTCGGCGCGGCGGGCTACCAAGGGTTCCTGCGCTCGCTCGCGACGATCGCGGCGGCGGCGACGCTCGCGATCGGCTTCGCGCTCCAGGACGTGATCAAGAACTTCGTCGCGGGCGTGTTCATCTACACGGACAAGCCGTTCCGCATCGGCGACTGGATCGAGTGGAACGGCAACTCGGGGGTCGTCGAGGACATCTCTTTCCGGGTCACCCGCGTGCGCACCTTCGACAACGAACTGCTTACGGTGCCGAACCACGCGCTGACGAGCGACGTGGTGAAGAACCCGGTCGCGAAGAAGACACTGCGGCTGAAGTTCGTCTTCGGGATCGACTACGAGGACGACGTGGAGAAGGCGACGGACATCATCGTCGAGGAGGCCGAGAGGAGCGACGCGATCCTCGAAGACCCCGCGCCGTCGGTCCGGCTGACCGAACTGGCCGACTCGTACGTCGGCCTCCAGTCGCGGATCTGGATCGACGACCCCTCGCGGGCGGACTTCGTGAAGGCGCGCGCCGACTACGTGAAGGCCGTCAAGGCGCGCTTCGACGAGGCGGGCATCTCGATCCCGTTCCCCCAGCGCACCGTCTCGGGACGCAACGAGTGGACGGATCCCTCGTCGTTCGGCGGAGACGATTGAAGCGGCGGCCGCGGCGGAGAACTCCCGCTCGGTGGAGCGGCGTCACCCGGCAGGGCGGCGCCTCGAACCGTCTGGCGGCGTCTTCCCCGTCGCTGGCGCGCTGAGTACGCCCGAGCACCGATAGTAACGAACTTCAAGGTCGGGTCTCTGGGTTGGTCCATGTACGTGGTCGTCATCGGGGCCGGCGAGGTCGGGACGAGCATCGCCGCGAGTCTCGCGTCGGACCACGAGGTCGTCGTCGTCGACGTCGATCCGGACCGGGCGGAACAGCTCAAGTACGAGCTTGACGTGCTCACCATCGCCGGGGACGGGACGTCCTCTGAGATCCAGTCGGCCGCCGACGTCGACCGCGCGGACATGGTCATCGCGTGTACCGACGACGACCAGACGAACCTCGTCGCGTGCGGGGCCGCGAAGACGTTCGGCGACGGGTTCACCATCGCCCGCGTGAAAAGCACCGAGTTCCTCCGCACCTGGCAGGGCAGCGAGGGCGCGTTCGGCGTCGACTTCATGGTGTGTACGGACCTGTTGACCGCGGAGAACATCGTCCGCGTCATCGGGCTCCCGGCGGCGATCGACGTCGACCCGTTCGCCGGCGGGCTCGTCCAGATGGCGGAGTTCGAGATCGGCGAGGGGAGCCCCGTCGCTGGACAGACCGTCTCGGAGGCCGACCGGTTCGAGTCGCTCACCTTCGTCGGGCTGTTCCGCGACGGCGAGATGACGATCCCCCGCGGCGACACGGACATCGTCGTCGGCGACCGCGCGGTGGTGGTCGGAAGCCCCGAGAGCGTTCAGTCGTTCGCGACCGACATCGCGCCCGAGGCGACGCCGGACGACGCCGACGAGATCGTCGTCGTCGGCGGCAGCGAGATCGGGTATCAGACCGCCCGGCTGCTGGAGGAGCGGGACTTCACGCCGCGGCTGATCGAGCGCGACGCCGACCGCGCGCGGTGGCTCGCCGAGAACCTCCCGGACACCGTCGTGATGGAACACGACCCCACCGACACCGAGTTCCTCTCCCGCGAACACGTCGACGAGGCCGATATCGTCGTCACGGCGCTCGGCTCCGACGAGAAGAACCTGCTCATCTCCGTGCTCGCCAAGCGCCTCGGCGTCGACCGCGTGATCGCCGTCGTCGACAGCCCCGACTACGTCACCGTCTTCGAGGAGATCGGCATCGACATCGCGATCAATCCCCGGACGGTCACCGCCGAGGAGATCACCCGGTTCACCTACGAGAGCGTCGCGGAGAACATCGCGGTGTTGGAAAACGACCAGGCGGAGGTCCTCGAACTCGAACTCACCGAGGGGTGCGGGCTCACGGGACGACCGATATCGGACATCGTCGCGGAGAGCGACGCGCGGTTCGTTATCGGCGCGATCACGCGCAACCACCAGCTGGTCACCCCGCGCGGGGACACCGTACTTCAGGCCGGTGACCACGTGATACTCCTCGTGGAGTCCGACTCGGTCGGACAGATCGCCTCGATGGCGTGACCGCCTCCACGTGAGTACCACGATCCGCGTCGGCTGGCGGGCGAGCGTGGGACTCACCGGCGACGTCCTCGCCGCCCTCCCGGTTCCGCTCGCGTTTCCGCTGCTGATAGCCCTCTACTACGGCGAGTCGCCCGTGCCGTTCCTCGCGGCGATCGCCGTCTCGCTCGCGATCGGTGCGGCGTTCCGGTCGGTACGGGACCCCGAGGGAGACCTCGGCCCGCGGGAGGCGTTCCTCGCGGTGGCGCTGATCTGGTTCCTCGTCGCCGCCGTCGGCGCGATCCCCTTCGTCGTCGCGGGCGTCGGCACGGTCGCGCACCCGGTGAACGCGCTGTTCGAGTCGATGAGCGGACTCACCACGACGGGCGCGACGGTGCTGCGCGACTTCTCGCTCCACTCGCGGTCCGTCATGATGTGGCGGCAGGTGATCCAATGGCTCGGCGGCCTCGGAATCCTGATCCTGGCGACCGCGGTGCTCTCCGAGATCGGCGTCGGCGGGGCACAGCTGATGGAGTCGGAGTCACAGACGCAAGACGTCAACAAGCTCACGCCGAAGATATCGCGGACCGCACAGCTCATCTGGGGGATCTACTTCGGGCTCACCGGCCTCGCGATCGCGGTGTACTTCCTGCTCGGGCTCGCCGTCGACCCGCGGATGGACCTGTACAACGCGGTCGCGCACGCGTTCACGTCCGTCGCGACCGCCGGCTTCTCGCCGGAGCCGCTCTCGGTCGGCGCGTTCCACCCGCTGATCCAGTGGGCGGTCGTCCCGTTCATGGTGATCGGCTCGACCAGTTTCGTCCTCATCTACTTCGCCATCAACGGCGAGCCGATGCGCCTGCTGCGAAACGAGGAGTTTCACTTCTACCTCGGCGCGATGGCGACGTTCGCGTCGATCGTCGGGGGCGCGCTGTTCCTCGATCCGAGCGTCACCTTCGGCGCCGAGGCGACGATCCGCCACGCAGTGTTCAACGTCGCGTCCATCGTGACGACGACCGGGTACGCCAGCACCGACTACGTGCTGTGGGCGCCCGCTGCGAAGCACATGCTGTTCATGGGGATGTTCGTCGGCGGGATGGTCGGGTCGACCACCTGCTCGATCAAGTCGCTGCGGTGGCTGGTCGCGCTGAAGTCGTTCCGCCGGGACCTCTTCACCGCGATCCACCCGGAGTCCGTTCGCCCGGTCCGGATATCGGGGGAGCCGGTCGACGAGGGCGCGATCCGCGACATCTACGCGTACCTCCTCTTGAGCATCGTGATCTTCTTCCTGCTCGCCGTGGTCATCGTCGTCGACGCCGAGCGGGCGAACCTGCGCGTGACCGAGTTCGAGGCGCTCGGGGCCGCGGCGACCACGTTCCTCAATATCGGCCCGGCGTTCGGCGACGCGGGCCCGTACGGGACGTTCGCGACGTTCCCGCTGAGTACGCGGGCCGTGATGATCGTCCTGATGTGGATCGGCCGGATCGAGATCATCCCGGTCCTCGTGTTGTTCACGAAGGCGTTCTGGACCTCCTGAGTCAAGGCGGCTCTCCCGTCGTCCCCCCTTCGACAGTTTAATACAGCGAACGGGCGACCGCCATACCGTTCGAGTATCATGTCTTGGGGCGTCAACTGGAAGGCGAGTGTCGGGCTTCTCGGCGTCGGCATCAAGTACCTCGCCGTCACGCTGCTTGTTCCTCTGGTGGTGGCGCTCGCGTACGGCGAAGACATCTGGGTATTTCTGGTCTCCATGGCGCTCGTCGCGGGCGTCGGGTTCGCGGTCGAGCGGGTCGACCCCGACCCGGATCTCGGCCCTCGCGAGGCGCTGCTTTTCGTCTCGCTCGCGTGGCTCGCGGCGGCGGTTATCGGTACGGTTCCGTACCTCCTCGCCGGCTACGGCACCGCGTCGACCGTCGGGCTCCAGACCGGCTCGGTCGGCGCGCTAACGGGGTCGGTCGTCAACGCCCTGTTCGAATCGATGAGCGGGTTCACCACCACGGGCGCGACCGTCCTCGGCGAGATCAGTACCGACCAGCACTCCCACGCGCTCCTCATGTGGCGGCAGCTCACGCAGTGGCTGGGCGGGATGGGGATCATCGTCCTGATGATCGCCATCCTCCCGGAGGTCGCGGTCAACGGCGCACAGCTGATGGACTCGGAGGCGCCCGGCCCTGAACTCCAGAAGCTCACCCCGAAGATCGCGGAGACGGCGCGCGCGCTCTGGCTGATCTACTTCGGCTTCACGGTGTTGCTCGCGGCCCTCCTGTACGTGCTCCATCTCGTCGGGATGGCGCCGAACATGAACCTCTACAACGCCGTCGCGCACGGGTTCTCCACCCTCCCGACCGGGGGGTTCTCGCCGCAGGCCGAGAGCATCGGCTACTTCTCGGCGGCCGTCCAGTGGGTCGTGATCCCGTTCATGGTCGTCGCCGGGGTCAATTTCGCGCTGTTCTGGCATGTGCTTCGCGGCGAGGTCGACACGCTGCTGGAGAACGCGGAGTTCCGGACGTACGCCGGTGCGCTCGCCGTTGTCACCGCCCTGCTCGCCGTCCTCCTGTTCCGCGGCGCCGCGCCGGTCTTGGAAATCGGGGGCGCCACGGAGAGCGTCACGGAGAACGCCCTCCGGCAGGCGGCGTTCCAGATCGGCTCGCTGCTGAACTCCACCGGGTTCGCCACCTCGGACTTCGCGCAGTGGGACACGCACGCGCAGGTGTTGCTGCTGTTCACGATGTTCATCGGCGGCTCTGCCGGCTCGACGGGCGGCGGGATCAAGATCGTCCGGTGGCTGATCGTCGCGAAGGCGATCCGCCGCGAGCTGTTCACGTCGGCACACCCAGACGTCGTCCAGCCCGTCCGGCTCAGCGGGAGCGTCGTCGACGAGGACGCGATCCGTGGCATCATGGCGTTCACGCTCCTTTATTTGGTGTTGCTCGCCGTCTCGGCGGTGTTTATCGCGCTGGACGCCGCGCGAGTCGGCACGCAGCTCACCGCGCTGGAGTCGTTCAGCGCCTCGCTCGCCACGATCGGGAACATCGGCCCGGGGTTCGGCCGGCTCGGGCCGTTCGGGAGCTACCTCTTTTTCCCGGACACGTCGAAGCTGCTGATGGTGTTCCTGATGTGGATCGGCCGGCTGGAGATCGTCCCGGTGCTCGCGGTGTTCATCTCCGGGGTCGACGGACGGTAGGGCGCCCTCTCGACCCGGTGGCGAGAGCGTATCTTCATAACCGACGGGGAGAGTGGTGTTCGTATGACGAGTCCCGACGACGCCGGTGGCCAAGACCTGCTCGCTCACGTGCTCCTCCCCGTCGCGAACGAGGACGACGCGCTGGCGACGGCGCGGGCGCTCGAACCGTACGAGACCGGGCGCGTGACCGCGCTCCACGTCGTCGAAAAAGGGGGAGGAGTCCCGGACAAGACGCCCGTCGAGCAGTCGGAGGCGCTCGCGGCCGAGTCGTACGCCGCGGTCCGAACGGTGTTCCCCGACGCCGACGAACACACCGCGTACGCTCGGGACGTGGCCGAAGCGATCTTCGACGCCGCCGTCGAGACGGACGCGAGCGCGATCGCCTACCGGTCGCGCGGCGGGAACCGGATCGTACAGCTCCTCTCGGGCGACATATCGACCGAACTCGTGACCGACGCACCGGTCCCGGTGGTCGCGCTCCCCCGCGCCGAGGCGGACGAATGAGTCGTCGTCGCCCGCGTGCTCTCGGGCGGCCCGAGCGGTGAGAGGGATCCGATCGATGACGCCGAGCGACGACGGCCCGGCGGTCATGGTCGCGCTCTCGAACCCGCGGACGGAGGGCGCGCTCGTCGCGCTCGCCGGCGCCCTGGCCGAGCATAGGGGCGGCCGCCTGCTCGCGGTCCACGTCGTCACCGTCCCGGACCAGACGTCGCTGGAGACGGCCGCCGCGAACCGGGAGCGGCTCGACCGGTCCTCCGCGGACCTGCTCGCCGCGGCCGTCGACGACGCCGCGGCGTTCGACGCGCCGGTCGAGACGAAGACGGTCCTCTCGCACCGCGGGATAGAGGAGGTGTTCGACGCCGCGCGGACGAACGACGCGGACGCCGTCGTGATGGGCTACGGCGGGGCGCGGTTCGCCGGCGGGCGCGCCGAGGGGTCCCTGGACGAGCTTGCCCGCGACCTCCCCTGTGACTTCCTCGTCTTGGACGGGCAGCGGCTCGACGCCGGGGAGGTCCTCGTGTCGACCGCGGGGGGTCCGTCCTCGGACCTCTCCGCCGAGGTCGCGCTGGCGCTCCGGGACGTCAGCGGCGCGGAGGTGTCGCTGCTCCACGTCGTCGACGAGGGCGAGGCGGCGTCGGGCCGCGAGTTCCTCACCGACTGGGCTGACGGCCACGGACTCGGGGACGTCGACCTGCGGGTCGAGACGGCCGACATCGGGGCGACGATCGAGCGGATCGGCGAGGGGTACGACCTCGTGGTCGTCGGCGCCACGGAGCGTGGGCTCCTCTCGCGCGTCGTCCGCGGGTCGCTCGCGTCCGCGGCGATTCAGCGGCTCGACACGTCGGTGCTGCTCGCCGAACGCCCCTCCTCGCGCTCGCTTCGGGAGCGGCTGATCGGCGGGCGCTGAGGCGCCCCCGCTTCGGACCGCCGCCGCTTTCCAAAATATAATGAATATTTATACGCGACCGGCGGGTAACGGGCGGTATGTACGACGACGAGGAGCTCTCCCAGATCCGCGAGGCGAAGGCGTCGTGGGAGGCGGAAACGCTCGACCCGACGCTCGACCGCCACGGGGAGCGGAGCGAGCGGTTCGCGACCGTGTCGAACCGCGAGGTCGACCGCATCTACACGCCCGACGACGTCGCCGACCTCGACTACGAGGAGGACCTCGGCTTCCCGGGCGAGCCGCCGTACACCCGCGGGGTCTACCCGACGATGTACCGCGGGCGCACGTGGACGATGCGGCAGTTCGCGGGGTTCGGCACCGCGGAGGAGACGAACGAGCGGTTCCACTACCTGATAGACGAGGGGCAGACCGGGCTCTCGACCGCGTTCGACATGCCCTCGCTGATGGGGATCGACTCCGACGACAAGATGTCGCTCGGCGAGGTGGGCAAGGAGGGCGTCGCGGTCGACACGCTCCGCGACATGGAGGTGCTGTTCGACGGCATCGACCTCGCGGAGGTGTCCACCTCGTTTACTATCAACCCGAGCGCCCCGGTAATCTACGCGATGTACGTCGCGCTCGCCGACCAGCGCGGAGTCCCGCGCGAGAAGCTCCGGGGGACCCTCCAGAACGACATGCTCAAGGAGTTCATCGCGCAGAAGGAGTGGGTGGTCCCGCCGGCGCCGTCGCTCGAGCTGGTGACGGACACGATCGAGTTCGCCGTCGCGGAGACGCCGAAGTTCAAACCCATCTCGGTGTCGGGGTACCACATCCGCGAGGCGGGGTCGACCGCGGTCCAGGAGCTCGCCTTCACCCTCGCCGACGGCTTCGCCTACGTCGAGGCGTGCCTCGACCGCGGGCTCGACGTCGACGAGTTCGCCCCTCAGCTCTCCTTCTTTTTCAACTCGCACAACTCCCTCTTCGAGGAGGTCGCGAAGTTCCGCGCGGCGCGCCGGATCTACGCGACGGTGATGGATGAGTGGTACGGCGCCGAGGCCGAGGCGTCGAAACAGCTGAAGTTCCACACCCAGACCGCCGGGCAGTCGCTGACGGCCCAACAGCCGCTCAACAACGTCGCGCGCGTCACGATCCAGGCGCTCGCGGGCGTGCTGGGCGGCACGCAGAGCCTCCACACCAACTCCTTCGACGAGGCGCTCGCGCTCCCCTCCGAGCAGGCGGTCCGCGTCGCGCTCCGGACCCAGCAGATCATCGCCGAGGAGTCCGGCGCGGCCGACATCGTCGACCCGCTCGGGGGCTCGTTCGCGGTCGAGTCGCTCACCGACGAGACGGAGGCGGCAGCGATGGAGTACATCGAGGAGATCAAAGAGATGGGCGACGGCTCCGTACGCGACGGCGTCCTCCGGGGGATCGAGCAGGGGTACTTCCACCGCGAGATCCAGGAGTCGGCCTACGAGTACCAGGAGCGCGTCGACGAGGGTGACGAGACGGTCGTCGGCGTCAACGCCTACGAGATCGACGAGGACACGCGGCCGGACCTGCTGAAGGTCGACGAGACCACCCGCGAGCGACAGCTCGATCGGCTCGAATCGGTGAAGGCCGAACGCGACGACGACGCGGTCGAGAGCGCGCTCGACGACCTCCGCGACGCCGTCGAGGCCGGGGAGAACGCCATGCCCGAGATCGTCGCGGCGGTGAAGGCGTACGCGACGATGGGCGAGATCATGGCGGTGTTCGAGGAGGAACACGGCACGTACCGCGAGCGGATCGGCGTCGCCTGACGCGAAAAACCGAGGGAGTCGGACCGACTGCGCTGCGCCGTCCCGACCGGTCGCTCGCTACGCCGTCTCGACCGGTCGCGCGGACTCCGCGCACCACGCGTTGCCCCGGCGGCCCGCCCGCCTGAGGTCGAGTTCGACGACCGAGCCGGCGTCGAGCGCGGACAGCTCGGCCTCCACGTCGGGGTCGTCGTACTCGACGACGTACAGCGTCCCGTTGCGCGGGTACTCGCGGAGCGTGATCGCTCCGTGGTCGTTGCACGCGTCGACGACAGTGTACTTGCCAGTGCGGTCCATCCCGTCCCGAGCTACGCCGTGGTTTATGTTAACAGTTGTGCGTGTGGACGCGCCGACCGCACGCGACGGCCGCGAACGGTCCACTTTAATCGGCGCGTCGCCTCGCTCGCGTATGACGGAGACGGAGATCCCCGAGGACCACCCGCGGTACGCGTCGCTCGTGACGCGCCACCGGATCGAGGCGGGCGTCGAGCAAGGGATCACCTCGAAGCAGGGGCTGATCGCGCAGGGGCGCGGCGAGGCGTTCGACTACCTCCTCGGCGAGCGCACGCTCCCGAGCGCCGACGCGGCCGCGCGCGCCGCTGCCGCGACGCTCCTGCTCGCGGAGCGGCCCGTCATCTCGGTGAACGGGAACGTCGCGGCGCTCGCGCCGGCGGAGACGGTCGACCTCGCGGAGGCGGTCGACGCGGACTTGGAGGTGAACCTGTTCAACCACACCGACGAGCGCGTCCGGCGGATCGCTGACCACCTCCGGGAGCACGGCGCCGACGAGGTGAAGGGGCTCGCCGGCGACGGCGAGATCCCCGGGCTCGACCACGCCCGCGGCGTCGTCGACGCCGACGGGATCGAGTCGGCCGACGCCGTCGTGGTCCCGCTGGAGGACGGCGACCGCGCCGCCGCGCTCGACGCGATGGGAAAGACGGAGATCGTGATCGATCTCAATCCGGGAAGCCGCTCGCCGCAGACCGCCGACGTGCCGATAATCGACAACCTGCTGCGCGCGGTGCCGAACGTCGCCGCTCACGCGCGCGACCTCGCGGACGCGACGCCAGCCGAACTGGAGCGGATCGCCGACGAGTTCGACGCGGACGCGGCCCTCGACGCCGCCGAGGCGGCGATCCGCGAGGGGTCGTTCGCCGACGGGGACGGGGCGTAGTCCGGGCACAACCCTCGCCGGAAGGCAAAAGCCTCCGCCGCTCCTAGCGGGAGTATGGAACTCGACGAGACGGACCGGGCGATCCTGCGGATCCTCCAGGAGGACGCGCGGACCCCGTTCTCGGAGGTCGCACGCCGGATCGACATGTCTAGCGCCACCGTCCACGACCGGGTCAGCCGCCTCGAAGAGGCGGGCGTCATCCGCGGGTATCACGCCGACATCGATCCGAAGGCGGTCGGTCACGGCGTCGGCGCCTTCGTCGGCCTGCGAGTCGAACAGGGCCGCGAGGAGGACGCGCTCGAACGGCTCCGGGGAATCGACGGCGTGCGCGAGATACACCTCACCACCGGCGAGTGGGACGTCATCCTCCGCGTCGTCGCGGCCGACACCGACCGGCTCCGGGAGCTGATGTTCGAGCGGATCGCGGAGACCGAGGGATTCTCGCGCTCGCAGACGATGGTGATCCTCGGCACCGACTACGAGCAGCCCGGACCGCCGTTATAACTCGACCCGGGGCGGGGACAGTCGTCGGGACCGCTCGGTCGTGTCGGCCTCCGGTCGCCCGTTCGCGCCGGCCTCCGGCCGTCCGGGACCGGAACGCTCAACTCGGGACCTCTCCGAACGGTGACCATGAGCACAGCTGTCGCGGACGGGCTCGACCTGTCCCCGGAGCGCGCGTGGGCGGCAGTCGTCGGGGGGGTCACGGCGCTTTTGGCGATCGGGTCGGTCGTCTTCCCGCGCGTCGTCTACGACCGGTTCCTCTGGCGCTACTTCTGGGGACCGGTGGTCGCGGACGGCGAGGGCGCGCAGTGCGCCGTCCGCGAGGCGGGCGGCACCACGGAGCTGCTCGGCAGCAGCGCGGCGTGCCAGTCGGCGCGGAGTGCCGGCGAGGTCGTCGCCGCTCCGGGGTACACCACCCTCTCGACGGTGAGCTACGTCGTGATCCTGTTGGCGATGCTGGTCGGCGTCGTCTTCCTCCTCCGCCGGCTCGACATCGCGACGGAGCTCCGGTTCTTCTACGCGCTGTTCCCGTTCATGCTGTTCGGCGGGGCGATGCGGACGGTCGAGGACGCGGGGGTCGCGGCGACCGCCGCCGGCGCCGAGCCGCTGATCCCGTTCCCGGCGAGCGCGGTGTTGATCAGCCCGTTCATCTACTTCACCGTGTTCCTGTTCACGCTGGCGTGCGTCCTCGCGGCGTACGGGCTCGAACGGCGCGGCGCCGTCGACGACTACGCGCGCCCGCTGTTCGGGTCGGGCGCCGCGGGGCTCGCGCTCGCGGTCGGCTACCTCGCGTACCTCGCGGCCACGACCGGCTACGTCACGTTCTACCCGCAGGTGCTCGTCCCGACGCTCGCCGTCGCGACCGCCGCGACCGCGGGCACGTGGGCGCTCGCGACGCGCCGGATTCCGACGATCCGACAGGGGACGGGCGCGGCGGGGGTCGTGATCATCTGGGGGCACGCGGTCGACGGCGTCGCGAACGTAATCGGGCTCAACTGGATGCCCGCACTGACCGGCACCGCGAACCTCGTCCCGAAACACGTCGTCAACGCGCTCATCGTCGACTGGACCGGGCGGCTGCTCCCCGACTCGATCCTCGCCGTCACCGGCGACGCGTGGCCGTTCCTCCTCGTGAAGCTGGCGGCCGCGACGTTCGTCGTCTGGGTATTCAACGGCGAGATGAAGGCGGAGTCGCCGCGCTACACGCTGCTGTTGTTGATTACCGTGCTGGCCGTCGGACTGGGCCCCGGGACGCGGGACATGCTGCGCGCGACGTTCGGGGTTTAAATGGCGGGCGGTTAATCCCCGTAGTTCAGGACGCTCGCAGATCCGCTCGTTTATCCCGAGATCGGATTACTGGCAGTCGGAAACCGAATTTGACACAATGAACGGGCACGTCAGAATTATGCTTCTCGGAAGTCTCGGTCTGATTATTAGCGTCCCCATTTGGTATACGATTATATCCTCCGAGGAATTTTCACCGGACGTTTTCTTGAATCCGAGCCTGCTATTCTGGCTGATATTCGGGTTTGTCGTTTTCCTGTTCGGGTATTACAACACCGATGTAGAGTAATTCGGGTCCACTCACGAGGCGATCGTTCCCGAAGGCTCACTCGCTCATTTATATACTCACCGACAGAGATATTGATATACTCCGGGCGGATCAATCTCTTTCATCGCTGAGCGGATCTCACTCCGAAGTTCGTCAACTTCTCCAAAGTATTGATTACCAAGAGCTGATCTAAGTTGTCGCCAACACTCTTCGGTTGGATTTAGCTTAGCCATCCCAGTCGGGAGATATAGAAGCTCTAGCTTCGATTTCTCGGCAAACTCCTTGACTTTCTTCGCTGTGAAATAGGAACCTTTGTCGAGAACTACGAGTAGCTTCTCTCCGAATCTTGCCTGAAGTGACTGGAGAAATCGAACCGTCGTTTCCTTGTTGAACGAACCAGCGCATTCCAAAAACATGGTCTCGCCGTTCTCGGTGAGACCGCCCAAGAAATTGATTCCATCACGAGAGGCCGACACGTTCACTGTCGGCCTCTCGTCAATCGGAAACCACGCATATCTGAGATCAGCTCCAACCGATTTCCTGAACTGATCAATCGTTATGACCAGCCTGTCTTCATCCCGTCTCCCGACTTTTTTTGAGCTCGTCGTCGTACCGTTCAAGATCTTCCTCGTCAGCCGAGGCTGGTTCTGGCCGAGGTTTCTTCCAGGAAACCTCGGCCTCTTTCATTAGTCGCTGAACGTGACGCCGGGAATGTGCAACATCAAACTCAGTTATGAGGTGTTGTTGAGCTAGTATACTCGACCAAGCAGGCTCATCGTATCCAGCTTCTTCGGGTGATTGGTTGAGTGTTTCAGCGAATTGTTGGAACTGTTCGTCAGAGAGCTCAGGCGGTCTTCCTGGACGTTCGTCGTCGTAGAGCGCGTCTTCAAAGTCGCGCTCTTCGAAGCGATCCAACCAGTTGTACACTGTCTGACGAGGCCATCCGTATTTTTCCTCGATCTTATCTGGAGATAGCCCAGCGAGATATTCGCGTGCAGTAGTGAGCCGTTTGATTGCTTTCGGATCACGCTCGTCCGCGAGCTGCTCGCGGACGCGCTCAACTGAAAGATCGGGAATCTTGTTCCCGTCCTTGGACATACTCAAACGATGAGCTTCTGTGTCTCAAAACTTTCGACGTTGAGTATAGATGGCTAACCGCGGATCAGTGGCGGACTCCTCCAAAGCCCCGCCCGCACAGCAACCGCGCCTCACGCCTCCCCAGCCTCGTCACCGGACGACGTCCGGTTGTAAGCGAGAGCGGGGCTCTCGCCCTGTCGGTGGTCCTCCGCTTCGCTCCGGACCACGGACTCCCTCGCGCGTCCTGTCTCGCGGCCGCCGGGGGCGGCCGCTCGCAGGCACGCGCCACCGCACCGCATGTTTATGAATGAATCTCGGGACACCACGTCGCGATCGGTCACTCGGGTCGCTCCGCAACGGCATCTTATAAGCCGTCGCGGGGGGAACGGTCTCGGTAATGCTGGACGGGGTCAACGTCGCGCTCGGCGTCTCGGGGAGCATCGCGGCGGTGAAGGTCGTCGAACTCGCGCACGAACTGCGCCGCCACGGCGCGAGCGTCCGCGCCGTCATGTCCCCGGCGGCGACGAACATCGTCCACCCGTGGGCGGTCGACTTCGCGACCGACGAGCCGGTCGTCACGGAGATCACCGGCAGCGTCGAACACGTCGAGTTATGCGGCCGGGAGGGGTGGGCCGACGTGCTCCTGCTCGCGCCCGCGACCGCCAACACCGCGGGGAAGATCGCCGCGGCCGTCGACGACACGCCCGTGACGACCTGTGCGACGACCGCGCTCGGCGCGGACGTACCGGTCGTGATGGCCCCGGCGATGCACGAGCCGATGTACGACCACCCGGGCGTCCTCGACGCCCTCGACCGCTTGGAGTCGTGGGGGATCCGCTTCGCGGACCCGCGTATCGAGGAGGGGAAAGCGAAGATCGCCGCCGAGGAAGACATCGTCACGGAGGTCGCCCGCGCGACGACGCCCCAGACCCTCTCGGACGCGCATATCGTCGTCACCGCGGGCGCGACGAAGGAGCGGATCGACCCGATCCGCATCCTGACGAACCGCGCGTCGGGGAAGACGGGCCGCGCCCTGGCGCGGGCGTGCTACGTCCGCGGTGCGCGCGTGACGCTCGTTCAGGACGGCCCTGAGGTCCCCTACGCCGACGTGGTCGCCGTCGAGACCGCCGACGAGATGATGGACGCCTGTCGGCGGACCGCCGCGACCGCGGACGCGCTGGTGTCCGCGGCCGCCATCTCGGATTTCACCGCCGACGCCGTCGACGAGAAGATCCGGTCCGGATCGCCGCTGTCGGTCGATCTCAGGCCGACGCCGAAGCTCATCGACTCGGTGCGCGAGGCGTATCCCGACCTCCCGATCGTCGGCTTCAAGGCCGAGACGTCGGGCGACGACGCGGCGATGGTGGCGGAAGCGGAGCGCATCCGCGACCGCGTGGGGCTCTCGTTCGTGGTCGCCAACGACGCGAGCGTGATGGGCGAGGAGGCGACGCGGGCGCTGCTCGTCGGCCGAGGGGACACCCGCGAGTTCGTCGGTGATAAGGACGGGCTCGGCGCCCGCGTCGCCGACGAACTCGCCGGCGTCCTCGGGCGATCCGAGAGCGAAACCGTGGGATAACGAAATAGTTTTGACTTTGCCATTGTTTTGCCACACTGGATAGTCTCGCGTTTTTCGCACGAAGACGTGAGAGACAGTTCACACATGTCAGACACAGACGCCCGCCGAATACTCGTTCCCGTCGGCGACTCGGACAGCCTCCGAGACACTGTCTCGTACGTCGTCGACTTGGCGACCGAGACGGCCCCGGCGCCGGTCGAGATTCACTTGGTCCTCGCGGCTCGGACGCAGGCCGTCAGCCCCGACGCCCCGACGGAGCTCGGCACAGCCCGCGAACAGTTGGAACGCGTCGCCCTCTGGGTCGAGGAGGAGACGGCCGAGGGGACGGTCGTCGCTCGGGAGGACCGAGAGGCGGACGCGGCGGGCGAGTCCGAGGCGGACGCCGACGGCGAAGCGCCCGCCGATGCGGCCGATGCCCCCGGGTGGCTCACCGTCGTCACCGACACCGTCGGAACCGACCGGTACCTGTTCAGCCCGGGCGACTACGCCGACGCGCTCCTCGAGTACGCGGCCGCGGCGGGTATCGACCGGATCGTCGTCGACCCGGAGTACAAGCCCGGCGGCACCGCGTCGATGCTCCAGCCGATGTCGGTGGAGCTGGCCCGCGGCGACGTGCCGGTCGAGACGGCGCCGGTCGACCGACCGACCGAGGGGGCGGTGCTCGCCCGCGCGGCGTCGCTGTCGAAGTACCTCTCCGTCTTCGTCGTCTCGTACCTGTTTTACATGTCGCTGAGCGCCTGGAAGCCGCTCGACTTCTTCACCGGCTTCGTGACGGCGTCGATCGTCTCCCTCGTCCTCGCGCCGGTCGTGGCGAACCGCTCCGCGCCGCTCGGGGTGACGCTCCGCCGGCTGGCTCGACTGCTGGTGTACGCCCCGTATCTGGTCAAGGAGATCGCGGTCGCGAACCTCCAGGTCGCGTACGTCGTCCTCCACCCCGACATGCCGATCGACCCGGAGGTCGTTCAGCTCCGCGCCGCGGTCTGGGGCGACGGCGCGGTGACGACGCTCGCGAACAGCATCACCCTCACGCCCGGAACCTTGACCGTCAACGTCTCCGAGCGCTCGTTCGACATCCACTCGCTGACCGCCGACTCGCGCGCGGACCTCTTCGACGGCGGGTTAGAGCGCGCGGTTCGGTTCGTCTTCTACGGCCGCGCGGCGGCCCGGATCCCGACGCCGCGCGAACGCGGCGACGCCGGGGAGGGACGAGATGGTTGAGTTCGAGACCGCGCTGCTGGCCATCGCGGCGGCCTTCGTCCTCTTCGCCGTCGTCGCGCTGTACCGGGTGTACGACGGGCCGACGACCCACGACCGCGTCATCGCGGTGAACGTCGCCGGGACGAACACCGTCATCGCCATCACGCTCGTGGCCGCGGCGTTCCAGCAGTCGACGTTCCTCGACGTGGCGCTCGTGTACGCTCTGCTGAACTTCCTGCTGTCGATAGCGTTCTCGAAGTTCAACGTCGAGCGCGGGGGTGTGCTGTGACGCCGACCGAGTGGGGCATCGTCGCCCTCGCGCTCGCCGGGGCCTTCTTCGGCGGCGTCGCCGCGGTCGGCCTCGTCCGACTGCCGGACGTCTACACCCGTTCGCATGCCGCCTCGAAGAGCGACACGTTGGGGGCGATCCTCGCGATCGCCGCCGCCGCGCTCGCGCTCCAGTCGGGGCTCTCGACGGCGAAGTCCGTCTTCCTCCTGTTGTTCATGTTCATCACGAACCCGACGGCAGCACACGCCGTCGCCCGCGCGGCGCAGGACCAGGGAATCGAACCGTGGACCGCCGAGGAGGGTGACGAGCCATGACGCCCTCGCTGATCGAAGCCGTGCTGCTGGTGTTCGTCCTCGGCTGCGCAGTCGGCGCGGCCCTGCTGAAGGACACGCTGGCGGCGGTGATGGCGTTCGCGGCGTACAGTCTCGGCGTCTCGGTGCTCTGGCTCGTGCTTCAGGCGCCCGACGTCGGGCTCACGGAGGCGGCCGTCGGCGCCGGCATCATGACCGTGCTGTTCCTGCTGGCGCTGTCGAACACCGCCTCGCCGGACGTCGACCGCCTGTTCGAGTCGATCGGGTGGCAGACGGCGGCGCTCGTCGCCGGGTTCGTCCTGCTCGTCGGCGCGACGGTCCCCGCGCTCCCGGCCATCGGCGACCCGAACTCGGCGGTCGTCGGCGGCGAGGTGACCCAGTACTACCTCGAGAACGCGTACGACCAGACCGAGGTCAAAAACGCCGTGACGGCCGTCCTCGCCGCGTACCGCGGCTTCGACACGCTCGGCGAGGGCGTGGTCGTCTTCAGCGCCGTCGTCGTCACGCTGTCAGTACTGCGCCGCGAGGTGGTGGCATGAGCACCGGCGACGCGGACCCGGCGGCGGGCGACGACGAGGGGCCCGGGCTGTACGTCGAGTCGACGATCATCATGACCACCGTCCGGTTGGTCGCCCCGTTCATCCTCACGTTCGCGCTGTTCATCATGTTCCACGGGGCCGACTCGCCCGGCGGCGGGTTCCAGGGCGGCGTCATCGCCGGGTCCGTGGTGATGATGCTCGCCTTCGCGTACGGCATCGACTCGACCCGTCAGTGGCTCGACGTCCGCGTCGTCTCCGCGCTGGCCTCCGGGGGCGTGTTCGCGTTCGTCGGGATCGGTCTCGGCGCGATGGCGCTCGGCGGACAGTTCCTCCAGTACGCGGAGTTCGAGGCGCTGTTCGGCCACGCGATCAAGTACGCAATCGAACTCGTCGAACTCGGCATCGGCGCCATCGTCGCCGCTGTCGCGATCGGGCTATTCTTCCTGCTTGCGGCCGGCTTCGACGGCGTCGCCGAGGGGGACTCCTCATGACACTCGACTTACTCACGACGCACTACAACTACTACGCGGTCGTCCTGCTGCTCGGGATCGGGCTGTACACCGTGATCGAATCCAGGAACCTCGTGAAGAAGGTGATCGGGATGAACGTGTTCCAGACCGGGATCTTCCTGTTCTTCATCACGCTCGCGTACCGCGCAGGCGGCAATCCCCCGGTCGTCACCGAGGGCGCCGGCCCGTACGTGAGCCCGCTGCCGCACGTGCTGATCCTGACCGCCATCGTCGTCGGCGTGAGCCTGACCGCGGTGGCGCTCGCACTGGTCGTGCGCGTCTACTCCGAGTACGGCACGCTCGACGAGCACACCCTGGAGGAACTCTACCATGATTGACCACCTGATCGTCCTGTTGGTCGTCCTGCCGATCCTCGGCGCCGCGGTCCCGCCGCTGGCCAGTCTCCGCTACGACCGCGTCGGCTGGGCGGTCGCGACGGCGACGGCCCTCGGGCACGCCGCGCTCGCCGGCGCGCTCGCGTGGACCGTCTGGACCGACGGGGTCGTTCGGTACGCGGTCGGCGGGTTCGTCGCCCCCTACGGGATCGAACTCGTCGCCGACGGACTGACGATCCTACTCGTCGCCCTCATCAGCGCGGTCTCGCTCGGCGTACTCGCGTACGCACGTCACGCGGGCCCCCACGAGAACTCGTTCTACTCGCAGTTCCTGCTCCTCGTCGCCGGCCTGTCCGGGATGACCGTGACCGGCGACGTGTTCAACCTGTACGTCTTCCTTGAGATCACCGGGCTCGCGGCGTACGGGCTGGTCGCGAGCGGCCCCGGAGCCCGGTCCGCCGTCGCGGCCCTGAAATACCTCATCATCGGAACCATCGGCGCGTCGCTGTACCTGCTCGGCGTCGGCTACGCGCTCGCCGCCACTGGCACGCTGAACATGGCGGACCTCAGCGACAAACTCGCCGCCGCGGGATACGACTCGACGCTCGTCTTAACCGCGTTCGGCCTGATCGTCGCCGGACTCTTAGTGAAGGTCGCGCTGTTCCCGATCCACACCTGGCAACCCGACGCGTACGCGGACTCGCCGGACAGCGTGAGCGCGTTCATCTCGGCGCTCGTCTCCACGGTCTCCGCGTACGCCCTGGCGCGCGTGTTGTTCTCCGTGTTCACGGTCGACTTCATCGAGGCGGTTCCGATCGCGCGCCAGGCGCTGGTCGCCGTCGCCTGCGTCAGCATCGTCGCCGGGAGCGCCCTCGCCGTCGCGCAGTCCGACGTTCAGCGCATGCTGGCGTACTCGTCGGTGTCGCAGTTCGGCCTCGTGATCGCCGGATTCGCGATCGCGACGCCGCTGGCGGTCGTCGGCGCGACCGTCCACCTCGTCGGGCACGCGGTGATGAAGGGCGGCCTCTTCGCCGCGACCGGGATCATCGAGCGGAAGACCGGCGCGACGACGGTCGGCGGGTACGCCGGGATCGCCGGTCGCGCGCCGGCCGCCACCGGCGCCTTCACGCTGCTGGCGCTCGCGATGGTCGGCGTTCCGCCGGCCGTCGGGTTCATGGGGAAGTGGTACATCGTCCTCGGCGCGGTGAACGCCGGGTTCTGGCCGGTGGTCGCCGTCCTCTTGGCGAGCACGCTGCTGACGCTGGCGTACTTCGCGCGGCTCGCCGAACGACTCTACTTTGCCGAGGCAACCATCGCGCCGGAGGCGGTCGCCGCCGACGGGGGTGAGCGCGTCTCGACGGCCATGATCGTGACCGTCGTCGTCGCCGCCGTCCTCGCCGTGGGACTCGCGGCCGCCGTCCCGGTGATAGACCAGTTGATCGACATGACCGTGTTTGAGCTGATGCTCCAATGACCGACGTCACCTCCCTTCGACCGTTGTTCGCCGTGCTCGTGTCGGCCGTGGCCATCCCCGTCATCCTCTCGCTCCGATCGCGGCCGAACGTCCGTGAGGGCGTCACCCTCACCGTCGCCGCGACGAAGTTCGCCCTCGTCGCCAGCATGGTCCCCGGCGTCCTCTCGGGGACCACCTACGTCACGCGGATCGGCGAGCTGGGCGACGGTATCTCGCTCGTGCTCCGCGCGGACCCCCTCGGGATCCTGTTCGCGCTGCTCGCGAGCCTCCTGTGGATCGTCACGAGCTTCTACTCCATCGGGTACATGCGCGGACTGAGCGAACACGCGCAGACCCGCTACTTCGCCTCGTTCGCCGCGAGCCTCGCCTCGGCCGTCGGGGTCGCGTTCGGGGCGAACCTCGTCACGCTGTTCGTCTTCTACGAGCTGCTGACGGTGTCGACGTACCCACTGGTCACGCACGACGAGACCGACGAGGCCCGCGCGGCCGGCCGGAAGTACCTCACGTACACCTTCGGCGGCGGCGTGGCCGTGCTCGGCGGGACCGCGCTCGTCTACGTGCTGACGGGCACCACGGCGTTCACGCCGGGCGGGATCGAGGCGCTCGCCGGCGCGGACCCGACGCTGGCGCGCGTGGCGTTCGGCCTCCTCGCCGGCGGGTTCGGCGTCAAGGCGGCGCTGATGCCGGTCCACTCGTGGCTCCCCGACGCGATGGTCGCGCCGACGCCGGTCTCGGGGCTGCTCCACGCGGTCGCGGTCGTCAAGAGCGGCATCTTCGGCATCGCCCGCGTCGTGCTCGACGTGTTCGGCACGGAGACGATGGCGGAGCTGGGCGTGGCGGCGCCGCTCGCGGTCGTCGCCGCGATCACGCTCCTGACCGCGAGCGTCATCGCACTGCGGCAGGACAACCTCAAGCGGCGGCTGGCGTACTCGACGATCAGCCAGCTGTCGTACATCGTCCTCGGGCTCGCGCTGCTGGAGGGCGAGGCGCTCGTCGGCGGGCTGCTCCACATCCCGGCGCACGCGTTCATGAAGCTCACCCTCTTCTTCTGTGCGGGCGCAATCCACGTCGAGACCCACACGGACGACATCAGCGACATGGCCGGCATCGGCGACCGGATGCCGCTGACGATGGCGGCGTTCGCCGTCGCAGCCGCGGGGATGGCCGGCATCCCGCTGATAGCCGGGTTCGTCAGCAAGTGGTACATCGTCATCGGCGCCCTGGAGGGCGGCGGCCTCATGTTTGCCGGCGCGCTGCTGGTGTCCGGCGTCCTCAACATCGCGTACTTCTGGCCGATCGTGTACCAGGCGTACTTCGAGTCACCGGACGGGCACGACAAGAAGCCGCTCGTGACCGCGGCGCTCGGCGGCCGCGGGAGCCCCCGCGCCGACGGCGGCCACGAGGCGGCGACGCACGCGAGCGCTGACGAGACCGCAGCGCACGGCGATGACCACGAGGCGGCGACGCACGAGGGTCACGACGACCACCACGGCGGCCCGCCGGCGGGCGGGTGGGACGTTCGTGGCTGGCGCGGCGCCGAGAGCACGTGGTTCATGCTCGGGCCGATCCTGACGGCCGCGAGCCTCTCGGTCCTGCTCGGCGTCGTCCCGCGGACGGCGGTGTTCCTCCGGATAATCGAGACCGTCGTCGGTTCGCTCCCGGGGGTGATGGGCTGATGACCGCCGCGCTCACCGCCCTCCCGCCCGGTCCGGTCCTCCTCGTCATCGCCGCGCTGATCGCCCTCACGCCCCGCCGCGTCGGGCACGCGCTGGGCGTCGCCGCGTCCGGGGTCGCGGTGGCTTGGGCGTGGACCGTCCCGGCGGGCGCGCACCTCCAGGCCACGTTCCTCGGCTTCGACGCCGTCCTGCTCAACGTCGACGAGTTCTCGCGGCTCATGGGGCTGATATTCGGGATCATCGGCGTCGTCGCCGTCCTCTACTCGTACGCGAGCGAGGCCGAGAGCATTCAGACCGCGTTCGCGTTCTCCTACGTCGCGACGAGCTTCGGCGCGGTGTTCGCCGGCGACTGGCTCACGCTGCTGTTCTTTTGGGAGCTGATGGCCGTCACCAGCACGCTGCTCGTCTGGCACTACCGCGGCGAGGCGGTCCGGGCCGGCTTCCGGTACGCGCTGCTCCACGGCCTCGGCGGGACGCTGCTGATGGCGGCGATACTCGGTAACTACGTCGCGAAGGGGACCTTCCTGTTCGCCACGGTGCCGGGCGGCCCCGAGACGGCGGGGATCGTGGCAGGGCTCCCGGCCGCGCTCGCCGCCGTCGGCATCGGCGTCAACGTCGGGTTCATCGGCCTCCACGCGTGGCTCCCCGACACGTATCCGCGCCCGCACATCGCCGCCAGCGTCTTCCTCTGCGTGTTCACGACCAAGACGGGCGTCTACGGGATGTACCGGGCGTTCCCCGACGGGCACGTCGCGATCGCCTACATGGGCGGCGGGATGGCCGTGTTCGGGGCGACGTTCGCGCTGTTCCAGAACGACATGCGGCGGCTGCTCTCGTACCACATCCAGTCGCAGGTCGGCTACATGATCGCCGGCGTCGGCATCGGGTCGGCCCTGTCGCAGGCCGGCGCGTTCGCCCACGTGTTCAACCACATCCTCTACAAGGGGCTGCTCTTCATGACGGCCGGCGTCGTCGTCTACCGGACCGGCGAGGAGAGCCTGAAGAAGCTGGGCGGGCTGGCCCGCGACATGCCGGTCACCGCCGGCGCGTTCACGATCGCCGCGCTGTCGATCGCGGGGTTCCCCGGGTTCAACGGCTTCGTCAGCAAGGGGATCATCATCTCCGGGAGCCACTACACCTTCCCGAAGGGCCCGCTCCCGATCGGCGACTTCCATACGCTCGAATGGCTGCTCCTGCTCGGCGGGATCGGGACGTTCATGTCGTTCATCAAGTTCGGCTACTACGCGTTCTTCCACGGGAGCTACGACGGCGACGTGCGGGACGCCAACCGGGGGCAGAGCGTCGCGATGGGCGCGGTGGCGGTGCTCTGCGTCGCTTACGGCGTCCTCGTTCCCACCTCGCCGCTCGCGGCGGTCGTCCCGGCCGACGTGGGACTGTTCGGGATCCTCCCGTTCGACGTGACGAGCGAGGCCGTCGTCGAGAAGGTGTACAAGACGTACACCGTCGACCACCTGATCGAAGGCGTCGCCCTCGCCGTCCTCGGCCTGATCGGCTTCGCGCTCACCAAGAAGCCGCTCTCGAAGCTGGGGCGGGTCCCGGACGTCGACTCGCTGTACAACCCCGCCGTGTTCTACGGCACCCGCGGGCTCGTGGTCGGCGTCACGGAGCTTTACGCCGCCGTCGACCGCGCCGTCGTCGGGCTCACGACGGCGACCGTCCGGACGGTCACCGACCCGCAGGCGGCCGTCCGACGTGTCGGCAGCGACGTCGAGATCAAGTCCGGGATCGGCCGCAGCGTGCTGATCCTGACGCTGGCGGTCGGGATCGCACTGTTCGGAGTCCTGTTCCTCTGACCGCGGTCGAGCGCCGCCGCGGTCTCATTCTCCGCCGCCCCGACGGCGGCGCGCCTGTTCGCTGAGGGTGAGGAAGGCGACCGCGCCGAAGAACGCGATCACGAAGCCGAACACCGTCGCGTCGCCGCCGCCGGCGGACTGCGCGAACAGGATCGGGGTGACGCTCAGTCCGAAGAGGCCGACGCCGTACCCGAGCCTGTCGCTGCGGTCGTCGAACCGCGGTGCGGCGGCGAGCAGCGAGATGTCGAACGCGAAGTAGAAGTACGCCGCGCCGACGTAGACGGCGGCGGTTCCGAGCGCGGTCGGGACCGACGAGACCAGCGCGTACACGCCGAGCGCGGGGACGACGCCGACGCCGAGTGCGAGCGGGAGGGCCCTGTTCATACGGGATCGATCCGGATCCGATCGAGTAAAACCCTCGGGGCAGCGGTGGGCTGCGAACGTCGATGAAACTGGCAGGACCGTATTCGAAGCGGGGCGGCGCAGAGTCGCCCGCCGCCGGCCTCAGTACTCCTCGTACGCGAGGTTCATCATCCACTGCGAGAAGGCGTCCGCCTGCGCGTCGACCTCCTCCTCGCCGATGAACGGCGAGAGCATGTCGTCGGCCATAAGCAGCGAGAAGTCGAGGTCGCGCGGGGCGGGCTCCAGGTAGTAGGTGTTGTGGCCGTTGTAGACGGTGTCCTCCCGCTGGATCAGGCCCGACTCCTCTAACGCATCGGCGATGCGGCTCCCCTTCCGCGACGAGACATCGAGTTCCTTCCAGAAGTCGCTCTGGTGGATGCCGCCGGTCTCGCGGATGAGTTCGAGACCGGCGCGCTCGTCCGCCGACAGGTCGGACTCGATTTCAGACGCGCTCATACTCTCTCACGCCTCCCGAATCGGTTAAAACTGGCCTTCCGCTCGGCCCGCCCCGAGCCCGCGCGAGCGCCGCCTCACCAGCGCGTGAACGCGAACTCTCCCCGCGCCGGGCCGACAGTCACGACGCCGACGCCGCGGAAGCCGAGGTTGAGCAGGTGCGGTCGACCGCCGTCGCCGTCACCGGGGTCGTACCCGAACGCGTGCGAGTGACCGCTGAACGCGGCGAACACGTCGTGGTCTCGGACCGCGAGGGCGAGCGCAATCGACCCGGTGTGGAGGTGCTCGCGGTCCGTCTCGCGCGTACCGACCGCGTGATGGCGATCGAAGGACGTACCGAACGGCGGCACGTGCGTCGCGAGCAGCACGTCGGAACGGCGCCGCAGGCGGTCCGAAAGCCGCTCGTACGTCGTCTCGATTTCGGCCATTCCGCGGTGGAACGCGACCGCCTCCTCGTCCGCGATGCCCAGCGACGCGGCGACCTCCTCGGTCGACGCCGCTCCGCTGACGACGCGGTGACACGCGTCGAGCAGGTCGTCCGCGAGACGGTCGGCGGCGTGTCTCCGGTCCTCGCGAGGGGCCGTCCGCGGGTCGAGCGCGTCGAAGTCGGTCTGCGGGAGCGACGGGGCGAGCGACCGGCGCTCGCAGCCCCACCCGACCACGGTGAGGTTCCCGAGCGTCCGCGCGCTTAGGTGCTCCGCGGTGGCCCCGAGAGCGGTGTCGACCACTTCTCTCGGCATCGGCGCTGGGTCGTGGTTCCCCGGGACGTAGACGACCGGCACGTCCGGCGCGAGTCGCCCGATGAACCGGCGGGCCAGCTCGGCATCGTCGTCGCCCGCGCGGTGCGTGAGGTCGCCGAGGACGAGCGCGGCGTCGACGTCCGCCGGCGGCGACACCGCGGCGAGGTCGTAGTCGTCGGCCGCGGGCTTCAGGTGGAGGTCGCCGAAGACGAGGAGCCGCATGACCGCTACGTCCGTCTCCGAGGTAAAAACGTCCCGCCCGTCTCGGTACCGAGTCGCACGGCGGCCGGGGTACGCTCCGCTCCGCCCCGCTACGCCCGGCCCGTCGCGAAGTCGGCCGGGAGCGGCACCGCCTCGGCCGGCGTCTCGCAGGGCGGTCCGTCGGCGTACGCGACGGCGGGGTCGCCGCCGGTCCGGATCCGGGTGAACGAGCGCGTTCCGAACCCGTCGCCGTGGAGGCAGGCGCCGTACTCGTGGTCCGCGAGGACGGCGCTCGCGCGGTCGAGCCACGACGCTCCCGACTCCCCCGGCTCCGGGGCGAGCGCGGCCGCGATCTGCCTCGTGCTGTCGGCCCGCTCCTCGCCGAACGCCCGGCGTCGCTCGGGGACCGCGAACCGCTCCGTCCCGTTGACCACGCCGCCGACGTTGCCGATCACGTGGACGCCCGGGTCGAGCCGGGTCACGGCGAGGCCGCCGTCGTACACCAAGAGGAACGCCGCGCGGTCGTCGGCGAGGACGAGGTTGAAGCCGTCGTACGCGCGCTCGTCGAGTTCGCGCTCGACGGTCCGCACCGCGTCCTCCGCGGAGGCGGCCGTCAGGCAGTCGCGCACGAGCAGCCCGCGGGAGCGGTCGCCCTCGCGGTCGGCGTCGAGCCAGCGGTTCGTGACGGCGACGACGAGACCGTCCTCGGAGAGGCCGATCCACGTACCGCCGGCCTCGGCGTCGCGCGGGGCCACGTACCGGCCGCCGCCGTCGAACCCCTCGCCGTCGTCTCCGCCGTCACCCTGCCCGCTATCGCCGTCGCCCTCTCGGAGTGCCGGCGGTTCGCTCGGGCGGTCGTGCGCCTCGTCGCGGGTGGCGGCGAGCGCGACGGGGGCGTCGCCGAACGTCCGCCACGCCAGAGTCAGTGTACACACGCCAGCGAGTACGGCCGACCGGGTGAAAACTCCACGGTGGAGTCCCCACACGTGTTTACTCGAAATAAAAGAAATCTTTTGAGGGCCGACCGCTTGGGTCGTGGTATGGACGCGATTGCCGTCTACGAGGGAGCCGACGAACCGGTCGTGACAGAAAGACCGCGACCGGAGCCCGCGCCCGGCGAGGCGCTGGTTCGGACGCTCCGGGTCGGCGTCGACGGGACCGACCACGAGGTCATCGCCGGCGGACACGGCGGGGCGCCCGCGGGCGAGGACCACCTCGTGTTGGGTCACGAGGCCGTCGGCGTGATCGAGGAGCCGAACGACACGCCGTTCGAGGTCGGCGATGTCGTCGTCCCGACGGTCCGCCGCCCGCCGAACGGCGCCAACGAGTACTTCGCGCGCGGCGAGCCCGACATGGCGCCGGACGGCGAGTACCACGAGCGGGGCATCGTCGGGGCGCACGGGTTCATGGCGGAGTACTTCACCAGCCCGGCCGAGTTTCTCGTCGAGATCCCCCCGGCGCTCGCCGACTGGGGCTTCCTCGTCGAACCGGTCTCGATCGCGGAGAAGGCGATCGAGCACGCGTACGCCAGCCGGTCGGCGTTCCACTGGGAGCCCGAGTCGGCGCTCGTGCTGGGGAACGGGTCGCTCGGCCTGCTGACCGTGGCGACCCTCGACGAGTCGTTCGACCGGATCTACTGTCTCGGACGGCGCGAGCGCCCCGACCCGACGATCGAGATCATCGAGTCGCTCGGAGCGACGTACGTGAACTCCAACGACACCGCGATCCCAGAGGTGCCCGAGGCGTACGAGCCGATGGACCTCGTCTTCGAGGCGACCGGCTACGCGCCCCACGCCTTCGAGACGATCGAGGCGCTCGCGCCCAACGGCGTCGGCGCGCTCCTCGGCGTCCCGGGGGACTGGGAGTTCGAAATCGACGGCGGCCGGCTCCACCGGGAGTTCGTCCTCCACAACAAGGCGCTCGTCGGCAGCGTCAACTCCGGGTACGGGCACTTCGAGTCGGCCGTCGAGTCGCTCTCGCGACTCTCCGACGGGTTCCTCGATGATCTCGTGACCGGCGTCCACGGGCTCGACGACTTCGAGGCCGCGTTCGCGGATGACGACACGACTATTAAAACGGCGGTCGAATTTGCCGCGTATGAAGAACGTTGACGACCTCATCGACAGCGCTGCCGAGCTCGCGGAGCGGGGGCTCTCGAAGGGAGAGATCGCGGACGAACTGAACGTCTCCCGCGAGACGGCGAGCTGGCTGGTCGAGCGCGGCGGCGGCGCCGAGACGGACGAGGCGGCCGCGGACGCGGCGGCGTCGGCCGACATCCACGTCGACTGGTCGGCGCTCGGGCGCGACTCGACCCGCCTCGGCTTCGCGGCGAGCGCGATGGCGGACCTGCTGGCCAAACAGGGCGAGGCGGTCGACCTGACCGTCGGCATCGAGAAGGCGGGCGCGCCGCTCGCGACCGCGGTCGCCGACCGGCTCGACACCGACCTCGGTACGTACGCCCCCGCGAAACACCAGTGGGATGAGGGCGACATCGACGAGCACGGCGGCGGCTTCTCGCGGAACTTCGCCGCGATCCGGAACCGCGACTGCTACGTCGTCGACGACATCATCACCTCCGGGACGACGATGCGGGAGTCGATCGACGCGATCCGCGAGCAGGGCGGCGAGCCGGTCGCGTGCGTCGTCCTCGTCGACAAGATGGGGTACGACGACATCGACGGCGTTCCGGTCTACTCGCTCGTCGACGTGGTGCGCGTCGACCGCGAGGAGTAAGCGCCGAGCCGGTCGGCGGTCGGCCCGTCACGTCGCCCGCCCGTGCGGAACCCATTTGCCTCGGCGTCGCGTATCGAGCCGTATGACGTTCAGTCCCGAAGCCGACGCCGACGCCGAAGAGATCGAACAGCGAGTCGAGACGGTCCTCGCCGACAACGACGTGGTACTCTTCATGAAGGGGAACCGTCTGATGCCCCAGTGTGGCTACTCCCAGCGCGCCGTCGAGCTGATCTCCCAGCACGTCGAGGAGTTCGAGACGGTCGACGTGTTGCCCGCGCTGCCGCAGTACCGCGAGGCGCTGGAGTCTCACAGCGGGTGGGAGACGATTCCGCAGACGTTCGTCGACGGCGAGTTTGTCGGCGGCAGCGACGTGCTCGGCGAACTCGACGAGCGCGGCGAGCTCGCCGCGGAACTGGGCGCCGAGTGAGCCGTCGCCCCCGCCGTTGATCCTCCGGTCCGGGCGCGACGTGCACGCGGATCCTGACACCTCGAAGGGCAGTCCATATAAACCTACGGTGCGTAGCTACGGTAGGTGCGGCCGTTGCCGCCGCCGCCGTGACCACCGGTTCGACCCCACCGCATTCCACAAACAATGACAGGCCGCGTGTTCCGACTCCATTCGACGCTCGAACTGCCACTCGAAGACGTAGAGACGTACTTCGACGAAGACCCCGATCTGCCGGAGGAGATCGACGACATCGATATCACGCGTCGAAACAACACACTCATCATCAAGGCCCTGTCCGACGACGAGTCGATCAGCAAGTACACGCCCACGGCGCAGCTGAAGGCGTCGGTCACGGAGACCCGCGTCTGGGAGGAGGAGCCGCCCCGCGCCGGCGGTCCCCAGTGGATGGACGACGAGGAGGAGGAGATCCCCTCCGAGCTCGTCGAGTTCGCCTGCTTCAAGGGCGACCGCGAGACCGTCCTCCAGAACTCCGCGCTACAGTACCCGATGTTCCGCGTGCTCCGCAAGATCGCGACGCTCTCCGAGAAGGGGACGCTCACCGCGATCACGGAGGAGGACGGCGAACTGGAGGCGACCCGGATCGTCGAAGGTGAACCCCGCCCCGCCAGCATCGAGGTCGTCGAGAGCCCGCAGGGCGCCGGCGAGGGCGACGGCGGCGTCAACTGGCGCGACAACGAGTTCATCTCCGACTGAGGCGGCGCGTTCGCCGCGGCCGGTCCCGCGTGCGGCGTGCGATTCGCGGCTCCCTCGCCGTCCGACCGCCGACTCTTTATCCGCGCGACTCCCTCCCCCGGTCATGAGCAACTGGGTGAGCCTCTTCTCCGGCGGCAAGGACTCCTCGTGGGCCCTGTACCGCGCGCTGGAGGAAGGGCTCGACGTCTCGCGGCTGCTGACCGTCCACCCCGCCGGCGACTCGTACATGTACCACACGCCGGCGACCGAGCTCGCCGAACTCGCGGCCGAGAGCGTCGGCGTCGACCTCGTCGAGGTGTCGCCGGACGACTTCGGCGCCGCAGACGTCGACGACGCCGGCGCGCAGGGCGACGCGGAGCTGGAGCCGATGGAGGCGGCGCTCCGAGAGATCGCCGCCGCGGACGACCTCGCCGGCGTCACGGCCGGCGCCGTCGAGAGCGAGTTCCAGACGGACCGGATTCGGGGGATGTGCGACCGGCTCGGGATCGACCTGTTCGCCCCGCTGTGGCAGCGGGACCCGGTCGAACTCGCGGAGGCGATGTTCGACGCCGACTTCGAGATCCGGATCATCCAAGTGGCGGCGTACGGGCTCGACGAATCATGGCTCGGACGACGGTACGACGCGGACGCGCTCGACGACCTGCTCGCGCTCCGCGAGGAGTACGGCGTCCACCCGCTCGGCGAGGGCGGCGAGTTCGAGACGTACGTCGTCGACGGCCCGCACATGGACCGCCGCATCGACCTGACGTACGACACGGTCTGGGAGGGTGACCGCGGTCACATCGAGGTCCGCGACGCGACGCTGGAGTAGAGCGCCCTTTGAAACGGCGAAAGAGTCCCGTTACGGCCAGTTTCCGGCCTGATCGTACGCGTCCACGATCCGACCGATACCGACGACGTACGCCGCGGTGCGGAGGTTGCGGACGTCGTTCGACTCGTAGGTGTCGACCAGCGTGTCGAACGCCTCCGTGATCACGCGTTCCAGTTCCTCGTTGACGCGCGCCTCGGTCCAACTGAACCGCTGTCGGTTCTGGACCCACTCAAAGTACGACACGGTGACGCCTCCCGCGTTCGCGAGGATGTCGGGGACGACGTTGACGTCGCGGTCGGCGAGCACGTCGTCGGCGTCGGGCGTGAGCGGACCGTTCGCCGCCTCGACGATCAGGTCGGCGCCGACGTCCGCCGCGAGCTCGGCGTCGACCGCGTTCTCCAGCGCGGCCGGGACGAGGCAGTCGACGTCGAGCGTGAGCAGCTCGTCGTTCGTGAGGCCGTCGGCGCCGGGGTAGCCCGTCACCGACCCGGTCTCGGCCTTGTGCGCCTTCACGTCGCGGGGGTCGAGCCCTTCGGGGTCGCGGATCCCGCCGGCGGAGTCGGAGACCGCGACCACGTCGGCGCCGAGGTCGTCGAGCAGCGCCGCCGCGATCGACCCGGCGTTGCCGTACCCCTGAACCGCGACGGTCGCGTCCGCGACGTCGCGGTCGAGCCAGTCGAACGCCTCGCGGGCCGACAGCGCGACGGAGCGACCGGTCGCCTCGACGCGACCCTCGCTGCCGCCGGAGTCGAGCGCCTTCCCCGTGATGACGCCGGGGGCGGTGGTGTTTTCGAGGGTCTCGTAGGTGTCTTTGATCCAGTTCATCTCCCGCTGGCCGGTGTTGACATCCGGCGCGGGGATGTCGCGGTCCTCGCCGATCAGCGGCCGGAGTTCCGTCGCGAACGCCCGCGTGAGTCGCTCCAGCTCGGACTCGGAGTAGTCCGCCGGATCGATCGCGATGCCGCCCTTCCCGCCGCCGTACGGGACGTCGACGACGGCGCACTTGTACGCCATCCAGCCCGACAGCGCCTTCACCTCGTCGCGGGTGACGCCCGGGTGATAGCGGATCCCGCCCTTGTACGGCCCCCGGTCGCCGTTGAACTGCGCGCGGTACGCGCGCACCGTCTCCAGCGAGCCGTCGTCGCGCTCGAACGTCAGGTTCGTCTCCAACACCCGTTCCGGGTTCTTCAGGCGCTCGATGACGCCCGAGTCGGCGTCGACGACCGCCGCGGCGTCGTCTACCTGCTCCCGCAGGCTCTCGAACGGATTCGCCTCCGTAGTCATACGATCAGTCTCGGTGGGCGGTGGTTAACTGTGGCGACCGGTACGGAAATTGTGCGTGCCGACACCGTCCGAACGACGCGCATCGACGCCGATCGAGCGATGCTGGTCGACCCCGTCCACAGCGACAGCCGGGCGGGTCGCGACCCGAACGCCGGCCGGGCCACCGATCCGACTCAGCGGGTCCCGTCGGGCGCGCGGTCGAGGATCCGCTCCGCCTGCGCGATCAGCGGCGCGTCGATCATCTCGCCGTCCACCTGGAAGACGGCGCGTCCCTCCCCCTCCGCCTCGTCGCGGGCGTCGAGGACCGCCGCGGCCCACTCGACGTCGTCCGGGTCCGGGGTGAACGCCTCGGTGATCGGGCCTACCTGCGCCGGGTGGATCGCCAGCTTCCCGTCGTAGCCGAGCCGGCGCGCGAACGCGGCGTCCTCCCGGAGCCCCGACTCGTCCGAGAAGTCCGTGTAGACCGTGTCGAGCGCGTCGACGCCGGCCGCGCTCGCGGCGAGGACGACGTGTTCGCGGGCGTACAGCACCTCCGTCCCCTCGTCGGTCCGGGTCGCGCCCACGTCCGCGGCGAGGTCTTCGGCGCCGAACGCGACCGCGTCGGTCGCCTCCGCCGCCGCGATCGCCTCCGCCGCGAGGACGCCCGCCGCCGTCTCGACGAGCGAGAACACCGCGGGATCGCGGCCCCGCTCGGCGCACAGTTCGGCGACGCGCTCGACCCGACCCGCGCCCTCGACCTTCGGGAGCATCACCGCGTCGAGGGTGACCGCGTCGCCGCCCCCCTCTCTGTCGGTACCGATCACTCCGTCGAGGTCGGCCGCGGGCGACTCGGCGGTGAGTCGGACGCAGACCTCCGCGTCCGGGTCGAAGGCGGGGTCCGCGAGCACCTCGCGGACCGCCGCCCTCGCCTCGTCCTTCCGGCCGGGCGCGACGGCGTCCTCGAGGTCGAAACAGATCACGTCGGCGCCGGTTCCCGGCGCCTTCCGCATGAGTTCGGGGCTGTCGCCGGGCGAGAACAGCAGGCTTCGGCGTGGCATGTGCGGGGGTGCGCGGGCGGGCAGATAAAACCCGACGGCCGCCCCGAGAGCGGTACCGATTTCACGCCGCCGGTCGAGCGGGGGCCCATGCCCGGACTGTACTACGAGGAGTTCGAAGTCGGCGAGACGATCGACCACGCGACGCGGCGGACGATAAGCGAGGCCGACAACCAGCGCTTCTGCGACATGACGATGAACCAGCAGCCGCTCCACCTCGACGCCGACTTCGCCGCGGAGACGGAGTTCGGCGAGCGACTGGTGAACGGACTGTACACGATGTCGCTCGCGGTCGGGATGTCGATCCCGGAGACGACCGACGGCACCATCGTCGCGAACCTCTCGTACGACGGCGTCGAACACCCGAACCCGGTGTTCCACGGCGACACGATCCGCGCCCGCTCGACGGTCACCGACAAGCGCGAGACGAGCGACGGCGAGCGCGGCGTCGTCACCATGCGCGTGGAAGCGTTCAAGATCGTCGACGGCGACGACGACGTCTTAGTCTGCGAGTTCGAGCGGACGGTCCTCTCCGAGAAGCGGCCGACGGGGGACGAGGACGGCTGACTGCCTCAGTCGTCCTCGCCGGCGAGCAGCAGCCCGAGGTAGGAGGTGCGAACCTGGTCGTCGGCGTCGAGGCCGAGCCGGTCGAGCGCCTCGATCGCTGCCTCGCGCGCCGCGTCGACCTCGCCTTCGGACTCGACGGCGCGTTCGATCTCGACGTACTCGTCGAGCCCGGTGACGGCGTCGAGCGTCACGGTGAACCCGTCGTACGCCCAGAACTCGCGCCGCTTCTCCACCGTCGCGGCCGGCTCGAAGCCGAGCCCGGAGAGGGCCGCCGCGAGCGCCTCTCCGTCGTCGACGCCCGTCTCGTGTTCGGCGCGGGTCTTCGAGGCCTCGTCGAGGAGGGGTCCCTTGTAGGTGATCGTCGCCGCCGGGTCGTCGGCGGAGGACGCCGACCCCTCGCCGTCCGACAGCGGCATCTCGCGCCGGATCCGGAGCGCCTCGTCCGTTTCGGCGAACTCGCGGTGCGGCGCGTCGTAGTACGTGTCGCGCTGTCGCTTGGCGGCGACGTGCTCGGCCCCGACCTCGCGGAGGCGCTCTCGCGTCGCGTCCAGGTCCGCCGGTACCTTGATCTCGACCTCGTACATGCCCGGCACTGCGGTCGGACCGCTCATAAGGAGCGCGGGACGCCGCCGTGCTCCGCGACGAACCGCCGCGACCCGTAGGCCGGCGCGTCGGCCGCCGAATCGCCGCTGTCGCCCGCTCGTCGGCGGGCTTCGGGCCGAACCGTGCTTCTTAAGGGTGTAACAGGTGACCTTCAGGTATGAGCGATCAGGAGCAAGCGGACGCGGCCGCCGAGGCCGAGGAGACCGAGACCGAGACTGACGCTGACGGACTCGAAGACGGCGACTTCGTCCGCGTCGCGTACACGATCCGAACGGCCGACGACGACCGCGTCATCGACACGACCGACAAGGAGACGGCCGAGGACGCCGAGATCGACGTCGACGAGTACGACTTCGAGCCCCGGATCATCGCGCTCGGTGCCGGCCACGTGTTCCCCTCCGTCGAGGAGGCGTTCATCGGCGGCGCCGTCGGCGACGAGGGAACGGTCGACGTCCCGGCCGACGACGCCTTCGGCGAGTACGACCCCGACGAGGTCGAGACCGTCAAGGCCGACAAGATCCCCGAGGACAGCCGCTACCCCGGCGCGCAGGTCCAGATCGACAATCAGCAGGGCCACCTCGAGACGATCATCGGCGGCCGCGCCCGCGTCGACTTTAACCACCCGCTCGCCGGCGAGGACCTCGAGTACGAGTACGAGATCCTCGAAGCCATCGACGACCGCGAGGAGCAGGCCGCCGGCATGCTCGGGATGTACCTTCAGGAGGCGCCCGAGGTCCGCATCGAGACGGAGACCGAGGAGGAGGAGACCGTCACGGAGGACGAGGACGGCGAGGAGACCGTCGAGACCGAGGAGGTCGAGAAGGACATCCTCTACGTCACCGCGACGCAGGCGATGCAGATGAACCAGCAGTGGATGTTCCAGAAACAGCAGATCGCGCAGGACCTCATGGACCGCCTCGACCTCGACCGCGTCGTGATCGAGGAGGTCATCGAGGGCGGCGGCATGGGTGGCCTCGGCGGCATGATGGGCGGCATGGGCGGCGCCGGCGCCGGCGATGTCGACATCGAGGAGGCGCTCGAGGACGTCGACGTCGACGCCGACGAGATCGTCGACGAGATCGACGAGGAGTAACGGACCCCGTCGCTGCCGGGTTTCGCTTCTTCGAGACGCTGGTGCCTCGAGCGGCCGCGCTACGCCGCCACTCACTCCGGTGGCTCAGCCCGCAGCGTCAGGTCGACCGACGAACGGATCGCTTTTGCCCGACGCCGCGCCCACACCGGTATGGAGATCGAACGGGCACGCGAGGACGCGCTCGTCGCCGCGGTCGCGGGCGCGACGACCGTCGCGGTCGCGTTGTTGTCGAGCTTCACCGCCGTCGTCTCGGTTGCGACGCTCCCGACGCTGGCGCCGCTCGCCGTGTACGCGTCGTACCTCTTCTCGCGGAAGGGCGGGCCGTACGGAGCGTTCGACACCGCGCGAAACTGGGCGATCGCTTCGGCCGTCGTCGGCGCGCTGACACTTCTCGCGTCCGTCGTGTCGTAGCCGAATCAAGCGATCGGCCGCGTCAGGCGATGTCGCGGCTCGTGTCGACGGCGACCTCGTCGGTTAGTTTCAGCTTCAGCGGCTCCTCCAAGGCGGCGCCGCCGCGGAACTTGGCGACGACGAGCCGGTTCGCGATCTCGGTCCCGGTGACCGTCGTCCGGAGGTCGAACACGATGTCCGCGACCTGTTCCGTGATCCGGCGCGCCTGCGGGTCCTCCCCGCCGCGGAGCGCGTGGAGCAGCGCGACGCCGTCGGCGTCGTCGACCCGAGCGCGCACGCCGTCGAGGAACTCGGCGTACGCCGCCGGAGACGCGCCGCGCTCCAGCGGCTCCACGGAGTCGACGATCAGCGTTCCCTCCTCCGGGAGATCGGTCGTGAGCGACGCCGCCTCGTCGAGGTCGCCGACCTCGTCGGTGGCCTCCACCGTCGTCTCCCCGTCCCCGTCGCGGCTGAGCGCCGCCTCCACCGCCCCGGCCGATCGGACGGTCGTGAGGTAGCGGCACCTCCGAACGCGGGCGAACCGGTCCAAGATGAGCTCGGACTGGCTGTCGGGGTTCGCCTTCAACACGACGACGCTACCGCTCGGGAACCCCCCGCCGAACTGTCGGTCCAGCACCGAGACCCCGGTCGGAAGCGTCTCCATATGATCGCTGCCGCCCGTGGAGGTTTGGGTCTGTCGGTGGCGGCTCTCTCGACCGGTCTCGCCACCGAAATCCGCCGCCCCGGAGTCGGCCGCGTCCGTGATTCTCACGCGATCTGCCACCCGTCCGCCGCCGCCGTCTCGCCGAGTCGACGAGCGAGTTCGTCGTACGCGCTCCGGACCGCGGGGTCGGACAGCGGCTCGGCTCCGCCGTCGGGAACCGCACCGAGGACGGGACAGCCGAGCAGCGTCGCAACCGAGTCCGGTACGCTCGCCTCGCCGACGGCGACCGCCCCGACCGGCGGGCAGTCGAGGCGGCGAGCGATCGCCGCCGTCTTCGCGGCGTCACGGAGCGCGGCGCGGCGGAGCGGCGTCGCGATCAGCGCGCGGTCCGCGGCCCGAAGCGGCGCGGCCGCGTCCGCCGAGGCGCCCGCCGGGCAGTCGAGCAACACCGGCGCGCCGTCGGGCGTCGCGCCGTCGAGCACCGCGAGCGCTCCGAACGCGTCGACCGATCGCGGCGCGTCCGGGGCGGCGAGAACGGTCGGCTCGGAGCGGTCGGGACGGACCGGAACGGTCCCGCGGACCGCGTCGCGGACCGTCGTCTCGTCCTCTGGACCGCTAGGGAGATCGGGATCGGCCGGACCGCCGTCGGTCGCGGTCTCCGCCGCGAGCCGCGCGAGGTTCGGCAGATCCCAGTCGGCGTCGGCCGCGATGGTCCGCGCGCCGCGCCGCGAGAGTGCGCGCGCGAGCCCGAGGGTGGTCGTCGTCTTTCCGCTTCCGCCCTTGCCGCCGGCGACGGCTATCACGGGGGTGGTGCGTCGGTATTCGTCATAAGGAGCGGGCCGGTCGCCGGGGGTGCGGGCGTTCGGCTCGCCGGAACGACGGGCGTAGTCCGCGAGTCAGTCCTGACAGCAGCCGCCGGCTTCCCCGCCGAAGTCGACCGCGAGGGGCTCCGAGATGGCTTCGTTGATCGCTTCGAGGGTCTCGTTCAGCTCGTCTTGTGCGTCGAGGTACTCGCTCATCACTGGCATCGAGTGGAGCTCGTCCTGCGCCTCCTGAACGCGCTGAAGTTCGGCGTTCGTCGCCTGCCCGGTCTGGCGGGCCTGCATGAACTCCGCGCGAAGCTGCTCGAACTCGTCGATCGCCGCTTGTACCTCCTCGTCTCGCTGGACCGCGGCCCTCGTCTCCTCGAAGCGCTCGTACTCCGGGGTTTCGGCGATGCGTTCGCCGAGCTCTCGACCGAGGTCCTCGATGGAGACCTGTTCGACGCTCATGTTCTGACATCGTGGCCGAGCGGTTTGAACCTGCCGGAGCCGGGGCTCGGCGGCGACGTTTGGGGTTCGCTACGCCGTCCGAGACGCGACGAACTCGACGACGGCATCGAGCTCTTGCGGGCCGATGCCGTGGCCGCCCGGGAAGCTCCCGCTCGCGACATCGGCGTCGAGAGTTTCGAACCGTTCGACGGCCGCGGTCGTCCGCGACTCGGGAATCACCCGGTCGCCGGCGCCGGCGCCGACGAAGACCGGCTTCCCCTCGATCCCGTCCGGGTCGAGGTCGGCGTGCGACTCCGCGAGGTACCCGTGGAGGGTGACGACCCACGCGTAGCGGTCAGGGTCCTCCAAGAGGAGCGAGAGGCTCGTTATCGCGCCCTGACTGAACCCGAGCAGCCCGAGCCGGTCGGCGTCGAGTCCGTAGGCGTCGACCGCGCGCTCGACGCTCTCACCGATCAGGTCGAGGCTCCGCCGGAAGTCGTCGGCGTCTGGTTGGCTGGACTCCAGCCCGCCCGCCGAGAGGTCCAGTTCGTACCACGTGTACCCGCCCTGAAGCGGGTCGGGAGCGCGAAGGCTGACGACGTGGAGGTCGTCGGGCAGTTCGGCCGCGACCGGGAGGAGGTCCTCCTCGTCGGCGCCGCGCCCGTGGAGGACGAAGACGGCGGGCGCGGGCTCGCCGCCGGACTCCTCGTCGGGGGCGACGTGAACGTGTTCGAGCGGAATCTCGGTCATCGGTGCGGGGTTAGCGAGGGCGGCTGTTAGGTCCGTCGACCGCGGCAGCGCGTCGGTTCGGCGGGCCGCTCGTCGTCTCAGGATCGGCCGACTTGGACGCCGAGTGCGACGCGTCGAGACGCCGTGACGACCCCGGCGCGGGGCGAGGGATTCCGACGATCGCGAACGTCTGGGACGAAACTCGGGGTCGAACGCGCCGTTTAACCGTCCTGCCGCACAATCCGGTCGACATGAGCGGCTCCACCGAGGGCGACCTGACGAAGACGGGGATGGCCCTCAAGCACGACCGCGAGTGGGACTACGAGCTCGACCGAATCTTGGAGGCCATCGAGGAGCGCGACGCTTCGAAGGTCGGCTTACAGTTCCCCGAGGGGCTCAAGCGCCGCGGTCCGAAGGTCGCGGACGACCTCCGCGAGGTCGCACCCGACGACGTCACGTTCATGCTCTCGGGGCAGCCCTGCTACGGGGCCTGCGACCTCGACACGTACCTGATGCGGCGGACGGACGTGTTCGTTCACTTCGGCCACACGCCGATGAAGGAGTCCGACAGCATCGTTTACGTCCCGCTGTTCTCGAACGTCGACCCGTTCCCGATCATGGAGGACGCGCTGGAGGAGGAACTCGCGTCCCCCGAAGAGGACGCCGACGTGGGCCTCGTAACGACCGCCCAGCACATGAACCGGTTCGAAGAGATGACGGACTGGCTGGAGGAGCGCGGCTACGAGGTCCACACCCGCCGGGGCGACGACCGCCTCACGAAGGAGGGGCAGGTGCTCGGCTGTAACTACGCCTCCGCGGACATCGACGCCGAGCAGGTGCTGTACGTCGGCGGCGGGAAGTTCCACCCGGTCGGGCTGGCGATGGAGCACCCGGACAAGCGCGTCGTCATCGCGGACCCGGTCAACAACGCTGTCTCGGTCGCCGAACACGACCAGTTCCTCAAGCAGCGCTACGCCGCGGTCCACAAGGCGATGGACGCCGAGAAGTGGGGCGTCATCTTCTGTACGAAGATCGGGCAGGGCCGCTGGGAGAAGGCCCAGGAGATCGTCGACAACAACGACAACGCCTACCTGATCACGATGGACGAGGTGACGCCGGACCGCCTCCGGAACTTCGACATGGACGCGTTCGTCAACACCGGCTGCCCGCGGATCACGACCGACGACGGCCCGCGGTTCCACAAGCCGATGCTGACGCCGGGCGAGTACGAGGCCGCGATCGGGGAGAAGCCGCTCGACTCGATCGAGTTCGACACGTTCCACGACACCTGGTAGGGCGGCGCACGGAAGCAGGAGACGCTATTTTTTTGGGTACCGTCCTCGGAGCGGAATCGCCGTCACGCTTCGTTCGGCGGATGTAAAAAGAGCCCGTCGACCACGAGGGCCCCGGCCGCGAGCGACGCGCCAGCGACGGGAACCGCGTTCCCCTGCGCGAGGAGCGACCCGACCGCGTACACGGCGCAGAACGCGAGCGGGATCGCGAGCAGGACGAGGTCGGCGCGGTCGAGGCCGTCGAGGACCGCCCCCTGTCCGCGGTGGCTCCCGCTCATTCCATGTACCCGAGGTCGCGGAGCTTCTGTGCGATCTGCTTCGCCTCCGCCTCGGAGACCCCGTCGTCCGACTCCATCTCCTGAACAACGACGTGTTTCACGAACTCCTTGACGGAGCCGAACGGTTCGTCTTCGATGTACTCCTCCACGTCCGCGACGAACTCCTTCCGCAGCGAAATCGTGGTGTACTCGCTCATTGGCAAACATCTCCCGCTCCGCCGACAAAAATTTAATTATATCTAATTAGGCCGTTCCGCGGCCCGACACGCTCGATCGGTGAGCGTTCGTCGAAGGGGCCGGCCTCGCGAGCGATCGGCTCGGCGAGCGCCGAGCGGCGAACGACCAACATTCGATGGGAGCGGCCCTGCCGGCGCGCGTCGGAACAACGTTTATCTGCCGAGCGGACGGGCGTTGAGGGTAAGGTTCTCCGTGATGTCCACACCCAGCGGTTCGATCACCGTCGTCCTCGCCGCGGGAACGCCCGACCGAGCCGCGGAGCTGAAGGACTCGCTTGAGCGCGCGGACGACCGCCTCGCCGTCGAGCCGGTCGCGGGGGCCGACGCGGCCGCGGAGATAATCGAGGACTCGCCCGTCGATTGTCTGGTCACGGTCGGCGACCCGGCGGAACGGACCGGCCTCTCCCTCGTTTCGACGGCCCGCGATCGGCACCCGGAGCTTCCGATCCTGGTTTGCCCCGACCAGACGCTCGACGCGCCCGCCGTGTCCGCGGCGTTCGACGCGGGCGCCACCGACGTCGCGAGGGCGTGTCCCGATTCGGACCGGACGCCCGTCCTCGTTCACCGGATATCGAACGCCGTCGCGTCCGCCCGCGCCGTCGCGGAGGCGGAGCGGCAGCGCGACCGGTTCGAGGAGTTCGTTCAGGGCGTCTCTCACGACCTGCGGAGTCCGCTCAACGTCGCGCAGGGTCGGCTCGCGATGGCGCAAGCGGAGGGCGGCGGCGAACACGTCGACGACGCGGCGTCAGCGGTCGACCGGACGCTGGAACTGCTCTCCGACCTGTTGACGCTCGCGGAACAGGGCGAGCGGCCGGAAGACCTCGATCCGGTCGAACTGGCGGCCCTCGCCGACGAGTGTTGGGCGAACGTCGCGACCGGCGACGCCACGCTGACCGTCGACACCGACCGGCGTATCCTCGCCGACAGCGGGCGGCTGAAGCGGCTGTTGGAGAACCTGTTCCGGAACAGCGTGGAACACGGCGGCGACGACGTGGTCGTCGTTATCGGCGACATCTCCCCGATGTACACGACGACGCGCGCCGGCGCGGTCCTGCCGGCGGGGTTCTTCGTGGCGGACGACGGCCCGGGCATCTCGCCGGAAGCGCGCGACCGCGTGTTCGAGGTGGGGTACACGACGGGCGCGAACGGGACCGGCTTCGGACTGAACATCGTCAGCGAGGTCGCCAGGGCCCACGGGTGGGAGGTCACCGTCTCCGAGGGGGCGCGAGGCGGTGCCAGGTTCGACGTGACCGGCGTCGAGTTCGACGACTGACCGGCTTCAGTCCGCACCCGCGGCCCGCTCGACGTACGTGACCGCCGCCGTTGGCGAGTCGACGGCCTCGACGCCGTCCACGTCGTGCCTGTCGATTCCGGCCACCGGACGGCCCTGCGCGAGTGCGAGCCCGATCTCGGAGAGCGTGCCCCCCGCCCCGTCGACCGCGACCGCGGCATCCCCGTTCATGACGACGAGGGCGTTACGCGCGTGGCCGAGCCCCGTCGCGATCGGCGTCGTGACGTGGGGGTTGGCGTCTCTCCGGTCGTCGGTCGGGAGGATCCCGATCGTCTCGCCGTCGGCCGCCCGGGCCCCGCGACAGACAGCCGCCATGACGCCGCCGAGGCCCCCGCAGACCACGGCGTGGCCCCGCTCGGCGAGCCGCTCGCCGAGGGCCTCCGCGACCGCCGCCGTCTCCGGACCGATCGTACTCCCGCCGATGACGCTGACGCGCATGGCCCGTCGGTGGGTCCGCGCCGGGTAAAATCGGTCGGTCGCGGCCGCGAGGGGCGTCGAGACGGGCTCCCCGCCGATTCTCGTCGTCGAGACGCCCACTGAAACCCTTATCCCTGCCGGCCGTGAATGAGGGCTATGACGTACGATACCGTCGTGTTCGACAACGACGGTGTCCTCGTGGGCCGCACGCGCTTCGACGTGCTCCGGGATGCGACCCGGAACGCGTTCGAGGAGTGCGGCGTCGAGGAGCCCGATCCGGACGACGTAGAGCAGATGACCATCGGTGCGACCCCCGGTAGCGTCGGCACCGTCTGTCAGACGTACGACCTCGACCCGGGGTCGTTCTGGCGGACGCGCGACGACGTGGTGTCGCGGGCCCAACAGCAGGAGGCCCGTCAGGGACGCAAGACGCCGTACGACGACCTCGACGAGCTCCAGGACCTCGACGTCCAGATGGGGATCGTCTCGTCGAACCAGCAGGCAACCGTCGACTTCCTCGTCGATCACTTCGACGGGTTCGACCGGATCGGCGCCGCGTACGGTCGCGAGCCGACGATCCACTCGCTCCAGCTCCGCAAGCCGAACCCCCACTACATCGAGCAGGCGCTCGGCGACCTCGACGCGGACAACGCCCTGTTCGTCGGCGACAACGAGTCCGACGTGCGCGCCGCCGAGAACGCCGGGATCGACTCCGCGTTTATCCGCCGTCCCCACCGCCGCGACTGGGAACTGAACGTCTGGCCGACGTGGGAGATCGACCGGCTCTCCGACCTCCACGACATCGTGGAGTGAGGCCGAGCCCCTTCCGAGCGTCCGCTTTCCGGCAGCGACGCGTCGACGACGACCGCGGGCCGCGTCCGGCGATGAAGCGTTTAAATCGCATGGTGCGTAACTCGCCTCCGTGACCGACTCGCCCCCGTGGGCCGACCTCTTCGGCCATCCCGAACCGTACCCCGAGCAGGCCGACGGCATCGACGCCGCCGTCGACGCCGCCGCGGACGGCGGTTTCCTCGCCCTCGAAGGCGCCTGCGGGACGGGGAAGACGATGCTCGCGCTCACCGCCGGGCTCGACCGCGTCCGCGACCCCGACTCCGACTTCGAGCGGGTCTTCGTCCTCACCAGCGTCAAACAGCAGCTGCGCCAGTTCGAGACGGATCTGGGGGCGGTGAACGAGAACCTGCCGAGCGACTACGACCCCGTCTCTGGTCTCACCCTCGTCGGGAAGGCCGACGTCTGTCCGTACGCCCGCGAGAACCGGGGCGGGATCGACCGCGAGAACGTGTACGAGCGCTGCGAGGGGCTCCGCGAGCGGACCCGGAACCTCGTCGGCGACGGCGGCGCGACGACGACCGCGAACCTCGTGAGCGAGGCGCGGAGCCAGCAGGTGGGACTCATGGACTCGGGGTCGGCGGGACCCGCCGGCGGGACTGCCGCCGCCGACTCGGGCGCGCCCGACGCCGACTACCTCTCCGTCGACGGCGAGCCGACGCCGTATCGCCCCGACACGGAGGAGTACGACGACGTGGAGTTCTGCCCGTTCTACGCCGGCTTCCTCGACGACCTGCCGGAGGACGGCGAGCCCGCCGAGGCGGTCCCGTTCGACGTGACCGAGCTCGGCCACGTCGACGCCGACGAACTCGTCCGGCTCGCGGCGGGCCACGGCTCGTGTCCGCACTCGATCATGGGCGCGCTCGTCCCCGAGGTCGAGGTCGTCATCGGCAACTACTATCACGCGTTCGATCCGGTGACGACGGGGACGTTCACCGGCGCGCTCCTCGACGACTCGACGTTCGTCGTCTGCGACGAGGCGCACATGCTCGAACCGCGCGTCCGGGACCTCGTGAGCGACGCCGTCGCGGACGCGAGCCTCCGCGACGCCGAGAACGAGCTCACGCGCGTCGTTCAGCCCCTCTCGTTCGAGAGCGCGGGCGCCGAGTCGGACGACGCCGCCCTCGTCCGTGGCGAGCTGGAGGACGCGGACGTGACCGTCGAGGAGATCGAGGCGGTCCGAGAGTTCTACGCCGACCTCCGCGGCGAGCTCGACCGCCGCGTGACCGCGCACCTCGACCGCGAGCGCCCCGACTGGCGGGCGTCGATGCGCGACCTCGACGACGAGGAGATCCCGCTCCGCGACCCCGAGGAGCCGGGCGAAGACGCGATCACCGAGTGGGCCGACGGCGAGGGGTACGGCGAGCGCGTCTGGGCGCGCGCCGAGCAGGTCGGCGCGGTCGTCAAGCGCGTCCTCGACTCGCTCGAAGACGAGGACAAGCAGCGCGCCGCGCCCGGGGTCGGCCGCACCCTCAACGCCTGGTATCGCCAGGGACACACCGACTTCTTCCGCGCGATCGAGCTCGAACGCACGTTCGACGAGACGGAGCCGCCGGACTCGTGGCGGCGCGCGTACAACGCCCGCCTCGCGCTCCACAACTGCCTTCCGAGCGAACCGATCGGCGACCGGCTCGCCGAGTTCGGCGGCGGCGTCCTCATGAGCGCGACGCTGGAGCCGATGGACCTCTTCCGCGAGGTGACCGGACTCGATCACCTGGCCGAGCGCGGCCGCCCGGTCATCGAGCGGACGTACGGCCTCTCGTTCCCCGAGGAGAACCGCGCGAGCCTCGCGGTCGACGCGCCGAAGTTCACCCACCAGAACCGCGGCGCGCCGGGGGAGGAGAACCCGACGCGGCTCGCGCACCTCGACGCGACGGCCGCGGTCGCGCGCCGCGACGGGAACGTCCTCGTCGGCACCCCGAGCTACGCAGAGGCGACGTGGATGGCGGAGTCGCTCTCGGCGCGGCTCGACAAGCCTGTCCTCTTAGACGAGTCCTCCGGCGACCGAGAGACGGAGTCGCTGAAGGACGACTTCTTCGCCGGCGACGGCAAGGTGCTGGTGACGAGCCTCCGCGGCACCCTCACGGAGGGCGTCGACTACCGCGGGGACCGGCTCTCGGCGGCCGTCGTCTGCGGCGTCCCGATCATCAACACGGCGCGACCGCAGACGCGGGCGGTAATCACCGCCTACGACCGCCGGTTCGAGTCCGGCTTCGAGACGGCCCTGACGGTGCCCGCCGTCAGAAAGGCGCGGCAGGCGGTCGGCCGCGTCATCCGCGGACCGGACGAGCGAGGCGTCCGCGTCCTCCTCGACGCCCGGTACGCCCGCGACTCGTGGAACGCGGTCAGGGAGTACCTGCCCGATCACGAGCGGGAGGAGTACCAGCCGGTGAGTCCGGACATGCTGGATGTCGCGCTCGACCGGTTCGAGTCGCGCCGGTAGCCGGTGACTAACAGCGCGTTCAATGCGAGTAGGCAGCGCGTAACTACGTCTTCGGGGAACGTGTGTCAACGTATGGAACCACCCTCTCCCGGCGAACTGTACCACGTCGTCTGTCGCGAGTGCCACTTCGAACGGCTGATCGGAATCGCGGGAGACGCGGACGACTACGGCCGCAACCACGCCGCAGACACCGGTCATCGAGTGGTGATCGACCGGGTCGAGTGAGTCTCGGCTCGCCCGGCCCGACGGTCTCGAGCGGGCCCGGTCACCCCGGCCAAGGCGTTTGAACGACCCTCAGACGACGTTCGAGTCGATGTCGCGCGGGAAGTTCGTGAGCCGCTCGGTCCCCGACTCGGTGATCGCCACCGTGTCGGAGTGTCGGTAGCCGTACTCGTCGGTGTACAGCCCGGGCTCGATCGTGTACACGTGTCCGGGCCGCATCACGGCGTCGTCGCCGTCGTAGCGCTCGCCCCAGCCGCGGTCGATGTACGGCGGCTCGTGGGCGCCGAGCCCGATGTTGTGGCCGACGTGGTGTTGCGCCAGGTCCGTCACGCCCTGCTCCTCGAGGTACTCCCAGACGACCTCGTCGACCTCGGCGACCGGCACGCCGGGACCCAAGGCGTCGATCGCGAGCGTCTGCGCTTCCAGCATGAGCTCGAAGTAGTGCTCCTGTTCGTCGGTGTAATCGCCGACGAACATCGTCCGTTCTAACTCCGAGCGGTAGCCGTCGACGTTCGCGGTCGCGCCCGTAACGAGCACGTCGCCCTCGGAGAGCCGCTCGTTCGGGGTGTGCCCGTGCGGGAGCGCGGTCTCCTCGCCGGAGATGTAGCCCGCGTGGACCGGCCCGTCGCCGCGGACGCGGACGCTGTAGGCGTCGCCGAGCGCGTCGAGCATAGCGCGCGACGCCTCCGTGGACGCGCGCTGCGAGACGGTCGCCGGGTGCGCGCCCGGTCCGGAGAAGTCGGCGAGGTAGCGGTGGCCGAGGTTCGCCCACTTCGCGGACTCGCGAATCAGGTCGACCTCCGCGTCGGACTTCGCCCAGCGCATCCGGTCGACCCACGCTTGGGTCCTGACGTCGACCGAGTCGGAAAACGCGGGCCCCTCGTACCCCATCACGCCCGGCGGGCCGTCGGCGTCGGCGGCTATCGTCTCGGCGCCGAGGTCGCGCAGCATCTCGACGGCGACCGAGACGGGCTCGCCACCGGGATAGTCGAAGTAGTGGTGGACGGCGTCGATCCGCGGGTTGGGCTCGACGCGCTCGACCTCCAGCCTCGGAACGGTTATCTCGACGCGGTCGTCGGTGACCGCGAGGACGACCGGCCGCTCCGTCTGGATGTGGTGGAAGCCGGTGAGGTACTCTATTGCCGTCGCGCCGACCCACGTCGCGGCGTCGGCGTCGGTGTCGGCGAGCCGGTCTCGGACGGCGGCGAGCCGGTCGTCGAAGGCCGACTCGGGAAGTCGCGTGGCCATGGCTCAGGGATGTGCGAACGCGCGCATAAAAAGTCGGGTAGCGGAACGCGAAGTACGGGCGTCTTCGGCGCCGGCTCAGCTCTCGCGGCGAGCGAAGGCGAGGTTGCCGGAGACGTTCTTGATGTAGGCGGTCACGGTCTCGCCCTCCTGCGCGCCGGGGACGAAGATGGTGTACTCGCCGCGCTCGGCGACCCCGTCGCCCTTGCGGCCGGTGCCGACGATCTCGAGTTCGTAGGTGTTGCCCGACTCGACGGCGTCCTCCTGCCGCTGGGTGTCGGAGGTGTTCTGCTTCGCCACCGGTCGGAAGGCCCCGCAGGCCTCACAGCGGAGCATCGGCGTCCGGTTCTCGGTCTCCAGTCGCGTGTCGGGGAGGCCGCACTCCGAGCAGGTGACGAACGACTCGATGTACGAGTCGATCGCGGCCTGGAAGTCGCGCTCGCGGAAGTTCCCGCTGTAGCGCGCGCGGCCGTCCTCGTACTGCCCGGCCGTCCCGAGCTCCTGCTGTATCTTCGAGTGGACGTGTTCGGGGTCGCGGCTCAGCGCGTCGGCGATCGCGGAGAGGTTCGTCAGTCGCGTGAACGCCCCGTCCTTCTGCGTTTCGGGGTCGGGTACCGACAGCCGCTCGTCGGAGCCGCCGAGGTCCGGCACCTCCTCCATCGCGCGGTCGAGGCTCGATTCGTAATCCATACGCGATGGAACGACAGCGCGACGGAAATCGCTTCCGGGTTCGAAGCGGCGGCCCGGAATGGACCCGGTACTAGGAGAGTGGCAGTCGGCCAGAAGTAGCGGGAGGTAGATTTGAACTACCGATCTCCGGGTTATGAGCCCGGCGGAATCTCCTGGCTATCCCATCCCGCTATCGTAGCACAATCGCGTGTGACTGTTAAGGGTTCTGATCCCGCCGCCGGTGTGCGATTCGTCCACGCGTCTGCGCCGTTTGCGTTCCCCCGAATCGGTGCCGCGGGGACGTTCGATCACTCCTCGCTCGCGGCTTCGCCGTCCTCCGCTCGCGCCGCGATGACCCTGATCCGTACTCGCAGCGCGAGAACCGCATATCCATCGCTGAACACCGATCCGACGGACCCGTCGATCACTTCCCGACGGTCCGCGGCCGAGCGTAAAAATGATCCCGGGACCGCCCCTCCATTGCGTCGGCCGCAAACAATTTCACACATCATAGATAGTGATAGACGATGTACAAGCCGCTGTTGACGACGGACTTTCTGGACCGGGCGCGACGCCACTACGCCGACGAGGAGGCCGTCCTCGCGGTCGACGGGACGCGGTACACGTACGCCGAACTCGGCGACCGCGCCGACCGCTTCTCCGCCGCGCTTCAGGCGCGCGGGATCGAGAAGGGCGACCGGGTCGCGGTGTTGGACCCGAACACGCACTACCACTTGGAGGCCGCCTACGGCGCGATGCAGGTCGGGGCGATCCACGCCCCGCTGAACTACCGGCTTACGCCGGACGACTTCTCGTACATGCTCTCCGACGCCGGAGTCGACGCCATCTACGCCGACGCCGAGTACGCCCCGAACGTCGAGGCGATCCGCGACGAGGTGCCCACGGAGACGTTCCTCACGAACGACGCCGACGCGGTCGAAGGCGACTGGGAGTCGTTCGACGCGGCGCTCGACGACGCGGACCCGGACGCCTACGAACGGCCGGCAATGGACGAGGACGACGTGATCACGATCAACTACACCTCCGGCACCACCGGCGACCCGAAGGGCGTGTGTCGGACCCACCGGGCCGAGACGCTCCACGCGTACCTCATCTCCATCCATCAGGAAATAACGGACGACGACGTGTACCTCTGGACGCTACCGATGTTCCACGTCAACGGCTGGGGCCACATCTACGCGATCACCGGGGCCGGCGCTCGCCACGTCTGTACCCGCGGGGTCGACGTCGCCGAGACGTTCGACCGGATCCGGAGCGAGGACGTGTCGTACTTCTGTGCGGCGCCGACCGTCCTCAACATGCTCGGCGACCACCACGCCGAACACGGCGGCGCGACGGCCGGCGACAACGACGTGCGGGTCGCCACCGCGGGCGCGGCGCCGCCGGAGGCGACGATCCGCACCGTCGAGGAGGAGTTCGGCTGGGATCTCAAACACGTGTACGGCGCGACCGAGACGGGGCCGCTGATCACCACCTCCGACGCGAAGCGCCACTTCGAGGCGGACTCGGACGACCGCTTCGCCGTGAAGAAGACGCAGGGGATCGGCTACCTCGGCACCGACGTACGCGTCGTCGACGAGAACGGTGAGGACGTGGCCGCGGACGGCGAGACGATCGGCGAGATCGTCGTCCGCGGTAATCAAGTGATGGACCGCTACTGGAACAAGCCCGAGGCCACCGATGAGGCGTTCTCCGAGCGGTTGGAGGGGTACTACCACATGGGCGATCTGGCCGTCGTCGACGAGGACGGGTTCGTCTCGATACAGGACCGCAAGAAGGACATCATCATCTCCGGCGGGGAGAACATCTCCTCGATCGAACTGGAGGACACACTCTTCGAGCACGACGTCGTCTCCGACGTGGCCGTGATCCCCGCGCCCGACGAGCGGTGGGGCGAGACCCCGAAGGCCTTCGTCGTCCCCGAGGGCGGTGACCCCGACGACGCGGGCGCGACGCCCGAGGAGCTGAAGACGTTCGTCCGCGAGCGCGTCGCGGACTACAAGACGCCGGGCGAGGTGGAGTTCGTCGCCGAACTCCCGACCACCGCGACCGGCAAGATCCAGAAGTACGAACTGCGCGAGCGCGAGTGGGACGAGGAGGACCGGATGGTCGGCGAGGGATAACCGGCGCCTCTCCCGCGGTCGTACGAGAAAAGAAACCGTTCAGACCTCTTCGACGCCTTTCGGCTCTGCTTCGTCGGCGTCGTCCGCTTCGCCGGTCTCCGCCTCGGCGCCGCCGGAGTCGCCCAGTCGGTCCGTGTCGATGCTGACGCCCGGAGGAGTCACCACGAGGAAGCCGCGGAAGTGCATCAGCTCGCCGTCCATCTCCTTCACGTCGCGCGCGAAGGGGGCGGCGAGCTCGTTGAGGTCGCCCTCGATCGACAGCACCAGCGTGTTCCCGTAGTCGACGCTGCGGACCCACTCCTCCGGGTCGGTCGTGCCGTCCAGCACGCCGAGGACGACGTCGCCGGCCGCCGCGAACGCCTCGTCCATCTTCTCCTCGGCGTCCCGCAGGTCGAGGTCCCAGTCGCTCATACGTGGTCGTCGACAGGCGGCGGCAAAAACGTTCGGACGCGCGCCGCGTCTCCGCTCCGAGCCGCCGTCCGGTCGCGGAGTGGTTAAGTACGCACCGACCCCAGCGATAGGCATGGAACGTACGCGGCGGTCCCTGCTCGCGGCCGGGGCCACGGCCGGCGTCGTCAGTGTCGCCGGCTGTCTCGGCGGCGGAGGCGGCGACGGAAACGGCGGCGAACTCAGCCTCGACACGGGGTCGTACGATTGCTCGCTCTCTGAGCCGACGGACCCCAACCTCGACTACCGGCCGACGCTCGGGGACCCGGACGCGGACGTGGTCGTCCGGGCGTTCGAGGACTTCACCTGCGGGCACTGCGCGACGTACAACCTCGACCACTTCCCGACGATCCGAGAGGAGTACGTCGACCCCGGACGGGTCCGCTACGAGCACTGGGATTTCCCGATCCCGGTCAACGAGCGGTGGGCTGTCCCGGTCGCCAGCGCGGCCCGCGGGGTCGGGATCCGTCACGACGACGAGGCGTTTTTCGAGTTCGCGAAGGCGGCCTACGAGTCGCAGGGGAACTACAGCGGCGAGGCGCTCGGGGCCGCCGCCGAGACCGCCGGCGCGGACCCTTGTGCGGTGTTGTCCGACGCGGAGTTCTCCACGTACGAGGCGGCTACGCAGGACGACAGGTCGGAGGGCTCGTCGATGGGCGTCGAGGGGACGCCGACGATCTTCGTGAACGGCGAGCCGGTAGAGGGCGGGTACGCCGCCGAGACGGTCGCCGCGGCGATCGACGCCGAACTCTGAGGCGCGTGACGGCCCCGACCGGACCCGAGTCGTGAGGGGATTCTCCGGCCGATACTCTGCGGAGCGTCGGTCTTTTGCCCGTTCGTCCCGTCGTACCCGCAGATGAGCGACGGCGATTCCTCCGCCGCGACCGCGGCCGGCGGCGACCGCGCGGCCGAGATCGACACCGCCGGAGCCGCGGCCGACGCGACCGACCGCCGCCGGCTCGGCGCGGTCGTCCTCGCGGTGCTGATCTCGCAGGTCCTCCTCTACCCGGGCGTGCCGGACCTCGTGGTCGCGCTCGGCGCCCCGGCCGGCATCGACGCCGGGATGTGGTTCCTCGTCGCGGAGTTCGGCGCGTTCGTGACGTTCGCGGTCGTCTGGGGCGCGCTCTCTGACGCGCTCGGGACGCGAGTTCCGCTGATCGTCACCGGCGCGCTCGGCGGCGCGGCCTCCTACGTCGCGCTCGCGTCGCTGCCGGGACTCGGGCTCGGCTTCGGGGCCGCGCTCCTCGTCAGGGTCGTCGGGGGCGCCCTCACTATCGGCGCGTTCTCGCTGTCGATCACGCTGTTGATGGATCTTCGCGGCGGCAACGGCCGGAACATGGGGACCGCCGGGTTCGCCATCGGCCTCGGTGCCGCGGTCGGCTCCGTCGTCGGCGGTTCGCTCGCTGGCCTCGGCGCGCTGTACCCGGTGTACGCCGGGGCGGTCGTGCTGGCGGCGGCGGGGCTGTTGGCGGCGACGGTTGACGACCGAAGGCGGACCGCGGCCGCGAACAACTCGGAGGCGAGCGACTCGGGGGCGAGCGACTCGGCGAGTGAGACCGACGGGGGCGGCTTCCGGGGCGTGCTCGCCCGCGCCCGGACGACGCCCGGCCTCCTCGTCCCGCTCGCGTTCGGCTTCGTCGACCGACTGACGGCGGGCTTCTTCGCTTTGGTCGGCGTCTACTACTTCCAGGACCCGGCGACGTTCGGGCTGTCAGCGGCCGGCGCGGGCGCGACCCTCGCGCTCTTCTTCGTCCCGTTCGCGCTCCTCCAGTCGCCGTTCGGCGCGCTCTCGGACCGGATCGGCCGCTTCCTCCCCGTGGTGGCCGGGTCGCTCGCGTACGGCGTCGCAACGGTCGGCGTCGGCGTCGCGCCTGCGTACCCAATCGCCGCGGCGCTGATGGTCCTCGTCGGCGTCTGCGGCGCCCTGATGGCCCCCGCGACGATGGCCCTCGTCACCGACCTCGTCGAACCGGAGGTGCGGGGCGCGGCGATGGGGTTGTTCAACGTGTTCGGCTCGCTCGGCTTCCTCGCCGGTTTCCTCGTCGGCGGGAGCGCCACGGGCGCGTTCGGGTACACGCCCGCGTTCCTCGCGGTCGGCGGACTGGAACTGGCCATCGCGCTCGCGCTGCTCCCGGCGGTCCGGTCTCTCTCGCCCGGCGCGGGCGTGATCGGTCGACTCGGCGCGGAGGGGTGAGACCGACCGACCCCCCCGGCCCGGAGCGTCGCGTCGGGAGTCCTGCCGAGTCGGATCCCACCGCGCCCCAATCTCCGTCGCGTCCGAGCTTCCGTCGCGTCTAAGCCTCCGGCGCGTCCGATCCCTCGCCCGCTTCGAGGCGAGTCCTTTTAACCGGCGCGTCACCTCCGTTCGCGTAACCGATGGACCTCCTCGTGGTCGGCGCCGGCGAGATCGGTCGCTGGGTCGCCGACACCGTCTCGGCCGACGCCGCGCCGGTCGACGCGACCGTCGCGTTCGCCGACCGCGACCCGGCCGTCGCGGCCGACGCCGCCGCGGACCGCGACGCGAGAGCGGTCGACGCCGACGGGGACACCGCCCACGACGCCGTCTGCCTCGCGGTGCCGATGTCGGCGGTCCCCGCGGCGGTCGAGGCGTACGCGCCCCGCGCGGAGCGGGCGATCGTCGACGTCTCCGGCGAGATGACCGACGCGCTCGCGGCGATGCGCGAGCACGCCCCCGGCCTCGAACGCGCGAGCTACCACCCGCTGTTTGCCCCGCCGCGCGTTCCGGGGAACGTCGCGGTCGTCGTCGACGAGGGCGGCCCGACGGTCGACGGGCTCACCGACTCGGTCCAGGCGGGGGGCAACGACGTGTTCGAGACGACCGCGGACGAACACGATGCGGCGATGGAGACGGTCCAAGCGGGCGCGCACGCCGCGGTGCTCGCGTGGCGGCTCGCCGCGGACCCGGTCCGCGAGGAGTTCCACACGCCGGTGTCGGCCGCGCTGGAGGAGGTCGCCGACACGGTCACCGAGGGCTCGCCCGCGGTGTACGCGGAGATTCAGCGCGCCTTCGACGGCGCGGACGGGGTGGCCGACGCCGCGGCAGAGATCGCGGCGGCCGACGACGAGGCGTTCGCCGCCCTCTACGAGCGCGCCCGCGGCGACCGCGAGGGGCGAGACCGGCTGGAGTGAGCCGACGCGAACCAGACGAGAAACCATGATCGACAGAACCGCGGTCCGGAACAACGCGAACTACCTGCGCAACGTCAGACCGATCGACCCCGAGGAGATCGCCGAGTACATCGAGGGGACGCCGCACCCGGCGGTCGTCCGCGAGACGCTCCGCGAGGAGGCGTTCGACCTCCGGCTCCGCGAGCGCGAAGACGGGGCGTTCGTCCCCGTCGACGAGTCGCCCGTCGACCCACCGGGCTGGGCCCCGGAGGCGCTTCCGGAGGCGTACGCGTTCGCGGTTGAGGACCTGCTCGTCCGCGAGTACGGCGCCAACTGGCACCGCGGCGAGTCCGGCGACGAGCTCCGCGAGCGGGTCCGCCAGCTGAAGACGGACTACCTCTACGAGAACGAGGTCGAGTACGACCGCGTCGCGGCGCTCGGCTACGCGATCTACCACCTCCCCGCGTACTACGCCACGGTCGGCCACGTCCTCGACGACCTCACCGAGAACGGCCTGCTCGACCGGACGCTCCGCGTCCTCGACGTGGGAGCCGGCGTGGGCGGCCCCGCGCTCGGCCTCCACGACTACCTCCCCGACGACGCGATCGTCGAGTACCACGCCGTCGAGCCGAGCGCCGCGACCGACGTGCTCGACCGGCTCTTGGAGGAGACCGGCCGCAACTTCCGGACGACGCTCCACGAGGCGACGGCCGAGGCGTTCCTCGGTCTCGACGAGGGCGAATCGCCCGCCGCAGCGACCGACGACCCCTTCGACATCGTGATATTCGGTAACGTGCTCTCGGAGCTCGCCGACCCGGTCACGGTCGCCGACGCCGCCCTCGACGCGCTCGCGCCCGACGGGAGCCTCGTGGCGTTCGCGCCCGCCGACCGGAACACCGCGGTCGGGCTCCGGCGGGTCGAACGCGCGCTCGTCGCGGGCGACGGGGACGGCGCCGGACCGGGACGCGACGCCGAAATGTACTCGCCGGCGCTCCGACTGTGGCCCGACGCGGTCCCGAGCGATCCGGGGTGGTCGTTCGGCGTGGCCCCGGACCTCGCGGTCCCGCCCTTCCAGCGCCGGCTCGACGAGGCGACGGCGCGCGGCGAGACCGACGAGCCGGGCGAGTTCGTCAACGTCGATGTCCAGTTCGCTTACTCGATACTCCGCCCCGACGGGCGGCGACGGGTCGACATCGAGGCGAGCGCGGAGCGGTGCGCGCGCATGGCCGAGTCCGAGCGCCATGTCACCGACCGGGTGAACCTGCTTGCGGTGAAGCTGAGCCACGACCTGAGCGAGGGGGACAACGCGCTCTACCGCGTCGGCGACGGCTCGCAGGCGACCGACCACTACCTCGTCTGTACCCGCGAGACCGCGCTGAACCGCGACCTCCGCGAGGCCGACTACGGGTCGGTGGTCTTCGTCGAGAACGGGCTCGTCCTCTGGAACGAGGACGAGGGCGCGTACAACGTCGTCGTCGACGACGAGACGGTGGTCGACCTCGTCGCGCCCTGAGCGGTCGCGGGCGCCGGGTCCGACGAGCCGGACCGCTCCGGCTCAGCCGTTGGCGTACGGTTCAGTCGCTGGCCACCGGTTCGATCAGGTCGGGCGCGTCGACGCTCGGCGAGTTCACCCGCGTCGACACCGGGTGCGCGGTGAGGTCGTCGCTCGGGTACGGGTCGAGCAGCGCTGCGGCCTCGTCGGGGCCCCCGTGGAGCCACGTCTCCTCCTCGCCCGCGTCGGGGTCGAGTATCACCGCCATCCGGTGGTGGAGGTCAGCCACGAGGTCGTTCGGCTCGGTGGTGACGATCGAGAACGTCTCGACCGCGTCCGGTTCGTCGCCCGTCTCGCCGCCCTCGCCCCCGCCGCCGAACGCGCCGAGCCCCGTTTGGGTCGTCTCCGGCGTCGGCGGCTCCCACCGCTCGTAGATCCCCGCCATCGCGAACGGGCGGTCGTCGTCGAACGCGACGCGGTAGGGGGTCTTCCCGCCGCCGCGGTCGCCGCCGACCCACTCGTAGAAGCCGTCGGCGGGGACGAGACAGCGCCGGCGCTCGAAGGCGTCGGCGAAGCTCCGCTTCTCCCGCACGGTCTCCGCGCGGGCGTTGATGAGGTCGAACGACTCGTCCGCCCACGACGGGGTCAGCCCCCACTCCATCCGGGTCGTCTTGCCGGGATCCCGGTCCGCGATCACCGGTAGCGACTGCCCGGGCGCGCAGTTGTAGCTCGGCTCACGGTCGCCGAAGTCGGCGTCGAACCGCGCTTCGAGGTCGGCGGTGGGGGTGAAGAGGGTGTAGCGGCCGCACATATCGTCGCGTTGGAGCGGGAGCTACTTAGTCCCGCGACGACCGCCCCGGCTCCGGGAGCAGGTCCCACCGGTCGGCGATGATCCCGTCGACGCCGGCTCCGAGGAGCCGCTCGACCTCGTCGCGGTCTGTCGCGGTCCACGCGTTCACCCGCAGCCCGGCCTCGTGTACCGCATCGACGAACCCCGGCTCGGTCGCGACGTCGATCGGGGGGTGGACCGCGACGCAGCCGAGGTCGGTCGCCGCCTCGACCGCGCGCTCGGCGTCCCCGCCCGCGACGAGCAGCGCGCGCGCAGTCTCGGGGTCGCGGTCCCGCAGCGCCGCGAGCGCCCGAGGGTGAAACGACGAGAACAGTACTTCGTTCGCCGCCCGCCGGGCCGCGTCGAGCGCGTCGCCCGCGACGGCCGGCTCCTTGACCTCGACGTTGACGGTGAGGTCGTCGGGCGCGGCGTCGAGCGCGCCGTCGAGCCGCGGGATCGACTCCTCGGAGCCGAGGACCGTCAGTTCGCGGAGTTCGCTCCAGTCGGCATCCGCGACGGGTCCGGACGCGTCGGTCAGTCGGCCGAGATCCGCGTCGTGGACGACGACGAGTTCGCCGCTCGCACACCGTCGCACGTCGAGCTCGACGGCGTCGACGCGCGGTGACGCGCGCTCGATCGCTCCGACCGTGTTCTCCGGGTACTGGTCGGCGCAGGCGCGATGCCCGATCAGCGTGACATCGTCTGGGTCTGTCCGTGTCATCGCGGCGCTCGCGCCTCGCCCTCCCGTCGGTTCGCTCGCTCGATCACGCACGGCCCTCGGGCCCGGACCGTGTTAGCTCTTCGTCGGTCGGGGCCGCCCGCCCGCTCCCGTCGGCTTTTTAGCTACGCGTCGCGCCGGAACGGACATGCGCATCGAGAACAGCTTCATCCCCGTCGAGGGGGTGGGCGAGACGACCGAACGACGCCTCTGGGGGCGGGGCGTCACCACGTGGGAGGCGTTCGACCCCGGGGTCGACGTCGCGGGCGTCGGGACGACGACCGCGGACCGGATCGAGTCGTTCATCGCGGAGGCGCTGACGCGGCTCGACGACGGCGACGCGGCCTACTTCGACCGCGAGTTCCCCTCCGGCGAGCGCTGGCGGCTCTACGAGAACTTCCGCGAGGAGACCTGCTTCTTCGACATCGAGACCACCGGCCTCGACGAGCGCCGCGACCGCGTGACGACGGTCAGCTTCCATCAGGGCGGCGAGACGACGACGCTCGTCGCGGGCGAGGACCTCACCGCGCGCCGGCTCCGGGAGCAGTTCGCGGACGCGAGCCTGCTCGCGACGTTCAACGGCGCGCGCTTCGACGTCCCCTTCCTCGAAACATCCTTCGACGTCGAAATCGACACGCCCCACCTCGACCTGATGTACCCGGCCAAGCGGATCGGCCTCTCGGGCGGGTTGAAACCGATCGAGAAGGAACTCGGGATCGACCGCGACCGCCCGGACATCTCCGGCCGCGACGCGGTGCGCCTCTGGCGTGAGTACGAGCGCGGCGACGAGGAAGCGCTGGAGACGCTCGTCTCGTACAACCGCGAGGACACCGTGAACCTCCGGGCGCTCGCAGACGCGGTCTGCGAGGCCCTCGACGATGAAGTGTTCGTCGCCGCCCCGGACGGAGACGGCGACTGAGGGGGATCCGATAGCTCGGCGGGTATGGACCGATCGAGTGGCCGTCGCCGAGGCCGTTACCGACGCAGGACGGTGCCGCTGGATCCGACGACGACCGCGTCGCCGTCGACGTCGACCGCGTTCAGGTTCTCGCCGGTCGGCGTGTCGAGGACGATCCGGTCGTCGGCGGTCGACTCCTGAACCACCCCGCCGCTGCCGACGACGTAGCCGGCCTCGCCGTCGGTCTCGACGTCGACGAGGTCGGCGTCGCCGAGGGCGTCGGGCGTCCAGTTCGCGCCGTCGTACGTCAGGAGCGTCCCGTTGCCGCCGGAGACGGCGACGTCGTCGGGGGCGTCGCTGTCGAGGCCGTAGAACGTCACGTTCGCGTCCTCGATGCCGATCGCGTTCCACGTGACGCCGTCGTCGGTGGCGAACACGCGCCCGTTCGTATCGATCGCGTGTCCGCTTCGGGGGGCGTGGAAGTCGATCGCGGGGAGCGCCGAGCCGCTCCCGGGCGTGACGTAGTCCCACGTCCCCGTCGCGCCGTTCTCGAAGCTGTAGTAGATCTTCCCCGAGTCGCCGGCGACGTACACGTTCGCCTCGCCGGCGGCGCCGGTGACCGCGACGTCGTTGTAGTTGTTCGTGTTGTCCATCGGCGCGGAGCGGTCAACGAGCGTGTCCGTCGCGGGGATGTACTCGCCGATGGCGCCGCTCGCGCCGACGAACCAGACGCGCTCGCCGTCGTCGGTGACCGACGCGCCGTAGAGGTTGTTCCCGTTTCCGGTCGGGCCGCCGTCGCGGAGCGTCAGCCAACCCTCCTCGGCGGGCGCGGTGAGCACGCCGCCGCCCCCGACCGCGAAGCGACCGGCGTTCGCCGACACCACGTCGTGAAGCGTGCTGTCCGTCTCGGTCGCCTCGACGGTCCAGTCCCTCTCCGCGGCCGCGGCTACGCTTGTCACGCTTCCCGATGCGACGATCGCGCCCAGCCCCGCCAGCGTCGCGCGGCGGGTCGCCGTCAGTGATCGGCTCATGTCGCACTCGGCCGTTTCGGCGGCCGTTGTAAGTGCCTTGTGTCCGTTCAGATAATTTGTGAAATTAAAACGGCTAAAATCGGGTTAAACGTCCGCCGAACTGGCGGCTCATCTGCGTTAATGTGTCTCTTCAGGCTTCGATACAGCTGTTCTGGGATCGGCGGGTACTGGCCGAAGACGTTCTCTCCCGGTCAGGAGTCGTTCTCTGACTCGACCCCCTCCGTCGCCGCCCCGGCGTCGGCGGTCACCGCTGCGGTCCCCTCGGCGTCGGACTCGCCGTCTGTCTCGGGGGCGTCATCCTCGCGCGCGGACTCCGTCGTCTCGTTCTCGGTCCCGTCGCCCGGATCGGCGTCGTCATCTCCGACTCCGTCCGGCTCCTCGCTGTCGACTCCGTCTGACCCTCCGGCTTCGGCTCCTCCCCCTTCCTCGACTTCGTCCGCCTCGGTCTCGGGGCCCGTCCGCTGTACCAACTTCATCTCGCCGCGCGCCCGGAGCGTGCCCTGTATCTCCGCGCCGTCGTACACCACGAGTTCGCCGGCGGAGACGTCGCCGAGGACGCGCGCGCCGGCCTCGACGGTCACGGTTCCGCCCCGGGTCGTCACGTCGCCGTGAATGACCGTCTCCGCGCCCACGGTGATGTCCTCGCGGGCGCGCAGCGAGCCGAACACCTCGTTGCGCTCCCCGACGCGGATCGACGCCGCGCGGAGGTTGCCGTGGAGCCGGCAGTCGTCGCCCACGGTCGCCGGCGTCGACACGCGCCACGCGTCGTCGGCGATCTCGGCGCTCCGCGGGATCAAGAGTGGGTCGCGGACGTCGTCGCCGTCGGCGAGCGCCTCAGCAAGTTCGTCGGCCGCGTCGGTCTCGCCGACGCGCAGCAGCTGCGAGAGGACGATGAAGTAGAAGACGATCGTCGGCACCGGGTTGCGGATGACGATCCAGCCGTTGGCCTCGAACCCCTCCTCGATCGTCACGTCGTCACCGATGTCGAGGTCGCCCGACACCATCAGGCGCCCGGTGACGGTGACCCGCTCGCCGAGGTACGCGTCCTCGCCGACCAACACGTTGCCGTCGACGGAACACCAGGTGTCGAGCCGGCAGTCTCCCTCGGCCTCGATGTCGTCGCCGACGCTGACGCGCTCGCCGATCGCGACGTTGCGGCCGCGGACGCCGAGCTCGACGGTCGACTGGCCGCCCACGAGCACGTCGCCGTCGACGACGACGTCGTGCTCCTCGACGGTCGTCCCCGAGGGGATCGCGAGCTCCTCTATCGGGCCGCCTCCTCGCAGCGACACACCGGGAGCAGTCGCCCCGCGCGTATAAACGGTACGGGGCGTCGGACGAACGTCGGACGCGAGTGAATCGCTCTCGCACGGGATCGCGGTCGCGGTGCTTTTCAGTGCGCCGCCAAACGGACAGGTATGGGATTCGGATCGTACGACGAGAGCGAACAGAAGGACCAGGACGTCGATACCGACGAGGACGACGCGGTGAACGTCCACGAGAACGACCACGACGGTGAGGTCTCCATCGAGGGCGACGCCGACACCGACGACCTCGTCGGCCGCCTCTCCGAGATGCGCGACGAGGACGACGACTGAACTGCCCCTCTCCTGTCACGCTTCGACGCGACTCGGCGCCGACCGGCCGTGGCCCATGTGCGTACAGTTCGCACACCCGATTCGGATTTATCTGTTTCCGCGGCGTGTGTTAATCTATGCCACGGAGGCACAAACTATCGAACCGATCTAGCCGTTCGACGCGGAGCAACCGCCGGAAACGGACGCGCGGTCCCGATCGGCTCGCCGCCGCCGACTCGGAAGATAGCGACGGCGAGGACGCGAGCGCCGATTCCACTTCGGCCGCGACGGTCGCGCTCGCTCGCCGCCTCTGCGCGAACGGGAACGAACAGGCCTGCGAGACGCTCGAACGACTCTGCGAGTCCGGCCACGACACCGCCTGTAACGCGATCTGACCCGGACCCACGGCCGACCCGCCGCGGGCAGGTCTCGTGATACACCTCGAAACCGCCGACTCCCTGTGTTCGTGCCGCTTATCCCCTCTCGTCGAGTATCTGAGCGCATGCGTACCGAACTGACGTTCACCGACCGCGGGGTCGACGTCGTCTACGAGGGGACCGAGTTCGAACTGGAGAAGACGCTGATCGAGGAGGCCACCGGGAAGTCGTACCGGGACGTCACCGACCACGAGGTCCTGACGATCGTCGCCGAGGACCCGGAACTCGACGGCGAACCGGTCCGGATCGGCGACGTGTTGTGACTTCTCCCACGACTACACTCGTGGGCTTTCATCACTGAGGGGTAGGTCCACGTCTTCGGGAGTTCGCAGGTTCCATCTCACCGCTGGTTCCTTCGAGTACGACCTGCCTTGCGGGCTGGGCCACGACAGCCCCCGCCGTCGATAGCGGGCTCGTGATCTCCTTACCGACGGCCCGCTGCCCGATATTTGACGCAATCCTCGCGAGGAACGGGTCTCGCGCCGGTTAGCAGAGTAAGAAATATATAACGTTAGATCGAATTTACGTCCAGAGGTGACCACTCCATGCGACCTCAGACGCGATACCGCATCGGACGAGCCGTTCACATGCTCGTGACGGTACTGACCCTCAACCTCGGACTGGCCCGCGAATCGGCCCCGCTCATCGCGGGCGGCGCGGTGCTGTTCGTCGCGTTCTTCCCGGTCAGCCGGACGCTCGCCGACCGCGTCGGTCACACGCCGATCGACGAGCGCACCCGCGAGATCACGCGGACCGCCGCGAGCCGCGCCGTGATGCTGCTGTTCGGGGCCGCGCTCGCCGTCTTCCTCCTCGGGTCCGCTCTGGAGGCGACGGGCGGACTCGCCGGCGTCGCGGCGACCGCCTACGCGCAGGCCCGCGTCGTGGTGGTGTGGGCCGCCGTCGCGATCTGCGTCTCCTCCGTCGCCCACGGCACGCGGGCTTGGGTCCGACGGCGGGGCGTGGAGGCGTGACCGTGGAGTTCGAGACGCGTATCCGGGAGCTCCGCGAAGAAGCGGGGTTGACGCAGGCCGAACTCGCCGACCGCGTCGACGTGACCCGGCAGACGGTCCTCTACGTCGAGAAGGGTGAGTACAACCCCTCCCTGGAGCTCGCGTGGCGGATCGCGCGAGAGTTCGACGCCCGAATCGAGGAGGTGTTCGAGCTACCCGATCGACCGCGGCCGTGAGCGGTCTCGGCGGTCCTCCACCGCAGCCACGCCGCTCACTCCGCGGCGACGAGCTTGTACCCGCCGCCGTCGGTGTCTCCCCCCTCCGGGTCGGGCGCGCGCTCGGCGTAGTAAATCTCCCCGTCGACGACGCGGGGGGCGCTGGTGATCCAGCCCTCGTGGTCGACGCGCCACACCTCGTCACCGGAGTCGGCCTCCAGCGCGTAGAGCGTGCCGTCCTTCGACCCCGTCAGCACGCGGTCGCCGGCGACCGTCGCGCAGCCGGTGAGCGGGCGGCCGGTCCGGAAGCGCCACTCCACGTCCCCCGTCGCTGCGTCGAGCGCGTACAGGTGGTCGTCGTGACTGCCCATGTACACCACGTCGCGCTCGGGGTCGATCGCGGGCCCCGTCATCGAGAGGTCGCCCGTCTCGAAGCGCCAGTCCTCCTCGCCCGTCTCCAGGTCCACGCGGTACACGTTGAAGTCCCACGAGCCGAAGAAGGCGGCGCCGTCGTACGTCGCGATCGGGCCCTTGATCTCGCCGTCGTTGGACGCGGGCGGGTCGGTCGCGAAGCGCCACTGGAACTCCAGCTCCGGGAAGCTCCAACAGTAGCAGTAGCCGTCGTTCGACCCGCACACCATCCGGCCGGCGGCGAGCGAGATCGCGGGCGAGGAGTGGGGATGGTCGGTGGGACGGTGGTCGGGTTCCTCCCACGTCACGTCGCCCGTCGCCGCGTCGACCGCGAACAGCCGCCCTTCGGGGTTTGGAAACTCCACCGAGACGTACAGCTCCCCGTCGAGGTACAGCGGGCTCGACCCGATCGAGCCGCCGAGGTCGGTCGACCACTCCAGGTCGCCGGAGTCGAGCGCGAACGCGTAGAGGACGCCGTCGTACGCGCCTACGTAGGCGTGACCGTCCGCGACCGCGGGCGTCCCGTGGATCCCGCGCCCTCCCGCGTCGGTCTCGCCGCGCCAGCGAACGTCCCCGTCGGTCGTTATCGCGAGGAGGTCCCCCGTGTCGCCCGGGAGGACGACGCCGCCGTCCGGGGTCGGCACCGCGCTCGCCTTCGCCGCGCTGTGGTCGCCGGTGTTGACCGCCGGGATCCGCCACGCCTCTTCGACCGCGTCGGGCACCGTCTCGTCCGGGTAGTACCCCCACCGCTCCAGCGAGCCGCGGAACTGCGCCACGCCCGGAGGTATCGTCTGTCGCGTCGCGTCCCCCGCGCCGGGGTCTACGTCCGGGGCCTCGCGGGGCTCGTCCACGGGCGGGTTGTCGAGCGAGGCACAGCCGGCCGCGGCGGTGGTCGTCGCTGCGCCGACCGCGGCGAGCCACTCGCGTCGGGAGCGGGCGTCGGTCATCGGGCTAGCCCTCGGGTCGGTGTCGGTTTAGTGTGGCGGCCCCGTCAGCGGCGAGCGCGTCGATGGCGCGCGACCGACCGGACGACTTTTTCCGACGGTGGCCGAAGCGAGGGTATGGACCTCGGATTCGATCTCGGCGCGAACGTCCCGTCTGGCGTGTTCACGCTTCACGCCGTCATCGCCGTCGTATTCCTAGGACTGGCGGGCCTGAACGGGGCGAACGGCGAGGCGATCGGACTGGCGATCTACCTCGCGATGGCGGGCATGATCGCGCTCGTCGGCTTGCTCGCCGGGCGGATCGTGGCTCGCCGCTGACCGGAACTTTGCCGCCGCTTCGCGAGACGCGGTCGATACCCGTCGAAGCCGTCTCGACCGATCACTCCCGTCGGCCTCGGTGAGCGCGATCCGCCGTCGGGGACAGGCACCACGGCGCCCACAAGGGGGGGCGAGAAGCTCTCGAACCCGTTCGTCGACGCGTAGGGATCCAGACACAACGTCCCCGATACGTATCGCGACTGCGTCCAGCGCCTACGACCGACGTGGGGCAAGCATCAGGTACCGCAGCACGTGGAAGAGCTGTCTGCCGTGTTTCCAAGCGATCCCGCGCGGTTTCTGAATCGAGCGCGTCTCTGCGGGAACCTCTCCGATCCTCGCCCCGTTGGCGGCCGCCTCTAACACGAACGTCCCACAGGTACAGGCCGTGTCGAGATCGAGCGACACGGCCAGTTCGCGACGGAGCGCGCGGAACCCCGTACCCGAGTCCCGCACGTCGATCTTCAACCGCGCCAGTTCGTTGAGTAGCCGTTCCGAGGGGCGCGGAATGGTCGATCTGGCACCGAGAACCAGATCCAACTTGCCGTCTCTGACCGGTCGAACGAGACGGTCGACGTCTTCGGGACGGTGTTCGCCGTCGGCGTCGAACGTGACGACGATCTCGGACGTCGCCTCTCGGAACCCGCGTTTCAGCGCGCGGATATAGCCCGCGTTCTCCGGCTGTCGAACGACGTCCGCTCCCGCGTCCTCGGCCTCCGCCGCCGTGGCGTCCGTCGAGCCGTCGTCCACGACCAGCACGGCATACTCGTCGACGAGATCACGAACGACCGGCCCTATCCGACCCGCCTCGTCGTAGGCCGGAACGACAACGGTGACATCGTCCATGAGCTATATTGCCAACATCTGCTCCTATATGTATCGTGTATACGCCGGCTCCCAAGCACGGACTCAGCGAGCTACTGTAGTCCGCCGACTGGGACCTCTGAAGCAAGGGTATGGGGCCGGAGGGATTTGAACCCCCGATCGACTGATATCTCCGGTGCGCCTCGGAACTCCAGAGGGTCGTCAACGCGACCGATGATCAGTCGGCCGCTCGGTATATCAGTCTGGAGTGTCGTCCCGGGCGCAAGCCTCTGGAGTCAGTCGCCATGCCTGGCTTGGCCACAGCCCCGCGTGATCTCGCATTCGACCGTTGCCGAAACGCGGATAAAGGGGTTTCGATCACGGACGATCCGACGACGCGGCGGCGGCGAGCGAACGCGCGCGACACGGCGGCGATCCGACCGGCGTTACTCTCGGTCGTCGTCGCTCCAGTCGCAGTCTTGGCACTTGTACCCGGTGACGAACTCGGTCACGCTCGGCATGTACCCGACCGAGATGACGTCCCCGCCGCACTCCGGGCAGTCGCGGTCGGCGTCCGCGATCGATTCGGCCTCCAGCACGGACTCTCCTTCGATCAGCTCTGCGAGCTTCTCGGGCGTCACCATCCGCCCCTGAACGACGCGGTTCGACATACCGTCCGTTCGGGGTCGAGTACCTAAACCCCGGCGACACGCGGGGCGATCACGGAGCCGTGCGATCCGGGGCAGAAATCGGATATGTCGGTCGCCGGCTACGCCGGGCTTACAGCCACGGCGCGCGGGAGTCGTCGTCGGTGAACGGGTCCGCCCCGTCGTCGTCGGCGTCCCGGCTCTCGCCGCCGTTCGCGAGGACGGCGACGTCGTCGTCGACGATCGGGGAGGGCCCCTCAGGCGGCGCGTCGAGCGGCGGTTCGCTCGGCGCTTCCTCAGACTCTTCGTCGGCGTCGGCGGGGTCGGCGTCCGACTTGTCCGCGCCGTCGACGCGACCGTCCGGCGCGTCGTCGTCGGGCGCCTCGTCGTCCCCGGCGGCGCCCTCCTCTCCCTCCGAGTTCGGGTCGTACGCGAACAGGGTCGTCACCGCGAGCACCGCGAGCGCGACGGGCGCCTCCGTCTGCATGAGGTCGAACGGGCCGAGCAGGATCGGCAGCGCGAGCACGCCCAGCGCGACCGCGGAGCCGAACCGGAACCGATCGATGTCGACGCGGCCGCGGAGGTGCGGCGACAGCAGCGCGATCGACAGCGCGAACGCCACGCCCACGGCGGCGGCCGCGGTGCCGTTGACGACGTACTCGGTCGAAGTCCGCAGGGCGAACCCCGACGGCTCGAAGCTCGCGACGAGGCCGAGTCCGATGATCACGCCCGGGCTCGGCAGGTATTCGCCGATTTCCGAGCTAGCGGTCTTCGCGGCGATCGTCAGGATGACAAGCCCGGCGAACCGCTCGAAGACGGGCAGGTTGAGCAGCTCCTGGAGAGTTGGCGCGAGGGCCGCCTCGACGGCGGCGACCGGGATGATCACCGCGCCGATCAGTAGCACGGACGCGACCATCTCCCGACGGGTCCCGTCCATCTCCGCGAGGATCACCGCAGCGGTCGCGGAGCCGCCGAAGATCAGGATACCGGTCTCGACGACGCCGGTGGCCGATCCGAGGACGCCGGCGACGACGAGGGCGGGGAAGATGCCGTCGATGAGCGGCAGGACCATCACGGTCGCGAGCAACTTCGTCGCGCTCCCGACCTGCTGTTCTAATCGCAGGGCGACCGGGTGACGTGACGTGCTCATTTAGGGACGATAGCCCTGACCGTCGGGGTGGCGGTGGGACGCGTGCGACTCGCAGTGGTCCGGGGACCAGCACGCGGAGTCCACGCCGCGGGAGGTCCGACGAGCCCATGTAAAGGGTTTGCGCGGATTGCCGGCTGTGAAGCGGACGCCGAGGTCGGCGTTCGACTGGCCGGCGATACGCGCGTTCACGGGACTGTCGGAGTCCATACCAGATATACGTGTTTCGGTCGCGTTAAAGGTTGTGTGAGACGCGTCCGCATGACACGACGTATCCACGGTGAACGCGTGGCTCCGACGAGGAACCGTCGCCGCTTTCGGGGCTTCTCCGATCATCTCTCGGCGCCGGCTCTCACTCCGGACGCAGAGCGGCTTCGACGGGCCGAACGGACTCAATCGTTCTCGAACCGATCGCGTCTCGGCCGATTGATAGCCATGATCATGTATATAATAGGTATTCGAATGTGAGCAACAACCACGTCCGTGCCGTCTCGCAACGCTTTTCATCGGCCGTTCATGACGGATTATATGGCGACAGATTCTGGCCGATTCTCGGCGAAGCTCGATGTCCCGGAAGCGCTGACGTTCGACGACGTGCTCCTCCGTCCGAAAGAGAGTCGGGTCGAGCCCGACGACGCGGACCTGACGACGCGCGTGTCGAAGCACGTCGAACTCACCGTCCCCGTGCTGTCGGCGGCGATGGACACCGTCACCGAGAGCGACCTCGCGATCGCGATGGCCCGCGAAGGCGGCCTCGGCGTCCTGCACCGCAACATGACCGCCGAGGAGACGGCCGCCGAGGTCGAGCGCGTCAAGCGCGCGCACGAGCTCGTCATCCGCCGCGAGAACGTCGTCACAGTCTCGCCCGACGACACCGTCCGCGAGGCCGACGAGGTGATGGAGCGGCAGGGCGTCTCCGGCGCGCCGGTCGTCGCCGACGACGACACGGTCCTCGGTATCATCTCCGGAACCGACATCCGGCCCTACCTCGAAGTCGGCGAGGACGACGCCGTCCGCGAGGCGATGACCGACGAGGTGATCACCGCCCCGGACGACGTCGATGCGCGCGAGGCGCTCGAACTGATGTACGATCATAAGATCGAGCGCGTCCCCATCGTCGACGGCGACGAGCGGCTCGTCGGGCTGGTGACGATGCAGGGGATCCTCCAGCGCCGCGAACACGAGGACGCCGCCCGCGACGACCGGGGGCGCCTGCTCGCCGGGGTCGCCGTCGGCCCCTTCGAGGAGGAGCGCGCCGTCGCGGCGGATCAGGCCGGCGTAGACGTCATCTTCATCGACTGCGCGCACGCCCACAACCTCAACGTGCTCGACTCGGCGGAGGCGATCAAAGCGACCGTCGACGCCGACGTGGTCGTCGGCAACGTCGGCACGCGCGAGGCCGCCGAGGCCGCGGTCGACTTCGCCGACGGGCTGAAGGTCGGCATCGGACCGGGCTCTATCTGTACCACGCGCGTCGTCAGCGGCGCGGGCATGCCCCAGATGACCGCGGTCGCGGAGGTCGCGGACGTCGCCGCCGAGCACGACGTGCCCGTGATCGCCGACGGCGGGATCCGGTACTCCGGCGACGCGATCAAGGCGATCGCGGCGGGCGCGGACGCCGTGATGCTCGGCTCGTACTTCGCCGGCACCGACGAGGCCCCCGGCCGCGTCATCACGATGCAGGGGAAGAAGTACAAGCAGTACCGCGGGATGGGGTCGGTCGGCGCGATGAAGTCCGGCGGCGGCGACCGCTACCTCAAAGAGGAGGACGAAGACGAGGAGTTCGTCCCCGAGGGCGTCGAGGCGGCGACCCCGTACAAGGGGAGCCTCGCCTCCGAGCTCCACCAGCTCACGGGCGGGATGCGCTCCGGGATGGGGTACGTCGGCGCGGAGACCGTCCCCGACCTCCACGAGCGCGCGGAGTTCGTCCGCGTCTCGACCGCGGGCCAGAGCGAGAGCCACCCGCACGACGTGATGATCACGGACGAGGCGCCCAACTACAGCCCGGACGAGTAACCGGAACCGACCGCCGACCGAGCGCGGTCCCTGTCGGGTCGCGCCCCACCGCGTCGCGCTGCGCCTCGTCGACTCCGGTCGCGTCTCGTCCGATCGCGTCCGGCCGGGCGACCGATCAGCGTGGCGCTTCGAAGAGGTATTTTAATATAGCCAGCGGAGAGACGAAACGTGTGAGCGAACACCCCCTCGCTCCCGTCATCCATGAGTGAGCAACCGCCGCTGGTCCTCGTGGTCGAGGACGAACCCGATCTGGCCGACCTGTACGCCGCTTGGCTCGGCGACGAGTACCGCGTCCGGACCGCGTACGGCGGCCGCGAGGCGCTCGACCAACTCGACGAGGTCGACGACGAGGTCGACGCGATCCTCCTCGACCGACGCATGCCGGGTCTCTCCGGCGACGAGGTCCTCACGGCCGTCCGCGAACGGGGCATCGACTGTCGGGTCGCGATGGTCACCGCCGTCGAGCCAGACTTCGACATCCTCGAGATGGGGTTCGACGACTACCTCGTCAAGCCCGTCACGAGCGAGACGCTCCGAGAGACCGTCGAAGGGCTGTTACGGCGCGGCGAGTACGACTCGGAGGTCCAAGAGCTGTTCTCGCTGACCTCCAAGAAGGCGATGCTGGAGTCCGAGAAGAGCGCCAGCGACCTCGCGGACAACGAGGAGTACCAGCGGCTCACCGGTCGGATCGACGAGCTCCGCGAGCGGGCCGACGAGTCGCGCGACGCGGTCGCGACCGACGACGAGGACTACGAGAAGCTGTTCCAAGACTTCGACGCCGACGGGTAGTCGGCGACCGAACGGGTTCGAGAGGGGGCGCCGCGGACTCTTTATCAGCGATCCGGCCGAAGGCGTGTTCGTATGCGCGTCCGGGACCTGCCGCTTTCGTCACGCGTCGTCGACCACTTCGCCGAGCGCGGCGTGCGCGAACTGTACCCGCCGCAGCGCGCGGCGGTCGACGCGGGCGTCTGCGACGGCGCCGATGTCGTCGCGGCGGTGCCGACCGCCTCGGGCAAGACACTCGTCGCACAACTTGCGCTCCTGACCGCCGACGGCCCCGGGCTCTACGTCTGCCCGCTCCGCGCGCTCGCCCGCGAGAAGTACGAGACGTTCGCGGCGCTCCCCGGCGTCGACGTCGGCATCTCCACCGGCGACTTCGACGCGACGGGCGAGGCGCTCGCCGGCAACGACGTGGTCGTCGCCACGAGCGAGAAGGTCGACTCGGCGATCCGCAACGGCGCCTCGTGGGTCGACGCGCTGGCCTGCGTCGTCGTCGACGAGGTCCACCTGCTCGGCGCGACGGGGCGCGGACCGACCCTCGAAGTGACGCTGGCGACGCTCCGACGCCGGAATCCGGACCTCCAGACGGTCGCGCTGTCGGCGACGGTCGACAACCCCGAGGCGATCGCCGACTGGCTCGACGCCGCGCTCGTCGAGTCCGAGTGGCGGCCGGTCGACCTCCGGACCGGCGTCGCCGTCGGCGGCGAGGTCGACTTCGACGACGGCACGAGCCTCTCGGTCGACCTCGACGAGACCGAAATCGACGGCGACGGGGACGCTGACGACGAGAACGATCCGACCGAGGTCACGGCCGCGCTGGTCGCCGACGCGGTCGCGGACGGCGGCCAGTGCCTCGCCTTCGTCCGCTCTCGCCGCGAGGCGGTCGACCTCGCCGAGCGGCTCGCCGAGGACGGCCTCGCCGCGGAGTTGGGGATCGACGAGGCGGCCGCCGCGGCGGCCGAGGAGGCGACCGACGTGGACGGCACGCTCACCGGCCGACAGCTCGCCGACTGCCTGCGGACGGGCGTCGCGTTCCACCACGCCGGGCTCCGGTCGGGTCACCGCGCCGTCGTCGAGTCGGCGTTTCGCGAGCGCGACGTGGCCTGTATCTGCGCCACGCCCACGTTGGCGGCCGGCGTCAACGTGCCCGCGCGCCGCGTCGTCGTCCGCGACCAGCGCCGGTACGGGGAGGGCGGCATGGCGTGGATCCCGACGCTCGAGGTCCACCAGATGTGCGGCCGCGCCGGTCGGCCCGGCCTCGACCCGCACGGGGAGGCGGTCCTCGTCGCCGACGCAGACACTCGAGGGGAGGTTCGCGAGCGCTACGTCGAGGGCGAGCCCGAGGCCGTCGAGTCGCAGCTCGCCGAGCCGGGCGCGCTCCGGACGCACGTGCTCGCGGCGGTCGCGACGGGGTTCGCCGCGACCGAGTCGGAGATCCTCGACGTGTTCGAGGGGACGTTCTACGCGCGAGAGACGGGGGCGGGCGGGCTCGCCGACGCCGTCGCCGTCGCGGTCGACGACCTCGTTGCGGCCGAGATGGTCGCGCGGGAGACGGGCGGGGTCGAGGACTATCGCCTCGTCGCGACGGCGGTCGGCGAGACGACCTCGAAGCAGTACGTCCGCCCGGAGACCGGCGAGCGGATCGTCGCCGGCCTCCACGCGGCGGCCGACCTGTCCGAGGCGACGACGCTCACCGCCTTCGAGGTGATCTGCGACACGCCGGACATGCAGGACACCTACCTCGGCAACGCAGAGCGGGCCGACATCTACCAGTTCGCCCGGAGCAACGCCGCACAGCTGACGACGGACATGACCGACCCGGACGACTTCGAGGGGTGGCTGGAGTCGGTGAAGACCGCCCGCATCCTAGACGAGTGGATCGGGGGCGCGACCGTCGAGGAGCTGGTCGAGCGGTACCGGATCGGTCCGGGAGACCTCGACTCCCGTGTCGAGCGCGCGGAGTGGCTGCTGAGCGCGGCCGAGGCGCTCGGGGAGACGACGGGCGTGCGCGTTCCCGCGGTGTCCCGGGCGCGGTCGCGGCTGTGAGCGACGAGGGATGCCGGGGAAAAACGAAAGCGGCGGCGACGCGCGGCGGCTCAGTCCGCCGAGCCGACCGCGCGGTGGAACGGCGTCCGGGCGATGGTCTGGCGCAGTTCCGCGAGCGAGTCGCGGCCGACGTCGCTCGCCGCGGACATCACCGCGAACACCTCCTGTCTGGACACCTTCACGCCGGTCTCGGTGAGCGCGTCTTCCGGGCGGCTCCCGAGCTCTCGGAGGGTACCGACCGCGAGCAGGTACGGGACCGTCCACGCCTCCATCGTGTTCCCGTTCGACAGCGGCATCGTCTCCAGGTACGCCTGCGCGTCGTCGAGGAACGAGCGGGCGTAGTCCGCGGTCCGGCCGACGACCCGCGCGGACGACTCGCGGTTCTCGGGGTGGACAACGCGCTCCTGCTCGACGCCCTCGGCCTCGAGCCACTCGGCAGGGAGGTAGACGTTGTTCTCCTCGGTGTAGTCGTCGTAGACGTCCTTCGAGACGTTGACGAGCTGGAGGAGGAGGCCGAACTCCTCGGCGGTCTCCCGCAGTCGCGTCGCGCGCTCCTCGGTGAGGTCGCCGCGGGTGAGCAGGTTCGTGATGAGGTTGCCGACGGTGCCGGCCGCGTAGTAGCAGTACTGTTCCAACTCGTCGCGGTCGTCGATGCGGAGTCCGCCTTCGGTCGCGTGACGCTCGACGAACATCGCCATCCCGTCGACCATCTCCAACACCGGCGGGACGATGGCATCCTGGGCCTCCGGGTCGAGCTCTTCGAACGTCGCAGCGATCGTGGGCGCCTCGGCGACGACGGTCCAGTCGTCGTCGCGCTCCGCGGGCAGCCACTCGTCGACCGACGCGCGGAACGCCGCGATGTCCGTCTCGTCGTCCGGATCGATCGATCGCCGGTACGTCCGCAACACGTCGCTCTGGGCGTCCGGCGGGATATGACCCGCGTCCTCGACCGTGTCGGCGACGCGGCAGAGGAGGTAGCCGACGCAGATCTGCGACGCCATCGGCTCCTCTAACACGTCGACAGTCAGCGCGAAGGTCCGCGAGACCCCCTGGACCGCCTCGTGACACCACTCGAGGTCGGCCTCGCCGGGGCCGTGTTCTCGTCCGCTCATTCAGTTGCCGGTATTTACGGCACAACGCATAAAAACCCTCGTGGAACGTCCGCCGGGCGTCGACCGCGGGACGGGCGGCCGAAATCGCACGACTCGACTCCCGTCAGCTCCGACGAACCGACGACCCGTGTACAATCGTGTGGAAACGGCTAAGTCCGCCCGGCCAAAGGCTCGGGTATGGAGTTCACGCTCACCGAAGAGCAGCGTCAGATACGCGACACCGTCGCGGAGTTCGTCGACGAGGAGGTCGTTCCGCGCGCGGCCGAGATCGACGAGACCGACGAGTTCCCCGCCGACCTGGTCGAGAAGATGGCCGACCTCGGTCTCATGGGCATGCCGTTCCCGGTGGAGTACGAGGGCGCGGGCCTCGACTACCACAGCTACGCGATCGGGCTCGAAGAGATCTCCCGCGGCTCCGGCGGGCTCGGGACGGTCGTCGCCGCCCACACCTCGCTGGCCGGCAACATGCTCTACGAGTTCGGCGACGAGGCCCAGAAGCAGGAGTACCTCACCGCGTTAAACACCGCCGAGGACATCGGCGCGTTCGCCCTCTCGGAGGCGGAGGCCGGCTCCGACGTGCCGGCGATGTCGACCACCGCGGAACGCGACGGCGACGGCTACGTCGTGAACGGCGGCAAGCTCTGGATCTCGAACGGCTCCGTCGCTGACACGGTCACCCTGTTCGCCAAGACCGACCCCGACGCCGGCCGGAACGGCATCTCCTCGTTCGTCGTGCGCCCCGAGGAGGACGACGGGTTCATCGTCGAGGGGACGGAGGACAAGCTCGGCGACAAGGGATGTCCGACCGCGGAGCTCCGGTTCGACGACATGTGGATCCCCGAGGACCGGCTGCTCGGCGAGGAGGGCGACGGGTTCGTCCACGCGCTGAAGACGCTCAACGGCGGGCGCATCACCATCGCGGCCCGGTCGGTCGGGATCGCGCGCGCGGCACTTAACGAGGCGAAATCCTACGCCCAACAGCGCGAACAGTTCGACCGCCCCATTTCTGACTTCCAGGCGATCCAGCACAAGCTCGCCGACATGGACACGAAGGCGCGCGCGGCGGAGCTGCTGATGCACGAGGCGGCTGACCTGAAGATGCGCGACGAGGACTACATCAAGGAGGCCGCGCAGGCGAAGCTGTACGCCTCGGAGATCGCCCGGGAGGTCGCCAACGAGGGCATCCAGATCCACGGCGGCTACGGCTACACCAAGGACTTCCCCGCGGAGCGGTTCTACCGCGACGCCAAGCTCTCGGAGATATACGAGGGAACGAGCGAAGTGCTCCGCAACACGATCGCACAACAGCTCCTCGACGAGTGAGCGGGCGGGGCCGCGCGGGCCACGCCCCTCAGCGGTCGTCTGGAGTCTCGCCCTCCCCGTCGCGGTCGCCGTCCGCGATGTCGCGATCGCCGTCCGCCGCGTCTCCGTCTGCCTCGCGCTCCTCGCCGGATCCCGGCCCGTGCGCCACGTCGGCGTCCGACGGGTTCTGGTCGACCGCGTACTCTCCGGTGTCGATCCGCTCCGCGGGCTCCGAGTAATCGCGATCGCTCGGCGAGAAGTCGGGCCGGACGACGCCGTCCTCGGGGATATCGAGGTCCTCCTCGGACGACGCCTCGCTCGCAACGTCGTCCGCCTCGGCGTCGGCGACCACGTCGTCGTCGGGTTCGTCGCCGGCGTCCTCGCTCCCTACGCCACCCTCGTCGACGCCGCCCCTCTCGTCTCCCGCGGGCTTCTCGCCTCCAGGGGGCTCCTCGTCTTCGGCGGGCTTCCCCTCCTCTGTGCGACTCCCGACGCTTCCGTCCGTCTCGTCGACTCCGTCCTCTCCCCCGTCGTCGCCGTCGAGCCATTCGAAGGAGTCGGCCCCGTCGCTTCGGCGGGCCGCGACGGCGGTCGCGAGGCGCTCGGTGAGGGTCTGCTTCAGCGCCTCGGCCTCGCCGACCTCGAAGTCGACGGCGGCCGCGTCGCTGCCGGTCAGCGAACCGGTGCCCGCCGTGTCGGCGACGATCGTCGCCACGCCCCACCGGCGCTGGAACACGGTCCGGCTGTCGATCACGTTCTGGATCCGGTAGTACGGGACGACGGCGACGGTCCGGCTCCAGAACCCGTTCCGCGTGAGCAGGTGGTCCTCGCCGACCCAGTAGCCGCGGTGTTTCCACTTCAGGTGCGCCGCGGGCGGGACGGCGAGGAGGAGGGCGGCCGCCCCGTACCAGGGGATCGACGGCGACACGTACCAGTTCACGCCGTACGCGATCCCGGTGAGGACGCCGACGATCAGCGTGTACCGGATGACGTACCGCCAGCGGATCCGCTTCGGCGGGCGGTTGAACTCCGGCGTCCCGAACGACTCGACCTCGTGTGCGAGCCGGTAGACGCGGTCGGTGGCGGCGATCGGGACGGCGGACTGGTTGCCCGACTCGCTCCCCTGTCCGGGGGCGTATCCCGCCGTCTCGATAGAGAGGCTCGCGTAGCCGAGCGCGCGCTTGGCGGGGTTGTCGGTGATCCGCAGCGCCTGGATCTTCTCCGTCGGGATCGACCCGCTGTATCGCCGGAACAGCCCGCGTTCGTAGCGCAGCTCGTCGCCGGCCCGCGAGAGCCGGAACCCGTAGTAGTTCGAGAAGGCGACGCCCGCGCCGATGAGCCACGACGCGATGAAGAGGGCCGCGACCCCGACGATCGCGGTCGCGGTCAGCGCGGCGGCCGAGGTCTCCGGCAGGAAGCTCGACAGCACCGGGAACGACCCGGAGCTGAGGAACGCCAGCAGCCCGATCAGGCGCCCGTCGAACGACAGCGCGCCGACCATGGCGAGCTCGCCGGGCGAGATGGCGAACAACACTTCCTCGTCGGGGCCGAACGCGTCGTCTCCACCGGGGTCGACCGCGTCGGCGTCGGTCCCCGACGCCTCGGCGTCGTCGTCTCGGCTGGCGCGTCCGGACTTCCGGCGCTGGACTTCGCGCTGGAGCCGCGTCGCCTCGTCGGGCGTGACGAAGCGGATCGACCCCTCGGTGCTGGAGCCGCCGGCGGTCTCTAAGTCGACCGCGGCGACGCCGATCGCCCGCTGAATCACGCCGCGGCTCACGTCGACGTTCTGGATCCGCCGGTACGGGATCTCTCGCTCGCGTCGCGAGATGACGCCGGAGGAAATGTCGAGCGTGTCCTCGGTGAGGACGTACTCGAACCGGCGGTAGTACGCGACCTCGTAGGCGAACGTGACGAGGAGGATGGCGGCGCCCCCGCCGACCGCCAACGGGAGCCCGAAGCCGCCGCTGTTCACGATCACGAACAGCGCGACGGCGGTCCCGGCCGCCTTCTGGAGCGCGCGGTACGGGACCGACTGCGGCGCCAGCTTCACACCGCGTCCTCCCCGTCGGCGCGGATCGCCAGCCGCTTCAACTCCTCGCGGAGGTCGCTCGCGCCGTCCGGCGTGAGTCCCGGGATCCGCACGTCCGCGCCCCGCGATCCGGCGGTGTACACCACGCAGGAGGCGAGCCCGACCGTCCGTTCGACCGGGCCGCGGCGGGAGTCGACGTGTTGGATCCGCACCAGCGGCACCGTCGTCCGGACCTGCGTGACCACCCCGCGGTCGAGGTAGATCGCGTCCTCGCGGATCTCGTAGCTCCAGCGTCGGTACCGCAACAGCGCGTGGGCGACGGTGAGCGTCAGGACGACCCCCCCGACGGCGACCGGTGCCCACCGCGGGAGGTACTCGAAGTACGCGCCGCCGACGAAGGGAGCGGTGACGAGCGCAGACAGCAGCACCGCGCGGAGGACCCACACGACCTGGACTCGGGGATGGAGCGTCTGTGCCGTCATCGACGGTCCCCCGTCGCGTGTCCGTGTGTCATGTCCGCGGCTTGTTCCCCCCGACGTATAAGTCCGGTCGGACATGGCCGGAAGGCTTCGACGTGCGAGCGCCGATCCGCGGGCGTCGATTGCCGTGATTGTTATCATCTATCAAAGGAGAAACTTGCCGAAACCAATATCACGAACGATCGAGTCGTGGTCGCCATGGCCGACGATCCGTTCGAGAACATGCTCGCCCAGATGGACCGCGCCGAGGAGTACGCAGACGTGGACCACGGGGTGTTCGAGCGGCTCAAGCACCCGGAACGCACGCTGAAGGTGACGCTCCCGGTGGAGCTGGAGTCCGGGGAGGTCGAGGTGTTCGAGGGGTACCGCTGTCAGTTCGACAGCGCCCGCGGGCCGTTCAAGGGCGGCGTTCGGTTCCACCCGACGGTCACGCAGCGAGAGGTCGAGGCGCTCGCCGGGTGGATGACGTGGAAGACTGCCCTGGTCGACCTCCCGTACGGAGGCGCCAAAGGCGGCGTGATCTGCGAACCGAAAGACCTCACCGAACGCGACCTCGAACGGCTCACCCGGCGGTACACCGAGGGGATCCGTCGGATGATCGGTCCCGAGATCGACGTGCCCGCGCCGGACATGAACACGAACCCGCAGACGATGGCGTGGATGATGGACACCTACTCGATGTACGAGGGGTACTCCGTCCCGCAGGTCGTCACCGGGAAGCCGCTTGAGATCGGCGGAACGCCGGGTCGCGTGGAGGCGACCGGTCGCGGCGTCTCGCTCGTCACGGAGCGGCTCTTCGAGTACCTCGACCGCGACCTGTCGGACGCGACGATCGCGATTCAGGGGTTCGGGAACGTCGGGTCGAACGCGGCCCGACTCCTCGACGAGGGGGGCGCCAACGTGGTCGCCACCTCGGACGTGTCGGGCGCGGCCTACGACCCCGACGGGCTCGACGTGGCCGCGCTCGGCGCGCACGTCGACGCCGGCGGACTGGTCGAGGAGTATGTCGCGGGCGAGATCCGCGGCGGCGCGAGCACCGCCGACTCCCGCTGGGACGACCCCGACCAGATCACCAACGCGGAGCTGCTCACGCTCGACGTCGACGTGCTCATCCCGGCCGCCGTCGAGGGCGTGATCACCGCCGACAACGTCGACGACCTCCGTGCGTCGGCGGTCGTCGAGGCGGCGAACGGCCCGACGACCGTCGCGGCCGACAAGGCGCTCACCGAGCGCGACATCCAAGTCGTGCCGGACATCCTCGCGAACGCGGGCGGCGTCATCGTCTCCTACCTGGAATGGGTCCAGAACGCGCAGGAGTTCTCGTGGCCGCTGGAGACGGTTAACGCCGAGCTTGAGCGGCGCATCGGGAGCGCCTTCGACAAGACCGTCGAACAGTACGACACGAAGGAGCTCCCCGACCTGCGGACCGCCGCCTACACGCTCGCCTTGGAGCGCACCGCGAAGGCCCACGAGTACCGCGGGCTGTTCCCGTAGCCGGCTGGTCGCGGTCGCTTCCGGCCGCGGACGCTCCGCTCGGCGTCAGGCCCGCCTGATCCGGTCGGCGGTGACCGCGATCGGCTCGGCGTAGTGGAGGATCGGGTCGCCGTCGGGGGCCTCGAAGCCGTTCGCCGCGAACAGCGTGTTCGCCCGGATATCCGCCTCGGCCGGCCGCAGCGTCCACGGGTCGTGTTCGATCTTGCCCACGTACAGCCGCCCGCTCTCTCCCGCGGTGTAGAACCGGTAGTTCTCCAGTAAAAACGCCGGCAGCGACCCGATATCCGGGGTGAACGCCTCGCCGGCCGGCGCGTAGGTCGCGTCGAACCGCGCGTGCGGGACGCCCTCGTGGACGCGACGGCTCGCGAAGCGGACGGCGTCGCGCGCGTCCGCGTCGACGCCTCCCTGCCCCGCGCCGCCGCTCGCCGCGGTGCCCCGAACGTCGGTCTCGGCGCGGTAGTACGGGAGCCGGAACAGCCCGCGGGCGACCGCGACGCCGAGACGATCGTCGGCGTCGAGGCTGTGGAAGTAGACGCCGGGACCGTTCGGCCCCTCGACGTAGGTCCGGAGGTTGAGTTCGGGGAACGACAGCCCTCGCGGGACCCCGCGCGGACGGATGTCCTCCATCACGAACGGGACGACGCCGAGGTACGCGTCGCCGTCGTGAGTCGCGACCGAGAGCCCGTCGGGCAGCGCCGCGGCGACGGTCGACGGGTCGACGGGCCAGTGTGCGAACAGTCCGTCCCGCCACGTCATCTCCAGCCAGCGGCGACCAAGCATACCGATCTGTACGTGACGAGGGGGCAAAACCCGCACGACACCGGCGGTTTCGGACCCCCGCCGACGGTCACTCTCGCGGGCCGGCGTCGTCCCCGCGATCGGCCGCGGAGTCGGGCGCCTCCGGCGCGTCCTTCCACTCGCCGAGGCCGGACGGATCGAGGTGGACGTGGACGTCGCCGACGTCCTCCAGTCCGCGCAGGGTCGTGACGAGCTCCGTCTCCACGCTGTGGGCCTCTCGGAGCGTCATCTCCCCGTCGACCTCGACGTGGACCTCGACCTCCAGGTCGGTTCCGTCGTAGAACACGGTCAGGTCGTGGACGCCCTCGACGGCGGGGTTGTCGCGGAGGGCGGCGACCACGCGCTCGCGGTCGCCCGGCGGCGGCGCGCCCCCGACGAGGTACGTGACGTTCTCGCGGCCGATCTCGATCCCCTGGTAGACGACGAGGAGGCTGACGAGCGCGCCGGCGACGGGATCGAGAACGGGCACGTTCAGGAACACGCCGAACACGCCGACCAGGGCGGCGATCGTGGTGTAGATGTCGTTGAGACAGTCGACCGCGAGGGCGGCGAGCGCCGTCGAGCCCAGGTCGGCGTTCACCAGTTCCGTGTACCGATACAGCAGGTACATGTCCGCCATCGCGAACAGCAGCGCCCCGACGAGGAGGAGGCTCGCCCGCACCTCCACCGGGCCGACGAACCCGAGCACGGACTCGCGCAACAGGAGCAGCCCGAGGACCGCCACCGTCGCGCCGACGAACAGCGCCGTCAGCGGCTCGATCCGCTGGTGGCCGTGCGGGTGCGTCTCGTCCGCGCTCTCGTACCGCGATCCCCCCCAGACGAACACGACCGCGCTGGCGACGAGGTCGGCGACGGAGTGTGCGGCGTCGGCCAGCAGCGCCACGCTGTTGAACGCGAGCCCCGTCGCGCCCACGACGGCTATCTTCGCCGCGTTGCCCGCGACGTTCACCGCCGCGGCCCGCTGAAACCGAGCGCGGTCGTCGTTCCCGAAGGGACTCAACATAGCAGTCGGTGCGCCCGCGACCCTGTTAAGCGTCTCGCGTCGCGTCAACGCTCGCCGCATCGCCGGAAGGCGGCCGCTAGCGACGGCCGTCTCGCGCCCGAAGACTCCGTCGTAACGCCTAAGACCGAAACGCTCCTCGCCTACGGTAATGAATCACGATCTTTTCGCCCGAGGTGGTCCCGGTGGGCGTCGAAATTAAGGAAACGGAGGTGAGCGACGAGGATTTCGAGGAGATGAAAGGCTTCGTCCGCGACTACCTCGCGGCCAGCGTCGAGAGCGAGGACGACGGCGGGCGCATGCGCTGGTACCCCTGGCACTCGGCGTCGTACCGGTTCAACCACATCCTCAACGTCGTCGACCTCGCGACAGAGATCGCCGAGGCGGAGGGCGCCGACGTGGACGTGGTCCGCGTCGCGGCCGTCTTTCACGACGTCGCCAAGCTGGAGGCGGAGCAGGACGTCCACGCGGAGGCCGGCGCGCGCGTCACCCGCGAGTACCTCCAGAGCCGCGGCAACTACCCCGAGTCGTTCATCGAGGAGGTGTGCGGGGCGGTCGTCGACCACTCGTACACCGGCGACCTCGACGACGTGCCCCTCGAGAGCCGGTGTCTGATCGAGGCCGACGTGCTCGACAAGGTCGGCGCCAACGGCGCGGTCCTCATGCTGTTGCGCATGGGGTACGAGTCGCGCACGCACATGGACTCCGCGAAGATGGTCGACCGGGTGCTCCAGCGAGCGCACGACCATACCGACCGCGTCGTCTCCGACACCGCCGAGAGCATCGCCCACCAGCGGATCAAACGCGTGAAGTGGCTCCGCGAGTGGCTCGAAGAGGAGGTCTCCAGGATGGACGCCGACGGCGTCACCGACCGCTGAACCGGTCCCCTTCCTCCCGGCAGCCGCCGGAAACGAGGCCAGTCGCCGCCGAGAGCGAACTCAGTCCGCTTCGTCCGTCTCCACCAGCGGCAGGACCCGTTCGAGGTACCCGTCGATCCCGGCGCGGGAGTCGTCGACCCAGGCTCCCCCGTTGGTCGTCGTCCAGCGGAACATCCCCCCGGTCGCGAACGTCTGGAGGGTCGCGACGACCTCCTCAACAGGTACCGATGGTGGGCTGGCTCCCGCTGCGTGCCCGTCGGGCGCCTCCGTCTCGGCCGCGGCCTCGCGGACGAGCCGCTCTAGGTACTCGCCGAAGACCCGGTCGCTGCGGTCGAAGTGCTCGCGGTACGCCTCGTCGTTCGCGGCCTGCGCGCGGAGCTCCGTCATCACCGTGACGAACTGCGCGTCCGGTGCGTAGGCGCCGTCGAGGGACGCGGGATCGACCGCTGCCGTGAGGTAGATGTCGAGCTCGTCCCGGGCCGAGCGCTCCGGAGGCGCCTCGGCGCCGTCGCTGTTCGCGCTCGGAGCCGACTCGTCGACCGGCTGCGAGTCGCCGCCGCTGACGGGCGGGGGGTCGCCGCTGTCGGAAATCGAGGCCTCGAACTCGTCGAGCAGGAACCCCATGAGGTCGACGAGCAGGTCGTCTTTGCCGTCGTAGTGGTGGTACACCAGCGACGGGCTCTTGTCGAACTCGTCGCCGATCCGCTGGATCGTGACGCTCGCGTACCCGTGCTTCCGGAGCGCGCGGAACGCCGCGCCGAGGATCGCTTCCCGCGTGTTCGTCGGCTCCGCGAACGGTCCGTCCATGTTCTGGATACTGGCGCCGACTATATATCGGCCCTGATTGAACGTTCATTCAACACGCTTATGTCGATGGCGACTGACAGGAACCTATGACTCGTCACGCTCCGCCGCGGTACGACCGGTCGCCGTTCGCGACCAAACGCACCCCAAGCGACGGCGGAGGTGACCGATGAGCCGGCCGACGCGGCTCGCGACGGCCGCGCTCGCCGTCGTCGCGGCGAGCGCACTGCTCGTCGGCGTCTCGCTCGCCGGCGCCGCGGCGCCGAGCGCGGGCGCGCCGTCCGGCGGCGACGTCGCCGCGTTGTCGGGAGTCGACGGTCCGACCGCCGACGGCACCGTCGCGCAGACGGAGTCGAATCCGACCCCTAGACAGGTCCGCGGGTCGCCCGTGCTGGAACTGTTCGCCACCCAGCGGACGGTTCCGAGCGGCGCCGAGTCGACCCTCACGATCGACATCGTCAACACCGGCGAGATGTCGATCGGCAACCAGCTTGACTCCCGCGTCACCACCGCTCGCGGGCTCACCCTCGAGATCGACGACGGCGGCGTGCCGATCGACGTAGAGGACGGCAAGATCCCGGTCGGAGACGTTCGGACCGCCGCGAGCCCGGTCTCCGTGCCGCTCGACGTGACGGTGCCCGACGACGTGCCCGACGGCCGGTACGAGGTCGAGGCGACGGCCCGCTACCGGTACACCTTCGAGATCATCCCCGAGTTCAACGACCACAAGGACCGCCGCGGGATCGAGGACTTCGACCTGACCATCGTCGTCGACGACGGCGCCCGCTTCGCGGTCATCGAGACCGACACCGACGCGCAGGTCGGCGGCAGCGGCGACGTGGCCGTCACGCTGTCGAACGTCGGCGACGAGACCGCGCGCGACGCGGTCGTCTCCGGCACCACGACCGCGCCCGGCGTCACCCTCGGGCAGGGCGGCGGGCAGGCGTTCGTCGGCGACTGGGCGCCCGGCGAGAACCGGACGGTGACGTTCGACTCCTCCGTGGCGGAGTCGTTCCCCGGCGGCGCCTACGCGCTCTCCTCGACCGTCGACTACCGCGACCCGAACGGAATCGACGCGACCGCGGCGGCCGCCCGCGCCGGCGTCGTTCCGATCCGTGAGCAGTCGTTCGCGCTGCGCAACGTCTCCGGCACGCTCGAAGTCGGGTACTCCGGCACGGTCTCCGGCACGATCACGAACGAGGGCCCGCTCGACGTCGAGAACGCCGTCCTCGTCGCGGACTCCGGGAGTAACCGCGTGAGCCTCGGCGAGAGCCGGTACGCGCTCCCGACGATCCCGGCCGGCGAGTCGGCGACCTTCACCTTCGACGCCGACGTGAGCGGGAGCGCCGACCCCGGCCCCCGACAGTTCCGGTTCACCACCGAGTACGACAGCGGCGACGCGACGCTCTCGGTCGAGAAGACCCGCCGCGTCGAGGTGGCGCCCCGGCAGCCCGAGTTCGAACTGGCCGTCGAGAACGCCACCGTCACGGCGGGCGAGACCCGGCGAATCAACGCCACGATCACGAACCGGCGGCCGGAGACGCTCTCCTCGATCAACGCCGGACTCTACGCCGACAGCCCGCTGACGGCGGTCAACGACGAGGCGTTCGTCGACGAGCTCGAACCCGGCGAGTCCGCTGAGACCTGGTTCGAGGTGTCCGCCGCTTCGGGGGCGAGCGTCGAGGACCACCCGATCGAGCTCGACTTCCGGTACGAGGACGAGCGGGGCAACGACCGCATCTCCGACATCACGCAGGTCCCGGTCACGGTGACCGCCGCCGTCGACGACGGCGGGCGCCCCGTCGGCCTGATCGCCGTCGCCGCCCTGCTCGTCGTCGCCGCGGCCGGCGGCGCCGTCTGGTACCGACGGCGGTGATCCGATGAGGGGACACGCCACCGTTCGCGTGACGGAGCGCCACCGCCTTCGCTCCCCGTCGGCCAGCCTTCCGTCGCCGACGAGTGAACGTCGGACAGCGGGGCGACCGTGACCGCCGTCGACCGGCTGATCGAGGAGATCGACCGCGTCGTCACGGAGCGGCCGCTGGCGGTCATCGCGGTTTTCATCCTCGTGACCGCCGCGTTCGCGGGCGGTCTGACCGGCATCGAGACGAACGCCGGCACGGACCAGTTCACGCAGGACATCCCCGCACAGCGGGCGCTCGACGACATCGACGAGGAGTTCGAGACGTCGATCGGCGGCTCCGCCACCTCCGCGCAGGTGATCGTCTCCGACGACAACGTCCTCTCTCGCGACGCGCTGCTACGAACCTTGGAGACCCAACACCGGCTGGAGTCGCGGTCGACGCTCCGGGTCGCGTCGACGTCGAGCCACGCCGACGCGGTCGCCCGACAGCTGGACTCGACCGCCGCGAGCGCTGCCGAGCGACGCGACGCCGTGGCCGAGGCGACGCCCGCCGAACTGCGGGCCGCCATCGCCGACGCCGACGCGACGGGCGCGATCGCGGCGCAGGTGTCCGTCGACTACAACCCCACCGCGCAGGCGGCCGACACCGCGATCGTGGGGATCACGTACGACCTTCCGGCGTCGGCGACGACGGCGCGGGTGACGGAGCTCCAGACCCGCAGCGTCGACGTCGTCGACTCCGTCCCGGGCAACGTCGCCGGCGAGAACGCGATCCTCTTCGGCGACGGCGTCCTCCAGTCCGAGATAACCGCGCTGTTGACCGACACCGCGATCATCGTCTTCCCGGCGGCGCTCATCCTGATCGTCGGATTCCTGATCTTCTCGTACCGCGACCCGTTCGACATGGCGATCGGGCTGTCAGCACTGCTCATGTCGCTCCTGTGGACGTTCGGGTTCATGGGGTACGCCGGGATCCCCTTCTCCAACTCGCTCGTGACGGTGTTTCCGCTCCTGCTCGCGGTCGGGATCGACTTCGGCATCCACATCGTCAACCGCTACCGCGAGGAGCGGGCGACCGGGGCTGGGATCGAGCGGTCGATGCGGACCACGACCGACCAGCTGCTCATCGCCTTCCTGCTGGTGACGATCACCACCGTGTTCGGGCTCGTCTCCAACGTCGCGAGCCCGTTCGACCCCAACCGCGACTTCGGGATCGTCGCGGCCGCCGGGATCACATTCACGCTGATCATCTTCGGCGTCTTCCTCCCGGCCGCGAAGGTGTTCTCTGACCGGTGGCGCGAGGGGCTCCCGATCCCGGAGTTCGGCACGAGCGCGCTCGGCACCGGCGGCTCGCGGATCGCGCGCGTCCTCCGCGTCGGCGTCGACCTCTCGCGGATCGCTCCGGTCGCGGTCGTCGTGCTCCTCCTCCTCGGCGGCGCCGCCGGCGGCGCCTACGGCTCCGGCGTGGACACGGAGTTCTCGCAGGAGGCCTTCTTCCCGGATCAAGACCGGTTGGAGACGTACGCGGAGCTGCCAGAGCCGTTCGCGCCGACCGACTACACGTTCCTCGACGTGCTGACGCTGTTCGAGGAGGAGTTCGAACAGGACTTTGTGGGGTCGGTGACGCTGTACATCGACCAGTCGGTGAGAGACGACGACGCCCTGGAACTGATCGACCGGACCGCGCGGAACCCGCCGGAGACCTTCGCGACGACCGACGAGCGCCGCGCGCAGGCGACGAGCGTCGTCACCGTGATCGACGACCGCGCGTCGCGTGACCCCGAGTTCGCGGCGTTGGTAGAGCGCAACGACCGCCTCGGGAACGGCGTGCCCGACCGCAACGTCGACGAGGTGTACGACGCGCTCTTGGACTCCTCCGCGGAGAGCCGCGCCCGAGGATACGTGGCGGCCGACCGCGGCAGCGCGCGCGTCGACTTCACGATCAAACCTGGCGTCGACGACTCCGAGGCGGTCGCCGACGTGCGCGACCTCGCCGAGCGCACGCCGCTCGAAGCGGTGCCGACCGGCTCCCTCGTGGTCAACGAGGCCGTGATCGACCTGCTGACCGAGTCGGCGATCCGGAGCCTGTTCGCCGCCTTCGGGCTCACGGCGCTGTTCTTGGCGCTGTCGTACGCGTACTTGGAGGGGAAGGCCGTCTACGGCTTCCTGAACCTCGTTCCCGTCCTCGTCACCGTCGGGCTGCTCATCGGGTCGATGCGGCTGTTCGACATCCCGCTGACGCCGATCAACGCCCCCATCCTCTCGGTGTCGATCGGGCTCGGGGTGGACTACACCGTCCACTTCGTCCACCGGTTCGTCGACGAGTATCAAGAGGGGCTCCCGATCGACGAGGCGCTCGACGTCACCATCGCCGGGACCGGCGGCGCGCTCACAGGCAGCATGCTCACCACGGTCTCCGGGCTTGGCGTCCTGTGGCTCGCGGTGATCCCCCTGCTTCGCGACTTCGGCGTCCTGCTCGCGCTGGGCGTGTTCTACGCCTACCTCTGTTCGATCCTGCTCGTGCCGTCCCTCGTCGTCGTGTGGGACCGGTACGGCTCGCGCGTCGGGCTCGGGCTCGACGACGGGCTCCGCGGTTCCGGCGCCGAGAGCGGGCGCTGACGGTCGAAGGGTTTCGCCGGGGAGAGAACGCGTTTCCCGTCGATCAGCCGACGACGCCGACGAGAAGCTGGACCGTGACGAGGACGAGGAACGCGGCGCCGGTCGCGAGGGTGCCGGCGGCGACGCCGTGCGCGTTTCCGAGTCCGCGGCTCCGCGTCGCGAAGTACGCGCCGAGGAAGACGAAGCCAACGAGGAGCAGCCCGACGATCAGGTACGCGACGTTCACTAGGGTGCCGGCGAGCCCCTCTGGGATACCGAAGCTCCCGACGCCGAGGATGATGCTGCCGCCGAAGAGGACGGTGACGCCCACGAACGAGATCGCCCACACGACTGGCGTCCGGGCGATGTCGCCGAGCGTCTCGACGATCGCCTCGTAGCTACCGCCGTCGCCGTCGCGACCGGGCGCCGCTCGCTTCGCGCCGATCTCGGCGACCGCGACGAAGGTGGCGACGACGAGGAGGCCCATCAGCCCCGTACTCAAGAGGGTTAGTGATGTCATGGATATCCGTTGTTAGGGCCTCCGTTCGCGCGTACAAATACCCTTCGACGCGCGAGTTCCCGGCGTTCCGACACGTGCGCCCGTGCCGTTCGCTGCGCGTCCCGCTCGACCGTCGCCGGGTTCGTCGGCGGAGCGGCTCCGGCTCCGCTCGGGTGCCTGAATCGCTGCCTCTCTCGTCCGATCGCCCGGCCCGCTACACAAGAGATAAGTGTACCATCGCCAAGGGAGGTACAAGGGCAGACAGACGAACATGATAGATCCAGTTATCCTACAACAGGGGAGTGACTGGCGCGCACAGGCGGAGGTCTTCGACGAGATCTTCTTCGTCTTCCTCGCGCTCGGCACCCTCGTCGGCACCATCGTCGTGGCGTACACGCTGTGGAACGTGTACAAGTACCGCGACGACGGGAACCGGTCGGACGAAGAGTTCGACGCGCCGGTCGTCGGCGAGCTCCCCACGGGACAGGGCGGTCCGAAAGCGAAGAAGCTCTTCCTCTCGTTCGGGTTGAGCGCGATCGTCGTCATCAGCCTCGTCGTGTACTCGTACGGGCTACTCCTCTACGTCGAGGACGGACCGGACACCGGCGACGAGGGCGACATCGAGATCATGGTCGAAGGCTACCAGTACGGGTGGGCGTACGAGTACCCGAACGGACACACGGAACGGGGTGAGCTGATCGTGCCCGCTGACCAGCGAATCGATATTAATGTGACCTCAAGGGATGTCTGGCACAACTTCGGCTCGTCGGATTTGCGGATAAAGACCGACGCTATTCCCGGGGACTACAACGAGAACTGGTTCTCAGTGAGCTCCGAGGACGTCGCAGCGCAAGGCGGTGAGGCGACGTACCCCGTCGAGTGCTTCGAACTGTGCGGTCCGGGTCACTCCGCAATGGAAGGACAGATAACCGTCATTCCGGAAGACGAGTGGGAAGAGTGGTACGATAATACCGGAAACGGCTCCGAAAGCGCCAGTATCGAGGCCTCCGGGCTCGGAGCTGTGACACAGAGCGGGGTGAGCGCATGAGCGAACTACCGCCGACGACCTCCGTCAAGCGCTGGCTAGTCACGACCAATCACAAAGACATCGGTATCCTATACACGATCACAGCGCTGTTCTTCCTGCTGTTCGGCGGCGTGATGGCGCTGCTCATCCGCCTCCAGCTGTGGGATCCGACGAGCCAGATCCTCTCTGGGCTGGCGTACAACGAGGCCGTCACCGCGCACGGGTTGATAATGGTGTTCTGGTTCCTTTCGCCGTTCGCGTTCGGGTTCGCGAACTACTTCGTCCCGCTTCAGATCGGCGCGGACGACCTTGCATTCCCGCGGCTGAACGCGCTGTCTTACTGGATGTACCTGTTCTCTGGCGCGCTGCTCGGGATCAGCTTCTTCCAAGGCGGTACGCTGACCGCAGGTTGGACGATGTACGCGCCGCTCAACGTGCCGATGTACACGCCCGGTATCGGGTCGACCGGCGCGATCCTCGCGCTCACAATGTTCATTATCGGCGTCACCGCGTCGACGGTGAACTTCCTCACGTCCATCCATCACTCCCGCGCTGAGGGGATGGGAATTATGGACATGCCGCTGTTCTCGTGGTCGATCCTCGCGACCGTGTGGATGATGCTGTTCGCGTTCGCGGCGCTGCTCGGTGCGCTGTTGATCCTCGGCTCCGACCGGGTGCTTGGGAGCGTCTACTTCTCCGCAACTGAGGGCGGGGCCCTGCTGTGGAGCCATCTCTGGTGGTTCTTCGGCCATCCGGAGGTGTATATCGTCTTCTTCCCGGCGCTCGGGGTCATGCTGGAGCTGTTCCAGACGTTCTCCGGCCGACGCCTCGTCGGTCGCAAGTGGGTCATCATCTCCATCTGCTTGATCGCCGTTCAGTCGTTCCTCGTGTGGATGCACCACATGTTCTTGACGACGATCAACCTGGAGATCAAGACGCTGATGATGGCGACGACAATCGGTATCTCGCTTCCCTTCGACCTGATTGTCTTCTCGCTGATCTACACGCTGATTAAGGGGCGGATCCAGTTCACGACGCCGTTCCTGTTCGCGTTCGGCGCGCTACTGTTGTTCATCCTCGGTGGGATTACTGGCGTCTTCCTCGGCGCTATCGTACTCGACTACGAGTTCCGCGGCACCTACTGGGTGGTCGCGCACTTCCACTACGTGATGTTCGGCGGGGCGACGGCGCTCGTCGGCGCAATCTACTACTGGTTCCCGAAGGTGACCGGGAAGATGTACGACGAGTTCCTCGGAAAGCTCCACTTCGCCACGTTCTTCCTCGGCTTCAACGCCGTCTACTTCTCGATGTTCCTCGCTTGGGAGACCCCACGCCGGGTGTTCGAGTACAATCCCGAGTTCCAGATCTACCACCAGTTCGGGACGATCGGGGCGTTCGTGCTCGGGTTCTCATTCTTCATCATGTTCTACAACCTAGGGAAGTCCTACGTCTCCGGCGAGTCGGCCGGCGCCAACCCGTGGGACTACTCGCGGACCGCGGAGTGGGCGATCTCCTCGCCGCCACCGCTTGAGAACTGGCCGAACCGACCGTCGTACGCTTCCGGAAAACTGGAGTTCGTGAAGGATTACGTGCCCGACGGTGGTCCCGCGATGAAGACGGACGACGACGGCGATGTCGCCACGGACGGCGGTAACACCCACTCGTCGCACATCTCGAGATATGCTCACTGGGACAAACATCCGAGTCACGCGAGCATCTGGCCGTTCGCGCTGTCGCTCGCCCTTGGAGTCCTGCTGTTCGGCCTCTCCGGCTTCGCCAACTCCGTCACCGTCGAGCTTGGCGAGACAGCGCTCCAGAGCGATGTCATCATCTCCAACCTGCTCTACCCGACCGCGATCCTAGCCGGGATCGGCGGGCTCATCTACACCGGCGTGAAGTGGGGCACTGAGGACTTCTACGCCCCGCCGACCGAGTTCGCCGAGCGGTGGCCGTTCAACGGCGTCGAGAAGGTCAAGTTGGGAATGTGGTTCTTTCTGGCGTCCGACGTTCTCGTCTTCGGCGCGCTGCTGTCTGCGGCCATCTTCATCCGCTACAACGCGGGCTGGATGACGTGGGAGCCGCTGACCGACCCGCTACCCGGACTGATCAACACCTTCGTGCTGCTCACGTCCTCGTTCACCGTAATCTTAGCGCTGGTCGCGGCCCGCCGGAAGAGCCGGCAGGGCCTGCTAGCGTCGCTGGGGTCGACCATCCTGCTCGGGTTCGTCTTCATGGCGATCAAGATGTGGGAGTGGAACCACGAGGTCTTCGACAAGGGCGTCACCATCTCGGCGAACGCTCATGGTGACCCGATCCAGGCGTCGATCTACTACGTCACGACCGGGCTCCACGGGATCCACGTGCTACTCGGGTTGGTGGTAGCCATCTTCCTGTTCGTCAGGGCCTACCAGGGTCACTACCTCGACGACGAGCGGCCGATCGAGTACTTCGGCCTCTACTGGCACTTCGTGGACATCGTCTGGGTGTTCGTCTTCCCGCTGTTCTACCTCTTCTGAGGTCGGTCGCGGCCCGGTCTTTTTTCTTTCATCCACTCACGTAGCGTCGTCGCCGAGCGGCTCGGCGCACCACTGACAGAAGTCGACGGTCGGGTCGGTATCCTTGCCACACTCCGGACAGCGCACGGTCTCGTCGCTCGTCGTCTCCGTTGACGGCGCGGCCGGGCGGTCGACCGTTCCGCCGGCGGTCGGCTCCGTGGCGTCGGACGAGCGGGCCGCGTCGCGTTCCCGCTCGTGTTCGCGGTTGTTGCGGAGCGCCACGACGTACGCGTCGATGACGCTCGCGCCGACGACCGCGGCGGCGGGGGCCACGTCCCGAAGCGGCGGGGGCTCGCCGGCGAGGACGCCGGAGATCGCCGACTCGGGGACGAACACGAAGACCACGGCGGTGACCGCGACGTACCAGCCGAACGCGCGGGCCCACCGGCGGAGGTATGCGTGACCGAGCCCGGAGACGACGAGCGCGAGCAGGGCGGCGAGCCAGGGTCGCCGACGCGTGTGGTCTGTCATGAGCGCCCGTACGGGTTCCCGCCCCGAGAACCTACCCCTCTCTCGGAGCGTTTATGTGGCGGACGCGCCGAACCCGGGTATGTTCGGCGTTCCGATCGGAAATTTCCTCTCGGGGGTCGCGTTCGCGGTGTTGGGCGTCGGCACTTGGGGGATCGGCCTCGGCGTCGCGTACCTCCTGTATCGCCGGTGGCGCGGCGACGAGCCCCGCGGCGGCGACTGAGTCGGCCCGTCGCCTTCCGGTTCGGCCACGTTTTTCACCTCGCTCATCGAATCTCGGGTATGACAGACACGGCGCTCGTCGTCGGCGGCACGCGGTTCATCGGGCGACACACCGTCGAGGAACTGCTGGCACACGACTACGAGGTCGCGATATTCAACCGCGGGAACCACGAGAACCCATTCGTGGACGACGACCGCGTGACTCACGTCGAGGGAGATCGGAAAGACGAGACCGCGCTGCGCGCCGCGAAGCTGTCGGTCGAACCGGACGTCGTGATAGACTGCGTCGCCTATCAGCCGGCCGACGTGGAGGCCGCGACCGAGATCTTCGCCGACGTCGACGGCTACGTGTACATCTCGTCGGGATCCAGTTACGCGGCCGAGGAGATCCCCAAGCGGGAGGGCGAGACGCCGCTGGAGCCGTGTACCGACGCGCAGGCCACCGACGACGCCCACGAGACGTACGGCAATCGGAAGGCCGAGGGCGACCGCGCGGTGTTCGCGGCCGCCGAGGACGGCGTGTCCGCGACGGCGGTTCGCCCGTGTATCGTCTACGGGCCGCACGACTACACGGAGCGGCTCGACTACTGGATCGACCGCGTGCTCTCGCACGACCGCGTGGTCGTCCCCGGCGACGGACAGAACCTTTGGCACCGGGCGTACGTCGAGGACGTGGCGAGCGCGCTGCGGATCGTCGCCGAGCGCGGCGAGCCGGGCGCGGCGTACAACGTCGGCGACCGACGCGCGCTCACCCTACGAGAGACGTTAGAGACGATCGCCGACGCCGCCGGCGTCGACTGTGAGGTCGTCCCGGCGAGCGACGACGCGCTCGCGGCCGGCGGGCTCGACGCCGACGACTTCGTCCTCTACCGCGAGTACCCGCACCTGCTCGACACCTGCGCGCTCGCCGACCTCGGCTGGGAGTCGACGCCGGTCGACGAAGCGATGGCACGGACCGTGAAGGAACACCGCGAATCTGACCGCGACGGGAGCGAGTGGGACCCCGGCCGCGAGGCCGAGGAGCGGGTCATCGGCGTGAAACAGACGCTCTGAGAGAGTGGTCTCGGCGTAGCGCGGAGCGACGTTCTCCGCGGGCCGGAGCGTGTCAGTACGCGGCGTCCCACCGCGTCGGCTTCCGGCGGTTGCCGCAGTTGCGACACTCCATCCGGTCCATCGTGTCGATCGCGACGTCCGTTCCCTCGCAGTTGCCGCAGAGGTAGCCGTACCGGCGCTCGTGGTCCGCGTCGACGTAGGCGACGTAGAACGGCGCCAGCGACCCGCGCTCGCTCTCGTCGAAGGCGACGTGGACCCGGTCTCCGTCGTCCGTCTCGTAGATTGCCTCAGAGATGCCGGTGAGGCGACCGATCTGCTTCCGGTACTCCCGTTCCGCGAACGGCTCGCCGCCGATGTCGACGTCGCGCTCGCCGGCGAGCTCGTACCCCTCTCGCTGGTAGAACGCCGTGCCGGCCTCGTTGTCGGCGAGGACGCGCGCCTCGATCCGGTCCACGTCGGCATCCCGGAGCGCGGACTCGACCCGTTCGAGGAGCGCGGAGCCGATGCCGGACTCCCTGTGGTCGGGGTGGACGTGGAGCCAGTCGATCTCGCCGACCCGCTCGCGGCGGCCGACGACGTAGCTCTCCGCGAACCCGACCACGTCGCCGTCGACGGCGGCGACCGGGAACACCGCGTCGTCGTCGTCGATGTCGTCCCCGAGGTCGTCGGCGTCGTACCACTCCTCGACGGCCTCGTCCAGCAGCTGTTCGCCGACGGCGTGTCCGTACGACGCCACGAGCGACTCGCGGGCGACCGACCGGACCGCGTCGACGTCTTCGACCGTTGCGGCGCGTAGGTCCATGCGGACGGATCACGCTCCGGCTACAAAAAACTCGGTCGGCGTTCCCGCCGTCGGCGCGACTGCTCCTCGATTCAGACCTCCCACGTCTCCCGGGTGTAACACATCTCCCAGAACGCGTGTTCGAGGCGGGCGCTCCGCAGGAACGCCGCGCGCATCGCGTCGCGCTCGCCCGGGTACGCCTCGCCGTACCGGTCCACGAGGTCTCGCATCCACGCGACCGTCTCGCGGAACGCGTCGCTGTTGTACTTCTCGATGAACGGCGTGTACCGGTGGGTCTCGGTCGCGAGGCTCGCCATGTGGTCGGCGACGTCGAGGTACCCCTGCCCGCACGGGTAGATCGCGGCCGCGATCTCCGCGATCGACCCCTCGTGGGCCGTCCGGACGAGGAAGTCGGTGTAGGCGGCGCAGGTCGGCGCCTTCTCGACCGCGTCGAGGTCGTCGACGGAGAGCCCGTAGTCGGCGGCGAACGACCGGTGGAGGTCCATCTCGTCGTCCAGCGTCGCGTGCGCGGTCGCCGTCAGCCGCCGCGTCGTCTCCTCGTCGTCGGCCTTCGTACCGGCGAGCGCGAAGACGCGCGCGTAGTCGAGCAGGTACCGGTAGTCCTGTTTCACCCAGTGACGGAACGCGCCCTCGTCGAGCTCACCCTCCGCGAGTTCAACGACGAACGGGTGTCGCTTCTGTGCGTCCCAGATCTCTGATCCGGCCTCGAGGAGTCGGTCGCTGAAAGCCATCGCATCGGTCCCTCGTCTTGCGGCGAGTTATAACTAACTAATACCACTAGGTGGTGGCAGCAGAAAGACCCTCGTCGGGACCGTGCTCGGTCGAGCGAAAACCCGGCGAAAGTGCCGGGAAAACGGTTCGGAGGCGTTCGAGCGAGAAAGAGACGCCGCGAGTCGTTACGAGATGGAGTACGTCGCGGCCGCCATCAGCAGCATGGTGAGCGCGAGCGCGAGCCCCATCAGGTAGGTCAGCGAGCGGTTCTCCCACTTCAGGTGCTGGAAGTACGCGACGATGAGCAGCGTCTTGACCGTCGCGATCACCAGCGTGCCGCCGAGCGCCTGCGCGTAGGTGAACTCGATGAACGACGTCTCGAAGAGAGCGAAGTTCAGCGTCGCCGCGACTAGGAGGGCGACGTATATCGCCGAATACATTTTCACGGAGTCGTGCGCCATCTTACTCACCCCTTCGTCCCTGCGCTTAAAGAATTAACCATCCGGGGTACCCGCTGCGGCGACGGCGAGGTCCGTCTCGGCGTCTCGGATCCCGAAACGCCTATCAGCGCGACGACCCCATCTGCGTCCGGTCGCAGCCCCGACCGGTACCCCTCGTGACTCCGCTCGAACCGACGGACGACCTGCTCGAATCGCTGTACGTCGTCAACAAGGTCGCGAAGCAGTTCGCCGACGAGGCCACCGCCGCCTACGAGCGCGGCGACGTGACCGAGAGCAACGTCCGCTCGGCGCGGAAAGACGCCCTCTACCGGCTCAAAACCGCCGTCCTCTCTAGGGTCGTCGCGTACGACGCCGACGGCGTCACCGGCGAGTACCACGCCATCAACGGCGACGTGTGGCTCTTCCTCACGGTCGGCGACTGGCACTTCCACCAGCCGCCGCACGCGATCGGCGGCGACCTCACCGACGCGATCGCGATCTCGAACTCGCCGGCGGACCCGATCGACGCCCCCTACGAACGCGACGCCAGCGTGGAGCGCTCGGAGCGCACGCTGGAGGAGGCGCTGTCGCGGCTCGCCGAGGCCGGCGCCAACGCCAACGACCACCTCGCGCGGCCCACGGTCACCAGCGAACGCGACCGGATCGTTGACGTGCGCTGGTCGTTCCTCTCGTGAACGCCGAGCAGGCGTGAAAAAATCGCGCTCGCGTTCGAACCGCGCGAAGTGGGCCGCTTACGCTTCGACGACTTCGATGGCGCCGAGCATCCCGTTCGCCTGGTGGGGGGTACACTGGTACAGCTGGATCCCCGTGTTGTCGAACGACTGCTCGAACGTGTGCCCCTCCTCGGAGACGGAGTCGCCGCTGTTGAAGTCGGACTCGGACCCCTCGACCGAGGCCACGTTGTGCGCGCCCCCGTTGCCGGTCCACTCCCAGACGACGGTCGTGCTGGAGTCGATGCGGATCGCCGCTGGCGAGAAGGCGAACCCGACGTCGCCGGCGCCGACCTCGACGGTCACCTCGTCCTGTCCCGTGAAGTCCATGATGGTGCCCTCGTACATCCGGGCCTCGGACAGGTACTCGTCTATCTCGCTCGGGACGTCCTCGACGGCGCTGCCGCCTCCGCCGGAGCCGTCGGAACCGTCCGACCCGTCGGAGCCGTCACCGCCTCCGGAGCAGCCCGCGAGTGTCCCGATGGTCAACGCGGCGCCGGTTCCGGCGAGATACCGCCGTCTGGACAGTTTATCAGACATCACTTTTCGTAGGGGTCGAAGCCTTACAAACCCCGTGATAGCTTCCGGTTCGCAGGAATTTCCCGAGCGGCTATGACTCCGGTCGGCGGGCGGTCGCAGCGCGCCGCGAAGGGCGGACTTATCGCCCTCCGACGCCTCGCGAGAGCCATGCGCGAGGACGCGCTCGCGACCCGGCTCGTCGAACACTACGAGGCGACGGCCGAGTCGCCGGCGATCCGGCTCGAGGAGCCGTACGACGCCGACGGGCGGCAGGGGGTCGTCGACCTCTTCGTCCGAACCCGAACGCCCGAACCGGTCGACCGCGTGATCGAGCTCAAGGCCGACGCCGCGGTCCGCCGCGCCACCGGCGCGAACGAGATCCTGCGCCAGTACCGCCGGATGGAGCGGTACTTCCACGTCGACGAACGCCACGCGCTCCGCCCCAAGCTCGGTCGCACCGAGCCGGGCGCGCGCTACCTCCTGTGTTTCGCGCCGACGCCGACCTGCGTCCACCACGTCGCGGAGAACCGCACGCTGTACGGCTCCATCGACCCGGACGCGCGGGCGGGCGACGTGCCCGCGGTCCGCACCGTCGCGTTCCTAACGGGACTCGACGGCGACCCCGTCGACCTCGGGCTCGTCTCCGTCAACGGCGAGGCGGCGTTCGGCTCGGCGCCGTTCCGGCGGGCGGTCCCTGAAGGCTCGCGGCTCGCGGAGAGCCTGCGCGCCGTCGACGACGACCTGATCGAATTCCCCTGAGGCGCGCCGAGCGCCCGGCGTCGCTGACTGACGACTTGCCCGACTAGAGGCCGAGTTCGCGCCCGATGACGACGTGCTGGATCTCGCTGGTCCCCTCGCCGATCTCCATCAGCTTCGCGTCGCGGTAGAAGCGCTGCGGCGCGAAGTCGGTGGTGTAGCCGTAGCCGCCGAGCGTCTGGACCGCCTCCTCGGCGACCTCGCGGGCCGCCTCGCTGGCGTCGAGTTTCGCCAGCGCCGACTCCCGGGTGACCGACTCCCCGGCGTCGTACTTCGTCGCCGCCCGGTGGGTGAGGAGTCGGGCGCGCTCGATCTGCCGGTGCATGTGGACCACCTTGTCGCGGACCGCGTCGAACTTCGATATCGGCTTGCCGAACTGCTCGCGTTCGCCGGAGTACTCCTTGGCGGCCTCGTAGGCCCCCTGCGCAAGCCCGACCGAGAGCGCGGCGATGGAGATGCGCCCGCCGTCGAGCGTCTTCATCGTCTGTGTCCACCCCTCGCCCTCCTCGCCGAGCAGCCGGTCCTCCGGGATCCGCACGTCGTCGAAGCTGATCTCGCAGGTCGGCGAGCTGTTGAGCCCCATCTTGTCCCAGACCGTCGTCACCTCGAACCCGTCGTCGTTCTCGGGGTCGACGATGAACGTCGAGATGCCGTCGTAGCCGGCCTCGGGGTCCGTCACCGCCTTCACGAGGACCGAGTTCGCGACGTTCGCGTTCGTGATGAACTGCTTGGTGCCGTTCAGCACGTACTCGCCCGCCTCGGCGTCGTACTCCGCGGTCGTGTCCATGTCGGAGGCGTCCGAGCCGCTCCCGGGCTCCGTGAGCGCCCACGCGCCGAGCCCCTCGCCCTCAGCGAGCGGGCGGAGCCACTCCTCCTTCTGTTCGTCGGTGCCGAACAGGTCGATCGGCTTCGCGCCCAGAGAGGTGTGCGCGGCGTACGAGAGGCCGATCCCGCCGGAGACGCGGCCGAGCTCCTCCGTGACCAGGGCGTACATCAGCTGGTCGCCGCCGAGCCCGCCGTACTCCTCCGAGACCGGAATCCCCATCATGTCCAAGTCCGCGAGCGACTCGAACACCTCCTCGGGGAAGCGGTGTTCGTCCTCGATCTCCTGGGCGATCGGCGCGATCTCCTCCTCGCAGAACTCTCGGACGGTGTCGCGTATCATCCGGTGTTCGGCGGGTACCTCGAAGTCCATGGGCAAGAATTGCGACGCGTGGGCATAAACGATGCGAACGACCGTGATGGACTGTGGCGGGGTCGGTGGTGTCGCCCCGCGCCGACGACTTATCAGGCGCCGCCGCGAGCCGACGACTTATCAGGCGCCGCCGCGTGCCGTCGGTATGGAGTTCCGCGAGCTCGTCCGGGGGCGCGTCGACTGGCCCGACGTCGAGCGCGTCGCGCGCGAGCTGGCGGACCGGTACGACCGCGATACGATCCGGGTCCGGTTTCTCGACGCCGACAACTGGCTGTCGACGCCGATGGTCGTCGACGACGACCTCTTCGTGAAGGTGATCACCCGGCAGAACACGCTCGTCCACGCGCTGTTCACCACCGGGCGGAACCTCGGCGCGGTCTCGTCCGGCACCGAGGGGTTCTTCGAGCGCCACGAGACCCCCTACGAGATGGCGCGTCACGAGCTGGAGGCGACCCGCCGGGTCCGCGAGCTCGGCGTCAACGCGCCGGAGCCGGTCGAGGCGTTCGAGGTCGGCGACCTCGGCGTGCTGGTGTTGGAGTACCTCCCCGAGTTCCGCACGCTGGACGAGCTCGACGCCGACGCCGTCGCCCGGCTCGCGCCAGAGCTGTTCTCGACGCTGCGGACCGTCCACGACGCGGGGCTCGCGCACGGCGACCTCCGGGCCGAGAACGTCCTCGTCGCCGACGGCGACCTCTACGTCATCGACGCGACCCGCGTGAGCGAGGACGGGCGCGAGGCCGCTCGCGCGTACGACCTCGCGAGCGCGCTCGCGGCGCTGGAGCCGATCCTCGGCGCGGCCGACGCGATCGCCGCCGCGCTGACGAGCTACTCGACCGACGAGCTGCTCGCGGCGCGCCGATTCCTCGACTTCGTCGCGATCCGTCCCGACCACGACTTCGACGCCGCGGAGCTGACGGGCGAGCTCGAGAAGCGCACGGCGTGAGACGCCGCGAGAAAGCGGACCGACCGGAGACTCAGCCGCCCAGGTACAGCTGCGAGACCTCTTCGTCGTTCAACAGCTCCTCCGGCGTCCCCTCGAACCGGACGGTCCCCTGGTCGAGGACGTAGCCGCGGTCGGAGATGCCGAGCCCCTTCGTCACGTTCTGCTCGACCATGAGGATCGCCGTGTCCATGTCGTTGACCTCCTTGACGTCCTCGAACACGTCGTCGGCGGTGTTCGGTGCGAGCCCCGCCGACGGCTCGTCGATGAGCAGCACGTCGGGCTCCATCACCAGCGCGCGGGCGAACGCGAGCACCTGACGCTGGCCGCCGGAGAGCGTCTTCGCCTTCGAGCCGCGCTTCTCGTCGATGATCGGGAACCGGTCGTACAGCGTCTCGATGACTTCCTCGAGGCTCCCGTCGCGGGCGACGCCGCCCATCCGGAGGTTCTCGTCGATCGTCAGCGAGCCGAACACGTTGTCGGTCTGGGGGACGTAGCCGATCCCCTCGCGGACGATCTCCTCGGGCGCCATCCCGCCGATGTCGCGGCCGTGGTACTCGACGGTCCCCGTCCACGGCGTCAACATCCCGAACGCGGTCTTGAGCACCGTCGACTTCCCGGCGCCGTTTGGCCCGACGAGACAGACGATCTCGCCCGGGTCGAGCCGGACCGAGCAGTCGTCGAGCACCTGCACCTCGCCGTACCCGCTGTCGACGCCCGACAGCGAGAGCACGGGGTCGGTTCCGCCGTGAGGCCCGTCCGCGGCCCCGGTCGTGTCGTCTGTCATACCGTCGCTCATCTTCCGCCTCCGAGGTACGCGTCGATGACGCGGTCGTCGTTCCGGACCCCCTCCGGCGTCCCCTCCGTCAGGACGTGTCCCTGATCCAAGACGACGATCGGGTCCGCCAGGTCCATCACGAACTCCATGTCGTGTTCGATGAGCAGGAACGTAGTTCCCTGCTCGTTGAGCCGCCGGATTTGGCCTTTGAGCTTCTTTGCCAGCGTCGGGTTCACCCCCGCCACAGGCTCGTCGAGCAGCAGCACCTCCGGCTCGGCGAGCATCGCCCGCGCGAGCTCGACGAGCTTCATCTGGCCGCCGGAGATGTCGGTGGCGGGCTGGGTCGCGAGGTGGTCGATCTCGAAGTCCTCCAGTATCCGCTCCGCCTCGGCGAGGTTCGCCGACTCGCTCTCCGCGACCGTCCCCGGCGAGGTGAAAAGCGTGAGGAACGACTCGCCGGGCTGTTTCCGCGGACCGACCAGCATCGCCTCGCGGACCGTCATCCCCTCCAGCTTCCGGGGCGTCTGGAACGTCCGGATGAGCCCGTGTTCCGCGACTTGGTACGGCTCCATGCCGGTCACGTCGGTCCCGTTCACCTCCACGGTCCCGCCGTCCGGCTCGTAGAAGCCGGAGATGAGGTTGAAAAGCGTCGACTTCCCGGCGCCGTTCGGGCCGATGAGCCCGGTGATGGTTCCGCGCTCCACCGCGAACGTCGCGTGGTCGGTCGCCGCGAGCCCGCCGAACGACTTCTGGAGGTCGTCGACGCGGAGGACCGCGTCCTCCTTCGGAAGCGCGCCCTCACTCATCGTCATCACCTCCCTTCCGCTCGCGGACGCCGCTGTCCGGCGTCTCGGGCGTTCCGCCACCGCCGACCGCGCTCGGCCAGATCAGCTCCCGCTGCGGCGGGAGGACCCCCTGCGGCCGGTAGCGCATGACGGCGACGATGACGACGCCGATCAACAGCAGTCGCAACGGCGCGGGGTCGATCGGGAGCGCCACGTCGTTCAGGAAGCGCGTCCCCTCGCGGATCGTGACGATGACGATCCCGCCGAACAGCGCTCCACGGTTGGAGCCGCTGCCGCCCAAGATCACCGCGACCCACGCGTAGAACGTCGTGATCGGGTCCAAGTCGCCCGGCCCGACGTAGAGGTTCAGATGCGCGTAGAAGACGCCCGCAAGCGCCATTATCAGGCTCCCGAGGACGAACGACTGCATCTTGAACGAGTAGGTGTTCTTGCCCAGCGCCCGCGCGAGGTCCTCGTCGGAGCGGATCGTGCGCAGCACGCGCCCCCACGGCGATCGGTGTGCGCGCCGGAGGACGAAGTACGCCGCGCCCGCGAACGCGAGCACCAACAGGACGTTCAGCGACGCCTGCCAGAACGCCGTCTCCAGGATCACCGGCGACCCGGGGATCACCTCCAGCCGGAGCCCCGGCATCGCTTCCGGGAACGTCGAGAGCACCGGCCACCCGTCGAAGAAGCCCGGGATGCCGCGCAGCCCCGCGCTCCCGTTCGTCAGCCAGCGCTCGTTTAACACGATCAGCCGCACGACCTCCGCGAGCCCGAGCGACGCGATGGCGAGGTAGTCGGCCCGGAGCCTGAGCGTCGGGATGCCGATGAGCAGCGCGAGCGCGAGCGCGACGACGAGCGCGACGGCGAGCCCGACGAGCGGACTGAATCCGCCGGCGATCGGCGAGCCGCTCGCGGTCATCAGCGCGGTGCCGTACGCGCCGATGCCGAAGAACGCGGCGACGCTGAAGTTGATCAGTCCCGTGAACCCCCACTGGGCGTTCAGCCCGAAGGACAACAGCGCGTACATCCCCGCCAGTTCGACGAGGAACAGGAAGTACGTCGGACCGAGCGCGCCGGTGAGCATCGCGACGAAGAGGAACAGTACGAACGCGACGCTGACGCCGAGCACCCACCCCTCCGGGCGGGAGAGGTCTGCGAACGCCGCTTTCGGGTCGTCGAGGAGGCTCACGTCGCGCCCTCCCCGGCGATCCCGTTGGGCCGGACCAACAGCACGACGACCATGATCACGAACGCGATCGCGTTCGCGTATTCGATAGTGATCATGTTCTCGATCACGGTCGCGAGCCAGTTCGGACGGATCGGTAGCGCCTCGACCACGTTGGAGAAGAACGGCGTTAGCTGGTTTATCATGCCGATGAGGAACCCGCCCGCCATCGCGCCGTAGACGGAGCCTATCCCGCCGAGGATCACCGCCGCGAAGATCACCAACAAGAGGTTAAAGCCCATCCGGGGCGCGAGCTGATTGAACAGTCCGAGGAACACGCCGCCCGCGCCGGCGAGCCCGGCGCCGATGACCCACGTCCACAGCTTGACCCGCTTCGTCCGGATACCGCTAACCCGCGCGAGGTCGGGGTTGTCCGCCATCGCGCGCATCTTCCGACCGAGGTCGGTGTACTGGAGCAGGACGTGGAGCCCGACGACGAGCGCCACCGCCGATCCGAATATCGCGACGTCGTGGAGCGTTATCCGGACGCCGTACGGCACCAGCGCCTCGATCGGCCGCAGCGGCCGGACGTCGAACCGGGTGAAGTCGGAGCCGAACCGGATCTGGATCACCGCGCGGTAGATGAACGCGATCCCGATCGACGTGATCAGCAGGCCGATCGAGTCGACGTCGAGCGGCTCGTAGATGAGCTTCTCGGTGGCGACCGCCACGACCGCGGCGACTGCGATCCCGACGACCAAGGCTAGGAAGAAGCCGTACGGGAGCCCCAACACCGCGCCGCCGAGCCCGCCGACGGCGCCGAAGGTCACGAGCGCCGAGTACGCACCGATCGTCATCGTGTCGCCGTGCGCGAAGTTCGCGAAGTCCGCGATGCTGTACACCAGCGACAGCCCGATGCTGCCGAGGACGATGATGCTGCTGAACACCAATCCGTTAGCCAGGTATCCGAGGACGGTCATCGGTCGGGATTAGCCTTCGATGAAGTCGATGCCTTCGTACGCGTGGTCCTGGACCTCCAGGACCTGAAGAAAGCCGATCGGGTCCCCGTTCTCGTCGAAGTCGATGGGGCCGCTGACCCCCTGATAGTCGACGTCGTCCGGTCCGCCGCCGTCCGCGAGGATCCCGCTCGCGGCCTCGAACGAAGTCACCGTCTCGCCCTCCGGCCCGGAGACGCGCCGGACGGTGTCCTGGAGCGCCGCCCCCGTGAACTCGTCCGCGGCCTGGATCGCCAAGGCGGCGTTGATCACGCAGTCGTACGCGTACGCCGCCCACGAGGTCGGCTGCCGGCCGTACTCCGACTCGAAGGTGTCCGCGAACGACTGGTAGTTCTCCTCCTCGACGGGCGCGGACGGAACGACGATCTTCATCCCCTCGATGCTCCCCTCCGGGGTGTTCTCGAGCACGTTGTCGCCGGAGACGGAGTCGGCGCCGTAGAACTGCGCCTCGTACCCCGAGGAGAACACCTCGTTGACCATCGTCGCGAACTCGGCCTGGTAGGTGATGAACAGCCACGCGTCGGCGCCGGAGCTGTTCATCTCCGAGATGACGCTGGAGTACGACTGCTGGTCCTGATCGTGCGGCGTGTTGTAGACGACCTCGCCCTCGTACGCGTCGACGAACGCGTCCGTGAGGCTCTGGCCGTAGTCGTTGTTGACGTAGGTGATCGCAACCTCGTCGTAGCCGTCGTCGCTGATGAGGTTCGAGAGCGCGAGCGACTGGCTCCGCCCCGACGGCGACATCCGGAGCAGTCCCGGGAACTCGGTGAGGTTGAGCCCGGTGGAGTTCTGGCTCAGCTGAACGACGTCCGTTCCTTCGATGACGCTCTCGTAGATGGCCAGCGAGACGCCGGAGCCGACCGCGCCGATCAGGAACGGCACGCCGTCCTGATTGACGAGCTTCTGGGCGGCAGCGATCCCGCCCTGGTTCTCGCTCTCGGAGTCCTCGACGACGATGTCGAGGTCTCGCCCGTTAATGCCGACCTCGTTGACCATCGAGAGGGCGAGGTCGACGCCGCGCTGGTTCCGCTCGCCGAACGCCGACAGCGACCCGGTCTGGGAGTCGACCATCCCGATCTCGTAGGCCTCGGTCGAGTCGCCGCCGTCGCCGCCGTCACTGCCGTCGCTGCCGTCACTGCCGTCGCTGCCGTCACTGCCGTCGTCAGTCGTGCTGAGACAGCCCGACAGTCCGACGAGTCCCGCACCGCCGGTCAGTTTCAGCAGCGTCCGCCGATCCGTCATGCCCGTGGTATTCCGTGACATATGTTTCCGATAGTCCCGAGCACATTCGGCTACCTTAACCCCGACCCGTCCATGGTCGGTGAGCGCGCGGCAGATCGATGAATCGGCTGGTAGTGGGACTGAAAGAATTTTATACAGGAATATGTCTTCGGAACAATTGGTCGGGTGCCATTATATACCGCTCCGGATCCGCAGTGATCGCATGATCCCGCCCATCGCGAGCAACTTTGTCGCCGGGGAGACGCCGGAGGCGGCGCTCGCTCACGTCGAGGGGCTCAACAACCGCGGCGTGGCCGGCATCCTGAACCTGCTCGGCGAACACTACGAGGAACGGCCCCCCGCCGACGCCGACGCCAACGCGTACGTCGACCTCGTCGAGGCGATCGCGGAGCGCGGCGTCGACGCCTGCGTCTCGGTCAAATCGAGCCAGATCGGCCTCGACATCGCCGACGACGTCTTCGAAGAGAACCTGGCGCGCATCGTCGAGGCGGCTAACCCGCCGTCCGCGACCGGGCCGGACGGGACGGGCACCTTCGTCTGGATCGACATGGAGGACCACGAGACCACCGACGTGACGCTCGACGCGTTCGAACGGCACGCCGTCGAGACGGACGGCAACGTCGGCGTCTGCGTGCAGGCGAACTTGAAGCGGACCCGCGAGGACCTCGAACGGCTCGCCGACCTCCCGGGAAAGGTCCGACTCGTCAAGGGCGCGTACGACGAGCCGGCCGAGATCTCCTACAAGAAGAAGGCGCGCGTCGACGAGTCGTACCGCGACTGCCTCGCATACATGTTCGAGGCGTTCGACGACGGCGTCGCCGTCGGGAGCCACGACCCCGCGATGATCGACTACGCGAAGCAGCTGTACGCCGACCACGGGACCCCCTACGAGGTCCAGATGCTGACCGGCGTCCGGGAGTCGGCGCAGTTCGAACTCGCGGCCGAAGACGACGTGAAAGTCTACCAGTACATCCCGTACGGCTCCAAGTGGTTCTCCTACTTCTACCGGCGGATCCGGGAGCGCAAGTCGAACGCCCTGTTCGCGCTGCGCGCGATCGTCGGGAACTGAACGAACCGGGGCAAAGACCGGCGATCGGGCGCTACGATTTATCAATCGGCGTGTAATTTTTCCGTCCGCCGTTTATCAGCGATTGAACGACCGACGACGGACGCCTCCAAATTCCCGGCCGCTCGGTAATAAATGGTCGCTAGCAGATCGGCGGCAAACAGTTCCAAGGCCCCAGTCGCGAGGACGGCGCACGCTCGCTGCGGTCCTCAGTCGCTCGCTTCGCTCGCTCCTTGCGGTCCTTACGTCACCTGCGCCGTCCTCGCGACTGCCCCTTCGAGTCCCTACCCGACCGCGACCGCACGGCGCCTCACGCCTCCCCAACCTCGTCAGTCGCCGTCGCTTCGCTCCGGCGACTGACTCCCTCGCGCGTGCTGACTCGCGGCCGCCGATAGCGGCCGCTCGCAGGCGCGCGCCACCGCCTTCATTCATAACCAATCGGCGCTGTCGCTCGCGGATATTTAAATACCGTACCGCGCTCGACGCGCTGTAACACTCGCTCCGCAGTCGACACTGCCGTTCACGGGTCCAGTAGCTTCGACTCCGCCTTCCGCAGGTGTTCGAGCAGCGTCGTCTTCGAGACCTCCATGTCGTCGGCGAGCTCGCGCGTCGACGCCTCTCGGGGCCACTCGTAGTAGCCCGCTTCGCGGGCGTGTTCGTACACCTTCCGCTGTGTCGTGGTCAGCGTGTCGAGCCGCTGCTCGCGGGGGGTCCGCCCGGCGTGACCCGACGACGACATCGACTCCACCGTCACCTCCGCGCCGGCCGCCTCCTGAACCGCGTCGAGCGACTCCCGGATCTCGGTGCGCTCGCCGACGAAACACACCTGCCACTCCTCCCGTCCGCCCTCGATCCGGACCGGCGCGCTGTGGACGAAGCCGTGTTCCAAAAGCGTCGGACACACCATGTCGCCCGGGTCGTACTCCAGGAAGAACTCGCGGACGACGTTGCCCGGGGCGTCCCGAGCGCGCCCGAACCGCTCCTGTAGCTCCAAGAGGTTCCCCGCGCGGTCGGACTCGCGGATCGCGTCGAGCAACGCTTCGACCTCCTCGTTCGTGTCTCCGAACGCCGTGAACAGGCCGTTCACCGTGTTCGGCGCGTCGCTTTCGGCCATCGGTGAGTTGTAGATCGCGTGTGCGAGGACGCCGCCGCCGGTCTTTTTCGTCGCCTCGATCGCCCAGCAGTTCGGATGCCAGAGGTCGAGCGTGAGCCGGGTTCCGGCCCACTCGCTCGCCCCTTCTGGTTCGGTTGTCGCCATTGGTACCGCATGTTTGGCACTACATCACAAAGACCTTACCGACCATGGTAGGGTGGGTTATTTGGACGTGCCGACCGGATGTCTCGAACATGGCGCAGCCCTACCAGCACTACATCGACGGCGAGTGGGTCGACGGCGACGGGTCCGAGACCTTCGAGAGCGAGAACCCCGCGACCGGAGAGACGCTCGGAGAGTTCCGTCAGGGGACCCCCGAGGACGTCGACCGCGCGGCCGACGCAGCGGACGCGGCGTTCGAGGAGTGGCGCGAGCTCTCGCGGATCCAGCGCGCGGAGTACCTCTGGGACGTGTACCACGAGCTCCGCGACCGGACCGACGAGCTCGGGGAGATCGTCACCAAGGAGTGCGGGAAAGAGATCAGCGAGGGGAAAGCGGACGTGGTCGAGGCCGCGCACATGGTCGAGTGGGCCGCTGGCGACGCCCGGCATCCGAAGGGAGACATCGTCCCCTCGGAGATCCCCTCGAAGGACGCGTACATGCGACGGAAACCGCGCGGCGTCACCGGCTGTATCACGCCGTGGAACTTCCCGGTCGCGATCCCCTACTGGCACATGGCCATTGCGCTGGTCGAGGGGAACACCGTCGTGTTCAAGCCGGCCGAGCAGACGCCGTGGTGCGCGCAGATCATCGCAGAGATGTTCGACGACGCCGGCATCCCCGACGGCGTGTTCAACATGGTACAGGGGTTCGGCGACGCGGGCAACGCGATCGTCGAGAACGACGACGTCGACACCGTCATCTTCACCGGTTCGGCCGAGGTCGGCCACCTCATCCAAGAGAAGCTCGGCGGCGTCGCCGGCAAGCGCGCCGCCTGCGAGATGGGCGGCAAGAACGGGATCGTGGTCACCGAGGAGGCGGACCTCGACGTCGCGGTCCACTCCGCGGTGATGTCCTCGTTCAAGACGACCGGTCAGCGCTGCGTCTCCTCCGAGCGCCTGATCGTCCACACGGACGTGTACGACGAGTTCAAGGAGCGGTTCGTCGAGGTCGCGGAGTCGGTCGCGGTCGGTGACCCCCTCGACGAGGACACCTTCATGGGGCCGCTCATCGAGGAGGAACACCGCGAGAAGGTCACCCGAAACAACGAGGCGGCCCGCGAGGAGGGCGTGAACGTGCTCGTCGACCGGACCGAGCTCGACGACGAGGAGATCCCAGACGGCCACGAGGACGGCTACTGGGTCGGTCCGTTCGTCTACGAGGCCGACGCCCACGCCGACCTGACGTGTACTCACGAGGAGGTGTTCGGACCCCACGTCGCGCTCATGGAGTACGACGGCGACATCGAGGAGGCCGTCGAGATCCAGAACGACACCGACTACGGGCTGGCTGGCGCGATCATCTCCGAGGACTACCGACAGATCAACTACTACCGCGACCGCGCCGAGCTGGGGCTGGCGTACGGCAACCTCCCGTGCATCGGCGCCGAGGTCCAGCTCCCCTTCGGCGGCGTGAAGAAGTCCGGCAACGGCTACCCCTCCGCCCGGGAGGCGATCGAGGCCGTCACCGACCGCACCGCATGGACCCTGAACAACTCGAAGGAGATCGAGATGGCGCAGGGCCTCTCGGCGGACATCAAGACGAAAGACGACTGATCCGTCCGGAATGACGCCCGGTGACGGGCGTCCGAACGCTTCTCACCCTGTTACGCCGCGAACCGCCGCGACCGTCTCTTCCGCCGTCTCCGCCGCCGCGAGCGCGCCGCGCGCCGCGAGCCGCTCGCGCGGGCGCCCGACCGGTTGCGGCTCGGAGACGGTCTCGATCAGCTCGGCCTCCCGCAGGAGCCGTTTTATCCGCGTGAACGTCGAGGGGCTCCCGAGACCCGCGTCCTCGCAGGCCCGCCGGAGGGTGCGGTCGAGGGCGCCTTCGCGGGCGCCCACCGCGTAGGCGCGGACGCGGGTCTCCTCGGAGTCTGGACCCGCGGCTCCGCGCGAATCGGCGCCGACCTCGGCATCGAGCGCGCGGAGCACCGCCGCGGCGACCGATTCGTCACACCGCGTCGCGAACCCCTCGTACACCCGCCGTCGGCTCGGCGTCCGGAGCCGGTACGGCTCGGCCGCCGCGAACCGCGGCGCGTACCGCTCGCGGAGCGTGGCGTCGTCGCCGATCCGGTGCCACCGACTCACCGCTCCGGTCGTCTCCTCGCTCGTCTCCCCGCCCGCCCCGTCGCGTTCGCTTCCGATCAGCGCGAACCCCGTCTCCGCTCCCACCAGCACGGGGTTCGGCTGCGGCGTGTCGAGGACCCGGAGGTCGATCGCGTCGGCGTCGAGGAGCGCCGCGAGCCGGCTCGCAGGCCGGAACCCGGCGGTCATGGCGTCGACCGCGGGCTCGCCTGCGAACACGTTCAGCGGCGGGAGACCGGACGGGTCGCGGTCTCCCTCCCCGCCGTCCCCGTGCGCCTCACCGGCAAGCTCCGCGACGCTCGGCTCGACGAGCACCGGGGCGGCCTCCCGGTACGCCTCGACGACCGCGCGGAGCAGTCGCGGTCCGGGGTCGACGAGGATCGGGTCGGAGAGCGCGCCCAGCGGGAGCGGATCCGGGGTCGAGGGGAGCGCGGGTCCGGTCGCCATCGACCCGTCCTACGGTCGCGACGGATTAAGGGTGCGGGGCGCGACAAGCGCACGGGACGCGCACGGAACTGCGGGATCGTGACGTGCCGGCTCGCGCGCCTTTTTCACCCGGCGGCCGGAACGCGAACGCGTGCCACCGCTCGACCTGTCGATCGGGCTCGGAACGTCCGGGCTCGACGACCCCGAGACCTGTACCGACACCGTCGCCGCGGCGCTGGACGCCGGCTACCGTCACGTCGACACCGCGCAGATGTACGACAACGAGGCGGCGGTCGGCGAGGGGATCGCCGCGAGCGACGTCGATCGCGACGACGTGGTCGTCGCGACGAAGGTCCACCCCGAGAACCTCGCGCCCGACGACGTCCGCGAGACGGCGCGGGCGAGCCTGGATCGGCTCGGCCTCGACCGCGTCGACCTCCTGTACGTCCACTGGCCGATCCGAGCGTACGACGCGGAGACCACGCTGCCCGCGTTCGACGAACTCCGTGATGAGGGGGTGACCGACCACGTCGGCGTCTCGAACTTCACGCCCGATCTGCTGCGCGAGGCCCGCGAGATCCTCGACGCGCCGATCGCGGCCCACCAAGTCGAGTGTCACCCGCGGTTCCGGCAGCCGGAACTGCGCGCCCTCGCCGACGAGTTCGACCACCGGCTCGTGGGCTACTCCCCGCTCGGCCGCGGGGAGATCCTCGATGATCCGGCGATCCTCGAAATCGCCGAGCGAAACGACCTCTCGCCGGCGGTCGTCGCGCTCGCGTGGGCGCTCGATCGCGGGATCGTGCCGATCCCGAAGGGGCGAGGCGACCACCTGCGGGAGAACCTGCGCGCAGTCGACGTCGACCTGCCCGACGAGGACCTCGATGAAATCGATGCGCTCGATCTGGGGGAACGTCAGATCGACCCCGACGACGCGGCGTGGAACCGCTGACGGGGCGGCCGGCTGACACCGCGATCAGACCGCGTCGAGCCGCGCCCGCAGCTCGGCGTCCGCCCGATCGACCAAGGCATCGAGGGGCTCGTCGAGGTACGGTACCCACTGATCGATGAATCCCGAGCGTCCGAGCATTCTGACGACCTCGTAGACGGGGCGCCGCCGTTCGAACCCCTCGGGAAGCCCCCCGGCGCGCTCGCGGTATCCCTCGCGGAGGGCCGCGGCGAACCGTTCCGAGCCGGTCGAGTCGAACCCGTTGAGCAGCTGGTCCTCCGCGCGCACCAGGTCCCGAGCCGGGTCGCCGACGTGGGACAGCTCCCAGTCGATCGCCGCGACGCCCGGGCCGTCGGTAGCGTCCGCCCCGTCCCCTTCGGCCGTCACGAAGAGGTTCGGCTTCGTGATGTCGCCGTGGAGCAGCGCCGCCGGCGCGCCGTCGAGCAGGTCCCGGTTCGCGCGCACGCAGTCGACGACGGCGTCGTAGTGGTCGGCGAGCCGCTCCGAGGTGCCGATCTCGCGCGTCCGCTCGACCGTCGCGAGCAGCACGTCCGTCCACGGTGCGAACTCGATCGCGAGTCCGGTCTGCGCGTCGGGTCCCGCGGTCGCCGCTCCTTCCGCCGCGCTCCCGCGCTCCGTCCCCGCGCCGACGATCTCCCCGTGGCTCGCGAACCGGTCGGCGTGGAGCGCGGCGAGCGCGCCCCCGACGCGGCGGAGCAGTCGCTCGCGCTCGTCGTCGCTCGCGGCCTCGTAGGCCTCCAGCAGCCCGCGGCCGGGGGCCGGCGCCGTCGCGAGGTACGCCGGGTCCCCGTCCGGATCGGCCGCCAGCACCTCGGGGACCGGGAGGAGGCCGTGCGCGCCGACGTATCGGAGCACGGCGCGCTCCCGGGTGAGCCGGTGGCTCTCGTCGGCGAGCGCGACTTTGAGGAATGCCCAGGAGCCGTCCGCGAAGGCGACGCCGACCGTCTCGTTGGCGCCGTTCCAAGAGGGGCCGACGCCGGTCAGCCGGTCGACCTCGCGGTCCGGAAACGCCGCGGCGAGCGCGCGGTCGATCGGTTCCGATCCGGGCCCGTCCATGCGTGCTCGTCCGAGTCGGCCGATGTTAAGATTGTTGTCAGGGCTGGTCTAAAGCGAGCAAGAACCACGGTAGCACGCTTCAGAACTCCGAAACGAGATAATTACCAACAACCTCATACGTGTTGGCGAATCAGACTAATCTAGTGAACGACGGGTCATCCGAGGGGCGTATCGCGTTCGAGGTCGACGGGACGACGCTCACCGTCCGAGACGTGATCGAGGGCGAGGAGCTGCGGCTCGGCGTCGACCGCGAGCCGGATCTCCGCCCGGCGCTGCCTGCGCTGTTCCCCTCTCCGGTGGACCGCGCGGTCAGCTTCGAAGCGGAATCGCTGGTGCTACTCGACTACGCGTCGATCGTCTTCCGGGACGTTAACGGTGACCACGTCGCCAGACACAACGATTCGATAGAGCTCGAACGCGGCTCGTACTGTATCGAAGTGAACGGGGTGACGAAGGTACTCATCCGCGTGACGGACGTTGAGGTCTCGGCGACCAGTGGCGGAGGTCCCGACCCGGTTACTATCTCGTTCGACCGCCCCCGGACCGTCTCGGTCGGTGCGCGCTCGTTCCACACGCGCCCCGAGGCGACGATCACCGTCCCCGACGACCCGGCAGCGCTGACCGAGGCCGTGTCGCTGCTCGGGTCGTCAGTCAAAGAATTCACCCCGGAGCGGTCGTGGCCGACGTTGCGCGGCTATCCGCCTCGGATCGAGCCCGGCGACTCCCTCGACGTCCCGAGCCCGCTGTCGGTACCCGACACGGGCGTCGAGGTCGTCGTCCGACCGACGTACGCCGACGTGTACCGCCTCTCGACGCTGTCGTACTACCTCGGGGCTCGAATGGTGACGGGCGACGCCCCGGCGGTCCGACTGGACACGGGGTACGAGGAACGGCTCCCGACGGAGGGGGAAGCCCTCGGGGAACGGGTCACGGAACTGTTCCGAACGTGGTTCTTCCTCGACACGCTCGCGCGGACGGAGGGGTACGTCCCGTCGGACCGGTACGAGTACGACGCGGTCGGTCCCGATCTCCCGTTTTACCCTCCGAACCTCGCCGACCGATCCATGAGCGAGCGGCTGATGGAGTACCTAGAGGTCGATCCCGAGACGGTCGAACCTCATCTGCCGGCGTGGCCGACCGAGGCCGTCCTCCGGCCGGTTCCCGCGTCCGCGGAACTGCTGCCGCACCTCGCTCACGTCCTCGCGCCGGTCCGCGTCCGGGGCGACGCCGGTTCCTCCGCGTCGGACGCGCCAGTGGGGATTGCGACATCGCCTCAGGCGTCAGCGGATCTGTCCGCCTTTGGCCCTTCGAACACCTCATCGGGACCGGGAAAGACGGCTCCCTCTCGTTCGAGTCGGGTTCCGTCTCCGGACGCGGACCCGATTCCTGCGGGCGCATCCGTGATATCCCCCGACGCGTACGAGAACCGACTTCGGAGACAGATCCCAGAGCGCGGCACCCTCTCGGTCGTGTTCCTCTTCGAGGACGAGGAACGCGCCCGATCCCTTCGGGGGTCGATGGTCGAACCTGCGGAACTCGATGGTATCGGGTCGTTGGACGTGATCGGTTCGCCGTCTCGCGACGCGGTCGTCGAGACGCTGTCCGACCCCGAACTCGACATCGTACTCTGCGGGGCTTCGGTAACCGCCGGCGCCGTGGGACCCGACGGTTCCATTCCTCTCGACGGGAGGACCGAGGCACCGAAACTGACCGTGTTCGAAGGCACGAGGGACACCGCCGCCGGCATCGACGCCGTCGAGCGCGGCGGGTCGAGCGCGATTCACCTCAGCGACGTCGTGTCCCCGGAGCGGCTCCGGACCATGATCGGCTTGATCGCGGCCGGATCCCCGCTCAGAGTGGCGACTCGACTGAGTCTCCGCGACGGACCTGTGACCGCTCGACACGTCGGTGACCCGGGGACCGCGATCGCCGTCGACCGCGGACTTACGACCCAGCTGTATTCCTGCCGATCACAGGCGAACGACACCTATCGCGTGGGCTGTTGGTCGTTCCTCTCGACCGAAGTGTTGATCGGGAGCGAGTACCGGTTCACCGGGGTTTTCAGCGACCGGAAATCGATCCTGAACGGAACGGGCGTGAAGGCCGGGATCACTGACGCTTCGGGGATTCTCGATATCCACAGCGACAAGTCACCCGTCCTCGAGTTCTCGGACGAACTCGTCCTCTGGAGCGACGATCTCTCCGCGGATGAGATCGCAGCGATGGCCCGAAGCCGACGGTCAGACGTCAGCTCAACCGAAGCCGCGTGCGAAGCGGGTAGAGAGGAGTGAATGGCCGCACTCTCGGGACCTCGTTTCCGTCGACATCTTTTATTCTCCGGACGACGAACCGCCGCGTATGCCCCAGATACACCTCGACGAGGAGACGGTCGAGCGGCTGGACGCGCTCCGGGTCGACGACGAGGAGTACGACGAGATCGTCAGCGAGCTCATCAGCATCTACGAGGCGGAGGAGCTCACCCTGTTCCGCGGTAGCGACGTGGAGTAACGAGCCGGGGCGAGCGTCCGCCCGCCGGTCGGACGGCGACCGCCGGCTACTCTTGGTACGCGACGCGGACCTGTTCCCACTTGCCGACTTCTTCGAGGTGCGCCTGTAGCTCGTCGGCGTACTCCTGAACGAGCCGCTCGGCGGCCTCCAGCTCCTCGTCCGAGGGACCGCCGGATCCGCCCCCGCCGCCGAGCCCGAGTGCGCCCTTAATCGAGTCGACCACGCCCCCGCCGGACCCGCCGGAGTCGCCGCCGGGAGCGCCGCCCATCCCCGCCATCTGCGACCGGAGGTTCTCCAGTTCCGGCATGATCGCGGGGAGGTTCGACGTGTCCGCGACGACGCGGGCGGCGTCGGGGTCGTCGGCGTTCTCGATCTCCAGATCGGTGGCCGTCATGATCAGGCCCCACTCCTGGCTGGAGAAGCGCGACGCGGCGACGCGCTCGTTGAACTGGTTGTCGACGGTCATCCGCTCGCCGACGATGGCGTCGGTCCACTCGCTCATGCGACTCCGTTCGCCGGTCGCGGTGAAAAGTCCGTCCCCCTCGCGTCAGGGTGCGGACGCCGACGGGGCGCGCTCACGACCGCCGGAGATCGTCGAACGCGGCGCCCGCGAGTCCGGGTCCCAACGGCACGGCGACCGCGCCCTCTGCGACCGGAGAGGGATCGGGGGCGAGGTCCTCGTCGAGCAGCGTCCCGGTCGCGAGCCCGCAGGGCGACACCTCGGGGACCGCGGCCGCCACGTGGACGGCGGCCGTCCGCGCGACGACCGCGTCGATCGTGGTGGTGACCACCGGGTCGACGCCGGCCGACCGCGCCCGTAGCGCGGCCGCCAGCGCGCGGTCGGGGCCGCCGAGCGCCATCGGCTTGAGGACGACCGCGTCGGCGGCGTCCGCTTCGAGGACGGCGTCGACCCCGTGGACCGCGACCGACTCGTCGGCGGCGATCGGGACCCGCTCGCCGCCACCGTCGCGGCGAAGTTCCGCCAGCCCGCCGAGGTCGTCCGCCGGGAGCGGCTGCTCGACGTACGCGAGGTCGAACGCCGCCAGCGCGCCGAGCGCGTGACGCGCCGTCTCCCGGTCCCACGCTCCGTTCGCGTCGGCCCGGAGCGCGACCCGGTCGCCGACCGCGTCGCGGACCGCGCGGAGGCGCTCGACGTCGGCGTCGACGTCGCGGGCGCCGACCTTCAGCTTCAGGCAGTCGAACCCCTCCTCGACCGCACGCGTCGCCTCGGCGGCGGTCTCCGCCGGCCCGCCGTCCCCGACGGTCGCGTTGACCGGGACGGCGTCAGCGGGCGTCGCGGTCACGCCGGCCTCGACGGCGAGTTGCTCCGCGAGCGGCCGTCCCGCGTCGCGAGCTGCGGCGTCGGCGAGCGCGAGCGAGACGCCGTGTCGCGCGGCTGGCGTCGATTCCGCGTCCGGCACTCCCGGGACCGGTTCGGACATGTTCCCGGCTTCGAGGTCGCCGAGCGCCGCCGCGCAGGCGTCGCGCGACTCCGTCCACCCTGGGAGCGGAGTCGCCTCGCCGAGGCCGACCGCGCCTGACTCGTCGCCGCCGCGTCTAGCCGTGATCACGAACCCTTCCCGGCGACGGATCTCGCCGCGTGCGGTTCCGAGCGGTCGGGTCAGGTCGAGCGCGAATGGGCGGTGGCGCACGACCGTGACCGAGGCCTCGCCGCGAGGGTCGTCGTCGGTCACACCGCCAACCCGACGGCGAACGCGACGGCGTACGCCGCGAGCAGTTTGCCGGTCGACTCTAACGCGGGGTTGAGCGCCTCGCCCGAGGTCTCGGTGAGCACCGTCCGCGCGACGGTCGCCGCGAGCGGGAGAGTGACGAGCGGGAGCAGCGTCGCGAGCCCGTCGCCGCGCGCGGCGAACCAGACGGGGACGAGGTACGCGACGGCGAGCAGCGCGAGGTACTCGGCGCGAGCGAACCGGTAGCCGAACCGGACGGCGAGGGTGCGCTTGCCCGTCGAGGCGTCCTCCTCGCGGTCGCGGAGGTTGTTGACGACGAGGATGTTTGTCGACAGCGCGGCGATCGGGAGGCTCGCGACCACCGCCGCGAGCGCGACGGTGCCCTTCGGGGGCCCCGCCGGGAACCACCCTGCGAGCAGCGCGGCGGCCTGAACGTAGTAGGTCCCCGTCACCGCGATCACGCCGAAGAAGACGAACACGAAGAGGTCGCCGAGCCCGTGGTAGCCGAGGGGGTACGGCCCGCCGGTGTAGGCGATCCCGGCCGCCACGGAGGCGAGCCCGATCACGAGGATGGGGACGCCGCCGACGGCGACGAGGTAGGTCCCCACGAGGATCGCGGCCGCGAAGGTGAGCCACATCGCCCGCTTCACCTCGGCGGGCTCGATGAGGCCGCTGGCGACGACGCGCGTGAACCCCTCGCGGTCGTCGGTGTCCGCCCCTTGGATCGCGTCGTAGTAGTCGTTCGCGAAGTTCGTGCCGACCTGGATCAGCGCCGCGCCGACGAGCGCCGCGAGCGCGGGCAGCGGGGCGAACACCCCGTCGGCGAGCGCGAGCCCGACGCCGACGATCACCGGCGCGGCCGCGGCAGGGAGCGTCTGCGGCCGAGCGGCGATAACCCACGCGCGCCGACGGGTCACCTCGGTACTCATTGCCGCCGATTGGCGCGTGGCGTCCCTTAAGCTTGCTATCGCGGATCCCTGCGGACCGGCCCGAACCGGTCGCGGCGAACGGTACCGAGTGGCGTACACCTATGCCTCGCGGGTGCGAGCCCTTCGCCATGGCCCGCGTTCCCTACGCAGAGGCGTCTGACGTGCCGGACGAGTACGGGGAGCTCTCGGGGTCGTCGCTTCAGGGGAACCGCTTCACGTGTGCCGGTCGCTCGGCAACAACCCCGCGGTGCTCGCCGGCCTCTGGTCGTTCCCCGAGTCGCTGTGGACCGACAGCCGGCTCACCGAACGGGAGCGTGAACTGGTCATCTTGGCGGTATCGAGCGAGATCGGCAACCGGTACGAGTAGCACCAACGCGGTACCATCGCCCGCGGGGTCGGGACCGACGACGAAGCGATCGTCGACATCGCCGCGGTCGCCGAGGGTACGACACGCTCGGCGGCGTCATCGACGCGTTCGACCCCGAACTGGAGTCGGGGAGCGAGTTCAACGGGTGGGACCCGCGCTAGCTCCGCGGCCGCAGGCCGCCCGGCACCGGGGCCACGGCACCGGACGGCTCGCGACCGATCGCCCGGTCTCGGCGACCGACAGGTTCGACAGGGACCGGCCCGTAACGCCTGTATGACCGACACGGAGGCCGCGTCGGCGAACGGCATCGAGGCGCGGTACGAGGAGACCGACGGCGAGCGACGGCTCACCTTCTCGCGGGACGGTCGGGAGGCGACCGTCGCGCAGAACGCCGACGGATACGCGATGTTGAAGGTCCGGACCGGCCCGGACGGCGACGAACTGGAGCGCTACTACGGGTTCGACATGGCGCTCGACCACGCGGCCGAGCTGCTCGGCGCCGCCGTCCCAGACCTCCCGGTGCCGGACGCCGCCGCCGATATGGGGATGTAGCCGGAACGCCGGCTCTCTCGGCACGCCGCCGCCGTCGTTCTCTGATCTCCCCCGAGCGGACAGCGCGAGCAACCGGCAGCATGATCCGGGACCCGGAACGCGAGACGAGCGGCTCCGTTCCCGATCGCCCATCTGTCGAAAGCGCCCGTCCGCCCGTCAACATCCGTGTCGCGACCGTCGACGTCCGTGCCACCACGACGCACGACCCGGTAACGAATAACTAAGAAACATCATAGATGCGATTGAATATTCTCCATAGCCATATTGGCTTATGAGTGGCACCGGTATGCGGAGGTACGATGGAGCGAAGAAAGTTCCTCCGCGGCACCGGCGCGGCGATCGGCGGTTCGCTGCTCGCCGGCTGCGCGGGCGGAGGCGGCGACTCGGGCACAGTGACGGTCGATTACGCGTACTACAACCCGGTCAGTCTCGTGTTGCGCGAGAAGGGGTGGCTCGAAGCGGCGTTCGCCGACACCGGAACCGACGTCGAGTGGGTGTTGAGCCTCGGGAGCAACCAAGCGAACGAGTACGCCCAGAGCGGCGAGGCCGACGTCTCCTCGACCGCCGGAATCGCGGCGCTGATGGCCCGCACGAACGGCGTGCCGATAACGACGCCGTACGTCTATTCGGAGCCGGAGTGGACGGCGCTCGTCACGTTCGAGGAGACCGGGATCGAATCGGTCGAAGACCTCGAAGGGAGCCGCGTCGCCGCCACCCGCGGGACGGACCCGTACTTCTTCCTGCTTCAGGCGCTCGACGACGCCGGGCTGAGCGAGGAGGACGTCGAGGTCGTCAACCTCCAGCACCCCGAGGGACAGTCCGCTCTCGTCCGGGGAGAGGTCGACGCGTGGGCCGGACTCGACCCGCACATGGCCGAGTTGGAGCTCGAACACGACGGCGCGGAGCTGTTCTTCCGCGAGCCGCGGTACAACACGTACGGGTTCCTGAACTTCCTCGACGGGTTCCTCGCCGACCGGCCCGAGGACGCGCGTCGCGTGATCGAGGCCTACGAGCGGGGCCGCGAGTGGGCGATCGGGAACCCGACGGCGACCGCCGGGATCCTCGCCGACGCCTCCGAGATGTCCGAGCCGGTCGCGGAGCGCGTGTTCACCCAGCGGAACGACCTCTCGGAGCCGATCCCGGGCGAGCCCCACCGCGAACTGCTCGCGGACCTCTCGCCGATTCTCGAACGCGAGGGGCTCGTGACCGACGACGCCGACCCCGCCGGCAACGTCGACGACCTGATCGACTCCGAGTTCGCGAGCGAGGTCGTCTGAGATGGCCGCCGACACCCGCCGGGAGTCCGGGGTGTCCCGCGACTCCGACTCCGGCCGTGGGTCGACGGCCGGCGAGTCGGCCGGCGGCGCCGAGTCTCGCAGCCTCGGCCCGGTTCCCCTCCCCGCCGCCAGCCGGTTCCGGCCCCTGCTCGGGCTGCTCGTCCCCGCCGCGCTCGTCGTCGTCTGGCACCTCGTCGTCGCGACCGGGATCATCGCGGCGTACCAGCTGCCGACCCCGCTGCGCGTGGCGGAGACGCTCTACGGGATGGCCGCCACCGGCGAGCTGTGGGGCCACGTCGCGATCACGGTCCAGCGCGTCGTTCTCGGTGCCGGCCTCGGCATCGTCGTCGGAACCGTCTTCGGGACCGCCACCGGGCTCTCGCGGACCGCGAGCGACCTCCTCGACCCGCTCCTCCAGAGCCTGAAGAACATCCCGTCGCTGGCGTGGGTGCCGCTGTTCCTCCTCTGGTTCGGCATCGGCGAAAGCGCGAAGGTGCTGCTCATCGCTGTCGGCGCGTTCTTCCCGGTGTACCTCAACCTCTCGACCGGCATCGCCGCGGTCGACGAGGAGCTGTTGGAGGTCGCCGAGGTGTACGACCTCGGGCGCGTCGAGTCGCTGCGCCGGGTCGTGTTCCCGGCCGCGCTCCCGGACCTGCTCGTTGGGATCCGCGGCGGCGTCGGACTGGCGTGGATGTTCGTCGTCGCCGCCGAGCTGATCGCGGCGAGTCAGGGCATCGGATTCCTGCTGAGCGACGGGCGGACCCTCGCGCGGCCCGACATCATCGTGGGGTCGATCCTGCTGTTCGCGTTCCTCGGCAACTGCTCGGATGTCGCGGTCAGAGAGGTGAGAGACCGTGTCGTCGGACGCTGACCCCGTCCTCGTGGTGGACGACCTCCGGAAGCGGTACGGGGACACGGTCGCGCTCGACGGCGTCGACCTCGCGGTCGCGGACGGCGAGTTCGTCGCGGTCGTCGGCCCCTCCGGGTGCGGGAAGTCGACGCTGCTCCGCGTGCTCTCCGGACTCGAAGCCGAGTTCGCCGGGCGCGTCGCCGTCGACGGCGCGGACGTCAGGGAGGGGGGCAGCGACGCCGTCGGGATGGTGTTCCAGGAACCGCGGCTGCTCGACTGGGCGGACGTCCGGGAGAACGTCGCCGTCGGACTCCCGGCCGACGTCGACCCGGACACCCCGGCGGCTCGCGAGCGCGTCGACGACCTGATCGAGACGGTCGGGCTCGACGGGTTCGCCGGGAGCCGCCCGGACGAGCTCTCCGGCGGGATGGCTCAGCGCGTGTCGCTCGCGAGGGGGCTCGCCTACGACCCCGCCGTGCTGCTGCTCGACGAGCCGTTCTCCGCGCTCGACCGGCTGACGAAGGCGGACCAGCAGGACCACCTGCTCGACGTCTGGGACGCGCGCGGGACGACCGTCGTCCTCGTCACGCACGACGTGGAGGAGGCCGTCTACCTCGCGGACCGCGTCGTCGTGCTCGGCGGGCAGCCCGGGAGGGTGGCGTCGGTCGTCGATGTCGAAATCGACCGGCCCCGCGAGCGGGCGGACCCCGACCTCGTCGCGCTCCGGCGCGAGGTGACCGACGCGCTCGGTCGGTAGCGGCGCGTCCGCCGGTCGACCCGGATATCGGTGCGGACCGACCGCCGATCACGGTGGAGATAGCGCCGTGAGACTCGCTGACTCGTCTCGCGCGTGAACCGCCGGCCGCCCGCAGTACGAACGAAACGAACGTCGAGACCACTTATTAACTGACTTCCGAATCGGAATACGTGCCGGATCCTCGGTGTGTGTATTACCTCCTTAAGGTGTATTGACACCGCCGCAGTCATGCGATCTACTGCTCTTCGGCTCTTCGGCTCCGAACTGCCGGTCCGCACCGATTTTGCGATTGTCCAAACGATTAAGTACTCGACCGTCTTGTCGTGAATCGATGACAGACATCACGGAGGCTTCGTCGGACACCCCGGCGGATCGAGTTCTTCCAGGGCACGATAGCTTCTAACGTCGATATCGGTCCTGTCAGGATCTTCGACACGACCCTGCGAGACGGAGAACAGTCACCACGGACATCGTTCAGCTACGACGAGAAACGCCGCATAGCGGCGACGCTGGACGACATGGACACCCACGTCATCGAGGCGGGGTTCCCGGTCAACTCGGACGCGGAGTTCGAGGCCGTCAGCGACATCGCCGCCGCGACGGACACCACCGTCTGCGGACTGGCCCGGGTCGTCGACGGCGACATCGACGCCGCCATCGACTCCGGCGTCGAGATGGTCCACGTGTTCGTCTCCACCAGCGACGTCCAGCTGGAGGACTCGATGCACGCGACCCGCGAGGAGGCGAAGGGGCGCGCGGTCGACGCGGTCGAGAAGGTGAAAGACGCCGGCGTCGAGTGTATGTTCTCGCCGATGGACGCCACTCGAACGGACCCGGACTACCTGATCGACATCGTCGAGGCCGTCTCCGACGCCGGCACCGACTGGATCAACATCCCCGACACCTGCGGCGTCGGGATGCCGACCAGCTTCGGCGAGACGGTGAACGCCGTCGTCGAGGCCACCGACGCCCGCGTCGATGTCCACACCCACGACGACTTCGGGATGGCCGCGGCCAACGCCGTCGCGGGCTTCGAGAACGGCGCGGAGCAGGCGCAGGTGTCGGTCAACGGCATCGGCGAGCGCGCCGGCAACGCCGCCTATGAGGAGGTCGTCATGGCCGTCGAGTCGGTGTACGGCGTCGACACCGGCATCGACACGACCCAGATCACCAAGCTGGCCCGGATCGTCGAGGAGGCCTCGGACATCCCGGTGCCCGCGAACAAGCCGATCACCGGCCGGAACGCGTTCGCCCACGAGTCCGGCATCCACGCCGCGGGCGTCATCGAGAACGCCGACACGTTCGAGACCGGCGTGATGACTCCGGAGATGGTGGGCGCCGAGCGCGAGTTCGTGCTGGGCAAACACACCGGCACCCACAGCGTGCGCAAGCACTTGGTGGAGGCCGGCTTCGACCCGACCGACTCCGAGGTCCGGACGATCACGAAGCGGGTCAAGGAGTACGGCACCGGCAAGCGGCAGGTGACCGCGGGCGACGTCGAGCGGTTCGCCGAGGAGGCGAACGTCACGCGCGAGGAGGAGGTCCGGGTCTGATGACCCACTCCCCGACCGGAGCGCCCCCCGAGCGACCGCGAGGGCGGTCGCGGGAGCAGTCCCGACGGCGTTCCGTTCCGGACGCCCGACAGGAATTTATACCCCGGCCGCGTTGCTTCGGGCGAGATGCGACGGCACACCGCGCTCGCGGAACGCGCTACCGCGTTCGGAGCCGTCGCGCCGATCATTGTAGGGGTATAAGCCCCTACATTACCCCTTCCTCACCGACGCGACGCGCCGCCGAACGTCGGCGGCCGAGCCGTTCTCGACGCGCGAAGCCGCGCCCCCGAGGGACGCGGCGCGGGCCCGCCCGTCGCGCGTTCGCAGCGACCCACACGACGACCCACCAGATGCCACACCAACCACGACAATGAGCGACACAGCAGCACAGCCGCGATCCGACGCGGACGAGTCGGACGACGGCTCGACGGCGGCCGCGACCGAGGAGCCGACCGAACCGGACGAACACCAGACGGCGGGGCCCGTCTCGACGGGCGCCGAGTCGGTCGTCGCCGCCCTCGAGGCCGCGGGCGCGAAGACCGCCTTCGGCGTTCAGGGCGGCGCGATCATGCCTGTCTACGACGCCCTGTACGACTCCTCCGTCCGGCACGTGACGATGGCCCACGAGCAGGGCGCCGCGCACGCCGCCGACGCGTACGGCGTCGTCGCGGGCGAACCCGGGCTCTGTATGGCCACGTCCGGCCCCGGCGCGACGAACCTCGTCACCGGCATCGCCGACGCCGACATGGACTCCGACGCGATGTTGGCGCTGACCGGGCAGGTGCCCACGGAGTTCGTCGGCAACGACGCGTTCCAGGAGACCGACACGGTCGGCGTCACGCGCCCGATCACGAAGCACAACTACTTCGCGAGCGGGGCCGACACCGTCGGCGACACTGTCGGCGAGGCGTTCGAGCTGTCGCGCGCGGGGCGCCCCGGGCCGACGCTCGTCGACCTCCCGAAGGACGTCACGCAGGACGAGACCGACCGGACGCCCGGTCCGGCGACGCCGCCCGCGGGGACCGACCCCGACCCGAACGCCGACGCGGAGTCGGTCGAGGAGGCAGCGCGCGCCATCGAGGCCGCCGAGCGCCCCGTCTGTCTGTTCGGCGGCGGCGTCATCAAGGCGGACGCGAGCGACGAGGCGCGGACGTTCGCCCGGAGCTACGGGATCCCGGTGACGACGACGATGCCGGGGATCGGCTCGTTCCCCGAGGACGACGATCTCTGCCTCTCGTGGGCGGGGATGCACGGAACCGGCTACGCGAACCTGGCGATCACCCACACCGACTGCCTGATCGCGGTCGGCACTCGGTTCGACGACCGGCTCACGGGCGGGATCGACACGTTCGCGCCCGAGGCCGAGGTGATCCACGTCGACATCGACCCCGCGGAGATCTCGAAGAACGTCCACGCCGACTACCCGCTGATCGGCGACGCCGGGCGCGTCCTCGACCAACTGACCGCCGCGGTCCGCGACGCGCCCGACGCCGAGGCGTGGCGCGACCGGTGCGACGAGTGGCGGGAGACGTACCCGCTCACGTACGCGACGCCCGAGGACGAGCCGCTGAAGCCCCAGTTCGTCGTCGAGGCGTTCGACGAGGCGACCGACGATGACACGATCGTCACGACCGGCGTCGGCCAGCATCAGATGTGGGCCTCGCAGTTCTGGACGTACACGGAGCCGCGGACGTGGGTCTCCTCCCACGGGCTGGGGACCATGGGGTACGGCGTGCCCGCCGCGGTCGGCGCGCGGGTCGCGGCCGACACGATGGGCGAGGAGGACCGCGACGTGGTGTGTTTCGACGGCGACGGCTCCTTCCTGATGACGATGCAGGAGCTGTCGGTCGCGGTCCGCGAGGAGCTCGACATCACGATCGCCGTGCTCAACAACGAGTACATCGGGATGGTTCGCCAGTGGCAGGACGCGTTCTACGAGGGCCGACACATGGCCTCCGACTACACGTGGATGCCCGAGTTCGACAAGCTCGCGGAGGCGTTCGGCGCGCTCGGTCTCCGCGTCGACGACTACGACGAGGTCGCGCCCGCGGTCGAGGAAGCCCTCGACTATGACGGGCCGGCCGTGGTCGACTTCCACGTCGACCCCGCGGAGAACGTCCTGCCGATGGTGCCGAGCGGCGGTGCGAACGGGAAGTTCGCGGCCGCGGAGGACCAGCTATGAGCGACGACACCGCGGCGTCCGACGGGGAGCCGCACACCGGGCGCGATGAGGCGTCCGCGGCGGCCGACGGCGGATCGCCCGTCGCGCCCGGCGCCGACTCCCGGCCGCTCCCGGGCGAACAGCCCGGTCCGAACGAGCGCGACCACCCGGAGGGGCGCCGGAACCTCGAGGGGATCCGGATCGACCCCGTCGTCGAGGCCGAACACGAGTCGCACCGCGCCGTCATCTCGGCACTCGTCGAGGACGAGCCCGGCGTGCTGGCGCGCGTCTCCGGCCTCGTCTCCCGCCGCCAGTTCAACATCGAGAGCCTCACCGTGGGGCCGACGACCGTCGACGGTCACTCGCGGATCACCATGGTCGTCGAGGAGACGGACCCCGGGATCGACCAGATCGAAAAGCAGATGTCGAAGCTGAAGCCGGTCATCTCGGTCGGCGAGGTCGCCGGCGACGCGGTCACCTCGGAGCTCGTCCTGCTGAAGGTCGAGGCCGACGACCCCGCGGCGGTCCACGCGGTCGCCGAGATGTACGACGGCCGGACGGTCGACGCCGGCCCCGAGACGATCACCGTCGAACTCACCGGCGACAAGGCGAGCATCGACAACGCGATCGGCGCGTTCGACCGGTTCGGTATCGTCGAGATCGCGCGGACGGGGCCGACAGCCCTCGCTCGCGGTAACACCCCCACGGCGCCCGGCGAGAAGCCCGGCACGGCCGCCGAACCGACCACGCACGACGACTGACACGCGACCACACAGGAACTCACAACGATACACATGACCGAAGACGACACGCAGACGTTCGACTCGACAGTATACTACGACGAAGACGCCGACGAGGAGGCGATCGCGCACAAGACGGTGGCCGTCCTCGGCTACGGCTCGCAGGGCCACGCGCACGCGCAGAACCTCGCCGACAGCGGGGTCGACGTGATCGTCGGCCTCCGCGAGAGCAGCTCCTCCCGGGCCGCCGCCGAAGGCGACGGGCTCCGCGTGGAGGCCCCCGCGGACGCCGTCGCCGCGGCCGACGTGGTGAGCGTCCTCGTCCCCGACACGGTTCAGCCGGACGTGTACGAGAACGCGATCGAACCGAACCTGGACGCGGGCGACACGCTCCAGTTCGCGCACGGGTTCAACATCCACTACAACCAGATCCAACCGCCCGAGGACGTCGACGTGACGATGGTCGCGCCGAAGTCGCCGGGCCACCTCGTGCGCCGCAACTACGAGAATGACCAGGGGACGCCCGGCCTGCTGGCGGTGTACCAGGACGCCACCGGCGACGCCCACGACGAGGGGCTCGCGTACGCGGCCGCGATCGGCTGTACCCGCGCCGGCGTCGTCGAGACGTCGTTCCGCGAGGAGACGGAGACCGACCTGTTCGGCGAGCAGGCGGTGCTCTGCGGCGGCGTCACCTCGCTGGTGAAACAGGGGTACGAGACGCTCGTCGACGCCGGGTACTCCCCCGAGATGGCGTACTTCGAGTGCCTCAACGAACTCAAACTCATCGTCGACCTGATGTACGAGGACGGGCTCGGCGGGATGTGGGACTCCGTCTCCGACACCGCCGAGTACGGCGGCCTCACGCAGGGCGACGTGGTCGTCGACGAGCACGCCCGCGAGAACATGGAAGAGGTCTTGGAGAAGGTCCAGAACGGCCAGTTCGCCCGCGAGTGGATCGCGGAGAACCAGGCGGGCCGCCCCTCCTACACCCAGCTCCGCGAGGCGGAGAAGACCCACGAGATCGAGGCCGTCGGCGAGGAGCTGCGCGGCCTGTTCGCGTGGGAGGAGTCGGCCGAGGGCGACGAGGAGGAGGAGAGCGCCGAGGTGACCGCCTGATGGGCGTAGCGGTGAGCGGTCGGTCCTCCGACTGCGCGGCGGTCCGGGGTGACGCCCGATGAGCGAGGGAACGCTGTACGACAAGGTGTGGGAGCGCCACAAGGTGACGGAGCTGCCGAACGGGCAGGACCAGCTGTTCGTCGGGCTCCACCTCGTCCACGAGGTGACGAGCCCGCAGGCGTTCGGGATGCTGCGCGAGCGCGACCTCGACGTGGCGTACCCGGAGCGGACGTTCGCGACCACCGACCACATCGCGCCGACGGAGGCGGACAAGCGCGAGCGCCCGCTGGCCGACGACCAGGCCGAGGAGATGCTCTCGGCGCTCGAACGCAACACGAGCGAGAGCGGGATCACCTTCTTCGGATTCGACTCCGGGAAGCAGGGGATCACGCACGTCGTCGCCCCCGAACTCGGCCTCTCGCAGCCGGGGATGACGGTCGCGTGCGGCGACAGCCACACGGCGACCCACGGCGCGTTCGGCTCCATCGGCGTCGGCATCGGGACCAGCCAGATCCGCGACGTGCTCGCGACCGGCTGTATCGCCGCGGACAAGCAGAAGGTCCGCCGGATCGAAGTCGAGGGCGAGCTCGGCGAGGGCGTCTACGCCAAGGACGTGATCATGAAAGTGATCAAGGACCTCGGCGTCGACGGCGGCGTCGGCCACGTGTACGAGTACGGCGGCCCCGCAATCGAGGCGCTCGACATGGAGGGACGGCTCGCCGTCTGTAACATGTCCATCGAGGGCGGCGCCCGCGCGGGGTACATCAACCCCGACGAGACCACCTACGAGTACCTGCGGGGCCGCGAGTACGTCCCCGAGGGCGAGGCGTTCGAGGAGCGGAAGCGGTACTGGGAATCGATCGCCTCCGACGACGACGCCGAGTACGACGACGTGGTCACGGTCGACGCCGACGGACTCGACCCGCTGGTCACGTGGGGGATCAACCCCGGGCAGGTGGTCGGGATCGACGAGCCGGTGCCGCACCCGGACGACTTCGAGGAGCGGACCGACCGGGAGGCCGCCGAGAAGGCGATCGACCACATGGAGGTCGAGCCCGGGCAGTCGATGCTCGGGTACGACGTCGACGTGGCGTTCCTCGGCACCTGTACGAACGGCCGCCTTTCGGACTTCAAGGAAGCGGCGCGGATCCTAGAGGACCACAGCGTCGACGAGGACGTGCGCGCGCTCGCCGTACCCGGCTCGGAGACGGTCCGCGCCCAGTGCGAGGAGCGCGGCATCGACCAGACGTTCATCGAGGCCGGCTTCCAGTGGCGACGCGCCGGCTGCTCGATGTGCCTCGCGATGAACGACGACCAGCTCGGCGCCGGCGAGGTGTGTGCGTCATCGTCGAACCGCAACTTCGTCGGCCGGCAGGGCTCGAAGGAGGGGCGGACGGTGCTGATGAGCCCCGCGATGGTCGCGGCCGCGGCCGTCGAGGGCGAGGTCGTCGACGCGCGCGACTACCTGGACGACGGGCCGACCGGCGGCGCGGGCGGCGTCGAGGAGGTGGCCGACTGATGGCCCCCGACGCCAACGCGGGCGACGACCAACACATCACCGAGGTCTCGGGTACGGGCGTCCCGATCCCCGGCGACGACGTCGACACCGACCAGATCCTGCCGGCGCAGTTCATGAAGGAGGTCACGTTCGACAACATGGCGGACTACCTCTTCTATGACGCCCGGCGCGACGAGGACGGGGAGTTCAACGACCACCCGCTCAACCGCTTCGAGGGCGCGTCGATCGCGGTCGTTAACTCCAACTTCGGCTGCGGCTCCTCCCGGGAGCACGCGCCGCAGGCGATGATGCGGTGGGGCGTCGACGGCGTCGTCGGCGAGTCCTACGCCGAGATCTTCCGCGACAACTGTAAGTCGCTCGGCATCCCCGCGGTCACCGCCGACCACGAGACCGTGGTCGAGCTCCAGGAGTGGATCGAGGCGAACCCCGACGGCGACATCGAGGTCGACGTGGAAGGGGAGACTGTCACTTATGGCGACACCGTCATCGACGTCGAGGTCGACGACGCGATGCGCGAGGCCTTGGTCGAAGGGATCTGGGACACGACCGCGCTGATGTACTCGAACCGGAGCAAGGTCGACGAGACCGTCGCCGACCTGCCGTACGTCGAGGGGGACGACTGAGCCGGATGACCGACGAGATCGTCGTCATCGAGGGCGACGGCATCGGCCGCGAGGTCGTGCCGGCCGCCGTCGAGGTGTTGGACGCGCTCGACCCCGACTTCGAGTTCGTCCGCGGGGACGCGGGCGACGCGACCCGGGACGCGACCGGCGAGGCGCTCCCCGACGAGACGTACGACCTGGTGGCCGACGCGGACGCGACGCTGTTCGGCGCGGCGGGCGAGACGGCCGCCGACGTGATCCTCCCGCTGCGCGAGGCGGTGGACTCGTTCGTCAACGTCCGGCCCGCGAAGGCGCTCCCGGGCGTCGACGCGCTCCGGCCGGAGACGGACGTGGTGTTCCTCCGCGAGAACACCGAGGGCGTCTACGCGGGCCACGAGGACCGCCTCTCGGAGGACCTCTCGACGCTGACACGCGTCGTCACGTCGTCGGCCTCGCGCGAGCTGGCCGAGTACGCCTGTGACTTTGTCGAGGACGGGCGCGGCCCCGCCGGGGACCCAGAGGAGGGGTTCACCGTCGCCCACAAGGCGAACGTGATGCGCGAGACGGACGGCCGGTTCCGCGACGAGGTCGCGGCGGTCGCAGACGAGCGCGGCGTCGACGCCGACGAGGAGCTGATGGACGCGTTCGCGACGAAGCTCCCGCTCGACCCGGGCCAGTACGGCGTGATCGTCTGCCCGAACCTCGCGGGCGACGTGCTCTCCGACCTCGCGGCCGGGCTCGTCGGCGGCCTCGGTCTGCTCCCGTCGGCGAACATCGGCCACGACAACGCGCTGTTCGAGCCGGTCCACGGCACGGCCCCGGACATCGCGGGCGAGGGGGTCGCCAACCCGACCGCGGCGGTCCTCTCGGCGGCCATGCTGCTCGAGTACCTCGGCCACGTCGAGGCGGGGCAGCGGGTCCGCGACGCGGTCGAGGGCGTCCTCTCCGACGGCCCGCGCACCGGCGACCTCGGCGGCTCGGCGACGACCGACGAGGTCACCGCGGCGATCGTCGACCGCCTGTAGGGCGCGTCTCGCCGCCGGTTCCGCGTGATCGACGGCTCGTTTTCGACCGCGGCCAAACCACAAGACAAGAAACCCTGCGGCTCCTCCGACCGCGTATGAGCAACTACGAAGTCGCGATGGAAGCCGCCTGGTTGGTCCGTGACGTCGAGGAGACCGACGACGCCATCGGCGTCGCGGTCAGCGAAGCCGGCAAGCGACTCAACGAGACGGACAAGCAGTACGTCGAGGTCGAGCCCGGCGTCACCGGCTGTCCGGCCTGCGGCGAGCCGTTCGACGCCGCGTTCCTCGCGGCGAACACGGCCCTCGTAGGGCTGCTCCTAGAGATCGACGTGTTCAACGCCGACAGCGAGGAGCACGCGGAACGGATCGCGAAAAGCGAGGTCGGCGGCGCCCTCCGCGACGTTCCCCTCGAAGTCATCGACGTCTTCGAGACCGACGCGGACGAGGACGAAGAGCCGGAGCGATAGGCACGGACGCGGGGCGTCGGACGGATCTGCCGGGAGCGATCCCGGTGCCCGGTCGGTGCCGAAAGCTTTTCTAATAACCCTAAGTAATTAGCCGGCATGGAACTGCCGACGCCACAGGACCTCCGCGAGCGCCGGACCGCGCTGGAGCTGACCCAGAGCGAACTCGCCGACGCCGCGGACGTCTCCCAGCCACTCATCGCGCGGATCGAGGGCGGCGACGTCGACCCGCGGCTCTCGACGCTGCGCCGGATCGTCAACGCCCTCCAAGAGGCGGAGGGCGAGGTCGTGCGCGCGGCCGACCTGATGAACGAGACCGTGATCAGCGTCGCGCCCGACGACGCCGTGGGCGAGGCGGTCGATCTGATGGAGGCCGAGGCGTACTCGCAGCTCCCCGTTCTCCAGAACGGCGTGCCCGTCGGGTCGATCAGCCAGGGCGACGTGGTCCACGCCGGCGAGAACGTCGGCGATCACCCGGTCAGCGAGGTGATGAGCGAGTCGTTCCCGACGGTCGCGCCGTCGGCGACCGTCGACGAGGTCCGGAACCTCCTCGACCACTACAAGGCGGTGATGGTCACCGACGGCGGGGAGACGGTCGGAATCATCACGGAGGCGGACATTGCGGCGCAGTTGTCGCAGTAGCTCACTCCTCGCGCCGCTCCGACAGTCGCTCCCAGATCTCCGTACACCCCGCGCCGTCCGGCACGTCCTCGACGTGCGCCGACTCTTCGGCCCGTCCGTCCCCGTCGTCCTCGGAGCCGTCGGCTTCGGTCCCGCTCTCTTCCTCCGATACGGCCCCGTCCGTCATTGACTCGGCCTACGCGGTGGCCGGTCATAACGGGTCAGTCGGCGGCACGCCCCGCCGCCGCTCCGCGGCGGCCGCAACGATCGCCGGTACCTCGGACGCGACCGCTCACAGCTCCAGCCCGCGGATCGCGACGCTCGCCCCGTCGTCGCCTCCGGCGTCCGCCGCGCCGTCCTCGACGCGGCCGATCACGCGACCGTCGGTCGCGTCGGCCAGCGCGTCCGCGGCGTCGGCGTCGACCGCGGCGACGAACCCCGTCCCCATGTTGAACGTGCGGTACATCTCCTCGTCGGAGACGTTCCCCTCGGACCGGACGAACTCGAAGACGGGCTGCGGGTCGAACGCGTCGTCGACGACGTAGCGGTGATCGCCGAGGCGGTCGAGGTTCGTCCAGCCGCCGCCCGTCACGTGGGCGGCGCCGCGGACGCCGTGGTCGCGCATCGGGTCGAGCAGGTCGGTGTATATCGCGGTCGGTTCGAGCAGCGCGTTGCCGAGCGTCTCGTAGTCGCCGAACGGGCAGGGATCCGTGTAGGCGTGGTCGCGCGTGACGGCCTCTCGGGCCAGCGTGAGCCCGTTCGAGTGGATCCCCGACGACTGCCAGCCGACGAGCGCGTCGCCCGGCTCCGCGCGGCCGTCGAACACGCCGTCCTTCGCGGCGAGGCCCGCGCACGTACCGGCCAGGTCGAGCCCGCGGACGACATCCGGCATCACGGCCGTTTCGCCGCCGACGAGTTCGATGTCCGCCAGCTCGGCGCCGCGAGCGAGCCCCTCGCCGACCTGCTCGGCGAACCGCTCGTCCGGCTCGTCGACGGCGAGGTAGTCGACGAACGCGACGGGGCGGACCCCGGCCGCGACGAGGTCGTTGACGTTCATCGCGATACAGTCGATGCCGACCGTGGAGTAGTCGCCGAGCGCCTCCGCGACGAGGAGCTTCGTCCCGACGCCGTCGGTCGCGAGCGCGAGGTAGCGGTCGCCGATATCGAGGAGGCCCGCGTAGTCGCTCCCCGAGCCGTCCGCGTCGGAGTCCGAGCCGACCGCGCCGATCAGCGCGGCGGTGGCGGCCTCGCTCGCGTCGATATCGACGCCCGCGTCCGCGTAGGTGAGTTCGTCGTCGCCGTCCGGTCCCCCGCCGCCGCTCCCGTCGCCCTCGGTCATGTGTGTGGAGGCACGCCGGCGGAGCAAAAACGCACCGTTCCGGGCGAAGCCGCCGGACGCGCGGCGGTCGCCCGACCGCGGCTCAGAACGGGCCGCCGAAGCCGAGCCCGACGACGAAGACGAGCCCGACGGCGAGCAGGACCGAGGGGACGAAGACGGCCGCCCAGACCGGCTTGCTCCACGACAGCACCGTCTTCCCATCGAGCGGGCCATACGGGACGAGGTTGAACGCCGCGAGAAACGCGTTGATCGCGATGCCGCGCGCGCCGAGGATCGTCACGAGTTCGCTGCCGAGGAGCCCGCCGAGCGCGAACAGCGGGAAGAACACGGCCATCAGCCCGAGGTTCACGGCCGGGCCGGCGAGCGCGATATGCCCGTGCTCCCGCGGCGTCAGCCGCCCGCGGTGGTGGACGGCGCCGGGCGCGGCGAAGATGAACCCGAGGAGCGAGCTCATCACGGCAAGGAACAACATGCTGTTGTCCGCGCGGAACTCCGCGACTTGGTCGTAGTGGACCGCGACGACCTTGTGCGCGACCTCGTGGAGGAGGAAGGCGACCCCAGCGGTCGCGAGCCCGACGAACAGCGGCGGGATCACGCCCGCGGCGAGGATGCGACCGATCCCGGCCGAGCCGCCGACGAAGAACAGGGTGAACGCCACGCCCAAGGCGAGCCACGCGACGAGCAGGTCGCGGAGCTCCGCGCCGCTGAAGTAGAGCCCCGCGATTCGCCGCCCCGAGAACGTCGCGCCGCCGCTCATGCGATCCCCCCCACGGCGCCGCGCACGAGGTCGGCGCCGTTGACCGCGCCCTCGACGAGCAGCCGCCCGACCTCGTCGACGCCGCCGACCTCGGCGCCGAACATCGCCGGGATGACGTACGCCGCGAAGAGGAAGCTCGCGACGATGCTACCGACGTTCGTCATCGCGACGACGACGATGAGCCGGAACAGCGGCACGTCGAGCATCGCGGAGACTAACTCGCCGACCGACCGCGTCTCGTCGCCGAGCAGGTCGTTGAGCGCGCCGATGTCCGCCACGTTCACGGTCAGGCTCCGCAGTTCGACGTAGCCGGTGAACCAGCCGGGCGCGAGCAGCGGGTTGATCGAGGTCATCCACGCGACGGCGCCGCCGACGCCCGCCGAGAGCCAGCGTGCGCCGGCGACCTTCGCGAAGGCGAAGGCGAAGACGCCGTTGATCAGGAACCACGCGCCGAACAGCCGGAGCAGGAACGCGTTGCCGGCGCCGCCGAGCGCCAGCAGGAGGAAGAAGCCGACGAAGCTGACGGTGATCGCGTAGCCGATCGCCTTCTTCCAGGGGAGCCCGCGTCCCGATTCCTCGCCGACCAAGTCGTCCATCGCCGGGAGGGTCGCGGGCTCGGCGAGGTACCGCTCGATCCCCGCCTGGTGGCCCGCGCCGACGACGGCGACCACGTCGTGCCCGGCCTCGCGGAGCGCGACGAGCCGGTGGGCGATGAACGCGTCGCGCTCGTCGATGAGCGCCTCCGCGCCGCCCGGGGAGAACTGCCGGAACTCCTCCATCATCATCGTCACCACGTCCGTGTCGGTGAGGTCCGCGGCGTCCAGCTCCTCGATACCCCCGGCCTCCGGGTCCACCTCGCCGCCGCCGAACCCGCTGACCGCGATCGCGAGGACGGCGCCGACGACGAGACCGAGGCCGATCCCGATCCCGAAGCCCCCGATCGCCGCAACGGGGAACCCGCCGAGGTACGCCGAGACGGGTCCGTTCGCGGCCCCGGTGACCCCGGCGGCGACGCCGGTCGAGAGCCCGGTGCCGACCGCGGCGTAGAGCCGCTGGTCCGGAGAGAGCGCGAGCGAGCCGACCTGGTCGACGGCGATCCCGACGCCGAGCGCGACGAGGACGCCCGCGGCGACGCTCGTCAGGATCGCGTCGGTGATCCCGACGGCGCCGCCGAAGAGGCCGATGGCCGGCCCGGCGAGGATCCCGACCAGGAGCCCGCCGATCGCGCCGGCGACCCGCGGGTCGCTGACGCCGAACGCGAGCCCGCCGACGAGCCGGAGCTTCTCCGTGATCGTCATGCGGGCCCAGAAGCGTTGGATCGTGGTCTGGATGTCGCGGTCGACCAAGGCGACGTCGATGCCGAGCGACTCGGCGATGTCAACGGCGGCCTTCATATCGGCGCCCGGCTCGATATCGAACCGCTCGCCGAGCTGGGTCTGGACGTACGAGAGCATCCAGTACGCCAGAAACTGGAACACCGTGTTCCCCCTGAGCAGGTCGCCGGCGTCGAGGTCGTCGGGCGTCTCGCCGTTCATCTGGCGGTAGCGCCCCTCGTCGAGCTCGACCGCGACGACGTCGGGGCGTTCCCGCTCTATCGTCTCCTCGACCTCGTCGACGGAGCGCTCCGACACGTGTGCGGTCCCGACGACCGTCACGCTCCCCTCGCCGTCGGCGGCGGGTCCGCGGCCCGGATTCCGGTCGAGGTCGCCGCCGTCGGTGCGCGGCGGTCTGTCGGTCGACGGGGGTGCCTCGTCGTCGGTCCCCCGTGACGTCTCTGTCATCACCCGACGTACTCGGTCACCGCGTTTAGGGTTTGTGCGTCGGTCCCGGCTCCCGCTCGGGCAGGGTCGACCCCGTCCCCAACGATCCAACAAGTTTGTATCCTCACGCGCCACAGGATGTCGTATGTCCCGGCTGTTGCCCTCCCTGCCGGACGCGACGCCAGAGGAGCGCGAGCCCCGGGTCGTCGGCGTCGACGACGACGAGGCCGACGACCTCATCGCGGCCCTCGGCTCCGAGACGGCGCGCGCGATCCTCTCGACGCTCCACGACCGCCCGGCGACGAAGTCGGAGATCGCCGACGAGGTCGACACCTCGCTCCAGAACGTCCAGTACCACCTCTCCCGGCTCGACGAGGCCGACCTCGTGGAGGTGGTCGACACCGCCTACTCCGAGAAGGGCCGCGAGATGGACGTGTACGCCGCAGCGGACGAGCCGCTCGTGCTGTTCGCTGGCGGCTCCGAGGAGTCGACGGGGATCAAGACCGCGCTCATGCGTCTGCTCGGCGGGTACGGGATCATCGGACTCGCCGCGGTCGCCGCCCAGCGGCTCCTCGCGGTCGGCTCGCTCGCGGACCCGCGGACGAGCGCCTCGGGCGGTGACGACGTTGGGACGGCCAGCACCGACGGCCCCTCGATAGAGAGCGTCCCCGACCAGAACACCGCCGCCGACGGCGCCGACAGTGCGGTCGACCTCGTCGGCCGCCCGCTCGCGGAGTACGCGGTCTCGCTCGTCGAGCCGGGGGTCGTCTTCTTCGTCGCCGCCGCGCTCGTCTTCACGCTGGCGTGGGCGTACTGGTACCGAGCGTCGAGCTAGGGCGGCGGGGGTCGCGGACCGAACGGGACGCGCGTGGGACAGCTATTCAAGCGGCCGTCACCACGTTCCGATATGGAACACGAAGCCGAGGTCGTCGGGGTCGGTGCGGGGTCTGCGCCGAGCGGCGACGTCCCGGCGGTGATCCTCTCCGCGCGCGACGAGTACGTCCCGATATTCGTCAGCGGCGACCAGGCCCGATCGATCGGTATGGCGCTGGAGGGCGAACCGTTCGACCGACCGCTCACGCACGACCTGCTCGTTGACATCCTCACGGAGTTCGGCGGCGCCATCGACCGCGTCCGCGTCGACGACCTCCGCGACGGCACCTTCTACGCGAAGGTCGACGCCGAGCGCTACGAGGAGGGCGAGCCGGAGCGGTTCGTCTTCGACGCCCGTCCCTCCGACGCGCTCGCGCTCGCCGTGCGCCTCGACTGTCCGATCGTCGTCACCGACGAGGTGATAGACGAAGCGGGGCGACCGCCCGACTCGGTCCAGTTTAGCGGCGACGGCGACCCATCGGAGGAGCGCTGAGCCCGGGGCCCCGGACTCGGCGGGCGGCGGGCCCGCGCCGAAGCCCGTCGTTCAAGTTGCCGCATCTCCCACCACGGGCATGGACGAGACCGCGACGCTCGCCTCCTCGCACACGGAGATGACGGAGATGCTCCTCCCGAACGACACGAACAACCTCGGCCGGGCGCTCGGGGGCGCCGTGCTCCACTGGATGGACATCTGCGGCGCCATCGCCGGCATGCGGTTCTCGAACCGACAGGTGGTCACCGCGTCGATGGACCACGTCGACTTCATCTCCCCGATCGAGATGGGCGAGGTCGCGATCGTCGAGGGATACGTGTTCAACACCGGCCGGACGAGCGTCGACGTGAAGGTCGACGTGCGCGCGGAGAATCCCCGCACGGACGAGACGCGCCGGACCACCACCTCCTACTTCACCTTCGTCGCGCTCGACGACGACGACGGGCGCCCCACGCCGGTCCCCGACCTCGACTGTCCGACCGCCGACGAGGAAGCGCTCCGCGAGGACGCTATGAACGGGCGCGAGGAGCAGCTGCGACAGGTCGTGAACCGGTACGACCTCTGACCGCGCAGACCGACACGACCTCCAGCCCCGTGAACCGGCACGACCGCCGACCGCACGGCCCGTTACTCTCCGGAGCCCGCGACGACCTCGACGGTCGCGTCCGGGTCGGCGGCGGCCGCGACCGCGGCCTCGTGCGCCGCCAGCGCGCGCTCCGCGAGGCCGTTGAGCGCGTCGCGGTCGGGTCCGCTCACCTCGGCCGCCTCGGACCCGTCGCCTGCCGCGAGGTGACTCGGACAGTCGCAGTCGGAGGCGCCGAACCCGTCTACCGGGCCGGCGGGTAGGCGCTCCGCGACCGGACACTCGACGTCGACGCCGAGGCTCCGCACGACGCGGTCGATCCGCGCGGCCGGGTGACCGAGCAGGTAGTCGACGTGCCAGTGGCGGACGTCGTGGTCGCCCCGCGCCGTCCGCCGGTGCCTGTCGACCCGCGAGAACCCGCCGGCGCCGAGCGCGCTGCCCGTGTACGCGTACGCGCCGGCCGGGAGACGGTGTTCGCCGAGCGCGCCCGCCGACAGCGTGGCGTCGGCCGCGAGGGCGACGATGAGGGTGTAGCTGCCGCCGTCGGCGTCGGTCATCCGTCCCCCGCCGGCCGCGACCCGGTCCCGGTCGCGCTCACGACAGCGCGGTCGGCGCCTCGTCGGCGGCCGCCCGGAGCGACCCGACCATCTCGCCCGCGTCGTCGTCCAGTCGGTAGGTGTCGTGGACGTCCGCAGGGTCGCGGCCCCGGCCGGACAGCGTCCCGACGACGTCGGCGATGCGGTCGTAGTTGTCGCGCACGAGCCCGCCGACGATGCCCGGCGTTCCCGCGCGGTCGGCCAGCTCCTCGGCGGCCGACCGCCCCGCGTACACCCGCCGCTCGACCGGGTCGACGAGCACCATCGCGAACGGGCGCGAGCCGAACTGCGCGTCGAGGAACGGGCCGACCGGGTCGGCCTCCCACGGGACCGCGACGACGCCCTCGAGCCGGCGGAGCGCGACCGCGGCGACCGAGCAGTACGGGCAGTCGCCGTCGAAGATCAACACCGGCGCGTCCGCGCCGTCCGGGTCAGTAGACATGCGAAAACGTAGGGACTCGACCGGCTTAAGCGGCCGGTCGGACGAACTCGTTCGGGTGCCGGGGCGCGTCGGACCCGCTCAGTGCGAGTGGCCGAGCGCGTCTTCGAGCGACTGCCCGAACCGCTCCTCGAACAGCTCCGCGGCCGTCTCGTTCATCTCCGCGATGTCCTCGGGCACGTCGCCCTCGCTGTGGTGGACGATGACGTGCGCCTGCTGGGCCATCGCCTGGACGACGACGTCTGAGACCACGGCGGTCGCGGCCTCGCCCTGCTCGCTGAGCACGTCGACGAGGCCGGCGGGCAGTTCGAACGACTCCTCGTCACCGTCGGGACCGGTGACCGTGTAGGTTTCTGTCTCTCCCATATCCGTCGGTCGCGGCCGCGACATAAGGGTCTGTGGAAACCGGACGCGAGCCGCGCACGACCGCCGCCTGCGGCCTCCGAGGCCGCCGGTCCGACCCGTCAACCGTGCGACGAGATCGCCTTCACCGAGGAGCCGGAGCCGACGATGCTGCCGAGGTACACCGCGATGGCCGTGACGACGATCGACCCCCCGGAGGGGAGGCCGAGTCCGATCGAAACGGCGAAGCCGCCGATCACCGACAGCTGGCCGAAGATGACGGCGAGGTACATCGTCTCGCGGAAGCTCCGGGCCACCTGCGAGGCGGCCGCGACGGGGACGACGAGCATCGCCGCCACGAGGATGACGCCGAGCACCTGCATCGCGCCGACGACGACGACCGCGGTCAGCACGACGAGCAGGGTATTGTAGCCGGTGACGTTCAGCTGGGCGACCCGCGCGGCCTGCTCGTCGAAGGTGATGAAGAGGAGCTGCTTGTACGTCAGCGCAACGCCTGCGACGACGATCAGCGAGAGCGCTCCCATGAGGCGCGCGCCCTCCGGCGTGACGACCGCGAGGTTCCCGAACAGGTACCCCTGGATGTTCACGCCGGTGAGCCCGTCGCCGTAGCTGATGATCAGGGTCCCGACCGCGAAGCTCCCGCTGAGCATGATCGCGATGGGTACGTCGCCGTACGCGTCGGTGCGCTCGGTGAGCCACTGGACCCCGAGCGCCCCGAGGATGCCGACCGCGAGCGCGACGAGCAGCAGCGAGCCGTTCCACCCCGTCGAGGAGGTGACGAGGATCCCGACGGCGACCCCGGCGAACGCGGTGTGCGCGAGCGTCTCGCCGATCAGCGCCATCTCGCGGTGGACGAGGAAGGAGCCGACGAGCGGGGCGACCACCCCGACGAGCACGCCAACCGCCATCGACTGCCACATGATCGGGTGTCGGAAGACGTTCGTCCCGAACGCGGCGTCCATCGCGCGCCCCATCGAGCGGAACGCGGCGTACAGCTCGCTCGCCACCGGCAGGTCCTGCGTCCAGTAGAGGAGGAGGAACGAGAGCATGACCGCCGCGACGACGCCCGTGAGCCCGATCCCGGCGAGCTCCGCGGTCCGGCGGAGTCCTCGTTCGCGGCCGGTCCGGTCCGGACGCGGACGCTCCCGCTCCCGGTCGGCCGGTGTCTCCCCGGTCATCAGTGGTGGTGGTGGACGACCTGTCCGGTCGCGCCGTACGCCTCCGCGAGGGCGTCGCTATCGACGAACGACTCCGTGTCCCCGTGGTGGTACAGCTCGGTGTTGATACAGGCGATGCGGTCCGCGCGGTCGGTGACGACGCCGATGTCGTGTTCGATGAGGATGATCGTAATCCCGTCTTCGTTGAGCTCGTCGAGGAGGGCGTAGAACGCGTCGCGCGACTCGGCGTCGACGCCGACCGTCGGCTCGTCGAGCGCGAGCAGGTCCGCGTCGCTCGCGAGGGCGCGAGCGATGTACGCTCGCTGCTTCTGCCCGCCGGACAGCTCCGAGACGAGCCGGTCGGCCAGGTCCCCGACCCCGACCGTCTCGATGGCGTCCGCGACGGCTGCGCGGTCGGCCGCGGAGAGCCGCCCTCGCCCGGCGTGCGCGAACCGCCCCATCGTGACGCACTCACGGACGGTGACGGGCATCGCGCCGCCGCGGCTCGTCGCCTTCTGGGAGACGTAGCCGATCCGGCCGCCGTCGTCGAACTCGTCGACCGGCCGGCCGAACAGCTCGACGGACCCCTCGTCGGGCTCGTGGAGGCCGAGCATGAGGTGGAGCAGCGTCGTCTTCCCGGAGCCGTTCGGTCCGACGAGCCCGAGGAAGTCGGCCTCCTCGACGGTGAGAGAGACGTCTCTCACGGCGACGGTGTCGCCGTAGGAGAACGTCACGCCGTCGAGGTCGACGATCGCGGTCACTTCGTGTGCCCCATCTGGACCGGCCGCACGTTTAGCTCTTTTACTCCGTCGCCGCGCCGCCGGGTCGGGGCGTCGCTCGGCGCGCCGGCGACCGTGCCGGTCACTGCGCCCCGAACGCCCGCTCGAAGGCCGGGACGTTGATCTCGGTCATCTGTTCGAGGTAGCCGTACCCGGCGTCGTTCCACTCCCGCGTCGTCCCCCCGGCCGGCGTGACGGGAACCGCCTCCGCCGCGCCGCTGTTCTCGACGATCGACTCGGCGAGCCGCGGCGACTGGAACCGGTCGTACAGCACCACGTCGATCCCCTCCGCGTCGACGAGGTCGATCGTGTCGGCGATCTCCGACTGGGTCGGCTCGTTCTGCGGTGAGACGCCCACCGGCGAGCGGAGCCGGAACCCGTAGCGCGCCTCCAGGTACTGGAAAGAGTTGTGGCCCGCCAACACCGCCACGTCGCGCGCGGCGTCCTCGGCGATCGACCGGAGGGCGTCGTCGATCGCGTCCAGATCCGCGGCGTACGCCTCGGCGTTGGCGGCGTACGCCTCGGCGTTGTCCGGGTCCGCCTCGCCCAGCCCGGTCGCGATCGTGTCGACCATCTCGGCCGCGAGGACCGGGTCCGTCCAGACGTGGGGGTCGTACCGGGTCCCGTTGTCGTGGTCTCCCTCATCGTGGCCCTGCCCGTCGTGGTCCCCCTCGTCGTGGCCCTCCTCGTCGTGGCTCTCCCCGTCGTGGCTCTCCCCGTGAGAGTGGTTCCACTCGAGCAGATCGCCTTCGAGCCCGTCAAGCACGTCGACCGTGGCGACCGTGTCGTAGTCGCTCTCCAGCGTCGCCGCCAGGTCTTGCGCCCACGCGAACTCCGGACTGTCGAGGTAGACGAACGCGTCCGTCGCCGCGACGTCCGCCGCGAGGGTCCCGTCGGGCGTCCACCCGTGGCCGAGCTGGCCCACGTCGACCGGGTCCTCGAAGCTCGCGTTGTCGCCCGCGACCTCGTTGGCCCAGTCGTTGAGCGTGAAGAACGCGGCGTACCCGGACTCGAACCCCTCGGAGCCGCCGCCACCGTTCCCGGCACACCCCGCGAGCGACGCCGCCGTTCCCGCGACCGCCAACCCGGCACCGCGCCGCAGCACCGACCGCCGTGAGTGAGTCATACCGATCTGTAGCGTAGATTAATAGAAAAAAGTTATTATTTCATAACCCAGTCTTAATAATCTCGCCCCCGAAACCGACCGTCGATTAACAACGCCGGAGTCGGAGCGGCGTCGGGCCCGGCGCGACGCCGCCTCATTCGGTGAGGTCGACGACCGCGGCGTCCGCGAGGTCGGCGAGCGTCTCGGGGTCGACCGCGAACACCGCGCTCGGTGTCCCGGCGGCGCCGTACACGGTGTCGTACTCGGCGAGCGTCGGGTCGAACACCGTCGGGAGCGCGGCTTCGTGGCCGATCGGCGGCACGCCGCCGATGCTCCAGCCGACGACCTCGCGGATGCGCCCCGGGTCGCCCATCTCGGCGTCGTCGGCGTCGAAGTGGTCGGCGACGGCGTCGAGGTCAAGCCGGTTCGCGCCGCTCGTGATCGCGGCGACGAGGCTTCCGTCTCGGTCGCCGCCGGAGAGCGAGACGACGATCGTCGACGCGATCGCGCCCGTCTCGCGGTCGAGCGCGTCGGCCGCCGCGGCCGCCGTCTCCGTGCCGGCGTCGAACTCCAGCACGTCGATTTCGACGCCGTACCGCTCCCGAGCCCGCCGTTCGAACTCCGCCGCGCGTGGGTGCATGCGATACGAGACCGCGCCCCGCGGACATCAACCTCTCGGAGGCGGTGAAACTGCGGCGACGGGCAGAGTCGCGGTCCGCGTCGTGGTCGGTGTCGCGAGCGCGGTCGGCGTTGCGGTCGCTCTCCGGGCGCGGTCGCCGTCGCCGGGCCGTCAGGACCCGTTACCGGGTCCGGAGTTCGTCTTTGTCCTTGATCACGCGGGCGTCGCCCTCGCCCGAGGTGATCTCGTTGACGAGGTCGTAGAGGTCGTTCTGGAGCCCGGCCGGGAAGGTGAGTACCCCAACCCAGGAGCCGTCGTTCTGCCACTCCTCGCGCTCAAGGTCGCCGAACTCCCGGATCTGCGCCTGTCCGGACCCCGCGTAGTCGGCCGGGAGCTGGACCGCCATCGTCACCTCCTCGAACCGGATCGGGATCACCGGTCGCAGCGCGTCGAGCGCGTCGTCGACCTGGTTCTCTACCGCTTCCATCGGGTCGATCTGGAACCCGGCCTCATCCAGCGCGCGCTCGATCCGCTCGGGCGGGTGCGGCGAGTCGTCCATCTGCGGGTTCACGGCGTTGCGCGTGATGGTGGTCACCAGCTGATTGTGCTTCCGCTCTTGCATCTCCGCGCGCTGCTCGGCGGTGATCTGTATCTCCCCGCGCTCGACGACCTCCGGAATGATCGAGAGCGGATCAGTGGTGCCGAAGACGGTCTCTAAATCCTCCTCTGCCGGTCGGTCGCCCCGCGAGGCGTTCTCGAAGACGTCCTCCGCGGCGATGACCTCCTCTAAGTCACCGTCGAACTCGCCGCGCTTGATCGCGAGCGCGGCGTCGGGGTCGATCAGGACCTCGAAGCGCTCCCCGTGTGACTCCAGTCGGGCCGTCACGGCCTCGTCGAGCGATATCATACCGGACGCTACCACCCCCGCGGGCAAAAAGCCTCCCGCCGCCGTCTTCGCCGCAATGAACCGCGGCGTCCGGTCGCGGCGCCCCCGCGCCGACCCGGCTACCCTCCCGCAGACGGCCGCTCGTCGTCCCACTCCTCGCGGCACGACTCCGAGCAGAAGTGTCGGTGGACGATGTCGTCGCCGTCGACCCACGTGATCGTTCGACGACCGCTCCCCAGCGCCGGCTGGCCGCACGTGGCGCACCCGGGCGCGGACTCCTCGTCGACGTCCTCCTCGAGGTCCGAGGTCGGATCTACCATACCTCCCCGTACGTCCGGGGGCACTTGAACCCGCGAAGGGCGGCAGTTCTGGCCACGACGACGCCCGACCCTCGGCGGGACGGGTCCGGCAGCTACCGCCTCGTTCGCGCGTCGCGGTCGGTCGCCCTGCGCGACGGGTGTTCGACGGTGATCTCTCGGTCGGGGCTCGGCCCGACGACGGTCCGCTCGCGGCCGTCGGGCCACCGCACGTCCACGCGCAGCGGCTTCGCGCCGCCGAGCCCGAAGTGCGCGACCGGCTCCGTCTGACAGAGGCAGCCGCCGCCCGCGTCGATCGCCCGCCGCTGGACGCCGTCGGCAGTCTCCAGCGTGACGACCGCGCCGCGCGCCGGCGCGCCCTGCCGCGTCGTCGGGCGCACGCGGAGCCAGCCGGCGTCGGGCGCGTCCGTGGCGCCGTACACCGTCACCGGCTGCGCGGCGACCTCGCCGTGGACGACGAGGAGTTCGAGGGCCCCGTCGCCGTCGACGTCGGCCGCGACCGCGCCGGTGCCGAACCCGTCCGGCTCCGCGGCCGGCCCGGGCGGGACGGGCTCCCACCCCGGCGGCTCGCCCGGGCGGTCGACGCGCTCGAACAGCCGGTTCTCCGCGCCGCAGACGTTGAAGAAGAGCTCCTCGCGCCCGTCGTTGTCGAAGTCCGCGGCGACGACCGTCCGGACCGCGCCCACCTCGCGGAGCGGGGCGGGGGCCACGTCGTCGTAGCCGCCCGCCGGCGAACAGCGCAGGAGGCGGCTGGGCGCGGCCTCGTTGCCGACCGCGAGCGCGAACGTCCCGCCCTCGTCGACGACCGCCGCGCCGCGGGTGTCGCCGCTGGGATCGGAGAGGGCGGGACCGCCGTCCGTGCGGTCGTAGTGGCCGTCGCGGTTGCTGAACAGCCGGTTCGGTCCCCCCTCGACGCCCGCGAACAGGTCGCCCTCGCGGGAGCGGTACGGGACCGCGAGCAGCGACCGACAGCCGCCGTCGACCTCCAGCCCGACCGCCTCGGCCATGTCGGTCACCTCGCCGTCGTCGCCGAGCTCGTAGAACGCGAGCGGGGCGGCGTAGCCCGAGACCGCGACGCCGTACCGGCCGGTCCCCAGTCGGTCGAGCGCCGCGACCGACCGGCCCGCGCGGACGTCGAGGCGGTCGGCGTTCACCTCCCGCGCGAACACGTCGGTCCAGCGGTACCGGTCGGCCTCCAGTCGGCTCAAGAGGAGGTCGGGGTCGCCGCCGTCGACGCCGCGCGCGCAGTTGTGAACGTACACCTCCTCGCAGCCGTCGGCGTCGAGGTCGGCCGCGCACACGCCCATCCCGTGGCGCGTCCCGTCGGCGACGATCCCGCAGGCGGTGTCGACGTAGCGGCCGTCCTTCCGGGCGTACAGCCGATTCGGCTCGCCGTAGCCGGCGACGAAGACGAGCGGTCCGTCGCGGCCGGGCGTCACCGCGACCCCGTATCCGCGCATCGGGCGTCCGTCGTCGAGGAGACCGGACCGCTCCGTGAACATGGCCGCCCGTCACCGCTCCGAGAATATGAACGCACGGGTTGGATACGAGCGGCTCCCGCGGTGAGAAATGGTAACCGAGGCTATAGGTTCCGCTCGATGTACCGGTTCACCCGCGATATCCGGTCGGCGTCGAACGTCCATAGCCCGCGCCAGACTCGCGGCTCCGTCTCGACCGCGAGGAGTCCGACGCCGCCCTCGACACCGCGCTTGAGGTCGCTACTCGGGTCGCTCGCGGCCGAGTGCGGTCCCTCCGGCGGCCGGTACACCACGAACCAGCTATCTGTGAAGTCCGGGTCGTTCCCGGCGTGGATCACGGCGTCGAGGTCCGCCGGGAGCCTGTCGGGGACCCCGTAGAGGTGCGTGTCGACGGCGGTCTCGGTGACGCGCTCGTAGACGTTCCGCGTGCCGACCTCGTCGTCGATCCGCGAGAGCCGCTGGAACGACGAGCGCAGGGTGCCGTCGCCGGCGGCCCACGCCGCGCGCTCGATGAACCGCGAGATGGTGATGAGGAGCAGCTTCTGTCGGTTCGATTCGGGATACCCGCGGAGCGTGAACGTCGCGTCGCCGAGGCCGCTTATCACCGACGGGAGATCGACGTCGCCGAGGGACCGGCTGCCGGTGACGTACAGGTCCGAGTTGACGAAGAGCACCGCGTCGCCGAGTTCGGCGAGCGTCGAGCCGGCGACCACCTCGCCGCCCTCCATGAGCAGCACGAGGTTCTCGATCTCGTCGGGGTCGCCGCCGTCGAACGGAACGTCGTCGTGGCGGCGAAGCACCTCGACATCGAGGGAGGGGACGGTCCCGGTGTCATCGTCGAGCACGCCGGTCGTCGCCAGTTCTCGGGCGGTGAGACCGTGCGTCCGCTCGCCGCTCGCGGCTCCGGCTGGCCCCGCGCCGTCGGTGACTCGTCGATCGCCCGAGCCGGTGATCACGCGGCCGTCGACCACTCCCACCGCGTCGTCGCCGAACGTGTCCACGAGCATGTTCAGCACGGGGTCCGGGTCGGTCCGGTTGACGATGACGACGGAGCGCTCGGGGCCGTCGAAGCGATCGAGAAACTGTTCGAGTGTCACGTGTACCGGTGTGGGCGTGTCCTCCTCATAAGGATTCTCGCACAGTTATCGCGTCCGATAACCACCGGTGAGCGGGGAAACCGCGACGTGCCGAGTCGGGTCCGGCGCGGGGGCGGAGCGACGGGACCTTACGCTCCCAGCGCGTCCTCGAGCAGCTGGAGCGGGTGTTCGATCTCGTAGCCGGTCCCGTGTTCCATCTGCATCGCGCAGGTCGGGCACTCGGTCATCCCGACCTCGCCCTCGGCGTCCTCCATGTGCTCGAACATCTCCGCGCCGATCTCCATCGACTTCTCGTACTTCTCCTCCTTCCAGCCGTAGGTGCCGGAGATGCCGGAACAGGAGTCGCCGACGTCCTCCATCTTCACGCCGTCGACGTCGCGGAACGTCTCGACTGCCTGCCGGGAGAGCCCCTGATTCCGGGCGTGACACGGCGCGTGATACGCGAAGGCGCGCTCGTCGTCGAGCCCGCCGGCCTCGTCGAGCGCCTCCTCTAGGTCCTCGTGGATGCGGAGGTACTCCAGCGCCTCGAAGGTGTGCTCGGCGACGTCGTCGATCCCGTGGAGGTCGAACAGCTCGGGGTACTCCTGGCGCAGCGACAGCGAACAGGAGGTACAGGAGGCGATCACGTCCGCGCCGTCGGCGATGGCCTCGACGAGGTTCTCGACGTTCGTCTCCGCGTGGCGGCGGGCGTCCTTCAGCATCCCGTTCGCGAACATCGGCGTGCCCGAGCACTTCTGGGGCGGGACCATCACCTCGTAGCCGAAGTGCTCGTAGACTGAGACCAACGCCTTGCCGACCTCGGGCGTGTTGTAGTTGGAGTAGCAGCCGTGGAAGTACGCCACGCGCTTGTCGGGGTTCTCCACCTGTGCGCCGCCGCGCGCCTTCCACCACTCGCGGAACGTCTCCGTGGCGAACTCGGGGAAGTCGCGCTCCTTCGGGATCCCCATAACCTTCTCCATCGCCCACCGCGCGGGGCCGAAGTTCATCGCGAACGATGCGGTCCGGGGGAACATACTCGCGAGGCTCGCCGAGGTGCGGTAGTTCGCTAACACCCGATTCCGGATGTACTCGACGGAGAGCTTCTCCATCTGGCGCTCGACGAACTGCCCGCGGGCCTCGTTGTGCATCTGGGAGAGCGGCACTCCCGAGGGGCAGGCGTCGTCACAGCGCATACAGTTCGAACAGGAGGTGATCGACTCGTCGATGTCGTGGTCGTCCTTCCGTTTGAGCCGCCACTGCTCGGGGCCCTGGAACTTCGGCCCGGGGAACTCGTCGTCGACCTCAGCCACCGGGCAGGAGGTATCGCAGCTCGTACACTTGTAACAGGAGTCGGCCCCCTCGCGGAGGTCGAGGTCGCCGCCGGGGAACACGTCGACCGGGTCGTACGCGTCCGGGTCGAGCTCGGTCGAATCCGCTCCGGCCGAGGCGCTTTCGACGCCGCCGTCGGTTGCGGCGCGGTCGCCCGCGGTCGCGTCCGTCTCCGCGACTTCCCCCTCGTCGGGGACGAACACCGACGGCTGCTCGTCGCGGCCGGACTCCGGGACGCCCGGCGTCGGCCCCTCGTAGCCGCCGTCGCTCGACTCGGTCGCCTCGTTCGACTCCCCCGCGTCTCCGTCGTCGTCCGTGTGTCGTGTCATTGGTTCGCCTCCGTCGCCGCCTGTCGCCCGGCCGCGAGGCCGGTCGCAAGCGACACCCCGCTCGCGGACTTCTCCCGCGCCGCGTCCGCGCCGCCGACGACGCCGCCGGCCGCGAACACGTTCTCGTACTGTACCGTTCCCTCGGCGTCCGTGGGGCGACACCGCTCGTCGGGCCGGACCCCGAACCGCGCGTACGGCTGGTCGCCGAACGCGTCGTCGACGAACCACTCGTACCGGTCGTCCGGCTGGTCGACGTGGAGGTCGAGGACGGGCTCCCGGACCCCCTCCCGGTCGGAGTCGAGCCCCTTCCCGACGAGCCCGCCGGTCGCTAGCACGAACGCGTCGGCGCCGTACGGCGCCGTGCGACCCTTCCGATCGACCGCGACCGTCTCCACGCGACCGTCGGTCGCGGACTCGACGCCCACGACGGGGTTCCCGGTCTCGAACCGGACGCCCTCGGCGTCGAGCGCGTCGAACAGGCGGTCTTCGAGCCGCAGGCCGGGGAGGCTCGGCGGGCCCATCGGGATCTCGAACACGTCGGCGCCGAGCCGGTCAGCGAGTTCTTCGCGGACCTCCTCGCCCCGGTCGTCGCCCAGGAACGCGGGGAAGCCGACCCGCTCGACGCGGTCGACGCCGCCTGCCTCGTCGACCACGTCGTGGAGGTGCGGCGCGACCGCCTTCGCGAGCGCCTCGCGGGCGGGGACGCCGTCTATCTCCTCGTCGTGGTCGAGCGCCTTCGCGAGCCGGGTGATCTTCGCGTCGGCGCGGAACGCCTCCGCGAACTCGACCTCCGCGCCCGCGGCGTCGAACGGCACGCCCGCGGCCTCGAGCCGCCCCGCGAAGGCGCGCGCGTCGTACTCCGTGAGCGACCGGAACCCGACGACCAGCATCGGGCGGTCGTCGCTCGCGAGCCCCGCCTCGGCGGCCGCGGGGTAGCGCGCCGTCGGCTTCACCGCGCCGCCGAACGTCGGGACGAGGGCGTTGCGGTCGGTGTGGCCGCCGCGGTACGCGTCGCCCGCGAGGTCGTCGAAGAGGTCGAGCCCCTCCCGGAGCGCGTCGCTCCCGACGACCCGATACGGGTGCGACTCGGGGAGCCGGTCGATCCCCTCGAACGGGTCGGCGAGCGGCCCCTCCGGGTCCGGCCACTCGTCGCGGTCGAGGTTCCGGCCCGCGGTCGGCGGCCCGTCCCGGAGCGGCTTCGCGGGCTCGGTCGCCGGGACGTAGCCGAGCGCGTCGATCAGCCCGGAGGCCTGCCGCAGCGTGCTCGACTTGTGCGAGACGAGCCGCACGTCCGCGCCCTCGCGGGCAGCCGAAACCGCGGCCGTGATCGCGGCGAGGCCGCCGCCGATCACGAGCACGTCGCTGTTTATCGCCATCAGCGCCCTCCGTCGGTGGCCGCGTCGTCACTTGCGCGGCCCCCGTCGGTCGCCGCGTCGTCGCTTGCGCGACCCCCGTCGGTCGCCGCGTCGTCGCTTGCGCGGCCACCGTCCGCGGCCGCGGTCCCTGTGTCGCCGCCGGAGCCGTCGGCGCCCGGCGCGTCGGCGCCCGCGTCGAACGCGCCGAAGTCCACCTCGCCGTCGAGGTTCGCGGGGTCGCCGTCGCGGTTCATCGTGGTCGCGTGGAGCAGGTGGTTCAGCATCGCCTGCGAGAGCTGTTCGCCCCACAGCGCGTGGCGCTGGCCCTTCCAGCGCTCCTGGTACAGCTCGTCTTCCGCGTCGCGGACGACCGGCTCGGGGTACTCCTCGGCGAGCTCCGACGCGATGCGGTGCGTACAGAAGCCGCCCTGGCAGTTCCCCATCGAGGCGCGGGTCCGCAGCCGGACCGCGTTGAGGTCGGAGCCGGCGTCGTCGACAGCGTCCTGGACCTCCGCGCGGGTCACGCTCTCGCAGTTACAGACGATCGGGTTCGGGTCGTACTCGTCGAGCACGTCGTCGGCCCGGGAGCCGAGCCGCTGGCCCGAGCGCCGCGCGACGGGCGACCGGAGCCCGAACTCGTCCATCAGCTCCTCCATGCGCGCCGGGTCTTCGGAGCCCGGCAGCGGCGCCTCGGCGGTGTCGCAGGTCGCCTCGTGGCCGAGCGTCTCGCAGACGTGGTCGGAGATGGACTCGGCCATCATCCGGTAGGTGGTGAGCTTCCCGCCGACGATGGTCGTCATCCCCGGAAGGTCGTCGCGGTCGCCGTGGTCGAGGAGGAAGTAGTCGCGCGTGATGTCGGTCGGGTCCTCGGTGCCGGTCCCCGGGGGCTCGTACAGCGGGCGGACCCCCCAGAACGAGCGGAGCGTGCGGGCGTCTTCGAGCGCCGGCACGAGCTCCGAGAGCGTCTCGATCATCAGGTCGACCTCCCAGTCCTCCTCGGGGTAGTCCTCGGGGTCGTCGACCTCCTCGTCGGTCGTGCCGAGGATACAGGCGGTCTCGTGGGGGACGATGATGTCGGCGTCGCCCTTCGGCCGACAGCGGTTGATCACGGTGTCGACCTGCCGGGTGTTCATCACTGTCATCACGCCCTTCGAGGGGCGCACCTCCACGTCGACGCCGGCCATCTCGCCGACGTTCCCCGCCCACGCGCCGGTCGCGTTGACGACGTGCCGCGCGCGGATCTCCTCGGTCGTCCCCGGCTCGCGGTGGACGCGCTTCCCCGGTCCCGTCTCGTGTTCGATCTCGACGCCGACGACCTCGCCGTCCTCGACGAGCACGTCGGTCACCGGTGCGTGGGTCTCGATTCGCGCGCCATGCTCGCGGGCGTCCGCGGCGTTCGACACGCAGAGCCGGAACGGGTCGATCGCGCCGTCTGGTAAGGCGATCGCCTTCTCGACGTCGCGCGCGAGGTACGGCTCGCGACGGCGCGCCTCCTCGCCGTCGATCACCTCGGCGGGAATGTTACACGCCTTACATCCCTCCAGCTTCTCCTGGAAGTACTCCTCGGAGTCCTCGGGTCGCTTGACGAACATTCCCCCCGTCTCCTCGACGCAGTGGGCCGCGATGTCGCGGAGAACTCGGTTCTCCTCGATACACTCCTCCGCGCTCTTCTGGTCCGAGACCGCGTAGCGGCCCCCGCTGTGGAGGAGCCCGTGCATCCGTCCGGTCGTGCCGTGCGTCAGGTTCCCCTTCTCGACGAGGACCGCGTCGAGCCCCCGTCGCGCCAGGTCCCTGACGACGCCGCACCCCGTCGAGCCCCCACCGACGACGACGACGTCCACTTGTCTGTCCATGCGAGCCACTTGGACCCCGACCACTTTACTTTACCTCCCGAGGTGCCCCACCCATAACTATCACGGATATTCAAGTAGTGTAATCCCTGCCAGCGCCGATTTATTTATATACTAGACTTTTTCATTCGCGCCGATGTCCGGATTTCAACAGGAAGATTATTATGGTAGTACATTATGTTCACGATCGGCGTGGTAGCTTCCGTGAAGATATGTCGCGGCGGCGGCGGTGCGTCTTCCGGCCGTTTCGGTCCGGCTCCGGACGGGTCGGCCTCGACGGTCGGACGCCGTGACGGCGAACGCGACCCCGGATGCGCCCTCGACGACGAGGCCGAGCCGGTCGCCGACGCACGCGGACCAGCGCCACAGGAGGGATCCACAACATGACACAGTACGTCGGTGCGATAGACCAGGGGACGACCGGGACTCGATTCATGGTGTTCGACCATGAGGGCCAGGTCGTCGCGAACGCCTACGAACAGCACGAACAGATCTACCCGAACCCGGGCTGGGTCGAACACGACCCGATCGAGATCTGGGAGAACACCCAAGAAGTCGTCCTCGACGGGCTCGCCGAGGCCGGGCTCGACGCCGATCAGCTCGAGGCCATCGGCATCACCAATCAGCGCGAGACGACCATCGTCTGGGACAAAGACTCCGGACGGCCGGTCCACAACGCGCTGGTGTGGCAGGACCGTCGGACGACCGACCGCGTCGAGGAGCTACAAGAGGACGAGAAGGTCGAGGAGATCCGCGAGAAGACCGGCCTCGAGGCCGACGCGTACTTCTCGGCGACCAAGACCGAGTGGATCCTCGACAACGCGGAGCCGCTCAAGATGCAGAGCTCGCGCGGCGGCGACCTCCGCGACCGCGCTCGCGCAGGCGAACTCGTGATGGGCACCATCGACTCGTGGCTCATCTACAACCTGACGGGCAACCACATCACGGACGTCACGAACGCCTCCCGGACGATGCTGTACAACATCCGGGAACTGGAGTGGGACGACGAGCTCTTAGACGAGTTCGACGTGCCCAAGGAGATGGTGCCCGAGGTACGCCCCTCCTCCGACGAGGACTACTACGGCCACACGGACGCCGACGGCTTCCTCGGCGAGGAGGTCCCGGTTGCCGGCGCGCTCGGTGACCAGCAGGCCGCGCTGTTCGGCCAGACCTGCTTCGACGAGGGCGACGCGAAGAACACCTACGGCACCGGCTCGTTCTACCTGATGAACACCGGGACCGACGCCGTCGAGTCCGACCACGGACTGCTGACGACGATCGGGTTCCAGATGTCAGGCGAGCCCGTCCAGTACGCGCTCGAAGGGTCCATCTTCATCACCGGCGCCGCCATCGAGTGGCTCGAGGACGTCGACCTGATCAACAACGCGGCACAGACCGCGGAGCTGGCGCGCTCGGTCGACTCGACCGACGGCGTCTACATGGTCCCGGCGTTCACGGGACTCGGCGCGCCGCACTGGGACGGCCGCGCACGCGGGACCATCGTCGGGATGACCCGCGGCACGAGCAAGGAGCACATCGTCCGGGCGACGCTCGAATCGATCGCCTACCAGACCCGCGACATCGCCGAGGCCATGGAGGCCGACTCCGGCGTGGAGACCACGACGCTCCGCGTCGACGGCGGCGCGGTGAAGAACAACTTCCTCTGTCAGCTCCAGTCCGACATCATCCAGACCGACATCGCGCGGCCCGAGGTCGACGAGACCACCGCGCTCGGCTCGGCGTACGCCGCCGGGCTCGCGGTCGGCTACTGGGACAACGTCGACGAGCTGCGCGACAACTGGCAGATCGACCGCGAGTTCACGCCCGAGAAGGACCAGGCCGATGTCGACAAACTCTACGGCCGCTGGGACGACGCGGTCGAGCGCTCGAAGAACTGGGCGATCGACGAGGAGGACGAATAGATGAGCGTCGAACTGCTGCCGGAACTGGCCGTCACGGCCGACACCGTGCTACAGGTCGGCTACGACCCGGGCGCGCCGACCGACGTGATCCAGAGCCTGACCAATCCAGCGATCCTTCTCGGGGCGCTCGCGGGCGGCGCCTTCGGGGCGGCGCTCGGCGCCCTGCCGGCGTTCATCTTCACGGGCTTCCTCGTGATCGGCGGGTCGCTCGGCGGCGGTGGATTCGGCGTGGACGTCGGGTTCGGTCCCGTCTTCGGCCCGCATATCTCCTTCGCGGGAGGTGTCGCGGCCGCCGGTTACGCTGCCAACAAGGGCTATATGGAGTCCGGATTCGACTACCACAACGCGAAGGACATCGGCTTCGCGCTGGGGAGTAAACCCGACATCCTCGCCGTGGGGGCCGTCTTCGGCGTCTTCGGCGTCCTCATCGAGCAGCTCTCCCGGCAGCTGGCGATCCCGGTCGACCCGATCCCGGTGAGCATCGTCATCAGCGCCCTCGTCGTTCGGGCGGTGTTCGGATACAGCATCGTCGGCAAGGTGAGCGACAAAGCGAACGGCTACTTCGACATGGGGCCGTTCGAGCGCGAGCAGATGCGCGAGCCCGGCGAAGTGGTGGGCGACGGCGGCAAGGCCAGCGAGGACCGCCTCGCCGTCGAGCCGTGGCTGCCGAACATGTACAAGTGGTCGCACGTCGCGGCGATCGGCTTCTTCGCCGGTCTCGCCTCGGCCGTCATCACGTACAACATGATCACCGGCGGGCACGGCCTCATCGCCGTGTTCGCCGGCTTCGGGATCAGTGCCGGGTCGCTGCTGTTCCTGAACCTCGGCGTCGACCGGATCCCGGTCACCCACCACATGACGCTGGCGGGGTCGACCGCCTTCCTCTCCGTGTGGCAGGGAGGCATCACGACGCTCACGGACCTCTCGGCGGCCGACCTGACCGCGCCGCTGGCGTTCGGCGCCGCGCCCGCGCTGCTGTTCGGCGCGCTGTTCGGCGTGTTCGCCGCGGTCGTCGGTGAGGCGTCGCAGCGCGTGTTCTACGCGCACTCCGACACGCACTTCGACCCGCCGGCGGCCGCCATCGTGGTCTGGTCGCTGACGCTCGGCCTGCTCGTCATCGCCGGACTGCTCAACTGGGCCGTCTGGATCCCCGGCACGGGGATCTAACGCGTCCTCACTTTCGGCAGGGGTCTTTTATTATGGCACATCGCTCATCCGCGGTCGGTCGGAATCGCCCGGACAGCGACCGGTGTCTCGGTGACGGCGCCCCGGTGCGACCGTCAGTCCGGGAGCAACGCGGAGAAGGCGAGGAACGCGCCGGCGGCGACCGCGGACGCGGCGACGGCGACCGTCGTCACCTCGACGCCGAGGTACCGGGCGACCAGGGCGAGCGCGCCCGCCAGAACGAGCGCGACTCCGACCGCGCCGTGGTGGTAGCGCCCCGCAGTCGGCTGGTCGGCGACCGCCGCCGAGTCGCGGTCGACGAAGATCCGGGCGCCCCACCACACCGAGCCGAACCGGGCGCCGATCCCGATCGCGGCGGCGGCGATCGAGACGAACTCGATGTCGCCGACGGTGAACATGCCGGCACCGAACGCGGCCACGGTCGTCAGGACGGCGACAACTTTGCTCCGGTCGTCGACCGTGTGGAGCGCCTCCACGCCCGGGTCGTTCGACATACCAGTCGTAGTTCGCCCGACGCTGGTATAGGTTTCCATCGGGCGAGTCCCGCGCTCGCTCCCGCGACCGCGGTCGGCGCCGTCGAGGGCGCGCGTCCGGTGAGCCCTCGCCACGGAGCGAACGTGGGGTATTTAATCACCGCGCCGAGGAGGTGGTGGTATGTTGGACCGGCTCGGGCTCGACCGGCGGGATCGGCGGAACCTCCTCGTCGTGATGGCAGTCGTCGCGGCCGTGACGGCGGTGGTCTCGGCGGGAACGATCTCCGTTCGGCTCGTCGTCGGCGTGATAGCCGGCCTCATCAGCGGAGTCGTCTTTGTCGTCTCCACGGCGCTCATCAACCGATACAAACCCGAACACTGGTAACGGGCCGGTCGGCGCGCCGAACCCGCCCGACCGCACCGCCGCGCGCGCTCCGCGAGTCGCGACAGTTTTGTTCGGCGATCACGGAGGGGGGCCCGTGAACATCGACGACCGGATCGAGCGACGGCTCGGCTACGACGCGGGCATGAGCGTTCTCGCCGACTTCGAGGCCGTCTCCCCGGTCACCCACGTCGACTCGCCGGTCGGCCGCGGCCCGGCTATCGAGCGCCTGCTCGACGTGTTCGAGCCCGCGTTCTCCGGGTCGCTCCCGCCGAGCGTCTACGTGTACGGCCCGAAGGGGAGCGGGAAGTCCGCCGTCGTCTCCTCGCTGTTCGACCGGCTCGCGGCGCACAGCGGCCCCCGTCGGGCCATCCAGACGACGACGCGGGCGGTCGAACCGACGATCCCCGGGTTCGTCTACGTCGACGCCCGGCGGGCGTCGACCCGCTTCCGACTGTACCACGCGATGCTGGCCGCCATGAGCGACGACTCCGTTCCCGACCACGGGATCGGGACCGAGGAGCTGGCCGCCTCCCTGCGCGACGCGATGCGCACCGGTCCGGACCTCGTCGTCGCTGTCGACCACGCGAACGAGGCCGAGACGCCGACGGCGGCGACGCTGATCGACTGGCTGAACGACGTGGGCGAGCGGCTCGTCCCCGCGTTCCTCGGCCGCGATCCGCCGGACGCGATCGGCTGGGAGCCGGAGACGACCGTCGAGTTCGCGAAGTACCGCCGACACGTGCTCGTCGAGCTGCTGACGAGCCGGTGCTCGACGGGGCTCGGCCGAGACGCGCTCAGCCACGACCAGATCCGCGAGGTCGTCGAGTGGGCCGCGGGCGACGCCCACGACGCCCTCGCGGCCGTGATGGGCGCGGCGGTCAACGCGGAGCGGTCGGGGGCGTCGACGATCCGATCCGGCGACGTCGACGCCGGCGTCGACGGCGTTCCCCGGCCCTGCGTGGCGCTGGGGCGTGTGCTCGCGCTCCCCGAGAGCCGCCAGCGGCTCCTCTACGAGCTCGCCGGGCTCTCCGAGGACGAGCGCTCGACCGTCGGCGTGGCGACGGAGACCATCGCGGCGCGCTCGGGCGTCGACCTCTCGGCGTCGACGGTCAGGCGCGTGCTCTACGAGCTGGCCGACGCCGGCCTGCTCGAACGAGTCACCGTCCGCGAGACCGACGGTAAGGGCCGACCGCCGAGCCGGCTCGTCCCGCTGTTCCCGACGGTCGTCTTCAGCGAGCTGTTCGACCGTCGCACCCGCTCCGGGTAGGCGCCGCGCGGGCGGCCGCCGTCCGGTCCGCCCTGCCTCCGTTCGAACGGAAGACAGTTGTCGCCGTGCCGCCGACCCGATGGTATGGTTCCGCCCCTCGCGCTCGACATCGACGGTACGCTGACGACGCCGAGCGGCCGGATCGATCCGCGAGTCTTCGAGTTGTTGCCCGGGTGGGACGCGCCGGTCGTGTTCGCCACCGGCAAGGCGTTCCCGTACCCGGTGGCGCTCGCGCACTTCCTCGGCCGCGACGAGACCGTGATCGCGGAGAACGGCGGCGTCGCGTACGTCGGCGGCGAGACGACGCTCGTCGGCGACCCGGACGCGGCGTGGGCCGTCGTCGAGGCGTTCCGCGAGCGCGGCGGAGCGATCGGCTGGGGCGACGGCGACACGGTGAACCGCTGGCGCGAGACGGAGGTCGCGCTCGGACCCGACGTCGACGCGGGGCTGCTCCGCGAGGTCGCCGCGGCCGCGGGCGACGACGTGGAGATCGTCGACACCGGCTACGCCTACCACGTAAAATCGGTGGGGGTCAGCAAGGGTCGCGCGCTCCGCGTCGTCGCCGAGGCGCTCGGCGTCGACCCCGCCGCGTTCGTCGCGATCGGCGACAGCGAGAACGACGCGTCGACGTTCGGCGTCGCCGGCGAGTCGTACGCGGTCGCCAACGCCGACGCCGCCGCCCGCAATGCCGCCGACGAGGTGGTGGACGACGGGTACATGAACGGGACGGTCTCGGTGCTCGAACGGCTGCGCGAGCGCGCCGAGTAGTCCGTATCCGGCGGCGGAGCGCGTCCGCTCTGCTCAGCTCGTCCCGGCGACTCCGGGGGACGCGTACGGGTCATCAGTTCGATTCGGGGGCATCGCCCTCGGGGTCGGTCTCCGCTCACGCGTCCGTCACGGCCGCGAGTTCGCGGAGCGAGTCGATTTCGTGGGTGGGCGCGACGGAGAGGGTCGTGTCCCGGCAATGTGGCCGTCGGACGAACGCCGAGTCCAGCCCGGCCCGGTGGGCCGCTCTCACGTCACTCTCGCTGTCGCCGACGTAGAGCGCCGACTCGGCGCCGAGCTCCGCGAGCGCCCGGTCGAGATAGTGCGTGTTCGGCTTCTTCAGGTCCAGGCTCTCGACACTCTTCTCTCGGCCGTGATAGGTGTCGAACGCGTGCCGCAGGCCGAAGAAGTCCAACACGAACGCGACCGTGCTGTGGTGGTTGTTGCTCACGACGCCACGGGGTCGATCGAGGTTCGTGACGCTCTGAACGTCGTCGTAGAGCGCCCGTGACCCCGACTCGAACTTCTCGAACTGAGACCGTTCGTCGAGCCGCTCTCGGGCTCGCCAGAACGCCTCCACGTCCACGTCGTAGACCGCGCACATCTCACGCAGTCTCTCGACGGTCGTCCCGCGTACGACGTCGTCGACGTGCGCTTGGTCCGGGTCTCGGACGCCTACCGCTTCGAACGCTTCCCGCGTCGCTTCGACCGCCGTCTCGTGGGCCGGCGGCTCGACCAAGACGCCGTCGTTGTCGAAGAGAACCGCGTCGTATCCGGTCACGTCTCCGTGTTTCCCGAAATTCGGATTAGTCGTTTCGGTGTCCCGGTTCGACCGGCCACACGGCGGCCGCGTCGAGAGGGTGGCGTCGTCGGCCAGCGACCGCTGCGATCACTCCTCACCGTACGGGTACCGCGCCGTCGACCCGCATTCCGTACACCGGACGACCACGCGCCCGGGTCGCGTCCGGACGCGGCTCGTCTTGCCGGGGCGGAGGTAGACGGCGCAGTCGTCGCAGGCGCGCCGTGAGAGCTCGGCGGGAACGCCGCAGCGGTTGCGCTCGGCGATCCGGCGGGCGCGGGCGACGTACTCGCGGGCGCGATCGTACTCGTCGTCGACGACGGCCTCGCGAGCGAGCGCGAACAGCCGCTCGATCCGCTCCGCCGGGATGCCCATGTCACCGAGGGCGGCGCGCGGCGTCAAAGAGGTTGTTATCCGGGTCGGGCGGGGCGGCCGCCCGGACCGTGCCGACGCTCCGGACGCGGGGCGCCGGCCGGGACCCGCACGCTTTTTTATCGGTCCGACCCAACCGAGTGATATGAAAGAATCCCTGATGGACGTGATCTGCTGTCCGCTCGACAAGGCGACTCTCGAACTCGACGTCGACGACGCGGACGACGAGGAGGTCCTCGCCGGGACGCTCACCTGTACGGAGTGCGGCGAGACGTACCCCATCGAAGACGGGATCCCGAACCTCCTCCCGCCGGACATGCGCGAGGAGGCGGCTGCGTAGGGGGTTCCGCTCCGGAGCGGCGGGAGCGGATCCGCCCCGAGGCGCCGACCGCGGCGACGGCCTCCGGCGGTCGACGCCGCCGCCCGAACTCCTCGCTCGTGTGAATCTTTTTTTAGTGCGGGGTCGTGGTTCCACCCGTGCCGACACTCGACGTCGAACTGAACGGGGAGGCGGTCCACGACATCGACGCGCCGGACTCGTTCGTCACCGACGGGCCGTTCCCGGTCGTGCTCGAGAACAGCGGCCGCTCGACGCACGTCCACCTTCACTTCGACGACGAGCTGGACCGGGTGGCGACGCTCGACGAGGGGAACCACTTCGTCGCCGACGAGGCCACCCGTCACGTCCACGTGTCGACCGCCGACGTCGACGAGCGGGTCCGCGGCAAGCTGAAGATCGTCACCGGCTACGGGTCGAACACGCGCTACGTCGACGTGCGGGTCGATCCGTCGCCCGACTCCCCGAGCGAGCCCGTCGCCGTCGACGAGACGCTCTCCGCCCCCCCGGAGCAGACCCCGGAGGTGCCGCCCGGGCAGCGCGCGGTGAACGCGCTCGACCGACTCGTTCGGCGCGGCGGGGTCGCGGGCGCGGCGTTCGGGCTGATCGCGGTCGTCGCCGCGGTGGGAGTCGCGCTCGCCGCCGACAGCGCCGTCGTCTGGCTCGCGGTGGGGGTCGCGCTGATGACCGCGTTCGGCGCGGTGCTGCTCGCGGTGACGTGAGGCGACGCGGGTCGCCGTCCCGCCCGTTCCCCCGCGCGCGGTCCGCGTCCTCTCGGTCGGGATCCGCGCGCTTTTAACCGTCCCGGCGGAACGAAACGCCATGAGCTTCGAGAAGGAAGACGAGGTCGTGCTCCACGACAAACACAGCGAGTACGACGGCGAGTCGGGCACGATCACGCAGGTGATGGAGACCATGTTCGGCGACGCGACGTACACGGTCAGCTTCGAGGACGGCCAGGAGACGGGCGTCCCCGAGGACGCGCTCGACGCCGTCGAGAGCGAGGAGTAACGCCGCCCCCACCCGTCCCGCATGCCGAAAGTCCCCTTCCACTACGTCGACCTCCGCGCGTTCTCGTACGCCACCGAAGACGTCAAACGGGTCGAGCAGGCGCTGTACTCCCTCCTCCCCGACGAGGTCGAACTCGACCGCGTCGAGAACGTGGGGCACCACGGGGACCGCATCGTCGTGCTCTCGGCGCGGGTCGAGCGGGCCGACGAGATGCGACACGTGTTAGACCGGCTCGCAGAGCTGGAGGACCTCGACCGCGTCCTCGACGAGCTTGACGAGCGGGTCGACGACAACTGCGCGCTGTTCCTCCGCCTCGACAAACAGGCGGCGTTCCGCGACGAGGTCCGCCTCGGCCCGGGTCTCACCGTCCGCACGAAGGTCGAGGCGTACCCGGCGAAGAAGGAGAAGGCAGTCGCGAACGCCCGCGAGACGCTCTCGCGGCTGGCCGACGACGACTGACAGACTACTGCTCGGCGACAACTGATCGACGACGGCCGCGCGATCGAGCCGCGCTCTCCCGGTCGCGTGCCCCGGCCGCACCCGCGGCGTGACTTTTTCACCTGTCCCGTTGATGTCACGTCATGACCGATCCGTTCGTGGTCGTCGGCGCCGACGCGGCTGGATTGAGCGCGGCCAGCAAGTTCCGTCGCGAGGCGCCCGACCGAGAGGTCGTCGTCTTCGAGAAGGGTCGCTGGATCTCGTACGCCTACTGCGGGATGCCGTACTTCATCGCCCGCTACGTCGACCGCATGTCGGACCTCCTGTCGCTGTCGCCGAGCGAGGTCGACGAGCGGGGGATCGACCTCCGACGCGGCCGGGAGGTGGTCGCCGTCGACCCCGACGCGAAGCGCGTCACGGTCGAGACGGCCGACGGTGATCGAGTCGAGCAGGCGTACGGCGACCTCCTCGTCGCCACCGGCGCGCGCGCCGACTCCGGCCCCTTCGACGTGCGCGGCCTCGACGGCGCGTTCACGCTTCACGACATGGACGCGGCGGCCGCCATCGACGCGTACGTCGCGGACCCCGACGACTACGACTCGGACCGCGTCGACGTGAGCGCGGTCGACCGCGACCGCGTCGAGCGCAACGCGGCGATGCCGGCCCCCGAGACCGCCGCGGTCGTCGGCGGCGGGTACGTCGGCGTCGAGGTCGCCGAGGCGCTCTCGGAGCGCGGGGTCGACGTCCGCGTCTTCCACCGGTCCGGGCACCTCCTCTCGCCGTTCGGCGAGGCGGTCGGGAACCGCGTCGAAACCGCGCTCGAGGCCGAGGGCGTCAGCGTTCGCACCGACGCCCCGGTCGAGGCGCTCGTCGGCGACGAGCGGATCGAGGCGATCGACGTCGGCGGCGACCGCGTTCCGGTCGACATGGCCGTCGTCGGGGTCGGGATTCGACCGAACACCGAACTGCTCGACGGCACCGGGGTCGACCTCGGACCGGGCGGCGCGGTCCGGGTGGACGACCACGGCCGGACTAGCCTCCCGGACGTGTACGCGGCGGGCGACTGCGCGACCGCGCGCCACGCGGTGACGGGCGAGCCCGACTGGATGCCCCTCGGACTCACCGCGAACCGCGCCGGTCGCGCGATCGGTGCGACGGTCGCGGGGGATCCCGCGCCGGTCGGGGACATCGCGGGCACGGCGGCGGTGAAGGCGTTCGACACCGAGGGGGCCCGGGTCGGGATCCTCGACCCCGAGGCGGCCGAGGCGGCCGGGTTCGACCCGGTCAGCGAGACGGTGACCGCGGGGTCGCGCTCCGGCTACTACCCCGGTGCGGCCGAGACCGAGGTGACGCTCGTCGCCGACCGCGACACGGGGCGACTCCTCGGCGGGAGCGTCGTCGGCACCGACCGCGCGGCGATCCGGATCGACACGCTCGCGACCGCGATCGAGGCGGACATGACCGTTCCCGAGGTAGAGCGCCTCGACCTCGCGTACGCGCCGCCGTTCAGTCCGGTGTGGGACCCGATACTGGTCGCCGCGAAGGTGTTGAACGGAAAAATCGAGGACTGAACGGCGGCGACGGCGGTGCGGCCCGGACGAAGTCGCTCACTCCCGTATCCGACCGACGAGGAACCCGACCACCGCCGCCGCGAAGCCGACCGCGACCGCAGCGGCGGCGGCGAGCGCGAGCGGCGCGGTGACCGCCGAGAGGGGCGGGCCGCCGAGGCCACCCGGGACCGCGTACGGCGTCGGTCCGAGCCCCCGCAGCAGGGTCCCTGCGAAGGGCCCGTACGCGAGGAGGGCCGTCGGGAGGGCGCCGCCTCCGGTCGCGGCGAACGCGACCGCGCCGACCGCCGCCACCGCGGCGAGGACGCCGGTGGTCGCCGGGGCGCCGACGCCGACCGCCGCCGTCGCGTCGAAGGCGACGTACGACAGCGCGAGCCCGACCGCGCTCCACACCGTCGCTCGCTCGAAGCCCGTCTCGCCGAGCGCGATCCGCCGGAGCGCCGCGCGACCGGAAGTGGCACCATCGGCCCCGCTCGCGTCGCCCTCGGTCGCGTTCGCGTCGGTCATTCCGGTCGCGTCGCCCCCCGCCCTTCGCGGTCCGGGGTGAGGTTGCCGTGTTCGTCTATCTCGCCCGCGACGATCCGCGTCGAGGAGATGCGCTCGCCGTCCTCGGCCGCGACGTGGTCGACGACGACCAAGTCGAGGGGATCGCGCCCGCGCTCGCGACGGATCTCGTTGATCCGCTCGCCGCCCGCCTTCGTCTCCGGGGAGACGATTAGCGCGTCGAACTCCGGCTCGACCGCGATGCCGGTCGGCTCCGTCAGCTCGCGGACCTCGTAGTCGCGCCCGTGCGACTCGGCCAGCGGCGCCAACTCCGCTTCGAGGTCGCGCTCGCGCCGGTCGAACGGGCGGACGTACCGGTCGACGTGGCGGGTCTCCGGCGCCAGCTCGTCGGAGGTGAGACCGACGGTGACGTCACCCAGCTCGAACGCCCGCTCGAACAGCTTGCGGTGGCCGTCGTGAACGGGGTCGAACGTACCTCCCAGCGCGACGTTCATGCCTCTCCGTTGCGCGGGTCAAACTTAAAACGTCCCGAACCGCGTCCCGGCCCGGTGAAGTCGGGCGGCGGGGCCGAGTCGTCGACCGGCTCAGTTCTCCGTCTCGTCGTCCGCTCCGTCGCCCTCCGCGCCGTCGTCGGCTTCGCCCACGCTGGCGTCGCCGCCCTCGTCCCCGCCGTCGCCCTCGGCGTCGACGGATATCTGGACGGGTTCGGTGTCGCCGTCGGGCGACTCGCCGCCGAGCCGCCGGTCGAGATTGAAGACGGCGTTCAGCTCCGCCTGAACGTCGCCGACGACGCCGCGGACCAGCTCGCTCGGCGCGATGGCCTCGTACTCGTAGGGGTTGTTGCCCGCCCCCTCCGCCTTCCGCTTGCCGCGCTCGACGGTCCCCTCGTCGTGGAGTTCGGCGAGCGCCTCGCGGACGGTGCTGGGGTAGAGGCCGGTCCCGTCCGCGACCTCGTCGCTCGTGCTGTGGGGGTTATCGCGCAGGTAGACGTAGATGCGCGCCCGAGTCTCGGTGTCGAGCAGCCACGCGAGCAGGTCGACGACGTTGTCGTCGAACCCCTTCACCGCCTGGTCGGCGCCCTCGCTGAGCCGCTCTTTCGTCTTCCGAAGCTCCTCCCGCGTCCGGTCCGTCGGCGACTCCTCCGGGTCGTCGACCGGCTCGGCGGCTGTGTCGTCCGTGGTCATATCCGAAACAGGGGGCCACGCGGGCAAAAGGGTTTCTCGTCGCTTTCGTTCCGACGAAACGCTTCGACGCCGATCGTCCTGAGCGTCGTCAGGGTCTCACGAGGAGGTCCGAACACAGCGCGTCCACGCCCGACTCCTCGTGGATCCGGCGCTGGCGCGCGGCGCCGCTCTCCGCCTCGTACACCTCGCGGATCCCCGAAATCCCGAGCCGGTCGCACTCGGCGTCGACGACCTCGCCGAGCGCGGTCGTTTCCTCGCCGTCACGGTCGACGAACGCGGCGTCGTGGCCGTGACGGATCGCGCGCCACTTGTTCTCGTCGAGGAGTTCGCGGCGCAGGGAGCGGGGCGACTCACCGTCCTCGTACCGCTCGGCGTAGTCGACGACCAGCGCACGGACGTACTCCGCGAGCGCGAGGGTGATCGCCGGGTCGCGTTGTACATCGGGCGCACGGACCTCCACGGTCCCGTGCCCGGTGTGGGGGCGCACGTCGAACCACAGCTCGCCGCGGTCCGCGATGGACTCCGTCTCGACCATCCGGCGCTCGTACCGCTGGAAGGCGTCGAAGTCCTCGAAGGCGGAGGGGATCCCGGTGTTCGGGAGGTTCTCGAACACCTTGGCGCGGGCCGAGGCGAGCCCGGTGTCGAACCCGTTCCAGAACGGGGAGTTGGCCGACAGCGCGAGCAGCACCGGGCAGTGCCACCGTAGCCGGTTCGCGACCCAGACCGCCTTGTCCGCGTCGTCGACGCCGACGTGGACGTGGAGCCCCGCGGTCACGTTGCGGTGCTGGGGATACTGGATGCGGTCCAGCTGTGCCTGATACCGCGGCTTCTGGACGTGGTCGAGCTCGCGCCACTTCGCTGTCGGGTGGAGCCCCGCGGCCGCGATCCGGTAGCCGTCGGCGGCGGCGTGGTCGACGAGCGCCTCGCGGACCGTCGCGAGCGCCTCGGCGGGGTCGTCACCCTCCTCGATCGTTTCGGTCTGGGCCTCTATCGTACACTCGAACAGCTCGTGGTCGAACCCCTCCGGCACCGCCGCGGGCGGGTCGCGACCGTACACGAGGTCGTCGGTCCCGGACGTCGGGCGGCCCTCGGCATCGACGATGTAGAACTCCTCCTCGATGCCGAGCGTCCCCATCCGGGAGAACGCGTCCCGCGAACCGAGTTCCATTACCGCTCCGTACCGGTCGCTCGCTCTTATAAGGATTGGAAGGCGGAAGGCGCGGCGCCGTCGCTCTCCGACGAGCGCTCGGGCAGGTGAATCGAGTGGGAAGATCGAATCGGCCGAACCGCACTCCGCGCGTCGAAAACGAGTCGGCGGCGCGCGTTCGCGCGCCGGGGGCTGCGACGCTCGGTCCCGCGTCCCGTTCAGCCGAGGACGTACCGGAGCGCCGGGACCTTCTCGACGAGCGCCTGCCCGCCGACCTGAATCTGCTCGATGTAGGCGTCGAGGCCGAGGACGCGGCCCGCGCCGAACGCGGCCACGGTGAGGAACACCATCGCGTACACCAGCGTCGAGTCGAACAGGGCGAGGAAGTCGCCGCTCCACCCGCCGAGGTAGAACAGCGTCATCTGTATCGCCCCGCCCAGCGCGGCCAGGCGGACGAACGCGCCGAGGATCAGCGCCGTGCCGATCAGCAGCTGCGTCGCGGGAACGAACACGTTCGCGAACTCGACGAACCACGGCGTCGACCCCATCGCGGCGTACAGGCCGCTGACCGGGCTCGCCGCGTCGGGCGCGTGGACGAGGTAGCCGCTGGCGTCGAACGGCCACTCCGAGACCTTTCCGAGGCCCGCGAACAGGATCATCCCGCCGATGGTCGCCCGCAGCAGGACGATGAACAGCGCCGACAGCGAGTGCGCTTTCCCCAGTAACGTGATTCCGCCGAACTCGCCGCCGAACTCGTTTGTGGTCTTCGTGGACATTGTGTCTCTCCTCACTTGCGAATACGCCGGACGAGTATATAAACCGGAAAGCGGGTTCCCCTTCGCCGAGACGAATTTGACCTGGCCCCCTATCTGTCGGGTCTTTAAATACAATTCCCGAACTTCATCGGATCGGACCGCTTCTCCGGGCTCACCACGCCTCGCCGCTGGCGAGGTCGACCTCGGCGTCCCCCTTCTCTGAGGGACAGATGTCGGCGAGCACGCAGTCGGCGCAGTCGGGGTTGATCGCGGTACAGGTCGCGCGCCCGTGGTCGATCATGAGGTGAGTGAACTGCTGCCAGTCGCTCTCGGGGACGACGTCCAGCAGGTCCTGTTCGATCGCCTCTGGCCGTTCCTCCTCGGTGACCCCCAGCCGCCGCGTGAGCCGCTGGACGTGGGTGTCGACGACGATCCCCTCGACCACGTCGTGGCCGTGCTGGAGGACGACGTTCGCGGTCTTGCGACCCACGCCCGCGAGGTCCGTCAGCTCGGACATCGTGTCCGGCACTTCGCCGTCGTGCTCCTCCGCGATGTCCGCGCACGCGGAGCGGATGTACTTCGCCTTGTTGTTGTAGTAGGTGATCGAGTTGATCGCCTCGGCCATCTCCTCTTGGGGCGCGTTCGCGTACTCCTCGGGCGTCTCGTACGTCTCGAACAGGTCTGCGCACACCTTGTTCACGCGCTCGTCCGTACACTGCGCGGAGAGGATCACCGCGATGAGCAGCTCCAGCCGATTCGAGTAGTTGAGCGAGATTGTCGAGTCGGGGTACTCCTCGTACAGCCGGTCGAGGACCTCGGCGACCTGCTCCTCACGCGGATCGAGTGGCGTTCCCATACGAATCCCTCCGTCCGGGCGACATTGAACGATCCGACTGTGCGCCCCGCCGCGACGGATCGGCACGCCGCCCGCCCCGCCGAGTAGTAAGACAATTACCACGCGGCGCGCTGGTGAGCGTATGGACGTACTCGACGTCGCGGCCCGCGCGACAGAGACCGGGCCGGTGTGCGACGCCTGCCTCGGCCGGCTCGTCGCCGACCGGAGCTTCGGGTTGTCGAACGCCGACCGGGGCTCGGCGCTCCGCGTGTCGCTGGCGTTGCGCGACGACGAGGACCACGAAGCGGTCGACACCGCGGACTGCTGGGTGTGCGAGGGTCGCTGCGCCGCGTTCGACGACTGGGCCGACCGCGCCGCCGAGGCGGTCGAGGGCGTCGAGTTCGCCACCTACAACGTCGGCACGCGCCCGCCACCGCTGATCGAGGAGAACGAGGCGCTGCTCCGCGCCGACGCCGGCCTCGACGAGGACGCGGGCGAGCCGTTCAAGTCGGAGTTCAACCGCGAGGTCGGCAAGCGGTTCGGGCGGCTCACGGGCGTCGAGGTCTCCTTCGACCGCCCCGACATCCAGTTCACGATCGACTTGGCCGAAGACGAGATCGACGCGAAGGTGAACTCCACGTTCGTCTACGGCCGCTACAGGAAACTGGAGCGGGACATCCCCCAGACCGAGTGGCCCTGTCGCGAGTGTAAGGGCTCCGGGCGGCAAGGGGCCGACCCCTGCGACCACTGCGGCGGCTCCGGCTACCTGTACGACGACAGCGTCGAGGAGTACACCGCGCCGGTCGTCGAGGACGTGATGGACGGGACGGAGGCGACGTTCCACGGCGCGGGCCGCGAGGACGTCGACGCGCTCATGCTCGGCACCGGCCGCCCGTTCGTGGTCGAGGTGGAGGAGCCGCGCCGTCGCCGGGTCGACACCGACCGCCTCCAGTCGGACATCAACGCCTTCGCCGACGGCGCGGTCGAGGTGGAGGGGCTCCGCCTCGCGACCTACGAGATGGTCGAGCGCGTCAAGGAGCACGACGCCGCGAAGCGGTACCGCGCCGCGGTGACGTTCGACGCCGACGTGGACGCCGACGCCCTCGCGGACGCGGTCGCCACGCTGGAGGGGGCGACCGTCGAGCAGTACACGCCGAACCGGGTCGACCACCGCCGCGCGAGCATCACGCGCGAGCGCGACGTGTCCGAAGCGACGGCCGATCTCGACGACGCGCGTCACGCGACCGTCGAGATCCGCGGCGAGGGGGGCCTCTACATCAAGGAGCTGATCTCCGGCGACGAGGGCCGGACCGAGCCGAGCCTCGCGGGCCTGCTCGGCGTCGGCGCCGAGGTGACCGCGCTCGACGTCCTCGCGGTGGAGGGCGAAGACGAGCCGTTCGAGCGCGACGAGTTCTTCCGGGAGTAGCGCGCTCCGAGGCCCGGCCGATGCCGTCGCATCTCGTCCGGTCCGGTCGATCCGATCCGGCGCCGCCCGCTCCGGTCGGGGGCCCCGACGCACCGTACCGAGCCGGCCGCGGACGCGGAATCAACGGGATTTATCTGACGAGCGTCAGACGTTCGAATATGAACGGGAGCGACGCCGACGGCGGAAACGCCCGAGAGGGTGGCACCCGAAACGGCGCCTCCGGCGGCGAGTCGAACGGTTCGACCGCGGCCGGCGACGCCGGTCGCGCGGGCTCGCCCGCGGTGGGCGACCCCGTGATCCGCCCCGCCGTCGACGACGCGGGGGCGGTTCCGACCGCCGCCGACGTATCGCTGAACGGTGCCGACCGCGCGGAGCGACCCGACCGGGTCTCTTCGGTCCTCGTCGCCGTCGGGGCCGGGCCGCACTCCGGAGCCACCGTCGACGTCGCCCGGGAGATCGCGGACGCCACGGACGCGTGGCTCGAACTGTTCCACGTCGTGCCCTCCGACGCGGCGCTCGCCGACGCGGCACCCGACGACGACGCCTCCGGGACCGTCGCCCCCGCCGGCGCGGCCGACGCCGACTACGCCGCGGCGGGGGAACGACTCCTCGACGCGGCCGAGGACCGGCTCACCGGGTTCGACCGCGCCGACCGGTGGCTCGTCGAGGACCGGACCGCGGCGGGCGCGGTCGTCGAGCAGTCCGCGTACTACGACCTGGTCGTCGTGGGCGCGCCGACGACGGGTACCGTCGGCCGGTTCGTGTTCGGCTCCACGACCGACACGGTCGTCGGCGACGCCGAGGTCCCCGTCGTCGTCGTCGAGGCCGACGGGTCGACCGCCCTCGACGCGGAGTAGGCGCCGACCGCCGTCGTTGCTACGACAAAGGCCCGTTTTCGCCGTTCTCGGCCCCGTTGACTGCGTGTTACCGTCTCACGTCTCGGCGACAGCGTTAAAACAGTGTACATACTTGTACATCATAACGCGGAATACTACATCGGTGGACACAATGAATCTCAACGACACGGTCGAGCGCGTGACGGACGGGGAGGATCTGACCGTAGAGGAGGCGCGCGAGGCCGCGCGGCTCGTCTTCGAGGAGGCGACGGAGGCCCAGATCGGGGCGCTGCTCGCCGCGCTCCGGGCGAAGGGCGAGACCGAGGCCGAGATCGCCGGGTTCGCGCAGGGGATGCGCGACGCGGCGCGCACGATCGAGCCCGACCGCGAGCCGCTCGTCGACACCTGCGGCACCGGCGGCGACGACCACGACACGATCAACGTGTCGACGACCGCCGCCGTCGTCGCCGCTGGCGCGGGCGTCCCGATCGCCAAGCACGGCAACTACTCGGTCTCCTCCTCCTCGGGCAGCGCGGACGTGCTGGAGGTCGCGGGGGCCGACGTCGATGCGGAGCCGCCAGCCGTCGAGGCGGCGATCGAGGACGACGGGATCGGCTTCATGCTCGCGCCCGTCTTCCACCCGGCGATGAAGGCCGTCATCGGTCCGCGCAAGGAACTGGGGATGCGGACGATCTTCAACGTCCTCGGCCCGCTCACCAATCCCGCCGGCGCCGACGCGCAGGTGCTCGGCGTGTACGACCCCGACCTCGTCCCCGTCATCGCGCGGTCGCTGGCGCACATGCCCGTCGAGCGCGCGCTCGTCGTCCACGGCGCGGGCATGGATGAGATCGGAATCCATTCCGAGACGGTCGCGGCCGAGGTCGACGGCGAGGACGTGACGGAGTTCACGATCGAGCCCGCCGACCTCGGGCTCGACCGCGCCCCGATCGAGGCGGTCGCCGGCGGGACGCCCGCGGAGAACGCCGCGGACCTGCGCGGGATCGTCGACGGCTCGGTCACCGGTCCGAAGCGCGACCTGATCCTCGCGAACGCGGGCGCAGCCGTCTACGTCGCTGGCGAGGCCGAGACCCTCGCCGCGGGCGTCGAGCGCGCCGCGGAGGCGATCGACTCCGGCGCGGCCGCCGAGAAGTTCGCGGCCCTCTGCGACGGCGACGAGGCGCCCCCGGCTGACGCGGGGACGAGCGGAGCGGCGGACGGCGCGACGACCGCGGAGGACGACGACTGATGGCGCGGGTGAAGATCTGCGGGATCACGCGCGAGGCCGACCTCCGCGCCGCGGTCGACGCGGGGGCCGACGCGGTGGGCGTGATCACGGAGGTGCCGGTCGACTCGCCGCGCGAGGTCGACCCCGCCGAGGCGGCGGAGCTGCTCGCGGACGTGCCCGCGTTCGTCACCGCGACGCTCGTGACGATGCCCGAGTCCGCCGAGCGCGCGGTCGAGCTCGCCCGCACGACCGCGCCCGACGCGATCCAGCTCCACGGCGAGTGGACCGTCGACGAGCTCCGCTACATCCGCGCGGAGACGGAGCGCAAGGTGCTGCTCACGGTCGACGCCGACGACCCGGCCCGCGCCGAGGAGTTCGACGGCGCGGTCGACGCCTTCGTCGTCGACTCCACGGACGACTCGGGCGCGGGCGGCACCGGCGAGACGCACGACTGGCGCGCGACCGGCGAGCTCGCCGAGCGACTCACCACGCCCGTCGTGCTCGCTGGCGGGCTCACGGCAGACACCGTCGCCGAGGCGGTCCGCGTCGCCGACCCGTTCGCGGTCGACGTGGCGTCGGGCGTCGAGATCGAGGGTGGCCGGAAGGACCACAACGCGGTGGCCCGCTTCGTCGCCAACGCGGGCCGGGAGATGGAGCTGGCATGAGCGACGCGGCCCCCTCGCTCGACCGCTCGAAGGCCGAGTTCGTCGATCTGGCCGCCGATGCCGAGAAGCCGGTCGTCGTCCGCGCGTCCGCGTCGCTCGACGCCGACGTGACCCCGCTCGGCGCGTACGCGACCCTCGTCGGCGAGGGGCCGTACGGGTTCCTCCTGGAGTCCGGCGAGAAGGTCGCCTCCAGCGACCCTGACGGCGCGTTCACGAACGGCGGGAAGGCGGACCGGCACGCCCGCTACTCGTTCGTCGGCTACGACCCGGAGGCGGTCGTCTCCGTCCACCCGGATCGCACGGAGGTGACCGAGCTCGGCCCGGCGGCCGAGTTCCTCGGCGACGGGCTCGACGGCGACGCGGGGGCCGCGACGACCGTGCCCGGCCTCGGCCCGGACGAAGGCGACGCGGTCGACCGCGTCCGCGCCGCGTTCCCCGACGTGGCCCTGCGCGGCTTCCCCGACACCGACCGCCAGATCCTCTCGGGCGGGTTCGTCGGCTTCCTCGCGTACGAGGCGGTCTACGACCTCTGGTTAGAGGAGGTCGGTGTCGACCGCCCCGAGACCGAGTTCCCGGACGCGGAGTTCGCCCTCACGACCCGGACCGTCGTCTTCGACGAGCGGGAGGGCGGCGCCGAACTCGTGTTCACCCCGGTGATCGGCGTCGACGACGACCCGGCCGCGGTGTACGACGACCTCCTCGCGGAGGCCGAGCGCGTCGCCGCCGAACTGCGAGAGGCAGCCCCGCCAGACCCCGACGGCGTGCGCGTCCGCGAGGAGTCCGCGGACCCGCGCGGGGAGTACGAGGAGGCCGTCCGCACGGCCAAGCGACACGTCCTCGACGGCGACATCTACCAGGGCGTGATCTCGCGCAGCCGCGAGCTCCGCGGCGAGGTGGACTCGCTCGGCCTGTACGCGGCGCTGCGCGACGTGAACCCCTCGCCGTACATGTACGTGCTGCGCCACGACGACCGGAGCGTCGTCGGCGCGAGCCCCGAGACGCTCGTCTCCGTCCAGGGCGACCGCGTCGTCTCGAACCCGATCGCAGGGACCTGTCCGCGCGGGACCAGCCCGGTCGAGGACCGCCGGCTCGCGGGCGAGATGCTCGCCGACGGGAAGGAGCGCGCCGAGCACACGATGCTCGTCGACCTCGCGCGCAACGACGTGCGGCGCGTCTCGGAGCCCGGCTCCGTCCGGGTCGAGGAGTTCATGAACGTGCTGAAGTACAGTCACGTCCAACACATCGAGTCGACCGTGACCGGGACGCTCGCGGCCGACGCGGACGCCTTCGACGCGACGCGCGCGACGTTCCCCGCGGGGACGCTCACCGGCGCGCCGAAGGTGCGCGCGATGGAGATCATCGACGACCTCGAAACGACGCCGCGGGAGGCGTACGGCGGCGGCGTCGGCTACTACTCGTGGACCGGCGACGCCGACTTCGCGATCGTGATCCGGACCGCGACGCTCGACGAGTCGGGCGACGAGTCGGTCGTGGGCGTCCGCGCGGGCGCGGGGCTCGTCGCCGACTCCGACCCGGCCGCGGAGTACGAGGAGACAGAACAGAAAATGGACGGCGTGTTGACCGCGATCGACCGGATCCGCGAGGACGCAGCCGACGAGGGCGGCAACGCCGACCGGGAGCCCGGCGACGCCGACCCGATCGCCACCGGCTCGGAGGCGGAGCGATGAAGGTCGTCGTCGTCGACAACTTCGACTCGTTCACCTACAACCTCGTCGAGTACGTCTCCGACCAGACGATCGACGGCGAGCCGGTCGGCGTCGAGGTGTTCAAGAACACCGCGTCGCTCGCCGAGGTCGAGGCCGCGGATCCGGACGCGGTGATCATCAGTCCCGGGCCGGGCCACCCGAAGAACGACCGCGACGTGGGCGTGACGATGCCGGTGTTGCGCGACCTCTCGCCGACGGTGCCGACGCTGGGCGTGTGCCTCGGTCTGGAGGCCGCCGTGTACGAGTACGGCGGGACCGTCGGGCACGCGCCGGAGCCGGTTCACGGCAAGGCGTTCCCCGTCGACCACGACGGCGAGGGCGTGTTCCGCGGGCTCGACCAGGGGTTCCGGGGCGGCCGCTACCACTCGCTCGCGGCGACCGAGGTCACCGACGCGTTCGCGGTGACGGCCACCACGGACCACGACGGCGAGTCGATCGTGATGGGGATCCGTCACCGCGAACACCCGATCGAGGCGGTCCAGTTCCACCCGGAGAGCGTGTTGACCGGGTCGGGCCACGACCTCGTCCGGAACTTCCTCACTTCGGTCTGAGGGTCCGGGCGTCAGGCCCCGTCGCTCGGCGAATCTTCGTCGCCGTCGGCTTGCCCGTCGGCGTCTTTCTCGTCACCTTCCTCGTCGAGGCCCCGCCCGGCGAGGCCGACGAGGTGGCCGACCTCGGCGAGTATGATCTCGTCGACGCCGAGCTGAACCGCGTTCTCCGAGCCCGGCAGACAGAACACCGGCGTGGCGGAGACGACCCCGGCGGTCGCGCGCGACCCGATCGTCCGCGTGCCGACCGCCTCGTGAGAGAGCCGGCGGAACAGCTCGCCGAACCCGGGGAGCCGCTTCGCGAACAGCCCTCGCACGGCCTCCGGCGTGACGTCGTCCGGCGTGACGCCCGTCCCGCCGGTGGTCACCACCGCGTCGGTGTCCTTCCGGCGGGCGAGGCGGTCGACGGTGCCTTGGACGCTGTCGTAGTCGTCGGGGATCAGCTCGCGGACAGCCACCTCGTGGCCCGCCTCCTCGAACGCGGCCGCGACGTAGTCGCCCGCCGGGTCCTCGTCCGCTGACCGCGAGGAGGACACGGTGACGACCGCGACCGCGACCGACTCGGCGTCGTGGTGGTGATGGTGGTCGCGGCCGTGGTCGTGGTCATGACCGTGACCGTGATCCTCTCGGTCGTCGTGGCTGTGGCCGTGGTCGTCGTGGTCGCTCATGGACCGACGTTCGGCGCCCGCGTGAAAACATCTCCCGGTCGGCGAGCCGCGCATGGCCGTTCCGGGCGACCGCCGGAGGGCCGGAGTCCGCTCGGAGACCCGTCGCCGCTCAGGGCCAGTCGTCTCGGGCCTGCTCTTCCGGCGCCTCGTCGGTCTCGTCCTCGGTCGCGAGCGTCCACTCCGCAGCCTCGGCAGCGTCCTCGACGTGAAGGAACTCCCAGTCGGTCGCCTCGGCGACCGCCTCGTCCTCGTCGTCGATCCCGACGAAGACGTGGCGGTCCGTGTCGAACTGGCCGCTGATGTTCTCTAAGCTCTCCTCGACGCCGCGCGGCCCGGAGAAGAAGTCCTGTCGCACGCGGTGTTTCCGCGTGAAGTTCGTGACGACGTAGGTCGGCTTCTCGCTGACGACGCCGACGTACTCCGTCCACTGTCGGGCGTTGTTGAACACCGCGTTGGGGTCCGCGAGCGCTTTCAGCGCCTTCAGCTCGAACGCCAGCGTCATGTCTGTGGATCCGCCGCTGTCCATGCGCCAGGTTACCCCCGCCCGGCGAAAACAACTTCGCTTCCGCGCAGCCACCCCCTCCGCCGCTCACCGACCGGTCGCGGTCCTCTCGGCGGCCGCGGGGGTCTCACCGCGCTCGCACCCGATAGTAATCGGTGAACTTCACCACGTCGCCGTCGTCGAGGTCGCCGGTCTCCGGCGCCGTCTGCGGCTCGTCGGCTAGCTCCCGCACGATCTCCTGTTCGTCGTCGTCCAGTTCGTCGTAGTGCCGGACCCGCGCGTCGGCCGGAACGCGACCGGTGCGACGCAGCCGTAGCCGCCGTCCGGTGTCTCTAAGTGACATGTGGTACCGTATGACATGGTTAATCATAAACGTTTCGCGGCGGTCGCTGACTCGACCGACGCCGTTCGCCCCGCGTCGCGGGCGCGACGTTCCACCGCCGTTGGCAGCGGTTCGATTGTCGGCGGCTCAGTCGTCCGCTCGGGGGAGCGTGAGCGTGATCGCCGTACCGCGGGGCTCCGCGCTCGCGACGGCGGCCGAGCCGCCCGACTGCCGAACGACCCAGTAGACGAGCCACAGCCCGAGGCCGCTGCCGTGGTACAGCGCGTCGACCGCCGTGCCTCCGACGAGGACGTCTCGGTCCATCCCGGTCAACCCCGGCCCGTCGTCCTCGACGCGGACCTCGACCGCGTCGGGCCGGGCCTCGACCGACACCGCGACGGTCGGCCGGTCGCGGTCGTGATGTTCGACCGCGTTTCGGACCAGTTCGTCGATCGCCCGCGAGATCCACGTCGTCGCGGACGCCGTCGCGTGCCCGTCGTCGGGCACCGAGACGCCGACCGTCGCGTTCGGGAACTCCTCGTCCCGCTCCGCGGCCACCTGTCGGGCGACGCGCCCGATGTCGACGGGTTCGGTCTCCGGCGCGTCGCTCAGCACCTCGGTGATGTGGTGGGACTTCTCGCTCGTCTCCAGCAGGTCGTCGGCCCGCGACACGATGTACTCGGCCGCGTCGGCGGGGTCGACGGCCCCCGCCGCGATCTGCTTCGCCCGTCCCCGGACGACCGTCAGCGCGTTCCGGAGGTTGTGCTGGAGGACTCTGTCGACGACCCTGAGCTGTCGCGCGCGGTTCTCGCTGTCGGTCACGTCCCGAAGCACGCCGACGACCCCGGCGGGCTCCTCGCTCTCGGGGCTGTCGAGGGGGTAGTACCGCACGTCCATCGTCCGCGTCCCGCGGGTCGGGTGCGTCCGGGTCGTCCGGTACTCCACCGACTCCCCCCGGAGCGCGCTCTCCACCTCACGCTCGACCCGCCGGTAGTCGTCGTCGGGGACGATGTCGGCGAGCGTCACGTCCGTCACGTCGCCGTCGCCGAGGTCGTGATACTCGCGGTACTGGGGGTTCGCGAACAGGAGTCGACCCTCGCGGTCGACCGCGGCGATGAGGTCGGTCGCGCCGTTGATCGCGCGCTCGTACCGCTCCAAGTCGCGTTCGCGCTCCTTGCGCTCGGTGACGTCCCGACAGATGGCGAACGTGCCGGCCAGATCGCCGTCGGCGTCGTAGTAGGGGTACCGCTGCGTGCTGAACGTCGCCGCCCGGTCGCTCTCGGGGAACGTCGGCGATATCTCGTACTCGGTCATCGCCTCGGTTTCGAGCACCTCCCGCCGCCGCGCGTCGACCTCGGCGGCCGCCTCCGGGTCCATGAACGCGAACTCGTCGCCGCCGTACAGCTCCTCGCGGGGTATCCCGGCGAACTCGCTCACCGCCTCGTTGAGCAGCTCGAACTCGCCGTCGCGGTTCTGGAGGAGGACAGGGTCGTCGAGCTGCTCGACGATGTCCCGGTACTGCTTCAACCGCCCCGTTGCGGCCTTCCGTTCCGTGATGTCCGTCTGAATGGCGACGAACCGCGTGATCTCGCCGTCGTCGTCGACGACCGGCGCGATGGTCTGGTGGGCGTGGTACGGCGTGCCGTCGCGCCGCCGGTCAACGATCTCCTCTTCCCACACGTCCCCGGCCAAGAGCGTCGACCACAGCGCGTCGTAGTACTCGTCGGACATCTCGCCGGAGTTGAGTATCGCCGGCGTCTCCCCTAGGGCCTCCGCGGTCTCGTAGCCGGTGTTGTCCGTGAACGCCGGGTTGACGTACTCGATCGTCCCGTCGGTGTCGGTGACGTAGATCGCGTGCCCGGCGTGTTCGACGAGGTTGCGGAACGTCTCCGCCCGCTGCCCGCCGATCTCCTCGACGCCGTCGCGGAAGATCCCAGTGTACACCGCGTCGCAGTCGTCCGGACTCGGCTCGCCGTCGCCGCCCCCGCTGCCGTCGTCGTCTCCGTCGCCGTCGCGGCCCTCTCGACCCGGGCCGTGTTCGTGAAAGCGGGCGGAGAACGTCACCGTGTGACCGTCGGCGTGCCGGATCGGCACCGAGACGCTCCCGCTCTCGTCGAGCCCCTCGGCCCGAGCGAGCCGGTCGCGAACCGACCTGCTACCCGCATCGCCCACGTCCGACACGACGACGGAGGCGAGGTCGCGTCCAAGTAGCTCGTCGGGCGCGTAGCCGAACGCCGCTTCGGTCGCGGGGTTGACGTAGACGACGGTCCCCTCGCGGTCGAGTGAGACCACCGGGTCCGAACACTCCGCGACGAAGGCGGCGAAGAACTCGTTGTCGGGGGACCGTCCGGAGCTCATCGGTATGAGGAATACGCGCTCGCGGCCCAAAAGGTACCGGAACTCGCGGCGGCGCCGCGGTCTACTGCTCCGTCGTCGCCGCCAGGTCGTCGACTGAGAACCCGGGCTCCATGAGGAGGTCGGTCTGCCCGCTCACGTCGCGCCCCTCGCGCATCAGCTGCTTGAAGGCGGACTGCGGCGAGAGGTCGCCGATGAGCACGCCGCCCACGACCTTCCCGTCCTTCAGCGCGACGCGGCGCCACTCGTTCTCGCCGGTGGTCGCCTCCACGGAGTCGTCGCCGAGCGTCGGGTGGCCGAACGAGAGGAACGGGAAGTCGAAGTGCGTGATCGAGTACGAGGAGACCCACTCGAACTCCTCGGCGCCGTAGTCGACCATGCTCCGGGCGGCGATCGTCCCCTGCTCTTTCGCGGACCCCCACGAGCCGTTCTTCGCGCGCTCGCCGAGGATGAGGTCGTTGAACGTCGTGATGTCGCCCGCGGCGAACACGTTGTCGACGTTGGTTCGCATGAACTCGTCGACGACGATGCCGTCGTCGAGCTCCAGCGGCGTGTCTTGGAGGAGCTCGGTGTTGAAGTCGAGCCCGATGGCGACGCCCGCGAAGTCGCACTCGTAGCGCTCGCCGTTCGGGTCGACCGCGGCCTCGACGTGGCCGTCGTCGTCGACCTCGAAGTGGTCCACGCCCGAGCCGAAGACGGGCTCGACGCCGCGCTCGCGCATCGCCTCGTGCATGATCTCTGCGCCCTCCTCCGAGAGCGCGTAGCGCCACCAGTTGTCGCCGCGCATGAGGTACTTCGCCTCGACGCCCTGCGCGCCGCAGATGGCCGCGAAGTCGATGCCGAGCAGTCCGGCGCCGACGATGACAGCCTGCTCGGCGCCCTCGACGCTCTCTTTGATCCGGCGGGCGTCCTGGAAGGTCCAGAAGTGGTGGATCCCCTCCGCGTCGGCGTTCTCGACCGGGAGCTGCTGGGGCGTGCCGCCGACGGCCAGCAGGAGGGAATCGTACTCGAACGTCTCGCCCTCGTGGGTGTGGACCGCGTCGTTCTCGATGTCGATGTCGACGACGACCGTGTTGAGCCGGAGGTCGACGTCGTGGTCGTCGTACCACGATTCCTGATGGATCGAGATCGGGGCCTCGGGGAGCTTCCCCTTCGCGTACTCCTTGATCAGGATCCGGTTGTAGAGGGACTCTCCCTCGTCCGTGAGAACCGTGATCTCGGCGTCGGGCACTTCATCGCGGAGGGTCTCGGCCGCGGACGCGCCCGCGATACCGTCACCGACGATCACGTACGAATCGCTCATATCCCGGCGTTCGGATTCACGGTTAATGTGGGTTGTCATCCGCGCCCGCCACTGTGCGGCCGAGACGCACGCCCGCCGGAAACGCCGTACTCGGGGCCTTCTCGCGACGGGGCGAGGGCGGTCGATCGCGGACGCCCGCGGAAAAAGTCGCGTCCCGGTCAGTGGTCCGCGCCGGCCGGCTCCGCGGGGAAGTCCCGCTCGCCGGCCTCGATCGCGACGTCGAGCCAGTTCTCCGTCGGTACGAGCGGGCACTCGTAGGCGTGGTTGTACGCGCACGTCGGGTTGTACGCCAGGTTGAAGTCCACGATCCACTCGCCGTCGACGCGGTCGCGGTCGGGCTCCAGATCGAGGTAGCGACCGGCACCGTACGTCTCCTCGCCGCTGGTCGCGTCGCGGAACGGCACCCAGAACCGGTCCGCGCCGTCGGCCGGTCGGTACGCCTGAAGCGTCGCCTGCTCGCCGTCGACCTCGAAGCGGAACTCGCCCCAGCGGCTGTACGTCTGCTCACCGTCGGCGGTCGTCTCGACGGTCACCGTCTCCTTCTCGTCGTGCTCGTGGAGCGGGACCACGAACCGGAACGCCGGGTCCGGATCGAAGTACGCTAGTCCGGGGAACGCGTCGCCTCGCATCGAGACCGGCAGCGGCGACCGGGCCGAGTCGCGGAACTGCTCGACCTTCGCCGCTCGCTGCGCCTCCACCTGCGCCGCCCAGTCGTCAGCGTCGTCCATGATCGGCTTAGTATTGCGCTCCACACACAATAATAATTCCGACCACGGAAGCCTCGACCCCGCCGGCGACAGAAGGCACTTATAATCCTCTCGGGGACGTTGCGGCGTGAACAGACGAACTGCCCTCTCCACCTTGGCGGTCGGTGGGTTCGTCGGAGTTGGTGGCTGTCTCGACAACGTGCGCGGCGGCGACGACGAGCGATCGGACAGCGACCGCCCGGACCCCGAACTGAACCGGGAGGTCGAGACGAACGGCGCCGAGGACAGCGCACGCTCGCAGTTCCAGTGGGGACCGGCGCACGGAGGACACCGCGAGGAGGCGGGACCGAAAGACGATGTCGACGTGTTCTGGCGCCGGACGCCGTACCGGTACGACCACTCACAGCCGGTCGTCGTGGGCGATCGGGTGTACGTCTCGTTCTCGGGGACCTTGTTTCGTCTCGGTCTCGCGACCGGCGAGGTACAGTGGTCGACGGAGGTCGGTCACGACGGGTCGTCGACGCCGGCGGTTCGCGACGGCATCGCATACGTGACGGTGTGGAACGGCGGAGGCGAGACAGACCGCGGACTGGCGGCCGTCGACGCCGAGAGCGGTGAGGTGCGGTGGCGGCGGCTGACCGACGCGGAGATCACGACGGCGCCGACCGTGACCACCGACGGCGTGTTCGTGGGAGGCGGCTACGAGACGCAGACCGTCGCGGCGTTCGACCGCGACGGGACCGAACGGTGGCGCAACGACCTCGCTGAGTACGCTTCCGCGCCCGCCGTCGCCGACGGAACTGTCGTCTACGGCGCGGGCGGTCCTCGTGTCGTCGCCTACGACGCCGCCTCGGGAGCGGAACTGTGGACGACCGACGTCGACGGCGACGCGACCGCGACGCCGACCGTCGCCGACGGCCGCGTCCTGATCGGAACGCGGGCCGGGACCCTGTACGCGCTCGACCTCGGCGACGGAAGCGTTGAATGGACTGACGACCTCCCGGGGCCCGTCCGGCGATCGGTCGCCGTCACGGCCGACAGAGCGGTTGTTCCGACCGAACTCGGCCTCGTCGCCGTCGGCGACGGCGGCGAGCGCCTGTGGAGCGACGAAGAGATCGCCGGCGCGACCGCGCCGATGGTCGCGGACGGGGTCGCGTACCTCGGCGACGGTCGGACCGTCCGCGCGATCGCGGTCGAAGACGGGACAGAGCGGTGGTCCTTCCGGAGTCGCGAGCGCTCTTACACCGACGTCCTCCTCCAGGGCGTCCGCGCCGCCCCGACCGTCGTCGACGGCGTCGTCCTCGCGGCGACCCATGCGGGTGACGTGTACGCGCTCGGCGAGAGCTGAAACGGTTGCCGGGTCGCGCTTCGACCCGATGAGACGCCACACATTCAAGAGCGTCCCGGCCCAATCGCGGATATGAAAATCCGGCAGAACATCCGTCACTGGGCCGCCAAGAAGGCGCTGACCACGCCGGTCGTCGGCGACGTCGCCAACGACAAGCTCGTCGACCTCCACACGAGCATCTTCCTCAACAAGGCGGACGAGGACCGGCGCGAGGAGCGCCGCGATCACCTCGACAGCTTCTTCGACGCGACGATGGACACCTACGTCGCCGCTTTGGAGGCCGGGTTCCCGGAGGCCGAGGCCCGCGAGATCACCCACGTTCAGGCGAACTTCGACTTCTTCAACCACGGCTGGACGGAGATGATGGAGATCCCGGGCGACGAGCTCGAGGCGCACTACCGCCGGTACGAGTCCTTCTTCACCGACTTCGGGATCACCATCGACGACCCGCTGGGCGAGTTCCGCCCGCCCGAGGGTCTCGCCGAGGCCCCCGAGACGCCGGGGAAGCTCGACGAGCCGGAGTACGAGAACGCGCTAGCCGGCTTCGCCGACGACGTGTACGTCGAGACCGACGACGGCGAGACGGTAGTGGGCGGCGGCGCAGAGGAGCCAGAGGAGGTAGACCCGGCGACCGCGCCCGGCCTCGACGAAGACGAAGCGAGCGCCTGATCGCCGTCACGGTCGGTCGGTAGATCCGCCTTCGCTCTCGCGTTCGCCGGCAGACCCGCCGACCGCGTCCGCCTGCCGGGCACGTTTATAATCCGCGGGGGACACCGTGGCGTATGAACCGCGGGCAATCGTTCCTCCTCCTGCTCATGGGAGCGGTCTCGCTCCTCACGCTCTTCGTCATCCTCCCGTTCGTCGAGTACGTGATCGCGTCGGCGATCCTCGCGTTCATCCTCTACCCCTTCCACCGGCGGCTCACGCGCCGGCTCCGCCGTCGCGTCTCGACGCGGTTCGGCGAGATGCTGTCGGCGTTGACGCTCATCCTCTCCGCCATCGTCGCCGTGATCTTGCCGCTTGCGTACATCACGTTGGTGTTCGTCCGCGACCTCACCGCGATCGCGGCGGGCGAGACGTCGATAAACGTGGCCGCGATCGAAGCCGAAATCGCGACGCTCACGGGACAGGATCCCGAGATCGGCGATCTCCTCCAGACCGGCGGCGAACTACTCGTCCAGACGCTGTTCGGCGGGTTTAGCGGTGTTTTGAACACGGCGATCCGAGCGTCGGTCGGCCTGTCGCTCGCGCTCTTTCTGGTGTACTACACCCTTATCGACGGTCCGGCGTTCGTCGGGTGGATCCGAGAGACGAGCCCGCTGCCGGCGGAGGTCACAGCCGACCTCGTCGACCGCGTCAACGTGATGACTCGGGGGGTCGTCATCGGCCACATCTCGGTCGCGCTGCTCCAAGCACTGGTCGCCGGGCTCGGCTTGTGGGCCGCCGGCATCCCCAACGTGGTGTTCTGGACGTTCGTGATGGCGGTGCTGGCGCTTTTACCCCTCATCGGGGCCTTCTTCGTGTGGGGGCCGGCGGCCGCCTACCTCGTGATCATCGACCAGGTGACCGCGGGCGTGTTCCTCGCCGTCTACGGCGTCGCGGTGATCGCGATGGTTGACAACTACGCCCGACCGCTCGTCATCGACCAGCAGGCGCACCTCAACCCCGCGGTCATCCTCCTCGGCGTGTTCGGCGGCATCTACTCGGTCGGGTTCACCGGGCTCTTCGTCGGCCCCATCGTGATCGGCGTGCTCGCGGCCACGCTGGAGACGTTCCGGGAGGACTACGACGCGATCTGAGCGGGATTTAAGCCCGAGCGGGGTCGAGAACGCCCATGGCGACGACCGCGACCTCTCGGCTTCCGGACCGACGCGACATCCTCCGCATCGCCGGCGCGGCGGTCGCCGTCAACCTGATCGGCGCGCTCGGCGTCCCCTTCACCACGACACAGAGCGCGTGGTTCGCGGCGCTGGAGCTGCCCGCCTTCTACCCGCCCGGCTGGGCGTTCGGCGTCGTCTGGCCGATCCTGTACGCGCTGTGCGGCGCCGCGGCCGCCCTCGTCTCTCTCGCCGGACGCGACGGTGCGGCGTCGGCGGGGCGCGTACGAACGGCGCTCGCGCTGTTCGGGATCCAGCTCGTCCTGAACGTCACGTGGTCGCCGGTCTTCTGGGGGCTCGAACGCCCCGACCTCGGGCTCGTCGTCCTCGCCGTCCTCCTCCCCTTGGTCGTCGCGACGGTCTGGGCGTTCGACCGCGTCGACCGGCGCGCGGCGGCGCTTCTCCTCCCCTACCTCGCGTGGGTCTGCTTCGCGACCGCGCTCAATTACGCGATCTGGGCGCTCAACTAGCCGCCGTCACGCGGGCTCCGGTCGAGTTCCGGAGGCCCGCGCTTCAGCCGCTCGGCGACGAATCGGCGCTCCGCTCGACTCAGTTCCCCGTCAGTCTCGCGAAACGCTTCCAGCCCCTCGCGGTACCGCTCTGGCTCTGCGTCCGCGGGCGCCGCCGCCGGTCGCGCCAGCTCCAACTCGGCGATACCCGTCTGCTCCCCCGTGTACGCGAAGCCGCACTTGTGGCACGCCTCGTACGCGAACGGGTTGTTCACGGCGATCTTCACGCGCTCGAAGCCGGCGGCGGACAGGTCGGCGACGGTCTCACCGATGAGCCGCGGGCCGACCCCCTCGCCGCGCCGCGCGGCGTGGACGGTGACGTAGCGGAGTCGACAGCAGGAGGGGTCGGTGCGGTCCGCGGAGAATGAGACGGCGGCGATCACGTCCTCGTCGAACGCGTCGGGGTTGACCGTTTCCGGCAGCGGTTCGTCGGGCTCCCACTCCGGCGCGGCCGGGCTCCCGTCCGGCGTCCGGATCACCGACTTCCCCGGCCCGCCGACGACGAACTTCCCGGCGTACGCGAAGGCCCGGTAATCGAGCCGCAGGGTGGTCCCCTCGTCCGGGGGACAGACGAGCGCGTACTCCATAGGTCGTCGTACGGCGTCGAGCGGTTAAACACGGTCGGTGGCTCTTTATCCGTCGCCGGGCTCATTCCGCTCATGTACGGACTCGGCGACGTGGGCTTCTTCGACCGGGTAGCGCCGCTGTACGACCTCGCGATGCCGCCGGCGGACGGCGAGGCGCTCGCCGCGGGGCTCGCCCACGCCGAGTGTCCGATCGAGCGCCTCCTCGACGTCGGCGGCGGGTCCGGACGGGCGGCGGCTGCGCTGACCGGTCCCGACATCACGGTCGTCGACGCCTCCGTCGAGATGCTCTCACGGGCGCGGCGCGTCCGCGGACTCTCTGGCCTCGCCGGCGACGCGGGGCGACTCCCGTTCCGGGACGCCAGCGTCGACGCGGTCACGGTCGTCGACGCGTTCCACCACCTGCCCGATCAGGACGCCGCGCTCGCGGAGACAGCCCGCGCGCTCGTGCCCGGCGGCGCGCTCGTCGTCCGGGAGTTCGATCCGGACCACCCGCTCGGACGGCTCCTCGCCGTCGGCGAACGCGCGATCGGGATGGAGTCGCGGTTCCGCGCGCCGGACGACCTCGCGGCCGCGATGGACGACGCCGGCCTCGACCCGCGGATCGTCGATCGCGGGTTCGGCTATACGGTCGCCGGCGTTCGGCGCTGAGTCGCCGCGAACTCGGCGTTCATACTCGACCGCAGAACCGAAGCCGACGCGTCAGTCCTGCGTCCGTCCCTGCGGCTCGGCGCCGCGGGCCGGGTCGGGTGACCCCTCGTCGGCGTGATCGTGGTCGTGATCCGCGTGGTCGTGGGCGTCGTTCGACCCCGTCTCGCCGAGGACTTCGGCGCCCTCCCCGTCGATCATGTCCATGTTCTTGAGGTTGTCGCGCTCCTCGAAGTCCTCGACCGCCTCCATCACGTCCGCCTGCGTGATCGTCATCCGGTCCTCCGTGAGCGCGCCGAGGACGGCCTCGCGGAGCACCATCCGGAGGTCGGACCCGGTGAGGCCGGTGGTCCGGTCGGCGACCTCCTCGGGGTCGAAGTCCGCGATCTTCATCTCCTTGGTCACCACGCGGAGGATGTCCGCGCGCATGTCGCGGTCCGGCTTGGGGAAGTTGACGATCTCGTCGAAGCGGCGCCACGCGGCGGCGTCAAGCTGGTCCGGGTGGTTCGTCGCGCCGATGAGGAGGACCTCGTCGCGGACCAGCGACACCTCGTCGATCGACTTCAGCAGGGTGTTCACCGCGCGCTTCAGGGCGGCGTGCTCGTCCGAGCGGCGCGTCTTCGCCACCGAGTCGAACTCGTCGATGAAGAGGATACACGGCGAGAGCCGCTTGGCCACCTCGAAGCTCTTCTCGACGTTCTTCGACGTCTCGCCGAGGTACTGGCTCGTGATCATCGAGAGCTTCACCTCGACGAACGGGAGCCCGAGCTCGTGAGCGAGCGCGCGCGACACGGTGGTCTTTCCGGTGCCGGGCGGGCCGACGAACAGCAGCTTTCCGATCTCGCGGAGGCCGATCTCCGCGAGGTACTCGCGGTGTTCGATCGCCTTGACGATCTTCTGGATCTCGCCCTCCTGGTCGCCGGTCAGGACGAGGTCCGCCAGCGTCGTCTCGATCTCCTCGGGCGCGCGGACGTTGACGAGGTCGAGCATCTCCCCGTCCTCGTCCTCGTCGAAGTACTGCGAGAGCAGCGCGTCGATCCAGACGCGGTCGGCTTGGACCGGCCGCACGTCGTCTCTCGCCGCCTCGCGCGTCACCGGCGCATCGAGGTCGTCCGCGGCCTCCAAGGCGGCGACGAGCGTCGGGTTCCCGGCGATCCGGTCGTCGTCGGCGTGGTCGCGGTACCACTCCAGTCCCATTCCGGGCTGCGTCAGCGATATCTCGCCGGAGAACTCCGTGCGTTGGGTGAAGAGGAGGTCGGAGACCGCGTCCCAGGGTCGCTCGACGCCCGTCGCGGTGCGGGTGGCCTCGTCGGTCGCCTTCAGCGGTCGCTCCACGCCGCCGGGGGCGTCCTCGGCGGCGTCGGCCGACCAGAACACCTGTCGGAACCGCGGGGGCAGGTCGTTCTCGTCGAGGTCGCGGTTCTGCGTGTAGAAGTGCGTCGTCAACACGAACTCGACGACGTCGAGCGCCGGGTCACTCATCCGCGGCTAGTAGCGCCGGGACGCGGTTAAGAGCGTCGAAGCGCCCCGGGCGGCGGGCGGTAGCATCGGCGGATGGCGGGCCAAAGCGGAACGACCGGCGCGGCGAGGCGACCGTCGTATCGAACCCTTATTAGCCTTGGTCTGCGACGTACCGCGCATGAGTTCCGAAGACGCGGCCGCACCGGGGGATCCCGCCGGCGACGACGCGACCGGCGAGGCGAGCGACACCGACCACGAGAACGCGCTTCAGGACGTCATCGCTGTCGACCCGGACGACGTCGCGCAGGGAACGGTGAACCGACTCGACGCGCACACCGGCGACGGGATCCGCCACCGCGCGTTCACCTGCCTGGTCTTCGACCGGGACGGCCGGATCCTGCTGGCCCAGCGCGCGCCGAACAAGCGCCTCTGGGACGGCCACTGGGACGGCACGGTCGCCTCCCACCCCGTCGAGGGACAATCTCAGGAGGACGCTACCGAGCAGCGCCTCGAAGAGGAGCTGGGCATCTCGCCCGACCAGTACGACGACCTCCGGGTGACGGACAAGTTCGAGTACAAGCGCTACTACCCGAACGAGGGCGTCGAGTGGGAGGTGTGTGCGGTGCTGAAGGTGACCCTCGACGACACCGCCTTGGACCCGGACGACGACGAGATCGGCGGGATGCTGTGGGCCGACTACGACCACCTCCACGAGAACCCCGAGCTGTACCGGCAGCTCCGCCTCTGCCCGTGGTTCGAGATCGCGATGCGCCGCGACTTCTCTTGACCGACCGCCGCATCTCCCAGATCGGTCCGCGCGTCCGGGCTCCCCTTCCTCGGACCGAAACGGCGACTTGAAGGCGCTCCCGCGCCGCGATCCCGTATGACCGTCGTCGTCCTGCTGGCGAATCCGCCCCGCGAGGGGCTCGTCGGAACCGCGATCGCCGAGTCGACGCCGCTGTCCGCCGCCGAGGCGGCTGACCTCTACGAGGCGCAATTCCGTGACGCCGTCCTCGCGGTCGACCGCTCCGGCGGCGAGCTCCTCGTCAACTATCCCGACGACGAGGACCTCCCCGCCGAGCACCGGACGGAGACGAGTCCGGAGGCGGAGCTGCGGACGCTCGTCGCGGACACCCTCGGCGGCACCGACGAGGTCCGCTTCGAGCGGCAGGTCGGTTCGTCGTTCGGCGCGCGCGCCGGCAACACCGTCACCCACCTTTTACGCGAGGAGGGCGCCGACTCCGTCGCGGTCGTCACCCCGACCGCGCCGTTGCTCTCGCGGACGAGCGTCGACTCCGCGGCGATGAAGCTCCGGACGACCGAAGTGGTCCTCGGGCCCTCGACGGACGGCCGGGCGTACTACGCCGGGTTCACGGAACCGATCGACTTCGACGGCGCTTTCGAGGCGCCCGCGCTGCCGACGCTCGCGGAGCGCGGCCGCGACGCCGACCGCTCCGTGGACTTCGTCGAGCCGTCCCCCTCGCTGGAGACCGGGGCGGACCTCCTCGACGTGGTCCCGATGCTCCGCGCGCGGTTCGCCGCGGAGCGCGTCGTGCCGGACTACACGGCCGCGTTCGTCCACGAGAAGGGGTTGGACGTGGTCGTCGAGGACGGCGAGCAACGATTGGTTCGGGACTGAGCGTCTCGTGCGCGGCGGCGGGGCCCGGTGCGTCGGATCCGACACCACTTAGTCGTCCGACGCCGAGCAGTCACGTGTGGTGGGATGGCAGAGTGGCCCATTGCGCCTGCCTTGAAAGCAGGTAGCCTCACGGCTTCCTGGGTTCGAATCCCAGTCCCACCGTAGGTGCGCGGCGCATCTCGCGCCGCGCGCGTCTCGTGCGGGATTCGAAGCCTGTGAGTCGCAGCGCCAGAGCGGAGCGAGGGTGAACGTCTCACATCGGTTCGAATCCCAGTCCCACCGTAGGTGCGCGGCGCAGCTCGTGCTGCGCGCGTTTCGTGCGGGATTGAATCAGTGAGCGACCGCGAAACCGAATTCAGTTACTCGGTTCTCTCGACAGCCGATTCGGATCGGTCTCTCGTCTCGCGCTTTCGACCGCCGGAACCGCAATCACATCGCTGCTGGCCTGAAACGCCCGGTAACACTCACGTCCGGTGACGCGTGGTACCACGTGCCGCATTATCTTTAACAGGTTTCCGGCACATGTTCGTGATAGGTGATACAAGCATGAGTTACGAACTCGATCCGCTGCCGTACGATTACGACGCGCTGGAACCGCACATCTCCGAACAGGTGCTCGAATGGCACCATGACACCCACCACCAGGGGTACGTCAACGGCTGGAACTCCGCCGAGGAGACGCTCGAGGCCAACCGCGAGGACCACGACTTCTCCTCGTCGGCCGGGGCCATCCGCGACGTGACCCACAACTCGTCGGGCCACATCCTCCACGACCTGTTCTGGCAGAACATGTCGCCGGAGGGCGGCGACGAGCCCGAAGGAGACCTCGCCGACCGTATCGAGGAGGACTTCGGCTCGTACGAGGCCTGGAAGGGCGAGTTCGAAGCCGCCGCGGGCAGCGCGAGCGGCTGGGCCCTGCTGGTGTACGACACGTTCTCGAATCAGCTTCGCAACGTCGTGGTCGACAACCACGACGAGGGCGCGGTCTGGGGCGGTCACCCGATCCTCGCGCTCGACGTCTGGGAGCACTCCTACTACCACGACTACGGCCCGGCTCGCGGCGAGTTCGTCGACAACTTCTTTGAGGTCGTCGACTGGGACGAGCCGTCCACCCGCTACGAGCAGGCCGTCGAGCTGTTCGAGTAAGCGCGTCTCCGGACGCGTTACGCGCGTCGAGATCCGCATTTTTTCGCAGCGTGTTGCCCGGTGAGCGACGGGTTCGCGTAGGCGGTGTGAGTCATGACTGGTCGCCGGCGAGGCGATGACGAACGCCTCCGAAGCCCCAGCCGCGCTCGACTCCCACAGCTTCGCCGCGCTCCGCGGTCGTCCGCCGTGCTCACTCCCTGCGGTGCTTGCGTCGCTGGGATTCGGCGAGCGCGGCTGCCCGTTTGAGCCCCGTCCCGCACGGCACCGCACCTCTCACCGCCCCAGCCTCGTCGGCCTCCCTCCAGTCGGCCGACTCCCTCGCACGCGCTCCTCGCGGCCGCCTTCGGCGGCCACTCGAAGGCGCGCGCCACCCCACGGAATGAGGTTCGAACCGTATCGGCAGCGTTTACGGACGCCGTCGCGTACGCTCGCGCATGCCCGAACCGAAGTCGGCGTTCGACGCCACCTACCCGTGCGACTTCTACGAGCCCGCGGAGCTGTTCGAGCCGGACCAGATGTACACGATCCCGGAGATCGGTCGCCTGCTTCAGGGGTTAGAACCGGACGCCGAGGTCGACCCCGACACCGAGGCCGTGCTGGTCGACTGGGCCGTCCCGTGGGTGATGGTCCACGCCGACGACATGGTCGTCGCCGAGCCCCTGACCGAGGACGGCCCGGGATACTACGGGCTCGCCACGGACGAGGACCACAGCGGGGCGTCCGACACCGACGCCGAGTCGGACGCTGACTCCGACGAACTCGACGAGTCGGCGTGACCGGGGACCGATCCGACCCGCCGACGTACCTCGTCGCCGGCGGCGCGCGCGTCGACGCCGGCAAGACCACCTTCTCGGCGGGGCTGGTCGCCCACCTCGCCGACCGCGCGGGCGACGCGGTCGGCGTCAAGCCCCGGGCCGGCAACGACCTCTGGTTCGACCACGACGACTATTTGATCGCGACCGACGCGGCCCGACTCTACGGGAAGGACGCCCGCACCCTCGCGGCCGCGAACACCCGCGCGCTCGCGGCGGCCGACGACAATTCCCCGTCGCCCTCGGCGGTCACGCCGGAATCGATCAACCCCGTCCACCGGCTCTGGCGACCGACGCCGGGACGGACGGGCATGCTCGGCGACGCAGAGCGCACGTTCCTCTGCGACCGCGTCACCACCGCGTCCGGCACGCGCTTCGTCGTCAACGGCGCGGCCGAGGAGGCGGGGCTGCTCCCCGACGCGCTGACCGACCGCCTCCCCCTCGCGGAGGCGACTCGCGTGCGCGACGTACCGGCGTTCAACGAGGTGATGGCCGAGGCGCACCTCCCCGCGATCGAGCGGCTCGCGGACCGCGTCGCGCGGACGCCAGTCCCGGTCGTCGTCGAGTCGTACGCCGACGTGGCCGGGACCCTTCCCCGCGACGGGCCGGTCGCGCCCGACGCGGTCGCCGTCGTCGACCCCGGCCGCGCGCGGCTATACGCCGGCGACCGCTACGCCAAGGCCCGCGCGGTCGCGGCCGGGAGCCCGCGAGAGGGGAGCCGCGAGGAGCACGTCGACGCGGTGACGGAGATGATCGAGCCGCTCGCGACCGTCTCGCTGCCGGCGCTGTCCGGCGACGTCCGCGGCGATCCCGACCGGATCGCGGCGGCGTACGAGCCGGCGTACGCGACGCTCACGGATTCGGTCGAGAACTGAAGGAGCGACGGAGCGTCGCGTGCGGCCCGGGCTCAGGCGTTCCGCTTCGTGTAGTGTTCCAGCGCGGACTCGATCGACGAGAGGTCGGCGGTCACGCGGTTGTCGGCGACGCGCATGAAGCCGGGCGTGTACGACGACGAGTAGTCGAAGATCCGGTTGACTGCGCGCTTGGGCGCGGCGACGGCGCCGAAGTCGGTGACCGTGTACACCCGCGTGGTGGGGAAGGCGGTCCAGAAGGTCCCGCTCACCCAGCGGTCCTCGTCCGCGAACGCCTCGCCGACGCGGCCGGTCGCGACGTACTCGTCGTCCGCGTAGAACAGCAGGAGGTCGCCCGACGCCATCTTCTCGAACGTCGACCCGTTGCCGCTGTCGTCGTCGACGGCCCACAGGCGCGTCTCGTCGAGGTCGGCGAGGGGTTCGGGGCGATCGGGGTAGTCGGTGAGATCGACCGGGGACCGGACGGTCCGGTCGAAGTTCTCCGGGTCGATCGGGACCAGGAAGACGTTCTCGCTCATTACCCGTCGTTTCGCCGGGAGGGGTTTAAACCCGTTTGTTGATGTGTCAGGTCAGGACGGGTGCGGTCACTCGCCGTCGGCGGCGTACAGGCGGTCCATCCGCGCCGCCATCACGAAGTCGGCGCGGGTGAGGCCGCCGACCTCGTGGCTCCACATCTCGATCCCGACCTCGCCCCACGACAGCGAGATGTCCGGGTGGTGCCACTCCGCCTCGGCGAGCTCGCCCACGTCGTTCGTGAACGCGAGCGCCGTCTCGAAGTCGGGGAACTCGTAGCTCGCCTCCAGGTGGTGGTCGTTGACGACCTCCCACGCGTCGCCCAGTTCGTCGAGGTGGTCGGCGCACTCGTCTCCGTCGAGCGGCTCCGCGTCGTCGCCGGCCGGTTCGACCGGCTCGTCCGCGAGCGGTGAGGACATACCCCACGTTAGGCGACGAACGGTTTGTACCTTCCGCGGTCGACCCCGGAGGACGACGGGCGACCGAAAAGCGCGGACCGAGGCCTTACCGGAGCCGCGAGATCGCCTCGCGTACCGCGCGCCGCAGCCGGCCGAGGCGCCCCCTCCCGCGCTCGTCGTCAGTGGCGCCCCCGTCCGCGCCGGTCGCGCTCGGGTCAGAGAGCTCCCAGCCGGCCTTTTCGGCGGCCTCGTCGACGCGCAAGAACTCGTAGCCCGTCTCGGTGGCGACGCGCTCGTCCGCGCGGGTCGTGCCGACGAACACGCACCGCGGGGCGGCGCTCTGCTCACGGATGTCCGCGAGGGTCCCCCACTTGTCCCACTTCGTGAGCGCGTAGTCGTTGTCGATCCCGTAGTCGCCCGCGAACTGCGCGGCCCGGTCCGCCTCGTTCGCGACGATGCCGACGTGGCGGCTCCACTGGCGCGCGTCGGCGAACGCCGCGGCCGGGTCGGCGAGCGACCGCGCGGCGCCGAGCGAGAAGACGAGCGTCACGTCGCCGTCGCCGGTCGTCGTCGCGTCGATTCCCATCTCGACCGGATCCAGGTGGCCGGCGGCCTAAACGCTGTGGGGAGGCTTTTGTCCGAGGCCCTCCTCGTCCCCGAGAATGGAGTTCGAATCCACCTTCGACACCGCTGCGCCGCTGCTCGGCATGGTCCACCTCCCGCCGCTTCCCGGTGCCCCGAACGCGCCCGACGACGGCCGCGAGGCGATGCGCGCGGCGGTCGACCGGGCCGCGAGCGACGCGCGCGCGCTCGACAGCGGCGGCGTCGATGGGATCGTGATCGAGAACTTCGGCGACGCCCCCTTCTACCCCGACGAAGTCCCGCCGCACGTCGTCGCCGGCGTGACCCGCGCCGCGACCGCGGTCGCCGCCGAGACGGACCTCCCGCTCGGGGTCAACGTCCTCCGGAACGACGCCGAGGCCGCCCTCTCGGTCGCCGCCGCGGTCGGCGCCGACTTCGTCCGGGTGAACGTCCACACCGGCGCCCGCGTCACCGACCAGGGGATCGTCCAGGGGCGCGCCCACGAGACGCTCCGCCTGCGCGACCGCCTCGGCGTCGACGTCGGCGTCTTCGCCGACACCGACGTGAAACACTCCGCCCCGCTGACGCCCGCGGGGTACACGGCCGAGTCGTTCGCCGACACCGCCGAGCGCGGCCTCGCCGACGCCGTGATCGCCTCCGGGCCGGGGACCGGCGAGGCGGTCGATACCGACGCCCTCGGGTCGGTCGTCGCCGAGCGCGAGCGCCACGGCCTCGACACGCCCGTCCTCGTCGGCAGCGGCGTCACGCCGGAGACGGTCGCCGACCTGCTCGACGTCGCCGACGGCGCGATCGTCGGCACCGCGCTGAAACGGGGCGGCGAGACGACCGCCCCGGTCGACGCCGACCGCGTCGCGGACCTCGTCGACGCCGCCGACGCGGTTCGGTGAGCGGGGCGCGGTGATCGGGAGGAGGGTCCCCTACCGGCCGACGTCGACGCCGCGGTCCGCGAGGAACGCCTCGACCTCGCTCCGCGTCGGGAGCCCGGGCTGCGTGAACCGGCTCGTACAGTTGATCGCGGCGATCGCGGCCGCGAACCGGACGCCGCCAGCGACGCCGTCACGGTCGGCGGACGGCCCCGCGGGGGCTCCAGCGATCCACCGGTCGATCAGCCCGGCGGTGAACGCGTCGCCGGCGCCGGTCGCGTCGACCGTCTCGACGTCGAACGCGTCGAACTCGGACACCTCGCCGCCCGCGATCGCCGTCATCCCGTCGGCGCCGTGCGTGAGGACGGCGCGGGGCCACGTCGGGCCACCCCGCGACCGCGACTCGGGCCCGGGTGAGGGCGCCGACTCGGCCGCTCGGGTATGCGCGCTCGCGACCCGCTTGACCGCGGCGTCCGCCGATCCGAAGAACGCCGGCGCGGCGACGCCGTCCGCGACGAACAGGTCGGCCTCATGGAGAAACCGGTGGACCGTCGCCGGCTCCGTGCCGCGCCCGACTAGCTCCTCGACGGATCCCGAGAGGTCGAAGACGAGCGCGGGCGGGTCGCTCCCTGACTCGCCTGATTCGGCGGCTTCGCGGAGCGACCGAACCCGGTCGAGGGCCCGCCGCGCCACGCTGTCAGGCGTGTAGGCGGTGAGGAAGACCGCGTCGGCGTCGGCCATCGCGGCGAGCGCGTCGCCGTCGAGGCGGAGCCCGCGGAAGCTCTCGCCGGCGGTGACGATGGCGCGCTCCCCATCCGGGTCGCGGAGGATCAAGGACCGGGTGTGGGCGTCGTCGCCGACCGCGACGTGCGTCCCGTCCACGCCCGTCTCGCCGAGGTACTCCAGGGCTCTCCGGCCGTACTCGTCGTCGCCGACGCGGCTGACGAGCCCCGCGTCGCGGCCGAGGCGGTCGAGCGCGACCGCGACGTTCGCGCCCACGCCGCCGAACGCGGACGTGACCTCCCGGGCGAACGCGCCGCCGTCCGGCTCCGGGAGGTTGCTGACCGCGTACCACTCGTCTATCGCGGCGGCCCCGACGCAGAGGACGGCCGGCGAACCACCGCTTCCGCCGTCGCTCGCATCTGACTCCGCCGTCACGACTCGCCGAAGAAGGGGCGGTGAACGGCCATCGCGGCGTCGACGGCGATCGGTCCCTCGACGCTCGTCTCCCCGCCGCCGCGCCGGACCACTTCCTCGCAGGGGATTGGCACCACGCCGCCGGAGAGCTCGCCGAGCGTCTCGCCGTCGACGCCGAAGACGACCCGGTCGATCCCCGCGTAGTGGATCGCGGTCGAACACATCGGGCACGGCTCCGTGCTGGCGTACATGGTACAGTCCGCGAGCTCGTCGGCGTCGAGCTCCCGCGCGGCCCACCGCGCGAGCGTCAGCTCCGGGTGCGCCGTCACGTCGTCCTCGGTCCGCGTCTCGTTGCGCGCCTCGCTGACGACCTCGCCGTCGACCACGAGCAGGGCGCCGAACGGGGTGTTTCCGGCCTCGACCGCCTCCTTGGCGAGCCGGATCGTTCGCTCCACGTACTCCCGGTCGGTCGGGTCGTCCGGCAGGTCGTCGAGGTCACGGAACTCGCTGGGATCGCCGGCGTCGTCCGCGTCGGTCATACGTCCCCGTTCGCCTCCGGGAACCTAACGGTTGGTACCGCCGGCTGCGCGCGGTCGTCGTCCGGCGAGCTCGGTTCCCCGTCGAGGCGTCTCGGTCCGCGTCGTCTCCGTCGCCGACGCGCGTCGGGGTCACGCTCGGCGTTCGCGTCGGACGCTCCGCCACGCTCTTGACCGCCACGAGCGAAGCAAGAGTAATGCTGGACAGGCTGCGAGCGAAACTCGGCGCCGCTCGCCGACGGGCACGTCGGATCGAACGCCGGGAGTTCGCGGAACTCCGGCAGTGGGCCGAGGACACGAGCAATCTGCTCCACCTGACGACGCTGTTGCTCGTGCCGATGCTCATCGCGCTCGTCACTCAGATAACGAACCTGACCGACCTCTCGTTTCTCCTCTTCCCGCCGCTGGCGTCGGGAGCCTACACGCTCTTCTCCGACCCGCAGGGACAGTACTCCTCGCCGAGAACGTTCGTCGGGGGGCTCGTGGCGGGGGCGCTCGCGGGGTGGGCCGCGCTGGAGCTCTCGCTGCTCGGTGTCGGCGGCGTCTCGACCGGCGCGATCAGTCCGCTCAGCGCCGGGCTGTCGATCATGCTCTGCGGCGGCCTGACGTGGCTGGCCAGCGTCGAGGAACCGGCCGCCTTCTCGACTGCGCTTCTGGTCCTCGTGAGCGCGCGCGGCGACGCGGTGCTCGTGTTCGGCACCACCGTCGACCCGGCGGCGGCCTACGTCGTGGCCGTCGCGGTCTCCGGCAGTCTCGTCGCGGGCGCGTTCACCGTCTGGCGCACGCGGTTCTACGAGGAGCGCGCTCGCTACCTCTACGGGACCACGCAGGCTGACGACCACGTCCTGGTGCCGATGCGGGGGGAGACGAGCGAGGCGACCGCGTTCTTCGGCGCGCGGCTCGCGGCCGCCCACGACGCCGGGAAGGTCGTCCTCCTCGACATCGTCGACGACGCGGAGATGGCGGTCGCGGAGCGGGCAGTGTCCGCCGACCACGGCGCCGCGACGCCCGGAGACCTCCCGGACTCGGTGCGGGCGTCGTTCGACGGCGACTTTGAGGAGGAGGTCTCGGACCGAGCGGCGGCGGCGGCGGTCGAGCGGCTCGAACCTCACGCCGCGGAGATCCGAGCCCGGTTCGACGTGCCGTGCGAGGTGGTCGTCGCGGCCGACGGCGATCCGGCCCGGGTCGCCGTCGAGACCGCCCGCGCGACGAACTCGGACCTGATCGTGACGCCGTACGAGACCGAAGACGGCCTCCTCTCGCCGTTCGCCCGGGAGGTCTTCGCCGGTCCACTCGACGCCGTCGCGTTCCGGTCGACGACGGGCGTCCACACCTGGCGGCGCGTCCTCGTACTGGTCGCCCGGCCCGGCGACTCGGCGCACGCGATGATCGACTTCGCAGAGCGACTGGCCGGCGAGAGCGGCGGGGTGAGCGTCTGTACCTGTATCGACGCCGAGTCCGAGCGCAGACGGGCCGAGACGAAGCTGGCGAACCTCGTCGAGACCACGACGGGGCCGGTCGAGACGCGGGTCGCGCGGTCGGAGGTGACGGCGTTTCTCGGCGCGAACGCGGACGCCTACGACCTCGTCCTCATGGGGTCGAGCGGGGACCGCTCCGCGGCCTCGCGGCTCGTCTCTCCGCCGACCTTCGAGCGCATCCAGGACGTCCAGTGCGACGTGGCCATCGTGGACCGCGGGAACGCGGACCACGAGGTGCGGGTGTTACGAGAGGGGTGAGACCGTCGACGGCGCGCGCGACGGATCCCTTCTCGGCCAACCGCCGCCGCTCCTCCATTTATATACCTCCCGCCGCGTAGTTCGGTCGTGTCCCGCGTCACCGTCAGCATCGACCCGCACGTGCACTCCGAGGACAGCTACGACGGGCACGAGCCGGTCGATCTGATCTTGGAACACGCGGCCGAGATCGGGCTCGACGCGGTCGTTATCACCGACCACGACGTGATCCGCGAGTCGAAACGCGCCGCGGAGACCGCCGCCGAGTACGGGCTGATCGGCATCCCCGGCGTGGAGGTGTCGACCGCGCACGGCCACCTGCTGGCGATCGGCGTCGATCGAATGCCGCCGCGCGGCGAGCCGTACGCCGAGACGGTCCGGCGGATCCACGAGCAGGGCGGCGTCGCGATCGTTCCCCACCCGTTTCAGCGCTCGCGCCACGGCGTCCGTCAGCGCGACATCCCGACGCCCGGATCGGGCGACGGCTCCGGCGGGGAAGCGCCGGACGCCGAAACGTCCGGCGTGGACGCGGAACTGCCGGACGAGGACGCGGTCGACGCGGCCGGGGCCGCCGCGCCGGGCGCCGAGGTCGACGCCGTCGAGGTGTTCAACGCGTGGCTGTTCACGGGGTACCGAAACCGACGCGCGCGGCGGTTCGCGGCGACCCACGGCTACCCGGGGGTCGCCGCGAGCGACGCGCACCACCTCCAGTACGTCGGCCGGGCGTTCACTGAGCTGACGATCGAGGGGCGAGAGTCGGTCGGCGAGGTCACCGCGGACGACGTGCTGACGGCGATCCGCCGCGGCACGACGACCGTCGACGGCCGGCGCGCGCCGATCCGAATGGCGGCGAAACACTACGTCGGCGCAGCCGGACGCCGGTCCGGGTACTACGCGCGGACCGGCGCGGCCCGGGGCGCCCGGGCCACCAGGCGGACGACCCTCGGCGCGCTCACGGCCGCGAAGGTCGCCGCCCTCCAGTCGGTCCACCGGACTCGCCGGTTCCTCTCGTGGTTCGCCTGACCGGGCGCGTCGGCGGCCGGGGGCGTCGGCGAGCGGCCGCGACCGAGGGTCCGAACGCCGGCGCCCGCGGAGAACGGGGTTTTTGCCCGCGGCCGCGAATGTGTGAGCATGAGCCACGACAGACGGGAGTCCGGGTTCAAGCGGCGGACCCGGGTCGCGGACGCGAGGGCGACGCTGCTCGACGCCGTCGCGCCGAACGACCGGACGGAGACGGTCCCGGTCGAGGCGGCCGACGGCCGCGTCGTCGCCGAACCGATCGACGCGCCGGCGCCGGTGCCGGGGTACGACCGCGCCGCGATGGACGGGTACGCCGTCCGCGCGAGCGACACCTTCGGCGCCGGCGACCGATCGCCGGCGGTCCTGACCGCCAAGCCCGCCGAGGCGGACGCGGTCGCGCCCGGCGAGGCCGCTCGGGTCCACACCGGCAGCGCAGTCCCGGAGGGCGCGGACGCGGTCGTGATGATCGAACAGGTCGAGTCGGTCGACGGCGAGGTGGAGGTGTTCGAGGCGGTCGCGACCGGCGAGAACGTCGGCGAGGCCGGCGAGGATGTCGCCGACGGCCAGCGCCTCTACGAGCCCGGCCACGCCCTGCGCCCCTCCGACCTCGGCCTGCTGCGCTCGGTGGGCTTCGACACCGTCACGGTCCGGGAGCCGCCAGAGGTCGCCGTGATTCCGACCGGCGAGGAGCTGGTGGAGTCGGATCCCGGCCCCGGCGAGGTGATCGAGACGAACGGGCTCACCGTCTCCCGGCTCGTCGAGCGCTGGGGCGGCGAGGCGCGCTACCGCGACGTCGTCACCGACGACCCGGAGGCGCTGCGCGAGGCCGTCGCCGCCGACCTCGACGCCGACGTGGTCGTCACCACCGGCGGCTCGTCGGTCGGGGAGCGGGACCTGATCCCCGAGGTCGTCGGCGACCTCGGCGAGGTGCTGGTCCACGGCGTCGCGCTGAAGCCCGGGCACCCAGTCTGCCTCGGCCGCGCCGAGGGGACGCCGATCGTGTCGCTGCCCGGCTACCCGGTCGCGTGTATCGTCAACGCGGCGCAGTTCCTCCGCCCTGCGATGAAGCGCGCGGGCGGGGCCGACGTAGAGCCGTTCCCGACGCGGCGCGCGACGCTCGGCCGGAAGGTCGCGAGCGAGCCCGGTGTACGGACCTTCGCGCGCGTGTCACTTTCGGGTCCCGACGACGGCCCCGACGGGGACGCGGCGGTCGACGACGCGCTCCCGACCGCGACGCCGACCCGCGCGAGCGGCTCCGGCATCCTCTCCAGCGTCGCGCTCGCTGACGGCTGGGTGGTCGTGCCCGAGCCGCGGGAGGGGCTCGACGCCGGCGAGTCGGTCGACGTCGAACTGTGGGAGGTGACGGAATGAGCGACCGCAAGGAGTTCCGGGACCTCGCGACCCCCGAGGCCGCGCGCGAGGCGATCGAATCGCTCGACCTGTCGCCGACCCCGGAGACGGTCTCGCTGGCGGACGCCCGCGGTCGCGTTCTCGCCGAGCGCGTCGACGCCGCGATCGACGTGCCCGGCTTCGACCGCGCGTCGATGGACGGGTACGCCGTCCGCGCGCGGGAAACCTTCGGCGCGGACGAGGCGGATCCCGCCGAACTCGACCTCGTCGGCGCGGTCCACGCGGGCGCCGCGCCCGACGTGACCGTCGAGCCGGGGACCTGCGCGGAGATCTCCACCGGCGCCGTCATGCCCGACGGCGCCGACGCGGTCGTGATGGTCGAGCGCACCGACGAGCTCGGTTCGGGCGGGGACGGGGTCGACGACGACGGTCCCTCGCGGATCGCTGTCCGCACGTCGGTCGCGCCGGGCGATCACGTGATGACAGCCGGGACCGACATCGCCGCCGGCGCCCGCGCGCTCGGACCGGGCACGCGGCTGACGCCCCGCGAGATCGGGCTGCTGTCGGCGCTCGGCGTCGACGAGGTCCCGGTCGAGGGGCGGCCGCGGGTCGGTATCGTCTCGACCGGCGACGAGCTGGTCCGCCCGGGCGAGGCGCTGAACCCGGACCGCGGGGAGATCTACGACGTGAACTCGACGACGATCGCCGCCGGCGTCGAGGAGGCGGGCGGCGAGCCGGTCCTCTACCCGCACGCCGGCGACGACTACGACGAGATGGAGCGGCTGCTGCGCCGGGCGGCCGACGAGTGCGACCTCGTGCTCTCGTCGGGGTCGACCTCGGCGAGCGCGGTCGACGTCATCTACCGCGTGATCGAGGCGCGCGGGGAGCTCCTGCTCCACGGCGTCGCGGTCAAGCCCGGGAAGCCGATGCTGATCGGCCGGCTCGACCGGGGCGGCTCCGACGGCGGCGACGGCGACGGCGACGAAGGCGTCGGCGAGGACGCCGCCCGGAACGATGCCTCGGTCGGCGAGTCCGCGTACGTCGGCCTCCCCGGCTACCCGGTGTCCGCGCTCACCATATTTCGCACGTTCGTCGCGCCCGCGATCCGCGACGCCGCCGGCCAGCCCGAGCCCGCGACGGCGACCGTCGAGGGGCGGATGGGCGTGAGCGAGCGCTACTCGGAGGGCCGTCTCCGGCTGATGCCCGTCGGCCTGCTCGACCTAGACGACGACGCCCCCCCGCTCGTCTACCCGGTGGACAAGGGGTCCGGCGCGACGACGAGCCTCGTCGAGGCTGACGGCGTCGTCGCGGTCGACCCGGACACGGAGGTCCTCGACGCCGGTGAGGCGGTCGAGGTACAGCTGTTCTCGCCGGACGTGCGCCCGCCGACGCTGCTCGGCGTCGGCGAGGACGACCCCGCGCTCAACCGCCTGCTCGACCGCCTCGCGAACCCGCGGTACCTCGCCGTCGGCTCGCGCGAGGGGCACCGCCGCCTCCGCGACGGCGTCCCCGACGTGGCGGTGACCGCCGGACCGACCGACCGCGAGGTCGGCGCCGAAGCCCTCGGCGGCTGGACCCGCGAGTGGGGGCTTGTCGTCCCCGACGGCAACCCGGAGGCGGTGACCGGGATCGCGGACCTCGTCGACCGCGACCTCCGCTTCCGGAACCGGCCGACAGTCTCGGGCCTCCGTCGGAGCCTCGACACGGCGCTCGACGACCTCGCGGACGAGCGCGACGCCGACCGCCGGGACCTCGCCGAGCGGATCGACGGCTACGAGCGGACCGCGAAGGCGTTCGAGAGCCCGGCCCGCGCGGTCGTCGCGGGCGACGCGGACGCCGGGCTCGGGCTCCGCGAGACGGCGGAACGGCTGGGCTGTGCGTTCGTCCCGCTCGGCGAGCAGTCGGTCGTCGTCAGGGCGGCCCCCGATCGCGCCGGCCGCGAGCCGGTCGCGGCGCTGGCGGCCGCACTCGACGGCGACGGCGGTCGCGGCGGGATCAACGCGATCCTCGCCGACCTCCCGGGCTACTCGCGGAACAGCCGAAACGATCCCTGACCGACAACGACCTCGCCGCGGTCCCCGTCGACGCCGCTGGTGACGGTCATCTCGCTGACGCCGATGGAGCCGCCGGCCCGGATCACTTCGGCCTCCGCGCGGAGGTCGCCGGTCGCGGGGCGGAGGTAGTTCGCGTTGAGGTTCACCGTCGCGACGCCGCCGTCGAGCGGGTCCTCGAACGTCGTGCGCTGCGCGACGCCGCCGGCCGTGTCAATCAGCGTCGCCGCCACGCCGCCGTGGATCGTCTGCCCGTCCGTGTTCGTGAGCTTCTCGTCGAAGGGGATCGAGAGCACGACGCGCCCGCGCTCGACCGTCTCGACCGACGTGTTCAGCCACGAGAGGTAGCCGTGTTCGTCCTCTAACTTTTGTTCGACGAACCGCGTCGCCGCGTCGGGGAGCGGGTCCATCTCCGCGATGTCCGTCTGATCCATGTCCCGCCGGTCGTCCCGGGACGGCTTGTACCCCCCGGAAACGGGCGACAACCGGCGATCGATTGACGGCCTCGCTCACCCGACGCCGAGCCGGATCGGGTCGTCGCTTGGCACGAGCTCGACCGTCACCGACTCGCCGATCGCGAACGAGCGGTCCGGACAGACCAACTTGACGCCGAAGCGCTCGCCGCGCGCGGCGAACAGGGAGAGCCCCACGATGCGATCGCCGTTCGCGCGGACGTCGACCGCCCCCCACTCGACCCGTGGCGCCCCGGACGACCCCCCGCCGTGGGCGGCCGCGGTTCCGATCCGGGTCCCGAGGAGGGACACCGCGTCGCCCGACCGCGGGCGTCGCTCGTCTCTTCCGTCCTCGCCGGGCGCCGCGTCGCTCGCCGCGAACGTCCCGCCGCCCGCGTAGTGCGTCAGCCCGCCGTCGAGCGGGACCCCCCCGTCGCTCGCGAGCGCCGCGAACGACGGTCCGGGCTCGGTCCGCCGCGGGCCGGCGAGCACGACGTGGGTCGGCCCCCGCTCGACGACGGTTCCGGTCCCGTCCCACGCGACCCGCTCCACGGGGAGGTCCGCGGCGACCGGGAGCGACCCGCTCGCTCGGAGGGGATTCGCGTCCGGCGGGCGGAACCCGAGGTGGACGTGGTCGTCGACCCACTGGCCGAAGAAGCCCGAGCGGGTCGTCGGGCCGAGCGCGTCGCCGACGGTGACCCGGTCGCCCGGCGTCACCGCCGGGATCACGTGGAGGATCCGCGCGACGGTGCCGGAGGGCGCGCCCGCGCGAGCACACCACTCGTCGTCGAGGCCGACGACGATCAGGTGGTCCTCGTCGGCCGCATACGGGCGGTCCGGACAGCCGACGGTGCGGACCGCGCTGACGGTCCCGGCGACCGGAGAGCGGCCGACCCCGTCGCCCGGGTAGAGGTCGACGGCGCGACCGCGTTCGTGGGCGGGGTACGGGGAGTTGAACCGCGAGAACTTCTCGTATTGCTCGACGACCTCCGCGGGGAGCGTGACGGTCGCCTCCGGCGGGTCGGTCACGGGTCGGCGACCTCCATCCCCTCGATCACGAACCGCGCGCCGCCGGCGTCGGACTCGGCGACCGAGAGCGTCCAGCCGTGCGCCTCGGCGATGTCGCCGACGATCGCCAGCCCCAGCCCGGTGCCGCCGCCGAGCGACACGCCGCGCTCGGTGACTCGCTCGCGCTCCTCGGCCGGGATCCCGGGACCGTCGTCGCCGATCGAGAGCGCGGCCCGGTCGCCGCCTCGGGTGATAGCGACCGTGACGGCCACGTCCTCTCCCGCGTGTTCGATCGCGTTGCGGAACAGGTTGGAGGTCAGCTGTTCGAGCCGGTCGCGGTCGGCCAACGCGGTCGCGTCGCCCTCGACGGTCAGCGTCGCGTCGGCGGTCTCGAGCCGCGACCAGACGCGTCTGACCGTCCCGTCCAGCGAAACCCGGTCGAGGTCGTCGACCGTCTCCCCCGCCGTCGCCAGCGCGAGGAGTCCCTCGATCATGTCGTCCATCCGCTCGTGGGCGTTCGCGGCCCGCTCTAAGGCGCCGTCGGGGTCGCCGTCGCGCTGGCGGGCCAGCTCGACGGCCGCAGACGCGGCGGCGAGTGGGTTTCGCAGGTCGTGCGAGACGACGCCGGCGAACTCCTCTAACCGCTCGTTCTGCCGTTCGAGCTCCGCCTCCCGGCGTTCGAGTTCCGCCTGTCGCCGCTCCCGCGCGGTCACGTCGCGGAGCAGGAAGACGTGGCCGCGGTCGGTCCCGCGCGGGTCCGTGATCGGGTTCTCTTGGATGTCGAACTCGCGGTCCCCGATGGCGATCGGGTGTTCGACGCCGGACTCCAGCCGCGGGAACACGTCCGACAGCGACGAGCCGACCGCGTCGGGCGGGAGGAGCGACTCGGCGGCGGGGTTGAGGTCGCGGATCCGCCCGTCGGAGCCGGAGACGATCACCGGGTCCTGCATCACCTCGACCGCGGTGTCGCGCGCGACGACCGCGGCGTCGAGGGTGCCGAGCCAAAAGACGGTGCCGTAGAGGAACACGCCGTGGATCACGAACGCCGTCGGCAGCCACGAGAGGTCCCCGTAGCTCCCGACGTCGACGAACGTCACGGCCCCCGCGAGGAACGGGAACAGCGTGCCGAGCAGCACGACGAACGTCTGGAGCCGGTAGCGGTTCCCGGTCCGGTCGTAGAGGTCGACGACGAGGGACGCGCCGGCGAGACACAGCGCGTACGCGAAGAGGACGAACGCGCCGCCGGCGGGACCCAACCCGTATCCGAGCAGCGTGAACGGGCCGTCGGCGACGGGGGCGACGGAGCGCCGGGCCAGCCCGTGGGTCCCGCTCGACCACGCGAGGAGGACCCAGACGAACGCGGGGGTCGCGAGCGCGACGATCCGGTTCTCCGTCCGCCAGCGTTCGCGCCCGGTGAACGCCAGCGCGAACGCCATCCAGAGGACGGGAAGCGCGCCGAGGAGCGGCGTCGCGAGGCTGAGCGCGACGCGCATCGCGAGCTCACCGGACGCGGCGATCTGGAGGCCGTACAGCAGCGACGCGCCGCCGCCGCTGAGGAGGTACAGCGCGACCTCGAGGCCGCCGGGCTCGTCGCGCTCCCGCCACGCGACCCGACCGAGCCAGAGCCCGATGACGCCGGCCAGCAGGCAGGCGGTCAGGTACGCCTGAACCGGCAGGGCGCTCAGGTCGCTCATCGATACCGGTACCACTTCCAGCGCCGACAAAACTGTTGTGTCACGCGCCGGCGCCCCCCGGGGCCCTCGGTTTCTCCCCGCCCCGAGCGACCGCGCTCGGCGCAAGGGGCTTGTGTGCCGCCGCCGTCGGCACGTCCATGCGCGTGTACAGGGGCGAGTTCGCGACCCCGGCGGCCGACCGGGAGCCGGCGGGCGACCTGCTCGCGTCGGCCGCGGAGGGGGTCCCGGCCGTCCGCGTCACGGCGCCGCCGAAGCAGGTCGCCTTCGGCCGGCGGGACACCCGCGAGCCGGGGTTCGACCGGGCGAAGCGGGCGGCGCGCGCGGCCGGATTCCCTGCCGTCGAGCGCGACGTGGGCGGTCGCGCGGTCGCGTACACCGGGTCGACGCTCTCGTTCGGCGTCGCAGTACCGACCGGCGGCGACCGGGGGTCGATCGACTCGCGGTACGAGACCGCGACCGAGACGCTCCGCGACGCGCTCCGCGACCTCGGCGCCGACGTGGTCCGCGGCGAGCCCCCGGCCGCGTTCTGCCCCGGCGAGCACTCCCTGCGCGTCGCTGGGGGCGGTGCGACGGAAACCGGCGGGGCCGCGGGCGGCGGGAAGGTCGCCGGGCTCGCGCAGCGCGTGCGCGCCGACGCGGCGCTCGTCGCCGGCGTCCTCGTCGTCTCGGCGGCGGACGCCGCGCCGATCGCGTCGGTCACCGAACCGGTCTACGACGCGCTCGGCCTGCCGTTCGATCCCGGCTCGGTCGGGAGCGTCGCCGACGCCGGCGGTCCGGACGACCCCGACGCCGTCGCCCGCGCGGTCGAGACCGCGTTCGTGGAGGGGCCGTGGGGCGACGGCGAGCGCCGGATCGTGCGCGTCGGCGGGGCAGCCGACTGAGCGCTGCGCGGCGCGCGGTTCCGACGTTTCGACGTGCTTTTTATGCGCGGGGGTCTGCGTTCGGGCATGGCCGAATTCAAAGTCGTCGTCGCCGACCCCGAGACCGGCGAGACGTTCCAGCGAGAGGTCGACGGACAGGACGCCAACCGATTCCTCGGTCGCGAACTCGGCGACGAGATCGGCGGCGACGCCGTCGGGCTCTCCGACCATACGATCGAACTCACCGGCGGCTCCGACGAAACCGGGCGCCCGATGCGCGAAGACGTCTCCGGCACCCGCCTGAAGGAGCTCCTCCTCGAGGGCGGCGTCGGCTTCGAGCCCTCCCGCGAGGGCGAGCGCAAGCGGATCACCGTCCGCGGCCGCGAGGTCGACGACGACATCGCGCAGATCAACGCGAGCGTCGTCGACGGCGACGGCGACGTGGCGGCCGCGCTCGGCGAGGGCGACGCCGACGCCGACGAGTAACGGCGCTTCGATGCCTCGCGTTCCCTCCGACGGCGAGGACGTTTCCTCGGTTCGCGTCTCGCTCGCCCGGAGCGGCGGCACTCGCCGCCCCTGCGTCAGACTTCCCGACGACGACGCGCTCGACAGGCGCGTCGAGTCCGGGGCCTGCGACGCGCTCGGAGTGAGTCAGGGGGACCTGATCCGCGTCGCGATCGGTCGCGGCGAGTACCACGCGCGTGTCGCGGCCGACTCGCGCGGGCGGCTCCTCCGCGGCGCGTTCGACAACCGGCGGCTGGCGCGCGAGTCCGGCGAGGGGACGAACCGGCTGGTCGAGTGGCTCGACGCGAACGGCCGGGAGCCGGGCGAGAGCGTCGTCCTCGACGTGGTGGTGTCCGGCGAGCTGTACGGGCTGCGGATCCCCGGCGAGCGGACCGTGTACGACGCGGACCGCGGGCCGCGGTCGTCGCTCGCCGACATCGCCCGCGACGTGGACGGGTAGCTCCCGGAGCGCGCCGGGCGTCGACGGTCACCCTCCGCCGCGGCGGCGCGGCGTCAGGTCGGATCGCTTATTCTCGCGCGGCTCCGAGATCGGTCCATGCAGGAGGTCGACGCGGACCTGACGGCGCTCGACCGCGCGATCATCAACGCGTTCCAGGGCGGCTTCCCGGTCGCGGAGCGCCCCTTCGACGCGGCGGCGGCCGCGCTCCGCGAGCGCGGCGTCGGCGTGACGGGACCGGAGCTGTGCGAGCGCGTCCGCGAGCTCGACGAGGAGGGGATCCTCTCGCGGTTCGGCGCGCTCGTCAACGCCGAGGAGATCGGCGGCGCCGCCTCGCTCGTCGCGATGCACGCGCCCGAGGACCGCTACGACGAGGTCGCGGAGACGGTGAACGAGTTCACCGCGGTCGCACACAACTACGAGCGGGAGCACCCGCACCTCAACATGTGGTTCGTGGTGAGCGTCGCGGACCACCCGGACCCCGACAAGGACGGGAGCGACCGCGTCGAGGAGGTGCTCGCGGAGATCGAGGACGCGACGAGCCAGGAGACGTACAACCTCCCGAAGCTCCGGGAGTTCCACGTCGGCGCGAAGTTCCTCGTCGACGGGCCGGTCCCCGACGGCGACGTGGACCTCTCGGGGCTCGGGCCCGACGTCTCGCCCAGCGACCGCGGAACGTTGACGCCCGACGAGCGCGACCTCGTCGTCGAGATCCAGGGCGGGCTCCCGGTGACCGAGACGCCGTACGCCGACGTGGCCGCCGCGGTCGGCGCCGACGTGGACTGGGTGATCGAGACGATCAAGCGGTTCGAGCGGGAGGGGAAGGTGCGCCGCGTCGGCGTCATCCCGAACCACTACGCGCTCGGCTACACGGAGAACGGGATGACCGTCTGGGACGTGCCCGAAGACGCCCTTGACGAGGTCGGCCCCGCCGTCGCCGACCTAGGCTTCGTCACGCACTGCTACGAGCGCCCGCGCCACGCCGGCGTCTGGGAGTACAACTTCTTCGCCATGACGCACGGCCGCACCGAGGCCGAGAGCGAGCGCCGGATCGCCGAGGTCAGGGAGCTGATGGACGACTACTGGGACGTCGGCGCGGACGACTGGGACACCCTGTTCTCGACGCGCATCCTGAAGAAGACCGGTATCCGCATCGCGGACCGGGCGGACAGCAACACGGCGTGACTCCCCGAATCGCGGGGACCGGAGGCCGTCCGTGACGCCGCTGTACCACGACTTCGCGGGCGAGACGGTGGTCGTCTTCGGCGGCGGCGCCGTCGGCTCGCGGAAGGCCCGCGGCTTCGACGAGGCCGCGCGCGTCGTGGTCGTGAGTCCCGACTTCGACGAGCGATTGCCCTCGCCCGACGACCCCGCGGCGGAGCGCGACACCGCGATCGAACTGCTACGCGCCGCTCCGGACGCCGACGCGGTCGCCGGCTGGATCGATCGGCTCGGTCCCGCGCTCGCGGTCGCCGCGACCGACGACGCCGCGGTCAACGCCGCCGTGGAGTCGGCCGCGCTCGACCGCGGGATCTTGGTCAACCGGACCGACGTCTCCGGGGGTCGCGACCCCGGGAGCGTCGTGGTGCCCGCGACGGTGGAAGACGAGCCGGTGACCGTCGCGCTCTCGACGGGCGGGACCAGCCCCGCGCTCGCGAAGGCGTTACGCGAGCGGATCGAGGCCGAGATAGAGGGGGCGGGCGAGATGGCGGCGCTCTCTGGCGAGATCCGCGAGGAACTGAAATCCGAGGGTATACCTCCCGAGAAACGCCGGGAAGCGGTTCGACGCGTTGTCAGATCCCGGGGGGTTTGGAAGGGTTTACAAAAGGGGAGATCCAACGGACGGCAAGAGGCCGACACCGTGATCGAGGAGGTACTCGACCGATGAGAGAGACGGGTGCGATCGCCGGCGTGAGCGTCGCCCACGCCGACGCGACGGTCGACGAGATCGAGGCCGCCGGCGGCGACGGCGTCCGCGCGACCGTCTCCGACCTGCTCGCGCGAGAAGGGGTCGAAGAGGCGTTCGCGGTGCAGACGTGTAACCGCTCGGAGGCGTACGTCGTCACCGACCGGACCGTCGACGGCACGACGGCGCTGTCGACGTTCGCGCCGGACGTCCGCGGCGGCGCGGTCCGCCGCCTCGACCACGAGGAGAGCCTGGAACACCTGATGCGCGTCGCCTCCGGGCTGGAGTCGCTCGTGCTCGGCGAAGACCAGATCATCGGGCAGCTGCGGGAGGCCTACGAGGAGTCGAAGTCCGCCGGCGGCATCGGCCCCGTCCTCAAGGACGCCGTGACGAAGGCGCTCCACGTCGGAGAGCGGGCGCGGACGGAAACCGAGATCAACGAGGGCGTCGTCTCGCTCGGTTCCGCCGCGGTCCGGCTCGCGGCGGACGAGATCGACCTCACCGACGGCTCGGCCGTCGTCGTCGGGGCCGGCGAGATGGGGACGCTCGCGGCCCGGGCGCTCGACGACACGCCGGTCTCGGACATCGTCGTCGCGAACCGCACCGTCCCGCACGCGGAGTTCGTCGCCGAGGAGGTCGACACGCCCGCGGAGGCGGTGCCGCTCGCGGACCTCCCCGCCGTGGTCCCCGACGCCGACCTCGTCGTCACCGCGACCGGCAGCCCCGACCTCGTCGTCCACCCGTCGTACGTCGACGGCGCCGGCCGGGTCGTCTGTATCGACATCGCGCAGCCCCGCGACGTCGACCCGGCGGCCGGCGCGCGCGAGGGCGTGACCGTCTTCGACATCGACGACCTCGAAGACGTGACCCAGCGGACTAGGGAGAGCCGCGCCGCGGAGGCGCGCGAGGTCGAGTCGATCATCGACGCGGAGCTCGACCGCATCCTCGAGGCGTACAAGCGCAAGCGCGCCGACGACGCCATCTCGGCGATGTACGCCGGCGCGGACCGGGTGAAGGCGCGCGAGCTCGACCGCGCGATGTCGAAGCTGGAGGCGCAGGGCGACCTCACGGACGAGCAGCGCCAGACGGTCGCCGACCTCGCCGACGCCCTCGTCGGCCAGCTGCTCGCCGCCCCGACGCACTCGCTCCGAGACGCGGCCGGCGAGGACGACTGGGAGACGATCCGCACGGCGCTCCGGCTGTTCGACCCCGACTTCACGCCGAAGACGGGCGACTCGGTCGAGTCGGACGCTCCCGACGCCGGGGTCGGCTCCCCGGACGCGGTCCCGGACTCCGTCGCCGAGGAGCTCGACGACTGACCCCCGACCGCCGGCCCCGACGTTCTCGACCGCGCCCGCTCCGCGCCCTTTATTCGCCGACGCGCACACCGACCGGTATGAGGCTCTCCGAGTACGTCGACCGACTCGACGAGGAGCTCGACACGGCCGCGTACGCCGACGTCGACGCGAGCGCGAACGGCCTTCAGGTCGGCCCGGGCGGCGAGGCCGCTAGCCCGGGCACCGGACCCGCCGAGGTCGAACGGGTCGCCTTCGCGGTCGACGCCGCGACGGCGACGATCGAGGCCGCCGCGGACGCGGGCGCCGACGTCCTCGTGGTCCACCACGGGCTCTCGTGGGGCGGCATCGAACGCGTGACCGGTCGCGTCCACGACCGGATCGCGGCGCTCATCGAGCACGACATCGCGCTGTACGTCTCGCACCTCCCGCTCGACGGCCACCGGGAACTGGGCAACGCGGCGGGCGTCGCCACCGAGATCGGACTCGAAGACCGTGACCCCTTCGGCGAGATCGGCCCGGTGACGATCGGCACGATCGGGGAGACGGCGGCGCCGCGCTCGGCGGACGCGCTCCGCGAGACGCTCGACGGGTTCGAGGGCCAACCGGACGGCGAGCCGTCGCCCACGCGCGTCCTGGACTTCGGGCCCGACGAGGTCGAACGGGTCGCGGTCGTCACCGGCTCCGGGGTCGACTGGCTCGACGAGGCGGTCGCGGCGGGCGCGGACGCGCTGATCACGGGCGAGGGGAAACAACAGGTGTACCACGACGCCCGCGAGGCCGGGGTGACCGTCTTCCTCGCCGGCCACTACGCGACGGAGACGTTCGGCGTTCGGGCGCTGGAGTCGCTGACCGCCGACTGGGGCGTCGAGACGACGTACCTCTCGCATCCGACCGGGCTCTGAGCCCCGCTCGCGCCGGGGGGCGGCCCCTGCGGGCGCGCTCGCCGCCGAACGCAACCCTTACCGCTCGCGTCCGCGCAGTCCGGGTATGCGCGATCACTTCGAGATCCGGGACCACGACGCCGCCGGGCGGATCGGTCGGCTGACGGTCCCCCGCGCCGACGTCACGGTCGAGACGCCGGCGCTCCTGCCCGTGGTCAACCCCAACGTGCTCACGATCGAGCCGGAGCGGCTCCGCGAGGAGTTCGGCGCGGAGATGCTGATCACGAACTCCTACATCATCCGCAGCACGGACCGCATCCGCGACCGCGTGCTCGACGAGGGGCTCCACGAGTTCCTCGGCTTCGACGGCGCGATCATGACCGACTCGGGCTCCTTCCAGCTGGCCGAGTACGGCGACATCGACGTGACGACCGAGGAGATAATCGAGTTCCAGCGACAGATCGGCAGCGACGTGGCGACGCCCGTCGACGTGCCGACGCCCCCGGACGCCGACCGCGAGCGCGCCGAGTCAGAGCTCGAGACGACGAAGCGGGCGCTCGCAGACGCCGAGGCCGCCGAGACCGGCGAGATGCTCGTCAACGGGCCGGTCCAGGGGGCGACGTACGCCGACCTCCGCGAGGAGGCGGGGCGCCACGCGGCCGCGACCGACCTCGACGTGTTCCCGGTCGGGGCGATGGTGCCGCTGCTCAACTCGTACCGCTACGCCGAGGTGGTCGAGGCGGTGCGCGCAGCGAAGCGCGGGCTCGGGCCGGGGGCGCCGGTCCACCTGTTCGGGGCCGGCCACCCGATGATGCTGGCGCTCGCGGTGGCTGCTGGCTGCGATCTGTTCGACTCGGCCGCGTACGCGCTGATGGCCCGCGACGGCCGCTACCTGACGGTCTCGGGCACCGAACACCTCGAAGCGCTCGACTACTTCCCCTGCTCGTGTCCCGTGTGCGCCGACCACGAGCCGGCGGACCTCCGCGGCTTCGACGACGGCGAGGCGGAGCGGCTGCTCGCCGAGCACAACCTCCACGTCACCTTCGAGGAACTGCGCCGCGTGAAGGAGGCGATCCGCTCGGGGACGCTGCTGGAGCTGGTCGACCGCCGCGCCCGCGGCCACCCGGCGATGCTCGACGGCTACCGCGCGCTGCTCGACCACGCCGACGAACTGGAGCGGACCGACCCCGGGTCGAAGGACGCGTTCTTCTACACCTCACGGGAGGCGGCCCGTCGCCCCGAGGTGATGCGACACCACGACCGACTCGATAGGCTGGCGGCGCCCGACGACCTCCTGCTCACCGAGTCGAAGGCCCCCTCGAATCACGCGTACGACGCGGTGTGGCGCGTGAAGCCACCGTTCGGGCCGTATCCGCCCGCGCTCTCGGAGACGTACCCGCTCACCGCCGAGGTTCCGGAGCGGACCGACGATGCGGCGCAGGTCGCCGCGGCGGCGGGTGTGGCCGCGCTCGCGGCGGCGAACCCGGAGACGACGCTCACGCTCGGGCACGACGCGTGGTGCGACGCCGCGTTGGCGCGGCTGCCGGACCGCGTCGAGACGGAGAACCTCCGGACGCTCGGTTGAGCCGGCGCTGGCGCGTGGATTCCGACGCGGCGAAAACCGCAGCCGTGACCGGAGTCGTCGGTCGGTTCGGCGGCGTCGAGCGACTCAGTCGCGCCGGTGACCGAGCGGTTTCTTCTGGCCGACCTCGACCTCGACGTGGATCGAGTCGGGGAAGCCGCGCGCGACGACGGACCGCGCGATGTCGTCGGCGCCGTGGATCTCCATCGAGCGGTGATACACGTCGTAGCGCCACGGCGAGAACTCGTCGCCCGGTGAGAGGTCCTTGTACAGCGGCACGGTGACGCGCTCCGAGGGGCTCGCGTGCGGGCCCTTACACTCGGCGCCCTTGCGTTCGAGCGTCTCTTTGAGCTCTTGGACGGTCTCGGCGAGCACGTCGCGGTCGCCGGACGCGAAGTGGAGTTTCGTGACGAAGGTCATGGCTGGGGGTCGTGCGTGAATGACCGCCGGAGCGGTAAAAACGCACCTACCCGCGGTCGCCGCGCGAGACCCCGCCGCGAATCCGGCCGAAGACCGGTCGACGCGGCCGAGCCGTTCGGATCCGTTCGGGAGTCCGACACGCTCTTTAGGGGTGATCGCTTACCTGCGGCCAATGACGGTCGAAGCGACCAGTGCCGGAGCCATCCTCTTCCGCGATACCCGCGGCGAACGGGAGTACTTGCTCCTGAAGAGCCGACCGGGGGACTGGGAGTTCCCCAAAGGCGGGGTCGAGGGGGACGAGGAGCTCCAGCAGACGGCGATACGAGAAGTCGGCGAGGAGGCCGGGATCGAGGATTTCCGGCTGATCGACGGGTTCCGCGAGGAGTACGACTACGTGTTCGAGGCGAACGGCAAGACCATCCACAAGACGGTCCACCTGTTCATCGCCCGCTCGTTCGAGGCGAGCGCCGAACTCTCGAAGGAGCACCGCGACCTCCAGTGGCGCGACTACGACCAGGCGCTCAACACGATCACCCAAGACGGCCCGCGCGAGATCCTCGAGGAGGCCCACGTGTACCTCGACGAGCGGAAAGACGAGGAGGACGGGAAGTACGTCTGATCGGGGGGCGGGGACGGGCGCGCGATCGATCGGCCGACAGCGGGCGCCCCCGCCCCGAGCGTTTCGCTTTTGTCCGCGCCCCGCGACGGTGTGGACAGTGACGCCCGACGCCGAGTTCGGCTACGAGCTGTTGGTCTGTCGGTACGCCGAGCTGGAGTGGCACCCGAGCGAGGGACGCCGTCCCGCGCTCGTCGCCCGCCAGCTCGGCACGCAGGCGCGCCGCTGGGACACCGTCGTGATCGAGGTCGACCCCGCGGCGTTCGAACGGCGGCGCGCGTTCGGCGAGCGGACGATCGACTCGGACCTCCTCCACGTCGTCCGCGGCGCGCCAGCCGCGTGGGCGTGGTACCGCGACGCCTTGTCCGACCCCGGCTACCCGTGGCGCTACGTTCGACAGGCGGTCCACCGGGCGGCGGGCCGCGGCCTGATCGAGAAGCGGCGCGACGGGAACCGGATCGAGATCCGCCGAGTGCGCCCGTTCCCGGACTGGGTCGAGCGGATCGTCGCGGTCGAGAACAAGCCGGACTTGGACCGCTCCGCGGCCGACCGGCTCGCCGACCAGCTCGAACACGACGTGGAGACCGCCCTCGCCGACGAGGCGTGGCTCGCGACCGAGACGACCGGCGAGCGCGTCGAGCCGGCCCTCCTCCGCGAGCTGCCGGTCGAAGCGGGGATCCTCGCGACCGACTTCTCCGCGGGCGTCGACGCCGACGCCGCCGATGTGGCGTGGCACCCGAGCGACCTCGCGCCCGGCGAGGAGGAGCGCCGCGACGCCGAGACCGAGACGCTGCGGCTGGAGATCGCGGAGCGCGCCTACGGGAAGGGGTGGCGCTCGTTCCACGACACGATGCGACCCGACTGCCGACACTTCGAACTCCGGCGCGAGGGGCGCGCGCTCGTTCCCCACTGCGCGGCGAAGGAGAAGGTTCCGACCGCGCGGGAGTGTTCGGGGTCGTGCGCCGAGTTCTCGCCGGAACCCCCTCAGTGGCGGACGAAGGGGTGGCCGATCGAGGGCGGGCCGGGGAAGGGGTTCGAGCGAGTGTTGGATCGACGGCGGGAACGCGAGCGGGACCGGCCCGAAAGCGTTGAGTGAGTGGAGGAGCCAGCCCGCCGTATGCGGTTCCCGAACCGGTCGCTCGCAGGGTACGCCGCGCGAACGACGGTCGTGGTGCTCACGCTGGCGGTCCTCCAGTACACCGGGCTTCTCCTCGACGGTCCCGCGGGGATCGATCCCGGACACCTCGCCGTGGTCGCAGTGCTGTTCCCGGCGTTCTCGTACCTGATCGACGTCGTCGTCGCGAACGCCCGGTCGAACGCCGAGTGAGGCTCGCCGCGAGCGATCGGAGGAGCGGCGGTCAGGCGTCCTCCCGGACACGCCGGATCGCCTCCCTGTTCGGGAGCGCGGTCATCGCGCCCTCGGACCGGGTCGAGGCCGCGGCGACGGCGTTCGCGAACCCGAGGAGCTCCTCGGGCGTGGTCCCGTCGACCAGTCCCGCGACGACGCCGGCGGTGAACGCGTCGCCCGCGCCCGTCGTGTCGGTGACGCCGTCGACGCGGTAGCCGCCGTGGCGCCACTCGCCGCGCCCCCACGGGGAGTCCTCGCCGGCGATCAGGCGCGCCCCCGCGTCGCCCTCCGTCAGGAAGACGGCGTCCGGTCCGGCGTCGAGCAGTTCGTCGGGGTCCGCCGGCAGCGCGTCGCCGCCGAGGTCCTCCCCTGAGGCCTTGAGCACGTCCGTCGCCGAGAGCATCCGCCGCAGCGTCGGTTCGGGGTCGACCTCCCAGAGCTCCGGCCGGACGTTCGGGTCGAAGCAGACCCGACAGCCGGTCTCCCGGGCGCGCTCGACGAGGTCGAACGTCGCGGACCGTGCGGGCTCGACGGTCAATGTCACCCCGCCGACGACCACGACGTCAACCGAGTCGAGGACGTCGTCCGGGACGCCGCTCGCGTCGAACAGCCTGTCGGCCGTCCCCTGCCGGTAGAAGGTGAACTCCCGGTCGGCGTCCTCGCTGTGCGAGACGAACGCCAGCGCGGTCCGCGCGTCCGGCTCGCGGCGCACGAATCGGTCCGGGATCCCCTCGCGGTCGAGCACGGTCGCGAGGTGGTCGCCGAAGGCGTCGGTCGCGAGCGCCGTACAGAACCACGGCGTCCGGTCGAGCCTGGCGAGCCCGACCGCGACGTTGGCCGGCGCGCCGCCCGCGCGTCGGGAGAAGGACTCGACCGCCGTTAGGGGACCGTGCCTGTCGGGGATGAAGTCGATCAGCGCCTCGCCGGCGACGAGCGCCTCACGCGCCATGTCGCGCCCCGCCACGTCCGCTGTGCTGGCCGTGCCATCGCTCCGCGGTCGTCTCCCCTCGTCGCCGGCGGGACATCTCTCGACCGCAACCTCGCGTGTGCCGGTATTAAGTCCACGGGCCCGCTGCGGCGTTCGCCGCCGACGCCCGCGGCGTCCTCAGCGCGACTCGGCGTACAGCCGGGCCTCGTAGGGGCGCAGGTCGAACGGCTCTCCGGGCGCCTCGGGCACCGACTCGTAGTTCCCGAGGAGCAGCGCGGCGGACGCGTCGACCCTGTCGATGTCGACCGACCGTGATTCGCCCGAGAGGTTGAGCACCACGACGACCCGCTCGCCGTCGAGGCGACGCTCGTAGACGTACAGCTGCTCGTCGTCGGGGTAGTGGAGCTCGTAGGAGCCGTACCGGAGCGGGTCCGAGTCACCCCGCACCTCGATCAGCGTCCGGTAGTACGACAACACGGACGGCGTCCGCTCGCGCTCTCGGGCGGCGTTAACGACCTCGTAGTCGTCGTTGACCGGGAGCCACGGGTCCCCGTCGGTGAAGCCCGCGTGCCGGTCGTCGGTCCACTGCATCGGCGTCCGGGCGTTGTCGCGCGACCGGGCCTCGACGACGCCCCTGACTTCCCCGTACCCGCCGTACACGCCGTCCGCGATCAACTCGCGGACGTTGCGGACGGTGTCGACGTCGGCGACGTCGTCGAGGCTCTCGAAGGTCGTGTTCGTCATACCGAGCTCCTGGCCCTGATAGACGAACGGCGTTCCGCGAAGCGTCAGTAGGACCGTCGCGAGCGCGGTCGCGGACTCGTAGCGGTACCGCTCGTCGTCGCCGAACCGCGAGACGCTGCGCGGCTGGTCGTGGTTCTCGAAGAAGAGGGTCGTCCACCACTCGTCGCCGAGGCCGCGCTGCCACCTGTCGAGGACCGACTTGAGCTCCGGCAGCGTCCACTCGCCGGCGTCCCACCGGCCCTTCGGGCCGAAGTCGATCTGGACGTGTTCGAAGGGGAAGACCAGGTCGAGCGGGCCGTCCTCGCCGGTGTACTCGCGGGCGGATTCGAGGGTGAGCTCCGGCATCTCGCCGACGGTGACGATGTCTCGGCCGGCGAACACCTCCTCGCGCATCTCCGCGAGGTACTCGTGGATCAGCGGCCCGTCGACGAAGTGCTCGCTGCCGACCAGCTCCCGGTCGGGATCGCCGTCGGGCAGCTCCTCGGGCTTCGAGATGAGGTTGAGGACGTCGAGCCGGAACCCGTCGATCCCCTTGTCGAGCCACCAGTTCATCACCTCGTACATCTCCGCCCGGACGTCGGGGTTGCGCCAGTTGAGGTCGGGCTGCGTCGTGTCGAAGAGGCTGAGGTACCACGCCTCGCGCCCGTCATCGTAGCTCCAGGCCGAGCCGCCGAAGAACGACTCCCAGTTGTTCGGAGGCTCGTCGGGGTCGCCCTCGCGCCAGACGTAGTAGTCGCCGTACTCCCCGTCCGGATCCGCGCGGGACCGACGAAACCACTCGTGTTCGGACGACGTGTGGTTCGCGACCATGTCCATCACTAAGCGGATGTCGCGGTCGTGGAGGCCGTCCAGCAGCGACTCCCAGTCGTCCATCGTCCCGTACTCCGAGTGGATCGAGCGGTAGTCGCTGACGTCGTACCCGTTGTCGCGTTGGGGCGACTCGTACACCGGGCTGAGCCAGACGGCGTCGACGCCGAGCTCGTCGACGTAGTCGAGCTTCTCGACGATTCCGGGGATGTCGCCGACCCCGTCACCGTCGCTGTCGTTGAAACTCCGCGGATAGATCTGATACACCACCGCCTCCTTCCACCATGTGCGCTCTGTCATTTTGTGCGTGTGATCCGGTCGGCGCGGCCCACGGTCCGCGCGGCGCCCCGCCGGTCCGACCGGTACTACGTCGTCATTTGCCCCTCGTTGATTATAAGTATCGAAACCGACCGGGGCGTTCGCAGTCACCCGGTTCGAGCGGTCGGCGGCGGCAGACGACCGCCGCCCCCGCGCCGCGAGATGGATCGCGTTTTTACCCCGGGACGCGGTAACCGACGCATGACAGCCACGCCGGTTCGCGTCGGGCTTCTCGTCGAGGGGGCCCCGAGCGACCGACAGGAGGCAGCGCGCGAGTGGGCGGACGCCAGGTACGACGTCGAGACCGTCGACCCGGCAGAGGTCACCGCGTCGACGCCGCACGACGTCCTCTGGTGGCACCGCGCGGAGGCGCCGGCGGTCGACGACCGGACCGCGTCGGCGCTCGCGGCGTACGTCCGGGGCAACGGCGGGCTCTTGTTGAGCCTCCGCGCCGTAGAGGCCGTGACGTCGCTCGGCTTCGAGTCCGTCGCTCCCGACGCCGTCGGGACGCGGACCGTCACGGCTCCCACCGGGCCCCTCTGGCGGTCGGTGTACGACGACCACCCCGCGGTCGAGGCGTTCGACGGGCTCCGGACCCCGGTCGCGGACCGCGGAACGCTCCCGTACGCCCGCTACGAGGACCAGCTCCCCGCTGAGGGCGAGGTGCTCGCGTCGACCGTCGAGGGCGAACGCGACCGGCCGACGCAGACCGGCGTGGTCTCGTGGCAGCCGGAGGGTGGTGCGGTGTTGGGCGTCAGCGAACTGTCGCTCGCCTCCGAGATCGCGGAGCCGTACGGCACGAACCGGGACCGGTTCGTCGAGGGGCTCGTCGAGTCGCTGGCGAGCGGCCCGGACCCGCGGTTCGACCGCCCGGTCGACGCCGAGGGGTTCCGGCGCCTCCGCGCGAGACTCGACGGCGACCGGCAGCGCCCCCGGTACCACGTCACGTCGCCGGCGAACTGGCTCAACGACCCCAACGGGCTGATCGAGCGCGACGGAACGTATCACCTGTTCTACCAGTACAACCCGGGCGGGCCGTACCACAACTCGATCCACTGGGGCCACGCCACGAGCGAGGACCTCGTTCACTGGCGGGACGAGCCGGTCGCGCTGGCGCCCTCGCCGGACGGCCCGGACCGGGACGGCTGCTGGTCCGGCTGTGCGGTCGAGTTCGACGGCGAACCGACGATACTGTACACCGGCGGGCGCGACCGTCGTCAGCTCCCCTGCCTAGCGACCGCCGCGGACCCGACGCTCCGGTCGTGGACCAAAGATCGGTCGAACCCGGTCATCGAGGCGCCGCCGGACGACGTCGACGTGCTGGAGACGGAACACTGGCAGGCGGAGTTCCGAGACCACTGCGTCTGGCGCGAGGACGGCCGGTGGCACCAGCTCATCGGGTCCGGACTCGCCGACGTCGGCGGGACGGTCTTCCGGTACAGCTCCGAGGACCTCCGCGACTGGCGCTACGAGGGACAGTTCTTGACCGCCGAGCGAGCGGACGCCGGGGCGGTCTGGGAGTGCCCCGAGCTGCTCCGGTTCGGAGAGTGGGACCTCCTCCACGTCTCAGACTACGAGACCGTGCCGTACTTCGTCGGTAAGCGACGCGACGGGGCGTTCGAAGTCGCGTCCCGAGGCGTTCTCGACCACGGCGACTTCTACGCGCCGCAGTCGATGGCCGTCGACGACGGCTACCTGACGTGGGGGTGGCTCCCGGAGGCCCGCGACGAGGCGGCGCAGTGGGACGCGGGGTGGTCCGGCTCGCTGTCGGTGCCGCGGCGGATCGAGGTGGACGAATCGGGCGAGCTTACCCAGCGTCCGGCGCCACAGCTGACCGGCCTCAGAGAGGCGAAACAAATCGATGGGGAGTCGGCTTCGCTCGACGGCGACCGCTGGACCCCGCCCTGCGGCGGCCGGGCGCTCGAACTGACCGCGACGGTCGCGCTCGACGACGCCGACGGCGTGACGCTCTCGGTCTTCGAGTCGCCAGACCGGCGGGAGCGCACCGAGATCCGGTACGAAGCGACGAACGAGCTCGTCGTCGACCGCTCGGCCGCGAGCGAGGACCCGCGCGCCCGGAGCGACGAGCAGCGGATGTCGGTGACGCCGTACGACGAACCGCTCACGCTCCGGGTCTTCCTCGACGGCTCCACGGTGGAGATATTCGCCAACGAGCGGCACTGCCTGACGAGCCGCGTGTACCCGACCCGAGCGGATAGCACCGGGATCTCCTTCGCGGCGTCTGGCGGCCGCGCCGCCGTCGAGGACGTGTCCGTCTGGGAGCTCGGAGACGCGTACACGGACTCTGCGACGCCGCGCACCGACTGACTCGGCGGGCACCGAGGCGACGACGGTAGGCTGTCGCCCGCCTCGACTCGGGATTCATCTCGCCGTGACCGGCGGCTGTGCCTTTTTGCCACTCTCGGAGGTAGGGCGACTGAACCCCATCGACGGCCGCCTCGCGTCTCCGTTCCCCCGACGGTCCGCGAGCGCGACCCCGAGCACGCATGACCCGAACTACATGAATATTAACTCAACTCCGGATTAACTTTGCGAAGATATAAATTCCCTCGTCACCTACGTGTAGTTGATATGAGCATGAACACCGTCCTCCTAGCTATCGGATCGGAAGACGAGAGCCGACTCGAAGAGCTCGCAGAGACCGCCGCGTCCGTCGTCGACCCGAACGGTCGCATCGCCCTCCTCCACGTGTTCGACCACGAGCGGTACGACACGATCGAGACCCAGCTGAACATCGACCCCGACTCGGAGGTCACGCCCGACGACGTCTCGCAGCGGTCGCAGATCGTCACCGATGTCGCGGAGCGCCTCGAGCGCGCCGGCGTCGACTATGAAGTCCGCGGCGCGCTCGGCGAGACCGCCGAGAGCATCCTCGAAGAGGCCGAAGCCCTCGATACGGACCTCGTCGTCGTCGGCGGGCGAACCCGCTCGGCGACCGGCAAGGCGCTGTTCGGCTCGACCGCGCAGCGCGTGCTGCTCGGAGCCGACTGCCCGGTGACGTTCGTCAAAGAACGGTCCGAAGAGCGGACGGAAGCGGCGGTCCCGGCCTGAGACCGTCGCCTTTCGCCGCGCCGGACGCACCGGAGACCGAGCCTCGGCCACTCGGCGATCGCACGCGTCGCAGACGCCGCGAAATAGCCCGCGAGCTAGGGCAACGGCTCGTCGTACTCCGACCCGGACCGCGCGTCGGCGTCGTAGCCGCCGCGAACGCCGCTCTCGCGGATCTTTCCGTCGAAGTCGTCGTCCGGCAGTCCGGACTCGTCGACCGGCGGGAGCGCCTCGTCCGGTGTCGGGATCCGCCAGGCGTCGAGCGCGCCGAGCAGCCGCGTCTCGTCGCCGTCGAGCGCGAGCCGAAGGGTCGGCGCGAGCGTGCCGCCGAACCGCGCGCGCTGTTCGGTCTCCGAGAACTCCGCGACCGCGTCGAGCGAGTCGCCCGCGAAGTCGTGGTAGTTGAAGAAGCTCTGGAGCAACACCTCCTCGTCGTGGGCGAACGCCATCCACGAGTACGCCTGGAACTGGGCGTCCGGAGGATTCGTCGCGACGAGGCCGGTCCCGTTGAGCGGGCGGTACGGTCCCTCGAACGCGTCGGCGACGAAGCCGTACAGGCCGTCCGGGCCGGTCACGCCCGGGGCGAACGTGTGGACGTGACTACAGACGAACAGGTAGTAGCGGCCGTCGGCGGCGACGACGTGCGGCCGTTCGAGCTCTTGGTTCACCTCGACGGCGTCGAGGAGCGGCGGGCGGAGCTCCCACGAGAGCGGGTCGCCCGAGGGGGCGGCGGCGACCCCGACGCAGCCGTTGAACTCGCGGCGCTCGCTCGTCTCGGCGTCGTCGCCCTCGCGCTCCGGCGCCGGGACGTTGGCCTCGAAGAGGAGGTGAGCCTCGCCGGTCGCGGGGTCCTCGAAGAACCACGGGTCGCGGAAGGTGTACGTCATCCCCCTCGACTGCGCCTCGGTCTCGTACCACTCGCCGTCCGGCTCTAACAGCGTCTCGTGGCGCCACGGTCCCTCGAGCGCGACCCCGTCGTCGTCCGCGGTCACCGATCCGCCGTGTCCGACCGCGATCCGCTGCGTGTACGTCAGCTCCGCGGCGTCGTCGCGGCCGGCGGCGGTGTAGTAGAGATACAGGTCTCCGTCGTCGTACAGCGCGGAGCCGGCCCACTGGCGTTGCCCGAGCGCGCCGCCGTCGAAGACAGGACCCGCGTCGCGCCAGCGCTCGCCGTCCGCCGAGTAGAAACACCGGATCTCGGCCACGTCGTGCCGGGTCCCGGGGAGGAGGTCCGCGTCGGCGGTGAGCGAGAACGCGAGGCGCCACCCGTCGACGTCGGCGATCGCCCCGTTGCGGTCCCGCAGCAGCCACGTGTCCCAGACGTGGAGGTCCGGGAACGGGTCGACCCCCGGCGGGCCGGCGACCGGGGCGACGTTTCCGGGGCGCCGCTCGATCCCTCCCGCCTGCTCTCGGGTCCACCGCGACCGCGGCTGACCCCCGTCGCCGGCGCGCTCGTTGTTCATACCCCCCATCGACGACGGACCGAATAAAGCCTTTTCAGTCGGAATCGCGTCCCGGCTCGGCGACGCCGCCGCCCGGAAACACAATGATAAAACATTTTATTACAGCCGTGGTAGCTCGGTCCATGACCGATCGAACGGCCGGCCGAGTCGGTGTCGCCGTCGAGTGGTAACCGTGGAGCGCGCAGAGCTCTCCGAGACGTTAGAGGAGGCGGGACTCTCGCCGTATCAGGCGGACGCGTACATCACCGTCCTCGAGCTCGGGGCGGCGCCGGTGACCCGCATCGCGGACGCGAGCGGCGTCCCCGACCCCCGGATCTACGACGTGTTGCGCGACTTAGAGAGTACGGGGTACATCGAGACGTACGAGCGGGAGTCGATGTACGCGCGGGCGAACGACCTCGACGCGATCGTCGACGACCTCAAGTCACGGGCGAGCCGCTTCGCCGCGGCGACCGAGGAGATCGAGCGCCGCTGGAACGAGCCCTCGGTCGAGCAGTCGACCGTGACCATCGTCACGCGGTTCGAGACCGTGATCAAAAACGCAGACGAGTTCATCCGCGGGGCGGAGTCGCAAGTGAACGTCTCGGTCGCCGTCGACGACTTCGAACAGCTCCGACCCGCGCTTCGCGACGCGACGGAGCGGGGCGTCCGCGTCAACCTCTCGATCCACACGCCGGAGGACGAAGCGGCGGCGCTGCCCGACCCCGAGGCGCTGAGCGACGTCTGCTCGGAGGCGCGGCACCGTCGGCTCCCCTCGCCGTTCGCGGTGATCGTCGACCGGACGAAGACGTGTTTCGCCCCTCACGCCGGGTCGACGAACGAGTACGGCGTCTTAGTCGACGACCGGACCCACACGTACGTGTTCCACTGGTACTTCCTCACGACGCAGTGGGACACCTGGGAGCCGATCTACTCCTCGATCGGCGACGAGCCGCCGATCGAGTACGTCGACATCCGCTACTGCGTCCGCGACGTCGCGCCGCTCGTCCGGGACGGCGCGACCGTCAGGGTCCGGATCGAGGGGACCGACACCGAGAGCGGAGCGACGCGGACCGTCGAGGGGGAGCTCTCCGAAATCCTCGTCACCGGCACTGAGAACGCGGCCGACGTCGACGTCATCGCGAGCTACGGCGGGCAGGTCGCGCTCGTGGTCGAGACCGACGAGGGTCCCGTGGAGGTGGGCGGGTGGGGCGCGATGGTCGAAGACATCGAGGCCCACCGGATCACGCTCGTCGGCGTCGCGTAACGGTCGGGGCGGCTTCGACCGCGGGGCGCCGACTACAGCGAGTGACCGATCGCGTCGCCGCTCGCCCGGTCGAACAGGTGAACGTTCTCGCGGTCTAACACGACCTGCACGTCGTCGTCCTCGGCGATGGTCGTGTCGGGTTCCAGGTTGATCAGCAGCTGTCCCTCGCCGCGGCCCTCGGCGCTCGCCTCGACGTCGCGGTCGAACAGGAGGTACGCGTTCACCTCCTTGCCGACCGGTTCGATCACGTCGACGACGGCGTCGAACGCCCTCGTCGGCGCGCCCGCCTCCTCGGCGTTGCGCTCGAGGTGAACGTCTTCCGGGCGAACCCCGACCGTGACGTCCTGTCCCGGCGACACTCCCTGCGCGTCGGGGTCGAACTCGACGTCGGCGTAGGTCGACTCGAACCCGCTCTCGACCGCCTTCCCCTCGATGAAGTTCATCGACGGGGACCCGATGAAGCCGGCGACGAACCGGTTCGCCGGCTCGTTGTAACACTCGAGCGGCGGCGCCACCTGCTGGAGTACTCCCCCGTTGATGACCGCGATCCGGTCGGACATCGTCATCGCCTGCGCCTGGTCGTGCGTGACGTAGACGATGGTGGTGTCCAGCTCGCGGTGGAGCCGCTGGAGCTGCGTGCGCATGTGAACGCGCAGCTCCGCGTCGAGGTTCGCCAGCGGCTCGTCCATCAGGAACGCGTCGGGGTTGCGAACGATGGCGCGGGCGATGGCGACGCGCTGACGCTGCCCGCCGGACATCTCGCTCGGCATCCGGTCCATCATCCCCTCCAGCTGGACGATGTCGGCCGCCTCCTCCACGCGGCGGTCCACCTCCTCCTGGTCGTACTTCCGGAGGCGGAGCCCGAAGGAGATGTTGTCGTACACGTCCATGTGGGGGAACAGCGCGATGTTCTGGAACACCATGGAGATCCCGCGGTCCTTCGGCGGGAGGTCGGTGACGTCCCGGCCCCCGATCTCGATCGTCCCCTCGGTGGGGAGGGTGAGTCCCGCGATCGTCTCCATCGTGGTCGACTTCCCGCACCCCGAGGGGCCGACGAACGTGACGAACTCGCCGTCCTCGATCCCCAGGTTCATGTCGTCGACTGCCGTTACGTCTTCGTACCGTTTCGTGATTCCTTCGAGTTTGACTGATGCCATGGTTACTCCTTGACCGCGCCCGTGGTGAGACCGCTGACGATCTTCTCCTGTGCGACGACGACGAGGATGGCGACGGGCAGCACCGCGACGATGCTGGCGGCGGCCATCAGGTTGTACAACACTTCGAACTCGCCCTGGAACCGGAGGATGCCCTCGAGCATCGGCGCCCAGCTTCCGGGCCGTCCGTCGGTCATCAGCGAGCTGAAGAAGTACTCGTTGTACACCGAGATGAACGTCAACACGCCCGCCGTCGCGACGCCGGGCGCGGACAGCGGCACGATGACGCGGAACAGTGCCCCGATTCGGGTCGTCCCCTCGACGCGGGCCGCGTCCTCTAAGCCGTCCGGGATCTGCGAGTAGAACGTCATTAGAATGAAGATGGACAGCGGCAGGAAGATCGCCGACAGCGGGATGAAGATCGCGTACGGCGTGTTGTACAGCGACCCCGACGAGAGCAGCGGCCGCAACACGTCGACATTCGTGTTGAACAGCCGGTTCAGCGGGATGAAGAACGCCGCGGGCGGGAAGAACGACGTCACTAACACCAACAACAGCAGCGGGTTGCGGCCGCGGAAGTCGAGCCGGCCGAACACGTAGCCGGCGAGGCTCCCGACGAAAAGCACCGCGACCGTCGCGATCGTCGCGATGAGGAAGCTGTTGAACACGTACCGGTGGAACGGTAGGGTGGTGAATATTTCGAGGAACGCGGCGGGGTTGAACCCGGCCGGCAGGAAGACGCCGACCTCAGAGAGGTTGTTCCGCGGCGTCACCGCGAGTACGAACAGCCAGTAGAACGGGAAAAGCGTCGTGACGAGGAAGAAGATCGTCGCCACGTAAAACGTCGCGCGGTACGCGAGGTCGGGGTTCGATATCATCCGCGCCGCCCAGGCCTCGATGAGGCCGCGGTCGAGGTCCGGCTCCTCCGTCCGCGCCTGCTCGGCGATGTCCGCCGTCGGGTCCGGCTCCGCCGCGGTCCCCCCGTCGGTGGCTCCGTCGCTCATGCCACACCCCCGTCGTTGTTCCGCAGCGCCAGTAGGTACGCCGCCACGAAGCCGCTTATCACGACCGCGGTGAGGAACGCCACCGCGGAGGCCGTCGCCCAGCGCCGGCTCTCCTGGAGCGCGATGATCACGAGACAGGTCAGCGACGGCACCGTCTCACAGCCGGCCGTCGCGTCGATGAGCCCGTAGATCCGCATCGCGTCCATCGTCCGGAACAGCATCGCGACGATGAGCGCGGGCGCGACGAGCGGCAGCGTGATGTACTTGAAACGCTGCCACGGCGAGGCGCCGGACACCTTCGCGACGTCGTAGAGCCCGCGGTCGATGCTCTGGAGCCCCGCGAGGATGAGAAGCGCCATGAACGCGGTCGTCTTCCAGATGTCGGCGACGAGCACGATCATGAACGAGTCGCTGCTGCTCGCGAGCGGGTTGCTACCGAACACGCCGAGCCACTGCATGAACTCGGTGCCGAACCCGATCGTCGGGTTGAAAATGAGGAAGAAGATCATCCCCTGAATGACGATGGGGATGGCCCACGGGATGATGATCGACACGCGGACCCAGCGCCGCCCGTAGAAGTCCTGGTCGAGCACGAGCGCCTGTCCGAATCCGATCAGCGTCTCGAAGAGGACGCTCAACACCGCGAACGCCAGCGTGACGAAAAGCGCCTGCTGGAGGAACGGCGCACCGAACTCCACGAACGGGAACGAGTCGGTCGTCGAAACCGAGATGAACTGTTGGGTGAACGTCGTGTCGCCGCTCAGCAGGTTCAGGTAGTTCTCGAGACCGACGAACTCGCCGAACGGGTCGGCCGAGGCGACGGCGTCGGCCAGGAGCGAGAAACGGAGCGTTTCGATCAGCGGGTAGAACGCGACGACTGCGAGCAGCGCGAAGGCGGGCACTAACAGGACGTAGGCGTACACCTCCTCGCTCTGCGTCTCCAGCCAGTTGAGCGGGCGAGCGAGCAGCGAACCGGATCCGTCGCTCCGCGTGTCGGTGGACATGCTCTGCCCTCGTTACTCGGCCAGGTCGGATTCGATGGAGCTGAGCGAGCTCTCCAGGTCGGACATCGCCTGCTGGGGCGACTTCTCGCCCTGGTACGCGGCGGAGACCTCCGAGGCGACCTGCGACCCCTGGTCGGGCCACGCGACGGTGACGGGACGCGGCACCGTGTTCTGTCCGGAGACCGCGAGGGTGTCGAGGAAGTCGCCGAGCGCGCCGACCTCCTCCGGGTCGACCGACTCGGTGACGGACGGGTCCGGCGGGAGGTAGCCGCCCTCGGAGAAGTTGTTCACCATCACTTCCTCGTTGGCGAACGCCTCGAGCACCTGGACGGCCTCGTCGAGCCGCTGGGTGTTGGGGTTGATCGTGAGGTGCCAGCCGCCGAGCGCCGCGGCCGGGCCGCCGGTGCCCTCGTACTGTCCCTCGCCGCTTTCGACGCCGTACGGCAGCGGCATGACGTCGTAGTCCTCGGCGTCGAACGCGTCGGAGTCGAGGTTGAGCGGGATCGCGTACGGCCAGTTGCGGTGGAAGATCGCGTTCCCGGAGGTGAACGGCTCCCGCGACGGTTCCTCGGTGAACGAGAGGAGGTCCGTCGTGGAGATCTGCGGGAAGTCAGGGTGCGCGTACTCCGCGTCCGGTCCCTCCATGAACGACCGCATCATGCGGATCGTGTTCAGGACCGGCTCGTCCGTCACCGTGATCGGCCGGTCGCCGATGGGACCGAACAGGTTCTCGTGGTCGCCGAAGTACCCGCCGCCGAAGGAGGTCATCGTCTCGTTGAACGTACAGCAGGCGAGTCCGACGTAGTTGTCGGCCTGCGTGGTGAACCCGTAGTCGATCTGGTCGCCGTCGGGACCGCCGTTCTGTTCCCACACGTCGGCCGCGACCTCGGCGAACTCCTGCCAGCTGAGCGGCTCGGTCGCCCAGTTTTCGGCGTCCGGGTCGTAGCCGGCGTCCTCGACGAGGTCGCGCCGGTAGTGGATCACCGGGTAGTCGGGGAAAAGCGGGACCCCGAACAGGTCGCCGGAGCTGGGGTCGCTCGCGGTGCTCACCGCGCTCGACAGGTAGCTGTTCTGGACGTACTCGACCGTCTCCGAGGAGAGCTCCTCGCTCAGGTTCACCAGCTGGCCGCGCGCGATGAACGGGATCGTCCACCCCGAGTCCATCATGAAGATGTCCGGGCTCGCACGGCCGGCGTCGAGCGCCGAGGTGAACTCCGAGCGGCGGGCGCCCGACTCGAAGTCCCCGGGCAGGATCTCGACCTCGATCGACTCGTCTAACCCCGCGTCGTACAGGCTCTGTGTCACCGAGTCCGAGATGCCCTCCCACTCGGCGTCCATGGTGATCTGGATCGGCCCGCTGCCGCTCCCACCGCCGCCCCCACAGCCCGCGAGACCGACCGTCGCGCCCGTCGCGCCGGCCGCCTCGATGAAGCGCCGTCGTGATACCCCCACGCGTCCGCCGTCCGAACCGGAGTCTGTATCTACCATTACAGCTGTTGTTATAAAATACATCCGTATATAACTATTGATGCCAATAATAGACGACCGTGACAGTCGCCGGGGCGGTCGCGTCGGCCGCCGGAACGGCTTTGAGTCCCGAGCGTCGAGCGGTTCGTCAATGGGAACCGCCGGAACGGTCGTCGGTCGGCTCCGGAGCGGCGTCGTACAGTGGCTCGAACTGGTGTTCTTCGGCGGCGCGGAGCTGGCCGTGCTGTCGACGCCCGCCTTCGCCGTCGCGCTCGTGTCACAGAACCGGTACCCGGACGCGATCCCGATCGCCGGTCTTTTCGCGCTCGCGGCGGGCAGCGTCGGGGTCGCGCTGCTCCGCGCCGGCGTCGTCGACGTCGGCGACTGGCCCAGGCGGGGGGAGCTGGTGACGCTGCCGCTGCGGACCGTCCACTTCAGCCTCGTCTTCCTGACCGCGTCGGTCGGGGTCGGGGTGTTCGCGGTCGACGTCGTCGGCTCGCTGTGGGTCACGCCGGCCGGCGCGGCGGTCCAGGCGGTCGGCGTCGCGGCGTTTCCGACGGTGTACAACGCGATCCACGGCGAGCCGGTCACCCACCCGGCGGTCGAGCGATGATCGACGACCTCCGCGAGGCGGTCGACGCGGTCTCGCGGCCGGAACACACCGGTGAGAACCGGTGCTGGCCCTGTACCGCGGTCAACGCGGTCGGCGTCGCGGTCGTCGCGCTCCTCGTCGGCCGGCGCCGGCGCGCGCTCGGCGTCTCGGTCGCGCTGCTCGGCGCGGCTGCGATCCGGCTGCGCGGGTACGTCGTCCCGGGAACGCCGCGGTTCGCGCCGCGGCTCGTCGAGCCGCTCCCCGTGGCGTTCGGCCCCGACCACGACGACGGGGTCGACTCGGGGTCGCTCGCCGAGGCGGGCGCTTCCGGAGCAGCCGCTTCCGAGGCGGGCGCTTCCGAGGCGGTCGACCGTGGGACCGACGACCCGGACGCGGCGGGCGACGGTCCCGCGGTCGACCCGGCGGACCCCGACGGGGTGGGGGACGGCGGCGAAGGCGACCCGGACCCGGAGGCGACGATGGAGGCGCTGCTCGACGCGGACGCCCTCGTGGACGACGAGGGGACGCTCCGGTTCGCCGAGGGCTTCCGGACCGCCCTCGACGAGCGGGTCGAGTCGCTCCGGGGGGCCGCGGACGAGGAGCTGGCCGAGCGCGCGGCCGCCGTCGCGGGCGAAGACGTCTTCGGCGAGGTTCACGACGGCCGGATCCTCCTCGACGGGCGGCGCGACGCGTGGCTCAGCCGACCGATCGCGATCGCGGAGACGGCCGTCGGGGAACTGCTCCGCGAGCGCGGCGTCGACCCGGTGGTCGCGCGGAGCGCCGCCCGGCCCCTCCGCGCGTTCCTGGAGACCTGTCCGGCCTGCGGCGGTCCGATCCGCGACACGACCCTCCGGAACTGCTGTGGCGGTCCCAACGGCGTCAGCGGGAACCCGGAGCGGCCGGTCCGGGCCTGCGCCGACTGCGACGCCGTCGTGTTCACGGAGCGGTGACCGGCCGGGCGGCGCTCGGTCGCGCGGCGACCGGGCGGCGACACGCATACGTTCTTCCCGTGCGAACTATACCCATGGACACGGTCGGAGCGGCGGCGCTCGGGTGGCGCCTCGCGGTCGCCGCGGTCGCGGTCGCGGGTCCGACGCTCCTGTACCTCGGACTCTGGCGGCTCCTGGAGTGGCTCCGCGACGACGCGCTGATCGAACGGCTCGCCGCGCGCGAGGCGGTCGAGCGGCCGCGGCCCGCGGCCGCGGACGTCCTCGCGGCCGCGACGTCGGGCGTCGACGACAGGCGCTGTCCGACCTGTGGGACCGTCGCGGTCGCCGGCGAGACGGAGTGTCGGGAGTGCCGACGACCGATCGAGGGGAACGAGTGATCCCGCGTGACCAGCCGGTTCGGCCGAGCCGGACCGCGCGGTCCCGCGGACGGGACGCCCTCCTGCTCGTCGGGGGCGCCCCGACCGCCTACGCCAGCGCCGCGGCCAGCTTCTCGACCGGGTGCGTCGGCTCGGGCACCTCGCCGGGACCCTCCTCCAGCTGCGTCCGGCAGGAGGTGCCGGGCGCGACGAGAGCGTCGCCGTCGCTGGCGTCCACCTGCTCGAACAGGGTCTCACCGATCGCCTGACTCATCGAGTAGTGTTCGGCCTCATAGCCGAACGAGCCGGCCATGCCGCAACAGGAGGAGTCGAGCGGGTCGACGCCGTAGCCGGCGCGACGCAGCACGCCGACCGCGTGGTGGTCCTTCTTCGTCGCCTTCTGGTGGCAGTGGCCGTGGTAGGTGAGCGACTCGGTCGGCGCGTCGAGCGGGAGCTCCTCGTCGAGCCGACGGGCGTCGACGTACTCCATGACGCCGTAGGCGCTCTCCGAGACCGCGGCCACGTCCGCGTCGGGCACGTCGCTGGCGTCGCCGTCGAGCAGGTCGTGGTAGTCGGACTGGAGCATCACGGCGTCGGACGGTTCGACGACGACCACCTCCCAGTCATCCCGGACCCGGGGGGCGAGCGTCTCCACGGCGTCCCTCGCCGTCGCGCGCGACACGTCGAGCATCCCCTTCGAGTGTGGCGGCCGCCCGCTCCCGTCGACGTCCGGGATCTCGACGTGGCAGTTCGCGGCCTCCAACACGCGCACCGCGGCCTTCCCCGCGCCGGGGTTCGTGTAGGTCGTGTACACGTCGGGGAACAGCAGCACGTCGCGGTCGGCCTCCTCGCGCGAGACGCCCGCGCCGCCGCGGGCTTCGAACCAGTCGACGAGGGTCTCAGAGCGGAACTCGGGGAGGTCCCGCTCCCTCGCGATCCCGAGCGCCATCTCCGCGATGAGCCCGCTCCCTGGGATCTTGTTCGGGAGGTTCGAGAGCGGCGCGAGCTTCGAGGCGAGCGGCGCGAGCGACTCGAAGCGTCCGAGCAGCCGCGTCCGCAGATCGATCCCGTGCTCCTCGTGGTGGGCGTGCTCGACCTCCGCCTTCAGCTTCGCCATGTCGACGCCGCTCGGGCAGTCCACCTTACACCCCTTACAGCCGACGCAGAGGTCCATCACCTCGGTGACGAACTCGTCGTCCGTCGGGTCGTCCGGGAGCTCGCCGGAGATGGCCCCGCGGAGCATGTTCGCCCGCCCGCGGGTCGACTGGACCTCTTCCTCGGAGGCGCGGTAAGTGGGACACATCACGCCGCCGGTGGTCTCCTGCGGGCCGCGGCAACCGCCGCAGCCGTGGCAGAGCTCCACCATCCCCTGCATCCCGTTGTCGACCGCCCACTCCATCGCGGGGTCGAACCCGGCGTCGTACTCGTAGTCGGCGTCGAACCGGAGGTTCTCGCCCATGTCGACGTCGCCGCAGACGTTGCCCGGGTTGAGCAGCCAGTCGGGATCGAACGCGGTCTTGAGGTCGCGGAACGACTCCCAGAGGTCGTCGCCGTACAGCTTCCGGTTCCACTGGGTCCGCGCGCGGCCGTCGCCGTGTTCGCCCGAGACGGAGCCGCCGAGTCGGACCACCGCGTCGGTGACGCGGTCGGCGATGTCGAGCATCGCCTCCACGTCGTCGACCTCCTTCGTGTTGATGAGCGGACGGATGTGTAACACACCCGGGCCGGCGTGCGCGTAGAAGGTGGCGAAGGTGTCGTTGTCCTCCAGAATCTCTTGGAACTCGCGGGTGTACTCCGGGAGGTGTTCCGGCGGGATGGCGCAGTCTTCGATGAAGGAGATGTGCTTCTCGTCGGTGGTGCGCGAGAGGAGGATCGGTAGCCCCGCCTTCCGCATCTTCCAGAACCGGTCGCGCTCGTCCGGGTCGTGCGCCTCCAGCGCGTCGACTGCGCGGCGAGGGTGGCTCGTCGTCTCTGCGGCGCCCGCGCTCGGGTCTGTCGTCGTCTCGACGCGGGCTCCCGCGGCGCCGTCGGCCGCGCCGACCCGGTCCGCGATCAGGTCCGCGACCTTCTGTTCTCCCGTCGCGTCGTCCTCGGCGTAGAACTCGATGAGCAGCACGGAGTCGGTGCCGTCGGGTAACATCCCGACGACGTCCTCGAACTCCGGCGTGTCGGCCGCGAGCCCGAGGAGGACGTCGTCCATTACCTCGACGGCGGCGGGGTCGTGTTCGAGGCACGCGGCGACGTCCTCCATCGCGTCGAGGAGGTCCTCGTAGGTCAGCAGCGCGACCGCCTTCGTCTCCGGGATCTCGACGAGCGAGACGGTCGCCTCAGTCACGGTCGCGAGCGTCCCCTCGCTGCCGGCCATGAGGCGGCCGAGGTTGACGACGCCCTCCTCGCCGTGCTCGCCGCGGTACTCGGCGAGCAGGCGGTCGAGGTTGTAGCCGGAAACGTTCCGCTTCAGCTCCGGGAAGCGCTCGTCGATCTCGTCCGCCTCCTCGTCGAGGATCCGCACGACCTCGGCGTGGATCCTCGGGAGGAGCCCGTCGGCGTCGGGGTCCGCTGACTCGCGGAGCTCCTCGACCGCCACCTCGCCGAACGTCGTCACGGTGCCGTCGGCGAGGACGACCTCCAACTCCTCGACGTAGTGGTCCGTCTTGCCGTACTTCAGCGAGTGCGCGCCGGTGGAGTTGTTGCCGATCGCCCCGCCGACCGCGGACTTGTCGCGCCACGCCGGGTCGGGTGCGAACTTCAGCCCGGCCGGTTCGACCGCGGCGTTGAGGTCGCCCACGTACGCGCCAGCCTGAACGCGGGCGGTCTCCGCGTCGGGGTCCGTCGACAGCACGCCGTCCATCTCGTCGGTCAGGTCGAGGACGACCGCCTCGTTCACGGTCTGGCCGGCGAGCGAGGTACCGCCGCCGCGGGGGAGGACGGGGATCCCCTCCTCGAAGCAGTACTCGTGGACCGCGGCCACGTCCGCGGTCGACTCCGGGATCACGACGCCGATCGGCGTGACCTCGTACGCCGAGGCGTCGGTCGCGTACAGCCGCTTCGAGTAGTCGTCGAACCGCACGTCGCCGTCCACTCGGCGATCGAGCGCGTCGACGAGATCCGGCCGTTCCACCGTCCCGCCGGTGTAGTCGAAGTCCCCGCCGTCTGTCGGGTCCGGCTCCGAGGTGTTCGTCGCCATACGAATCCCTCACGGTCGAATTATGAAAAACCTCCTGCCGTCGGCGCGCGGCGGGAACCCGGGCCGCGGGACCAGCCCGCGCTCACCGTCCGACGCGCGTCGTTCGACAACGAACGCTTAATAGGCGCGCTCGTGACCGTACCGAGTATGAACGCAGCCCCCGAGGAGATCACGTCGCTCGTCGGTCGCGAGGTGTACTCGAGCAACGGCGTCTTCGTCGGCGAAGTCGAGGACATCCAGCTCGATCTGGACGCCCGCGCCGTGACCGGACTCGCGCTCGCCGAACTCAACCACGAGCTGTTCGCCGGGCAGGTGGGCGGCTCGACCGGCGTCATCGTTCCGTACCGCTGGGTCCGCGCCGTCGGCGACGTCGTCCTAATCAACGACGTCATCGAACGATACGACGCCGGCGAGCCCGACGAGGAGGCGCCGGAGGTCGAGGCGCGCTCGGAGGCGCGCTAGGCGCGGCCGGCCGCTCCCAGACCCCCTTGGCTCCCGCTCAGAACGGCAACGCGTCGCGGAGGCTGGCGATCACGCCGCGCTCCTCGCGGCGTGCCTCGTCGAACACCGGGTACAGGGCGTCGAGGAAATCGGTCTCGTTCTCGAACTTCTCTTTCGGCACGCGGTCGAGCGCGTCCGCGAGCGCGAGGGAGCGCCCCTGCGCGTCGTAGGGAACCTCCTGATCGCCCAGCGCGTCGCGGAGCTCCGCGGTCGTCGCGGGGAACGACACGTCCGCCTCGTCGAGCCGGGCGTCGAGCGCGGCGATACCGAACTCGATAGCCTCGGGCTCTTTCGTGTCGCCGCCGCCGGGTGGCCGTGCTGCCATTACGCCGGGGTATTCCCTCCGACGGCTTGAAACCCCTGTTCTCCGCTCACTCCGGCACGGATTCGCTCGGCGGAGCGGCGTCGACGACCGCCAGTTCGACTCCCGTTCCGGAGCGGTCGAAGGCCGCGACAGAGTCGCCGTCGTACGGCGGGACGGCGACGATCACCACGGCCGCGAGGTCGTCGGTGCGCGACACCCCGAGGAACCCGTCCGGGTGCGAGAGGAACCGCGCGCCCCCCTCGCCGGCCGGCGTGCCGAGGTCGACGCCGAACACGGAGTTGACCGAATTCCCGACCGACGGCAGTGTGAAGTGAGTCACCACCGGCGTCTCCGGGTCGAGCCCGATGTCGGCCTCGAACTCGCCGGCCGGCGTCGCGGAGAGCCGGACGTTCACACCGTCTGGGTCCTCGCTCGCGGCGCGCTCGCGGAGTACGGCCAGTAGGTCGCGGGTGACGTAGATCACTGTTCGACCTCCGCTATGGGACGGATTGGCAAAAGGACACGCACGGGTCGTCCCGCTCGGTCGCGTTCAGAACGGCAGCGCGGACGCGAGCGTCTTCGCGTACAGCCCGGGCGCCTTGCGCCGCGAGTCCGAGATGGCGTCCTCGACGGCGACCGCGGCTCGCTCGTGGACGCCGACGCCGTGACCGACGAGCACGCGCTCGGGGTCGAGCCCGGAGAGCGCGCTCGTCGGTGGGGTGAGCCGCAGCATCGGGTGGACGCCGAGGCGCTCGCGGTCGCCGCGGAAGTACGACGCGGACCCGAGCGACTCCGGGACGATCAGCGTCTCGCCGTCGAAGAGCCCGACCTCCTGCCACGGCGGCACCGACGAGTCGCGGATCCGGATCGCCTCGAAGCCGGTGTCCGCGAGCCGCGACCCGAACCGCTCGACGTCGACATCGGGGCCGAGATCCTCGGTGACGCCGGTCATCCACTCGGGGACGTACACCGGGGCGTCGTGGCGGGCGGCGAGTTCGCCGCTGTCGCGCACGTGGCGGTCCAGTCCGACCACGACGCCGGCGACGGAGCCAAGCCCGTCGAGGAGGTCGTCGACACCGGGCGCGTCGACCGGGTCGACGACCCACACGTCGTCCGCGTCCGCCTCCTCGTTCTCGACCGCGAACGCGTGGCTCGCGCGCTCCATCGTCTCGTCGGGGTACGCGATCCAGCCGACGCCGCCGTCGTACCGGTCGATCTCGTGGAGGTCCGGCTCGTCGCCTTTCATGCTCATACCACCCGTTCGACCCGGTCCCTTGTTAAGTCGTCTCTGTTAGTGCGGCGTTCCGACTTCGGGAGGGCGTCGGTCGCTCACTACCGTCCGCTACTCGCCGGGCCACTTGATGGAGCAGCCGCGCGAGGGCCGGTCCGGAATCTCGACGTCCTCACCCGCGAGGACGGCGTCGACTGCGTCGCGGATGTAGAACTCTGTCGGCTCGTCGTCGGGGTTGAGCGCGTCGTCGAGCCGGCCGTGGTAGCGCAGCCGCCACTCGCCGTCCTCGCGGCCGAAGAGGAACGGGTCGGGCGTACAGACGGCGTCGTAGGCGGCCGCGACCTCGCCGGTCTCGTCGCGAAGGTACGCGTCGTACGCGACGGTGCCGTCGGCGACGGCCTCGCGCATCGCCTCGAAGGAGTCCTCCGGGTATGCGTCGGCGTCGTTGGGGTTGATCCCGACGACCGCGAGATCGTCGTACTCGGCCGCAAGCTCGTTCAGCAGGTCGATCTTCGCCTTCGCGTACGGGCAGTGGTTACACGTAAAGACGACGAGTAGCGCGTCCGTCTCGAAGTCGTCGCGCGCGTGGGTTTCGCCGTCCGCGCCGGGCAGTTCGAAGTCGGGCGCGGCGTCGTCGCGGTCGAGTTCCGAGTCGGATTCCATCTGGACCATATCCGAGCGTACGAGCGGGAGCCGAAAAGGCGTTGCGAGCTACTCTAGGTGTCGAGTCAGGGTCCACGACGGGCCGCACACTCGAGACCGGCGAGTCAATGTCCGATCTGATCTATTAACTACCCAACTCAACGCTGATCTTTTTTATGAATAAACAAAAGTAATAATAGAGAATAGTATGAGTGACGTAGAGTCTGAAAAGGTGGTGTCCGTATCGTCGCGCGGGCAAGCCACAATCCCGAAGCAGTTCCGGGAGGAGTTGGGTATCGACACGCCTGGCCGTGTGAAATTCATTCGGACTGAAGAGGGTGATATCGTTGTTCGCCCCATCCACTCGGTTACAGACCTGCGTGGGGTTTTGGAAGGGAAAACCGACGAGCAGGGGCGGTCAGCAACCGAGCGCCTCCAAGAAGAACGTACAGCGGACAAAGCCAGTCAGCTACCCATCGCTGAAGCGATGGGCTTGTCAGTGGACTCCCGTTCTGCCGACCAATAGTGGTCGGACGCCACTCCAGTAGCGTTCACGATCAACGTCCCTGACTTCAGAGCGTACTGACAGAACGCTCCTCCAGCGGGGGACTTCTGCCCTCGCTGGAGTTGTAACGCTAACTTCCGGGCGACGTTCTTCGCCGCGTTATAGTCGGCATTCACGGCATACGAACAATCCAAACAGGCGAAATTCTGCCCATTGCGGTTCTCCTCAAGCGTACACCCGCACTGCGAACACTGCTGGCTGGTGTAGGCTGGTTCAACCTTCGAGACGACGATTCCGGTCATCTCAGCCTTGTTCTCGACCTGCTCTTGCAACTCTCCGAAGGCCCACTGTTGGAATTTCTTGCCATCGCTGATCCGCTCGCGGATTTGCCCCAAGTCCTCGAATGCGATATGCGTACAGTCGTGCCGCTGTGCTTCCGCAACAATCGCTTTCGAGCAGCGGTGGATGTAATCTTCGCTCCACCGCCCGAAACGATCACCGATTCGCTGAAACGTCAGGTGTGCGCTCCGGGTGCCGGTCTGTAGCAGGTCGCCACGGCGTTTCTCAAACTCCCGGCGTTCATGATTAAGCAGGTCAGCGTTCCCGACGAACCGGCCTGTTGAGGTCACAGCGATGTGGTCGTCAACGTTACAGTCCACGCCAAGGACTTTCGAATCCTCAGCTTTCTCAGGACTGTCAGCGTCGATTGTCCGTTCCATCGCGGCGTGTAGATAGAACTCGTCGGTTTCGTTGTCGTAGTGGACAGTGCTGGTCGAAAAGGAGTAGTCGTCGTTCAACAGGTACTCACCGTGCGGCGTTTGTTCAGGATGCTCCGGTAGGTCGTACTCACACTCAACCCGCCCGTTGACAGTGGCAAGACTCACCTTGTCACGGTAGAATGTAGCCGCTCGCTTGTCGTACACGATGCTGAATGTATCGTAGTGGGGTTGGCTTGTTTTCTCCCCATCACTAAGCCGATCAACACAGTTACCGATGTCCTTGGTTGCTCGCTTGATTGCTTTCTGAACGAGATTGGCGTGAAGGTAGTCGGTCGCTTCCCGCAACTCGTCGTAGATGGCTTGTTCAGCTTCGGATTTGCTGGTTACGCAGTCGCCGTGTGGGTATCGCCATGCCCACTCAGCGGTTCGATTCGCGCAGTATTGGAACTGCTGGTTGGTGGCGTGGAGGTCACTCTTGCGGTCGTCAGGAACGTCAAGCCGGATCTGAACCGTTCGAGTTACGTCCCACGCCATGTATCTCACAGTAGTATCCAATTTTTATTATAGTTTACTATTGATGGGGAGTCAGTAGAGCGATCGCAGTGTGGTTTGGTGCTCTGTTTGTCGGCTTCCTCCCACGGCTAAAGCCCTGTCTCTTACCCACAAATCGAGTCGTTGTTGCGGTCAATAAATCCGACCGAAGCCTCGATATCTACAGATTTAACACTTCTATGGGACGATTTTGCTGATCTCGCTTACCACATTCAGCAACCCCCACTGTCGATATCACCGTCCGAATCACTCCTCACCTCGATCTTCCGAGAATAGATTGGGTTCGACAGCGTCTGAAACGTCTGTTTGGGACTCAGTGAACTTGTGGGTAAGAGACAGGGCTAAAGCCGGTGGGCATCCGCCTTGCTACTACTGTGAAGAAGAGTTGCGACAGCGCTACGCCGGTGACGACGAGGGTGACGACGGACTGCGCTGAGATTCCCGAAACGATCGTCTTCGACGCTGAACCACTAATCGCGTGTTTTTGTAACGAACCAGGGAGCGACACCGTCGAGACGTACGTTGACGCCATTGAAGGCGCAGCAGACGGTTACATCTCGGCGATCAATCTTGCCGAGGTCCACTATATCGTGCGGGCAATCGACGGCGAGGACCGGGCTGATGCCGTCGTCGACGTCCTCGAGGAAAGTGGCATCCGTCGCATCGACACCGAACAGACATGGGCGCGAGCAGCCGACTTCAAATTCCGCTACTCGCCAGCACTCGGTGATGCTTTTGCGCTCGGGACAGCAGCCCACGTCAGCGGGGTGCTGTTGGTCGGTGCCGACGACGGCTACGACGATGTCATCGGTGTTCCGATCACTCGGTTCTGGACCGAACCAGCTTGACTTCCTCCACGACTGTTGTGGGCTCTCTCCTCTGTTCTCTGTAAGGTCGGCCAGAACCGGGGCCACCGACAAGGCCACCCATTTGGGGGTGGTTGGTGACGGCAGACTAGCTGTGACCCGCTTTCCCTTCTTGGCCGCGACCGGACCCGCCGCTCAGTACTCGATCGCCGCGGAGTAACGATTCAGAACGGCCACGAGCCCGGCACCGACGAGCGCCGCCAGCGCGAACCGCGGGGCCGCCGCCCGCCACGACTCGCCGCTCTCGGCCAGCCGGGCGGACACCTCCACGAGCGGCGCGCGCAGCGCCCCGACGATCAGGCTCACGAGGAAGGCGAGCGTCGCGGCCCGCGCCCGGGCCAGCGCGTATCGGACGGCGTGTGCGATCGTGAAGAGCCCGCCGACGCCGCCGAGCAGGAACGCCGCCACCGGCGGCAGCGTCTCGACGAGCGCGTCTCCCCCGTTTCCGAGCGCGAGCGCGCCCGCGCCGTCGACGAATCGAGACACGACGCCGGACATGTACTCGTACTGGCCGAGGACGATAAGCAGCAGCGAACCCGAGATCCCCGGCAGCACCATCGCGCTGACCGCGACCGCCCCGGCGACGAAGACGACCGGCAGCGAGCTCCCGAGCGCGGTCGCGGCGACGCCCGACGCGAGGAACGCGAGCGCGAACCCGGCGACTGCGGCGGACTTCCGGCGCGGCGTCGAGAGGTTGACATCGCCGAGCAACACCGCGGCGCTCGCCGCGATCAGCCCGAAGAAGAAGCCGTACGTCGCCACCGGTTGCGTGGCGAGCAGGCGGTTCACCGCGCTCAACACGGTCACGACCGCGGTCCCGATCCCACCCCCCAGCACGAGGAGGAAGGCGCCGTCGACCTCCCGGAACGCGGCCCGAGCGTCGGCGCGGCGTCCGGGCCGCACGCCCGCGAGCACGCGGCGCGCCCGCTCGGGGTCGACCGCGGTGACCGCCGCGATCAGGCGCTCGTAGATCCCGACGATCAGGGCGATGGTGCCGCCGGAGACGCCCGGGACGGCGTCGGCGCTGCCCATCGCCACGCCCTTCAGATACAGCGTCGCCCAGTCGCGGAGTCCGGCCATTCGTACGATAAAAAGCGGAGCGTCCGTAATGAAAGACCCGAGATCAGGCGGCCGCGGGCTCGGTGGGGGCGACCAGTCCGCTCGCGGTCGTCGCCGCGGTCGGCTCGGCGCCGAGCGGGGATCCCGCGTCGGTCGAGTTCGTCGAGCCGCCGCCGTCACTCCCGCCGCCGACCGGGCAGTCGGCGTCGCCGCTCGGACAGTCCACGATTTGCTCTTCGAGTTCGACGGTGGCTGCGGCGTCGTCGGCGCCGACGACTTGGCCCTCGGTCACCTCGACTTGGCCGACGCGCTGTGTAGTGTAGAGGTCGTCGCCGGTCGTTCGCTCGGTGGTGACATTGTACGGGCCGGTCGCGCGGACGCTCGTGTTCGTGTACCCGTTCTCGGGGCCGAACTCGTCGTACCCCGTCGTCGAGTACGGGAGCGTGAACTCGAAGTTCCCGTCGTCGTCCGCGGTCGCGTACTGCGTGTACTCGAACGTCTGTCCGTTCGGCTTCTCGAGTTCGACCGTCGCCTCGACCTCCTGACCGGGGGCCGCGCCCGATCCCTCGACGGTCGCGCCCGGCACCCGCTCGAACGTCTTGACGAAGTCGTCGCTGAACGCGCCGAACAGCGACTGACCGAACGTCGCCCGGAGGTCGACGCCGAACCGCTGGGCGAGTATCTGCGCCTGCTGGGCGTACGGAGACCGACCCGGCGCCTGCGTGGCGTGGACCAACCGGTAGTGTTCGAGTGCGTCGATGCGGTCCGTCGGGACGCCCATCACGCCGCCGATCTGCGCCGAGCCGTCTTCCTCGACGTATGACCGCGCGGCAGAGAGGTTATCGAACCGCTGGACCGGCTGTCCTTCGCTCGGCAGGACCTTGATATCGACCTGCTCGCCGGACTGGGTCTGTGCGGTCTGACGTTCGTAGTCGAGCACGACCGGGTCCGGCTCGACCGCGCTGCCGTAGTGCTGGTAGAGCCGGATCATCTGGCTCTCGTGGTAGCGCTGGGTGCGAACCTGGAGTGCTGGACGGAGCCCGCCTTGTTGGCCCTGTGCGCCCTCGACGCGCTGGTAGAGCAGTTCGTTGAAGTCGCGCACCGTCTCGTTACCGCTGTAGAACGTGACCGGCGCGTTGAACTTGGAGTTCGGCGACGCCATCTGCCAGTCGACCATCACGTAGCGGGTGTCGTTGCCCTCGGTGCTCTGGCTCGCGAGCACCTCCGCGGCCTCTTCCTCGCTCGGCGCGAGCAGGTAGTCGGCGGCTTCGCCCGCGTTCTGCTGGAACGGGTTGGCGTTCGGGATGCGCTCGGCGCGGGTGGTGATCCAGTGGCCGTAGTCCCACCACGACTGGACGCCGTACGCGCCCTCGGTGTACTCGAAGTCGCCGTCAGCCGGGCGCTCGTAGGTGCCGTACAGCTCCATCGGGTTGTTCGCGCCCTCGAGTTCGCCCGGCTGCGGCGTCTCGTCGTTCATCCACTGGAGGCTCTCGTCCCACTGGACGACGCTGCCCGGCTGGCTGGAGTTGCCGGCCTGCCAGACCGGCGTGGCGACGCCGACGAGCGGCACGAGGAGGACGGCGAGGACGGCGGCGACGGTCAGTATCTGCCACCCTTCGATCTCTCGGACCGCGTCGAGCGACGTGAGATCTAAGGCGTCGAGAGTTACTTGGAGGAAGTACGCCGTGCCGACCGCGACGATGACCGCGAAGTAGTAGTTGAAGCGGCCCTGCGTGAACGCGGCGCTCCCGATAAACGCCGCCCACACGACGAAGTACAGCTCCTCGGCGTCGTACTCGACGAGGAAGGTCGCGCCGACGAGGAACGCGGCGGCGATGAGCAGGCCGATCACCTGCCAGTCGACGCCGACGATCCCGCCGATGGCACTGTACGCCTGTGGGACGGCGTAGACGGTGCCGACAACTGCGAGCCCGGTCGGGATGTAGAGGGTGTGGTTGATGTCGTCGGAGCGGTACAGCGGGCGCGCGAGGATGTAGAGGACCGCAGCGAGAGCGAGGAAGAAGGCGAGGCCATACTGTGAGAGGACGAAGTCGGCGAAAGAAGCGTCTTGGAGCGGTGGTTGCGCCTCGCCGATAGTGCGAGCACCGGCGCTCGCGGAGAAGGCGACGGTGTTGAGGAGGTTTCCGATAATTGTTGACCAGAGCGACGGGATGGCGAGCCAGACGACGCCGGCGGACGCGAGTATGAGGCCACCGACTGCTGCAGGATAAGTGTCTGCGTCGAGGTCGCGGGCTTCCCACTGACGGGCGAGCCACGCGAGGAAGACGGCGCCGAGCGCGACAACGAGCGGCACGACGATCTGGAGCAGCGAGTACTCACTCGGTGCGAACCGGAACGTGTCGAGCGGGATCACCTGCATCAGGCCCGCGACAGTCATCGCGACCGCGCCGGCGAACGCGACTGGCTCCGGGCTCTTCCCGTGATACGTGTCGCTGGTGAGCTTAACGGCGAGGAAGATACCCGTGAAGCCAACCATCAGAATGCCTGGCTGCCACGTCCACATGTAGAGGCCGAGTGCGACGCCGGCCGCGGCGGCGTAGGCAACCGGTTTGCGAAGCGCGTCCCAGTCCCGATCGACCACGAACTCCCACACCGGCTTCTCGCGTTCCGCCACGCCGAGCGCGACGAGGAACGCGAGGACGGCGGTACTCTGGAAGAGGACCTCCGCCGCGCTGTGGTCGGGGAAGCCGACGAGCGTGTAGCGGAGGAAGGTCCCCGAGAACAGCGCCAGTGTCGCTGCCCCCGCGAGTGCGGGCACGCGGTCGACGAACCGCCGCGCGGTGAAGTACGTCGGGACCGCGACGAGCGCGCCGGTGATAGGCGCCATGACGAGCATGACTTCTTCCGTACTGCCCATGATCGGCCGGGCGATCCAGACCCCGACGGCCATGATGTGGTCCCAGAGGGTACCGAACTGGCCGGCGTTGGTCCCGAACGGGAAGCCGGTCCAGACGTCGTACGGAAGCGTGCTCGGCCAGTTTTTAAGGAGGTAGTTCGTCGTGCGGAGGTGATACCACGCGTCGTTGCCGCGGAAGTACACCTCACCGTTCCGGATGAAATTCCCGTACGAGCGTAGTCGCGTCCACAGCATGAACGCGACCACCCCGAGGAGGAGGGGAACGTGGTACCACCGCGCGAGGAGATCGGACGGGGACGGGTCCGATGCGTCCGGCGGATCGTTCGAGTCGCTCATTACCGCATGGAACTGGCAAAACGCGCATAAGGCTTGTCATATATCCGCGCCCGCTGGACGTTCTTGGGGGTACCCGCCCGCGAATGGGCGCCCGCTTGCGACGCGAGGCGGAAACTCTAAGCACACGGGTCGAAAGCGTCTCGGTGTGAAGGTCTCGGTCGTCGTCTGTACGTACACACTCGACATGTACGAGCATTTCCGCGAGGCCGCCGACAGCGTCCTCGCGCAGACCCACGACGACGTCGAGCTCGTCGTGGTCGTCGACGGGACGCCTCAGGTGTACGAGCGCGTCGCCGAGGACTACGGCGACCGCGAGGACACAGTGGTCACGTGTAACGACGAGAACGTGGGGCTACTGGCGAGTCGGAACCGCGGCGCGGAGTTGGCGTCGGGGGATGTGGTCGCATTCATCGACGACGACGCGGTCGCGGACGAGGCGTGGACGGAGCGACTGGTCCGCGCCTACGAGGAGGAGGACGCGATCGCGGCCGGCGGGAAGATGACCCCCGAATGGGTCGCGGGGAAGCCCTCGTTTCTCCCTGAGGAGTTCTACTGGCTGGTCGGCGTGACGCATCGCGGCTTCGCGGACGGACCAGGAGAGGTCCGGAACACCTTCGGCTCGAACATCTCGTTTCGCGCGGACGTGTTCGCGGATTTGGGCGGGTTCGACGTCGAAATTGGCGGGCGGAAGGGTGATAAGAATCTTCAGGGTGGGGAGACGGAGCTGTGCGCACGGATGCGAGAGGCGTACGGGCAGGGCGTGTGGTACGATCCGAAGGCCGAAGTGGCACACAAGGTGTTCGAGTACCGGACGGAGTTCCGGTGGTTAGTCGACCGGGCGTTCTGGCAGGGGTATTCGAAGCGAGGAATGGACGTACTGGCCCCCGAATCGACCGGCGACGAGTCGGCCTTCCTCCGGCAACTGCTGTTTGACTCGGTTCCCGGACGGGTCGGCGATCTCGTCCGGTCGCCGTCCGTAGCCGGCTGTCTACAACTGTTTGCCCTGTTCGTACTGACCGGCGTCGTCGGTGCGGGCTATCTCTACGGTGTCACGGTGTGGGGGTAAAATGTCGGACGAGAACCTCCCGGACGTCTGTGTCGTCACGCATCCGCTTGCCGCCGCCGGCGAGAACGCGACCCGGAGTCTGCTGGATATCCTCGCAGCGATAACCAGCGTGGCGCTGGTCACGGCTGATCTCCCAGCGGATTCGGAGATACGTGATCGGCGTGAGGTCGTCGAGCTAACTAGGAAGGGTGCAGGCGCCTCCGTTTCCGTCGCCGCTGCCCGGTTCGCGCTGAACCAGCTCCGAATGTGTCGCGTGCTCGCCGACCGCGACGAGTCGGTGGTGTTGTTCTACGGCGCCACCTCGTATCTCCTGCCTATCGTCGCCGCCCGACTGCTCGGCAAGACAGTGCTGGTCGAACCACGCGGGGACGTCCCGCTAACCCTGCGGCTCAACTGGGAACCGCGGATGCCCGGGGCGCTCGCAAGGCTGCTGTCCGACCTCGTCCGCGCGCTCGAACGTGCCGGATTCGCGGTGGCTGACGGCGTCGTCACCTATACCCCTGAAATGGCCCGCCAGCTTTCGCTCCACCCAGAGGCACCGAACGTGTATCCCAGTGGCGCGCGCTATGTCCGGACTGAGGAGTTCAGCGTAACACGGCCGTACGAGGAGCGCGACCGCGTTGTCGGCTTCCTGGGTCGCCTCGACGAGGAGAAGGGCATCCGTGAACTAGCTGCCGTAGCCCGTGAACTCCCCGATGACGTGATGTTCCGGTTCATCGGTGACGGCGACCTCCGCGAGTGGCTCGAGACAGAGTTGGAGGCGGAGCGAGCCGAAGGGACGGTCGAGTTGACCGGCTGGGTGGACCACAACGCGGTTCCGGCGCAGCTGAACGACCTCGCTCTGCTGGTGATGCCGTCCCAGCCAACCGAAGGGCTCCCGACGACAATACTCGAGGCGCTTGCTTGCGGGACACCGGTGCTCGCTTCGCCAGTCTCCGGCGTGCCAGACGTCGTCCGTGACGGCGAGACTGGGTACCATATCGACTCGCGGGAGCCGGCGCAGCTACAGGCCCAGATCACGTGGATTCTGAACGAGGAGCCACTGGCCGATATCAGCGCGAGCGGGCGCTCGCTCATCGACAGCGAGTACTCCTTCGAGGCGGCGACAGAGCGGTACCTGGCGATTCTGGCGTCGTTCGCCAACTGATAGACTGAAGAGAAAAACACTTACACCGCCTTCAGGCAGAGTACTACATGGAGATCGGATACTTCTGCTATCGCCTCTCGGGTACTGGTCCGCGCACCCGAGCCGCTGATATCATAAACGCTGTCGCTGAGCGGAGTCCTCATGACGTGACTGTTCTCACGAACGAGCCTGAGAAAATTCGGGGTCCCGCCGAGGTCCACACGGTCTCGATTGGCGACCCCGCTGACCTACTCTGGACTGCGAAGCAGGCCTTCTCCGATGCCGACGTTGTGCACGTCCCAATCAACACCTATCAGGTCCTGTTTGTGCGTCTGGTCTACCACGGGCCGCTCATTGGCGGGGTCGGTCCGGGACTGCAGTCCTCGGTGTTCCACAGAGCATTCGGTCGGTTGCTCGCGATAGACACGAAAATGAAGGTCCATGAGGGAGACAAGCGATGGGATGTGTTCGGCTACGACACGGAGATCTGTACCGCGACAATCGACCGGGACTTGTTCTACCCGTACGAAGCCGACCGATGTCGGCAGCTCCGTGTAGACCGCGGCATCGACACGGACCAGCTTGTCATACTCTATGTGGGGAAACTCACTGAGGAGCAGGGTGCGGGTATCGTCGATGAGATGGCATTACAGACGGCCGGCGACGACAGTATCCGGTACATCGTCGTCGGTGACGGGCCGCTGTCAGACCGGTTCAAGGGACGACAGAACATCTCCTTCGAAGGATTCGTCGATAACAAGACGACGCCGGAGTACTACAATCTGGCCGACGTGACCGTTGCGCCGCGGTGCGACGACAACACGTCGAACGTCGGCCTCGAATCGATCGCCTGTGGCACACCAATGGTGACGACCGCTGGGGGCGATATTGTCGACCTGTTCCAAGACCGGGGGACGTATGTCTGGGCTGACGAACGAACAGCGGCGTCGGTACTGGTGGCGGTTCAAGAGCTGTGCTCCGACAAGGAGGACTACGAGGCCCAGGTCCAGCGCGGCTTCGACACGCTCGCCGAGATGGAACTGACACTTGAGAGTGCCCTCCAGACCCACCTTCGTGTGTACGGAGAGGCTGCCGAGACGTACTGAGCCCTAGCCGATGCGCGTGGTGGCTCACCGAACCGGATGATATAATTGCGGTTGCGAACAACATCAGCGTTGAGCATGGCCCCACCGAATATTTTCCTTGTCGTTCTCGACAGTGCCCGCGCGCGAAACTGTGGCCTTCATGGGTACAGTCGGGAGACTACGCCCTTTCTTCGCTCTCTGGCCGACGAGTCTGTCGTCTACGAACACGCCAAGGCACCGAGTATCCACAGCATCTCCAGTCACACTAGCATCTTCACCGGATACCACACAGAGCAACACGAGATCACTGAACACAAGTCGTTCGTCAAACCAGATGCCACGATATGGCGGCGCCTTTCGAAGGGTTACGACTACGACACGGGAATATTCACCGCAAACGTCATCGTGACACAGACGTCCAACCTCGGCCAGACGTTCGACACTTGTGTCGGCCCAAAACGGGCTAATTTTCGTCTGTTTGACACCGGGCTCTCACCGCTTGACGTACAAGGCGACATTTCAGTTATGGAGTATCTGCAGACGGCACTGACCCACGAAGCCCCAGTCAGGTCAGTTCTCAACGGTGTGTACAAGAAACTTGAGTCCAGAGGCGGTTCACAGAACCCGGAAAGCGAGAACGCCTCGGTGTACATCGGGGACCTGCTCGACTGGATCGAGACGCGCAGCGGTCCCTGGGCCGCGTGTCTCAATCTCATGGACACGCACACTCCCTTCGCGCCGAATTCGGAGTTCGACACGTGGAGTGACAGCGACGCCCGCGAGGCGAGAGCGGCTGTTGAGTCCGGCTCTGTTCCGGACCCATTCACTGACGCATTCTGGCGCCACTTGTCCGCTATGGAGCCACTCTACGATGGGACGATCAGACAGGCCGACGCGGCAATCGAACAGCTCGTTGAAGCTCTCGAAGACGTGGGACTGCTCGACAATACATTGCTGGTAATCACCAGCGATCACGGCGAAGGGCTCGGCGAGCAGAGCGCGCTCGACCCGTCGGTCCGCCTCCGACACCACAGCTGGGGAATTGACGAAGTGCTCACCCACGTCCCGCTGCTCGTTCGGCCGCCGGGTGGCGACTCGGGCCGCAGGGTCCGTCGGCCCGCCTCGCTAACGGAGTTCCCCTCTGTTGTCGAGGACGTCGTCGACGGGGACGCCGAGGCTGCCGTCGCCGATGGGTTCGTTCCCGACGGAGACGTTGTCAGCTCGACGTTTCGCATTGTTCCGCCCGGAGACGAACTGGCGCTTCCCGAGGACGAACGGTCAAAATACTTCGGCCCCTGGCGAGCGGTGTATCGGACCGTCGGCGACGCTGTCATCAAATACGCCCGTCGAGGGGACGCCGCCGTCACGATCGATGTAACCGATCCGCAAAATCCAGTAAAGCTGGCCGATACCGATGACGGCGTCGTAGCGCCGGTGTTCGACGAGTTCCACAGTGAAGGTGTCCGGCTCGGGACGTCGGCCGACCGGGAGATGGAAGACAACGTAGAGGAGCGACTCTCCGATCTGGGTTACTTGCGCTAGCTGCTGTCCTGTCCGTCGAGACTGCCCAGTGGGTATATCGAACCAGTTATCGGGGACGCGGATTTCCTTCAACATGATGCGACGCGATCGAACTGCTGTCCTCCACTTTCTTGCGCAGGTGGTCCGATCGCTGGCCGGTTTCGGGACAACACTGTTTGCCGCACGGTACTTCGGTGCCGGCGGGCTCGGCATCTACTCGCAAGTTATTGCCCTGGTGTTCTGGCTTAAACTGCCGAGCAACAGCATCAAAACGGCCATCTCGAAGCGGATGTCTGAATCGAACGAGCGAACGGGGCACTTCTCTGCGGGCCTTCTCGTCTCGGTTGTGTACGGGCTCGCAGTGGGCATTGTTGTCTTGCTGTTTGACGGTCTCGTGAATGACTATGCCGACGCGAACGTGGCAGCCCTGCTGGTCCTGCTCGTGGTAGTTAATATAACGTTCGATACTGTCAAAAGTGGGTTCGTCGGGGACAAGCGGGTCGCGGTCTCAGGCTGGCTCGGCACCAGCGAGCAGCTGCTCCGGCTGGCCGGCCAGGTCAGCTTCGCCGTTGGCGGTGCGATGGTCATCGGGCTCGTATACGGCCACATACTGTCGCTCGCCGCGTTCTCTGCCCTCGGGATTATACTCCTGCGCGACAGGCTTCGGCTTCCAGCACACAGCGACTTCCGGGAGCTCCGTCAATTCGCGCAGTACTCCTGGTTGGGAAATCTCGAAGGCCTTGCGCTCAACTGGATGGATGTGCTTGTTCTCGGCCTGTTCGTCGCCAACGACTTCGTCGGTATCTACCAGGCATCTTGGACAATGGCGTCGTTTCTGTCACTGGCAAGTAAGTCGATAGGGATGACGCTCTTCCCAGAGCTAAGCGAACTCGGCAGCGAAGAGATGTATGGACGCGCGAAGTCGCTTCTCAGTGACGCGCTCGTGTTTGCCGGCATATTTTTGATCCCGGGTCTTTTCGGAGCGCTCGTCATCGGTGACCGTATTCTCGAAGTGTACGCAAGCGAATTCGCCGCCGGTGGACTGATCCTAGTTATCCTCATCGCTGCCCGGACGTGTTACGGGTTCGGACAGCAGCTGTTGACGGCCATCAACGGTCTGGACCACCCGGAGATAGCCTTTCGAATCAACGCCACGTTCCTCACCACAAACATCGTGCTGAACTTCGTCCTCGTCTGGCAGTTTGGCTGGTATGGCGCCGCCGCTGCAACCTTGCTGTCGACAGTCGTTCACCTCGTATACGCCTGGCTCGCGTTCGAGAGACTTTTCGGGACGATAGATATCCCAGTCGCTGAACTGGGGTACGAACTGGTTGCGAGCGGCCTGATGGTGGGGGTGCTGTGGCTGGCTGTGCCACGGCTGCCGACAACACTCCCGGTCACTCTCGGTCTTGTTCTTGTCGGTGCAGGTGCCTACGGGGTAGCGCTTCTCGGGCTCTCCGGCCGCATCCGGGGCAAAGTTCGGACCGTAATCGGGGCCTGAGAACCGCTCGGTGACACTCACTCCAAAAGAGATTAATTAACTTGGAGGTTCAATCCCCGTACGAATGGTTTTCATCGTTCTGGGACTCGACGCCCTCGACCCTGATCTGGTTGACCGGGCAGAGCACCCCAATCTCGCGCTCGCCGCCGACCGCTCCATCAACACGATAGATAGCTTGGAGGGCGAGCCCAGTACTCACGAGCTCTGGCCGACGATTATCACCGGGCTCACGCCGCCGGAACACGGCCTCACGCTATCCGAGGACGGCATCGCCTGGGGAAACCCTCTGCTCGATATCGGGAGTCGAATCGCCGACGTGGTGTTGCCAGACACACTACAGACCCGCATCGGCGCGTGGCTCCTGACGAATACGACGGCCGACGCCTTCCGCACACCGATGACGTACTATGAGGAGAACGGAATCGGGACCGTCTTCGACGGACGCGAAGCGACAGCTATCGGGGTTCCGAACTACGTCGTGGACCCGGACGAGACCGACCGCGAACACGAGCTCCGCCAGCAGATGGGGGAACTGTTCCAGCGGGACCCCGACGCCCGCGGCGGCCACACCTCCGCGGACCCGCTCGCGTTCTACGAACAGTGTCTGGAGATGGTGATGATACGGCTCGCGCGGGCCCGCCGCGGGCTCCGGAGCCGCGAGTCAGAACTGGTCTTTGCCTACACGAGTGGGCTCGACCTCGTCGGTCACGTCGCCTACGACCAGCCCGGCCTCCAGCGGGCGGCCTACGACGAACTGGACGAGCTCGTCGGCGACGTCCGGTCCGACCTGGGCAAGGACGACGAACTCCTGCTCGTCAGCGACCACGGCCTACAGGACGGTGTCCACACCCACGAGGCGATGGTCGCCGCAACCGACGAGCGGCTGGTAGCCGATATCGACAGCGTCACAGACGTTCGCGGCGCTATCGAGATGGAACTCGACCGAGTCGACCACCGGCCGGAGGGGCGAGTATTTGAGGAGCGCGACGACGCCGACAGCGAGGCCGTCAGAGAACAGCTGGAAGACTTGGGGTACATGTGATCATGGGCGACCCGAACGTTCTGCTGGTGGTCCTCGACAGCGTCCGTGCGAGCAACTGTAGCCTGTACGGGCACGCCAACGAGACAACGCCGTTCCTGGATTCTTTCGGCGCCGACCGGGCGACTGTCTACGACCAAGCCCGGGCGCCAGGCGCCCGCAGCGTCACCAGCCACGTGAGTCTCTTCTCTGGGCTCCACGTGGCCGAACACGGCGTCGTCTCGGCGGCCGAGCGACTCGATCCGACGGTGTCTGTGTTCCACCGGCTCCGCGAGGACGGGTACGACACCGGCATCTTCACCGAGAACGACTGGGTCACGGCGGTCGACGTGGGGCTCAAAAACGGGTTCGACACCGTCGTCGGGGCTCGGAACGTCCCGTTCCCGGACGCCCTGAACCCACACGAGTTCGTCTCGAACCAGGGCCGGGGCGCCTACGGCGCGTTCGTGCGGACAGCCCTGGCAAGTGACCGCCCTGGCCGGTCCCTGGTAAACGGCGTCTCGACGAAGCTCCAGTCGGATTTTATGCGCTACCTCCCAGGACGCGTCAAAGCCTCCACACCCGCGGATGTCTACGTTGACGCTTTTCTGGAGTGGAGCGAGGAAAGCGAGGGACCTTGGGCGGCCTGTCTGAACCTCATGGACGCCCACATCCCCTACGAGCCCGCTGCCGAACACGACCTGTGGGGCGGCAACCGGGCCAGCGAGCTCCAGTCTGCCTTCGAGGACCAGAAGTGGGCGTTCCACGGCGGGCAGCGCCCCTGGTGGCAAAAGAAGGCCGTCGAGTCGCTGTACGACGGCGCAATCAGACAGATGGACGCTGAACTGGAGCGGCTCGTCGCGGCGCTGGAAGTCCGCGAAGAGCTAGACGACACGCTGCTGGTGGTCACCAGCGACCACGGCGAGGGCTTTGGCGAGCCGAGTCGGCTTCAGGACGGCGTCCGCATCGCGGAACACGGCGTCTCAGTGCACGATGCGGTGGTACACGTCCCGCTGCTCGTCCGGTATCCGGGCCAGACCACACCACACAGAATCGAACGCCCAGCGACGCTGACTGCGTTCCCCGACGTCGTCAATCGGTTCCGCGACGGCGACCGCCCCGACGCGGGGTTCTGTCCCGACGAGCCGGTTATCACGACGGCCGTCGGCCTCGACGAACCGCTCCAGAAGCGGGCCAGCAACTACGTCGAAGACATCTCTCCGTGGGTCGATACGAAGCGCGCCGTCTTCGAGTACGACGAACACGAGGGCGTCGTCGAAAAGTACTGTCGGGTCGGGGATACCGCGGCGACGATACGCGTACGTGACGCACAGACCGATTACCGCGTCGCCGGAACCGACGACGGTCGCGTCGATGCGGCCTTCGACGCATTCGAGCGACTCGACGTCAGAACCGACGGCGAGGACCTCAACGACCTCGACGACGAGACGTACGGCCGGCTCGAAGACCTCGGCTACGTCTGACCGGGCTCGCTCTCGTGTTCCCACACTAGGTCGAAGTACCGTTTCATCCCGGCGACAAGGGAGCCGTTCTCGGTGGGCGCCAGTGGGATTGCGGCGAGCTCGGGCACGTGTCGAGGAAAAATATGATTGGCGAACAATTGGTCAACAGTATCTTGATGCTTACAAACATCTCTAATCAGATTATTAAAATAAAGATGTCGTGACAGGCCGACTCTTATCCTCAACCTCTGTGCTCTTCTAAGAGTTCCCGGACTGATATTGCTACGCTCTCTGTTGTTTTCCATCCGAGTCGTCCTTTTGTCGACGAAATATCCACACTAAACTTCTCTACCATCGTCTCGTCGCTCCGAGGATTCTCGACCAGCTCCACGTCCACCTCGATCCCCCGCTCCTCGCGCGCCACCTCTCGCACAATCTCCCCGACCTCCATCACACTCATATCCTCCTCGCTAGCGATCTCGTACGTCTCGGTACCGGTCTCTCCATGCTCCAACTGCTCCACCAGCCGCTCCGCGCTCCGCACGTACGCCCGCGCCACGTCTTTCACGTGAACGAAGTTTCGCGCCTGCGTCCCGGGCTCGTACACCGTCAGCGTCTCGCCGGCGAGTGCCCGATTCACGAAGAAGTTGATCACGGTCGGCTTCCCCACTTCCGTCCCGTCGACGACGTGCTCGCCGTACAGATTCGACTTCAGGAAGAGATGCGCCGGGAACGCGCCGTCCGCGAACGACTCAATCGACCGCTCGCCGAGCAACTTCGTCCGCCCGTACCAATTCAACGGATCCCGCGGCTGGTCGGCCGTGATCGGGAACTCCTCGGGATCGCCTAACACGGCCATACTGAACGGGAAGGCCAACGCTGCGCCCGTCTTCCGGCAGAACCACGCCACGTTGTTCGTCCCGGTGACGTTCACCTCGTACGCGAGGTCGGGGTTCTTGTCGCAGTCGTCGACGCCGCTGATCGCCGCGAGGTGACACACCACGTCCGCGCCAGCGAGCGCGTCCTCCAGCCGGTCGCGGTTCCGGACGTCCACGTGCTCGATGTCGACGTCGCCGATCGAATCCACCTGCCCGCGGTATTGGTTGTCGATCGCGATGAGCTCCCACTCGGGATACGCCTCCTGGAACTCGACGATCACGCGACTGCCGATGTACCCGGCCGCGCCAGTGACCGCGATCGTCGGCGTCTCAATCTCCTTACCGCTGCTCTCCTCGTCTATCTCGGTATCTGTCGTCTCGGTCATCCCTGAATCGCCTCCGTACCGGTCAGTTCGCTCGCGATGTTGCGGATCCCCTCGCGCAGCGTCCACTCTGTCTCGAAGCCCGTCTCGGCCAGGCGGTCGAAGTTCACGTGATAGGAGGGGCCGGGCTGTTCGTCCTCGAGATACGTCACGTCTAGGTCGCGCTCCAGTTCCTCGCGGACGATCTCCGCGATCTCCGCGATCCGGTAGTTCCCCTCGTTCGAGCCGACGTTGTACACGCGCTGAGGCCACGAATCGGGATCAAGGGCGGCGTCGAGGTACGCCCGCGCCGCGTCGCGCACGTGGATGAACGGCCGCCAGTTCGACCCGTCGCCGTACACCGTCAGCGGCCGGTCGGTGAGCCCACGGAAGACGAAGTGGTTCACCACGAGGTTGAACCGGACACCCGGCGACCAGCCGTAGTTCGTGCTCATCCGGAGCGCGGTCGCGTCGAAGTCGTACGCCTCGACCGCCTCGTCGAGCAGGCGCTCGCAGGCGACTTTCGACTCGGCGTACGGGTTGAGCGGGTTCTGCTCGGTCGTCTCGTCGATGTCGCGGCTCGCTGCGCGCCCGTAGTTGTTACACGAGGAGGCGACAACGACGCTGTCAACGTCGAACTTCCCCGCGGCCGTGAGCACGTTCTCGGTACCGTCGCGGTTCACGGCAAACGTCTCCTCGCGCCGGTCGTGCGTCGACGCGGCGCCGGTGATCGCCGCGAGGTGGATCACGGCGTCGGCGCCGCGGGTCGCGCTCTCGACGGCGCCATAATCGCGGACATCGCCCCGGCGGAAATCGAGCCGGTCGCCGACACAGCCGGCGAGGTGCGCCGGCGAACCGTCACCCAACGAGTCAAGAACGACGACCTCACTCACACGTTCGTCATCAAGCAGCCGCGGGACGAGCGCGCTGCCGATGTAGCCGCACCCTCCCGTAACGAGGACCCGCTGGCCGGCATCGGAGACGTCGCCGCCCGACTCACTCATCGGTCAGCACGCCGGGCAAGAACCGGTCCTCGTGGGCCGCAATCCGGTCACGCTCTTCCACGAGCGTGCCGAGCACGTCGCGGATCCCGGACTCCAAGTCCTGACGCTGGCCGCCGACCAATTCGAGGAACCGCTCGTTTTCCATCTCCATTTTGTGCTCCTCGTCCTCTTCACGTGGGTTCTCGTAGTGCTTCACCTCGGCGTCGAGGTCGAACTCCGCGCCGACCTCGGCGATCGTCTCCGCCAGCTCGACGATGGCGATCGGCCGAGTGACCTGATTGTACACGTCGATCCCGTCGTCGCCGGAGTGGCCCTGCTCGACCAACCGCACGAGACTCTCGACGGCGTCTTCGAGGCTTACCATCGGCTTGCGCTGTTCGCCTTTCCCGTACACCGTGATCGGGTAGCCCGCCACGGCCTGCGCGCAGAATCGGTTGACGACCGTGCCGAAGTAGTAGTCAAAGTCGAACCGTGTCGGGCTTTCGTGTTCACGCGTCTCGTCGGTCTCAGTCCCGTAGACGATGGCGGTCCGCACCTCGCTCATCGGGAAGTCGAACTGCGACTCCGCGAGCCGCATGTTCGCGGCGTCGAACGACTTCGAGTTACCACACCAAACCGGATTCCCACCCCGTCTAACGAGTACGAGGCCGCCATCGACAGTACAGCAGTACACTGTCCCATCGTAGTGTTCTCTATCGAACGCATCTCCGTGCTGGTTCGTCTGTAGACACCAAGACGGCTGTATGCCGATCCGGTACTCCGGCTTGGTCTGAATGCCCGGCTTTTCACTTCGATCTATCTGTCCGAGTGTTGCTCCGTACCCTAGTTTCAGCGCAATCTCTTGGACGTCGTCTGCCAACTGCTCAGAAGACGTGTAGTAGCGCCATCCGCGCCCGGCGTCAGTTCCATCCCCCTCAATCAATGAATCAAGTAGTACTTGTAATCGCTCTCTCGGGAGGTTTCGGGCCCACTCTGGAATCCGACGCTCGTCGGCGAACTCCCGTAGATACGTCGCCAATTGCTGGTCGCTAATCTCGATATACTCCTGATTCGCATCTCGGAAGTGTCTTATTTTCGATTCATCGAAACCGATATCTGTGAATAAGCTCGTTAGTTTTTGTGCCTCTGTCTGATATATCCGAACGTTATTAGCTTGTTCAGCTTTTCCAACCGATCCTTCTGCGAGCCACCACCCGAAGAACCGAAGCCAAGCATCCGTTGGAATCTCTTTTTCCTCTATTTTGATGATTTGTCCTTCGAATTGATTGATACTCTGTTCACACTCCGGAATCGTGAATGATGACTGGTCGTTCCCTTCCCAGTCTGGGAAGCCACTAAAGAAACAAGGTGTGGAAACCTCTTCTCCAAGATCTTCTGCGCGGATTATGTCGCGTCGGTCCTCGAAGGTTTGTATTCCGTCGCCAGCCCAGCTCGTCCCGACCAGCATCCGGTGGTTCGGAGTCACTTTAAGATCCAGTCGACGATTGGAGACAGTCACCATCTCTCCCTCGTACTGGTACGATTGGACGTCTGATGGCTCTGTCCAGTACGTCTCGCCCGACTCCTCGCTCATTGCTATTACTGTGTGGTCTGACGTGAGCTCTGGAAAGGAAGTCCATCCCTCAGACGTCAGGATCTCAGTCTCGTCATCGTAACATTGGTGGTACCAGCTACCGCCCATCGCGGGGAACGGCACCTCGTCCGAACCGCCCTTTCGGTCGACCTCCAGGCCACCTTCCGGGATCGGGAAGTGCGGGGCGCCGTAGATGCCGGTCGTCGTCGTCTCGATGAAGTGGGTGTCCGACAGCCCCGTCTCGTGGAGGCCGTGGAGCAGGTTCAGCGTCATCGAGACGTTGTTGCGCTGGGTGTACAGCGCGCGCTCGCCGTTGATCGACGAGTAGGGCGCGCTGGGCTGGGCGGCCGCGTGGAGCACGGTGTCGGGCTCGTGGGTGTCCAGCAGCTGGAGGACGAAGTCGCGGTCCGCGAGGTCGCCCTCGACCAGGCTGAGGTTCTCGACGCGCCCGAACCGCTCTTCGGGCTCTTCGACCCGCGTCGCCGACACGCTGCCCGACTCGGCGACCCAGTCGCGCCGCGAGAAGTCGTCGACGCAGACGATCCGTTCGTCGACGCGGTCGGCCAGTCGCAGCGCGGTCGGCCATCCGAGGTACCCGTCGGCACCGGTGAGTAGCACAGTCATCGTTACTCGGTAGTCGAGTAACTACGAGTAAATGCTTTGCGGTTAGGTTCGCTGTCGCGAGAGCGACCGGGGCGAGAGCGACGCGTCCGCGCCGGTCGACGCCGCCCCAGTCGGCGCTCACACTACTCGACGGCGCCTCCGCCCGCGGTCGGGTCGCGTTCGGCGTCGGGGTCCGGATCGGCGGGGACGCTCTCGTGGCGCCACAGCAGGTCGAAGTACTGCCACATGCCCGCCACGAACGACGGGTTCTCCGTCACCGCGGCCTGCCGGTGGTGGTTCGGCACGTCCTCCTGTTCGACCATGAGCAGCCCCTGTCCGGACTCGTACGACAGGCTCGGGTCGACGAAGGTTCCGCGCCACGGAAGTACGCGGTCGCTCACGCGCACCGCGACCGACGGGAACTCCGCGGCGAGCGAATCGCGGATCTCGGCCTGTCGCTCCCGGTTCTCCGCCGAGAGCGAGTCGGGGTTCAACAGTAGCACGTCGATGTCGACGCCGCGGTCGACCGCGTCCCGCATCGCCGGCCGGACCGCGTCGACGTACCCGAAGCTCTTCGAGAGCACGTACACCGCCTCCTCCGCCTCGCTGAACAGCCGCCGCGTCTCGCGCTCGCTCGGCTCCCCCACGTCGACGACGTGGAACAGGTCCTCGGTCGGGCTGAGCTCGTCGACGCCGCGGTCGCGGACCGGCGCGTACTCGTCGACGAACGCTTCCTCGACGGCCGCCACGTCCTCGCGGAACCGCTCGTAGGCGTGCCGGCGGTTCTCGACCGCGCGCTCGGCGATCGCCGCCGGCTCGTGGGGCTCGTACCGCTTCGGACGGCCCGGGATCACCTTCACGTACCCGGCCTCCGAGAGCGCGTCGAGGACGCCGTAGATCCGCGCCTTCGGGATCCCGGTCGCCTCGGCGAGGTCGGGCGCCGTGGTCCGGCCGAGGAGCAGCAGCTCCTCTAACGCGTCGGCTTCGTACTCCGTCAGATCGAGCAACGAGAAGAGGTCTTCCCCGGAATCGGCCATAGGCGTTCGTCCTCGTTCGCTCCGTAAGTACGTACTGGTGCCGCCGGAAGGGTTATTACGTGGGCGCTAATACGGTTACTCAGAACATGAGTAACTCCAACCCCACCGACGACGCGCACCTCGCCGACGTCCCCGACGGCGCGGGCTGTACGGAAATTTGGGAGCGCCTCTCCGACGGCCGCGACGAGGAACCGGACGAGGAGTAGCGACTAATTTTCTGGGCGCCGATTTCTGCGGTTCACCGGCCCGATGCCGGCTCGACGCCGGTTCGGGCCTCGGGTACCGCCGGGTGTGGGTGCGGAACAGACGCCGGGTGTCGAACGGAGCAAACACCGGGTGTCGAACGGAGCAAACACCGCGGAACAAGCGCCGCCGAAAAGAGCCGAAACTGCGCTACTCGACCGTGACGCTCTTCGCGAGGTTCCGCGGCTTGTCGATCGATCGGCCCTTATCGTTCGCCACGTGGTACGCGAACAGCTGGAGGTAGACGTTCGCGACGAGCGGTTCTGCGATCCCAACGTCCGGGACCGGAAGCGACACGTCCAGCGTACTGTACTCGTCGCCGGCGGAGACGCAGCCGATCGCGGGCGCTCCGCGCGTCTGCGCCTCGGTCACGTTGTTCATCGTCTCATCGGCGCGCGCGCCGTCGGTCAAGACGGCCAGCACGGGGGTGTCGGGCGTCACGAGCGCGAGCGGGCCGTGTTTCAGCTCGCCGGCGGGGAATCCCTCGGCGTGGTCGTAGGAGATCTCTTTGAGCTTCAGCGCGCCCTCCAGCGCGACCGGGACACCGAGCTTCCGGCCGACGAAGAAGAACGCCTCGCTGTCGCCGTACTCGGTCGCGGCCTCACGCACGCGGTCCTCGTTGTCGAGGACCTGCTGGACCGCACCGGGGAGGTCGCGGAGCCCCTCCAGCACGGGGCGCGCGTCAGCGGCGGCCAGCGCGCCGCGCTCGCGGCCGATCGCCACCGCGAGCATCGTCAGCGTCGCCACCTGCGAGGCGAACGTCTTCGTCGCGGCCACGCCGATCTCGGGGCCGGCCCGGATGAACGCGGTGTCGTCCACCTCGCGCGTGACGGTGCTGCCGAGCGTGTTCGTCACGGCGAACGTCCGCGCCCCGGCCGCGTTCGCGCGGCGGATCGCACCGAGCGTGTCGGCGGTCTCGCCGCTCTGGGTCACGGCGACGACGAGCGTGCGGTCGGCGCTGCGGCCCGCGCCGAACTCGTACTCGCTCGCGGTCTCGACGGTCGCGCGCACGCCGGACAGGTCCTCGAACAGCTGCGCGGCGTAGCGGCCCGCGTAGTTGGAGGTGCCGCACGCGACGATCTGGATCTCCTCGAGGTCGGCGAGGAAGCCCGGCGGGAACGAGACGTCGATGTCGGCGTCACCCGCGTCGACGTCGAGCCGTCCCGCGATGCTCTGGCGCAGCGACTCCGGCTGCTCGTGGATCTCCTTCCGCATGTAGTGTTCGTAGCCGCCCTTCTCGGCCGCGTCGGCCTCCCACGTCACCGTCTCCGTCTCGCGGTCGACCAGCTCGCCGTTGGCGTAGACCTCGACGCCCTCGGCCGACAGCGACGCCACGTCGCCGTCTTCGAGGTAGGTCACGTCCCGGGTGTGTTCGAGGAACGCCGTCACGTCGCTGGCGACGAAGGTGGCGTCCTCGTCGTGGCCCAACACGAGGGGGCTGCCCCGGCGTGCCACGACGATCCGGTCGTCGCCATCGCGGACCGCACAGATCGCGTAGCTCCCCTCCAGCCGGCTCTCGACGGCTCGCACCGCGTCGAGGAGGCCGCCGGCGCCCGACGCCGCCGCGAGTTCCTCCTCGATCAGGTGCGGGATGACCTCGGTGTCGGTGTCGCTCGTGAACTCGTGGTCGGACAGCTCCGTCTTGAGCGCCTCGTGGTTCTCGACGATCCCGTTGTGGACGACGGCGACGTCGCCGACGCAGTCGGTGTGCGGATGGGCGTTCTCATCCGTCGGCGGACCGTGCGTGCTCCAGCGCGTGTGCCCGATCCCGAGCGCCGCGTCGGCCACGTCGGGCACGGTGAGGTTGTCGACCTCGCCCGACCGCTTCGCGACGGTGAGCCCGCTCGCCTCGCCGACGAGCGCGACCCCCGCCGAGTCGTAGCCGCGGTACTCTAGATTGCGGAGCCCCTCGTGGACGATGCCGCCCACGCGGGCGAACCTGCCCCCGTCGCCCGCGGCGTCGCCGGTCGCCCCGTCGTTCGCGGCCGACTCTCCGTCGTCCAGCGCGATACCGTCGCCGATGTAGCCGGTGATTCCACACATCGTTATCCCCTCCGAACGACCGCGCCCGACTCGATCCGCCCGTCGATCACGACCCCCGCGTCGGCGGTGACGTCGTCGCCGACGACCGCGCCGTCGGCGAGCGTCGCGCCGCTCCCGACGGTGGCGTTGTCGCCGACCACGCCGCCGAGCTCAACGCCGCGGTGGACGGCGTCGCCCACGACGACCGTCGCCGGGCCGCCGGCGACCGTCGCGTTCGGACCGATCCGGGCGTTGCCGGCGACGATCGCGTCCCTGACCACCGCCCCGGCGCCGATCACGGCGTCGGGGAAGATCACGGCGTTCTCCACGACCGCGCCCGCCTCGACGGTCGCGTTACTGCCGACCGCGGTGCTGCCGCCGATCGTCACGTTCGGGCCCACGCGGACGTTACCCGCGAGCGCGGCGTCGTCGGCGACGGTCACCGAGTCGCCGAAGGTGGGACCGTCGGCGTCCGACGCCCCGGAATCGCCGATCAGTGCCGCGTTCACGGTCAGGAGGTCCCACAGGTTCGACACGTCGAGCCAGCGGCCGTCGTACCGGACGGCGGACAGCGTTTCGGTCGCGGCGAGGTCGTCGAGCGTCGCCGTGATCGCCAGCTCGCCGGCCACGTGCGTCTCGCGGATCGCGTCGAAGACGGCCGGGGAGAAGGCGTAGACGCCGGCGTTGATCTGGTTCGTCTCGACGGCCCCTTCCGGCTTCTCGTCGATGTCTGTCACGCGGTCGCCGTCAAGCGTCACCACGCCGTACTGGCGCGGGTTCGCGGCGGTCGTGACGGCCATCGCGGGGAGGTCGTCGTCGATCGCCCGGTCGCGGACCTGCGAGACGACGGCGGGGTCGACGATCCGATCGCCGTTGAGCACGACGAACGGGCCGTCGACGACCGGCTCGGCCTGTAACACGGCGTGGCCGGTTCCCAGCTGGGTCGACTGCTCGACGTACTCGATCGTCACCCCCCAGTCGTCGCCGTCCCCGAAGTGGTTCCGGATGCGCTCTTGCTCGTAGCCGACGACGAGGACGATCCGGTCGATCGCCGTCGCCGTGATCGCCTCGACCACGTGTTCGAGCAGGGGCCGGTTCGCCACCGGCACCATCGGCTTCGGCCGCCGGTTCGTCAGCGGCGTCAGGCGCCGTCCCTCGCCCGCGGCGAGGATCACCGCGGTCACGGATTCGCTTCCCATACGGGAACGGTCCGTCCGCCGCGATTTAAATCGTTCGCGGGACCGAGCGTCGGTGCCGAAAAGTAAAGTGGCCAACCGAACGTATTTCTAACGTGGCTAAATCGGCCGTCATCGCGGACGACGACGAGACGATCCGGTCGATCCTCCAGTACAAACTGTCGAACGCGGGGTACGACCTAACGGTGTGTCTCGACGGCGAGGAGTGCCGGCAGGCGTTAGACGAGGCCGACGCCGCCCCCGACGTGGTCGTCCTCGACGTGATGATGCCGCGGATGAAGGGTACTCAGCTGCTGCGGACGATCCGGCGCGGCGAGCTCGCGGTCGACCCCGAGGTCCCCGTCGTGATGCTCACCTCGCGCGGCCAAGAGGCCGACGTGTTGAAGGGGCTCGACTCCGGCGCCGACGAGTACCTCACGAAGCCGTTCAGCCCGAACGAACTGCTGGCCCGGATAGACCGACTGGTCGAGGCGTAACCGTGCCGCTCGCGGCCCCGACCACGGCGACGTCCGTGTACGGTCCGCTCGCGGGTCCTCAGTCGGGGACGCTCTCGCTCGCCGTCGTCGTGCTCGGCTCGCTGCTGTTCGCGGCCGCGGTCCTCACGCTCGGGTACTCGCTTCTCGCGGCCCGGCGACGTCGACGTCGCGTCCCGATGCGCGCCGCACTGCGGTCGGAGCTCCTCGACCGGCTCTACGGCCGCGACGACCCGGCGTGGGACGAGTGGGTCGCCGGCCTCTCGGCGGCGGAGCGGGACGAACTGGAGTCGCTGCTCGACGTGTACCTCCGCGAGCTCGACGGTCGCGACGCCGACGCGCTGGCCGGACTCGGGCGAGCACTGGGCGTCCACGAGCGGGCCCGCCGCGAGATCGCGAACGGCGGCTACTGGGACCGCACCCACGCGCTCGTCTGGCTCGCCCTGCTCCGCGACGCGCCCGACCGCGACCTGCTCAGAACGCACTGTACCGAGACGCCGCGGGAGCGCGCCGCGGCCGCTCGGGTACTGTACGCGGCCGAGACGGACGACTGCGCGACGACCGGCGTCGACCTGCTCCTCCGCGACGAGCCGGAGTCGTTCTCGGTGTTCGGCGTCGACACGCTGTACCGCGTCGCCGAGCGCGACCCGAGCCCGTTCTTCGAGCGGGCGGCCGCCGACTTCGCGAGGTGGCCGCCGGCGCTCCAGCGGCAGGCGCTGCTCGTCGTCCGCCACCTCACCACCGTGGTCGGGGATGCCGATCTCTCGTGGGTCGTCGGGTCGCTGTCGAGCCCCGACCCGAGCGTCCGGTCGGCAGCGTGGCGGGCGCTGGGCGCGTACGGGTGGAACCGGGCGGTCAGGGACACCGTCGACCTCGCCGCGATCGCCGCCGACCCGACCCCGCCGGTCCGCGCGAGCGCGTACCGAGCGCTCGGGACGTGGGGGGACGCGGAGGCGATCGCGGCGATCGAGGCCGCCGGGACCGCGGACCCCGACGCGCGGGCGCGGGTCACCGCGGCCGAGACGCTGGTCTCACAGCGGACCTCGGCGGAAGCGGTGGACCCGAACGACCCGCCGCGCGCCGACCTCGGGGCGGACCGAACCGCGTCCGCCAACGGTCGCTCCGTCGACGAGACCGCCGCATTCGATGTCGCGTGGGCGTGGGCGGTCGAGCACGCCCGCTTCGATCGGCTCGCGCGAGACATCTCCCGCGACCGCGACCGGCTCCACGACGAGGTGCGCGGATGACGACGCTCGAAGCCCTCGGGACGACGCTCGTCGTCGGGTCCGGCGTGTTCATCGTCACGTACTACCTGCTGATCAACGTCGGCTACCTGCTGATCCACGTGCTCGCGCTGGTACAGCTCCGGGACAGCGTCCGCGAGTCGGAGTGGACCCCGTCGTTCCGCGCGTTCGACAGCCCGTTCTACCCCGGCGTCGCGATGGTCGTGCCGGCGTACAACGAGGCGGCGAGCATCGTCGAGAGCGTGCGCTCGATGCTCGCGCTCAACTACCCCGACCAGGAGATCGTCGTGGTCAACGACGGCTCCTCGGACGCCACGCTCGAACGGCTCGAAGAGGCGTTCGGGCTCCGCCCGGTCGACGCCGAGGTGCCGTACGACGTGCCCTCGGAACCGATCCGGGGCGTGTACCGCTCCGCGACCCACGAGAACCTCCTCGTGGTCGACAAGGAGAACGGCGGGAAGAGCGACGCGCTCAACGCCGGCGTCTGGCTCACCGACCAAGAGCTGTTCTGCGCGGTCGACGCGGACACCGTGATCGACAGCGACGCGTTGTTAGACGTCGTCGCGCCGTTCCTCGAGGAGCCCTCGCGGACGGTCGCCAGCGGGGGCACGATCCGCGTGGCGAACGAGTGCGTCGTTCAGGACGGACAGGTCAAGGAGGTGAACCTCCCGAAGACCGGGCTCGCGGGCGTTCAGGTGATGGAGTACCTGCGGGCGTTCTACTCGGGGCGGCTCGGGCTCGCCCGGCTGAAGGGGCTGATCCTCATCTCCGGCGCGTTCGGCGTGTTTCGGACCGACCGCGTCCGCGAGATCGGCGGCTACCGCCACGACACGATCACGGAGGACTTCGACGTGGTGGTCCGCCTCCACGAACACCTCTCGGACAACGACGTCGACTACCGGATCGAGTTCGTCCCGGAGCCCGTCGCGTGGACCGAAGTCCCGGAGACGCTCCGGACGCTGGGGCGCCAGCGGCGGCGCTGGTACCGCGGCATGATAGAGACCGTTGTCGCGAGCCGGCGGATGTTCTTCCGTCGGGCGTACGGTCGCGTCGGCACGGTCGTGTTACCGTTCTTCACCGCCGCCGAGGCGCTCGGCCCGCTCATCGAGGGGTTCGGCTACGTGTTGCTTCCGCTGGGGTGGTACCTCGGCATCCTCAACGTCGAGTTCTTCCTCCTCTTCCTGCTGCTCACGGTCGGCGCCGGCGTGTTCCTCTCCTGGTTCGGCGTGTTCAGCGAGGTGTGGAGCTACAACCGCTACGAGTCCCCGTGGGAAGTCCTCCGACTGCTCTGGTACGGCGTGTTAGAGAACTTCGGCTACCGCCAGTGGAAGACGATCGTCGCCTGGCACGGCCTGATCGAGTACCTCCGCGGCGACCAGTCGTGGGGCGCCATGGAGCGGCGGGGCTTCGGCGATGCGGGGACCGACAGCGCCGAGGCGGCGGGCGCCGCCGGGCCAGGTGTCGCAACGGCCGCGGCGACGGACTCAGAGGCCGGACCGGACGATTCGGCGTCCGAAACGGGTGCCGCCGCGGCGGCGGCGGACGACGGCGGATTCGTCTGGGTCGACCGGCTCGTCGACGCGTCGGACACGGACGGGTTCCGCTGGCTCGCCGGGGTCGCGGCCGACGAGAGCACCGGCCGGTTCGTCCCGAGCGGGGAGCTGACCGCCGGCGCCGGCGACGGGGGATTCGTCTGGACGACCGACTTCTCGGAGGGGGTCGGCGACGGGGGATTCGTCTGGGTCACCGACCCGTCGCTCGGCGCCGGCGACGGGGGGTTCGTCATCGCGCTCGACGACGACGGATCCGCGCGGCTCGCGGCGACGACCGACTTCTCGGAGGGGGTGGGTGACGGCGGGTTCGTCTGGGTCACCGACCCGTCGCTCGGCCCCGCTGACGGCGGATTCGTCTGGACTCGCGACCCCCTGGACGGCGCCGGCGACGAGGGGTTCGTCTGGGTCCTCGACGGGGGCAGTTAGTCCGAGCGCAGCGCCTCGTGGACCGGCTCCGCGGCGTTGACGTCGCTCACGGCGAACCGCGTCCCGTCGTCGTCGCTGTCGACGGCGAGGTCCCAGCCGTGGCCCGTCACCACGCGCTGGACGACCAACAGCCCGAGCCCGAACGACTTGACATTCTCCGCGTCGGCCGCGGTGAGCGCCGCCTCGACCGCCGGCGGGAGCCCGGGCCCGTCGTCCGCGATCACGAAGCCGTCCGCGTCGCCGGTCACGGTCACCGAGACGCCCGGCCCGCCGTGTTCCACGCTGTTGCGGAAGAGGTTCTCGAAGAGCCGTCGGAGGCGCATCTCGTCGGCGACGATAGCCGTCTCGGAGGCCACGTCCACCGTCAGCGTCGCGTCGCGCGTCTGGACCGTGTCCCACGCCTCTCTGACGAGGGGTTCGAGCGCGACCGAACTCCGCTCGCCCACGTCGGCGCCCTCCTTCGCGAGGATCAGGCACTCCGCGATCATCGACTCCATCCGGTCGAGCGCCCCCCGGACGCGGTCGAGGAACTCGGCCGTCTGCCCGCTGACGCGCTCCTGCGCGAGTTCGACGAAGCCGATGGCCCCCGACAGCGGGTTCCGGAGGTCGTGCGCGACGATCCCGGTGAACTCGTCGAGGCGCTCGTTCTGTTCGCGCAGCTCCGCGTAGTGTTTCCGCCGTTCGAGCTCGGTGCTCACCCACCGCGCGAGCACCGAGACGAAGTCGCGCTCGGCGTCTGTGATCGGGTCGTCTCGCGGAACGTCGTCGGAGAAGCAGAGCGTTCCGTACGTCTCTCCGTCGACGGTCACCTCGGCGCCGACGTAGCAGTGGAGCCCGGTCGTCTCCAGCGCGCGGTCGTCGCGGTACTCGGTTTCGCTCGCGTCCGCGAAGCCCATCGCCTCGCCGCTTTCGACGACGTGGCGACACCACGTCCCGTCGAGGTCGACGACGCCCCCCTGGGTGTAGGGGCCGGTCTGGATGTTCGTCTCGACCACCTCGTAGCGCCCCTCGCCGGTGTACGAGAGCACGCCGTTGTCGACGCCGAGGTACTCCCGGCCGACGTCTATCGCCTTCAGGAGGCGCTCCTCGGTCGACTGGTCGGTCGCGGTCAGCTGTAGCAGGCTCTTGAACGGTTCGGAACGGGACGTGTCAGATACCATGGTGAAGCGGGTCGCTGGCTAGGATCCGGTTTGTCGCGGGTCCGGCATAAAACCGCATCTCGGACCGGGCCGAAGACAGCCTTATTCCGGTCCGCCGACACGTGCCCTCATGCGCAGACGCCGATTCCTCGGTCGCGTCGGGGTCGCCGGTGCGGTCGGGACCGCCGGCTGCGGCTTCCGCGGTCTCGGCTTGAGCGAGGGCCCGCCGCGCCGGTTCCGCGTCGGCGACGACGGGTTCGAGGTCGCGGTCGACGGCGGGGCGTTCGACTCTCTGTCGGTCCGCGGCGTGAACCTCGGGATGGCCAAGCCCGGCCGGTTCCCCGGCGAGGCGGCGATCACTCGCGCCGAGTACGACCGGTGGCTGGGGCTGATGGGCGAGCTGAACGTCAACGTCGTCCGGGTGTACACCGTCCACCCGCCCGCGTTCTACCGGGCGCTCGCGGCGTACAACCGGTCGCACGCGGACCCGATCTACGTCATCCACGGCAACTGGATCGGGGAGGAGACCCTCCGGGAGGCGGGCGACGCGACCGCGCTGTCGCCCTCGTTCGACCGCTCAATGCGGCAGGTGGTCGACGCCGTCCACGGCGCGACGACGATCGACCCGGAGCCCGGGTACGCCAGCGGCACGTACGACGCCGACGTGAGCAACGCCGTCCTCGGCTACGTCGTCGGCATCGAGTGGCCGCCGGCGGTCGTTCGGGAGACCGACCGGCTCGGTGAGGCGACCGGCTACGACGGCGAGTTCTTCGCCGCGCCAGCGGCGAGCCCCTTCGAGGCGTGGCTCGCGGCCCGCCTCGACGCCGCCGTCGCGTACGAGGCGGACGAGTACGGCGCGCAGCGCCCGGCGGCGTTCACGAACTGGGTGACGACCGACCCGCTCGAACACCCGTACGAGCCGTTCCACGACGAGGACTCCGTTTCCGTCGACCCCGACGCGATCCAGGCGACCGACGCGTCCGAGGCCGGCACGTTCGCGGCGTACCACGTGTACCCCTACTACCCGCCGCTGTTGAACGAGACGCCCGAGTACGCGAACTACGTCGACCACCGCGGCGAGCCGAACAGCTACGCCGGCTACCTGAACGACCTCGTCGGCGCGACCGACCACCCGCTGCTCGTCGCCGAGTTCGGCGTCCCGGCCTCCCGCGGCATCGCCCAGCGCGACGTTCACAGCCGCGATCAGGGCCGACACACCGAGACGGAGCAGGGAGAGATCCTCGCCGCCATGTACGAGGACATCCGTGAGGCCGGCACGCTCGGCGGGATCGCCTTCAGCTGGCACGACGAGTGGTTCAAGCGGACGTGGAACCTCGCCCCGTTCTCCGACTCCGACCGTCGGCCGTTCTGGTCGAACGTCCAGACGCCCGAACAGCGGTTCGGCCTGCTCGCGTTCGACCCCGCGGGCGCCGTTCCGCTCGACGGGTCGGCCGACGCGTGGGCGGACGCGGCCACCGCGACGCCCGAGCGCGACCCCGTCCGGCTCGGCGACGGCGCGGACGCGAGCCGCGAACTGACCGGGCTCCGCGTCACGAGCGACGCGGCGTACCTCTCGGTCAGGATCGAAGCGGACGCCCTCGGCGGCGGGGTCGACTGGGACGCGACCAACTACCTCCTCGCGATCGGGCTCACCGACCGGGGCGAGCGAGCGCTCCCGCACGGTCTCGGTGCGGCGGCACCGGCCGACTTCGTCGTCCGCCTCGGCGGTCCCGATGCCTCTCGAGTGACCGTCCGTCCCCGCTACGACGCCTTCGCGTACGAGTACGGCGCAGAGGCCGGGCTCGACCTCGACCGCTACCGGGAGCCGGACCCGGGCGTCTTCTCGCCGCTGCGGCTGGTGATCAATCGCGGCTACACGGTTCCGAAGACCGGCGAGCGCGTTCCGTTCGAGTCGGTGGAGACCGGACGGCTCCGCTACGGTAACGGGAACCCGGACTCCGACCGGTACGACTCGCTCGCTGACGTCCACGTCTCGCCGTCGAACGACGCGATCGAGGTCAGGCTCCCCTGGCAGCTGCTCAACGTCGCCGACCCGAGTCGCCGCCGTCGGCTGGGCGACTTCTGGAGCGAGGGACTCGACGACTACGAGACGTTCGAGGCGATCGACGTCGCCGCGGCCTCCTACGTCCCGGTCGACGCAGACGGGACCGCGGCCGAACTCGACGCCGAGACGAACCTGACGCACGCGGTTCCGGGCGTCCCTGACGGGAGCCTGCGCTCCCTCCGGTTCGAGCCGCCGACGTGGGACCGACCGGCGTACACGGAACGGCTCAAGGAGTCCGGTCGGATCGTGGGCGACGTGTTCGCGCGCTACGCGAACGGAGAATAACGCGAGCGGTCGCCGCGCAGGCGTCCCGAGCGGCCGACCCCGGTTCACGCGTCGACGAGCGCCGTGACTCCGAGCCCCCTATTCGGAGAGCCGGTCCCGCGTCAGCGACTCACCCGGCCCGGTGGTCTCGCCGGCCCCCAGTTTGACGCCGGCGTTCAGGGCGGTGTTGATGCCGGTCTTCGCACCGCCGCCGACGATCGCGCCCAGCTTGCGGCGCCCGGTGTCGACGCGCTCGCCTTTCACCGTCAGCCGCACGTTCTCGCCGTCGTGGCGGAGGTTGGCGACGTTCGTTCCCGCGCCGAAGTTGACGCCGCGGCCCAGCACGGAGTCGCCGACGTACGAGAGGTGGCCGACCGACGCGCCGGCCATTAGCACCGAGTTCTTCACCTCGACGGCGTGGCCGACGTGGGCGTCCGGTCCAACAACGGTGGCCCCGCGGAGGTAGGCGTTCGGCCCCACGTCCGCGCCCTCGCGGATCAGCGCCGGCCCCTCGACGTACGCCCCCGAGCGGACGCGCGCGCCGTCTTCGACGACGACCGGGCCGCGGAGCTCGACGCCGTCCTCGACGGTACCGCCGATCGCCGTTCCGTCGTCGAGTGCCGCCAGCGCCAGCTCGTTCGCTTCCAACAGCTCCCACGGGCGCCCCACGTCGAGCCACGTCCCGTCGTAGGTCGCGACCGCGATCCGCCGACCGTCACCGAGCAATCGGTCGATCGTCGTCGTGATCTCGTACTCGCCGCGCTCGCTCTCCGGGGTGTCCTCGATGTACTCGAACACCTCCGGTTCGAACGCGTAACAGCCGACGTTCGCGAGGGTCGTCGGCGGGTCGTCGGGCTTCTCGACGATCCCGGCGAGCGCTCCGTCGTCGCCGACCGAGAGCACGCCGTACGCCCGTGGGTCCTCGACCTCGGTGGCGGCGATAGCGGGGGCGCCGGCCTCGGCGAGCGCGTCCGGGAGCGACGCGTCGACGACCACGTCGCCGTTGAGCACGAGGAAGTCGTCGTCGACGACCGGTTCGGCCTGCGCGACGGCGTGGGCCGTCCCCAGCGCCTCGGCCTGCTCGACGTAGTGGACCGGGCGGCCGCGGTACGACTCGCCAACGGCATCGCGGATCGCGTCGCCGCGGTACCCCGTCACGACGACGAACTCGTCGACCACGTCGCGGGCCGTGTCGAACACCCGTTCGAGCAGCGAGCGGTCCCCGACCGGCAGCAGCGGTTTCGGGCGGCGGTCCGTCAGCGGTCGCATCCGAGTCCCGCGGCCGGCCGCGAGCACGACTCCGTACATGTGCGGAGCCGACGGCGGGCCGAGGTTTATTGACTGCGGTCGGATCCGGGGCGTCAGTCGAGGCTCGCGTCCGCTCGATCGATGAGCCCGCGCGCCGTCTCGAACAGCGCGTCTGCGTCGGCCTCGTCGCGCGCCTCGGCCGTGATCCGCACCAGCGGCTCGGTCCCGCTCGCGCGCACGAGGAACCAGCCCGCGTCCGTCTCGACACGGACGCCGTCAAGGGTCGACACGTCGTCGTACTCGGCGGCCGCGGCCTCGCCGACGCGCTCGACGGTCTCGGACTTCCGGCCCGTGCGCACGGAGTCGCGGCGGATCGGGTACTCGGGGAGGCCGTCGACGAGCGCCGCCAGCGATCCCTCCGCGCCGACGAGCGCGGTCAGGATACAGGCCGCGAGCGGGCCGTCGGGACACAGCGTCCGGTCCGGCCAGATCCACGCGCCGCTCGGCTCGCCGCCGAAGGCGACGCCGGGCTTCGCCGCCTCCGCGGCCACGTACGCGTCGCCGACGGGCGTGTATGTGACCGCGGCGTCGACTTCGCTCAGCGCGTCCGCGACGAGGAGGCTCGTGTCGACCGGGACCGCGACGCGGTCGCCCGCGCCGGCCTCGCGGCGGGCGAACAGCGCGAGTAGCGCGTCGCCGGCGACGAACCGCCCGCGCTCGTCGACCGCCATCAGGCGATCGGCGTCGCCGTCGTGGACCAGCCCGAGGTCGGCGTCGGTCGCGGCGACCACCTCGCAGGCGGTCTCGCAGTTCGCCGCGGTCGGCTCGCTCGGTCGCCCCGGGAACCGACCGTCGCGCTGCCCGTTGAGCGTCTCGACGTCGCAGCCCGCGGCGTGGAGCGCGTCGGCGGTGACGCGCCCGACGCCGTTGCCGAGGTCGACGACGACAGAGAGGTCGTCCGGCAGCGGAACGGTCTCGCGCAGCGCGCGCTCGTGGCGTCGTCGGGCGTCGCCGCCCGCGACCGCGTCGCGCGTCTCGACCGTGCCGATCCCGTCGTGGCTCGCGAGATCGAACGCCTCCGTCCCGACGATCTCGGCGATCCGATCGTTCCGGTCCTCGTCGAAGGCGCGCCCGGACGCCGTCCAGAGCTTGATACCGTTGTCGGGCGCGGGGTTGTGCGAGGCCGTGACGACGGCGCCGGCGTCCGCGCCCTCCCGGGCGACCGCCCGCGCAACCGTCGGGGTCGCCTCGACGCCGACGTCGATCACGTCGCTCCCGCACTCGGTGAGTCCCGCGGCGAGCGCCCGCGTGAGCATCGCGCCGCTGTCCCGGGCGTCGCGCCCGATCACGACCGTCTCCGCGCCGTCCGTCGCGAGCGCGCGCCCCACGTCGAGCGCGAGGGCCGCCGTGACCTCGTCGCCGACCGGGCCGCGAACGCCGCTGGTGCCGAACATACCGAGGCGATCGCCGGCCACCGCAAAGACGGTTCGGGACGGCGGCCAGAACGGAATCGCTCCAAGGCTTTTACTGATCGAACCCCGCAGCCTCGCGCATGGTCCCCGACCCCTCCTCGGTTAGCAGACGGACGGTTTTGGCGACGCTCGGCGGCGGCGCCGCGGTACTCGCCGGCGGCACCGCGGTCGTCGGCGTGACGGAACCGACCGCGCTGCCGGACTCGATCACGGACGCGGCGACGACGCATTACCCGACCCCGCCGGAGGTCGACGCCCTCTGGCGGCCGCCGGTGACCGAGGCGCACGCCCGCGAGGCCGTCGAGACGCTCGCGGAAACGGTCGCGGAGAGCCGGCGCCGGTGGGCCGAGATGGACTCCGTCGGGGACGACGCCGCGCCGATCACGACGGATGCGGGCGGCTGGCTCGAGGACGCCCGCGAGGCGCTCGACGAGGCCGACCACGACACGGCCCTGTTCCGAGCGCGGTACGGCCTCCAGTTCGCGGGCGAGGCGCTGGGGTACGCCCGCGCCGAGCAGGACGCGGTCGACCGGGCGACGCTCCGCGACCGCGCCGCCGTACTGACGGACCGCGCGCGGGCGGTCGCGGACGACCTGAAGCTCTACCCGACGACGGATCCCGCGCGCGACCTCGGGTGGTACGTCCGCATCGAGGGCGAGGTGCAGTCGGCGAGCGCGCTGGCGGCCCGCGCGCTCCCGGAAGACGCCGACTCGGGGCAAAACGCCGATTCCGGGGGCGAAAGCGACGCCTCCGCCGACGCGGTCGACCCGGAAGTCGCAGGTGAGGTGACGGCCGCGCTGCTCCGAGGCGAGGTCGACGCCATGACCGCGGAGCGGTACCGCGACACCCTCTTCGACCGCCTCGGGAGCGACACGGGCCCGCACGCGGAGGCGCTGCGCGCGGCCGCCGAGCGCTTCCGCGCCGACCTCCGCGAGTACCCGTCCCGGGACGATGTCCGGGACCGGTACGTCGGGGAGGTCGACGAGTACGGGCCGTGGGAGTTCGCGCACTCGCGGCTGGCGCGGTGGTGTCTCGGATCGACCGCGCCCGTTCCGTGGCGGACGCCGATCGACACGGACCTGCTCGCGTTGCGGACCGTCGCGCTCTCGATCGGGGTAGCGCGCCGTCGTGCCCACGGGACGGCAGTCGACCGGCTCGTCGTCGAGCCGGACGACACCGCGTTCGACTCGGGCCACACCCTCGCCGCGAAGCGCCGGGCGCAGGCGACCTACGAGTCGGTCGTCGGCTCCGCCCCTGAACCCCTGCTCGTCACGCAGATCGGCCGCGCGGTCGAGGACCTCCAGGTCGCGGAGGTCGGGTCCGGCGGCGGCCGCGACCGGCCGATGTGGCGCGAACGGTTGGAGGCGTACCTCTACGCGCTGGTCGGGCGCGCCAAGTTAGAGGCCTTCCCGCCGCTACGGGACGCGATTCTCGACCCCGACTGATCGGCCGCGGCACTCCGGCCGTCGAGGGGGCGACGGGCCGCCGGCACGCCCGACCGCGTCAGTCGGTCACCGACCGCGCCAGCGCGCCGAGTCCAATTAGGTGCGCCACGGTGACGCCGAACACGGTTGCCGCGTCGGGGAGCCCCAACAGCGGCGTCAGGCCGTACGCGACGACGTACGGGAGGACCGCGATACAGGCGACGCCGACGGCCAGAAGCAGCATCGTCCGGCTCTCGTTCCGGCGCCAGCCGTCGTAGGCGAGGTACGACACGTACGCCCCGAGGCAGGCGGTGGCGACCCCGCCCGCGGTCGCGACGACGGAGAGCGTCACCGGTAGACCACCCCGAGGATCAGCAGGAGCCCGCAGAGCTTGCTCGCGGTCACGACCACGGTCCGCTCGGTGGCGGTCACCCACGCGACGTTGCCGGACGCCAGCCGGAGGAACATCGGGAGGGGCGCCAACAGCAGTAGCCCGAGCGTCAGGAACAGCAGCGGCCGGCGGCGCGTTCGCAGGTATCCACGCGCGAAGCGGTAGGTGACGAACACCGCGAGCAGCACCGACAGGAAGAACGCGGCGATCGTGATCGCGGCGAGCCCACCGCCGCCGCCGCCGACCACGTCGACCTGAATCGGGAGCCTCTGTCGCCCGATTACCGAGACGCTCTGCTCCGTGACCGCCGCAAGCGCCGTCGCCACGGGCCACGTTCCGATCATCCCGAAAGCTCCTCGTAGAGACGCGTCAGTCGGTCGGCGGCCGTCTCCTCGACGTAGTCGACGCTCACTTCGAACCCGCTCGCGGTCAGGTCGACGGAGACGCGGTTGAGCCGAGCGGCGTACACCTGCTGGGGACCGCGGTCCGGGTCGACCTCCTGTACCGTCTCGACGAGGTCCTGCTCGCGGAGGCGTTCGAGCCGGCGGTAGACGGTCGCCTCGGAGGCGTCGCAGGCCTCGCTGAGCGCGCTCGCCGACCGCGTCTCCTCGTAGGTCTCGATGAGGATCTGCCGGGCGTACTCGTCGTCGAGCAGCGAGTACACTTCCCGCGGATCGACCGACGCCTCCGTGCCCATTCGGTCGAACCTCGTAATCGGGAAACTTAGTCTTCCCGCCGAGGACTGAGTTCGGTCGCGCCGCAGTCCGGCGCGCAGCGTCGGTCCGCGTCACGAGAACCGTCGGATCGCTGACGAGACCGAGATTTCTTACGGCTGCTGGCCGACGCTTCACTCAGCCGATGGCCCTCTCGGACGCGCTCTCGGATCCCCCCGCGAACAGACGGGTCGCCGAAGCGGTGCTCTCAGCGCCGTTCCGGATTCGGACCTACGCCGCTGCGGCGTACCTGGCGCTGTCGTTTCCCCTCGGGATCGCGTACTTCGTCTGTACCGTGGTCGGGCTGTCGCTCGGTGTCAGCCTCTCCGTACTCCTCGTCGGCGTACCGATCCTCGCGGCGACGCTGGGCGGCGTGGTGCTGGTGTCGATCGGCGAACGCGTGCTCGCTCGTCGGCTCCTCGGCGCCGACATCGCCGACCCGTCGTGGAAGGTGACGGAGGCGTCGGGCATCGCCGACCGGGCCCTCGCCGCGGCGACCGACCTCGCCGTGTGGGGCGCCCTCCTGTTCGTCCTGTCGAAGCTGATCATCGGCGTCGCCGGCTTCACGCTCCTCACGGTCGTGCTCAGCGTCGGCGCGTCGCTGCTGGCGGCGCCGCTGTACTACGACGCGCCCGGCGCGTCCGTCGGGCTCATCCTCCCGGAGCCGATCCGTCGGGAGCTGTCGGTCGTCGTCCCGTGGGAGCAGTTCGAGGTCGGCGTCTCGTTCATCGTCCGACTCACGTCGTGGGAGGTGTCGACGTTGCCGGGCGCGCTCCTCATGTCTCTGTTCGGCGTGCTGGCGGCCCTCGTCGGGCTGAACGTCGTGAGCGCCGCCGGCTGGCTCTGCGCGCGGTGGGCAGAGTTCGCGCTCGGCGCTGGCACCTCGCCGGTGAGCGACGACTGACCCGGCGTTCGCCCGCTGCGAAAAACATCGTACTTATATTTTTGGTGGCGTTGCCCGCTGAGCAGCGTTCGATTCTTTATATGTGAGCTCGGTCGCAAGCGGTAGGTACAGCATGAGCGATCACCGCTGGTCCCCACGCTCACCGGTCGCGGCGCTCGCGCGCTTCGTCGGTGTGCCGTTCGACGCGCAGACGTATCGCAACCTAGCGTACCTCCTGTTAGCGTTCCCGCTGGGCATCGCCTACTTCACCGTCGTCACGACGGGCCTCTCGACGGGACTCGGGCTCCTCGTCACGTTCGCCGGCGTCCCGATCGTCCTCGCGACGCTGGTCGTGACGCTCGGTATCAGCTCGTTCGAGCGCCGGCTCGCCGACCACCTCCTCGACGTCGAGGTCGACGGCGACGACGGAGGGATCGAACTCGCCTTCGGGTCGGTCGAGGAGGCGATCGGCACGACGAAGCGGGTCCTCACCGCGCCGGCGGCGTGGACCGGGCTGCTGCTCGTCGGGCTCAAGTTCGTTTACGGCGTCGTCGCGTTCACCGCGCTCGTCACCGCGTTCGCGGTGTCTGCGACGCTGCTCGCCGCGCCGGCGCTCTACGACGCGCCCGGCGTCACCTACACGTTCGGCCCGTACGTGGTCGACACGCTGGGCGAGGCGGTCGCCGGGGGCGGCCTCGGCGTCCTTCTCGTCCTCGTGTCGCTCCACGTGACCAACGGCGTCGCCCGGTTCGGCGGCTTCCTCACCGACGCGCTGCTCGGCGGCGCGGCGCGGTCCGCGGAGGCGGCCGATGCGTGACCGTTCGGCAGCCGACGGGTCGTCGACGCGGCGGCGACTGCTCGGCGCGGTCGGTGTTGGACTGGGAACGACCCTCGCCGGCTGTAGCGGCGTCGTCGACGTCGACCGCCGGACGGAGACGGAGCGGCGCAGCGTCGACCCCTCGACGGTCTCGACGCTCGCCGTGACGGAGGCCACCGGCGATATCGACTTCCGCGCGGAGTCCCGCGACGACATCGCGGTCGTCGCCCGGAAGCGCGCCCTCGGCCGCGTCTCGTTCGACGAACTCGGCGCGACCGTGCGGACCGTCGGCGACCGCCTCGAAGTGACGACGGACGAGCCGCGGGTCGTCGGGTTCGGCGGCGGCCGCGTCGACCTCGAGATCCGCGCGCCGCCGAGCGTCGCAGTCGACGAGGTCCGCACCGCCGACGGCGACGTGCGGGCGGAGTCGGTCCCCGACGGCGCGACGCTGGCGACGACGGACGGCGACGTGTCGGTCACCGACGCCCGCGGCGACGTGCGCGCCGAGTCCCGCGACGGCGACGTTCTCGTCGACGGGACCGACGGAACGCTCTCGGCGACGACCGTGGACGGCGAGATACGCGCGCGGGATCCCGCCCGCGTCGACGCCCTGCGGACGCGGGACGGCGACGTCGTCGCGGACGTGCCCGCCGCGGCGTCTGACGCGGTCGTCGCGTCGACCGACGGCGACCTCCTGCTCCGGCTCGGCGACGATCTGAGCGCGACCCTGACCGCGAGAACCGACGACGGGGAGTTCGTCGTCACGGACGGCGGCGGCGCGGTCAGCGTCCGCGAGCGGACGGAGTCTCGGCTCCGAGCGGCCGTCAACGGCGGCGACGCCGCGGTGACAGCCCGGACCCGCGACGGCGACATCACGATCCGGGCGTGAGCCGTCGGCGTCGCCGTTGTCGACAGCGGCGACCTGCGCTCCCGCGCGAAACCGAAGCGCTGAATTGTCGCCTCCGAGGACACTCGATCATGCAAGGCAAACGCGTCCTCGTCACGGGCGGCGCCGGGTTCATCGGCTCGAACCTCGCGAACCGCCTCGCGGTCGATAACGACGTGATCGCCGTCGACGACCTCTACCTCGGCGCCGCCGAGAACCTCGACGACGCCGTCGAGTTCGTCGAGGCCTCCGTGGTCGACGACGACTACCCCGTCGACGTCGACGTCGTCTTCCACCTCGCCGCGCTCTCCTCGCGGAACATGCACGAGAACGACCCCCAGCGCGGCTGCCGCGTCAACGTCGAGGGGTTCGTCAACGCTGTCGAGCGTGCCCGCGAAGCGGGCTGTGAGACGGTCGTGTACGCCTCCACCTCCTCGATCTACGGGAGCCGCACCGAGCCCTCGCCCGTCGACATGGACGTGGAGGCGCACACCGCCTACGAGGCCTCGAAGCTCGCCCGCGAACGCTACGCCGAGTACTTCGCCAACCACCACGACATGAACGTGGCCGGCCTGCGCTTCTTCTCGGTGTACCAGGGCTTCGGCGGCAACGAGGAGCACAAGGGCGAGTACGCGAACACGGTCGCGCAGTTCGCGGACGCGATCGCCTCCGGCGAGGCACCCGAGCTGTTCGGCGACGGGAGCCAGACCCGCGACTTCACGCACGTCTCAGACGTGGCCCGCGCCTGCGAGCTCGCCGCCGACCACGAGCTGACGGGCGTGTACAACGTCGGCACCCAGGAGGCGTACACGTTCAACGAGATGGTCGCGATGATCAACGACGCGCTCGGGACGGACGTCGACCCCGAGTACATCGAGTGCCCGTTCGACGGCTACGTCCACGACACGATGGCCGACTACTCGACGTTCCACGAGGCCACCGGCTGGGAGCCCGAGATCGGCTTCGAGGAGGGCGTCGAGAGGGTCTGCGAACCGTATCAGTAGCGCGACGACGGCCCGGTAGGGAGGGCCGCGGCCTCCGGCGACGACCGGCCGCTCGACGGCTCAGATGATCGAGGCGACCGCGTCGGAGAGCGACGCGTCGCCGTCGGCGACGTCGCGGCGGTAGTGCATATACACCGCGCCCAGCGGCGGTTGGACGACGTAGGCCAACGTGATCGGCAGCACGGCGGTCTCGGGGACCGCCGGCGCGGCGACGACGACCGCCACCGCGATCGAGAGGTTGCGCATGCTCGTGGCGTACACGAGCGCGACGCCGCTGGCGGCGTCCCGGACCGCGCGTCCGAGCCCCGACCCGACGGCGAGCAGGAGCGCGTAGAACGCCACGATGGGGACGATCGTGGCCCCCGATGCGACGGGGTCGGCGAGAATGCTCTCGGATCGCATCGCCATGGCGATGAACACGATCAGCATGACGCCGAAGGAGCTGAGCCCGCCGAGCGTCGGCTTCAGTCGCCTGAACCCGTCCGCGCCCAGCCGACCGAGCAGCACCCGCCGCGTGAGCGTGCCGGCGATCATCGGGAGGACGACCACTCGGGCGAGCTGCCCGTACAGCGCGGCGGCGTCGAAGCCGACGCTCGCCGGGATCAGCGCGGCGAGGTACGTCGGCAGGACCGCGACGGCGACCAGCAGGTTCACCGCCATCGCCACGAGCGCGGACTCCAAGTCGCCGTTGGCGAGCCCGGTCCAAGCGGCGGTCATTCCGGAGGTCGGGATGAGCGCGATGAAGTAGAGCCCGAACGCGTAGCCGACGCTCCCGTCGAAGAACAGCCGCGCGAGCCCGACCGCGAGTAGCGGGGCGACCCCGAAGTTGACGAGGAGACTGAGCGCGACGACCCGCGCGTGGCTGCGGACGTTCACCACCTCCCTGAGGTCGATGTTGATCATCATCGGGTAGATCATCAGGAACAGCACGGGGACCACCGCGGACTGGAGGAGTCGCTTGAACGACGCCCCGGTGAACTGCCCGACGATCAGCCCCGCCGCCAGCGACCCGACCACGACGTAGATCAGGTTCGACTTGATCCCTGTGAGGAACCGCCGTATCATCGTGTATATTATTGTGTTTTAATGAGTATGAAAACTTTTGTTAGTTAAGCTTGATAGAAGAGTAATGGAGCGCTCACGTCGAAAAGAGATTGAGCATCACTTGACTGAGGAAGAAATCGATGAACTGCTACGTGAGGCCGAAGACGATCACCACCTCCGCCGTCTTGGATTTTTGAAGAATCTCTACCGGGGTGACTCAATTCCGGAGGCCGCCGACCGCGAAGGTCGGTCGGCCGCCACCGGTGGTCGCTGGGCGGATGCTTGGAACGAGGATGGCCTAGAAGGACTGATGCCGAGTTTCGGGGGCGGCCGGCCCCCGAAACTCGACGAGGATGAGCAAGACGAGCTGGTGGAGATGCTTCGTGACGGCCAACCGTGGAAATCACAGGAGATTCAGCATCTTCTTCAGGAGGAATTTGGCGTTTCCTACAGCCCAAATTACCTCGGTACTTTCCTTCGGAAACTCGGTCTCTCGTACGCGAAACCACGACCAAAGCGTCCACATCGGCCAGAGAATCCTGATGAAATCCTCGAAGAGCGCGTCGATGACGCGCTCGACGAGGACGACCAGCCACACAACAAACGTGAGGGAGAAGACGAAGAAGGGTGGATTGTTGAGGATGATATTTGTACTGATGGGGGTACCGTCCTCGGGTTTTTTGATGCATCGAAGCCACAGCCGTACGATAACTCGCGGCGTGTTTGGTACGTTGACGACCCTCACATCGAACGGGAGTTAGTCAAGACACACGATTCTGCGGTCGGATTCTACGCGCTCAACGGTGAGAGTCTGGTAACGTTCACTGAGAACGAAGAGAAAGAGCAGATTTGCGGGGTATTAGAGAAGATCCGCGAGCAGAATCCGGGCAAGCGGATTCTGCTCGTCTTGGATAAGCACGGTTCACATAGATGTAAACACACGCGCAAGCGTGCGCATCAACTCGGGATTGACCTGATTTTCATTCCATCAGGCTCACCGCACCTCAACCCAATCGAGCAAGTCTGGAAGTATCTCAAATGGACGATGGCACCAATCGTCGTTGAGAGCGAAGCGGAATTCAAAGACCTCGTTCAGGAAACTTTTGAGAAAATAACGAAACGCGTCAGCTTCGCAAAGAAGTGGTGTGAACAGTTCCTTGACTTTCGAATGTTATCTTAATCATTACTACACAATAATATTTCGGGCAGAACGCGGGTGATCCGACAATTTCCGGCGCGGACCGACGCGCACGGCGATGCGGGCCGACGCGTGCGGCGACGCGAGCGCGCGGGGGCTGCTCCTGTCGAGACGGGCGCGTCGCGGGTCGCGGCCGGGCTAGTGCCCCTCGACCGCGCTGCCAGCGGCGATCAGGAATCCGGTGATCGCGGTGATCAGCGCCACCGTCCCGATCGCGATAGCGCCGATCCGGAACGTGTCGCCGGAGAGGCGCTCGGCGATGAGAAACAGGAAGACGGTCGTGACGAAGCCGATGAGCACGAGCGTTCGCCCGAAACGGCCCGTGTCGATGCCGGGCTCGCTAGACACGATTTAATATCTCCTTGAGCACGCCCTGATACTCGTCCTCGGTGGCGGCGTTGCCGAGCGAGTGGATCGACTGGCAGATCCACAAGCCGGCGGTGAAGTTGATGAACGCCGCCATCGAGACGACGCCGAGCTGTCCGTCGACGAACAACCCCGTGACGACTGCGCCGACGAACCCCACCGCCATGAGCGCGTGGGTGACGAGCGATCGGGTGCCGAAGTCGGCGAGCTGTAGTGATAACCGAGTGCCAACGGCCATGCGATCCGTTGCGGCTGCCAGTGTAAAGAGGTAGCGCGTCACAGCGTCCTGCCGCGTCGGGTTCGGCGGCGTCCCGGTTCCGGCGACGCGTACCCCCGTTGGTTTAGGCGGCCGGCCCGTACGCGCTCACGGATGTCGAACGCGGATCGGAAACACGACGTGGTGGTGTGGGGCGCGACCGGCGTCGCCGGGCGCTTCGCGGCCGAGTACCTGACCGAGCGATACGACCCCGAAGCCCTCTCGCTCGCCGTCGGCGGGCGGAGTCGAGAGCGGCTCGACGCGCTCGTCGACGACCTCACGCGGCGGAGCGACGCGTGGGACGACGTGCCCGTCGTCGTCGGCGACGCGACCGACCCGGAGAGCCTGCGCGCCATCGCCCGCGACACCGAGGTCGTCTGTACGACGGTCGGCCCGTACACGGCGTACGGAACGCCGCTGGTCGAGGCCTGCGTCGAGGCCGGGACGGACTACTGCGACCTCACGGGCGAGGTGAACTGGGTGCGCGAGACGGTCGACCGGTTCCACGAGGCCGCCGTCGAGAACGAGGCGCGGATCGTCCACAGCTGCGGGTTCGACTCCGTGCCGGCGGACATCGGGACGCTGCTCGTCCAGTCGTTCGCGGCGGAGGCCCACGGCGCGCCCTGCGAGTCAGTCCGGATCTACCTCGACGGCGGGAGCGGGAGCGTCAGCGGCGGCACGCTCGCGAGCTTCGGCGAGCTGTTCGAGGCGGCCGCGACCGACCCGCTCGCCCGCGAGGCGCTCCGGAACCCGTACTCGCTGGCCCCCCGCGGCGAGCGGAGCGGCGTCGACCCCGGCGAGCAGCGCTGGCCGCGGCGCGATCCGCTCCGGGGCGAGTGGACCGCCCCGTCGCCGATGGCGCCGGTGAACGAGCGCGTGGTCCGGCGGAGCAACGCCCTGCTCGGCTACCCGTGGGGCCGCGAGTTCAAGTGCGGAGAGGTCGTGCCGACCGGGTCGGGACCGGTCGGCGCGGCGACCGCGACCGCCGCCGCCGGCGGACTCGGGCTGTTCTCCGCGGCCATGTCGGTCGGGCCGGTGCGCGACGCGCTGCGGCGCTACGTCTTCCCCGACCCCGGCGAGGGGCCGACGCGGGAGGAGGCGGAAGCGGGGAGCTTCCTGATCCGGGTGTTGGGCCGCGGGACGGGCGCTGACGGGCCGTTCACCGTCGAGGCCGAGTTCGGGGCCGACCGAGACCCCGGCTACGGCGCGACGGCGCGGATGCTCGGCGAGTCGGCCGTCTGTCTGGCGCGCGACGACGTCGACTCCCCGTTCGACGGTGGCGTGTTGACGCCGGCGTCGGGGATCGGGCTCCCGCTCGCGGAGCGACTCCGCGACGTGGGGTTCACCGCAGCGGTCGGCGAGTCGTAAAAGAAGCGTATCGGGCGGACCGCTCCCGCCCGTCGATTACATGTAGCCGAGGTCGCGCAGGCGCTCCATCAGGTCCTCCTTGTCCTGGGCGCGGCCGGCGCGCTCGGTCGTGCCTTCGAGGTTCTGGAGCCAGGCGGGCTCCTCGGTCGTCTTCTCGGTCGAAACCTCGCTGCCGAGCGAGCGGAACCCGGCGAAGTACTTCGGCGAGATCGGGATGTCCTCCTGCGTGACACCCTCCGGCAGGTCGTCGTCGGCCTGCGGGATGTACCCCTCGTCGGGGAACGCCTCGACGGTGTCGGGGACGACGAAGTTCCAGAAGGCGTCCCACACGTCGGCCTCGGCGAACTGGAGGATAGGCTGGATGCGGTCGTGCGGCGGGAACAGGTCGGGGTCGTGGCGCGGCGAGAAGAACGTCTCGTCGGCGCGGGCCTCCTGCTCGTCCCAGCGGACGCCGGAGATGACGCCGTCGATGTCGTACTCCTCGAGGGCGTCGTTGAGCGCGACCGTCTTCAGCAGGTGGTTGCCGACGTAGGTGTCGAGCAGGAACGGGAACGTGTCCTCCTCGAACTCGAGGATCTCCCGGATGTGGTGCTGGTTGTGCTCCGAGAGCGCGTCGACGGGGATGTCGTCGCCGGGTTCGAGGCCGTGTTCCTCGACGTACGCGCCCACGTCGTCGTTGCGGGCGTACACGAGGTCGATCTCCCACTCGTCCGCCCAGTGCTCGACGAAGTCGGTGATCGAGTCGAAGTGCTGGAAGTGGTCGATGAACACGGCCGTCGGCTTCTCGTAGCCGTACTCCTCGGCCACCTGATTGATGAAGTACAGCGTCAGCGTGGAGTCTTTCCCGCCCGTCCACATCACGGCGGGGTTGTCGTACTGTTCGAGCCCGCGGCGCGTGACCTCGACCGCCTTCTCGATTTTGTGCTGGATCGACGGGTAGTCGTCGGGGGTCTCCCCCTCGCCGTCGGCGTAATCGACGTCGACGCTCGCCGGGAAGTCGTCGCTCATACGCCCGAGATGTCGCCGCGAAAGGAAATAGGCCTTCTGAATCGCGACCGGGGGCCGCCGGTCCGTTGCCGGGCCGTCGTCGCCGCGCCCTCGCGGAACACAAGGGATATGCCGACCGCCCCGGAATCGTCGGTCATGGGTCTGTTCGACCGGCTCCGCGGCGAGGACGACGACCGCGTCGTCTTCCTCGGCATCGACGGCGTACCGCTCGACCTCGTCGAGGACCACCCGGAAGTCTTCGAGAACCTGACCGACATCGCCGAGACCGGCTCCGGCGGGCGGTTGGAGAGCATCGTGCCGCCGGAGTCGAGCGCCTGCTGGCCGAGCCTCACGACCGGCGTGAACCCCGGCGAAACGGGCGTGTACGGCTTCCAAGACCGCGAGGTCGACTCCTACGAGACGTACGTCCCGCTCGGGCGCCACGTACAGGCGACCCGGCTGTGGGACCGCGTCACCGACGCCGGGCGCGACGCGACCGTCCTCAACGTCCCGGTCACCTTCCCGCCCTCGACGCGGATCCAGCGGATGGCCTCCGGCTTCCTCTCGCCCGACCTCGAGTCGGCTACGAGCGACGAGTCGCTCCGCGAGACGCTCGACGGCTTCGACTACAAGATCGACGTCAACGCCAAGCTCGGCCACGACGACGACAAGACGGAGTTCATCGAAGACGCGCACGCGACCCTCGACGCCCGGTACGAGGCGTTCGACCACTACCTCGCCGAGGACGACTGGGACCTCTTTTTCGGCGTGTTCATGAGCACCGACCGCGTGAACCACTTCCTCTTCGGCGACTACGCGACGGACGGCGAGTACGCCGAGGAGTTCCTCGAGTTCTACCGCACGCTCGACGAGTACATCGGTGCGATCCGCGACTCGCTCGACGACGACACCACCCTGGTCGTCGCCTCCGACCACGGCTTCACCCGGCTGGAGTGGGAGGTGAACTGTAACCAGTTCCTCGCCGACGAGGGGTGGCTCTCATACGAGGACGACGACCACGATTCGCTGACCGACATCGACGACGAGGCGCGCGCGTACTCGCTCATTCCCGGGCGCTTCTACCTCAACGTGGAGGGCCGCGAGCCGAACGGCGTCGTGCCCGAGGACGAGTACGAGGCGACGCGCGAGGAGCTCATCGACGACCTCGAATCGCTCACCGGCCCCGACGGCCGACAGGTGTGTAAGCGGATCGTGAAAGGCGAGGACGCCTTCGACGGCGCCCACGACGACATCGCCCCCGACCTGGTCGTCATCCCCGCGGACGGGTTCGACCTCAAGTCGGGCTTCTCCGGCAAGGAGGCGGTGTTCACCGAGGGACCGCGCAACGGGATGCACAAGTTCGAGAACTCGCTGCTGTACGCGACCGATCCAGACCTCGACCTGGCCGACGCGAACCTCTTCGACGTGACGCCGACGGTGCTCGACCTGCTCGACGTCGACGCCGACGCCGAGTTCGACGGCGAGAGCCTGCTGTCGTAGCGACCTCGCCGACGCCGCCGTCCCGCGGCGGGCGTATCCGACACGGTCACCCTCCGGGCGGACGGCGTATCGCGTGTGATGACCGACGGCGTTCGCTTCGTCGCGCTCGGCGCCGTTCGACGAACACAGCCGCGAGGGGGTCGTCCGCGAGTTCGACGAGATGCTCGGCGTGGAGCCGCTCGACCCGACGGCGGTCGGTACCTTCGAGCGCGTCTTCGAGCGCGGTGGAGAGCCTGCCCACGAGGTGTGGCGCGTCTACGAGGGTCGAATCGCTGAGGAATGGCCGTATTGCGGCGATTCGTTCGCGCTCGTTGAACCGGAGCGAGGGACCGAACACGTCTCGCGGTGGATTCCGATCGACCGACTACGGCAACCCAACACGACGTTCTCCGTCTCGGATGTGCTCGACGCGCTCACCGCGTAGCCGGACGACGCCCCGAACTCACAGTCCTCACAGCGGCGACCAGCGCTCGCCCGGGGCCGCGCGGAACGCGTACGCGGTCTCGCGCTCGACGGCGACCAGTCGGCCGCCGATGGCGAACAGGGCCCGCGGTTCGATCTCGTCGGGAAACGGCGCCTCCCACCGCATGGACCCGCCGGAACCGAGCGCGACCATGCGCCCCCGGGTGGGATCGTTGAATCCGCCCGAGTTCTCCGCGACGTACGCTCCCGTCGCGTCGACCGCGAGGTGGTCGGACGGGAGGTCCGACCGCTCGTCGCTCCCGAACGAGGGAATGGAGGGCGACATCGGTGTCGATCGGCCGGTTCGACTCCGACCGTTAAATGCTCTCGGTCGGCGTCGAACACCGCAGACAGAGGATCCCGGTGCCGGCCCAGTTCACGTGGGTCGACCCGCAGTTCGGACAGCGGTTCCCGTCGTTGTTGTACTCGGTCGTCCCTCGGGGCGCGGCGAGGTGGCCGTCATCAACCGCGCGCTCGATCAGGCCGCGGAACCGCTGCTTCTTGAATCGGGCGCGGTGCGCGAGGAAATCGCCCGGGCGGTCGGGGTCGGCGCCGTGGAGGTCCTCCCACTTGATCGCGATCTCGCCGTCCGCCTGCCCCCGCGCGACCTGCTTGATCGTCGCGGCCGCGGCCTCGAAGAGCGGCGTCGTCGCGAGCGCCTGCGGCGCGTCGACGCCGTCGCCCGCCGCCTCGTAGCGGGCTGCCGCGTCGTCGTACGCGTCGTCGGCGCCGCCCAGCCCGCCGGCGACCCGGAAGTCTGCGACGAACTCGCTCAGGCAGGCCCCCTGCCCCGGCTCGTCGAGGACGCGTCCGAAGTCGCGGCTCGCGGCGATCCCCTCGACCGCGCGCTGGGTCGCGCGACCGTCGGCGCCCGCGACGCGGTACGCGACCGCCGCGGCGAGCAGCTGTTGGAGCCCCTGTCCGATCCACCCCTTCTCGTCGGGCTCGAAGGGGTCGACCTCCGGCCGCGGGTCGGCCAGCACGCGTCGCCCCCCGCGGGTGTAGCGGTCGCCCGCCCGCTCGTACGCTCGCGCCGCCAGCGCGTCGACCGCCGCGTCGTGGTGGCCGCCGTCGTCAGTGTTCACACCCTGCTTACGGGCGGCGATGAGTTACGCTTGACGGGGACCGCTCGCGCGGCGGCGCCGACGCACCGCCGACCCGACGCACCGCCGCCCCGACGCCCCGACCATACTTACTTCCGGGCGTCGAACCGCTCGCATGGAGAGACCGGACGGCGCTTCGGGGTCGGGGGCAGGGTCGGGGTCGCAGTCGCCGGCCGAATCGACCGCACGGCCGGAGGCGAAATCGAGGCCCCGACCCGCGTCGAAGTCGGACGGCCCGTCGACCAGCGGGCGCGTCGAATGGCTCCTCGCCGCCGCGTTGCTCGCGGTCCCGATGGCGGTCGTGCCCGGCGGCGACGGGACCGCGACGCTGGTGAGCCTCTGGGGATTCGTGACGCTCGGCGCCGACGGCGGGATCGGCGGGTACCCGGTGTGGTCGTACTTCCTCGACCAGCCGCGGCCGTTCGCGACGCTCCCTCCGTCGATCCGCGCGTGGCCGCTCGCCGTCGGGTTCCACCTGCTCGCGCTCGGGAGCGCCACGGGCGGAGTCGCGCTCGGTCGCGAGGACCGGCGGGTCACCGGCGGCCTGCTCGTGTTCGCCGCGGCCGCGACGCTGTGGGTCGCCGCGGGGCTGGGCGTGCGCTTCGGCGTCGGGTCGACCGCTGGCTGGCTCTCGGTCATCCCCGCGGGCGCGGTCGCGGCGCTCCTCGTCGCCCTCGGGGCCTACGGGCGCGACCTCGCCGGGATAGCGACTCGCTGAGCGGCCGCCGGAACCCGCCCCGCCTCCCGCCGTCCCCGCCCATTTATATCCCAGTGCGCGGTCTCGCAGTGTATGACGACGCTCGCCTCGGTCCTCGGCGTGACGACCGTCGCCGGGGTCGCGACCGGGATCGGGGCCCTCCCCGTCTTCTTCCGGCACCGCGTGACACACCGGATCTACGACGGTGCCCTCGGGCTGGCGGCCGGGCTGATGGTCGCCGCCAGCGTGTTCGGCCTCGTGATCCCCGGCATGGAGGAGGGGACGCTCCGCGCGGTGATGACGGGGGTGCTCCTCGGCGGGGCGACGCTGCTTGGCGGAAACTACCTCATTCCGCACCTCCACGCGGAGTACCGGGCGTGGTTCGTCGAGGGCGGCGCGACCGCAGACGACGCCGCGGTCATGGAGCCGCCGACCGGGGACTCTGTCGCCGAGGGTGCCGCCACCCGGGGCTCCGCCGCCGAGGGAGGCGACGCGGAGCCGGAATCGGTCGACGAGGACGCCGGGACGCTCGCCGAGCGCGAGTCCTCGCTCCGGAAGGCGCTGCTCATCGGCGGGGCGATCACCCTCCACAACGCCCCCGAGGGGCTGGCGATCGGCGTCGCGTTCGCCTCCGGGCTGGAGGAGGTCGCGCTGTTGCTCGCGGTCGTCATCGGCCTTCAGAACGTGCCCGACGGGTTCGCGTTCGCGGTGCCGATGGCGGAGACCGGGATGTCGAACCTCCGGGTGGTCTGGTACACGACCCTCTCGGGAGTGGTCCCGCAGGTCGTCGCCGCGGTCTTCGGCTTCTCGCTCGTGTCGGTCGGGGCCGGACTGTTCCCGGTGTCGTCGGGGTTCGCCGCGGGCGCGATGCTCGCGGTCGTCTTCCGCGAGCTGATCCCATCCTCGCACGGGCACGGGCACGCCGACGCCGCGACCGGCGCGTTCCTCGTCGGCTTCGTCCTGCTCGTCGTCGTCGACGCCGTCGTCGTGGTGTGAGCGGGCGCCGGACGCTGGAAGCGCACGACCGCGGCACAGGCCCGGGTGCGGGCGTCGGTCGCTACTCGTTGCGCGGGCTACTCGGGTGGTAATCGGTGTCGTACTGTCCCGGGTTGCCGTCGACGCGGTCCGGGTTGATCCGGCCGCCGAGCAGCATGAAGTCGAGCACCGTACAGTACAGCATCGCCTCGACGACGGGGACGGCCCGCGGCGGGAGGACGGGGTCGTGGCGGCCGACGACCTGGACCTCCTTCTCCTCGCCGGTCTCCCAGTCGGCCGAGCGCTGCTTCTTCGGGATCGAGGTCGGCGCGTGCCACGTCGCCTCGCCGTAGATCGGCTCGCCCGTGGTGATCCCGCCCTGGAGGCCGCCGTGGTCGTTGCCCACGGGGACGGGGTCGCCCTCCTCGCTCTCGACGTGGTCGAACGACTCGCCGTCGTCGAACGTCCAGTCCTCGTTGCGCTCGCTGCCCGCCACGTGCGTCGCGTCCTTCCCCAGCCCGTACTCGACGCCGGTGGTCGCCGGGATGGAGAACATCGCCTGCCCGAGGCGGGCGGGGAAGCTGTCGAAGCGCGGCGATCCGAGCCCCCGGGGGACGCCCCGGCACTCGAAGTAGATCGAACCGCCGATCGAGTCGCCCTCCTCCTGGTACTCCTCGATCAGCTCCTGCATCTCCGCGGCCGCCTCGGGGTCGGCGCAGCGCACGTCGTTCTCCTCGCTGTGTTCGAGGATTTGCCCGAAGCTCACCGGGGCGGCCTCGATGTCGCCGATGCGATTGACGTGCGCTTTGATCTCGACGTCGTGGTCAGAGGCGTCGAGCACCTGTTCGGCGACCGCGCCGGCCGCGACCCAGTTCACCGTCTCGCGCGCCGAGGAGCGCCCGCCGCCGCCCCAGTTGCGTGTGCCGAACTTCGCGGAGTAGGTGTAGTCGCCGTGCGAGGGGCGCGGCGCGGTGACGAACGGCTCGTACTTCCCCGAGCGGGCGTCCTTGTTCTGGATCACCATTCCGATCGGGGTGCCCGTGGTGTAGCCGTCCTGGACGCCGGAGTTGACGACGACCTCGTCGGGCTCGCCCCGCGAGGTGGTGATCATCGACTGGCCCGGCTTGCGCCGGTCGAGCTGCGCCTGAATCGCCTCCTCGTCGAGCTCGACGCCCGCTGGCACGCCGGAGACGGTGACGCCCATCGCGTCGCCGTGGCTCTCGCCGTAGGTCGTCAGCTGGAAGAGTCGGCCGAACCGGTTCCCGTTCATACCGGTACGTGTGGCCGGGGGCTTATAGGGGTTGCAATCCGCGCAACGAGCGGCGCTCGCCCGGACTTCGAGACGACGCGCCGACCGGCGCGCGACCGACGGCGGTATGTAAGGGGAACGCGTTGGTGGGTGCGTGCGCGACCGCTTCACCTCCGACCTCGGCGTGTACGCCCTTTCGGGGCTGTTCTCGCTCGTCGTCTTCGCCCTCGCGCTCGGCATCCTCTCGCGGACGCTCCCCGGCGGGCTCGCGAGCCGCCAGCTCGGGGGACTGATCGTCGGCTACCTGCTGTTCGTCGGCGTGTACACGACGGCGTGGTTCATCTACACCGGGATCGACAGCCGCGAAGAGGTCTGACCGTCGAGTCGCCGCCGCCCGCGGAGCCCCGCCTCCGACCGAGTCGGATCCGCCTGCCGAACCGTTTTCACGTCGCCGCGAGACGGGGCGGGTATGAGTTGGGACACCATCGCCTTCGACGTCGACGACCGCGGAGTCGCGACGATCACCGTCGACCGACCGGAGCAGCTCAACGCGCTCACCGCCGAGACGCTCGAAGCGATCGAGGACGCGCTCGACGAGGCCGCCGAGCGCGACGCTCGCGTCCTCGTGATCGCCGGTGCGGGCGACGAGGCGTTCGTCGCGGGCGCGGACATCTCGCACATGGTCGACCTCTCGACGCCCGAGGCGCAGGCGTACGCCGAGCTTGGCCACCGCGTCGCGGACGCGATCGAGACGTTCCCCGCGCCGACGATCGCCGCCGTCGACGGTCACGCCTTCGGCGGCGGGTGCGAGCTCGCCCTGGCCTGTGACCTGCGGGTCGCCGCCGAGAGCGCCGTCCTCGGGCAGACCGAGATCGATCTGGGGATCATCCCCGGCTGGGGCGGCACGCAGCGGCTCCCGGCGCTCGTCGGCGACGAGGTCGCCCGCCGGCTGATCTTCCTCGGCGAGCGCATCGACGCGACCGAGGCGGCCGAGGTCGGGTTCGTCGGCGAGGTCGTCGCGGACGACGACTTCGAAGACCGGATCGACGACCTGGCCGGCGAGCTGGCAGCGAAGCCGACGACCGCGCTGCGCGCGGCGAAGGAGGCGCTGAACGCGGCCGGCGAGGGGTCGGCGGCGACCGGGCTCGCCTTGGAGCGCCGTGCGTGGGCCGGCCTCTTCGGGACGCACGATCAGCGCGAGGGGATGACGGCTTTCCTGGAGAAGCGCGATCCGGAGTTCGAATAACGCGGTAGCGGATCGCTGTCGGTGCTGTGCCGAGGTGTGGTGGCGCGCGCCGTCGAGCGGCCGCCCTCGGCGGCCGCGAGAAGCGCGTGCGAGGGACGCCGCGAACCGCCAACAGGCCGTGAGCGGTAGCGAGGCGCGACGCCTCTGGCAGCCGGCGGCGTGGCCGCCGGCGACGAGGCCGGGGAGGCGTGAGGTGCGGTCGCTGTGCGGGGCGGGACTCGAAGGGCGGGCGCGAGGCGGGCGCAGGCGACAGAAGGACCGCAGGGCGGGAGCGAGTGACACGAGCGACTGACCGAGGACCGCAGCGAGCGTGCGCCCGCCTCGCGGCCGGGGGTTCGGTGGTGATCGTGTCGATCAGCTGCTTATAAATGATGTTGTCGTACGGCCTCGGAGCCGGGGTTTCGAGCCGATCCGGCGTTGGGTCTCGACCGCGTCTCGCTCGCGGAGAGTCGTCGTGCGATCGACTCACACCGCGATCCCGCAACCGCCACGCTTTATTAATCCGGCCGAGTACCCGCGACATGGACCAGTTGCGGCAGTCGCTCCTCGACGCGCCGATCATCGAGAAAGGCGAGTACCAGTACTTCGTCCACCCGATCAGTGACGGCGTCCCCATGCTCGAACCGGAGCTGCTCCGGGAGATCGTCATCCGGATCATCCGGAAGGCGGAGCTGGAGAACGTCGACAAGATCGTCACCCCCGCGGCGATGGGGATCCACATCTCCACCGCGCTCTCGCTGATGACCGACATCCCGCTCGTCGTCATCCGGAAGCGCCAGTACGGCCTCGACGGCGAGGTCCCGCTGTTCCAGGAGACCGGCTACTCCGAGTCGGAGATGTACATCAACGACGTGGAGGAGGGCGACCGCGTCCTCGTCCTCGATGACGTGCTCTCGACCGGCGGCACGATGAAGGCCATCCTCGACGCGCTCACCGACGAGGTCGGCGCGGACGTCGTCGACGTCGTCGCCGTGATCAAGAAGGCGGGCGAGAACGAGCTCGACGAGACCGACTACAACGTGAAGACGCTGATCAACGTCACCGTCGAGGACGGCGAGGTCGTCGTCGTCGACGCGCAGGGCGACGAATAGGTCGGTAACTGTCGACCCGGGGGGACCACCTCGAAGTTTCTACTCGCAGGTTTATTAGTAGTCGACGACGGACCGGCGGTTAACACCTCCAAAGCCCCGCCCGGCACCGCACCGCGCCTCACGCCTCCCCAGCCCCGTCGGGCGCGTCTGTCGGACTCCCTTCGGTCGTCCTCGTCGCGCCAGCGACTCCCTCGCACGCGCTTCTCGCGGCCGCCGAGGGCGGCCGCTCGACGGCGCGCGCCGGCCGCGACCGTGACGTTTGCTTATAAACCCGACGCCGCCCTTTGGCGCTGCCGGGCGCGGGCGTCTTTTATATCGAGGTCCTCAATGGCGGACTACACATGACTGACGCGTTGTTCGTCGTGAGCGAGGAGGGGTACTGGGCCGAGGAGTGTATCGAGCCGCTGACGACGCTCGAATCGGAGGGCGTCGACGTGACCGTCGCGACGCCGTCGGGGTCGCCCCCGGTCGTCGACGAGCGCTCGCTCGACCCCGAGGCCGCGGGCGGCGAGGAGCGAGTCGCGGAGCTCCGCGAGGTCGACGAGGAGCACCCCGAACTGAACGATCCGGAACCGATCGCGACCGTCGACGCCGACGGCTACGAGGCGGTCGTCTTCCCCGGCGGCCACGGCACCGTCTGGGACGTGAACCAAGACCGGCACGCCCGGCAGTTGCTGCTCGACGCGGTCGCTGGCGACGACGGCGTCGCCCTCGTCGTCTGTCACGCCGTCGGCATCCTCGCGTTCACGCGCGAGGCCGACGGGACGCCGCTCGTCGAGGGGCGCGCCGTCACTGGCTTCCCGAACGACTGGGAGGACGGGATCGTCGACGACCACGACGTGATGCCGGACGGCCGGAAGCTCCCGTACTGGGTCGAAGACGAGGTCCGGCTGGCGGGCGCGGAGTGGGACGCCGAACTCGACGCCGACACCAGCGTCACCGTCGACGGCGACCTGATCACGGCCCGCGGCCCGGGCTCGTCGGCCGAGGCGGCGGAGACGCTGCTCGGCGAGCTCTGAGCGTGCCCGATGCGATCACGCCGAGCCGAGCCGGTCGGTGTCGGCCAGCGACACCGCGACGAACGCGGCGGCGCTCGCGATGACGCCGGGGACGACCGGGTCGACCGCGGTCAGCGATCCGAGCCTGTCGACCGTCCACACTTCGGTGAGGACCTGCCACGCCGTTGCGGTGACGAACCCGACCACGACGCCGGCGAAGGCCCCGTCGCCCGTGGCCGCGTCCCAGTGAAGCCCGCCGAGGACGGGAACGAACAGGGTCGACCCGAGCACGGACGTGTAGAGCGCGACGATGAGCTGGACCACCCCGCCTAACGGACCGGGGTTGACGGCGAGAGCGGCGGGGACGACCGCCGCGCCGACGGTCGCGATCCGGCTGACTCGCCGCACGCGCGCCGGCGTCGGCTCCGGGACGAGGCCCAGGGCCGGCAGCGTCCGCTCGTAGATGTCGTGGGCCACGGCCGCCGACGTGACCAGCAGCACCGAGTCGACGGTGCTGAGCACCGCCGCGACGACCGCACCGAGCAGCAGCAGCCCCACCGCGGGACCGAACAGGTCGAGCGCGAGCCGGACGACGGACGCGTCCGGGTCGGCCAGCCCGGGGAACCGGACGCGCGCGAGCAGCCCCAGCGTCAGGATACACACGGCGATGACGGCCTGGATCGCGATGGAGATCGGGATCGCCCGCTTGACCGTCTCCGGGTCTCGCATGGCGTAGACCCGCGAGAGTTCGTACGGGGCCACCGCGATACCGAACCCGAACGACAGCGCCAGCCCGGTCGTGAGCGCTGGCGCCGAGGTGCCCGACAGCAACGCCGGGTCGATAGCCGCAGCCGCGTCGATGAGCGCCCTCGCGCCCCCAGTCTCGGCGACTCCGACGACGGCCGCCGCCGCGACGCCGAGGAGGAGGGCCGTGACCTGAACCGCGTCCGAATAGATGCTCAGCCGCATCCCACCGACGAGCGTGTACGAGAGCGCGACCGCGGCGAACACCGCGATGCCGAGGACCCGCGGCACTCCGAAGACGGCGTCGAGGATGACCGCCCCGGCGACGTACTGGGCGGTCGTGTACACGAGGTAGATGACGCTGACGAGGGCCGCGGTCGTCCCGCCGACCACCTCGTTGTCGCCGTCGAAGCGCGCCGAGAGGAACTCCGAGACGGTGATCCCGCCGCGGGCGCGCAGGTGCGGCCCCACGAACAGCAGCGACGCGACCCAGCCGGCCCAGATGCCGAGCCACACCAGGCCGAAGCTCACGCCCACGGCGTAGTGGATCCCGATCGTGCCGATGAGCGTCCCCGCGCTGACCTGCGTCGCGGTCAACGACATTGCACCGAACACGCCCCCGATCCGGCGGTCGGCCGCGTAGAACGACTCGGCGTTCGACGCGTCGGCCTCGCTGTGCGCCTCCGAGGAACCGATCACGCTACCAACCTGCCCGAGCGAACGAATAAGCGATGTCCTCAGTTTCGCGGCAAAAGCATCCGATATTATATACAACAGTTATTATGCGATCGCGTCTCGTGTGAACGCATGTCTATGGCCGACCGGCCGCCGATACGCGTCCTCTGCGTGGACGACGAGCCGGGGTTCGCGACGCTCACCGCGGACGTCTTGGACCAACAGCACGACGACATCAGGGCCGTCGGCGTCACCTCCGCCGAGGCGGCGCTGGACCGGCTCGACGAGTCGACGTTCGACTGCGTGGTCAGCGACTACGACATGCCCGACGTCGACGGGCTCGAACTGCTCGACGCCGTGCGCGAGCGCTACCCGTCGAAGCCGTTCATCCTGTTCACCGGGCGCGGCAGCGAGGCCATCGCGAGCGAGGCGATCTCGTCCGGCGTCTCCGACTACCTCCAGAAGAGCGGCGGCCAAGAGCAGTACGAGCTCTTGGCGAACCGGATCCGAACGTGCGTCACGCGGCTCAGGGAACGACGGGACCGCGAGCGCGTCGAGGACTGGTACTCGCAGCTGTTCGAACAGCGGCTGATCGGCGCGGGGCTGTCACAGGACCGGAGCTTCGAGCTGGCGAACCGCCGCCTCGCCGAGATGCTCGGGATGCGGCGCGACGAACTCGTGGGCGAGCCGGTGTCGTCGATCGTCGCCCCGCACGATCGGGACCGAGTGGTCCGGGCGATCCGACGGCGAGAGTCCGGCGACGACGACCGCGTCAGATACACGATCGACCTCCTGGCGGCGGACGGCTCCACGTTTCAGGCGACGGTGGTCGGGAGCCGCGTCACCTACCGGGGCGAGCCCGCGATCCTCGGGCTCATCCAACCGACCGGCGCGGACGAGGCGGCGGCCTCGCAGGCGGTCCGCGGCCGCATCGAGGCCGCGAGCCGGATCCTCTCGCGCCCGCCGTCGGAACTGGACGCGCCGCTCCTGTCGACCGCGAACACGCACCTCGCCGAGGTCCTCGGAGCGCTCGACACCGGCGACTCGTCGCCGACTACCCCCGATCCGACCCGCCCCGTACAGCTCTCCGACGCCGTCGGCGAAGCGGTGTCACAGGCCGGCCTCTCGGCGACGGCGACCGTGACGGTGGACCCGGACGGGTCCATCGACCGCGACCGCGGAACCGTCGTCCTCGCCGTCCGGAACATCCTCCAAGCCGCGCTCGACGAGGCGGTCGACGCGGTCGCAGTCGACGCGCGAACGACGGCCGACGGCTTCCGAGTGCTCGTCCGCGACCCGCGGTCCGAGTCCGCCGAGGAGTGTTGCGTCGCCGAACTACCGTTCGATGTCGGCCTCGCCGGCGACGCGATGTACGGGATCGACCTCTTCATGCGGCGGATCCCGGGTGGCGTTCGCTGCGACGCGGTCGTCGCGGAGGGGTGAGTCGTCGGGCGACCGCTCAGCGGATCACGAACGCAGGCTCTTCGATCCGTTCGCTCTTACACTCGGGGCACCGTGACGGCTCGTTGACCGGATCGTCGAAGCCGTCGAACCCGCACTCGCGACAGGTCGGCGGCGCGACGAGAAACTCCTCGTCGGCCCCGCCGTCCCTTTCTTCGGATCCGCTCTCATCGGTAACGGACCGCGAGACGTGTTCGAGGTGTTCGTACACCGTCGGCGTCGGCAGCGACAGCGTCGCCGCGAGGTCGCTCGCGGTCCGCGGCTCCTCGCGGAGGGCGTCGGCGATCCGCTGGCGAGTCGTCTCCATACCCAACGTTCGACACGGGCGAGTAAAACCGCCCGGTCGGCGTCCGACGCCGACACGGGCACAAGAGGTATGTCACCGGAGTGAGAGCGGGAGAGTATGAAAGCCGTCGTACTCGCGGGTGGCTACGCGACCAGGCTCTGGCCGATCACCGAACACCGGCCGAAAATGTTCCTCCCGGTTGGGGAAAACACCGTCATCGACGAGATATTCGAGGACTTGGAGGCCGACGACCGGGTCGACGAGGTGTTCGTCTCGACGAACGAGCGCTTCGCCGACACCTTCGCGGAGTACCTCGACGACAGCCCCTTCGAGAAGCCGACGCTCTCGGTCGAGGAGACGGTCGAGGAAGACGAGAAGTTCGGCGTCGTGGGAGCGCTCGAACAGCTCGTCGAGCGGGAGTCGGTCGACGACGATCTGATCGTCGTCGCCGGCGACAACATGATCAGCTTCGATCTGGGCGACTTCGCCGACTTCTTCGAGGACAAGGGAACGCCGACGCTGGCGGCCTACGACGTGGGCGACCGCGAGCGCGCGAAGTCGTACGGCCTCGTCCAGCTGGACGGCGACGAGGTGGTCGACTTCCAGGAAAAGCCCGACGACCCGGAGTCGACGCTCGTCTCCATCGCCTGCTACGCGTTCCCCGCCGAGACGCTCCCGAAGCTCACCACCTACCTCGAAGACGGCGAGAACCCCGACGAGCCCGGCTGGTTCCTCCAGTGGCTCCAAGAGCGCGGGGCGGTCAACGCGTACACCTTCGACGGCGCGTGGTTCGACATCGGTACCGCCGACAGCTACCTCGACGCGGTCGAGTACGTCCTCGACGGCGGGACGCTCGTCGACGACGACGCGACCGTCGAGGGGAGCGACCTGGGCGACGTGGTCCACGTGATGGGCGGCGCGACGGTGACCGACTCGACGCTCGACCGCGCCGTCGTCTTCGGGGACGCGACGATCACCGACTCCGAGGTCCGCAACTCCGTGATCGACACGGGCGCCACCCTGGAGGGAGTCGACCTCTCTGGCGCGCTGATCGGCTCGCACACCTCCATCACCGAGGGCGACGAGTTCTGACCGCTTCGGGGCGACCGCCGTCTCAGTCGTCGACGCCGGCCTGCGCGTGCGTGTGGTGATAGCAGTCGAACGCGGGCTCGCTGCCGTCGGTCGCGGGGTAGAAACAGACCCGTTGGTAGCGCTCGTTGTCGAGCAGGTTCGCCACGAACCCGCCGGTGTGTCGGGAGACCGAGTCGTACGGGTCACCGCAGGCGGGACAGTTCGCCGGCGGATCCTCGGGAACGTACATGCGGCGCGGTGGTCGGAGGTACGTCCCCGAGCCGGAAAACGACCGCGCCGAGCGGCGGCGGTCGGAGCGGCTCAGGACCCGTTCGAGGAGTCGCCGCTCCCGCCCTCGACGCCGAGCGCGTCGAACAGCTTCCGCCGGACCGCCTCCTCGGTGAGGTGGAGGAGCGTGTCGCGCTTGTCGCCGCTCGCCTCGATGCCGGTGAAGATCCCGAGCGGGATCTCGAGCGACCCCTGCGTGGAGTGGCCGGCGGCGTCGCCCATCTCCGAGAACGCCTCGTCGAGCACGTTGCCGATGTTCAGCCGGATGTCCTTCGAACGCGCCGCGAGGTAGATCTTCTCGTCCGCGATGCCCAACACGGCCGTCGTCGTGATCCCCTCTAGGTTGAGGAGGTGTTGCGCGGCCTGCGCGAGCGCCTCGCGGTCGCGGATGAACCCGGCCGTCGAGAAGAGGTGGCTCCCCTGGACCTCGCGGTTCTGGATCGCCTCCGCGAGCACGTCCAGCGTCTCCGGACTCATCGACGGCGACTCCACCTGTTCGAGCGTGTCGTGGTTCGCGAACGGGTGGAGGTACGCCGCCGCGGTCAGGTCGGCGGGCGTCGTGTCCCGCTTGAAGTCAAGCGTCTCAGCGCGGATCCCGTAGAGGAGCGCGGTCGCGACCGCCTCCGAGGGGGACTGGTCGAACTCTTGGAGGTACTTCGTGAGGATCGTCGACGTCGAAGAGACGTTGGTCCGCACGTCGACGAAACGGGCGTCGAACGGCACCTCGGCCTCCAAGTGGTCGAGGTAGATGTCGACCGACACGTCGAGATCGAGGTCCTCGGCGGCGGCCTTCGCGAGGTCGACGGCCGCGATCGTCTCGTACTCGGAGAGCGGCGAGGCCTCGCCGCGGGCGAGCAGGTCGATCCCGAGGAGGTTGACGAACGCCCGGTTCTCTTGGTGGCCCACGTCGCCGGAGTAGATGATGTCGGCGTCGACGCCGAACGCCTCCGCGATCGCCTGGAGCGCGGTCGCGGACGCGATCGAGTCCGGCTCGGGGTTGTCGTGCGTGAGGATGGCCATCCGGTCGCCGCCGTCTTCGATGATCTCCGCTAGCTGGCGGGCCATGTACTCCAGCTCGCCGGTCTCCAGCGACTGGAGGGCACTGTCGGCGATCACCGTCGAGGGGTTGATCACCACGTCCGCGCCGCGCTCGCGCAGCTCGTCCTCGCTGACGGGGTCGGAGGCCCGGGCCACGAGGTAGTGGTCGCCGCCGGTCTCTCTGACCGCCGAGACGGCGGCCTTGTTCGCTTCCACGTCGCTGGCGAGGATCAACACGATGTCGCGGTCGGCGAGCTCGTCGACGACGTCCGGCTCGGCGATGTCCTGGACGCGCGCGTTGAGGTCCTGGTCGCGGAGCGCCTCGACGCGGCTCTCGTCGCGGTCGAGGATGAGGACGTCCTTCCCGCGCTCGGTCAGTTCCTCCGCGACGGCGTGACCGACGCTTCCACAGCCGAGGATGGCGTACCGGGTCCGCGCGGATCCGGATGCCCCACTACTCATTGGAGGGATTTCCGCGGCACGACACTTAACGAGTGCGCTCTCGGCGTCGTCCCCCGGCCACGAGGTCGCCGAGTCCGGCGGCTTCGCTCCCGAGAGACGCGTTCGGGTCCGAACGCGATACCGTCGCTTTCGTGCGATTGTACCGGCGTCCGCCGAGCGCCGACGGGGTCGAATGAAAAGGCCTTTTACCGTGACCCGGGTATGAACTTGTGAGGGCCGGTAGCTCAGTTAGGGAGAGCGACGGACTCTTAATCCGTCGGTCGCGTGTTCAAATCGCGCCCGGCCCGTACACTGAACCGCAGAGCGACAGCGATGCGGTGAGGGAACCGGACGGAAGCGATTTGAAGTAGAGAAGTCGCAGCGCGAGCGAAGCGAGCGACCGTCTTCTCGTGGTTCACAATCGCGCCCGGCCCGCTTCTCATAACGGTTCACCGTCCACTGACGAGTTCCCGCGTTGTGCCGCCGTCTCGAAAGGCGGAATCACGAACGGGGTAGAACGCCAGATCGGCGCCATCGAGGTGGCCGACGGCTCGGAGAACTAGCCGAGGGGGAAGAGTCGTGCCGAGACGGTTGATACGAACGTTGAACGGACGGCTCTGCCCGTCGACGGGACTCCTGGCGGACCGCACGGACAAACGGACGAGGGATCGAGCGCCACAGGACCGACACTCGATTCCGGCCCGCGGGGTGGCCGGAGTCAGACTGCGTGTGACACTCCTCACCCGTCTGGGAACTCAACGCCCGTGAACGCGAAGCGAGCGCCGCCCTCGGCGCTCTGCTCGACGCCTATCTCCCACCCGTGAGCGGTGGCGATCTGCTTGACGATGGTCAGTCCGAGGCCCGCGCCCCCTTCGCCCGTGGTGACTCCGTCTTCGAACAGTCGGTCGCGAAGGTCGTCTCGAATCCCCGCGCCGGTGTCTTCGACGTAGAACCCGTTCGGAATGGCTCCGACCCGCACGGTCACGTCCTCGCCGCCGTGTTCGACCGAGTTGCGGAACAGGTTTTCCAAGATCTGTCGTAATCGGCTCTCGTCGGCGGAAATGGCTATCTCTGTCTCGACGCGCAGCGACGCGTCGCCCGTGTCGACGCTCCCCCACGCCGACCGGCTGACCGCTTCGAGATTCGCGGGGGCGACTTCGTCGATCCGGTCGCCCGCCTTCGTCAACGAAACGAGGTCGGTGATCAGGGCCTCCATGCGAGTGAGGGCGGCGTCCGCCGTTTCGAGGTGTTCGCTGTCGGACTCCCTGCGGGCGAGTTCGATCCGCCCTTTCGCGACGTTCACCGGGTTTCGGAGGTCGTGACTGGCGACGTCGACGAACTGATCCAGCTGCTCGTTCCGCATCGTCAGGCGCTCGTTCGCCCGTTCGAGTTCGGAGACCGTCTCCGCGAGCTCCTCGTTCGTACGACGAAGCCGCGCCGCGTACACGCCGATGACCGTGCCGAGCGCCGCGCCGACGCTCAGCGATCCGGTCATCGAGAGCAGGATCGACGAGTCCGCTCGGGAGGCCATCTCCCCGAACCAGGCTCCGAGAATCACGAACGCGAGAAATCCGGTGACAGTCCATTTCAACACCGTCCGCTGACTCGTCGCGGCGACCCCGTCCGATCGGAGCCGCCCGTACGACACCAATCCGACTCCGATGAGCATCGGAACCGCGGCCTGGAGTGCGAGTATCCCAAAGTCGACGTCCACGAGCACACTCATCACCCCTGTTACGACGATGATCGCCGCCCCCACGATAACGACGGGATTCATCTGAGTGTCGGGAGCCATTTTTGGATGTATTCCAGTATGCGATATTTAAATAATTTCGATATGTACGAGAGCCCTCGGCGCTCCGAGCGCCGGTCGAGGCCGTGATCGAGGGTCGAAACGAGCCCATGTGGCGCACTTATCCGGGCATTCAGCACGGCAGCGACCGAACAGATTATCCCGGCTACCCGCGCTGTGTTCGACGAAACACCCAGAAATAATCAATATAACGTCATTTCATCGAGGCTGACCTCCGGCGCGCGGAGCGGTCGGTCGAGACGGCCGTCCCGCTCGTCGAGGACCTCACGACCGTCCACCCGTTCTTCGTCGAGCCGAGGCGGCTCTCCGAGTCGATGCACGAGTCGAGCGCCGCGCCGACGGAGCGCGATGAGTGACGCCACGCCGCGGCCGGTCGGGCGGTCGCGCCGAGCGGCCCGCGGTGGGTGATTCCCGTGGCGCTTCTCGCCTCGTCGGTCGTCGTCTGCGAGGCGAACAAGACCCGGGCCGACCTCTCCGGGCTCTAGCTCGACGAGTACGCCCCCGCCGAGGGCTGACGACCGCCCAGTTCGCCGAGGCGTTCGACGGCGGGGTCGCGGTCCTCGTGCCGGACGAGTCGCTCGGCGACGGGGCGGCCGAGGAGATACTGGAACGGTCGCGGTCGGAGGCGTCGCACTGTCGCGTGCTCTGCGTCAGGGAGCGGTCGGCCCCGGACGCGGAGGCGCCGTACGGCCGCGACATCGAACGCCCGGTGTTCGAAGCGGACCTCGTCGACACCGTCGAGACGCTGTTCCACCGGGCCGACTACCACCTGCTCTTGGACCAGCACTACCGGACCACCGTGCTCATCTCGGCGTACGAGTGGCGGGACGGCGGTGATCCGACGGACGACGGCCGGTACGACCGACTCGTCGGCCGGACCGAGCGCTTCCGGAAGTAGCTGACTCGGCTGCGACGACGGATGAGCGGCGAGGACGTTCGCGCCGTCGCCGAGGGGATCGCGGTCGGCGACGGCGACGGCGTCGCCGAGCAGGAGTCCGTCGAGAGCAAGTACCGCCCCGACGAGTGCGCCCAGCGCGGGAGCGACTGGACCGAACGGGTCGACGGCGAACGGGCGGCGGTGAAGACCGGCGCGTACGTGTGGCGGTGCGAGCGCTGCGGCCACGTGGACATGCGGGCGGGCGCGAACCACCGACGCGTCACCTCCTCCAACCGCTGAGGCGGTCGGCGAGCAGTTCGTTCAACCGCCCCTGCGCCGCTCGCCGCGGCGTGGGTGATTTATGTGCTTCGCCGACGACGACGCTGCGTACATGTCGAGTCTCGACGACGCGGCGGCGGTGATAACGGGAGCGAGTTCGGGAATCGGTGAGGCGACGGCGCACGCGCTCGCCGAGCGCGGGGCGAACGTCGTCCTCGTGGCGCGGCGGCGCGAGGCGCTCGAATCGGTCGCGGACGACGTGCGGTCCGAGCACGACGTCGGGGCCGTGGTCGCGGACGGCGACGTGCGCGACCCGGCGACCTCGCAAGCGGCGGTCGAGGCCGCGGTCGACGAGTTCGGCGACCTCAACGTGGCCGTCGTCAACGCGGGCGTCGCCCGCGGGAGCGACGTGGCGACGATGACCGACGAGGAGTACTCGGTGATGCAGGAGACGAACGTCGACGGCGCGTTCTTCCTCACGCGCGCGGCGCTCCCGCACCTCACGGAGAGCGAGGGGAGCCTGATCGCGGTCGGCAGCTTCGCCGGGGAGTACCCGCGGTCGTTCAACCCCGTGTACGCCGCGACGAAGTGGTGGGTCCGCGGGTTCGCGCACAGCGTCGCGGCGCAGGTCGGCGACGAGGGCGTGGCCGTCTCCGTGGTCAACCCCTCGGAGGTCCGGACGGAGTTCGGGAGCGAGGACGGCGAGCCGTTCGAGGAGCGGTTCGAGCCCGGGAGCGTCACCGAGCCCGAGGAGGTGGCTGAGGCGATCGCCTTCGCCGCGTCGCGGCCCGGCTCGACGGCCCAGGAGATCGACCTCTTCCGGCGCGACAAGTTCGCCGACACGCTGTAGCCGCCCCGGTCCGGGCGGACGAGCCGTCGAGCGTCGGGCCCCGGCCTTCGAACCGTAACCCCTTTTGAATCACCGGACGGCGGACGCGTGTGAGCAACGCGACGGACGGACCGAAGCGATCGCAGTTCTGGGCGCTGTACCTCACTCGGTTCGCGGAGGGGTTCGGCTTCATCACGTTGCTGACGCTTCTGCCGACGTACATCAACGCCTTGGACCCGCAGGCGGTCACCGTGTTGGGCGTCACGGTCTCGGCCGGCTTCGTCATCGGGATGTACACCACCGGGTTCACGCTCGCGCAGACGGCCGCGGTGGTCCCGCTCGCGTGGGCCGGCGACCGGTTCGACAAGCGGCGCGTCCTCCTCGCCGTTCTCGTGGCCGGTGCGGGCGTGTACGCGCTGTTCCCGCTGGTCGACTCCTCGGCCACGTTCGTCGCCGTGCGCGCGCTTCAGGGGTTCGTCGTCACCGGCGCGGGGCTGATGACGCTCTCGCTCGTCGGCCAGATCGCCGAAGCGGGCACCCGGGCAGACAAGATCGGGAAGGCGAACGCCGCCTCGTTCGCCGCCTCGATACTCGGCTCCCTCGGCGCGGGCGCCATCTACGACGCCGTCGGCTTCGGCCCCGTCTTCGGGGTCATCACGGCGCTGATGGTGGCCGCGTGGCTCGTCACGTGGGGCGTGCTCGACGACGACCCGACGCGGATCGAGGGGTTCCCCTTCACCGACCTCGCGGTCAACCGCAAGCTCCTGACGATATCGACGTTCCGGGCGCAGTACGCCTTCGCGGTGACGATGGTCCGGACGTGGGTTCCCATCTACGCGGGGACGGCGGTCGGCGGCGGGGGGCTCGCGGTCGGGGCGACCGCGGTGGCGGTGACGGTCACCGCCGAGAAGGCGACCAACATGGTCGGGCAACTGTTCACGGGTCGGCTCTCAGACGCCTACGGGCGGTCGCTGTTCGTGTTCGGCGGCGGCGGAGCCTACGGGGTGATCGCGATGGCGATCCCGTTCTCGGCGCCGATCGGTGCCGCCCTCGGTAGCGGCGTCACGGTCCCCGTACTGGGCGCGCTCCCGCCGGCGTACCTTCCGCTCGTCTGCCTCTCGGGACTCCTCGGCGTCGCCGACTCGTTCCGGGAGCCGGCCAGCATGGCGCTGTTCGCCGACGAGGGGACCGACGACGGCGGCGTCGCCTCCAGTTTCGGCATCCGAGAGCTGGTGTGGCGGCCGGGGTCGGTGGCCGGCCCTCTCATCGCCGGCTGGCTCATGGTCGAGGTGAGCATGGCGTCCGTCTTCTACGTCGGCGGCGCGTTCGCGGTCACCGGCGTCTTCGCGTTCCTCGCGATCCTCGCGCGGGACCACGGTCGTGCGGCGCTGACGACGTGGTAGGGCCGCGTGCGACCCGCACACCGAGCGGTTACGTCCCCTTACCGCTTCCGCAGCGCGGCCCGGTAGTGCGGGCCGTTGCCGGAGCCCTCGCGGTCGACCGCGTCCACGACCCAGTCGGTCTCGACGGCGGCCTCGCGGAGTCGGTCCGGCGAGAACAGCCGGAAGTGGAGCGTCGGGTCCGTCTCCCCGTCGTACCGGAACCACATGAGGCGGTGCGCGAGCCCCGGCGTCGGGTCCGCGCGGTAGCCGAACAGGTCTGCCGCCTCGGAGTGCTCGGGATCGTAGCAGTCGACCACCGCGGTCGCGTCGGGCGTCGTCACGAACGCGAGGTCGCTGAGGAACGCCGAGAGCCCGCGCATCGACCCCGCCAGCCCGATCTGCGTCCCGATCGCGAGCGCCGACGCGAATCGGTCGCGCTCGAACGACTCGCGGAGGGCGAACATGTCGCCCTCCCTCGCGTCGGCGACGCCGCGGTCCCGCATTGTCTCGACGAGCGCCGGGCTGGCTTCGACGGCCACCGTCTCGAACCGCTCCTGAAACCGCAGCGCGTGGCGGCCAGCGCCGGCGCCGAGGTCGACCAGCGGGCACTCCAGCCGGGACGCTAGCCACGACCCCGCCTCGTCGTCGGGGTCGAACTCGGTGAAATAGAACGCCTCGATCGGATGTTCGCGGACCGCCTCGCCGTCTCCCTGGTAGAGCGGCTCCGTCCGGTCGCCACGGTTGTGGTCGCGGAGCGCGCGTCCGAAGGCGTCGGCCATACGCCGGACTGTCCGCTCACGGTGAAAAGCGGTCCGTGATATCGTCACGCAGTGACGCACCGGGTCGCACCTCGTGTCCGCCGGCGACGGGACCGGACGCAGTTGACCGTTCAGTCGTCGCCCTCGGCGGCCGACCCGCCGGTCGAGTCGGCGACCCGCTTCGTCTCGCTGTCCACGCTGATCCCCTCCCAGTCGTCGTCGGTGTGGAACCCCTCGCGCTCCTTCGCGCCGGGGGCGACGCGCATGAACTCGGCGCGCTCCCGGGCGCCTTCGAGCGTGTGCCCGCCGCAGTACGAGAGGCCCGAACGAATCCCCTGGCAGAACTCCTCGGCGACCGTCCCCACCGGGCCCTTGAACGGCGTCAGCGCCTCGACGCCCTCGTCGGCGCCCACGTTCGCGCCTTTGTCGTCCCGGTCCTCGGCGGCGGCGGTCGTCGCCATCCCGCGCGACCGCTTGTACCGCGTCCCGTCGACCTCGACGACCGCCCCCGGGGCCTCCGCCGTCCCGGCGAAGAGGCTCCCGAGCATCACCGTGTCGGCCCCCGCCATCAGCGCCTTCGCCGCGTCGCCGGAGGTCCGAATGCCGCCGTCGGCGCAGATCGTCACGTCGAGGTCCGCGGCCGCGGTCGCGCAGTCGTCGACCGCGGTGAGCTGTGGGACGCCGGCCCCGGCGACCTTCCGCGTCGTACAGTGCGAACCCGGCCCGATGCCGACCTTCACGCAGTCGGCCCCGGCCGCCGCGAGGTCCTCGACGCCCGCCGGCGTGGCGACGTTGCCGGCGACGAGGTCCGTCTCCGGGAACTCCGCCGCGATCTCCTCGACGGCCGCGATCGTCCGGTCGAGGTGGCCGTGCGCGACGTCGACGACGATCGCGTCCACGCCGGCGTCGACCAGCGCGGCGCTGCGAGCGAGGTGGTCCTCGTTGATGCCGACCGCGGCCGCGACCCGCTCGCCGGCCGCGGCCACCCGCTCGACCTGCGCCGACTGCTCGTCGACGGTGAGGAAGCGGTGGAGGACGCCGAGCCCGCCGGCCCGCGAGAGCTCGATCGCCAGTTCGGCCTCCGTGACGGTGTCCATCGCCGCCGAGACCAGCGGGGTCTCCAGTTCGACGTTCGGCGTGAACCGCGTCGACAGGTCCACGTCGCTCCGGCTGTCGACGGGCGACCGCTGCGGGACGAGCAGCACGTCCCCGTAGCTCAGCCCGGTTCGTAGATCGTTCATACCCTTAGCGGGACGGGGGACGGACGGTAAAAAACCTCTCGATAGCCGGAGCGGGCGCGGTCGCGCTGCCGCGACGCGTCAGTACCCCTGCTCGGCCAGGGCGCCCTCGAGCGCCGCGAGGACGTACTCGACGTTCTTCGGGCGGGCAGAGTGCCCCATACAGCCGATGCGCCAGATGTCGCCCTCCAGGTCCCCGAGCCCGGAGGCGATCTCCAGGTCGTACTCGTCGAGCAGGCGGTCGATGACGGCGGCGTCGTCGACCCCGTCGGGCACCCGGACCGCGTTCAGACTTGGGAGCCAGTACTCGTCGGGAGCGTTCATTTCGAGGCCCAGATCGCGGAGCCCTACCTTCAGGTCGCCGGCGACCTCGCGGTGACGCGTCCACCGCTCTTCGATCCCCTCCTCGGCGACGAGGCGGAGCGCCTCGCGGAGCGCGTACACGTTCGTGATCGGCGCGGTGTGGTGGTACGCGCGCTCGTCGCCCCAGTACCCCTCCAACAGCGAGAGGTCGAGGTACCACGAGCGGGCCGGCTCCTCGCGGTCGAGCACCTTGTTCATCGCGCGGTCGTTGAGCGTGAGTGGGCTCGCCCCCGGCGGACACGAGAGGCACTTCTGCGGGCCGGAGTAGGCGGCGTCGACGCCCCACTCGTCGACGCGCATCTCGACGCCGCCGAGCGAGGTGACGCAGTCCGCGATCACGAACGCGTCGTGAGCGTGCGCGATGTCGGTCAGTTCGGAGACGTTCGGCTGGCGGACGCCCGTCGACGTCTCCGCGTGGACGAACCCGAACACGTCCGGCTGCTGTTCGTTGAACGCGCGCTCGACGTCGACGGGGTGGAGGGGCTCGCCCCACGGGGCGTCCACCTCGACGACCTCGCCGCCCGCGCGCTCGGCCATCGACTTCATCCGGCCGCCGAAGTAGCCGTTCGTCGGTACCAGCATCGTGTCGCCCGGCTCGACGAGGTTGCCGATGGCGGCCTCCATCGACGCCGACCCGGTCCCGGAGACCGGGATCGTCCACTGGTTGTCGGTCCGGAACGTGTAGCGCAACAGCTCCTGGACCTCGTCCATGATCTCGACGAACGACGGGTCGAGGTGGCCGACGAGCGGCGTGCTCATCGCCTTGAGGACGCGCGGGTGGACGTCGCTCGGACCGGGGCCCATCAGCGTGCGGTCCGGCGGCGTCAGCTCCCCCACGTCGGGCGCTTTCTCGTCGACGCCGCGTTCGGCGTATCGCTCTGACATGCGCTTGATAGTGGTTACGATAAATCTTTACCAGTAAGATACGGCCAGATATTTGGTTCGGTGATTGCGCTCAATCCTCGTGTCATGTAGTCTTTCAGCGTTGAGAGATCTGGAACAAGGCGGTACTTGAACCACTCTTGGAGCTGATCCCAACATCCTTCGACGGCGTTCAATTCGGGAAGCTTTGACGGGAAGTACCACACTTCAAGGTCGTCTCCACGCACGCACGAGACCGAACTGTCTCCGACAGTTTCGGTCTCTCGCTCACCGCTGACGTGTTCCCAGAGATCCCTCGCGTAGAAGTAGCCCGCTCGGTCCAGAAACACCACTAATTCATCACCAAACTCGTCTTTCAATGCCTCTAACAGCCGAATTCCGTGGAATCTGGTCAAGTTCTCTTCCGTCCAGCAAAAGAGGCTGTCACCGTCGTCGGTGACAGCGCCCAGCACTGTCACCGACTTCCAAGACGTTGCCGTCTCTATCGTCGGATTTGACCCGATTGGGTACCAGCCACGCCGCTGGACAGTTCCGACGTGTTTGGTGAACTGATCGACGACAACGACCGTTTTTTCGCTCAATTCGGGCTGTTTTTTTCGACTGTCTCTTGGAACTCGGCCTTCTCCTCGGGGTCAGCTTCGTGGTGTCGAGGCCGTGCTGTCCGCAAGGACAGTCCGGCCTCTCTCAACAACTCGTACGCGTAGTTCTCGTGGTATTCGACGCCATACTCTTTTTTGACGTGGTGGAGCAAGAGCTTCGCAGACCACGCTTGCTGGTCGTAGCCGAGTTCAGTCGGTGGCTGTTGTAGCTGTTCGAACAGCTGTTCACGCTCTTCTCCCTGGATTTTTGCTGGTCTTCCTGGTCGAGGTGTGTCGTAGGGAGCTTGCTCGATCGGTTCTTTTTCGAACCGATCGAGCCAGTTGCGGATCGTTTTCTCGACGACGCCATGGCGTTCAGCCAACGTATCCAAGTGATCGCCCTGTTTGCGTCCGATCGCCGCGAGAACACGTTCTCGCGGCTTCCCTTCGTCGATCTGCCCTTTGAGTTCGTAGAGTTCCTCAAGCGTGACCCCGTCGAGCCGACTCATTACCAGCTCTACTACGCATAAAGGTAAATATTTTCTTTAATCACTATGAGTCCAGCCAGCGGTGACAAAAACCCGACGGAACGCGCGGGCTCGCCGACGCAGTGACGGCCGACGACGACGGCCGGCCGCTATCGCTGCGCCGCGAGCGGGTGCCCGGACGATCGAAGTCGCCGCACCGCGAGCGGGCGCCCGGCCGATCGAACTCCGTCGACCCGCGCAGACGCTCGGTGGTCCGGGGCGGTGACCACCGGTACCTAAATCCCCGTGACGCGTATGACGCGACATGAGCGACCGCGCGGGCGAATCGAGCGCAGACCAGGACCTCCAGACCGTCATCGACCGGATGGCCGACGGGTTCTTCGCCCTCGACGCGGACTGGAGGGTCACGTACGCCAACGAGGAGGGACGGCGGATCCTGCGGGCCGCGATGCGCGACGACGCGGTCGATCCGAGCGAGACGGTTGTGGGGTGTCACCTGTGGGACTCGATCCCGAATTCGACCGGGACGGAGTTCTACGAGCGGTACCACCACGCCATGGACGTCCAAGAGTCCGTCTCGTTCGACTCGTACTACGAACCGCTGGGCGTCTGGTTCGACGTGCGCGTGTTCCCCTCCGACGAGGGGCTCTCGGTGTACCTCCGGGACATCACCGAGCGACGCGACCTAGAGCGGCGCCAGCGGGAGAGCCTCCGGGCCATCCAGCGCCTCTACGCGGTCTCCTCGGACCAGGACCGCACCTTCGAGGAGAAGGTCGAGGCGATACTGACGCTCGGCTGCGAGTACCTCGACGTGCCGAACGGCTTCCTCACCCGGATCGAGGACGGCACCCAGCACGTCGAGATATCGCACGCGGAACACCCGCTGCTACAGGCCGGCGAGACCTGCCCCCTCGACGAGGCGTACTGTAAGCGGACCATCGAGCGCGACCGGCTGTTGACAGTCGTCGACGCCTCCGAGAACGGGTGGAACGACGACTCGGCCTACGAGACGTTCGGCCTCGAGACGTACATCGGCGGACAGGTCGAGATCGACGGCGAGCAGTACGGGACGCTCTGCTTCGCCGCGACCACGCCGCGCGGCGAGCCGTTCACGGACACGCAGCGGACGTTCGTCGAACTGCTGACGCGGTGGGTGAGCTACGAGCTGGAGCGACAGCACGCGGCGGAGCAGCTCGAACGCGAACGCGACCGGCTCGACGAGTTCGCCAGCGTCGTGAGCCACGACCTCCGGAACCCGCTCACGGCCGCCCGGGGTCGGCTGGACCTCCTCGCGGAGGAGTCCGACAGCGACCACATCGCCCCGATCGAGCGGTCGCTCTCACGGATGGAGACGCTCATCGACGACCTGCTGGCGCTCGCGCGCGAGGGGAGCGACGTCGAGGACCCGGACCCGGTCGACCTCGCGGCGCTCGCGACCGACGCGTGGAAGACGAGCGACAGTCGGGGCGGGACGCTCCGCGTCGCGCTCGACGACTCTGAAGTCCTCGCCGACGAGGCGCGGCTGCGACAGCTGTTCGAGAACCTGTTCCGGAACGCCGTGGAACACGGCGGCGAGGACGTGACGGTCACCGTCGGACCGCTCGCGGACGGCGCCGGGTTCTACGTGGCCGACGACGGAGAAGGGATCCCCGAAGCGGAGCGGGACCAGGTGTTCGAGACCGGCTACACGACGACGACGGACGGGACGGGGTTCGGGCTGAACATCGTCGCCGAGATCGCCGACGCGCACGGCTGGGCGGTGCGAGTGACGGCGTCCGAGGCGGACGGCGCCCGGTTCGAGATCACCGGCGTCGAGGCCGCCTGAGCCGTTCGGTCACTCGGCGTCGACGAAGTCCGGCTCCGTCCGCTTCTCCGCGCGCTCGTCGACGAGGTGGTCGACGAACGTGTCGAGGTCGACGTCGCCGCGCTGGTTCTCGAAGCGGTCGCGCACCGAGACCGTGCCCGCCTCCTGCTCGTCGTCGCCGACGATGACCATGTACGGGAGGCGGTCGTCGTGGCCCGCGCGGATCTTGCGGCCGACGGTCCAGTCGCGGTCCTCGACCTCGACGCGGAAGCCCGCGTCTTCCAGCTCGTTCTTCACGCGGTGGGCGTAGCCCAGCGTCTCGTCGGAGACGGGGAGGATCCGAACCTGCTCCGGCGCGAGCCACAGCGGGAAGTTCCCGTCGAAGTGCTCGATCAGCACCATGAAGAACCGCTCGTAGCTCCCGTACAGCGCCCGGTGGATCATCACCGGCTGGTGCTCCTCGTTGTCCTCGCCCGTGTAGGTCAGGTCGAACCGGTCGGGCATGTTGAAGTCGAGCTGGACGGTCGGACCGTCCCAGACGCGGCCGAGAGCGTCCTCGAAGCCGAAGTCGATCTTCGGGCCGTAGAACGCGCCGTCGCCGGGCTCGATGTCGTAGTCGTAGCCGCCCGATTCGAGCACGTCGCGGAGCTGCTCCTCGGCGGACTCCCAGATCTCGTCGCCGCCGACGGACTTGTCGGGGCGGGTCGCTAAGGCGACCTCGACCTCCAGATCGAGCGTCTCCACGACCTCGAAGATCATCTCGATCACCGACTCGATCTCCTGCCGGATCTGGTCGGGGCGGACGAACAGGTGGCCGTCGTCGATGGTGAACGACCAGACGCGCGAGAGGCCCGACAGCTCGCCGCGCTGCTCTTTCCGGTACACCTTCCCGTTCTCGAAGTAGCGCTGGGGGAGGTCGCGGTACGACCAGTTCTGCTGGTCGAAGATCGTCGCGTGGCCCGGGCAGTTCATCGGCTTCAGGCCGTACTCCTCGTCGTTCACGTCGAGGAGGAACATGTCGTCCTTGTAGTTCTCGTAGTGGCCGGACTGCTTCCACAGCTCCGTCCGGAACACGTGCGGCGTCTCGACCTCCTCGTACCCCTTCTCGCGGTTGAGCTCGTTCGCGAAGTCGGACAGCTCGCGCAGCACCGTCTTCCCCGGCGGGTGGTACAGCGGCAGGCCGGGGCCGGTCACCGTCGGGATCGAGAAGAGGTTCATCTCCTGCCCGATCTTTCGGTGGTCGCGCTCTTGGGCCTCCTCGCGGAGTTCGAGGTACTCTTCGAGGTCGGACTCGCTCGCGAACGCGGTGCCGTACACGCGCGTCAGCGTGTCGTTCTCCTCGTCGCCGCGCCAGTAGGCGGCCGACACCTCGAGCAGCGTCGCCGCGCCGATCTCGCCTGTCGACTCGACGTGGGGGCCCTGACAGAGGTCCTGCCAGTCGTCCTGGACGTAGAAGGTGACCTCCTCGCCGTCGGCCTCTTCGTCGAGTATCTGGCGTTTGTACTCGTTGTCGGCGTAGATCTCTTTCGCCTCCTCGCGCGAGCGGACCTCGCGCTCGATGTCGTAGTCGGCGGCGATTATCTCGTCCATCTCCGCCTCGACGGCGGCCAGGTCGTCCTCGTCGACGTCCACGTCGGTCACGTCGTAGTAGAAGCCGTCGTCGGTCGGCGGGCCGATCGTCAGCGTCGCCTCCGGGTGGAGCCGCTGGAGCGCCTGCGCGAACACGTGGGCCGCGGAATGGCGCAACACCGTGAGGTACTCGTCGGACTGGTCGGTGACGATCTCGATCCGCGCGCCGTCGTGGACCGCCGCGTGCTTCTCGACGAGTTCGCCGTCGATCTTCCCCGCGACGGTGTCGCGACCGAGCCCGGGGCCGATCTCGAAGGCGACATCCTCGACTGTCGAGCCCGCCGGAACGGTGAGTTCTGATCCGTCCGGCAGGACGACCGTCACCTCGGCCTCCGCATCGGTCTCGCTCATACAGTGTCGGAACCGGACGACCGGCATAAGTGTGTTCGATCCGCGGCGCCGAGCGTCACGGTCGACCGGACATCGTTCGGCGCTCGCCGCCAGATCCCGGCAAGTCACGCCGCCGCTCTGGAGCCCCGGATCGGGAGCGAGCGATGGCAACACACAAATCACCCGGCAACGTTTGCCGCCCTATGACCAGTCATCGGGAGCCCCTGTCGTCGGTGTTGGAGGCGATCGGGGAGACGCCGCTCGTCGAGGTCCACGACGCGCCGACCGCGGTGCCGGTGTACGCCAAGCTGGAGTCGTTCAACCCGGGAGCGAGCATCAAGGACCGCATCGGGAGGTACATGCTCGAACGCATGCTGGAGCGGGGCGACCTCGGCGAGGGCGGCACCGTGGTCGAGCCGACCGCCGGCAACACCGGGATCGGGCTCGCGGTCGCCGCCAAGCAGCTGGGGTTAAACGCCGTCTTCGTCGTTCCCGAGCGCTTCTCGGTGGAGAAACAGCAGCTCATGCGCGCGCTCGGCGCCGAGGTGGTGAACACGCCGAGCGAGGACGGGATGGGGCTCGCGATCGACCGCGCCCACGAGATCGCGGCGGAGCTCGACGACGCGGTCGTCCCCCAACAGTTCTCGAACCCGCTCAACGCCGAGGCACACTACGAGACGACCGCCCCCGAGATCGACGAGGCCCTCGACGGCGAGGTCGGCGCGGTCGTCGCCGGCTGCGGCACGGGCGGGACGCTGATGGGGATCGCCCGCTACTTCCGCGAGGCCGACCCGGACACCCACGTCGTCGCGGTCGAGCCGGCCGGCTCCGCGTACCGCGAGTTCCTCGGCGAGGACGTCGACCACGAGGCGTACAAGACCGAGGGGATCGGCACCCACGACACCGGACGCAACGAGCTGTTCGACCCGGACCTCGTCGACGAGATCCAAGCGATAGACGACCGCGACGTCCACGAGGAGATGGGCCGGCTCGCGAGCGAGGAGGGCCACCTCGTCGCCTCCTCGTCGGCCGCGAACGCGATCGCGGCGAAGGGGGTCGCGCGGGAGATCCGCGACGGCAAGATAGACGCCCCGCACGACGCGGTCGTCACCGTCTTCCCCGACTCCTCCGAGCGCTACCTCTCGAAGGGCGTCTACCGGTCCTTCGAGGAGTGGGAGGGGTAGGTGGCGGAGCGGCGCGACGCCGCCCAGACACCGGCCGGTACCGCGGCCGCCGCCCGGTCCGTTATCCGCGCAGCCGACCGTGTTCGACCTTGAGACAGCGGTCCTGAACGACGTCGATCCCGTCCTCCTCCGCGGCCGCGGCCGCCTCGTCGTGGCTGATCCCGAGTTGGAGCCACAGCGTCCCGGCGTCGCCGCGCGACGCGTGTCGCTCGCGGACGGCCTCGGCGATCTCCGGGACCTCCTCGCTCGGCCGGAACACGTCAACGATGTCGATCTCTTCTTCCACGTCGCCGACCGCGTCGTACGCCGGTTCGCCGAGCACCTCGTCCGCGAACGGATTCACCGGGATCACGCGGTACCCCCGGTCCTGAAGATACGCGGGCACGTCGTGCGCGGCCTTCCCGGGCGTCGTCGAACAGCCGACGACGGCGATCGTCTCGGCGTCGAGCAGGCGGTCGAGTCCGGCGTCGTCCGTGACGGGCATGGTCGACGATTCGATCGCCATGCGATTAAACGGATCCCTAGCCGCTGTGAAGAGAAGCGTGGTCGTCGGCTCCCGGTCAGGGGAGTCGGATCTCGGGGTCGCCGTCCTCGGGGACGGTGACGATGCCGTCGAACAGCTGTTTGAGCGTGTTCATCGCCTGGTCGTCGTGGGCGGTCGAGTCGATGCTGTACAGTCCCAGTCCGTCGACGCTCTGGACGCGGCCCGTGAACACGTGGAGGAACCGGAACACCGTCTGGAGGTCCGAGTACATCAGCAGCGTCGACAGCGAGTGGACCATCACGCGGTTCTGATCGATACCGCGGTCGCCGAACGCCTGGAGGAACTCGGAGAGCTTGATCCCGATCCCGGTCATGTCTACCGGCGAGGAGGCGTACTTGATACGGTCGGACTCGCGGGTCTCGCCCCCCTGCTGGCGGGTGACGCAGTCGACGACCGCGACGGGCTTCCCCTCGTAGGGCGTCCGCTCCTCGTAGTCGCGGAGCACCCGATCGGCGCCGTCCTTGGTGGTGACGACGATGGCGCCCTCGTCGCGATCGGTCCCTGCGGCGAGGACGTCCATCATGATCGACCGCTTCCCGCTGAGCGGCGGGCCGGTCAACAGAATGTTGGTCCCGGGATCGACCTCGGCGTCGAAATGCGGCGTCAGCTCATACATGGACGCACCTCGGGGGCGGCGACGTCGGCGCGATCCACTCGTTCGGCCGCGAGGCCGTGCGACCAAGACACATCTACTACCTGAACATGCCCGCTCCGAATAATATTCTTTTTGATCGGCCCCTGCGACGCGACGGCGCGTCTCGATCGGGCCGTGGACCCGATCGGACGGCGAATTCGGCCGCCAGTGGGGGGCCGAACGCCGCCGAACCGTGGAAATCTATCACGCAGGCGAATCGACCGATCGGCGACGCCGGGCCGGAACCGACGGACTGCGCGGCGCCGGTTTCGAATCGCGGGACTTAACACGCTCTCGGATGTAAGCCGACGTGAGGGCGCTTAGCTCAGTTTGGACAGAGTGCTTGGCTTCGGACCAAGTTGCCACGGGTTCAAATCCTGTAGCGCCCACTCACTCGCGGTCCGTTGCCGAACTAGTCTTAATTCTACTGTAGAGTCTCGGATCGAATGGTGGGTGTAGAGAGCTTGCCGGATTCATCCCGCACCTAAAGGCGCGGGTATTCTCCTTGCGTCTTCTAACACTGGCGTCACTCGCTTACCGTTCCGATCGGTTGCCGGTTACTAGAGACGGTGCGGAGCGCACACGAGACTCACAATTTCGGCCGCCGCTCGCGAGCTCGGTGTCGAGTAGCGACGGGAACCGGACTCAGTCGGCTTCGAGGTGCTCTCGTCGCGTTCGCCAATGAGGGAGACTCGACCGCGATCGTGATACGACTGTCCCCCTGCGGGTCGTAGCGGTCCACGAGCCCCGCGTCCTCAAGCTTCGGAAGCCGTCGATCGATCGTCTGATCGGAGTTGAATACGTCGCACAACGGCGCCTCCGGATGCTTCCGGACTCGGCGAACCGATCGGCGTCCCCGCTATCTTTTTGTGACTCGTCCGGCTCCCGATAGTCGTGCCTATTCGGAGCGCGAAAGACGCGGCGTCGCTCTACGCGGAGGTCCGGGACTACGACCTCGTCGTGACGCCCGACGCCCCGCTCGCGAGCGCGATCAACCGCCGCCTCGACCGCCCGCACTTCGGAACGTTCGCGACCACGCCGCGCCGCCTCGCGGCCGGTCGCCGCGAGCAGGCGGAGGACCGCCGGGCGTTCCTCGAGATCGTCCGACAGACCGACCACGACTGGAAGGCGGTCGCGTACGCCGTCGGGAACGTCCTCCAGTGTTGGGAACACACCGGCCGGCTCGGCGCGGTCTTAGAGTACGACGCCTACGTCGACGACGCGACCCGCGAGGTCGTCGAAGTCATGCGGACGCTGCGGACGACCTCGAAGCGGCTCACGGAGTACGCGATCGACGACGGTGGGTCCGTCGCCGTCGTCGGGTACGACCAGCTGACCGAACTGGAGCGCGGCGTCCTCCCGGAGGCGTTCGATCGCGTCGACCTCTTCAGCGGGGAGGCGTTCGACCCCCCGCCCTTCCACGTCTTCGAGTCGGCGACCGACATCGTCGCCGCGCTCCGCGATACGATCACGGCGCACAATGCGGACCGCGTCGCCGTCGTCCTCGACGGCGGCGGGAAGTACTCCTCGCTCGTCGAGTCCGCGTTCGAGGCCGCGGGCATCCCCTTTTACGGCGGGCCGGGGTTCGCGGACGACCCGCACCACCGGACGTTCGTCCGGCTCCTCCGGCTCTGTTTCCGGGGGAGCGACGCGACCGTCGGCGACGCCGCCCCGATCCTCGCGCAACTGGGGATGGACGTCCCGACCGCGGACCGGGAGCGGCGGTTGGCGGCCGTCGACCACCCCGCCACGGAGTGGCTGCGGACGTTCCGCGACGGCGTCGGCGACCGGACGTTCGCGGCGGCGCTCGACGCCTACGCGACCGAGGCCGGCGTCGAACTGGACCGGCTCGACGAGGAGCTGCGGAACCTGGGGCTCGCCGACGCGCAAGTGACCGCCGGCGCGGTCGACCGACTCGCCTACTACCTCCAGACCTACGAGGTCCCCGTCGACAGGGAGAACGAGGGCGTCCTCCTCGCCGACGCGAAGTCCTCCGCGTACGTCGACCGCCCCGTCGTCTTCCACCTCGGAATGGGAGAGGAGTGGACGCACTCGGCGCCCCAGCGGCCGTGGGTGGACACCGAGACCCAGTTCGCGCGCTACGTCGGCGACTTCCAGCGCCTGCTCCAGAGCGGTGACCGACGGTACTACCTCGTTCAAGACGCGGCCGGCGGGGAGCCGGTCACTCCGTGCCTGTACCTCGGCGACCTCCTCGACGAGGAGTTCGAGCGGTTCAGCGACCTCGACTCGGTCGAACACCGGCCGCGACCGCGGTCGACGGGCGCGGGCTTCGACCGTGAACCGACCGGAGTGGACCCCGAGACGGTCGGGAGGGTCAGCCAGTCGACCCTGAATAGCTACGTCAACAGCCCCCGGGACTACCTCTTCGGGCGGCTCCTCGACACTCCGGATCGGGAACGGTTCGTCGAGGGGACCCTCTTCCACGACTTCGCGGAGTTCTACGTGAACCACCCCGAGGCGGTCGCCGCGGCCGACACCGACGCCCTCGTCGACGCCATGCTCGCGGAGACCGAGGCGTTCTCCTCGGCCGCCGACGAGCCCCTCCGCCGCCGGAAGTACCGCATCGGACTGGAGCTGATCGCGGAGTATCTCGACGAGGAGGGGCCGGAGTCGGACGACTTCCTCACGGCGGCGTCGGGGTGGGGAACCAATTTCTTCGCGGAACACTTCGACGAGCCGGTCGACTCGCCGCTCACCGAGCGCTGGTTCGAGGACGATGCCCTCGGCGTGAAGGGGAAGATCGACCTCGTGCGGGCACCGACCGCGCTGCTCGATTACAAGAGCGGACGCAAGAAGCGCACCGCACAGGTCGTCGGCGACGCGGCGGTCGACCCGCCGGCGGACGCGCCGAACTTTCAGGCGGCGCTGTACCTGACGTACTACCGGTCGGTCCGTCCGAATGAGCGGCTGGAGTTCACGTTCTTCCACTTCCTCGAGCCGATGGCCGACGTGATCGCGGGCGACGCCGACCTCGGCGACGCGCTCACGACGGTCACCTACCACCCGGTCGCATTCGACGAGTACGTCGGCTCCCGGGATGCGTACGAGCGGCTCCTCGACGGCTACACCGACTGTCGGGAGACGTTCGAGGACCTCGGCTACTCGGCCTACGAGCAGGTTGTGGCCCCGCTGACGTTCCCCGAGACGACCGACAAGGGCGAACTCCGCGACTCCGAGTTCGCCGAGCGGTTCACCGCCGCGGTCGACGCGGAAACGTCCGCGGCCGTCGACGCCGAGAAGGGCGCGGACCAGGCGATCCGAGAGCTCAACGGCGCCCGCAGGCGGGCCTTCTTCCGCGAGGACCTCGACGCCTTCGAGGCGTTCGTCGACGAGCGCCTCGACGAACTCAACGCCCGGCGCGCCGGCGAGGAGCGGTTCCCGGTCGACGGGCTCGCCGGCGAGCCGAACTACCGGCGCGTGGACAACCGCGACCTGCTGTTGGAGGGGGACCGATGAGCGAGCCGGCGCCGAACGAGGCCCAGCGAGAGCTCATCGAGAGCACGGCGGGGACGCACCTGGTCGACGCCGGTCCCGGGACGGGGAAGACGTTCGCCGTCACCCGGCGCTACGGACGGATCGTCGACCGGCCGGACGTGGAACCGGACGACGTGCTGCTGGCGACGTTCACGCGGAGCGCCGCGACCGAGATGCGAGAGCGGATCGTCGACCACAGCGCGTACGGCCTGCGGGAGCTGGCCGACGCCCCGATCCGGACGTTCCACTCGCACTGCCACGAACTGCTTCAGGAGCACGGGTACGCCGCGCCGACACACCTCGGCCTCGACGAGCGGATCACGGGGTCGACGCGGATCCTCGAAGACGAGCTGATCGAGGCCGAGCGGTTCCGCGAGTTCTTCGGCGGCTTCCGCGACGACCACCCGGAACACGCGGCGTTTTACCGCGCGCTCGCCGAACCGGGCGAGCTGCTCGACCTGATCGGAGAGCTCGCGTCGAAGGGGATCTTCCCCACTGCCGACGGGTGGTATCGGGGCGGCGAATCATACCTCGACGGCGACTTCGAGGCGTTCAGAGCGCGGTTCGACGCGGCGAACCGACCCCGGAACGACGGCCGGAAACAGTCGGCGCTGCGCGAGGACCTGAGCGACTTCGGCCGCCACAAGACGTACCGCTCGGACGCCCCGTCGAAGTCGGAGCTGCGCGGCGGCCGCGGGACGAAGCGCCTCGACGACGACGTGGCGCGCGTGGTCTTCGACGAGGACCGCGACGGGCTCAAGGCGTTCGTCCGCGACGTGTACTTCGAGTACCTGCGATTTGCGCTGCGCCGCAACTACCTATCCTTCAGCTTCCTCCAGCTGTTCGCGTTCGTCCTCCTCTGCGAGGACGAGCGCGCCCGCGAGGCGGCGCAGTTCGAGTACGTCATGGTCGACGAGTTTCAGGACACGAGTGAGCTCCAGTTCAAGCTCGCGCTGCTTCTGTCCGGGACCGAGAACTTCTGCGCCGTCGGCGACTGGAAGCAGAGCATCTACTCGTTCCAGTACGCGGACGTGCGCAACGTCACCGAGTTCGAAGCGCGGCTGGAGCGGTTCGCCGCCGAACTCAACGACGACGCCGACCGGGTCCCGTTCGACGCGACCGACCCGATCCGGATCGAACTGCGGGAGAACTACCGGTCGACGGCGTCGGTCATCGACCTCTCGGAGCGGGCGATCGCGGCGCCGGCTGCGAGCGGAGATACCGTCGCGGTCGACCCCGACGACGTCGTCGGGCTCTCCTCGAACGCTCCCTTCGACAACACGGTCGTCGAGGGAATCCGCCACGAGGACGAACACGAGGCGGTCCTCTCGAAGGTTCAGGCGATCGTCGGCAACGACGACTACGCCGTCGAGGGGGCGGACGGCGAACCGCGACCGCCGGAGTACGGGGATATCGCGGTGTTCACCCGGACCCGGGACTACGGGCGGGAACTCCTCGGCGCCGCCGACGAGTACGACTTCCCGATGGCCTACGACGGCGGGATCGAACTGTTCCGGACGGATCCGGCGAAACTGCTGCTCGCGTGGCTTCGGATCCTCGAAACCGACGCCGACCGCGGCTGGGCGGTGGTCCTCGAACGGGCCGGGTACGCGTTCGACGAGATCGGTCGCTTCCTGGAGACGGGGTCGTACCCTGACGACCCGGCGGCGTTCCGCGACGGGCTCCACGATCTGGAGTCGGTCGGCGCGGTCGCCCGCCGCGTCCTCGACCGCTACGGCTTCGCGGGCGACGCGGCGGACGTGCTCCTCCACACGGTCCAGTCGGTCCACGACGCGACGACGGCGACTCGCGGCGAGCTGATCCGGTTCATGGAGCGCGGCGTCGAGACCGGCAGCACGGTCGACGTCGCCGCGTCCGCGGGCGACGACGCGGTGACCGTCCAGACGATTCACGCCGCGAAGGGGTTGGAGTATCCGATCGTCGTCATGGCGAACATGAACGCGGGGCGCTTCCCGCCTCGAGCCGGCGGATCGAGCGTCATCGAGTACCGGGACCCGGTGGGGCTCCGACAGCAGAAGGTGTACTCGGCGGAGCGGGCCCACCCGCACGTGTACGACAACTGGCGGCACGACGTGATCCGGCGCTGCCTACCGCGGGCGTACGACGAGGAACGCCGGCTGCTCTACGTCGCGGTCACGCGCGCGGAGAGCCACGTCGTGTTCGCGGCCGGCGAGGACCCGAACACGTTCCTCGAGGAGCTTCCCGTCGCCGTCGAAGAGATCGAACCAGCGGTCGAGTCGCTCGACCGCGAGGAGCCCGCCGACGCGGAACTGCCGTTCTCGGTGACGGCGCCTGACGGCCCGATCGGTCACAGCCCACACTCGCTGATGGACGAGACCGTGTTCGAGGCGGCGGACGAGCGGTCGGAGGCGGGCGCCGAGGCGGCGCCCGAGACTCGCGGCATGGACTTCGGCTCTCGGGTCCACGACTTTGCGGAGGCGTACGCGCTCGGCGACGACGTGACGCCGTCGAACGACCACGAGCGGCGAGTCGTCGACCTACTCGACGGGCTGTCGGGCGAGCGGTACGTCGAGGAGCCGGTGACGCTCCCGCTCGAGGTCGACGGCCGCCGCGTCACGGTCTCGGGGATCGCGGACCTCGTTCACGTGACCGACGACCGGGTCGCGGTCGTCGATTACAAGACGGACTCGACGCGGCGCGCGCGGGCAGAGTACCAGAAGCAGCTCAGCGTCTACTACCACGTCCTCGACGAGTGGTTCGCCGAGAAAGCGGTCGAAACGAGCCTATTCTACACGAGCGATGGGACGCGCGAGCGGGTCGAGCCACTCGCCGTCGAGGAGCTGCGCGCGCTCGTTCGAGCGACCGAGTCGCCGTCCGGGTGAGGCCCCGACCGGTCCGACTGGCGCTCCCGACTTGCTCCCTCGCCGGCGCCACCCGAGGTGAGTGACCGTCTCGCGCCGGCCCCGTGACGGGGTGGAATTTTTGTCGACGCGAACCGCACGACGCGTATGGCGCTCCCCGAGGCAGGACCGACCCGCGCCGGCGTCGACGACCGCGACCGCTCCGGAACACCGGGGGCGCCCCCGTGAGCGCCGGCGGCGACGACGCGGACGCAGAGGCGGATTCCGGGGCGCTGGACGGGTTTCGGCGACTCTTCGCGCTGGAGCGCGACGTGTTCGTGCTGTCGATCGCGATGTTCGCGTTCAGCTTGGGGTTCCAGATGACGAACCGGTACCTCCCGGAGTACATGGTCACGCTCGGGGCGTCCGGGTTCGTCGTCGGGCTCTTCGGCACGTTCGGCAACGTTATCTCGGCGATCTACCCGTACCCGGGCGGCGCCGTCTCGGACCGTATCGGCTCGCGGTACGCGCTCACCCTCTTCGGGCTGCTGTCGACGCTCGGCTTCCTCGTCTGGCTGGTCGCGCCCGGGGTCGGCCCGATCGCGGTGGGCGGACTCATCGTGGAGCCGTGGGTCTGGATCTTCGTCGGACTGGTCCTCGCGCAGGCGTGGAAGTCGTTCGGGCTCGGCGCGACGTTCGCCGTCGTGAAGCAGGCGACCGACCCCTCGCGACTGGCCGCCGGGTTCGCCAGCACGGAGACGTTCCGGCGGACGGCGTTCCTCGTCGGACCCGTGCTGGCCGCCGTCCTCATCGGACTCCGCACGGAGTTCACCGTCAGCTTCCAGTTCGTCCTCGCGGTCGCGGTCGCCTTCGGCGTCCTCGGCACGCTCGTCCAGCACGTCCTCTACGACGCGAGCGGCGACTCCTTCGGCGACTCGTTCGCGGGGCTCGACCGGGTCCGGCGCGACCTGCGGGAGATGCCGGCGCCGCTCCGGCCGCTGCTCGTCGGCGACACGCTCGTCCGGTTCGCGAACGGGATGGTGTACGTGTTCTTCGTCCTCGTCGTCACGCAGTTCTTCCAAGTCGGCCTCGACGCGACCGTCGCGCTGGGCGGGTTCGCGTACGACGTGGACCTCTCGCCGCAGGCGTTCTTCGGCTACCTTCTCGGCGTCGAGATGCTCGTCGCGCTGTTGATCATGGTCCCCGCTTCGCGGCTCGCGGAGCGCATCGGCCTCAAGCCGGTCGTCGCGGTCGGGTTCGCGGTGTACGCCCTCTTCCCGGTCGTACTGATCTACGCGCCGGCCCTCGCGGGGTCGGCGCTGCCACTGTCGGCCGTGATGATCGCCGTCTTCGCGTTCTCGGGGCTGCGGTTCGCGGGCCTGCCGTCGCACAAGGCGCTCATCGTCGGCCCGGCGGAGCAGGGGGCCGGCGGCCGCGTCACCGGGACGTACTACCTCCTCCGGAACACGGTCGTGATCCCGAGCGCGGCGGTCGGGGGGTACCTGTGGGACTTCGTCAGCCCCGAGGTCGCGTTCACCGTCGCGGCCGTCGTCGGGCTCGTCGGCACCGGCTACTTCCTCGCGTTCGGCAAGGAGTTCGAGGCGTACGCGTGAAGCGAGACGCCCCGGATCGGGAACCGGGCGCGGGCGGCCATCGACCCCGGCGCGGGCGGCCATCGACCCCGGCGCGGGCGACCACAGACCCCGGCGCCGGACCCCGCCCGGTGGCTCGGGTGGCCGGCTCGCGTAGGTTTATTGGAGCGGCGACGCTCGTCGATCCCATGCCGACACCGTACGGCGAGTGGCCGTCGCCGGTCGCCCCGGAGGACGTCGCCGCCGACGTCAGGTCGTTCGCGTCCGTCGAGACCGACGGAGACCACGTCTACTGGATCGAACGCCGCCCGTCCGAGGGCGGTCGCGGCGTCGTCTGTCGCGCCCCGGTCGACGACCGCGACGCCGATCCGACAGAAGTGACGTCGGAGGAACTCGACGTGCGCACGCTCGTCCACCAGTACGGGGGCGGCGACGTGCTCGTCGCGGACGGGACGGTGCTCGCGGCGAGCATGGACGACCAGCGGCTCTACCGACTGCCCGCGGACGGGAGCGCTGCCGGGGGCGACGCGGAACCGACCCCGGTCACGCCGGTGCCGCCGGAGCCGATGGCCCACCGTTACGCCGACATGCGGCTCGCTCCGGACGGGGAGACGGTCTATGCCGTCCGCGAGCGTCACGTCGGACCCGGCACCGACGAGGAGCCCCGGAACGAGCTGGTCCGCTTCCCGCTGTCACCCGACCCGGCTCCGGAGACCGGCATCTCGGACCCGGTCGTCGTCGCGGACGGGCACGACTTCTACGCGGCGCCGCGGCCGGCCCCGGGCGGGGACCGGATCGCGTACCTGCGGTGGGATCACCCGAACATGCCGTGGGATGGGACCGAACTCGTCGTCGGCGCGGTCAACGAGACGGGCGACATCCGCGACGAGCGCGTCGTCGCGGGCGGCGCCGACGAGTCGGTCGTCTCGCCGAAGTGGTCGCCCGACGGCGTCCTCCACGCGGCGGCCGACCCCACCGGCTGGTGGAACCTCTATCGGTTCCCGGTCGCGTCCGGGACCGAGGAGGGGGAGCGCGGCGCCGGCGTCGCGCTCCCGACGACATCGGACGCGGAGGTCCTCCGCGAGATGCCGGCGGCGTTCGGCGTGCCGATGTGGACCCTCGGCGTGTCGACGTTCGCGTTCCTCGGCGACGGGCGGATCGCCACGCTGGTCACCGAGGGCGGCGACCCGAGCCTGCGCCTGCTCGATCCGGAGACGGGCGACCTCGTCGACCCGGGCCTCCCGTACAGCTCCTTCCGTCCGGCCTCGGTCCGGTCCGACGGCGACCGTGTCGTCTTCGCCGGTCACCGGACGGACGCGCCGAGCGCGGTCGTCGCGTGGCGACCGGGGTCGGCGGGGACCGGAGCAACTCGGCTCCGCGAGTCGACGGAGGACGCGCTCGACGCCGCGTACGTCTCGGAGCCGGAGTCGATCGCCTTCCCGACCGGCGACGCGGTCGGCGCCGACGACGCGACCGCGTACGGCCACTACTACCCGCCCCACAACCCCGACGTCGAAGCGCCGGCCGACGCGGCGCCGCCGCTCCTCGTCAGGGTCCACGGCGGGCCGACGAGTCGGTCCGAGGCGTCGCTGTCGTCGACGGTCCAGTTCTGGACGACCCGCGGCGTCGGGGTGCTCACAGTGAACTACCGGGGGTCGACGGGGTACGGCCGCGCCTTCCGCGAGTCGCTGAAGGGGGAGTGGGGCGTCCGCGACGTCCTCGACTGCGTCAACGCCGCCCGGTACGCCGCCGACGAGGGGTTCGCCGACCCGGACCGGCTGGCGATCTCGGGCGGGAGCGCGGGCGGGTTCGCGGTACTCGCCGCGCTCGCGTTCCACGACACGTTCGACGCGGGCGCGAGCTACTACGGCGTCGCCGACCTCCGCGCGCTGGCGGCGGAGACCCACAAGTTCGAGTCGCGCTACCTCGACGGGCTCGTCGGCCCGCTCCCCGAGGCCGACGACGTCTACGAGGCGCGGTCGCCGGTCGCGCACGCCGAGGGGATCACCGCGCCGCTGCTGCTGTTACAGGGCGGCGAGGACGAGGTGGTCCCGCCCGCGCAGGCCGAGGCGATGATCGACGCCCTCGTCGCGAACGAGACGCCGTACGCGTACGTGGAGTTCCCGGAGGAGCGCCACGGGTTCCGCGACGCCGACAACGTCGCCCGGGCGCACGCCGCCGAACTCGCGTTCTACGGCGCGGCGTTCGACTTCGACCCGGCCGGCAGCGTCGCCGACCTCGACCTCCTCGTCGGCGAACGGCCGGAGTGAGTCGCCGGCGACGCCGGGATCAGTCGGCAGATTCGGACCGCTCCCCGTCGGCCCCTCGCTGGCGCTCGGGCAGCGGTCCGTCGTAGCCGTCCGGGACGTACGGGCAGAGCGGGTCGCTGTCGGTCGGATCGCCCGTGACGGCGTAGGCTCGCGACCGACTCCCGCCGCAGACGTGGCGGAACTCGCAGGCGCCGCACTTCCCCGAGAAGCCGTCCGGGTCGCGGAGCGACTCGAAGAGGTCGGCGTTCCGGTAGACATCGACGGCCGACCGCTCGCGGACGTTCCCCGCCGACTCGGGCAGGAACCCGGACGGGTACACCTCACCGGTGTGGCCGACGAACGCGAAGCCGCGCCCGGCCGTGATCCCGCCCCGTCGGTCGGCCCCCGCGTCGGCGCTGCCGGCCTCGGCGCGCTGGATCCCGACACGTCGGTAGAACGGGGCCTCAGTGGTCTTGACGCCGAACCGCTCCTCCTCCGACACCTCGTGGAGCCACGCCATCGCCGCCTCGGCGCGCTCGGGGGAGACCGGGTCGAGGACGCGGCCGCGACCCACCGGAACGAGGAAGAAGACGCTCCAGAGGACGGCGCCGAGGTCGCGGACGCGGTCGCGGATCGCGGGGAGGTCCTCGACCGTGTCCGCGCAGACGGTAGTGTTGATTTGGAGCTGGATCCCGGCGTCGCGGGCGGCGCGCGCGGCCGCGACGGTGTCCGCGAAGCTCTCCTCGCCGCGGAACGCGTCGTGGCGCTCGCGGGTCGACCCGTCGAGGCTGAGCGCCATGCGGGCGATCCCCGCGTCGCCGAGGTCGCTGACGCGCTCGGGCGTGAGCGACCGGGTTCCGCTCGGCGTGATCGTCATCCGGAGGCCGAGGTCGTCGCCGTGCGCGACCAGCTCCGTGAGGTCGTCGCGCGCGAGCGGGTCGCCCCCGGAGAGGACGACCAGCTGTCCGTCGCCGAACGCGGCGGCGTCCGCCAGCGGTCGCTTCCCCTCAGCGGTCGTCAGCTCGTCGGGGTGTCGCTGCGGCCGCGCGTTAGCCCGGCAGTGGCGGCACGCGAGCCCGCAGGCCTGCGTGACCTCCCAAACGAGGACCAGCGGCCGCCGGTCCGTGTCGAGGTCGTCGAACATCGCTCACGTCCGGCTACGACCCGGACCCGTTTGGGGTCGTTCCCGAACGTGTTCACCGGACGTAACGGCGAGCGACGGCGGGAGGGACGCGTCGGATCGACAACTGCGATGCGGGATTTAAATACACGTGAGCGACCCCGACAATCGATTATAGATGACAGAGTGGTCGGCGCGTGCCTGCGCGCGGCCGCCGCAGGCGGCCGCGAGGAGCACGCGCGAGGGAGTCGGCCGACCGAAGGGAGGGCGACGAGGCTGGGGAGGCGTGAGGCTGCGGCGCTGTGCGGTCGGGTGGGACTCAAAGGGGCAGTCGCCGGCGGCTTCGCCGCCTGCTGCCAGTGGCGCGTCGCGCCACGCTGCCGCGAGGGCGAAGCCTGACGACGCACGCACCGCAGTGAGTGGAGCGAACGAGCGAAGAGCGCAGCGAGCCATGCGAGCCGTCGCGGTCGGGATTTGTGTCATTCGTCGTTGGAATACCGCCATGGTTGTTCGTACTGTACTCGACTGAGCGAGCGATAACCCTGCTCACGAGCCCCGGGGTCTGGATCGCCTGTGCCGCGATTTGGACGGTTATGTCACTCTCACGCGTACTGGCGGATTCGAAGTAACTCAGGTCGCGTCGCCTTCGCCGGACCGCTCCCTCGCGTCGGTCTGGTCGCCCTCCCCCGCTCGCTCGTCCGAAACGGTCCACTCGCCCTCGCCCGACCAGACCGCCGTGACGACCGCGGTGGGCGCGTCGGTCCCGACCGCGGCGTAGGCGTACCAGCGGTCGTCGAGCCGCGGGAAGAGGGACTGCGGCGTTCGGTCGTTGTACTGGACCAACACGTCATGACCGCCGAGCGGCTCGGCGCGTTCGAGCGTCTCGCGCAAGGTTGCGGCGGCGCGAGGTCCCGCGCGTCGAGCCCTCCACCGCCGCCGACTCGTCGGGCTCGGAACTCATATCCGGTGGTACGGACCCGATCTCTGGGTCCGTTCCGCCGAACATGTTCCGACGCCGACCGCGGAGCCGAAGCTACTTCCACGCCGGCGTCGAAGCCTCCGGCATGGCACAGGCACGTCTCCGCGTGACGATCCCGGACGGTCCGTGGGTCGGCGAGGTCTCGCGTGAGTTCCCCGAGGCGCGGTTCCAGGTGTTGACCGCGACGCCGGACGACGGCGCGGGGTTCGCGCTGGTCCGGATCACCGCGGACGAAACGGACCCGATCCTCGACGCGATCGACGACCACGAGACGATCACCCACTCGTCGGTGATGGCCGCGGACGACGGGATGGTCACCGTTCAGGTCGAGGCGCTCGTCCCCCTGCTACAGACGGTCGCCCGCCGGGCGGGCGTCCCCATCGAGATGCCGGTCGAGATCCGCGACGGCGTCGCGCGCGTCGACGTGACGGGTAATCACGAGCGCGTCGCGGAGTTCGGCGACGCCCTCCGCGACGTGGGCGCGGCGTTCGAGGTCGAGTACGTCCAACAGCGGATCAACCCCGGCGGGTCGCTCACGGAGCGCCAGCGCGAGGTCCTCTTCGAGGCGGTCGACCGCGGCTACTACGACGTGCCCCGAGAGACGACGCTCACCGAGGTGGCTGACCATGTCGGCATCGCGAAGTCCACGTGTAGCGAGGTGCTCCAGCGCGTCGAGCGCACGATCGTCCGGGAGTTCGTCGACGACCTCCCGCGCCGCCCCCTCGACTTCGAATCGCCGGAGGAGGACGGTATCGAGCGGATCCAGTAGCGGCGATCGAAAAAGTCCGACCGGTCGCCGCGCCCGGTCTCGCCTCGCGCCAGAGCCGACGGCGACGGACCAACTGCCCCGCGACGGCGGCTTGGACCACGCACCACGCGACGAGCGACGCCGCCAGTGTGACCGTCGAGAGCCCGCTCCCGGCGAGGGCGACGGTGAACCCGCCGCCGTCGGTCGCCCCGAGCCCGCTCAACACGAACACCCGGAAGGGCTCGCCGGATTCGACAGCACCAGCGCCGACAGCGCGGCGTCCGGCGGCTCGGTCGCCGCGACGGTTCCGAGCGCGAGCAGGTCGTGGACCAGCACGAACCAGACCCGCACCAGCAGCGCCGCGCCGAGATCGGATTCGGCCTCCGGACGCGAGCGGTCAGCCCTTCAGGCGAGCCACAGCAGGCGCACGTTGCTCGCGGTGAGGTACGTCCCCGTGAGCGTGAGCAGCACCGGCGGGAAGTAGTAGAGGAGCCCGTCACCCTCACGCGCGCCCTCGACGCTGATCCAGAGCATCACGAGGTAGACGGCGATCTTCAGGGCGACGAGCCCGGAGAGCCCGAACGACTCCAGGGCGAACCGCACGACCGGGTTCGCCTCCTCGATCGTCGGGACGTACCGGAGGAAGGCGACGGTCGACACGATGTCGCCGACGCCGTACGTCGCCGTCGCCGCGATCCACAGCCAGTAGAACTCGTTGGGGCGCCGGCGGTAGGCGAGGCGACGCCGAGACCGATCGCGGGATCGAACCACGGGCGAAACTGTCGGGCGGCGAACGTGAATCTGCCGATCCGCTGGGGCCGGCGCGCGCTTTGCGGACGGAGACCGACCGGCGTCCGGCCGACTTAATAGGGATCGCGCCGTCTCGGCGGCCGTGACGGGGCCGTCGACCCGCGACGAGAAGCTGGAGCTCGGCGTCGAGCTGCTGGCGCACCTCGAACGCGAGGAGCTCGACCTCGCCGCGGCGGTCGACCGGATCGAGACGATCACGACGAGCCCGGCGCTCACCCGCGACATCCTCGACGCCGCGGAGAAGCGCGGCGTCATCGACCGCGAGGGCGCTCGGCTCCGGGTCAACACCGGCGGTGCCTACGTCGAGTACGAGCGCCAGGTCGTCGCGCGCGAGGGCGACTTCGAGTGTCGGCGCTGCGGCGCCTCGGTCTCGACGGGCCACTTCGTCGAACTTGACGCGGGCGAACTCGGCCCGTTCGGCTCCTCGTGCGTCCGCAAGGTTACGGGCCGCGAGTCGGAGTCGGCGTCGGACGCGGCGTGAGGGCGGCGCCGAGAGCGGCCTCCGGCCGGTCGAGCGTCCACCGCGCTCTCCCGCCGCCCGAGCGTCGACCGAACTCGCCGGAGTATTTACGTCCGCGCCCGAAGCGACGGTAATGACCGCGCCGAACCGGAACGCCCTGTGGGCGAACGCGCTCGTCGACGAGCTCGTCGCCGCGGGCGTCGACGCCGTCGTCGCCTCGCCGGGCAGCCGCTCGACGCCGCTGACCGTCGCCGCCGCGGGCCACGAGGATCTCCGCGTGTTCTCGCAGCTCGACGAGCGCTCCGCCGCGTACTTCGCGCTCGGGCGCGCCCGTCGGACCGGCCGCGTGACGCCGCTGATCTGTACCTCCGGCACCGCCGCCGCCAACTACCACCCGGCCGTGATGGAGGCGAGCGAGGCCCGCGTCCCGCTGCTCGCGCTCACCGCCGACCGGCCGCCCGAACTGCGCGACTCCGGCGCGAACCAGACCGCGGATCAAGAGAAGCTGTACGGCGACGCGGTTCGATTTTATAAAGACCTCCCGGAGCCGGCCGCAAACGATCGGGCCCTCCGGTCGCTGCGCACGACGGTCGCCCGCGCCGTCGCGACGGCAGAAGGGGCCGACCCGGGCCCGGTCCACCTCAACGTCCCGTTTAAGAAGCCGCTGGAGCCGACGCCGGTCCCGGGCGACGTGCCCGACGACCTGCCGGAGGCGGCCGAGCGCGGGCGCGACGGCCCCTACGTCGACGTGACTCACGGGGCCCCCGAACCGGGCGACGACAAACTCCGGGCGCTCGCGACCGCGCTCGGGGAGGCGGACCGCGGCCTGATCGTCGCCGGCCCCGCCGACCCGCCGGGGATCGACTCGGAGTCGGTCACGGCGCTCGCGCACGCCACCGGGTTCCCCGTGCTGGCCGACCCACTTTCCGGACTCCGGTACGGCGGTCACACGCGCGTCGCGCCCGTGATCGGCACCTACGACGCGTACCTCTCGGCCGACCTCGCGGACGGCGGAAGCGACGCGGGCGACGCCGCCGCGGCGGGCGACGCGTGGGCCGACCCCGACCTCGTCCTTCGGTTGGGTGCCTCGCCGACCTCCAAGCGGCTCCGGAAGTACCTCGCCGCGACCGGCGCCGACCAGTACCAGGTCGACCCCGCCGGCCGCTGGCGCGAGGCCGAGTTCGCCGCGACCGACCTCGTCGTCGCCGAGCCGAGCCGGTTCTGCGCCCGACTCTCGCGGCTCGTCGGCGGCGGGAGCGGAGACCAAGGCTGGCGCGCGCAGTGGGAGGAGGCCGACCGGGTCGCGGAAGCGGTTCACGCCCGCGAGGCCGACGCGCTTGACGGCGAGGGGGGCGGCGAGGAAGACGCGGAGCCCGCTGCCGACGAGGGTGACGCCGGGTTCCACGAAGGGGACGCGCTCCGCGCGGTCGCCGGGGCGCTCCCCGATCCGGCGACGCTGTTCGTCTCCAACTCGATGCCCGTCCGCGACCTCGACCGGTTCGTCGGGCCGACGACCGCGAACGTCACCGCGCTCGGTAACCGCGGCGTCTCCGGCATCGACGGGATCGTCTCCAGCGCGCTCGGCGCGGGGAGCGGGACGACCGACGACCTCACGCTCGTCGTCGGCGACCTCGCCCTCTACCACGACTCGAACGGCCTGCTCGCGGTCGACCGGTGCGACGTCGACGTCACGGTCGTCGCGGTCAACAACGACGGCGGCGGCATCTTCCACAAGCTCCCGATCGAGGAGTTCGAGCCGCCGTTCACCGAGTCGTTCAAGACGCCGCACGGCCTCGACTTCGGGTCGCTTGCGGAGCTCCACGGCCTCGAACACGTCCGGATCGATGCCCGGCCCGACGCGCACGCCGACCGCGGCGACACCCCTGCGGAGCGCGCGGATGTCGTCGGTGAGGACCTCGCCGCCGCCGTCAGCCGGGCCCACGAGGCGACGGGCTCGCACCTGATCGAGGTCGACACGGACGCGGAGGCCAGCCACCGGACGCGCGAGCGCTTGGCGGCCGCGGTCGACGCCGCGGTCCACGGCGGCGCGGCGGGCGAGGCGGACGAGTAGGGTCAGGGGCGCGTCGAGATCGGCCCGTCGCCGCGGCTCTCGCCGAGCGCGACCCCGGCGTACGCGACGACCGCGAACTGGATCCCGACGCCGAGGCTCGCGCCGAGGGCGAAGACGGCGGTGGCGACCGGGCCGCGCTCCGGACCGAGGTACCAGAGGACGGCGGCCGAGCCGAGCAGGAACGCGGCGGTCGCGCTCGCGCCCGTCGCCAGCGCGGTCGACGCCGCGGAGGCGTCCGCGTCGCGCAGTCCTGCGAGGAAAGCGACGCCGAACAGGAGCCCGTACACCAGCAAAAACGCCGTGAACCGGGCGCTCAGGAGGTACGTCGAGAGCGCCTCGGTCGACGGCAGCGAGACCGACGACTCGAGCAGTATCGGCGCGAGGCGCCTGATGCCGCTGACCGCGAGCGCGACGACCGCGGCGACGACGGGGGGGAGGGCTGCCGTGCGCATGCCCGAGAGGCGACGCCGAGTTCACTTATAAAATCCGATTCGAGGGGGTATCGGGCCCGACGAAGCTCATAAGCCTCGGCTTCGCGTACCGCTCGGCGTGCAGGTCGTCGGCTACGAGACGGATGTCGCGCGCGACTCGGCCGAGCCGGGGGCGGACGGCGCTCAGACGGTCGAGACGAGCGGCCCGATCGGCGGCGGACTCTACGTCGCGAGCGGCGGGAGCGTCGAGTACGTGGACGCGAGCCCGGGCACCGAACTCGCGTTCGGGCTCGGCGAGCGCCGCTGCGCGGGAACGGTCCACGATGGCGACCACGTCGCCTGCGACGCCGCGGACGCACCGTACTGCGACGACCACTCGGGGGTCTGGGTGTGTGCCCGGTGTACCGGGACGTGTCTGAAAGACGAGATGGACTGCCACGAGACGCACGCGATGTACCTCGCGGCGTTCGCGCCGGACGTACTGAAGATCGGCGTCACCCGCGAGTGGCGGCTCGGGACCCGCCTCCGGGAGCAGGGCGCGGACCGCGCGGCCCACATCCGGACGTTCCCGAACGGCCGGATCGCGCGCGAGGTCGAGGCGGAACTGGCCGCTGGGGACAACCTCGTCGACCGCGTCCGCGTCCCGACGAAGCTCGACGGGTTCGGGCGCGCGGTCGACGAGGCGGCGTGGGAGGCGCTCCTCGACCGGTTCGACCCGATCGCGCGGTTCGACTTCGACTACGGGCTCGGCCTCGACGACCGGCCCGTCGCCGAGACGATGGCGGCGGGGACCGTCCGCGGCTGGAAGGGGCGGGTGATCGTACTCGACCGCGGCGGCTCCACGTACGCCGTCGACGCGCGCGACCTCGTCGGCTACGAGCTGACCGACGCCGTCCCGGAGCGCGAACTCCAGTCCAGCCTCGGGGCGTTCGGCGGATGACGGGCGGCGCTCTCGCGGTCCTCTTCGGCGACCCGTTCGCGGTGATGAACACGGTCGGGCTCGTCGCGTTCGCGCTGGTCGGCGCGAGCAAGGCGGTCCGCGAGGAGTTCGACCTCTTCGGCGTCGCCGTCGTCGGGCTGGCGATGGCGTTCGCCGGCGGCGTCACCCGCGACCTCCTCGTCGCGCGCGTCCCCCTCGCGCTGCGCTCGCCGACGGAGATACTCCTAGGGCTGATCGGCGTCGCCCTCGCCGTCGGGCTGAGCGCGTGGCTCGCCTCGCCCGACGAGCACCCGGTGACGGTCGTCGCGGACGCGGTCGGGCTCGCCGCGTTCGCCACCGCCGGCGCCATCGTCGCGACGGACGCCGGGGTGTCCGCGTTCGGCGTCGTCGCCGTCGCGACGATAAACGCCGTCGGCGGCGGCGCGCTCGCCGACATCCTCCTCGACCGCTCGCCGTTCATCCTCTTCGAAGACTTCTACGCGAGCTGCGCCGTGTTGGGCGGCGCGACGTACTGGGCCGTCGGCACGCTCGGCGGGCCCGCGGGACTGGCCGCTGCGGCGTGCGCGGCGGTGACGGTCGGCCTCCGACTCGTCGCCGTCGCCCGCGGCTGGCGGCTCCCGACAGCGAAGCGGTTCGGCGATCGCTTCGCCGACTGATCGATTCGGGGGGCGGGCCGCACAACGGGCCGAGCCCGAAGCGATCCGCCCCCTCAGCGTCCGAGCCCGTCGACCGAGACGACGCGGCGGACGCCGAGGTACGCCGCCGCGGCGATGGCGGCGTACGCAACCACGAGGACGCCCGTCGTCGCGCTCGCGCTGTCGATCGCCAATCTGGCGACCGCGTTCGCGGGGCCGCCCGCCATCGCCGTCGCGCCGCCGAACAGCACGAGGACCGCGACCGAGTAGAGCAGCTGCGCCGCCCGCCGGTCGGGCGCGACCGCCGCGATGCCCACCGCGACGGCGACGACCAGCGTCGTCAGCGCGGTCATCAGCGCCAAGATCGGGCCGACGTTCGCGACCGCGGTGCCGTTCGCCTCCAACAGCAGGAGCCACAGCAGCGCCTGCGCGGGGGCGATCCCGATCGCCGCGGCCGCCTTCCCGTCGACGATCTCGGCGAGCGTCACGGGCGCGACCCGGAGCAGCTCCATGGTCCCTTGATCCAACTCCTCGGTGATCGAGTCGACGACGAGCGAGCCCGAGATGAACACCGGGAGGAAGACTAAGAGCGGGATCAACACGGTGTAAGTGAATGTGAAGTACGGGCTAGTGTCGCTCCGGTCGGGCAGGGGCAGCGGCGACTCCTCTAGGTACGAGGCGCGGCGCTCACGCTCGTTCAGCTCGTAGGTTCGCAGCAGCTCGCGCAGCTGTACCACGATCACGGTCGTCTCAACGGTGGCGTCCGGGGCGGTGACGGCGGCGGACACCCGTCCCGACTCCGTGCGAGTCGCGACCACCACCGCGTCGGCCGCGTTCCGCTCGAAGGCGCTTCGCGCGGCGTCAGCGTCGTCGTAGGGCGTGACCGAGGCGCCGGGGACCTCGCTCGCGGCGCGCTCTAGGTCGTCGACCGCGTCGCCCGCGGCCGCGACTTCGATCTGCGCGCCGTCGAGCGCGCCCGGGTCGTACATCGAGACGAGCCCGACGACGAGGAACGACGAGAACGCGGCGATGAACAGCTGGATCCCGATCGCCAACAGGATCGTCTTCTCGGCGCGGAGCCCCGCGAGCTCCCGGCCGGCGATCGTCACGCGGCTATCCAAGGCTCACCACCCCGACGTTGTACGCGGCGTGCCCCAGCGTGGCCAGCGTCAGCGCCAGGGCGTAGGCGGTCCGGCCCCTCCTCGCGCCGAGGCTGGCCGCGCTCGTCGCGGTCACGTGGAGGACGAGCGGGGCGAAGAACAGCGCCACGAGCGCGATCGGCGGCAGCCCGGAGAGCCCGGCCACGTCGGCGAACGCGGCGCGGCCGAGGAAGAGCTCGGTGAGCCCGACCGCTTGGACGACCGCCGTGGCCTTCTCCGCGAGGAAGAAGCCGGTCCCGGACGCGACGCCGACTGCGAGCGCGACGCGGTCGCTCCGCTCGAAGACGCCGCGCTCGAACCCGGCGTACAGGGCGACGCTCTTCGCGACCTCCTCGATGAACGCGATCGTCACGAGCAACACCGGGATCGACACGGTGACTGGCAGCGCGAACAGCACCGCGACGGCCAGAAGCTCCGCGACGAACACGAAGGGAATCGTACAGGCGGTGAGGAACGCGACCGAACCGAGCGCGCGGAGCCGCTCGCGGTCGAAGAGCGCGCCCCCGACGCCGCCGGGTCCGCCGCCGGTCCGCACCGCCGAGAGCCGGACCGCGAGCGCGTCGAGGAATTTCCGCGTCACGGGCTTCTGGGAGAACATGTCCTCCTCGCGGTAGACGCCGAGCCCGAGGCCGAAAAGCAGAGTCGCCCCGACCGCCATCGGCGCGGTCGAAAAGAGAACTTGGCCCGCCGACACCGCCTCGCCCTGAAGGTCGAAGACAACGAGGGTCAGTGGCGAGACGAGCGCGACGGGCGTCACGTTCGTGAAGATGGCCGGGACGAACGCGTAGGTCGTCAGGAGGACGCTCACGCCAACCGTGACGAAGGTGAGTTCCTTGAACGACCGCGCGAACATCGCGCCGACGAAGGTGGCCCCGAGGAACGTCGCCGCGACGGGCGCCACCGCCACCACGGAGAGCGGTCCGCCGCCGATCACGAGCGCGATGAGGGTCGTGACGACCGCGGCGGCCGCCGCGTACGGAAGCGTCTTGCCCGCGACGATCTCCGCCGGCGCGAGCGGCGTGACGAGCAGTGGTTCTCCGCGACGGTTCGTCCGCTCGTCGAGGATAGAGGAGCCGTACGCCTGTATCAGGAAGTTCATCGGTACGAGGAAGGCGAACGCCAAGAGCAGCGAGGTGAACGGGAACGGCGGCGTGATCGAGGCGGGCGAACCGGTCGTGTCCGCGCCGAACGCCCCGCCGCCGATCGACGGGATCGCGAAGCCGCCCTCCCCGTCCGATCCCGTCTCGCCGCCATCAGAGCCCGGGTCGGCGGTTCCGCCCGCTCCCAAGTCGGGAGCGGACCCGCCGCCGGACTCCCCGTCGGTCGACGCGTCTCCGGAGGAACCGTCGCCCGAGTCGGCCCCACCGGAGTCGCCGGCGGAGTCCGCGTCCGACCCGGAACCGCTCGTCTCCGTGCCGTCGCCCTCCGTTCCGCCGTCGGCCGCGGTGCCGCCGTCGTCCCCGTCGCTCGCGCTGCCGCCGCCCGGATCGCCCGTCCGACTGCCGTCGCTCCCGCCGAGCGTCGCGCCGTCGTCGAACCCGGTCGTCCTGCCGACGTACCGGAGCGTAACGGTGACCGGGAACGCCGCGGTCCGGTTCGGCTCGGCGCGCAGCAGCCGCTCGTTGTGCGCCTCGACCGCCTCGCGAACCGACGCGGCGGCCGCCTCGCCCTTCCGCGTGTCGGTCGCGCGGACGACGACCGAGTCGACGTCCGCCGGATCGATCGCCCCGTCGTCGACGGAACCGGGCCGCACCACGGTCACCACCACCGCGTCGGCGGAGTCGCCGAGCGACGCGGTCTCGGCCGGGACCGGTCGCAGCGACGCTTCCTCCTCGATCGCCTCCGCGTACGGCGAGCCGGCGTCGACGCCGACCCGGTACACGTCTTGGTCGACGTCGAGGCCGGCGACGCCGGTGGCCACGCCGACCCCGACGACGCCGCCGGCGACGAGAAGCAGGGCGACGCCCGCGGCGAGCGTCCGGCGGTCGACGCCGCCGGACGCCCGCGCCGACTCCCACTTGGCGACGCGAAGCACTCGGCGGCCGGCGACGGCGAGCCGTCGACCGAGGCGACGCAGCCGGTCGGTCACTCGGTGGCCTCCGTCGCGGTCGCCGCCGTCTCCCGCTCTGTTCCGTCGGTCGATCGGTCGTTTTCCGGCCCGTCAGGCTCTTGCCCGTCGACCTCGCCGTCGTCGAGCCCGTCGCCGGTGTAGCGGCCGGGCATCGGCCGGCCGACGATGTCGAGGAACACGTCCTCCAAGCTCGGCTCGCGGCTCCGGATGTCGACGACCTCGCCGCCGGCGTCGGCGGCGGCCTCGCGGACGGCCGCGACCGCGTCCATGCTCGGGACCGCCGTGCGGTACCGGTCGCCGACCTCCTCGGGCGTCGCGTCGAGGTCGTCGAGGGGCGGCGTCGCGGTCGGCTCGACGTCAGTGAACACGCGGTAGGTCGTCTCGCCGTGTCGCTCGCGGATCCCGTCGACGCTCCCGCGGGCGACGATCCGCCCCTCGTTCATCACCACGACGCGGTCGCAGACCGACTCGACGTGGTAGAGGTTGTGCGCGGAGAAGACGACGGTCTTCCCCGTCTCGCGGAGTTCGCGGGTGAACGCCAGCACAGAGTTGGTCGTCACCGGGTCGAGCCCGGACGCGGGCTCGTCGTACACCAGCACGTCCGGGTCGTTGACCAGCGAGCGCGCGATTGCGACCTTGCGTTTCATTCCCTTCGAGACGTCGCCGAGGCGACGCTCCCGGTGGTCGAGTTCCAGCCGGTCGAGCGCGGCCTCGATCCGCTCGTCGGCGACCTCTCGGGGCACGTCGTAGAGGTCGGCGAAGAAGCGGAGGTACGACCGCGCGGTCATCTCCTCGTACAGCGGCGAATCCTCGGGCAGGAACCCGAGGTGGCGACGCATCTCGGGGTCCGAGGCGTCGAACCCGGCGACGGTCACCTCGCCGTCGGTCGGTTCGACGAGACCGGCGATCACCTTCAGCGTCGTCGTCTTGCCGGCCCCGTTCGGGCCGACGATCCCGAACACCTCGCCGTCGTCGACGGAGAAGTCGCTGTCGACGACGGCCGCGAAGTCACCGTAGGTCTTCCGCAGCCCCGACACCTCGATCATGCCTGCGCCTCCGCCGGCGCGTGGGTTAAAGCCACGCCCGCGGTTATCGGCCCCGAGAACGCGGCGACGGCGAGGACACCGGAGGGCGAGCGAGCGCGACGAACGACGGTCGGCCGAGCCCCCGACTCCGTTCGGTAGTCGATCGCTCCGTCCGGTAGTCCGTCACTCCGTGTAAGGTTTCTCGACGTTCCCGTCGCCGCTGATGTACGCGTTCATCCGACGGGTGATCCCGTCGAACAGCGTACTGAGCGGCGAGAGGACGCGCTCGACGAGTCGGATCGGCGACGAAGGCCGGGACGGGCCGGCCCGACGAGAGAAAACGGTCGACTCGCGCTACTCTTCTTCTTCTTCCTCGACCGGTCCTCGCCCTCGTTCCCAGACCGCGTCCGCGGAGGTGTCGTTCGGTGCTGTGTGCGAGACGTCTTTCATGGTGTCGCGATTGCTTGCCATATTGACTCCCAATACCCCGGACCTCTGTATTAACCCTTCGTGGAAAGAGATAATGAGTCCTCATACCATATAAGGTATTAATATGGCTCTGTGCCACGATAGCGCAAAAAGTGGACGAATTGCGTATTGCCTCTGTTTTATGCCCCAGGTATCGGATGTGTGTTCGGATCTGAGCGGAGGATCACAGCGATGAGGGACGCCGCCGCCGGAGGACGCGACGTGTTGGGAGATTCCGATCGCGACAGCGAAACCGCGGTGGTCCGAGAGGGGACGACGCTCGCGGTCGGCCGCGACATCGACGCCCCGCCTGAGCGGACCGCGACGGCGCTCCGCGACACGCGACGGTGGCCCGACTGGAGCCCGTCCGTGGGGGGCGTGGAGAGCACCGATCGGTACGTCGAGACCGGGACGACCGGACGGGTCCGGGTCGCGGACGCTTGGGTTCCGTTCCGGGTGACGGCCGCGACGCGCCTCCGCTGGGACTGGCGGGTCGCCGGGGTTCCGGCCACGGGCCACCGGGTCGACCGCTATCCGGAGGATCCGGGTCGGTGTCGAGCGGTGATCGAAGTCCCGCTCGTCGCGGCCCCGTACGTCCCCGTCTGCCGACGCGCGCTCGACAAGTTCGCGGCGCTCGTCGAGGGAAGGTGATCCGGGCGGCGCCCGTGCCTCAGTTCTCGTAACCCGCTTCGAAGGGGTCGATGACCTCGCCGCCGGGCTCGTCCTCGTCGCGGGTGACTCCCGGCCCTCGCGTCGCGAGTTCGAAGACGAGCCCGTCGGGGTCGGTGAAGTAGACGCTCTTGAAGTAGGTCCGGTCTTTCACCTCGGAGACGCGGACATCGTGGGCCTCGAGGTGTTCCCTCCACTCGCGGAGCGTCGCCTCGTCCTCGACGCCGAACGCGAAGTGGTGGCTCGCGCCCGGGCCGGGCGTCCCCTGCGAGTTCGGGTACTCGAAGTAGGTGACGTTGGTGCCCGGCTCGCCCTCCGGAGTCGACGAGAAGTAGTAGTGCGGCGTCCCGGGGTCGTCGTAGTTCTGCGTCCGCTTGACCGTGTGCCAGCCGAGCACGTCCTCGTAGAACGCCGCGGTCTCCTCGATGTCGGTACAGATGTTCGTGACGTGGTGGAGTCCCGTCGTCGGCGGCGCGTCGGTCATGGTCCGCGTGATCGGTCGTCGGGAGAGTAGTTAGTCGTACTGGGGGTTCGAAACGCGGATACGCCAGTCGCCGGACGATTCGGTTGGGGGTCGGCTCGGTCAGTCGGTTCGAACGGCGCTCAGAACAGCCCGACGCCGACCGCGTACGGCCACGCGGCCCCGCCGACGGCGAGCAACGCCAGCGCGGCGCCGGCGCCGTAGACGTTCTTCAGGAAGCTCGTCATCTCATTCTGCCGCTCTTCGGGGTCGTCCACCGACCAGAAGTCGTGCATCGTCACGGCGGAGACGAGGAGGAAGAACGCGAGCGAGCCCCCGGAGAGGACCGGGAACGCGCCCGCGGCGACGGCGAGTCCGCCGAGGACGAGGACGGCGCCCGAGGCGATCACCGAGAACTGCGGCGCGGGGAGGCCCTTGAACTCGGCGTAGCCGGCCATCGTCTCGAGGTCGGTGAAGTGGTTGAGCCCCATGAACGCGAGCGTCGCGCCGAACAGGATCCGGCCGAGCAGGAAGAGTTCGCCCGCGAGGGGTGTGTCGAACTGGAGCGGTAACGTCGCGGTTTCAGCTAACATCGTGTAACCTGCTATACGGACGTAACCTATTTATCGTTTCCCGGACAATAGAGTTAGTAGGTAACACCGATGTCATCACAGGACCTTTCCGCGGCGGAGTCGGCGGAGACGGCGGATTCGGGGGCTGAAGCGGCTGGCGAGGCGACGGCGCCCGAGACCCCATGCCCCGTCATCGACTCCATCGAACAGATCGGCTCGCAGTGGCGGCTCGTCGTCCTCCACGAGCTGTTGAACGGCGAGGCGCGGTTCAACGAGCTCAAGCGCGAGACCGACGCGAACGCCCGGACGCTCTCGCGCGTGCTCGACGACCTCCAAGAGACGGGCTTCGTCGACCGCCGGTTAGAGGAGGACGCGCCGGTGGCGACGTACTACAGCCTGACCGCGAAAGGCGAGTCGCTCGCCCCCGTCTTCGAGGAGATCGACGAGTGGGCCCAGGAGTGGCTCGCCGAGTGCGACGCGTAAGCGTGCGTTAGCAGGAGTGGATTTCGTTTATAAACAGACATCCGTTCCCAGGCTGTTTGTTTATAAACTACCAACAGCGAATCGTCGATGAAGGCCTCCAAAGCCCCAGCCGCGAGGGCGGCGCACGCTCGCTGCGCTCCTCGGTCGCTCGCTGCGCTCCTCGGTCGCTCGCTCCCTGCGGTGCTTGCGTCGCCTGCGCTGCCCTCGCGACTGCCCCTTTGAGTCCCGCCCCGTACAGCACCGCAGCCTCACACCTCCCCAGCCTCGTCGGCCGGCCTCCGCTTCGCTCCGGCCCGCCGACTCCCTCGCGCGTGCTCCTCGCGTCCGTTGGACGCTCGGAGGCACGCGCCACCGCCTCACAAATCGATGAGCGGCGCTGGCAGGCACATCGGTTTGTAAATCGTGCCGCCGCGTCGCGCAGCCGCTGCGTCGCTCTCACACGTACTTTCGCGCGAACGCGTACAGGTCCGGGATGATGTACGCTACCCCGCCCACCGCGAGAGCGATCACGAGCGGGACCCCCCATGGGGTGTACCCGTCGAGTCGTATCGACCACCTGAGCAGCCCGGCGGCCTCCACGAGCGGCGGCACGAGGTACACGCTCGCACCGACCGCCGCGGCCGCCGGCGCGTGGACCGCCGAGACCCGATAGCCGTAGGCGCTGCCGGCGATGAGGGCGAGGCCGAGAGCGATCACGAAGGCGGCGTAGATGAGCGCGCCGAACCCGCCGAGCGGACCCGGTCCGTAGAGCGTGAACTCGTAGACGCGCTCGTCCGCGAACACGTAGTACAGGCCTCCCTCCTCGGGAGCCTCCTCGATGTCGATCCCGGTGTCTCCCGGAGCGACGTCCAATCCCGAGGGAACCGGTTTCGAGATCGAGACGCTGCCGTCGTCGGAGTCCGCCGCCACCGTGAAGAAGCGCTGTCCCCGTTCGGAGAGGTCCTCGTATTCGAAGGCGAACCCCTCGCAGTCGGCGAACGCGACGCTGACGTCTCCGGAGTCGGCGTCGTCCGTCGGGAAGAAACACGCCAGTTCGCCGCCGTCCCTGACGAAGTTCCAAGCCCCCGACCGGAACTCGGACGGGAGGTCGTCGACGGCGACCTCGTCGCGATCGCCGGCAGCCTTGACGGAGGCTTCACCGCGATCAGAGCCGGCGTCGACGACGTCCCGCGCCGCCCCGGAGAGGTCCGCGTAGCGGTGGACTTCGCTGTCCGTTCGATCCACCGAGTACGTAACCGGGGCCGGGTCCGTCGCGCCCGCGACAGCGCCGGTGACGACCCCGACTCCGACGACGAACAGGCAGAGGGCCGCGAGGAGTTCGGGTGACGGGCGATTCATCACCTGTTCCGATCCTCCGACGGCGTATGTGTTTTGTGTGACCTCGATTCGGCGACGGCGCTCCCGGCGCGGGCGGAAAGTGCTTCGCCGCCGAAACGCACACCATTCTCCGGCGCGTACGTGACGCCGTGTACGCCGGACTGAAGAACACTCCCTGTTGCCTGTGCGGCCGGGACGACACCCACACCCGGATCGCCGTGCCGCCGCGGGCGCTCCGGCTCATGGAGAACGGCGAGCCGATCGCGTGGCGCGACGTGGTCGGCACCGTGACGCTCCGCTTCTGCGCCGACGACTGGGACCTCGTGAGCGACCTCGCCGTCGAGATGGACGCGCACCCGCTCTCGCGGTGTAACGCGGCGCACGTCTCCCTCGACCTCCGCGAGGACCACGAGGCGCTGCTGTCGGCGACGAAGGCCGAGACGGACCAGACGGAACTGGAGACGCGACTGGCATCCGAGGCCGAGGCGACGCTCGACGCGGTCGACGATCCCTACACAGAGGAGCGCGACGTGGTCGAGGCGATCGTGGTGTTGCGCGCGCTAGAGGAGCTCGGCGTCCGGGAGCCCCCCGGCGACGCCGCCGCGCTGGCGCGCGACGACTGAGACGGTCGGGCGGCGCCGACGCCCGCTCACCGCCTGACCTCGAACCCGTCTTCCCCCTCCGGCGCGCCGTACTCGGCGTCCACGTCGCCGACCTCGGCGGCCCGGCTCCCGGTCTCACACCACGCCACCATGTCGCGAACGGCTCCCTCCGGACCCTCGAAGACGGCCTCGACCCGGCCGTCGTCGAGGTTCCGCACCCAGCCGTCGACGCCCTTCTCGCGGGCGGCGTCGCGGGTGCTCGCCCGGTAGTAGACGCCTTGGACGCGGCCCGAGACGAACACGTGCGCTCGAACGCGGTCGGTCATCGGTCGGTGGTGCGGCGCGCTGCCTGTTAAACGACCCGCCCGCGACCGACCGGCCGCCGACCGACCCGCGCCCGCAACCGACGCCTACTAACTCCCGCGCGCCGACGTGGGCGACATGGACCTGTTCGGAACCGCCGGGATCCGCGGCGGCGTCGAGGACCGCGTCACCCCGTCGCTCGCGCTCGCAGTCGGGCGGGCCGTGGGCGCCGAGATCCGATCGCGTACCGACGATTCGACCGCCGCGTCGACGCCCGAGCCGACGGTCGTCCTCGCCCGCGACGGGCGGGTGACCGGCCCGGCGCTCGCGGCCGCGATGGAGGCCGGTCTCTCCGCCGGCGGCGTCGCCGTCCGCCGCGCCGGGCAGCTCCCGACCCCGGCGCTCGCGTACGCCTCGCGGGGGCGCTACGGCGTGATGCTCACCGCGTCCCACAATCCGCCGACGGACAACGGGATCAAGCTGTTCCGCGACGGGACGGAGTTCGACCGCGACGCGGAGCGCGCCGTCGAGTCGCGGGTCGCCGACGAGGAGCCGGTCGCTCCGTGGGACGAGTGGACCGAGCCGACTCGAACCGACCCGCTCGGCGACTACCTCGCCGCCGTCCGCGAGTACGCCGCGGGGTTCGGCGCGCCCCTCGACGGGCTCCGGGTCGCGGTCGACTGCGGAAACGGGATGAGCGCGCCCGCGACGCCGACCGTCCTCCGCGAACTCGGCGCCGACGTGGTCACGCTCAACGGGAACGTCGACGGCCACTTCCCCGGCCGCGGGAGCAAGCCGACCCCGGAGACGCTCGCCGACCTGCGCGCGTTCGTCGCCGACGCCAACGAGGGCGTCGAGGACCCCGGACGGCCGACCGACGACGGGAGGGGAGCGGGAGGCGACGGCGACGCGGACGAGACCGAGGGGTTCGCCTTCGGTATCGGTCACGACGGCGACGCCGACCGGATCGTGATCGTCGACGCGGACGGCGAGGTCGTCCACGAGGACACGGTGCTCGCGGTGCTCGCGGAGCGGTACACCCGCGCGAGCGACGCCGCTGACCCCGTCGTCGTGACGACGCCGAACGCCTCCGGTCGGATCGACGAACGCGTCCGCGACGCCGGCGGGCGCGTCGAGCGCGTCCGGCTCGGCGCGCTCCACGAGGGGATCGCCGCGGTCCGGGAGGACGCCAGCGCGGCCGGCGCCCTCGGCGAGGCCGGCACGGTCGGCGAGGCGGGCGCCGCGGGAGAGGTGGGCGCTGACACGCGCGTCGTCTTCGCGGCCGAACCGTGGAAGCACATCCACGTCGCGTTCGGCGGCTGGATCGACGGCGTGACCTCCGCGGCGGTGCTCGCGCGCCTCGTCGCCGACGAGGGGCTCGACGCGCTCCGCGGCCCGGTGACCGAGCGCCCGTACCGAAAGGTGAGCGTGGCCTGTCCCGACGACGCGAAGGAGCCGGCGATGGACCGGTTGGCGACGGCGTTGCCGGACGCGTTCCCCGACGCCGCGGTGGACACCGACCACGGCGTCCGCCTGGAGTTCGACGACGCCTCGTGGACGCTGGTTCGGCCCTCCGGCACCGAGCCGTACGTCCGCGTGTACGCCGAGAGCGACGACGTCGACGCCCTCGTCGCCGAGGTCGAAGCCGTGGTCGAGGACGCGGTCGCGGACGCGTAGGGCCGGCCGGTCCGACCGCCGACGCCCCGTCGCGGACGCGTCGGCGACCCCGCGTCACCCCGTTCGGAACCGTGAGAGATTCGGGTTCGTGGATCAGACGGCGGCGATCGGGCGACTGATACCCCGGAATCGGGCCGCTTCTCTCCACGAACGTGCCACCTCGACACCGCGAGAACGACGAATTTATGCCGCGTTCCGACGGGGGTACGAGTGAGATGGCATCCGACTTCGATCGGCGGCGGTTCATCAAGGCGGCAAGCGCAGCGGGCCTCGTCGGCCTCGCCGGGTGTAGCGGCGGCCCGAGCGGTGACGGGGGCGACGGGGGCGACGGCGACGTGCCGGCGCGGATCGGCATCGTCTATTCCGACGGCGGACTGGGGGACAACTCGTTCAACGACGCGGCCCAGCAGGGGATCTTCCAGGCGGAAGAGGAGTTCGGCATCGCGTACGACGAGTCGGAGCCCGACGGCGCCGGCGAGTTCGAGCAGTTCCAGCAGCAGTACGCCGGCTCGACCGACCCGGCCTACGACCTGGTCTGTACGATCGGGTTCAATCAGGGCGACTCGCTCTCGCAGACCGCGCCCGAGTACCCCGACCAGGACTTCATGATCGTCGACACCGTCGTCGACGAACCGAACGTCGCGAACTACCTGTTCCGCGAGCACGAGGGCTCGTTCCTGATGGGCGTGCTCGCCGGCCGCCTGACCGAGACCGAGTTCTCGGCCGGCGCCGGCGAGACGGACCCGGACTCGACGACCGTCGGGTTCGTCGGCGGCGTCGACAGCCCCGTCATCCGCCGGTTCCAGGCCGGGTTCGAGGCCGGCGTCGACTACGCGACCGACGACGTCGACGTCACCACGAGCTACGTCGGCAGCTACGCCGACCCCACCGGCGGGCAGGAGGCGGCGCTGTCGATGTACCAGAGCGGCGCGGACGTCGTCTACCACGCCTCGGGCGCGACGGGCGTCGGCGTGTTCCAAGCCGCACAGGAGGAGGGGCGGTTCGCCTTCGGCGTCGACCAGGACCAGTCGGTCTCCAACGAGTCGTTCTCGGACGTCATCCTGGCGTCGATGGTGAAACGCGTCGACACCGCGGTGTACGAGTCGATATCGAACGTCATCGACGACAATCACCAGGGCGGGTCGACCACCGCGCTCGGCTTGGAGTCCAACGGCGTCGAGTGCGTCTACGGGCAGGAGATCGGCGACCAGGTCCCAGACGAGATCGCGACCGCCGTGGCCGACGCGCGCGACGAGATCATCGCCGGGAACATCGAGGTCCCGGAGACGACGAGCAACTGAACGCGGCGCCGCCGACTCGGAACCGAACCTCGCCGGCGGAATTTTTGTTTCCGGTCGGGCGACGGAGTGTCCCTCGTTCCGGTCGGACGACGAACAGGACCGGGCGCAGTAGCTCGGAATCCGGGCGCTTTTAGGCTCCGGCGCGGAGTTACGGGTGAATGAACCCGGCGGTCCACTTGGACGGTATCACGAAGCGATTCCCCGGGGTCGTCGCGAACGACGACGTCGATCTCGCGGTGGAGCGCGGGAGCGTCCACGCCCTCCTCGGCGAGAACGGGGCCGGCAAGACCACGCTGATGAACGTCCTGTACGGTCTCTACCGACCGACCGAGGGGACCGTCCGGCTCGACGGCGAGCCGCGGTCGTTCGACTCGCCGCGGGACGCGATCGACGCGGGCGTCGGCATGATCCACCAACACTTCATGCTCGTCGACCCGATGACGGTGTGGGAGAACGTCGTCTTAGGCAACGAGCCGACGACTTGGGGCGGACTCCGCGTCGACAGGGAGGCGGCGCGGGAGGCCGTCGTCGAACTGAGCGAGCGGTACGGCTTCGACGTGGACCCGGACGCGACGATCGCGGACATCTCGGTCGGAGAGCAGCAGCGCGTCGAGATCCTGAAGGCGCTGTACCGCGGCGCCGAGGTGCTCATCATGGACGAGCCGACCGCGGTGCTGACGCCGCAGGAGGTCGAGGAGCTGTACGGCGTCTTCGAAGAGCTCACCGAACAGGGGAAGACGATCATCTTCATCTCGCACAAGCTCGGCGAGGCGCTGTCGGCGGCCGACGACATCACCGTCCTCCGCGACGGGGTCAACGTGGGCACCGTCGCCGCGGCCGACGTGACGCGCGAGGAGCTCGCGGAGATGATGGTCGGCCGGGAGGTGCTGATGGACCCCGCCACGTCGCCCCGAGAGACGGGCGAGCGCGTGCTGGAGGTGACCGACCTGTGCGTCGAGGACGACCGGGGCGTCGAGGCGGTCTCGGACCTGTCCTTCGAGCTCCGGGGCGGGGAGATCCTGGGGATCGCGGGCGTCGACGGCAACGGACAGTCACAGCTCGCCGAGGCGATCACGGGTCTGCGCGAGACGGCGTCCGGGGAGATCCGCTACCGCGGCGAGTCGATGGTCGGGCAGACCCGCCGCGACCGGATCGACCGCGGGATGGCGTTCATCCCCGAAGACCGACAGGAGCGCGGCCTGGTGATGTCATACGACCTCACCGAAAACGGGGTTCTAGGGAGCCAACACGACCCGCCGTTCGCGCGCGGCGGACGGCTCGATTGGGGCGCGGCGCAGGACCACGCCGAGTCCGTCATCGAGCAGTACGACGTCCGGCCGCCGGACGCCGACGCGGAGGCCGAGTCGCTGTCGGGAGGGAACCAGCAGAAGTTCATCGTCGGGCGGGAGTTCGAGCGCGACCCTGAGCTGGTCGTCGCCGCCCACCCCACCCGCGGCGTCGACATCGGCTCCACGGAGTTCCTCCACGACCGGCTGCTCGAACTGCGCGCCGAGGGGAAGGCGGTCCTGCTCGTCTCCTCGAAGCTCGACGAGGTACAGGGGCTCTCCGACCGGCTCGCGGTGATTCACGAAGGAGAGTTCACCGGAGTCGTCGACCCCGCGACCGTGACCGAAGAGGAGATCGGGCTGCTGATGGCGGGCGAGTCGCTCGACGACGACTCGGTCGAACGGGCGGCGATCCACGACGCCGGCGGCGCGCCGGACGAGGTCGACGGCGGGGCGGCCGACGACGAGGGGGTGGACGCGTGAGCGATTCGGCGCCCGACGGGGACCGTACGGAGTCCCTCCTCGCCCGCGTGGTCGCCCCCTTCGTCGACCGGAGCGTCGCCGAGCGGCTCGTCATCAGCGTCGCCGCGATCCTCCTCTCGATCGTCGTCGGCTTCGCGCTCGTGCTCGTCTCCGGCCGGATCGCGCAGTGTTCGACCGCGGCGTGGACGATGCCGCTCACCGGGATCGGCTTCTGTTACGACCCGATCGAGGTGTACGTCGTGCTGTTCAACGGCGCGCTCGGGTACCCGTTCGCCGTCGGCGACCCCGGGCTGTTCAACCCCGCGTGGACGCCGTTCAACCTCTCGTTCGGTCTGACGCTCTCGGAGACGACGCTCCTGATCTTCACCGGGCTCTCCGTCGCCGTCGCCTTCCGCGCCGGCCTGTTCAACATCGGCACGCAGGGGCAGCTCGTCGTCGGGGCGCTCTCGACCGCCCTCTCGGTCCTCGCGCTCGCGCCCCTGCTCCCGGCCGGCCCGGTCGCCGGTGCCGTGCTGATCGTCGTCGGGACCGCGGCGGGCGCGGTCGGCGGCGGACTCTGGGGCGCGATACCCGGCGCGCTCAAGGCGTACGCCGACGCCAACGAGGTGATCACGACGATCATGCTCAACTTCGTCGCCGCGAACGTCGCGTACGTGCTCGTGTTGGAGGTGTTCCGCGCCGAGGGCTCCTCGGTGGTCGCCACCCGCTACGTCCCAGAATACGCGCAGTTCCCGTCGGTGCTATTCCCCCCGTCCACCGACTTCGCGCTGCTCGCGCTGGCAGGGGGCATCGCCTTCATCGGCGCGCTCTACTACTTCGTCGAGCACACGTCGCTCGGGTACGACCTCCGGACGAGTGGCGTCCAGGCGGCCGCGGCCGAGTACGGCGGTGTGAACGCGAAGCTCACGACCGTGCGGGCGATGACGTTGTCCGGCGCGCTCGGCGGTATCGGCGGCGCGGTGTGGGTGCTGATGTCCGAGGGGCGGTGGATGGCCTCGATCCCGGACCTCGGCTTCGACGGGATCACCGTCTCGATCCTGGCCGGGAACAACCCGATCGGCGTGCTGCCGGCGGCGTTCCTCTTCGGGGTCCTGAAGGGCGGCGCCTTGGAGATCGGCTTCCGGACCGACGTTCCCACGGAGCTCGTCGCCGTGCTGCGCGGGCTCATCATCCTGTTCGTCGCGATGCCGGAGTTCTTCCGGATGATCGGTCGATACACCGGCGTCGGGGGGACTGCCGGCGGCCCGGGCGGCGCGGCGTCGGCGGAGTCAGATGCCTCCGCCGGCGGCGACGGGGGTGAAGCCGATGCGTAACCCGCTCTCGCCGGCGTCGCTCCTCGAAGGCGCGAGCGAGTCGGGGTACGTCCGTTCGCTTATCGCCGGCACCGTCGGAGTGCTCGCGCTGCTCGGCGTGTCCGGGCTCGCGTTCCCCGACTCCGTGGCGGGCGACCTCGCGGGCATCGTCTTCTCGACGAGTACCGCCACGTCGACGGCGCGGCTCGCGGCGCCCATCGTGCTCGCCGGACTCGGCGGCATCTTCGCCGAGAAGTCCGGCGTCATCAACATTGGCCTAGAGGGGCTCCTCATCATCTCGGCGTTCGTGTCGGTGTACGCCGCGTCGGTCGTCGGCGTGGGCAACGCCGTCCTCGGCGTCCCGGCGCTCGCGATCGCGTTCCTCGCCGGCATCGCGGCGTCGACGTTCCTGTCGGCGGTGTTCGCGGTGGTCTGTATCGAGTTCAAGGCCGACCAGATCATCGCCGGGCTGGCCGTCTGGCTCATCGCGTTGGGGCTCGCGCCGTTCCTGTCGACCGTGTTCTTCGGCGGCGTCAACACGCCGAACCTCGGCGTGAGCGTCGGGTGGCAGTACTCGGCGACGATGGTGGTTTTCGCGACCGCCGGCTCGTGGTGGCTGTTGAACAAGACCGCGTTCGGCAAACACCTCCGCGCGGCGGGCGAGAACCCGAAGGCGCTCGACACGGTCGGCGTCTCCGTCTCGAAGGTGCGCTACGCCGGGGTGCTGCTCTCGGGCGTCCTCTCCGGAGTGGGCGGCTCGGCGCTGGCGCTGTCCATCGGGCAGTTCGTCGGCTCCGGCGAGACGATGGTCCAGGGCAAGGGATTCATCGCCATCGTCGCGTACCTGTTCGGCAACTACAATCCGCTCGGGACGCTCGGCGCGGGCGCGCTGTTCGCCGGCCTCGACGCGATACAGATCCGGCTCCAGCAGCTCGGGTACGCGATCCCGGACACGCTGGTCCAGACCATCCCGTACGTCGTCGTGATCGTCGTCCTCACGCTGGTCGGCCGGACGCAGATCCCCGAGGCCGCGGGCGAACACTACGAGACCGAGGAGTAGCTCGCGCCCGCTGACGACCTCCCGGGTCCGGACGGTCAGTCCGACGCCTCGGTCTCCTCGGTCGGCGAGGGCAGTCGCAGGTCGGCGAACGCCTCGGTGTCGCCGATCCCCGTGACGATCTTGACCTCGTCGGTGATCGGGACGCCGACGCAGGAGAGGCGGGCGTTCGCCCCGCGGATCTGCTCGTCGGAGAGGATCGACTGCCCCGGCATCGCCACGTCGCCCTTCACCACGACCACGGCGCAGTTGGAGCAGGCGCCGCCGCGGCAGGCGTACGGCCACGACCGGCCGCCGCGCTCCGCCGCTTCCAGGATCGACTCGCCGGGCTCGACGAGGAAGCGGCCGTACTCCGGGAGGTCGAGGTCGGCGTCCGCGGCCTTCTCGAAGAGGTCCTCATCGTCGAGCGACCAGCCGTGCTCGGTCAGCGCGTCGCGGTCGAGGTGATAGACGGTAGACGGCGACCCGGTGCGGACCGGTTCGACCGACCCCTCCGCGTACCGCCGAACCACGTCGGCCGCCTCGCCGACCGGCTCGTCGCCGAGGTCGTCGAACCAATCGCGGACCGTCGCGGGCGCGAGGTTCGACTCCGCGGCGACCGCCCCGATGTCGACCCCTTCGAGCCGGGCGACCGTCGAGACGAGCCCCGGCGAGTCGAGGGCCGTGATCGTCTCCTCGACCCACTCCTCGGAGCGGTCGTACCACGAAGCGAGTTCGGCCGTGCCGATACCTCGGTCGTACGCGACGGCGGTCATCAGCGCCGCGGTCGCCTCCGCCGACCGGACCTCCGAGAGCCACGCCCGGAGCCGGTCGGCGTCGACCCGTTCGAGTTGCCCCATGTCCGTATCGTTCGTTTCGAGGCCGTTAAACGACGAGCCTGAACAGTTAGGCTCCGGACGCGCCCCGGCTCGCCCCGGCCATCGCGAAATTCGTCGGCGCGCGGCCGACCGAAACGGGAGCAAAGAGTTTTGCCCGGCGCACGACACGGTCCGGTAATGGATATCGACGAGTACGACGTCGTCGTGGCGGGGGCCGGGACCGCCGGCTGCTACGCCGCCGCGACGATCGCGAACGAGGGGCTCGACGTCGTCATCGTGGAGCGGAAGGACGCCGAGGAGGCCGGCCACATCGCCTGCGGCGACGCCCTGAAGGGCGCCGACGCCTTCCCCGAAGCGATCCCGAAGGACCGACTCGAACCCGCGTTCACGAACACCGGCGTCGACCACGGTCGCTTCGAGATCCCGCAGGAGGACACGGTCCTAGAGATCCCCGTCCCCGGTGAGCTCGCCGTCATCGATCGCTGGGAGTACGGCCGCCAGCTCATCTCCGGGGCCGAGGACGCGGGCGTCGACTTCCACTACGACACCGTCATCAACGACGTGAGACAGGACGAGAGCGGCCGCGTCACCGGTATCCACGCGGTGCGGAAGGGCGACCCGCGGACGTACGAGGCGGACGTCGTGATCGACGGTGCCGGGTCGCTCTCGCTGCTCCAGGACAAGGCGGACTTCGAGGGGACGACCTTCGACACGAACGTCCGGTACTCGCAGTTCTGCTCGGCGTACCGCGAGATCGTCGACGTGCCGGAGCCGGTCGAGTGGGACGACGCGCTGGTGTTCAAGGCGACCGACCGCGCGGCGGGCTACCTCTGGTACTTCCCGCGGACCGCGACGGAGATCAACGCCGGCCTCGGCTTCCAGATGACGGAGGAGCCGATGAAGCTCGTCGAGTCGCTGAAGAAGGACCTCCGCGACCGCCCCGAGTTCGAGGGCGCGGAGGTCCGCGACAAACTGGGCGCCGCCCTGCCCACCCGACGCCCCTACGACTCGGCGGTCGCGCCGGGGTACATGGCGGTCGGCGACGCGGCGGGTCACGTGAACCCGACGACCGGAGGGGGAATCGCCGGCGCGGCGTACGCGGGCAAGTACGCCGGCGAGCAGGCCGTGAAGGCCGTCTCGGACGACGACGTGAGCGAGGAGAACCTCTGGCGGTACAACACCCGCGTGATGGACCACTTCGGCGGCCGGTACGCCGGCCTCGACGTGTACAACGTCCTCGCGACTTCGGTCGACGTGGACAACCTCATGGGGCTGCTCGCGTCGCTGCCGGGCGAGAAGCTCGCGGAGGCGCTGTACGAGGGGTCGACCTCGATGTCCTTCGGGCTGAAGCTGAAGGCCGCGGTCAAGTCGTTCGGCTACTGGGGGACGATCCGGAACTTCTACCAGACGAAGTCGCTGGCGGACGAGCTGATCGGCCACTACGAGGAGTACCCGACGAGCCCCGCCGCGATGGCGAACTGGACCCGCCAGCGCGACGACATCATGGACCGCGTCTACGAGACGACCGGCGCCGACGCGAAGTACTGAGGCCGTGAGCGGCTACCGGCTCACTACCGTCGAGACGGTGCGCGAGCAGGGCTCGTGGGCGTTCACGGCTCGTGAGGGCGACGAGGACCGCGAGGTGTTCCTCGTGCCGTGCGCGGACGAGTCGGATGAGCGCGACGACGAGGACCCACCGGTGCGTGCGTGGATCAACCGCTGTACCCACGAGGACCAGCGGCTTCACCGCGAGGCGGTGGGCGCCGTCACCCGCGGCGGCTCCGTCGTCTGCCCGAAGCACGGCTCGGCGTTCGACGCGTGCGACGGCGGCTGCGACAACGGCGAGGCGGCGGGCACGACGCTCCGATCGGTGGACGTGACCGTCCGCGACGGCGCGGTGTTCCTGACCGACGACGACCTCAGCTACCTCCGCGAGGGGTTGCCGGACGAGGACGACGACGACGGCGCGGGGCCGTCGTCGAGCTCGCACCTCACCTTCTGAACGGGGCGAGATTCGGCGGACTGGCGACGTCTACGGCTGCGCCTCCGCGACTCGCCGGATCGCGCCGGCGATCACGTCGATGCCGAGCGACAGGTCGTCCTCGACCACGTCGAAGTCGGTGGTGTGGTGCCCGCCCGGGTGGTCGGTTCCGACGCCGAGGTAGCAGGCGAGCCCGCCCTGATCTTGGACGCGGTTCATCAGGTACGTAGCGTCCTCGGAGCCGCCGAGGTCGTCGCTGTCGACGATGTTCGTGACGCCCTCGACGTCGCCCGCGGACTCCCGGACGAGGGCGGCGAGCGCGTCGTCGCTCGTCGCGCTGGGCGCCTCGCCGAGCGTCGACACCTCGACCTCGCAGTCGTGCATCGCCGCGGCGGAGTCGAGGATGCGGTCGGCGTGGTCGGACATGTACTCGGCGAGCTCCGTCGTCTGTCCGCGGAGCTCGCCCTCGATGTGCGACTCCTCGGGGATGATGTTTGTCGCGGTGCCGCCGCCGACGAGCCCAGCGTTCACGCGCGTGGGGCCGTCGGCATGCCGCGGGATGGCGTAGAGGTTCTGGACCGCCGCCGCCATCGCCTGAACCGAGTTCCGACCCTGCTCGGGGCGCGCGCCGGCGTGCGCGGGCTCGCCGGAGAAGTCCGCGAGGAAGTGCCGCACCGCGAGGAACCCCTCGACGCCGCAGACGACCTCGCCGGACGGGTGATCGAGGCCGACGTGGACCGCGTAGAGGTAGTCGACGTCGTCGAGGTGGCCCGACTCGGCCATCGGCTTCCCGCCGGCGACCTGCTCCTCGCCCGGCTGGAAGAACACCTTGAGCGTGCCGGAGAAGTCGGAGTCGAGGACGGCGTCGAGCGCGCCGAGCCCCATCGTCGCGTGGGCGTCGTGGCCGCAGGCGTGCATGAACCCCTCGTGCTCGGAGCGGAACCCCTCGGCGGCCGGGACGTGCTCGGCCGACTCAGACTCCGTGATCGGGAGCGCGTCGATGTCGACCCGCAGGCCGATCACGGGGCCGTCGCCGCGCTCGACGACCGCGACGCAGCCGGTGTAGCCGCCCGAGAGCCGGTCGAGGATATCCGGGTCAGCGCCCGCCTCGCGCGCCTGCTCCTCCCACTCCGAAAGCTCCTCGTCGTCGGGGACGTTCAGTCGCTCGTCGGTCGCCAGCGCGTCTGGGCCGACGTGGAGCTCCGTCAGGTCCCGCTCGCGGAGGGCCTCGACGATGCGGGCGGTGGTGTAGAACTCGCGCCACGCGGGCTCGGGGTGGCGGTGGAGGTCGCGGCGGAACGCGCGGTACTCGTCGTCTTCGAGAACGCTCATACCCGTGGGTGGCCCGGGGACAGGTTAAAACGTCGGCTGCCGGAGAGCGACGGGGACCGCATCGGAGCCGACCGCGGGCGGCTCACTCCTCGGCCGTCCCCATCCGCTCAGAGTAGTCCCACGCGTGGATCCGCTCCGGTTCGATCCGGATCTCGACCTCCTCGCGCTCGGATCGCAGGAGCCGGTCGGCGGTCGGGTTGTCCGTGCCGCCGAGGTACTTCGTCAGGAGCGACCGCAGGAGCCGCTTCCCATCGTCGGGTCGGACCGTCGCTCGGCCGCGGCCGCGGACCCCCTTGTACGGCGGGTCGTTCGTCGACACGTCGAAAGAGACGCTGTCGTCGTGGTCGACGAACTCGACCAGATCGGCGTTCGCGCTCGTCGCACAGCGGATCGCGCCGGGCGGCCGCGCCGCGCCGTCGCCGTCGTCTCCACCGTCGGCGCTCCCCCCGTCCGGGTCCCACGCGAACCACAGCGAGACGATCCACGGACGGTCGCCCGGGGTACGGCAGCCGAGGCGGACCGGGACGGACGCGGCGGCGAGGAACTCGTCGACGCGGTCGCGGTCCCACGGGCCGGTCGGGTCCATACCGATCCCACGCCCGCGCCCCGCCTAACAGTTGCGCCGCCCGGACTCGATCGAGGTCGGCGGCCGAACCACTCGGAGCCCGGCGGCTCCGGAACACAAGAGAATTGACGGTCCCCCCGCGAGAGGTGGTATGACCGACTACTTCGAGGTCCACGAGCGCGACGGCGCCGCCCGGCTCGGGGAGGTCCGCCTCGCCGAGCCCATGTCCACGCCGGCGCTGGCGGACCCGTTCCTCGACGACGGCGGAAGTCTTTGGGCCGGTGACCGCGAGGTCCCAGACGGCGACGAGACCGCGCTGACGGTGCTTCCCCACAGGGCGTTCCCCGCGGGGACCCGCGACGAGGTGCGCGAGTCGTTCGCGGTCGACCACCCTGGCGTCGCGTTCCCCTCGGCCGCGGTCGTCGACAGTCGGAGCGCCCGCGACCTCGGCGCCGACGCGTACCTGCTCTCGGACGCGCAGGGGTTCGTCGGCCACGGCGAGGCGTTCCGGGACGCGATCCTCCGCGCGAAGTCGGCGCTGCCGCCGGACGCCGCGCTCGGCCTCTCCGGCGTCGCGACCCCGCGGAACGTCGCGCTCCTCGCGTACGCCGGCGCCGACCTCGTCGACGCGACGCGCGCCCGGACGAAGGGGACGCAGGGGATGTACCTCACCGCCGACGCGGAACACTTCCTCGAAGACTTGGAGGAGCTCCCCTGCGCCTGCCCGGCCTGCGCGAAACCCCGAAGCGAGTTCACCCGGGACGACTGCGCCGACCACAACGCCAACGCGCTGCGGGCCGAGCTTCGGCGGGTCCGCGAGCGGATCCGGAGCGGCCGCCTGCGCGATTACATCGAGGCGCAGGCCCGCCACGAGGGGTGGCTCACGGCCGCGTTCCGCGAGTTCGACGACCAGTGGGGGTACTTGGAGGAGCGGACGCCGCTCATGCGCGACGCGGAGGTGACGGCGGCGTCGGCGGAGACGCTCGACCGCGTCGAGATCCGTCGGTTCGCCGACCGCGTCACGAGCCGCTACCGGAACCGGTTCACCGACCAGCCGCTCGTGTTGGTCCCCTGCTCGGCGACGAAGCCGTACAGCGACTCCCAGAGTCACCGCCAGTTCCACGACGCGATCAAGTGGCGCGGCCACACCGTCTCGATTACCTCCCCTATCGGCGTGGTGCCGCAGGAGCTCGAGACGACCTACCCCGCTCAACACTACGACTCGGTCGTCACGGGCGACTGGAGCGAAGACGAGATCGAGTTCGTCGCGGAGGTCCTCCGGCGGTATCTCGAACGCAACGACTACTCGCGCGTCGTCGCGCACGTCCCCGAGGACGGGTACCGCGAGATCTGCGAGCGCGTGGAGAGCGACCCCGCGATCGACGCCGGCTTCGAGTACACCTGCGTCGACCACCCGACGACCGACGAGTCGCTCGGCGAACTGAACGCCGCCCTCCAGGGCGAGCCGGCGTACAGCAAGCGGGAGCGCGAGCACAACACGGTTCGCGCTATCGCCGATTACCTGCTCGGCGACGGCGCGGGCGACGACCTGTTCGGCGGTCTCGGCGCGAGCGGCGGAGGCGACCGATACGGCGGCGAGGCCGACGTCCGCACCACCGGCCGCTACCCCAAGCTCCAGGTGTGGGGCGACGAGCCCGACGCCGGCCGCGAGGGCGAGCCGGGCGAACAGCTCGCGACGATGGTCCCGCAGTACGGCACGCTCTCGTTCACCCTCGCCGGCGCGCGCCGCTGGGTCGAGAGCGACGCGCCGACGAAGCGGGTGGAGATCGATCAGTTCGTCCCGCGTGGCTCCGTGCTCGCGCCGGGCGTCGTCGACGCGGACGACGATATTCGGGTCGGCGACGAGGTCGTCATCGAGGGGCCGAAGGCGTTCGCGGTCGGCCGCGCGGCGATGTCTGGCCCAGAAATGGCGGGATCGACCCGCGGCGTCGCCGTCGAGGTGCGGCACGGAGAGGAGAAGTAACTGGACGGCTCCGGTGAACTCCTCGGCGGACGATCGCCTTCAGTTGTCGCGCCGGACCCGGAGCCCGTTTCGATGTCGGCCCGCTACGACTCGGGAGCGCTCCGCGAGAAGTTCCCCGAACTATCGGCGTTGCGAGCGCTTCACTCGTCGGCCTCGGATCCCTCCGCGCCGCCGAGTTCGGACAGTTCGGTTTCCAATTCCTCGGAGTCTTCGAGGAGCAACCCCGTCCCGCCCGCGGCGATCATACCGACGCCGATCGCACGGAGCTGCCGGAGGTACGCCGGCTTCGCTTCGAGTTCCGACGCGTTGTCGAAGTTCTTCCCGATCATCTTTTTGCTGAGCCTGACGCTCGCCCGCGGGAAGAGCGCGGTGACGACCCCTTGGACGAGTATCATTGCGGACCCGAATAGACGGCCTTTCTCACAGCCTTTCATACACGGTAGTACGTCTCGCCGCCGGATAACTATTGCCCCTAACACGCAATACCACCCCGTCAGTTTTCTTCAGATGCGCATTTCCAGCAACTTCCTCCGTATATATTGTGGACTTTTTACAACACTATGTTTATCCGTAGGGCGCCTGTATACGACCTATGATGAGAGACGCTGAGGCGGCGGACCGATGTTGTGGAACCGCCGTCGCTGCGACCGCGAAGCAGCGCCCGACAGACTCGCCGCTCGGAGCCGACACCCCGTCGCGCGTCGGGCCGTCCCCGGACGGGAGGTCGGCATGACCGCACGGAATCCGATAGCCGCTCGGACGCTCGCCGTCCGCGGGGCCGGGACGTTCCTGATCGGGGTCGCCGTCAATCTCGCTCTCGGGTGGATCGCGTTGACCGGGGGTCTCGTGGCGTCGACGGAGTTCTTCCGGTACCCCCCGATCGTCGTCTGGACGCTGTTGGGAACGATCGGTGCGGCCGTTATCTACGGGGCGCTCACGCGTTTCTCCGCGACGCCGGACCGGACGTTCGTCCGCGTCGCCGTCGCCGCGCTCGTCTTGTCGTTCGTCCCCGATGTCGGCCTGCTCGTCGCCGTCGAGGGCGTGACGACGAGCGAGGCCGTCGCGCTGATGGCGCTTCACGTCCCGCCGGCGATCACCGCGATGATCGCGCTCCCGAACACTCCGTTCGGGCGTTAGCCAGCTTCCGGAGTTTACACCTTCGCGAGGCCGGCCGAACCCGCACTCCTCAGTCGTCGGCGGTCGCCTCGGGTCGGTACGCCTCGCTAATCTTCTTCCACTTCCCCGACCGGAACCGGAGGTAGTTGATCGCGGCGGGGATCGTCGTCTCGGCCATGAACGCGAAGTAGAGTCCCCACAGCCCGATCGCCGGGAGCGCCACCTCGGGGACCGTGAGGCCGACGAGCGGGAGGTCGATCGCGGGTGTCGCGTCGTGTGCGCCGACGTACGCGAGCGGGATCGACACGCAGAACATCCCGAGGAACTGGCTCGCGAAGGGGATCTTCGTGTCGCCGGCGGCGTCGAGGGGGCCGGCCGCCCCGCCGGAGACGCCTTGGAAGATCACCGCGGCGCAGGCCGCGTACACGAGGTTGACGGCGATCGGTATCTCCGGGCTGTCGGGCGACTCGGCGAACAGCGAGACGATGTCGGTGGCGAAGACGGCGATCAGCACCGCGGAGACGGCGTACGTCGCCACCGAGAAGCGGATGATGTCGCGGGCGTACGCCTCCGCTTCGTCCGGGCGCTCGACGCCGAGCTCCTGCCCGACGAGGCTGGAGGAGGCGAGGCCGAACCCCCAGCCGGGCGTGTTCATGATCCCCCAGATGCGGCGGGCGATGACGAACGCGGCCACGGTGTTTTCCCCGAACACGTCGAGGATGGCGAGCATCGGGAACTCGGCGGCCGTCCACACGAGGTTGCGCGCCCCGACCGGGACGCCGATCTCGACGAGGTCGCGGAGCATGCCGGGGTTCAGGTACGAGCCGGTCGGGTCGATCGCGACCGGGAACTCGCCGATGAGGGGGGCGCTCCCGCGCACGAGGCCGACGGTGAAGCCGCCGACCGCGAGCACGTTCGAGAGGACGGTGCCGACCGCGGCCCCCTCGACGCCCCAGCCGAACCCGAAGATGAACAGCGCGCTGAGGGCGATGTTCGCGACCGCGCCGCCGGCCCGGACCTGCATCGCGGTGTAGGCGTCGTCGCAGCCGACGAGGATGCGGCTCCCGACGAGGTTGAGCGCGGCGAACGGGACGCCGAGGCCGACGACGCGGAGGTAGTCCGCGCCGTAGGCGATCGCCGCCTCGTTGCTGCTCAACACGTCGATGAGCGCGGGGGCGAACAGCCAGAACGCCGCGCTGACCGGCAGCGTGATCGCCACCGCGAGGAGGACGCTGGAGCGCACCGCGTCCCCCAGTTCGCCGAACGCCTCGGCGCTGTACCGCTGGGAGACCAAGGCGATCGTGCCGCCGGCGACGCCGCCGCCGAACGCGAACGCGAGCCCCCAGTAGGGCCCCGCGAAGCCGACGCCGGCGACGGCGCTCGTGCCGACCGCGACGCCGACCATCGCGACGTCGACCGCGTTCTTCGACATCCGGGCGATCCCGGTGACGATCCGGGGCCACGCGAGGTCGGTGGTCCGCACCACCCGGTGACGGTCGATCAGCCCGGCCCTCGCGAGGGCGAAGCCGATGTAGAGGATCAGCGCGCGGAAGGGGTTCGGCAGCCGAGAGATCAGCTCGCGGAGGGAGTTCGGAAGGCGAGACACGGCAGATGCCCGCCTTTTCCGCTGGCGGCTAAAGGAGTTTCGTCACGCGGCAGGCGGTTCCGGATCGAGCGGGGGTCGCGGGCCGAGCCGTCGCCCGATCAGGCGCCCGAGACGAGGTAGACGGCCGCGGCGGCGAAGACGATCCCGAGCCCCTTCCGAGCCGTGAACGACTCGCCGAGGAAGAGGAAGCCGATCACCGACGAGAAGACGAGGAACATCGCGAAGATGGGCGTCACGACGCTCACCGGACCCGCGGAGAGCGAACGGTACAGTGCGAGGATCCCGATACCGAGGAACACGCCCGCGGCGAGCACGTGCGCCAGCTTCGGCGAGGCGAGGTGGCCGGTGAACTCCTGTCCGGTGTACGCGATCACGCCGAGCGCCATGGCGACGAGCAGCGTGTTCGAGACGACGACGGCGACGTCGCTCGGGATCGCGTTCGGACCGGTCGTGGCGACGCGCATCAGCGGCGAGACGAGCGCGTACGCACCCATGGCGAGCAGCGCGTACGGGAGGTAGGTCGTGGCCGTAGCGTCCATACCACGGGGTCACCGCCCGGAGGCAAGTGCCTATCGACCCGCGTTCGGCGGCGGCCCCAGCGGGGCCGACTCGTCGGCCGACCGCGAGTCGTCGGGAACGTCGCCTTCCCGGTCGGCGTCCGAACCGCCCCGGTCGTGAACCGGGACGCAGACCGTCACCGCCGTCCCCCTCGGCTCGCGCTCCGCGAACGATATCCGGCCGCCGAGGTGGTCGACGCCCCACTTGACGATCCACAGGCCGATCCCGCTCCCGTGGCGCAGCGGCGTCTCGGTGCCGCGGTCCAACACGTCGTACTCCGCGGGGTCGATGCCGGGACCGTCGTCCGCGACGGTGACCTCGACCCAGCCGTCCTCGACGAGGGCGTCGATCCGGGCCCACGGCTCGTCCGCGTCGTTGTGTCGGACCGCGTTCGAACAGAGGTTCTCCAAGACGACCCGCAGCACCACCGACACCGAGACGGACGGCACCGTTCCGACCTCGATCCGCGCGTCGGGATCGATCTCCCGCGCGTCGGCGACGGCCTCGTCGACCACGTCCGGCAGCGGCGCCGACCCGGACTCCTCGGTCGGGGCGAACAGCTCGCCGGCGGTCCGGGTGCGCTCGCTGCGTTCGAGCATCCGCCCGGCGCTCTCCTCGATGACCGAGAGCGCGCGTTCGTCCGTCGGGTCGGTCCGGAGCCGCGCGGCGTACCCCTGAATGAGGTTGGTCTCCGTCCGCACGTCGTGACGGAACACGCGGTTGAGCACGTTGAGCCGCTGCTGTTGGCCGAGGTACGCGCCGACGTCGTGGAAGGGTATCACTCGGGCGGTGGTGCGGTCGTGGTCGTCGGTCACGTCCCTGACAGTCGCCTCGTACGGTCGCCGCCCGTCGCGGCCGACGATCGGGACCGCTCGCGGCGCGTCACCCTCGGCGCCGTCTGGCTCGCTGACCGTCTCGTACTTCGGGACGACCGCGTCGGCGGGCTCGCCGATCGCCGCGCGCCGGTCGACGCCGAACGTCTCGGCCGCGCTTTCGTTCAGGTCGACGACGAGCCCCTCGGTGCCGACGACGAAGACGGGGTCGTGAAGCTGCTCGAAGACGAGCTGTGGCGCGCGCGGCGGCGCGGCGCGGGCGCGAGCGTCAGCAGTCGGAACCGCGACAGCGCGAGGAGGTATGCCACCCCCGAGACCACGAACACCAGCGGGGTCGGATCGAGCCCCGGGATCGGAATCGCGCCGGAGAGGTAGGCGACGCTCCCGGCCCACGGCGCCGCGGTCCCGACGAGCAGCGCCGCGCTCTGCCCGCGGAACGGGCGCGCGTCGTCGCGGATCAGCTGGATAAGTGGGACCGAACCGACGGCGCCGAGGAGGTAGGTGTACCCCGCGATGACGTAGTACAGCGGACCGGGGACGACGTCGAGGAACGTTCCGACCGCGGTCTCGCGCACGAATCGACCGACCGTGAGGAGGTTCCCCGGGTCGTCCGCGGCGGCGACCGCGACGGTGGCGACGGGCACGACCGACACCAGCGCAACGGAGAACGGCGTCACGTAGCGGTCGTAGCCGGTGTACGCCAGCGCGAAGAAGAGCCAGCCGACCGGGATGGCCACGACGCCGACCCACTGGACGTCGTACCACAGCGCCTTCGCCGGCAGCGTGGTCGCCTCCAGTTCGAAGACGAGGAACGTCGCCCACCAGACCTGCCCGGCGAGCAACACCGCGAGCCACGTCGCGCCCGGCTCCGGTCGCTCCCGCCACGCGAGGATCGCCGCCGCCAGACCGACCGTCACGGCGACGAGGAGAGCGACGGAGAGCGGGCTCAACGCGGCCATGCCGTTTTTTACACAGATCGGATTTATAACTCATCGGGTCTGTTCACCTAATTGAAAATTCCGGCGTCACCCGGCCGAACCTACCGGTGGGCGCCGCCTCACCCGCCGAGCGCGAGGAGCGCGACGCCGGCGACGAACGCGCGGTGAACAGCGCGCCCGCGTCGAACGCGGCGACCCGTCCGAGGGACCCCGCGGCGGGGGTGGTTGCGCGCGGACGAGACTGCGCTGCCGTGCCGTCTGGCGTCGACGGCCTGATCGGTTCGTTTGCCATGGAGACGTCCGCCGCAGGTCGGCGACGGACGTGCGTCGTGGGGTATCGATCTACACTTACCCACGCCGTGAGGCGTTAACAAAACGCGAGCGCTCGCGGTATCAGCGGGCTCGGTCGAACGACGCGGGCACCTTCGGGGTTCAGTACGCTTTTGACACGAGCGGCCGATAACTCGCGTATGGACGGAACCTTCGATCACGTGATGATCCGCGTCGAGGACTTAGAGGAGAGCCTCGACTGGTACCAGACCCACCTGAACTACGAGGAGAAGGGCCGCTGGGAGGCCGACACCTTCACCAACGTCTTCCTCGGTCCCGAGGACGTTCACGAGGACGGCGCGCTCCTCGAACTCACGTACAACCACGACGGCCGGAGCTACGAGCTCGGCGACGCGTGGGGTCACATCGCGGTTCGCGTCCCCGAGGACGCGCTCCAGGAGTCGTACGACCAGCTGATGTCGGAGGGCGTCGACGACTACCGCGACCCCGAGTCCTGCGGGAACCGCTACGCGTTCGTGAAGGACCCGGACGGCCACGAGATCGAGATCGTCAAGCGCGACCACGGCGCGAAGTGGAGCATCGACCACACGATGGTCCGCGTCGAGGACGCCGACGAGGCGCTCGGCTACTGGACCCGCAAGTTCGAGTACACCGAGTACCCCGGCCGCTGGGAGGCCGACACCTTCTCGAACTACTTCGTGGCGCCCGAGGACGCACCGGAGGAGGCGATGAAGCTCGAACTCACCTACAACTACGACGGCCGGGAGTACACGATGGGCGACGCGTGGGGCCACGTCGCGGTCCGCGTCGACGACCTCGACGACGCGTGGGACGCGCTGATGACCCGCGAGGCCCCTGACTACCGCGACCCCGCCTCCTGTGACCACAACTACGCGTTCACGAAGGACCAGGACGGCCACGAGGTCGAACTGGTCACGCGGGACTGAGTCCGCCGCCGTCCGACTCCGTTTCTCCTCCGCGGTCGCCGTCAGTCTGCCGACTCGACCCCGGTGATATCGAAGCGCGCCCCCCCGGCCTCGCTCTCGACGGCCCGCACCGACCAGCCGTGCGCGTCGGCCACCTGCTCGACGATCCGCAACCCGAATCCGGTCCCCGACTGCGATGTGGAGTAGCCGGCGTCGAACACCGTCCCGCGCAGGTCCGGGTCGATCCCCGGGCCGTCGTCGGCCACGTAGAAACCGTCCGGCAGCGATCCGACCGTGACGGTCAGGTCCTCGCCGCCGTGTTCTATCGCGTTCCGGATCAGGTTCTCTAACAGCTGTTTGAGTCGCCCCTCGTCCGCGACCACCGTCCCCTCGACTTCGGTGCGCAGCGTCGCGTCGCTGGTGTCGACGGTCCGCCAGCAGGCGCCGACGACCCGTGCGATGTCGACCGGCTCGGCGTCGGTCACGGGGTCGCCCTCGCGCGCGAGCGTGAGGAGGTCGTCGATCAGCGCGGTCATCCGGTCGTGGGCGCGCTCGACCGCCGCCAGGTGTTCGCTGTCACACTCCTCGCGAGCGAGTTCGGTCCGGCCCCGCGCGACTTCGAGCGGGTTCCGGAGGTCGTGTGACACGACGCCGGCGAACTCCTCTAGTCGGTCGTTCTGCCGCTCCAACTCCGCAGTCCGATCCGCGAGGCGACGGGTGCGCGCCTCGGCCTGGAACGCCGTCTCGGCCGCGGTCGCCAGGATTCCGGCGAGGTACTCGTCGACGCTGCCGAGCATGCCCGGCTCCGTCTCGCCGATCGATATCGTCCCGAACTCGCCGATCGGAACGATGAGCAGGCTCCGGAGCGGCGTGTCGACGTCGAGCGCGTCGGTCGTCCGGATGTCGTCGAACTTCCGGAGCTCGCCCGCCTCGAACGCCGCCCAGTTGAGGCTCCCGCCGTCCGGCGTGAACGTCTCCCGCTCGGGCAACACCTCCGTCGCGCGGTCGGAGACGGCGACCGGGACCAGCCCGCCGGCCGCCTCGTCGTAGAGCCGGACGGTAACGATCGAGAACTCCAGGACGTCGGTGGCGGCCGCGACGGCCTGCTCGGCGATCGCTTCCCGCGACTCCGCGCGGACGAGCGTCCGCGTGGCGCCGTGGAGCCGCTCGACGCGGCTCTCGCGCTCGATCCGGTCGAGCGCCGCTTCGAGGTGGTCGGTGAGGATCTCCGCCACGAGGACGTCGGTGTCGGTGAACTCGTGCGGGTCCGGGGAGGAGACGACGAACAGCCCGTGGTCGCCGATCGGGCCCAACACGAGGCTCTCCGCCGGCGAGGGCTCGTCCAACCGATCGGACGACGAGAGCTCGTCGATGACGACCGACCCCTCGCCGCGGAAGGCGCCCCACGCCAGCGCCGCGCGCGATCCTGCCGGCGCGTCGCGGTCGTACGACGGCTGCTCCTCGAACAGCATCGGCACAGAGTCGCCGAGCGCGGCCGGCTGGAGGCTCTCGCCGTCCTCCGAGAGCAGGTGGATCCCGCTCAACCCGGCGTCGATCAGGTCGTCGACCGCCTCGACCGCCAGCTCGGCCGCCTCGTCGGTGGTTCGCGTGTAGTTGAGCTCCCGCGTCCACTCCCGGAGGCTCGCGAGCGTCCGCTCGCGCTCCTTCCGCTCGGAGATGTCGCGCGTGGTGACGACGTACCCCTCGATGCCGTCCGTCTCGATCCGGTCGCTGCCGACGGACTCGAGCCAGCGGTAGCCGCCGTCGGTCGTTCGGAACCGGTACTCGGCGGTCGGGGGGTCCCCGTCGCCCTCGAGCGCGCCGAGCGCCTCACTCACGGCATCTCGATCCTCCGGGTGGATGTACTCCAGCGCCCGCTCGCCGAGGAGGTCCGACGGCGCGTAGCCGATCACGCTTTCGCACGACGGACTCAGGTACCGGAATCGCCAGTCGCTCGACAGCACCGTGACCACGTCGCCGGCGTGTTCGATGAACGCCCGGTGTCGCTCGCGCTCGCTGTCGTCGCGGACCACGCCGACGAACCGCCGCTCGCCGTCCGCGGTGAACTCACCGTACGAGATGGAGACGGGGACCTCGTGGCCGTCGCGGTGGAGCGCGTTGAACCGGACGTCTGACCAGTCGACGCTCCGCTCGCCGTCGGCGAGATACCGATCGACCGCCTCGAGGTGGTCGTCGCGGTGTCGTTCCGGTATCAGCGTCGTGAGCGGTTCACCCTCCAGATCGGCCGGTTCGTACCCGAACATCGGCTCGACGGCGGCGTTCGCGAACCGGATCACGCCGTCGGTGTCGACCGACAGGATCGCGTCCGACGCCCCTTTTGCGACCGCGCGGAACTGTCCGACGGCCTGCTCGGCCTCCCGCTCGGCCCGCCGCTGCTCGACGGCCTCGACGATCCGGTCCGCCAGCCGCTCGCACTGCTCCGTGTCGCCGGACTTCCGCATGTAGTCGGTGACGCCCGCGGATATCGCCTCGCTCGCGACCGCCTCGCTCCCCCCTCCGGTGAACAGGATGAAGGGAAGGTCCGGGTCGCGCTCACGGACCTCGTCGAGGAGATCGAGGCCGTCTCGACCGGACAACTCGTAGTCGGAGACGATACACTCCACGTCGCGCTCCGACAGCGTCTCGAGTCCGGCGGCCGCGTCGGGCGCCGTCTCGACCGCGATCCGGTCTCGCTCCTCCCGTAAGAACGACGCGACGACCGCACGCAGGTCCAGGTCGTCGTCGACGAGCAGGACCGGGATGCGGTCGGTCATACACTCGGATTACTTACCATTCGGGTATAACGGTTTTGCCCCGCAGGCGTCGAGCGGTCGGCTCCGTCCGAGCGGTCAGCGGTCGCCGGCCGCGATCGCCCGGGGCTCCCGAACCGGTCCGTCAGCCCGCCGCTCGCGGCTCACTCGTCTTCGGCCGGGGTCTCACCGGCGGCCGGACGGAAGGCGACCAGCCGCTCGCCGTCGGTGGCCCGCTCGCCGATATCGACCGTCACCGCGTCGCCGATCGCGACCGCCGGGGCGGCGTCGTCTCCGTCTCGCTCCGCGTCGCCGTCGCGGACCACGCCGGTGAGCCGCGTCGGGCCGAAGTCGACCACCGCGGTCGCGTACGGCGCGTCGTCGGCGAAGCGCGGCGAGGGGACGTGGACGACGCTGTACGTCTCGACGGTCCCCGTCTCGTCGAGGGGCTCCCGCGAGAGTTCGGGGGAGCCGCACTCGGGACACACCCGCCGCGGGGGAAGGGAACCGTGCCCCTCCGGGCAGACGACCGCGAACCCGTCCCCGTCTGCGAGCGCGTCGAGCCACTCGGCGTACTCTCGGTCCGTCGGCGACGAGGCGTCCGCCGCGTCCGCGCCGTCGTCGCTCATTCCGCCACCTCCAGCACGTGGACGACCGCGCTCGCGACGGTCCCGCCCGCATTGTGCGCGACGCCGACCTCGGCGTCCGGAACGTGGTCGCTGTTGGGGTGGTCGCCCCGCAGTAGGCGGGTCAGCTCCGCGATCTGCGAGCCGCCGGTCGCGCCGACCGGGTGGCCCTTCGCCTTCAGGCCGCCGGAGAGGTTCACCGGGAGGTCGCCGTCGGCGGTCGTGACGCCCTCTCGGGCCGCCGCGATCCCCTCACCCGGCTCGAACAGTCCGAGCGACTCCAGCGCCAGCACTTCGGCGATGGTGAAGCAGTCGTGGACCTCCGCGACGTCGACCGCGTCGGCACCGATGTCGGCGTCGGCGTAGGCCGCGTCGGCCGCGTCGTCCGCGGCGGGCGTCCGCGCGAGGCTGTCGCGGTCGCCGAGCGCCATCCGGTCGGTCCCCTGTCCGGTCCCCGTCACCGCGACCGGCGCGTCGAGGTCCCGGTCGGCCGCGTACTCCTCGGAGACGAGCACGAGCGCGCTCGCGCCGTCGGTGATCGGACAGGCGTCGTACAGGTGGAGCGGCTCCGCGACCGGCGGGGCGTCCATCGCCTCGTCGACGGACACCTCCTTCCGGTACTGGGCGTACTCGTTCGGCACCGCGTTGGCGTGGTTCTTCGACGCGACGTGCGCGAGGTCCTCGCGGGTCCCGCCGTAGGCGTCGAAGTACGCGTTCGCCATGAGCGCGTACGCGCCGGGGAACGTCACGCCCGACCGGACCTCGAATAGGTCGTCGGCGGCGATGGCGAGCCCCTCCGTCACCTCGTCGGTCGGGAGGTTCGTCATCCGTTCCATTCCGCCCGCGAGGACCACGTCGACGTCGCCGGCCGCCACCGTCCGGACCGCCTCGCGGACCGCGACCCCGGCCGACGCGCAGGCCGACTCGTAGCGCGTCGCCGGGCAGCGGACCCCGGCGGCCTCGGCCATCAGCGGCGCTTGGTGGCCCTGGTGCTCGGCGAGCGAGCCCATGAAGTTCCCGTAGTTCAGCTCCTCGACGTCGGACCGAGCCACTGCGGCGTCCTCGAACGCCCGGAGCGCGGCCTCCGCGAACAGATCGCGGCCGGTCCGTTCAGGGTGGCTGCCGAAGGGTGTGAGCCCGACACCGGCGACGCGTACCTCAGACATACACGAACGATGATCGGGGATGCGGTTTAGCTCTGCCGGAAGCGGGAGTCCCGGTCGGCGGACGGCGGAGCAGCGCGTGGGCGAGGAAGAGAAAAATTGCCGGACTGCGTCGAGGGTCTGCCCGCGCTCAGCCGATGTACCGGAGGTCGTCGTCCGGCACCGCCGGCCCCTCCTGCATCTCGCGGATCTTGCCGACGACCTCCTCCATCTCCTCGGCGCGGTCCTCGAGGCTCTCGTAGTCGACGCGCAGATCGAGGACGGCTTCGAGGACCTCCAGCACGGCCCGCGCGCTCTTCGGGTCGACGAGGTAGCCGCTCGTCTCGCCCATCAGGCACGTGGCGTCGAAGCCGCGGCGACCGCCGAGCCCCAGCACGAGGCCGGAGACGCCGACGATGCCGCCGGCCGGTTCGTCCGCGCGGAACTCGACGCCCGCGTCCTCCAGGTCGGCGGTGAGGTCGCCGTCGGAGACCGCGCCGAGGACGGTGTACTCCTCGACGAGTTCGCCGGTCGGGACGCCCCCGAGGGCGAACGCGCGCTCGGCGCCGAACTCCGCGGCGACGTCGAGGAACGTCGAGGTGAGCCGGTAGTGGCCCGCGTTCGACCCGGCTTGGTGGTCGCCGGTCAGCACGAGCAGGTCGGCGCCGTCCGTCTCGACGGCGTGGAACTCCGCGCAGGTCAGCTCCGCGACCCCCTCGTCGTCGACGCTCACCTGCGGGGGGAACTCCGTGGCGTACACCCGGCGGACCAACTCCCCGTCGAACTCCTCTAAGATGTGTTCGGCCGCCAGCTTCCCCACGTGGCCGACGCCCGGCAGCCCCTCGATCAACACCGGGTCGTCCAGCTCCGGCGTCGCGACCTCGTCGATCTCGATGTCCTCCATGTCCCGTCCGTCCGGGCGGCGGTCACAAGAGCGTGGCTATTCGCGCGTCGGTACCGTCCTCGCGACCGACCGAGGGGTCACTCCGTCCGTCGTCGCGCCCGCCGCCGGTACTCGCCGTACGGGTCCTCCGGCCCGAACGGGGCCGGCGCGCTGTTCTCGGTGGGACCGTCGCACTCCGGGCAGCGGTCGCCGAGCGCGTACACCGGTCGGTCGTGGACGCGCTCCCAGTTCGCGCAGACGCGGATATCTGATTTCACGGATAGAAGGGTCGTGTTACGGGAAAACGGTCGTGTCCTCGGCCGATCGGCGCTACTCGTCGTCTTCGCGGCGCTCGCGGTGGAACTCGCCGGCGCCGCCGGCGGCCTCGATCGACTCGCGGGCGCGCTCGGCGGCGGCCTCGAGCTGCGACTCCGCCGTCTTGTAGTTCGGCGCGCGGACCTTGATCCGGTACTCTGGTGAGCCGACGTAGCCGACGTCGAGGTCGACACCGTCCGGGATCTCGCCGTTCCCCTCAGCCGCCGCGAGGGCGTCGCGCACGTCGTCGACGCCGTCGGGGGCCGCGGACTCGAGGTCGACGTACCCGGTCACGTCGACGTACGGGACGGAGACGTTGTTGCGGGCGGCCGTGACGATCGCGTCGACGGTGTCGCCGTCGACGTCGACGTCGTCGAGCGCCTCGTCGCCGCTGATCGCGGCCGCCTCGAAGGCGTCGTAGAGGCTCTCGTACTCCGCGAGGAGGGCGTTCGCGACCGTCGTGTAGCGGTCGTCGTCGACGTCCTCGCCGAGCGCGATCAGCATCCAGTTGTCGGCCTTCTGGGCGTTCTTCCAGTCTTGGATCGTCTCCTTGCGCTGGTGTTCGTTGACGTCTTTGATCGAGAGGTCGATCTGGTTCGACGACTCGTCGATCTCCAACACCTTCGCCACGACCGTCTGTCCCTCGCGGACGTGGTCGCGGACGTTCTTGATCCAGCCGGAGGCGACCTCGCTGATGTGGCAGAGGCCGCGCTTGTCCTCGTACTCGTCGAGGTCGACGAACACGCCGAAGTCGGCTATCTCGTCGACTTCGCCAACCACTAGTTCGCCGGGTTCGGGCCAGCCGCTGTACTTCATGACGGAGATGCGAGGCGGTTACCGCGCCTCAACGGTTTCGACGATCTCGCCGTGAAGCTCGGCCTCACCGCCGGTCGGGGTCGCGAGGGTCGTGCCGCAGACCGCACACGACACCGTGAAGGAGGCCTTGCCGAAGACGACCTGTTCGTTCTCGCAGTCGCCGCAGGCGACGCGGTGGAAGTCTCCCGCCATGCTTACTCCTGGAACGTGAGACGGCCGGCGCGCCATCCCTCGCGCATGTGAGCCTTCCCGCAGTCGCCGCAGCGGTACTTCAGGTGGGTCTTCTTCGTCGGCTTGTCGCCACCGGGCACCTTCGAGTACCCGCCGGCGTTGCCGATGGTCGCGAGCGCGCGGCGTCGCTGCCGAGCGTCGCGTTTCATTCCGGTCGCGCGACCCGATCGAACCTTCTCCACCTCGTGCTCGTGGTGGGAGTCACAGTGGGGGCAGTACGTGTTGAAGCGGCGTGGCATTTCCATGGATATCGACCTTGAAACGCGGTTCGTCGCCGACGCTTAAAACGGGTTTGGTCTGGGGCGCCGGCGAGACGCCGCCCCTGACCGAGCGTTCGATGCGCCGCTCAGTCCGCCCACTCTGCCACCGCGCGCACCGGCGACCCGTCGGCGCCGCGAAGGCGGAGCGGGAAGGCGTACAGCCGAAACCGCGACGGGAGGCCGTCGAGCGCGCGGAGGTTCTCGACGATCGGGAGCGAGTCGCCCAAGAGCGCGTCGTGAGCGGGGGTCCCGTCCGGCTCGTTCCGTTCGGACGACCGCGCGTCGGCCGCGCCGCTCGCCGCCGGCGTCGGATCCGGTCCGAAGGTGTCGAGGCCGACCCCGACGCCCGCGGCCCGACAGCGCTCGACGGCCGCCGCAGCGAGGTACGGGTGGTCGCGGTACCGGTCGCTCCCCCAGTGAGACGCCCAGCCGGTGCGGAGGACGAGGAGGTCGACGCCGGGGTCGAGGTCGCTCGGCTCGGGCAGCACCTCGGGCGGAATCGCCGCTCGCGGTTGCAGCGGTCGAAGGTCGACGAGGCGCGCGTCGAAGGCGAACCGACCGACCGGCTGGTCGTCGATCGCCTCCCCCTCGGGGAGCGTGTGACGAGGCGCGTCGACGTGGGTTCCCGCGTGGGTGCCGGTCCGGAGTTCGCTCGTCGCGTACCCGTCGGCCTCGTGGGTCGCGTCGGGCGCGAGCGTCACGTCGGGGTCGCCCGGGTACGTCGGCATCCCCGTCTCGGTCGGTCGCGAGAGGTCGCGGAACACGGTCGGCGGTCGGACCGCGGCGCGGTTAAGTCGGTCGCCGTCAGTGCCCCCGACACGACGGGGTCGGCCCGCCGTCGTCCGCGGGGTTCCGCGGCCCGAACGTATTTCCTGCGCCCGCCGCTGGGTGGTTCCATGTCGGAACTGCCGCTCGACGCCTACTACGACCTGACCCAGATCGGCGAGGTCGCCGTCTCACCGGCGGGCGACCGCGTCGCCTTCACCGCGACCGAGTACGACCAGGCCGCCGACGAGGCGGTCTCCTCGCTGTTCGTCGTCCCGACCGACGGCTCCCGCGAGCCCCACCGCCTGACGAGCGCGTCGGGCGCCGCCTCGCCGACGTGGGGACCCGACGGCGACCGCCTCGCGTTCGTGGCCGCCCGCGATCGCGACGCCGAGAAGCGGGTCGGCTGGCGGGACCGCGACGATGAGGACGCGGGCGACGCGGAGGGCGACGCGAGCGAGGACGACGCGGACGACGAATCGGCCGACGGTGAGGGCGAGGACCACCTCGGCGGCGACGACGGGCCCAAGCCGCAGGTGTGGATCTTCGACCTCGCCCTCGGCGGCGACGCGCGACAGGTGACCGAGCGCGACGAGGGCGTCGCCGGGTTCGACTGGTCGCCCGACGGCGACCGAGTGGTGATCGAGTCGCGCGACCCGACCGACGAGGAGTCCGAGTACCTCGACCAGGTCCGCGAGGAGGGCGGCCCGATCGAGACGACCCGCCTTCAGCACAAGGTGAACGGCGCCGGGTGGACCGACGACGTGACGCGGTACCTCTTCGTCGTCGACCTCGACGACCCCGAGACCGACCCCCGGCGGCTCGACGACGCGCACGGCGGCGGCGCGTTCGAGGACGTCGCCGGCATGGACCCGACGTGGGGGCCGGGCGACCGGATCGCGTTCACCTCCTGTCGGCTCGACCGCCCCGACGACACCACCGTCCGCGATCTCTACGCGGTGTCGGCCGACGGGGGCGACGCGGAGCGGCTCACGGGCGGCGACCTCGCCCACGGCGCGCCCGCGTGGCACCCGGACGGCGACCGGATCGCGACGACCGCGAGCGACCCGGACGACCCGCCCGCGCCGGCGGTGGTGTACCTCGTCGACGCCGCCGAGCGGGAAGGCGACGACCCGGATGCCGACGACCGCGACGCCCCGACCTCGGTCACTGCCGCTCTCGACCGGACGATCGCCCGCGGCGGCGGGGTCGAGTGGGTCGACGGGTCGATCTACACCCGGATCGCCGACGAGAGCCACACCCGGTTGGTCCGTGTCGAGACCGACGGCAGCGCGGAGCGCGTCTTCGAGGCGCAGGGCCGCGACCGGGCCATGGTCGGGTTCGACGTCGCCGACTACGGGGCGACCGCGGTGAAGGTCCTTTCTGAGCCGGAGTCCGGGACCGACCTGTACGCGGTCGACGTCACCGACCTCGACGCGGCCGCCGAACCCGACTCCCTTCGCCGCCTCACGAGCGTCAACGAGTCGCTGACCGACGAGTTCCCGATGCCGGAGGCCCGCCGCGTCGAGTGGGAGTCTGACGGCTGGACGCTCGACGGCGTGCTCTACCACGGCCCCGACGTGGATCCGGACGACGGCGACCACCCGCTGGTGGTGGCGATCCACGGCGGCCCGATGTCGTACGACGAGCCGGTGTTCAGCTTCGGCCACGCCGCCCTGACGAGCCGAGGGTACCTCGTGTTCCGGCCGAACTACCGCGGCGGTACCTCCCGCGGCCGGGAGTTCACCGCGGAACTGAGCGGAAAGTGGGGCACCGCAGAGGTCGACGACATCGCGGCGGGCGTCGAGTCGCTCGCGGACCGCGGGTGGGTCGACCCGGACCGCGTGTTCGGCCACGGCTTCTCGTACGGCGGCATCGCGCAGGGGTTCCTCGTCACGCAGGAGCCGGACCTGTTCACCGCCGCGGCGCCGGAGCACGGCATCTACGACCTCCGTTCGGCGTTCGGCACGGACGACACCCACGTCTGGCTGGAGGCGGAGTTCGGGCTCCCGTGGGAGGACCCCGAGGCGTACGCGTCGTCGACGGCAATGTTGGACGCCGGGAACATCGAGACCCCGCTGCTCGTGATGGCCGGCGGCGAGGACTGGCGGTGTCCGCCCTCCCAGTCGGAGCAGCTGTACGTCGCCGCCCGCAAGCAGGGGGTCGACGCGGAGCTGGTCGTCTACCCCGACGAGCATCACAACATCGGTGACCCGGACCGCGCGATCCACCGGCTAGAGAAGATTCTCGGCTGGTACGAGACGCACGACCCGGCGATCGAGGCGGCGGACTGAATCGCGGCGGCTCCCTCCGGCGGAACCGCTCTTAGTGTTCGACGAACTCGACGAGGACGCCGCCGGTGGACCGCGGGTGGCAGAACGCGACCTCGTGGCCCCACGCCCCCGGGCGCGGTTCCTCGTCGACGAGGTCGATACCGAGGTCGCGCGCGTGGCCGAGCGCCGCCGGCAGGTCGTCGACCGCGAGCCCGACGTGGTGAACTCCCGGCCCCTCGCGGTCGAGATACTCCGCGATCGTCCCGCCAGCGTCCGGTTCGAGCAGCTCGAAGTACCCACCGCCGTCAAGTTCGAGAAAGACGATCCGCATGTCGTCGAACGTCTCCTCGTGGGCGACCGGGGCGTCGAGCAGGCCGCCGAACAGGTCGGCTAAGTCGGTCGCGTCGCGGGTCGCGACGCCGACGTGGTCGAAGCGCATACGGTTCAGTTCCGGCGGCGTCGACTTATAATGACCGCGCGGTTCCCGGTCGCCCTGCCCCTATCCCAAGGTTTGGGTGCGTCCCTGCCGTACCCCGCATCATCACCCAGCCGTGAGCGACTCAGAGACAGGCGGCTCGACGGAGCAGATGACCTCGCGGAACATCCTCGGGTCGCTGCTCAAAAGCGGGCTCCACGAGATGAACCGCGAACGGTCCGGGCTCCTCCTCTCGGGACTGTCCGCCGGGCTCGACATCGGGTTCGGACCGCTGATGATGGCAGTCGTGTTGACGCTTTCTCCGGGGACCTTCGGCGATCTGACGACGGAGCTCCTGTTGGCGTCAGTCTACTCCGTCGGCTTCATGTTCGTGATACTGGGGCGCTCGGAGCTCTTCACCGAACACACGACGCTGGCGGTCATCCCGGTGATCGATCGGCAGGCCTCGGTCCGCCAGCTTGGCCGGCTCTGGGGACTGGTGTACGCGGGGAACATCGTCGGCGGGCTGCTGTTCACGCTGCTCGTGACGCTGCTGATGCCGGAACTCGGCGTCGTCGACCCGACTTCCTTCGAGACGATCGCGTTGAAGCTGGTCGACCACGACCTCCCGTGGCTGTTCGTCGGCGGCGTCTTCGCCGGGTGGCTCATGGGGCTGCTGGCGTGGCTCGTCGCGGCGGCGCAGGACACGACCGCTCGGATCCTCCTCGTGTTGATAGTCACCGGAACGATCGGTCTGCTCCACCTCCCGCACTCGATCGCGGGCAACGTCGAGGTACTGTTCGGGCTGATCGTCTCCTCGGCGATCACTCCGATGGACTACGTCGCGTTCCTCGCGCTGGCGACGGTCGGGAACGCCGTCGGCGGCGCGGTGTTCGTCGCGCTGCTGAAGTACGGTCACGTCGTCCGCGGCGCGGACTGAAAACGCCCGGACAGGGGCGACCGCGGATCGTCTCCGACCTCACCGCCCCGGCTTGTACTCCCCGAACTCGTCGCGGAGCACGTCCGATATCTCCTGGACCGTCGCGTACGCCTTCACGGCGTCGACGACGTGCGGCATCACGTTCTCCGTCCCCTGTGCGGCCTCGCGCAGTCCGGCGAGCGCCTCGTCGACCGCGTCGTCGTCGCGCTCGTCTTTGACCCCCTTCAGGCGGTCCCGCTGGTTCTGCTCCTGATCGGGGTCGACCTCTTCTAAGTCCATCTCGGGCTCCTCGTCGACCTCGAACTCGTTGACGCCGACGATGATCCGTTCGCCCTCCTCGATCTCCTGCTGGCGCTCGAAGGCCACGTCCTGAATCTGGCGCTGGACCCAGCCGCTCTCGACGGCCTCCAGCATGCCGCCGCGTCGGTCGACCTCCTCGAGGATCTCGAACGCCTCCTCCTCGATCCCGTCGGTGAGGTCCTCGACGTAGTACGAGCCGGCGAGCGGGTCGATCGTGTCGGCGGCGCCCGACTCGTGCGCGAGGATCTGCTGGGTGCGGAGCGCGGTGCGGACGGACTTCTCCGTCGGCAGCGCGAGCGCCTCGTCCTTCCCGTTCGTGTGGAGGCTCTGGGTGCCGCCGAGGACCGCGGCCAGCGCCTGATAGGAGACGCGGACGACGTTGTTCTCGATCTGCTGGGCGGTGAGCGTCGAGCCGCCGGTCTGGGTGTGGAACTTCAGCTGCTTCGACTTGGGGTTCTCCGCGCCGAACCGCTCGTCCATGATCTTCGCCCACATCCGGCGGGCGGCGCGGAACTTCGCGGCCTCCTCGAAGATGTTGTTGTGGGCGTTGAAGAAGAAGGAGAGCTGCGGGGCGAACTCGTCGACGTCGAGCCCGGCGTCGAGGGCCGCCTCGACGTACTCGATCCCGTCGCCGAGGGTGAAGGCGATCTCTTGGGCCGCGGTCGACCCCGCCTCGCGGATGTGGTACCCCGAGATGGATATCGTGTTGAACTTCGGGGTCTCCGCCGCGCAGAACTCGAAGATGTCCGTGATCAGCCGCATCGACTCCTTCGGCGGGTAGATGTAGAGGTTCCGCGCGATGTACTCCTTCATGATGTCGTTCTGGATCGTCCCGCGGAGCTGCTCGCGCGGGACGCCCTGCTTGTCCCCCATCGCGACGTACATTGCGAGCAGCACCGCGGCGGGCGCGTTGATCGTCATCGACGTGGACACCTCGTCGAGGGGGATCGAGTCGAAGACGGTCTCGAAGTCGTCGAGGGTGTCGATGGCGACGCCGGAGCGCCCGACCTCCCCCTCGGCCATCGCGGCGTCGGAGTCGTACCCCATCTGCGTCGGGAGGTCGAACGCCATCGACAGCCCCGACGAGCCCTCGTCGATGAGGTAGCGGAACCGCTCGTTCGTCTCCGCCGCGGTGCCCATCCCGGCGTACTGGCGCATCGTCCAGAGCCGCCCGCGGTGCATCGTCGAGTAGACGCCGCGGGTGTACGGCTCCTCTCCGGGGTAACCGAGGTCCTCGCGGTAGTCCAGGTCGACGTCCGCCGGCGTGTACAGCGGATCGACCTCCTGCCCGCCGGTGTCGGTGGTGAACGTCTCCTCGCGCTCGCCGAACCGGTCGACCGTCTCGCCGTAGGTGCCCGCCTCCCACGACTCCTTGCCCTCCCGGATCTCGGCGAGTTCCTCAGGGTCGTACATTACTAAATCGGTCGACCGAACGGGACTTAACAGTTTTCAGGGACGGGCGGGCGCGGGCCGCGCGACCGGCGGCGCCACGGCACCCCGTCCTCGCGGGGGCGATTTAAGTATCCCGCGTTCGACACGGCCGCATGGACGTACTCACGGACCCCGCGCGCCGCTTCCTCGCCGCGACCGCGCCGGACCACACCGCGGTCCAAGCGGAGATGGCCGACCTCGCCGACGAGTGGGGGTTCCCGATCATCGGTCCCGAGGCGGGGGCGGTCCTCCGGCTGCTCGCGCGGCTGACGGACGCCGACCGCGTCTTCGAGTTCGGCTCCGGCTTCGGCTACTCGGCAACGTGGTTCCTCCGCGGCGGCGCCGAGAGCGTGGTCTGTACCGAGTTCGACGCCGACGAGACCGAGCGCGGCGTCGCGTTCGCCGCCGACCACGGCTACGCCGACGGCGTCACCTTCGAGGTCGGCGACGCGATGGAGACGGTCGACCGCTACGACGGGCCCTTCGACGTGGTCCTCATCGACCACCAGAAGGGCCGGTACGCCGACGCCTACCGGACCGTCCTGCCGAAAGTCCGGTCCGGGGGCGTGATCGTCGCCGACAACATCGCCCGGGGGCCCATCGACTTCGAGACCCTCGTCGCACACTTCGAGGCGGGCGAGCCGCTGCCGGACGACGCCGTCGACGGAGCGACGCGCGGCATCGGCGAGTACGTGGGGACCGTCCGCTCCGACGACGCGGTGGAGACGGCGATCCTCCCCGTCGGCTCCGGAATCGCCGTTTCGACGGTCGTTCGATGAGATCGAACGGAACGGTCATCATATCGAGTTACATATATTACTCCGGGTGTGCGGACCGTACGGGACCGACGGGACGGCGGGGCGAACGCGCCGTCACCGGTTCGCGTACTCGTCGGCGCCGGCGCTGCTCCCCGCTGGCTCCGGTATCTCCGTTTCGGCGGTTATTCGGTGAAACCGAACGAAACGGTTATCATGTCGAATAGAAAACATCAGTCCGGATGAGCGGAGCGAACAGAGCCGACGGGACGGCCGGAGCGAAAGCGGCGTCGCCGGTCCGCGTGCTCGTCGTCGACGGGGGACTGGGATTCGCAGAGGCGGCCGCCTCGCGGCTCGAGTCGCGCGACGACCGGATCGAGGTGCGAACGGCGGTCGACGCCGACGCGGCGCTCGACGCACTGTCCGCGGCGACGTTCGACTGCGTGGTGTCCGGCTACGAACTGGCGGAGACCGACGGGGTCGACCTGCTCGAAACGGTCCGTGACAGACACGGCGACGTGCCCTTCGTCCTGTTCACCGGATCGGGGTCCGAAGCGGTCGCCAGTGAGGCGATCTCCGCCGGGGTCGACGAGTACGTCAGGCGGAGCGAGCCCGCCGACCAGTACGCGCGGCTCGCGGGCGCGGTGACCGAACTCGTCTCGGAGACGCGGGACGACCGTCGGCTCGCCACGCACTTGGAGCACACCAGCGACGCCTTCTGCGAACTCGACGCCGAGTGGCGGCTGACGTACCTCAACGGGCGGGCGGCCGAGTTCATCGAGCGCGACCCGGATGAGGTGCTCGGCGAGCGGATCTGGGACCTGTTCCCGGAGATCGTCGGCACCGACGCCGAGACGGCGCTGCGCGAGGTCGCCGAGACCGGCGAGGGGAAGCGGTTCGAATACCACGTCGACCGGCTCGGCGCGGACCTCGTGGTGAACGCGTACCCGGCCCCCGGCGGGCGGGCGCTGTACTTCCGCGACGTGACCGAGCGGCGAGAGCGGGAGCGAGAGCTCCGCGAGCTCTCCGAGCGCCTTCAGCTGGCCGTGGAAGGCGCCGACATTGGCGTCTGGGACTGGAACGTCCGGACGGACGAGGTCCGGTTCGACGAGCGGTGGGCGGCGATACTGGGGCACGAGCGCGACGAGTTGGCGTTCGAGCTCGGCACTTGGGAAGAGCGGGTTCACCCCGACGACATCGACGCCGCGTGGAGCGCCATCGAGGCTCACTTCGCCGGCGAGTCGGACCTCTACCAGTCGGACTACCGGATGCGGACGGAGTCCGGCGACTGGAAGTGGATCCGCGACCGCGGTCGTGTCGTCGAGTGGACCGACGACGGCGAGCCCCGGCGGGCCGTCGGGATCCACATCGACGTCACCGACGAGAAGGAGCGCGAACGCGACCTCGAACGGTACCGGCGGATCGTCGACGAGCTGCCCGAGTCCGTCTGTACATACGACGCGAACGGCCGGTTCGCCCTCGTCAACGACCACCTCGCCGAGGTGTACGACGCCGCTCCGGAGGGGCTCGCCGGCGAGTCGAGTCGCCTCGTCGAGCGTGTTCGAGCGGCGAGCGACGGGGACCCGTGGCGGGCGCTCGTCGAGGGTGACCGCGACTCGCTGACCGGGACGACGGAAGTCGACTTGCCGACGAAGTCGGACGCCATCGTCGACTACGACTTCAGCCGGCTGGTCATCGACGGCGAGCTCGACGGCGTCCTCGGCATCTCTCGGGACGTGACCGAGCAGCGACGGCGTCAGCGCCGGCTCGAACGCACCTCGGCGCGCCTCGAAGCGCTGTTCGAGGGGTCTCCCGACATGATCGACATCCACGACGAGGGGGGAGAGATCGTCGACGCCAACCGGGAGATGACCCGAGAGCTGGGGTACGACCGCGACGAGGTCGTCGGGATGGACGTATGGGAGGTCGACGCGGAGCTGGAGCCCGACGAGGGGATACGGCTCTGGCAGGGGTTGGAGATGGACGAGACGGTGCGGCTGGAGACGACGTTCACCCGCGCGGACGGGTCGACGTTCCCCGTCGAGGTCCACGTGCGACGCATCGACGTTCAGGGGGAAGACCGGTTCCTCGCGAGCAGCCGGGACATCTCCGAGCGGAAGGCGTACGAGCGCCGGATCGAACGGGAGAACGAGCGGCTCGACGAGTTTGCGAGCATCGTCTCACACGACCTCCGGAACCCCCTCAACGTCCTCTCGGGGTACCTGCGTCTCGCCCGCGAGACCGGGGACGACTCGTACTTCGACCGGTGCGAGCGCGCGCTCGACGAGATGGAGCGACTCATCGAGGACGTCCTGACGCTCGCCAAACAGGGCGAGGCGGTCGGCTCGTTCGAGCCCGTCCACCTGGGCGAGCTGGCCGCCCGGTACAGCGACGACGCGTTCGGGTCGGCCGAGGGCGAGGACCCCTTCGGCGGCGACGAGACGGAGGGAGAGCCTCGCGTCACGGTCGCGGTCGAGGCCGACGGCGAGATCTGCGCCGACTCCGGGCGGGTCGGCCAGCTGCTCGGGAACCTGTTCCGCAACGCCGACGAACACGGCGGGGACCGCGTCGTCGTCGGCGACCTCCCGGACGGGTTCTACGTCGCGGACGACGGCCCCGGGATCGACGCGGACCGCCGCGACGAGGTGTTCGAGAGCGGCTACACGACTTCGGAGACCGGCACCGGGTTCGGGCTCTCCATCGTCCAGCGCATCGCCGAGGCGCACGGCTGGGAGGTCGCGGTGACGGAGGGGGAACGCGGCGGCGCTCGGTTCGAGTTCACCGGCGTCGACCGGCCGGAGTCGCCCGCGGAGACCGCCGAGTCGTCGGGCTGAGCGTACGGCGCGGGAAAGAGAAGACCGCGTCGACCCGGCTAGAACGCGCCGGTGTAGACGCTGACGTCGGCGTTCAGCTCCTCGCGGAGAGCGCTGTGAACGTGGCAGATACCCTCGGCGCGCTCGGCGATGTCCGCGGCGGTCTCGTCGTCGAGGTCGGCCTCGACGTGGACGTCGAAGGCGATCGACTCGAGGTCGTCGTGGTCGTCCAGCTCGGCGCTGGCGTCGATCTGGATCTGCCCGAGCTCCTCCTCGCCGCGCTGGTTGCCGCCGACGCGGAACGCCGGGAGGTAACAGGAGGCGTACGTGGCGACGAGCGTCGCGTTCGGGTTCGGTCCCGTCTCGTCGGTCGCGTCGATCTGGAGGTCGAACTCGCCGACCTGACTCGTGCTGGCGTATCCGGACTCGGAAACTGTGGATGTCTCGATGTCTGCCATAGTCGTCTCGCAGTTCGGACTCGCGGGGATAAAAGTTACCGCCATCGGCACGCCGACACCGCCGCGACCCGTCGCCGAGGGCGGCGGACCGGCCTCAGTCGTCTTCTGACGCGTCGGACCCCAGTCCCGTCGCCCCCCGGAGGTCGGCCTCGATCGCCTCCAGCGTCCGGCCGTTCGTCTCGGGCACGACGCGGTAGGTGAAAAGCAGCGCGACGAGGCTACACGCGCCGAACAGCCAGAACGTCATCGGCGTGCCGATCCCGTCGAGCAGCACGGGGAACGAGAGCGCCACCACGAGGTTCGCGAGCCAGTTGGCGACGGTCACCAACCCCATCGCGCTCCCCCGGACGGCGAGCGGATAGATCTCGGAGATCAGCAGCCAGAACACCGGACCGAGCCCGATGGCGAAGAACGCGACGAACGAGACCAGCGTCAGCGTCGCCAGCCACCCCATTCCGCCGGTCGGGTCCGCGAACTGGAAGACAAGGCCGGCGACGGTGAGCGACCCGATCATCCCACCGGTCCCGACGAGCAGGAGGGGCCGCCGCCCGACGCGGTCGACGAGGAGGATCGCGACGACGGTCATGACGACGTTGACCGTCCCGATGGCGACCGAGGCGAGGATCGACTGCGAGCTGCCGAGCGCGGTCGACTCCAGTATCGTCGGCGCGTAGTACATCACGGCGTTGATCCCGGTGACCTGTTGGAAGACTGCGAGCCCGAGGCCGACGATCAGCGCCGGGCGCATCCACGGGCTGAGCAGGTCGCGGACCCCGTTCCCGGACTGGGCCTCGACGGTCGCTTCGATCTCCGACAGCTCCGACTCGATATCCCCGTCGCGCGTGCGACGGAGGACGGCGCGAGCCTCGTCGGTCCGGCCCCGCTCGTAGAGCCACCGCGGGCTCTCCGGCATCCGGGACATCCCCGCGGCGAGCACGAGGGCGGGGACCATCCCCGCGCCGAGCATGATCCGCCACGATCCGGAGCCGGAGAAGGCGTAGTTGACGAAGTACGACGAGAGGATCCCCACGGTGACCATCAGCTGGTTCAGCGAGGTGAGCCCCCCGCGGACGGCGGGGGGCGCAATCTCGGAGATGTACAGCGGGCCGACGATCGACGCGAACCCGATGGCGATCCCGTCGATCATCCGCCCCGCGACGAGCACCTCGACGGTGGGCGCGACCGCCATGAGGAACGAGCCGAGGAAGAACACCCCGGCCGACAGCAGGATAAAGCGCTTGCGGCCGATTCGGTCGGACAGCTGCCCGCCGACGGCCGCGCCGGCCGCCGCGCCGACCATCGCGCCGCTGACCACGATCCCCTCCACCAAGGGACTCAGCTCAAAGGCGGTGTCGATGAAGAGGATGGCTCCGGAGATGATCCCCGTGTCGAACCCGAACAGGAGTCCGTTGAGCGCCGCGAGCGCGGAGACGATGTACACGAACCGTCCCCCGTCTCCGCGTATCGCGGCCCGCATATCGGCGGTTGACATGGTGTACCGATCCGGCGCTAATCATCTTTTATTTAGAAGACTTCTGATTTATTATTAATTTACGTATATTCAATATATTTCTGTCAGCGGAGCGCGACGAAATCTACCACTGGGACGGCTTATATTTATTCGGATCCGAATAGTATCTTATCACCGGTCCGCCCGGCAGTCGGGACTCGACGCGTGACAGTGGTACGCCGAACGCGGGCTCGAAACGGTGCCTCGCGCGGCCCTCGCGCTCCGCGGACGCGTCGTCGTTTCGCGAAAAGAGCCCGGTCGGAGCCCCGTCGCCGTGGGCACGAGACGCCCCTCGCGCTACTCCAGCGTGTACGTCTCGTCGCCGTCCAGGACGACGGGCTCGGCGGCGGCCCCCGCCGCCTTCACCTCGCTGACGAACTCCTGCGTCTCGATCTCGATCGGGCCGAACGAGTCGTAGTGCATCGGGAAGACGACGTCGGCGCCGACCCAGTCGGCGGCGATTCCCGCGCCGGCGGGCCCCATGGTGAAGTGGTCGCCGGCGGGCAAGGCGGCGGCGTCCGGCTCGAGGTACGGCGCGATCACGTCGACCATCTCGGACATCAGGCCCGTGTCGCCGGCGTGATAGAAGGTGGTACAGTCCGGGTCGGACTCCTGGGTCGGCTTCTTGTCGCCCACGACGAAGCCGGTCGGCATGCCGCCGGCGTAGTCCGGGTCGTTCTCGATGCCGTTCGAGTGGTCCGCCCGGACCATCGTCACCCACGCGTCGCCGCACTCGACGGTGCCGCCGATGTTCATCCCCCCGGCCGGCACGGTGTTCGCGAGGCCGAAGTTCTCTTGGACGTAGGCGGTCAGCTCCGGGGTGGCGACCACGGTGGCGTCCTCGAACTCGGCCGCGTCGGCGATGTGGTCCGCGTGGCCGTGGGTCAAGAGCAGGTAATCGGGGTCGAGGTCCGCGGGATCGACGTCGGTCTTCGGGTTGTCGAAGAACGGGTCGATGAGCAGCTCCGTGTCGTCGACGACGACGTGCCACGTGGAGTGGCCGTGCCAGGTGAGTTCCATGGTCCGTTCGATGCGTCTCGGCGAACGGTAATAAAACTCGACGCTGCGGATCCCAATCGGCGCGCGATAGAGAGCGGGGCCACGGCGAACCGGTCCGCACCGCGACCGGCGGTGTCTGTTCGTCTCGTCTTCGCAGTTTTTCCGCAGACTGATCAGTTCGAGCGGCGGCCTGCGCAATATCTTCCCGCGAATACAGCCTTAACAATCGGATCGTCCTACGACGCCCGTGACAGTGGAGCCTCGACATGGCGGGTGAGCCGACCGACGAACGCGTCGAGGACGGCTCGAATGACGGCCGATATCGTCACCTCATCGAACACGTTCAGGACGCGGTCGTTGAGTTCACGCTCGCCGACGGAGAGCCAACGGTCAGCGACGTCAATCGGGCGTTCGTCGACGTCTTCGGCTACGAGGCCGACGACATTCGCGGCGAGTCGCTCAACGAGTGGGTCGTCCCCGACTGGAAGCTCGCGGAGGCGAGGGAGTTGGACACGAACACCGCCTCCGGCGCGATCAACTACCAGCAGGTGACCCGTGAGACCGCGACCGGCCTCCGCGAGTTCCTCTACCGGGGGATCCCGTACGCGACCGGCGACGCGGACGACGACACCCCCGACGGCGGCTTCGCGGTCTACACCGACCTCACGGAGGTGTCCAGAAACGAGCGGCGGCTGGAGGTGTTGAACCGGATCCTCCGGCACAACCTCCGTAACAACGCAAACGTCGTCGCCGGCCACACGACGCGGTTGCTGGCCCAACTGGAGGATCGACGCGGCGAGACGGTCGACGTGGCGGCCACGATCGAGCGCGCCGCCCACGAGCTCGAACAGCTGGCCGACGAGGCCAACCACATCCGTCAGGTCCTCGAACATCCGACCGACGAGGTGGCCGACATCGACCCCGAACCGACGGTGCGCGCCGTCGTCGACGACCACCGAGAGCGGACGCCGAGCGCCGACATCGAGATCGAGACCGGCGAGACGGGTCGGGTGATGGCCGACAGCCGGCTCCGGTACGCGGTCGACAGCCTCGTCGACAACGCGATCGAGCACAATCCGAGCCCGGAGCCCCGGGTCCGTCTCCGGATAACGAGCGCGGAGGGCCTCTCGGGCGCGGCGTCCGGGGAGTGGGTCGTGATCCACGTCGAGGACGACGGCCCCCAGATCCCGGCCGACGAGCGGGACGTGATCCGCGACGGATCGGCGATAACGCCGACGCACCACGGAAGCGGGCTCGGGCTCTGGCTCGCTGAGCTGACCGTCGAGACGTTCGGCGGAGAGCTCTCGTTCGGCGCGAGCGACCTCGGCGGGAACGACGTGTCGATCCGGCTCCGCCGGCGGTGAGGAGAGGAGTTAACACGCCTCCGCGCGAACCGACTGTCGATGCCCTCCAAGCGGACCGACGCCCCGCCGCCGACCGACCGGTGTCACGAGTGTGCTCAGGCGGTTCCGGCCGGGGCGAGCTTCTGCCCCGACTGCGGCGCCGACCTCGATGGCCCCGCCGCGTACTGCGCCGAGTGCGGCGAGGCGTTCGACGAGGACGACCGGTTCTGCTCGAACTGCGGCGCGTCGCGGTCGGGCGACGGGTCCGCCCCGGCCGCGTCAGAGAGCCGGACCGACGCGGCCGAGCGCCCGAGCGATGCGGAACGCGCCTCCCGCTCGGAGCCGTCCCCGGGCGAGAGCGAGCGCGCCTTCAGGCGCCGCGTTCAGGACCACCTCGACGCCGGGTGGGACGTGGAGCGGGACGACGGCGACCGCGTCGTCCTCGTCGACAGGGGAATCGGCTCCGTCGGCGTCCACATCCTCCTGTTCATCTTCACCAGCGGCATCGGCAACCTGCTGTACGGCTGGTGGCACTACTCCAAGCTGGCCGAACGGCGCCGACTCGTCCGCGGCGACGAGACGACCGCGCGCGCCCCGTCGAGCGTCGACGGTGGCGGCGGTCGGGTCGAGACCGCCTCCGCGTACGTCCTGACCGCGCTGCTGCTGCTGATCGGCGGCTGGATCGCGTTCCTCTCGGTCGAGTCTGGCTCCCCGCCGGCCGCGCTGATCGGCCTCGCGTTCGCGGGGCTCGGCCTCGGCGTCGCTCCGCCAGTCCGCCGACGGCTCGACCGCCGCCACGGGATCACGCGGTTCGGTCGGCAGCGGACGGTCGACCACCGGATCGTCCGACCGCCCGAGTCCGTCGACGATCCCTGCGTGGTCTGCGGCCAAGAGTTCGACCGCGGACTCGTCAGGCGGCGCCGCGACGAGACGCTCGTCGCCGGCGTCCCCGTCCGCACCCACTCGGTCCGCCACAACCACTACTGCGTCGACTGCGCGCGCTCGGAGGTGTTCGGCGACCGCGTCGACTCGCCGTCGCTCGGCGGCCTCGCGGACGAGAGGGCCGCGGTCGACGACGAGGCCGCGGACGGCGGCGCGGGCCGTCCCGCGGACGACGCCGTGGGCGACGGTTCGAGCGCGGAGTCAGCGACTGACTCGGTCCGCGAGTCGGCTGACTCCGCCGAGTGAGTCGGGGCCTCTCCGCCGCGGTCGTCGCTTCCTTCGATGGGTCGTCGCTTGCCCCTCCGCGAACGCTTTTCGGGCGGCCGCCCGTTCGGCCTCGTATGTACCACGTACGGTTCCGCGATCCGGCCGGATCGATCCGCGACGGCGAGTACGACCCGGCGACCGACACGGTCGCCTTCGGCGGCGAGGCGTACGCGCTCTCGGACCCCGCGATCGACGTGCTCGCGCCGAGCGAGCCCTCGAAGATCGTCTGTATCGGCCGCAACTACGCCGACCACGCGGAAGAGCTCGGGAACGACGTGCCCGACCGCCCGCTGCTCTTCCTCAAGCCGCCGAACGCGGTGGCGAGCCACGGCGACACCGTGACCGTCCCGGCCGGCAAAGACCGGATCGACTGGGAGGCGGAGTTCGCGGTCGTGATCGGCGAGCAGTGTAAGGCGGTCGACGCCGCCGACGCCATGGAGGTCGTCGCGGGGTTCACCTGTATGAACGACGTGTCGAACCGCGACGACCAGAACCGCGAGCAGAACTGGGTGCGCGGGAAGGCGTTCGACGGCGCCGCGCCGCTCGGCCCGGTCCTCGCGACGCCCGACGAGGTTCCCGCCGACGCGAGCGTCGAGCTCCGCGTCAACGGCGAGACGAAGCAGTCGAGCGACCGCGAGCACATGATCTTCGACGTGCCGACGCTGATCGAGGAGATCACGACGTACCTCACGCTCGAGCCCGGCGACGTCATCGCCACTGGCACGCCGGAGGGGGTCGGCGCCCTCTCTGACGGGGACACGGTGGAGATCGAGATCGAGGGCGTCGGCACGCTCGAACACGACGTTCGCGTCCCCTGAACGCCCGGACCGACCGACCTGTCCGGCCGTTCCTGTAGCTCGGTACCACACCTCGTTTCCGGTGAACGCTTATATGCCAGCCCCCGGAGTCGGAGGTATGGAGACCAGTTCGTTCGTCGCCGAACCTTGACGGCACCGTCGCGGCGCGATCCGACGCCGGCCGGCCCCGTCGGACGCGGGACAACCGGTCCGAATCAGATCGACCGATCGGACGCGCCGCCGAGACCGCACGCGGAGCGGAGACGCTCCCCTCTCCGGGCCGACGCGAGCGCCCGACCGAATGTCACGAGACGACGACGCGACGAACGAACGCGACGAATCGAGCGGACCGAGCACAACCGAGACCGACGCCGCACACAGCGATGCGACCCGAGCGATAGTCGCGGCGCGGTCCGAGGACGACCCGCCAGACACAACGGAGATCCGCGAGCTGGCCGCTGCGGCCGGCTACGCGGTGGTCGGCGAGGTCACCCAGCGACGGCGCGAGGACCCGACCTACGACCTCGGGCGCGGGAAGGCGGAGGAGCTGATGCGGCTCGCGGCCGACGCCGACGCCGAGGCCGTCATCTACGACGGCAGCCTGTCGCCGGGACAGACGTTCTCACTCGGCGACCTGCTGCCGACCGGGACCGCGGTCGTCGACCGCCCGCGATTGGCCTTGGAGCTGTTCGCCGACGCCGCCGACTCGCGGGCCGCCGACCGACAGCTGGAGCTGGCGCGGCTCCGCTACGAGCTGCCGAGACTCCGGGAGGCGGTCGCCCGCGACGCGAGCGAGGACGTGCGCCTCCGGCCGGAGGGCGACAGCCGCGTCCTCGACGTCGAGAAGCGGATCGAGTCGGCCGAGCGCGCGCTCGACGAGATCGCCGACGACCGCGCGGCGCGCAGGGCGGAGCGCCGCGACGCCGGGTTCGACCTGATCGCCCTCGCGGGCTACACCAACGCCGGGAAGTCGACGCTGGCGCGGCGGCTCGCGGACGAGGTCGACGACCCCGATTTCGGTGCCGAGGCCTCGGATCGGCCCGCAGCGCGCGCCGACACGGCCGCGGGGGACCCGGCGGACGACGCCGGTGCGCTCGCGGTCGCCGACCGCCCGTTCGAGACGCTCTCGACGACCACGCGTCGCGCGACCGTCGCCGGACGGCGCACCCTGCTCACGGACACCGTCGGGTTCCTCGACGGGCTGCCGCACGAGGCGGTGCGCTCGTTCCGCGCCACCATCGACGCGGTCCGGGCCGCCGACTGCGCGCTGCTCGTCGTGGACGCGAGCGACGACCCCGCGGCCCTCCGTCGGAAGCTCAGCGCGTCGCTGTCGGCGATCGAAGCGACCGACGGCCCGGTCGTCCCCGTCCTGTCGAAGGTCGACGAGGTCGATGCCGACGGGCTCGCGTCCGCCGTCGAGGCGTACGAAACCGTCGTCGCCGAACTCGGCCCGCGGGACGCGCCCGTCGCCGACGCGCTCCGGTCGCCGGTTCCGGTGAGCGTCCGGGACGAGTCGGGGCTCGGCGACCTCGCGGACGCGGTGGCGGACGCGCTGCCGACGGCGACGGCGACCGTCGAGGTCCAGAACGGCGGGGACGCGCAGGCCGCGCTCTCGTGGGCGTACGACCGAGCGGTGGTCGCGGGCGTCGAGTACGGCGGCGAGACGATGGCCGTCGACCTGGCGGGACGGCCCGACGTCGTCGCCGAGGCGGAGCGGCGGCTGCGCGGCGCGGGTTCGCCCCCGTGAGCGCTCCCGACACCGACCCGGGAGCGCCGTGACCGGCGTCCGTCAAGACCACCCTTAAGCCCGACCGCCCCCGACCTCCGGGCATGCGACCACGGGATCTCTCCGATCACTCGCCGTACGTGCCCGGGCGGGGCGTCGAGGAGGTCGCCCGCGAGCGCGGGATCGACCCCGACGACCTCATCAAGCTCTCCTCGAACGAGAACCCGCACGGCCCGAGCCCGGCGGCCGTTGAGGCCATTCGCGACCACGCCGACCGCGTGAACCAGTACCCGAAGTCCTCGCACACGGACCTCACCGCGAAGATCGCCGAGAAGTGGGGCGTCGACGACGAGCAGGTGTGGGTCTCGCCCGGCGCCGACGGCTCGATCGACTACCTCTCTCGGGCCGCGCTGGAGCCGGGCGACGAGGTGTTGGTGCCGAGCCCCGGCTTCGCGTACTACGCGATGTCCTCGCGGTACCACCACGGCGAGGTGACCGAGTACGAGCTCTCGACCGCCGACGGCTTCGCGCAGGACGCGGAGACGGTGCTGTCCGCCTACGGGGGCGAGCGCATCGTCTACGTCACCTCGCCGCACAACCCCTCTGGCTCGACGATGCCGCTCGACGAGGTCGAGGCGATCGCCGACGCGACCGCGCCGGAGACGCTGGTCGTCGTCGACGAGGCGTACGGGGAGTTCTCGGACGTCGACAGCGCGATCCCGCTCGCCGACGAGCGCGACGACGTGGCGGTCCTGCGCACCTTCTCGAAGGCGTACGGGCTCGCCGGGCTCCGGATCGGGTACAGCGTCGTCCCCGAGGCGTGGGGCGAGGCGTACGCCCGCGTCAACACGCCGTTCGCGGCCAACGAGCTGGCGTGCCGGGCCGCCCTCGCCGCGCTCGACGACGAGGACCACGTCGAGCAGTCGATCGAGTCCGCCCGCTGGGCCCGCGAGTACATCGCGGACGAGCTCGACGCGCCCACCGTCGACTCCGCGGGGAACTTCGTCCTCGCCGCGGTGGGGGACGGCGAGCGCGTCGCGGAGGCGGCTCAAGAGCGCGGTGTGATCATCCGCGACTGTACCTCGTTCGGGCTCCCCGAGCACGTCCGTATCTCGACGGGGACCCGCGAGGAGACCCGCGAGGCGGTCGAACTGCTCAACGAGACGCTGGCCGACCTCGACCTCGGTGTTCGGGCGTGACGGCGGGGGCCGACGACGCCGACGCCACCCCTGACCGCGACCGCGCCGACCGCGTCGCCGTCACGGGCACGCCCGGGACCGGGAAGACGACCGCGACGGCGCTGCTCGAAGGGGAGTACGACGTGATCCACCTCAACGACCGGATCAAGTCCGACGACGACCTCTGGACCGAGCGCGACGACGAGCGCGACACGCTCGTCGCCGACCTCGACGCGGTCCGCGAGGACCTCGGCGGCTGGTCCGGGGTCCTCGACTCGCACCTCGCGCACCGGTTCGCTGTCGACCGCGTCGTCGTGTTGCGCTGTCACCCCGAAACGGTCGAGTCCCGACTCGAGGCGCGCGGCGAGACGGCCGAGACGGCGGCCGAGAACGCCGAGAGCGAGGCGCTCGACGTGATCCTCTCGGAGGCGGTGGCCGAACACGGCGCGGAGAACGTCTACGAGGTGGACGCCACCGACCGCGACCCCGAGGCGGTCGCCGATGCGATCCGGGCAGCGATCGAGGGGGAGCGCGAGCCGAGCGCCGGCACCGTGGACTTCATCGATTATATATGAGCCGGCCGCGAGCGTCGAGACGGTAGATGACCCTCGACCAGTACCGCTCCGTGGCCGACCGGCTGCTCGGCCCGTGGGTGTCCGCGGCCGACAGGCTCGGCCTCTCGCCCGACCAGGTGAGCGTGATCGCCTTCCTCGTCGCGGTCGGGGCCGCCGCGGCCTTCGCCGCCGGGTCGACGCCGCTGTACGCGGCCGGCGCGCTACTCGTCCTCCTCAACGGCTGGCTCGACCTCGTCGACGGCGCCCTCGCGCGCCACCAGGAGATCGCCTCCGACGGCGGGGACTTCCTCGACCACGTCCTCGACCGCTACGCCGACGTGGCGGTCATCGGCGGGCTCACGGCCGGCGTGGAGGCGTACGCGCTGGGCTTCGCCGCCGTCACGGGCGTCCTGCTCACCTCGTACCTCGGCACGCAGATCCAGGCGGTCGGGATCGGCCGCGAGTACGGCGGCCTCCTCGGCCGGGCCGACCGGCTCGCGCTGATGGGCGTCGTGGGCGTCGTCGCCGCGGTCTACTCGGCGCCGATCGTCGCCGGACTGAACGTCGTCGGCCTGCTGCTCGCGCTGTTCGCCGTCGTCGGTCACCTGACCGCGGTCCAGCGGTTCCTCGGCGCGTGGAGCGACCTGTAGCCGCTCGCAGTTCCCTCCCCCGGTCCGGTCCTGCCCAAGAGCGGCGCCTGAGCAGATGTTCGGATCGTCGTCGGCGATGGGTTCTCAGCCGTTCTCGCCCGCCCGTGATCGCAGTTCCGACCCCCGCGCGTGGACGTCGTCGACGGCGTCGCGGACGATCGACTCGTCGACGTCGAACGCCCGGGCGGCGTACGCCACCGACAGCCTGACGGCGAGACACGTCATCCGGACCTCCTCGTCGGCTCGGACGACCGAGGGCGGGGTACCCCGTCTGCCGGTCTGTCTCTCGTCGAACCCGCCGGCGATAGCGTACAGATCGGCGTACAGCCGGGCCGCCTGCGGGAGGTCGGACGGCGCGATGCGCCCGTCGGGGCCGTCGAAGTGGTACGCGTCAGGGCGGACACGCTCCTCGCGGACGATCCGATGGCCGTCGTCGTACGTTTCGATGATCGTCTCGGCAGAGTCGCTCACTGGAACCAGCCTCTCCGAACGCCTCGCGAAACGAGGGAACAATTTAAAAGCGTCCGGTCGATACGGGAGGTATGCCCACTTTCGAGCTGAACCTCTCGGACGACGTGTACGCGGAGTTTCAGCAGCTGGCCGATGAGGAGTTCGTTTCCGAGGAGCAGGCCGCCGAGGACCTCATCGCGTCCGGCATCGAGGCGTACAACGTGAGCGTCGTCGACGACGATCCCCGCGACGAGATGCTCGACGGCGCCGAGAACAACATGTTCGACACCGCCGAAGACCCCGGAAGCATCGAAGACGACCGGCTGTAAGGGTCGTCTCGACGCCTGACCCGGCTTCTTCCTAGAAACGCACCACGCCGACAGCGAGCGGCGTCCGGCGGACTACGGCCGCCGCGTGTGAGTCAGAAGCGGGAACTCCGTGCGAACGGTGAGCCGAAGGTCCCCGGCCAGCGGTCGCGCCTCGGCGGGCGCTTCGCTCTCGTCGATCAGGAGGCCGCCGCTCTCGGAGAGTCCGACGAACAGCACGTCGCCGACCGAGAGCGGCTCCGAAAGCCTGCTGCTGGCGCTCCCCCGTTCGTCTCGCAGACGAATACGTGCGTCTCGGGACACGTCGTCGCCGCCCGTCATCTCCACCCGGAACGCGGTGCCGTCGTCGGTGAACGCGACGTCGAACCGGACGCCCTGCTCTCGCGCCGCGTCCGCCCAGTCGGGCTCGTCCACGCTCGTGTCGCCGACCGCGGTTATCGCGGCCGTAACGTCGAACGCGATCGTTTCGCCGCCCTGGAGCTCCGTCTGATCGTACTCCAGCTGGCTCACGAATCCGGACTCGCTGACCGTTATCGACGCGTCGAACTCCCGCATCTCCCCGTAGCTGAGTCGCTCCGAGTAGCCGACCGACTCGTAGACGACCCCCAAGCCGCCCGCGGTCTCGACCAGTTCCGTCGCCGCTCCCCACTCCACCTCGGAGATGTACCGCCTGAACTCGCTCAGCCCGGTCACCTCGTCCGTCGGCGGTGCGCGCTCGTCCACCCTGTAGGCCTGCTCGAACCCGGACTCCATCCTGACGTACGCCACGTCCTCGTCGGCCGGCGACCAGACACGCTCGGTCTCCCCGTTCTCCGTTACCTCACGCGAGACGGCGTTGTCGTCGAACTTGCTCGTCTGCGTCTGGGAGAACTCGTTGTCGTCGAACACGTCGGTGCGCTCCCCCTCGTGCGTCAACGACCCCGCCTCGACCAGGGTCGATTCGTGCGTGCCGAACAGCGTCGCTCCGTCGACACCGTCCTGACGTGCCCCGTCCGGGTAGTCGAAATCGTCCAGTGTCGGCGCCGCGTCTTCGGTGCTTTCCGTCTGATTCTCCGAGCCGTTGTCGTCCCCGTCGTCCCCGTCGGACGCTTCCTCGGACCCGTTCGGCGGCGCCGACTCGTCGGGGGTCGAACCGCTACAGCCCGCAAGTGGAAGAGAGACGGCCGCCGCGCTGGTGAGAACGTATCGCCTGTTCATATGTGGTCTACGGTACCCTCCAGACACGTACGTAAATACGTGCTGACTTGTTTTGTATATTATATTCTGGCTGGCGTTCGAATCGGGGTTCAGTCGACCGAATCTGTGTGTAGTAACTCTACAACAGGCATGTAGCTGACATACCTGCGGCGAGTCAGTACCCCAAGCCAAACAGCCGGTTCGCCGACAGCGTGGCCAGCCCGAGCGCCATCACGCAGGCGAGCAGCCCGAACGCGACTGGCCACCCCGCGGCGTCGGAGACGGCGCCGACGACGACGCTGCCGGAGGCCCCCGTGACCATGTACGCCGTCCGGACCAGCCCGAACCCGGCGCCGCGCTCGGCGTCGGAGAGGAGGTCCATGAACCGCGACTGTACCGGCGCGCCCCACGACATCGCGAGGCCGACGAGGCCGACGCCCGCGACCGTGACCGGCAGCCCCAGGTCGAGCGTCGCAGTCGCGACGAGGGCCCCGTACCCGACGACGCCGGCGCTCATGGTCACCATCGCGGTGGCGTCGCGGCCGATCCGGTCGGATATCGACCCGGTGACCGGCTGTGTTCCCCCGTGGACGAGGAAGTACGCCGAGAACAAAAGCGCCGACAGCGCGCTCGATAAGCCGGTCCCGACCTCGAGGAACGTCGGCAGGAAGGATGCGGTCGCCTGCCACGTGAACGCGCCCATCGTCGCCAGCGCCGTCGTGTAGAGGATCTCGGGCCGCGAGAGCAGCTCGGCGAGCGGACCGAACGCGAACCGCTCGCCCATCGGCTGGTCGGGGCGGAGCGGTTCGGTCGGCCGGACCCGCCACGCGAACAGCGCGAACACGGGGACCGCGACGGCAGCGCCGAGGAGGACCCCGGCGCGCCACCCGTACCGCGATCCGACGAGCGCGGCCGCCGGCGGCGCGGCGAGTCCCGCGAGCGGTCCCCCGGCCACGTGGACGCCGATGGCGCGGCCGGTGTCGTCGAACTGCCGCGTGAGGAACGTCGTCGCGACCGAGTAGTGGAGCCCCGCCCCGACGCCGAGAACGGCCGCGAACAGTCCGAACGCGAGCATCGAGGGCGAGGCGGCGAGGAGCACCGACGCGATCGCGGTGGCCCCCACCGCGGTGAGGATGACGCGGCGCTCGCCGTAGCGATCGCCGAGGACGCCGGAGGGGAACTGCGCCAGCGCGTAGGTGAGCCACATGCCGCTGAGCGCGAGCCCGACGGTGCCGTTGGTGACGCCGAACTGCGTCGTGATCTCCGGGACCAGCGGGCTGACGGCCAGCCGCGCCACCATGGTGCCGGTGAACGCGAGCGTACAGAGCGCGAGCGCCGTGTGTTCGTACCGCCAGTTCACGGTCGCCGTACCGGACACGGGTCAAAGCGGCTTCCGATCGCGGTCAGACGAACCGGAGCCTCCCCGGCCGGACCGCCCGAGAGCTTACTCGGCCGCGAACCGGATCGGGTAGTCGGTGAGGTTCTCGTAGCCGTCCTCGGTGACGACGACGAGGTCCTCGATCCGGACGCCGCCCACGTCGGGGTCGTAGAGGCCGGGCTCGACGGTGATCACGTGGCCCGGCTCCAGCTCTCCGCCGCCGCTCGCGAGCCGCGGCGACTCGTGGACGTCGAGACCGATGCCGTGCCCCGTCGAGTGGATGAACCCGGTCTCCGTCTCCGGGTCGGTGCGGAAGGTCGGCTCGCCGGCCTCCTCGTACACCTCGCAGGCGGCGGCGTGGACGTCTTCCCCGGTCGCGCCCGGCTCGACCGCGTCGAGCGCGGCGTCGAGGGCGCGCTCGGTGAGTTCGTACCACTCGCGGAGGGTCTCGTTCGGCTCGCCGACGCAGAACGTCCGCGTCATGTCGGCGTTGTACTTCGTCGCCTTCGACCGGGGGAAGATGTCGACGATGATCGCCTCGTCCGCGCGGAGCGGGCCCGAGCCGCGGTCGTGGGGGTCCGCGGCCTGCGCGCCGCCGGCGACGATCGTCTCGTCGAGCGCGCAGCCGTGCCGGAGGAGGGTGACCTCGATCTCCTCGGTCACCCGCTCGCTGGTGAGCGGCTCGCCGTCGCGGAGCAGGACGCCCGTCTCCGCGTCGTCGCTCTCGGTCGCCACGTCCGCGCCGGCGATCAGGTCCTCGGCGGCGCGCATCGCCGCCTCGTTCGCCGCCTGGGCCTCGCGGATCGCCTCGATCTCGTCGTCGGTCTTGACCGCCCGGACTTCCCGGAGCCGGTCGTCGGTGTCGACGGTCACCGCCACGCCGCGCTCCCGGAGGGCGTCGGCGGTACCGACCGGGCCGCGGGGCGGCATCGAGACGGACTCGACGCCCTTGTCGCGGACGAACGCGGCGTACATGTCGTTTCGCGCCTCGCACCCGCCGTACTCGTAGTCGTAGTCGGCGTGGCGCTCGACGCCGTCGGCCGTCGCCTCCTTCTTCGCCCGCCCGTACTCCAGGCCGCCGACGAGGACGTGGACCGCTCCGTCGGCGTACAGCGTGAGGAACGGGTCGGGCCCGGTGAACCCGGAGAGGTACAGCTGGTTGGCGTCCTCCTGCGAGGCGTCGATCAGGTAGCCGTCCGTCTCGAGGTCGGCGAGGCGGTCGTCGAGCCGCGGTCGGTTCATACGTGCCCCTGTTCGGGGAGGGGCAAAGCGGTTGTCCTCTCGGAACCGGCGAGACGGTGAGGGGCCTCGACGACCCGCGACAAAGCATATGCCCGCCAAGCCGGAACGACCGGGGCGTGATGTCGACGGACCGACGAACTACCCTCCTCTCGCTCGTACACCTCCCGTCCGGCTGGCTGCCGGTCGCCGTCGCCTGCGGGAGCGCTGCGGCGCTGCTCGGACTGGCGCTCACCTGGATCGGGCTCGCGGTCGCCGGCGTCTCGCCGGGGGAGTCCGAGGTCGCCCGGTGGATGGTCGGCGGCCCGATATCCGCGGTCGAGGGGTCGATCTGGTTCCTCCTCGACGCCCACTGGGTCCGGGTCCGGACGGGACCCGGGCTGTCGAACCACGTCATCTTCGGGCATCCGCTGATACAGGCCGACGCCGCGCTGTGGCCGCTCCGCGCGGTCCCGCTGACCTTCGCTCTCGGCGCCGCGGCCGCCGTCCGATACCTCGGTGTCGACGACCTGCTCGCCGGCGCCGTGACCGGCATGGGCGCGACCCTCGGATACCTCCCGACGATGCTCGCGCTGCGGGCGGTCTCTCGGGTGCCGTTGACGCGTCACGCGACCGACGGGACGGTGCCGATCTCCGACGCGGACGGGATACCTGTGACGGAGGCCGCCGGCGTCACCGCCGGTCCGGATTTCGCCGCGACAGTGCTACTGGTGACCGGACTGGGCGTCGTCGTCGGCCATCTCGTCGGTGCGAGCGCGACCTTCGCGACCGGGGACTGACGGCCGGATCGGTCGCCGCGAACGCCGTCCCGTCACCGCGAAACGCCTATATACTATATCCCGGGGAGAGTCCGTCTGTTTCGCTCGTGACGTGGTTTCGCAGGAGGCATCTCGAATACCGAATCTTACAGGGTTGTACACTCCGTTTTCGGGCGTGTCTCAGAGGGACCAACCACACAAACATTTAAGTATTTGGCTCACTTACCCGAAGGTGAGGAAAACACCGAGATCCGTCTCTCGGTTTCGTTGTTCCCTCCACGTACCAAACCAATGAGCGAGAACCTTCGAACGTACACGACAGAGACGGCCGACGACGAGCGCGAAACCGAGTCGGAGAGCCAAGAGGAGGAACTGCGGTGTCCCGAGTGCGGCGGTCAGCTAGCGACGGACACGGAACACGGCGAGACCGTCTGCGTCGACTGCGGACTGGTCGTCGAAGAGGACGAGATCGACCGCGGGCCGGAGTGGCGCGCGTTCGACTCCAAGGAGAAGGACAACAAGTCCCGCGTCGGTGCCCCGACGACGAACATGATGCACGACAAGGGGCTCTCGACGAACATCGGCTGGCAGGATAAGGACGCTTACGGTAAGTCGCTGTCCAGCCGCCAGCGCGAGAAGATGCAGCGGCTGCGGACGTGGAACGAGCGGTTCCGCACCCGCGACTCCAAGGAGCGCAACCTCAAGCAGGCGCTCGGCGAGATCGACCGCATGGCCAGCGCCCTCGGCCTCCCCGACAACGTCCGCGAGACCGCGAGCGTCATCTACCGCCGCGCGCTCGACGAGGACCTCCTGCCGGGGCGCTCCATCGAGGGCGTCTCGACGGCCTCGCTGTACGCCGCAGCCCGGCAGGCCGGGACGCCGCGGAGCCTCGACGAGATCGCGGGCGTCTCCCGCGTCGAGAAGGACGAGATCGCTCGGACGTACCGCTACGTCGTCCGCGAGCTGAAGCTGGAGATCCAGCCCGCCGACCCCGAGAGCTACGTCCCGCGGTTCGCCTCCGACCTCGGCCTCTCCGACGAGGCCGAGCGCCGCGCCCGCAGCCTGCTCGACACGGCGAAGGAGCAAGGGATCCACTCCGGCAAGTCGCCGGTCGGGCTCGCCGCCGCCGCCGTCTACGCCGCCTCGCTGCTGGTCAACGAGAAGGTGACCCAGAGCGAGGTCAGCGAGGTCGCGAACATCAGCGAGGTCACCATCCGGAACCGGTACCACGAGCTCCTCGAGGCCGAGGACTCCGTCGCGCTGAACTGAGCCGCTTTTCTGCCCGCCGCCGCGTCGGTCGCCCTCCGTCCGGGTCGAAACCGCGAAGGTGACGCGTCGCCACCCGCACGTATGGAGACGACCCGCCACTTCACGGCGACGACGTACATCGTCAACGACGGCGCGACGGCGCTTCACGACCACGAGCGGCTCGGCATCCGGCTGCCGCCCGGCGGCCACGTCGACCGCGACGAGCTCCCGCACGAGGCCGCTCGCCGCGAGGTCCGCGAGGAGACGGGGCTGACGCCGGAGCTGGTCGCCGCCGAGTCGCAGATCACGGGCCCGAACACCCGCGGGCTCCCGGAGCCGGCCCACCTCATGCTCCACGACATCAACGTCCACGAGGACGGGTCGGTGGGCCACCAGCACGTCGATCACCTCTACTACGCCCGCGTCGGCTCCCGAGAGATCGCTCCCGTCGGCGACGACGAGGTCGACCCGGACCAGTGGCGCTGGTACACCCGGTCTGAACTCGCGGCGAGCGACCTCCCGGAGGACGTCGTCGACCTCGGTCGGGAGGCGATCGCCGCCGTCGACGAGGGGTGAGCGGGACGGGCCGTCGAGAGCGCTCTCGGGGCCGCCGCCGTCCGCCGGTCGGAGCGGCGGAGCGGGGCGTCAGACGGCCGTCTCACGCTCCGGAAGGTATTTGAGTCGGTGTTGGCGACGTAAACGCAAGGATGGACGCACAGCGAAGGGAAGCGATCGCCGAGTGGGACGAGCGCTCGTTTTCCGACGGGCTCGCGGGGCTCGGGCGGATCGTCGACGACGGGTTCTCCGGCGCCGCGACCGACGGGGTCGGGTGGGTGTTCCTCGTCGACGGTCGCGTCGTCGGCGTGGTCGACGCGACGCTCGACGCCTTCGCGGAGGCCTCGGGGACCGTCTACCGGGCCCCCGACGACGCGCTCCCGGTGCTCTTCGCGATGCAGGAGCTCGGCGGCGAGCCGCGGGCGAAGTACTACACCAATGACACGCCGCTCAAGGAGGCGGACCGGAAGCTCTCGCAGGGCGGATTCACCGGCTACATCGAGCTGTCGGAGAACGTCCTCTCCGGCGACTACTACGTCGCGTACACCGGCGGCGAGTCGATGGCCGCCGCGTACGTCGGCAACGCGCGCCGGCTGGAGACGGGGGACGACGCCTTCGAACTCGCCGCGGACGAGGTCGGCATCTACACCGTGTACGAGGTCGATCTCGACGTCCGCCCGCTCCCGGACGACGCGGGGACGGCGGACGCTACGGACGACGGGACGACCGACGAGACGGAAGACGCGGGGAGCGACCCCGACTCGAGGGGCGACGACGGGAGGGACGCGCCGGGCGGAGCCGATGAAGCTTCCCCCGCGGACGCCGTTGATCCCGCGCCGAACACCGGGCGGGACGACGGCTCGGCGGCCCGGCCCCGAGACGACCCGACGACCGCCGCTCGCGACTCAGATTCGGACGGGCCCGACGCGGCCGAAGCGGGCGGTGAAGCGACGACGGGGGAGGGCGAAGAGTCGCCCGACGCGGTACAGATAGGAGCCGCCGACGCCGCGGAGATGGACGCCGCGGAGACGGACGTCGAGGCGGCGGGGGTGGCGGACCGCGAGCGCCGGCCACCGACCGAAGCGACCGGAGACGGTGCTTCGCGGGACACCCGGGGAACGCCGGACGCGGGAGACGCATCGAACGCCGAGGGCGCGTCGGGCACCGGGAACGCGTCGAGCGACGAGGACGTCTTCTCGGAGGAGGCCGAGTGGCGGGAGCAGAAGTCCATCCCGGCGCTCGACCCGTCGGAGGCTGGCGACGAACCCCGCGGGGCCGACGAGCGTCCCGACCCGCCGTCGCAGCGTTCTCGTTCGGCGGCCGACCCCGGGCGGGCCGAGCGGAGCGGATCGAACGCGAACGGCGGGTCGCCGTCGCCGCGCTCCACCGAGCGGTCCGCGTCGACGCCGTCGGCGGTCTCGAAGCGCGACGCCCGCGACGCCCGCGACGCGACGGGCGACGCGAGCCCGGAGCGGCTTCGGAAGCTCGAGGCGGCCCTCGAGGAGACGGAGACGAAGCGCCAGTCGCTGGCCGACGAACGCGACCGGCTAGCGGCCGAGCGCGACGAGATCGCGACCGAACGCGACGAGTTGGTCGACGAGGTCGAGCGGCTCGAGTCCGAGGTCGGCGACCTCCGGGAGGAGCGCGACCGGCTCCGCCGCGAGCTCTCCGAGGCGAAGGACCGGCTCCCGGACGCCGAGCGGACGCTCACCCCCGCGAAGGCGCGCAGCGGAACGAACCTGTTCATCAGGTACGAATCGAAGGAGGGCGCGACGCTGGCGGACGCCCACAACGGGAGCGTCGACCGCGAGGCCCTCCGCGAGAACCTCCGGGTCGAACACCACACCAGCTTCGAGACAGAGGGCCTCGCCGTCGACGGGCGGCCGTTCGAGGAGTTCCTCGGGGACACCATCGAGTACGGCTTCACCCGCTGGCTCGTCGAGGACCTCCCGTTCGAGGTCCGCGGTACCGGGAACGAGGGGACGCTTCGGGACCTCTACGACGCGCTCCCGGACATCGACCGCGCCGAGATCGGCGGGGCAGTGTCGGTCGAACTCCGCGAGGGCGGCGAGGAGGTCCGCGAGCAGCGGTCGTTCGACCTCGTGTTGCGCGATCGCATGGGGCACCCGCTGTTCGTCGCCGACCTGAACGACAGCCGGGACCCGACGCCCGAGGGGACGCTGGAGTCGCTCGTCGAGAACGGGCGCGACATCGCCGCCTCCAACGAGACGTTCGCCGGGGCGTTCGCGGTGACTGAGAGCTTCTTCGAGCCCGGGGCCTTAGAGACCGCGAGCGATGCGGTCGGCGGCGGCCTGTTCAGCCGGTCCAAGCGGGCGAGCTTCGTGAAGCTCTCGCGCAAGCAGGGGTTCCACCTGTGCCTCGTCGAGGCGCGCGACGGCGGGTTCCACATGACGGTCCCGGACCTGTAGTCGGTCCGACCGCCGCGGCTCGCGAGCGCGGGCTGAGAGAGAAAACGCGGCACCTACGTCGGCGGGCCAAATCGGAATCGCAGTCAGTTCTGGAGTTCCGCGGCGTCGTCGATCCGCATCGACCCCAGCTTATCAACGGTCTCGTCGAGCTTCTCGTCGAGTTCGTCGACGAACTCGTGGGTCCGCTCCGTGGTGATCGCTCCCTGGCTGGACGGCTCGATGAGGTTCTCCTCTTCGAGGACGCGCAGCGAGTATCGGACCTTGTGGTGCGGGTACCCAGTCTCGTTCGACATCTTCACGATGCCGATCGGCTCGTTCTCGATGACCATCCGCAGGACTTGGAGGTGACGTTCCAGCATGTCTACCTCTTTCTCTAGTCGATCTATCATGGCACATGTTAACTTGTCATGCCCCCGTTTAAAAGTTGCTGTCGGCGACCGCGGTCACCCTGTCAGATCGCACTCTTTGACGTGGCAGTAATTAACGTGTTCGATTGCGGCGCAGCGCGCGGCTCGGACGCGGCGCGCCCGATCGCGACGGAGACCGCGAGAGTGAGTACAGGTCCGGAAACTGCGAAGATACACGAACGAGCCTATTTCCTGTGAGCCGTTTATTCAGTGATCCTCATTCGTGGTTATGTCGCAGTCACAGACCGTAATCGGTTTTACCCCCCGCCGGGAATCGGCAGGTCGTATGACACTCACCATCGTCGGCTCCCAACTCGGCGACGAGGGCAAAGGCGCGCTCGTCGACCGGTGGGGAGGGGACGCGGACGTCGTAGTCCGTTATCAGGGCGGCGACAACGCCGGCCACACCGTCGTCGAAGGCGGCGCGGAGTACAAACTCTCGTTGGTTCCCAGCGGCGCGGTCCGGGGGACCGTCGGTATCCTCGGCAACGGCTGCGTCGTCAACCCGAAGACGCTGTTCGCCGAGATCGACAACCTGCGCGAGCAGGGGCTCGACCCCGACGTGCGCGTCGCCCGCCGGGCGCACGTGATCATGCCGTACCACCGCGTGCTGGACGGGATCGAGGAGGAGGTAAAAGCCGACGACGACGCCGGCGACGCGGTCGGCACGACCGGTCGCGGTATCGGCCCCACCTACGAGGATAAGGCCGGCCGCCGCGGGATCCGGGTCGCGGACCTGCTCGACCCCGAGACCCTTCGCGAGAAGCTCGAGTACGCGGTCCCGCAGAAGCGCGCGCTCGTCGAGGACGTGTACGGGCTCGACCTCGACAGCGAGGCGCAACGCGCCTCTGGCAGCCGGACGCAGTCCGGCGACGACGACAGCGATGACGACCGCGCGGCCGCCTTCGACGTCGACGCCCTCCACGAGGAGTTCGCCGCGATCGGCGAGCGCCTCGCCGACGAGGGGATGACCGTCAACTGTTCCGACTACCTTCACCGCCGTCACGAGGCGGGCGACGAGATCCTCTTCGAGGGCGCGCAGGGGACGCACATCGACGTCGACCACGGGAACTACCCGTTCGTCACCTCGTCGAACCCGACCGCGGGCGGCGCGGCCGTCGGCTCCGGGCTCGGCGTCACGACGGTCGGCGACGGCGAGGTCGTGGGCATCGTGAAGGCGTACCTCTCGCGCGTCGGCGAGGGGCCGCTCCCGACCGAACTCGACGGCGACGCCGACGAGGAGGCGCTCGCCGACGAGATCCGCGAGAAGGGCGGCGAGTTCGGCACGGTCACCGGCCGCCCACGCCGGATCGGCTGGCTCGACCTGCCGATGCTCCGTCACGCCGCGCGCGTCTCCGGGTTCACCGGGGTCGCGGTCAACCACGTCGACGTGCTCGCCGGGCTCGACGAGCTGAAGGTGTGTACCGGCTACGAGCTCGACGGAGAGACGCTCGACACCGTCCCCACCACGACCGACCGGTGGGAGCGCTGCGAGCCGGTATACGAGATGCTCGACACGTGGGCGCCGTTCGACTCCTCGGCGGTCGCCGAGGCGGGCTACGACGCGCTCCCCGAGGCGGCCCGCGACTACCTGGAGTTCGTCGCCGACGAGATCGACACGCCGGTCTACGCCGTCGGCGTCGGCCCCGACCGCGAGGAGACGGTCGAACTGACGAACCCGTTCGACGAATAGGAACTCGCCCGTCTACCGTCGGATTTCGGGCCTATTCCCGCGGATCTATCGCGTTCAGCGCGGCCATGTCTTCCGCCGTCAGCGACAGGTCCGCGGCCGCGAGGTTGGATTCGAGGTGGTCGACGCTCGACGTGCCTGGGATCGGGAGCGTCACGTCGGAGTGATCGAGGAGCCACGCGAGCGCAACCTGCCGCGGCGTGGCGTCGCGTCGCGCCGCGACCTCGTCGAGCGCGTCGGCGGACTCGTCGTCGTCGACCGCGTACATCGGGCCCCACGGGATGAAGCCCACGCCGCGGCCCTCGCAAGCGCGCAGCACGGCCTCGTCGTCGCGGTGGCCGACGTTGTACCGGTTCTGGACGGTCGCGATGTCGACGATGTCCGTCGCGGTCTCCAGCTGCTCGACGGTGACGTTGGAGAGCCCGACGTGCGCGATCTGCCCGGCGTCTTTCATCTCCGCGAACGCGTGGACCGACTCCGCGAAGTCGGTGTCCGGGTCCGGGCGGTGGAACTGGTAGAGGTCGATCGTGTCGGTGCCGAGGCGGTCGAGGCTACACAGGACCTGGTTCTTGAGGAAGTCCGGGTCGCCGTGGGGGAGCCAGTCGCCCTCGCGGTTGCGGAGCAGCCCGGCCTTCGAGGCGATCACCACGTCGTCGGGATCGCCGATCGCCTCGCGGATGAGCCGCTCGGAGACGCCCGGGCCGTAGGAGTCCGCGGTGTCGACGAAGTCGACGCCGAGGTCCACTGCCCGCCGGAGCACGTCCCTCGCGTCTTCCTCGTCGGCGGGCCGGCCGATGACGTCCTCGCCGGTGACCCGCATCGCGCCGAAACCGAGTCGGTCGACCGTGAACGCCCCGCCGATGTCGAACGTGTCGCGTCCGCCGCTGGTGTCGGAAGCCATGGTCCGTCCGTCTCGCGCCACGCTGAAAGCGGTAGGGGTGGCGGAAGGGGACGCGACGAACGGGCGCGGCGCGGCGCGCCGCCGCCCGTCTTGCGCCCGTCGCTACTCATAAACCGCCCCCGAGTAATCGTAGGGTATGGACGCCGAGCGCGAGGTACTCGACGTGTTGGCGCGGAACGCCCGCGAGGACATCGACGACATCGCGGCCCAGACGGGCCTCGACGCGGCGGCGGTAGCTGACGCGATCGACGCGCTGGAGGGCGACGGCGTCGTCCACGGCTACCAAGCCGTGGTCGACTGGGACCGCGTCGAGGAGGGGAAGATCCGCGCCGTCGTCGAGATCAACGTGGAACTCGACCGCGAGACGGGGTACGAGCAGGTCGCGGACCGGATCGCGAAGTTCCCCGCCGTCGACGCCTTACACCTGGTCTCGGGCGACTACGACTTCGCCGTCGAGGTGCTCGGCGAGAACATGCAGGACGTCTCCGAGTTCATCTCCGAGCAGGTCGCGCCGATGCCGGCGGTCACCCAGACCGTGACCCACTACATCATGGAGACGTACAAGGACGGCGGGATCCGGTTCGAGGACGGGGACGACGACGACCGCCTCTCCGTGTCGCCATGAGGATCTCGGACCGCGCGCGCACCCTCCCGGAGTCGGGGATCCGGAAGTTCTTCGAACTCGCTGAGGCGCGCGACGACGTGATCTCGCTGGGGGTCGGCGAGCCCGACTTCTCGGCGCCGTGGGCCGCCCGCACCGCCGCGATCGACTCGCTCGAACGCGGGAAAACGTCCTACACCGCGAACCGCGGGATGGCCGCGCTCCGCGAGCGTGTCGCCGCGCACCACGAGCGCTACGACCAGTCGTACGACCCGTCCGAAGAGGTCCTGGTCACCACCGGCGCGAGCGAGGCGGTCGACCTCGCCTTCCGCGCGCTCGTCGACCCCGGCGACACCGTGGCGGTCCACGAGCCGACGTACATCTCATACGGACCGGGGATCGAACTGGCAGGCGGCGAGCGGCTGACGGTCCCCACGCGCGCCGCGGACGATTTCGCGCTCACCCGGGAGTCGCTGGAGGCCGCGGGCGCGGCCGACGCTGACCTGCTCGTGCTGTGTTACCCGAACAATCCCACGGGCGCGACGATGACCGACGAGCAACTCGCGGAGGTCGCGGCGTTCTGCCGCGACAACGAGCTCCGCGTGGTGGCCGACGAGATATACGCCGCGCTCACGTACGGGGGCGACCACGCCTCGATCGCGACCCAGCCGGGGATGCGCGAGCGCACGGTCGTCGTCAACGGCTTCTCGAAGGCGTACGCGATGACCGGACTGCGGCTGGGGTACGCGCTGGGGCCGACCGACGCGATCGACGCGATGAACCGGATCCACCAGTACACGATGCTGTCGGCGCCGACGACGCCGCAGTACGCGGCGATCGAGGCGCTCGACCGCTGCGACGACGAAGTGTCGGAGATGGTCGAGGAGTACAACCGCCGCCGGCGGCTGGTCGTCTCCCGGTTCAACGAGCTGGGCCTCGACACCTTCGAGCCGGGCGGCGCCTTCTACGCGTTCCCCGAGTGCGGCGGGGACGACGAGGCGTTCGCCGAGGAGCTGCTGGAGGCGCAGGGCGTCGCCGTCGTCCCGGGGTCGGTCTTCGGCGAGGGCGGAGAAGGGCACCTCCGGGTGTCGTACGCGACCTCGATGCGCGAGCTGAAGGAGGCGACCGACCGGATCGCGGCATTCGTCGAAGGACGCTGAGGCCGCGGTCGCGGCGCAGTCCCCGTCGCGATACGGCCGTCGCGGGGCGCCTGACGCGCTGGTGGCACACTCGCGGCGCGTAAACGAACAACTAATTCCAAATTTATTTCTGTTCGCCAAAGATTATCACGCTCGATCCTAATGTTTGAGCCATGGAGTTCCAGCTAACCGACGAACAGAAGCAGCTGCGCGAGGAGGTACGGAAGTTCGCCGACGAGGAGATCCGACCGGTCGCGACCGAGTACGACGTCGACGAGGCGTACCCCCACGAGGTGATGGACAAGGCCGCCGACATGGGGCTGCTCGCGCCGCATGTCCCGGTCGAGTACGGCGGGATCGGCTACTCCTCGCTGGAGAACGCCATCCTCACCGAGGAGCTGTTCGCGGCCGACCCCGGGATCGGGCTCTGTATCTCGAGCGCCGGGTTCGGCGCCGAGGCGCTGATGGAGTTCGGCACCGAGGAACAGAAGGAGCGCGTCCTTCCCGAAGTGACCGCGGGCGACGCAGTGATGGGGTCGGCCATCTCCGAGCCGCAGGCCGGCTCGGACGTGACGAGCGTGACGACGCGGGCGGAGAAGGACGGTGACGAGTGGGTCATAAACGGGTCGAAGATGTGGATCACGAACGGCACCGTCGCGGACTACTTCGTCGTCGTCTGCGAGACGGACCCCGATATCGACGACCGCTACTCGGGCTACTCGCAGATCCTCGTCGAGGGCGACCGCGACGGGCTCACCCGCGACAAGATAACCGGGAAGCTCGGCATCCGCGCGAGCGACACCGCGGAGCTCCGCTTCGACGACGTGCGGGTGCCGGAGGAGAACCTGATCGGCCAGCGCGGGATGGGATTCCTCCAGCTCATGCAGTTCTTCGACGAGACGCGGACCGCGGTCGCCGCGCAGGGCGTCGGCATCGCCCGCGGCGCGGCCGAGCGCGCGCTGGAGTACGCCGAGGAGCGCGAGCAGTTCGGCCGCTCCATCTCCGACTTCCAGGCGATCAAACACAAGCTCGCGGAGATGCACACGAACACCGAGGCCGCCCGCTGGCTCACCTACCGCTCCGCGTGGGCGGTCGACAACGAGGCCGGCGACCTGACCGCGCTCGCGTCGATGGCCAAGGAGTTCGCCTCCCGGACCGCGGTCGAGGTCGCCGACGAGGCGGTCCAGATCCACGGCGGCGCCGGCTTCGTCAACGACCACGACGTCGAGCGGCTCTACCGCGACGCGAAGATCACGCAGATCTACGAGGGGACGACCGAGATCCAGAAGAACATCGTCGCCCGCGAACTGCTCGACGAGGGGGTGTGAGGGCGGCGACGGACCGCCGGTCGCCCGCGACCGACATCTAAAACCCCCGGTAGGCCTATATCGTCGGTATGAACGAGGAGGAGGCCCTCGGAGAGGGTAACGACGCGCGCTTCGAGGGCGGCGACAGGGCGGACCCGGAAGAGCGCCTCAAGCGACAGCGCGACGATCTACAGCTGCTGAACCAGGTGATGCGCCACGACATCCGCAACGATCTCCAGCTCGTCGGGGCGTACGCCGAACTGCTCGACGACCACGTCGACGAGGAGGGGCGGGAGTACCTCGACGTGATCAAGCGGAACACGCAGAGCGCCGTCTCGCTCACCACGACGGTCCGCGACCTCGCCGAAGTGATGCTCCGCGAGGACGCCGAGCCGAGCCGTGTCGCGCTCGACCGGGTCCTCTCACAGCAGGTCGAGGAGGTGCGGTCCGCGTACTCAGAGGCCGTCTTCACGGTGGAGGGCTCGTACCCGGAGGTCGAGGTCGTCGGCGACGAGATGTTGAGCTCGGTGTTCCGGAACCTCCTGCGGAACGCGGTCCAGCACAACGACGAGACCCCGCCGAAGGTGACGGTGTCGGCGACCGTCGACGAGGGCGAGGGCGTCGCCGAGGTCCGCGTCGCCGACAACGGGCCGGGGATCCCCGAAGGCCAGCGCGACGAGATATTCGGGAAGGGGGAGAAGGGCCTCGACAGCCCGGGCGCGGGGATCGGGCTGTACCTCGTCCGCTCGCTCGTCGAGATTTACGGCGGGGGCGTGTGGGTCGAGGACAACGAGCCGAGGGGCGCTGTCTTCGTCGTCAGGCTTCCGCTCTGCTCGGAGTGACCCCGCGACGCGCCGTGTCGCGGCGGCTCACTCGTCGTCGTACTCCATCGCGACCGAGTTGATGCAGAACCGCTTCCCCGTGGGCTCCGGGCCGTCGTCGAACACGTGCCCGAGGTGCGAGTCGCAGTTCGCGCACCGGACCTCGGTGCGGCGCATCCCGTGGCTGGTGTCCACCGTCGTCGTCACCGACTCCTCCTCGGCGGCGTAGAAGGCGGGCCAGCCGCAGCCGGACTCGTACTTCGTCTCGGCCTCGAACAGGACCGTGCCGCAGGCGCGACACTTGTACTCCCCGTCGTCGGGGTGGTGGTCGACGTACTCGCCGGAGAACTTCGCCTCCGTGCCGCTCTCGCGCAGCACGCGGTACTCCTCGTCGGAGAGTCGCTCGCGCCACTCGTCGTCGGTCAGCTCCGCCGGGTCGCGCTCGTCTGTCTCGCTCATACCCCCGATACGCGCCCCACGGGCAAGGGGGTTGCGACGGGCGAGCCGCGGAGAAGTTGCGGCCCGCGGCCCCAAACGGTATCCACCCGGCGGTCCGATTCGCGCCCATGGCACGCGAAGTCACGCACGAAGACCGGGGGCCGACGATACTGGACGACGACGACAAGGGGGACGACGGCCTGATCTACGTCTGTCGGTGCGGGCTCTCCGACTCGCAACCGCTCTGTGACGGCTCGCATAGGGCCACGGCCGACGAGGAAGACGGCGTCGTGTACAAGTACGAGGACGACGACGCCGACGGCGAGCGCCGCGAGGTCGACGGGATCGCGTTCGAAGATGCGTAGCGGCGGGCCGCCGAGCGCGACGGCGCCGGCGGTCAGATCACGCCCATCTCCCCGAGCCGCTCGGGGAGGTAGGTGTCGGTGACGAAGTCGAGCCCGCGGCTCGCGAGGGACTGCTGTTCGGACTTCTTGCCGATGTCGAGCTGGAGCTCGATCTGCTCTTCCCAGTAGTCCGTCTGGAACCGCGGGTCCTCCAGCTCGGATTCGAGGGCGTTGATGTCCGAGTCGGATAGCGGGTCGGAGGGGAGGTCGTACTCGACGATGTCCTCGGGCTGGATCCCGATGAACCGCGCCTCGGGCGTCGCGAGGTACTTCGAGAGATGTGCGGACTTGATCGAGCCGTACGCGACGGAGCCGTAGATCCGGTAGGACCACGGGTCGCCGTCGGTGAACACCACGACCGGGAGGTCCAGCTCGTCGCGGAAGCGCTTCGTGAGCCGGCGGGTGGCGCGGGCGGGCTGGCCGCCGAGGTGGACTACGAGGGCGTCGTGGGCCTCGTCGAACCCGTTCTCGACCAACCGGTCACGCATCCCGCCGGTCTCGACGCAGAGGACGAACTCGGCGTCGTTGTCGAGGAACTCGATGGTGTCCGGGTTGTTCGGGATCTGGTAGCCGCCCTGCCCCACGTCGAGCTGACAGTGGATCTCGCGTTCACCGCGGTTGGTCTGCTCGCGGAGGAGCAGCGGCCCCATCACCTTCGCGCCAGACTCCTCCGGGCGCATGTGGAAGTCCTCGCGGGTGACGCCCGTGACGATCTCTAAGTCCTCCACGAGGTCGTTCGACTCGTCCTGGGAGTTGAACTGCGCCTCGTCGTTGTCCCACGACTCCGACAGGTAGTACAGCTCACGCAGCGTCGACGAGCGATCGTCGTCGAGCTGGTTCGCGAGGAACTCGATCGTGTAGGCGGCTTTCAGCAGCTTGCGCGCGCCCCGCACCGAGTTCGCGCTTCGCGTCGAGGTGCGGTCGCCGTAGGTCCAGACGCCGCTCTCCTCGTCGTACTCGATGTTGCTCTTCGTCCGCGTGGGGAGCGTCATCTCCGGAATCGACCCCGCCGCGAACTGGTCGTAGAAGTCGGCGGCCAGGTCGATCAGCTCGTCTCGTGCGTCGCTTTCGGTCGTCATTAGTCGTTCACCGTGAGTTTCTCGGTCTCCACGCCGCCGACGCTGACCTCGAACTCGGGGTCGCCGTCGACCGCGTACGTCAGTTCTCGCTCGTCGCCCGAGGGGACCTCGGGCTCCCACTGGACGAACCACTCGCCGTCCATATCCACCACCGTTCCGTCGGAGAGGTCGGTCGGCTCCGTCGAGACGATGTCGGTGATCTCCAGCTCCTCGTTCACGTCCGAGTGGTTCTCGACGGTGAGCGTCACCGCCTCGCCGTTCACCTCGCGCTCGACGCTGACGTTGTTCATGATCCGCGCCAGGGCCCCGTCGATGTCGGGGCGCGGCCGGCCGGTGACCTCCGAGACCTTGTCGGCCATCTCCGGGAGGATGCGACCGAGCACGTCCTGTTTCTCCCGGCGCTGCTGCATCGAGCGCCGCTTACTGAGGAACGACTTCAGTTCGCGGGCGGCCTCCCGGACCGCGAGCTCGATCTCGTCTTCGATCTCGGGGACGTTCGCGAGCGCGTCCTTCGACTCACTCGTGAACGGGACGTTCGTGGAGGCGACGTGGATGCTGATGACGGCCGGCCCGTTCGGCATCCCCGACCCCCCGGGCTGGTCTAACCCGTAGTTGCGCCACCCGATCTGTTTTATCACGTCCGTCGTCGCGCAGGCGCCCCGCTGGTAGACGAGCGGGACGCGGTTGGCGAACCGGAGCAGCTCGACCGACCCCTCGGCGGGAATCTCGCCGCCGTACGCGATCCCGGCCTCGACGATGAACGGGTCGCCGCCGTGGACCTCGGCGTCGCGGGTCGCCGCCGCGTAGAAGTCGGCGTCGTACTCCTTCCGTAGCCCGGCCTCGACCAGCTCCGCCGTGATCGGTGCGAGACACCCGGTCGGCGGCGCGAGGATGTCCGTCGTCCGCATCGCCTCTAGGAGGTCGGCCGCGGCGTCGCGGTCGCCCGCGATCGACTTCACCTTCGGCGGGTCGTCTGGCACGGTCCGCGCCCGCGACCAGAACGCCTCGACGACGTTCTCGCGCGCGGTCTCGCCGAAGGTCGCGTCGTGCTGCTCGGCGACGAACGACGCCGCGTCCGCGACGAGGCGTTCGAGGTCGTCGCGGGTGGTCCGGAACGCGTCGCCGTCGAGGTTCTCGAACCGGCGCGCGAGCGCCTCGGCCATCGCCTGAACCGCGGCGTCGTCCTTCCGCGTCGACGTGGCCTCGTCGACCAGCGCGTACACGTCGGGGACGAGCGGGGACTCCTCGGGGTCGTCGGCCCCGCCGTCGCCGCTCGACGCCGCGGCCTCCTCGTCCGCGCCGCCGCGGCCGGTGACCGCCCGCCACCCGGCGTCGACCGCGTTCTCGCGGACGGTCCCGCCGAACGTCTTTCCGGTGTCGTCCTCGACCGTCTCCGCGACGTTGTCGACGATGTCGGCGAGCTCGGACCGGGTGATCCGGTCGTTGTTCCCGACCGTCTCGGCGACGCCCGCTGCGAAGGCGGTCGTCGCTTCCGCGCCCTTGTTGGCGACGGCCTCGGAGACCGCGCTCGCGATATCGCGGTCGTCGTGCGCTCGGGGCGGCGACCACGACAGCTCGCGGCCGTAGTACACGTCCCGGAAGTTGTCGATCACGCTGTCGGCGGTCTTCTTGCCGACCCGTGTGAACTCCTCTTGGAGGAACCCGGAGACCGAGTACGACTCGGTCGCCTCCAGCATCTTGATCAGCGTGCCGAGCTCGACGCCGTGGGGGTGCGGACGGATCTCCTCCGTCTCCGCCGGCAGCTCGTCGGTGGCGCGCTCGAACTTCATCGGCTCGTCGAGCCCCGGCTCGCGCAGTTCGAGCCGTGCGTGGGGGTTGACGACCGCGGTGTGTTTCACGTAGTCGTGGAGCTGCTGGCGGGCGCGCATGTTCGCCTCCATCTCCAGCTCGATCCGGGTCCCGTGGGGGCGGTCCCACGTCGTCTCCTCGTCGGCCTGGATCTCCGGCTCGTTCGTGTCCGTATCGATGATGAGCTCGAAGTACTGCGCCCGCGACTGGCCCTTCGGCCGCGAAGTGATCTTCGCCGGCTGGCCCGAGGTCAGCTGCGAGTACAGGACGGCCGCCGAGATCCCGATCCCCTGCTGCCCGCGGGACTGCTCGCGGGCGTGGAACCGGCTGCCGTACAGGAGCTTTCCGAACACCTTCGGAAGCTGTTCTTTCGTGATCCCAGGCCCGTTGTCCTCGATGACGAGCCGGTAGTAGTCGCCCACCTCCTCGATCTCGATGTAGATGTCGGGGAGGACGCCGGCCTCCTCGGTCGCGTCGAGGGCGTTGTCGACTGCCTCCTTGACAGCGGTGACGAGCCCCCGGGCGCCCGAGTCGAACCCGAGCATGTGTTTGTTCTTCTCGAAGAACTCGGCGATGGAGATCTCGCGCTGGCCCTCGGCCAGCTCCTCCGCGATCCCCTCCTCGTCGCCGATCGTCGACTGGAAGGACGTCATTCGGTACTCACTCCTTTCCCCGAGGCACCTAAAAACGCACCGGCGGCGCGGTGAAAGTGTATCCCCGCGGAAGAAGCCGTCTCCGACGGATGCGTGTGCCGCTCTCACGTGACAGTTCTCGGGACGCGTCTGAACTTGCTATCCCGTCGTACCGTCGGCCGCCCGGTCGTTACATTGAAATAATTTAAATTTATTGATTAATGTGGCACGGTGATGTGTCACAGACCAGCATTCGTGCCGGGAGGGAGCACCGAAATGACAGACGACGCGAGTGGCGAGGCGAACCGAGCGCGAACCACGACCCGACCGCCGGAGCCGGACCGACGGGCGGTACCCCGAGGCGCGGCCGCGACCGGCGCCGCCCTCGTCTGGGGCACGTCGACCGCCGTCGGCGAACCGAGAAGTGGGAACGGCGCCGGCGTCCGCGCTGCGGGCGGGTTCCCACCGAAGGGGATCACGACCTACGGCCGGAGCGTCGACCTCGGAAACGGCTCGGTCAGGACGTTCACCACCGAGACCCCGTCGGGCGAGCCGAAGTACCACGGCGTGGAGTTCGACCGGACGGCGCTGGAGGGCCTCCCGAACGCCGGCGAGCTCGAAGCGGCCGACCACCGGGCCGAGACCGACAAGTACCACGCGGGCGGGCAGGCGACGCAGGTCCACTTCAAGCAGTCGCTCCAGTTCTTCGTCCCGTTCCCAGCCGCGGAGCGGACGCCGTTCACGTTCCTCGGGCTCAACTGGAATCCGGGCGGCCACTTCGGCGGGGCGGGCGCGTGGCTCAAGCCGCACTTCGATATTCACTTCCACATGCTCGATCCGGCGACCGTCGACGCCGTCGACGGACCTCGACTCCCGCCGTACGACACCGGGAACGGGGAGTACGCGCCCGGCAGTCCGCAGCCGGATCCCGACGGCGAGGTGACGGAGACGCGGTTCGATTACGACCAGCTCCCCGAGGGGTACGCGCGGTCGCCCGAGCCGGTCGCCGACCAGCGGTACATCACCGACATGGGCGAACACACGGCTCCCGCGGACGCGCCGGAACTCCCGGACGGCCCGGGCGAGCCGGGGGACCCGGACGCGTTCGCGAATACGCTCATCCAAGGGTTCATCGCACCCGACGAGAGCGAGCCGCCGCGGTTAGCGTTCGTCGAACCGATGATCACGCGGGACTTCTTCAGGGGCTTCGAGGGGCGGGAGACGTACGCGGTCCCGCAGCCGGACACGTACCCGCACGCCCGACGGCACCCGACCGAGTACGCCGTCCGCGACGTTCCGTCCGCGGACGCGGTGGCCGTCGTGTTGCGCGGGTTCGAGGAGACCTGATTTCGGAGCGTCGCCGCCCCGTCCCGGGGACGCTCTCGGGCGACGGTTCGGCCGCCGACAGGTTTCTCCCCGTGACGCCCCTTCCTCCGTCCATGTCAGGATGGACGGCCGACGAGATGCCGCGGTTGGACGGGAAGACGGTGGTCGTCACCGGGGCGAACAGCGGACTCGGGTTCGAGGGGACCCGGGAGTTCGCCGCGAGGGGCGCGACCGTCGTGATGGCGTGTCGGAGCGTCGAGCGCGCCGAGGCGGCGGCCGACGAGGTCCGGGCGGACGCCAGGGGCGGCCTCGACGGCGACCTCGACGTCCGCGAGTGCGACCTCGCGTCGCTCGACTCGGTGGAGGCGTTCGTCGAGGGCCTGCGAGACGACTACGACGCCGTCGACGTGCTCTGTAACAACGCCGGCGTGATGGCGATCCCGCGTAGCGAGACCGAGGACGGCTTCGAGACGCAGTTCGGCGTCAACCACCTCGGCCACTTCGCGCTCACCGGACGGCTGTTCGACCTCCTCGACGCCGCCGAGGGGATCGGCGGTGACGCCCGCGTCGTCACGCAGTCCTCGGGGGCCCACGAGCAGGGCGAGATGGACTTCTCGGATCTCAACTGGGAGCGGTCGTACGGGAAGTGGCAGGCGTACGGACGCAGCAAGCTCTCGAACCTGCTGTTCGCCTACGAGCTCCAGCGCCGGCTCGACGCCGCGAGCGACGAGGACGGCGACCCGGGGATCCGCAGCGTCGCCTGCCACCCCGGCTACACCGACACGAACCTCCAGATGCGGACCGCCGAGGAGAGCGGGAACCCGCTGATGAAGGTCGGCATGAAGGCCGCGAACGCGGTCCTCGGGCAGGACGCCGATATCGGCGTCGAGCCGATGCTGTACGCGGCCACCGCCGACGTCGACGGCGGGGCGTACGTCGAGCCGGGCGGCCTGATGAACATGCGCGGGCACCCGACCGTCGGGCGGTCGAACGACGCCTCCTACGACCGGGACGACGCCCGGAAGCTCTGGGAGTACTCGACCGAGGCGACCGGCGTCGAGTACCCGGTGTAGGCGGTTTTCGCGCGCCGCTCGCGCGGCCGCGGCTCGCTCGGTCCGTCCCTCAGTGAAGCGTCCCGTCTCGGACGTGGGCGTCGTGCGCGAACAGCGCGTAGCCCACGTCGACCGGCCGGTAGCCCGTCTCGTCGGCGATCGCGCGGATCGGCTCGATCATCGTCACGTAGTCGGCGGCGTCGAACGACTCCTTGCGCCCGTCGAGGTAACCCAGCCGCTCCAGAGACGCCCAGACCCGCGTGTCGACGACGGCGTGCCGATCGCCGTCGAGCGCGGCCACCACGCACGACGCGGTCGCCGCTTTGAACCCGGCGAGGCCGGTGATGAGGTGGATCGACGAGAAGTCGCCGTCGACGGCGCGGGCGTTGCGCGTCACCTCGCGGCAGCGCGCCTCGGGGTTCTTCTCGACGTGGTACGCGCTCCGCGTGGACGACTCGTAGGCGATCTCGTACAGCTGATCCCGCGTCAGGTGCCCCTGCGAGCGGTACCGCTCGCCGAACTCGTCGAGCCGCTCCGGGAGGACGCCCTGCGTCTCGGCGTAGCGGTCGAGGTTCTCGGCGACGAACGCGTCGAGGTCGTCGAGGTGGCTGTTAGGGTCGTCGGCCTCCATGTAGAAAGCTCGTCGCTCGGCGAGTAAAACGGCGACGCCGCCGGCGGGAGGGAGAGACGGCGAGGGCGTCGGCCGACGGACGAACGACGGCGCCGTCGCTCGCGGTGCGTAATATACACGGAACGCGTTTCGAGAGCTGTCCGAGTTCGCCGGTAGCGGATGCCGCCGGACGAGTTACAGCCGAGTGAGGTTCGTCGCGCGCGGACCCTTGTCCGCCTCCTCGATCTCGAACTCTACCTCCTGTCCCTCCTCGAGGTCCGGGCCGCCGACGTCTTCCATGTGGAAGAACACGTCCTCGTCAGCGTCGTCAGTCTCGATGAATCCGTAGCCGCCGGTGTCGTTGAAGAAGTCGACCTTGCCTGTCGCCATCGCGGATCAACTGTCGCCCGACGAGGTGATAAGTGTTGTGTGCCGCGTTCGTGGGGATGAAATAGGGTCGAGTTCGGGCGAAGCCCCTCCGGTAGCTTCGGATTCTAAATTTCCTCCCTTCTCAGGCTTTGGTTTCGAATGGGAAAACGCACTAAGGGAGTATCCCGTAGTAGTACCCAAGATGAGTGCCAGAACGACCCACCTCGACATCACGGGGATGAGCTGCGCCAACTGCTCGGCGGCGGTCGGCGACGCCGTCGAGTCGCTGGACGGCGTCTCGCGGGCGGACGCGAACTACGCGACCGACGAGGCGAGCGTCGAGTACGACCCGGAGGCGACGTCGCTCGCGGCGATCTACGACGCGATCGAGGACGCGGGCTACGGGGCGGTCTCGGAGACGGCGACCGTCGCCATCACCGACATGTCGTGCGCGAACTGCGCGGACGCCAACCGCGACGCCCTCGAGTCCGTGCCCGGCGTCGTCGACGCCGACGTGAACTACGCGACGGACGAGGCGCAGGTCCGATACAACCCCGCCGAGACCTCGCGGGCGGCGCTGTACGACGCCGTCGAGGACGCGGGCTACTCGCCGGTCCGCGAGGACGAGGACTCGAACGGCGAGGGGGAGGACGGCGACTCCGGCGAGAGCGCGCGCGACGCGGCTCGGAACGCGGAGATCAGAAAGCAGCTTCGGCTGACGCTGTTCGGCGCCGCGCTGGCCGCGCCGCTGCTGTTCTTCATGGCCGACAAGCTCCTCCTCGGGGGCGCCGTCGTCCCGGAGCGGGTCCTCGGCGTCAAGATCGGCTGGGTCCAGTTCGCGCTCGCGACGCCGGTCCAGCTGGTGCTCGGGCGGCCGTTCTACAGGAACTCGTACAAGGCGCTCGTCACGAACGGCCGCGCCAACATGGACGTGCTGATCGCGCTGGGGTCGTCGACGGCGTACGTTTACTCCGTCGCCGTCCTCCTCGATCTGGTCGCCGGGAGCGTCTACTTCGACACGGCGGCGCTGATCCTCGTCTTCATCACGCTCGGCAACTACCTCGAAGCCCGCTCGAAGGGACAGGCCGGCAACGCGCTGCGGAAGCTCCTGGAGATGGAGGCCGACACCGCGACCCTCGTCGACGAGGACGGGACCGAGCGCGAGGTCCCGATCGACGAGGTCGCGGTCGGCGACCGGATGAAGGTCCGCCCCGGCGAGCAGATCCCGACCGACGGCGTCGTCGTCGAGGGACAGTCCGCGGTCGACGAGTCGATGGTGACCGGGGAGTCTGTCCCGGTCGAGAAGGGCGAGGGCGACGAGGTCGTCGGCTCGACGATAAACGAGAACGGCCTCCTCGTCGTCGAGGCGACGAAGGTCGGCGCGGACACCGCGCTCCAGCAGATCGTTCAGACGGTGAAGGAGGCGCAGTCCCGCCAGCCCGACATCCAGAACCTCGCGGACCGGATCTCCGCGTACTTCGTGCCCGCGGTCATCGCGAACGCGCTGTTCTGGGGCGTCGTCTGGTTCCTCTTCCCCGAGGCGCTCGCGGGCTTCGTCGACTCGCTCCCGCTGTGGGGGCAGGTCGCGGGCGGACCCGGTTCGACCGGCGGGACCATCTCGGTGTTCGAGTTCGCCGTCGTCGTGTTCGCCTCGTCGGTGCTCATCGCGTGTCCCTGCGCGCTCGGGCTCGCGACCCCGGCCGCGACGATGGTCGGGACCACCATCGGGGCGCGGAACGGCGTCCTGTTCAAGGGCGGCGACGTCCTCGAACGCGCGAAAGACGTCGACACGGTCGTGTTCGACAAGACGGGAACGCTCACGGCGGGCGAGATGGAGCTCACCGACGTGGTCGCGACCGGTGAGGTCCCCGACGGCGGCGCGGTCGCCGAGCGCGGCGACGCGGCGGCGACGGACGACGCGACGGCGACGGCCGAAGACGAGATCCTCCGGCTCGCCGCTAGCGCCGAACGCGGCAGCGAACACCCCCTCGCCCGGGCGATCGTCGACGGTGCCGAGGCGCGCGGCCTCGACCTCGGCGAGCCCGAGTCGTTCGAGAACGTCCCGGGGCACGGAGTCAGAGCCACCGTCGACGGCGACGAGGTACTCGTCGGCAACCGGAAGCTGCTGCGCGACGCCGGGATCGACCCCTCGCCCGCGGCGGACGCGATGGAGCGGCTCGAACGCGAGGGGAAGACGGCGATGCTCGTCGCGCGGGTCCCCGCCGGCGCGGGCGACGGGGAGCTCCTCGGCGTCGTCGCCGACGCGGACACGGTGAAACCGAGCGCAAAGGACGCGGTGAGCCAGCTCCGCGAGCGCGGGGTCGACGTGATGATGATCACGGGCGACAACGAGCGCACGGCCCGCGCGGTCGCAGAGCAGGTCGGCATCGACCCCGAGAACGTCCGCGCCGGCGTCCTCCCCGAGGACAAGTCCGACGCGGTCGAGGCGATCCAGAGCGACGGCCGTCGGGCGATGATGGTCGGCGACGGCGTCAACGACGCCCCCGCGCTGGCGGTCGCGTACGTCGGCACCGCGATCGGCTCCGGGACCGACGTGGCGATCGAGGCCGCCGACGTGACGCTGATGCGCGACGACCCGCTCGACGTGGTGAAGGCGATCCGCGTCTCCGACGCGACGCTCCGGAAGATCAAACAGAACCTCGTGTGGGCGCTCGGCTACAACACCGCGATGATCCCGCTCGCGTCGCTCGGGCTGCTCCAGCCCGCCCTCGCGGCCGGGGCGATGGCGTTCTCGTCGGTGTCGGTGCTGACGAACAGCCTCGCCTTCCGCCGGTACGATCCCGACGGAGACTACGCGCTCCTCGGGTTCCTGCGGCGCTGAACGCCACCGACGGTCCCTCGTCGGGCTCTCTCCCCGACTCTCTCGGCTCGCCGTCCCGAAGTCCCAAGACGGCGCGGAGCGTACGACGGCGCATGTCCACCCTCCTCGTCGTCGGCGGCAGCGGGTTCATCGGACGCGGCGTCTGTCGGTTCGCGGTCCGCGACGGCCACGAGGTCCGCAGCGTCTCGCGGGGCGGCCGCCCGGACCTCGCCGCCGACTGGGTCGACGACGTCTCGTGGACGAGCGCCGACCTCTTCCGGCCGAACGCGTGGCGCGATCGCCTCGACGGCGTCGACGCCGTGGTTCACGCCGTCGGGACCCTCACCGAGGCGCCGACCGACGGCGTGACCTTCGAGCGCGTCAACGGCGACGCGGCCCTCCTCGCGGCGCTGGAGGCGGAGCGGGCCGGCGTCGACGCGTTCGTCTTCCTCTCCGCGGCCGGGAAGCCGCCCGGCGTCCGGAACGCCTTCCTGACGGCCAAGCGACGCGCCGAGACCGGGATCGCCGACCTCGACCTCGACGCCGTCACCCTCCGACCGGGACCGGTGTACGGGGAGGGACAGCCGCACGTTCCCGGCGTGGTCGACCGCCTCCTCCGGTTCGTCGCGAGCGCGCGGCCGATCGCGTCCCGGCTCGGCGAGTCGCGGCCGCTCTCCGTGGACACGGTCGCGCGGGCGACGTACCGCGCCGCGCTGGATCCGGACGAGCGGTTACTCGACGTCGGTGATATTCGCGAACTCGCCGGGTGAACGGCGAGAGTAATCGGGCGCGTTAGCGCGCGCTCTGCTCTTTGGCGATCTCCAGCGAGATGAAGAAGCCGAAGTAGGCGGGGATCCCCGCGAGCATGAACATGTACAGCACCCACTGCGGGGCCGCCGAGAAGGCGACGTTGTACAGCGACGACGCGAGCCCGACCCACACGAGCGCGAACAGCAGGTCCTGTAACATTCCGGTGCCGTTCTCGCTGAGTACGTGCCGGGCGCGGTCGGCGACGCTCGGGTCGGTCAGCTCGTCGTCCGGCGTCTCCGCGGCGTCCGAGTCGGGCATATGGTGAGTGGCTGAGGGGGATACGTCGGTGTTGCGGAATCGCGCGGCGTCGACCGCGCGGCGAGTCGATCCGTCCGTCGGCGAGGAACCGAACCTCGGGGTTCAGTCCTCGTCGAGGTAGTCGACGACGAGGACGGGGACGTGCGTCGAGCGCAGGGTACGCTCCGTGACGCTGCCGAGCAGGGCGCGGCGGACACCCGCGCGGCCGTGGCTCCCCATCACGATGATGTCGATATCGTGATTCTCGGCGTAGTCGGCGATCACCTTGTGGGGTCGCCCGCCCGCGACGTGTTCGACGACGTCGACGTCGCGCTCGGCGCCACGGTCGGCGACGACGCCGGTCGCCGCTTCGGCCTGTTCTTTCAGCTCGTCCATCTCGTCGAACCGACCCTGCTTGATTCGGTCCACCTGTTCGGTCCCGAGGCTGATGTTCACGGAGTCGATGTCGACGACGTACAGCGCGTGGACCTCGGCGTCGTACTTCTCCGCGAGGTCGAGGGCGTGGTCGACCGCTGCCTCCGCGACGTCGCTGCCGTCGGTGGGAACGAGGATGCGGTCGTACATTATCGCTCCTCCTCCGTCGTCTCGTCGTCAACTGCGCGACCACCGTCCGTCGCGACGTCTTCACCGCCGTCGGCGACCACGTCCTCGGCGGTCTGCTGTTGCCCCATCGGTTCGGGGCTGTGACACTGGCGCACCATCCGCTTGGTCTCCAATGGCGGTTCCGGCGTCGCCATCGAGACGACAATCGTGACGAGGAACACGAGCGGCGTTCCGATTAAAGCAGCGCCGATCGGCGGGACGTACTGGGCGTAGATCGGGACGATCGCCTGTCCGGAGCCACCGGCGATGTCGGCGAGGAAGCCCAGGTAGGCGGGCAGGACGCTGTTGATGATCGAAGTGATCCACAGCAGGAGACCGACGGACATCCCGGCCAAGGCCCCCTGGCGGTTGGTGTTCTCCCACCAGAGCCCGAGGAAGAACATCGGGAACAGCACGGTGCCGGCGAGCGAGAACGCGTAGGCGACGAGTTCACCGATGAGCGCCGGCGGGTTGAACGCGGTGACGGTGACCAGGGCGCCGATGCCGATGATGGTCGCCCGCCCGATGAGCACCTGCTGGCGCTGGGTCGCGTCGGGGTTGATGAGCTCCGAGTAAATGTCGTGTGCGACGGCCGAAGAGGCCGTGATGAACAGTCCGGCGGTCGTCGCGATGGCCGCGGCCATCCCGCCGGCGGCGACGAGGCCGACGAACCAGCGCGGCAGGCTCGCGAACTGGGCGGCCAGCACGACGATAACGTCCCCTTCCGCGCCGGACATCGCCTGTTGGCCGCTGTAGACGGCGTCCGGGGAGAGGTTGTTGACCGCGGCGAACAGGTCGACGCCGAAGGCGGCCATCGCCGGCGCGGCCCAGTACAGGAGCATGATGAAGAACAGCCCCGAGACCGTCGACCACCGGGCCGTGCGCTCGTTTTTGACCGTGTAGAACCGGACCAAGACGTGCGGGAGTCCGCAGGTCCCGACGATGAGCGAGAACGCCGTCGCGACCCAGAGGTAGTAGCTGTTCCCGCCGATGAACGGTTCGGAGAACTGCCGGCTGAGTTCGCTGAACAGGGTGCCGTACTCGATCTGCGGGAGTATGGTGGAGTAGCCCTGTGAGAAGCCGACGACGTAGACGCCCGCGAGGAACGCGATGATGAGGATAACGTACTGGACGGCCATGTTCTTCGTCGCGCCCAGCATTCCGGAGAGCGCGAGGTACCCGACCGTTATGGTCATCATCACGACGATCATCGGGACGATGTCGAGCCCGAAGACGTACTGGCCGACGAGCCCCATCCCGCGGGCCTGGCCCACGGAGTAGACGTACGCGATGAGCAGCGTCGTGAACGCGGCCAGCGCGCGTGCCATCGGGGAGTTGAACCGGTCCGCGACGAAGTCCGGCGCAGTGTACTTCCCGAACCGGCGCATTTGCGCCGCGAGGAAGATGAGCAGGACGAAGTACCCGGTGGTCCAGCCGACGATGAACGCCAGCCCGTAGAATCCGGACAGCGCGACTAGCCCCGCGAGGCCGAGATACGAGGCGGCCGACATCCAGTTGGCGCCGATCGCCATCCCGTTCTCGATGTTGCCGATACCCCGGCCGGCGACCCACATGCCCTCGGCGTCCGCCACCTTGAACACGAACCCGATGACGAGGAACGAGGCCATCATCAGGAAGACGATGATCGCCGGGAGGAGCTTGAACGAGATGTCGAGCGCCTCGGCTTGAAGCGGGGCCATCATCCCTGCTGCCCCCCGTCGTCGACGCTCCCGGAGTCCGCGGGCTCCGCGGCGGTGTGTTCGATGCCGTACTTATCGTCCAACTTGTCGCGCTGACGGGCGTAGACGGCCGCCAAGACGAGGGCGCTCGTCGGCGCTCCGAAGGCGACGAGGAAGTAGTGGAGGGGGAACCCGAGCACCGGTACCGTCGTCGTCGTCATCGGCCCCGGAGCGAGCATCGTCAGTGTCACCGGGCCGAAGACGGCAAGCGCCCAGACGATGAATCCGGTCCAGACGATCCTGAGATGGTCCCGCATGTACGCGGTGCTCGGTTTCAGCAGGTTCACCTCTTCGCTGAGGTAGTCGGTGTCCCTGTGCGTCTGTGCGGCTCCGGCAGAGGCGACGCCCCCGTCGGTGGCCGCGTCGTCGGATGCGCGGCCCCCGTCGGTGACCGCGTCGTCGGATGCGCGGCCCCCGTCGGTGACCGCGTCGTCCCGTTCGCGTGAGGTATTATCTGTCATGTTTTGGCGTGAGTCGTGAGTTTGTTTATCTGAGTTTTTCGTGATAGTTGCCGTCGCGTCGTCCGTCGTGGTCGTGGCTGAGACGGATCGAAAACGGTGCGCCGAGCGCTACTCGGCGTCGGCCTTCTGTTGGATCTCCTCGACGATCTCGGGGTTCCGAAGCGTGCTCGTGTTCCCGAGCTCCTTGCCGTCGGCGATGTTCTCCAGCAGGCGGCGCATGATCTTCCCGGATCGGGTCTTCGGCAGGTCGGGCGTGAACACGACCTGCTCGGGTCGGGCGATCGGGCCGATGGCGTCTTCGACGCCCGCGACGATCGCGTCGCGGAGCTCGTCGTCGCCCTCGTAGCCGTCCTCGGTCGTCACGTAGGCGTACACCGCCTCGCCCTTGATGTCGTGATTGCCGCCGACGACGGCCGCCTCCGCCACCCCTTCGACCCCGACGATGGCGGACTCGATCTCCATCGTCCCCAGCCGGTGGCCGGAGACGTTGAGCACGTCGTCCACGCGGCCGAGGACGGTAATGTAGCCGTCCTCGTCGATCTTCGCCCCGTCCTCCGGGAAGTACACCCAGTCGTCGGGGTCGTCGCTGTCGGTGTCGGAGTACTCCGCCCAGTACTCCTCGATGTAGCGCTCGTCGTTGTTGTACAGCGTCCGGAGCATGCCGGGCCACGGCTTCTGTACCGTGAGGTACCCCGCCTTCCCGGGCTCGACCTCCTCGCCGAGCGTGTCGAGTATCTGAACGTCAAGCCCCGGCAGCGGCGGTCCCGCGGCGCCGGGCTTCATGTCCTTGACGCCGGGCAGCGTGGTCACCATCATCCCGCCGGTCTCGGTCTGCCACCACGTGTCCACGATCGGGCACTCCTCGTCCCCGATGTGCTGGTAGTACCACTTCCACGCGCGCGGGTTGATCGGCTCGCCGACCGTGCCGAGCAGGCGCAGCGAGGAGAGGTCGTGGCGGTCGGGGTACTCGGCGCCCCACTTCATGAACGCGCGGATCGCCGTGGGCGCCGTGTACAGCTGGGTCGCCTCGTACTCCTCGACGATCTCCCAGAGCCGGTCCTGCTCGGGGTGATCGGGCGTCCCCTCGTACATCATCGTCGTCGTGCCGAGCGAGAGCGGCCCGTAGACGATGTAGGAGTGACCGGTGATCCACCCGATGTCGGCCGAGCAGAAGTACGTGTCATCCGGCTTGATGTCGAGGACGGACTGCGAGGTCCACGACACCCACGAGAGGTACCCGCCGGTCGTGTGTTTCACGCCCTTCGGCTTTCCGGTGGTTCCCGAGGTGTACATCAGGAACAGCATGTCCTCGGCGTCCCGGGTGACGGGCTCGACCTCGGCGCCCTCGTGGGCCGCGACGAGGTCGCCGTAGTCGAGCTGGTCGCCGCCGAGGTCGTGACCGAAGTCGTCGCCGTTCGGCCCGAGCCGGTCGACGACGACGGTCGTGGTGTCGTAGTCGACGCCCGCGAGCCCCTCGTTCGCCTTGTCGAGGTGGTCGAGCGGGTCGCCGCGGCGGTAGTAGCCGTCGCAGGTGACGAGGTACTCCGACTCCGCGGCGTTCATCCGCGTCGCGAGCGCGTCGGCCGAGAACCCGGCGAACACGACGCTGTGGGGCGCGCCGATGCGAGCGCACGCCAGCATCGCGATCGGCAGCTCCGGGATCATCGGCATGTACATCGTGACCACGTCGTCCTCCTCGACGCCCTGCTCCCGAAGGGCGGCGGCGAACTCGTTCACCTCGCGGTGGAGCTCCTCGTAGGTGTACGAGCGGTCGTCCTCGTCGACGGGCTCGCCGACCCACTCGATGGCGACCTCGTCGCCGCGGTCGTCGAGGTGTCGGTCGAGGCAGTTCGCCGACGCGTTCAGCTCGCCGCCGGTGAACCACTCGTAGAACGGCGGATCGTCGTCGTCGAGCACCCGGTCGTAGTCGGTTTCCCACTCCAGCAGGTCGGCGGCCGTCTCCCAACACTCCGGCCAGTTCTCCTCGAACTCCTCGTATATCTCCGGGTCGGAGACGTTCGCCTGCTCGACGAACGACTCCGACGGCTCGAACACCTCTTGCTCCGCTAATCTCGCTTCCAGTTGGCCGTCTCCCTCTGTCATGGTACGGTCGTATCCAACCAATATCACCATATAAACGCTGACGCTAAATACGAAAAATCGTGATGGATACCCCGGCGAGGCGCCCTGCTCGACGGCCCCTACTCGTCGGCGCCGACGATCCTCCCGTCCTCGCGGGAGGCCCGATCTCCGTCCTCCTCGAAGACGCCGTCGAGCAGGGCGCGCTGGGCCTTTCGGAGGTGGTTGTGGAACGTCGGGGAGGAGACGTCCATCGCGTCGGCGACCTCCTCGGCCGTGCTGCCGCGCGGCCAGTCGAAGTACCCGCCGTGGTACGCCGCCGACAGCGCGGCCCACTGGCGGTCGGTGAACCGGTCGGCGATCCCGTCCCGCAGCGCCGACTCCGTGCGCGGCGAGCGCGCGACCGACTCCTTGCTCGCCAGCCTGACGCCCGCGAACCGGTCGCGGAGCCCGTCGGCGACGGGCCTGACGTTCGTTCCCTCCGGGAAGTCGGCGACGACGCGGACCCGCCCGTCTGCGGCCGACGCGTCGCGCACCGTCGCCCCGTGGTCGATGAGCGCCCTCACGAGCGACCCGCCCGCGAGGCGCACCGACGCCGAACACCCGTCCTCCCGGGTCTCGATCACGCGGAAGTCGGAGACGCCCCTGACTTCCTCGACGACGGTCGCGAACTCCTGCGGACCGGCCCCGTCGACGGAGAGGTACGCCCGGGAGACCTCGTCGTCGACGTCGACGGTCGAGGCCAGTTCGATCCGGCAGTCCAGCCGCTCGCTCGCCCGGGCGAGGAACGCGCCGTCGTCGGTCGCGCGGAACTCGACCTCGGTGACCGCGTCGGAGTGGAGCAGCTCCCGCCACCGGTCCGCGGTGATCAGCCGACCGAGGCAGCGTCCGAGGACCGCGAGCGAACGCGTCTCCGCGTCGTCGACCGGGTCTGCGGCGGCGGCGACGACGCAGAGCGCGCCGTGGACCGCGCCCTCGTAGGCCGCCGGCACCGCGACCGCGGGCCGGCCGCCGGTCTCCTGTCGGCCGTCGGTCGAGACCGGCGCCTCGTCGGCTATCGCGTCCTGCCACGGGCCCCGCGCGGACACGTCGCGCTCCGCGAGCGTCGCCCGGTCGACGCCCGCGGTCGCGGCGATCTCGACCCGCTCGCCCCCGACCGCCCGACGGGCGAACCACGCCTCTGTCCAGCGGTCCGCCTCGGTCAGCCCGGCGGCGACGGCGGCGACGGGGTCTGACGGCCCGGACTCGGTGAGCGCCTCGAACCCCGGGAGGACGGTCGTCCCGGTCCGCCCGACGGTGGCGTCGGCGTCGGCGCCGGCGTCGACGGCGAGGGCGGCCGCCAGCGCCTCCCCGTCGAGCGGGTCGAGGTACGGGTCGAGCGTGCCGAGCGACTCCCAGCCGCCGGCGTCGCGGACGGCGCGCGGGTCGACATCTCGGTCGACGAGGTGCCGTCTGGCGAACGTCTTCCGGAGGGCGCTCGGCGTGACCCGCTCCTCGGGGGCGGCGTCGGTGCGATTCGCCGCTCGCGCCGCCGTCTCGCGCACGATCATCTGGACCCGGCGGGGCGAGACGTCGACGTACGGGTCGTCCGCGCCGAGCCCCTCGCTCGTCGCGTACCGGTCGAGGTCGGCGGCCAACGAGGCCGGAACGACGGTCTCGCGGTCGATCCGCTCGTCGATGTCGGCCGGCGGCGCCCCGTCTCCGTCCTCACGCTCGCGGTCCTCGGCCGCCGGTACCGCGAGGAGCCGCGCGCCGGCGCCCGACTCCGCCTCGTGGAGGTGTCGCGGGGCGACGCGGGTTACCTCCTCCGTCCGGAGGCCGGCCTCGCCCGCCAGCCTGACGACGAGCGCCGCTCGATACGTCTCCGCGGCGGTGACGAGCGCGTCGTAGGCGTCCGCGTCGAGTCCGTCGACCATTCGTTTCGGGAACCAACAAGAAGCCGAAACAAAACTGTTCCGGAAACGCGGATCTCGGTCCCTGAGCTACCGCGTCGTGGCGAGATTCCTCCGTTCGGAAACGATGTTCCGGAGAAGTACTTCGCATCTGCTCGCATTCCCGAAATACTTCCGCCCGCACCCTCGCCAACGCGATCCCGCCCCGACATCCCGACACGCCGACGCGGCAAAAGGGGCTGTACGGTCGGTGGCAGCAGACGGAAGCCGACCGGTGCGGAACGTTCGCCGGCGTCGCGGGCGGGTGGCGGCGACCGAAGCTACGGCCGGCTGTTCTCGTCTCTGACGGTCGACTCGATCTCGCCCACGACCTCCGGGTTCCGGAGCGCGCTCACGTCGCCGAACTCCTCGCCGCGGGCGATGTCCTCCAGCAACCGTCGCATGATCTTCCCGGAGCGCGTCTTCGGGAGTTCCGGGGTGAACACGATCCGGTCCGGGCGGGCCACGTCGCCGACCGCCCCCGCCAGCCGGTCGGCGACGGCGTCGCGGAGCCCCTCGTCGGGCTCGACGCCGCTCTTCGTCGTCACGTACGCCACGATGCGGCCGTCGCCGTCGCCGACGACGGCGGCCTCGGTCACGCCGTCGGCGTCGACGATGGCCGCCTCCAGCTCCCCGGTGTTGAACCGCTGGGCGCGGACGTTGATCACGTCGTCGACGCGACCGAGGATCGTGACGTAGCCGTCCTCGTCGACGGTCGCGCCGTCGCCGGTCCGGTAGCGCCAGCCGTCCTCGCCCCTGAGCCAGTACTCCCGGAGGTAGCGCTCGTCGCCCTCCCGGAGCCCGCGCAACATTCCGGGCCACGGCGACGCGAGCGTGAGGTACCCGGACTCGCCGGGATCGACCGGCTCGCCGTCCTCGTCGACGACGCGGGCGTCGATCCCGGGCAGCGGCGGGCCGACCTTCCCCGGTTTCATGGGGGTTATCCCGGGGAGGGTGGCAAGCGCGATGGCCCCGGTCTCAGTCTGCCACCACGTGTCGACGACCGGCGCGTCGCCGCCGCCGACGTGATCGCGGTACCAGCGCCACGCCTTCGGCGTGATCGACTCGCCGACCGTCCCGAGCAGGCGGATCGACGAGAGGTCGTGCGACTCGGGGTACTCCGCGCCCCACTTCATGAACGACCGGATCGCGGTCGGTGAGGTGTAGAAGACGCTCACCGCGTTGCGCTCGATCAGGTCCCAGACGCGGTCGCGGTCGGGGTAGTCGGGCGATCCCTCGTACAGCACCGTGGTCGTCCCGGTCGCGAGGGGGCCGTACACCCCGTAGGAGTGCCCGGTGATCCAGCCGATGTCGGCGGCGCACCAGTAGGTGTCGTCCGGGCGCACGTCCAAGACCTTCCGCGTCGTCCACGCGACGTGCGCGAGGTAGCCGCCCGTCGCGTGCTCGACCCCCTTCGGCCGGCCGGTCGTGCCCGAGGTGTACATCACGAACAGCAGATCCGTCGCGTCCCGGGCGACCGGCTCGACGGTCTCGCCGTCGTGCGCGTCGACGAGCGCGCCGTATTCGTGTTCGTCGTCGCCGAGCGAGACGGCCAGCTCGTCGCCGAGGCGGTCGACGACGACGGCGGCCGACAGCTCGCTCTCGGCGCGGATCCGGGCGTTGTCCGCCTTCGATTTCTGGTTGAACGCGTCCTCACGGCGGTAGTAGCCGTCGCAGGTGATCAGGTACTCGGAGTCGGCCGCGTCGATCCGGGTCGCGAGCGCCTCCGCGGACAGCCCCGCGAAGACGACGTTGTGCGGCGCGCCGATGCGAGCGCACGCCAGCATCGCGATCGGTAGCTCCGGGACCATCGGCAGGTACAGCGTGACCACGTCGTCCTCCTCGACGCCGAGGTCGCGGAGCCCGGCCGCGACCGCGTTCACCTCGCGGTGGAGGTCGAGGTAGGTGTACGACCGGCGCTCGCCGCGCTTGCCGAACCACCGGATCGCGAGCTGGTTCCGGCGGTCGTCGAGGTGGCGGTCGACGCAGTTCGCCGCGGCGTTGAGCCGCCCGTCCGGGAACCACTCGTAGAACGGCGGCTCGGAGTCGTCGAGGACCGTCTCGTACTCGCGGTCCCACGTCAGGAGGTCGGCCGCCGCGCGCCACGCGTCAGGCCCCTCCCGCTCGAACCGCTCGTACACACCCGGGTCATCGGCGGCGGCTCGCTCCAGGAAGTCGGCCGGCGGCGGGACGACGTCCTCGTCGCCGTCTGTCAGCCGCCCCCCGCCACCGGAGTCGTCCATACCACGTGATGGCCCGCGGAGGAACGTATACTTTGTCCGACCGCTCGCCGGGCGAAACGGTCCGGGCAGGACGGTCCGGCCGGAGCGGTCTGCGCGGGGCCGGGCGGCGGTCGGACGGTCTTCGGCGAGCGCCCGACCCGCGGCGGTCAGGCCGACTCTTCGGCGGGCGCCGCCGCCATCTCGGCAGCCTTCGCCCGGGCGCGGGCGACGATCGAGGGCTTCGCCTCGAAGTCGACGGTCACCTGGTCGCCCGCGTACGTCTCCTCGGCGACGTACCCGTGGTCGTGGACCCACGAGACGAGGCTCATCGCCTCGTCGGAGACCGGGAGGACGAGCCGCTCGCGCTCCCAGTCGGGAAGTTCGTCCTCGACCCGGTCGCGGAGTTCGGCGACCCCGGCGCCCGTCTTCGCCGAGACGGCGATCGGGTCGGGCGCGACGCCGGAGAGCGCGGCGCGCTTGTCGGCGAGCGCTCCCGGCTCCAGCCGGTCGATCTTGTTGAACACGGTGACGACCGGGGCCTCGTTGCGCTCGTAGAGGGTGTCGTGGCTCGTGACGAGCTTCTCGCGCATGGCCTCGACCGGCTCGCTCGCGTCGACGACGAGAAGGACGAGGTCGGCGCGGTACACCGAGTCGAGCGTCGACTCGAACGACTCCACGAGCCAGTGGGGGAGGTCCGCGATGAACCCCACCGTGTCCGTCAGCAGCACGTCGCGCTTCTCCATCTCGGCCCGGCGCGTCGTGGTCCCGAGCGTCGTGAACAGCATGTCCTGCGACTCCGCGGTGGTGTCGAGGTCGCGGTGACGCTCGGCGTTCTCGTCGACCGCCAGCTCGTCCGCGAGCCGGCGCATCAGCGTCGACTTCCCAGCGTTGGTGTACCCCGCGAGCGCGACGAGGTCGAAGCCGGAGTCGCGGCGCTGCTCGCGGCGCGCCTCCTCCTTCTCCGCGATCGACGCCAGCTCGTCGCGGATCTCGGATATCTGTCGTTTGATGTCGCGCTCGACGCTCTCGTCGTACTCGCCGAGCCCCATGAACCCGGGGCGCTCGTCGCGCTTCGCGAGGCTCGCCTTCGCCTCCGCCCGGGGGAGCTCGTAGCGAAGCTCCGCGAGCTCGACCTGGAGCTGCGCCTTCCGCGTGTTCGCGCGCTGGCCGAATATCTCGAGGATGAGCGTGAATCGGTCGACCACCTCGACGCCTTCGGGGAGCTTCCCGCCGACGTTGAACGTCTGGTACGGCCCCACGTCGTTGTCGATGATCACCGCGTCAGCGTCGGCGCGCCGGACGAGGTCTCGCAGCTCCGCAACCTTCCCCTCGCCGAACATGAACGCGGCGTCCTCGGTCCGGGTCTGGGTGAGTTCGCCGACCACGTCGTAGCCCGCCGCCGCCGCTAACTGACGGATCTCGGAGAGGTCGGCCGCACCGGAGTCGACGCGTTTGGCGACGACCGCTCGGCGTCCGTCGGTTCCTGAGTCGGCGTCGGCCGCCCCCACTCCGGCGCCGTCGCTCATCGGAGGAGGTCCCGGACCGCGTACGCGGCGTGGTGTGCTGCCTGCACTGTCTCGCGCTCGCCTATGCTCTCGACGTATTTAAACTCGGGCTGGAAGCTGAGTCCGACGCGGTCGGCCGGCTCCTCGTAGAACTCGCCGCCCTCGGCGACGATCGGACCGTCGGGCGGCGCGGGGAGGTCGCCCACCGCGTCGGCGGCGAGCGCGACGGTCGCCTCCAGCGTCGGCCCCTCGCGCGCGGCGGCGAACCCCATCCCTTCCACGGAGCGGATCCGGGAGGAGTCGATCCGCGCGTGGACCGCGGCCGCGACCATCAGGTACTCGCCGTCCTCCTCGTGACGGCCGCTGATGTCCACGCCGACGACCTCAGGGGCGGGAACCGTCCACCACCGTTCGACCGGCGCGCGCGTTCGCGTCGACTGCTCGTGCGTCCATGCGAGGCCGTACGTGGGCCGTCGAATTGAACGTTTTCGTGGGTCGCCGCGCAGAGCGGCCCGGCGGCCCGAACGGCACGGTCAGTTCCGGAGGCTGTCGACGACGTCCGCGACGCGGTCGACCGCCTCGTCGACGTCGCCCTCGTCGACGTCGAGGTGAGTCGTGAACCGCGTCGTGTAGTCGTCGAACTCGACGCAGCCGACGCCGGCGTCCTTACAGGCCGCGTAGAGCGACTCGGCCGGGATGCCGGCCGCTTCGGTGTCCGCAACGACGATATTCGTGTCCGGCGCGGGCGCGTCGACGCCGTCGAGCGCGTCGAGGCCGGCCGCGAGCCGCTCCGCGTTTGCGTGGTCCTCCGCGAGGCGGTCGACGTTCTCCAGCGCGCGGAGCGCCGGCGCGGCGATCATCCCGGCCTGGCGCATCCCGCCGCCGAACAGCTTGCGGACCCGGCGGGCGTCCTCGATAAACGCCTCGTCGCCGGCGAGGATCGAGCCGACTGGGGCGCCGAGCCCCTTCGAGAGACAGAACGTGACGCTGTCGGCGTGGGCGACGATCTCGCTCGCGTCGACGCCGAGCGCGACCGCGGCGTTGAAGACACGCGCGCCGTCGAGGTGGACCGGCACGTCGGCCTCGCGGGCGGCCTCGGCCGCGGCCGCGATCCGGTCGACCGGGACCGCGATCCCGCCGCGGTAGTTGTGGGTGTTCTCCACGGTGAGGAGACCGGTCCCGGGGCGGTGGAGGTCCTCGTCGACGAGCCCCTCGCGGACCGCCTCGGGGGTCGGGACGCACCGCTCGCCGGCGTCTATCGTCCGCGTCTGGACGCCGGAGAGCTTCGCCGCCCCCGCCAGCTCCCAGCGGTAGATATGCGACTCGCGCTCCAAGAGGAGCTCTTGGCCCGGCTCCGTGTGCGCGTGGACCGCGATCTGGTTGGCCATCGTCCCAGAGGGGACGTACAGCGCGGCCTCGGTGCCGACCGCGTCGGCGGCCTGGCGCTCTAACTCGTTGACCGTCGGGTCGTCGCGGTACACGTCGTCGCCGACCTCGGCGGTCGCGGCCGCGTCGCGCATCTCCTCGGAGGGCGTCGTGACGGTGTCGGACCGCAGGTCGATGAACTCGTCGTCGGACATCTGTTGTAGGCCCTACCGCGGCGCCGGGCATATATCCCGCGCTCGGCGAGCGAGCGGCGCAGCGAACGCGGGGCGGGAGATCCGCGCTCGGCGCGGTCGGTTCCGCGTTCGGTCCCTTCTTATTGACCGGGATCGATCCGTGACGTATGGCAACGGAAGCCGCGACAGACGACGCAGCCGACGCACCGGACGCCTACGGCGCGCTCCTCGACCGCGTCCAGCGGTGGAACGCGGTCGGGAGCGCCTCCGGCGTCCTCGGCTGGGACCAGCAGGTGATGATGCCCGAGGGCGGCACGCCCGCGCGGTCGAAGCAGCTCTCGGCGCTCTCCTCGGTCCACCACGACATGGTCACCGCCGACGAGACGGGCGAACTGCTCGACGAACTCGACGACGCCGACCTCACGGACGAGCAGGCCGCGGTCGTCCGGGAGGTCCGCCGCGAGTACGAGCGCGCCGACGCCGTCCCGGTCGAACTCGTCGAGGAGATCTCCGAGACGGGCTCCGAGGCGCTTCAGGCGTGGGAGGAGGCGAAGGCCGAGAACGACTTCGAGACCTTCGCGCCGTACCTGGAGAAACACGTCGAGCTGAAGCGGGAGTACGCGGAGCACATCGACCCCGACCGGGACCCCTACGAGGTCCTCTTCGAGGAGTTCGAGCCGTGCCTCTCGATGGAGCGCGCGGAGTCGATCCTCACCGAGCTCCGCGAGGCGCTCGTCCCGATGATCGAGGAGATCCGCGCGTCCGATGTCGACCTCGCCGTCGACACCTTCGAGGGGACCTTCCCCGAGGACGAGCAGGAGTCGCTCTCGCGAGAGGCGCTCGAGGTCGTCGGCTACGACTTCGACCGCGGCCGTCTCGACGTCTCCTCACACCCGTTCACGTCCGGGAACCAGTTCGACTGCCGGGTGACGACCCGGTTCGACGAGACCGACCCGCTCGGCGCGGTCGGCTCGACGATCCACGAGTTCGGCCACGCGCAGTACAACCTCGGGCTCCCGCAGGAGCACTTCGGCACGCCGCTGGGCACGTCGCGCGACCTCTCGGTCCACGAGTCGCAGTCGCGACTCTGGGAGAACCACGTCGGCCGGAGCGAGGCGTTCTGGCAGGAGTTCCTCCCCGTCTTCCAGGAGCACTTCCCGCAGACCGAGGACGCGACGGTCCGCGACGCCTACGAGGCGTTCAACCAGGTGTACGAGGACAATCTCATCCGCGTCGAGGCCGACGAGCTCACCTACCACCTCCACATCGTCGTCCGGTTCGAGATCGAGCGCGACCTGATCCGCGGCGACCTCGACGTCGAGGACGTGCCCGAGGTCTGGAACGACAAGTACGAGGAGTACCTCGGTATCCGTCCCGAGAACGACGCGGAGGGGTGTCTCCAGGACATCCACTGGAGCCACGGCAACTTCGGCTACTTCCCGACCTACTCGCTCGGTTCCGTGATGGCCGCGCAGCTGTTCGAGGCCGCCGAGGCCGAGATCGACGACCTCGACGCGAAGATCGCCGAGGGCGAGTTCGGCGACCTCCGCGACTGGCTCGGCGAGAACGTCCACCGGCACGGCGCCCGCTACGAGACGAACGAACTGGTGGTGCGCGCGACCGGCGAGGACTTCTCCGCCGACGCCTTCCTCGACTACGTCGACGAGAAGTACGGCGAGCTGTACGGGATCTGAGGCGCCGTCGAGCGCTCCGAACCCGCTTTTTTCCACCGTTGACGGTCCTCGGCGGGACGCGCTCGTGCGTCAGAACGACCGGTCCGTCGCGGCGGCGTCCGCGTCGAACGCGCCGACGGTCTCCACTGCGGCCGCCCCCGCGGCGTTGCCGACCGTCGCCAGCCGGCGGAGGTCCGACGCGCCGCCGTGCCGCGCGGCGAGGACAGCGCCCGCGAACGCGTCGCCGGCGCCGGCCGGTGTGGCAACCGTCGCCGAGGGGGGAGCGACGGTCAGGCGCTCCGTGACGGCCCCGTCGTCGATCCGTATCGTCCGCGTCGCGTCGCCGCCGTCGGTGACGAACGCCGTCGCGGAGTGGTCCGCCGGGAGCAGTTCGAGCAGGCCCGCCGGCGTCGGCTCGACGCCGGCCACCCCGAGGTCGTCCGTCCCGGCGAACAGTAGGTCGCAGCGCGGGAGGACCTCTCGCAGCGCGTCTCGGTACTCTTCCGGGCCCGACCACTGGTTCGGACGCCCGTTGAGGTCGAACGCGACGCGGGTGCCGCGCTCCGCGGCCGCCGCGGCGAGGCGGCGGACCGTCGCCCCGTTCACCGCGGCCGGCAGCGTGACTCCCTCCAGCAGGATCCACTCGTACGAGGCCGCGAACGACGCTGGATCCTCCGGCGGTGTGAACCCGTAACAGCTTCCGGCCACCCACGCGTTCCATTCCTCGTCGCCCGCCGCCCCGGCGTACAGCGTCAGCGGTGACGGCGCGTCGACCCGCGCGAGGCGTTCCGTGCCGACCGGGCCGTTCGCGAGGTCCCCGGCGGCGGCCGCCCCGAGCACGTCGGTCCCGACGTTCGTGACGAGGTCGACCTCGCAGCCGGCCGCAGCGGCCCATCGGGCGGCGTTCGTCGCCGTGCCGCCGACGTGCCACTCGAAGCCGCTCCCGGGCGCGATCGGTCCGCCGTCCGTGGGGTAGAGGTCGACCGTCGTGTCGCCGACGACCGCCACTCCTCGGTCGCTGTCACTCACTGTCGCACCGTGTTCGCTACGCTGTAGCGGTACCCGCATGAATCTATCCACTCGATTCCCCCTCAGCCGCGCCCGCGATCCGGCCACCCGTGGCCGAGACCGAGCGTGCGTCCGGCTGTGGGATATTTCCGGCCGGAGGGCGTCCCCGATCCATATGTCGCAGCCGCAGCCCGAGATCGACCTCAAGCCGGACCTGACCGACGACGTCGCCCTCGTCACGGGCGCGAACCGCGGTATCGGAGCCGAGATCGCCGCGGGTCTCGCGGAACTGGGAGCGACCGTGTACGCCGGGGCCAGAGACCCGAACGACGTCACCGCGGCGGACCAGCGCGCCGTCGAACTGGACGTGACCGACGACGGGCAGATCCGGGCGGCAGTCGACCGGATCGAACGAGAGCGGGGGTCGTTGGACGTTCTGGTGAACAACGCCGGGATCTTCTCCCGGTCGGGACCGCTTCACGAGATGGACGAGGCCGACTTCGACCGGACGATGGCCGTGAACCTCCGCGGCCCGGTCCTGCTGACGAAGCGGGCGCTGCCGCTGCTTCTGGACGGCCCCGGCGGGCGCGTGGTCTCCATGTCGTCGGGCCTCGGACGCTTCACGGAGGGACGAATGGAGGGCGAGTATCCGCCGTACCGGCTGTCGAAGGTCGGTCTCGGAGGGTTGACGGCCTACCTCGACGGGGAGTACGGCGATCGGGGACTCATCGCCAACGCCGCCTCCCCCGGGTGGGTTCGGACTGACATGGGCGGGGACGGTGCGCCCCGCCCGCCGTCGAAGGGGGCCGAGACCCCGGTGTGGCTCGCCAGGTTCGCACCGGGGAGCCCGGGGGGACTACTCTGGAAGGACCGCGAGCGGGTCCCTTGGTGAGGGCGACGCGGACGCCCCGAGGGGCCGTCCCCGCACTCGCTCCGCGCTTATCCCAGCCGGAACCCGGTCATCAGGACGATGAGCACGAGCATCATCGCTCCCTCGAACAGTCCGACGACGAGGTTCTTCTTCTCGATCGATTCGAGCCGCGAGGCGTCCGGATCCGGCGACAGCGTCTCGTAGTAGGCGCTGAGCTGGAGCCGGTGCGGCACGGCGATCCCGAACGCGAACAGCCCCCAGCCGAGCGCGAGCGCGGCCCCCGACCACGCGCCGCCGAAGCCGTAGCCGAGGCCGAGGTCGGGCGTCAACAGCACCGTTCCGGACAGCACCGTCGTCAGCGAGAAGCCGACGAGGAAGAAGACCGCCTTCGGCACCAGCGTCGTCGTGACCGCGGCCGACGCCTCCTCGCCGAGACCACCGAGCGTCGGACCGATGATCGCCGGGAAGATCAGCGCGAACCCGAACCAGACCGCCCCGGCCGCGACGTGCGTGTAGAAGAGCAGTTCGGTGCTCCCGAGCGCGAGGCTCGCCCCGAGGAACGCCAGCGGGACGAGGAGGCTCCCGGCCGCGAACGCCGGATTCGCGGCCCGGGCGAGGTGTTGGACTCGATCGACGAACCCCTGTTCGACGATGCGGCGATCGGTCTCGTTAGCGACTGCCATGCCGTCTGATAACAATCAACTCTAAAATGCGTTCTGGTCGACACGAACGCGGCCGGTTTCCGCCGCGGCGGTCACTTCTCGATGATGCTCTCCTCGACGGCCTCGCCGAAGTGGCGCGCGACGTCCTCGTAGTAGACGAGCGCCTCGTCGCCCGGCTCGACCTCGGTGACGGCCTTGCGGCCCTCGCCCGTCGCGATCTTCACGGTCTCGGCGTTCTGGATGAGCGTCTCGATCCGGTCGGTCCCGTCCTCCGTCTCGATCTCCGCTTGGATCCGGAACATCGGGCGCTTCTCGATCTTTACCCGGCCCACGACCGCCTCGCGGGTGTGGCCGTCTGTGTCGACGACCTGGACCTCGTCGCCGCTCGACAGTTCGGCGAGGTAGTTGGTGCCGCCCTCCGAGTTGCGGACGTAGGCGTGGACCGCCCCCGCGTTCACGCGGAACGGCCGCGAGGCGACGTACGGCGACTCCGCCGTCTCGGCGTGGACGAAGAAGAGCCCGCGAGACATCGAGCCGACGAGCATCCCCTCGCTGTCGTCCATCAGCGACCCCGTGTCGATACAGACCCGGTCGGCCCTCCCGGTCTGTTCGATCTCGGTCACCTCGGCGTAGCGGAGATCGAGCGTCTCGCGGTCCGCGGCGTCGCGGGCCTGGACCGCGCCGCGGATCTCGTCGGGTGAGTCGGCGTCGAGGAGGACGCCGTCGGCGCCGATCTCCAGCGTCTCGAAGGCGGTCCGGGCCTCCGCGGCCGTCGTCGCGCCGGCGACGAGGTGGGTCTCCTCGCCGACGCGGGCGATCAGGTTCTCCAGCGGGATGATCGACCAGTCCTCGCCCACGATCACGGTGAACTCGGCGTCGTCGGCGGCGGCCTCGGCGAACGCCTCGTACCCTGTGCCGAGGATGCGGACGTATGCGCCCTGCGCGCGGTCGTCGCGGCGGCGCAGCGTGGTCAGGTCGGCCGACCCGGAGAGGTCCTCCGGCATGTCGATCGTCCCGTCGCCCTCCCCACCCTTCCCGACGAAGTACGCGTCGGCCTCGGCGTCGCTCTCGGCGTCGTCGATCACGTCCGCGTCCGATCGGAAGGCGGCCACGTTCACGTCGCCCAGCTCCCGGACCCGGCCGACGTCCCCCTCGTCGACGAGCACCCAGTCCGCGCCGGCCTCGATGGCGGCGGTGACCCGTCGCTTGCGCGCCTCCCAGTCGCCGACGGCGCCGTCGGCTTTGACCCAGACCGTGCGTGTCATTGTCGGAACCTCACGGCGCGGCGGCTTGAAAACTGCGAAAGGAACAGGGAGTCCGACCGGATCTCGCACGGTCGACCGCGGGCGCTCGGCCTGCCCTCAGGCCTCGACGAACCCGCCCGCCCGCAGCGCCTCGTCGACGCCGGCGTCGTCGTGGACGACCGCCGACACCGCTCTCGCGATCCCCTCCGGGTCGTCGTGCTGGAAGATCGACCGCCCCATCGACACCCCGGCGGCGGCGCCGTCCATCGCGCCGCGTACCATCTCGACCGTCTCCCGGTCGGTGCCCTTCGAGCCGCCGGCGATGACGACGGGGAGCCGCGTCGACTCCGTCACGCGGGCGAACGAGTCGCCGTCGCCCGAATACCCGGTCTTCACCACGTCGGCGCCGAGCTCCTCGGCGAGCCTGACGGCGTGTCCGAGGGCCTCCGGGTCGGACTCGTCGACGCCCGGGCCCCGGGCGTACGCCATCGCGAGGACGGGGAGCCCCAGCCGCTCCGCGTCGGCGGTCAGCTCCGCGAGGTCCTCGATCTGGTTCGGCTCGTACTCCGAGCCGACGTTGATGTGGAAGGAGACGGCGTCGGCGCCGGCCCGGACCGCGTCCGCCGCCGTGCCGGTGACGCGCTTGTCGCTCTCGTCGGGGCCGATCGTCGTCGAGCCGTTGAGGTGGACGATGTACCCCGCGTCGTTCTTGTTCGAGTGGACGCGCTCCGCGATCCCGCGCTGGGTGAGCACCGCGTCCGCCCCGCCGCTGGTGACGCCGTCGATCGTCGACTCGATGTCGACGAGCCCCTCGACGGCGCCCATCGTGATCCCGTGGTCCATCGGGACGATCAGGTAGCGGTCGTTCGTGGAGATGCGGTCGAGTCGTGCCGAGAGTCCTGCTGTCATAGTGGGGTGGGTCGTTGTGTGAGAGTGTGGCAATCGTAGGTAAGTGGGTTTCGTTCGGGGACGTATTGGCTCCGAGGCGCCGGGATCAGACCGACTCTGTCGCCTCGGCCCGCGAGCGGCGGCCGCGCTCCGCGCCCTCGGTCAGTTCGCGGGAGAGCGCCTCCAGCCGGTCGGCGACCGCCGCGGTCGGGAGGTCCTCCGCGACGCCCTCGGCGACGATGTCGACCAGCGCGGAGCCGACGATGATCCCGTCGGCGCCGCCAGCGACGATCCGCTCGGCGTGCTCGCCGGACGAGATGCCGAACCCGACCGCCTTCGGCACGTCGTACTCGCGGAGCCGGTCGAGGCTCGCCGTGGTCTGGTCTGAGACGTCGTCCCGGGCGCCGGTCGTCCCGAGCCGGGCCTGGACGTACACGTAGCCCGAGACGCGCTCCATGAGCCGGTCGAGGCGGTCCGCGCGCGTCGTCGGCGCGACGATGAAGACGAGGTCGAGCCCGAACTCGTCGCAGGCCTCGCGCAACGGGTCCGCCTCCTCGGCCGGCAGGTCGGGGACGACGAGGCCCTGAATCCCGGCCGCGGCGGCGCGCTCGACGAAGGGCCGCGGTCCCTCGCCCTCACCGTACTGGTAAATGAGATTGTAGTACGTCATACAGACTAACGCGGCGTCCACGTCGAGGTCCTCCGCGAACGCGAAGAACCGCTCCGGCGTCATCCCCGCGTCGAGCGAGCGGACGAGCGCCTCCTGTATCGTCGACCCCTCCGCGATCGGCTCGGAGAAGGGGAGGCCGAGCTCGATCACGTCCGCGCCGCCGCGGTCGAGCGCCTCGACGTACGCCTTCGACGACTCGTAGTCCGGATCGCCGACGACGAGGTACGGGACGTAGGCCGGGCCGTCCGCGAACGCCGCGGCGATCGCCGAGGAGTTGGCGGGCTCCCCCATTCAGATTCCCTCCGTGAACATCGACATGTCCGGCGCGTTCGGCACGTCCCGCTGGTCGGTCTCCTCGATGGCGGCGTCGAGGTCCTTGTCGCCGCGCCCCGAGACGTTCACGATCACGCGCTCGCCGAGGTCCTCGTGGTGCTCCTCGAGGTAGCCGAACGCGTGCGCCGTCTCCAGCGCCGGGATGATCCCCTCCGTGTTCGAGAGCCGGTGGAACCCCTCCAAGGCGGCGTCGTCGTCGACCGCGACCGGGTCGACGCGGCCCTCGTCGACGAGGTACGCGAGCTCCGGACCGACGCCGGCGTAGTCGAGCCCGGAGGAGACGGAGTGGCTCTCCATGATCTGCCCGTCCGAGTCCTGGAGCAGCTTCGTCCGCGCCCCGTGGAGGACGCCCTCGTCGCCCGCGTACAGCGACGCGGAGTTCGGCGCGACGCCCTCCTCCTCGTCGACTTCGAGGGTGGAGCCGCCCGCCTCGACCGCGTGGAGGGCGACGGACTCGTCGTCGACGAAGTCGGCGAACGTGCCCATCGTGTTCGACCCGCCGCCCGCGCAGGCGACCACGTCGGTCGGGAGCCCGCCCGTCTTTTCGATCGCTTGCTCGCGCGCCTCCTCGGAGATGACCGCCTGGAAGTCGCGGACCATGACCGGGAACGGGTGCGGGCCGACGATCGACCCGATCACGTAGTGGGTGTCCTCAACGGTCTCCGCCCAGTCGCGCATCGTCTCGGAGATGGCCTCCTTGAGGGTGCCGCGCCCGGTGGTGACGGGCTTGACCTCCGACCCGTTGAGCTTCATCCGGAACACGTTGGGGCGCTGGCGGTTGATGTCGCGCTCGCCCATGTAGATCGTACAGGGCATGTCCAGGTGCGCGGCCGCCATGGCCGTCGCGGTGCCGTGCTGGCCGGCGCCCGTCTCCGCGATGATGCGCTCTTTGCCCATGTACTTCGCCAAGAGGACCTGCCCGAGCGCGTTGTTCAGCTTGTGGGCGCCGCCGTGGAGGAGGTCCTCGCGCTTGAGGAACACCTCCGTGTCGTAGCGCTCCGAGAGCCGGTCGGCGCGCTGGAGCGGCGTCGGCCGCCCGCCGAACGCCGCGAGCCGCTCGCGGAACTCGTCCATGAACCCGTCCTCGTTGTTCAGGACGTAGCGCTCGTACGCGTCGGCCAGCTCCTCGATGGCGGGCATCAGCGCTTCCGGGACGTACTGGCCGCCGTACCGGCCGAACTTCCCGTCGTCGCGCCCGCGCTCGCGGCCCGGTCGCCGCGAGGGCACCGCGCCGTCCGTTGCTTCCGTCGTCCGCGTGTCGGTCTCGCTCATGTGGGTGTCTCCGTTGTCTCCGTCGCGTCGTCGTCCGCGGCCGCCGCGTCATCGCCGTCCACGGTCGCCTCGTCGCCGCCGGCCTCCGTCCGCACCAGTTCGCGGGTGTTCGCCGCCACGTCGCCGTCCATGATCGCGCTCCCGACGAGCAGCGCGTCGGCGCCCGCGGCCCGCATCCGGCGGACGTCGGCGGGCGATCCGATGCCGCTCTCGGCGATCAGCGTGACCTCGTCCGGGACGTGGGGCGCCACGGACTCGAAGGTTCCGAGGTCGACGACTAGCTCCGCGAGGTCGCGGTTGTTCACGCCGATCGTCGTCGCGCCCGCGTCGAGCGCGCGCTCCAGCTCCTCCCGGTCGTGGACCTCGACGAGGACCTGGAATCCCCGGTCTCGGGCGGCCTCGAGCAGTGTCGGGAGGTCGTCGCCGACGAAGCGGGCGATGAGCAGGACCACGTCGCTCTCGACGGCGTCGAGCTGCGCCTCGTCGACGACGAAGTCCTTCCGGAGGACCGGTACGTCCACCGCGTCGCGCACGCGCTCGAGGGTGTCGACGCTCCCGCCGAAGTGCCCCGGCTCGGTGAGCACGCTCAGCGCGGCCGCCCCGCCGGCGACCATCCCCTCCGCGAGCGCGACGGGGTCGTCCTCGCGGCTTCCCTCGGTCGTCGGGCTCGTGGGCTTCACCTCGGCGATAAGCGGGACGCGGTCCTCGGCGTCGGCCCGTTCGAACGCGGCCGAGAGGTCGCGCGGCGAGACCGAGATGTCCCCGTCGGCTCCCCGGGCCGCGCTCGCCCGCTCCCGGGCGCCGGACAGGATCGACCTGACCGCCGGCGCCAGCTCGTCTGGATCGTCCATTACTATACACTAATGTACGTATCTGTTCATAAGACTTGCGGGGGCGGCCGGGACGCCGTAGCTTCTCACAGAGAAGCCGAACACGTTCCCGTGCCGATGACTTAAGTGATTCACCCTTCCAACGAAGGGTATGAGCCTGTCCGGTACGTCCGGCGTCTTCGCCCGGCAGTTCGACGAGATCGGTCGGACCGTCCAGATCGGGTTCGCCGGCGGTCGCGTCATCTCGGTGTCGTTCCCCGCCGAGCACCCCGGCGACGCCGACGGCGACCACGACCTGTTAGACAGGATCGACGCGTACCTCGGCGGCGAGCGCGACGAGTTCGCCGAGGTCGCGCTCGGCCTCACGGTTCCGACGGACCGGCGCGAGGCGCTGGAGGCGCTCCGGAGCGTCCCGTACGGCGAGGAGGTCTCCGTGAGCCGACTCGCGCGGCTCGGCGGGTTCGACCCCGACGACCCGGACGACCTGGAGGTCGTGACGGGAGCGCTCGCCGACAACCCGATCCCGGTCCTGCTGCCGGACCACCGGGTGAGCGGCGGACCGTACGCGACGCCGAGCGACGTGCGGAGCGAGCTCCGGCGCGTCGAGGGAGTCTCTCGGTAACGGCACCCCGGCGTCAGCGCGCGCGACCGGCGTATCGCGTATAAGAACTCTTTGTTATCGTTCATTATAGATACACGACCGAGCCAGCTCTAATACCGCCGCGCCCGGGCCGTTACAACTGTCGTTGGTGATTCGATATGAACGGTGAGAAGCGAACGGGAGCGGAGACGGACGGACCGATGACTGCGATGTCGCGTCGGGGGGCGCTCGGCTTCCTCGGAGTTGCCGGGTTCGCCGGGTTGTCGAGCACGACCGCGAGCGCGAAGCAGAGGAAGGGTAACGGAAACGGCGGAAACGGAAACGGCGGGGGCGGCAACGGTGCCAGCGCGGAGATCAACGTCTTACCGAACCCGAACTTCATCACGAACGCAGCCGGGGAGGTCCCGCCGTTCGACCCGGACGTTGAACTGTTCGATCCGGCGCCGGTCTCGATCCCGCTCGACGAGATCATCGAGGGAAGCGAGGAGTACGACTCGACGCTCGGTCGCTCGCTGAACGACGGGAAGCATCAGGTCGTCCGACCGCCGGCGGGGTACGACCGCGAGGAGGGGTACGACGGCTCGTGGGCCCCGGTGACGTGGGGCGAATACGGCGCGGTCGGCGGAACGGCGACCGTCGGCGGCGTGAAGCCGGACAACGGGAACGGCGGGAACGGCAGTGGGAACGGCGGCGCGACAGGAACGCGCGTCAACATCAACGTCGAGAACGCGCTGCCGAACGGTCAGTACACGATCTGGGTCGTCAAGTTCGCCGCGCTCGCGGACGACAGCGACCTCAGCCCGAGCGACCCGTTCGTGACGCCCGCCGGGAACGGGCTGGTCGGCTTCCACAACCTCGGCCAGAAGTTCGGCGACGACGGCGACTCGGAGAACGACTTCACGGTCGACGAGAACGGCGACGGCGGGATTCGCGTCTTCAACGAGGGCGGCGACCTGACCGGGATCCCCGGGTTCAACGAGCCGGGATACCCGTTCGTCGGCGAGGCCGACGACTACGAGCAGAGCGCGGACCGACTCAGCGAGATCGCGAACGACCTGCGAGAGGAGGACGAGATCCACTTCGTCGGCGCGTTCCACTACGACGACCAGGTGTGGGGCGTCTACCCAGGCCCCTGGCACGTGAACCAGTTCAGCGCGGTCTTCCAGTTCTGACCGCGACGGCAGCCCGGCCGACCGGCCGGCTCAGATCTCGAAGTCGGGCGTGTCGAACGCGCCCTCGTCGGCGTCGACGTCGTAGCGCTCGATCCCGGTGAGCGCGACGTCGAGCGTCGCCTCGGCGTCCCACCGCCCCGTGTTGATCGCGAGGTCGTAGATAGAGCGGTCGGACAGATCGATCCCGTAGTAGGATTTGTACCGCTGCTCCTCGATTACCTCCCGGACCTGCATCTCCGAGGTCATCTCCTCACGGTCGGCCGTGCGGTCCGCGCGGACCTCGTCGGGCGCGTCGAGCCAGATCCGGATGTCGGCGCGGTTGCCGGCGAGCCAGCCCGCCAGCCGCGACTCCAGCACGAACGCCTTGTTCGCGGTTCCCCACTTCTCGGCGATGCGACGGAGCCGCTGGTCGAGCGCCCGGTCGATCTCCTCGGACTCGCCGGTCTCGGCGATGAGCTGCGAGAGGCTCATGTCCCGCTCGGCCGCGATTTCGCGGAACAGCTCGCCCCCGGAGACGTAGCCGCAGTCGAGCGCGTCGGCGATCCCCTCGACGAGCGTCGTGGCCCCGCAGCCCGGCGGGCCGGAGACGGTGACGAACAGGTTCCGGTCGATCCGTCTGTCGGGCTCCGGCGAGGTGCCGCTCATGCGTGTTGCGCCACGGAAGGCCGTCGGATAAACGGGTCGGTTGCGGGAACGCCCGCCGGACCGGCCGGGCGGGCCGTCTCGCCGCCGGGCGGGCGATGCGGTTCGACGCAACCGATTTCCCGTCCGGAGCCCTCGTGATCGCCGTGAGCGAAACCACGGACCGCGGCGACGAGGCCGCCGCGCGGGCGCTCCTCCGCGACGCGGTCGAGCGCGGCGCGATCGCCGACCCCGACTTCGACCCGGAGTCGGTCCCGATCGCGGACGCCGACGTGCTCGCCCGGCTCTCGCCGCCGGTCCGTCGCTGGTGGGTCGAACGTTTCGGCGGGTACGTCGGCGAGAACGGCGGCTTCTTCACGCCACCGCAGCGCGAGGCGATCCCCCACGTCGACGACGGCCGGAACTGCCTCGTCGCCGCCCCGACCGGCAGCGGGAAGACGCTCGCCTCCTTCCTCGCGGTCCTCGACGACCTCTTCGCCCGCGACCGCGACGGCGAACTCGAGAACTCCGTCTACTGCCTCTACGTCTCGCCGCTGAAGTCGCTCGCGAACGACATCGAGCGCAACCTCGAAACCCCGCTGGCGGGGATCGGCGAGGCGGTCGCCGCCGCGGAGGCGGAGAGCGCGACCCGCGACGGCGACGACGGGGCGGCCTCGGACGGCGCCTACGACCCCGGCGTCAGGCAGGCGATCCGCCACGGCGACACCTCGAAGGCGGACCGACAGGCGATGCTCTCGGAGACGCCGCACGTCCTCAACACCACGCCGGAGACGCTGGCGATCCTGCTCAACTCGCCGAAGTTCAAGGAGAAGCTCCGGACCGTCGAGTACGTGATCGTCGACGAGATCCACTCGCTGGCGGCGAACAAGCGCGGTACCCACCTCGCGGTGTCGCTGGAGCGACTGACGGAACTGGCGCGCAACGAGGGTTCGGACGCAGGGGAATCGGCCGGCGGCCCGGCGCCGCACGCGCCCGGCGACATCACCCGGATCGGCTGCTCGGCGACGGTCGAGCCGCTCGACGGGATCGCCTCGTTCCTCGTGGGGCGCGAGCGCGCCGCGGGCGCTGTCGGCGAGTTCGAGGGGTTCGAGACGCGCCCCTGCGAGGTGGTCGACGCGCGGTTCGCCCGCGAGTTCGACCTCGAACTCCGGACGCCGGCGGCCGACCTCATCCACACGCCGCGGTCGGCGGTGACCGACCGCTTCTACGAGTCGCTTCACGACCTCGTCGAGGCCCACAAGAACACGCTCGTGTTCACGAACTCACGGTCTGGCGCCGAGCGAACCCTTCAGGAGCTCCGCCAGCGGTTCGACTACGACGAGTCGGACTCGGGCGTCCACCACGGGAGCCTCGGCGAGACGCAGCGAACGCGGGTCGAGGAGGGGCTGAAGTCGGGCGATCTCGACGTGGTCACCACCTCGACGAGCCTCGAGCTCGGCATCGACATGCCGCACCTCGACCTCGTGGTTCAGGTCGGCTCGCCGAAGTCGGTCGCGGCGCTGCTCCAGCGCGTCGGCCGGGCGGGCCACAGCCCGGGCGAGACCGTCGAGGGACGGGTGTTCGCCCTCGACCGGGACGAGTTGATCGAGTGCGCGACGCTGCTCGCGCGCGCCGAGGAGGGGTTCGTGGACCGGGTGTTCCCGCCCGAGGGCGCCTACGACGTTGCCGCCCAGCACGTGTACGGAATGGCCATCAACCGGATCCGCCCCGACCGCGAGGTCCGGGAGGTGCTGCGCCGCGCGCACCCGTACCGCGGCTTCGACGACGAGGCGTACGAGCGGCTGTTCCGGTACCTCACCGGCGACTACGACGGACTGGAGGAGAAGAACGTCTACCCGAAGGTGTGGCGCGACGGCAACGACCCGCCCGACGGCGAGCACCACTACCCCGAGTACCCGGTCGGCGAGACGCTCGTCGGGAAGCGCGGGCGGCTCGCGCGGGTCATCTACATGACGAACGTAGGGACGATCCCCGACTCGTTCACCTGCGACGTGTTCACGCGCGACGACGAGTGGGTCGGCACGCTCGACGAGTCGTATCTCGACACGCTGGAGTCCGGCGACGTGTTCGCGCTTGGCGGCGAGCGGTTCGCGTTCCGCTACCGCCGCGGCTCGAAGGTGTACGCCGACCGGACGAGCGAGCGCCCGACCGTCCCCTCGTGGTTCGCCGAGCGCCTTCCCCTCTCGGCGGACCTCGCCCGCGAGGTGTTGGCGTTCCAGGCCGAACTCCTCGACCGGCTGGCCGGCGATGACCCGAGCGCCGGCCCCGCCGCGGTCCGAGCGTGGCTCCGCGAGTTCCCCCTCGACGGGAACGCCGTCCGCGCGCTCGCCCGGATGTACGACGAGCAGGTCCGGTACGCCGGCGCCGAGGCCGTCTCGACGCCCGACCGCCTCGTCGTCGAGGAGGAGCTCGACCGGAGCGAGTACAAGCGCCGCTTCTACGTCCACTCGACGTACGGGCGCCGGTTCAACGACGGCCTCTCGCGGCTCGTCGCGGCGGCGGTGGCGAACCGGACCGACGCCAACGTCGCGGTCGCGGTCGCGGATCGCGGGTTCAGCCTCGCGCTCCCGCTCAACCGCAAGGTCGACGTGGCGGGTATCCTCGCCGACCTCGACCCGGAGACGGTCCGGGAGGACCTCCGCGAGGCCGTTCAGGGGACCGACCTGCTCCAGCGCTACTTCCGGATCAACGCCGGGCGCGCGCTGCTCATCCTGAAGCGGTACAAGGGGTACGAGAAGTCGGCGGCCGAACAGCAGGTCTCCGCCGAAATGTTGCTGTCGTTCGCGGCCGATCTGGAGGAGTTCGCCGTGTTGGAGGAGACGTACCGCGAACTGCTGGAGGACCGCCTCGACGTGGGCGGGATCCGCGAGGCCGTCGGTCGGATCGCGGGCGGCGACCTCGCGGTCGAACACCGCGTCGTCGACTCGCCGAGCCCGCTCGCGTTCGGGCTGGCGACGCTCGTCGACTCCGACACGGTCATCGCTGACGACGAGTCCGCGGTCCTGCGGGAGTTCCACGCCCGCGTCATGGAGGAAATCGGCGACGGGCCGCGGAGCGCCGACCGCGACGCCGAACCGCCCGGGGACCGGGAGGGCGACTGAGATGGCGGAGCCCGCGCCGTCGACGGCGTCGCCGCGCTCCCGGCTCCGGCTCCGGTTCGCCGGCGCGGTAACGCTCGGCGCGCTCGGGCTCGCCGCGCTGTGGCGCACGTTCGGGACCGCGTGGGTCCTCGCCGCGGCCGGACCGGGCGCGTACCTGGCGGCGTACGCGTGGACCCACCTCGGTGCGAACCACCGACCCGGCGTCGACGGGCCGCGCCCGCGGCTCGGCCCGGCGAACGCGATCACGCTGTTCCGCGGCTGGCTCGCGTCGGTCCTCGCCGGCGCGCTGGCGGCCGCCCCGCCGCACCCGTGGATCCCCGCCGCGCTGTTCGCGGGCGCGGTCAGCCTCGACGCGGTCGACGGGGCGGTCGCCCGCCGGACCCGGGAGACGATCCTCGGCGCTCGCCTCGACGGCGCGACCGACGCGCTGGCCGTCCTCGTCGGGGCCGCGGTCGCCGTCGCGCTCGGGGCGCTCCCGGCGTGGTACCTCCTCGCCGGCGGCGTCTGGTACGCCTACGCAGGGTCATTGTGGTGGCGGCGGCGGACCGGCGCGCTGGTGTACGAACTCCCGCCGAGCCGGGTCCGCCCGTTCGTCGGCACCGCGCAGTTCGCCGCCGTCGCGGTCGCGCTCGTGCCGGGCGTCGGGGGCGCTCGGGTGGCCTCCCCGCTCGCCGCGTTCGCGGGCGTCGCGCTCGCGGCGCTGCTGGCGAGTTTCGCTCGCGATTGGGCGGCCGCGACGGGACGGCTCGGCCGCGACGACCCGCCGACCGCGAACCGCGAGTGACCGAAACGCTCCCGCCGTCTGCGCGCGGAGAGCCTCAGGACTCTCGGGACAACAGGACCGCGAGGACGGCGATCAGCGCGACCTGCGCGACCTTGTCGACGGCGCCGTAGACGCCGACGTCGGCCGGGAACGAGTACGTCCCGAAGACGAAGTTGATGACGTACCACAGGACGATCTGTCCGGCGGTGAACGGGATTCCGAGCGCGTACACCAGCCGGCGGCGGTACCCCGAGACGATCGCCGTCACGCCCGCGCCGAAGCCCAGAGTCGCGAAGAAGAACGAGATCCCCAACGCCCCCCCGACCAGGAAGCCGAGCGCAACGTGGACGATCCCGGACACGGTCGCGGCGAGGATTCCGATCCAGTGGAGGGGGGTCAACGATTCGACGTCGACGCCGGTGTCGGTGCGTGTCATGAATGTGCGACCCACGGACTCGGTCGGCTTATGTCTACTCCCGCCCCCGAATCGACGGCCGACGAGGGGGCGCCGACCGTCGCCGCCGTGGGTTTATGACGGATCGGTCCGTGTAATCGCCAATGCCACATCGTCTCAGTCGTCGACCGCGGACGGGTGAGTCCGCGTGAGCGACGGCGACGCCGGACGGGCCGTAGAGTTCGTCGGTCCGGAGCGCGTCGAGGTTGTCCCGACGGAGGCGCCCGTCCCCGGTCCCGACGAAGTGGTCGTCGACGCCACCGTCTCCGCGGTGAGCGCCGGATCGGAGCTGCTCGCGTACCGCGGCGAACTCGACCCGGAGACGGTCGCGGACGAGGAGCTGCCCGCGCTCGACGGCGACCTCTCGTACCCGCTCCGTTACGGCTACGCGGTCGTCGGGAGCGTGACCGCGGTCGGCGACGCGATCGACCCCGCGTGGCGCGGTCGCACCGTCTTCGCGTTCAACCCCCACGAGACCCGGTTCGCCGTCGCCCCGGACGCCCTGCGTCCGGTCCCCGACGGGATCGACCCGGAGACGGCGACGCTGTTCGCGAACGCCGAGACCGCGGTCACGCTGACGCTCGACGCCGCTCCCCGGATCGGCGAGCGCGTCGCGGTGTTCGGCGAGGGCGTCGTGGGGCTGCTCACGACCGCGCTGCTCGCGCGGAGCGGCGCCGAGACCGTCGTCGCGGTCGAGCCGAAGGACCGCCGCCGGTCGCTCGCGGCCGAGTTCGGCGCCGACGCCGTCGTCGACCCGAGCCGATACGGCGGGCGGGGGGGCGTCGTCGACGCCGTGCGCGAGCACACGGGCGGCGTCGACCTCGCGGTCGAGGTGTCGGGCCGGCCCGAGACGCTCGAAACGGCCGTCGAGACGACGCGGTTCGACGGCCGGGTCCTCGTCGGATCGTGGTACGGGACCAAGCGCGCCGACCTCGGCTTCGGCGACCACTTCCACCGCGGGCGCGTCACCGTCCGCAGCAGTCAGGTCACCACCATCGCGCCGGAGCTCCGCGGGCGCTGGGACCGCGACCGCCGCCGCGAGACCGCCTGGCGCGAGCTCCGCCGACTCGACGGCGACCTCGACGTGACGGACCGCCTCGTCACCGACCGCGTCCCGGTCGGCCGGGCGGCGAGCGCGTACCGCCGGCTCGCCGACGAGACCGAGCCGACCCTCCAACTCCTCTTCACTTACCCATGTACGAACTGACCGTCACCGAGTCGTTCGTCGCACAGCACTACCTCACCGTCCCCAACCCGCCAGCCGACGAGGCGGCGCTTCACTCTCACGTGTTCACCGCGGAGGCGACGTTCCGCGGCCCGGAACTGGGCGAGTACGGCTACCTGCTCGATATCGACCTCGCGCTCGACGCCCTGAGCGACGCCGCGGAGCGCTACCGCGACGAGACGCTCAACGACCACCTAGAGGGCAACCCGAGCGCCGAGCGTCTGGCCCGGGCGCTGTTCGACGCGCTCGCGACCGTCGACGCCCCGGCCGCGACGGAGCTGACGGTGACCGTCCGCGAGGACGACGTGGCGAGCGTCTCGTTCACCGGCGACCTGCGGTGACCGTCCGATGCGCGTCACGCTCGTCCTCGCCGGCGACATCGAGTCCGAGTCCGGCGGGTTCTACTACGACCGGCGGCTCCGCGACCGGCTCCGCGAGCGCGGGCACGCGGTCGAGGTCGTCTCGCTCCCGCGGGGCTCGTACCGGGAGCGACTCGCGCCGAACCTTCGCGCCCGCCGGCTCGCCGACCGGCTCTCGGAGTTCGACGTCGTCGTTGAGGACGGGCTGGCGCACCCCTCCGTGCTGTGCGCCAACCGACGGCTCGACGCGCCGTCGGTCGCGCTCGTCCACATGATCGCGTGGCGTGCGCGGGCGGCTGAAGGGGTGCGATCGAGCGGGACGGGAGCCGGCGAGCGGGTCCGCGCCGAACTCGGTCGGCGCGGGGTCGCGGCGATCGAGCGCCGATTCCTCCGCGGGGTCGACGCCGCGGTGTACAACGCCGAGACGACCCGCCGGGACGCGGCCGAGCTCGGCGGGCCGGCGCGCAGCGTGGTCGCGCCGCCGGCCGGCGACCGCTTCGAACCGGTGGTCTCCGCCTCGGAGATCCGCGAGCGAGCGCGATCCGGCCCGCTGGAGGTGACGTTCCTCGGCAACGTCGTCCCGCGGAAGGGGCTCGATACGCTCGTCGAGGGAGTCGCCCGGCTCGACCGCGCCGCGGTCGACTGGCGGCTGACCGTCGTCGGCGATCGGACGATCGCGCCCGAGCACGTCGAGCGCGTGGAAGGCATGACCGCCGAGGCCGGGATCGGCGACCGGGTCCGGTTCGCCGGCCGACTCGACGACGCGACCGTCGCGGCGCGGCTGCGCGAGAGCCACGTCCTCGCGGTGCCCTCGCAGTACGAGCCGTTCGGTATGGTGTACCTGGAAGCGATGGGGTTCGGCTGCGTTCCGCTGGCGACGACCGCGGGCGGGGCGAGCGAGTTCGTCCGCGACGGCGACTCCGGGGTCCTCGTTCCGCCTGGCGACCCCCGCGCCGTGTCCCGGGCGCTCCGGGACCTCGACGACCGCGACCGGCTGGCGGAGATGGGGATCGCCGCGCGCCGCGACTACGAGGCGCGCCCGGGGTGGCCCGAGACGCTCGACCGCGTCGTCGACTTCCTGGCGGCGACCGGTAGCGAGAGGCCGCGGGGTGACGCCGCGTGACCGACCACGCGACGTACCTCGACGCGAAGCGGGCGCTCGACGACCGCTCTCTGAACCGCGAGGTCCTCGATCGGTTCGCCGCCGAACTCCCGCCGGAGCCGGAGATACTCGAAGTCGGCGCCGGGACGGCGACGATGGTCGAGCGCCTCGTCGACTGGGGCGTGATCGAGGGGGGCCGGTGGGTAGCGGTCGACGCCCACGAGGCCGCGCTCGCCGCGGGCGAGGCCCGGGTCGGGGAGGCGGTGGGCGACGTGGCCGTCGAGTACCGCGTCGCCGACGCCTTCGACGCTGTGAGCAAGGCGGTGGCCGCGGGAGACCGGTTCGACGCCGTCGTTGGCTGCGCGTTCTTCGACGTGGTCGACGCGGCGCCCGCGGTCGCCGCCCTCGCGGACGTGGCCCCCGTCGCGTACGCGCCGATAACCTACGACGGCGAGACGCGCTTCGCGCCAGCGGACCCCGACGACGACGCCGTCCTCGACCGCTACCACCGACACATGCGGGAGTTCAGGGCCGGGGGCCCGGACGGCGCGGCGGCCTTGGCTCGGGAGGCGACCGTGATCGCGGAGGGGCCGTCTCCGTGGCGGATCGAGCCCCCCTACGAGTCCGGCGAGCGGACGGTCCTCGCGCACCTGCTCGATACGGTCGAAGAGGCGGTCGGAGAGACCGGATACGACGCGAGCGACTGGGCGGAGCGGCGGCGAGCGGCGCTCAAGGACGGGCGGCTCCGCTACGAGGCCGCGAACCGGGACCTGCTGGTCCGCCTCGACTGACGCCCTCGATCGGCGGAGGAGTCCGGCCCGGTCTATCCTTGTCGGGGGACGAACTATGGGCCGATCGGCTCGGTCGGAATCGGCTCCGGGAGCCCCTCGAGCACGAGCGTCGTGTAGTGGAGGAACACGGCCAGCGCCGCGATCGACAGCAGCAGCAGGAAAAGCAGAATCATGCGCTCGTCGCTGCGGACGACCCCGGCGGTGTCCGCGAGAAACGCCGTCAGCGCGCGACACTCGGGCATTGGACTCAGTTGCGCACGCGCTTAGTTAAAACTGCCCTGCGGACCGTTCGGACGGCGCCGATCGGGCCGACCCGCCGGTCCGGCTCGGTCGCGGTCGCTCAGTCGTCAGACGGTGACGGCGGCGATCGGCCGAGCGGTTCGCCGTCGACCGGCTCGTCCGGGTTCGCGTTCACCGCGGCGTCGCTCAGCCCGAGTTGGGCGTCGACATCGACGTCTTCGCGGACGTGGACGGTGCCGCGGTGAACCGCGATGGCGTCCGCGAGGTGGAGCCGGACAGCGTCGAGCAGGACCTCGGCCTCGAGTGGCTGCCCGCGCCGCTTGATCTCGTCGACCTCGGCCCCCGGCGGCACGTCGAAGGCGCGCTGGGCGATCACCGGGCCCTGATCGAGGTCCGTCGTGACGTAGTGGGCGGTGACGCCAGCGATTCGGACGCCCGCGTCCTTCGCCTGTCGGTACGCCTCGGCACCGGGGAACGCCGGGAGCAGCGAGGGGTGGACGTTGATAATCCGGCCCTCGTACCGGAAGACGACCTCCGGCGAGAGGATGCGCATGTAGCGCGCCAGCGCGATGAGGTCCACGTCGTACTCGGCGAGCAGGTCGAGGAGCCGGCCCTCGTCGGTGTTGCCGTTGCCGTCGCCCACGTCGTAGAACGGCTTGTCGTAGCGCTCCGCGAGCGACCGCAGGTCGCCGCGGTTGCCGATGACCACCGGGATCTCAGCCTCGCCGTCGTCCGCGAGTTCGCCGCGCTCCTCCGCCTCTAACAGAGCCTCGGGGGCGTGCGTCTCCTTCGTGACGAGCAGCGCGACGCGGCGCGCGTCGCGGTCGCTCGGGAACCGGACTTGGATGTCGACGTCGAGCTCGCGGCCGAGCTCGGCGAGCGCGCGCCGGAGCTCGCCGCGCGAGGTCTCCATCTCGGCGGTGTCGACGCGAGTCGTCATCCGGAAAACGCCCTCGCGGACCGCCTGGTCGAGGTCCTCGATGTTGATTCCCCGCTCGAACAGCAGGGAGGTGACCCGCGCGATGAGTCCGGTCTTGTCTCCTCCGACGACCGTGATCTCGGTCAGTTCGCGGGTCATGCGACGATCACCTCCGCGGGTTCGAGCGGCTGCATACACCCGGTGGAGAAGGCGGAGGGGTTTGCCCCTTTCGTTCCGCGCCGTTTCTGCTTCCCGCACGAAAGACCGGCATGTATCCACAAATGTGCGTATAAACGGCGTTCCAAAACGGTTTTTACACACGACTCCGCACCAACGACCATGACAGCATACACGGCGACGGTGACGGTCCGGCTGAAGCGGGGCGTCCTCGACCCGGAGGCCGAGACGACCCAGCAGGCGCTCGAACGGCTCGGGTTCGAGCTGTCGGACCTCCGCTCGGCCGACCGGTTCGAGGTCGACCTTGACGCCGCCGACGCCGACGAGGCCGCCGACCGCGCCGACGAGATGGCCGAGCGGCTGCTCGCGAACCCCACGATCCACGACTACGACGTGGCGGTCGCGGAGCGATGACGGTCGCCGTCGTCGAGACGACGCCGATCGTCACCGGCGCGACCCGCGCCGACCCGACGGTCACGGCCGCCCAGGCGAGGTGGGCGGCGTGACGGTCGCCGTCGTCCAGTTCGGCGGCTCCAACTGTGACCGCGACGCGGTCCGCGCGCTGGACCACCTCGGCGTCGACGCCGAGCGCGTCTGGCACGCGGACGGCCTCCCCGACGACCCCGACGGGATCGTCCTCCCCGGCGGGTTCTCCTACGGCGACTACCTCCGCGCCGGCGCGATGGCGGCGCGCGATCCGATCATGACGGAGGTCCGCGAGGCGGCCGACGAGGGCGTCCCCGTGATCGGGGTCTGTAACGGCGCGCAGATCGGCTCGGAGTCCGGGTTGACGCCCGGCGCGTTCACCACAAACGCCTCCGCGCGCTTCCAGTGTGAGCCGGTCCACCTGCGCGTCGAGCGCGCTGACACGCCGTGGACCGCCGCCTACGACGAGGGCGACGTGATCGAGGTCCCGATCGCCCACGGCGAGGGGCGCTTCGAGATAAGCGCGGACGCCCACGCCGACCTCGTCGGCGACGACCGCGTCCTCTTCCGGTACTGCGACGCCGACGGGAACGTCACCGACGCCGCGAACCCGAACGGCTCGACCGACAACGTCGCCGGGGTCCTCGGCGAGCGCGAGACAGTCGCGGTGCTGATGCCGCACCCGGAACGCGCCACGCTCCCGGACCTCGGCCGCAGCACGGACGGCGCGGGGATCCTCGAAGCGTTCGCCTGACCGCGCCCCGACACTACCGCGCCCGCTTCGCTTCCCGCGCCGAGTCCGGTTCGCCCACCGGCCCCGCCCCGGCTTCGGTCGTCCCGTCGCTCCTCAGTTCGCGTTCCAGCGCCCGCTCGAACTCCGACTCCGTGAGTTCGCCCTCCGCGTACCGTCGCTGGAGGCGTTCGACCGCAGTTTCGTCCGCTCCGTCCGACTTCGATTCTCCGTCGGCGTCACGAGCCAACGCCAGGACGCCGACGACGCTCGCCCCGAGCAGCGCCGCGACCGCGAGGACGGCGACGAGCGAAACGAGCCCCGTCGCGCCGCCCATACCGCCTATCCCCCCATGCCGCCCGCCGTTCCGACCCCGCTATCCCGCCCATGAGCAGTGTCGCCGCGGGGAGTTCGAGCACTGACATGCGCGATGTTTACATGACTGTGTATAAGTGTGCCGCGGACGTTCGCAGTTCGCAGGACCGTCCCGCCGTCGCCGACCGCCACGTCTCCGGCCGGACGCGGACCGGCAGTACCCGGCCCGACGACTTTTGCGCCCGGACGCCGAACACTCCCCCGTGAAGGCACGCCATATCGACCACGTCAACCTCCGCATCCCGGAAGGCGGTGCCGACGCGGCCCGCGAGTTCTACGGCGAGGCGCTCGGCTTCGGCATCGAGGACGCGCTGTACGCGGCCGGAGAGAAGCCCTTCTTCGACGTGCGGCTCTCCGCGACCGCGGTGATCCACCTGTGGCCGACCGCCGAGTTCGAGCGGCCGGCGAGGACGAACTACGACCACGTCGCGGTCGTCGTCGAGGAGTCGGTCGAGGAGATCGAAGCGGAGCTGGCCGACGCCGGCGTCGAGGTCGAAAATCGGCTCGACTCCCCGCTCGGCGCGACCGGCGAGGCCGGCGCGGTGTACGTCAGGGACCCGTTCGGCTACCGAGTGGAGCTGAAAGCGCGGGTGTGAGCCGCCGGAGCCCGGCGACGCGTTCGCCGGTGCGGTCATCGCCGCGAGGGGCCGGGGCGTCTCGGATCTCGGGGAACTGGTGGCGACGGGCAACGCGGCCGGCGCGGCCGGCGCGGCCGCGGTGTCGACGGTCTGGTCGTTCGACTCCGACGCCGTCGCGGCGGAAGCAGGTCCGTGACCGATGTGTCGGGGAGTTGACGGGGCGGCGCCACGGATCCCATCGGCTCGTCCCGGGCGTCGTCTGAGGAAGAGACTTAGGTGGGTAGGCGGTCTGACCTACGGTATGGTCTCACGCATCCTCGTCCCGATGGACGACTCCGACCACTCGGTGGAGGCCCTCGCGTACGCGCTCGACAGCTTTCCGGAGGCCGACGTCACCGTGTTACACGTCGTCGGTGTCCCTTCCTCGATGTTCGGCGAAGCGACGGACCTCGCCCTTGCGGACGACATCGACGAGGCCGCCGCCGAACGCGCCGAGCCCGCCTTTGAGCGGGCGCGCGCGGCGGCCGCCGAGCGGGGGCGAGAGATAGACACGGTCGTGGGTATCGGCCACCCGGCCCGGAACATCATCAATCGGGCGGGCGACTACGACACGGTCGTGATCGGCGCTCACGGGGCGGACCGCCGCCGCATGACGCGCCGGTTCCTCGTGGGGAACGTGGCCGAAACGGTCGCCAGGCGGTCGCCGGTCCCGGTCACGATCGTTCGGTGACCAGAGCGGCTCCGTCGAACGTTACCATGGCGACGGCGGTGTCCGCGATCAGCGCGAGCAGATACCCCGTGGTTCGTGGTGACGACGGTACGACGCGCGACCGCACGCGCAGTCCGGGGTCGTCGTTCGTGCCGACCCCGAGCGCCGCGAGCCGCCGCGCCTGGTCGACCGCCGTCACGACGAGCACGAACCACAGCGCGGCCGCGAGCCCGAACCGGACGAACGAGGACGGCAGACTTAGGGCCGCGTCGCCCGACGTCGCGACGACCGCCGGGGTCACGCGAATGACGAGGATGTAGAACAGGAGGTAGCCGAGACATGCCTCAACCGGCCCGTGCGGGGGGAACTGGCTGTCATCCTCGTCGACGCGACGGGCCGCGCTTGCGACGGACATGCTGATACGCGACCGACGACGAGGGGCGAGTTCAATACGTTATCGTCTGTCGAATAACGGGTGTCGAGCCCCGCTTCCGGAAGCCGACTCCGTGCGGGGGGAACCGCGATCCCCGCCGAGCAACCCTCGCCCCGACGCGGCGGTTTAAGACCCCCGAGCGACAGGGTCGGGTATGAGCGAACAGCAGTCGAGATCGGACGACGGCGAGCGGCGTCGTCGCCGGGAGGACGCGGACCGATTCGCCGGGACGAAAGACGAGGACCTGCCGAGCCGCGAGGTGACAGAGGGGCCGGACAAGGCGCCGCACCGCGCCATGTTCCGCGCGATGGGGTTCGACGACGAGGACCTCTCGTCGCCGATCGTCGGCGTGCCGAACCCGGCCGCCGACATCACGCCGTGTAACGTCCACCTCGACGACGTGGCGGACGCCGCGCTCGACGGCATCGACGCGGCGGGGGGGATGCCGATCGAGTTCGGCACGATCACCATCTCCGACGCCATCTCGATGGGGACGGAGGGGATGAAGGCGAGCCTGATCTCGCGGGAGGTGATCGCCGACTCCGTCGAGCTCGTCTCCTTCGGCGAGCGCATGGACGCCCTCGTGACGGTCGCGGGCTGCGACAAGAACCTCCCCGGGATGATGATGGCCGCGATCCGGACGGACCTCCCCAGCGTCTTCCTCTACGGCGGCTCGATCATGCCCGGGCAACACGACGGCCGCGACGTGACGATCGTCCAGGTGTTCGAGGGTGTCGGCACGTACGCGCAGGGCGACATGGACGCCGACGAACTCGACGAGTTAGAGCGGCACGCCTGCCCCGGCGCGGGCTCCTGTGGCGGGATGTTCACCGCGAACACGATGGCGTCGCTGTCGGAGGCGCTCGGGCTGGCGCCGCTCGGATCGGCCTCGCCGCCGGCGGAGGACGAGGCGCGCTACGCGGTCGCCGAGCGCGCCGGCGAGCTGGCGATGGACTGTATCGAGAACGACCGCCGCCCCTCCGACATCCTCTCGCGCGAGTCGTTCGAGAACGCGATCGCGGCCCAGACCGCGATGGGCGGCTCGACGAACGCGGTCCTCCACCTGCTCGCGCTCGCGGGCGAGGCCGACGTCGACCTCTCTATCGAGGACTTCGACGAGATCTCCCGGCGCACGCCGAAGATCGCGAACCTCCAGCCCGGCGGGAGCCGCGTCATGAACGACCTCCACGAGGTCGGCGGCGTGCCGGTCGTGCTCCGCCGCCTACTTGAGGCCGACCTGCTCCACGGCGACGCGATGACCGTGACGGGCCGGACGCTCGCCGAGGAGATCGCGGCCCTGGAGGAGCGCGGCGAACTCCCGGCCGACGACGATATCGAGGCCGACTTCCTCTACCCCGTCGAGGACCCGAAGGAGGAGGAGGGCGCCATCAAGATCCTCGACGGCAACCTCGCGCCGGACGGCTCGGTGCTGAAGGTGACCGGCGACGACGAGTTCTACCACGAGGGCCCCGCCCGCGTGTTCGAGAACGAGGAGGACGCGATGGAGTACGTCCAGTCGGGGGCGATCGAGTCCGGCGACGTGATCGTCATCCGCAACGAGGGGCCCCGCGGCGGCCCCGGCATGCGCGAGATGCTCGGCGTCACCGCCGCCGTCGTCGGCGCGGGCCACGAGGACGACGTGGCGCTGCTCACCGACGGCCGCTTCTCGGGCGGCACCCGCGGTCCGATGATCGGCCACGTCGCGCCCGAGGCCGCCGTCGGCGGTCCGATCGGGCTCATCGAGGACGGCGACCACGTCACGGTCGACATCCCCGAGCGCGACCTGACCGTGGACCTCTCCGACGAGGAGCTCGACGAGCGCCGCGAGGCGTGGGACGCGCCCGAACCGCCCTACGAGGGCGGCATCCTCGCGAAGTACGGCCGCGACTTCGCCTCGGCCGCGGAGGGCGCGGTGACGAACCCGCGGCTCACGCGGGACTGAACGGGCGGTTCGCGCGCCGTCAGGCGACACCCGGAACGAGGACGAAGAACCCGTAGGCCAGCAGGGTCGACACGGACGGGCCGATGATCCACATCGAGATGTACTTCAGCACCGCTCGGGGGTTGAACAGGTCGCCGGCTTCCAACACCGCCTCCGGTTCCGCCTCGCCGATCGGCGCCGACCGCTCCTCTTCGTCCTCCGAGACGGTTATCGCGCCGGGGACGATCTCGTTGTCCCCGGTGTTCCGGGTGACCGCCTCCTGAACGGTGACCGGCCGCGTCGCGCGTCCCCACCCGATGCCGACGATCGTCATCACCGTGCCCATGACGAGGCTGATCGGGATCCCGAGGTACGAGAGGACCGTCGTGATCGTCGAGGCCGTCGTCATCACGAAGAGGGCCGCGAGCAGGGGGATGTCGCTCAGTTCGCCGCCGACCGACTCCATCGTGCGGCGGGCGATCGTGAAGCCGCCGAGTCCGATCGCGAGCGTGGCGATCCCGATAGCGGTGTTTTCCGGAAGCCCTCCGACGCCGCTGACCAGCGGCGCGGCGGCGTTCGGTACGTTGCTCGCGCCGGCGCTGAACGACATGTAACAGCCGATGAGGAGGACGACGACCGTGCTGATGAGCTCCGTCACCGTCGTGTTCGGGCCGAGTTCCGGCTTCGGTACCCCGCCCTCCCGGTCGAGTCGCAGCAGCGGGCCGGGGGACTTCTCGATGTGGACCCGCCGGTTCACCGCCGGGTAGACGTACCGACCGATCACGACGCCGACCCAGAACCCGATGATCGGGGTCACGATCCACCACGAGACGATCCGCGAGACCGTCGCATAGTCGAGCGTGTCGGTCGCCAGTCCGAGGCCGGCGATCGCTCCGACGGTCGTCATCGAGGTCGGCACGGGGACCCCGAAGATGTTCGCGATGAGGATCCCGAGTCCGATGAAGAACAACACGGCGACGCCCGCCGAGAGCGAGAGCTCCGTCGTGATGATCCCGCCGCTCAGCGTGTCCATCACGTTTCGCCCCACGGTCCAACCGCCGAGGAAGACGAACGCCGTCATGAGTCCCGCGGCGGTCGTCTTCTTCAGGATGCCGGCCCCGACGGGAGGTCCCCACGCGATGCCGGTCGAGGAGCCGCCGATGTTGAAGCCGACGAACGCCGACGCGACGACCCCGACCGCCAGGAGCGTTTCCACCATCGAATCGTGGTACCGCCATACGAGGCATATAAGTGTCGTAATCGGTCACGATTCGGGCTCGAAACTGACGGCGTTGCGGCCGCGGTTCCGGTGCGGCCGCCGGTCCGGCGTCAGCGGGACTCGCCGCCGTCGGTCTGCGCGGTCTTGACCGACTCGGCGCGCCAGACGTTGCTCCGACGCCCGGCGCGGGAGAGTTCCATCTTCACGACCGACCCTACCGGCAGGTCGGCGACGCGCTCGCGGGCGTCCTCGTCGGCGTAGTCGACGACGTGGAACGTCTCGTTGCGTGGATGGGCACGTACAGTGGTACAATCGTGATCGTTCTGTGCGGAAATGACGGTGTACGCGTTTGATTGAGACATCTTATCTCGTTATTCTTGGACATCCTATTTCAAGTCTCCGTATATTCACTACGGACGTGAGGCAGGTCGTAATACGGATATAAGGTGTTGAAGCGCCAAGTCGGTCGGGCGAATTGCCGGGGATAACTGGGCAGACGACACACCGAGACCGGGCGGGAGGCGTTCGTCGGGAGCGCTCGCGAATCAGCATACCTATTTCCGGCCGCGGCGAAGCCCGCTCATGGACCGAGGCGACGGGCCCGAAGGCGAGACGACCGCTGACGGCGAGGCGGGCCGCAGCGATGGCACGACCGGCGAGCGCGCGACGGACGCGAACACCGACGGCGTGGCGCTGTTCGTCGACGGCCCGAACGTGTTGCGCGAGGAGTTCGACGTGGACCTCGACGACGTGCGGCTGGCCGCCGAGGCCGAGGGCCCGCTGGTGACGACCCGGCTCTACCTCGACGAGCACGCGACGCCGGGGCTGATTCAGGCCGCGGAGGCCCGTGGTTTCGAGGTCGTGATCACGAGCGGCGACGTGGACGTGAAGCTCGCGGTCGACGCCGCGCGGTTCGCGGCCGAGAACCGAATGGACACCCTCGCGATCGCCTCGCGCGACACGGACTTCAAGCCGGTCGTCGAGACCGCCAACGGCTACGGGATCCGGACGCTCGCCATCGCGCCCGGGGAGTTCGGGCGCTCGGACGCGCTCCGCAACGCCGCCAACGGCTCCGTGACGCTCGACAGCGACGAGAGCGACGCCGCCGGGAGCGACGACGACGAGACGGACGCCGGATCGCCCTCGACGCGATAGCGGTCGGGCGACGCCGGCGGCCGCGTATAGCTGAACGCCGACCTCGCGGTTCGCTCGGGGCTCCCCGCGGTCGCCCCTCCCTCACCGCTACCTCCCACGCGCTCCTCGCGCCGGCCGCACCGAATTGTATAAAAGACGGCTACCGGCGGTCGCGAGCTTTCATGAGAGAATCGCTCCCGCCGAGACAACTCACCGCCGCCGTCCCCGACCGAGCCGTCCCAAGAGCAGCGCGCCGAGTCCGCCGGCCAGTCCCGCGAGACCGACGAGGACCACTCCGGTCGCGACCCCGCCGTACCGCGCGGCCGCCGCGTCGATCGCCACCCGTGTCCAGCCGAGGTTCGGCACCGCGAACAGCGCCTTGCCGGCGATCCACTCCTCGGGGACGACCGGGGCGATGCCCGCGCTCTGGTCGTACAGCCCGTTCGCGTCCCCGCGCGTGACGTACCCGTCGTACGGCGCCGGACAGGTTGAGAGCTCCCCGCAGTCGCCTGAGAGCAGGTCCGGGTCGGCCCGCTCCGTCCAGTCCTCGCCCGCCTCCACGGGGAACGCCAAGCGGTGGAACACCGGGCGACCCCCGGCGCCCGGAACGGCGTAAACGACCACGTCTCCCGGTCCGCCGAGCCGCGTCGGCGCGTCCGCGTCGGCGGCGCTCGAGAGGTCGCCCCACGGCGTTCGGTCGGCGGCCGTGACGACGACGAGGTCGCCGCGCTCGACGCCGGGAGTCATGCTGCCGCTCTCGACCGCGACGAACGGCGGCCACGTGCCCACGACGGCGCCGAGCAGGACCGCGACGAGGAGGACGGCGACCGCGGGCGCCACCGCGGCGGCGGTGTCGGGACGGGAACTGCTCACGGTCGGGAGACGGCACGGCGACCGCTTGAGGCTGTCGCTCGAGGTGGTCGGGGCCACGCGGCCGGGCCCGCCGCGGACGCGCGGACCGCCGCTGTCACAACACCTTAGGCTCGCCCGGGAGAGGGTGCGCGTATGACCGACCGTCTCCCTCCGCTCCACGACGCCCACGACGCGCGCGGTGCGAAGTTCACCGACTTCGGCGGCTGGCAGATGCCCGTCGAGTTCGACTCGATCCGGACCGAACACGCGGCGGTCCGCGAGTCGGTCGGCGTCTTCGATGTCTCCCACATGGGCGAGATCGAGGTGGCCGGCCCGGACGCGACCGAACTGATGAACCGACTCACGACCAACGACGTGCGCGCGCTCGACCCCGGGGACTCCCAGTACGCCGCGATCACGAACGGGGAGGGCGTGATGCTCGACGACACGGTCGTCTACCGGCTCCCCGACGGGACTCCGGCCGGGGAAGGGGCGGCGTCGCTCGCGGCGTTGGAGAGCGACCACGGCGGCGACCTCGACGCGCCGAGCGGCGACCCGGCGTACCTCTTCGTACCGAACGCGGGCCACGACGGACAGATGGCCGACCGCTGGACCGCGCACCGCGACGAGTGGGGGCTCGACGCGACCGTCGCGAACGCCACGGGGGACTGGGCGATGCTCGCGGTCCAGGGCCCCGACGCGGCCGACGCCCTCGACCAGACCACGCCCCGCGACCGCGTCGTCGGCCTCTCGAAGTTCGAGGCGGCGGTGGCGGCGGTGGCGGGGGTCGAGAGCTGGGTCGCGCGCACCGGTTACACCGGCGAGGACGGCTTCGAGGTGATGTGCCCGGCCGCCGACGCCGGCGCCGTCTGGGAGGCGTTCGTCGACGCGCCCCGCGAGGCGCAGCCGTGCGGCCTCGGCGCGCGCGACACGCTCCGCACCGAGATGGGGTTCCTGCTGTCCGGACAGGACTTCGATCCCGAGGGTGAGCCCCGGACCCCGTACGAGGCGCGGATCGGCTTCGTCGTGAAGCTCGACACGGAGTTCGTCGGCCGCGACGCGCTGGAGGTCCAGAAGGAGCAGGGCGTCGACGAGAAGTTCGTCGGCGTCAGGCTCTCGGAGCGCGGCGTGCCCCGCGGCGGGTACGCCGTCACCGACGGGGACCTCACCAGAGTCGGGAAGCTCACCTCCGGGACGATGAGCCCGACGCTCGACGAGCCGATTGGGCTGGGGTACCTCCACGAGTCGTACGCCGACGCCGGCACCGAGGTGAGCGTCGTCGTGCGCGGCGACGAGAAGCGCGCCGAAGTCGTGGTCCCGCCGTTCCTCGACCGCTGAGGCGAACCGCGGCGGCCCCCCGGGCCGCGGCTACGCGTCGACCGTCTCCTTCCGTTTGTCGACCACTTTCACGTCCGCGATCCGCGTGTCGGGGTACTGGCCGTCGGCGTCCTTCTCCGCGGCCTTCACCATGTCCCAGACGGTGTTGAGCCCGGTCGTGACGCCCTCCAGCGCCTCCATCTCACAGCCCGTCTTGCCGGTGGTCTCGACCGCGACCGTCAGCTCGATCCGGTCGTCGCCGACCGCGAACTCGGCGTCGACGTTCGTGATCGGGATCTGGTGGCACATCGGGATCGTCTCCCAGGTGTGTTTCACCGCCTGAACGGCGCCGATCCGGGCGGTCGCGAGCACGTCGCCCTTCTCGACCGCGTCGGCCTCGACCGCCGCGATCGTCCCCGGCGTCAGCCGGATCTCCCCGCGGGCGACCGCTCGCCGGCTGCTGTCGGGCTTCGCGCCCACGTCGACCATCTGGACGTCGCCGGCGTCGTCGGTGTGTGTCAGGTCGTCCGGGCTGCCGTCGCCTCCGTTGCTCCCGTCGCCGGACCGGACCGCGTCCTCCTCACTCATCACGCATCGCCTCCGGCAGCCGATCGGGTAAGTCCGTCGCCACCAACCCCGCGCCGTTCGCCTCCGCGGCCGCGTCGCCGGCCCGGCCGACGGCGTACGCGCCGACCGCGGCCGCCCGGAACGGCTCCGTCACGGCCGCCAGCGCGCCGACCGTCCCCGCGAGCACGTCGCCCGTCCCGCCGACCGTCATGCCGGGGTTCCCGGTGCGGTTGAGCCGTGTCTCGTCGCCGTCGGCGACCACGTCGACAGCGCCCTTCACGAGCAGCGTGTGGCCCAGCCCGCCCGCGAACTCGTCGACCAGTTCCGCGCGCTCGTCCGGGTCTGACGCCCTCTCGCCGCCCATGTCGACGAGTTCGCCCTGGTGCGGCGTACAGATCAGGTCGGCGTCGGTGTCGACCTCGGGGACGACCCGGAGCGCGTCGGCGTCGACGACGCCGCGTCCGTCGTAGCCCGTCAGGAACTCGCGGACGAACTCCCGAGCCCCGTCGCCGCCGCCGAGGCCCGGGCCGAGGACAGTGACATCGCTTTCGGCCGCGAGCGACGCGACCCGGTCGACGTGGGCGGGCTCGACGCGGTCGCCGGGCAGCGCGCGGACGATGAGGTTCGGCGAGAACCCCTGGACCGCGCCGGCGACCGACTTGGGGCACGCCACGCGGACGAGGTCGGCGCCCGCGCGGAGCGCGGCCATCGCGGACAGCGTCGGCGCCCCGGTGTAGGGTCCGCCCCCGACCACCAGCACCTCGCCGTTGTCCCCCTTGTGCGAGTCCGGATCGCGGTCGAGCCCGAGGAGATCGCCGGGGCCGGTGAACCACTCCGCGGCGGCCGGGATCCCGATGTCCGCGACCGTGACGCCGGCGGCGTCGAGTCCGGGCTTCTCGTCGTGGAACGTCACCACGCGGTCGGCGTCGACGGCGACTGGGTCGGCCGGACCGTCGGTCGCCGCCTCGCCGGTCGGTTCGCCGGTGTCGGCGTCGATCCCGGAGGGCACGTCGACCGCGATCACCGTCGCGTCGGTCGCGTTGATCGCCGCGGCGGCGGTTCGTTCCGGCTCGCGGAGGCCGCCGGAGACCCCGGAGCCGAGCATCGCGTCGACGACGACGTCCGGGCCGTCGCCGTCGGGAGCGGCGAGGGAGAAGTCGCGGGAGTCGGTGACCGTCTCGGTCGTGATCTCCGTCGCTTCAACCGCCGCCCAGTTCTCTCGCGCGATGTCGGTCCGGATCGTCGCGGGGCGTCCGAGCAGGTGGACCGTCACGTCGTACCGCTTCAGGAACCGCGCCGCGACGAGGGCGTCGCCGCCGTTGTTCCCGCGGCCGCAGACGAGCGCGACGGCGGCACCCGGGTCCGCGACGGCCCGCACTTCGCGGGCGACGGCGTTGCCGGACGACTCCATCAGCTGTTTGCGCGGGACGCCGAGCGCGGCCGCGTTGGCGTCGACGGCCGCCATGCGGTCGGTCGTGATCATGCTCGGCGGTTCGAGCGCCCGGGGATTAAGCGGTCGGGGTCAGAGCCACCTCGACAGCGCTGCGCCCGCCGCGCTTCGGAAATGAAAATGTTGAAGCGGTCAGGTGGAGAACTCGGCGAATAACTGTGGCATCGGTACCCCTCGTCGGCCCGGCCGCCCCGGCAACCCCCTCCGCGGCCGACGTACCCGGCTCGTCCCCTCCGCGCCGAGTCCGCCCCGGCGGCCGCGGCCGACCGCGACCGCACGACCGACAGACGCCACCATGAACATCGGCTTCTTCACAGACAGCTACTTCCCCGGGATCGACGGCGTCACCTACACCATACAGGCGTGGCGCGAGCGCCTCGAAGCGCGGGGCCACGACGTGTACGTCGTCTACCCCGCGAGCAGCCACGAGCCCGACGACGGCGAGATCCCGGTCCGCTCGCTGCCGAACCCGTTCTACCGGCAGTACCGCTTCCCCACCTACCGCCGCCTCTCGACGCTCCCCGACCTCGACGTCGTCCACTGTCACGGCCCGGCGTCGACTGGGTTGATGGGGCTCCGGTACGCGAAGCGGTACGGCGCCACCTCGGTGTACACCCATCACACCCCCGTGGAGGACTACTTCGTCCAGGGGCTCAAGTCCGAACGGCTCGCCGCGCTCGCGGGACGGGCGTACGTCGCCTACGAGAACCGCTTTTTGAACGCGTTCGACTGCGTCACCGCCTCGACCTCGCGGATCCGCCGCGACGTGAAGCCGTACCGGCTCCCGGTCGGCATCGAGATGGACCGGTTCCGCCCCCGCGAGAACGCCGGCGCGGACTCGCTGGCGGCCGACGGGGGACCGAACGGAGACGACCGGCCCGTCGTCGGGTACAGCGGTCGGATGACCCGCAAGAAGAACGTCGACGAGATTCTCCGGCTCGCGGCGCGGCTCCCCGAGGCGCGGTTCGAACTCGTCGGCGAAGGGCCGGTCCGGGCGGAGCTGGAGGCGGACGCCCCGGCGAACGTCCGGTTCCACGACTTCCTCCCGCGGGAGGAACTCCCCGACTTCTACGCCGCGCTCGACGTCTTCGTCACGGCCTCGACCTGCGACACGCTCGGGCTCTCGACGCTGGAGGCGAACGCCTGCGGCACCCCGGTCGCGGCCGCCGACGTGGCGCCGTTCGACGAGACGATCGGTCCGGAGAACGGCGCGCGGTTCGCGCTGGACGACCTCGACGACATGGAGCGCGCGGTCCGCGACTGCCTCGACGGCGACAGGGACACCCGCGCCGCGGTCGAGCGGTTCTCGGTGGAGCAGACCGTCGACGAGCTCGAATCGATCTACGGGGTGACCGGCTAGATGGGCGCGGACAACGTCGACGCCTTCCAGCGGCTCGTGTTCTCGGTGCCGCGGCTCCGGGTTCAGGCCGCCGCGCTCGTCCTTCTGAGCGGGGTGTACGGCGTCGCCACGGTCGCGGCGATAACGGTCTTCACGCCGTTCGCTCTGGACCCGTCGCGGATCGTGCCGGTGGCGGTCCTCATCTTCCTCGTCCCGTTCGTCGTCGCCGCGGAGCTGTTCCCCCGCGTCCTCGACGGCTACCCGCGGTCGTGGAGCTACTTCCTCGCGCTCACCTCGCAGTTCGTCCTGTTCGTGTACGCGCTCGTGCTCTCCGGCGCGGACAACGTCGGGAACGCGTGGAGCATCATCTGGCTGAGCTTCATCACGCTGTACCTGCTCAACATCCTGGTGCTCGTCGTCTCGACGGGGATCGACCGCTCCGACCGGATCCTCCTCGCGTCGCTCGCCGAGCCGGCCCTGCTCATCGCCGCCTTCTACGCGCTGGGCGGGAGCGAGCTCGGCTTCTCGACGTACCGCCACGTGTTCGCGTTCGCGTCGCTGCTCATCGCGGCCGGGTTCCTCGTGTTGGTGCTCCTCGTCGTCGACTACCTGATCCGGAGCAACACCGACGTCTCCGCGTTCGCGCTCACCTCCGGGCTGCTCCGGAACGACCGCGAGTCGCTCGACTTGGGCGTCGAGGCCCGCCCCGCGGTCGAGACGTTCGCGGTCGACAACGGGGACCGGCTCACCGTCGCGGCGCCGTGGGTCCACCCCGGTCCGCTCGGCGGGTTCGGCGGCGGCCAGCTGAGCGGGAACCTGATCGACGCGCTGAACGGCGGTCGGGAGGGCGAGGACGGCGCGACCGACCGCGCCGCGGTCGCGGCCGACGGCGGAGCCGCCGCGGACGGCGACGCCGGCTTCTTCTTCCACGTCCCGTGTACCCACAAGGAGGACCTCTCGGACCCGGCGGACGCGGAGCGGATCCTCGACGCGGTCGCGGACCCGGACCGGACGGAGCGAGTCTCGCGGCTCGTCACCGAGTCGTACGGCGAGCGGGAGGGGTACGCGGACGTCAGGTTCCACGGCCGACGGATCGGCGACCGGCAGGTGATCGTCCTCCACGGCGAGGGGATCGACGACTACGACACCGGCGTGTTCATGCGCGACGTGGACCACGACGAGGTGCTGCTGATCGACCAGCACAGACACGACATCCAGAACGGCCCCGAGGTGGAGATACAGTACGGCTCCGCCGAGGCCGACCGGCTGAAGCGCGCGTTCGACGACTTCCGCGACCGGCTCGCGACGGCCGACCTCGCCGACGGCTACGCCGCCGGTTTCGCGGTGACGCGGACCGCACAGAACGCGCTGGCGATGGTCGAGTCCGTCGACGGACAGGAGGTGCTCTGGATCGGCGTCGACACGAACGGCCTCACCCCGGACGTGCGGGCGACCGCCGACGCGTACCGCGACGAGTTCGACGCCGTGATCCCCTTCTCGACGGACACCCACGCGTCGATCCACGAGCTGGCCAACATGCGCGAGTCCGACCTCGACGCCATCGAGCGCGCGGTCGACCGCGCCGTCGACGACGTCGCGCCCGCGACCGTGGGGTTCGCGAGCCGACGGACGGAGCCGGTGAAGCTGCTGAAAAATGACTATAACGGGCTCGTGTTCAGCGTCAACATCCTCATCCGCCTGACGATCATCGCCCTGGTGACGCTGTACGTGCTGCTCGTGCTGTGGCTCTTCTTCTGAGACTGGGGTACTCCGGGCGAAGCCGCACCCGCCGTTTTTGTGCGCTCGCTCCGAGACCTCGATATGGTCTCCCGGGCCCTCCTCCTCAGCACCGATCGGACGCCGAAACGCGCCCTCGGCGTCGTCGCGGCCGCGTTCGTCGCCGCCTCGCTCCTCGTCGTCCTCCCGTGGGAGCCGACGGGAGCCGCCGGACGCTATCCCCTCTGGGCGGCCCTCATCGCCGTCGCGGCCGGCGCAGCTGGGGACGCCGGACGACGTCGCGGCGGCCTCCTCGTGGGCTGGGGAGCCGTCTTCCTCGCGACCGTCTGGGTCTTCGTCGTCCCGCCGCTCGCTGCGCTCGCCCGCGGCGATACGCTCGGCGACGGCGGGTACGCGGTCCCGCGTCCGTCCGTCGTCGCTCTGCGTCCCCGCGCCGAACTGCTGACCGGGCTCCGGATCGGCCCGGTCGTCGCTCTCGTGGTCGCTCTCACGCTCGGGAGCGCGGCATTCGTCGCCGGCGCGGCGGTGCGCAGACGGACGGATCGGCCGTGACGACCCGCGCTACTCGAACGCCTTGACCCCGAGGGCGGAGGCCGACGCGCCGCCGATCACCATCGGGAGCCAGTAGACCGCGCCGCGGAAGACCAGGACCGCGGCGGTGATCGCGGACGCGGCGACCCCGGTCGTGGGCACGAGGAGGCCGACGAGCGCGGCCTCGATGCCGCCGAGTCCGCCCGGGAGCGGCGTCGCGCCCGCGACGTACGACAGCGGGACGACGAAGACGGGGATCAACGGCGAGACCGGGTGCCCGACCGCGGCGAACGCGACGGTGAGCGCGGCCGCCTGAAACAGCCACCCGACGAGCGAGAGGGCGACGATGCCGAGGAGCCGCCGCCGGTCCGTGCCGACGCGCTCGATGTCGGCGAAGAAGTTCCCCAGCCGGTCGGCGAGCCCCGCCTCGATCGTCTCGGCGTCGAAGCGCTCGAACCGCCCGAGGAACGGCCCGACGGCGCCGGGGACGCGGTCGACGACGGCGGTGCGGTAGCGCCAGATGAAGGCGATCGCCGTGACGATCGCGGCGATCAGGCCGACCGCGCTCGCGACGGCGAACCCGACGCGGTCGCCGACCGCGGTGGTGGCCGCGTACGACCCGACGCCGAGGAACACGAGCGAGACGGAGGGGACGACGTTGAGCACGTCGACGCTCGCGATGCCGACGAGCCCCGTCTCGTAGCGCGCCTCACCCACCTTCGAGATGAGCGCGGCGGCGACCGGCTCGCCCCCGGCCTGCCCGAACGGGGTGACGTTGTTGGCGAACGCGGCGCCGCTGTACACGAGGAACGCGGTCGGGACGGACATCTCGACGTCGAGCGCACCCAACACCGCGCGCAGCATGAGGCTCCACGCGGCGAGCCAGCAGAGCCCCAGTCCGGCGGCCGCGGCGACGAGCGCCGGGTCGGCGCGGACGAGCGCGTCGACGACGCGATCGACCCCGACGACGACGAAAAGCACCGCGAGGAGGAGGACCGCGCCGCCAGCCCCCAAGATTAGCGCGCGCCGTTGTGGGCCTTCCATAGACGGGGTGGGTCGGTAGCGAACTTGAAACGTCTGCTTCGCGGCCGCCGCGCGGCCCTCTCGACCCCGGAGGCGCCGAATGGGAATACATACGTACCGGCGGGCCGACGACTCACCCAATGGAAGATCAGCGGTTCCTCGAGTCGGACTGGGACTACTGTCTGGTGCTCGACGCGTGCCGGTACGACGTGTTCGCCGACGTGTACGACGAGTACCTCGACGGGACGCTCGAAAAGCGCGAGAGCGTCGGGTCGTCGACGCCGGAGTGGGCCTACCGCACGTTCACGGGCGAACACGACATCGCGTACTTCTCCGGGAACCCGTTCATCAACGACCTCGGGATCCCGCTGAACGAGCTCAAGTGGGGCGCCAGCTGCGACTACGAGTGGACCGCCTCCGAGCACATCAGCGACATCCACGACGTCTGGAAGACCCAGTGGGACGACGATCTCGGCACCGTCCCGCCGGAGGGGCTCACCCGGGCGTACCGGAACAACCTCGACGCGGTCGAGCGCGCCGACCGCACCGTCCTCCACTACATGCAGCCGCACGCTCCCTACCTCTCCCGCGGGAAGGGGCAGAAGCTCAAGCAGATCCAGAAGGGGATCAGAGAGCAGGGGGAAGAGGAGGCGAGCGACGGCGGCGACGACGACGGCGGACTGCTCTCCTCGCTCAGCGACACAGTCCGGCCGAAGATCGAGAGCCGGCTGGACGACAGCGAGTTCGCCCAGAAGGCGGGGCTGTGGCTCGAACTCGACCCGAAGGACCTCGTGACGGACGGCACGCGCGTGACCGCGCTGTCGATGTACGAGGAGAACCTCCGGATCGCCTTGGAGAGCGTCTCGGAGCTCGTCGAGGAACTCGACGGCGACGTCGTCGTCACCGCCGACCACGGCGAGGCGTTCGGCGAGGAGGGCGTCTGGGAACACCACATCGAGACGTACATCCCCGCGCTGATGGAGGTCCCGTGGCTGGAAGTCGAGTGATCGGCTCCAACCGGGTCCACCGCCGGTGTCTCCGATGAAGGTCAGCCACTACTTCGAGTTCGAGGAGCACGTCACCGGCGGGATGGCCGCGTCCGTCGACCACCAGCGCAAGATGTTCGACCGGGTCGGGATCGAGTACACCACGGAGCCGACGCTGGACGCCGACGTACTCCACCTCAATCTGATGGGCCCGCGCTCGGTCTGGTACGCGCGGCGCGCCCGGAAGGCGGGCGTGCCCGTCGTCGCGCACACCCACGTCACCGCCGAGGACTTCGGCGACAGCTTCCGGTTCACGAACGCGCTCGCGCGACCGCTGAAGCCGTACCTCCGGCGCGCGTACGGGCTCGCAGACCGGCTCGTCTGTCCCTCCGAGTACAACCGCGACGTGATCCGCGGGTACGCGGACGTGCCGACGACGGTCGTCTCGAACGGGGTCGACCGCGAGAAGCTCGACGGCTTCGAGTCGCTGGAAGCGGAGTACCGCGAGCGCTACGACCTCGACCCGCCGACGGTGTTCATGGTCGGCCACGTGATCAAGCGGAAGGGGTTAGAGACGTTCGTCGAGACGGCCCATCGGATGCCGGACGTCGACTTCGCGTGGTTCGGCCACGTCGACCGATCGCTGAAGGGCCGCGAGACGAAGCGGCTCATCGACGAGGCGCCGTCGAACTGTACGTTCACGGGGTTCGTCGACGACATCCGAGGCGCGTACGCCGCGGGCGACGTGTTCTGTTTCCCGACCCACGAGGAGAACGAGGGGATCGCGCTGCTGGAGGCGATGGCGGCCGGGAAACCCCTCGTCGTGCGCGACATCGAGACGTTCTCGTGGCTGGAAGACGGCGAGGAATGTCTGAAGGTGGGCAGCGAGGGCGGTGGAGACGGCGCCGCGAGCGCGGACGTCACCGACGCCCCCGGAGACAACGTCGAGGGCTTCGTCGACGCGCTAGACGAGCTCCGCGACGCCGACCGCCGGGCGGGGCTCGGCGCCAACGCCGCGGCGCGAAGCGAGGAGTTCTCGCTCGACGCGATCGCCGACCGGTACCGCTCGCTGTACGCGGATCTCGTTTGAGCGGTCCGGAGCGGCCGATCGGCGGCCGTTCGCGGAAACTTGCGAAAACCGCAGTTGGTATGTCCTCCGGTCGACTCCGTAGAGCCAAATGACTCGTGTGAGCGTTATCGGCTGCGGGAACATGGGCGGCGCCCTGCTCAGGGGGCTTGCCCGCGCGGAGGGGTACCACCTCACGGCGATCGACCTCGACCCCGAGGCGCTCGCCGCGATCGAAGACGCCGTCGACGAGACGACCGAGGACGTGGCGGCGGCGCGCGACGCCGACATCGTCGTCCTCGCGGTGAAGCCCGACGTGGCGCCGGCGGTTCTCGACGACCTCGACCTCCGGGCGGACCAGCAGCTCGTGACGCTGGCGGCGGGGCTCCCACGCGAGTTCGTCGCCGAGCGCACGGACGCGCCGGTCGTCAGGATCATGCCCAACCTCGCCGCCGAGACGGGCGACATGGCCGCGGCGGCGACGAACGCGGGCCTCACCGACGAGGTCCGCGAGATGCTCGACGCGGTCGGGGAGTTCGTCGAGGTCGACGAGTCGCTGATGCACGTCTCGACCGCCGTCAACGGCAGCGGCCCCGCGTTCGCTTTCTACCTGATCGACGCGATGAAGCAGGGCGGGATCGACAGCGGACTCGACCCCGAGCAGGCGGAGACGCTGGCCGCCCAGACGTTCAAGGGCGCCGCGGAGACGGTGTTGCGCGACGACCGCAGCGTCGACGAGCTGATCGACGCGGTCTGCTCGCCCAACGGGACGACGATCGAGGGGATGGACGTGCTCTGGGACAGCGACGCCGACGAGGCGGTCGAGGACGCCGTCGCGGCCGCGGAGCGTCGCTCCCGAGAGCTCGCCGAGGCCTTCGACGATGCCTGAGGACGCGAGCGTCGAGCGAGTCGGCACGGCAGACCCCGAGCGCGTTGAGGCCGCTCGGCGGGAGGCGGCCGGCGCGGACCGGGTGATCGTCAAGGCCGGAACGAACTCCCTGACCGACGCGGACTCCCGGCTCGACCGCGTGAAGCTCGACAAGCTCGTCGCCGACGTGATGGACCTCCGCGAGCGCGGCACCGAGGTCGTGTTGGTCTCCTCGGGGGCGGTCGGCGCCGGCACCGGACGGCTCGACGTGGGACCGGAGTCGCGCGACGGGGTCGACTCGATCGCCGAGAGCCAGGCGCTCTCGACGGTCGGACAGGGGCTGTTGATGCGCCACTACACGCAGAGCTTCGAGCGGTTCGACCAGGACGTGGCGCAGATCCTCGTGACGGGCACGGACCTCGACGCGCCGGAGCGGTTCGACAACTTCACCAACACCGTCGAGAAGCTGCTGTCGTGGGGCGTCGTCCCCGTGGTCAACGAGAACGACGCGGTGGCGACCGACGAGCTCCGGATCGGCGACAACGACATGCTGTCGGCGTCGATCGCGATCGGTCTCGACGCCGACCTCCTCGTGACGCTCACCGACGTCGACGGCGTCTACACCGGGAACCCGAAGCGCGACGCGGACGCCGAGCTGATCGAGGCGGTCGACGACGGCTACGAGCGGCTCCGCGAGATCGTCGGCGACGGCACCGCGACCGACTTCGGCGGGATCCGGACGAAAGTGGAGGGCGCCCACGACGTGAGCCGCAACGGGATCCCAGCGATCATCGCGGGCTCCGCCGAGCGCGACGTGTTAGCGCGGATCGTAGCGGGTAAGCCGACGGGCACGCTATTCGTGCCAGAGACTGGTGACGACGATGAGTGACACCGACACGGAACCGGACACCGACGTGGAGGCCGACACCGACGAGCTGGCCCGGCGGGCCGAACGCGCCGCGCTCCGGCTCGCGAACGCCGACGAGGCGACGCGGAACGAGGCGCTCCGGTCGATCGCCGACGCGATCCGCGAGCGCGAGTCCGAGATACTCGACGCGAACGCGGTCGGCGTCGAGGAGGCGGAGCGGATGCTCGCCGAGGGGGAGTACACGCAGGCCTTAGTCGACCGCCTGAAGCTCGACGAGACGAAGATCGAGGAGATCGCCTCGATGGTCGAGTCGGTCGCCGCACAGGACGACCCGCTCGGGGAGACGCTCGCGGCGCGCGAGCTCGACGAGGACCTGGAGCTGTACCGGGTCGCCGTGCCGATCGGCGTCGTCGCGACCGTGTTCGAGTCGCGGCCCGACGCCCTGGTCCAGATCGCGGCGCTCGCGTTGAAGTCCGGCAACGCCGTCGTCCTCAAAGGGGGCAGCGAGGCCAGCGAGTCGAACCGCGTGCTGTACGAGGCGATCGTCGAGGCGACCGCCGACCTGCCCGACGGCTGGGCCGCGCTCATCGAGGCGCACGAGGAGGTCGACCGCCTGCTCGAACTCGACGACCGCGTCGACCTCGTCATGCCGCGCGGCTCCTCGGAGTTCGTCTCCTACATCCAGGAGAACACCCAGATCCCCGTGTTGGGACACACCGAGGGGATCTGCCACGTCTACGTCGACGAGGCGGCCGACTTGGAGATGGCCGAAGCCGTCGCCTTCGACGCGAAGGTCCAGTACCCGGCGGTGTGTAACGCCGTCGAGACGCTGCTCGTCCACGAGTCCGTCGCCGACGCGTTCCTCCCCGGTCTCGTCGAGCGGTACGAGGCGGCCGGCGTCGAGCTGCGCGGCGACCGGCGGACCCGCGAGGTCGTCGACATCGAGCCCGCGACCGACGACGACTGGGACACCGAGTACGGCGACCTCGAACTGTCGATCGCCGTCGTCGACGACGTGTACGCCGCGGTCGAACACGCCAACGACCACGGATCGAAACACACCGAGTCGGTCCTCACCGAGGACGCCGAGACGGCCGAGACGTTCATGACCGGCGTCGACGCCGCGAGCGTGTTCCACAACGCGTCGACGCGGTTCGCGGACGGCTACCGCTACGGGCTCGGCGCCGAGGTCGGCATCTCGACCGGCAAGATCCACGCCCGCGGGCCGGTCGGACTGGCGGGGCTCACCACGTACAAGTACTACCTCGAGGGCGACGGCCACCTCGTCGCGAGCTACAGCGGCGAGGACGCGGTCCCGTTCACGCACCGCGAGCTCGACGGCGCCGAGTGGACGCCGGGCTCGCTGTCGACGCGATAGCGACGGCGCCGATACCCCGTCGGTCCGATCGCCGCCAGTCGGTCGGCCCGTGACTGCGCGGACCGCGAGGGGCGGGCAGCCGACCCGTGCCAGTCGCTCACTCGCCCGTCGCGCCGGGGACGATCGTCACCGGCACCGATGCTCCCTCGGCGACGGCGAACGCGGTGTTCCCCTCTCGGAGCGACGCCAACTGGCCCTTCGACCGGTGGCCGATCACGATGTGCTCGACGGCGACGTCGTCCGACATATCGACGAGCTGTTTCCCGACCGCCGTTCCGGACCGAAGCCCGCTCCGGTCGAGATGTTCGAGCGTGACCGTCGTCCCCACGCCGATATCCTCGACGAACGACTCGATCTCGTCGCGGAAGCTCCGCTCCGCCCCAGACGCGGTCGCGTTGCTGATGACGTGGGCGACCGTCAGCGACTGACCGGTCGCCTGGGCCAGCCGCGCCGCGGTCTCGATCACCGCCTCGTAGCGGTCGTCGTCGCTGATGGCAGCGAGAATAGCCATACGCCTCTCACGTGTCAGATAATATTAACCGTTGCTCCGGTCGAGGTCGGTCGTCCGTTCGCCCCGCTCGTCGCCCGCCGGAGGCGCGGGCGCCACCGTGACGGGCCGGAGTCCTCCCAGTCAGGCGTCGAACTCCGGCAGTCGCCCGCCGTCGACGGCGACGTTCTCGCCGCTGACGTACGCGGCGGCGTCGCTCAGGAAGAACCGGAGCGGCGCGGCGACGTCCTCGAAGCCCGCCGGGCGGCCGCGGGGGAAGTCCTCGACGCCGGCCTCGGTGTTCGAGACGGCGAACGGCGAGACGGCGTTGACCGTGATCCCGTCGTCGCTGGTGTCCGCCGCCAGCATCCGCGTGAACATGAGCACGCCCGTCTTCGCGACGAAGTAGGGGAAGTTCACGGGGTGGGCGTGCATCCGGTCGCTGTCGGCGAAGCCGAGGTTCACGATTCGGCCCCACCCCTGGTCGCGCATGGCGGGCAGGGCCCGACGCGAGCAGAGCACCGTGCCGTAGAACGTCGTCTCGACCACGTTCCGCCACGACTCCCACTCGATGTCGCTCCAGTGGCGAGCGTCGAAGTCGCCGACGTTGTTGACGAGGATGTCGACCGACCCGACCTCGGCCTCCACCGTGTCGAACAGCTCGTCGACGGCGTCCGGGTCGGTGATGTCGGCTTGAGCGGTGACTGCGGTCCCGCCTCGCTCGCGGACCTCCTCGGCGGTGGCGGTCGCCGCCGCCTCGCTCTCGTTGTAGTGTACCACGACGTCGGCGCCGCAGTCGGCGATCGAAAGCAATAGCTCGCGGCCGACGCGCTTCGCGCTGCCGGTCACGAGGGCGGTCCGTCCGCTCAGGTCGGGGCGTAGCTCCATGCGGGATCCATGTACCGGATCGCTCCTAAGCGTTCCTCACGGATCGCGGCGTCGGCGGTCGGTGGTCGGCATCGCCTCGAAAAAGCAGTGGCGCGACGGCGACCGGCGAGTCGACCGCCGGGTTACTCGTCGTCGCCGCCGTCCGTGAGGATCTCGACGTCCGTCGCCTCGTCGGGTTCGGACAGCGACGGGTCTTCGGCGGTCTCCTCGGTCGTCGCCTCTTCGTCTCGCGTCCACTCTCGCGGAGTGCGTCCGTGACACATAGTACAGTATAACATACTGATTGCGGAGGATTAAATCCTCGGTCGCGATCGGCCCGTATCGACCGCGAAAGGCCCTCGCAGCCGGCCGACCGCTCGTTACGCGACCGGTGCCGACGCGGGTCCGGCGGAGTGGCCGCTAGGGGGAGACCGGCGGTGGGAGGTCGACGAGCAGCGACACCGCGACGGCGACCGCCACTGGGGGCACGAGCAGGAGCGACGCGACCGTCTGCCACCACCGTCCCGGCGCGCGAAACCGACCCGCGTTCCGCGCCGCCACCGGGTTCGCCGCGACGGCCACGTCCCCGCCCGAGAGCGTGGCCCAGTACGCGATCAGCGGAAACAACGCGACCGCGAGCGGGGAGTCCGCCGGCAGCGCGGTCCCCACTCCGACGGCGACGGCGAGGTTGATCGGGAGCGGCGCGAGCGCGCAGACCCGAATGACGCTCGTCGACGTCGACGGCGGAATCGTCGCGTCGAACTGCCCCAGGGGAATCCCGCTCGCGTGTTCCGGGAGAAGCGTGATCTCGGGGGTCATGCCGGCCAGTCGCGCCACCGCCGCGTGCGCGAGCTCGTGCGGTCCGACGAGGATAGCGACGAGAGAACGTAGCGCACGGACTGCCATCGGACGCTCACTCGGCGTCCCGAACGGTCGTGTGACGGGCAGGTTCGGCCGGGTCGGTCGCGGCGTCGGCGGCCGCTCCGCCTGCTCCGAGGTCGTCGTCACGCATACAGCCTAGCAACGGTCAGACGGCGCTTCAATCCGTCGCCCACGCTGACAGCGACCCGAGAGGGCCGTCGCCGCAACGACACACGCGCCGCCCGAACGTCCCCGTGGAGAGAGTGTCACTGGGAGCCGGCGTACACGTCGGTCCTGCTCACCCCTGAAGGAGGTTCATCACCTCGTCGGCCACGCCGGGCTCGACGGCGACGACGTAGCGCTTCCCCGGCGTGAGCGTCGTGTCGGGACGGGCGACCTGTTGGGCGTCCGCGGCGGAGACGACCAGGGTACCGTCCGGAAACCGGACCTGCGTGAGCGACTTCCCGGCGGCCGGCGCTCCCTCCGCGATGCGGACGAGCATGATGTCGAGGTCGCCCGTCACGTCCGTCAGCGCTTGGACGTCGTCACCGACGATCTCGTTCGCCGCCACGCGGGCACCCGCTCGCTCCGGGAACAACACCGCGTCGACGAACCGCGTGTACGCCTCGCCGGCGGCCCGGTCGATGCGAGCCACCGTCCGAGTCCCCGGAGAGAGCTCCCTGGCGGCCAGACAGACCGCGAGGTTGAGCCCCGTCTCCCCGGTGAGCGCCGCGACGACGTCCGCCCGTTCGACGCCGGCCTGCTCGATGATGTCGGGGTTCGTCGCGTCGCCGCGGATCACCGTGGCGACGTACTCGTCTGCGATCTCGGAGACGACGTCTTCGTCCCGCTCGACGATCGTCACCTCGTGGCCGTGGTCTGCGAGTAGCTCAGCCGTTTGGAAGCCGACACGTCCGCCGCCCGCGATCACGATGTCGAGTGAACTCGTCATGGATTCAGTCCTCCGTCTCCGGAATGGCTGTCGCGTCTGCCGCCGCCGAGTCCGCGTCCGGTTCCGCCCGCAGTCTGTTGAGCGCGAGATACGCGGCGCCGCCGAGCAGGATCCACGCCGCGCTGAGCGCTAGCGCCAACGGGTCCGTCCGCAGCAGGTACTCCACGAGCACCCCGGTCAAGACCAGGTTGAGCGCGATGCCGATCAGCGGCGGGGCCGGATAGAACGGCATCTCGTATGGACGGTTCATGTCGGGTCGCTCGCGTCGCAGCCTGATCGCGGCGACGTTGACGATGACGAACGAGAGCAGGAAGAAGAGGCTCGACATGTTCCCCGCGCTCTGCGTCGGCAGCGCGACGGAGCCCAACATGACCACGGCGCTCGCGAGGATCGCGACGAACGGCGTCCCGTATCGGTGGTGGATCTGGCCGAACGAGGGGAGCAACTGCCCCTCGCGTCCCATCGAGAACGCGACCCGCGAAGAGGCGATCACGACCGCGTTTAGCGCCGTCAGCGTCGAGAACACGGCGCCGAAGACGACCAGCGCGCCGCCGTTCCGGATGATCGGGAGCCCGGTCGGCATGAACGAGGTCGCCGCCGCGGCGATCCCGGCCTCCCCCGCCTCCGCGAGCCCCTCTGCCCCGAGCGTTCCGACGGCGACGGTGACCACGGCCAGGTAGACGACCACGGTCACGGCGAGGCTCACAAAGATCGCCTTCGGAATGTTCTCCCGGGGATTCTTCACCTCCTCCGTGACGGTCGTGATGAGGTCGTACCCCTCGAAGGCGATGAACGTGAGCCCCATCGCCGGCAGGACCGCTCCCGCTCCGCCGCCCGCGGGGAACAGCGGCTGGAACTCGGCGCCCGAGAACATCGGCGACGCCAGCCCGAAGGCGACGAACACCACGAGGATGCTCACCTTGATTATCGTGAACACCGTCTCTGCCTTCCCGCTGGCGGCCGTTGAGACGGCGTTGAGCGCCACCAACACGAAGACGGCGACGAACGCCAGCAGGAAGCCCGGGCTGACCTGCGCGCCGACGACGGGAAGGATGACGTCACCGACCTCCTCCGGCGGAGCGACGGCCCCGTAGACGTGGAGCAGTTCGAGGAAGTTCGGAGCGAATCCCAGCGCGTAGAGTGCCCCGGCGATCATGTACGCGAACCAGAGCATCCAGCCCATGATGAACGACGAGAGGTCGTCGAATATCTCCCGGACGAACGCGTACCCGCCGCCGCTCTTCGGGATCGAGCTGGCGAGTTCGGCGTACGACAGGCCGGTGAACGCGGTGACGACCCCGTTGAGCGCGAAGACGACGATCGCCGCCGGCCCGGCGATTTCCGCGGCCAGTCCGGTCAGTACGAAGATGCCGGCACCGATCATCGCTCCCATGCCGATCATCGTCGCGTCGAGCAGTCCGAGCTCGGCTTCCGGAGAACGAGTCTCGCTTCCGCTCATCGGTCGTGAAAGCCGCGTCCCGTATCGTCCATCGTACGCCCCGAAACTGGTACTCTCGTCACTTTATACCCCGGGTGAATTCGGGAGTCGCGGAATCGTGGCGGGGCCTGATACGCCCGCCCGGCGGCAGCGCGCTGGTAGTTGTTCCAGAGGGCCGGAATCCGGCCCGGATTAAAGCCGTCGGAAGCCGAGGGACGACACGATGACCCAGTCAAAGCGATTCGTCATCGCCGGCGGCGGGCGAGTCGGACTCCAGACCGCGGAGAACCTCACCGAACAGGGCCACGAGGTGCTGCTGATCGAAGTGGACGCGGACCGCGTCGAGAAGTTGTCCGACGCGTACCTCGGCCCCGTGATCCACGGCGACGCCACCGAGCAGTCGATCCTCAGGCAGGCGGACCTCCGAAACGCCGACGCTATCGCGGCGCTGACCGACGAGACGGAGACGAACACGGATATCTGTATGACCGCGCACCACCTCGCGCCGGCTATCCGGACCCTGGCCAGGTCGGAGTCGCGGACCGAACAGGAACACGGCGAGGTCGTCGACGCCACGCTGCTACCGCAGTCGCTCGGCGGCGACCACGCGGCCGATATGCTCACCGGCGAAGAGATCCGAACGCTCGTGTTCCCCACCGCCGACCTCGACATCATCGAGGTGACCGTCTCCGAGTCCGCCCCCGTCGCGGGACGCCGGCTCGACGAGATCGCCCTTCCGGCCGGGAGTCTCCTCATCTCCACGTCGGACCGAGAGTCGCTCGCCGGTCCCGACACGCTGCTGGAACCGTCAGAACAGTATATCCTCGCCGTCGAGTCGGACGTCGTCGACGAGGTCGTCAAACTCTTTCGCGGGTGACCTCGCCCGACGGCCGCGACCGCCGTCGCGACCGCTCAGGGCCCGTTCGTGACTGGGTGTTTCTCGTCGCTCGTCGCCCAGATTTGATATAGCGATATACGATTTACGAGTTCCGTCTCAAACGACATTCCGGCTTCGCGCGTCCGACAAATTTGGACGCACCCGAGCGAATCCGACCCACTCCGGAATTATTACCCCCGGCGCTCACGCAGCACGGGGTATGACAGACTCCGACTGGGGCGACTGGCTGCCGCGCGCGGTCGCGGACGCCGACCCCGACACGGTGGCGCTGTGGTACCTGGGCTGTAACGGCTTCGCGATCAAGGGGAGCGGGGGGACCGTCCTCTGGATCGACCCGTACGTGGGCACGGGCGACCCGCCGCGGACGGTACGGATGATCCCGATTCCCTTCGACCCCGAGGACGTCGAGGTCGCGGACGCGGTGTTGGCCACCCACGAGCACACGGATCACGTTCACGGGCCCTCGCAGGCGCCGATCCTCGCCAACGCGGACGCTGACCTCGTCGCGCCCGACGACTCGCTCGCGGTCGCGCGCGAGGAGGAGCGGTGGACCGACGAGTACGCGGTTGACGACGCCCAGTTCACCGAGGTGACGGAGGGCGACGAGCTGCGGATCGGCGAGTTCACCGTTCACGTCGTCGAGACCCGCGACGCGGACGCCACGCATCCGGTGGGTTACGTGATCGAACACGACGCCGGGACGGTGTTCCACGCCGGGGACAGCAAGCCGTCGCCGACGTTCGAGGGGCTCGCGGAGCGGTTCGACATCGACCTCGGCATCCTGGCGTTCGGCTCGGAGGGCACGATACCGGACAAGGAGACGGGCGAACCGGTTCAGACGAAGTGGTACAGCGACGAGAACGAGATCGCGACGGCCGCGAACGACCTCGGCCTCGACCGCCTCGTCCCGACCCATTGGGACATGTGGAAGGGGCTGACCGCCGACCCGACCGCGCTCCACGACCACGTGCGGAGCTACGAGTCTCCGGATCGGCTGGAGATCGTGGAGATCGGCGATCGAATAGACCTGTAGACGGGAGCTGAACGGCCGTTTTCGCGGCGTATCGGTTATCACCGGCGAAACCCGGCCCGTGGAATTTAAGCCCCTGCTCCGGGACCGTGGAGTATGAGCGAACGGACGGCGGAGGCGGCCACGACCGTCGACGAGGACGGCATCCGCGTCGAGAAATCCTTCACGGACGACGCGTTCCCCGTGCCGGCGGTGATGTACACCCTCTCCTCACACCGTGAGGACCCCGTACGGGTGCGTATCGTCGACCGGATCCCGGAGTCGTTCCCGATGGACCGAGTGGGGTTCCACCCGGAGTACGAGAGCGAGAACTGGACCGCGTACAAGGACCACCGCGTGGAGTTCGAACGGGTGATAGACCCCGACGAGACCGTCGAGACGGTGTTCGGGATCCGCGACGACGACCCCGACCTCGACGGGTTCCTCGGCACGCCGGTGATCGAACACGTGCCGGTCGGCGAGGAGATCGAAGACGTCCTCGGCGCCGGCGACACGGACGCCGTCCGAGAGGTGCTCTCCGGCGACCGCGCGACGCTCCCCGGAATGGCGGAAGAGGACGAACTGTTGGCGGGAGACCCCGCGGAGTCCGGTGAGGGCGCCTCGGCCCGCGATCCCGGCCCGGAACCCGCGGCGGAACCGGAACCGGAGGCAGAGAGCGCCACGGAAGCCGCCGCCGGCCGCGAAACCGAGGCCGATCCTGAGCCCGACACCCCCGAGCCGCGAACGGTCGCCGACGACGGGACGGCCGCGGTGTCCCCACATGAGGGGGAATCGGTCGGCGCCGCGGTCGAACCCGAGGCCGGAGCCGAAGAGACAACCCCTGCCGATGAGCCCGACGAAACGCCCGAAACAGACGACACAGCCGCCGAGTCGGCCGTCGAAGACGAGCCGGAAGTCGCCGACGAAGACGGAACGGAAGCCGACGAAGACGGAACGGAAGCCGACGAAGACGGAACGGAAGCCGACGAACTCGACGAAACCGACGAGACGGACGAGGCGAGTCTTCCGGGCGAAGGCGGTCTCGCGGCCGCGTTAGCGGCCGAGATCCGCACCGGGGCGGCCGACGAGGAGGACATCGAGACCATCGAGAGGGCGTTCGACGCGAGCGTGCCGCGCAGCGTCGACGTGCGGATCGCTCGACTCCAGTCGAGCGTGGCCGACATCGAGGCGTACGCCGACGCGCTCGCGGAGTTCATCGACGGCGAGGGGACCGCCCGAGAGATCCTCGACGGGATCGACGAGCGTGTGGACGCCGTCGAGTCCGAGGTCGACGCCCTCGACGATCGCCTCGACGACGCGGAAGACGATCGCGAGGAGATCGAGTCGGACGTCGCCCGCGTCGACTCCGCGGTCGCGTCGACCTCCGACGCGGTCGATGCGGTCGACGAGCGCGTGGAGACCGTCGAGACCGACCTCGATGCGGTCGAAGACGACGTGCGCGGCGTGGAAGACGACGTACAGGCGGTCGAAGACGACGTTCGCAGCGTGGAAGGTGACGTGCGCGGCGTGGAGGACGAGGTCGCGTCCGTCGAGGAAACCGTCGAGTCGGTCCGAGACGGCGTCGCGGCCGTCGAGAGCGACGTCGAGGACCTCGCCGACGACGTCGACCGGGTGGAGGGGACGGCGGACGCCGCCGCGGAGACGGTCGACGACCTGGGCGACGACGTGGAGACGCTGTACGAGGAGGTCGACAGGGCGGCCGAACGGGCCGAGAACGCCGAAGAGCGGGCCGAAAGCGCCGAGGACCGCGCGGCCGGCGTCGCGGAGCGCGTCGACGACGTGGAGTCCGGACTCGACCGCTTCGACGAGGAATTCGACGACTTGTGGGACGACCTCGCGGAGGTGGACAGCCGGCTCACCGACATCGAGGACCGGCTCGGAGAGGACCTCGACGACGTTGCCGCCGAGCTAGATGAGATCAACGACCACCTCGACGAGCTCGACGAGTTCCGTACCCGGCTCAACGAGGCGTTCGGCCCGTAGCCGCTCCGTTTCGACGATCGAGCGGCGACGCCGAACGCCGTCGGCGGCACCCCGGTTGAAAAACGCAACCCGTTTTACGCGCGCGGTCGCAGATGGGGCAATGACAGACCCGGTCCCGGTCGCCGTGCCCCGGAAGGGGCGCCCGCTCGAAGCGGTCTTAGAGCGGATCGCGACCGTCGCGAGCGACGACCGCCTCGACCGGCTCGCGGACGGCGTGAGCAACACGCTCCGATACGAGAAGGCCGTCACGAAGGGGTCGGTCGACGCCGACGAGGGCCCGTACGAGCGGCTCGCGGAGTACTCTGACCCGACGACGGCGGCCGAACCGGAGTACACGCTGCTGCGCGACGACCGGGACGGCAAGCCGCGGCGAATCGTGTTCGACGCCGCCACGGTGGATCTCGGCGACGTGACGGTCAAGCTCGTCGGCCGCGAGGAACCGTTCCGTGCGCTCCGAACCCACGAGTTCGCGCTCGGATTCGACTCCGCCGACCTCGTCTTAGAGGAGGTCGTCGGGATCCGAGGGGGCGGACTCGGCGACATCTCGGACATCAACGACCGGATCGACCCGGTCGACACCGACGTGCGCGTGGTGACCGGTCTCGGTGACACGGTGTACCACACGCTGATGGGACGCGAGGACCGACGCAGACCGGGAGAGACGTACGACCGCGCGTATCTGGCCGACTACGAGGGGTCACTGTGTATCTCGCCGCGGTACGAGCGCCTCGTCACTGCCGTGTTAGGGACCGACGCGCTCGACGGGGTGGAGTTCGTCTACCCGGAGGCCGACGAGGAGGAGGAGGCGGCGATAGCCAGGGTCGGTCTCGGCGTCTACCTCACCGTCACCGGCTCGACGGCGCGCGAACACGGACTCGCCGTCGGGGAACACCTCTTCCCGAGCGAGACGGTCCTGATGCGTAACGCGGCCGAGGCCGACGATTCGGTCTCCCGCGTCCTCCGGGCGCTCGAACGAGAGGCGGCCGACTCGGAGATCCGCGTCTGATACCAGAGATAGTATAGCGGCATGAGATGTACGCGTTCGAGTCGGGACGACGTCCGGCGCCGATGTGTGCCGTTTCGAACCGGCACCCGCCGAGTACTATCGCCAGTTACCCCAGCGTTCTCGCACTACGACTCTCGTCGCCGCACCGAACGGCTCGCGCAGAGCGGGGAAAGCGATTGAGCCGACGGACGACATCCGGGGCCGATCAGATTCACATTGCCGTCCGTTGGGCATCGCGTGTCCCAATCGAATATCTTGGATTGTATAACTAGTGGTTGGAACTGATGGTGCTAGAGAGTTGGATAATAAACTCAACCCGGCCAAAATGTGGTCCTGCTCACTGAGATAAGGTCACTTATCCAGAAATCTAGGATAGATTGAAGTCACGGCAGCGAGAACGGTCGTCCGAGAACGATGGGAGGCGATCGACAGTCGGTGAAGACGTACGTGCCGACGGAACAGAAGGACGTGTGGCGCGACCACGCCGACGAGCTCGACATGTCGCTGAGCGAGTTCGTCAGGACGATGGTTCAGGCCGGGCGGAGGGGGTTCGCGCCGACCGGATCGGAAGGTCGGGAGGAGTCCCCTTCCGAGCGCGCTGACCCCGGGGGTAGCGACCTCGAAAAGCGCGTCCACGCGGCTCTCGAATCGGGGCCCCGCTCGTGGGACGAACTCGTCCAAGCGGTGGTCGGCGACGTGGAGGACGAACTGGAGGAGACCCTCGACGAGCTACAGGAGCGCAATCGGATTCGGTACAGCGGCCGAGAAGGGGGGTACGTGTTGACCGATGAGTAGCGCGAGAGCGTCTCCGGACCCCGACGACCCCGTCGGCTACTTCCTCGAAGACCTCACCTACCACGGAAAGACGGACCGGACTAGGGCGGCGTACGAGCGCGTCCTCCGGCGGTTCGAGGCGTTCCTGGACGACGTTGATCCGGAGGCCGCGACGCACCGCGACTGTATGGCGTTCGTCCACTCGTTGCGGGGTGACGTCGCCGACAGCACGGTCGCGACGTACGCGGCGTACCTCCACCGGTTTTACGGGTACATGACGGAGGTAAAGGCCTTCGACGGTAACCCGATGACGCTGGTGATGGAGGAAATGGACGAGACCGTCGATAAGGACCCGGCCCGCCGCGACGTCTCGGTCCCTGCGATGCGCTCGTTCGTCGCCGGAATCCGGCACCCGCTCCACCGCGCGCTGGTGGTGACGCTCCTCAAGACCGGCATGCGGGTCGGCGAGCTGTGTAACCTCGACCTGCGAGACCTGTCGGTCAGCGACCCGGACCTCCTCAACGCGGCGTACTCGCTCGGGGGACGCCCGGCGCTGTCCGAACGGCCGGACTCGATTTTCGTGACCGCCGAGGCGACCGTCGGCGAGGAGCTGAACGGGGAGGTGCGAACGGCCGCGAACAAACGGAAGCGCGGGACGGTGATCCCGGTCGACGACGAACTCCGCAGAGCGCTGAAGGCGTGGCTCGCGGTGCGTCCGGACTCGCCGTCGCCGGCTGAGCCGCTGTTCGTCGGCACCGCGGAGGGATGGGGGGAACGATTGGAACCGCAGGCGGTCAGACACGTCGTCGAGCGGCACGCCCGCGAGGAGGGGTGGTACCGGACCGGCGGCGGCGCCGACGAGAACGTCACGCCCCACTACTTCCGCCACTTCTTCACGACGCACCTCCGCGACAGAACCGGCGACCGCGGAGTGGTGAAGTACCTCCGCGGCGATGTCGCCGACGACGTGATCGACACGTACACGCACAACTGGGGGGATCAGGTCCGGGAGGTTTACGAGGCGAACGTCTACCGACTCTTCGCGTGAGAGTGGTTCCAATTTCGTCGTCCCAGTAGCGACTCGTTTCGTTCGAGCGCAGCCACGTAAATCGTATGTGGCTATATCCAAACTGTGGGGCCGGTCGCGAAGATACCGGGGTGGTCGCACACGAGCACGGTGGGCTGAACCCTTCCGAAAATAGTCGACGGCGCGGCCGGCCGCTCGAACGGTCCGCGTGTCGACTGACGGCGAAGCACCGTGTCACTCACATGTCGGAAGACGGTGAAGCAACGGCGATGGCGCTCCTGAGAGTGCCGCCCTCACCGGCCTGTCCGTCCTCGCCGGGACGGCGGTCACCGCCATCCTCTGTGTCGGACCCCGACGGCTGTCCCGCGCGGCGAACGGCTTCGGCGACCGCTCTCGCGACGTGGCCCCGTACCTCGCGGCGGCGCCGGCGGACCGCGAGCCGGTACCCGGTTCCGGCGAGCGGTACGGCTGGGCGCTCGCGGAAGGGACCGGCGCGGCCGCGGCGCTCGCGGAGCGCGCCCGCGACCGGGGCGCCGACGTAGCCGCCGAGCGATTCCGCGAGCGGCGCAACCGGTTCGTCGACTGCGTCGACACGTACCGCGGCCCGGCCGGGCCTTGGTACGAGAAGCTCTCGCCCGCGGGGAGCGGCGGCGGCCCCGTACCGCCGGAGCCGCCGGGCGTCGAACCAGACTACCACCCCGCGAGCGCCCACTTCGAGAGCTGGCGCTCCGGGTGCGGTGAGCGCGGAGAACGGCTCAGGCGACCGAAAGGAAAGAGTGGGCGCGGTCCGCCCGACGGTCACTCCTCGTCGAGGAGGCTCTCGACGAGAGCCTCAGGGTCGAATCGCGTGATGTCGTCGTACCCCTGCCCGGTTCCGAGGAAGAGGATCGGTTTCCCGGTGACGTACGCGACCGAAATGGCGGCACCACCGGAGGAGTCGGCGTCGGCCTTCGTCAAGATTGCGCCGTCGATCGCGGCGGCGTCGTTGAACTCTTTCGCGCGGTTGACCGCGTCCTGCCCCGCGACGGCCTCGTCGACGAACAGCGTCATGTCCGGGTCGACGACGCGGTCGATCTTCTCCAGTTGGGCCATTAGGTCGTCGCTCGTGTGGAGCCGCCCCGCCGTGTCGCCGAGGACGACGTCGACGTCGTTCGCCTCGGCGTACTCGACGCCGTCGTAGATGACGGCCGCCGGGTCGCCGCCCTGGTCGTGGCTGATCAGGTCGCGGCCGAGCCGGTCGGCGTGTTCGCGGATCTGCTCGTTCGCGCCCGCGCGGTACGTGTCGCCGTTCGCGAGGACGGATGAGTAGCCTCGGTCACCGAGCCACTCGGAGAGCTTCGCGATGCTCGTCGTCTTCCCGACGCCGTTGACGCCGGTGAAGACGATGGTGACGGGTTTGTCGGCCTCGGCGATCCGCTCTTCGAAGTCGAACTGTCCGACGGCGATGACGTCGAGGAGGGCGTCGTGGAGCGCAGACTCGACGAGTTCGCCGGTCGTCTCGACCTGCTTGCGGGACTCGCCGAGCATGCTCTCGCGGACGCTGTCGAGGATCTGCTCGGCGACGCTCATCTCCACGTCGCTCTCGAGCAGCGCCATCTCGAGGTTCCACAGCGGCTCCTCGAGGTCCTCCTCCTCAATGATGATGCGCCCGGTCGCGAACGCCTTCGCGCGCTGGAAGGTACTCGGCTCGTCGTCGTTCGACGACTCGTCCGAACCGCCCGCGTCGCCGTCGACCGCCGAAGGGGATTCCGCGGTCGCGTCGGCGCCGCTCTCAGCGGTCGTCGCTTCCTCGGGCGGGGCCTCGTCCTCCTCGGCCTCCGTCGACTCCTCGACGTCCTCGCGGAAGCCGGAGAGCTTGTCTTTCAGTCCGTCGAACACGGTATAGTCTCCGTCTTACTCCCCGTCGCCTTCCTCGGCCTGCTGCATCTGCTGCATCTGCTGTTGCTGCATCTGCTGTTGCATCTGCTGGGCCTGCTGTTCGAGCTCGTCGCTCTCGGACTCCAGCTCGTCGACCTCCTCCTGCGTCTCCTCGATCCGGTCGTCGAGCGCCTCCTGCTTGCGCCGGAGGACGTCGATCGCGTCGCCCTGCTCCTGCTCCGCGGAGTAGTTCCCGCCGAGCGAGACGATGACCTCGTCGATGTCCTGGACCTCCGCGCGGAGGTAGGCGCCGCCGCCGAGCGGGACCTGAACGGTCGCGCCCGTGTCGAGGGTCTTGATGGCCTCGACGGCGTCGTCGATGTCGGCCTTCTCCTCGCGGTAGTCGGCGATTTCGCCTTCGAGGGCCTCGATCTCCTCGTCGAGCGCCTGGATCTCCTGTGAGAGCTGCTGGAGCTGCTGTTGTCCGCCGCCCATCATGCCTCGGACACCTCCTCGATCTCGATCTGGGTGCGCTTCCGGTTGTGCTGGCTCCCGACCGTGGTGTAGATCCGCTCGCGGGCGAGGTCCTCGTTCTCCGCCTCGATGTCCTTCGTGAACGGCTGGTCGCCGTCTCGGCTCTGGAACCGTCCACTCACCGTGTAGGTACTCATGTTCCCCGATCCGGCAGGGACAGGGAAGTATCTTCCTAAAAGGCGACAGGCGGCCGCGTCATCGCGGACCGCCCGCGACGACGGCCGTCACGGCGTCGCGTCACGGAAATCGTGTGCCGAGGGAGGTCATCCCGAGAGGTCCGCGCGGCGGAATCGGACGATAGCGATCGCGAGGAGGACGGCCGTCGCGGCGAGCAGGACTGCGGCGCCCGTGAGGTCGTACTCGCCCAACACCAACACCGCGGAGGGGTCGTAGTGGGCCGTCGGGCTGACGTTCCCGGCCGCGGCGTAGTCGGTGCTGGCGACGAGGGAGTCGAACATGAACAGCGCGAACAGTCCCCCGAGCGCGACCCGCTGAGCGACCCCCGGCCGCGAGAGCAGCGTCGAGACGGCGATACCCGCCGCGACGCACGCCACGTGATACGGCACCGCGAGCGCGTGGACCGCCGCGAGGCGTTCGACCGCGATCGTCTCGCCGACCGCGACGACGCCGACGTACGCGACGACCGGCAGCACGACATTGAGGAGGACGACGAGCGGAACCAGTCCGAGAAACCGACCGATCACGACGTCACGTCGCGCGACGGGCGCCGACAGCGTCAGGTCCATGCGACCGGAGGCGATGTCCCCCGCTATCGTCCCGCCGGCGAGGTACGCCAGGTACAGCCCGACCAGCAGGAGCCAGGCGAACTGGTAGAACTCAACCGCGAGGAAGCCCTCGATAGATGAGATGGCGATGATCCCGAACGCCTCCCGGACCGCGGGCGGGAACGCCTCGACGTACGCGTCGAGGTCGACGTCCGCGGTCGCCAGGGACGGGAAGAACGCGAGGAACACCAACAGGAACGAGGAGAGCAGGCCAGTCAGCACGACCGTTCCGCGGGCCCGGCCGGCGGCGTCGTACCGTGCGATCGCGAGCCACGGGGTCGCGCGGTCGCTCATCGCTCGTCACCCCCCGATTCGGCGGTCGGATCCGCGTGCGCTCCGCGGTTGGTCGACGCCTCGGCCTCCTGACGCTCGCCGCCGCCGATCGGTCCCGGAACGTCGCCGTCGTAGAACGTCATGAACGCCTCTTCGAGCGGCGCATCGACGACGTCGAGGTCGAGGACGGTGTACCCCGAGAGCAGGTCGACCAGCGCGTCGTACTCGCCGGTCCACGTGAACGAGACGGTCTCTCCGACGCGCAGATTCATGATCCCGCGGAGCTCGAAGTCGCCGCGATCGACGTCTTCGGCGACGCGGATCCGCACCTGCTTGCCGCCGCGAGAGCGGAGGTCTGCGACCGACTCGACCGCGACGAGGTGCCCCTCTCGGAGGACGCCGACGCGATCGCACAACGCCGCCACCTCGCCCAGCACGTGGGAGGAAAGGAGGACGCTCGCCCCGTCGCCGACGCGCTCGCGGACGAGGCCCGCGAACTCCTCTTGAAGCAGCGGATCGAGTCCGGAGGTCGGCTCGTCGAGCAACAGGAGTTCCGGGTCGTGCATGAACGCGGCCACCAGCGCGACCTTCTGCCGGTTTCCCCGGGAGAGGTCGCCGATGCGGCGCGACTCGTCGAGCCCGAAGCGTTCGACGAGGCGGTCGCGGCTCGACTCCCCGCGGAGCGCCGCTTGGTGGTCTAAGAACGCGCCGGCCGTACGGTCGCGGTCGAGCCCCGGATCCCCGGGGAGGTACCCGATCCGCTCGCGTGCGCGACGCGACGCGACCGGGTCCGTGGCGTCGCGCCCGAGGAGCGTCGCGCCGCCGTCCGTCGGCGACAGGAACCCCAACAGCGTGCGGATCGCGGTCGTCTTCCCCGCGCCGTTCGGGCCGAGGAAGCCGAACACCTCGCCGTCCTCGACGGTGAAGGAGACGTCTTCGATCCCCCGGACGTCGCCGTAGTACTTGGAGAGGCCGCGGCACTCGATAGCGGGCATACCGTCCTCAACTCCGCTGTAGCTCTTAAATGTGGGAGTGAGGTTCGCGAAGCGAAGCGGGGGCGGCGACGAGGGGGCGGCGGGGAGAAGGCGGAGCGCGGTTCAGTCGATGAAGCCGAGCGTCTCCTCGATGCGGCCGAGCTCCGGTCCGGTCGTGTCGTCACCGACGACGTACCCCTCGTCGGTGGCGAGGAGGCCGGAGCCGACGAGCGGCGCGCCGTAGTTGATGGTGCCGAGGTCGGCGCGGACGTCGAGCGCCTCCTCGACCGCTTGAAGCTCCGACTCCGTCGACTGTGGATGACACAGCACGCCCGTGTCGTTGGCGACCGCCGCGGTTCCGACCGTCCGGACGTCCCCGAGATCGCCCCGGGTCACGGGAACGTCGAGCGCGTCTTTGATCGTCCGGATCGATTCGCGCGAGAGGTCCGGGTGGACGTACGCGCCGTAGTCGTTCGCGAGGACGACGTTCCCGGCGGCGTTGATCTCGCCCGGGAGTTCGCGCACCGGGACGCCGGCGGCGTCCGCGATCCGCTCCTTCTCGCGCTCGGTCGCGCGCGAGGAGACGAGGATCCCGTTCTCGTTGCCCGTCGCGAGGGATCCGACCGTGTTGGACCTCCCGACCGTCGTCAGCAGCGGCTCCGCGCCGAGTTCCGCCCCGAGGTCCTCGGCGAGCGCCTCGTCGACGTCCGGTCGGATCAACAGGAGGTCGTCGACGGCGCGGGCGAACACGCCCACGTACGACGAGCCGGTGAAGGTCGCCCGTAACACGTTACTCGGCGTGCTCGGCCTCGACGACCGGTTCGCCGTCCTCGACGAACCGAGCCGCGCGGACCCGCACCGTGCTGGGCGGGTTCTGGCGCCCGTTCGCCCAGACGGCCTCGTTGACGGAGCCGTCGATGATCACGTCGCCCTCGTCGACGGAGAAGTGCTTCGCGAGGTGCTGCCGCGTGATCTTCATCGCGTAGTCGGCGCGCTGCTGGACGGGCTTCTCCTTGGCGTCGCGGAGCGGGACGGTGACGACGCGCTCCTCGAAGTCGTTCGTCGACATTTACTCGTCCAGGTCGTTCCGGCGCCAGTTGCGCCGCTTGGGGTTTCGCGTCACGTTCATGTCCGTCTTCATCATGACCCACGCGGGGACGCGGGTGTTCTGGCGCTCCGCCTTCGCCAGACGCTTCTTTTGAGCCTTCGACTTGTCTCCCATAGTGGCACACACTTTCCGCGGGGCGCATAAAACCCCTTCCATACGGGTCGCGCGAGGCGCCCGCGAGTCCCCGCTCCGTCCGGGGCCTCCCCCTCGCGGCCGCTACAGTTCCCGTTCGGCGACCCCCATGTAGATCCGACGACAGCGGTCGAGGGCTTCCAGGCTCGCGCTCTCGGTGTCGGTGTGTGCCTCGCCCGGCTCGGAGGCCCCGCAGACGAGACAGTCGGTCCCCGCCCCCGCGAGCCAGCCGGCGTCGGTCGCGTGCGGCTTGGTGACGTGTTCGGGCGCGTCGAAACCCGACTCATCGTGGACTGCGCGGGCGACGTCGAGGGCGGCGTCCGCGAACGCCGCGTCGCCGCAGGCCATCGGCGGGAGGTCCTGATCGACGACGAACTCGACCCCGGCCGTCGCGTCGGCGACGCCAGCCAGATCGGCTCGGTCGCCCGGAACGGTACGCTCGTCGACGGTCGCCTCGCAGCGCTCCGGGATCACGTTCCACGTCTCGCCGCCGTCGACGATCGTGACCGCCAGCGACCCCGACACGTCGTTCCCGAGGACCGTCGCCTCCGGGGCGTCGAGCCCGCGGACCGCGTCGATCGCGTCGCAGGCGCGGTAGATCGCGTTCTCGCCCGCCTCCGGCTCCGAGGCGTGGGCCGCCTCCCCGTGCGCGACGAGCCGCGACCCGCGGCGGCCGCGGTGGGCGACGGCGACGTCCGTCACGCCCGGCTTCGAGTAGTTCGTCGACCCCTCGGCGACGACCGCGCGTTCCGGGGCGAACCCCGCGTCGATCGCGTGGCGAGCCCCGTCGCCGCCGACCTCCTCGCCGACGAAGGAGGCGAAGATCAGCTCCCTGCCCTCCGGCGGCGTCGCGTCCCGGAACGCGAGCATCGCGGCCGCGACCGACCCCTTCATGTCGGCCGTGCCGCGGCCGTAGATCCGACCGTCGCGCCGCTCGACGACGTACTCGCCCTCCGTCCCCTCGCCGGCCGTCTGTTCGGGCGCGGGCGGGACGACGTCGTGGTGGCCGACGAGCGCGAGCGAGTCGGCATCGGGGTCGTCGGTCGCGCCCCTGAACGCGAGCACGTTGCCGGCGTCGTCGCGCTCGACGGTCGCGTCCGTCTCCGCGCGCAGCCACTCCTCGATCGCGTCGCCCGCTGCCGTCTCGTCCTCGTGCGATGGGATCGAGACGAGCCGCTCGGTGAGGTCCGCGAGTTCGTCCATGGACTCAGTGACGGCCGTCGCCGCATAAGCGCGTCCCTCACGTCGGGCGCGGCGAGCGCGGGCCCCGGAGCGGGCCGGCGCTCAGGTCGTGAACAGCTCCGTGTCGTCGGGCACCGCGAACAGCCCGAGCCGGACCCCGGCGTCGAGCCAGCCGTAGCCGTACGAGTAGGAGGCGAGCGCGTTCACCGGGTCGCCGTCGTCGCGGAAGTGGCGGCCGTCGTCGAGGTACGACTCCGCCATCTCGGTCACGTCCGCCGCGGCCTCGCCCAGCGGCGTGTCCGCCGGCGGGCGCGGCTCCGCGACGGCCAGCGCGTCCGCGAGCATCCGCTCGTAGCGGTCCGTCTTCTCCTCAAGATCGGCGGGCATGTCAGAGCGTTCCGTCGGGCGGACAAAAGCGGTCGGGTATTTTTGCGCTCGCGACCCGTTACACTGGACTGATGAAGTCCCGCCCTCCCGCAGGGGGCCGATCGGCCCTCGCCCTCGTGGTCGCGACGAACCTCCTCCCGCTCGCCGGCGTCGTCGGGTTCGGCTGGCGCGTCGGTGAACTGCTCGCGGTGTATTGGATAGAGGTCGCCGCCCTCGTGATCGCCCACGCCGCCGCCGCGATGTTCGCCGAGCGACCGATCCGGCTCGAAGACCGCTCGTTCTACATCACCGGCTACGACGAGGACGCCGAGCGAGACGAGGTGTGGGAGACCGACGCGGAGCCGGTTCACCTCGTCTCGTGGCTCCCGCCGATCTACCGGCGGAACTTCCGCGTCGTCCGCCGGTCGCTCGGGGTGTTCGCGTTCATGATGTTTCCGCTCTTGGCGGTCGGCTGGGAGGCGCTCTCGTACCTCACGCCCACGGTCGGAGTGGCGACGCTCGGCGTCTGCGGCGCGCAGGTCGGGGAGGTGCGTCGGGAGTTCTTCGCCGAGCGCGCCTACGAGGACCAGTCGCCGTACATGGTGGTCGAGGCCGCCCAGCGCGTCGTCTTCTTCTACTTCGTCGTCGCGATACTGACGGTCGTTTCGGTGACATTCGGAATCGCCGTGATCGATGTGGTACTGGCTCCCGGGCTGCTCGACGGCGTCGCCGACGCGGTCCTCCTCGTTCCGTACCTCCTCCCGATCGCGCTCGGGAAGGCGACCGTCGAATGGAGCCGGCGGCGCGCCTTCCAGGAGGACGACCCGGACGGGATCGCGACGTGGTTTACCGGCGAGGACGCCAGGCGCGACTGGAAGAAGGACGAAGAGTCCGTCGGAGACGCCTGACGACGCGGGGCGCGGTCGCGTCGGCGATGGGAGGGAAGCGAACGCGGCGAGGAGACAGGACGCGGCCGGCGTCGCGGTGCCGAAAGCGCAACGCCGATACGCTCGGCCGCGAAACGGCGGGGCATGTACGAGGCCGTTCACGCCTATCCCGACGGGGAGGCAACCGTCGCGCGCCACGCCGCCACCGCGGCCCGGCACGGGTACGACGGGATCGTGGTGCGGACGCGCGACGCGCTGACGGCGGCCGGGGACGGCGGTCTGAGCGCTGCGGACCGCGGCGAGAGCCCGGCTCGCGACCCGGAGGCGCTCCGCGAGGAGTACGGGATCGACGTCGTCGACGCGGTCGAGATCGACGCCGACGATCCGACGAGCGCCTCGGGCGCGGTCGGAAACTACCGGTCCGACCGAACCGTGGTCTGCGTGGTCGGCGGCGACGACGCGCTGAACCGGTTCGCGGTCGAGCAGGCCCGCGTCGACGTCCTCGTCCGGCCGATGGCGGGCGGCGGCGACTTCAACCACGTCCTCGCGAAGGCGGCACGGGACAACGGCGTCCGGGTCGAGTTCGACTTCGGCCCCGCGCTCCGCGAGACCGGCGGGAAGCGGGTTCGGGCGCTCGCCGACCTCCGGAAGCTCCGGGAGATCGTCGCCCACTACGACGCGCCGTACGTCGTGAGCGCGAACGCGCGGTCGCACCTCGGACTCCGCGCGCCCCGCGAGTTGGTCGCGGTCGGCGAGGCGATCGGCTTCGACGCCGAGGCCGTCCGCGCGGGGCTCCGGGCGTGGGGCGACCTCGTCGAGCGTAACCGAGAGCGGCGCTCCGAGGGCTTCATAGAGCCGGGGGTCCGACGTGGCAGGTATGAAGAAGACGGTCGCTGAACACGCCGAACGGTTCTCCGAGAAGGCCGCGTCGTACGACGACTCGAAGAGCGACGAGTACCAGGCCTGCGCGAGCCTCGTGATCGACCACGCGTCGCCGGGGGCGGACGACGTGGTCCTCGATCTGGGAGCCGGGACCGGGGCCATCGCGCTGGCGCTCGCCGAGGACGCCGAGCGCGTCCTCGCCCGCGACATCAGCGAGGGGATGATGGACGAGGGGCGGCGGAAGGCGGCCGACCGCGGCCTCGGAAACGTCGAGTTCGCGTACGGCGAGTTCCGCGACCCCGGGATCGACGCCGACCGACCGGTCGACGTGGTCACCTCGAACTTCGCGCTCCACCACCTCGCGGACGACGAGAAGCGCGAGGCGATCCGCGTGATGAGCGAGACGGGCCCTCGGCGGATCGTCCTCGGCGACGTCGCCTTCTTCGAGGAGTCGGACCCCGAGGCTCCGTTCTACAGCCCCGAGGTCGACGACCCCGCGACGGTCGGCACGCTGGTCGAGGCGTTCACCGACGAGGGGTTCGCGGTGACGGCCGTCGAGCGCATTCACGACCAGGTCGCGGTGATCGTCGCGGAGCGCGTCCGCGAACTCCCGGCGTGATCTCGCCGTGAAGCACCTCCCCAAACACCTCCGGCCGCGGTGGCGGTACCTCGCCGTCGGGATCGAGACGTGGCCCGACGCCGAGGTCGGGCGGCGCGCGTTCCAGCGCGCGCTGTGGTACAGCGCCGGCAACCTCCTCGGGGACGCCGGCAGCGCCGACGCGGACCTCACGCTTCTGTCGTTCGCGCACGCCGACGGGACCGGGGAGGCGGTCGTCCGGGTCAGACACGGCCACGTCGACGAGGCGCGCGCGGCGGTGGCCTGCGTGAGCGAGGTCGACGGCGAGCCGGTCGGAATCCGCGTGCGGGGGATTTCGGGGACGGTACGTGCCTGTGAGGAAAGATATATGGGTCGCGCGACCGCCAGTTCGACACAGCGAGACGTCGCGTTCGAGGGGTCCGAGCGGCCCGCGGTCGTGCGCGGAGACGCGTGCGACGTGGAGACCGAGTCGGACCGCGTCGGCGCGACGACGTTCGACACCGAGTGATATCATGCAGGGCCAATCCCAACAGCAGGCGTACGACCGCGGCATCACAATCTTCTCTCCGGACGGCCGACTCTACCAGGTCGAGTACGCCCGGGAGGCGGTGAAACGAGGGACGGCGAGCGTCGGGATCCGCGCCGAGGACGGCGTCGTCCTCGCGGCCGACAAGCGCGCCCGCTCCCCGCTGATGGAGCCGGAGAGCATCGAGAAGCTCCACAAGGCCGACGACCACGTCGGCGTCGCGAGCGCGGGCCACGTCGCCGACGCGCGCCAGCTCATCGACTTCGCTCGCCGGCAGGCGCAGGTGAACCGCCTCCGCTACGGCGAGCCCGTCGGCATCGAGACGCTGACGAAGAACATCACCGACCACATCCAGCAGTACACGCAGGTCGGCGGCGCGCGCCCGTTCGGCGTCGCGCTCATCGTCGGCGGCATCGAGAACGGCGAGCCGCGCCTGTTCGAGACGGACCCGTCGGGCACGCCGTACGAGTGGCAGGCGCTCTCGATCGGCTCCGACCGCAGCGACCTCCGCGACTACCTGGAGACGGAGTACGAGGAGGGCATCTCGACGGACGAGGCGGTCGGGCTCGCGCTCGACACCCTCGCGCAGTCGAACGACGGCGAGCTGTCCCCGGACGGCGTCGGCGTCGCGACGATCACCGTCGACGACCCCGAGTACGCCGAGCGGCCGGTCGACGAGATCGAGTCGATCCTCGACGAGCGCGACCTGCTCGCGACCGACGAGGACGAGGCCGACGACGAGGAGTAGCGCGGGCCAGCGCGGCACCGAAGCGACTACTTTTGCGGCCGCGAACGCCGACACATGAGCGACGACGCGGTCGATGTTGCCGACGCCGACCGGGGACTCGGCGAGTCACCGCTTTCGGACGGGTACGAGCTCCGCGAGACGACCCCCTCCGTCGAGGCGTTCCGCCGGCTCCGGCGGGAGGCGGGCATGACAGACCGGTCCGGGAGGCCGTCGAGCGCGGGCTCCCGAACACGACGTTCGGCGTCCACGTCGTCGAGACGGCGTCCGGGTCGACGGTCGGAATGGCGCGGCTCGTCGGCGACGGCGGGTCGGTGTTCCACCTCTCGGACACGGCGGTCGCGCCGCCGCATCAGGGCCGGGGGATCGGGACGGCGATGGTCGGCGCGCTCGTCGCGTGGCTCCGCGCGAACGCCCCCGACGGCGCGTACGTCAACCGCTTCGCGGACGTCGACGGATTCTACGAGCGGTGGGGGTTCGAGCGGACCGCGCCGGCGTCGAAGGCGATGGGGATCCGGACCGAGGAGCTGTAGCCAACCGGGACGCGGCGGGTCGGCCGCGCCCGCGTCGGGAGAGTTATTGCGTCGGAGACAGACCGGAAACGCGTGCAGAAGACGGCACTCATCACCGGCTGTTCCTCGGGCATCGGTCGCGCCGCGGCGCACGCGTTCCTCGACGAGGGATGGACCGTGTACGCCACCGCGCGGAACCCGGCGGACATCGAAGCGCTCGGCGAGGCGGGCTGCGAGCTCGCCACGCTCGACGTCACCGATCAGGACGACATCGACCGCGTGGTCGAGCGGATCTTAGACGAGGAGGGCGCGATCGACGCCCTGATCAACAACGCCGGCTACGGCCAGTTCGGCCCGGTCGAGGACGTGACCACGGAGCGGGTCCACGAGCAGTTCGACGTGAACGTGTACGGGCCGCACCGACTGATCCGGGCGGTCCTCCCGTCGATGCGCCGCGAGCGCGACGGGACCATCGTCAACGTCTCCTCCGTCGCGGGGCGGGTGTCGATCCCCGGCGGCGGCGTGTACAGCGGGTCGAAGTTCGCCCTGGAGGCGATGTCGGACGCGCTCCGCAACGAGGTCGACGACCTCGGCATCGACGTGGTCGTCGTCGAGCCGGGGCCCGTGCGGACGAACTTCTCGAAGCGCGCGGAGTCGGAAGCCGACCCCGAGGAGCGCGAGGGGATCGAGCGGACCGAGGCGTACGACGAGTTCTACGCGATGTTCGAGGACGCGCAGCTGATCGGCGGCGACGGCCCCGGCTCGGTCGAGCCGGAACTCGTCGCGAACGCCATCTACGACGCCGCGAGCGCGACGCAGCCGCCCGCGCGGGTCCAGCCGGGCACCGTCGCGAGCGTCGGCGTCCTCGCGCGGTTCCTCCCCGACGCCCTGATCGACAAGGCCTACGGGTTCATTCGGAGCTTCACCTCGTAGCGCGGGCGCGCTCCGGTCGAGCGGCGGCGGGTCACCCGTCCGCGTCGACCGCGAACGGGCTCTCCCCCTCCCGCCAGTTCCAGCCGGGGAGCCGCGTCTGGAACCCCGCCGCGAGCGCGGCGTCGAGGTCGTCGGCGCCGGCCGTTCCGGCGCCGGCCCCGTCCGCCTCGGCCGCCGCGTCGCGGTCCACGTGCGTGTCCGCGACGTGGAACGTCGCCTGCGCGAGCAGCGAGAGGGGACGGCCGCCGGCGATCGTCGCCGCCAGCTCGCGCCCGAGGACCTCGTCGACGACGAAGCCCGGGTAGTCGCCCGCCACGTCGAGGTCGCGGAGGAGCCCGACGCAGGCCGCGACGTTGACCGCGACCTCGCCGTCGGCGAAGACGGCGTCGACCTCGCGGCGGTAGGCGTCTGGCGCCACCTCGTCCACCGTCGTCTCGAACCGTCGACCGAGGCGGTCGCGGGTGTCGTTGAGGACCGGGACGACGACGTCGGCGCGGTCGCGGACCCAGGCGTGTTCGTCGCGGACCGTCTGCGGGGTGACGCGCATGGGCGGCGTTCGGCCGCCCGGGGCTTGCCCTTTGCGAAGGCTTTTATAACGGCGGGGCAGTAGCCTGAGACAAGCGGGTTTTCGCTGGCTGTTCCCGCACGGAACACTACGGACAGTACTTCCACTATGCCTACCCGTCACGGTCGACCGATCGGCGGCGTGTCGCGGCGCGACCCGCGGCGCGATTCGACGACGGCGGCCCCGACGACCCGCAGTGAGATATGAGTCAAGTCGACAAGCAACTCGATACGTTGAAATCAGAGATCGAACAGGAGATTCCGAACGACATCACGGTCACCGACGTGAAATACGAGGGACCGGAGCTGGTCGTGTACACGCGCGACCCCAAGCGGTTCGCCGGCGACGGCGACCTGATCCGACGGCTGGCCTCGAAGCTCCGAAAGCGGATCACGGTCCGCCCGGACCCGAGCGCCCTCTCGCCGCCGGCGCGGGCAGAAGACGAGGTCCGGGACGTGATCCCGGAAGAGGCCGGCGTGACAGACCTCGACTTCCACGAGGACACCGGCGAGGTCGTCATCGAGGCCGAGAAGCCCGGCATGGTGATCGGCCGCCGGGGCTCGACGCTCCGCGAGATCACCCAGGAGGTCGGGTGGACCCCAGAGGTCGTTCGGACGCCGCCGATAGAGTCCTCGACCGTCTCGAACGTCCGCGGCTTCCTGAAGAACGAGCGCGAGGAGCGCCGCGACATCCTCGAACGGGTCGGCCGGCAGATCCACCGCGAGGAGATGTCCGACGACGAGTGGGTCCGGATCACGACGCTCGGCTGCTGCCGCGAGGTCGGCCGGGCGGCATTCATCCTCTCGACGCCCGAGACCCGGATCCTCATCGACTGCGGCGACAAGCCCGGCGCGGAGGGCGAGGTGCCGTACCTCCAAGTGCCCGAAGCGCTCGGCGCGGGCGCGGCGACCCTCGACGCGGTCATCCTGACCCACGCCCACCTCGACCACTCCGCGCTGGTCCCGCTCCTGTTCAAGTACGGCTACGACGGCCCCATCTACACGACGGAGCCGACCCGCGACCTGATGGGGCTGCTCACGCTCGATTACCTCGACGTCGCCGCGAAGGACGGGCGGACGCCGCCGTACGAGTCCGCACAGGTCCGCGACGCGATCAAACACACCATCCCGCTGGAGTACGGCGACGTGACGGATGTCGCCCCGGACGTGAAGCTCACGTTCCACAACGCGGGCCACATCCTCGGCAGCGCGGTCACCCACTTCCACATCGGCGACGGCCTCTACAACGTCGCGTTCTCGGGCGACATCCACTACGAGGATACCCGCCTGTTCAACGGCGCGGTCAACGATTTCCCACGCGTGGAGACGCTCGTGCTTGAGTCCACCTACGGCGGCCGCAACGACTACCAGACCGACCAGGAGGACTCCGAGGAGGCGCTCAAGGAGGTCATCAACGAGACGTACGAGCAGGGCGGGAAGGTCGTCATCCCCGCCTTCGCGGTCGGGCGCTCACAGGAGATCATGCTCGTCTTAGAGGAGGCGATGCGCGAGGGTGAGATCCCCGAGATGCCCGTCCACCTCGACGGGATGATCTGGGAGGCGACCGCGATCCACACCACCTACCCCGAGTACCTCCGCGACGACCTCCGAGACCGCATCTTCCACGAGGACGAGAACCCGTTCCTCGCCGACCAGTTCAACCACATCGACGCCGGTGAGGAGGAGCGGCAGGAGGTCGCCGACGGGGACGAGTGTATCGTCATCTCTACCTCGGGGATGATCGAGGGCGGGCCCATCATGTCGTGGCTCCGCCACATCGGCCCCGACCCGGACTCGAACCTCGTCTTCGTCGGCTACCAGGCGCAGGGAACGCTCGGGCGCCGGATCCAGAACGGCTGGGACGAGATCCCGGTCGACGGCTGGGGCGGCGGGAGCCGCGGCGACACGCTCACACTGGAGATGGGCACCGAGGTCGTCGACGGCTTCTCCGGCCACGCCGACCGGCAGGGGTTAGAGAACTTCGTGAAGACGATGAACCCCCGCCCGGAGAAGGTGCTGTGCGTCCACGGCGACGAGAGTTCCGTCCAGGACCTCTCCTCGTCGCTGTACCACGACTACAACATGCGGACGTTCGCGCCGAAGAACCTGGAGACGTTCCGGTTCAAGTAGGCGCGCGGCGAGGGGGGCGAGCGTCTTCGGGGACAGCCGGAGGGCGGACGCGCTCCGCCTCCCGCGTATGGGAGTAGTTCCGGGCGACATCGACGCGGCGCCGGGACTCGGCGGTCTCGTCCACCTGCTGTTGACCGCGTGGGTGTGCGTGACGATCGCGGGCGCGATGCCGCAGTTCGTCCCGGTGTGGTCGGGGACGACGCTCGCGGACGGAGCGCCGGTCCCGGCGGTCGCCGGCGCGTAGCCGGTGACGCTCGGTCGCTCCGGCGCGGGTCGGACGGCCCGCGGCGGGGACGGCCCGCGGCGGGGACGGTTCGGGCGACGAGGCCAGCGCTTAAGCGACGCCCCCGCGACTCCCCTGTATGCGCCTCGCGCTCATCGCTCACGACGAGCTGAAAGACGAGATGGTCGCGTTCGTCGAGTCGCACACCGACGCCCTCGGCGAGTGCGAACTGGTGACCACCGGGACGACCGGAAAGCGGATCGCGGAGGCCACGGGCCTCTCCGTGAACCGGCAGGCCTCCGGTCCCTTCGGCGGCGACCTCCAGATCGGCGGGATGATAGCGGGCGACCAGATCGACGGGGTCGTCTTCCTCCGCGACCCGCTGACCGCGCAGGCGCACGAGCCGGACATCTCGGCGCTGCTGCGGGTCTGCGACGTGAAGGACGTACCGCTGGCGACGAACGTCGCGTCCGCGGAGATGCTCGTCGACGGGCTGCTCGGCGGCGATTCTCTCGACTGATACCGCCGACCGCGGAGATTTAACCCGGCCGAACCAAGGGTCGACAGATGACTCGCCCCGCAGGAACCCGCGTCCGCGCCCTCGCGTTCGCGTTGCTGCTCCTCCTCGCGACCGTCGGCGCCGGCGCGGCCGCGGGCCAGCCCGCGGTGTCGGAGCACGCCGCAGGGTCGGAAACGGTCGTTCGCTTGGCGGCGGCGGGCGCCCACGCGTCGGTCGCGGGGGCCGCGGGCGGTCCGGGGACCGTCGGCGCCGAAGCAAACGCGAGCGGGAGTCGGGTCGGCCCGATCACGCGGTGTTTCGCCGGAACAGGGTACCCGATCGCGATCGGCGGCGACGAGGGGAGCGCGACGATGGAGACGGTGATCCACCTCTCCGTACTCACCGACCCCGCCGCGGGCAACGAGTTCGGCGTCGAGACAGTCGGGCGACTCGGCGGCGAACCGATCGTGACGCTCGCCGCGGGCGTGCGACTGACCGCGCGGCAGGCGATCGCTGACGGAGACCCGTTCGCGGCGTTCGACGTGCTGTACACCTACGAGCTACGGTTCCCGATGTTCACCGGGTCGGTGGGCGACGCCGACTACGAGGACGACGGATCGCCGATCGGTTCGAGCGCCGGCGCGGTCGACTGCTGACGGGTCCCTACCGCTCGACCGCGTCGTCGTCCGGGGGACGAACCCCGCGGACGAGCGACAACACCTCCCGTCGGGTCGCCTCGAAGTCGTCACCGCTCGGGTACGCGCCGCCCGCCAGCAGGTACTCTCCGGCCTCCCACACCGCGAGCAGCGCCTCCACCGAGACGCGTTCGCCGTCGACCTCGCAGCGCCCGTGGGACACGGTGAGCGTCGCGCGCGACGCGTCCGGATCGTCGACGTCGATGCGTCGCTCGTCGCGCCGCGCGAGGTCGGTGATGTCCCGCTCGGCGAGGCGGTCGCGGAACCCCTCGCTGGCCCGCGACTCGACGAGCCGCGTGAGCGCCGGGTTCGGTCCGGTCTCCGGCGAGACGCGGAGTCGACTCGCGAAGAGGAACGGCCGCGGCGGCGGGGTCTCGCGCTCGTAGCGCGCCGTGCCCGCGGTGACCGAGACCGGTCCCGCCTCGAAGGGGCGCTCCGTCGCCTCCGCGACGAGCGTCCAACCGTCGAGGCGGTCGCGGGGGACGACCGGTGGCTCCATGGACTCGTATCTCTCCGGACGGGAATAAAACGGACGGGCAGCGGGAGGCGGTCAGAGGGTCGAAGAGCCGGTCAGTGGTCGTCTTCGCGCCACTTGTGTTCGCACTCGGTACAGACGAAGAACCGGGTCTCCGACTCGTCGGCCGCGCGGATCTGCTGCATGTACCAGTACGCCTGATCGTTGTCGCACTCGGGACACTGCGCGGTCGTCGTCGGGAGCCCCTTGTCCTCGGCGTCGCTCACGTCGACGATCTCGGACTCGACCTGCGACTGGGTCGTCCACTCGTCGTCGCCGTCCTCGCGCCCGATCTCGTACCCGCAGGAGTCGCACACCCAGTGGTCCTCGCCCGCGCCGGATTTCATCATGGATCCGCACTCGTCGCAGAACTTCATGCCCGAACCTACCGCGGATCGTATATAAACGGCGGGATCGCAGACGGACGCCGGGTGGAGGCGTTGGCGAGCGCCGGGGAGAGTCGCGGGCGGACGCCGACCGGGCCGCCGGCGTCTCCCCCGTCATTCCACGTCGACGTGTTCGGCGAGCGCGAAGCGGACGCGCTCCTCCTCGGGCCCCTTCGTCTCTCGACCGGTGACGACGACCTCGCCGATGTCGGACGTGTTCGCGACGTGCGTCCCCGCGCAGGCGGTGCGGTCGTACGGCTCGTCGCCCTCGTCCGCGCCAGCTATCTCGACGATCCGGAGCTCCTCGATCGAGTCGGGGAGGAGGTCGATCCGCGTCCGGTCGGTGTCGAGCGTCGCCTCCGCGGTCTCGCGGTCCATCGTGTAGCTCGACACCGGTCGCGCGTCGGCGACGAGCTCGTTGAGCCGCGCCTCGATCCGGTCGAGGTCGTCGTCGGTGAACCGCTCGTAGGCCGCGTCGAGACGCGCCCGGTCGGCGTACAGCTGGTTCCCGGTCGTCTGCGCGTCGAACTCGTCGAGCAGCAGCGCCGACAGCAGGTGCTGTGCGGTGTGGTACCGCGAGTGCGCCACGCGGCGGTCGGCGTCGATCTCGCAGGTTACGTCGGTTCCCGGCTCCGGGAGCGCGGGTGCCTCGTCCGAACTACCAGCGTCTCCGGTCGGTTCGACCTCGTGGTGGACCGTGTCCGCCATCTCGGTGTCGACGACGCGCCATGGAGCGTCCCCGTCGCCGTCGGTCGCCCGGATCGTCCCGGTGTCGTGCGGTTGCCCGCCGCCGGTCGGGTAGAAGTGGGTCCGGTCGAGGACGATCCGGGCCGGGTCCGAGAGGACGCGCTCGACGGTCGCCTCGAACGTCGTCACCGCGTCGTCCGCGAGGTAGAGTCGCTCGGTCACGGATACAGGAAAGGTCGCCGCCGAAATATATCCACGGCTCGCCGTGGCCGCTTCGGAACGCACCGGCCGGAAAGCCATCCCGCGGCGGCAGAGTTGGGCACCCTCATGTCTCTGAGCGGCCGTGTTGAATCGCCAGACAGCAGCGGGGTGAGCCGCTAAATAAAGGGGGGTTGAAATGGGAGAGTCCAGTTCGACCTTCACAGGGTACTGGGGCCTGATCCACACCAGTAGTTATCATACGCAATACTTTGACCGAAAGCTTATCAATTTCAGATTGACGACGTTTTCATAACATCCTGCCGGGGCACTTGATGCTGCTTCGTCGAGAATACCCATGACACCGCCCACCACACCTCGAAGACGGGAACGAGGGCAGTCGACCCTCATCGGGTTCGTCCTGTTGATCGGGATGATTGTCATAGCAGCGTCGGTAACTCTCTACTTCGGAACGGCCATGATGGGCGATCTCAGGGGCGAAATTCAGGGGCAAGACGCGGAACAGACGATGCGGGAGATTGACTCCCGGCTGAGTGAGGTCGCGTTCAGCGACAACCTCGAACACACGCTCGCTTTCGACCCCAGCGAGGGGCAATCGGTACGCGTCGCCGACAACGCGGAGATGGTAATCGAACTCGACGGCGGCCCGAGCTGTACCCCGTTCGTGATTCCGATGGGATCGCTTCACTACGAGAGCGACGGTTACTCGACCGTCACCTATCAGGGCGGTGGGATCTGGAAAGGGACGCCGAGCGGCAACGAGATGATCTCACCCCCCGATATGGAGTACAAGGACGGAACGCTGACGTTTCCGTCTGTGAATATCAACGGCAGCGCCGGCGGACAGGTGGAGACGCTCCAGGCAACCAAGAACCTCGAATACTCTCGTGAACGGTCTCGCGAGTACTCTCAACTGATGGCGAACTGTTCGAACGCGTCGCAAATGACCGTTACCGTCGAGAGCCGCTACGCCGACGTGTGGGGCGAATACCTCGAAAGTGAAGTCTCGACGAATTCGACGTACGACCTCGACAACGCCGATCCCGACGACGACTCGGTGACGGTAACGATCTCCGAAGGCGTGGACTTCGGCGTCGGGGGGAATGAAAGCGAAATCAGCGTCTCGGAGAACGCGACTGTCTCGACGACGGTCCTGGGAACGGAGGTGTCCAGTCAGACACCCATCTGGTGGGGCGGTATGCGAAAATACTGGGCCCCGGTTACGATGGGAGTCGTAACCGACGACGAACAGATGCGGCCGTGGCCCGACGGACCGTACGATCCCGGTGACCCCGTCACCGCCGAACAGAACCTCAACGACCGAGAGACCCAGCTCTCCGAGTGGACTCACGAGTTCGAAGTCGAGGCGGGAGCGACAGTGTCGATCCGAGCGACGCAGTGGTCGTGTGCCGATTACGACTACGCTGGGGCGGACACGTACGACGGAACGACGTGGTATCACTACAACTGCGACGATCTCGGCTCGGTGAACCTCCGCACGGACGCGTCGGCGGGTGAGAACCCGGAGAACGTCAGAGTGCTCAAGAACGGCGACGAGATGCCGGTGATAGAGACGAGGTACCGGCAACGCAACGCCGAAGAAGTTCTCGGCCCACTGCTCAACGAGACGGGACACCTACAGCTAGAGGACAACCAAGTGGTGTTCCTCTTCGAGATCACTGACCCGGACGCCACGTGGGAGAGCGCGAAAGACGATATCGGCGATCCCAATTACAACGACGCGATCGCACTCTTGGAGATAGAGGACCAGGAGGGCAAGGAGGTCGCCGGCGGGTTCGAGATCAGACTGACGACGAACGAGGTCATCATCGAGACCGCCGACAAGTGAGTGAATCGCTCAGCCGATCGAAATCGAACCGCTCGTCTCGGACTTGACCGGGCCCTGCCGTCACGGGCCTGTTACGGCAAGAGCCCCACCGTCACCTTGGTCGTCCGAACGAATACGGTATCGGCCTCGCACGTGTAGCCCGCCGCCGTCTGGTTCCATCCCTCGCGTTCGGCGAACCACCCTTCCCAAGCTTTCTCGTGGCGTGACTCCTCGACCTGGATCGTTACGTTTTGGGCCACGTCGGCCTCGTTGACGACGGTCCCGTTTTCCCGCCTCGGATAGTATATTCCGGAATCCTGCTTCGCGACCGTGACCAGTACCGATCCGTCCACACTCGTCGATGTGACGTTACCGCGCGGATCGATCTCGACCAACGAGATGATCGCCTCCCCGTCTCGACACGTCACGGTCGGTGGGCGTGACACGAATCCGTAGCCGTCGTTCGTCCGTAGGACCGCCCCGTTCTCGTAGCTTATCTCGGTCTCGTCTTTCGTGTACGAGAGTGACCCGGTTCGGACGGTCTCCGCGAACGTCCCGTTATCGAGTCCAACAGACACGGTGAACCTCGCGGTACGGTCCAGCGATAGCGTGCCTCCCGAGAGTCGGAACTCGCCCGCCCGTGTCGGGGCGTTTCCCCGCTCGATGTCGTGAAAGTTCTCCGCGAGCACCGACATCGCGCGCTCGGTGTTGTGTATCTGTTCCTCCTGTTGTTGTTCGGTGATAGCGGCGAATCCGCCGGTGTACACGGCGCTGACAGCGAGTAGGATGAGTGAAAACGAGAGGACGAATCCGACCATATCGCTTACGGCGCGCTCGTTCGCAGTCATGGCTACACACGCTCCACGCGGACCGCGGTCCCGTTGTGAACGAGTCTGATCTCCCCTCCGAAGGCGGTCGACTCGACGGTGTCGATGTCGTCGCGGACGGGGATCACGACCGGGGCTTCGATCGCCCGCGATTCGAGCACGAGGCAGGCGTCCGACCGACAGTCTCCGTAATTCGATGTCAGTCGCACTCGGTAGCGCGAGTTCACGACCCGCTCGGGATGTGACGTCTCGACGGTCATCGTCGAGTTCGTCGGGTCGGCGACGCGGTCCAGTGCCGTGAGTTCGGTCCCGATCCGTTCTCCGATCGTCGTGAGTTCGCCCTCTACCGCCCGCTCACGCTGCGTCTCGACCGCGCCGCCCGCAGTGATGATAAGCCCGGCGATCAGCACGGAGGTAATCCCCATCGTGAGAACGTGTGTCAACGCGACCGAAACTCCCCGCCGGTCGCCGCGAAGCCGGTCTGTTACACCGATGCCTTTCATTCCGAATCACCACCGATCCGAACCGTTATCTGCGACTCCGCAGACACTTTGTCGCTCACGTATTCGACATCGACGACGGCAGTCGACAGCTCGCGGCTCACGTACGGCTGACCGTCACCCGGGTCGGTGTGGAAGTTCCCGGAATCGACGTCGCTGGCCTCGTCGACGAGGAGATGATACGCACCGTCGGACCGGTGACCGTTTTCAACGCGAAGGTCGTACGGGGCGTTCAGTCCTGGAGCGAACGCGAAGCGCTGGGTCCCGTTGATCGCTCCACCAGTGACGTTCACCCGAGTCGCGTTCCCCGAGACCGACTCACTGACCGTGGTTCCGTTGTCGTACGTGACGTCGACGCTGACGGTATTCGACGGGCCTTGGCTAACGTTGAGGCGCCAATCGCCGCCGTCTTCACCCCTGGCGATGAACGTCGTCGGCGTCGGGCTCCGCGGTTCTATGACGAGCTCGAACGGGGTGGATTCGTTGAACGTCGCGTCCTCCACGAGGGTCCAGTGGCTTTGGTTCGCCCGCGAGAGGACGGCTCGTGAGCGGTTGCGCTGCCGAAGAACCTCCCTTTCGAGTTCGGACGCGCTCTCGTTCAACGTCACATCAAGATACGCCGGCCGCCGGTCGACGATCTGCTCCGCCTTCCGATCGCTGTAAACGGTCAACGTCGCGTTCAACTCGTGGATGTCGACGTAGCCGTCTCGTTGTTCAAGCCGGTCGGTGAGGCGGTCGACATCCGTTCGAACGACTTCCAACTGTCGCTCTACCTCGTTCATCTCCCCGAGAGAATTTCCGGGATTGGTGTTTTGGGTGTAGATTGTAGAGTTCAGCACGACGACGAGTGCCAATAGGCTCGCTGCCATCACGACCGCCCCCACGAGCATCAGTTGACCGCGGTCGTCGAGTTTCGGGATCACCAGACGATCACCCGAACTTCGACCACGTTTACCAAGGTCGGGTCGTCGAGGTCCTCGGCGTAGAACTTCGAGACGTTCCCCCCGAGGGTACCGCCGGGACTGTGTGTCAACTCCATCCCGTCGTGAAGCGCTATCGAACGGGTCGCGGTGACCGCGTTTCGACCGGGAGTTCCTTGGACGAACAGCGGCTCCGTCTCCGTCGTCTTCCCCTGCGTCTGATAATCCAGATAGACGTTGTACCGATAGAACCGGGAAGTGAACGTCTCTTCGAGGAGAAGGCACAGCGTGAGTGGCTCGTCCGCTATCGTGTCGGGGCAGTCATCGCCGGGCTGGTACGCGGTCGGCCACCCCGATTGTCCGTCTTGGGAGTCCCAGTACAGTGCGGCTTCACGAAGCGCGTCCCGCTCGTGAGCGGTCGCGAGAACGTCGTCCGTCTGCGTCCCCAACTGTGCCATTGTGTCGCGATCGATCGTTCCGGCCGTTGTGGGGGTAATTACCACCGCAGTCGTCGCTAACAGTAGCGCCGTGAGGATCACGACTGCGGAAATAACGCCTTCGAGAGTGTACGCTTGCCCGCGATCCGCGTCGGACGGCGGTCGCCGTTTCGGCGGACCGGCTACCATAGTCGCACCTCGATACGACAGGTGGCCGTACAGGTGTGGTTCCCTACGTAGCCCGACTTCGGGACGACGACGCGTGTCGCAGCGGCCGTGGACTCGCCCTGATACGGTGGACCGACTGTATGTTGGACCGTCCCGTTTCCGTCGACGAGCGTCACGTTCACCTCACTCTGTTCGGCCGTCGGTATTCCGTCTAAGTTAGACTCGTTCGCGAAAAACGAGTCAGTGCCAGCGCCGTCGAGCACGTTCTTCGAGTCTGGTTGAGTGATCTCCGCGAGGACTTCGGCGGCGTACCTATCGGCCTGTGCGGTCTGTGAAGCGTCAACAGGCGCCGTAAACGGTGTGAAGAGAGTCGGGATGAATCCCACGACGAACGCAGTCGTGAGGAGAAATATCGACACCCCGATGACGTAGTCTTGGAGCGTCTGGCCGCGACGATCCGACGTGAGTCGCTTCGATTTGCGAGGTGGGGTCACTTCGAGTTACCTTACGATCGTTACGGAGGGTGTGTGCGTTCCGCGGGATGGTCGCTGGTGTTATACATCCGATTTCGGTCGGACAGAGGACCGACCTCGGAGAGAGTGGCTCTGTACGAGATAGGACATTAGCTAGTATTCGGACAGAGTCGATATATAAAAACCGCGTTTAAATTATTAATTCTAGTAAATTACAGACAACGCCCTCGGGGCGATCTCACATCTGCGAGAAGTTTGTGGAGACCCGAGTAGAGGATGCATTTCCCGTTGTGACCGTCCCATCGGTAAATGTCGGTACCCCGTCGGGAGGCGTGTTAAATTGCCATACAGCAGCGAGGTAGAGCACTAACTCAGAGGGGCTGAAGCGCGAGACTCTTGTCACTTACCACCCAAATTTCCCGTTTTATCGAGGAGGTTGTGTCGGTTGTTCGAAGAGTTCCCGGCGATAGAGGCGAATCTACCCCCCTCCCCTCCCCAGGATGGTGGCGGTCAATTCGTTGACTACGTACTTGCTTTCCTCCGTTGTCTCCAGATTCATCCCGATGCGTCGTACCGCATGACGATCGACTCGCCCAAGGAGATGGTATAAATGGCTGAGGAGGTCGGCCGCTTCGAGGCCGATCCCCCCGCGCCGTCTTCGTTCTCCGACATCCCGACGACGAAGTCGAGGACCGTCTGCGCGCGGTCACCCGACATAGATCCACACCCCCAGCGCCAGCGTCATCAGGACCACGGCGTACTTGACGCCGGAGACGAGCTCCGCGTCGCGGATGTAGCCGCTGATGAACCCCGAGAGGATGGCCTGGATCGTCACCGCGTGGAAGAAGAGCATCGAGAGCACGTCCGGGTCGACGCCGCCGCCGCCGCCGAACCCCGCCCCGCCGGCGCTCCTGCCGCCGTCGCTCTGGGAGACCAGATCGCCCATCACGTCGATGAACTGGGTCTGGAGAATGGCCATCACGCCGAGCAGGGTGATGTACGTCATCACGATGATCGCCACCTGCATCCGGGTGCGCGACTTGCGCTCGCGCTCGATGTCGTCCTGGTTCTCCGAGGCCTGCGCGGCCGTCGTCAGCACGTCCGTGATCTGCGAGGAGGCCTCCTGCGCCTCGGCGATCAGCTTCACCGTCCGGGCGAGCCGGGGCACCGCGTACGAGTTGTTGAACTCCACTAAGGCGTCGCGCAGGCTCATGCCGTAGTTCACCTTCGCGTGGATCACCTCGAACTCCTCCGCGAGCTTCCCGGTCGACGTGTCCGAGACCGTGCGCACGGATTCGAGCAGCGTCTGCCCGGTGTCGTTCGCGGAAGAGAGCTTCCGGAGGGTCTCCGAGAGCTTCCCGGTCACCGCCCGCCGCGAGCGCTGGTGCCACTCGTAGAATACCCCGAGCGGGATCATCACGACGTAGGCGGGCACGTAGAGCCAGACGAACGCCGACCACACCGGCCGGGCGATCCAACCGTCGACCGTCGTCGGCGCCGAGCCGGCGGCGACTGCGACGCCGACCAATGCGAGCGCCGCCGGCACGGTCAACGCGAGGGTGTACAGGGGGTTCTCGCGCAGAAAGATGTGCGGCGCCGAGAGGATCTCCCTCGTCTTGTGGGTCCCCTCGCGGTCGCGAATGCGGTCGAAGACCCCGAAGCTCCCGACGAACGACTCCACGAGCCCGAAGTGGAGCAGCCCCTCCCGACTCGTCTGCCGGAGCCGCTCGCTCCCGCCGTCGGGCTGGAGGTAACCGTCGCCCGGGTCGTCCTGTTTCACCGTCGAGACCAAGACGAGGAAGCCGACGCCGACGAGCGGGATGAGCAGGTACACCGTGACGTACAGGAGCCGGTCGTCGGCCTCGCCCATCATCCCCATAATGACGAGGATGATGATGAGGAGGAGCGGGAACAGGGAGAGCGTCATGTACATCTCGCCGAACAGCTCCAGTGTCTCTAAGGTCATCTCGCGCTCCTGTTTCGACGTGCGGAGGTGTTTCTCCTTTTTGTCCCTCAGGAAGCCCTCCATGTCGCCGCCGGAGTTGACGATAGAGAGCATGTCGGCGAGGAACTGCGAGAGCTCGTCGGAGGGGGTCTCCAGCGACTGCTGGCGGATCGCGTTTCGGTAGTCGGTCCCGAAGTACTCCGTCTCGTTGACGATGCTCTGGAACTCGCGGGACACCTCCCCGTAGGTGTCCTCGGCGGTCGCCATCGCGCGGAGGATCTCGAGCTGGTTGAGCCCGCCGACCGATAGCGCGTACATGAACGACACCGAATCCGCGAGCAGGAGGTTGATCTCGCGCTTCCGCGAGGAGGCCCGCGAGTACGGGACCGCGACGAGTCCCCCGAATCCCACCGCGAAGCCGATCGAGCCGAAGACGAGCCCGCTGAGAAGCACGGCCGTCGGCACGACGAGCGAGCGCAGCGTCGCCTGAACGCCCGGCGTCGGCGCGGGGATCCCGAGCGAGAGCGCCTCCGGATCGATCAGCCCGAGCGAGAACACGCCGTAGCCGACCAGCGTGCCGAGCGCCCAGAGCGCCCCGCCGACGAGGAGGCCGACGGCCAGCGCCAGCGAGACGTACATCTCGACCTGGTCCGGCATCCGCGCCTCCGCCAGCTTGCGCTCCACGTCCGCGACGAAGTCGCCGTCGGCGTCGAACAGCAGCTCGAATATCGGGTAACACAGCTCTGCGAGCACGTTCGCGTCCACGCCGCCGTCGCCCGCGTCCACGTCGAGGCTCACGGCTCGGCCCTCGCGACGGACACGGCGCTACCCCTCCTCCGCGGGCTCGACGGCGCCGAACCCCCAGTCGTCGATGTCGTCGGTCGCCGCGCCGTCGGCGTCGTCGGCCGAGGCGCTCTCCGCGTCGTCGGACTCCGCCTCACGGTCATCGGAGTCCGCCTCGCCGCCGGAACCGACCGCGCCGCCGTCGGCCTCCGCGTCGGCGGTCTCGTCCGTTTCGGGGTCGGCGGCGCTGAACCCCTCGCCCACGTCGGCCGACGCGTCCCCCTCGGACCGCGCCGACGGGGCCGAGAGTACGTCGACCCCGTCATCGAACGGCTCGCCGAAGTCGATGTCCCCCGGCGCGCCGGAGCCGTCGTCGGCGGGAGCGGCGCTCGCTTCTGGAGTCCGTTCGAAATCGGCGTGACTCGGGTCGGTAGGCGGCTCCGGCGAGGAGTCGGCGGCGGGGTCGGGGTCCGTCTCCACGGGATCGCTTCGGCCCGAGTCCGAGCCGCTCGGCGCTCCATCGGCCGCGGTCGCCTCCGTGGCCGCCTCGGCGAGCGCCTCGCGGTCGCCCGTCGACTCTGCCTCGATGTCGCGGGCGTGGTCCATCTCGAGGAGCGCGTCCGCGACGGAGTCCGGCACGTCGCCCCGATAGGTCTCGAACAGGTCCTCGGCCGCGTCGAGTATCTCCGCGGCCTCCTTCTCGCCGGCCGCGTCCGGCGTCGGACGGGGGACCAGCTTCTCCTTCTCGCGGTCGACGTTGATGAGCACCGACTCCATCTCGCGGAGGTCCTCCAGCGACCGCTCCAGCTCGTCGTTGGCCATCAGCGCCAGCACCGTCTCCGGGTCGTTGATGAACGCCTGAAACGTCGCCGCCACCTGCGCGTAGCTGTTGAGTCCGCGGTCGATGAGGTACGCCAACACGACCCGACGTTTGCGAAGCTCCTCGTCTAGCATCGCCCGACTCCAACCGCGGTCGAACATGATGTCTTCGAGCGTGTTCGAGTCGCCCATCTGGAGGAACTCGTCCGTCTCTGCCTGCCACTGGAACACGTCTTGGACGTTGATCTCGTCGTTTTCGGCGTCGTAGTGGTTGATCTCGGTGATCGACTTGTTCCGGCGCACCTTCTTGCCCTGAACGCGGGTGGAGGTCTGGATGGAGACCAGGTCCAGCGCCGTGAACATCGTCTTCGAGACGTTGATCGGGTCGGTGGTGAACCGCTTGAGCACCTCGCCCACGGAGTCGGCGTGGAACGTCGTGTAGGTGGTGTGCCCCGTGGACATCACCTGGAAGGCGGTCCGCCCCTCTTCGCCGCGAATCTCGCCCATCACGATGTAGTCCGGTCGCTGCCGGAGCGCGGCCTCCAGCAGGTCGAACTCGTCGATGTCGCCCTTGTCGTCGTCGGAGAAGGAGGGACGGGTGACGGAGGCGATCCAGTTGCGCTGGGGGAGCTCCACCTCGCGAGTGTCCTCGATGGAGACGATCTTCGCGTTCGAGGGAATAAAGAGGGAGACGGCGTTCAGACTCGTCGTCTTCCCGGAGGCGGTACCGCCGGCGAAGATCAGGCTCTTGTGGTTCTCGATCGAGAGCCAGAGGAACGCCATCTCGTCGAGCGAGAAGGTCTTCCAGTTGATCAGGTCGATCGGGGTGAACGGGACGTCGTTGAACTGGCGGATCGTGTAGTTGGTCCCGTGGTCGGAGACTTCGCTCCCGAGCGTGAGCTGCGCGCGCGAGCCGTCCGGGAGGGTGGCGTCTACCTGCGGCCGGCGCTTCGAGATCCCCTTTCCTGACCGCTGGGCGAGCTTCACCACGAAGTCGTCCAGCTCGTCGGTGCCGTGGTGGACGTTCGAGATGATCTGCTCGTACTCGGAGTGGTAGACGAAGACGGGGGAGTTGTAACCGTCACAGGAGATGTCCTCGACGTTGATGTCGTACTTGATCGGGTCGATGCGCTCGTAGCCGACGAAGTCCCGCTTGAGGTAGTACAACAGCTTCTCGACCTGGTGCGCCGAGAGGGTCCGGGCGTCCTCCGCGAGGACGGCCGGCTCGGGGCGGGCGCTGATCTCCGGCGGGTTCGCCGGCGACTCGACCGGGGGCTCGTACCCCAGTGACTCCGCGATCCGCCCGGCGATCCCCTCTGTCGGGTCGATGCCGAACCGGTCAACCAGCGTGTCCGCGATCCCCCGCTCGTCGCCTTCGTCCTCGTAGAGCCCGTAGCGGTCGAGCAGCGTGCGCGCCTCCTCGACTATCACCTCCTCGCGGAACGACTCGTCGCCGCCGGCGATCGACTCGTCGGCGTACTTGATCGAGGTCCGGAGCTTGCCGGTGAGGAACTCCGTGAGGTCCGCCTCGATCTCGGTCCGGTACGGCTGGACGACGTAGTACTTCGCCTCGTTCTCCTTCCGCGACCGGAAGACGATGACGAACGCGTACGGCTTGTTCACCCAGTAGCGCTCCTCCTCGCGGAAGTGCGTCTTCTTCTGTATCGGCACCGCCTTCTCCAGGTCGTACCGGTTCGTCAGGGTGGTGTGACCCCCGTCGGTCGAGAAGAAGGCGTCCTCGTCGAGATCCGGGTTGACGTCGACGGTGCGCTCGTCGACGAGGTCCGCGAGGTCGGCCGCGGCCTCGCCGCCCGCGCCGAGTAGCTCCTCCGTGCGGTCGGGGTCGAAACCCAAGGCCTCCGTCTTGTCCTCGTGGGTGAACGACAGCGGCTCGTCCTCTCCCTCCTCGTTCTCCTCGGTCGGCCGGTTCCCGTCCTCGTCGAGGAAGAACTCCTCGCGGTAGTCGTCCCAGGTGTAGTACCCTTTCAACACGGGGACGGAGTAGGGGTCGTAACGGGCCGCGCACAGGTCCCAGAGGGCGTCGCCGACCGCCGCGGCGGCGCGGAAGCGGTAGTCCGTCTCACTCGGGTCGAAGCCGAGCAGCGTCGCCGGATCGAACGCGACTCGGTCCCACTCCTCGGGGGTCGGCGGGCGGGACGGGACCGACTCGACATCGGCTCCATGCGCAACGACGACGCCGGAGACGCCCTCGCGACCGACCGACCGGTCGAAGACGGTTCGTGGGATCGGTTCCGCGGCCGCTGCGGTCTCGGCACCGGGACTCGATGTCGCCTCCACGCCGTCGCGTTCGTCCTCGAAGGAGAACGTCGCGTCGTCCGGGTCAGCGTCGGCATCGACCCCCTCTCTTTCTGCGTCGTCGGTGCCGTCGCCGCCTCTCCCGTCGCCGTTGGCACCGTCTCCCCCGCCTTCGGTCTCGTCCTCACCCGCGGCGGCTGCGGGCGGGGTCGCCCGCCGATCGCCGGTCGGCACGACGGCGGCACCGCTAAGAACGACCGCGTCGGGACCGACGACGAGCGTCCCTCGATCCGGAGTGCCGTGTCCGGGAACGGCCGTCTCGCCGTCCGCCGCGAACGGCTCGTCGACCCCGGCGGTTCGGATAACCCCGTCGACGCCGTCCGGCAGGTGGAGGGCGACGGCGTCCGCCGGGACTACCGGCGCGTCCGGCACGTCCGCGTACACCCGCGCCGCTGCGTCCTCGTCCCCGCGATCAGCGAGTAGCGTCCGCCACGTGTACCGGTCGGTGACGACCGGCGAGCAGTCGTTCGGTCCGTCCCCCTCCTCGAAAATCACGTTCTCGAACGCTCGGTCGTCCGTTTCGTCTGTTTCGTCCGCCTCGCCCGTCTCGTCCGTCGATACCTCCTCAGCGCCTCGCGTCTCCGGTTCGGCAGGGTCCGCGTCCGAATCGGCTGACCCGGACCCGTCGGACGCCGATCGACCGCCCCCGGTGTCGGATTGGAGGGCGGATCGTTCGACATCCTCGTCGCTCATAGTTCCGGGAACGCGCGGTCCGTTGAAAAAGGTGTCTCGCAAAACACCGCGATTGATAATCGACCGCGGACGGGCGGATTTTAGTCCCCCGCGCGCCGACCCTCCGTCGTGTCACGCTCCGACAGGTTCCCGCGACTCCGCCGACTGCGTCAGCGCGCGGTCAGGCGGCGCGTCCGGGCGGCGATCGCCGAGGAACTGCTCGGAACCCCGCGGAGCCTCGCCGTCGTCTGCGCGTTTACCGCGTTCATGTTCGCGGTGGGAGTCGGGTACTACGCGCCGACCGCGGACGAGGTGCCGGTCGTCCTCTGGCCGCTGTACGCGGACTCCGCGGTCGCGGTCGCGCTCGGCGGCGGCGTCCTCGCCAGCGTCGTCCCGACCGTCCGACGCGGCGGCAGCGTCACCGCGGACGCGCCCACCTCTCGCGGACTCGCGTACCTCCACACGGTCGCGTTCGTCTGGCTGGTCCAGTTCGGGCTCTGGCCGCTGGTGTCGCTCAACCTCGCCGTCGGTCAGTACGTCTCCGCGCCCGACGCGCTGATCTACTACTGGGGCGTGATCGGGACGCACCTGTTGTTCGTCGGGCTCGCGCTCCTGTTCCCTGCGTTCGGCCGCACGACCCGCGGGGCGCTCGCGACCGCGCTGGGGCTCGGCGTCGCGAACGCCGTCGTCGACTACGGACTCGGATATCACCCGCCCCTGTTGTACGAGCCCGGCCCGGGCCTCACCGCCGCGACGCTCGCAATCGCGGTCGGTGCCGTCACGCTCGCGGCGCGCTCGTTCTGTCGGGTGGGTAAGGGACCGGCGTAGTACATCGTCTGAAACGGTAGATCCCCTACACGGTGTTAAATCACAAACAGGATACGCTGATCCGAGCGCAAGCGGTACGAAAGGGCACGGCGGGATCCACGCGAGCGAACGCAGTGGGCAAGCGTGGAGCCAGTCGCGCCCGTAGCCGAGCGAGGCGAAGGAACGGGCGCGACGGGATTCGAACCCGCGATCGAGAGGTTAGGAACCTCTCGCCCTGTCCGCTAGGCCACGCGCCCAAGACGGGAGGAGAAAACGGGACCGCGGTGATCGGTCGGCGTCGGGGACGACTTACGCGCTGGTTTCTTTGTCGGTCTCGGTCTCGAGGTCGTCGAACTCGTCGTCCTCGTCGTCGAGCGTCGAGTCCGCCTGCTCGCCATCTTGCATGTCTTTCAGCTCCTCTTCGACCTGTTCGCGCCCCTTCCGGAACTCGCCCATCGCCTGGCCGGTCGACCGCGCGAGCTTCGGGATCTTGTTCGCCCCGAACAGCAGGACCAGAACGAGCAGGATGATGAGGAGCTCCGGGCCCGCCGGAATGCCGCCGATCAGTGGAATCGCACTTATCATCTCTACTCCGCTCTAGCCCTGTGGCGACTATAGTCTTTTTGCCTTATCGGGTCGGCGCGGGCGCCGCGCACGGCCGCAGCGAACGCGAGCGAACGGCGCCGCCGCTCGGTAAGCGAATGGCTGAGATCTGTCGTCAGCACCCGAGAGGACCGAATCAGTCGGGACGCACGAGCCGTACGAAGTACCAGTCACCGTCGTAGCGGACGAGCGGAGCGACGCTCTCCTCCGTCGCGATCGCGTCGATGACGGCCGCGAACGCGTCGGAGTGCGGCGGGGCCTCCGCGTGCTCCGAGTCGATCGCCGCGTCGAGGACCGCGCGTTGGTCCGCGGTCGGGTCGTCGATCGATCGGCCGCGCTCCTCGCCGACGGCCCGGCGGAAGTCGCGCTGCGACGAGGCGACGCGGTCGGCGCGGACGGCGACGGTCCGCACCTCGACCGACCGCTCCCCGTCGAACGCGAACCGCAGCAGCTCGCCGTCCCACTCGACCCGCTGGTCGTCGTTCCCGGGGACGAACAGCGAGCGCTCTCGCCGCTCGGCGGACGCGTACGCGAACTTGACCCCGAACGGCGGGTAGTGCGGGGCGTGGACGAGCGACGCGTCCCCGAGCGCGTCGAGGACCGTGTCCCGGTCGTGGTCCGGGAGATCCGCGAAGGGGACGCTCGACGGGGGACCGAGGAGGAAGGAGTCGACGGCGTCGACCTCCACCGTGTACGCGTAGCCCGGTGCCGCGACGGAATCGACCGTCTCGGTTTCGATCCGGTAGTACTCGGGGCCGTCGGTGACGACGTACGGTGCCGAGACGCCGGGCCCGTAGTACCCGTCGACGGTCCCTTCTCCGCCGTCGATCGCGGTCCGGACGGCCGTCCGTCCCGCGTGTCCGACGAAGTCGACTGGGGTGCTAAACTCGTTTGAGACGCCGACCAGCGAGGCCTCGTCGAGCCTGAGCACCGTCTCCGTGCGGGGGGCGTCTCCGCCGTCGTCCGTGAAACAGCCCGACAGCGTCGTCAGCGATGCGGTCGCCGTGAGCAGTGCCACCGTTCGACGTGAGAGGCGGCGTGGAGGGCCGGACATCACCTGTCCTGCGTCGGTGGTACACTTAATTCTCCCCCCGGCTCGCCGATCTGGCGCCCTCCGGCGTCACACGACGCGAGTCGGTACCCGAGCCGGCGGCCGAGTGCCGCCGCCGAAACGGTGATACGCCCGGCCGACGACGACCCGGTATGCCAGACGTCGGCGACGACGCCCCAGACTTCACCGGATCGGTCGTGGACGGCGACATCGAGCCGTTCGAACTCTCCGAGCACGTCGGCGACGAGCCGGTCGTGCTCGCCTTCTTCCCCGCCGCCTTCTCGAACACCTGTACCGACGAGATGGAGGCGCTACGGGACGGGTTCGACCGCGACGACTGTACGCTGTTCGGCGTGAGCACCGACCTCCCGCACGCGCTCGTCGCCTACCGCGTTCAGTACGACCTCCCGTTCGCGCTCGTCGCCGACCCGGACCACCGCGCGGTCGAGGCGTACGACGTCGTCGAGGACTTCGCACACTACGGCGTGGAGACCGTCGCGCAGCGCGCGGTCTTCGTGATCGACGCCGACGGGACTGTGACGTATCGCTGGCTCGCGGACAACGCCGGGCAGGAGCCGGACTACGACGCGCTCGCCGAGGCGGTGGCGGACGCGGCCGCCTGACCGGAGGGCGAACCGAGCGGTCGGGCGGGTCGCGCTCAGGCCGGGTCGCGCAGCGAGTCGAGCGCCTCGGGGTTCTCCATCGACGAGAGGTCGCCCGGGTCCTCGTCGTTGTACACCGACTCGATCGCGCGACGGATGATCTTCCCCGACTGCGTCTTCGGGAAGGCCTCGACGAACAGGAGTTCGCGCGGCCGGAACGGCTTGCCGTGTTCGTCGCCGACCAGCGCCCGGAGCTCCTCGCGGAGGTCGTCGCTCGGGTCGGCGCCCGGTTCGAGGACGACGTACGCGACGACCGCGGTCCCGGTGGTGTCGTCGGGGACGCCGACGGCCGCGGCCTGATTGACCGCGTCGTGGTCGATGAGGACGCCCTCGATCTCGGCCGGGCCGACCTTCCGCCCCGCGACGTTGAGCGCGTCGTCGGCGCGGCCGTGGAGGAACCAGAAGCCGTCCTCGTCCTTCTGCGCGAAGTCGCCGTGGTCCCACAGGTCGGGCCACGTCGACCAGTACTCGTTCAGGTAGCGCTCGTCGCCCGACCACAGCGACTTCGTCATCGACGGGCAGGAGTCGCGCGCGACGAGATAGCCGCGCTCGCCCGACTCCCGCACCGACTCGCCCGACTCGTCGACGATGTCGATGTCCATCCCGAGTCCCGGCCCGCCGAGGGTACAGGGCTTGAGGGGTTGGTTCGGCATCGGCATCAGGAAGCAGCCGCAGATCTCCGTCCCGCCGGAGATGTTGATTACCGGGCAGTCGCCCCCGCCGACCGCGTCGTGGAACCAACGCCACGACTCTGGGTCCCACGGTTCGCCGGTAGAGCCGAGGATACGGAGCGAGGAGAGGTCGTGCTCGTCGACCCACTCGTCCCCGTGCTTTCGGAGCGCGCGGATCGCGGTCGGCGAGATGCCGAACTGCGTGATCCCGTGCCGGTCGATCAGTTCCCAGAAGCGGTCGGGCTCCGGGTGGTCGGGCGCGCCCTCGTACATCACCACCGTGCCGCCGAACGCGTGGTTGCCGATCAGCGTCCACGGCCCCATCATCCAGCCGATGTCGGAGACCCAGAAGAACCGGTCAGCGGGCTTCTGGTCGAAGCCGAAGTGGATCTCCTTCGCGCACTGCGTGAGGACGCCGGCGTGGGTGTGGACGATCCCCTTCGGCTCGCCCGTCGTCCCCGAGGAGTACAGCAGCATGGACTCCTGGTCGCTCGGGAGCCGCTTCGTCTCGAACGACGACGGCTGCGAGCCGACCGCCTCGTCCCAAGTTCGGTCGCGCTCGTCGTTCCACGGGACCGGGTCGACGTCGCTCCCGCTGTCAGCGGAGTCGGCCGCGGGCGTCGCCCCCAGCCGGTCGTACACGACCACGTCCTCGACGTGACCCGCGTCGGCGACGGCCTCGTCGGCGGTCCCCTTCAGCCGGACGCCGTCGCCCCGGCGGTAGAACCCGTCGCCGGTGAACAGGACAGACGGCTCCGCGTCGTCGATCCGCGTCGCGGTCGCCTCGCGGCCAAACCCGGAGAAGATCGGCACGGCGATCGCACCGACCTTCAGGCAGCCGTAGAGGATCGAGACGACCTCGGGCACCATCGGCATATACAGCCCGACGGTGTCGCCGGTCTCGATCCCCGCCTCGGTCAGGTAGTTCGCGACGCGGTCGCTCTGCCGGCGGAGCTCGTGGAACGTGATCTCCCGGACGTCTCCGGGCTCGCCCTCCCAGATCAGCGCGACGCGGTTGCGGTTCGGCGAGTCGACGGCAGCGTGGCGGTCGACGACGTTGTGCGCGACGTTGACCTCGCCGCCGAGGTACCAGTCCGAGAACTGCGGCCCGTCGGCGTCGTCCCGGACCGCGTCGTAGTCGGTGAAGAACTCGATGTCGAGATAGTCGACGATCTCGTCCCAGAACCAGTCGACGCCCGACGCGGGCTCGCCCGGGACCTCCGAGGTGGTGCGCTCGATGAGCTCCTCGTAGTCGTCGATCCCGTACTCGCGCATGAACGCGGCGACGTTCGTCGACTCGGCGAACGCCTCGCTCGGTTCGTGTACGACCTCGTCTATCCCCTCGTACTCGTCCATCTCGCTCGGTGATTTTCGCGGCGACAGTAAGTAACTTTCCTGAAGGACTCGCCGGAGGTGTGCGTACTCGCCCGCGACCTCGACGGTCCCGCCACGTCCACCGGTGCGTCGCCGTCGTCGCGGACCGGCAGGTCGAGGCGGCTCGGCTCGGCACTGTTCCGTCCGAGGCAGCCGGCAGTCGCGCCGGCGAGGTCGCTGCGTCGTTCCGTGGGCATCGCTCGTCGCAACGGAAGTTCAAGCCCGCACAGAGGACCGGTAGCGCCTGGAAAGCGAACGGACGCCGCCGAGCGCGGTGCCTACTCGTCGTCCGTCTCCGCCTCGTCGTCGCCGTCCGCGGCGGCGTGGATCGACTCGGGGACGATGTCGACGGAGGCGACCTCGTCGTCGGGGTCGAGGTTCATCACGATGACGCCCTTCGTGTTGCGACTCACCGTCGATACCTCCTCGACGCGGGTCCGCATGATCTGACCGTCGGCGCTCATGGCGATCAGGTGGTCGCCGTGGGTCACCGCCTCGATGGCGACGACCTCGCCGTTCCGGTCGCCGGTCTTGATGTCGACGAGCCCCTTCCCGTTCCGCGACTGCGGGCGGTACTCGTCGAGGTCGGAGCGCTTCCCGTAGCCGTTCTCGGTGACGGTGAGCACCCAGTTGTGGTACTCGTCGTCGATGGCGGCGACGCCCGCGACGGCGTCGCCCTCGCGGAGGTCGATGCCGATCACGCCGCGGGCCGTCCGACCCATGGCGCGCGCCTCGGACTCCTCGAACCGGATCGCCATCCCGTCCCGGCTGCCGATGACGATGTCCGTGTCGCCGTCGGTCACCTCGACGTCGACGAGTTCGTCGCCGTCCTCCAGCCGGATCGCCCGGATCCCGGTCGAGCGGATGTTCCCGAACTCGTCGACCGCGGTCCGCTTGATGTAGCCGCCGCGGGTGACCATCGTGAGGTACTCGTCGTCGTCCAAGTCCTCGGTGTTGACGACCGACTCGATCTCCTCGCCGTCGTCGAGGTCGAGGAGGTTGACCGCGGACTTCCCGCGCGCCGTGCGGGACATCTCCGGGATCTCGTAGGTCTTCAGCTCGTAGATCTGACCGTGGTTCGTGAACACGAGGAGGTAGTCGTGGGAGTTGGCCGCGAACACCGAGGAGACGCGGTCGCCCTCTTTGAGCCCCGTGCCGATGATCCCCTTGCCGCCGCGGTTCTGCGCGCGGAACGTGTCGAGCGACATCCGCTTGATGTAGTCGTCCTCGCTCATCACGACGACGCACTCCTCCTCCGGGATGAGGTCCTCGTGGGTCACGTCGCCCGCGTCCTCGATGAAGCTCGTCCGGCGCTCGTCGTCGTACTCGGCTTTGATCTCCTGAAGCTCGTCGACGATCACCTGATCGAGCTCGGCGGGGTCGGCGAGGATCGTCTCCAGCCGCTCGATACGCGCCTTCACCTCCTCGTACTCCGACTCGATCTCCGCCGTCTCCATCGACGTGAGCGAGCCAAGCTGCATCCGGACGATGTGGGCCGCCTGCGCCTCGGTGAAGTCGAACGCCGACTCCAGCGCGGCCTTCGCGGCGTCGCGGTCGTCGGAGTCCTGGATCGTCTCGACGACGCTGTCGACGTTGTCGAGGGCCTTCAGCCGCCCTTCGAGGATGTGTGCGCGGTCCTCGCGCTCGGCGAGCTCGTGTTCGGAGCGCCGGCGCACCACCTCGCGGCGGTGGTCGACGTAGTGTTCGAGCGTCTGCTTGAGGTCCAGCACCTGCGGCGAGCCGTCGACCAGAGCGAGGTTGATGACGCCGAACGTGCGTTCGAGGTGGCTCTCCAGCAGCTGGTTCTTGACGACTTCCGCCATCGCGTCGCGCTTGAGCTCGACGACGATCCGGATCCCGTCGCGGTCCGACTCGTCGCGCAGGTCGCGGATCCCTTCGATCGCGCCCTCGTTGACGTCCTCGGCGATGCGCTCGACGAGCCGCGACTTGTTCTGCTGGAAGGGGAGCTCGCTGATGACGATCCGTCCCTCCTCCTCGTGGACCTCGAACTCCGCGCGGACGCGGATCCGTCCGCGCCCCGTCTTGTACGCCTTGTGGACCGCGTTCCGCCCGACGATGTTCGCGCCGGTCGGGAAGTCCGGCCCCTTGACGTGTTCCATCAGATCCTCGACGGTCGCGTCGGGGGTCTCTATCAGCTCGACGGTGGCGTCGATCACCTCGCCGAGGTTGTGGGGCGGGATGTTCGTCGACATCCCGACGGCGATACCCGACGAGCCGTTGACGAGCAGGTTCGGGAACGCCGCGGGCAGCACCTCCGGCTCCTCGAGGCGGTCGTCGTAGTTCGCCTGGAAGTCGACGGTGTCGCGCTCGATGTCCGCCATGAGCTCCTCGGCGATGGGGGCCATCCGGGCCTCCGTGTACCGCATCGCGGCCGGCGGGTCGCCGTCGACGGAGCCGAAGTTCCCCTGCCCGTCGACCAAGGGGTAGCGCATCGAGAAGTCCTGCGCCATCCGGGCGAGGGTGTCGTAGATGGCGCTGTCGCCGTGCGGGTGGTAATCGCCCATCGTCTCGCCGACGACGGAGGAAGACTTGCGGTGCGCGGAGTTGCTCGTTACGCCCGCCTCGTTCATCGCGAAGAGGATCCGGCGGTGGACGGGTTTGAGCCCGTCGCGCACGTCGGGGAGCGCGCGACCCGCGATGACGGACATCGCGTAGTCGATGTACGACTGCTCCATCTCGTCTTCGATGCGGGCGTTCGTCACCTGCGCTGCGCGGACGTCGCCGGGGTCGGCGTCGGGAGTCTCCGAGCTCATATGTCCACCCACTCCGCTTCGGTCGCGTGCTCCTTGATGAACTGCTTGCGCGGCTCGACCGCGTCACCCATCAGCACGTTGAACATGCGGTCCGCGGCGGCCGCGTCGTCGATGGTGATGCGCTTGAGCCGGCGGTTCGTCGGGTCCATCGTGGTGTCCCACAGCTGGTCGGGGTTCATCTCGCCGAGCCCCTTGAACCGCTGGACCTGCGTGGGGTTGCCGTCGCACTCCTCCTCGATGATGCGGTCGCGCTCCGCCTCGGTCATGGCGTCGTACGTCTCGCCGCGGTACCGGACGCGGTACAGCGGGGGCTGGGCCGCGTACACGTAGCCGGCCTCCAGAAGTGGCTTCATGTGCCGATAGAGGAGCGTGAGGAGCAGCGTCCGGATGTGGGCGCCGTCGACGTCGGCGTCCGTCATCAGGATGATCTTGTTGTACCGGACGTCGTCGAGGTCGAACTCCTCGCCGATGCCCGCGCCGATCGCGGTGATCAGCGCGCGGATCTCGTCGTTCTCTAGGATGCGGTCGAGGCGGTGTTTCTCGACGTTGAGGATTTTCCCCTTCAGCGGGAGGATCGCCTGGTTCTCGCGGTTCCGGCCCTGCTTGGCCGAGCCGCCCGCGGAGTCGCCCTCGACGACGAACAGCTCCGCCTCGGTCGGGTCGCGGGTCTGGCAGTCCGCCAGCTTACCGGGGAGCGCGGTCGACTCCAGCGCCGACTTGCGGCGGGTGAGCTCCTCGGCCTTCTTCGCGGCCTTCCGGGCGCGCGCCGCCTCCGCGGCCTTGTGGACGACCTTCTCGGCGGTGTCGGGGTTCTCCTCGAAGAAGGTACCGAGCTTCTCGTGGGTCGCGGACTCGACGACGCCGCGGACCTCGCTGTTGCCGAGTTTCGTCTTCGTCTGCCCCTCGAACTGCGGGTCCGGGTGTTTCACCGAGACGACCGCCGTGAGCCCCTCGCGGACGTCTTCGCCCTTGAGGTTGGCGTCGAGGTCGTTGACGAGTCCCTGTTCGTTGGCGTAGTCGTTGACGGTCCGCGTGAGGGCGGTCTTGAAGCCGGTGAGGTGGGTGCCGCCCTCGCGGGTGTTGATGTTGTTGGCGAACGCGTGGACGGAGCCCTGGAGCTCCTCGGTCGCCTGCATCGCGACCTCGACGTGGACGCCGTCGGTCTCGCCCTCGAAGTAGATGACCTCCTCGTGGATCGGCGAGCGCGTCTCGTTGAGGTACTCGACGAACTCGCGGATGCCACCGTCGTAGCGGAACGTCTCCTCGCTGTCGTCGCGGTCGTCGGCCAGGCGGATCTCGACACCGGAGTTGAGGAAGGCGAGCTCGCGGAGTCGGTTCGCGAGCGTGGAGGTCTGGAACTCCGTCGTCTCGAATATCTCCTCGTCGGGCCAGAACCGGATCTCGGTCCCGGTCGACTCGCCGGCGTTCATGTCGCGGACGCGCTCGAAGCCGTCCTCGTCGGGTTCGCCGCGCGCGAACCGGTGGCGGAAGACGCCGCCGTCACGTTTGACCTCGACCTCGAGCCGCTCGGAGAGGGCGTTGACGACGCTGACGCCGACGCCGTGGAGCCCGCCGGAGACCTGGTACGACTTGGAGTCGAACTTCCCGCCGGCGTGGAGGACCGTCAGGATGACCTCGAGCGCGGGGCGGTCGTACTCCTCATGAGTGTCGACGGGGATGCCGCGCCCGTCGTCGCTGACGGAGACGGAGCCGTCGTCGTGGATCCGTACCTCGATCTCCTCGCAGTAGCCCGCGAGGGCCTCGTCGATGGAGTTGTCGACGACCTCGTAGACGAGATGGTGGAGCCCCCGACCGTCCGTGGACCCGATGTACATCGCCGGTCGCTTACGGACGGCCTGCAGGCCTTCGAGGACCTGAATTTGGCCGGCTCCGTATTCGCTCTGCTCTGACATAGGAACTTACACTCGCTAGTCGCTGTCGGGTTATAAACCCGGCGCACGCGCGCGTGTGAGCCCCCGACGGCGACGTGTGCCTAGCTCTCCCACAGCTACAAACCGCGCCCTCGCGTACCCGTCGCCGATGCTACCGATCGCGGACTCCTTCGACCACGTTCACCGCGGCTGCGAGATCCGGTACGGGCGGGGACGAGTCGCCGACCTCGGCGCCTGGCTCGGCGATCGCGGCCTCGACGGCGCGCTCGTCGTCTGCGGCTCGAACACCGGCGCGAACAACGCCCTGATGGATCCGGTCCGAGACGGCCTCGGCGACCGACTCGTCGGCGTCTTCGACGGGACAACGCCAGACAAGCGGGTCGAGACCGCCTACGACCTCCTCGACGCGCGGGCCGAGGCGGACGCGGACGTCCTCGTCGCGGTCGGCGGCGGCGCCAGCCTCGACGTCGCGAGACAGGCGACGCTGCTCGCGGCCGACGGCCGGGATCTCGACGCCCTCCGCGGCGACGCGGAGGCCGGCGCAGACGCGCTCGGCGACCTGGCGCCTGAGAGCGGCCCCGCCCTCCCGGCTGTCGTCGTGCCGACGACATTCGCGGGCGCGGACGTCTCGACAGGCGGCTCGCTGGAGGTCCTCTCGGCCGACGAGTCGCCGACCGGACAGCCGGTGACCGTCAGCGGGAGCGGCGCGTGGCCGATCGTCGACGTGGCCGACCCGGCGCTGTTCGAGACGACGCCGGCCTCGGTGCTGGCCGGGTCGGCGATGAACGGGTTCGACAAGGGGATCGAGACGCCGTACGCCCGCGACGCCTCCCCGGTGAGCGACGCGGCCGCGGTCCACGGACTCCGCCTCCTCTCGGACGCGCTCCCCCGCGTGGCCGGCGACCGACCGGGCGGCGAGGACGCGATGGACCGCGCGGTCGTGGGGTCGCTGCTCGTCCAGCTCGACTCCAAGATCAGCGTGATCCACGCGTTCGGCCACGGGTTCGCGCGGCGATACGAGGTTCAGCAGGGCGCGATCCACGCCGTCGTCGCGCCGCACGCGCTGGCGTACCTCTTCGACGAGGTCGACGCGAGCCGGCGGGCGCTGGCCGCCGGGCTCGGGATCCGGACCGGCGGCCGCGACGACGCAGCGATCGCCGAGGATGTCGTCGCGGCCGTCGCCGAGGTCCGGAACGCGCTCGATGTCCCGAGCCGCCTCCGGGATCTCCCCGAGACCGACGAGGACGACCTCCCGGCGATCGCCGAGTTCGTCGCCGAGGACCCGCCGATGGAGCGCGCGCCGGCCGACCTCGACGCGACTCCCGAGGAGATCCTCGGCGTGTTGCGGGCGGCGTGGTAAGGCCGGGGAGACGGCCTATCCGTCGGACGACTCGGCCCCGTACGTCTCAAGCGAGGTCAACCGCCCGGCCTCGGTCTCGAACACGTCGACGAACGCGAACAGCACGTCGCCGTCAGCGTCACGGAGGCGGCCGCGGACCGCGACGCCGGGACCCGACGGATAGACGCGGTCGACCGCGTGGGTCGTGTCGGTGTTCGGCCGCCCGTCTCGCATGAACGCGACGAACCGGTCGCGTCCCTCGAACGTCCTGTCGCCGCGCCGCTGGACGAATTCGGGGTCGAGCAGCGACGCGAGCCGCTCGTACTCGCCGGCGTCGATCGCGTCGTAGTAGGCCCGGGCGAGCGCGGCGGGGTCGGCGCTTTCGCCCGCCGGATCTCCGCTATCCGCGTCGGCGTTCGCTCTGCTGTCCGCGTCGGCGTTCGCTCCGCTGTCGGGGGCGTTCGCTCCGCGCTCTGCGTCGTCCGCCTCACGCCGCGAGGGCATCGAACTCCTCGGCTGAGGTCCGGGTTCCCTTCGAGATGATCACGTCGCCGCCCCGCAGCGTGGTGTCGATGTCGTGGCCGACCAGCCACCCCTCGTCCGGGCGGCGGATCGCGAGGACGCTCGTCGAGATGTCGGTCGCGGGCACGCCGTCGGCGACGGCGGTCCCGTCGAGTTCGCTCCCCTCGACGACGACGGTCCGGGTGATTATCTCGTCGGACTCCTGGACCGCCATCTCCACGACCGGGTGGACGTCGAGGTCGCGGAGGACTCCCTCGGTGATCGCCAGCGCGGCGTCGGATATCTCCTCGGTCGCGACGCCGAGGTGGATGAGTCCCCGCAGCGACACCGGGTCGTCGGCCTCGGCCGCGGCGCGGAGCGTCCACGCCTCGAACCGCGACTGGAGCGCGTCCACCTCGATCTCGAGGTTGCTCACCTCCTCGGCCAGCTCCTCGTTGTCGAAGAGGACCGACCCGTACGCGAGGTCGACGGCGAGCTCGGAGAGGTTCTTCATCAACACGATCGAGTCGACCGCGCGCTCCAAGTCGTCGATCGCCGGCTCGGGCGCGGGCTCGGGCTCGAACGGGTCGCCGCTCAGCTCGGGGTACACGTCCTCGACGCCCGCTTCGGGCCCCCGAAGCAGAGTCACGTCGCCGGGCGCTAACCGGGTGGTCGGTCCGGGGTTGAGGATCCAGTCCTCGTCGCGCCGGACCGCGATGACGCGGACGCCGGTCTCCGATTCGAGGTCGATATCGTCCAGCGTCCGGCCGGCGTACGCGGACTCGCCCCGCACGGTCCCGCGGACGAGCGTCTCCACGCCCGCGGAGAGCGCGCCCCGCATCGCCTCGGGGAGCCCGATCTCCTCGGTGACGATCTTGGCGATGTCGCCCGCGGCGTCGGCGACCTTGTCGGCGGCCGCGATGACGCCGAGCACGGGCGCGAGCGTCTCCGCCTCGTTCGGGTTCCGCGCGGCGAGCATCAGGCTCATCCGGGCGCGCATCTGGAGCACGTCCATCCGGTGTTCCAGCTCGACGACCTCGTGCGCGACCGTCGGGCTCGCGTGGAGAACCGCCGAATAAGACAGATCGATCAACAGCTCCGCGGTGTCCTTCATCTCGACGAGCAGGTCCTTGACGCTCGTCGGCTCGTAGCGGACCGTGCGCTCGTCGAATCGTCCCATATGACTCCCTCTCCGGCACCGAGTAAAAGGCTTGTTGCGGGAATTCGAACGGTCGGAGCGGAGGAGACGACCGCCGCGTCAGAGCGCGTCGCCGGCGACGTAGCCCGGCGCATCCTCTGGCGATTCCGTGCCGTCGCCGACGGGCGCGGCGAGGTCGACGAGCGCGAGCCATCCCAGCAGCCGGGCCGCGCGGCCCCGCCACGTCGCCTCCCAGTCGGGATCGCGGGCCCTGTCGTGCCGCGGAACTCGGTCGCGGGTCGCGGCGAAGAGGTCGGGGGCGGTCAGCGGGTCGTCGGTCGAGGCCTCCCGCAGCGCCGCGAGCGCCTCGGGGCCGAACAGGACCTCCTCTCGGAGCCCCTCGCGGACGCGCTCCGGCGTCGGCTCGGCGTCGGCGCGGACGAACCCCCGAGAGGTGTCCTCGGCGAGGTTGAGCGCGCGCAGGAACGCGAGCCAGTCGTTCGCGGTCTGACGGTCGGGGAGGTCGCGTCGCCGCCGGAGGCGGGCGCAGCAGTCGTCGGCGGTACCCGGGACGAGCGGGACCGCGCGCTGGTACTCGCGGAGGGCGTCGAGGTCGGCCGGGGGTTCGGGGACGGGTTTGAGTCGCATCAGTCGGGGACGCTCGCGGCGTCAGCGGTAGCCGAACGACTCGGCGAGCAGCTCCTCGTCGGTCTCACCGACGGTGTAGACGGGGCCGTCGACGACGTCGACGGTGACCCGCGCCGGGGCGAACACGCTCTCGGGAACGTCGTAGAAGTCCCAGTCGGCGTCCTCGAACACCTCAACGAAGGGGGTGCCGTACTCCTCGCCCGCGGTCGAGACGATCTCGCCGAAGCGGTCGTCGTCGCGCGCGACCTGGAGGTGGACCTCGCCGCCGTACGCCAAGGCGTCGTTGGTCCGGCCCATCGCCTCGGTCTCGTCGCGGGTCGGGGGCGCGAGCGGCGCGGAGCCGGAGGCGTGGAGCACGTCCGTGGGCTCGTAGCCGACCTCCAACAGGCGGAAGACGGCGAGTTCAGCGGCGCGGGCCGCGGTGGTGACGGAGCCCGCAGTCGAGCCGGTGGCGAACGTCGGGAGGAACACGCCGTCGGTGTCGACCTCAGCCAGCTCGGCGACCTGTTCGGCGACCTCCTCGTCGGGGAGCGCCGTCGACTCGACCGCCAGCGTGGCGAACTCGGAGGAGTCGTAGTAGCCGACGCGCTCGAACTCGGTCTCGCGGCCGACGAGCGCGCGGGCGGGGCCGGAACCCAGCCCCTCGAAGCCGCCCTCGGTCGTCAGCTCCCAGCCGGCCTTCTGCGAGCAGAGCAGCGCGACCGCGGGGTGGTCCGTCGACAGCTCGACGTACTGGCGCGGCGCGCCGGCGAGCCGGCCCATTCGCGTCTGGAGGTTCGCGAGCCCGGCGGTCTGGATCTCCGCGAGCAGGAGTCCCGCCTCGACGCCGCCGGCCGCGTCGACGCCGAAGTCGACGACGGTGGCGCCGTTGTCCAGCTCGTAGCCGACGACATCCAGCTCGCCGGCGAAGTCGAGCGCCTCGTCGACCAGCTCGATCGCAGTCCGATTGATGCTTTCCATAAACGAGCGTACTCGCTCCCCGTTTAAGGGGTTTGGCTGTTCGGCTCGGGGCGTCGCAAGAGATCCGGTGGACGTTACTTATAAACAACCGAGGCGGTGGCGCGTGCCTCCGAACGCCCGCAGGGCGTGAGGAGCACGCGCGAGGGAGTCGCTCGCCCGCGGCGAGCGACGCGGCTGGGGAGGTGTGAGGCTGCGGTGCTGCGCGTTCCCGCGAGCGAAGCGAGCGGGAGCACGGAAGTCGCAGCCCGCGCAGCAAAGCGAGCAGGAACGTCTTCCGGTGGGGCTTTGCCGGTGTCCGTCGCCGGTCCACCAGCGACTATTTAGAATTGAGCGAGCGCGATTTCGGGAGCGTTCGACCGAAATGCTTCGTGAGCCGGATATAAGCGAGCGTTCCGAGTCGTCACCAGAAGCCGTCGGAGTCGCTCGGGCCGCCGGCCTCGCCGGGGCCGCTCGGACCGCGGGGCCCGCTCGGTCTCGGATCGGGGTTGATCTCGACGGGGGCAGACTCAGCCCGCGGGTCGATCTCGCGCCCCTCGTCGTAGCGGACGAACGAGAGGTAGAACGCCTCGCCGCAGCCGACGCCCTCGGCGTCCGGCTCGCGGTACGGCTCGTCGCCGCCGACGTCGGTGCCGCGCACGCCGTCGTGCGGGTCCCACTCGACGCCGTCGCTCTCGCCGCAGACGAACCGGACGCCGTCGGCGTCGGCGGTGTCGCCGTCTTCGGTCGCCTCGTCGGCGTCGAACGGCTCGGTCGGCGCGACGTACGTCCACCCCTCCAGCGGGTACGGCGTCACCGACTTGTCCGCGAGGTACCCCTCGCGTTCGAGCGCGACGAGCGTCCCGCAGTGGGGACAGTAGTACGTGACCGGGTAGCTCATACGTCTCGTAGGGGACCCGTTTATAAACAGCCGTCGCCGCCGCGTCAGCTATTTGATCGCTCGGGCCGACGATTCGACATCTCATCCGATACCACTCCTGACAGCTCGGACGCATCGGACGACTCGTCCGGCCCCGTTACCCGCCGCCGGCTCCTCTACGGCGTCGCGGGCGGCGTCGGTCTCCTCGGGGGCGGCGGACTGTACGTCGCCAACGCGCTCGACGGCGACTTCGGCGGGTACGAGGCGCCCGAGTCACAGCCGATGGTCTCCACCCGACGGCGGCTCGACGCCGACGAGCCGACGACGCGCTCGGGGTCGTGGGAGTTCGGCGGCAGCGACGCGGTGGTCCTGTACGTCCACGGCCTCGGCGCGGACGCAGAGTCGGCCCGCGATCAGGCGTACGCGGCGCGATTGGGGCTGGCGGCGGCGTCGGACTCGGCGGGCGGCGACGACGCGGCGGCGAGCGTCCCGCCCGTGATCGGCTACTCGTGGTCGTCGAACGACGACTGGGGACCGGCGAAGCGCACCGCCGACGCCAACGCCGCCCCGCTCGCCGACTGGCTGACGGCGTGGGCGGACGAGGACGGCCGTCCGGTCCACCTGTTCGCGCACTCGCTCGGCGCTCGCGTGACCGGAGCGGCGCTGCGCGAACTCGCGGACAGGGGGCGGACGGACGCCCTCGCGTCGGTGTCGCTGTTCGGCGGGGCGATCCCGCACGACAGCGTCGGGACCGACGGGGCGTACGGGGCGGCAATTGGGGCGCTCGACGCGCCCCTCTACAACTTCCACAGCCGGAACGACCGCGTCCTCGGGTGGGTGTACCGCGCCTCCGACCGGACCCGGGCGGTCGGCCACGGCGGGCTGTCCGGCGCCGCGACCGCGCCGGACGGCTACGCCGACATCGACGTCAGCGATCTGGTGGCGGACCACTACTCGTACCTCGAACCGGACGCGGGCTGTCTGTCGCGCGCGATCGGCCGGATCGGGTTCGAGTAGTGCGACGGCGCACTCCGGGGCGCCTCGCCGCCGACTCGCCCCCGGAACCCCTTTTACCGGCGCGGTCGACCCTTCGGGCATGATCGACGAGACCGTCGCCGAGATCCGGGCGATGCGGACCCACAGCACGTCCGCGGTGGCCGTGAAGGCGACGCGGTCGCTCGCGGACCTGTTAGACCGGGAGTACGTGACCGTCGACGAGTTCGAGCGCGACCTCGAACACAACGCGGGCGTGCTGCGCCGGTCGAACCCCTCCCACGCCGCGCTCCACAACGCGATGCGCGAGGTCGAGCGATCCATCGTCGGCGAGGCGACGAGCGTCGAGGGCGCGAAGCAGCTGTTGGAGGACGTGATCGCCCGCGTCGTCGACGACATCGAGACGGCGAAGGGCGAGGCGGCCGCCAACGCGGCCGAGCACATCGAGGACGGCGACACGCTGCTCGTCCACGACTACTCCACGACGGTGCTGGAGGCGATCGAGAACGCCGCGCGCGACGGGGCGCACCTGACCGTCTACGTCACCGAGGCGCGCCCGCGGACGCTCGGCCGCAAGACCGCGCGGATTCTCGCCGGGGTGTCCCGCGTCGACGTCCGCATGGTCGTCGACAGCGCGATGGGGTACGCGCTCCGCGACTGCGACCGCGTCCTGCTCGGTATCACCTGTATTACCGGGGGAACCTACTACAACCGGATCGGCACGTTCCCCCTCGTCGTCACGGCGCGCGAGCTCGGCGTCCCAGTCACCGCGGTCGGCTCGGGCGCGAAGACGATCGAGGAGTTCCGGTTCGAGAACGAGTTCCGCGACGCCGTCGAGGTGATGCGCGAACCCGTCGAGGACGTCGAGATCGAGAACCCGAGCTACGACGCCACCCCGATCGGGATGATCGACACCGTGATCACCGACGACGGCGTCCGGGACTGAGGGCCCGACGAGGCGAGAAGACGAGCGCTGCCGGCGAACCCCGTCGAGCGGACAAAAGCGCTTTGTGTGTGTACCGTGTTAACAGGCGTAATGAGCATTCGTACGGGTTCGACGACGGTGTTTCAGATCCCCGATCAGGGGGTGACGGCGGCGGGGTGTTCGAGCGGCTGGTGCGACCTGTGGGCGGTCGCGACCGATCCGGGCGTGCTGACGGCGGTCGCGATCGTCGGTCTCGCCGCGCTGGTCGCGTTCGCGTACGTCCGGGACGCCGAGGCGGCCTGTCACCGCGAGCGACGCCGCGTCCTCGACGAGCGGGACGCGTTCGAGTCGTTCGCCGACCGCGTGGCCGACATCGACACCATCTCGGCCGCGACGGACTCGACGCCGTCCGGCGTGCCGGCCGGCTCGCTCCGCGGAATGGGCGCTCCCGGCGACGGGGCGCGCGGCCCCGGCGGCGGATCGCCCGGGAGCAGCGTCAGCCTCAGACGGGTGATGGCCGCGTACGACGACACCGTGCTGTCGCTCCCCCACTACCGGGCCGAGTACGACGAGACGCCCGCGGAGAGCCTGGCGGCCGAACTCGGTCCGGACGCCGTGACCGCGCTGGCGTCGGACGGGGGGCTCTCGGGCGCCGCGCAGTCGGCGCTCGTCGACCGGAGCCGCCGCGCCGTCGACGCACGCGAACGCCTCGCCGACGCGATCGACGAAGAGATCGACGCGATCGGCGACAGGGAGTCAGCGCTGTCGGCGATCGACCGCCGTCGCCGCCGGCTGCTCGGTCACTTAGACGGGGTCCGACCCGGCTGCGAGGCCGAGGCCGCCGTCGACGTCTGGAGCCGGCTGACGGAACTCGAAGGGGAGTGCGACGACCTCGCCGCCGACCGACAGCGCTCGTTAGACGATCCCCCGTTGACGCCGCGCACGCCGCTCGACGCCGACCGCGAACGGCCGTTTTACGCCTACCTCTACGGCCCGACCGACGGGCCGCGGTACCCGGTGTTGGCCCAGATCGCGGAGGTCGCAGACCGGATCCGCGCCGATAAGGACCGCGTCGGGGGACGAATCGCCCGCGGCCGCTGACTCTCCCGGGCGCCCCGGACCGGCGGAAACTCCAAACTACCGGATTGTTTATGAAGGTAGGGCGGGTCTGGGGGGGTATGAGTTGGCAGGAGGCGGAACGAGCGTTCACGGACGACGCCATCGCCCGAGAGACGCTCCCCGCGACGTTCGAACGCACCGCGGAGCGGCACGCTGACCGGATCGCACAGCGGTACAAGGGGGGAGTCCACGACCGGTCGCTCGTCGCGTCCGGGGTGGTTCCGGAGGCCCCCGCGGGCGAGTACGCCGACGTGACGTACGCGGAGATGCGGGGGATCGTCCGGAACCTCGCGACCGGGCTGCGCGAGCTGGGCGTCGACGACGACACGCGACTGGCGATGTACTCGCAGACCCGCATGGAGTGGGCTCAGACCGACTTCGCGGCGCTGGCCGCTGGCGCCGTCGTGACGACCGTGTACGCCTCGTCGTCCCCGAGCCAGCTGTGCTACCTGCTGGAGGACCCCGAGGCGACGGTGGTCGTGGCCGAGAACCGCGAGATGCTCCGCGAAGTCCTCGCGGTGCGCGGCGACCTCGAACACGACCTCGACGCGATCGTGACCCTCGACGAGGTCGACACCGACGACCTCGGGGACGATGCCGACGCTGACGTGGACGACGTGTACACCCTCGGCGAGGTCCACGAGCGCGGCGCCGCGGCGTTCGACGAGGCGGCCTACGAGGGATGGCTCGACGCGGTCGGCGTCGACGACCTCGCCAGCCTGATCTACACCTCCGGGACCACCGGGAAGCCGAAGGGGGTCAGGCTCACCCACGGCAACTTCCGGGACAACGTCTCCCAGTGTTACCGGCGGTTCGCGGACCGACCCGACCGCGACCCGGAGGTGCCCGGCATCTCCGCCGAGTCGACGACGCTGTCGTTCCTCCCGCTCGCGCACGTCTTCGAGCGGATGGCCGGCCACTACATGATGTTCGCGGCGGGGGCGACGGTCGCGTACGCGGAGAGCCCCGACACGCTCCGCGAGGACTTCGGGCTCGTCCGCCCGACGACGACCACCAGCGTCCCGCGCGTCTACGAGAAGCTGTACGACGCGATCCGGGAGCAGGCGAGCGAGTCGCCGGTGAAGGAGCGCATCTTCGAGTGGGCGGTCGACGTGGGCCGCGACCACCACGAGGCCGACGCCCCCGGTCCGCTACTCGACGCCAAGCGGGCGGTGGCCGATCGGCTCGTCTTCTCGTCGGTCCGGGAGGCGATCGGCGGGAACATCGACTTCTTCATCTCGGGCGGCGGGTCGCTGTCGGCGGAGCTGTGCGCGCTGTACCACGCGATGGACCTGCCGATACTGGAGGGATACGGCCTGACGGAGACGTCGCCCGTCATCTGCGTCAACCCGCCCGAGAAGCCGAAGGTCGGCACCATCGGGCCGCCGGTGGTCGACACCGAGATCGCGATCGACGGCTCCGTGGTGGGACAAGAGGTCGCGGACCTGGCCGGCGACGTCGGCGAACTGCTCGTCCGGGGGCCACAGGTGACGGACGGCTACTGGAACCGGCCGGACGCGACCGCAGACGCGTTCGTCGACGCGGACGACCTCCCGACCGACGCCGTCACCGCCGGGACCCCGGCCGACGACCGCGTCGGCGTCGGCGGGGACGGCCCCGGAGACGCGGAGGCCGCCGCCGCGGAGCCGTGGTTTCGCACCGGTGACATCGTCCAGCTCCGCCCCGACGGCTACGTCGCGTTCCGCGAGCGCGCGAAGCAGCTGCTCGTGCTCTCGACCGGGAAGAACGTCGCCCCCGGACCGATCGAGGACCGGTTCGCCGCCAACGAGTTCGTCGAGCAGTGCGTCGTCCTCGGCGACGGCCGGAAGTTCGTCTCGGCGCTCATCGTGCCGAACTTCGAGAGGGTCGAGGCGTGGGCCGAGGCCAACGGGATCGACTTGCCCGCGGAGCGCGCCGCGGTCTGCCGCGACGACCGCGTCCGCGAGCGGATTCAGGAGGAAGTCGACCGCGTGAACGAGGAGTTCGAGTCGTACGAGAAGATCAAGCAGTTCCGGCTCGTCGAGGAGGAGTTCACCGAGGAGAACGACCTGCTCACGCCGACGATGAAGAAGAAGCGACGGAACATCTTAGACCGATTCGCCGACGAGGTCGAGGTCATCTACGAGGAGTAGAGCGGCCGGAACCGGGCAGAACTAGAAACCGATATCCGTCGCGAGAGAGTAAATTCGGCGATGGGTCCCCACGTACCGCCCCGATACGGCTTCGCCGCTCTGGGGGGGTGTTGTTTCGGCCTCGGTGTGCTCCACCTGACTCACGCGGGCCCGACCGTGGGGATCGCACTCGAATCGGTGCTGATACTCGGCCTCTCGGGCGTCGCCTTCTACACCGTTCGCGACCTCCCGCGCTGGGGGATCTCTCGCTCCGGCCAGTGGCGAGCGGTCCGGATCGGCGCGGGGACCGCGCTCGGGTTCACCGGGCTCGCCGCCGTCGTCTGGCTCATTTGGCTGATCGGACACCACGCGTTCAAGCTCCCCTTTCTGCTCTCGTTCGCTGCCAGCCTCGGCACGGCGGTCGGGTCTCGCGGGAGCCTCTACGCGGTGAAGGCGGACGAACAGCTCACCGAGGCGCAGGAGCTCGCGACGCTGCTCTCGATCAACGACCGGGTGTTGCGCCACAACATCCGGAACGAGCTCTCGGTGGCGCTCGGGTACCTCACCGAGATCGAGGCGGCGGACGACAGCCCGGAGACCCGAGCGCAGGTGGCGACGATCCGCGACCACTTGGAGTCGCTCCTCGACACGAGCGAGCGGACGCGACGGCTCGCGTCGATCTGGCAGACCGACGCGCGCTGCTCGGTGGACCTGGTCACCGTCGTCGAGGAGGAGGTGGCGCAGTTGACCGCCGAAGCGCCCGACGCGACGATCCGCACGGAGCTGCCGGAGCGCTGCGTCGTCCGGACGCATCCGTCCGTCCGGGTCGCGTTCGAAGAGGCGCTGCGGAACGCCGTCGAACATAACGACGACGTGACCGTGACGGTGCGCGTGTGGCGCGACGATGCGGTACACCTCGTCGTCGCGGACGACGGACGCGGCATCCCGCGGATCGAGCGGCGGACGCTTCGAAACTCCGAGGAGACCCCGCTCGAACACACCGAAGGCGTCGGGCTGTGGCTGATCTACTGGGCCGTGAACCGGGCGGGCGGAACGGTCGAGTTCGCGGAGAACGAGCCGGGGGGAACGGCGGTCCGGATCCGCCTCCCCGATCGGCCGGATTCGGACGGCTCGGCCGGCGTCGACTCCGGAGAGGATCGGCGGTGAGAGTGAGGTCGGAAGCCTCGGAGTAGCGGCCGTGCGACCCGGGCGGGAGCGATCTCGGTCGGTTCGGGCGCCGCGTCGACCGCGTGGCGGCGCGAGCCGTTCGTTGGACACCGAGGTCGCGGTCAGTTCGTTAGGCGTGGGAGAAGCGCGCCGTTCGCGTGGCGTTAGGCCGACGACGGCGTGGACTCCGGCTGTTCGTCGCGCTCGACCGAGTCGCCGTCGGCCGGTGTCGACTCCGTCACGGGGTCGCCGAACGCGTACACCGTGTTGTGGCCGGTCACCTCGACGGTGAGGAAGTCGCCGACCTCGACGCCGCGATCGGTCGCGTTCTGGACGATGATCTGTCGGTAGGCGCCGTCGCGGCACTTGACCGAGTCGCCCGTCCCCTCCTCGACGACGAGCACCTCGAACGTCCCGCCGACCATCGACTCGTACGCCTCGCCGACGACCTCCATCTTCAGCTCGGACATCGCCTTCGACCGCTCCTTCTTGACGGTCCCGCCGAGCCCCTTCATGTCGGCCGCGTCGGTGCCGGGACGCTTCGAGAAGCGGGTGACGTTGATCTTTTCGGGCCGGACCTCGGCGAGCAGGTCCATCGAGCGCTCGTGGTCGGCCTCGCTCTCTGTGGGGAACCCGACGATGAAGTCGGTCGACAGCGTCCAGTGGTCGAGCCGGTCGTCGAAGGTGTCGACGACCTCGCGGAACTTCTCGACGCGGTGCTGGCGGCGCATGTCTTCGAGCACGTCGTCGGAACCGGACTGGACCGGCGCGTGGATGAAGTCGTACAGCTCCTCGTTCTCGGCGAACACGTCGGCCAGCTCCTCGTGGATGCCGTGGATGCCGCCGGGGTTCGCCATCCCCAGCCGCACCCGGAAGTCGCCGTCGATGTCGCAGATGCGGTCGAGCAGCTCGGGAAGCTTCCGGTCGCCGTCGTCCCAGCCGTAGACGCCCGTGTCCTGCCCGGTGACACGGATCTCCTTCGCGCCGGCGTGGATCAAGGCCCGGGCCTTCTCGACGTTCTCCTCGACCGACGGGGAGTCGACCCGGCCGGTGGCGAACTTGGTGATACAGTACGAGCAGTTGCTCATACAGCCGCGCGCGATCGGGAGGAGACCGACGACGCCGTCGAGGACCGGTTCGGCGTCGGGCGTGACCGTCGGGCACTCGCCGTTGAGCACGTACGAGGGGACCTCGTCCCAGTGGAGGATCTCGGCGTCGACGTCGGCTTCGGCGAACATCTCGCCCTGTGCCAGCGCCATACAGCCGGTAACGACGAGTTCGGCCGTCGTCTCCGACAGCTCCTCGGCGCGGCGGAGCATGTTCCGCTCCGTCTTCTCGACGACGGTACAGGTGTTGAGGATGGCGACGTCCGCGTCGTCCGGGCCGTCGGCCGGGCGGTGCCCCCCGTCGCGGAGGGCGCGCTCGATCTCCCGGCTCTCTCCCCGGTTCGAGCTACAGCCGTACGTTTCGATGTGGTACGTCGCCATCGGAGTGTCCTTACTATCGGTCCCGAGGGCAAAAGCGCGACGGATCGGGGCGTCGGCGGCCCGGCGAGTCGGCCCCGTTCCGCGTCAGTCTTCCGCGACCGCGGCAGTCGGCGCGTCGGCCTCGGAGGCCGAGTCGGCGGTCGCCTCCGGCTCGTCGACGGGGTCGCGCTCGGCCGGCGGAACCGCTTGGTAGACGGACCGGCGGGCGTCGCGGGGGCACAGCCCCTCCTCGACGAGGCCGACCTCGGTGAGCTTCTCGACCGCGAACCGGACGGTGCGGGTCGAGAGGCGGGTCTCCTCGGCGAGGCCGGTCTGGTCGAACCGGCCCTCCGCGTCGAGCACGTAGTAGACCAGTTTGGCGCTCGGCGGGAGCGGTTCGAGCAGCTCGCGGGTTCCGTCGTCCATACGTTACTTACAGGGGCGAATCGCGCATAACCGTGGCCCGCCTGTGCGCACCCTGCGCACGCCAACCGTCTTTTTATATACTATGATTCAGGGCGGAACTCGAACCGCGCGCCGTCCCTGTCGTCGACCGACAGTTCCCAGCCGTGAGCGGCCGCGATCTCTCGCACGATCGCGAGGCCGAACCCCGTCCCGTCCGGGGTACTCGATCGCCCGTACTCCGTCGCCGCCTCGGGGTCGATGTCGAAACCGCGTCCGTCGTCCGCGACGTAGAAGCCGTCCGGGAGCGATCCGACGGAGACCGTGAGGTCGTCGGCGTCGCCCGAGCCGTGCTCGACGCCGTCGTCGGGCGTTGCCCGACTGCTCGTGGAACCGTGTTCCACGCTGTTCGTAAACAGGTTCTCGAGGAGCGTCCGGAGCCGCTCCGGGTCGGCGTCGACCGCGTCCGTCGCAGCCGACGCGTCGAGCGTGGCGCCCGCCGTGTCGACGGTGCGCCACGCGCGTTCGGCCGCCTCGTCCAGCGGGACGGGCTCGATGTCGTCGACCGTCCGACCCTGCCGCGCCAGCGCGAGGAGGTCGTCTATCAGCTGCGTCATCCGGTCGTGGGCGTCTTCCACCCGATCGAGCTCATCGAGGACCGCCGCGTCGTCGGTCAGCGCCCGAGCCAGGTCCGTCCGGCCGGCCGCGACGTTGAGCGGGTTCCGGAGGTCGTGAGAGACCAGCCCGGCGAACTTCTCCAGCCGGTCTATCTCCCGCTGGAGCGCCGCGTCCCGCTCGCGCAGCTGTTCTGTCCGCTCGGCGTGGTTGAGCGCGACCGTGACGTTCGCGGCGAGGACGCGGGCCAACTGGACGTCCGTCGCGTCGAAGAACTCCGGCTCCCGCGACCCCAACGGCATCACCCCGTGTTCGCCGAGCGGGACGACGAGGAGGCTCCGGTGTTCGCCGTACCCGACCGCGGTGTCGACCGTGTCGAGGTCGTCGACTACGATCGGCTGGCCGGACTCGAACGCCTCCCAGACGCGGCCGTCGCCCGGACCGAACGCGGGGCGGTCGCCGAACGCCGCGGTGGCCTCCTCGCTTATCGCCGTCGGGCGGAGGACGTTCGTCTCCGGCTCGTACAGCCGGACCCCGCTGCTCGGAAACCCGAGGGTGTCGATCGCCGCGCGGGTGGCCACCTCGGCGATCTCCGCCCGCGAGTCGCCGCCGAACATCTCGCGGGTCGTCGCGTGGAGCCGCCGAAGCGTCCGCTCGATGCGTTTCTGGTCGTCGATGTCGGCGTAGACGCTGTAGAGGACCGTCTCGTCCGACTGCTTGACGGGGATGACGTGGAGGATGAAATCGCGAATCCCGTCGACGGTCCGCCGGCGCACTTCGAGCCGCGAGGGCTCGCCGCGTTCGAGGACCGCCTCCGGCTCGAACCGCTCGGCGCTGTCCGGGATGACCTCGTCGCAGACCTCCTCGTACCCGCTGTCGGCGCCGTAGCCGAACGTCTCCCGGAACGCCTCGTTGGCGGCGTCGAGGCGACGGCCGCCCCCGTCGAGGGCGACGGTGCGCACCGCCGGGAGGGGGAGGTCGTGGAACAGCGCCGTCAGCCGATCTCGCTCCCGGCGGAGCGCGTTCTCCGTCTCGATCTGCTCGATGGCGTTGGCCGCGTGGGCCGCCAGCAGCTCCGCGAACTCGACGTCGCGCTCGTCGAACGCGGCGTGCCCGTTCGAGACGGCCTGTAACACCCCGTGGGAACCGATCGGGACGCTGATCGCCGACCGGATGTCGTCGGCGACCGGGTCCGCCACCTCCGACCCGGTCCGGCGGTCGGCTCCGACCGACGACCGACCCGGAGACGAGGGGTCCTCCAGTTCGTCCGGGTCCGCTGGGTCGACGCTGAGGTTGTCGACCACCATCGTCTCCTGCTCCGCGACCGTGGTCCCGACGACCCCCTCGCCGATGTCGAACGCCCGGACCTCCTCCTCGCTGACGCTCTCGGAGAGGACGGCCGGGACGACCTTATCGCCGCGGCGGCGGGCGGTGACGCAGCGGTCGAACTCCAAGATGTCCTCGGCCGCGTCGACCGTCCGGTCGAACACCGTCGCAACGTCGGTCGCCGATGCCAGCTCCGCCGCGAACTCGTGGATCGCCGTGACCTTCGCGTTCACCTCACGGAGGTCCCGCTCTGCCCGGCGGCGGCCGAGCGCGTTCGCGACGCTGTTCGCGAGCATCTCGTAGCGGTCGCGACCGGCCCCCTTCTGGAGGTAGTCCGTCACCCCAGCGGAGATGGCGTCGCTCGCGATCTCCTCGCTCCCCTTCCCGGTGAACAGCACGAAGGGGAGCCCGGGGTCGACATCGCGGACCGATTCGAGGAACTCGAGCCCGTTTGATCCCGGCATGTCGAAGTCGCTGACGACGCAGTCGACGCGGCCGTCGCGGACCACCTCCAGCCCCTCGTCCGGCGACAGCCGCGTCAGCGTCTCGATCCCGTCCACGAGCCGATCGACGTGCGTGGCCGCGAGGTCAGCCGCCCCCGGCTCGTCGTCGACGAACAGGACACATCGGGACGAGTCGGCGTTCGATCCCGGCGCGTCGGACGCGGCCGCTCCGGTCCCCGCAGAGGCGTCGCCGGGTTCAGAATTCATGTGCGTGTGTTCCCCTACCGGTAGTTTTAGCTTTCGCTCCGGATACCGAAATTGAAAAGCCCGCCGACCGCGGGGCCCTTACAGGAAGTCCTCGACGTGGTCGGCGACCTCCTCGGGGGTGTCACCGACGGGGACGCCGGCGTCGTTGAGCGCGTCGATCTTCGACTGCGCGGTGCCGGTGCCGGAGCCGGAGACGATGGCGCCCGCGTGGCCCATCCGCTTGCCCGGCGGCGCGGTGCGCCCGGCGATGAAGCCGGCGACCGGCGTGTCCATGTGCTCGCCGATGAACTTCGCGGCCTGCTCCTCGTCCTCGCCGCCGATCTCGCCGCACATCACGACCGCGTCGGTGTCGGTGTCGGCCTCGAACGCTTCGAGGGCGTCGACGAAGGACGTGCCGATGATCGGGTCGCCCCCGATGCCGATCGCCGTCGACTGGCCGAGCCCGCGCTCGGTGAGGTTGTCGACGACCTGGTAGGTGAGGGTGCCGGATCGAGAGACCAGCCCGACGTTCCCCTCGGAGAAGATGTTACCGGGGAGGATGCCCAGTTTCGCCTCGCCGGGCGTGATGATCCCGGGGCAGTTCGGACCGATGAGACGGGTGTCGGTCTCGCTCAGGCGCTTGTTCACCTTCGCCATGTCCTGCGTCGGGATCCCCTCGGTGATCGCGACCGCGAGGTCGAGGTCAGTGTCCAGCGACTCGAAGATCGCGTCGGCGGCGAACGCCGGCGGCACGAAGATGACGGAGGCGTCCGCGTCCTCGGCCTCGACGGCCTCGTCGACGGTGTCGTAGACGGGGACGCCGTCGACCTCCTGTCCGCCCTTGCCGGGCACCGCGCCGGCGACGACGTTGGTGCCGTACTCGATCATCTGGCCGGCGTGGAACTTCCCCTCCCCGCCGGTGATCCCCTGGACCACCACTCTGGTGTCGTCGTCGACGAAAATGCTCATTGGGTCACCTCCTCCGCGTTCGCGACCGCGCGCTGGACCGCGTCCTCCAGCGTCTTCTCGACCTCGACGAGGTCGGTGTTCAGAATATCCATCCCCTCCTCGGCGTTCGTGCCGGCGAGCCGGACGACCACCTTCTTGGGGATCTCGTCGAACTGCTCTAGGGCCTCGTTGATCCCCTTGGCGACCTCGTCGCCGCGGGTGATCCCGCCGAAGATGTTGAAGACGACGGCGTCGACGTTGTCGTCGGAGAACACCATGTCGAGCGCCTGCGTGACGCGCTCGGCCTTCGCCCCGCCGCCGATGTCGAGGAAGTTCGCGGGCGCGCCGCCGTAGTAGTCGACGAGGTCGAGGGTCGTCATCACGAGCCCGGCGCCGTTGCCGATGATGCCGACGTTCCCGGAGAGGCGGACGTAGTCGAAGCCGTACTCGCCGGCCTTGCGTTCGAGGTCGTCCTCGTAGGACGCCTCGGCCATGTCGGCCAGGTCGGACTGGCGGAACAGCGCGTCTTCGTCGATGTTCATCACGGCGTCCGCGGCGATCACGTCGCGGTCGCCCGTGATCATCACGGGGTTGACCTCGATCTCGGAGGCGTCGTTCTCCTCGTAGAGGTCGTACAGTGTCGAGAGGATCGAGGCCACGTCGAGCGCCACGTCGGCGTCGACGCCGGCCTCGTAGACGACCTTCCGGGCTTGGTACGGGTGGAGGCCGAACGCGGGGTCGACGTGTTCGCGCGCGATCGCGTCGGGGTTCTCCTCGGCGACCTCCTCGATGTTGACGCCGCCCTCGGTCGACACCATCAGGACCGGCTTCCCCTCGCCGCGGTCCATCGTGACGCCGACGTACAGCTCGTCGACGAAGTCGACGCCGGCCTCGACGAGGACCTGATCGACGGTGTATCCCTTCAGGTCCATCCCGAGGATCTCGTCGGCGTACTGCTCGGCCTCCTCGCGGTCCGTCGCGATCTTGATCCCGCCGGCCTTGCCGCGGCCCCCCACGTGGACCTGCGCCTTGATCGCGGCCGGGTACCCGATCTCGTCGACAGCGTCGAGCGCCTCGTCGACGCTCGTCGCGAGCCGGGAGTCCGGAACCGGGATCCCGGCGTCGGCGAAGAGAGACTTCGCTTGATATTCGTGAAGTTTCATCCGTGTGGGATCGGTACCGACACCGGCTTAAATGGTTCCGATTCGGCGCGCCTCCTTTGGCATCGGGCGTCTGCTACCCCCATGGATCCCGCCGAACTCCTCCGGAACGGGACGGTCAGCGTCCCGGCGGAGACGTACGCGGTCTGCCGGACCGACGGCGAACACCCCGGCGCGTTCGCGACTGTCCGGGAGGTCGGTGAGACGACGGTGGTGGTCGACCAGGACGAGGCGGACGCCGTCGCGACCGACGCGGTCGAGCCCGGGTGGAAGCGCCTCACCTTCGAGCCCGAGCTCCCCTTCGAGCTGGTCTGGTTCCTCGCGGCGGTCGCGACGGCGCTCGCCGAGGTCGACGCCTCGGTGTTCGTCGTCTCGTCGTACGCGACCGACCACGTGTTCGTCAAGCGGGACGACCGCGCCGCGCCCGTCCGGCGGCTGGAAGCACTGGGCTGCGAAGTCACCGACTGAGGTCGCCGAGCGGGCGGCTCAGTCCTCGTCGCCGAGGATGACGCGGTGGGTCATCGCCTCGGGGGCGAGCACCTCGTCGGCCTCCTCCTCGGTTAGGTAGCCGGCCTCGACCGCGGCCTCGCGGACGCTCTTCCCCTCCTTCAGGGCCGTCTTCGCGACCTTGCTGGCCTTATCGTAGCCGATCGCGGGGTTCAGCGCGGTCGCCAGCGCCATCGACTGCTCGACGCGTTCGCGCGCGAACTCCTCGTTCGCCTCCAGCTTCCCGACGAAGCGCTCGCCGAACGTCTCGGCGACGTTCGCGATCAGCTTCGCGGATTCGAGGAAGTTGTGCGCGATGACCGGCTTGTAGAGGTTCAGGTCGATCTCGCCGCGCGCGGCGCCCGCGGAGACGGCGGCGTCGTTGCCGACGACCTGCTTGTGGACCTGGTTGACCGACTCGGCGACGACGGGGTTGATCTTCCCGGGCATGATCGAGGAGCCGGGCTGGTTCTCCGGCTGCTCGACCTCGCCGAGCCCGTTGCGCGGGCCGGAGGCGAGGAGCCGCAGGTCGTTGGCCATCTTGTTGAGGCTACCCGCGATCGTTCGGAGGGCGCCGTGGCCCTCCGCCATCGCGTCGTGGGCGGCCTGCGCCTCGAAGTGGTTCTCCGCCTCGCGGAACTCCGTCCCGGTCTCGTCGGAGATGTACTCCGCGGCCAGCTCCGGGAACTCGGGGTGGGTGTTGAGCCCGGTCCCGACCGCGGTGCCGCCGAGGGCGAGTTCGCGGAGGTTCGACTGGACGGCCTCGGCGCGCTCGATCCCCTTCGAGACCTGCGTCCGGTAGCCGCCGAACTCCTGGCCGAGTCGGATGGGGGTGGCGTCCTGGAGGTGCGTCCGGCCCGTCTTGACGACACCGTCGAATTCGGTCTCCTTGGCCTCCAGCTCGGCGTGGAGCGTCTCCAGCGCGGGCACGAGGTCCTTCTCGACGGCCTCCAGCGCGGCGACGTGCATCGCCGTGGGGATCACGTCGTTCGAGGACTGGCCGTAGTTGACGTGGTCGTTGGGGTGGACGACCCGGTCGCCGATCTCCGCGCCCGCGATCTCGGCGGCGCGGTTGGCGATCACCTCGTTAGCGTTCATGTTCGAGGAGGTGCCGGAGCCGGTCTGGAACACGTCGACCGGGAACTGGTCGTCGTGCTCGCCCGCGATCACCTCGTCGGCGGCGGCGACGATCGCCTCCGCGGTGTCGTCCTCGACGAGCCCGAGGTCGCGGTTGGCCTGCGCGGCCGCCTTCTTGACGACGCCGAGCGCGCGGATGAACCGCCGGCTCATCCCGATCCCCGAGACGGGGAAGTTCTCGACGGCGCGCTGGGTCTGCGCGCCCCAGTAGGCGTCCGCCGGCACCTGCATCTCGCCGAGGCTGTCCTCCTCCGTGCGGTAGTCGTCTCCCATGCCTCGGCCTTCCCGCGAGACGCTGTAAAAGGTACTGGAAGGCGTCACCCACGTGAAATCGTGCGGTACGGTAGCAACACAATTGCCACCGAGAAGCACGACTTTTACGAGGGTTCCGTCGACTGGCCCGATGGGGCGAGCGCCGCCACGAAACCGCCTGTGGCGCCACACTTGAGATGTATCGGCCGCTCTCGGCCGGGAATTTAACTCGACTAAAACCGGTTCAACTCGGGGCGACGGCGTTCCCGTTATATGTCGGTCCGGCGGCAACGGCCGAGCGCCAATGAGCTCGAACGACTCAGCGATCGGAACGGCGCTCGACCGCGACACGGTCCGGTCGACGAGCAGACTGCTGATCGGCGCGCTGGCGGTCGTCGGCGTGCTCTCGCTCGTGACGCTGCTACCGGGGGTAGACCGGCTCGTCCCGTTCGCGCCGGTGACGTTCGCCGCGGTCGCGACGGGCGTCGTCGCGCTCGCGGTGGCCGGAATCCTCCTGTACGCCGCGCCGAAGTTCGCGCTGCTGACGCGCCTGGCGCTCGGCGAGGCCGACGCGGAGGGGGACGCTCGCCCGGACCGGATCGCCGAGAACGCGGGCGGCGTGGTCCACTGGCTCGTCGTCTTCGGGGCGGTACTCGCCGCGTACCGCGGGCTCGCGGGCGTCGCGGTCCCCGTGTTGAACGGCGCCGCGTGGGCGTACGACGCCGCCTTCCTGTTCGTCGCGCTCGTCCCAGTGGTGTTCCTCGTCGCCCGCCTGACCGTCACGGTCGACCCGCTCGCTGAACTGGTCGCCGACCGCGTCGCGGGCGGCGCCGGCGCCGCAAATGACGACGGTGCCGGCGACGACGACGACGAGGTCGACGACTCCGCGGCCGAATTCGACGAGCCGACTGCGAGCGAGACCGGCGAGGACGGCTGACCGAAACGCCGACGCCGCACTCCCTTATTTAAAAACGAACGGGAGCGTGACGAGCGCCCCGTTGATCCCGAACGCGACCAGCAACAGCAGCCCGAGCGGCGGATCGTCGCCCGGATAAGTCGCGAGCAGCACGAGCGCGCCGACTCCCAGCGCGGCCAGCCCGAGCGTCAGCGCGGCGTCCGACCACCGGTTCCAGGCGTCGTCGAGCGCGGGTTCGAGCCTCGCGAGCGGCCGGTCGGTCTCGGGGTCGTCGCCAGCACGGTCGGATCGGTCAGTCCACGCCGTATCGTCGACCGGCTCGTCGAGCCACGCGTCGCCTTCGGCGGTCCGTTCCGCTGTTCCACGGGGACCCGAATCCCCCCGGCCGAGCAGCCGCCGGATCCCGGAGCGGCCGGCGGCCGCGAACAGCGCCGCGACCGCGACCGCGGCGAGTCCGCCGAGGACGGTCGCAGAGGTGACGCGCGCCTCGACGGCCAGAAAGAGCGCGACGAACGCCAGCAGCGAGACCGCGGCGAGGACCCCGCGGACGGCGCGGACGAGTTCGGATCGCATCAGCGTGGAGGGTGGAAGCGGGAAGTCGGCGAAAACGCGGCGCAGTTTCAGGCCTCGTCGACGGGGAGCAGCCCGGCATCGCGGAGGTCACCGGCGAGCGCACCGTCGCCGTGCTCCACGTACGCTTCGGGCGTGTACGTCTTGATTTCCAACGCGTGGACCGACTGCGTCATGTGATCGCCGACCGCGTCGTACACGCGCTGGTGCTGGTCGACGAGCGATTCGCCCTCGAAGGCCGGCGAGACGACGACGGCCGCGAAGTGGGCGTCCTCGTCCTCGTCGTTGTGGATCCGGGGCGCGGTGACCCGGGCGACCGCGTCGGGGAGGTCCGCCTCTATGAGGTCGGCCACCTTGTCGGGTTCGATCGACATGGTCCCGCTCGGTTGCGGAGGGGCAAAAGTCGACCGGCCACGTCCGGCGGGGCGAACGCGCTCTGGCAAGGGGAGCGCGCTCAGACGCGGTCGAGCCGCGAGAGCCCGTTCCAGATAGCGTCGACGAGCCGCGACTCGGCGTCGTCACCGGGGGCCGTCTCCTCCCACCCGCGTGCGACGGCGTCCTCCAACACCGCGAGCGAGTGGTTCTCGAAGTTGTTCATGCCGCGGAAGGACTCCAGCGCGTCGCGAGCGTCCTCGCCGAACTCCGCGGTCGGCTCGCCGTCGTAGAAGCCGAGGTCGGCGAGCGCCGACCCGACAGCGACCGCCGTCTCGCCGGCCAGTTCCCGCGTCTCGTCGGGCGCCTCGCGTTCGAGGAGGGTCACGTCGTATATCTTGAACACGCGCTCCAACTCGTCGATCGGCCGCTCGTGGTCGTCGACGCGCACGTCGACCCAGCGGTCGTTCCTGCCGTCGTAGCTGCCCTCGGGCTTCGCGACGTACAGCGCCGCGGACTGCTCGCCGCGCTTGTCGCCACCGGCCTCGTTGCCCGCGTGGAGCGCGGCGATCAACCGTTCCGGGAGCCCCCCGTCGGTCTCCTCGAACGCCGCGGCCATCGCGTCGAGGGTGTCGGCGTTCTCCAGGATGTTCCCCTGGACCGTGTAATGGTCACCCTGTCGGTCGCCCGCGTGGTCGTGACACTCGTCGCCCGTGAACGCCGCCGGGGGCTCCTCGGGGTCGACGCCGACGATCCCCACCTGCCGCGAGGGCGCCTCGTCGTCGGCGCCCGTGACCCGGTCGATCGCCTCCGCGGGGGCGTGCCCCTCGCGGAGCAGGTCGAGCCCGTCGGGGCCGTAGGCGACGTTCGCGAAGCTCTGTGTGGCGACCGCGCCCGCGTCGGCGCTGACGAACGGGACGACGGCGCCGACGCCGACGAACTTGGACTGGACCGCGACGCCGACCGCGTCCGTCTCCGGATCGCGCGCGGCGATCGAGAACGTCGAGGGTCGAGGTGGCATACGGAACCGATCGTGGGTGGCGACGAGCATAAATCCGCCCGTCGCGCGAGCCAGAGTCGAGCGCTTCGGGCGGCGTCACGTCGCCACTTCGATCGGCGTCGCCCCCGCCGCCCCGATTCGCGTCACTCCGCCGCCCAGATTCGCGTCACTCCGCTAGCTCGGCCCAGGTCGGGGCCGCGGCGCCGGTCACGTGGATCCGGTCGGCCTCCACGTCCTCGTAGGCCGCGCCCCACCCGCCGACGGTCCACCGCTCGTCGCCGTCGTCGACGGCGATGGAGGCGATCCCCGTCAGCGCCGTGACGCTCGGGGCCTAGTCGGCGCCGACCGCGGCGTCGGAGAGGTGTTCGGCGTTGACGACCTCGCCGACGAGATCGCGGAGCGCTGGGTCGATCTCGCCGCGGTTCTGAACGCTTATCCCCGCCGACCGACTTCCATCGGGTATGAGCGACGACGACGCCGTCGATGTCGAGTCCGCCGACGACGAGGGCGACGCGGCGAGAGCGAACGGCACGGCGGAGGCGACCGCCGACGGAGCGAGCGGGGAGTCGGCCGCCGGCGACGACGGCGGCGCCCGCGCCGAGAGCGAGGCGCTGGCCGCGGCCGTCGCCGAGCACGACGAGGCGCTCGCCCGCGAGGTGGCGGCGCTGGAGGCGGACCTCGCCGAGACCCGCGAGGCGCTCCGCGAGCGCGACGAGGAGGTCGAAGAGCTGACGAGCAAGCTCGCCCGCGTGAAGGCCGACTTCAGCAACTACAAGGAGCGCGCGAAGCGGAAGCAGGAGGACATCCGGGAGCGCGCCTCCGAGGCGCTCGTCGAGCGGCTCACGCCGGTCCGGAACGACCTGCTGCGCGCGCTCGACCAGGACGAGGGGAGCGACCTCCGCCCCGGCGTCGAGTCGACGCTGGAGAAGTTCGACGACGTGCTCGCCGAGGAGGGCGTCGAGGCGATCGACCCCGAGCCGGGCGAGGAGGTCGACCCCGCGCGCCATCAGGTGATGCTCCGCGTCGATAGCGAGCGCCCGGAGGGGACCGTCCACGAGGTGTACGAGCCCGGCTACGAGATGGGCGACCGCGTCCTGAGCGAGGCGAAGGTGACCGTCAGCACCGGCGACGGCGAGTAGCGCGGCCCGCTTTTCACGACCGCACCGTCGCCTCGTAGGCCTCCGCCAGCTCGTCGAGGCCCGCCTCCGGCTCGGCGGCGTGGGGGACCGATAGCGGCGAGACGGACACCTCGCCGTCGACGACGGCGCGCCGGTCGGTGCCGACGGGGTCCGGGACGTCGTCGTCGTTCATCAGGCCCCAGATCGGATCGGAGAACCCGACGCGACCGTCCCCGTTCCGTTCCGCGCGCAGCCCGTACCACGTCGAGGGGGTCGTGACGCGGAGCGGCGCGCGGTCCTCGTCCGCGATCGGCGCGTTGACGTTGAGGTAGTCCGCGCGGTCGAACACGCCCGCCTCGACCGCCTCGTCGACGAGGAACCGCGTCGCCCGGGCCGCGTGCGCGAAGTCGGCGCCCTCGAACTCGCGTTTCCACCAATCGTCGCCGCCGGGCACGTACATCGAGGCCGCCACCGCGGGCACGTCGAAGAACGCCGCCTCGACCGCCGCCGAGACGGTCCCCGACCGCCCGAGCGTGTACGCCCCGAGGTTCGCGCCCTCGTTACAGCCCGCGACGACCGCGTCGACCTCCGGGACGAGCTCGTCGAGCCCCGCGACGACGCAGTCGACGGGGGTGCCGTCGACGACGTATCCGAGTTCGTGGTCCTCGACGGCCACGTCCTCGGAGAGCAGACGGCCGACGGACGACTGGTCGGCCGCGGGCGCGACGACGGTCACCGCGTACTCCTCGGCGAGCGCGTCGTACAGCGCGCGCAGTCCCGCGGCGTCGACGCCGTCGTCGTTGGTCAGGAGGATCCGGTCCACGCTCATACCCGTATCAGGGGCGAGTCGGGCAAAAGTCCACCGTCGGTCGGGGCCGCGGCGGTCGGCGAACCGACGGTTCGGGAGGGCCGCACCGAACGGAAAAGCACACGTATCGCCGGACCGACGCGTCGGTATGGGATTCGGGGACACCGCGAAGAAGATCCAGACGCTCGCCGACCGCGCGGAGCGCACCTACAAGAAGATCAGCGAGCTCCGCGACGAGGTCGACGAGACGCAGGAGACGGTGATAGACACCTCTGAGCGCGTCAAGACGCTCGAAAACGAGATGGCCGAGCAGCGGGCCGTCCTCGACGCCGTCGCCGAGGAGGTCGGCGTCGACCTCGAACGGGTGAGCACCGAGGCACACATCACCGACGCGGAGGAGGAAGGGACCGCGAGCGACGGCGGCGACGCGGACGACGACGCCGTGTAAACCGCTGCCGCGTAGCCCCCCGGTCAGTCGTCGCTCGCGGCCGGGTCCGACCGCGAGACGACCTCGGCCGGGACCCCCGCGACGGTCGCGCCCGGCGGCACGTCCTCCGCGACGAGCGAGTTCGCGGCGACGCGCGCGCCCTCACCGATCGTGACGCCGGGGAGTACGACCGCCCCGGCGCCGATCATCGCCTGCTCCTCGACGACAACGTCGCCGAGCCGGTACTCCTCGTGGAGGAACTCGTGACACAACAGCGTGGCGTCGTACCCGATTATCGCGTCGTCGTCGACCCGGATCCGCTCCGGCCAGAACACGTCCGGTGTCGACTCCAGTCCCCACGAGACGCCCTCCCCGACCGCGACGCCGATCCGCCGGAGCAGCCAGTTCTTCAGCCGGAGGCTCGGGCAGATCCGCGCGAGGACGATGACGACGTAGTTGCGGACGACCGCGAGCGGCGACTTCGCGTCCGGCCACGACCACAGGGAGTTCCGGACGCCAGGCGTCGGGAACCTGTCGAGGCGGTCGCTTCGGGACAAATCCTCGCGCGTCGCGTCTGGGTCGTCGTCTGTCACGTCACGCCGTTCGGACGGGGAGGATAAAAGGGTCGCTCCGGGCCGCCGACCCGCCGACCGAGCGGCCGGGCCGGTTCAGGGTCGCAGTTCGTCCATGTGGTCGATCCGGCGCTGGACGAGGTCGGCGGTCCCGATGTCGTGGCGGATGCGGACGCGGTCGCCCGCGGCGGCCAGGGCGTCCTCCGCTTGCGCCTCGGCGGCCGCGATCGAGTCACCGCGGCCGACGACGGCGAACGCCCGCGAGGTGGTGGTGTACAGCCCGCCGTCGCGCTCGTCGACGCTGGCGTAGTAGAGGAGCGCGTCCCCCGCGCTCTCCTCGTCGACCGCGATCGCCGCGCCCGCGTCAGGGTCGGTCGGGTAGCCGTCGGGGACCGCGTACTTACAGACGGTCGCCTCGCCGGAGAAGTCGAGCTCCGGGAGCGCGTCGCCGCCGCGAGCGGCGGCGAGCACGTCGACGAACGGCGTGTCGAGGACGGGCAGCGTGTTCATCGCCTCGGGGTCGCCGAACCGCGCGTTGAATTCGACGACCTTCGGCCCCTCGTCGGTGAGCATGAACTGTCCGTAGAGGACGCCCTTGTAGTCGGGGAGCGCGTCGACGACGGCCTCCAGCACGTCGACCGCGGCCTCGTAGTCGCCCTCGGCCATGAACGGGAGCGAGCGGCCGGTGTCGGTGTACGACCCCATCCCGCCGGTGTTCGGCCCCTCATCGCCCTCGTAGGCGCGCTTGTGATCCTGGACCGCGGGGGTCGTCCGCACGTCTCTGTTCGCGACGAACGCCTGAACCGTGAACTCCTCGCCGACGAGCCGCTCCTCGAGGACGACGCGGTCGTAGTCGGAGTCGCGGAGGTACGCCTTGGCCTCCGCCGCCGTCACTTGGTCGCCGATCACTTTCACGCCCTTGCCACCGGTGAGCCCGGCGGGCTTGACCGCGAGGTCGCCGTCGTACTCGTCGATGTGCTGGCAGGCCGCCTCGGTGTCGTCGAACACGGCGTAGTCCGGGCAGCCGGGGATCGCGTTCCGCTCCATGAACTCCCGCTGGTACGCCTTGTCCGTCTCCAGGCGGGCCTCCGCGGCCCGCGGACCGAACGCGTAGACGCCGGCGTCGTCGAGGGCGTCCGCGACGCCGGCCTCCAGCGCCGACTCCGGGCCGATGACCGCAAGGTCCGCGCCGACCGCGGTCGCGTACTCGGCGACGGCCTCGGCGTCGGTCTCGTCGATCGACTCGAACCCGTCCGCGAGGCGCCGGATCCCCGGGTTCCGGACGCTCGCGCAGGCGTACAGCGCGCAGTCGTCAGCCACCGCTCGGGCGAGCGCGTGTTCGCGGCCGCCGCCCCCCACAAGCAGCACGGTCTCCGTCATGCCCGACGGGTGACCGCACGGTAGTGTAAACCTTACTCTCTCCGCGGCCCGATATGTGCTTGTTCGTGGATACCCGTGTCGCGGGCGGCGGCGCTCGGCGCGCCCCGGACGCCTTTTGTCGCGCCGGGCCGAACCGGGCCCATGTCACAGCCGACCGAGCGGAACCGCCTCGACGGGGAGGCGAGTCCCTACCTCCGACAGCACGCCGACAACCCCGTCAACTGGCAGCCGTGGGGGGACGCGGCGTTCGAGCGCGCCCGCGAGCACGACGCGCCGGTGTTCGTTTCCATCGGCTACTCCTCGTGTCACTGGTGTCACGTCATGGCCGAGGAGAGCTTCGAGGACGAGTCGGTCGCGGCGGTCGTGAACGACTCGTTCGTCCCGATCAAGGTCGACCGCGAGGAGCGCCCGGACGTCGACAGCACGTTCATGACCGTCTCCCAGCTCGTCACCGGCGGGGGCGGGTGGCCGCTCTCGGCGTGGTGTACGCCCGAGGGGAAGCCGTTCTACGTCGGGACGTACTTCCCGCCCGAGCCGCGGCGGAACCAGCCCGGGTTCCGCGAGCTCTGCGAGCGCATCGCCGACTCGTGGAGCGACCCCGAGCAGCGCGAGGAGATGGAGCGGCGCGCCGACCAGTGGGCCGAGAGCGCGCGCGACGAGCTGGAGTCGGTGCCGACGCCGGAACCGCCGGCTTCGGAGGAGGGGGGCGCCTCGCCGCCCGGCGACGACCTGCTCGACACGGCCGCGGCGGCCGCGCTGCGCGGCTACGACGAGGAACACGGCGGCTTCGGGAGCGGCGGCGCGAAGTTCCCGATGCCGGGCCGGATCGACCTCCTGATGCGGGCGTACGCCGGCCGCGGCCGCGACGCGCTCCTGTCGGCCGCGACCGGAACCCTCGACGGGATGGCCGACGGGGGGATGTACGATCAGATCGGCGGCGGGTTCCACCGCTACGCGGTCGACCGCGAGTGGACCGTCCCCCACTTCGAGAAGATGCTGTACGACAACGCCGAACTACCGATGGTCTACCCCGACGGCTACCGGCTCACCGGCGACCCGAGGTACGCTCGCGTCGCGAGCGAGTCGCTAGCGTTCCTCGACCGCGAGCTGCGACACGAGGGCGGCGCCTTCTTCAGCACGCTCGACGCGCGGAGCCGACAGCCCGCGAGCCGCCGGGACGACGGGGATGCGAGCCGCGGAGACGGCGAGGGCGCGAGCGACGGCGAGGACGTGGAGGGCGCCTTCTACGTCTGGACGCCCGAGGAGGTGGACGCCGTCCTCGACGAGCCGGCGGCGTCGCTGGCGAAGGAGCGGTACGGGATCCGGCCCGGCGGGAACTTCGAGCGCGGCACGACGGTCCCGACGGTCGCGGCGTCGGTCGCGGAGCTGGCCGCGGACCGCGAGCAGTCGCCCGAGGCGGTCCGCGAGACGCTGACCGAGGCGCGCACGGCGCTGTTCGACGCCCGCGAGTCGCGACCGCGGCCCGCCCGCGACGAGAAGGTGCTAGCGGCGTGGAACGGGCGTGCGATCTCGGCGTTCGCGCGGGCCGGGGACACTCTCGGCGAGCCGTACGCCGAGAGCGCCCGCGAGGCACTCGACTTCTGCCGCGACCGGCTCTACGACCCCGACGCCGAGACCGGCGCGCTCGCCCGGCGCTGGCTCGACGGCGACGTGCGCGGGCCGGGGTACCTTGACGACTACGCGTTCCTCGCCCGCGGCGCGCTCGACACCTACGCCGCGACCGGCGACCCGGAGGCGCTCGGATTCGCCTTAGATCTGGCCGACGCGCTCGTCGCGGAGTTCTACGACGCGGACGACGATACGATATACTTCACGAGCGACCTCGACGGGGACGGGACCGGCGGGGCGGGAGAGCGCGCCGACGCGGGCCCGCTCATCGCCCGGCCGCAGGAGTTCACCGACCGGTCGACGCCGTCGAGCCTCGGCGTCGCGGCCGAGACGCTCGCGCTCCTCGACGGGTTCCGGACCGGCGGGGAGTTCCGGGAGATCGCCGAGCGCGTCGTGACGACCCACGCCGACCGGATCCGCGGCGGTCCGCTCGAACACGCCTCGCTCGTCCGGGCCGCGGACCTCGTCGAGACCGGGGGGATCGAGGTGACGGTCGCCGCCGACGAGGTGCCGGACGAGTGGCGCGAGACGCTCGGCGAGCGGTACCTGCCGGGCGCGCTCGTCGCGCCGCGCCCGGCCACGGACGCGGGCCTTGACGAGTGGCTCGACCGCCTTGACATGGTCGAGGCCCCGCCGATCTGGGCGGACCGGGACGCGACCGACGGCGAGCCGACCGCCTACGTCTGCGAGGGGTTCGCCTGCTCGCCGCCCCGGACCGACCTCGATGCGGCGCTCGCGTGGCTCGGCGGCGACGAGTGATCCGCGAACCGGTCGGGAGCCGGAACCGTTTAGCCGTCTCGGGACGGTGATTACGGGCGTGTACGACTTCGTCGTCGTCGGAGCGGGGCCGGCCGGGTCGCGGTTCGCGCGCCGGGCCGCCGAGGCGGGACGCGAGGTCCTCCTGCTGGAGTCGGGGACCGTCGGCGAACCGCTGGCCTGCTCCGGCCACGTCTCGACGGACCTCTGGGAGTACGTCGACGACGGGGCGGTAGACCGGCTCCGGCAGAACCGAGTGTTCGGCGCGCGGTTCCACGTCGGCGGGCCGGAGTCGGCCCCCTATCCGTTCTACAAGCGGGAGCCCGTGTCGAACGTGATCGACCGGGTCGGCCTCGATCGGACCTTGGCGGACCTCGCCGAGGACGCGGGCGCGGACCTCCGGGAGGGCCACACCGTCGTCTCGGTCGACGAGCGCGGCGACCGCGTCGTCGTCGAGGCTAGCCTCGCGGACGGCGCCACCGAGCGCTTCGAGGCGCGCATGGTCGCCGGGTGCGACGGTCCGACCTCGCGGGTGCGCCGCGCGCTCGACCTCCCGGAGCCGGACGAACTGCTCCACGGCGTCCTCGCGTTCGACGACGCGGCGGACGCGGGCGACTACGTCGACGTCCACCTCACCGCGCCGACGTTCTTCGCGTGGCGGATCCCCCGCGGCGACGCCGGCGTCGAGTACGGGCTCGCGGCGCCGCCGAGCGAGGACGTGTCGGCGGGCTTCGACCGGCTCACGGACGCGTACGGCGCGACGACGGACCGTCGCTGCTCGGGCGCGATCCCCGTGGGACCGCCGGCGCGGACGACGAGCGACCGCGGCTTCCTGATCGGCGACGCCGCCGCGCAGACGAAGCCGTTCACCGGAGGCGGAATCTTATACGGGATGCGCGCGGCCGATGTCGCCGCGGCGGCGATCGACCCGCGCGACCCGGCGACGCTCGCCGACTACGAGTCGCAGTGGCGCGAGGAGCTGTCGACGGAGATCCGGCTCGGGAAGGCGATACGGCGGTGCTACTCGCTGCCGGAGCCGGTCCAGCGGGTCGGGCTGCGGGCGCTCTCGGGCGAGATCGGCGTCCACATGGACGAGCCGTCCTCGTTCTTCTCGCCGTCGAACCTCCGGGCGCTGTTCTCGCGGGCCGAGCCGCCCGAGGAAGGCCGCGTAGAGAGAGACGCGTGACGGCGGACTCGAAGGGTCTCGCGACCTCGCAGCGCGGCGCTACTCCTCGACGACGTTCGCGAACGAGACGTTCTCCCGGACGCTCGTGATCTCGACGGTCGGCTCCTCGCCGGGCTCGGCGTCGGGGACGATGACGACGTAACCGCGTTCGATCTTCGCGATCCCGTCGCCCTTGTCGCCCAGCGTCTCGATCGTCACCTCGCGGACCTCTCCCTCCGAGACGGGCGGGTCGGGTTGGACGGCCCCGGCGGCCCCGCGAGAGGTGGGTCGATCGCCCCCGTCGGACGGGGGGCCGCTGGCGTCGGCGTCGGCGTCGGGAACGGACGACGCGGCCCCGTCGTCGGCCGCCGCCGACGGCTCGCCGTCGGAGCGGTCGAGGACGGCGATCCGGTACGTCTCGCCGACGCTGACGCTTCCGTGTTCGATCTCCGACGCGGGGACGGTGACGACGTAGTCGTCGCCGCGGGACTCGACCCGACCCGTGTACAGACACGCGAGAGAATCCGTGATTTCGACCATGCCCACCCGTTGCGCGCACGGGGATGAAAAGCCACCTGTTCAGGCGTCCCACGCCCGATGGTAAACGTTTACCCTGTTCCGAATAAATTGGGGGGTATGAGCCGGAACTACGAGTCGCTCCACGACCCGAACGCGGAGTACACGATGCGGGAGCTCTCCGCCGAGACGATGGGGACCACGGGGACGCGCGGCGGCGATCGCAACGTCGAGATCACGGACGTCCAGACGACGATGGTCGACGGGAACTTCCCGTGGACGCTCGTCCGCGTCTACACCGACGCGGGCGTGGTCGGCACCGGCGAGGCGTACTGGGGCGCCGGCGTCCCGGAGCTGATCGAGCGCATGAAGCCGTTCGTGATCGGCGAGAACCCGCTCGACATCGACCGCCTCTACGAGCACCTGATCCAGAAGATGTCCGGCGAGGGCTCCGTCGAGGGCGTCACGGTCACGGCCATCTCCGGCATCGAAGTCGCGCTCCACGACCTCGCCGGCAAGATTCTCGACGTGCCCGCCTACCAGCTGCTCGGGGGGAAGTACCGCGACGAGATGCGCGTCTACTGCGACTGTCACACCGAGGACGAGGCGGACCCCGAGGCCTGCGCCGACGAGGCCGAGCGCGTCGTCGACGAACTCGGCTACGACGCGCTGAAGTTCGACCTCGACGTCCCCTCGGGCCACGAGAAGGACCGCGCGAATCGCCACCTCCGCCCCGGCGAGATCCGCCACAAGGCGGAGATCGTCGAGAAGGTCACCGAGCGCGTGAAGGACAAGGCGGACGTCTCCTTCGACTGCCACTGGACGTTCTCGGGCGGCTCCGCGAAGCGCCTCGCGGACGCCATCGAGGAGTACGACGTGTGGTGGCTCGAAGACCCCGTCCCGCCGGAGAACCTCGAAGTCCAGGAGGAGGTCACGAAGAACACGGTCACGCCGATCGCGGTCGGCGAAAACCGCTACCGCGTCACCGAGCTCCGCCGGCTCATCGAGAACCAGGCGGTCGACATCGTCGCGCCCGACCTGCCGAAGGTCGGCGGCATGCGCGAGACCCGCAAGATCGCCGACATCGCGAACCAGTACTACGTGCCGGTCGCGATGCACAACGTCGCCTCGCCGGTCGCGACGATGGCCGCGGCGCACGTCGGCGCCGCCATCCCGAACTCGCTCGCCATCGAGTACCACTCCTACGAGCTCGGCTGGTGGGAGGACCTCGTCGAGGAGAGTGTGATCGAGGACGGGTACATCGAGGTGCCGGAAGAGCCGGGCCTCGGCGTCACGCTCGACATGGACGCCGTCGAGGACCACATGGTCGAGGGCGAGACGTTGTTCGACGAAGCGTAAGCCGAAGTCGAACTCGATAGGAGAGCGGAGCGAGCCTATCGGTGTTCGACGAAGCGTAGCTTCGTCGGGCGAGCGAATCTCCGATTCCCGTCGTCCGATCCGGCGTAAGCCGGGGCGAGCCAGCAGCGCGAAGCGCTGCGCTGTTTGACGAGGCGTAAGCCGAAATCAAACGAGGAAATAGCTGCGTTTTCGAAGGTCGCTCTCTCGAGGGCGTGAGCGACCGCGTCAGGCGTCCGCGACGATCCGGTCGAGGGGGACCGGCTCCAGCCCGCGACGGTCGAGTTCCGTCTCGATCTCTTGTACCCGGGGATCGATCACGTCGGGCTCGTGGCTGTCGGTCCCGACGCTCACGTCGACGCCGGCGTCGACGAGGCGGTCGAGGAAGGCGGGGGCCGGGTGGAACTCGCCGTAGCCGTCGAGCAGCCGCCCGGCGTTGATCTCCGGGACGGTCCGCGAGTCGCGGAACGCCTCGGCGACCGCGGCGTAGTGGTCCTCGGTCGCGAACCCGCGGAGGTGGGGGTTGCGCTCGACCAAGTCCGGGTGCGCGGCGATCGCGAACAGCTCCGACTCGACCAGGGCGACCAGCTTCTCGAAGTACCGGTCGACGAGTTCGCGGCGCTCCGCCTCGGGCTTGTCGGCGAAGTGCGAGCGCGTGTGGACGTTGACGCCGTCGAGGTCGTGGACGCTGCCGACGGCGTAATCGAAGTCCGCCTCGTCGAGGAACTCGGCGATCGCGTCCGCGTGTTCGGGGTCGTAGTCCATCTCCGCCGCGTCGAACACGTCGACGTCGACGTCGTCGCGGACCGACTCGATCGCGTCGCGGCGCCGCTCGTAGGTCAGGTCGAGGTTGAACCCGAACGCGCGCTTGTGCTCCCGCGCGTTCGGCGCCGGCGAGACGTTACAGTGGTCTGCGAGCCCGATCCCGTCGAGCCCGGCGTCCGCGGCGGCCTCGACCATCCACCGGAGGAACGCCCCGTCCGAGTAGTTCGTGTGGGCGTGGTAGTCGTACACGACGGCAGTTCGTCTCGGGCGGACTCGAATGTTCGGGTCGCGTGCGAACGGCTGGCGTGCGGAGGCCCGTCAAGCGCGCGTCGCCCGACCGACGGGAGCGAAGCCAGCAATATAATCCGGGAAACGAGTTGAAAGTTCATTTAGATAATTTTTTGATACTTATGTGTGTCACATCAACCCATGGGCGCTACCGACAAGATAACATGTCGCGTCGTCGACGGCGATTCCCGGCCGCTGGCGGGGCGGATAGTCATCGGCGAACGGGAGGACGGCGACCGCATCGGCCACTGGATGACCGAGGACGACGGGAACTTCGTCCTCGAAGCGGACGGCGGCGCCGACCTCGACAAGGTCTCGTTCACCGTGCGGAACCCCGCGCGGGGCGGGACCGAGGAGCCGGTCCGACGGCGGCGACGACCGGACGGGAGCGAGGCGGCGCTCCACCTCTCGGTGAACGCGCGCAGCGTCGCCCTCCACGGCGGGAGCGACCACCGCGGGATGAACGAGGCCGCGTGTACGGCCGCGGGCCCGGTCCGGAGCCACCGGTTCCACACGCAGTTCCCCGAGCTGGACCCGTACGACCGCGACGAGGAGTTACTCCGGACGCTCGGCGGCGCCGACGGCGAGGCGGGGGCGCCGATGATGGAGTCGCCCGACGACCCGGTCGGGGACGCCGAGACGCCGGCCGGCTACGGCATCTTCGGTCAGTTCGTCGACCACGACCTCACGTTCGACCCGACCTCCGACATCGACCGGCGCAACGACCCGGCCGCGCTGCGGAACTTCCGGACGCCGGCGCTCGACCTCGACTCGCTGTACCGGACGAACGCGGAGGCGGCGCCGTTCCTCTACGACCACGAGACGGACGAGCGAAAGCTTCTCACCGGCGACGCGGTCGCGCCGGACGCCGAGGACGGCGGCGGGCTCTCGGGGCTCCCGGGGACGGACCTCCAGCGGAACGAGCAGGGGATCGCGCTGATCGGCGACCCGCGGAACGACGAGAACGTCGTCGTCTCGCAGCTCGAGCTCGCCTTCGTGAACTTCCACAACCGCGTCGTCGACCACCTCCGCGGTCCCGGATCGTCGCTCGTCGAGGACGGCGAGTCCGTCCTTGAAGCCGCGCAGCGACTCGTCAGGTGGCACTACCAGTGGGTCGTGCGACGCGACTTCCTCCCCCGGATCTGCGACCGCTACGTCCTGGCCGACATCGAGGAGCGGGGCCGACAACACTTCGTGCCGCCGGGGCGCACGCCGGCGATCCCGGTCGAGTTCGGAGGCGCCGCGTACCGCTTCGGCCACAGCATGATCCGACACGCGTTCGACGTCAACGACGAGGTCGGCGAGGTGCCGCTGTTCCCGACCGGCCCCGGGGACGGGCGGAACCTCCGCGGCGGCCGACCGGTCCCGAGCGACCTCGTCGTCGACTGGTCGCGGCTGCTCGACACCGGCGACGGCGACTACCAGCCCTCGCGGAAGATCGAGCCCCTCCTCGCGCCGACGTTGTTCAACCTCCCGATCGCCGGGGACTCCTCGCTCGCCGTCCGGAACCTCCGGCGCGGGAAGGCGCTCGGCCTGGCCTCCGGACAGGACGTCGCCGCGCGGATGGGGTACGATCCGATCCGCAACGAGGCGTTCGGCGACGAATCGGCGATCATGGAGACGCTGCGGGCGCACGGTCGCGGCGCAGACCCCGACTCGCCGCTCTGGTACTACGTGCTCGCCGAGGCGGACTACCAGCAGGACGGCGAGCGACTCGGCGCGGTCGGCAGTCGGATCGTCGCCGAGACACTGATCGGGCTGATCGAGGCTGACGAGACCGCCTACCCCAACGCCGCGCCCGACGGCTGGGAGCCGAGCCTCCCGCAGCCGACGGCGACCGACGGGTACACGCTGGCGGACATCACGGCGTTCGCGGCCGAGGCGAACCCCGACGGACTGGTGATCGAGGCCGTCGACGCGGGCCCGGGGAGCGGCGGCGATGCGGGAGCTAACGGTGACGCCGGCGACGTGACCGGCGACGCGCTCGACGAGTCGGTGACCCTGCGGAACGCCGCGGCGGAGCCGATCGGCCTGACCGGGTACGTCATCGACCTCGACGGCCAGCGCGACGACCTCCCGGACGCGACGCTCGGGCCCGACGAGACCCTGACGGTTCACGTCGGCGCCGGCGCGGACACGGCGACCGACCACTACCTCGGCCGCGACGCGCCCGCGCTCGACGACGAGGGCGAGGTCGTCACCGTGTACGCCCCCGACGGCGAGCGCACGACGAGGCGGCGGTACGTCGGTTAGGCGGCCGTACGTCGGCTAACGGGCAGTACGTCGGCGAGGCGCCATCCCTCACCGCCGCTCGCCGACGAGCGCGTTCGCGGAGATGACGAGGAACGCGACCCCCGACATGCCGGCGATGACGGCGAACGACGCGCCCCAGCCGAACAGGTCCGCGACGAGCCCGACGCCGACCGAGCCGGCCGAGCCGATCACCGTGTAGACGGTCCGTATCAGGCCGAACCCGGCGCCTCGTTCCGCGTCGCCGAGGGCGTCCATGAATCGCGGGTCGATGGCGGAGAAGAAGCTCGACCCGAGCCCGGCGAGCAGCACGACGATCCCGAGCCCGCCGACCGTCGGCAGCGCCGGTAGCCCGACCGGGACCGGCAGCCGGACGAGGTCGGGGAGCGCCACCAGCCCTCCGAGGCCGAGCGCGCCGCTGAGGAGGGCCGCGGCGATGCTCGCGTCGCGGCCCAGCCGGTCGGAGAGCCGGCCGAGCCCGACCTGCGCGCCGGCGCGGACGACGAAGAACGCCGAGAAGACGCCGCCGGCGAACGCGGGGTCGTACCCCCGGAGCTCCACGAGGAACGTCGGCAGGAAAGAGATGACGCCCTGCGCGACGTACGTGCCGAGCGTGGCGACGACGAGCGGGACGAGCACCTCACGGCGCCCGACCAGTTCGAGCAGCGGGCCGACCTGGAGCCGCTCCGCCATCGGCTGGTCGGGGCGCCGCGGCTCGGTCGGCCGGACCCGCCGCGCGAACAGGAGGAAGATGGGAACCCCGACGACCGCGGCCAGCGCGACCCCGGGCCGCCAGCCGTAGCGGACGCCGACCCACGTCGCGGCGACCGGCGCCACGAGCCCGGCGAGCGGGCCGCCGAGCGAGTGGATCCCGACCGCGGTGCCGAGGTCGTCGAACGTCCGCGAGAGCAGCGTGGTCGCCACCGCGTAGTGGAGCCCCGCCACGAGCCCGAGGAGCACCGCCGCCAGCACGAACGCGGGGAAGACCGGTACGACGGCGAGCGCGAGGCTCATCGCGGTCGTGCCGCCGACGGCGACGAGGATCACCCGACGCTCGCCGAACCGGTCTGCGAGGATCCCGCTCGGGAACTGCGAGAGGCCGTAGGCGAACCACATCCCCGAGAGCGCCACCCCGACCGCCGTGTTCGAGACACCGAAGTCGTCGATGATGAGGGGGACGACTGGACTGATCGCCAGCCGCGCGAAGTACGTCACGAAGAACGCCAGCATACACAGCGTCAACACCGTGTGGCGGTACCGCCAGTTCATCCGACAGTCACGGGCGACTCATCGGGGCGGTCGGCCGTCAACACTTTCGGTTCCAGCAGGCCGTGAGCCGGTCGGGCGAGGTCAGCCCACGGCCCCCGGGTCGACCCGGCTCCCGACCCACAGGAGCGTGAGGAGGAGCCCGGCCACGGACGCCGGCATGAACCACCGGAACGCGGCGAGCAGTCCCGCCGAGGCCTGAAGGCCGATCACCGCCAGGAACGCGGGGCCGCAGCAGGCGACCCCGGAGAGGATCCCCGGAAGGCCCGCGGCGACCCCCGCGCCGGCGCCGATCCGACAGGCCGAGGGGCCGCGCCACGCGACAACCGAGACGGCGAGCGTGACGCCGACGAGCACCGCGAGCGCGAGCCCGAGGGCGGCGTTGACGGGAGCGAAGAGGTACTCGACCGGTCCCGCGGAGAGCAGCGCCACGGGCTCGTACTGGAACGGCGCGACGCGCCGGGTCGCGAGCGCGACCGGGTCGGCGGCGACGACGAGGTCGAACCGCGGCGTCCCGGCCGACTCGACCGCGCCGGCGCGCAGACCGAGGTGGCCGAGTCCGAGGTGGTAGGCAATGAGATAGGCGCCGGTGACGGCACCCGCGGTCGCCCGGCCGTCGCGCCGACCGAGGGCGGCGCGGACGGCGAACACCGTCCGGCGGACGAGTCCGGCGAGCCACGCGCGCGGCGACGCGGCCGGCGCGGCGGTCTCAGCCCCCATAGCCCGCCCGCGTGTGCTCCCCGACGAACGCGGTGTCCGGGTAGAAGCCGTACCAGGCGAACCACATCGCGTCGAACGCGAGCAGCCGTTCGAGCGGCAGGTCCGCAGCCTCGAACCCGCCCTCACCGTCGACTCGGTACTCGTCGCCGTCCGGTTCGACCGCGACCTCGTCGGGGTTCCGGTAGACGTACCCCGTCGAGAGGGCAGGGTCGGCGACGGCGATGACGGCGGGGCCGCCCTCGCCGACGTTCCCGGTCAGCACTCGCTCCGAGAGCAGCGTGGTCTTGTCGAAGGCGACCGCGCCCGTCGCGGTCCGCGCCCCGATGACGACGGACTTCGCGTGGCCGTCCTCGGGGGACGCGAGCGGCGGGAACCTGGTCCCGTCCCGCACGTAGTACCCGCTCAGCGGCGCGTAGCTCCCGTACGGGTCGCTGTCGTAGCGGCGGACGTAGCCGGTCTCCTCGGTCATGAGGGAAGCGTCGGGATGTCGCGTCGCCCACTCGCCGGCGGTCGTCCACACGACGCGGAACTCGTCGAGGGTCTCGTCGGCCATCGACCCGTCGACCCCGGTGGCGAGCATCTGCGGCCACCAGCTGTCGGTGGCGCGGTCGTACATGATCAGGTTCGAGTTCACGAGCCGGCCCGACACGCCGAACGTCGTGTCGCCGCGACGGAACCCCTGTGCCGTCCCGGTGAGCGGGCAGTAGGTGATCGCGACCGACTCGCCGCCGACCTCGTCGTTGACGATCTCGTGGTGCGAGAGGATGCGACGTGGATACGCCTTCGCCTCGCCGCCGCGGACGACGCCGAACACCGGCTCGTTGCCAGCCATATCCGCCTCCGCGATCGGCCGAAACGCGGGGTCGTCGACGGAAGGGATCCCATCCTTGCCGACGCCGCCGTCGAGCGACTCGGAGACGAGGGTGTCGGCCTCGTACGCGAGGTGATAGCCGGCGTCGACGGTCGGCGGGGGAGCTCCGGCACCCGTGTCCTCAGCGCCTCCGGTGACGGAGTCCGTCGCTCGGCCCCCGAGGCAGCCGGTGAGGGACGCCCCGCCGACCGCCGCGATCCCGGCCAGCGCCGCGCGACGGGTTCGGTACATGTCGTCGTCTCCGGCTTCGAGCGTATAAAATCCGCAGCGCAGGTGTAATTCACACGCACAGCCGATCTCCGGCGGCAGTCCGATGCCCGACGAGGCGGGGTCGCTACTCGTGACCGCTCGACGATCGCTCCCGCAACCGGTCGGCGATCGCCGCGCCGGCGGTCCGCGGGTCGGCCTCCCGCACCGTCACCGGATCGCCGACGGCGACGGACCCCGGTTCGACCACGTCACAGCAGAGGCCGCCGCGGTTCCGGAGCGCCGACGCGAGGCCGTCCTCGCCGGCGAGCTCCTCGAGGTGCGCACACGGCGGTCTCCGTCGGGTCGGTCGCAGGAGGGCGTCGCCGACCGCGACGGTCGCGCCGAGGAGCGAGTCCATCTCCGCGCCGAACCCCTCGACGACCACGTTGCGACGGTGACGGCCGTCGCGCACGTCGATGCCGGTCGCCTCACGGACCGCGGTCAGCGCCTCCCCGGCGACGAGCGTGACCGCGCAGCCGTCGAGTTGGAAGTGGCCGTCGCCGCGGCGGTAGCGGTCCCCCTCCACGCCGTCGGGACAGACCTCGACCGCCTCGCGACGGACCGGCGGGGCGCCGCCCTCGGGGGCCGTCACGAGCGCAGTGACCGCGCCGGGGCCCGCGTCCGCATCGTTCGATTCGGGTCGCCGATCGGCCGGCATCAGGGCTCCCCGAGAAGCGTCGTGTCGTCCGGCTTCAGCCATTCGCGGTGCGCGTAGTAGAGCGCGGCGACCGGAGGCGCGGGGAGCGCGGCCAGCGCGTAGATCCACTTGAAGACGCCCAGGTCGGCGACGCGTCGCTCGGCGAGCGAGAGCGCGTCGAGCAGGATCGTTGCGGTCGCCAGGGGCGCGAGCAGGTAGCTGTGCGCGAAGGCGACGACCGGTCCAACCGGGGTCGCAGGCGTCAGCAGCGCCCAGTCGACCGCGTACAGGACCGTCCATGCTCCGACGGTCGCCGCTATCGCGGCGAGCCACGGTCCGTCGAAGCGGCGGTCCGAGCCCCCCGTCGGACCGCCGTCGGCCGGGTCGCGGTCGGGCGGCTCCGTCTCCGATTCGGCGCGCGTGTTCACGCCCGATCTGGGCGCCGAACGCTAATCAACACCGGGGTCGACCGCCGCGGCGCGGTCACTCGCCGAAGGTCCCCGCCGTCAAGTACCGCTCGCCGCTGTCCCAGAAGACGGTGACGACGAGGGGTTCCTCGCCGACGAACGCGCCGCTCTCGCGCAGTTCGGCCGCGACGACCTTCGCCGCGAGGTTCGACGCGCCCGACGACTGGCCGACGAGGATCCCCTCCTCGCGAGCGAGCCTGCGGCACTCGGTCTCGGCGTCGCCGAGTTCGACCGTGTGGACCTCGTCGATCAGGTCCACCTCGAGGTTCGGCGAGACGAAACCCGGCCCCATCCCCTGGAAGTCGTCGGCGCTCGGCTCCTCGCCCGAGAGGACGGCGTTGTCCGCGGGCTCGACGGCGTCGATCCGGACGTCCGGGAACGCCTCTCGGAGACGGCGGCCGATCCCGGTGATCGTCCCGCCGGTGCCGACCCCGGCGACCAGGGCGTCGACGGTGCGGTCGCCCACCTGATCGAGTATCTCCGGGCCGGTCGTCTCGTAGTGCGCGCGGGGGTTGGCGGAGTTCTCGAACTGGCGGAGCTGGACGGTGTTCGGCTCCGCCTCCAGCTCGTCGGCGCGGTCCTTCGCGTCGGAGATGTCGCCGTCGACGAGCTCGACAGTGGCGCCGTACGCCCGCATAAGTCGGCGGCGCTCGATCGATTTCCCTTCGGGCATCACGAGGGTGACGTCGTAGTCGCGCGCCGCGCCGACCATCGCGAGGCCGATGCCGGTGTTGCCCGACGTGGGCTCGACGATGCGGTCGCCCCGCTCGATCTCGCCCGCATCCTCGGCGGCCTCGACCATGTACAGCGCGGGGCGGTCCTTCGCCGAGCCGCCCGGGTTGCGGGACTCGACCTTCGCCGCGACCGTCGTCCCCGCGGGCGCGTCGACCCGCACCAGCGGCGAGCCGAGCGTCGACAGGATGTCGTCGTCCATTACCCGAACCGAGGCGGTCGTGACCCAAAGGCCCCGCGGACTCCGGCAATCGATGTCGCCCGCGGCTGGGGCTTCGGGGGTGTCAGCAGTCGGTCTGTAGCCGAGGACAGAAATCAGGTGTGTCTGCGAACTCGACGAGGTGTCGTCGACGGACCCGAAGCGAATGTGCTCTTGCCACCGACGCGCCGTTTACGTGCCTCCGTGATCTATCGATCCCAATGACTCTCGAAACGCTCGCGCCCGCGGACGACCTCGACGCGGACGCGTTCGACGACTCGGTTCTCGACGCGCTCGCGGCGGACGACTACGTGTTCAAAGTGTGGGGCGGCGACTGGTGTATCGACTGCCAGCGACAGCTCCCCGAGTTCGGTGCCGCGCTCGCCGCCGCCGGCGTCCCGGACGACCGCATCGAGTCGTTCCCGGTGACGAAGGGCCCGGACGGGAAGGAGGGCGAACTCGTCGAGGCGTACGAGATCGGGCTTATCCCAACCGTCGTCGTCGAGTCGCCAGAGGGCGAGGAGGTCGCGCGGTTCGTCGAGGAGGAGGCCGTCTCCATCGCTGAGTACCTCGCGGACCGGCTCGCGGACGTCGAAGCGACGGCCTGAGTCGACGTTCGGGGCCGCGACACGGACTCAACCGTCTTCGGCGTTCACGTCGCCGGCGTAGTAGAGCGCGGCCATCACGACGCCCATCGTGACTGCCTGAACCGTCGTCGACGCCCCGAGAGCGACGCCGACCGCGAGCACCGACGCCGTCACCACGGCGCCGGTGAAGAGGGCGTAGCGCAGCCGCGAGAGGCCGCGCGCCCAGTCGTCGGCCCGGCGGTACAACTGTCGGGGACCAGCCATATGCCGTGGTCTCGCGCGCGGAGCAAGTACCTTCGGGTGGGCGCCTATCGCCGAGTCCGCGCGCCAGGGCGAGGCCGACCGCTCAAGTCGGTGCGGCGTCGACCCCGGGCATGGCACGCGTCACGGTCTGGAACGAGTACCGCCACGAGCGCGAGAGCGACGCCGTCGCCGAGGTGTACCCCGACGGCATCCACGCCGTCGTCGCCGACGCGCTCCGCGAGGGGGGCCACGAGGTCCGCACCGCGACCCTCGATGAGGGACCGGAGCACGGGCTCACTGAAGCGGTCTTGGACGACACCGACGTGCTCGTCTGGTGGGGCCACGCCGCTCACGACGAGGTGCGCGACGCGGTCGTCGACCGCGTCCACGAGCGCGTCCTCGACGGGATGGGCCTCCTCGTCCTCCACTCCGCCCACTACTCGAAGATATTCAGGCGGCTGATGGGGACCAGCTGCTCGCTGAAGTGGCGTGAGGCCGCCGAGCGCGAACGGCTCTGGGCGATCGAGCCGAGCCACCCAATCGCGGACGGGATCGGCGAGGCGATCGAACTCGACGAGACGGAGATGTACGGCGAGCGGTTCGACGTGCCGGCGCCGGACACGCTCGTCTTCACCTCCTGGTTCGAGGGCGGCGAGACGTTCCGCTCCGGCTGCTGTTACCGCCGCGGGAACGGGCGGGTGTTCTACTTCCGGCCCGGTCACGAGACGTACCCGATCTACTACGACGAGGACGTCCGACGGGTGCTCCGGAACGCGGTCGGCTGGGCGGAGCCTGGCGACGGGCCGACGCCCGAGTTCGGCAACGCGGACCCGAGAGAAGAGATCGACACGAGCGACGACCGGACCGTTCACTGAGGAGAATCGTCGAACGGGCGCGTCGTCGAACGGGCGCGTCGTCGAACGGACGCGTCGTCGAACGGACGCGTCGTCGAACGGGCGCGTCGTCGGACGGACGCGTCGTCGGCCTGGCGCATCGTCGGGCGAGAACGCCGTCAGCCACCCGCTGTCAGGCCACGTCGCGCAGTCGCATGAACGCGTTCATCATGGCCGATTCGGCTTTCCTGAGGTGTTCGGACGCGGTGCTCGGCGAGGCGCCGATCCGCTCGGCGACATCCGAGACGGACGCCGCGCGCGGGGACTCGTAGTAGCCGCACTCGACGGCGGCCGCGACCGCGTCGAACTGCCGGTCGGTCAGTCCCGGGTCGAAGAGGTGCTGGCGCCAGTCGTACTCGCCGATGCGGAGGACCTCGCTTTCGATCCGCTCCGGGAGCGCGGCGAGGCCCTCCCGGAGCGGCTCGTGATCCCCGAGGATCGTCAGCCTCGCGACGCCGCTCGGACGGAAGTCGATCGGCGGGACCACGACGATGCCGGTCCGCCGGAGCGACCCGAACATCGCGTCGTCGACGGCGTCGCGCCGTTGCGTGAGGAAGACGTAGTAGCCCGTCCCGTCGATCCGGGTGACCTCGAACTCCCGGATGCGGTCGACTGACCGCAGCGCGTCGACGTACACGTCGATGTCCCCTTCCACGTAGAACAGGAAGGTGTCGGCGGTCTCGTCGAAGAGGCTGCCGTGAAGGAGCACGTCCCGACCGATGGCGTCCGACTCGTCGACCAGTCGGTGCATCGGATGCATGAGTTCCGGCGGGTACCGGAGTTCGAGGCGCAGATACTTCACGGCGGACAATGACGACGGCGGTTTTATAAATATCCGTACTGAGCCGGCAGAAGCCTCGGGTCGTGCGCTCGCGTCTCTTCCGGTATGTCGACAGAGCTGCTGCGCGAGCGCGACGACGAGGAGACGGCGGACGCGTTTTCGTCCGTCCGCGGGCTGATCACGGGGCGTGAGAGCCACCTGAACGCCCCCGCGGCGAGGGTCCGACCCGACGCGGTTCAGGAAGCGCTCTCCACGCTGCGAGACGAGGCGGGGTACGACCACCTCGCCTGCGTCACGGCACAGGAGTACGAGAACCGGTACGAGTCGATCTACCACCTGCGCTCCTACGACGACCCGACCCGAGAGCTCAGCGTCGTGGTTCCCACCGACAAGGAGGACCCGGTCTCGGAGTCCGCCGCGTCCGTGTTCCGCACCGCGGACTGGCACGAGCGCGAGGCGTACGACCTCGTCGGGATCGAGTACGACGACCACCCGGACCTCCGCCGGATCCTGCTCCCCGAGACGTGGCAGGGGCACCCCCTGTCGATGGACTACGATAAGGATCAGCCGCAGATCGCCGCCCTCTCCGAGAACGAGCCGATCGAACCCGGGTCGTCGACCGCGACCGGCAGCGACACCATGCTGCTCAACATCGGGCCGCACCACCCCGCGACCCACGGCGTCTTACACCTCCAGGTCACCCTCGACGGCGAAACGGTCGTCGGCGTGGAGCCCGACATCGGCTACATCCACCGCTGCGAGGAGCAGATGGCGCAGTCCGGGACGTACCGTCACCAGATCATGCCGTACCCCGACCGCTGGGACTGGGGCGGCGCGGGGCTGCTCAACGAGTGGGCGTACGCCCGGGTCGCCGAGGACCTCGCCGACATCGAGGTGCCAGAGTACGCGCACGTCGTCCGCACCATGGCCGCGGAGTTCAGCCGGATCCTCTCGCACATGCTGGCGATGGGCGCGTACGCGCTCGACGTGATCGGCGACTTCACGGCGACGTTCATGTACGCCATACAGGAGCGCGAGCGCGTTCAGGACATCGTCGAGGACCTGACGGGCCAGCGGCTGATGTTCAACTACTTCCGGCTCGGCGGCGTCGCGTGGGACCTCCCCGAACCCCGTGAGGAGTTCCTGCGGAGCGTCCGCGAGTACCTCGACGGCCTCCCGCGCCGCATCGAGGAGTACCACGACCTCCTGACCCGGAACGAGATCCTCCAGCTCCGCACAGTGGACACGGGAACCCTCCCGCCGGAGGTCGCGAAGAGCTACGGCGCGACCGGCCCCGTCGTCCGCGGCTCGGGGGTTGACTACGACCTCCGCCGCGACGACCCGTACGGCTACTACGACGAGCTCGACTGGGATGTGGTGACCGAAGACGGCTGCGACAACTACAGTCGCCTGCTCGTCCGGATGGGCGAAGTCGAGGAGTCCGCGAAGATCATCGAGCAGTGCGTCGACCTGCTCGAAGACTGGCCCGAGGACGAGCGGACCGTTCAGGCGAACGTCCCGCGGACGATCCGGCCGGACGACGACACGGAGATCTACCGGGCCGTCGAGGGCGCCAAGGGCGAACTCGGCATCTACATCCGCGCCGACGGCACCGACAAGCCCGCCCGGTTCAAGATCCGCGGGCCCTCGTTCTCGAACCTCCAGACGCTGCCGGAGATGGCCGAGGGGGAGTCGATACCGGACCTGATCGCCGCGCTCGGCAGTCTCGACACGATCATGGGAGAGGTCGACCGCTGAGGCGGCGCGGCGAGCCGGCGGCTCATCGGTGTAGGACGACCGCCGCTACGGCGCGGACGTTGAAAGGCGATCGCCTCGCGCGAACGCGAGACGACCGGTTGTGTCGCACGCCGGCGGCCGGTCGAGTAGCAGTCGACCGCGGGCGTATTTAAACCCTCGTCCACGGAGTCGCAAGCGGACGGCCGACGCGCCCGGTCACTCCGGCCGGTGGACCTCGCCGTCGCGCGAGTCGGCGTCCTTCCGGCGGACCGCGGCGGCCGCGTTGTTCGCGTCGTAGCCGAAGAACACGTCCTTCGCGTACGTCTCGGCGACCTCGGTCGCGTGGATCAGGTCGTCGACGTCGACCTCGACCGCGTACAGTTCCAGCGAGAACGGCGTCTCCGGCGGCGCGCCGTGGAGGGAGTAGTCGCCGCCGAGCATCGAGCGGAACCCCCGCGCGATGGTCTCCAGCCAGTAGGTCGTCGCGTACTCGGTGTCGTACAGCGGGACGACGAACTCGTCGACGTGGGCGGCGAGGCGGTCGACATCGAGGCCGGCCCGCTCGTAGAGGTGGTCGGGGTACGGGTCGGGATACAGCGTCAGCAGGAGTCGGCCGGGGACCAGATCGGCCGCCTCGGCGACGAAGTCGGTTATCACGTCCGCGCGCCAGTCGGCGAACTCCTCGCGGTCGCTCTCGGCGAACAGGCGCTCGCAGCGGTCGCAGTGACAGAACCCCTCGCGGGGGAACCCCACGTCGTCGAGGCGCACGTCCTCGTTCTCGGCGGCGCAGTCCGCGATGATCTCCAAGAGTCCCTCGCGGTACTCCGGGTGTGTCGGGCAGATGTACGCCCAGTCGAAGTAGTCGCGGTCGCGGGTCGCCGGCTCGCCGCGCTCGTCGACCGGGACGAGGTCGTCGTCCTCGCTCGCGGCCGCGTTGTCGCCGAAGCACGACACCATGTTCACGGCGTCCGGCAGGGGCTCGGCCGCCCGCCCCGTGACGTCTTTCACCTCGTAGAAGCCGAGGTCGAACGGCTCCATCGCGACCTCGTCGGCGTTGCGCGTGACGACCCCGTACATGGAGTTGTATACGTGACTGGTCGGTAAAAACGGACGGTATCGGGGTGGTCGATCGGGGAGGCGAGTCGACGCGGAGTCTAATTCGGCGTGCCGTGCGGCGAGTGGTGTGACGAGCGCGGCGTCGAGCGGAGAGCGCGAGCGCGGCGTCTCGCGGTTACTCCACTTCGACCGGCTGTTTGTCGCCGGCGAACAGGAAGTACGCGAGCGCGACGAGCGACAGGACGAGGACGAGCTTGGCTTTCTTGCTCATACTTGCCGGTTGGAACGGTGGGCGGTAAAACCTACCGGACCGAGAACAGGTCGCCCCGAATAGGTCGGAACAAGACAGGTCGCCCCGAGTAGGACGGACCGAAAACAGGCTGCCCCGAGCGGAGCGACCCGCGGCGCCGGCCGTCTCAGACGTCGATGTGATCGGCGATGTCGGACCGCAGGATCGTCGCGCAGTAGTCGCAGCGCACGCCGTCGGCGACCACGTCGAACCGCGTCTCGACCGGCTCGCCGGCGTTGGTGATACAGTTGCGGTTCGGACAGGAGAGCACGCCGGTGACGCCGTCGGGACGGGTGACCCGGTTCTTCTCGACGACCTCGAAGTCGCGGACGATGTTGATCGTCGCCTCGGGCGCGATGAGCGAGAGCACGTCGACCTCCGACTGCGACAGCTCCCGGTCCTCGACCTTCACGATGTCCTTGCGGCCGAGCCGGTCGGAGGGGACGTTCATCCCGACGGAGACGCCCAACCCCTCGGAGCCGTCGATGCCTAAGATTGCGAGGACGTTCAGCGCCTGGCCCCCCTCGACGTGGTCGATAACGGTGCCGTCGCGGATCTTCGAGACGCGCAGCTCGTGATCGCTCATCGACCCACCTCCGTCCCCTCGTCGCCGTCGGGGTTCGCGTTCTCCAACAGGGTGTCGAGCAGCGCCATCCGCACCGGGATCCCGTTGTGCGCCTGCTCGAAGTAGCGGGCGTGGTCGGTCTCGTCGACGTCGGGCGCGATCTCGTCGACGCGCGGGAGCGGATGCATCACGGTGAGGTCGTCGGGGGCGTCCGCCAGCGTCTCGGCATCGATCTGGTACTCGCCCGCGACGCGGTGGTACTCGTTCTCGTCCGGGAACCGTTCCTTCTGGATCCGGGTGACGTACAGCACGTCGAGCTCGTCGAGGACGGGTTCGAGATCGTCGTGTTCGCGGATCTGCGCGCCCGTCTCGTGGAGGTCGAAGCGCACGGAGCGCGGGAGCCGCAGCGACTCGGGGCTGATGAAGTGCTGGTTGGCGTCGAACTCCGTCAGCGCGGCCGCAAGCGAGTGGACCGTCCGGCCGTACTTCAGGTCGCCCATGACCCCGATCGTGAGGTCGTCGAGCCCGTGGTCCTCGCGGATCGTGTGGAGGTCGAGGAGCGTCTGGGAGGGGTGTTGTCCGGCGCCGTCGCCCGCGTTGACGACCGGCACGTCGACGCGCTCCCCGGCGAGCGTCGCGGCACCCTCGCTGGGGTGGCGGAGGACGAGGGCGTCCGCGTACCCCTCGATGACGCGGACGGTGTCGGACAGCGACTCCCCCTTCGAGACGGACGAGGAGTCGACGTCGCCCATGTCGATGGTGTTCATCCCGAGGCGCTTGGCCGCGCTGTCGAAGCTCATCCGGGTCCGCGTGCTCGGCTCGAAGAAGCAGAGCGCGAGCACGCGGCCGGCGTGCCGGTCCGCGTAGGCGGCGGGGTCGTCGGCGACCGCCCGGGCCCGGTCGAGTACGGCCTCGATGTCATCCCGCGAGAGCTGGGTCGCGGTGATGAGGTGGTCCTGTCGCATCGTCAGAGATGGGTGTCGGCAGTATCTTGAATCCCTCGGCTCGGGGCGCAGCGCGGGTGTTCACGGACGTGCGTACCCGCTCGGGTCGCCGTTTCGATATCCGCAACGCGCCCCGAACCGGTCCGGGATCGGCGCGACAGAGTCGAAGACTCGCCGCCGTGCCGGCCCCTCGCCGCCGTACATAAGCCGCCGCGGACCGAAGCGGATCGCATGGCAGACAACGACCCGGCCGACCTGCTCCCGAACGACCGCGTGAAGCAGGCGGCCCTCGACGGCGAGGTGACGCAGCTCCACCGCGGGAACCGATACGGCGAAGAGGGCGACACCTTCGAGATCGACGGCGTCGCCTTCGAACTGGTCGAGGTGACCGAGCGCACGCTCGGCGACATGACCGACGAGGACGCGAAACGCGAGGGGTCGCCGTCGCTGTCGGCGTACAAGGAGCGAATGGTCCGCGCCCACGGCGGGAACTTCGAGTGGGACGACGACGCCGACGTGGTCAGACACCGGTTCGAGCGTGCCGAGTAGGACCGGAGATGATGAGGTAGTTCAGTCGTCGTCCGCGGCCGCGCCGTCGCCCGCTGCGGTCGCCGCGTCGTCCTCGATGCTCGGCGGGTACTTCCCGCGGTCGAGCTTCAGATCGGACTGCGGGCGGGCCATACAGGTGAGCGCGTACCGCTCGGCCTCCTCGTCGGAGAGGCCGCGAGCCGCGGGCTGTGTCACCTCGCCCTCGACGATCTCGGCGGAGCAGGCGAGACACATCCCGACGCGGCAGGAGTACTCCTGAGCGATCCCCTCCTCGAAGCAGGCGCTGAGGATCGTCTCCGTGTCGGCCACCTCGATCGTCTCGTCGGTGCCGACGAACTCGACGGTGTACTCTGTCATGGCGCGGAGTACCCGCCGACCGGTCAAAAAGGGTTCCCTCTATCCCGTCGCCGGCGCGGGGACGGAAGCGAGCGCTCGGTCGCTACGCGGCGGCGTCCGAGCGCTCGTTCCGCCTGTCACGAACGGTCCGCGCCACGACTAACACGCCGACGGCGACGAGGAAGTCGCGACCGATCGATCCGAACACGTCGACCCACAGGCGCAGGATCTGCGGGTCGGCCGCGAAGGTCCCCGACCACAGCAGGGTCCTGAGCGAGTGGGGAGCGACTCCGACGTACTGTCCCGCGAGCCCGCCGATGAGCGCGCCCGCGAAGAGCGCGAGTAACGACCGGCCGGTCAGTGGAATCCGCGAGCCGGGAGCGATAAGCGCGTAGAACGCGACGAACAGAAGCCCCGGCACCACGAGGTAGGTTCCGGCGACGTCGACCACGAGGTCGAGCGGCGTTCGGGCGGTCACCGGCTGTCCCTCCCGTATCGCGTACTGGCGGGACCGAGTCACGGCTTCGAGGAACACCACTCCCGCCGTGACGGCGGCGAGGGCGTACGGCTTCGCTCGCGGCCGGCGGAGGAGCGCGTCGCGGCGGACCATGTCGGGCCCTGCGTCGCATCTCAGTAATATCTTGTTCCGACAACGGTCGCGCACCGCCTCCCACCTATCGCAACGACTAATCCCCCGCCGGACGCTTCCCGAGACATGACCGGCAAGGCCACCGCGCGAGCCCACCCGATTCAGGGGCTCGTCAAGTATCACGGGATGCGCGACGAGGAACTGCGGCTCCCGTACCACGACAGCATCAGCCTCTGTACCGCGCCGACCGCCACGACGACCACCGTCGAGTGGCAGCCGGACGCGAGCGAGGACGCATACGTCATCGGCGGCGAGGCGGTCGACGGCCGCGCGGCCGAGCGCATCGACATGGTCGTCGACCACGTCCGCGACCTGGCCGGCGTCGACGCCGCCGTCCGACTGGAGAGCGAGAACTCCTTCCCGTCGAACATCGGGTTTGGCTCCTCCTCGTCGGGCTTCGCGGCCGCCGCACTCGCCCTCGTGGAGGCCGCGGGCCTCGACATGTCTCTCCCGGAGGTCTCGACGGTCGCCCGCCGCGGCTCCTCCTCTGCCGCCCGCTCGGTGACGGGCGCGTACTCGCGGCTCGACGCCGGGCTCAACGACGAGGACTGTCGCTCCTCCCGGCTCGACGTGGGGGTGAGCGAGGACGGCTTCGACCCCGAGGAGGACCTCCGAATCGTCGCCGCACACGTCCCCGCGTACAAGGAGACGGAGGAGGCCCACCGCGAGGCCGCCGCGAGCCACATGATGCAGGCGCGGACCGCGCACGTCCAAGACCAGCTAGTCGAGATGACCGACGCGCTCCGCACGGGCGACTTCGACCGGATCTTCGAGACGGCGGAGCACGACTCGCTGTCCCTGACGGCCACGACGATGACCGGCCCCGCGGGATGGGTGTACTGGCAGCCCGAGACGATCGCCGTGTTCAACGCGGTGCGCGAACTCCGCGAGTCGGGCGTCCCCGTCTACTTCTCGACCGACACCGGGGCCTCGGTGTACGTGAACACGCTCGCGGACCACGTCGACGAGGTCGAGGGCCGGATCGCCGAGATCGGCGTCGACACCGACGTCTGGGAGGTCGGCGGTCCGGCGCGCGTCCTCGACGAGAGCGAGGCGCTGTTCTGAGGGGCGGGACGGGCGGGCAGAACCGGCGCTGGCGGAGTCTGTCGCAGTGATTTATGAGCCCGCGGAATGAATGAAAGTGACATGTCACCGATCGCCGACGCGATCCTCGCGTTCGACGGGCCCGCGCCCCGGGTCGTCGCCGATCTCCGGAGCGTGTCGTTCGAGGTCGAACACGTCCGCGAGGACGTGGAGGACCGCTACTCGGACGCCGACCTCGACGAGGCGTACCAGCTGGTGATGTCGAACCAGATCACGGGCGACGACTTCAAGCGCCTCGTGGGGAAGAGTCGGTACGCTGCGCAGACGCTGTTCTTCGACGACCTGGTGGTGTTCCTCTTCCCGTCGAACCGATACGACGCGGTGTTCGCGTCGTTCGACTACGACGAGTCCTTCCCGGTGAACGAGCTGGTGAGCGCGGTCTCTGAGGCGACGACCGAGTGACCGCGCGGCGGAACCGGTTCCCGGGCGTTAGCGGTCGGGGTTTTCGAGGTGATAGAGGAGGTCGTACTCGCCGACGTTCTCGCCGGTTTCGAGGACCTCGCTCAGCACGCGCTCGTGCTCCTCGTCGATGTCGTGGGACGACTCCTCGTACGCCTCGTAGACCGCGTCGATGTCCTCGGCTTTCATATAGTAAACGAGGTAGTCCCCGTCGTCGGCGTGCTCGACGAACGCGGTCTCGGAGTACATCCCTTCGTTGCGCAGGGTTTCAACCGCCTCGGACTCTCGATCCCGAATCTCTCGCGCCCACGCTTCGAGCCGCTCGGTCGCTCCGGACTCGATCCGCTGTTTCGTGAGGACGACGTCGACCATACGGCCGGGTCGCGCCCGTTTCACCTAACGGTTGTCCGCCTTTGTTAACTGTTGGCACGCTCTCGGACGGCGGGAGTCAGTCCTCCTCCGGGTCCTCGCCGCGCGCCCGCTTGTACATCGCGAGCGCCTCCTCGCGGCGCTCCGAGTGGTCGACGATCGGCGCGGGATACGCCGGGGCCGCGTTCGCGCGCTGTGTCGGCGACAGCTCGTGCCACTCGTGGATGAGGTCGGGCTCGACGCCGCGCAGTTCGGGGACGTACGCCGTGATGTACTCCGCGTCGGGGTCGTATCGCTCGCCCTGCGTCATGGGATTGAAGATGCGGAAGTACGGCTGCGCGTCGGTCCCCGTCGAGGCTGCCCACTGCCAGCCGCCGTTGTCGTTCGCGGTGTCGTGGTCGGCCAGCCGCTCGCGGAAGTGGTGGTAGCCGTGCCGCCAGTCCGCGAGCAGGTCCTTCGTGAGGAAGGAGGCGACGATCATCCGCACGCGGTTGTGCATGAACGCCTCCTCGCGCAGCTGGCGCATCCCGGCGTCGACGATGGGATATCCCGTCTCGCCGCGCTTCCACGCCGCGATCTCGTCGGGGTCGTCGCGCCAGTCGATCCCCTCCTCGTACTCCTTGTAGTTCGCCGTCACCACCTCGGGGTTGTGGAAGAGGACCTGCGTGTAGAACTCCCGCCACGCCAGCTGCTGTTGGAACTCCTCGACCTGCTCGGGGGCGTCGTCGGGCCGCGCGTCCGACGCCGCCTCGGCCATCGCCTCCTCGGTCGCCGCGTACGCCTCGCGGACGCCGATCTCCCCGTACTTGAGGAAGGTCGACAGCCGCGAGGTCGCGTCCTCGGCGGGGTAGTCGCGCTCGGCCTCGTAGGCGAACACCGCCTCGTCGAGGAAGTCGGAGAGGCGCTCGCGCGCGGCAGCGGTCCCCGCCGGCCCGACATCGGCGTCCGGCTCGGCGAAGCCGAGGTCGGCGGGCGTCGGGAGGTCGCCCACCGTGGCGACGGGGAGCGCGTCGACGCCGGCGTCGGCCACCGTCGCGTCGCCCGCGTCGGTCCCGTCGATAGCGTCGACCGCGTCCGTCAGTCGGTCGGCGGCGGCGAGCGCAGCGCCGGTCGGCGCGGAAAGGGGGTCGTCCTTCGCGCGGTCGGTCCACTTCTTCCAGTAGTAGCTGTACACGGAGTACGGGTCCCCGGCGTTCGTCCGGATCGCGTCGGGGTCGTGGAGGACCGCGTCGTGGTGGGCCTCTCGCGCGACGCCGGCCGCGTCGAGCGCGCGTCGAACCCCGGCGTCGCGCTCGCGGGCGAGCCCCGAGTAGTCGCGGTTCCAGACGACGCGCTCGGCGCCGAGCGCCTCGGCGAGGCGCGGGAGCAGCGCTTCAGGGTCCCCGTGCGCGACGATCAGGTCGCTCCCGCGCTCGCGGTACGCCTCGCGGAGCGCCGCGAGCCCGTCGAGCAGGCGGCGGACCCGCACGTCGCTCGCGTGGTCGAGCACGTCGGGGTCGAAGACGAAGACGGGCGCGGCGGGCCCCTGGTCGGCGTCTTCGCTCGCGTCTCCGTCGCCGGCCCCCGCGGCGGCCGCTAAGCCGACGTTGTCCGCGACTCTGAGGTCCCGTCGGTGCCAGAACAGCTCCATGGGATCCGCACGGACGCGTCCACCGTGAAACCACCGGGACCGGCGGAGGCTTGACTGGCTCCGAGCAGGTCCTATCGGGCGTCCGCGTCGGCCCCCGTGAGCGATTCGAGCAGTCGCACGGCCGGCGCTTTCGCCAGCGGGTCGTTCCCGTTCCCGCAGTGGGGCGACTGGACGCAGGCGGGGCAGCCACCCTCGCAGCCGCAGGTGTCGATCAGACGCGCGGTTCGGGTCATCAGCTCCTCGATCCGCCGGTGGCCGCGGCGCGTGAGTCCGACGCCGCCGGGGTAGCCGTCGTAGACGAACACCGCCGGCCCCTCAGTGTGCGGGTGGTGGGGCGTCGAGATCCCCCCCACGTCGGCCCGGTCGCACAGCAGGTGGAAAGGGAACAGCGAGATGATCCCGTGTTCGGCGGCGTGGATCCCGCCGTTGAACGCGTACTCGCCGCCCGGGATCGGCTCGCCGTCGACATCGACGCCCGAATCGGGCGCACCTCCGTCGGCGCTGACCTCGGGATCTCCGGCGTCCCCATCGTCGAGCGCGTCGCCGAGTCGCCGCATCTCGCGCTCGACGTCCGCGGGCACAGGGAAGTACAACGACTTCGTCCGTAGCGTCGTCTCCGGGAGGTCGAGCGTCGACTCGCCGAGCGACTCCCCGGTCGCCGCGTCCTTCCGCACGAACCCCGTGATCTGCTCGGTCACCGTGACGTCCGCGAACCGGACGGGCACGTCGGGGCGCGCCGAGAGCGCCCGCTCGTCGAGGTCCTCGTTCACGACGATGTCCTTGTCGGAGCGCACCTGCGTGTAGTAGTCCGCCCACGACTGCTGGAGCTCGGCCACGTCGCGGTCGAGGTCCAGCTCGACCACCTCGTAGGTGCGGCCCTGCTGGTGGTAGATCGCGCCCGGGTGGGCGTCGCGGAGCGCGTCCGCGAAGCCGAGCGTCGCGACCGTCTCGCCGCTCGACCGCTCGATCAGCGATATCTCGCGCTCCTCGGCCGTGCGGAGGTTCACGGACTGCTGGGGGCTTCCGTCGCCGGCGTGGACCCAGCGCGTGCCCTTCGCGGCCTCGCGCCGTTCGAGGGCGCCCGCCTCGGTCAGGCCGGCGACGACGCCCGGGAACGTGTCGCCGAAGAAGCGCTCGTCGTCTGGAGAGAGCCAGTTCTCGTCGGCCGCGCAGGCGACGTGGCCGGGCATGAGCTGCCCGTTCTCCGGGTCGCAGATCGCGTCCTCCGGCGGCGCGTCGAAGAAGTCGCTCGGGTTGCGCATCAGGTACTGGTCGAGCTGGTCCTCGCCCCCGACCATGACGACCGTGGCCGGGTCGTCGCCGCGACCGGCCCGCCCCGCGCGCTGGTGCGCGGACATCCGCGTGCCGGGGTAGCCGTCCAGCACCACGGCGTCGAGCCCGCCCACGTCGACGCCGAGTTCGAGGGCGCTCGTCGACCAGACGCCGCGGAGGTCGCCCGCGTGGAGGTCGGCCTCGATCTCGCGGCGTCGGTCGTCGGTGAGCGCCGCCTGGTACGCGCCGACCTTCCCTGCGAGGTCGCGCTCCCCCCGCTCGCGGAGGTCGCTCGCGCTGTCGGTCGCGTACTGCTCGGCGGTCTGGCGGGCGCGGGTGAACGCGAGCGTCTGCTGGCCCGCCGTGACGAGGTCGACGAAGAGGCGCTTGCTCTCCGTGTGGCTCGACTTCCGGCGGCCGCTGCCGCGCTCCTGCCAGTCGTCGTCGTACTCGGGCGGGTTCCACAGCACCCAGTCGCGCGGCCCGCGCCCCGAGGTGTCCTCGTCGACGAGGGCGATCCCGTCGGGGTCGCGGCCGGTAACGGTCGCGACGTGGTCGACGGGGTTGTTGATCGTCGCCGAGCAGCAGACGAACTGCGGCGCGGAGCCGAATCGCTCGCAGGTTCGCGCGAGCCGGCGGAGGGTCAGCGCGACCTGCGAGCCGAACACGCCGCGGTAGCTGTGGACCTCGTCGATTACGACGTGCTCCAGCGAGGAGAAGAACCAGTCCCACAGGCGCCCCGCGTACGGGAGCAGCGCGTAGTGGAGCATGTCCGGGTTCGAGAGGAGGACGGTTGGGCGGCGGTCGCGCACGTCGCGCTTCTCCGCCCGCGAGAGCCGCCCGGTGTACGAGTCGACCGACACGCGGCTGCCGAAGCCGAGGTCGGCCGCGAGCTCGGACAGCGACTCCTCCTGGTCGGCTATCAGCGCGTTCTGCGGGCCGATGTACAGCGTGCGCCCGCCGTGGTCCATCGCGGCCTCGAACGCCGGGACGGTGTACGCGAGCGACTTGCCGCTGGCCGTCTCGGTCGCGAGCACGACATCGTCGCCGTCGCGGACCGCGCCGATGGCGTCGGCCTGATGCCGGTAGAGCCGCTCGATGCCGCGGTCCGCGAGCGCGTCGGCGAGCCGCGGTTCGAGGTCGACATCGGCGAACTCCGGCTCGCGCGCCGGGAGCCGCCGTTGGTCGGCGATCTGTCCCTCGTAGAAGGGGCGGTCTCGCAGCCACTCGATGGCGTCGTCCACGGTTACGATACCCTCGGGTCGGCGGGGCCTAACGGTTGCGGTGGCACCGAGGAGAGTGCGGTGTCGACCGGGCGGTTGCGGGAACGCTGTGGCGGCCAGTCGCCCGCAGGAGCGCCGTGCCGCTCAGTCGTCCGCGGGCGATCGCTCGGGCCCGCCGTCGGTCGGTGAGAGGTCGACCGCCGGCTCCGCGGGGCCCTCGCGGGCGAGCGGCGGCCAGCGGACCTCGGTCGCGATCGGCTGGTCGAGGTCGACCCGCATCCGGAGGTCGCCGCGCCGCTCGACGACTTCGAAGCCGACCGTCCGGTAGACGCTCCGCGCGGGGCGGTTCCCGGTCTCGACGTGGAGTTCGATCCCGTCGCGGCCGGCGGCCGCGGCGTTGGCGATCACGTGACGGCACAGCTCCGTCCCGACGCCGCGGTCCTGCGCGTCCGGGTGGACGAAGACGGCGAGTTCGGGGGTGTCGGCGTCGGTCGGGGTGTACATCGCGTGGCCGAACAGTTCGCCGTCCCGCTCGGCGACGACGTTGTTCCCCTCCGACAGCATGGATCGGATCCAGTCGACGCGCCGGCGCCGGCTCACCGGCGGGAGCCCCTGCGCGCGGTGGGGGCGGCCGAACCGCTCGTACATCTCTGCGAGGAACGGCTCGTCCGCGTCGGTCGCGGGCCGGATCGTCCAGCGCGCGCCCTCCTTGTCGACGAAGCGCGGACACCGCGGCGGGCAGTGCGGCGTCCCCTCGCACTCGCTCCCGTCCCAGCCGTCGCAAGCGGCGCTCGCGGTACCGGAGGTCATGTATCAACGTTGGCGTCGGGTCGTGTTATATGGTGACAACGACTTTCACAGCGTGAGAATCGGTAACGGAGTCGGCGTCGGCCGCAACGTGGTCGGATCGGGGGTTACTCCCGGATCAGCACGATCCCCTCGCGGAACACGACGTGGTTCGGGAGGACGTGCTCCTCGCCGTCGGTCTCGATGTGGGTGACGAAGAGGTCGACCTCCTGAACGACGCCGCGCTCGCCGGCGACGCGGACCTCGTCGCCGATGCTGTACGGCTGTCGGAGCAGGAGAAAGACGCCGGCGGCGGCCGACGCGACGAGGTCTTTCGTCGCGAGCGCGGCGAACAGCACCACCGCAAACGCGTACGCCGCGAGCAGCACGATGAGCGCGAGCGTCTGAACGCCCACCTGTCCGAGGGCGATGAGCGCGGCGACGTAGACGACGCTGTAGTTCACGACCGTCGGGAGGACGCCGAGTTCGGGGAGCTTGATCCCCCGGAGGCGCTCGGCGACGAGCAGCTCCGCCTTGTCGCCGACGACGACGCCGACGATGACGACGACGGCGGCGACGAACAGCCGCGGGAGGAAGGCGGCGACGCCGGACCAGAACTGTTCGAGGTAGTTCACGTCTGCGACCGTGAGGGCGACGATGACCGCGACGGCGACGATGAAGTAGCTCGACAGCTGCGCCAAGATCCGCACCGTCGAGGTGTCGAACTCGCGGGCCGTCCGCTCGAAGGTGGTCCCCTCGATCACCTCGGGGACGCCCGCCCGGCGGAGCAGCCGGCGGTTGATCACGCCGGTGAGGTACGCCAGCGCGAGACCGAAGAGGAGCACCGCCAGCGCCAGCCAGATCCGGTACCGCACGTTCAGGAGGAACTCTGGGACGGTGATCTGGACCGCGGACATGAGTCAGTACTCCTCCGGATCGATCTCCAAGACGAGTTCGCCCGCCTTGAACGCCCGGACGAGCCCGTCCGACTCGGAGAGGACGATCGCGGTCGAGTTGGTGTCGCGGGTGATCGCGGCTCCGGACATGTGGCGCGCGCCGAGGCCCTTCGGGATGTCGACCCCCTCGGCAGCGGGTTCGAGGTAACGGTACGCCGAGACGATCTTCCCGGAGTCGGAGACGACGAACGCGCCGTCCAGCCGCGAGAACTCCTTGAGCATGACGTTCACGATTGGGTCGCCGACGTGGACGTGGCTCTTCTCGAATGGGTTGTACGACAGCGGCCGCGACTTGTTCATCACCTTCCCCGCGTCGCCGACGACGAACAGCGCGCCCACCGGCTTCCCCTTTTGTCCCTTCTGACCGAGTTCGATCGCGACCTCGAACACGTCGCGGATCACGCTCGGCTCGGCGCGGGAGTTGGCGAACAGGTCGAAGATGCCGGTGTGGATACTCTCGTCGACGGTGACCCGGACGACCGCGTCCGAGCCGCCCTCGAAGACGGAGGCGACGCACGCGACCTCGTCGCCCTCGGAGACGAGGTCCGCGTCCATCGCGCCCTCGATGCCGAACCGGATCCGGTCTTTCACGTTGTCGAAGGGGAGCGGGAGATCGACGAACGTCTCAGCGTCGACGTCGTTGTCGGGCGCGACGACGACGACCTCGCTCCCGCCGTTCGCGAACCGCTCGTAGAAGGAGCTCGTCGGAGAGAACAGCAGCGCGGCGTCGACGTCAGCGACGAGGTCCGCTAGGTGGTCGGTGAGCGAGTCCATTGACGCAACTGACACGAGGAATCCGTATAGTCGTTGCGTCGGCGTCGTGCGTGCGTCTGACGCCGAGCGAGAGTGGCGGCGCGATCCGGAGCGAAGCGGCCAGCGGGGCGCGGTCCGGAACGAAGCGGCCGCTGGTGCGGGCCCGAACCAGGTCAGTCGTCGGCGGCCGCGGCCGGCTCCGTCGCGCTCGGCGTCGGTCGGTCGCGGATCAGGTCCGCCGCCCGCTCGGCGACGGCGATCGTCGGGGCGTTCGTGTTGCCGCCGACGAGCGTGGGCATCACGCTCGCGTCGACGACGCGGAGCCCCTCGACGCCGTGAACCCGAAGCTCCTCGTCCACGACCGCCGCCTCGTCGTCCCCCATCGCGCACGTGCCGACGGGGTGGTACACGGTGTGACACGTGTCGCGGACGTGCCGGGCGATCGCCTCGTCGGTCTCGGCGTCCTCGCCGGGCCACACCTCGCGCCCGACGTGCCCGGCGAGCGCGTCCTGCCGGGCGATCTCGCGGGCGCGCTTGACCCCGTCCACGAGCGTTTCGAGGTCCGCGTCCGCGTCGAGGTAGTTCGGGTCGATGATAGGGTCGTCGAACGGGTCGGCGGAGCGAAGCGTGACGCGCCCGCGGCTCTCCGGCCGGAGTTGCGTCGCGCCGATCGACAGCCCCCGCCCGGTCTCGGGGTTCGCGAAGCCGTGGTCCATGAAGTACGAGGGAGCGAAGTGGAACTGGAGGTCGGGCCGGGAATCGGCGCCGTCGGTGCGGACGAACCCGCCGGCCTCGGCGACGTTGGAGGTCAGCTTCCCGCGCTTGCGGAGGAACCAGTTGAAGACGTCCAGCAGGCCGCCGGCGTCGTCGAGCGTGCTGATGTCGCCGTCGGTCTCGTAGACGGTGAACGCGAACAGGTGATCTTGGAGGTTCCGACCGACGCCGGGCGACGCCGTCTCGACATCGATGCCGTGGTCCGCGAGGTGGTCTGGGTCGCCCACGCCCGAGAGCATGAGGAGCTGCGGGGAGTTGACCGCGCCGGCGCTGAGGAGGACCTCCTCGGCGGCCCCCGCGGACCGGCTCTGATCGTCCTGGCTGTACTGAACTCCCGTCGCGCGACCGTCCTCGATGGTCACCTCGGTCACCTGCGCGCCGGTCTCGGCAGTGAGGTTCGGTCGGTCGAGGGCGGGCTTGAGGTACGCGTCGGCGGCGCTGTGGCGTTCCCCGTTCTTCTGCGTGACGTGGTACATCCCCACGCCCTCCTGTGCCGCCCCGTTGAAGTCGTCCGTGCGGTCGTAGCCCGCCTGCGCGGCGGCGTCGACAAACGCCTGGGAGACCGGTCGCGGCGAGGACTGGTCCGTCACGTTGAGCGGCCCCGCGGACCCGTGGTAGGGCGATCCCGACGGCGTGAACGTCTCCGCCCGCTTGAAGTACTCCAGCATGGTCTCGTACCCCCAGCCGTTGTTGCCGAGGGCCGCCCAGTCGTCGTAGTCCGACGGGTGGCCGCGGATGTAGATCATCGCGTTCGTGGAGGAGCACCCGCCGAGCGTCTTACCGCGCGGCCAGTAGAGCCGTCGACCGCCGCAGCCGTCCTGCGGCTCGGTGTAGTACTCCCAGTCCGCGTCGCTCTCGAACAGCTCCGGAAAGCCCGCCGGGATCCGCATGTTCCGGTCGTCGTCGGGTGTGCCCGCTTCGAGGAGCAGCACGCTCCTGTCCGGGTCCGCGGTGAGTCGGTTCGCGAGGACGCAGCCCGCAGAGCCCGCCCCGACGACGACGAAGTCGTATTCCGTGTCTGTCATAGACTAGCATGTGAGAGACTAGTATTTAAACGGATCAGCGACTACGAGGTCGCTCGGGTCACGCCGAATATGACTGGACAGACCGGGGTCGAAGCCGACGGGGCCGCGCGTCAGTGCGTCGTCCACCCGCCGTCGATCGAGAGGTTGACTCCGGTGATGTACGAGGCCTTGTCCGAGACGAGGAACGCCGCCGGTTCTGCGATCTCTTCCGGTTCGGCGATGCGGCCGATCGGCGTCTGACTGAGGACGAACTCGTAGAAAGAGTCGTCATTAAGCTCTGACGCAGTCATCTCGGTCTCGACGAAGCCGGGACAGATGCTGTTCACCCGGACGCCGGCGTCGGCGTAATCGACGGCCGTTGTTCGGGTGAAGTTGACGACAGCGCCCTTCGCGGTCGCGTACGCGGCCGTCTGCGGTCCCCCGACCAGTCCGAACACCGACGCGACGTTGAGGACCGCCCCCGAGGACTCGCGCAGGTACGGCATGGCTGCTCGCGTCCCGTAGATGACGCCGTTGAGATTGACCTCTAACAACTTGTGCCAGTCCTCGAGCGACGTCTCCTCGACCGTTCCAGTGAGCCCGATCCCGGCATTGTTCACGAGGATGTCCAACCCGCCGTGTTCCTCGACCGTCTGTTCGACCAGCGATTCGACGGATTCGTACGACGAGACGTCGCACTGGACGAACGAACAGCCGAGCTCCTCGGCGGTCTCTCGTCCCGCCTCCTCGGTCCGGTTCGCGATCACGACCGACGCCCCTTGATCGACGAACTCCGCAGCGATGGCCTTCCCGATGCCGGCCGAGCCGCCGGTGACGATAGCGGTCTTTCCGTCGAGCATATTTACTCGTTTGTGTGTATATTTTGTATTTCTTTCGGAATGTTGATACTGATATGTACTTCCCTCGTTTCGTTGTACCGGGAATCCGCCGGGCGTTTGAAGTCCGCTACGACCGTACCAACGGGTTTAAACGCGCGATAACGGCCGCGTACGGAGTACGAACGTCGGAGGGCCGTCGGCGCCTAACGCGTCCGAGCGGGCCGCGGCGGCGTCGGCGCACACCGCGCGCCGTTCGACGGCGTTATGCCTCGCTGCCAGAATCGTTATCCGTGAACATCAACACCGTCCGAGACTCCTGGACGAACCGGACGGGCGAATACTCGCCGGCGTACTACGCCCACCGCGGGCCGAACAAGACGAGCGAGCTGATCCGTGAGGGCCTCGACGCGCGCCTCGACCGCGACGCGGCCGTCCTCGAGCTGGGGTGCGGGTCGGGCCGGCACCTCGACCACCTCGCAACCCACGGCTTCGAGGACCTCTCTGGCGTCGACATCAACCCCGGGGCGTTCGACGAGATGCGGGACGCCTACCCCGAGCTCGCCGCCGACGGGACCTTTCACTGCGGCGCGATAGAGGACGTGGTCGGCGGGTTTGACGACGGCGCGTTCGACGCGGTGTTCTCGGTCGAGACGCTACAACACCTCCATCCGGACGCCGAGCCGGCCTTCGAGGAGATAGCGCGGATCACCGACGAGCTTCTGATCACGGCCGAGATCGAGGCCCCGACGCAGGGGTCGGCGTCAGCTCCGCCGGACGTGAACTACGTCGACGAGGGGACGCCGCTGTTCTACCGGGACTGGGGCGAGGTGTTCACCTCGCTCGGGCTCGTCGAGGTCGACGTCACCCGCGGGAAGCGAGACACCACGCGGACCTTCCGCGCGTCCCGTTGACAGACGCCCGTTCCTGACGCGGTGTGAGCGCGACCGGCGGTCTCCCGCGCGACTTTTACCCGCGAGCCGACAACTCCGGACACATGGCGACTCGCGAGGCCCTCTGGGGGTACCGGAACCGGTTCGGCGACGCCTTCGGGCGCACCTACTTCCGGCGGTTCGGTCCCGGCGTCGTCTCCAGCGTCGGGATCGGGACGTACCTCGGCGACCCGACGCCCGCGGTCGACGAGGCCTCGCGCGAGTCGATCGAGCTGGCGCTCCGGTCCGGCGTGAACCACGTGGACACCGCGGCCAACTACCGCTGCGGCCGCGCCGAGCGCGTCGTCGGCGAGGCGCTCCGGGACGCCCCCCTCGACCGGGAGTCGGTGGTCGTCGCCACGAAGGGCGGCTTCCTCCCGTTCGACGGCGAGCGACCGAGCGACCCGAGCGCGTACGTCCGCGAGCGCTTCGTCGAGCCGGGGATCGTCGACCCCGACGACCTCGCGAACGGGGCGCACGCGATGACCCCCGACTTCCTGGAGTGGTCGCTCGACCGCTCGCTCGACCGGCTCGGCCTCGACGCGGTCGACTGCTTCTACGTCCACAACCCCGAGACGCAGCTCGCTGTCAGGTCGCGTGGCGACGTGTACGACGCGCTCGAAGCCGCGTTCGAGGCGCTCGAACGCCGGCGCGCCGCGGGCGACGTCGGGGCTTACGGCGTCGCGACGTGGGACGCGTTCCGCGTTGCGGAGGACGGCGACCGGTACCTCTCGCTCGCGGAGGTGCTCTCGCGGGCCGAGGCCGCCGGCGAGGCGGTCAGCCCCGACGACGACCACGGGCTCGCGGCGGTCCAGCTCCCCTTCAACGTCGCGATGGCGGACGCGTTCACCCGGCGGAACCACCGCGCGCCGTCCGAGGGTGACGCGGACGGGCCCGTCTCGGCGCTCTCGTTCGCCCACGAGGCCGGGCTCTCTGTGGTGACGAGCGCGAGCATCGGACAGGGAGACCTCGCGGTCGAGGGCGCGGTCCCGCCCGACGTCGACGCGACGCTCGCCGGGGAGACGCCGGCCCAGCGCGCGCTCAACTTCGCGCGGAGCGCACCGGGCGTCACCTCGTCGCTCGTCGGCACGACCGACCCCGACCACGTCCGCGAGAACGTCGCCGCCGGCACCTTCGACCCGCTGGGCGCGTCGGCGTTCGACGCCGTCTTCGAGTGACCGCGGACGACGACCGGCCCCAAAAGAGGTTTACCCGGACCGACGGTATCGCCTCCTATGTCCCCCACCCGACGAGCCCTCCTCCGCGGCGGCGCCATCGGCGCTATCGCCGCGCTCGCCGGCTGCTCCGGCGCGGACGGCACAGGATCGGAGTCGGTCCGACGGCAGGTCTCCGGGACGGACACGGACCCGACCGTCCTGAAGCCGCGGAACCCGAGCGGCGACCCGGTCCTCCTCGACGGGAGCGCGACCAACGGCGCCGGAGAGCCCGTCGCGATCGACCGCGAGCTCGTCACGAGCGCCGAGCGGGCGGCCGATCTGCTCGTGGCCGAGGATGTCGCCGAGGCGGACCGCGATCGGATCCGGTCGTTCCTCGACGAGACCGACTACGACGCGGAGACGGTGTACGTGTCGCCCGCCGGCATCGAGTCGTGCGAACGACTCCACATCGAGTCCGTCTCGTGGGATCCCGGGCACGTGGAGTTCGAGTACTGCCGCGAGCTCAGGCCGCCGGACGAGGCCTGCGAGGCCGACGCGCGGGTCGCGCTCGCCCTCCTCTTCCGGCTTCCGGTCGTCCTCGACGACCGGCTCACCGGGTCCGGCTCCAGCGGTAGGTCGCCGTGTCGGACTACGGACACGGAGTACGCGGTGATCGACGGGAACGCGACCGTCCCCGGGAACGCCACGGCGACCGACGAGTGGGGTGAGCTCTGATGCCGCGGGGGCTCACCCGGCGCGGCGCGCTCGCCGCCGCCGGCGCCGCCGCGCTCGGCTCGCTCGCCGGCTGCTCGGGCCGGGGGAGCGAGCGGCGGTTCTGGGACGACCCGCCGTCGCTCGACGTCGACGCCGTTCCACGCGAGTTCGACGATTCCGTCCCGGCTCGGCCGCGGATCGTCCCCGTCGGCTTCGAGCCGGAGGTCGCCGCCGCGTTCGCGGACCGCGTCGACCGCCTGCTCAGCCCGATCCCGGACCCCCTGACCGCGGAGCGGCTCCCGCACGGCGGGTTCCGCGGGCGCATCGAGGCGGAGCGGGCGGCGGCCCGCGAGGCGCTGCCGGGACCCGACGAGCCGCTCGTTCCGCTGGAAGCGGTTGAGCGGTACTCAACGGCGCGCGATCACGCCGCGAGCGCCGTCGGCACGTGGGCGGGCGTGACCGTCGAGGGCGATCCGGGAGCGGTGGCGCCCGACGTCGGGGCGGTGCGTCAGCGCGCGTCTGAGACGCTGGACGCGCTCCCCGGTCCCGCCGCGGACCCCCTGGCGGGCGCCGCGGTCTACGGCCCGATCGAGCGGTGGTACGACGAGGCGCTCCGCCGGACGCTGGTCGGCAGCGGGAGTCCGGCCGACGAGGCGAACCCGATCCGCGCGGGAGAGGCGGTCGGAGACGTCGAGCGGGTCCAGTCGTACGTCGAGGCGGGACGGTACCTCGGCGACCGGTACGCGGCCTCGCTCGCCGACCCGCAGCCGGTCGCCGAACCGATCCGCCGCGAAATGGACCGCCTCGGCGGCGCGGTCGGCGACCGGCTCCGCGAGCTCCACGGCGAGGGGGTCGAGGACCTCAGGGAGAACCCCGGCCCGGAGGCCTTCGTCGACGAGCGCGCCGTCGCGCGGGACGCGCCGAGCGCCGACCTCCTGTCGAGCGCGGTCTACCGGAGCTTCGACGGGCTGTGGTTCGACCCGGTCGCGGTCGGCGACTACGAGCCCGACCACCCGGCGACCGGGCTGACCCGGACCGCGCTCGTCCAGACCCGGCTCCGAGCGGTCGACGCCGTCGCCGCGCGCGTCGAGGCGGGCGACACGATGTTCCCGGACGAGGCCGCGGCGATCGGCGCGGCGCGCGGCGCGGCGGTCGAGTCCGCCGCGGCGCTCGCGGAGAGCGAGAACCCGCTGGCGCGGTGGCTGGCGACGCAGTTCCTGCCGCTGTTCGCGGAGCAGGACGACGCGCTCGCGGCCGACGAGCGGAGCGCGCTCTCGGCCGCCACGGCGTACGCCGAGTACCGGTGGATCGAGATCGTCGCGGACGAGGCGGGGGCGGTGGCGGAGTCGGTCGCGACGGCGATCGATTCGTGAACGGCGACGGTCAGCGAGGAGAGGCGCGAGCGGTAGTCGAAGTCCGGCAGCGCGGCGGAGGCCGGTGCGGTGCGGGGGAGAGCGATTCGGAGCGGAGTGGTGCGGCGCGGAGGCCGGTGCGGTGCGGCGACGGGCGAGACGACGGTCAGCGGAGCTCCTTGAACCGGCTTCCGCACTCCGGACAGATGCGGACGGAGAACACTTCGTCGGGGTCGTTCTCCTTTTTCAACACCTTTTCGCAGTCGGCACAGTTCAGCCGCTCGTAGGTGTCCTTCATCAGGTCGCCGTCGCGGAGTCCCTTGCGCGTGGATTTCATACTCCGCCGTTCGTCGTCGGGGCGGATAAAAACCCCGTACGACATCGGTCTGACGCGTCGAGCGAGATCGGCACCCGGCGGAGGGACGCGGCCGCAGCCCGCGAGCGGCTCCCGAGATCCGGGTGCGTGCGCTTCCGCAACGCTTGTGTCCGGGCGCGGAGAAGCGCCGCCGTGTCACGGACCCGGCTGTTCGGATCGCTTTGCGCGCTGGTGTTCCTCGTCAACTTCGCGCGCGTCGTGTTCGCCCCTCTGGTGGGAGAGTTCATCGACGCGTTCGGGATCCGCGAGGGGACCGCCGGGCTCATCGTCACGCTCGCGTGGCTCGGCTCGGCCGCGCCGCGCATCCCGGCCGGCTGGGCGCTCACGCGCTTCGCGCGGCGGCGCGTCATCCTCGTCTCCGGCGCGATGCTGACCGCGGGGGCGCTCGGCGTCGCCCTCGCGCCGAGCGTGCTCGCGCTGATGGTCGCCGCCTTCGCGATCGGCTTAGCCTCCGGCGTCTACTTCGTCGCCGCGAACCCGTTCATCGCGGAGCTGTTCCCGCAGCGCGTCGGACGCGTGATGGGCGTTCACGGCATGGCCAGCCAGCTCGCCGCCGTCATCGCCGCGCCCGCCGTCACCGTCGCGCTGTGGTACGACTGGCGGTACGCCTTCTACGCGCTCGCGCTCGCCGCGGCCGCCAGCACGGTCGTGTTCGTCGCGCTCGCGCGGCGGACTGACCTCCCGGACGCCGGCGCGAGCGACACCGACTTCCTCGGGGCCGCCCGCGGCGAGTGGAAGCTGATCCTCGCGGGCATCGTGCTGATGGGCCTCACGAGCTTCGTCTGGCAGGGCCTGTTCAACTTCTATGAGCTGTACATGATCGACAAGGACCTGACGCGGTCGACCGCGCGGAACCTCTTGACGGTGATCTTCGCCGCCGGCGTGCCCGCCTTCCTCGTCTCGGGCGACCTCGCCGACCGGCTTCCCCACGTCCCGTACCTGCTCGGCATCGTCACGGCGTTCGTCGGCGGGGTCGTCCTCGTGGTCGTCGCCGAGGGGCTGGCGGCGGTGATCGCCGCGAGCGTCGTCGTGGGGTTCGCCATCCACATGCTGTTCCCCGCTGGCGACACGTACCTGCTCGCGTCGCTGCCGGACGAGTCCCGCGCGTCGGCGTACGCGATGTTCTCGGCCGGGATGATGTCAACGCAGGCGGCCGGCTCCTGGGCCGTCGGCGAGGCGATCGAGGCGGGCGCGACGTACGACGCCGTCTTCCTCTCACTCGCCGGGGGGCTGGCGCTCCTCGTCGCGGCGTACGCGGTGCTGTACCGCCTCGGACGCGTTCCCGGGGGGGCAGCGGGCGCGACGCGGAGGGTCTGAGGCGACGCCCCGAGCGCCGACCTCGCGGCCCGGCCGACCCCCCGCTCGGGGACCGACGCCGGGTTGGGGCACCGCACCTGTTTTGGTCGTCGCTCCCGTGTGATCGGTAAATGGAGTACGTTCAGGAGCGCGTGACGACCCTCCACGCGTTGACCGACCACCGGCCCGACGCCCCCACGGACCGCGCGGCGGTCGTCGTGCCGATGACCGAGCGCGAGTACGGGACGCTCGCGGCCGAGCGCGTGCTCTCGACGCTAGAGACGGTCGACCCCGCCCGCGTGATCGTTCCGCTCCGGGCGTCGCCCGACCGCGCCGGCCCGTTCGCGGACTGGCTCGACGGGTTCGACCTCGACGTCGAGACGCTGTGGTGCGACGGCCCCGAGCTCGCCTCGCTGCTCGAAGCGCGCGGGCTCGACGGCGACCGCGGCAAGGGTCGGGACGTGTGGCTCGCCCTCGGTCGCGCGCTTGACGAGGAGTTCGTCGTCGTCCACGACGCCGACACGAAGACCTACTCGCCGGCGTTCGTGAACCGGCTGCTGTTCCCGCTCGGGGAAGGGTACGCGTTCTCGAAGGGGTACTACGCCCGCGTCGAGGACGGCTCGCTGTACGGGCGGCTGTTCAGGCTGTTCTTCCGGCCGCTCGTCCGCGCGCTCGGCGACGCCGCGCCGGGGCGGGAGCCGGACGTGCTGGCGTACCTCTCGGCGTTCCGCTACGCGCTCGCCGGCGAGTTCGCGGCGACGAGCGAGCTCGTCTCCGAGCTCCGCGTCCAGCGCGGCTGGGGGCTGGAGGTCGGCACGCTCGGTGAGGCGTTCGACCGCGCCGGGTTCGCCGACAGCGCGCAGGTTGACCTGGGGAGCTACGAGCACGACCACCGCTCCGTCGAGGGGCCGACCGGCCTCGCGGACATGAGCCGGGCGGTCGGCGAGGCGACCCTGCGCGCGGTCGAAGACGCCGGCGTCGACGTCGACTACGACGGCCTCGCCGAGCGCTACCGCGAGGCCGCCGAGACGCTGGTCGACGGCTACGCGACCGACGCGGCGTTCAACGGGCTCTCGTACGACGCCGCCGACGAGCGGTCACAGGTGGCGACGTACGCCGAGGCGCTGGGGGAGCCCGGGCCGGACACTCGACTCCCGGCCTGGCGGAACGCTCCCGTCGACCCCGACGAGGTCTTCGAGGCCGCGACCGCCGACCTCGACGGGGCTCGGGGCGGGGGCACGGACGGCGGAACCGGCGCCGGCGGCAGCCCCGCGACCGACGCCGGACAGACGGGGCCCGCGCCGGGAGAGGACTGACGATGGCGCACGGGAGCGGGCCGAGCGTGGCCGCGCGCGACGACCTCGCCGGCGTCGTCGACCTGTTCGAGTGGCTCACCCGCGCCGAGCTCTCGCGGGCGCTCTCAGAGCTGGCGTTCAAACAGCGGACCGAGGCCGACGAGGCCGCCATCGACGCCGCGATCGACCTCGCGGTCGACGAGTACGCGCTCGTGCCGGCGCCGGACGGGGCGCTCTCCGGGGACGACGTGACGGGCCACACCGCCGAATCGACCGCGCTCGCGGTCGGTCCCGCCGCGTTCCCGACGCTCCCGGAGGGCGCCGAGGACCTCCCGCACATCCTCGACGTGCCCGACCGGGGCGTCGACCGCGAGGCGCTCGCGGACGCGGTCCTCGACCGGCTCCGCCGCGAGGCGGTGACGGCGATAGACGAGGGGGACGCCGAGCGACTGGAAACGCTCGCGGACGTGACCTACGACGTGGAGGCGTGGGCGCCGGTCGACGTGGGCCCGGTCCGGACGCGGATCCTCGCCGAAGTGGACGAGTGACGGCGTCGGACTCGGGAGCTTACCCCGAGAACTCTGACTCGCTCACGCGGACGACGAGCGTCTCGTCGACATCGCGGAGGTCGTACTCGGGCGTCTCGCCCTGTCGCCGCCGGACGTAGAGGGGTTCGACCGGGAGACCGTCGACGAGACCGAACACCTTCAATCGCTGGTCGGTCTCCTCGGGCGGCACGTCGCCGTCGCGGACCTCGCGGGCGAGGTCGCGGGAGAGCCACTCGTCGGACGCGACGGAGGGCTCCAACACGAGCGCCTCCTCGACGAATCGGACGAGGTACCAGTCGAGGTCGTTGAGGAGCGAGACGGCGGCGCCGAGGCTCACGGTGTCGACGGCGACGCTGTTCTCGAACGGCTCCTCGATTCGGTAGGTCGCGAGCGCGTCGCGAGCCGTCTCGCGGGAGAGCAGCTCGTAGGAGAGCTCCACGTCGGGGTCGCCGAGGAGACACACCCGCGTCATGGTCCCACGTCGGACCGGCCGGCGCAAATCCGTTGCGGTCGGCGAGCCGTGGAGGGCGCGGCAGGGGGTCGCGACCGGCGGGCGGTGGAGGAGAGAGATCGCGACCGGCGGGCGGTGGAGGAGAGAGATCGCGACCGGCGGGCGGTGGAGGAGAGAGATCGCGACCGGCGGCGCCCGGCTCAGAACGTCGAGACGTCGCCCTCGATGACGCTGCGGGTCACGTCCGTCACGTCGGCCAGCTCGCGGTCGACGATGTCGACGACGTCGGCCTCGATGTCGCTCAGCGTGACGCCGTCCTCGGTGACGATCTGCGCGTCCGCGACGTGCGGCTCGTCGATCGGCCGGCCGATCTGCGAGAGGAGCCTGACCTGGAGGTCGCGGATCCCGTCGACCTCCTCGGTGACGGACTCGGCGACGCGGGTGGAGAGCAGGTTGTAGATCTTCCCGATGTGGTTGACGGGGTTCTTCCCGGAGGTCGCCTCCATCGACATCGGGCGGTTCGGGGTGATGAGGCCGTTGGCGCGGTTGCCGCGCCCGACGGAGCCGTCGTCGCCCTGCTCGGCGGAAGTGCCGGTGACAGTCAGGTAGACGGAGCCCTCGTCGTAGTCGTCGGCCGTGTTCACGTCGACGTTGACCTCGCGGTCGGTGTACTCGTGGGCGAGGTCGTCGACGTACTCGCGGACGGACGCGACCGCGTCGTCGTACTCGTCGAGCCCGTCGACGTAGGCGTCGACCATCGCGGCGGCGACGGTGATGTCGATCCGGTCGCCCTCGCGTTTACCCATGATCTTCACGTCGGGGCCGAGCTCGGGGTGGTCGTCGTGGTAGGTCGTGTTGAGCGCGCGCTCGGCCTCGCGGACGATCGTCTCCGTCTCGGTGAGCGGCGCGTGGCCGACGCCGAAGGAGGTGTCGTTGGCCATCGGAACCTCCTGCGTCTCCTCGCCGAACACGTCCTGGAGGTCACCGGAGCCCTCGCCGAGCTTCACGTCGACGACCACGTCGGTGCCGTACTCGAGCTCAGGGATCGCCTCGGCGAGGTAGTCGCGGGCGGCCGCGAGCGCGGTCGAGTCGACCGGGAGCTGCTCGCCGTCGTACTCCTTCGTGGCGCGGCCGACGATGAGGATGTAGACGGGCTCGACGACCTCGCCGCCGCCGAACGCGGGGGCCGCGCGGCCGGCGACCAGCTGCGTCTCGTCGGTGTTGTAGTGGAGCACCTTGCCGACGCGGTCCAAGTAGAGCTGCGAGAGCGCCCGCGAGACCGACTCCGCGACGCCGTCGCAGATCGAGTCTGGGTGACCGATCCCCTTTCGCTCGACGATTTCGACCTCCTGGTCCTCGACCGCCTGCCGGTCGAGGCGGCTGACCTGTATGTTCCGGTCCATTACGCACCGATACTGCGCCGTCGGCACTATAACTTGCGGAAACTCTCCACCGGTAGTGAATAACCTGTAGTTATTCATAGGCGGCTTCGGCGGCCCCGGCCCGGCCCGCGTCGCGCCGGGTGACACAAGCGGGCGCTTGAGTTTCGGCAAGGACTTTGCCGCGGCGAGTGCGACTGCCCCGTATGGACGAACTCGCGCCCTCCCGCCGTCGACTGCTCGCCGGTGCGCTCGCGGGCGGCATCGGCGCCGCCGCCGGCTGTCTCGGGACCGATAGCGACGACGAGTCAGACGACGGGCCGGAACTGCGGCTCTCGCTCTCGCGGGTCGAGGGCTCGCTGCGCGACCGGTACGTTCGCGACCCCGACGCCCCGCCCGAGCGGTGGGACGGGGCGGCGCTCGACGCCGCGCTGGCGGGGGAGCCGTACACGATCCGACACCGGAAGCCGTTCTTCGCGGAGCCGGACGACCCCGCGTACGCCCGCTTCGAGGGGACCTACTACCGGCTCGGGTCGGTGATCGTCGACGAGGTCGCCGAGACCTACCCGGTTCTCCGGCTCTTCGAGGCCGAGAGCGACGGAGCGTCAGCCGGCGACGGCGAGTCGCCGGTCGACGGCGGCGAAGACGGGGATCTCCCGGAGGCCGACCAGCGGGCCGTCCACATCGCGCACTTTGCCGCGCGGGCCCGCGGTGGCGTGGGCGGCTATCCCGTCGGACTGGTCGAGCGCGGCGGCTACGCGTATCGGGCCGAAGCTTCGCGCGCGGAGAGCGCGCTGCTCGACGACGACGGTCCCGACTACGTGACCTACCGAGACACCACCTACCGGGTCGAAATCGAACGGGAGCGGTTTCACGAGGCCGTCCACCGGCCGACCGCCGAGGCGGTCGCCGAGAGCCCCGAGCGAGTGGAGTCGATCCTCCGGGCGGCGCTCGTCGGTCCGAGGGTCGAGCAGGACGAACTCTCCGCGGAGGCCGGACGGATCGTCGATCGGGCCGAGGCAGAGGAGTACGGCGAGACGCACCCGTACTCCGACGCGTACGCCGAACTGCTCCGCGCGATCGACGCGCGCCACTACCTCGACGGGAACGTTCGCAAGGACGCCGGCGTCCGCGAGACCGAAGAAGCGATGATCCGGCACGGCGACGAGTACTACGAGCGGTACCTCCGGATCGTGAACGACGGGGGGAACTGATCGGCCGAGGCGCTTCGCCGTCGCCTCAGCGGGCCGCCTCGTACGCTTCCGCCATCACGTCGAGCGCCTCGCGCAGGTCGCTCTCGTCGGTCGCGTACGAGACCCGCGCGTGACCGGCGCCGTTCTCCCCGAACGCCTCGCCGGGGACGACGACCACGCCGCGGTCGAGACACTCGTCGACGAATCCCTCGGGCACCCGCGGCATCGCGTAGAAGGCCCCCTTCGGGGTGGGACAGTCGAGGCCGATCTCCGCGAACCCCTCCAAGACGATGTCGCGGCGGCGCTCGAAGGACGCCGTCATCTCGTCGACCACGCCGCGGTCGCCCCGCAGCGCGGCCTCGGCGGCGTACTGCGCCGGCGCCGAGGCGCACGCCTGCGCGTACTGGTGGACGCGCAGCATGCGCTCGACGCGCCCCTCGGCGCCGTACACCCAGCCGAGCCGCCAGCCGGTCATCGAGAACAGCTTCGAGGCCGAGTTGACGACGACGACGTTGTCCGTCTCGGCGAACTCGATCGGCGAGTGATGTTCGCCGTCGAAGACGGTGTACTCGTACACCTCGTCGGAGAGACAGAGCACGTCGTGCTCGTCGGCGATGCGCGCGAACTCCCGGACGTCTTCCTCGGAGGAGACCGCCCCGGTCGGATTCCCTGGAGAGTTGACGACGAACGCCGCGGTGTCCTCGGTGATCGCCGCCCTGACCGCGGCCGGGTCGATCGTGAGGTCGTCGCGGAGCGGCACAGGGACGGGTTCGCCGCCGGCCAACTTCGTCAGCGCGTCGTAGGAGACGAACCCGGGGTCCGGGATCAGCACCTCGTCGCCGGCGTCGACGTGCGCCTCCAAGGCGACGTGGAGCGCCTCGCTGCCGCCCGCGGTCGCGATGACGTTGTCGGGGTCGAGGTCGATCCCCTGATCGGCGCGGTGCTTCTCGGCGATCGCCTCCCGCAGCGCGGGGGTCCCCTTGTTCTCGGTGTACGCGTCCGCCTTTCCGGACTCGATCGCGTCGACGGCGGCTTGGCGGGCGTGGGGCGGCGTCGGGAAGTCGGGCTGTCCGAGCCCGAGGTTGATCGCGTCGTCGCCGGCCGCCTCGAACACCTCGCGGATCCCGCTTATCGAGATCCGTTCGACCCTGTCGGAGAACGTCGTCATACCGTTCTGAGGGCGCCGCCGCGAGTTAGTTCTTGTCACGTCGGATCGACGGGCCGCCTCCGACGGCGAGTCGCGGGCCCGCACTCACCGACGCTTCCGCTCCCAGACCGGCCGGCGTTCGCCGCGGCCGGCGTCGTGTCGGGTCCGCCCGTCCGCGTCGGTCGGCAGATCGAACCGCCCTTCGAGGACGCTCGGCACTTCCTCGGCGCGGGCGCGCAACAGGGCGTCGTCGACCGCGCGGAGGCGGAGCATCGGCCGCCCCGGTCCCGCCGGCACCTTGATCGACTCGATCAGCTCCCGCTCGACGAGGGCCTGCCGGTCGCCGGTGAACTCCTGTGCCGGGGCGATCCCGATGCCGTCGGCGCCGGCCCACGCCCGGAGGTCGCGGAAGAGATGGTCGTGTCGGGCCGCGAGCGCGACGAGGAGCGACCGGTCCGACGGCTCCGTCGCGCGGCCGAACTCGCCCGGCGGAAGCGACTCCAGCACGGTCGCGAGGTCGTCGGCGAAGCGGTCGTCGAGGATCTCCCGCGCCACCGCGAGCAGTCGCCGCCGAGAAGGCATCTCGACCGGCTCGACCGTCGCGGCGTCGAACCGCGCCGCAGCGGTCGCGCGGGCGGCGCCGACCGCCTCCGGACGGGCACCGGCCGCCGTCGTCGCGAGCGAGCGGTCCCCGCGGGGACCGACCACGGCGTCGGCGCGCTCCGGGGTCGCGAAGAGCGTCCCACCCGTCCCGTGCCCGAGCGGGTCGCCGGTCCGGACTCGTATTTCGTCGCGTTCGACCGCCTCGGCGACCGCGGTGCCGAGGACCGGCGCGCGAGCGAGCGCGTCGACGACGCCGGGGCGACACGCGACCCGCCACAGCGGTCCCGGCGATCGCTCGCGGGCCGCGAGCACCGCCGGGAGGAGTCGGAGCGGGACGCCGACCGCGACGACCCCGGAACGCCCCGCCAACGCGGCCTCGATCGACTCGGTCAGGGGGTCGTCGGGACGCGGAAGGGCGTCGGCGACCTCCGTCGCGTCGCCGACGCAGTCGGGGTCGGCAGCGGCAGGAGCACCTGCCGAGGCGGACCCGTCGCTTCCGGCGTCCTCGGGGGTGCGTGACGGCCCGGACCCGTCGCTTCCGGCGGCTGCGTCGGCCTCGGGTTCAGCGTCGTCCGCGCCCATAGCGTTTCGACCGTCGCGATCCGAAAGAGCGTTGCGCCGACCGGGGTCGGGAGGAGAGAGGTGTCGGCGGCGGGGTCAGGGGGCCCGGGCGAACACGAGGTAGCCCGTGTGGCCCACGCCCGCGGTGGAGGGGCGCGAGCCGCGGTCGGAGAAGTCCATCTCGCGCTGGATCGTCTCTAACGTCTCGACCTCGGTGAAGCCGGCCTCACGGGCCGCGAGCGCCGCCTCGCGGGTCCCCTCGACGAACGGCGAGTAGACGGCGAGGCGGCCGCCGGGCGCGAGCAGGTCGTCCGCGCGCTCGACGACCGCGGGAGCGTCGCCGGTGTCGAGCGTCAGGGCGTCGAACGGCTCGCCGTCGGCGAGCGCGTCCAGCTCGTCGGTGAGGTCGCCGGTCCGGACGTCGACGCGGTCGGAGACGCCCGCCGTCGCCATGTTCTCGCGAGCGACGTCGGCGAACTCGGGGTCGATCTCGTAGGTGGTCACGTCGGCGCCAGCGCGCCCCAGGTACGCGGCGAGGATCCCGGTCCCGGTGCCGGCGTCGAGGATGCGGTCGCCGCCGGACGCGCCTGTATGCCCCATCACGAGGCCCACGTCGCGGGGCATCATCGGCGCGCCGGTGCGTTCGAGGTGGTTGAACAGGTCCGGGCCGCGGAGCGCGCGGACCTCGAAGACGGTGCCGAGGTGCGTCTCGACCTCGTCGCCGGCCGAGACGTCCTCGGGGACCTCGATCACGCCGAGGTCGGTGCCGAACTCCTCGCCCGGCTCCAGTAGGTACTCGCGGTCCGCGTGGACGAGCAGGTACGCGGCGTCCGTCACTGGAGGTCCGAGATCGCCCGCGCGGGCTCACCGTTGGCCGCCTCCAGCGCCTCGCGGGCGTCGTCCTTCGAGACGCCAGCCTGCTCGGCGACCAGCCGGACGTCCTCCTCCGGAATGCCATCGTCTTCGTCGGCCGCGTCCTCGGCTTCGATCGCGCTCGCGTCCGCACCGCCCTCGACTGCGGCCGCGCCGCCCGCGTCGGCCACCGCGTCGGGCGACCCGACGATCTGGTACGTCTCCTGCCCTTGGGCGTCCATCTTGGTGACCTGCGCGCCGTCGAAGACGAGGTCGTCGCCGTCGGCCGTCTCGATGACGACCCGCTCGGCGTCGAGCTCCTCGACGTCGATCCCCATCTGTTTCATCATCTGTTTCATCTTCCGCGGGTTCATGCCGCCGCCTCCGAACATGGTCACCGGTTCGGCCGGACGACACAAAAAGGGTGTCGACACGGGTCGAAGCAACGGCGCGTCGCGGACGCTCGCCGGTCCCGATCGCGGCGAACCGGACCGAGAGAGCGGGGTTGATACGTGTCGCGCGCGAGGCGGTGATATGTACCTCGCGGACCACTCCTGGCCGGAGCTCGGCGACGCGCTGGCTCCCGGCTCCGTCGCGCTCGTCCCGCTCGGCTCGACCGAACAGCACGGCCCGCACCTTCCGCTCGGGACCGACCACCTGATCGCCGAGGGGCTGGCGACGGCGGCCGCGGACCGATCCGACGCGTTCCGGACGCCGACGATCAACGTCGGCGTTAGTCCCCACCACCGCCAGTTCCCGGGGACGATGTGGGTCGACCCGCCGGAGTTCCGCGACTACGTCGAGTCGTTCGCCCGGAACCTCGCGTACCACGGGATCGACCGCGTGGTGTTCGTGAACGCCCACGGCGGCAACGTCCAGCACCTCCGAGAGGTCGGCCGCCGGCTCCACGAGGACGAGGTCGGCTACGCTGTCGAGTGGATGTGGGACGAGTCGATCCCGGAGCTGGTCGACGACCTCTTCGAGCGCAACGGCCCCCACGCGGGCCCCAAGGAGACGGCGATGGTCACCCACCTCGCGCCCGACCTCGTCCGCGAGGACCGGCTCGAGGACGCGCGCGACGGCGGGCTCGTCGACCTCGAAAGCGCCGAGACGACCGTCCACGGCGCGCGAACCTTCTACGACGCGGTCGACAACTCCGCGAACGGCGCGTTCGGCGACCCGACCGACGTGACGCCGGAGAAGGCCGAGCGCCTGTTCGAGGCGGCCGCCGACCAGCTCGTCCAGCTGGCCGAGTGGATCGGCGAGCGCGACGAGAGCGAGCTGTTCCCCGAGCCGCGCGTGGAGCGGTCGGACTGACGCGGGCTACTGGTCGGCCGCGTCTCGGGCGAACGCCTCGCCGAGTATCTCTCGGAGCGCCGCGTCGGCGTCCGCACGCCGCCCGTCGAGCACCGCGAACCGCTCGTCGCGGCGGCGTTCGAGCCAGCGCAGCAGTCTGGCCGCCCAGTCGAGCTTCCGCGCCTTCATCGGGTCGACCGTGGGGTCGTCGAACTCCCACCCCGGAAAGACCAGTTTGCCGGCCCCGAGGTGGTCGGCGAGGAACGCCGCGCGGTCGCCGTCGGTGAACCCGCCGGGGTTGCGGAGCGGCCCGACGGGCGCCGCCTGCGTCGTCGCCAGCGTCCACTCGTCGGCGAAGCGCGGGAGCCACTCGCGGACCGCCGGGAGGTTGTCGCCGTGGGCGTGCGCGGCGACTGGGACGCCATCGCGCGTCAGTTCCGCGGCCGTCTCCGGGTTCTTGTCGAGGTCTGTCACCATACAGTCGACCGCGACGCCGCGGTCAGCGAGCGCGTCCGCCGCGGTCGAGGCCGCGACGACGACATCGGCGTCGCGGGCGAGTTCGACCTCGTCGGCGAGACAGGGGGCCGCGCCCGCGACGGCGACCGTCTCGTCCGCCCAGTCACCGAGGCGGCCGAGCGGAAACGGAGTCGCGAGGTCGGCGGCAGTATCGCGGACGCGCTCGTCGTCGGCCCGGTCGAACCCGAAGTCGGCGAGGATCGCCTCGTAGACGGGCTCGAAGGTCGCGAAGTTCACGTGCGGGCCCCCCTCGGGACGCGCGACTGGGCGCCCGTCGATCGGCGCCGCCGCTCAGCGGGCGAGATATGGTATGGGCCGGAGTGGCACAGAGTACCCCTACCCGCGTGCCCCTCCGGCGTCCGGTCGATCGGTTGTCTACACGAGGGCATAAACTTTCTCTTAACTCACGTGTCGGTCGATACCGTCGATCGCGGCGTCAAGCGCCCGTGAAGCGCCGGATACCGCCTCTCTAACCGAGTCGAGCGCCGCGGGCGTCGCGATCAGGAGCCCGCGGCGGCCGTCAGCGGGGTCGTCGCCGCCTGACGACGCCCCGCCGGTGCCGCCGTCGGTCGCGGACGGGGTCGCCGCGGCCGCCCGGTTCGGATCGCCCAGCGCGAACGTCGCGCCGGTCGCGTCGTCGCCGACGGTCGCGGCGCGGAGGGCACCGACGGCGGGGTCGTCGAGCCCGGTGAGTTTGTAGGTACGAACGACGGCGGTGTCGGCGGCGCCGCGGTCGCCCCGAGCGGCCTCCGGCGCGCCGATCCGGTCGAGGTGACGCTCGGCCTCGGGGACCGTCGTCACGTCGAGCTCCTCGACTCCGACCGCGTCGGAGTCGCCGCGAGAGTCGTGTCGGTCGCGGGCGAACTCGGCGCCGACGAGCGCCGCGTCGCGCGTCTCGGCCACGTCGTGGGTGCGGATCACGTGCGCGCCGCGCTCGACCGCCATCGACGTGGCGGCGAGCGAGACCGGCAGCGCCTCCTCGGTGCTGCGGCCCGCGATGGTCTTGAGGAAGCTCTTGCGGTTGATCGAGACGAGCAGCGGGCGGCCGTACCCCCGGAACTCCCGGAGCCGGTGGAACGTCTCCCGGTCGTCCTCGTGGGTCTTGGCCTCGGACCAGCCGCCGAACGCGGGGTCGAGGATCGTCTTGTCGGTGAGGCCGTTCATCGAGAGCGCCTCGTAGATGTCGTCGACGTCCTCGACCGCGCCCGGGCGTTTGAGGTCCGGCGGCGAGGCCATCTTCGACACCGCCACGTCGTGTTCGCGACAGACGTGGGGCATCTCGGGGTCGGCGAACCCGCAGATGTCGTTGACCATGTCGAACCCGCGCGAGAGCGCCTCGTCCGCGACCTCGTGATAGCGCGTCTCGATCGACCAGACGGCGTCGCCGGAGGTCGATTCGAGGGTCTCGACCGCGGTGTCGAGGCGGTCGAGTTCCTGTTCGGCCGAGAGCACGTCGAGGTCCTTGTTCGCCGACTCAAGCCCCACGTCCACGATGTCGGCGCCCTCGCCGATCAGTTCCTCGTCGACGTACGCGGCGGCCTCGCCGGGGTCGTCGTACACGCTGGGGTCGTACGGCGACTCCTCTGAGACGTTGAGCACGCCCATGATCCGGGGCGGATGGTCGTCGCCGATCCCGAGCCCCGCGGCGTCCACGTTTCGCATACGATCACCACGGGCGCGAGCGACATAAACGGGGCGAGTACCCGAGGCGCTCGCCGGAGAACTGCCCTCGCAATCGCTTATAAATGGTCGGCGGGCGGTGGTGCGTGCGACCGAGCGGCCGGAGCGAAGCGGAGGCCGCGAGGGGCACGCGCGAGGGAGTCGCGAACGCCCGAAAGGCGTGAGCGACGAGGCTGGGGAGGCGTGAGGTGCGGTCGCGGTCGGGTGGGACTCGAAGGGGCAGTCGCGAGGGGGCGCAGGCGACGCAAGCACCGCAGGGAGCGAACGGAGTGAGCGACCGAGGAACACAGCGAGCGTGCGCCCCCTCGCGACTGGGGGTTTGGAGGTGTTCGTCGCAGGGCCACGATCGGCTGGTTATAACTGATCGCACACGCCTCCGAACCCCATTTATAGATTAAACCGCACCGAGTCGCCGACCGCGACCTCGTGGCGGTCGGTCCACTCGTAGGGGACCTCCAGCACGTACTGCCCGGAGCCGGAATACCGTTGATCTTCACCGTCCTCGTTCGGTCCCGGTTCGGGCGCGTTGTGGATCGAGGTGATCTCTCGGTCGCCGTCGACGTAGACGATGTCGATGCCGAAGTCCATTTCGCGCATCACGTACGTCAGGGGGCCGGGCGAGTCGTGTACGAATAACATCCCGCCCCCGTTGGGCAGCGACTCGGCGCCGCTGAGGCCGAGGATTCGTTTGTCACGGGTGTCCGCGATTGCCGCCGTCACCGACCCCCGAGCTCCCCCGTCCGGACCTTCGACGGTCACGGTCGTCGTCTCGTAGTCGGCGTACGTTCCGGTCGGCCAGTCTGCGTCGTCGGCTCCGCCGTTCGCGCCGTCCGGCCCGCCACCCGCGTCGCCGTCGGTCGAATCGCCGCCGTCGCTCGTCGCGTCGTCGCCCCCGAGACAGCCCGCCGCGGCGCCCGTCGTCGCGGCCGCGGCCAGCCCGAGGAGTCGCCGCCGTCTCATGTCTGCGCCGAGGGGGGCCGGAGTGATAAACGGCGGCGTCGGCGTCGCGCCGTCACGGGTCCGGGGAGGGGCATGTCACTCGGTGCGCCCACGACCCGTATGAACTCTCCGTCCACTCCCCGTCGCGGTCTAACTCTCGCTCGCGGCCGCCGCTTCGACCTCGCCGCGGCGTAGCGACCCCTCGTGCCGGGAAGGACGCGCTTTTATCGCCGCCGGAGCGTAGCGTGAGACATGGCGAAAGTGAGCATCGGCCTCCGCGGGTGGCGCTTCGAGGAGGACGAGATATTCACCGACGACGAGGAGCTGAAGCCCCTCAACGAGATCCCCGAAGATCCGCGAGAGCGACTCGTGCGGCTCGTCACCCTCGTCGAAGAGCCCTGCGATGTCTGTTACCTCGAGCACGGCGACGAGGAGATCAACCGCTGTAGGCAGGCGGAGATCGTGTACGGCGAACCGGAGGGCGAGGTGCTGCTCTGCGCCGAGCACGAACCCGACCTGCTCTACTGGTTCCGCGAGGCGGGCGGCAGCGAGTACAAGGGGTCCGTCGAGTTCGCCGACCGGTTCCACGAGTGGGTCGCCGCCGGCAACGAGGCGCCGGAGGGGTACGGCTCGGTCGAGCACGTCGACGAGGACCCCGACGGCCTCCCGGACCTGCCCGATCAGCAGGAGGTCCAGGAGCGGCTCGAAGAGGACTTCCAGGGCGAGCGGATCGACATCGTCGAACTCGCCGGCAAGGAGCGCTCGGACGAGGAGCTGACGGAAGAGGAGCTCGCCGAGTCCGACCTCGACCTCTCGACCGACTACCCGTCGGACCGATGAGCGACGAGGAGTCTGACGTCGACGCGGTCGAAACGCCCGCGAGCGGTCGACGGAAGCCCGTGGTCGTCGTCGTCGAGCCCGAGACGCCGGGCAACATCGGCACCATCGCGAGAGCGATGAAGAACTTCGGGCTCACGGACCTCAAGCTCGTGAACCCGCCGGAGATCGCGGAGGACGGCGAGGCGTACGGCTTCGCCGGACACGCCCGCGAGGACGTGCTTCCGAACGCCGACGAGGTCACATTCGACGAGGTCGTCGCGAACTACCACACGGTCGGCACGACCGCGATCACCGGCGAGGACGACCGTAGCCACGAGCGGTTCCCGTTCAAGACCCCGGTCGAGCTGCGCGAGTCGCTGAAGACGGTCGACGCGCCCACCGCGATCGTCTTCGGCCGCGAGGGACGGGGGCTCAACAACGAGGAGCTCTCGCGGCTCGACGAGGTGTGCTCGATCCCGGCCGACGACGACTACCCCGTGTTGAACCTCGGGCAGGCCGCGACGGTCCTCTTGTACGAGCTTCGCGATCTCACGGTCGAGGAGACGCAGCTGCCCGACACGGAGGTGACCCGTGCTCCGGAGGCCGACCTCGAGCGCTTCCACGAGTTCTTCGACGAGTTCCTCGCGGCGACGGGGCAGCGCGACCACGTCCGCGAGAAGAACGCGCTGTTGATGCGCCGGCTGCTCGGGCGCGCGCACCCGACCGAGCGTGAGATCCACTCGCTGCTCGGCGCCTTCCGGAAGGCGAACGCGAAGCTGGACCACGCCGACCACCTCGCGGCGAAGTACGACGAGCCGCCGTACCCGCGGGAGGAGTAGCCGTGGGCGGGGGCGTCTTCGACGAGGACCTATTAGCCGGCGTGCGCGACGTCTCGCCGCTCATGCTCGGCGTCGCGCCGTTCGCCCTCGTCGCAGGGATCGCGGCGGTCGACGCCGGGCTCGGTCTCGCCGAGGCGGTCGGGATGTCCGTGATCGTGTTCGCCGGCGCCTCCCAGCTCGCGGCGCTCGAACTGCTCGGCGAAAACGCGCCCCTCGCCGTCGTCGTCGGGACGGCGGCCGTGATCAACCTCCGGATGCTGATGTACTCCGCCTCCATCGCGCCGCACTTCGCCGACTACGGTCGCCGGCTCCGCGCGGGGCTCGCCTACCTCCTCACCGACCAGGCGTACGCCCTCTCGGTCGCTGAGTTCGATGAGAACCCGGACCGGAGCCGGTGGCGCTACTACCTCGGCGCGGCCGCGTCGCTGTGGATCGTCTGGCAGATCGGGACGGTCGTCGGCGTCGTCCTCGGCGCGGGCGTCCCCGACGCGTGGGGGCTCACCTTCGCGGTGCCGCTCGTCTTCCTCGCGCTCCTCGTCCCCGCGATGAAGGACCGACCGACCACCGTCGCGGGCGTCGCGGGCGGCGCGGTCGCGGTCGTCGCGGCCGGGCTCCCGCTCAACCTCGGCCTGCTCGTCGGCGCGCTGTGCGGGGTCGCGGCCGGCCTCGTGACGGAGGTGAGGGTGTCGTGAGCAGTGGTCTCGGCGCCCTCGCCGCCTCCCCGCGCGCTTGGGTCGCAATCGCGGTCATCGGCGTCATCACCTATGGGATCCGGCTCTCCTTCATCCACCTGTTCGGGCGGATCGACGGCGTCCCGACGCGCCTCCAGCGGCCGCTCCGGTACGTCCCGCCGGCCGTCCTCGCGGCGCTCGTCCTCCCCGATTTGGTGACGCTCGGGCCGTCCGTCACCGCGACCTTCCTCGACGAGCGGCTGATCGCGGGCGCCGTCGCCGGCGCGGTCGCGTGGCGGACCGAAAACGTGTTCGCGACCATCGCGACCGGGATGGGAACGCTGTGGGTCTTCCGGTTCGTCGTGTTCGCGTGAGCGGGCAGTAATAGAGACGAGCGAGGCCGCCGTCAGCGATCGCGCTCGGTCGCGCGCTCCGACCGGCGCTCGCTCCCGTCCGGGCTCTCACGGTCGACGGGGCGGCCGGACCGGGCGTCGCGGTCGACCTCGCGCTCGCGGGCGGCGGCGATCCGCTGGGCGGCGTCGGCGAGCGAGTCGAGCGCGGCGAACAGCCGGTACGAGAGGTACGGTCCCACGGTGAGGACGAGGACGGTCCAGACGCCGAGCAGTATCTGTCCGAGGATCAGCAGCGAGTAGACGAACACGAACAGGCTCACGGCGGCGAGCGTGATGCCGACGCGCGTGCGGAGGGCCTCGGAGGGCGAGAGCGGGTCGTGTGCCATACGCGGAGCTTCCGGCGGAGCTCACTTAAAAATAAACACGAAGCGGCGAGAGGCGTCGACGCGCGAGCGCTCTCGCCCTCGCTCGGGACGCGTTCCCGCTCAGTCGTCGGCGGGGGCCGCGGAGTCGCCGGCGGAGACGCCGGTGCCGGGGCCGACGTCGATGCCGAGGTCGGCGAGCTTCTCGTCCGGGACGACGCCGTCGACCCAGCCGCGGCTCTCGTAGTACTCGGCCTTCAACTGGTCGAGTTCGACGAGTTCGCCCTCGCTGGCGCCCGTGCCGGGGATGGCGTCCGGGTGGCCCTCGATGAACCGGTTCGGCAGCGTGTCGTCTGCGCCTTCGAAGCCGGCGAGGTTGTTGTAGTAGCGCTCGAGGTTGTAGATGCGCTCGCCGGCCTCAAACAGCTCGTCCTCCGAGAGGTCTTGGCCGGTCACACCGTTGTACTGGAGCACGTACTCCTCGATCCCCTCAGCGAACGCGCTGAACTTACAGATATCGAACGAGTCCGACACCGCGTGGAGGTCCTGGAAGGTGGCGGTGAGCTCGCCTTTCCCCTCCCACTCGTACGGATCGACCTTCTCCGGGATCCCGAGGATCTCGGCGGCCGGCGTGTAGCCGCGCAGGTGGCACGCGCCGCGGTTCGAGGTGGCGTACGCGATCGCCATCCCCTTCATACAGCGCGGGTCGTAGGCGGCCATCGTCTGGCCCTTCACGGAGAGCTTGTTGCCGTGCGCGTCCTTCGCGTCGGCGACGCGCTCGGGACCCTCCGCGAGGAGGTCGCCGAGGTCGGACGAGCGGTGACCGATCTCCTCGATGAGGTCGATCATCGTCTCCGAGTCGCCCCAGTCGAGGTGGCCGACGCCGTCGAGTTTGCCCTCCTCGCTCATCTCCATCGCCATCGCCATCATGTTGCCGGCCTCGATGGTGTCGAGACCGAGGTCGTTACACTGCTCCAACATGCGGGCGATCTCGTCGCGGTCGGAGTGGCCCGAGTTCGGGCCGAGCGCCCACGCGGACTCGTACTCGTACGACTCCGTGCGGACATTCATCTCCTGGCCCTTGTGGGTGACGTTGACGTCGACTTCCTTCTTACACGCCACGGGACAGGAGTGGCACGTCGGTTCGTCGACGAGGATGTTCTCGCGGACGTTCTCGCCGGAGACCTGCTCCGCCTCGATGTCCGCGCCCTCCGCGTCGTGGTACGCCTCGGTCGAGGTGTACTTCGCGTTCTTCGTCGGGAGGCCGTCCATCTCCTCGGTCGCGTTCATCAGGACGTTCGTCCCGTACATCGAGAGGCCGCCCTCGTTGGGCGCGGTCACGTCGGACTCGCGGATGACCTCCATCGCCTGCTGGTACCCCTCTTGGAACGTCTCGGGGTCGGCGGGCTTCGGCATGTTGGTGCCCGACTTCACGACGACCGCCTTCACGTTCTTCGCGCCCATCACGGCGCCGGTGCCGCCGCGGCCCGAGGCGCGGTCGTCCTCGTTGATGACGCAGCCGTAGCGGACCTGGTTCTCGCCGCCCTGCCCGATCGCCATCACGGAGACGTCGCGGCCGACCTTCCCGTCGACCTCCTCGCCGATCTGGTCGATCGTGTCGTGGACGCCCTGTCCCCAGAGGTGGGAGGCGTCGCGCACCTCCACGTCGCCGTCCTCGACGAACAGGTAGACCGGCTCGTCGCTCTCTCCGTCGAGGAGGACGCCGTCGAGTCCGGCCCACTTGAGCCGGGCGCCGGACCAGCCGCCGTGGTGCGAGTCGGTGACGGTCCCCGTCAGCGGGGACTTCGTCACCAAGGCGATCCGGCCGCTCATCACGGTCTGGGTACCCGTGAGCGGTCCGGTCATGAACGCCAGTCGGTTCTCCGGTCCCAGGGGGTCCACGTCGGGCCCCTTATCGAAGACGTATTTGACGCCGAGTCCGCGCGCGCCGATGTACTTCTCCGCGTCCTCGTCGTCGATCCCGTGGTAGTTGACCTCCCCGCCGCTGAGGTCGACCTGTGCCACACGGTCGCGGTAGCCGCCCATTTCAGTCATGTAATGCTCTATCATTATAGAAGGACCACAGCGTGTTAGTTGTTGACCTCCGTACGAAACCGTAAAGCGTTACAAAAGTGAACGCCTCCGAGGTGCGACGTTTATCAGTAGCCCGAGCGTTCACCGCGCGAATATCCGGAGACTCCGGCGCGGTGTGAGGGATTCACAGCGTCCGGTAGCGGCGTAGTGTAAACGACCGGTTTCGGTCGGTCTTACGGGTCGGGCGCCGAATATCGCGAAGACGCAGTCCATAATTGCCGGCGACTCGAAGCACGACCGTGACCGACCGAGGCGGACGGGGAGAGGCGACCGCTCGGCGTCCGGGGGAGATCAGGCGCCGCTTAGGGTCGATCAGGCGTGAGCGAGCGAGGGCGTTCGGGTTCGCGCTCGCCGTGTTCGTCGCGTCGGTGGTCCCGGTGCCCGGATCGTCCGGCGGGGGCGAGAGCGCGCTCGGCGGCGTCCTCGACGCTCTCCCCGCCGAAATCGGACTCACCGATCCGTTCCACGTAGTCGGGTACGCGGTCCTCGCCGGCCTCCTCGTTCCGACGACGGGGGGACGGCGGGTCGACCCCTTCCTCGCGGCCGCCGCCGCGGTCGCGTTCGGGTTCGGCATCGAACTCGTCCAGGCGCCGATCCCGTGGCGCTCCTTCGCGTGGGGGGACGCCGCGGTCAACGCGGTCGGCGCGGTCATCGGAGCGGCGATCGCGGTCGCCTGGGGGCGCGGACCGGAGACGGCGGGCGACCGCGACGACGAGCGCTAAACCCGCCTACGTTCAGCGTCCCGGCGGACCGGCGCTGCCGAGGCCCCGACCGCGGCGGCGCACGGTCGCCGACACGTCCGCGTTCAGCCGAGAGCGTTCGAAGTAGATATGGTCGTACTCGCTAGACTCGTACTCGGCGTAGATGTCGAGCGCGACCTCGTCGCCGTCGTCCGCGTCCTCTATCGTGTCCGCCAAGTTGCTGTCGTCGACCCGGACGACGAGAGTCTCGTCCTCCTCATCGAAGACGACCTTCTCCGCGTCGACGTGGTCACCTTCCGGCGTCCACACGGCGACGGTGTCCTCGGCGACCGACTGGACGTCGTCGGGCGCGTCGAACTGAGAGACCACCTTGCCGTTCCCGTCGACGGTGACGGCGGCGGCGGGCAGGTCGCGGTCGACGCGCTGCATCCGCCCCTCGACGGTCGGAGCGATGGTATCTTTCTCCTCTAAGTAGTTCACGACCGTCGTCGCCTGGAGTTCGCCGGTGTCCTCGACGGGCTTGTCGTCGAGCGGGTAGCCGCTCCCGCCGTTTGCGATGAAGCTGTTGACGGCCACTTCGTACGTCTCCTCGGGGTCGAGCGGCTCGCCGTCGACGTACACGTCGCGGATCGGTTCGTCGGCGTCGTCGTGGGGGACCCACTCGAAGCGCAGGCCGCTGGTCTGCTGAGAGATCTCCTCGCCGAAGTTCTGCCCGGTGTCGCTCTCCAGCGTGACGACCTGGCTCTCCAAAGTCTCGACGAGCTCCTCGCCAGTGATCTCAAGCGAGACGACGGTGTTCGGGAACGGAAGCGTGTTGAAGATGTCTCCGCCGGTGATCTCGCCGGGCCCGTACACCGAGTCGGAGCGGATGCCGCCGGCGTTCGTGATCGCGACGTCGGCGTCGACGCGCTCGCGCATCGCGTCGGTGACCACGTTTCCGTAGTTCGTCTCGCGGTGGTAGTTCGAGCCGAACGTGGCGTCGAGCGGCGTCTCCGTCTCCACGATCACCGAGTCCAGGCTCACCTCTCCGCGGTACTCGTTGATGATGTCGGACGCGGTCGGGTCCTTCTCGATGTCGTCGGTGACCTCGATCAGCTCCCCGTCGAACGCGGTGACCTCGCCGCCGTCGATCGTCAGTTCGATTTCGCTGAGGTAACGGGCGCGGGCCCGAGCCTCGGAGACGATCGATCCGTCGACCTCCTCGGGCGGATAGAACTGCTCGTCGTCGCCGACGACGATCGCGTCGATGTCGTCGTCCGCGTCGGCCTCGGCGAGCGCCTCCGCGTCGCCGATGCCCGTGTGCGCGAGGGCGACGACGGCGTCGACGCCCTCGTCCTCCTTGAGCCGCTTCGCTTCGGCGGGGCCGGTTTCGGTGTACTCTTCGAGGGTCAATCCTTCTTCGTTGAATTTGATGTTCGTCTTTCCGAACGTCGCGCCCTCGTCGACGAGTCCGATCAGACCGACCTTGACACCGCCTCGCTCGACGATTCGGACGGACTCCGTTCCGTCGAACGCTTCGCCGGTCTCGCTGTCGACGAGGTTCGTCGCGAGCCACGGGAACTCGGAGTCGGCCGTCACGTCCGAGATAGGGTCGAGCCCGTAGTCGAACTCGTGGTTCCCGATCACGTCGGCGTCCGGCTCGACCTCGTTGAGCACGTCCACCGGCGCGCGCCACTGCGAGACGGGGCTCAGCGCGTGCGGCCCCACCTCGTCGCCGCCGCCGACCACGACGACGGGCCCGTCGGCCGCCGCCCGGCGCTGTTCGATGAGCGTCACCAGCCGCGGGAACTTCTTGTCCTCCGCCGCAGCCGTCTGAATGTCGTTGTACGACAGGACTGTGAGCGTCGTCGCGCCGTCGCCGTCGGCGGCCGTCGCCGATCCCGAGACGAGCGACCCGCCGAGTACGATTCCACCCGCTCGCAACACGTCACGCCGTCCGTAGTCACGGTCCCGTGACATCGAATTATTTCACTTAGTGATGTGTATAAAATCTTTCTATGAAATAGTATATGTTTATCAATTCGCGATGTTTGAGAATCTTTCACAAACAACCCTTCTGAGACGGGTCGGCGAGGGACTCGACCGCGGTGGGCGCGCGGAAGAGTGTCCCCGCGGGCCAGACGCGATCACACCCGCAGCGACGCGCCGGCCGTTCCCGCGATGACGACACCGCTTTACGCGCTCGCCCGCTTCCACCGACAATGAGCCAGCCGAGCCCCGACGCGTACGAGCAGGGGCGCGGGATGGACGCGCACAACGCCGTGATGCGCGACATCCGCGCCGAGCGCTCGGAGACGTACGACCCGACGGAGCCCACCCGCGTCTGGATCGACGAGGACAACACGCCCGACGGCGTCGTGAACTCCCTCACGATCATCCTGAACACCGGCGGCTGTCGGTGGGCGCGCGCCGGGGGCTGTACGATGTGCGGGTACGTCGCGGAGTCGGTCGAGGGCGGCAGCGTCGCGCACGAGGACCTCATGACCCAGATCGACGCGTGCCTCGATCACGAGGCCGAGGAGGCCGACGAGCCGGCCGAGCTGATCAAGATCTACACCTCCGGCTCCTTCCTCGACGAGCGCGAGGTCCCCGCGGAGACGCGGCGGGCGATCGCCGAGACGTTCGCGGACCGCGACCGGATCGTCGTCGAATCGCTGCCGGACTTCGTCGACCGCGAGAAGATCGCCGACTTCGCGGACCACGAGATCGCCACCGACGTGGCGGTCGGGCTGGAGACGGCGACCGACCGCGTCCGTCACGACTGCGTGAACAAGTACTTCGACTTCGCCGACTTCGAGGACGCCTGCGCCGAGGCGGCCGCGGCCGACGGCGAGTTCGCCGCCGACGTGGGGATCAAAGCGTACCTCCTGATGAAGCCGCCCTTCCTCGCGGAGCCCGAGGCCGCCGCCGACATGATCGATTCGATCCGGCGCTGCGCGGCCGTCGACGGCTGTCACACGGTCTCGATGAACCCGACGAACGTCCAGCGGTACACGATGGTCGACGAGCTGTTCTTCGAGGGGGGCTACCGGCCGCCGTGGCTCTGGTCGGTCGCGCACGTACTGGAAGAGACCGCCGACGTCGACGCCATCGTCGTCTCCGATCCCGTGGGGCACGGCTCCGACCGCGGCGCGCACAACTGCGGCGAGTGCGACGACCGCGTCCAGACCGCGATCAAGGACTTCGACAGGCGGCAGGACCCGAGCGTGTTCGAGCAGGTGTCCTGCGAGTGCGAGGCCACCTGGGAGTACGTGATGGACGAGGAGACGAGCTACAACATGCCGCTGGCGCGGTAAGCGCGGTCGGCGCGTCGACCCAGAGCGGGCAGGGGAGCGCCCTCGCGCGAGCACAGCCCCCGCCAAACTCCCGGACGCGACCCGCCGATCCCCCGCCGGTCTCCGCGGAACGATTGTGAACGATGCCGATCAATATTTCCCTCATTTAGTAAACGTACGGCCCAGAACATTCGGAAACGAGTCACAAATCGGCGTGGCAAAGTCGATCATACTGAACGATCAGGTCGAACAAGGCCCTTATACCTCGGACCCGTACAGTAGAACATGAACGCAGACGCCAGCGGTTCCCCGCCCTCCCGCGGGAAGTCGGTCCTCTTCTGTCCGGAGTGTCGCTTCGAAAGCCCCCTGTCGGACGGGTGGCTCGTCGTCAGCGACGGCGACGAGCGGACGCTCGTCTGTCCGAAGTGCGGCCACGTCGCCGACCACCGGTCGGCGCGATCAGCACCGACGCCGCAGCACGCCGACTGATTCCCGCGGCGAGGGTCGCAGCCGTCGTTATCCTTCTTCCGGCGCCCGTTCCGCGAGAACCGGTATCTCGGACAGCTTCTCCGCGTCGAGCGCGTCCCAGTCGACGCCGTCGGGTCGCGCGTACGGCGTCTCCGTCCGGAGCGTTCGCTCCGGTGTGACGACGAGGTCGAGCGGCACGTCGTGAGCGTCGGGCTCCTGGAGGTCGACATCGGCTCCGACCGCCGACTCGGGTCCGTCGAGGACGGAGAGCTCGTGAACCGTCGTCGCGACCGTCGTGTCGTCATCCACGACGTCGAGTTCGCGGAGCACCGCCCACTCCAGGTCGCTGTACCCCTCGCCCTTGCCGACCCGGGCGCCGCCCGTCGTGACGCCGACGGAGCCGACGACGATCAGGTCGACGCGCGCGACGCCATCGGGCGCTGTCGGCGTCCCGTACTCGGAGATGCCGGAGACGGTCGTCGCGTCGTCGATCTCGTCGGGCGGGATCTCGGCCGGATCGAGGCGGAGGAACGGGTTCGGGTCGCGGAGCCGCGGCTGCGCGACGTAGACGGTCTTCCCGGCGCGGAGCGCGGCCCGACGGACCGGCAGCTGCGGCGCGTCGGGGTTGGCCTTCAGCGTCGCGGCCGACTCCCACGCCTCGGTCTCCGCGAGCCGCGTCGCCGCGGCGTCCGCGCCGGCGAAGTTCGGGATCCGGTCGTGCGGCGGGAACGGGAACCGCGCCTGATCGCCCTCGTCGAACGCGTCCCACACCGCCTCGCGGACAGCCTCTTTGTCCATGGGAGTCGGTCGGCCCTCGCGGACAAGTAGTCGGCGACGCGGCGAACGGCGGGGAGTTATATACCCGATCGCCGTCATCACGGCGTATGATCGAAGACGGACTCTCCTATCCCGTGCGCGGCGACTGGGTCGGGCGGATGGTCGTCGGCGGCGTATTGGGGCTGCTCTCGGTGCTGGTGATCCCGACGTTCCTCGTGTTCGGATATCTCGTGCGGGTGCTGGAGCGCACCGTCGCGGGGGACGACGAGCCGCCGGAGTTCGACGACTGGGGCGACCTGCTGGCGAAGGGCGTCGTCGGGGCGCTGATCGCGCTCGCGTACTCGGTCGTCCCGGTCGTCCTCTACGTGGTCCTCGTCACCGTCGTCGCCGGGATCGGGTCGGGCGTCGGCGGCGATATGGGTGCGCTCATCGGGGTGACCGGCGCGCTGCTCGCGCTGGCGTTTCTCCCGGTGCTGCTGTTCGTCTACTACGCGGTCCCGGCGGCCCTCACGGCGTACGCGGTCCGCGGCAGGGCGGGCGCGGCGTTCGACGTCGACCTGCTCAAACCCACGCTTTTCAGCGCCGACTACCTCCTCGCAGTACTGGCACCGATTCTCGTCGCGATCGGGGTGTTCGTCGTCTCCGTCGTGCTCCTCGTGACCGTCGTCGGGTCGGTGCTCGTCCCGTTCGTCCAGTTCTACGGACAGGTCGCCGTGTTCCGGATGTTCGGCGCGGCGTTCGCGGACCGGACCGACGGGATCGACGCCGGGAGGGAGAGCGTCGGCGACGCCGCGACCGCCTGAGACCGCGCCGCCGCGACGCGCCTTTTAAACCGCTCTACCGACCACGTACGCGTATGTTCGAAGACCGGCCGGACCGCGACGCCGAGGTCGTCCTCGTGGGGCGCTCGAACGTCGGCAAGTCCACGCTGATGCGCGAGCTGACGGGCCACGACTTCTCGACCGGCGGCAAACCGGGCGTCACCCGCCAGCCGAACCACTTCGACTGGGCCAGCGAGAGCTTCATGTTCACGGACCTACCCGGCTTCGGCTTCATGTCCGGCGTCGAGGAGGAGCACCGCGAGCAGATCAAGACCGACATCGTCCGCTACCTAGAGGACAACGCGGACTCCATTCTCGCTGGCGTCGTCGTGATGGACGGGAAGGCCGCGGTCGACATCATCGACCGTCACGCCGAGCGGGGGAATATTCCGCACGACGTGGAGATGTTCGGGTTCCTCGAAGACGTGGGAGTCGAGCCGATCATCGCCGTCAACAAGACCGACAAGATCGACGACCTCGACGAGCGGCTCGACGCGATCTGCGACCGGCTCGGCCTCTACCCGCCGTGGCAGCAGTGGTCCGACCGCGTGGCTCCGATCTGCGCGAAGCGCGGCGACATCGAGGCGCTGGAGGAGTGTCTCCGAACGCGCTTCCACGACCACAACCGCGACGACCTACTGAAATTCGTCTCTTAAGTATCGGTGTGAGACGGTGGGGTCGGTTGCGCAGAGATTTCAGCCGAATTGGTACAATCGGCCAGCTGTGGATCGGCGGAAAACACCTCCAGACCCCAGTCGCTCGGCTGTACCTGACTGACGAACGATCGACGGTGAACAGCTCCAAAGACTCAGTCGCGAGGGTTCGGTGCGCTCGCTGTCGTTCGAGACGCCGGAGGCGTCTCGTGATAACGAGAGAGCTTTGCTCTCTCGAACCACGCTCCTCGTCGCTCGCTCCACTCGCTCCTGCGGTGCTCGCGTCGCGCGCCTTCGCCCTCGCAACTGTCTATTTGAGTCCCACCCCGCAACCGCACCTCACGCCTCTCCAGCCTCGTCGGCCTCCCTCCGCTTCGCTCCGGTCGACCGACTCCCTCGCGCGTGCTGCTCGGCCGCGGAGCGGCCTCGCAGGCACGCGCCGCCGCGAATTTGTTTATAAACTACCGCGTCAGTGCCCGGCTCGAATCCCTCGCTTCAGAACTCGAAGCCGACCGCGTCATCGCTCGGGCGGAGCGGGCTCTTCGGGTACGGCGGCTCGGCGTCGGGGTCGTTGTACGCGCGCGGCGCCACGTCGTTCGGCCCGTCCGAGTAACAGAGCGCGGCGAGCGTCTGGATCGCGGTGCGGCCGCTGGCGAGTTCGAACTGGCCGCCCCCGTACATCCGGATCCCCTCGCGCTCGCAGTATGCGATCGTCTCGAACAGCGATTCGAGGGTGCCGAACCGCGAGGGTTTGATATTACACCACCCCGGCTCGACGGGGAGCGATTCGAGACTCTCGACGCCGTCGATCGGGTAGTCGAACGAGAGGCGGTCAGCCTGCGGCTCGACGAGCGCGCTGGTCGCGGGCGTGAACGCGGGGTCCTCCACGACCGCCGCCGGGAACGCCGCGAACACGTCGCGGTACAGCTCCGGGTCGGGCTCGACGTCGACCTCGGTCCCCTCGTACCACCCCTTGAGGTCGAGGACGCGCACGGCGTCGGTTTTCCGGAGAGTTTCGAACGCCGACTGCGGCCACTCCGCGGTGGGGTCGAGCTTGAACTCCAAGTCGGCGTTGCGCGCGAGCAGTTCCTCGACCCGGTCGGTCGACGGGGGATCACCGAGGCGAGTGGAGACGACAAACCGAACTGAATCGGGGTCGACGCCGAGCCGGTCGCCCAGCGTCTCCTCGCGTTGCCGGAGCGCCAGGTCGAGCGCCGCGCTCTCGACCGCCCAGCGCCGGTAGTTGCGTGCGGTCTCGTTCTCGGGCGGCGTTCCGTGGAAGAGGTCGATCTCGTCGAGTCGGTCGGAGAGCGCGTCGATCGTCCACTCGCCCTCGATGTCGATCGGGTCGGTCCCGGCGAGCGCGTCGTGGTCGGCGGTCTCGTAGGTCACGTCCTCGCCGCGCCCCACGACGCCGTCGCCGGAGAGCCGGTACTCCGTCGTCGTCCGCTCGAAGCCGCTCGTCGTGTCGGCGACGTACCGCCGGCGGGCGACGGACTCGATCGTCACCGACATGTCGGCGATCCGCTCGTAGTGGCTCATAGCACAGTCGAAGCGGGCCGATCACTTAAATCGGTGAGCGGGAGGTGGCGTCGGACTGGCTACGTCCCGAGGTCGCCCGCGCGGCGTCGGAGCGTCGCGATACGGGTTCCGAGCGTCCAGAACAGCGGGATCACGGTAAGTACGACCGCGCCGGCGGCCGCGACCTGAAGCACGGTCGTCGTGAACCACGGCTCGCCGTCGGCGTACGGCAGCGCGGTGTGTGTCACGTCGCCGATCACGGGGACAAAGTAGTCCATCAGCAGGTCGACGGTGTACCACGCGGTCGCGATCGCCACCGCGCGGAGCGGGAAGTCGGTGATGCGGTGGAGGACGAACGCCTGGACGACCATCGCGAGGTGGCTCACGAGCAGGAACGCGTACAGCCCGGGGCCGTTGACCGCGAGGAACTCCGGCCAGAAGACGACGAGGACGTACGGGGTCCACAGCCCGAGCTTGACGTTGCCGAAGAAGGCGAGCGCGGCGAGGGTGTCGCTCGACCGCCCGAGCGCCCACGCGCCGAGCGCGAGCGCGATGAGCAGCGTCGCGCCGGGGCTGTCGGGGATGAAGAGCCACATCTCCGTCGGGAGGGCGCGGAACTGGAACCGGTAGTACCAGAAGCCGAACGCGGTGCCGACGAGGTTGATGACAACGATGACCCACGCGAACCGGAAGGCGACGTCTTCCAGCCGTTTCGGGAGCGGCGCGACCCACCGCGGCAGCGACTCGCGGTCCGGCGGGTCGCGTCCGAGCGCGCCGACGATGTCCATACCGCGGGCTCGGACCGGGCGGGCAAAGCGGTGGCGGTCGCGGTGGACGCGACCGGCGATGCGGGCGACCGCGACGAAAAGGGCTATGCGTGCCCGGCGGGAAGGCGGGGGTATGCGCCCGCGAACGCTGCTCGCGCTGCTGCTCGTCGTCCCCCTCGTGGACGCGCTGTTCCTGATCGTGGTCGCGACGCGGCTCGGGTGGGCCGTCACGGTCGCGCTCGTCGTGTTGACGGCCGTCCTCGGCATGCTCCTGCTGCGCGCCGAGGGACGCGCGACGCTCGCGCGCATCCAACGCAAACTGGCCCGGGGCTCGCCGCCGACCGACGAACTGCTCGACGGCGGGCTGCTCATCGCCGCGGGCGCGTTCCTGCTCACGCCGGGGCTCGTCACCGACGCCGTCGGGTTCCTCCTTGCCCTCCCGCTCTCGCGGGTTCCGATCCGAATGGCCCTGAAGAAGTACGTCGTCGTCCCGTACCTCGAACGCGAGACGGACGGCTTCTTCTCGGGGAACGTCTACGTCGGCGGCTTCCCGGGCGACGGTGAGGGCGGGTTCTCGATGGGCGGCGGCTTCCCCGGTGGTCCCGGGGGCGACCCCGACGGGTTCGACGGCGGCAGCGGCACGGACGCCGACGAGAGCGTCGCAGGGAACGCGGGCTCCGGTGGCGCGTCGACGGACGACGACGTCGTCGACGTGGACTTCACCGTCGAAGAGGAGGAGCGGAAGGGAAGCGACTGACGGCGCCGGGGTCGCGATCCCCCGTGAAACCGCCACACGGCGGGGCGGCCTTCGAAAGGAAACCCTTAAGATCCTACCCGCGCAACGACTGAATGCGCTCACCTGGGCCAATAGCTCAGTCAGGTTGAGCGCTCGGCTGATAACCGGGAGGTCCACGGTTCAAATCCGTGTTGGCCCACCTACAACGTCCACGGTCTTCGGCCGTGGCGTGTTAGGGGCCGGGAACTCCCCAGCCACCTAATTCCGTCCTAACTCTCGATAGTTAGAGCCTTCTGTACCAGTAGAATTCGACCGTCGTGTCCACGGATACCGCGACGTGGTCAGCCCCGTCGTAGCCTAGCCGTAGCGCACGGCGCCACGTTCGTGGACCTCCGACCGCGTCGACGAGCGCGGACCGGTGACGGTATCGATCGAGTTGCGATCGACGACGGTGAAACTGGAAGCCGTCCCGAAGCAAGCGAGGAGAGATATGCGCGGGTCTGCCTCTGACGTGGTGTTCCGGTTACACCGATCTGTTAGAGGGACTAGAGGCGGAAAAGTTTGCTGAAATATGTTGTCGTCCCTTCGCTGAGAGCCCTCTGGCAGAGGCCATTGACAACGACCCACACGGCTCTGACTGTGCGTTCGGGCCGATACGCGAACGGTCCGACGACGAGAGGAGACCGGCCGTGAGCGAGGGCAGCGATATCGGCCCACTCCGAGACCGATCAACGCTCGGTGAGCGTCTCACTCGGCGTCGACGTCGATGTTGAGGACGTCTTCGATGATATCGTCGTCCCGAAAGTCGGTCGCGAGGTCGAAGTCGACGTTCAGCGCGTCGTAGTGAGCGCGGGCGCACTCGATCTTCGTCGCCTCGGACGGCCGGAGGTCGTCTTCGGTGCCGAACTTCGTCTCCCTGATGAGGTACAGTCGGCGGTCTTCCGCGTCCGCGCGGACCGCCGTCTCCTTGTCGAAGAGGACGGCCCAGTCCGGGTTGTACGGCCCTATCGGCGTGGGGAGCTGATACTCGCGCGGGAGCTTGATGAACAGCGCGACGGAGTCGTCCCGGTCGAGGCGGCGCGCGAACCGCCGCTCACCCTCGCTGTCGCAGATAACCTTATCGTAGACGCTCTTGTCCACGCTGACGGTGTTTTCGGCGTAGGTCTCGACCTCGCTGAGGATGTCCGTCGGGTGCGCATCGCCGATCCGCTCGTAGTCGATGTGTTCGACCACGTACTCGGTTTTGACCGCGTCGATCGTCTCGCGGGCCGCGACCCGATACGCGTGGGGGTTCTTCAGTAGCTGGTCGACCGTCTCGGATTCGAGGATGATCTCTGCGACTGTTTGCTTCGTCAGCCCCGTCTCGGCGGCGATATGACTGACGACATCCGGGAGCGGGCCGTCGCGGTCGACGGACTCCACCTGCGAGGCGATGCCCACCGTCTCGATGTCGGCGCCGTCGTCCATCGATAGCTCTCCGCGGGAGACGCGGAGCCGCGGCTCGTCGACCGTGACGCCGGCGAGTTCGGCCGCCGCGCTCTCGACGAGCGCCGGCGAATCGATCGTCGTCGTGTACGTCGTTTTCGGCGCGATCCGCTCCCACAGCCTCGCGAACGCGGGGGACTCGTCGACGACCTCTGTCCGCGGCGTGACGACGGTCCGGTCCCGGTGATCGTTCGTCTGCGCGCGCATGTCGTCGCCGTAGTCCGTCGCCGAACTGTACTCCGCCTGGAGGTCGTCGGCGTAGTCGGCGTAGCTCTCGTTGGCGATGACCGTGAGGCGATTGCGCCGGTCGCCCGGCGGCAGGCGCGTCCCGTCCTGATAGACGGGGAGTCGAACGCCGCGTCCGATCTCCTGGCGCTTCTTCACCGAACTGACCGTATTGTTGAGCGTACAGATCTGGAAGACGTTGGGGTTGTCCCACCCCTCCTGGAGCGCGCTGTGCGAGAAGATGAACTGCGTCGGCTCGTCGGCGGAGAGCAGCGTTTCCTTATCTCGCATGATGAGCTCGTACGACTCCACGTCGTCCCGGATCGAGCTCTCTCGCACCTTGATGTCGCCGCTCGTCGTCGTGGCGAAGTACGCGCCGGCGACGTCCTCCGGCGACTGATCGGGGAACAGATCGCTGTACCGGTCTTCGGCCTTCAGCTCGGTGAACGCCTCGCAGAAGGCTTCCCAGAGGTGGCCGGTCTCGTCGCCGCTCCTGCCGCGGAAGTTGTCGATCCGATCGATGAAAAAGAGGCTCAAGACTTTGATCCCGTCTCGGCGGTAGTCGAGCGCCTTCTCGAAGTGCTCGCGGACCGTCTCCCGGATCTGCCGGTGCTGGATCGTCTCGATGTCGGTGTCCGTGGACTCCCCGCTGTGGAGCCGCGTCCCGTCGCTGAGCTCGATGACTTCGTGGCGGGCGTCGATCGACGCCACCTCGACACCCTCGTACGGCGGTAAGCCGTTGCTCGCCGCGTAGAGGCTGTCCCCGGCGCGGACCGTCTTCTTTCCGAGTTGGGCCCCGGTCGACCGGTCCTTGTACAGCTCTATCCGTGCCTTCGGACCGGCGTCGAACGACAGCGGTCGAACGTATCGCTTGTCGAAGTCCTCGTCTTGGACGACGGAGAGCACTTCGATGGTTTTCACCAACCCCTTCTCGTGCGCGTCGACGGGCGAGAGCTCGTACACCTTGTTTCTGATCCGTCGGTGCGTCGCCGAGTACCGAAGCGTACAGAGGGGGTCCAACGCCGAGATGGCCGCTTTGCTCTTCTCGCCCTCCATGTTCTGCGGCTCGTCCAAGACGGCGATCGGATTGGTCGCCGCGATGCGGTCGACCGGGCGGTCGCCGTTGAGCTTGTCGTGAGGCCGGAACATGACGTTCTCGTCGCTCCGGTTGATGCTCTGGAGCGTCATGACCATGACCTCGATCTGGCTGCTGCTGCCGAACCGGATCACGTCGCTCAGCGTCGACGAGTCGTACTCGGTCCAGTTGAACGGCGGCCGCGAATACAGCGAGTCGAAGTGGGCTCGCGTCTGCTGTATCGTTTTCACGACGCCCTCGCGGATCGCCACGCTCGGAACGACGATGAGGAACTTTCGCCAGCCGTACCGCCGGTAGAGCTCGTGGATCGTCCGGAGGTAGACGTACGTCTTGCCCGTCCCGGTCTCCATGTCGACGCTGAAGCTCAACAGGTCGGTCGTCTCGCCGTCGGCCGCCCGATAGAGGTCGTCGCTCTGTGCGAGGTCGTGACGCCGCTGGACCTTTCGCGTGTTGGCCGTGAGCTGCTCCTCGGAGAGTGCTAACTCGTTCGGAACGGTCGTCCCGTGCGTCCCGAACGCGGGCTGCTCGCCGACGTTCGGCTGGCCGTCGAAGACGTCGGTGACCGCGTCGACGGCCTCCTGCTGATACTCGAGGTCGGGATCGAATTCGAATTCCATGGTCAGATCGTTCGGAGCGAGAGGTCGCGGTTGAGGCGTTCCTTGTCCGTATCGGAGAGGCTCCCGTCCAAGCAGACGTACTGCGTGTCCGCCGGGAGATCGAACTCGGTGAGCGTCTCGTACGTCACCGATTCCGCGAAGGTGACCACCGCGTCGCGGTCGTCTTCGGACAGGTGATAGGTGTGGTCCGCGAGGGCCTCGACGGCGGCGTCCAGCGAGAACCCGAGCAGGAGCTGTACCTCGACCAGCGCGGCGTCCGGATCGGTCAGATCGACGGCCGAGCCGGCGTCGGCCGCGTATCGTTCGAGCGCGGCGCGGGCTTCCGACTCCGTGTCGGGCCGTCCCCACCGCTCGAAGCGCGACTCCCCGAGCGTGTACTTGTCGAAGCCGAGCCCCGGAGCGGCGCCCGGCAGGTCGTGGTCGTCGGCGACCTGCTCGCTCGCCAGCCGCAGGCGCCGCTCGCAGACCTCCGCGTGGGTCGTCTCTTCCCCCCGCGGCTCGTCGAGTTCGTCGTCCAGTTGGACGAGCATGAACCGGACGGGGTCGTCGAACTCCTCGGTCGCGTTGAGCTGCATGACCGCGTGGCCCGTCGTCCCCGATCCCGCGAAGAAGTCCAAGACGATGTCGCCGCCGTCCACGCTGTGGCGGATCAGCTTCCGGATCAGGTCCGTCGACTTGGGGAAGTCGTACGCCTTGTAGCCGAACAGCGATTTCAGCTCGCGCGTCGCCGTGCCGGTCATCCCCGTCTGGAGGACGGTGCGGTCGAAGGCGTCCTCGAACAGCTCGATGTCCTCGTCGGTCGTCGTCGTTTCGATCCACGACGAGAGCGGCTTGTACCGGCTCTCGATCTCGTTTTGGAAGCGTTTGAACTTGGGCACGCCCTCGCCGTCGTCGGGGAAGAGGATCCGACCCTCCTCGATGTACTGCCGCATCGTCTCCTCGCCGAGGCGCCAGACGCTGTTCGGGTCCGGCTGATAGGTGTGGCCGGTCTCGGGGTCCGTGATCTCGTAGAACATCGTCGGCCGCTCGTCTTTCGTCCGCGAGTTCTTCAGATCGCCGGCGACCCACGGGCCGCGCGGATCGTCGTCCGGGTTCGTGTAGTTGTCGAACGACTTCTCGACGCCCCGCATCTCGAACGCGTCGGACCGCTGGTACACCACGACGTACTCGTGGTCGATGGACATCCCGCCCGAGTTCCGTGCGTCGGGGGTCCGGCGCTTCCAGACGAAGGTGCCGACGTAGTTGTCCTCGCCGTAGATCTCGTCCATGAGGTGGCGGAGGTTGTGGTACTCGTTGTGATCGATGCTCACGAAGATCGCCCCGTCGTTCCGGAGGAGATTCCGCCCGAGGAACAGCCGGGGATACATCATCGACAGCCAGTCGCTGTGATACCGCCCGTTCGTCTCCGGGTTGCTCACCAGCTTGTCGCCGTCCGCCGTCCGCTGGCCGGTCTCCCGCTCGTAGTCGGCGGCCGCGGTCGAGTAGTCGTCCTTGTAGATGAAATCCGACCCGGTGTTGTACGGCGGGTCGAGGTAGATCATCTTTATTCGCTGCTGGTAGGACCGCTGGAGCGTCTTCAGGATCGCGAGGTTCTCGCCCTCGATGAAGTGGTTGCCCGACCCCCCGTAGTCGACGCTCTCGTCGGGACGCGGGACCAGCGTCTGCTCCGTCGCCGCCTGGGCGCGTGCGGTGGCCTCGCGCTTTCCGGCCCACGAGAGCTCGTACCGCTCCGTCCCCGACGACTCCCCGTCGGCGTCGAGCAGCGATTCGAGCTTCGCCGCGTCGAGCTCTCCCTCGGAGAACGCGCTCGGCACGATCTCACGGAGTTTCGCCCGTATGGCGGCCGCGTTGGACGGTTTCTCCAGTCGGTCACGCTCATCACTCATATACACCCGGAGAGAACCGACACGGGGTTAAACCATCGTACTGGGGACCGAGATCGGGCCCGAGCCTCGTTGAGAGCCCGGTCGACGACGCCGGTTCGCGTCGCGGGCGGGGCTCACCGAGTCAGGGCGGCGTCGTCGCGAGTTCGAACAGCCGTTCTTCGCCCCGCTCCGCGGGCGACCGGCGCCCGCCGAGGAGCTCGATCAGCTTCGAATACGTGAGACAGCGGAACGGGTTGTCGTCGGTCAACTCGTCGAGGGCGGGCTGCGTGACGGCCTTCTCCCATCGATCGTATCGGTTGTCGGGGACGACGGACACGGCCCGGGGCGTCGCGCCGGTTTCCGCGTACGCGTTCCCCATGCGAACGATTCCGTCCTGCGGGTCCGTCGAGTGCTCCACCTCGAACATCGCGACCGGCGTCTCGCCGTCGAACCAGATCAGGTCGACGTTCCTGAGCCGCTCGCGAACGGTGTCGGAGAAGTCGCCGGGTATCCGCAGCCGCGTCTGCGTATCGCGGAGGACCTCGCTGCGATCGGTCTCCGGGTCCCCGATCCACGCGTCGTAGCCGACGGACTTGCCGAACTCGGCGAGTCGGTTGATGATCCGGTCGTGGTCCAGTTCCAGCTGCTCGCGCTGCGTTTCCGTGTCGACCAGGCCCTCCTCCTCGGCCAAGGTGTTTCCGGCGAGCGTCTGCTGGTACGAGTCGCGTCGCCGCCAGTAGACGACGCCGTCTTTCTCGACCGGCTCAGCGGTCGACTGTAACACGTCCAATATCTCTTGGTTCTCCGGCGTCTGCGCGTCCTTGAGGCTCGTGAAGATCCGCGAGAGGATCTCGTCGAGCGTGGCGGCGGACCCCTCCTTCCCCGCGTAGACGGATTCGATCAGCCACCTGATGCGGCGCTGGAGCGGGATGTACTCGACCTCGTCGGTCGCCGCCCAGTCGGCGGTCGTCCACGCGTCGCCGTCGGCGGTGCGTTCGAGGTAATCGTCGAAGAGGCGGCGATAGTCGAAGTCGCGCACCTGTTCGGAGTGCATCCTGTTGTCCTCGATGAGCCGCAGCGTCACCCCGCGGACCAGCTGATCGTACGTCGCGCGGCCGTCGTGGAGCCGGATGACGCGCTTCGCCTCCTCCAAGATGGACTCCCGGACCGCCTGAATGTCACCGAAGTCCAGTTCGGGCTGTTCCCGGGTCTCCGGTCGCCGGAACGTGATGTAGATGTCGCCGTTCATCGTCCCCGGCTTCCGGCGGTTGATCCAGTTCGTGTACTCCTGTGCGGGAACCTGATAGACCGCGTCGACGTAGTCGAACCCGGCCTGCTGGATCGCGTGCATCAGGGAGTTCCAGTATTTGAGTTCGCTGCTGTGGAACGTGACCGTCAGATGTCCGCCGCTCTCGAGCACTCGGAACACCTCCTCGAACGCCGCCGCGAGCATCTCCTCGTAGCGCTCCCGCGGCTTCTCTTGGCGCGGATTGACGACGATTTCGTCCTCCCAGTTGACGCTGCTGTCCAGCCAGCTGTTCGCCATGTAGCTGAGCTCGAAGTACTGGACGGCGTCGCCGTACTCGGGATCGGTGAACACGTACTGTACCGACTGGTCGTCGACCGGGAGGTCGCGCGCGTCTCCCTGGATGAACCTCCCTCGGTCTCCCACGGGGTCGCCCCCGTTCAGTTCGTCGTTCGCCTCGCGCATGCCGTCGAGCACGGTCGAGAACCGGTTCCGGAACGCGTGCGCGACGTTGAGTTCGAGGTTCTCCGGGTGGATGACGTAGTTCTTCGCCGCCCAGCCCTTCTTGTTCGGCCGCTGCATCCGGCTCACGTGTTCGAGAATGGCGACGAAAGTGAGCAGGAGGGCGTCGACGACGGTCCGGTCAAATTCCTGTGTTTCCAGCCGGTGTATCTCGTGCCGGAGGATAGACAGCGCGATCAGATTCCGGTCGGTGAACAGCTTGTCGACGCGCTCGGTCCCCGGACGACTCGTGTAGAAGTCCTGTCCGTTGGGGTACACCAGCTCGTTGTCGGGGTAGTAATAGGGGGGCGAGAGCTCGCCGATCCGGTCGAGTTTGGCCTCGTCCGCCTCGTCCAGCGGGACCGTTTCACTCGCGTCGCACTCCGGACAGACGTACTTGAGCTCGTTCGGAACGTCCTCCTCGATCCGGATGTACCCGTTTTCGAACAGCCGCTGGTTGATCGCCCGCGTTATCTCCGACTTGCGCGCGTCGCCGAACTCGTCTAAGTCGATGCGCTCCACCAACGCGTCGTGCGAGAGGCGCTCGGCCTCGCTGAGCTGATCGTAGATTTCCGTCGCGAGGGCATCGAGCGTCCCGTCGCCGGATATCGGCTCGCTCGCTTGCCCCGGACTGGGCGAGTACACCCGAGTCGCGGTCGTTTCGAGCGTCCGCGCCCGTTCGTGGCCGCAGTTCCGGCACGTCGTCTCGTAGAGCCACCGGAATGACCGCTGCGCGTCGCCGTCGGCGCCGCCGACCTCGTGGCGCCGGTACCGGAGGTTCTCCATCACGGTGTCGAACCCGTCTTCGAGTTCGTCCAAGTCCACGTGAGCGGCGGTCGTGCGGGCGATGTGGCGGAACAGCGGGTTCAGGTCGTTGTAGATACCGCGACGGTCCGCCCGGAGCGCCTCCAAGGCGGTGACGCCGCTCCCGGAGAACGGGTCCAGCACCGTCTCCCCCTCGTCGGTGAACTGCTCGATGTAGCTCGTGACGAGGTTCTGTGGCTTCCGCCCCCAGAACCGAACCATGTTGTACATCGGTGTGTTCGGCGAGGAGACGGCGTGTTCGGGGGGCTCCGTGATATCGTCCGCAGGCATATCGATCGGTTACCGGGGGGGAGGTAGCTGCCGGGGATAAGGGCACCGCCTCACGACCGGCGATATCTCTATAAGATAGCTGACTGTTTAGACGGAACGTCGATGGACATCACGACGGAAACGATAGACTGCGACGGGCACGGCGGCTTCGACTGCGTTCGGTATCGGTTCGACTACGGCGGCGAGGACCGCGCGCTGCTCGACGAGCTACGAGACGACGGGGAGCGTCTCGCTGAGGGCTCCGACGGACGGATGGCCCGGGATAGCTCCCGCGGCAGGTCGGCCGACACGCAGAGCGTCGACGGTATCTCGGGAGTGCTGGCGGAGTGGGTGTGGAAAGACTGGCTCACCCGAACGGCCGAGCGGCGCGACACGGGCGCGGACGTGTTCCAAGACGACGAGTGGGACACCCCACAGGAACAGGTCGACATCACCGTCGACCGCGGCCGCGGCGAGAGCGCCGCCGTGGAGGTCCGGTCGTCGTTCCCCTACACGGGCGCGGAGAAGGCGGTGTGTACCCACTTCGACGTGATTGGCTGGTACAACAACGAGGTGAAGAAACGCGAGATACGGAAGGACTACTACGTCCGCGTGTTGTTCCCGTTCCACAAGAGTAACTTCTGGACGGAGTTCGAGTCGAACTCCTTCGACGTCTACCTGGCCGGGGGTGCGCCCCGAGCGATGCTAGAAGACAGCCCGCACGCCGAAGACAAGCCGTTCACGCCTCACTGGGACGACTCCTCCGACGGTGGCCAACGGGGGACGTACCGGGTGATCAGCCCGATCGCGAACGCGATGGACACGCCGGCGATCACCGACGAGATCGTCGCGTAGGCGGGGCGAACGTCGAACCGAGCGCCACGGCCGCCGGAGCGACGGCGATCTGCACCCCAAGCGATCCGAGTCAGAGGTCGATCGGAGAACCGTTCGCGGCGCTCTCCGACAGCGCGTCGAGGATCCGCATGTTCGCAACGGCCGACGCGCCGTCGGTCACGGGGGTCGCGTCGCCGGCGACGCGGTCGGCGAAGTGCTCGACCTGAAGCCGGTACTGATCGACCGCCGGGAACGTCTCGACCCCGCGACGGCCGTCGATCTCGTACTCCAGGTCCAGCCGCTCGTCGGCCGGGGCGTCGAAGGCGTTCTCGACCGCGACCCACCCGTTCGTCGCGTCCACGCGGTACCGCTCGACGTGGCGGGTGTCGAACCCGGAGGCGACCCGGGCCGACCGGCCGTCGCCGTACGCAAGCACGCCCGCGAGTTCGGTGTCGACGCCCGCGTCGCGGGTGTCCCCCGTGTGGGCGTACGCCCGGTCGGGAGCGCCGAGGACGGTGCGAGCCAGCGAGACGGGGTAGCAGCCGACGTCCATCAGCGACCCGCCGGCGAGCTCCGGGTCGAGTCGAACGTCGTTCGGGCGGTCGGACAGCGGGAACCGGAACGTCGCGGTCACCGTGCGCACGTCGTCGAGTTCCGTCGCGGCGAGCTCGACGGCGCGCTCGGTCCGGGGGTGGTACCGGTACATGAACGCCTCCATCAGGGTGACGCCGCGGCGGTCGCAGTGGTCGGCGACCGCTCGCGCCTCGGCGGCGTCGGCGGCCAGCGGCTTCTCGCAGAGGACGGCGAGCCCGGCGTCCGCGGCGCGTTTCGTCCACTCACCGTGGAGCCCGTTGGGGAGCGGGACGTACACCGCGTCGATGGCGTCGTCGTCGAGCAGTGCCTCGTAGGTGCCGTAACTGCGGGGGATCGAGTGGCGGGCGGCGAACGACGCCGCGCGGTCGGCGTCCCGGGACGCGACCGCGTCGACGGCGTGGTCGCTCGCGGCGATCGCCGGGACGACGGCCTTGTCGGCGATTCCCGCGGTCCCGAGGACGCCGAATTCGAGGCGGGCCGGTTCGGTCGAGTGAGCGCTCATGTCCGCCGCGACGCGGCCCCACCTCAAGTGGTTTGGGTCCCGGCCGAACGAGACGCTCGACGTGGGGCGGCGCGCAATGTATCCGTCTGCGAGCCCGAGACACGGGCGATGCGGTCCGACCCGCGAACCGCGCTCCGGCGGCTCTACAGACAGGTGGCACCCATGGAACTCACACGGACACAGGTACGCGAGTACGACCGCCGCGCGGCCGACGCCGGCGAGACCGAGACGGCGACGTTCGGCGTCGGCTGCTTCTGGGGCCCGGACGCGCAGTTCGGCGCGGTGGAGGGCGTCGTCCGCACCCGCGCGGGGTACGCGGGTGGGACCAAACGTGACCCGACGTACCACTCGCTGGGCGACCACACGGAGGTGGTTCAGGTCGATTTCGACCCCGAAACGATATCGTACCGGGATGTGCTGGAACGGGTGTTCGCGGCGCACGACCCGCGGCGGCAGTCCCGGAAGACGCAGTACCAGAACGTCGTCCTCGTCGAGCGCGCGGCCCAGCGGGAGGCCCTCGACGAGTTCCTCTCGGCGCGGGGACTCACCGCCGACGGGATCGACACGCGCGTCGAGCGGCTGTCGCGGTTCTCTCCCGCGGAGGACTACCACCAGAAGTACAGGCTCAGGTCCGCCTCGTCACTAATTGAGCCGTTCGACGCGGCCGGATACGACGGCGCCGAGCTGCGAGAGTCGCCGCTCGCCGCCAAGCTGAACGGGTACGTCGCCGGACACGACGTGAACGTCGCCGAGGAGCTCCCGGCGCCCGAGTGAGTCCGTCGAGGCTCGCCCGCTCGAACTCGATCGGCGACCAGCGTTCGCCATGGAACTCGCGCCGGGCGTACGCGCACTCTCCCTACACGTATCGCTGGACGGCCGGGAAGCGACACTCACTCCCACCGCGGTCGAGACCCCGCAGGGACTCCTCCTGATCGACGTTGGCCTGCCCGACGAGGTCGGCGTCCTCGGAGACGCGCTCGCGGACAAGGGGTTGTCCCTCGACGACGCGCGGGGCGTCCTCGTCACGCATTAGGAGCTCGACCTCGCCGGCTGTCTGGCGGCCGTGGTCGACCGGACCGGCGCCGCCGTGTTCGCCCACGAGGCAGAGGCCCCGTAGCTGGAGGGCGACGAGGAGCTCGTCAAGTCGAGCGAGGAGCGGCCGACGGTGATCGAACCGGCGACCGTCGACGTCCGCCTGACCGGGGGCGAGACGTTCGCGACGGCGGCCGGTCCGACGGAGGTCGTCCCGACCCCCGGCCACAGCCCGGGGCACGTGTCGGCGTACTTTCCCGGCCCCGAGCTGCTCGTCAGCGCCGACGGCGAACTCGCCGGGCTCAGCCCGGAGATGACCCCGGACCTCGACACCGCGCTGGAGAGCGTCGCAGTCCTCGCCGACCGGGACGTGGCGGAGACGGTCTGCTTCCACGGGGGCCACGTCGAGGCCGGGACGGAGCGCCTCGAAGAGATCGCTGGCGGTGAGTAGGGCCGACGCGCTGAGCGCGGACGCGTCGAGCGCGGATATGCGGTAACGTCGACGCTCAGAGAGCGAGCGCGCCCCCCGCGATCCGTGTCTTCAAGCCGGACGCGCCGTCACGGTTCGTCGTGGACGCGAACGAACTCTCGCTCCGGTCGTACGACCCGCGGGACGACGCGGCCGTGTGGGCGCTTCACGAGTGGGCGATGCGGGAGACCGGGGTCGACCCGTCCGACATCCCCGGCACCGACGACCTGCGGTCCGTGGCGGCGTCGTACCTCGACGCGGGGGGCGCGTTCGTCGTCGGCGTCGTTGACGCCGTCGACGCCGACCAGTCGCCGGACGATCCGTCGCCGGAGCGGCAGTCGGTGGATTCGGCGGCGTCACGGGCCCCGGACCAACTGGCGACCCACGACGGGACGCTCGCCGCGATGGGCGGCTACGTGCCCAACGAGGCCGGGCACGGCGACGAGCGCGACCGCCCCGGCGCCGCGGAGCTCCACCGGATGCGCGTCGCGCCGCCGTACCAGCGGCGCGGCTACGGACGGGCGCTGCTCGACGAGCTGGAGCGGCGGGCGGCCTCCGGTGGGTTCGAGACGCTCCTCGCGACGACCTCGACGCGCCAGCCCGCGGCGCTCGACTTCTACGCGAGTCGGGGATACGAGCGGACGGACACCTCGACCGCCGGCGCGTACGAACTCGTCCACTTCGAGGAGGAGCTCTGAGCGCCGCGCCGGAAGGGGTCAATCGGGCGGGAGAGTCTCACCCGGAGGGGTGACCTCACCCGGAGAGATCGAAGTGCTCCGCCGCCGTCTGCATGTCCTTGTCGCCGCGCCCGCAGAGGTTGACCAACAGCGTGTCGTGTCGGTCCTCCTCGGCGAGCTTGGCGGTCAGCGCGAGGGCGTGGGCCGGCTCCAGCGCCGGGATGATCCCCTCGGCCTCGCTCAGTTCGCGGAACGCGGCCAGCGCCTCGTCGTCGGAGACCGCGTGGTACTCCGCGCGGCCCATCTCCTGGAGCGCGGCGTGCTCCGGCCCGATGGCGGGGTAGTCGAGCCCGGCGGAGACGGAGTGGTTCTCGGTGTCGTCGCCGATCGTCTTCGTCTTCATCCCCTGGAAGATCCGCGGCTCCTCCTGTTTCGTCTTCGAGAGCGGGGCCGAGTGGTTCGCGTCGTCGGTGCCGCCCGGCTCGGCGCCGTAGAACATCACGTCGTCATCCTTGAACGCGTGCCAGAGGCCGATCGAGTTCGACCCGCCGCCCACGCAGGCGACGCACGCGTCGGGGAGGTCGCCGTGGCGCTCTTGGATCTGCTCGCGGGCCTCGGTCCCGATGACGGACTGGAACTCGCGGACCATCCGCGGGAACGGGTCGGGCCCCACGACGCTGCCGACGAGGTAGTGCGTCGAGTCGACGTTCTCGGCGAAGTCCTCTAACGCGGCGTCGACCGCCTCCGCGAGCCCCTCGTTGCCGCGGTCGACCGGCTCCACGTCCGCGCCCATGAGGCGCATCCGGAACACGTTCATCTCCTGTCGCTGCATGTCGTGCCGGCCCATGTACACGGTCGTGTCGAGGTCAAGCAGGGCGCCGACCATCGCCGTCGCGGTGCCGTGCTGCCCCGCCCCGGTCTCCGCGATCAGGCGGTCCTTCCCGGCCCGCTTGGCCAGCAGCGCCTGCCCGAGCGTGTTGTTGAGCTTGTGCGCCCCGCCGTGGAGGAGGTCCTCGTGTTTGAGGTAGATGTCCGCGCCGTACCGCTCGCTGAGCGTCTCCGCGTAGAAGACGGGCGTCGGCCGCCCCGCGAAGTGTTCGAGCAGGTCACGGAACTCCGCCATGAACTCGTCGTCGGCGACGGCCTCCTCGTAGGCCGCCGCCAGCTCCGCCAACGGTTCCTCCAGCGGTTCCGGGACGTGTCGGCCGCCGAACTCGCCGAACTCGCCTGGCGTACCCATGCGTGACCGGTGTGGCCGCGACTCAAAAAAGACGAGGGAACCCCCGGGCGCTGCCGCGGTCGCGGCGCCCGCCCGTGACCAACGATTTGTGTCGCGACCGAGACCGTGGCGTATGGAACGACTGGTCTGTTACGACTGCGGCGAGACGTACCCCGCCGGCGAGGCGGCCCGCTGCGCGTGCGGCGAGCCGCTCTGGTTCGACACGCACGGGACCGGGTTCTCGTGGCCCGAGGCGAGCGGCGGCGGTGGCGTGCGGCTCGGGCGAGACTCCCTCTGGCGGTACGAGCCCGTCCTACCCGCGGCGATCGTTCCGAGCGGCCTCGCCGCGGCCGCCGGGGGCACGCCGCTGTTCCGCGCGCCGTCGATCGAGCCGGCGGACGGGCCGCGGGTCCACCTCAAGGTCGAGGGGACCAACCCGACGGGGAGCTTCAAGGACCGGGGGACGGCCGTCGGGATGGCCCGCATCGACGGCCCGGTCGGGACGGTCTCGCACGGCAACATGGCGCTGAGCGTCGCCGCGCACGCGGCGGCGCTGGACCGGGAGGCCGCGATCCTCGTCGCCGAGGACACGCCGGACTCGCGGCTCGCGATGATCGCCCAGCACGACCCGCACCTGTTCCGGGTCCGGGGGGAGTACGGGCGGCTCTACGAGGACACGCTCGACCACGACCTCGGGGTCGCCTTCCTCAACTCCGACGCCCCCCTCCGGGTCGCCGGCCAGAAGACGGTGGCGTACGAGATCTGCGAGGCGTTCGCTCCCGACGCGCCCGACGCGATCGTCCTGCCGGTCAGCAGCGGCGGACAGGCGAGCGGCGTCTGGAAGGCGCTCCGAGAGCTGGACGCGGCGGGAGTGCTCCCGTCGATCCCGCGGATCTACCTCGCGCAGGCCGCCCGCTGTGACCCGATCGCGCGGGCGTTCCGGCGGGGAGACTCCCGCGTCGAACCCGTCGCGGGCGAGCCGACCGCGGCCGTCTCGATCAACAACGCCGACCCGCCGAGCGGGAACCGCGCGCTGGCCGCCGTCCGGGCGACAGACGGCGGCGTCGTCTCCGTCTCGGAGGAGTCGATGCTGGCCGAGACTGACCGGCTCGCGGCCGACGCCGGAGTCTCCGTCGAGCCGTCGTGCGCGGTGGCGACGGCCGCCGTGCGAGAGCTCGCCGCGGCGGGCGAGTTCGGCCCCGACGACGACGTGGCCGCGATCCTGACGGGGTCGGGGTACAAGTACGGAGCGACCGAGGTCGAGGGCTCGTCCGTTCGGGAGGTCGACCGGGCCGACGTTCCCGACGCGGTCCGCGATATCGTATCGTGACCGGCCGGACGCACGGAGGTCGTTCGGAAGAGCGGCCAGCGGGGTCGGCGGCCTCGTCGGAGCGGCTACGGCGCGGCCTGCTTCGTCGAGACCAGTTCGATCACGTCGCGGTGGGAGAGCTCGCGGTCGGTGCCCACCTGCCGGCCGCTCCGGCAGTCGGTGCCGTGGAGCAGCCCCTCGCCGATGTCCGAGTGGATGTGGTACGCGAAGTCCTCCGTCGTCGACCCCTCGGGGAGGATGAAGCAGTCGCGGAAGACTCCCTTCTCGTCTTTGCTCCCGTTCGCGGAGCCGGGGAAGACGGCGATACAGCCCAGCACGTCGAAGACGGCGGACTCGAGCGCGCCCTGGACGCCCGTGCCGTCGTACTCGTCGACGAACTCGGCGATCTGGTCGAGGCCGGCCTTCTGTTCCCCGGAGACGTCGCCGACGACCTCGAACGCGTCGTCGCCGGGCGTGTAGTCGACGACGCCGGCGTCGTCGGCGTTCTTCAGCGCCTTCTCCGCGTGAGCGCTCGCGGGGACGAACGAGAGGTGGTCGTAGTCGGGGTCGGTCGTTATCTCCGCCCAGTTCGCCTGCGCCTCGGGGGTGTCCATCTTGTTGGCGGCGATCACCATCGGCTTCGTGCGCTTGCGGATCTCGCGGGCCAGTTCGACTCTGTCCGTCTCGTCCCAGGTGTCCGGATCGAGTTCGAGCCCCTCGGCGAGGATGACGCGCTTCATCCGGTCCTTGTCGATGCCGAACGCGGACATCTGGTCGGCGAGCTCCTCCTCGATGGCCGCGTTCGCGCCGTGATACCGCGTCTCGAACTTCTCTAAGCCCTTCTCCAACACGTCGAGGTACCACGCGTCGAGCTCCTCCTCTAAGAAGTCGATGTCCTCACGGGGGTCGTGGCCCTCGGTCGCCTCGCCCTCGATGTCGGTCTTCCCCGAGAAGTCGACGACGTGGATCAGCACGTCGGTCTCGTTGAGGTCGGTGAGGAACTGGTTGCCGAGCCCGCGGCCCTCGTGGGCGCCCGGGACGAGCCCGGCCACGTCGACCAGCTTCACGGGGACGAACCGCGTCCCCTCGCGGCAGACGCCGACGCTCGGCGTACAGGTCTCGTCGAACTCGGGCGCGGCGCAGTCGACGCGGACGTACGCCTCGCCGACGGTCGGGTCGATGGTTGTGAACGGGTACGCCCCCTCCGGTACGTCGTTCATCGTCGCGGCGTTGAAGAACGTCGACTTGCCCACCGAGGGCTTGCCGACGAGACCGATCCGATAGCTCATTACCACCGCTGCGCGGCGCGGCGCCAAAAGCGATGCGAGACGCGCCGTGGCGTGGGGATCGGTGACGAGGGAGGGGCCCGGCCGCGAGCCGTCGCGGGAGGCCCGATCTACGCGTCGCCGTCGGACTGCCCGGGCTCCCCGAGCGCCTCGATCGGGAGGACGTTCTGGAGCGCGGCGTGCGCGTCGGCGGCGCCCTCGAACCTCGCCTGGTCGACCTCGGCCAGGAGGTCGCCAAGGTCGGCGTCGCCGTCGGCGAACAACACCGTCGTGCCTGCGAACGAGTCGGCGAGCGCTCCGCGGTCGGCGGGGTACGCGCGGTCGGCGAGCGTCGATTCGAGGCGGGAGCGGTTGATCTCGTCGGACATACCGACCCGTCGTGCGAGAGAGCATAAGCGCGCGCTCGGCCCGGACGCCACCGGACGGCGGCGAGAAACCGGCAAGAACAAAGGGTTATCCGTCCCGGTCGTCATGCTACACGTGAACATGCCCCTATACGACCGGATTCTGGTCCCGACCGACGGCTCCTCGGAGGGGGAGTTAGCGGTGTGTCACGCGCTCGACCTCGCCGCGGTCCACGGGGCGTCGGTGCGCGCGATATACGTGGTCGACACCGCGCGGTACGCCGGGATGCCGATGGAGACGACGTGGGAGGGGGTGGGCGACCTGCTGTACGACGACGGCGAGGCGGCGCTCGAGACGGTGTGCGAACTCGCCGCCGACCGCGGCGTCGACGTCGAGACGTCCGTCGTCGACGGCTCGCCGAGCCGCGAGATCATCACCCACGCCGAACGGACGGGCTGCGACCTCGTCGTGATGGGGACCCACGGGCGCGGCGGGATCGACCGCCTCCTCCTCGGTAGCGTCGCCGAGAAGGTGGTCCGGGGGTCGTCGGTGCCGGTGTTGACCGTCCGGATCGGCGACGACGAGGACGCGGCGACCGCGGGCGAGACCGCGACCGCGGGCGAGACGGGCGCCGCCGGGGCCGACGCGGACGGGTCCGTCTCCGACGCGACGGAGACGGGGTAGCGAGCCGCGGCGCGTCGGCTGGGAGTCAGGCCGCGTCGCGGAGGTCAGGCCGCGTCGCGGAGGTCAGGCCGCGTCGCGGAGGTCAGGCCGCGTCGCGGAGGTCAGGCCGCGTCGCGGAGGTCAGGCCGCGTCGCGGAGGTGTTCACAGTCGCCCGCGTGGACGCGCCGCCGGCCCTCGTCGGTGTCGACCACGAGCGCACCCGGCTCCGTCACGTCGACCGCGGTGCCCTCCACGACCCCCTCGGCGGTGTCGACCCGGACGCGCCGCCCGAGCGTGCTCGCCCGCTCGCGCCACGCGGGGAGGACCTCGTCGAGCGCGCCGGGCGAGGCGGTCAGTTCCGCGTAACGTTCGAGCAACGTCGCGGCGAACCGCCGCCGGTCGATCGGGCCGCCGCGCTCCGCCGAAAGCGACGTCGCGCCCGCGGGCAGCGTCTCGGGGTCGAGGTTGGCGTTGACGCCGACGCCGACGACGAGCCAGCCGACCCGGTCGGCCTCCCCCTCCATCTCCGTCAAGATCCCCGCCAGCTTCGGGCCGCCGCGGCCGGGGGCGGCGGGATCTGGCACTTCGGAGCCGCTTCCGTCGCCCCCGACGAGCACGTCGTTCGGCCACTTGATCCGCGCGTCCACGCCGGCCTCGCGGGCGGCGTCGGTCGTCGCCACCGCGGCCGCGAGGGTGAAGAGCGGCGCCCGCGCGGTCGGCACGTCCGGCCGGGTGAGGACCGACAGCCAGACCCCGCCGCTCGGCGCGACCCACTCGCGGTCGAGTCGGCCGCGGCTCCCGGTCTGTTCGTCGGCGACTACGGCGACGTCGGTCTCCCCTTCCGCCGCGAGCTCCCGGGCCCGCTCGTTCGTCGACGCGATCCGGTCGTGATACTCCACGGAGTAGGGTGCGTCGAGGCCGAACGCGATCCCTGGTCCGGAGTACCCCGGCTCGTCGGGGGCGACGTACCCCGCCGCGGTCGACTTGACCGCGAACCCGTCCTCGCGGAGCCCCTCGACCGCCTTCCAGACGGCCGCCCGAGAGACGCCGAGCGACTCGGCGAGGGCGGGCCCGGAGACGGGGCCGTCGTCGGCAGCGAGGGCGTCGAGCAGCGCGCGCCGCGTGTCCATGTCGCCCGTTCCGACGCCCGGGCCGAAAGCCGTTCCGGGTCCGGGACGCTTTGTGTGCGGCGCGCGAAGGAACGCCGATGACCGAGGACGAACCCGACGAGGACGCCGGCGGACGGTCAGGGGGCGGGTCCGAGACGGTCCCGCTCGTCGTCGTCGACGGCGACGACCGCGTCGAACTCGCCGTGGAGCGCGGTCGCAACCTCCGGCGGGTCATGCTCGACGCCGGCCTGTCGCCGTACGCGTCCGCGATGCGCCGGCTCAACTGCGGGGGGCGGGGGATCTGCGCCACCTGCGGCGTCCGCGTCCGAGAGGGGCCGCCGGCCGACCAGTGGCACGACCGCCTCGCCGACCGGTTCGGCTACCCGCGGCTCTCCTGTCAGATCGCGGTCGACCGCCCGATGACGGTCGCGCTCGTCGACAAGCGCGTGTGGGGCGGGCGGCGGTCGAGCGGCGACGGGTAGCGGCCGCGACCGCGCCGGGCCACACCGCGTTTCCGGTGAAACGGCGAACGGTAGCGCGTGGCACGCGACCGCGCGGGGAAAGCGTGACGACACCGCTCGCGGCACAAAAGCCAAGTCCGCGGGCCCGAACGGTCCGGTATGCAACCCTCCAAGGAGCGCGAGTCGTCCGACGACCCGATGGACGACCTCGACGACCTCCTCGACGACGACCTCGCGGGCGGCGAGGGAGAGTCAGAGGCCGACGCCGGCGGGGCCGCGAGCGCCGAGCCGACGGCGGGGAGCGAGGCCGGCTCCGGGGACGCCGGCCGGGTCGGCGTCTCGGGGCGGTGGTTCTCGGCGAAGGCGTTCGGTCTCGCGCTCGTCGCGGTCGCGGTCGGCGTGTTCGTCGGCGGCCTGATCCCGCTCATCGGCGGGACGATCGGGACCGCGGGCGGCGTGTTCGTCGCCGCGTTCCTGCTCGGCCTTGTGCTGTCGGCGCGCCGCTACGTCGAGACCGGGACCGCCGGCGCCGCCGCGGGCGCGGCGAGCGCGGTGACGAGCGTCCTCGGCGTCGGCTTCCTCCCGATCGGGATCGACTACCTCTCGCAGTGGGGGCTCCCGCTCGTCGCGGTCGGCGGGGGCGTCGGGCTGGTGCTCGCGCTGCTCGGCCACTACTTCGGCCGCGACCTCCGCGCGGGACTGAGCCGAGACGTGGAGGGGTGAGCCGCCGAAATCCGCGAGGGGTGAACGACCGGAACCCGCGAGAGGCGTCTCCGTGAGCCGCTACTCTCGCAACCGGTCGACGCCGACGTAGTCGGCGATCTCGCGGCGCTCTAAGACGAGGAAGCCGGCGAGGATCGCGACGAACCCGATCAGCGCCTCGGCGTCGACGAGGTGACCGAGCAGGGCCCAGCTACCGACCGCGGCGACGACGGGCTCGGCGTAGCCGACGAGGTGGAGCTGCGACGGGCCGACCGCGTCGAGCAGCGCGAAGTACAGGAGGAACGCGACCACGCCGGAGAGCAGCGTCAGATACGCGAGCGAGGCGATCGCCGTCTGGTTCCAGGCGATCGCGGCGGGCGACTCGCCGATCGCGGCGGCCGCGACGAGCAGCTGCCCGGCTCCGATCACCATCGCCCAGCCCTGAAGCGCGGCGATCGGGAGGTCGGTGCGGAGCGGGCGCAGCAGGACGGCGCCCAGAGAGAAGGCGGCCGCGCCGGCGAACGCGAGCGCGACGCCGACGACCGCCGCGCTGCCCAGCCCGGCCGCGGCCGGGTCGGCGATCACGGCCACGCCGATGACGCCGAGCGCGAACCCGCCGATTTCGACGGGGCCGAGGCGTTCGTTCGGGAGGAGCGCGGCCGCGAAGACGGCAGTCAACACCGGCGAGAGGCTCACGACGACCGCGGCGACCGCGCCGGAGATCCGGATCTCGCCGAGGTAGAGGAACCCGTGATACGCCGCGATCACGAACGTGCCCGCGACGGCGACGCCGAGCCACTCGTCGCGGCCCCGCGGGATCCACCGGTCCGCGGCGACCGCGGCGTAGCCCAGCACGACCGCGCCGGCGACGACGTACCTGACGCCGGCGAACAACAGCGGCGGGAAGTAGTGGAGGCCGGCCTCGATCGCGACGAAGGACGTGCCCCAGAGCGTTGCGAGCAGCAGGAACGCGGCGACGACCGCTTCCGGAGTAGAGAGGAGGTTTCTGAGATTCACTGGTTATGAATTCGAAAGACGTAGACGTAGTTAAACTATTCTCTCGGATAGTGCGTTATTCGAAACGAAGAATCAGACATACGAATTAGATCCGATTCGAGCCCCGAACGGCGCCGACATCTTGGAGTATCCTCCAACCCTGTCGGTCGACATATACAACCGGTCGGGGGTCGATCCGGGGGTATGGACGAGCGCGACGTGCGGCTGTTGAAGGCGATATCCGATCTCGGTACCGGGAGCCCGGAGCGGCTCCACGAGGAGACCGGGATTCCGGTGTCGACGATCCACTACCGACTGAACAACCTCCGGGAGGACGGCGTCATCGAGAACGACCTGTACGACCTCGACCACGAGGCGCTCGGGCTCGGCGTCACCGTCATCGTCGAGGTGCTCGCGAGCTACGAGGGTCCGTACGAGGAGTTCGCGGACGAGCTGCTGGCGGTGGAGGGCGTCACGGAGGCGTTCTTCACGATGGGCGAGACGGACTTCGTCGTCCTCGCGCGACTCTCCTCGTCGGACACCGTCGAGCGGCTCATCAGCGACTTCGAGGCGATCCCCGAGGTCGAGCGCACGAACTCGACGTTCACCATCGCGGCGCTGCGCGACGAGCCGCGCGCGCCGGCGACGTACGACCTCGACACGTTGATCGAGGAGCTGACCGAGTGACGGCGGCTCACTCGGGCGTCAGCGAGGCGCCGACAGAGCGCTCGACGTACAACAGCAGCACGAGCCCGAGCATTACGGTCCCGTAGGAGACGGCGGCGAACAGCGCGTCCTGCGTCGAGGGGTACTCGGTGGTGCGGAAGATGATCACCTTCCGGACCATCGCGATGACGCCGGTGTAGATCACCAGCCTGACGATCCGCCTGGTGTCGCTCTGTTCGATGTACGCGACGACCGTCTGGTACACCTCGACGATGATGAGCAGCAGGAGGCCCGTCTCGATGAAGCCGATGACCACTTCCGGGTTCGTGATCTCTCCCGTCGGGACGGACTCAACGATCTGGATCGCGAGGTCGACGACGCCGATACCGAACAGGAGCGCGAACAGCGCCGCGGCGGCGAGTTCGACGGCGTGAACGAAGCGGTTCGTCACCTCCGAGACGCGGCCGCTGACCGTCTGCGTCTCGGCCGGGTCGGGCGCGCGGTCCGACGCGGACGAATCGTCCGACTGGTCGACCACAGGCGAGTCTGCCATCAGATGACCCTCAATTCCGATAACGGACTCGCGCCACGTAAAGAGGGGGCCTAACCGGTGTGGGACGCGCGGAACGCGTTACGAGCGCTTGCCGATCTCCTCGCGAAGCACGTCGGAGACGACCTCCCCGTCGGCCTTCCCGCGGAGCGCGCCCATCGCCTCGCCCATCAGCCCGGAGAACGCCCCCATCCCCTCGGCCTCGATCTGGTCCGTATTGCGCTCGACGACCTCGACGACCGCCTCGCGGACCTCCGCCTCGCTCACGCCCGAGAGGCCCGCCGCCTCGACGGCCTCGCTCGCCGTCAGATCGGGGTCCTCGGCGAGCGTCGTCAGCACCTCGGGGACGCCCTCCTTCGCGAGGTCGCCCGACTCGACGAGGTCGAACAGCGCGAGGAAGTGGTCGTCGGTGAGGTGCTCGACGGGCGCGCCGTCGCGCCGGATCTCCGTCGTCGTCGACTCCAGCGTCGTCGCAGCGAAGGTGGGGTCGACGCCGCGGTCGACCGCCGCCTCGAACAGCGGGAACCGCTGGCCGAACGCGACCTGCTCGGCGAGCCCGGCGTCGAGGCCGAACTCGTCGGCGTACCGTTCGGCCTTCTCGTCGAGGAGTTCCGGCGCCTCCACGTCCGAGGGGTCCGGTTCCACCGGCGGCACGTCCGTCTCGGGGTACATCCGCGCGGCGCCCGGGAGCGGGCGGAGGTAGCGGGTCGTGCCGTCGTCGTTCGCGCCGCGGGTCTCCTCGGGGACGCCCTCCATCGCGGCCTCGGCGCGCTCCGCGGCCGCCTCGATCGCGAGGTCGGCGGTCTCCGGGTCGGCCGCGACGATGGCGACCGCGTCCGCCTCGCCCGCGCCGACCGCATCGCGTAGCGCGTCGACCTCCGCCTCGGTGACGCCGTACGCCGGCAGTTCGTCGGTGTGGAAGATGCCGCCCGCGCCGTGGCGCTTCGCGTGGTCCGACAGCTCCGTGCCGAGCCGGCGGTCGGGCTGGAGTTCGCGGCCAACGAGGCCGTCGAACCCGAACAGCGGGACCGCGGTGACCTTCCCGCCAGAGTCGAGCGCGCCGCGGATGACGCCCGACTCGGTGTCGGCGAAGACATCGGTCGCGTCCGTCACGTCGCCGACGCTCGCGTCGCGTTCGCGGAGTTCGTCGCGGATTTCGAGCAGCTCCGCCTGTCGGCTCACCTCGCCGCGGACGATGTCCTCGATCCCTTGGAGGTCCTGAACGCCCTTCACCTCGACGCGCGCGCCGTCGGCGATGGAGACGTTCACGTCCTGCCGGATGGTGCCGAGCCCGCGCTTGACCGCACCCGTCGAGCGAAGCAGCATCCCGATGCGCTCGGCGGCCTGCCGCGCGCCCTCCGGGCTGCGGATGTCCGGGCCCGTCCCGATCTCGACGAGGGGGACGCCGAGCCGGTCGAGCGAGTAGACGACGCCGTCGTCCGTCTCTTCGACGCGCTTCGCGGACTCCTCTTCGAGCATGAGGTCGACGACCGACACCGACCCGGACTCCGTCTCGATCTCGCCGTCCTGCCCGAGGAGGATCGAGCGCTGGAAGCCGGAGGTGTTCGAGCCGTCGATGACGAGCTTCCGCATGACGTGCGCCTGGTCGACGACCGAGAGGTCGAGTAGGTCGGCGATCTGGAGCGCCACGGAGAGCGCCTCGCCGTCGACGCGGCGGGGCGGTTCGTCGTCCTCCTCGACGAGGCAGGTCGTGTCGTACGCGAGATAGGTGAACTCGCGGTCGACGCGGCTCTCTTCCATCGCGGCGTCGTCCAGCTCGCCCAGTTCGCTCTTCGTCGGGTGGAGCTGTCGGGTGATCGACCGGTCGGACTCGTCGGGGTCGCGCTCGACGGTCGGGGAGTCGCAGAACAGCTTGGTCTCGGTGTCGAGCTGCTGGTGGATCTCCAGCCCGGCGACGAGCCCCAGTTCCTCGTAGTCGTACTCGGGGGTCGCGTCCGTACTCATTACGCCACACTCCGACGGCGCGCGACTAAAAGGGTGGCAGTTCGCGCGGGCGAGGCGACAATCAGCAACAAACAGCCGATGCGGTGGCGCGTGCCTGCGATCGACCGCCCCCGGCGGCCGCGAAGCCAGCACGCGCGAGGGAGTCGGTGGTCCTCCGCTTCGCTCCGGACCACCGACAGGGCGAGAGCCCCGCTCTCGCTTACAACCGGACGTCGTCCGGTGACGAGGCTGGGGGGGCGTGAGGCGCGGTGCTGTGCTGGGCGGGACTCAAAGGGGCAGTCGCGAGGGCGGCGCAGGCGACGTAAACACCGTAGTGAGTGAGCAAAGCGAGCGAACGAGGAGCGCAGCGAGCGTGCGCCGCCCTCGCGACTGGGGCTTTGGAGGTGGTCGCCGCCGGTCCACGAGTAACGATTTATAACCGAGCGGCCGGGGCTGTGGGGCAGTTCACCACCGTAGCATTCCGATCGTAGTCGTCACTTCTTACGTAGCATCGAAAGGAATTATGCGTGGGTGCTGTCGTAGAGACAACACCGGCATCGGTGGGGGTGTGCCCCGAGCGATGCGTGGGACCGGATTTGAACCGGCGGACCTCTACAGGACAGCGCCCTCAACGCTGCGCCGTTGGCCTGGCTTGGCTACCCACGCTCGCGGTGTTCTGTCGCGTCTCCACGTACCCTGTCCCCAATTAAAAGCCCTTCCATTCGAGGGAGCCGTGCCGGGGTTTCGCAGACCGGCGGGCGGCGCGCCGCCGTCCCGATCCGGCGACCGCGACCGGAACGCGTCGACCGCAACCGGCACGCGTTTGGGGGTCGCGTCCCTCCGTCCTGGCATGTCCGACTGGGCCCGCGAGAACGTCTCCGTGTTGACCGCCGTCGCCTCCGGCGTCGCGCTCGCGCTCGTCTTCGGCGCGGTGGGCGGCGTGATCCCGAGTTCGCTGCTCCCGCGCGCGAGCGACGCCGTCCTCGCCGCGATCCCGCACTTCAACGCCGCCGTCTCCGCGACGGCGATCGCAACGATCCTGCTCGGCTGGCGGGCGATCTCCCGCGGGAACGTGACGCGTCATCGGAACTTCATGGTGACCTCGTTCGCGCTGTTCGCCGCGTTCCTCGGGGCGTACCTCTACCGACTGATCCACGTCGGCACCACCGAGTTCCCCGGGCCGGAACTCGTCTACTCGTACGTGTACCTCCCCTTCCTCGCGATCCACATCCTGCTCGCGATCGTCTGCGTCCCCTTCGTCTTCCACGCGCTATTCCTCGCGGCGACGCGCCCGTACGCGGACCTCTATCAGACGCGGCACTCGCAGGTCGGGTTCGTCGGCGCCGTCCTCTGGCTGATCTCCTTCACGATGGGGATCGGCGTGTATCTGCTGCTGTACCACATCTACTGAGGAAAGACGCGAGAAGAGGACTACGCGTTCCGCTCTGCCTTCTTGTGTGCCGCGTAGAACAGCGGGACGAGCAGCGCGCCGGCGAAGCCGAACCCGAGCGCCAGCGTTCCGATGTCGCTCGCGGAGAGACCGCCGTCGGACCCGCCCGAGTCGCCGCTCCCGGAGCCACCGTCGCCGCCAGAGCCACCGCCGCTGCCGGAGCCGCCCTCGGCCTGCGGGTCGACGAGGTCGTCGTCGACGGACCCGACAGCCACGACGCCCTTCATTCCGACCGCCCGGTGGGGTTCACAGAGGTAATTGAACGTGTCACCGTCGCTCGCGTCCTCGAAGGTGTACTCGAAGGTCGTGCCCTCCTCCGAGACGGGCGAGCCGCTGTCGAACGTGCCATCGTCCGCGACGACGTTGTGACCGCCGCCCTGTCCGGTCCACTCCCAGACGACGGTCGCGCCCGGGTCGATGAGGATGGCGGCGGGGCCGAAGCGGAGCCCGTTCTCGCCCGCGCCGACCGAGACGGTGACCTCGTCCTGCCCGCGGTAGTCGTGAGTACCGTCGTAGTTGCTGACGCCCTCGAGCCACCCGTCGTACTGGGCGGCGGCGGTCCCGCTTCCGGCCGCGACCCCCGCCGCGACCGCCGCTCCGGCGGCCCCGGCGCGGAAGAATCCGCGGCGGCTCATCGACGCGGCGTCGCCCTCGGCGGCGTCGGTGTTCCCTGTCATGCTCGCACCTCTGACCGTGATCGTATTTAAGCCCCCGATACGTTCCGAGCGGGCGGCCCGGCGGCGAACGTGTGCGGGGCCGGCGCCGAGTCGGAAGGGTCAGTCGTCCGCCGGCGTCGGGTCCGATACCGGCGCGTCGACATCACGGTCGGTCGCCTCGCCCTCGACATCGAAGGGGTACTCGCCGGTGACACAGCCGAGACAGAGGTCCGCGCGGCTCTCGCCGAGCGCCTCCGCGACCGCGTCGATGGAGAGGTACGAGAGCGAGTCGGCGCCCACCTCCTCGCGGATCTCCTCGGTCGAGGCGTCGGCGGCGATGAGTTCGTCGCGCGTGGCCATGTCGATGCCGAAGTAGCAGGGGGCGAGGATCGGCGGCGCGCCGATCCGGAGGTGGACCTCCTCGGCGCCGGCCTCGCGGACCAGCTCGACGAGCTGCGTCGATGTCGTCCCGCGGACGATGGAGTCGTCGATGATGGTGACCGACTTCCCCTCCACGGTCGACCGAATCGGGTTCAGCTTCAGCCGGACGGCGCGCTCGCGCTCGTCCTGCGTCGGCATGATGAACGTCCGGCCCACGTACCGGTTCTTCATCAGCCCTTCGGCGAACTCCACGCCGCCGTCGTCCGCCGGCCGCGGTTCGCCGGCGGCCGTGGTCTCGCCCGCCGCGTCCGCGTAGCCGGAGGCGAAGGCGCGCCCGGAGTCGGGGACGGGCATCACCACGTCGGACTCGACACCGGACTCCTCCCAGAGCTTCCGGCCGAGCTTCCGGCGCACCTCGTACACGAGGCTCTCGTCGATGACGGAGTCGGGGCGCGCGAAGTAGACGTGTTCGAAGAAACAGTGGGCGGTCGCGTCGCGCTCGACCAACTGATACGTGTCGTAGCCGGTGCCGTCGGGGTCGAGGACGACGAGCTCGCCGGGTCGGACGTCGCGGATCAGCTCCCCGTCGAGCGTGTCGATGGCGGCCGACTCGCTGGCGAGGACGTAGCCGCCGTCGATCTTCCCGAGACACAGCGGGCGGTTGCCAAGCGGGTCGCGGACGCCCAGCACGGTGTCGTCGTGGGTGATCGCCAGCGAGTAGGAGCCGTGGATGCGGTTCATCGTGTGTTTGACCGCCCGCACGAGGTCCTCTTCGAGGAGGTTCCGCGCGAGGTCGTGGGCGATCACCTCGGTGTCGCCGTCGGAGGTGAACGCGTGGCCCGCGGCCGCGAGCTCCTCGCGCACTTCGTCGGCGTTGACGAGGTTCCCGTTGTGGGAGAGCCCGAGCGAGCCGGACTTGAACGACACCGAGAAGGGCTGCGCGCAGCTCTTGTCAAGGCTCCCGGCGGTCGGGTAGCGGACGTGGCCGATGCCCGTGCCGCCCGACAGCGACGCGAGGTCCCCCTCCTCGAAGGCGTCGCCGACGAGGCCGCGCTCGACGTGGCTGTGCTGCTGGAACCCGTCGTGCGTGACGATGCCGGCCGACTCCTGGCCGCGGTGTTGGAGCGCGTACAGCGCGTAGTACAGCGGTCGCGCGGCCTCCCGGTCCTCGAGCGAGACGCCGACGACGCCGCACTTCTCTCGCGGTTCGTCGCCGCCGTAGTCCCCACCGGCGTTCATGTACGCGAGGGTGAGGCGGGCGGCGATAAAAATCCTCGTGTTCGTGGCGTATCGCTCCGCTAATCGTGCGATGATATACGCGATCGTGGATAAAGCTCGGCTCGCCGGCGCGTCGTTACGCCCCCTCTTCAGCACCGACGAACTCGTCGAGGCGCGCGAAGTACGCCTCGCGGGGCACCTGATACGCGTCCCGGTAATCGATCTCGCCCCCGACGAACCGTTCCGCGACATCGACCGCGCCGGCCGCGCCCGCCTCGCGGCTCTCGTGCGTCTCCGCGACCGCCTCGATTTCGGGCTCCAAGAAGAGGACGACGTGCCACTCGTCAGTCGCGTACTGGCCCGAGCCGGGCCGCGCGTTGCGGGAGCCGTTCGTCAGGTAGATCGTCGGGAGACACTCGTCCGGGAGGTCGCCGCTCCCGAAGACGTCGGGGCGGTAGACGAGGATCGCCCGGCCGCTGGGCTCCTCGTTCCACACCCGCCACCCCTCCGGCAGCGATTCGAAGGTCATAGCCTCGCCTCGGTCGCGGAGGCTTGAAAACGTCGCGCTCGGGGAGAAGAATCGTTCCGCGGTCGACGGGGGGCCTCAGTCGACGATGTCCGATCCGCCCGGCGGGAGGAACTCCTGTAGCTGGTCCGCGCTCGCGACCTTCCGCACGAACGACTGGTCCGCGAACCGCTCTTTCAGATTCCGGTACGCCATCATCGCGGCGTCGTTCTGCGCGTACATCCCCGGTTCGAAGGTGAGGTGCGCGGCCGCGCGGTCGACGACGGCCGACGGCGGGCCGCCGATGGCGCGGGTGACCGGCTCGCACTGGACGCCGACGGCGATCCGGCAGGGGACGTCCTCGAAGTACGTCCGGTCGCCGCGGATCACGAAGCTCCCCTTCTCGATGTACTCGCCGCTCTCGGGGGTCTTCGACACCTGGTCGGGGTCGACCATGTACGCTTCGCCCGCGCCGCGGCCGTCCTTCCAGTCAGACGAGTAGGAGACGGCGAACTGCGCGGCCTCCCGCAGGGTCTCCTCCGAGAAGTCGACCGGATCGGCCGACTCCGACGGGCCCGAGGCCTTGAGGATCGTCACCGGCCCCCCGTGCGCCTGCGTGTGGAAGAACCGATCGTGTTTACCCATGTACTTCTTCACCAACTCCTCGTTCTGGTCGGCGTTGCGCCCGCCGATGACGAGGTAGCCGGTCGAGGTGCGGAACCAGCGGAACCGCTCGAACCAGTCGTCCGGGCTGCGGATCGGGATCGAAGAGCGGGAGAGCCAGTCGGTCTCGTACGCCTCGTCGTCGTCCTCGTCGTCGCCCTCTTCCTCGCCGCCGTCGTCGGCCGCCTGCTGTTCCTCCCACTCCGCCTTCCGTTCCTTGACCGCCTCCAGCTCCTCGCGGGTGGACTCGATCGCCGCCATCGCCCCCTCCTTCTTCTCCTCGACGCGTTTCGCCTCCCGGTAGAGGCGGTCGGCGTTGACCTCGACGCCCTCGCTCGCGTCGACCTCGACGCGGACGGGGTCGCCGTCATCGTCCTCGAGTTCCACCGTTACCGTCCCCTCGCCGCCGTCGACGTCGACGACGGCCTCCGCGGCCGGAATTCCCCGCTCCGCGCCGGCGTCGAGCGTCTCCGCGATCTCGTCCCACGGCACCTCGTTCTCGCGGGCCTCCCGCACCGTCGAGATCACCTCGTCGACGAGGTCGTAGTTCGCGTACAGCAGCTCCGCGCGCTCGCGCTCCGCCTGCGCCTGTTCCTCGAACCCCTCGATCGCGCCGCGCTGCTGTTCGATGATCCGCTCCTGTTTGGCGATCTCCTCCTCGAAGTCCGGGCGGGAGGCGCTCGCGTCGGCGGGGGCTTCGCCGTCGCCGGTCTCCTCGCTCCCCAGCCGGTGGAAGTACTCGTCGACGGCGGCGTTGAAGGAGTCGAACCCCACGCTCGGCAGGTCCTCGTGCTCCGCGAGCGGGAAGGGGGTCACGTCGACCACGCGGGGGTCGGCGTCATCGGCGCCGCCGTCGCTCCCGTCGCCGTCGATCGATTCCTCGTACACTCGGGGGTCGATGTCGCCCGAGCGAAGCCGTTCGTCGATCCGGGAGAGGGCGTCGTGGAGCGCCCCGAGTTGGTCGTCCGTCGCCTCCTCGATGGGCGTCTCCTTCGGCACGCCGGCGCGGGTACACACCTCCTCGGCGTAGAGGCCGCCGAGGTTCAACTGGGTGGCGAGGGTGCGCACCACGTCGCTGTCCGACTCGCGCATGTGCCGGTCGAACCCGCCGCGGCTCACGTCAAGGGGGTTGAGCCGCGAGGCAGGGTACTCGTACTGCGAGCCGGGCGCCACCGTCCGGGACTTCAGCCGGACCGTCGACAGCGCCCCGATCACCTCGCCCGTCTCGTCGAGCGCGGCGACGTTGCCCTGCCCGAACAGCTCGGCGACGAGCGTCGTGTTCTGGTCCTCGCGCTCAAACTCGAAGGTGAGGATGCGGTCGAACTCGTACTGCTCGACGCCCGCGAAGTCCGCGCCGGACAGCCGGTTCCGGAGCATCTTCGCGAAGTTCGGCGGGCGGCCCGGCGCGTCCGCGACGTGGTCTGGGTCGGCGGCGTGCGCGCGTTTGATCTCTCCGACCTCGATCATGAGCTCGACGCGACCGCGGTCGAAGTCGCGCAGCTTCAGCCGGAGCAGGTCGTCGTCGTAGAGGTACGCCTTGTCGACCTTCGCGCCCTCGTACCGGTTCAGCTCGGTGACGAGGGCCGCGAGGTCGATGCTCGACAGCTCCCGCTTCTGGTCCATACGTGATAGAGACCGCCGGGGCGGAAAAAGGCGTGTCGTTGTGGGATTCAGCGCGACGGTCGGCTCCCCGCGCGTCAGTTACCGTTGCCTTTCCCCTTGCCGCTGCCGAGGCGCTCGACGGTGTTGAGCGCGTTGATGATCCCGGCACCGAACTCCGAGTCGCTCTTGCCGTTCGCCCCCTCGGCGCCCTTCTGGATCGCCTGCTCGATCCGGCTCGCATTCGCGTTCGGTTCGAGTTCGCGGACGAGTGCAGCGAGGCCGGCGACCCCCTTCACGAAAGTTCGTCGTTCGAAGTTCATGTGAGTAGTCCTCGTGTGACGAGGTACCGATATTGTATCCTGATAGAGTATAAATTTTCATCAATGAATGACTCTGTACTAATCTAAATCCAAGTAAACAGAAAGGCGGTGGTCGCCAGAAACGTCAGTCGACGACGGTACGCGACGGGGGAGCGACTCCCGACGGAAGCGGGCGTGGGTTCGGTCGGCCGAGGGCCTACAGCCGCTTCGACACGTACGGCCCGTCCTGCCGGTAACCGAGCTTGTTGCGGTAGTACTCGCGGGCGCCGATGCCGGAGATGACCGCGACCTTGTCGTAGCCCGCGTCGCGAGAGAGCTCCTCGGCGCGTTCGAGCAGCTTCGTCCCGTACCCCTTATGCTGCCAGTCGCCGTCGCCGCCGATGCCGACCTCGGTGCCGTACACGTGGAGCTCGCGGATCAGCGCGGCGTCTTCGAGCTCCGGCCGGATCGGGTCGCTCTCGGTTCCCGGCGCGCCCGGCTGGTCGGGGGCGAACGAGGGGAACCGTAGTCGACAGAAGCCGACCAGGAGATCGCGGACGGGGTCCTCGAAGGCGATGAAGTGTTCCGTGCCGCCGCCGGCCTCGTAGGTGGTGACCGAGAGTTCCACGTCGTCCGGGTCCGGGTCGGCGTCGTTGTGGCCGACTTCGCGGGCGCGGATGTCGCGCTGGACGATCCCCTTCTCCTCGGCGCGCTGGGCGGCGAGCTGTCGGAGGTTCGACTTCTGGACGCCCGCGTCGATGAAGTCGGCCGGGATGTCGCGCTGGACGCGCTGGAGCCGCGTGTACTTCGGGATCAGGTCCATCACGTCGGCGACGAGGTCGGCCGCCTCCTCGCTCGTGAGCGGGTCGAAGTCGTCGCGCCGCCACCGGTCGTACACCCGCGTCCCCTCGACGACGAGCGTGGGGTAGATCTTCAGGTAGTCGGGGCGCCAGTCGGGGTTCTCGAACAGCTGCCGGAAGTCCTCCAGACACATCTCGCGGGTCATCCCGGGCTGGCCCGGCATCATGTGGAAGCCGACTTTGAACGCGGCGTCGCGCAGGCGGCGGTTGGCGTTCCGGCTCGCCTCGTTGCCGTGGCCGCGGTGCATCTCGCGGTTGATCCGCTCGTAGGTGGTCTGGACGCCGACCTCGACCTTCGTGCCGCCGAGGTCGAGCATCCGGTCGATCTGCTCCGGGTCGCACCAGTCGGGCTTCGTCTCGAAGGTGGTGCCGATGTTGCGGATCGGATTCGTCTCGTTCTCGGCGATCACGTCTTCGAGGTACTCGAACTCGGTCTCCTCGGGCGCGGGCGCGAACGACTCGCCCTCCGCGGGCTCCGGCTCCTTGTCGAGGTCGTAGTCGTTCATCGCCTGGAGCGCGCGCTTGACGAACCACTCCTGGTAGTCGTGCGAGCGCGCGGTCATCGTCCCGCCCATGAGGATGAGCTCCACCTTGTCGACGGGGTGGCCGATCTTGCGGAGCTGTTCGAGCCGGAGCGTGACCTGCCCGTACGGGTCGTAGTCGTTCTGCTCGCCGCGGGCCGCCGCGGGCTCGTGGCCCGTGTACGACTGCGCGGAGGAGAACTCTGAGGCCGGGCCGCCCGGGCAGTAGAGGCACTTCCCGTGCGGGCACAGTTCGGGGGAAGTCATGATCGCCACGGGGGAGACCCCGGACGCGGTCCGGACGGGCTTGCGCTGGACCACCTCGATCACGTCGTCGCGGTGCTCCGTCGGTGCGTGGTCGAGGATCTCGGTGTTCTTCGGCACCTTGGGGGAGCCGAACTCCGAGCAGGCGTCGAGCTTGGCGCGTTCGAGGTCGTCGCGCTCGATCTCGCCGTCGAGGATCCTGTCGACGAGGTGTTCGCAGGTGCGGACGAACGCCTCGGAGTCGGTGGGGTCCCCGGAAGCGGCGTCGTCGGACTCGGCGTCGCCCGCCGCGTCGGTACTCATTACTCTCCGATCCGCGAGTTTCGGGGTTAAGCGTGTCGCACCCGGGCGCCGACTCGGTGCGCCGAGCCGTTTACCACAGAATATATTAGTTAGTGGTATTACCGAGTGATTATGCCAGCGACACAGATGGAGCGGGCGCGACGCGGCGAGGTCACCTCCGCGATCGAACGCGCGGCGGCACGCGAGAACCGCGACCCGGAGTTCGTCCGCGAGGCGGTCGCCGAGGGGCGCGCGGTGATTCCGAACAACCACGCGCACGACGCGCTCGACCCGATGGTCATCGGCCGGGCGTTCGCCACGAAGGTCAACGCGAACATCGGAAACAGCGAGACGACGAGCGGCCGGGAGGAGGAGCTCGAAAAGCTCCACGCGGCGGTCCACTACGGCGCCGACACGGTGATGGACCTCTCGACGGGCGACGAGCTGGACGCGACCCGCGAGGCCAACGTCGCGCACTCGCCGGTGCCGGTCGGGACGGTCCCGATCTACGAGGCGGTCAAGCGGGCCGAGTCCGCCGAGGCGATCACCCGCGAGCTCCTGCTCGACGTCATCGAGAAACAGGCGCGGCAGGGCGTCGACTACATGACGGTCCACGCGGGGATACTGATGGAACACCTCCCGCTGACCGACGGCCGGAAGACGGGGATCGTCTCGCGAGGGGGGTCGATCCTCGCGCAGTGGATGGAGGAGAACGGGTCGCAGAACCCGCTGTACGCGAATTTCGAGGCAATATGTGAGATATTCGCCGAACACGACGTGACGGTCTCGCTCGGGGACGGCCTCCGGCCGGGCTGTGTGGCCGACGCGAGCGACGAGGCGCAGTTCGCCGAGCTCGACACCCTCGGAGACCTCACGCGGACCGCGTGGGACCACGGCGTCCAGGTAATGGTGGAGGGCCCCGGCCACGTCCCGCTGGACGATATCGCGGAGAACGTCGAGCGGCAGCAGGCGGTGTGCGACGGAGCGCCGTTCTACGTCCTCGGCCCGCTGGTGACGGACGTGGCGCCGGGGTACGACCACATCACGAGCGCGATCGGCGCGACCGAGGCCGCGCGGGCCGGCGCGGCCATGCTGTGCTATGTGACGCCGAAGGAGCACCTCGGACTGCCGGAGCCCGAGGACGTGCGGGACGGTCTCGCCGCGTATCGTATCGCGGCGCACGCGGCCGACGTGGCGAACGACCTCCCCGGCGCGCGCGACTGGGACGACGCGCTCTCTGAGGCGCGGTACGAGTTCGACTGGCGGCGCCAGTTCGACCTCGCGCTCGACCCCGAGCGCGCGCGGTCGTACCACGACCAGACGCTTCCGGGAGACAACTACAAGGAGGCCCGCTTCTGCTCGATGTGCGGCGCGGAGTTCTGCTCGATGCGGATCGATCAGGACGCCCGAGACGCGGACGGCGAGATGGCGTCGATAGCGGGATCAGAGGGGACGGACCTCGACGCGTCGCCGGCCGCGAGCGTGAACCTCCCGCCGGTCGGGACCCACGACACGAGCCGCGTGCCGGAGCGGATCGAGGTCGAGGGAGTGACGTTCACCCCGGAGACCACGGACGACGACTGATGCGGGCGGAGGGGCCGATGCGGGCGAGCCGCGGCCACAAGCGCGCGTCGGCGCGGGAGCGTCGAACCCGGCCGGTTTTAGGCCGCCACGCCCGTAGCCGCCGCCGTGCTACGGAAGGACCTCCTGCGCGTCTCCCGGGCGGGCGGCGGCTACCGCCCGCAGTTCACCGGGCGGGAACATCGGCCGCTCGCGGCGCGCGTGCTCGGGGCGTTCGAGTCGCACGTCGGCGAGCGCCGCGGCGACCTCGACGACGCGCTGGCGGACTTGGAGGCCGACGCGGCCGCGCGGAACGGCGACTTCAAGCTCGTCCGCGGGCTGGCGGCGCTCGTCGAGCGCGAGTGCGAGTTCGAGACGCGCGCGGCCGTCCCGCCGCGTCGCGTCCGGCGGGCCGCGTTCGAGGCCGCGGAGGCGGTCGGCGTCGCGAGCGAGGCGGAGCGAGAGACCGCGGTCGACCGCGCGGCCGACGCGCTTGGGATCGACTCGAGGGACGTGTCGGCGTCGCTGTATGCCGACCGCGACGTGAATCGGGTACTCGTCGACGCCGACGTGCGCTGGGACCCCGACACGCTGCTGGAGCAGTACAACCTCTCTCTGGCCCAGACTACGCTGTTCGACGCCACCGAGGTCAGAGTGCGGTCGAACGACCCGAAGCGGCTCGTCTCGGCGGTGAAGCGCCTGCGGCTGATGTACGAACTGGAGCAGACTCCCGAGGGCCGGGAGCTCGTCGTCACCGGGCCTGACGCGCTGTTCTCGCGCACCCGACGGTACGGGACCGCCTTCGCGAGACTGCTCCGGACCGCCGCGGAGTCCGCCGAGTGGTCGCTGGAGGCGACGATCGACGACCGCGGCCGCGAGCGAACGATGCGGCTCTCGGACGGCGACGTGACCGTGCCCGACGTGGAGCCGGTGGCGGAGCCCGACTTCGACAGCGGGGTCGAAGCGGACTTCGCCGGTCGGTTCCGCGGGCTCGACCTCGACTGGACCCTCGTCCGCGAGCCGGAACCCCTCGAAACCGGCGCGAGCGTCATGATCCCGGACTTCGCGTTCTACTACGACCACGCCGACTTCCGGCTGTTCTTCGAGGTCATGGGCTTCTGGACCCCCGAGTACGTCGAGAAGAAGCTCGGCCAACTCGCTGACGTGGAGGACGTGGACCTGCTCGTCGCGGTCGACGAGAGCCTTGGCGTCGGCGAGGAGGTAGCCGCACGCGACCACCGCGTCGTCACCTACTCGGGCGCGGTCCGCGTGAAGGACGTGGTCGACGTGCTCCGCGAGTACGAGGCCGAGTTCGTCGCGGACGCCGCCGCCGCCCTCCCGGACGCCTTCGAACCGGCGGACGACGTGCTCCCCCTGCGGGACCTCGCCGACCGACACGGCGTGAGCGAGGCGGCGGTGGAGGGCGGGCCGTTCCCCGCCCACGAGCTCGTCGGCCGCACGCTGGTCAGACCGGCGGTGTTGGAGCGAATCGACGACGATATCGACGACGGGGCGGCGCTGTCCACGGTGGAGGCGACGCTGGACGAGTACGGCGTCGACGACGCGAGCGCAACCCTCTCGACGCTCGGCTACCGAGTTGAGTGGGAGGGGCTCGGCGGCGGAACGGTGAGACGGAAGGAGTAGTCCGCGGTTCGCGAATTACTCGTCGGTGACATTGGAGATAGGTTTATATATCCTAACCGAACATTTTCGCAACCGAGGTTACGCATGGTCACGAACATCCAAACGCAGCTGCTGGGCAGAGACGTATCGTTCCCGGTCGAGGAGTCGCGCTTCGCCTACTGGCTCGTCGTCTTGCGTCTGATCGTCGGGTGGTGGTTCCTCCACGCGGGACTCGACAAGTTCCTCGCGTGGCCGTTCGACGCGAGCTGGTTCGTTGGCGGCGCGGCGGCGCAGACGAGCCTCGGCCCGGTGGTCACGCTGTTCTCCGACGGGATCCTGTTGTCGTTCACGAACATCATGGTCCCCTTGGGACAGACGCTGATCGGGTTGGGGCTGATCGTCGGCGCGCTGACGCGGCTGGCGGCGTTCTTCGGCGCGTTCCTGATGACGTTCTTCTACTTCATCAACGGCGAGACCGGCGGCTGGGCTCACGGCGTGATCACCGGCGACCTGCTCGGGCTGCTGATCTTCGCGATGATCGCCACGCTCGGGGCCGGGCGCGTGCTCGGCGTCGACGCCTACCTCGCGAAGACGTCGTTCGTCAGGGACCACCCGCGGCTGCGGTACTTAATCGGCTAACGAGGTGACGACGCATGAGCCAACTCACTACCATGGAACGAGTCGGACTGTACGGCGGCGGCGCGCTCATCCTGATCGGCACGGTCGGGATGGGGCTGCTCGAGATAGTCGCGGGAGCGCCGCACCCGGTGTCGGGAGAGGGACAGGTCGTCCACGAGACGCTGATAAGCCTCAGCGTCCGGTCGTACACCATCCTGCTGGGGCTGCTGCTACTGGCGGCGTACGGAATCACCAACCTCGCCACCAAACCGCCGGAGGACACGTCGATCTGACCCGCACGACCCGCTGGAGCGCCGTCGAACCGCGGCGCTCCGACGACTGACTTTTTACCGAACGCCGGGAGGACCGCTCACTCCACGACCGGCAGGTCCGCCCGGCTCCCCTTCGGGACCACGGAGCGCAGCTCGTCGTAGAGGTACAGCCCAACCCCGATCGGGACCGACTCGCCCGCGACCTCGTGGGTCGCGATCAGGTAGCCCCAGTCGCCGTCCCACTCGGGGAGGTCTTGGTCGTCACCCGCCGCGAACCGGGACGCCTGCGCCGGGTCCAGTTCGATCGCGTTCTTGGTCGCGAGGCGACCGAACCGCGAGACCGCCCGGCCGGTCGGCTTCCAGTGGTCCTGTCGCGTGCGCAGGAAGGTCATCCCGATCGCCTCGACCTCGCTGGGGTCGGTCGCCTCGCCGTTGAAGATCCAGATCTTCCCCGCGCCCTTCTCCCAGAAGGAGTACTCCGCGAACACCTCGGGGTCGATCCCGAACCGCTCCTCCCACCAGTCGAGGACCTCCGCGCGGCTCGCACGGCCCTCGACCTCGCGGTCCGCAGGGGTCGCGGGGAGCCGGTCGAACCGCTGGCCGTCGTTGGTGGGGGCGTCGCCCGCCTCTCCGCCGGTCTCGTCGCTCACGCGTCCACCACCCCGTCGGCGGCGGCCGCGCTATCGGTCTCATCGCCCGCCGCGCCGCCGACTCGAAGCTTCGCGCAGAAGAAGCCGCCCGTGTCGTTGCGGTGGGGGTAGATCCGCTGCGCGCGCGTCACCGACTCGTCGTACGTCTCCCCCTCCCACTCGGTCACGCCGGGGTCGGCGTCGAGCGGCAGGTCGAACTCGACCAGTTCGCAGTCCTCGTTCGCGAGGACGTGGTCGAGGACGGCCTCGTTCTCCTCGGGCGCGAACGTACACGTGGAGTAGACGACGACGCCGCCGGGGCGGGTCGCCTGGACGGCCCTCGCCAGGACGCCCTTCTGGATGCCGGCGACCGCGTGGACGTGGTCGAGCGTCCACTGGTCGAGGACGTCCGGGTTCTTCCGGCACGTGCCCTCACAGGAGCAGGGCGCGTCGACCAACGCGCGGTCGAACTCGTCGAACGCCAGCGGCTTCGTCGAGAAGTTGCGGGCGTCCTGGTTCGTGACGATCGCGTTCGTGATCCCGAGGCGCTCGGCGTTGTGCCGGAGCGCGGAGAGGCGCCCGAGGTTGTTGTCGTTGGCGACGACGGTCCCCTCGTCGTCCATCGCGTCGGCGATCTGGGTGGTCTTGCTGCCGGGCGCCGCGCAGGCGTCCCAGACGCGCTCGCCGGGTCGCGGGTCGAGGGCGAGCGTCGGCAGCACGGACACCTCCTCCTGCCCGTGAGTCCAGCCGTGGACGTACGGCCAGTTGCCGCCGGGGTTGCCGTCGGGGAGCCGGAAGAGGCCGTCGTGCCAGTCGACGGGCTCGTAAGCGACGCCCGACTCGTCGAACGCCTCGCGGACGCGGGCCGGCGTCGCCGCGATCCCGTTCGTGCGCACGACCGAGGGGAGGGGCCGGTCGCACGCCGCCCGGAACGCGTCGACGTCGTCGACGAGCGACTCGTATCGGTCGAGCGGATTCATGGCCCCCCTTTCGCGTCGGGCCGTTAGACCGTTTCGGGACGCGCGAGGTGCCTCCCGCCGCCGCACCTTTAGGTCGACCCCGGGCGTACGGCCGCACATGGCACGCATCTCCGTCCTCGACGACGGCGTCTCGCTGGACGAGCCGACGCTGATAGAGGGGTTCCCCGGCGTCGGGCTCGTCGGGAAAATCGCGACGGACCACCTGATCGACGCCCACGGGATGACCCACTACGCGAACGTCCACTGCGACGGGCTCCCGCCGGTGACCGTCTACCGCGAGTCCGAGACGGCCGCGACGACCCCGGTCCGGCTGTACGCCGACTCCGAGCTGGATCTCGTCGCGCTGCGCAGCGACGTCCCCGTGAACCCGGGGGCGGCGACGGAGGTCGCGGCCTGCCTCGGCTCGTGGTTCGACGAGATCGACCTGTTCCCGGAGTTCCTCTCCGGCCTCGGCCGCGAGAAGGACGAGGAGCCCCCGGAGCTGTACGGGATCGCGACCGGGAACGGCGCCGAGGCGCTGGACCGCGCCGAGGTGTCGGAGCCGTCGGAGTCCGGGCTCGTCTCCGGGCCAACGGGCGCGATGCTGGCGGCCGCGCTGGAGGACGACCGCGACGCGGTCGGGCTCGTCGTCGAGTCCGACCCGCAGTTCCCCGACCCCGAGGCGGCGCGGGCGCTCATCGTCGACGGCATCGACCCGATCGCGGGGATCGAGACGCCGACCGACGGGCTCGTGGAGCAGGCGACGGAGATCCGGAACGCGAAGCGCCAGCTCGCAGAGCAGATGCGACAGGCGACCGAGGAAAGCACGCAGGCCGAGCCGCTGAAGATGTTCCAGTAGGCGGGGTCAATCCGCTGCGTCGCCCTCCAGCTCGTCGAGGATCGGCCGGTACTTCAGCTGGACCTCGTCCCACTCGCGGTCGGGGTCGGAGTCGGAGACGACGCCGACGCCGGCGAACAGCGTGGCTCGACGGCGGGTTCCGACCGCGGACCGGATCGCGACCGCGAACGCGCCGTTGCCGGCGGCGTCGATCCAGCCCACCGGCGCGGCGTACCAGCCGCGGTCGAACGGCTCCGTCTCGCGGATCGTCGTCAGCGCGCGGTCCGGCGGGAGCCCGCCGACCGCCGGGGTGGGGTGGAGCGCCTCAACGAGTTCGAGGACGTGTCGGTCCGCGTCGAGCTCGGCGGTGATCGGCGTGTGGAGGTGTTGGACGGTCGCGAGTCGTCGAACCCGACGCTCGCCCGCGGAGACCGACGCGGCGAACGGCTCAAGCTGGTCGCGGACCGTCTCCGCGACCAGCTCGTGCTCGTGAACGTTCTTCTCGTCGTCAAGGAGCTCGCGCGCGAGCCACTCGTCTTCGCTCGGCGTCTCGCCGCGGCCGGTCGTCCCGGCGAGCGCGTCGGTCTCGACGGTCCGCCCCCGCAGCGAGACGAGTCGCTCCGGCGTGGCGCCGAAGAAGGCGCTCTCCCCCGCGGCGGGCTCGAACCAGTAGCGGTGGCAGTCGGGGTACTTCTCGGCGAGGCGTTCGAGGGTGGCCGCCCGCGGGAAGTCGGCCGCGAGGTCGGCCTCCAGCGCCTGCGCCAACACCACCTTCTGAAGGTCGCCGTCGGCGATCCTGTCGACCGCGGCGCCGACGCTCTCGCGCCACGCGTCGCGGCTCGTCGTCCGGCGGCTCTCGCGGATCCCCGGGCGAGGGGGCCGGGAGCCGGCGGCCGCGGTCGGCGACCCGGCGTCGACGGCGTCGAGGGCGGCGAACCGGTCGACCTCGCGGGCGAGCCGGTCCTCGACGCCGTCGACGCCGGCGTCCGGCCCGACCGCGTTGACCGTGAGCCACGCACCGTTGTCGGCGTAGGTCAGCTGGACCCGCGGCAGGACGAACCGGGCCTCCGGAAACGGCGCCCACGGCTCGCCGTCGCAGGCGCCCTCGTGGAAGGCGAACCCGCCGAACACGCGGGGGCGGGCCGCCTCGGTGCCGGCGTGGACGTCGCCGGACTCGAACAGCTCCGTCGCCGACTCGCGGATCGCCGCGAACCGGTCGCCCCCGGACGCGGTCAGCGTCGCGGCCTCGCCGCCGCCGATCACCAGCGCGTCGTCCGGCGCGCTCCACGTCGTGCGCGGGGTGGGAAGCGCCTCGAACGCCGCCGCGAACGCCGGCTCGACGACCTCGGTGGTCCGGCTGACCAGCGGCGACGACGACCGCGAACGCGCCTGTTCCATGCGTATCGAGTCGGGGACGTGGACCCTTTATCCTGACTATCGGGGCGGAGGACCGGGGGAACTCGGGCGACGACGCGGACGGGCCGAGCGCGACCCCGGGGGGCGCTCAGCTGTAGCGCTCCTCGTTCCAAGGGTTCGCCGTGTCGCTGTACCCCCGCTTCTCCCAGTAGCCGAGTTCGGGCTCGGTGAGGAACTCGACGCCCGAGACCCACTTCGCGCCCTTGTACGCGTACTTGTGCGGCGTGACGACGCGGATGGGGCCGCCGTGGTCGGCCGGGAGGTCGTCGCCGTCGTAGCCGTAGGTGAGCTGGACGCCCGGCTTCGTACACTCGTCGAGCGGGAGGTCGGTCGTGTAGCCGTCGAGCGCGTGGAACATGACGTGTTCGGCGTCGTCGCGGACGCCGGCGCGCTCGGCGAGGTCGGCGAAGGAGACGCCCGTGAACTCGCAGTCGAACTTACTCCAGCCGGTCACGCAGTGGAAGTCCTGTCGCTGGGTGACCGACGGGAGGTCGCGGAACTCGTCGAGCGAGAGGGAGAGCGGCTCCTCGACCGCGCCCCACACCTCGAACTCGAACGTCACCGGGTCCCACGAGGGCGTCCCGCTCTTCGAGAGGACCGGGAAGCCGTCCGTCTCGCGCTGGCCCGGAGGGAGTCTGTCGTCGCCGTACTCGCGGTAGAGGTCGGTGAGGTCCTCGGCCGCGTCGACGCCGGAATCGGTCATGAACCGCCGTTCGGCCCGGACCGACGTATGAATGTCGCTCTCAGAGGACGCGCTGGGGACCCGCGAGTGTCGCCCTCGAACGGCACGGACGCCCGGCGGCGAGACGCCGGTACCGCTCGGCGGGGGATTCGTACAAACCTAACCGACCTTCAGAAGAACAAAAATGAACTTTCGAGTCTCTGCTTTGAGTTTTCATATCTCCGGATCTGCGACGCCAATTTTATATACGCCATGCCACAAGACCCGGACAGCAAATGCCACAAGTGAAGATAACCGTGCCGGAGCATCTGGAGATGCAGATCGCCCAGATGGTCGAGGAAGGAGAGTTCCTCAACCGCGAGGAGGCGGTCGAGGAGCTGTTGTCGACCGGCATCAAGGCGTACAAGACGAGCGGCCCGCGAGACGACGACGACTCCAACGGGTTCGAGGACGAGGGGATGATGGGCCACGAAGACGAGTACGTCTTCTGACCGCGCGGCTCCCTCGGTCGAGGTCTCCGCGGCGCAGAACCGTGCGTACCGCCCTCAACAACGCTTAAAGGGCCTACGACCCGTATCCGTGGGTATGCACAAGGACGAGCTGCTTGAGCTTCACGAACAGATGGTGACGATCATGGAGCACTTCCGCGCGCAGGAGACGGTCGACGGGTCGCTGTTCGACCCCTACGACGAGCTCGAAGTCGACCCCTCCCACGTCCACAAATCGAAGAGCGAACACAAACACGCCGTGTTCGTCCTCGGTAACGCCTTGGCGAACGCGATGAGCGAAGACGAGTTCTCGCCCGCCGGCCGCGTCGGCAAGCGGATGGAGGAGCTGGCCGACGACGCCGAGAACAAGATCTGACTCGTCGGACGCTTTCGCCCGCCTGCTCGACCTCGCATTACGCCCGACCCCGTACCGCGTTCGACCCCCGTTATTGATGTGTGCGCGGCCCCGTCGAACCTGACATGGTCGCGGACGCGCTGGCGTCGGACACCGTCCACCTCGCCGCCGGCGGCGTCGCCGTCGCCGTCGCGCTCGCCGCGGTGTTCCTCGCGGATCGACGAGGGGCCGACTGGACGCGGACGCTCCGCTCGCGGCTCCTGCTCGGTGTCCCGTGGGGGACGCTCCTCGTTGTCGCCGGCGTGATCGGAGTGTACCTGTTCGTCCAGTCCGGAATCGACGACCCGAACCGACCGGTCGTGATCCCGTTCCGGTCGTGGTCATACTTCTACCCGGAGGGGCTCGTCTGGTCCAGCTTCGCGCACGCGGGCCGCGGACACATCACCGGGAACCTCCTCTCCGCGCTCGTCGCGGGGAGCCTCGCGGAGTACGCGTACGGCCACTTCCCCGAGGGACGCGAGGTCGGCGACCGGGAGCGGGCCGCCGTCCGGTCCCGCCGACTCCCGGATCGCCTGCGAGGTCTCCCGGGTCGAGTCCGTGAGATGCCGAGTCGAGCCCGACGGCTGCCGAGCCGGATCCGCGCCGTCGAATCCCCCGGCGAGAACCCCTACGTCCGTGCGTTCCTGATCGTCCCCGGCGCGGCGGTCGCGTTCGGCCTCGTCTCCGCGCTGTTCGCGTTGGGGCCCGTGATCGGCTTCTCCGTCGTCGTGTTCGCGTACTGGGGGTTCGCGCTCGTCACGCGTCCCGTCGCCGCGGTCGTCGCCACGACGGGAACGGCGCTCGTCGGCGTCGTCTACGACGCCCTCCGGACGCCGGTGGCGTTCGCCGAGGCGTCCCCATCCTACGGCGCCCCGGGGTGGGCGAACGTCGCGATCCAAGGGCATGCGCTCGGGCTCATCGGCGGCGCCCTCGTCGCCGTCGTACTCCTGCGGCGGCGGCGGACTCGAGGGCGGGACGACGGAAAACGCAGCGAGGACCGCGACGCGGGCGCGACCCCCGGTCGGTGGCGGTTCCATCCGAATGCCGCGCCGGACCACGACGGGTCGCGCGCGGACGCGTCGGAGCGCACCGCGCTCGTCGTCTTCGGGGCGCTCCTGCTGTTCGGCGCCTCGCGTCGGCTGTGGGCGGTGTACTGGTACCTCGGCAACGAGCGGTACCAGCTGTACCGCGCGGTCGGCGTTGGGCTGCTCGCCCTGCTGGCCGCGATCGTCGCCGTCGCGGCCGCCTCGCGCGACGACCCGCTCTGGCCGTCCCGAGCGGTGCCGAAGCCCGAGACGCTCAGAGACGGGATCCGGTCGTCGACGCCGGCGGCGGTCGGACTGGTCCTGCTCACGGCGGCGCTGGCGGCCGTCGCGGGGCCGGCCGTCGTGCCGAACCTCGTCACGGTCGAGGACGGCGACCTCCCGGGCGACCCGATCGAGGTCGAGGGGTATCAGGTGACCTACGCGGAGAACGTCGAGGACCGACTCGTGGGCGTCGTCGACGTGGAAGCGTTCGGGCGCTCGACGTCGGTCAACACGTCGGGGGTGATCGTCAGCGACCCCGACCGCGAGATATGGACGACCGCCGTCTCGAAGGGGAACCTCGCGTTCTGGGGGTACCGCGCGGTCGACGTGGGGGGCACCGGCTGGCGGGAGACCGTCTGGGTTCAGCGGGTCGGCTGGGTCGCCGCGAACGGCGGTCCGGCGTACCGGGTCGACGTGGTCAGGAACGAGACGAGACGGACGCTGTTCACGAGCGACCCCGCCCGGGCTGAGCCCCGGATCGACGGGCGGAACGTCGTCATCGCGGCCACGCCCGACGGGTTCGAACTGACGGTTGCCGGCGGCAGCGGGAACAACGTCACGGCGCCGCTCCCGGCCGCGAACGAGACCGAGACCGTCCGCGGGATCACGTTCGTTCGCGAGGGCAACGCCGTGTTCGCGCAGCGCGGCGAGACGCGAGTGCGGATCGCACAGCGGGAGCGGTACGAGGGACAGCGGTAGCCCGCGCCGGCGGGCCGGGAAGAGAGCGTCCGGCCCCCTACGACCACTCGATCCGGTACACTTCGGTGTCGATGTCGCGCGCCTCGTCGGTGTGGTGATCAAACTGTGCGTCAATCCGGAACTCGGCCGCGAACGCGTGCGTCACCTCGCCGCCCTCGTCGGCGGCGAACGCCTCGACGAACTTCCGGCTACCGGCGTTGTGGACCGAGTAAGAGACTTCGGCGAGGTCGCTCGCGACCGCGAGGAACTCCCGATCTGCGTTGCGGTTTCCGTCCTGTGCGCCGAACGGCGGGTTCATGACGACGGTCGCGGGCTCGGAGACTGCGAGCGGCGGGCGGGTCGCGTCGCCACGAACCCAGTGGACCGGCGCGCTGGCGGCGACGCGGCGCTCGTTCCCTCGGGCGGTCGCGAGCGCGCCCCCGTCGAGTTCGAGGCCGACGACGCGGGCGGGGCCGCGAAGCGCCGCCGCCAGCGCGAGCATCCCCGTGCCGGCGCCGAGGTCGAGCACGGTCCGCCCCTCGACGTCGCCGTGGAGGTCCGCCAGGTGGACGACGTGGGCGGCCAGCTCCGGCGGCGTCGGGTACTGTTCGAGGGCGGCGTCGGGGCGCTCGAAGCCGGCGACGACGCCGAGCTTGGTCGCGAGCGAGCGCTTCGTCGCCATCGGTCAGGCGCCGCCGGCGTCCGCGCCCACCCGGACGAGTTCGACGCCCTCGCGGTCGGCCCGCTCGGCGAGCGCCGCGAGCGCCGTGCGGGCCTCTTCGCGGACTTCGCCGGTGACGCTGACCTCGATCCGGCCGGCGCCGAGGAACGCCGCGGCGCGGAGGAGCCCGCGCAGTCGGTCGACCTCGCGCTGTCGCTCGAGGGTGCTCTCGGCGTCGAACTCGGCTTCGGCGGCGACCGCGGCGGGCTGGTAGCCGCGGGCCGCGAGCCCCCGCTTGAGGTCGCGGAGGTGCTCGGGCGCGGTGCTGTCGAGGTCCGCCGCGTCGATGACGACGGGATCGACGTCGGCCGGGCGACAGCCGCGAAGCGTGCGTTCGACGCCGGGCGGGGAAGTCGTACTCATACACGCCTATTGGTATAGGTTATACAAAAATCTTCTTGAATGTTTAGGAGTAATAAACTTGGGCACCGGGGGTAAGACCGACGGAACTGGCGAGAGGTGGGCGTCAAACGACGCCCGAGGCTCGACCGGGGCTCCGTCCACGGTCACGTTTCGTGCGTCTCGGTGCGGGTGGTCGGGCGACGGTAGGGCAGCCAACGATGTGTATTCTGTTCGCTAATCTGCTATTGATCCCTCTCTAACGTCCGAAAACGCGATTTTACGTTGGTTCGAGAACCGTCAGGATCGATGATAGGGGTGGACAAGGCTTAAATGCGCGACTGACCAGAAACCTTTTAATGGAACGTCCGAGTCGCCAGCGGCAACAGGAGCGGGACACGGAGCAGGAAACGGACGAATCGACGGTCTCCTGTCCGGAGTGTGACTCGGAGAACATCGTCACCGACGCCGATCAAGAGCTCGTCTGCGAGGACTGCGGGCTCGTCTTGGACGAGCGGAACATCGACCGCGGGCCGGAGTGGCGCGCGTTCAACCACAACGAGCGGCAGTCGAAGTCCCGGGTCGGCGCGCCGATCACGGAGACGATGCACGATAAGGGGCTGACGACGACGATCGACTGGAAGGACAAGGACGCGTACGGGCGGTCGCTCTCCTCCGAGAAGCGCTCGCAGATGCACCGACTGCGGAAGTGGCAGGAGCGGATCCGGACCAAGGACGCGGGCGAGCGCAACCTCCAGTTCGCGCTCTCTGAGATCGACCGCATGGCGAGCGCGCTCGGCGTTCCCCGGTCGGTACGGGAGGTCGCCTCGGTCATCTATCGACGCGCGCTCAACGAGGACCTCATCCGCGGCCGCTCCATCGAGGGCGTCTCCACCGCCGCCCTCTACGCCGCCTGCCGGCAGGAGGGGATTCCCCGGAGCCTCGACGAGGTCGCAGACGTGTCGCGGGTTCCGCAGAAGGAGATCGGCCGGACGTACCGCTACATCTCCCAGGAGCTCGGCCTAGAGCTGAAGCCGGTCGATCCCAAACAGTTCGTCCCCCGGTTCGCGTCCGCGCTCCAGCTCTCCGAGGAGGTCCAGTCGAAGGCGACCGAGATCATCGATGTCTCAGCCGAGCAGGGGCTGCTCTCCGGGAAGTCCCCCACCGGTTTCGCGGCCGCCGCCATCTACGCCGCGTCGCTGCTCTGTAACGAGAAGAAGACCCAACGCGAGGTCGCCGACGTGGCGCAGGTCACCGAGGTCACCATCCGAAATCGGTACCAAGAGCAGATCGAAGCGATGGGCTTCCGTTAGGCGGTCGGCCGGTCGAGACCCCGGAGTTCGTCCCGTCTCGGGATCTGAACAGTTGGATCGGGTTTTTAATCGCTACCCGCTGTAGCGGGGAGTGTGATGTACTCGGATGTCCTCGTTCCGACCGACGGCAGCCCGGCGTCGGACGCCGCGATCGAACACGCGATCGACCTCGCAGACCGGTACGACGCTCGCCTCCACGCGCTGTACGTCGTCGACGGCGCGGCGTACTCCAGCCTGGAAGCGGGCGCGGAGATCGTCGTCGAGGCGCTCGAATCGGAGGGCGAGGAGGCGACGGGACGCGTGGCGGACGCCGCCGCGGACGCGGGCGTGGAGTGCGTCACCACCGTCGCGTCCGGCACCGCCTACCAGTCGATCCACGACTACGTCGACGAGAACGACATCGACGTGGTGGTGATGGGGACCCACGGCCGGAAGGGGCTCGACCGTTACCTGCTCGGGAGCGTCACCGAGCGGGTCGTCCGCACCTCGGACGTTCCGGTGTTGACCGTGCGACAGCCGGCGGATGAGTAGCCGCACGGCCTCGGGCGAACGGGGGTGACACCGATGCGCGACTGGCTCTCTCACCGCGTGGTCTCGTCGCCGGACGGGACCGCCCTCGTCCGCGCCGAGGACGGCGAGGCGTGGAGCTACACAGACCTCGACCGGCTCGTCGCCGAGACGGCGGGGCGACTCGTCGCGCACGGACTGGGCGAGGGCGACCGGGTCGGCGTGCTCACGCCCCCGTACGTGGGCACCGTCGGCCTCGTCCACGCGACGATGCGGATCGGCGCCACGTTCGTCCCGCTCGGCGAGGAGCTGACCGCCCGCGAGATCGCCGCGCGGATCGACCGGACCGACCTCGACGCCGTCGTCTGCGCCGAGCCGACCGAATCGACCGCGACCGCCGCGGTGTCCGAGATCGAGGGCGTCCCCGTTTACTCCGTGGACGACCCGGCGGACGCGGACGTAACTGGGATCCACGACGTCGATCCGGCGTCGCTCGATCCCCCGGAGTGGTCGTTCGAGGACCCGCTCTGCGTGCTGTTCACCTCGGGGACCACCGGCGAACCCAAGCCTGTCCCGCTGACCGCGGGCAACGTGTACAGCTCCGCGGTCGCCTCCGCGTTCCGCCTCGGGGTCGAGGCCGACGACCGCTGGCTGGTGTCGCTGTCGCTCCACCACATGGGCGGGCTCGCGCCGGTGTACCGGTCGGTGCTGTACGGGACGACCCTCGTGTTACGCGAGGGGTTCGACGCGGGCGGCACCGCCGACGACATCGACGCCTACGACGTGACCGGCGTCTCGCTCGTCCCGACGATGCTCCGGCGGATGCTCAACCGGCGGGGGACGCTGTCGGACTCGCTTCGGGTGGTCCTGCTCGGGGGCGCGCCAGCGCCGGCGGAGCTGTTGGAACGGTGCCGCGACTACTCGATCCCCGTTTACCCGACGTACGGAATGACGGAGGCCGCGTCGCAGATCACGACCGCGACGCCCAGACAGACCAGAGACCGGATCGGCACGGTGGGAAAACCCCTGTTCGGCACCGACGTGACCGTCGTCGACGGCGGCGACCCGGTCGACCCCGGCGAGACCGGCGAGATCGTCGTCAGCGGGCCGACGATCACTCCGGGGTACCTCGTCGAGGACGGCGGCGACCCGGACGCGGTCGACGGTGCGGGCGCGTCAACCGCCGATGCGGTCGAGGGGGGCGACGCGTCCTCCACCGGGTCGGTCGGCGTGAACGGGATCGAAACAGCGGACCTCGACCGCTCCGATTTCGGCCCGTACGGACTCCGAACCGGCGACGTCGGGCGGTTCGACGAGGACGGCTACCTCCACGTGCTCAACCGCGTCGACGACCGGATCATCAGCGGCGGCGAGAACGTCGAACCCGGGGAGGTCGCGGACGTGCTCCGGGAGTACGACGACGTCGACGACGTGGCGGTGGTCGGGCTCGACGACGAGGTGTGGGGCGAGCGCGTCGCCGCGCTCGTCGCCGTCGGCGACCAGTTCCGGTCGGCGGCCGCCGACCCGGCCGTCGACGACGCGGTCCCAGAGATCGATCCCTCGGTGACCGACGGGGAAGGCGACGGCGCGGACGGGGGCGACGCGGAGAGCGAGGCCGCGATGTCGGCCACCGGGGCCGGATCCGTCGGTCCCGCGCCGATCGACGAGGCGGCGTTCGTCGAGTTCGCCCGCGAGCGGTTGGCGCGGTTCAAGATCCCCAAGACGATCGCGTACACTGCGGAGCTGCCGCGGACGGTCTCGGGGACGGTCGACAGGGAGGCGACGCGCGCGCTCCTCCGCGAACACGGGGCGGACCCGCGCGGGAACCCCGACCTCGAGACCGCGGGGTTCGAGCCAGCCGACCCCGCGGAACCGCCCGCGGAGTCGGACGCGGCGGGGAACGAGTCGGACGCCGCGGAGCCTGACTCGGACGACCGGCCAGCGGGGGGCGGCGAGGCGGACGACGCTGCGGGAGGAGCGAACGACGCGGGCGCGCTCGAAGGCGGCACGGTGGCCGACGGAGAGCCTTCGTCGGATGCGACCGAGGGAGACGAGGTCGCGGCCGGATCGGAGGGAGTCACGCGACGCGACGCGGAGGTGGGCGGCGACGAGGACGGCGACGTGGAGACAAGCGGCGACGAGGACGGCGACGCGAGGGCGGGCGCTGACGGAGAACGTAGCGACACGGACGCGGTCGACGACGCGTGAACTCGCCCGGAGTTCTTCGTTGTTCCACGAAGGTTTTGTCCACGGGGTCCACAGGGTCGGTATGGAGTTGCTCGACGACAGCATCGTGCCGGAGCGCGCGCGAGACGTCAAACAGGAGGCCCGCGAGTTCGCCGACGAGTACATCGCACCGAACGCCGAGTCGTACTACGACACCGGCGAGTACCCGTGGGAGGTGCTCGAAGCCGGGATGGACGCCGGGCTCGTCGCGCAGGACATCGGCGAGGAGTACGGCGGGAAAGGGTTCGACCTCGCGCAGGTGCTCGCCATCGCGGAGGAGTTCTACCGCGCGGACGCGGGCATCGCGCTCACCCTCCAGCTCGCCAGCTTCGGCGCGGAGATGGTCGAGGACTACGGCACGGAGGAGCAGAAGGAGAAGTACCTCCGGCCGGTGGCCGAGAACGAACAGCTCTCGGGGCTCGCGGTGTCGGAGCCGCAGACCGGCTCCGACCTGGCGGGCATGACGACGAAGGCCGAGAAGGTCGAGGGGGGCTACGAGCTCACCGGCGAGAAGTACTGGGTCGGCAACGCGGTCGAGGCCGACTGGCTCACCGTCTACGCCAAGACTGGCGAGAGCGACGACCGTTACTCGAACTACACACTGTTCATCGTCGAGACGGACTCCGACGGCTACGAGGCCGAGCACATCCCCGAGAAGATGGGGATGCGCGCGTCGAAGCAGGGCCACATCGTCTTCGAGGACTGCTTCGTCCCCGAGGAGAACGTCGTCGGCAGCGAGGGCGGCGGGTTCTACGCCCTCGCGGACTTCTTCAACCACGGCCGCGTCATCGTCGGGGGCCACGGACTGGGCCTCGCGGCCGCGGCCATCGAGGAGGCCGAGGCGTTCATCGACGAGCGCGAGGCGTTCGGCCGCACCATCGACGACTTCCAGGCCGTCCAGCACACGGTCTCGGACATGCGGATCGGCTTCGAGTCGGCGCGCGCGCTCAACTGGCGCGCCTGCGAGAAGGTCGCGAACAGCGAGGACGCCGGCTACTGGGCCGCGCTGGCGAAGACCAAGTCCACCGAGGTCGCCACCGACTGCGCCGAGAAGGGGATGAAGCTCCACGGCGGCCGGTCGAACCTCACCGAGCGCCGGATCGCCCGCGTCTACCGCGACGTGCGCATCCCGGTGATCTACGAGGGCGCCAACGACATCCAGCGCAACCTCATCTACCGGCAGTCGCGCTAGGCGGCGTTCAGAGCGTCGCCGCCAGCCGGCGCAGCGCCTCGTCGCCCCCCGAGGCGAGCGGGTCGCCGTGCCCGACGCAGGCGACGTCGAACGCGGGGGCGCGCTCCGCGAGCGACCGGACGCTCGCCGCGACCGCGCCCGTGTCGTAGCTTATCACCCAGCCGGACTCCGTCAACTCGCCGTCGGACTCCGAGACGAGGTCGCCGAGCAGCGCGACGCCCAGTTCCTCGCTGACGTAGGCGACGTGGCCGGGCGTGTGGCCCGGCGTGTGGTACGCCGTGAACGAGCCGATCGCGTCGCCGTCGCGGACGCCGACGATTTCGAGTTCCGGGAGATCGGTGACGAGTCCGCCGAGCCGCTGTATCAGCCCTTTATGATTCCCGAGCGGGGGGGTCCGATAGCCCCGCAGCAGTTGCGCGTCGAAGCCGTAGGCGTGGACCGGCGCGTCGAGTTCCGGCGTCAGCGCCGCCAGCGTCCCGACGTGATCGAGGTCGTAGTGGGTGAGGAGGACGCGCCCGATCGCCGAGAGATCGACGCCGGCGTCGCCGAGGCCCTCTCGGATCGCGCCCTCGTCCCACGGCGTCCCGGCGTCGACGAGCGTCGGCACGTCGTCGAAGACGAGGTACGCGTTGACTCCGCCGCAGTCGAGTCGCCAGACGCCGTCCGCGATCTCCGTGGCCATGGCCGCGAGTAGGAGTCAGCGCGGTATGAACGCTGCCGTGGCGGAACCGACGGCGAGGGGACGGAACTCGCGCCGACGCTCTCGCGGGGTCGCCGTCGGCGACGCGAGCGACGAAAGCGCCAAGATGCCGGGGCCACACCACGGGGTATGCGACTCCAGGACTACTGGGGGATCGGGCCGAAGACGAGCGAGCGGCTCGCCGAGGCCCTCGGGACCGAGCGGGCGGTCGAGGCAATCGAGTCGGCCGACGTCCGCGCGCTCGTCGACGCCGGGCTCCACCGCGGCCGCGCGACCCGCATCCTCCGCCGGGCGAACGGGGAGGCCGGGATGGACGTGCTCGCGACTGGCGACGCGCGCTCGGTGTACGACGACCTCCTCGGGCTCGCGGCCGACGCGGCGCTGACCGCGCACGCGGCGGACCGCATTCGGGTGTTGACCCCGCTCCTCGACCGCGACGCCGTCGAGGCACGACTAGACCGGGTCGTCGCCGCCCGCGACGCGTGGACCGACCTCGACGAGGCGGACCGGGAGTCGGTCGCGGACGCGTTCGACGCGTACGACGAGGCCGCCGGCTCCGACCTGGCCGCGGTCGAGACCGCCGTCGCGCTCCGCGAGGCGGGGTTGACGGCGGGACCGTTCGCCGACATCGGCGCGCTGGACGGGGACCGCCTGCGCGACGCGGCCGACGCGCTCGCCGACGTCCGGGGGTCGATCGACCCCGCCGGCGGGCTCGACGGTGACGATATCGAGATCGCGGCGGGCGCGGACGCGGAGCTGGACCGGCTCCGCGAGCAGCTGTCCGCGGCGCGCGACCTCGCCGACTCCGCGTTCGACGTGCTGGAATCGGTCCGCGACGGGAGCCTCCGCGACTTCGAGGCGCTGGAGGCGGCGACGATCGACCACGTCGCGAGCGAGACGGGCGTCGAGCCCGCGACGGTCCGGGCCGCGTCGCCCGACGAGGCGCTCGACGCCGCCGACTTCGTCTCCGGGACGCTGCGGGACCTCGTCGTCGAACTCGAAGCGGCCGTCGAGGAGCGTGAGGCCGCCGTCGCGGCCGACATCCGCGAGCGGCTGGGCGACGAGTCCGCGGGGAGAGACGACGCGACCGCCGCCGGCGGCGACGGAGCGGACGACGGCGGCGACACCGCCGTCGCCCGCGCCGCGTCCGCCGTGTCGGACGCCGCCTTCCTGCTGTCGCTCGGGCGGTTCGCGGCGGAGAACGGGCACGTCCGCCCGACGCTCGTCGACGACGGCATCGCCGTGCGCGGCGCGCGGAACCCGTTCCTCGGGGGCGACGTCCAGCCGGTCTCGTACGGCGTCGGCTCGCACTCGCTCGCTGACGCGTCGGGCGTCGCGAGCGCCGACGCGCCGCCGACCGGCGACCGCGTGAGCGTCCTCACCGGGGCGAACTCCGGCGGGAAGACGACCCTCCTCGAAACGCTGTGCGCGGTGGCGCTGCTCGCATCGATGGGGCTGCCCGTGCCCGCCGACGCGGCCGAGGTCGGGACGTTCGACCGGATCGTCTTCCACCGCCGACACGCGTCGTTCAACACCGGCGTGCTGGAGTCGACGTTGAAGTCGGTCGTGCCGCCGCTGGTCGCGGACGGCCGGACGCTCATGCTCGTCGACGAGTTCGAGGCGATCACGGAGCCGGGCCGGGCCGCCGACCTGCTGAACGGGCTGGTGACGCTCACCGTCGACCGCGGCGCGCTCGGCGTCTACGTCACGCACCTCGCCGAGGACCTGAGTCCGCTGCCCGAGGCCGCACGGATCGACGGCATCTTCGCGGAGGGGCTGACGAACGACCTGGAGCTCCGCGTCGACTACCAGCCGCGGTTCGAGACGGTCGGGAAGTCCACGCCGGAGTTCATCGTCTCGCGGCTGGTCGCGAACGCGGGCGACCGCGGCGTCCGCGCCGGCTTCGAACACCTCGCGGGCGCGGTCGGCGAAGAGGCCGTCCAGCGAACGCTCTCGGACGCCGAGTGGGCGGCGAACGATGACTGAAGAGTCGGCGGACGACGCGGCCGGTCCCGACCGGATCCGGTCGATCGCGGTCCACCGCGAGGACGTGGCGAACGCGCTCGAGGCCACGCTCCGGAGCGACCGCGAGGTCGTCCTCCGCGCGACGCCGCCGTTCTCCGGGCGGATGCGCGCACGGCTCCACGCGCTCGACGCCGGCGGGAATGGAGGCCATAACGGGAACGGTGGTTCCGACGACGCACCCGCGCCGCTCCACATCGACCCCAGGGACCTCGTCGCGGACGTGCCCCCGTACCCCGAAGTCGACGACACGGCCGCCGAACTCCCTGACGCCGACCTCGAAACGCGTCGCGAGCGACACGCCGAGAGCGTCGAGGCGTGGCGCGAGACCGTGCGCGAGCGCGTCGGTTCGACGGTCGAGATCGAGGTCGACGGCGGGGTCCGCAGCGTCGACGTGAACGCGCTCGGGTGAGCCGAGCCGGAGACCGGAACCGCCCGACCTAGAGCCGAAGCCGTTCCACCGACGTGCCGGCCGCCTCGAACGCCTCGTCCGTCGCGGCCGCGACCACGACGGTGTCCGCGTCGGTCGCGGCGTCGAGGTCGACCTCGAAGGCACCGTCGTCGTCGGGCGTCACGAGCCGCGAGGTCTTTCGGGTGTGGACGGCGACGGACTCGGCGTCCGTCTCGCCCGCGACGACGACCGCGTCCTCGACGAACTCGGCCGTGGCGGTCAGGTCGGGGCCTGCGGGGCGGTCGCGCTCGACGTACCGATCCCGGACGACCGCCGGCGTCTCGACCGGTTCGTCCGCGTCGACGCCGTGCGCCAACCGGACGAAGCCGGCCATCGACCACGCGAGGGGGGTCGCCCCCCCGGTGCCCTCGCCGAACTCCCAGCCGTACTTCGTCGGGTGTTCGCGGTCCCACACCTGCTCGGGGAGCATCAGCCCGGAGTTGCCGAACCCGGCCATCGTCTCGAGCAGGGCCTCGGGTTCGAGCGCATCCTCGTCGGTCCCGCCGAAGGCGTCGGGGCCGTCGGCGCGGGCGCGCAGCTCGTACTCGCCGCGCTCGCCGGTGAAGATCGGCCAGAGACGCCCGCGGCCGTCGCCGGTCCCGGCCCACGGCGCGCCGGGGTCACCGACCGCGATCTCGCCGTACGCGTCGCCGACGTAGCGGTACCAGGCGGCGCCGTGCGGCGTGTCCACCCGGATCGAGTCGTCGACGACCGAGACGGAGTTGCGGACGACCGGGTCGTCGGCGGGCTTGATCCCCAGCCGGACGAGTTCGAGGAAGCCGCCGTCGATTATCTCCCGCTCGTCGTACGTCGGCCCGTCGTTGGCGATGGTGCGCGGTCGGCCGGAGTCGGGGTTCCCGTCGGCCGTGATCCGGATGTAGTACGGGGTCCGATCGTGGCGGTCGGTCCCCGTCGAGGTCGCGCACCACTCCTCGACGCGCGCGGTCCAGTCGTCGGCGAGCGCGAGCCACGCCAGCGCGTCCGCGCGGAGGGAGTCGGGCGATTCGGCGCCGTCGCCGTCCGCCTCCTCGCGCCGGTCGGCCTCGGCGAGCGCGAGCGCCGCGCCGCAGACGAGGCCCGCTATCTCGGCCGCGATGCTCGACGGCGAGTAGCCGGCCTCCTCCTCCCAGCGCTCCTGTGCCGTCTCGGGGCCGTTCTCGGCGATGTAATCGAGCGAGCGGGCGACCTGGTCGTACGTGTAGCCGGCGTCGTCGAGCGTCACGCCGCGCTCGTACAGCTGCCACGCCATCACCGAGGGGAACCCGATGTTGTCCATCTGCTCGCCGCCCCACCGGGTCCGGCCGTCGATGTAGGTGTTCTGCGGGAGGAACCCGTCGTCGTCCTGCTGGGTGTTGTAGAGGTAGGCCAAGGCGTCCGCGCCGCGTTCGAGCTCGTCCATCTCGATCAGGGCCGTGAACACCTGATAGAGGTCGCGCGACCAGACGAAGTTGTAGCCGTAGCCGCGGTTCTCGGCGGCGTACTCGGTCTCGCCCCACGGCACCGACGGGCTGGCGATCCCCGCGCCGTCGTGGGCCTTGTCCTCGACGGCCGCCAGCGTCATCAGCGCGAACCGATACTGCGCCGCGAGGCCGGGGTCGCCGGCGACCGAGTCGGGAAGCTCACGGTCGGCGAGCCACGCGCGCCACGTCTGCGCGTACGCCGCCGCGGCGTCGTCGAACCCGCGAGCGAGCGCGCCCTCCGCCTCGCCGAGCGCGCCCGCCGTGTCCGAGTCCTCGGCGAACCCGAGCGCGACCGTGTCTCGCAGCGACTCGCCGCTGCCGACGAGACCGGCGAGCACGACGTTGCCGACCGCCTCGGGCGATTCCTCGACGCGCTCGCCGTCGCCGAACAGCGCGTCGGTGGCGTCGCCGTCGGCCGCGAGCGCGCTCGCCCAGTCGAACCCGTCGCCGCTCGCCAGCGCGAGCGCGGGGGCGAACGGCTCGCCCTCGTCGTCGACGAGCTTCCCGGGGTCGCGGTCCGGGTCGTCCTTGCGCGCGAGGAGGTGCGCCCCCGCGTCGCCCGCGACCCGCTCGGCGCGGTCGTCGGTGCCGACGTTCGCGATGGTGGCGTCGACGAGAGCGTACACGTCGTACTCGCGGGACCCCTCGAACCGGACGTCGGCGAGGATCGCGGTGCCGTCGGTGTCGACCGCGTACTCGACGGTGAGCGTCCAGCCGTGGCCGTGGCCGTCGCCGGTCTCGCGGATCGTCTGGACGTACGCCAGCGCGTCGTCGGCCGCCGGCTCGGTCGTCCGCTCGATCGTCTCCGTCGCCGAGACGTGGCCCGTCTCGGCGAAGGTCCGTATCGCGTACTCGGAGTCGGGGTCGGCCACGAGGAAGTCGAACGTCCGGACGTTCATCACGTCGATCCGGGGGAACCGCGCCTCGGTGAGGGCCCCCTCGGTGAGCGTGAACCACACCGGGACCGGATCGTCGGCGTCGTAGTCGGCGGGCGTACCGACGCCGAACTTGCGGCCCGTGGTCCAGTGCGGCGCCGCCTCCGGGCCGGTCTCGCGGTCGTGCGGGACCGGGAGTTCGCCGCGGCTCGCCAGCGTCACCGTGGCGTCGATGCGGAGCGCGTGGGACCACGCGATCGGCGTCGCGCTGTCGAGGTCCCCGTCGTCGAACACCTGCTCCGCGAACAGCCCGGCCTCGTTGACGAAGGGACCGTCCGGCTCGCAGAGGGCGTAGAGGTCGCGCGCGTCGGCGAACAGCGGCTCCGCGGTCCCGCCGCGGTCCTCGACGACGCCCGCGAGCGTCGCCGCCGCGGTCGCGCCCCACAGCGTCGCGATCGACCACACCTTCGCGGCGCCCTGCTCGGCGGTGCGCCAGTCGTCGCCGGTGAACCGCACGAGCCCCTCCACGGCGGACGTCTCGCGCCGGAGCGCGTCGATCGACTGCCGGACGTGGGTGTTGACGCGGTCGAGGAAGCGGTCGAACTCGCTCGCCGCGACAGTGTCGACCGAGCCGGAGCCGTCGGTGGCCGCGGCGTCGTCGGGCGCGTCGTCGTCGGCCGCCGGCGTCTCGTCGAGCAGGGCGGCGTACTCGGCGGCCGCGGTCGCGAGCGCGAAGGTGCTGGCGTCGGCGCGGCTGTCTTGGTCCTCCTCGCTCGCGCGCTGGAGGAACCGCTCCGTGTCGGGGTTCCAGCGCGCGTCGAGCCCGGAGAGCGCGGTGTCAGCGGCGTCGGCCGCGTCGGCCCGGAGTGCCTCGTCGACCGGCGCGCGCGCCACCGCGGCGAACGCCCGGAGGTACTCGGCGCCGGTGTGGGTGAACCGGCCGAGCGCGTTCTCCCAGCAGTTCTGACAGCGGCGGGGGAGCCCGTCGTCCTCGGTCGTCTCGAAGAGGAAGTCGACGGCGTCGGCGATCGTCTCGTCGATCCGGTCGCGCCACTCTTCGGGGAGGTCGGCCTCGCGGCGGAGGGTCGCGAGGAACGCGACGACCGTGGCGGGCTGGTCGAGCTGATCGTTCGGGCCGGGGGTCGCGTTCGCGCCCTCGATCCGGGCGTTCGCCCAGCCGGGGGCCACCTTCCCGGAGTCGGCCCACACGCGGTGGGGCCACGAGCCGTCGGCGTCCTGCGTCCGACAGAAGAAGCTCGCGGCCGCGAGCAGCTCCTCGTCGGCGTCGAGGCCGAGCTCCTCGCTCGCGTCGAGCAGCGCGGTCGAGACGGTCGCCTCGTCACGGAACCACGTGTAGCCGTAGCCGCCGGAGGTGGAGTAAAACGGGTCGAACTCGGGGGCGGCGATCCGGCCCCCGGACTCCGCGGTGAGCAGGTCGAGCGCGCGGAGGTCGCTCGCGATCACCGACCGTCGCGGGGCGTCGGCGGGCACGTCCGGTCCGCGCCCGTCCGCGGCCTCGCGGAGGTCGTCCGCGTCGGGGTACGCGGTGGCGATGTTCGAGACCGTCTCGATGCGGCGCTGGCGGTCGACCCCGTCGGTGAGCGCGTCCTTCGCGTCGTCGCCGGTGTCGCGGGCGGCCCGGCGGTCGACGACCGCTCGCCCGGCGAGCGTGACGCGCTCCGTGCGGCCGTCGCGCTCGAAGGGGGCGCGGACGACCACGTCGGGAGTGAGCCGCGAGTCCTCTCGTCGGTCGATCTCACCGCGGTGCGGGAAGCCGTCGTCGGCCTCGCCGAGCAGCTCCGGAATCGTCCGCAGGCGCTGGCCGTGGGCGTTCGAGAGCCCGGTCGAGGCGGTGAGGAAGTCGTGCTCGGTGCGGTGGTACACCTCGACGACGCCGCCGTCCTCGGGGCCGGCCCCGTCGTGGACCATGTTACCGACGCGACCCTCGACCATGTCGGGCGAGAACGCGTAGGCGGCCACGATCTCCGCGTCGGCGGGGGGCGAGCCGCGGAGCTCGACGTGCGTGAGGTGGGTGTCGCTCACGACGAGGTCGAACTGGTGGATGGTGTAGCGGCCGGCGTCGTACTCGGTCTCGACGAGCGGGGTGTCGCCGTCGTAGTGCTGGCGGGTCGTCTCGAGGTCGTCGAACCAGCGGACGCCGCGCCCGGCGGTGATCCCCATCCGGAGCCGGTCCGCGCCGCCGACTTCGGAGAGGGAGTACGAACAGTCGTGGACGGTCCCGTCCGGCCCCACGTGGACCAGTCGGCCGTCGTCGCCGGTGAACGCGCCGGCGGTCATCGAGTGTTCCGCCGGGTAGCGCTCCCCGCGCCGACGTTCGTGCTCCGTAAGGGCGGTACGCAGTCGCATACCCGCTCTGCGACTGCCGGAGTAAAAGCCTTGACGACCGCGGCCGGTATCCGAACGGACGCTGCGCGGCGCAGATCTCACCGAAACAAGAGCAACACCGAAGGCCCCGGGCGTTAATTGGCGTCACATGCACCACCCCGGACCCCCGCGCTTCCTCGCGACCGGCGAGCAGACCGAACTGGCTCCGCGAGACCCGAACCCCGACGCGACGTACGCCTGGCGCGTCGCCGACGCCCCGCCCGGCAGCGAGGCGACCGTCGGCGACGACGCCGTAACGGCGTTCACGCCCGACGTTCCGGGCCGTTACCTGCTCGGGCTCGACGCGCCGGACGGCGACCACCTGCTCACGGTCCGCGCGTTCCCCGCGAGCTACGAGGGCGTCGACGTCGCCGGCGGCAGCGGGACCGCGATACGGGACCGCGACGCGGACGACGCGCCGGTGGACTACGCCGCGCGGGAGCGGCACGAGGGCGTGGGTCGGCCGCGGGTCAGGGTGGACGCGAGCGTCGCGTTCGGCGACGACGCCGAGTCGACCGGCGGCGAGACCGGAGGGGAGGAGGCACGCGCGGGCATCGGAGAGGCGGTGTTCACCGCGACGCCGACGCCGAACCCGGAGTCCGCGTTCGACGCCGACGACCTCTCGGTGACCTTCGTCGTCGACGACCGGGACGTCGAGACCGCGGTGGCCGACGGCCGCACGAGCCCGCGAGACGCGCTCCGGGTGAGCAACGGCGGCCGCGAACTCCGCGTCCCCCTCGACGCGGTTCCTGACCGCCTCCGCGTTCACGCCGTCGCGGTCGCGCGGGACTCGGGAGAGGATCCGCGCGTGAGCGTCGCCGACGCGGCCGCGGTCGAGCGCGCCGGGGACGGTCCGCCGGGAGCGACCGACGCCGGCGGCGAGGCCGTTCTGACCCCTGACGCGCCCGACTTCGAGACGCTCCGACTCAACGACCCGCCGGCGTGGACTCGCAGCGCCTCCGTCTACGAGGTGTTCGTCCGCACCTTCGCGGACGCCGACGAGGGCGCGGCGTTCGACGCCATCGCGGAGCGGATCCCCCGGATCGCGGAGCTCGGCGCCGACACGCTCTGGCTCACGCCGGTCCTCGGGCACGACGGGAAGCCACACGGCTACAACATCGTCGACTTCTTCGACACCGCCGACGACCTCGGCGAGCGCGAGGACTTCGAAGCGCTCGTCGAGACGGCCCACGACCACGGGATGCGCGTGCTGTTCGACTTCGTCGCCAACCACACGGCCCGCGACCACGAGTGGTTCCGCGACGCCTACCAGAATCCGGAGTCGCCGTACCGCGACCGCTACGAGTGGCAGGAGTCCGGCGAGCCGGGGACCTACTTCGACTGGGAGCTTATCGCGAACCTGAACCACGCGAACCTCGACGTGCGGCGGTTCCTCCTCGACGTGATCGACGAGTGGGCCCCGCTGGTCGACGGGTTCCGCTGCGACATGGCGTGGGCGGTCCCGGACTCGTTCTGGCGCGAACTCCGCGACCGCGTGAAGGACATCGACCGCGAGTTCCTCCTGATGGACGAGACGATCCCGTACATCCCCGGCTTCCACGAGGGGATGTTCGACGTCCACTTCGACGCGACGCTGTACTTCCAGCTCCGCCAGGTCGGTCGCGGCGCGGAACCCGCTTCGAGCGTCCTCGACGCGGTCGACCAGCGCGCGGAGATCGGGTTCCCCGACCACGCCGAGTTCCTCCAGTACATCGAGAACCACGACGAGACGCGCTACCGCGTCGAGTGCGGCGACGCCGCCGCGGCGGCCGCGGGCGCGGCGATCATGACGCTGCCCGGCGTCCCGATGGTGTACGCCGGCCAGGAGATCGGTCAGCGCGGCCGGCGCGACGCGATCGCGTGGGACCACGCGCGCGAGGAGGTCCGCGACCGCTACGAGCGACTGCTCGCGACCCGACGGGACCACCCGGCGCTCGGGCCGGAGGGCGACGTGTCGCGCGTCGGCTACCACGTCGCGAGCGGCGACCTCTCCGAGCGGCCGATCGTCGCGAGCGGCGACGTCCACCCGGACGACGTGGTCGCGTTCCGCCGGCACGACGGCGACGAGGACCTGATCGCCGTTCTCAACTTCGCGCCCGCGGACGCGAGCGTCGCGATCGATGTCGCTCACGGCGAGCGCGACCTGGTCACGGGCGAGCGGTGCGTGGTCGAAGACGGCGAGGGCACCGAGCGGGTCCGCGTCGACGACGTGGCGGTGGTGCCGGTCGCAGAGGAGTGAACGGCGGGCCGGAGAGTGGCCGTCCGGTCGCGGACGAGTGAGCGGCCAGTCGTGACGATCTCCGCCGCCGCGACGCGATCCCCGGACGCAACGTTTGAAGTCAGTGGGGGGCGCAGGGTGGCCTATGCGATTCGACCGCTCCGACGGCGTCTTCTGTCACGTCACCTCGCTACCGGGGGCGTACGGGATCGGCGACCTCGGCGAGGGCGCGCGCGACTTCCTCTCGTTCCTCGGCGACGCCGACGTCGACCACTGGCAGATCTGTCCGATCGGGCCGACGCTCTCCGTGGCCGGGGAGTCGCCGTACCAGTCGCCGTCCGCGTTCGCCGGCAACCCGCTGTTCGTCGACCCCGAGGGGCTCGTCGACGACGGCTGGCTCGACGAGGGGGACCTGCGGCCGGTCCCCGACTTCCCGACCGACCGCGTCGACTACGAGGCGGTCCGCGAGTACAAGCTCCCGCTGTTGCGGACCGCGTTCGAGCAGTTCGAGGAGCGGGCGACCAAGGAGGACCGCGCCGCGCTGGGCGCGTTTCGCGAGCGCGAGCCGTGGCTGGCCGACTACGCGCTGTTCAGGGCGCTCTCCGACGCCCGCCCTGAGGACGTGTGGACGGAGTGGCCGGCGCCGCTGCGCACGCGAGACCCGGACGCGCTGGCCGAGGCGCGCGAGGAACACGCCGCGGAGGTCCGGTTCCGCGCGTTCGTCCAGTGGACGTTCGACCGCCAGTGGCACGAACTGCGCGCGGTCGCCGCCGATGAGGGCGTATCGATCGTCGGCGACGTGCCCATCTACGTCGCACTCGACTCCGCCGACGTGTGGGCGAGCCCGGAGGCGTTCCGGCTCGACGAGGGGAACCGTCCGACTGCGGTCGCGGGCGTGCCGCCGAACGCCGGCGATTCCGGCCAACGGTGGGGGAACCCGCTGTACGACTGGGAGCGGCTCGCCGAGTCGGGGTACGACTGGTGGCTCGACCGGTTCCGTCGGCTGTTCGACCTCGCGGACGTGGCGCGGCTCGACCACTTCCTCGGCTTCGTGAAGTACTGGGCGATCCCCGCCGACAGCGACGACCCCGCGGACGGCGAGTGGCGCGACGGGCCGGGCCGCGACCTGTTCGAGGCCGTCGAGCGCGAGCTCGGCGCGGCTCCGTTCATCGCCGAGGACCTCGGCTTCGAGGACCCGGCGATGGACGAGCTGATGGCCGAGTTCGGCTTCCCGGGGATGCGCGTCCCGCAGTACGCCGACTGGTGCGCGGAGGGGAACGAGTACCAGCCGATGCACTACGGCGAGGGGGTCGTCGGCTACACCTCGACGCACGACACCGACACGTGGGCCGGCTACTTCGAGGACCTCCCCGCCGAGCAGCGCGACTGCTTCCGGTACAACGTCGGGAGCGACCCCGACGAGCCGCCCGAGTGGGCGATCATCGACGAGGTGTGGAGTTCGGACGCGATCCTCGCCGTGGCGACGATTCAGGACCTGCTCGGGCTCGGCAGCGAGTCCCGGTTCAACGAGCCCGGGACGCTGGACGGCAACTGGGAGTGGCGCGTCGCCCGCGACGACCTCGACGACGCGATCGCGGACCGGCTGTGGGAGCTGGCCGGGAAGCACGTGCGCTAGCGCCGTGACGGGCGCCCTCCCCGACTCGCCACTCGTCCACGTCCTCGTGATCGCCGCGGCGACCGCGTTCATCTGGCTCGGGAGCGGCTGGTTGGAGGAGGCCGCCGAGACGCTGTCCGGGTACTACGGGCTCCCGGAGGTGGTTCAAGGGTCGATCGTCGTCGCGGTCGGATCGAGCTTCCCGGAGCTCGTGAGCGTGCTGGTCACCGCTCTCACCGGCGTCTTCGACATGGGCGTGGGCGCGCTCGTCGGGTCGGCCATCTTCAACGTTCTCGTGATTCCCGCGGCCGCCGGACTCGGAGGCGAGGACGAGCTGGAAGCCAACCGGGCGATCGTGTACAAGGAGGCGCAGTTCTACATGCTGGCGGTCTCCGCGCTGGTCGTGACGTTCGCGCTCGCGGTCATCTACTTCCCGGTGTCGACGGACCCGATCGTCGGGACGTTGCCGCGCTCGCTCGCGGTCATCCCGCTCGCGCTGTACGGTCTCTACCTCTTCATCCAGTATCAGGACGTCGACGACGCGGCGATAGACCGCGTCCGTGAGGGGATCGACATTCGGCGCGAGTGGGCGAAGCTCGGCGGCGGGCTCGCGGTCATCGTCGTCACCGTCGAGCGGCTCGTGGCGTCGGTGGAGTCGCTCGGCGTCACTTTCGGAGTCCCGGAGTTCCTCGCCGGCGTCACGGTCGTCGCGGCAGCGACGAGCCTCCCGGACACGCTGGTCAGCGTCCGGACGGCGCGCGAGAACCGGGGGACGACGAGCCTCGGAAACGTCCTCGGATCGAACACGTTCGACCTGCTCGTCGCTATCCCGCTCGGCGTGCTGATCGTCGGCGAGGTCGCCGTCAACTTCTCGACGGCGGTGCCGATGCTCGGCGTGTTGACGGTCGCGACCGTCCTGCTGTTCGTGACGCTCCGGACGAGCCTCGCGCTCAACGAGCGCGAGTCGTACGCGCTGCTCGCGGCCTACGGGCTGTTCGTCGCGTGGGTCGTCGCCGAGAGCGTCGGCGTGACGAGCGTGCTCAAGGGCGTGTGAGTCCTCCGGCGGGATCGGCGCCGGGAACCACTCGTCGGCCCCGGTGCGTGAGACGGCGGCTCAGTAGGAGTCCCGCCCGATGATGAGGTACAGCAGGATCCCGAGAAGCGGCGCGAAGAACACGACGAGCGCCCACAGGATCGGCGGGTGCTCGCTGCGGCTCTGCGCGTCAGAGTACGTCCACACGATCATCGCGAGGTGGACGACGAGGAACCCGAGACTGACTAAGAGGGCGATACCGGCCGCCGCGCCTTGGAGGAGCAACGGGGACATGTCGGCTGACACCACGACGCCGCGCGCAAAGTGTCTTCGGGATCGGAAGGCGCTCCCGGCGAAACGGCTATGGGTGACGGATGTGAACGGTACGCATGGTCGGTGTCGTGCGCGCAGCGGGTGCCACGACCGAGCTCTGCTGCGGCCTCGCGCTGCTCGCGCTGTCGCGGACCGACACCGAGGGGGTTCCGGCGGCACCGTTCGCGACCGGCTTCGCGGTCGGCTACCTCTACCGTCACGCGCGGGCGACCGCGGGCTGTCGGCGGTTCCGCGGCGGCCCGGCACGAAGCCTCGGGATCGCGCTGGCGTGGGCGGCGCTCGGCGTCGCCGCCGAGCGGTCGATCGACGGGAAGGCGGCGAGCCGCGCGTTCGCGGCCGGACTCGGGCTGGGCTCGGCCGGCTACTGGCTCGCGCGGCGCGGGGAGTGAAGGCCACTCGGGAGGTGACCGCCCAGACACCCGCCTCGACGCGACCGCCGGAGCCCGAACCGTTTTGATCGCGGAGCGCCCGGCTCAGGTATGACGCTCCCAGTCGACGCGGACCGGCTCCGCGCGGACATCGAGGCGAATGCGGCGTTCGGCCGCGTCGAAACGGGCGATCCGGACGCGCACGCGCGAACGAATCGCACTGGATCCGAGGCGAACCGTCGCGCCAGGGACCGGCTGGTCGAACGGCTTCGAGCCGCCGGTCTCGACGTCGCGGTCGACGCGGTCGGAAACGTCCTCGGGACGTGGGTCCCGGCGAGCGCCGATCCCGAGGCGGCTCCGGTCGTTTCGGGGAGCCACCTCGACAGCGTGCCGGAGGGCGGGATCTTCGACGGCCCGCTCGGGGTGTACGCCGCGTTGGAGGCGGTCCGCGCGATGCGTGACGCAGGGGCCGAGCCGGACCGACCGGTCGCCGTCGTCAGCTTCACCGAGGAGGAGGGAGGCAGCTTCGGCAACGGGCTCCTCGGTTCGTCAGTCGCGACCAGCGAGACGGCGCTCGACGACGCGCTCGCGCTGTCGAACGCTGGCGGAGAGACGCTCGGCGAGGCGCTCGACCGGATCGGCTACCGCGGGGGCGACGCCGTCGACGCCGCCACGCCGACCGACGACGACGGCGACCCGACGACGCTCGATCCCGCGTCGTGGGCGGCGTTCTACGAGCTCCACATCGAGCAGGACACGACGCTGGAGGAAGCGGGCGCGGCGGTCGGTGTCGTGACGACGATCACCGGGATCACCCATTGCGAGGCAGCGATCGAAGGCGAGGCGAACCACGCGGGCGCGACCCCGATGGACGAGCGGACCGACGCGCTCGCGGCCGCGAGCGAGTTCGTGTTGGACGTCGAAGCCGCCGCGAACGAGGTCGTGGCGTCCTCGTCGCCCTCGGCGGTGGGCACCGTCGGGTCGCTGTCGGTCGCGCCGAACGCGACGAACGTGGTTCCCGGCCGCGTCGAGGCCGGCGTGGATATCCGCGACGTCGAGGCCGGATCCATGGAGGCGATCGTCGAGGCCGCGCGCGACTCGCTCGCGCGGCTGGAGCGCGAGCGGGGCGTCGAGACCGCGTTCGAGCGACCGTTCGACGTTGCGCCCACGCCGATGAGCGACCGGCTCCGCGGGGCCGCACACGGCGCCGCCGACGCCGCCGGGCGGGAGGCGATCGACCTCCACTCGGGCGCGGCGCACGACGCGATGCGGGTCGCGCGCGTCACGGACGCGTCGCTGCTGTTCGCTCCGTCCCGCGACGGGATTTCGCACAACCCCCGAGAGTGGACCGACTGGGACGACTGCGCCGCGGCGACCGAGGTGCTGGCGGGCGCGCTCGCGCGCGCCGCGGTCGACGAGCGGTGACGGTCGACGGTGCGAGCGAGGTCGGCGCTGTACCCGGTGGCCTCTCAGGCACACGGACCTCGGGTGGGGCGCCGACCGGCCCCTTGAGTCGAGGACCGGCCTCGCTGCGTGGGGGCGGTCACTGAGAGTGAAGTATAAATACGGTCGCACGACTCCGCTCCGGGACATCACCGATCGCGGATAGGACGAGGTCGAGGTCACATATCCGCGTACACCGACGTATGAAGCCGCTTCCGGTCGCAACGCCGCGCTCAATTATAGATATATTTATATACTTTTGCGACTAACTATACGTTAACGAGCTGGCGATTCGCGGACCTCGCTGTATTTTCGTCGGGGGATCGTCGGAGCACACCCATGACAGAGACACATACCTACAGCGACGGCGGCACGGAACGGGAAGGACGGGCGGACTCCGCGGACGCGTCCGCGGGCGGCGAGCGCACGCGAACGAGGGCGTCGGAGTTGGCGGCCGTCGCGGAGCCGACGGAGAGCGAGCGCGAGCCCACCACGACCTGCCCCGAGTGCGGCGGTCGGCTCGCGACCGACACGGAGCACGGCGAGACGGTGTGTGACGACTGCGGGCTCGTCGTCGAGGCGGACTCGGTCGACCGCGGGCCGGAGTGGCGCGCGTTCAACTCGAACGAGCGAGACAGCAAGTCGCGGGTCGGCGCTCCGACGACGAACATGATGCACGACAAGGGGCTCTCGACGAACATCGGCTGGCAGGATAAGGACGCCTACGGCAAGTCGCTCTCGGGCCGGCAGCGACGCCGCATGCAGCGGCTGCGGACGTGGAACGAGCGGTTCCGCACCCGCGACTCCAAGGAGCGCAACCTCAAGCAGGCGCTCGGCGAGATCGACCGCATGGCCAGCGCCCTCGGCCTCCCCGACAACGTCCGCGAGACCGCGAGCGTCATCTACCGCCGCGCGCTCGACGAGGACCTGCTTCCCGGCCGCTCCATCGAGGGCGTCGCGACGGCCTCGCTGTACGCCGCAGCCCGGCAGGTGGGGAACCCGCGGAGCCTCGACGAGTTCACGACGGTCTCCCGTGTCGAGAAGATGGAGCTCACGCGGACGTACCGGTACGTCATCCGCGAGCTCGGACTGCGCGTCCAGCCGGCGGACCCGACGAGCTACGTCCCGCGGTTCGTCTCGCGGCTCGGCCTCTCGGAGGAGACGGAGCGGCGCGCACGCGAACTGCTCGACGACGCCGCGAACGCCGGGATCACGAGCGGTAAGTCGCCGGTCGGACTGGCCGCCGCCGCCGTCTACGCCGCCGCGCTCCTGTCGAACGAGAAGGTGACGCAGAGTCAGGTCTCGGAGGTCGCCGACATCAGCGAGGTCACCATCCGGAATCGATACAAGGAGCTCCTCGACGCGAGCGGCGCCGCGAGCGCCTGAGGCGCCGTCAGGAACTCGGTTCGATGTCGGTCTCGTCGGGCTCGACACTCGACCCCCGATCGCCACCCACGTTTTTAACGCGGCCGACTGTACAGGGTGACATGGTTGATGCGTTCGTCAGACTCGTCTGTCCGGAGTGCGGCAAGGAGTGGCAGGACAACCCGGCCGAGCTTCAGGACCTGCGGTCTAACTTCAGTTGTCCGGCGTGTCACGCGACGCGGCGCCTGACCGAGTTCATGCGAACCGAGCGCGACCTCGAAGCCGTCAGACAGTTCCAGTAGCGCCGTGCCGGGTCGCGGGCTCGACCACCCCTGAGACCGGAGCCCCGACCGCACACGGTCGGCGTCTCGCGAACGACTTTTTGATCGTCGTCGACCTCGGGTAGCGACGGATCGCGGGAAACGATCCTGAACGATCTATCGAGAACCCACTTCTCCGCGTTGCTACTCGCGAAATACGCGGATAGTGTGGTAACGTTACTCAAGATAATAATATAAACCTCCGGTAGCAAAGGACTGGTACTCATGAAGAAGCAGGAGCTCATCCATCTTCACGGTCTCCTCGCGGAGGTACGAAAACAGTGCGAGTTCTGGGACGACGACGTTGACCTCGAAGCCTACGAGGAACTGGGCGTGAAACCGACGTCGATCCACAAATCGAAGACCGACCACAAGGCGGCCGTTTTCAAGCTGACAGAGGGAATCACTGAGCCGATGGAGTCGTCCGAATCGGAGCCGCTGGCCCCGACGGCCGACTGAGACGTTTACCGCGTACCGCTCCTCGCCGACCGCACCAAACGCCGACCAGCGTCGCGGCCGCTCCCGTCGAGAGCCGGCAGCACGGAGGCGACCGGCTCAGAACTCCTCATGCTCCTCGCCGCCGCTGAGTGCCGATCCGTCGCTGCGGCTCGACTCCTCGTCGCCCGACGCTGACTTCCCTGTCGCGGTCGACGCGTCGTCGGCGCGGTCGCTCTCTTCGGGACCGATCTCGGTGACGGTAAGGACCTTCAGCGGGATGTTGCGGAGTCGCTTCCCGATCTCCTTTCGCGCGACGCGGCTGGCGTGTTCGCCGCGGTCGACGTTGAACACGTCCATCCGGAGCTCCAAGGCGACGAGCGCCTCGTCGGCCGCGACGAACGCCGGATCGAGCGGTTCGCCGCTCGGCGACGTCCGGGTCCCGGTGTCGATCTCGACGTAGTTGAGGTCCGGGTTGAGCATCTCACCGGTCTTCGAGATGGCGATCCGGACCGCCTCGTCGGCGGTCTCCACGTCGTACACCGGGACCGCGGCCTCGACGACGACTCGACAGTCCATCACGATTGTGCGTACCACGCGAACGAGTATCAAACTTCGGCCGCGCCGGACTCCGGGCGCCGCGCCGGTCACTCGCCGCCGGCGCGGAGGTAGTAGAACACGTACGTCTGGGCGTAGCCGGCGAACTCGCCCCCGAAGCGCTCGCGGATCGCGCGGGAGGTCGCAGCGTAGCTCCCGCGGTCGCAGTCGGGGTAATACTCCTCGATGGTGGTGCGGATCCACGTGTCCAACGGCACCGCCTCCAGGAATCCCAGCGAGAACAGCAGTACGCAGTCGGCGACCTTGTCACCGACGCCGACGAACCGCGTGAGCGACTCGCGGGCCTCTTCGTAGGGGAGATCGGCCGCTTCCGAGAGGTCGGCCTCGCCCGTCGCGACCATCTCCGCGGTCCGCTGGACGTACGGCGCGCGGTAGCCCAAGGAGAGATCACGGAGTTCGTCCTCCGTCCGCGCCGCCAGCTGCTCGGGCGTCGGGAACGCCCGATACGTCTCGTCGTCGAGTCGAACTGCGTCCCCGTACGTCTCTCGGAGCCGGCGCTGCATCCCGTGGATCCGGGCAACCCGCATCTGGGCCGAACAGATGAACGAGATCAGACACGGGAAGACCGGGTCGCGGGTCAGTCGCATTCCCTCGTAGGCGTCGTACGCGCGCTCCAGCAGGGGCAGATCTGGCGTGGCGTCGAGGATCGCGTTGAGGTCGTCGTCGAGCCGGAGCAGGTGCGTCAACAGCGGCTCAACGTCCGTCGACGCCTCCCAGCGGAGGGTGCCGTCGTGGACGCCTCCCTCCTGTCGGACCCGCACCGCGACGCGCTCGTCGGTCACCCCGGGGATCGGATCGACGACGGTCTCGTACCACGCGTCGCCGCCGTGCGCGTGAAGTTCGTCATACGTGTCGCCGTCGGACCGGTTCCAGAGGTAACTCTGGCCGCTTTCGAGGGTCGCCTGAAGGTCGAACGGTCCAGCCAGATCGCCGACGTCGATCGCCCCGCGTTCCATCGTATTCGATCAGCGCGCGCGCAGGCATGCGAGTTTCGGTCGCGGCCCGCCGTGGACGGCTTTTTGTCCGACCGCACCGTACCGGACGTATGCCGACGTACAGGCGGACGATTCGGGTGCCCGCTCCGGTCGAAGACGTGTGGGCATTCCACTCCACGGTCGACGGACTGCGCGAACTCACCCCCGACTGGATGCGCCTCCACATCGACGGCGTGGAGGGACCGGACGGCGAGTCCGATCCGGGGGTTCTCGTCGCCGGATCGGCGATCGAGATGTCGGTCCGACCGTTCGGAGCGGGCCCGCGTCAGCGGTGGACTTCGCGCATCGTCGAGCGCGACCCCGACGGGGAGACCCCACCCGAGCGCTCCGCGCGGTTCGTCGACGAGATGGAGGACGGACCGTTCCGACGGTGGCAGCACACCCACGCGTTCTACGCCGACGGGGACGAGACCCTGCTCGTCGATACGGTCGCGTATCGACTGCCGCTCGGCCCGCTCGGCGACTTCGTCGGACCCGCGGCGAAAATCGGGTTCGAGGGCATGTTCCGAGACCGTCACCGGCGCACCGTCGACCGGTTCTCCGACGCATAACGGCGTCACGGAGCCGCCGCCGACACCGAGCGAATCCGCTACGCCGACGCGACCTGCGTCGCGCTCACGCCGAACGTGAGCTCGAAGACCGCGCCGTCGTCGTTTCGGGCCTCGATGTCCCACTCGTGGGCCTCCACGATCCGGTCGACGATCGCCAGCCCGATCCCTGAGCTGTCGGCGGACGAGACGCCGGAGTCGAAGACCGTGTCGGCGAGTTCGACCGGTATCCCCGGACCGTCGTCCGCGACGTACATCCCGCGGCGGCCGTCCTCCGTGGTGAGCGGGCCGATCTCTATCGCCACATCCCGGCCCGCGTGATCGATCGCGTTCCGGAAGAGGTTCTCCAGCGCCTGCCGGAGTCGTCCCGGGTCGGCCTCGACCTGACCGACCTCATCCGCGATAGTGAGCGTCGCCTCGGGCGACCGGACGGACGCCCACGCGTCTTTCGCGACGGCCTCGATCGGAACCGACTCCGTCTCGCCGATCGCCTCCCCGCGCCGCGCGAGCATGAGCAGATCGTCGATCAGCGTTTCCATGCGGTCGACCGCGCCGCTCATGGCATCGTATCGCGACGGCGTCAGCTCGTCCTCGGAGAGCGACAGGTACCCCGAGAGCACGTTTAGCGGATTCCGGAGATCGTGTGAGACGACCGCACTGAACTGCTCGAGCTGTTCCGCCTGTCGGCGGAGCGCCGCCCGACGGTCGTTGCGCGCGATCGTGTGCGCGACCAGATCCCCGAGAGTACGGTACAGGTCGACCTCGTCGTCGGTCCACGTCCGGTAGTCGTCGGACTCGAAAGCGACGATTCCGCTCAGCTCCCAGTCGACGACGAGCGGTACGTGAACCGTCGCCGGCGGACCCGCCTCGTCAGTGTCAGCGGTCGAGACGTCTTCACCGCGCGGAGGAGCCGCCCCCCGAGCGACGTTGCCGAACGTCGACAGCTGGTCGGGGTCTGGGAAGTCATCGAACCGCCTCGGGGCGGGGTCGAAGCCGTCGGGACACCAGCTGTACGCCGGCACGAACTGCCCGTCCTCCTCTCGGTAACAGATTATCCGGTCGAGCTCGGCGTGCTCGCCGACGTTCTCCATCGTCCACTCGATCTTCGTTCCGACCTCGTCGGTGCGGGTGCTCATCAGCGTCGTCCCGGCGTCGAGCAAGACCTCAGAGAGGCGAGCGACATCGTCGGTTCCGAGCTGGACGCGGTCGGGCTCTAACAGTCCCGCGAGGCGTTCGGCGAGCGACCGGACGGCGTCGCTCTCGTCGGGGGACAGCGCCCAGTCGTCGACGGTGACCACGTCGTCGACGCCGGCCGCCAGCAGGGCGCGGATCGTCTCCGTCGTCGCGTCCTCGACGAGCGCGATCACCGGCACGTTTGACGGGAGCGCCGCGAGCCGCTCCGTTACCGCGTCGTCGGCCGCCGCCGCGGCGGTGACGACGACACCGCAGGTGTCGTTCAGCGGGCCCTCGTCGTCGCGTTCCTCACCCAGATCGGCCGGGGCGAACGTCCGAACCGTCGGTCCGTCGGGCCCCTTCCAAGCGGCGTCGACCGCGCGCGTTACGCGGTCGCTCGCGCGGGCATTTTCTCCTACAAACGCGACGACCGTTCGCCGGTCCATATCTTAATCAACCGGCCAGACGGTTTCAACGTTTACCCCAAAATATCGACGCTGAAAACGCTGTCACCGGTCAGCGGCCGCCGTGACGTATATCCCCAAGAGAACGACGCACCCGCCGACGACCGTCGCCGGCGTCGGAGTCTCCGACAGGAACGCGACGGCGAGCAGCGTCGCCCCGACCGGTTCGCCGAGCAGCGAGACGGAGACGACGCTCGACTCGAGGTGTGCGAGCGCCCAGTTGAGAACGGTGTGGCCGAGTAGTCCCGGACCGGCCGCGAGGCCGACGAACAGGAGCCATTCCCGAGGCGGGTATCCCGTAAGCGGATGTCCCGCCGCGAGGACGAACGAGAGCAAGACGAGCACGCAGACGCCGTACACGACCGTGACGTAGGGGACGAGCGAGATGCGTTGCCGCAGCGACCGCCCGGCCAACACGTAGCCCGCGGCGGCGACCGCCCCGGTCAACGCCAGCGCGTTTCCGTACAGCGGACGGGGGCCGACCGCCACGCCGCTGAGGAAGTCACCGAACGACATCGACACCATCCCGCCCACCGCGACGGCGATACCCGCCGCCATGCGGCGGGTAACGCGCTCGCGCAACAGCAGCCAGGCGCCGAGCGCGACGAACACCGGTTGCGCCTGAACGAGGGTCACGCTCGCGGCGACGCTCGTCCACCGGAGGCTCTCGAACCACGCCGCGAAGTGAACCGCGAGCGCGACCCCGGACAGGGCCGCGAACGCGAGATCGCGGGGCCGGATCCGCGCGAGATCCGCTCGATACCGCCACGCAGCGACCGCCCCCAGCGGCACCGTCGTGAACAACACCCGATAGAAGGCGGCGACCGAACTCGGCGCCTCGCTCAGACGGACGAGGATGGCGCCCGCGCTCACGGCTGCGACCGCCGTCGCCAGCGCCGCCTTGGGTGACACCGCCGGGTTCGAGGTCATCGGGTTCCACGACGCTTCGAACGGCGACTGCTTACGGCTTTCGAGAGCCGATCGACCGACGCGACGCAGATACTCCCGTGATCCTCGGTCAGCGACCGACGCCGACGGTGATTTCACTCCGCGACGCGAACCGGCACACATGTGTGCGGACACGTTCGGCGTCGGCATCCGCGTCACCGAAACGGAACTGCGCGTCGTCGTCGGTGTTCCATCAGATATCGACGCCGGATGGACCGACCCAGAGGCGTTCCAGTCGCTCATCGCGGAGGCCGTGTGGGAGCGGCTCGACCGACAAGCGACGCTGGAGGCCGTCGCCGCGCGGTACGACACGGGCGAGACCGCATCGCTCGGGAGCGTGACGCTGGAGCCGAACGGGACTGTGGTGAATGCCGACCTCGAACGCGTCGCGGAGGCGGACGCTCGGGACGGATCAAAAGAGTAGCGCGTCTACTGCGGTACGACCCCGCCTTCAGTCGTCTGAGACGCCCGTCGCGATCGCCGCACCGAGCGCCCACGTCCGTTTCGGCCGGTACGCGGTGAGATCGTACCGGGTCGGGCCGACGGTGTCTCCCCACGTTTCGAGCGCGCCGAGCGTGACCATCCCCGACAGCGTCGCCCCCAGCGTTCGCGGCGTCGTCTCCGGGTCCGCCAGCGCGGCGTGTACCTGCTTCGACTGCGGGTAGTTTCGGTCGCACGTCTCGATGCCGCGTTTGGCCTCCACCCAGTGGCGACGGACGTACCCGAACGTCGTGGGATCCTCGCGGGAGAGCCGTTCGACCGCCGTCACCGCCTCCGCGTCGGGCCCGACGACGACATCGGCGCGGGCGCCGACTCGTGACAGCAACTCCACGGGGATCTCGAACGAGCACCCCATCGAAATCCGACCCACTCTCCCCACAAACCGCTCGAGGAGACGGTCCACGAACGCGACTGCCGAGTCGACGCCTTCCCGGGCGGCGACGGGCGCGAGGTCGTCGACCACCACATCGATCGCGCCATCGGGGACGCCGTCGAAGTGGTCGGCGACGGCGTCGAAAACCCGTTCGCTTTCCACGGTCCCGCCGAGGACCGTGTAAGCGAGGCCGTTGTTCGGTACGACCTGCGTCGACGCGGCGGTCCCGCTCCGAGCGATGTCGTTCACGTCCACTACCGCCTCTCTGTCGGGCGGTCTCGCTCGCGCTCGATCCCAGCCGCTCCGCCACCTTTCCACGTCGGTCCCAAACAGGACGGACACGACACGGTCCGAGTCCACTCCGTCGCGAACCGACGGCTGCTCGCCACAGAACAGCCGTACCGTGCCGTTCGGTCCGCCCATTACACTTGGGTTCAGCGACAGAACTGATAAACTTACTGACGAAACTATTAGTACTGATACGATTCGCGCCGAGACGATCACTGTCCGCGCATTCGGTGCGGCGGGCCGACGACCCGCTGCTGTCGATCGGATACCGGTACGAAGCGACCTCTCACGCTGTCCGGCAGGCGATATCGGCGGTTTCTCGGACTGATCCGGAGCTGTCGCTGTGGAGCGTTTAAGCCTAGCGGTCGCGCGTCAGCGCCCTCGCTGCTCGCTATACATCAAAAAAGCCCACGGACGTATGTCCGTGGGCTGGGTGGGAGTATTCTCCCGGATGAGTGGGCAGGCGGCGACCCGTGGTTCCCAGAGGATCGCTCACTCCAGTACTTCACGGTACGCTGGTGGGCTTAACTTCCGTGTTCGGAATGGGTACGGGTGTGTCCCCACCGCTCTGGCCGCCTTTATGCCGACTCTCGGAGTCGAACCGAGACTCTCTACAGAGACTCCTGTGTCGGTCGTGGTTCGGTACCAACCGTGTATACGTGCGATCCAGATACCGCCTGAACTCATGCGAGTCGTGGCGCGTCAGCGCCAATGAATGTGGCTCGGTCTGTTAGTTCTCGTGGGCTTAACACCTCGTTGCCTCGGTGCGTACACCCCGAGTCTATCGAACTCGTCTTCTACGAGTGACCTCTGTGGTACCTCTTTTCCATGTGGGTTTCGAGCTTAGATGCGTTCAGCTCTTACCCCGTGTCGCGTGGCTACTCGGCATCTGCCCTTCCGGACAACCGATACACCAGTGGCGACCAAACGTAGTTCCTCTCGTACTATACGTTCGTTCACGTCAGGTACCTCACACCCCCAATAGATAGCAGCCGACCTGTCTCACGACGGTCTAAACCCAGCTCACGACCTCCTTTAATAGGCGAACAACCTCACCCTTGCCCGCTTCTGCACGGGCAGGATGGAGGGAACCGACATCGAGGTAGCAAGCCACTCGGTCGATATGTGCTCTTGCGAGTGACGACTCTGTTATCCCTAAGGTAGCTTTTCTGTCATCTACGGGTCCCATTCCGGAACCTCGTAGGTTCGCTAGACCACGCTTTCGCGTCAGCGTTCCTCGTTGGGAAGAACACTGTCAGACCATCTTGTGCTCTTGCGCTCTTCGCCGGATTCCCGACCCGGCTGAGATGATCTTCGGGCGCGCTCGATATCTTTTCGAGCGCGTACCGCCCCAGTCAAACTGCCCGGCTACCGGTGTACTCCTCCCGGAGTGAGAGTCGCAGTCACCGACGGGTAGTATTTCAATGCTGTCTGGGTGGCGCGCTGGCGCGCGTACCTCTGTAACGACTCCTACCTATGCTGCACATCGGCGACCACGTCTCAGCGACAGCCTGCAGTAAAGCTCTATAGGGTCTTCGCTTCCCCTTGGGGGTCTCCAGACTCCGCACTGGAACGTACAGTTCACCGGGTCCAACGTTGGGACAGTGGCGCTCTCGTTTATCCATTCATGCAAGCCGCTACTGAAGCGGCAAGGTACTACGCTACCTTAAGAGGGTCATAGTTACCCCCGCCGTTGACGGGTCCTTCGTCCTCTTGTACGAGGTGTTCAGATACCCGCACTGGGCAGGATTCAGTGACCGTACGAGTCCTTGCGGATTTGCGGTCACCTGTGTTGTTACTAGACAGTCGGAGCGCCCGAGTCACTGCGACCTGCTCCTTAGAGAGCAGGCATCCCTTCTTCCGAAGGTACGGGACTAACTTGCCGAATTCCCTAACGTCGGTTCTCCCGACAGGCCTTGCCTTGCGCTGGCAGAGCACCTGTGTCGGATCTCGGTACGGACATCGTGCTTGCCTTTTCACGGGCCCTATGTACGGCTGACTTTCGCTGTTTCGCGTTTCGCTCGCTTCGTGCCGTGACGGCGTCCACGAGTTTCCACGATTCGACCGGGCGAGTGCCCGGCTCAGCGTTCCACACGGCGTCGGCGTTTACTGCACGATGGCGCTGGAATATTAACCAGCTTCCCGTCGGTGTAGTCAAGTTGTGGTACACCTTAGGACCGGCTAACCCTCGGCTGAACGGCAGTGCCGAGGAACCCTTGCTCTTCAGGCCGTCGAGGTTCTCACCCGACTATCGCTGCTACTGTGACCAGGATTGTCGTTACTGGACGGTCCACACGAGCTCTCGCCCGGGCTTCCGTCCGACCAGTACGCCAACCTACGCGGTTGCCCCTGTCAAGGGCACGGCCAGGTCTCGGTGGTAGATTTGAGCCCCGATCATTTTGGGCGCCTCAAACCTCGGCCGGTAAGCTGTTACGCTTTTCTTAGCGGGTAGCTGCTTCTAAGCTCACCTCCCGGCTGTTTAGGGCTTGAGACCACCTTCGAATCGCACTTAATCTACACTTTGGGACCTTAACCCGGCTCTGGGTTGTTCCCCTCACGGTACACAGGCTTACCCCGCGCACCGGACTCCCTTCGTCTACAGCGCCTGCGGGTTTGGAGTTCGACAGGATGGCCGACTCCTCTCGGAGGCGGGTCATCCAATCGGTAGCTCTACCCCGCGGGCTACCTCTGAAGAGGTCATGCTTCGACATGTTTCGGTTGGAACCAGCTGTTGCCAGGCTCGATGGGCCTTTCACCCCTACACACGAGTCACGAGAGGGTATTGTAGAACACCAACTCTAACAGGCCTCCACGTGGCTTTCGCCACGCTTCACCTTGCTCGCGCGTAGATCGCCTGGTTTCGGGTCGCACCTGATTGACTCCCCGCGCTTGAACACGGTGGCCCTCGCAATGCTGCGGCCGTATCGGTTTCCCTGCGCCTTCCCGGGTTCGCCGGTTAGACTCGCCAATCAAGTGCACTCCCTGGGTCGTTTTTCAAAACGCACGACACGACGCCGGCTCGTCTCTCTTCCTACTAGAGGATCGCTCCTCGGTCGTTTCAAGAGACGCCTTGTACGCCCTGTCGCTCGATCGCCAACTGATTTCAGGCCCTATTGCACCGCCCTTCTCGGGGTGCTTTTCAGCGTTCGCTCACGCTACTTGTTCGCTATCGGTCTCGAGGAGTGTTTAGCCTTCTCAGGGGATGCCTGAGATGTTCATAGAGGATATCCGACCCCTACTACTCTGGATTTGACGCCATCCGTACTGCTCTCTCATACGGGGTTGTCACCCTGTTTCACGCTCCGTTCCAGGAGACTTCTGAGAGAGTGTCGAGATTTGGTTGTCAACCCGAACACCACATTGGTCCGAAGACCTTCGGTTTGGGCTGTGTCGCGTTTACTCGCGGTTACTGACGACATCGCTGTTGCGTTCTTTTCCTGCCCTTACTGAGATGTTTCAATTCAGGGCGTTCCCTATTGCGCGTGGCAATTGTTGAACGGATTCCGATTGGGAGATCTCGTGTTCTTTCCCTCCATGCGGGTCCCACGAGCTTTTCGCAGCTTGGCACGTCCGTCGTCGGCTCTCGAGCCGAGCCATTCACCAGCTGGCACAGTAGCCAGTAGTGTGTCAGTCGACTCTCGAAGGAGAGTCACTGACGGTCAAGTGACATAGTGTCACCCGACTGTATATGGTTCACTGACGTTCCACGAACTCGGATGAGTTCAGTGGACGTCTGGATCGCACGTATACACGGTTGTCATTGAATCGCTCCGGGTGTGACGGGGCGTTCGTCGAACCCTTCCCATCCGCGGTTTCCCGGGATGGTGCATCGGTCGTCGTGTCCGAATCGAATCGCGTCTCCCACTTAAGGGGACGGATTCGCTTCGGACGGACATGGACTCACTGGGATTCGAACCCAGGGCATCCTCCTTGCAAGGGAGGCACTCTACCGCTGAGCTATGAGCCCACCTTCCCTGGTGGGAAGGTTCTCGCGTGTTGTGTGAGCCGTGGTCGTTCTGCGGTGTCCAAGCCGGTGGGTGGGCGGACGGTACACAGACCAGTGCGAATGAGTAGTGACCGTCGTGGTGACGGTCTAAGGTGAGCTCGCCCAGGGGGCGAGTCTCGGGTCGGTGGAGGTGATCCAGCCGCAGATTCCCCTACGGCTACCTTGTTACGACTTAAGCCCCCTTGCGAAGCCCAGATTCGACGTACGAGGTACGCCTCATCCGGACCTCACTCGGGTGCTTTGACGGGCGGTGTGTGCAAGGAGCAGGGACGTATTCACCGCGCGCTTGTGACACGCGATTACTACCGAATCCAGCTTCATGTGGGCGAGTTGCAGCCCACAATCCGAACTACGATCGAGTTTCTGAGATTACCGTCTCCTTTCGGAGTTGGAACCCTTTGTCTCGACCATTGTAGCCCGCGTGTTGCCCAGCACATTCGGGGCATACTGACCTACCGTTGCCCGTTCCTTCCTCCGTGTTAGCCACGGCGGTCCCCCTACTGTCCCCAGCTACCTCGCGGTACTGCTGGCAAGTAAGGGTGCGGGTCTCGCTCGTTGCCTGACTTAACAGGACGCCTCACGGTACGAGCTGACGGCGGCCATGCACCTCCTCTCTGAAGCTCGGATAAGGTCATCAACCTGATCGTCATTACTACAGTCGATGCTGGTGAGATGTCCGGCGTTGAGTCCAATTAAACCGCAGGCTCCTCCGGTTGTAGTGCTCCCCCGCCAATTCCTTTAAGTTTCATCCTTGCGGACGTACTTCCCAGGCGGTCTGCTTAGCGGCTTCCCTACGGCACAGCACCCACTCGTAGTGGGAGCCACACCTAGCAGACATTGTTTACGGCCAGGACTACCCGGGTATCTAATCCGGTTCGAGACCCTGGCTTTCGTCCCTCACTGTCGGATCCGTTCTCGCGACGTGCTTTCGCCATCGGCGGTCCGTCCAGGATTACGGGATTTCACTCCTACCCCGGACGTACCCGTCGCGCCTTCCGGTCCCAAGCCACGCAGTTTCTACCGGGCGCCCACCTGTTGAGCAGGTGGATTTCCCGATGGACTTGCGCGGCCAGCTACGGACGCTTTAGGCCCAATAAGATCGGCCATCACTTGGGCTGCCGGTATTACCGCGGCGGCTGGCACCGGTCTTGCCCAGCCCTTATTCTGGTACCGCCTTAGGGTACCGAAAAGCACAGGCGCTATGCCTGTGCACTTGGGATCCCCCTATCGCACTGTCGTGCAGTGTAAAGGTTTCGCGCCTGCTGCGCCCCGTAGGGCCCGGAATCTTGTCTCAGATTCCGTCTCTGGGTTCTCACTCTCATGACCCATACCGATTATTGGCACGGTGGGCCGTTACCCCACCGTCTACCTAATCGGCCGCAGCCACATCCTTCGGCGCCGGAGCGTTTGGCATACCACTCATTCCAGTGGTGGTATGGTATACACTATTAACCTCAGTTTCCCGAGGGTATTGTGTTCCGAAGGGTAGTTTGGCCACGTGTTACTGAGCTATTCGCCACGAGTCTGAACTCGTGCGACTAGCATGGCTAAATCGGATCCCAATAGCAATGGCCTCCGGCAGGATCAACCGGAATGAGTATCCTTCGAGCCTGATTCCCGGCTCGAAGGGGGTGTTGGCGGGTGTCAACTTCGGTTGAGACGAAGGTTGACACACCATTGCATTGGTCTGTGTGGTGTCCGGTCCATCCAGCGGCTTGGATGACACCGAACGACCACGGCTCACATCAGATCGCCGCTTACGCCGGAGCGCAGGGGGCGCGATCCTCATCGGGTGAGTCGGATGAACCGACTCTGCGAAACCGGGCCGAGTTGAACGGCCCGAGTCCGCGGTGCGTTCTTCGCGTTTCAACCGAACGGGCTTATACACTTAAGCACGTCGGAACGCTTCGACCGGCCGCGTTGGCGGCCGGCCGGTGCCCCCCCGTCGGGGGCTCCTCGCATTCATTCGAATGCCCGGGTTGTATTTAACCCCGTCGAAGCGTCGGCCCCACGTCATGCGGTTTCATGGAGCAGTTTACAACGAGCTGATCCAGTAGGGAGATTTGGTATCGGCAGGATCTCGCGACACTGGGCGATACGATCGGAACGTCTGAGAGCCGAACGTATCAGAAGTGTATCATGGAATCCAGGTTGCGGCGGCGGCCTCACGCGCGCGCAGGACAGGACACTATGTGCGGTGTGGGGCAGTTGGCCATTTATACCACGGGCGTTTATAAGGGAGGGGGACACATATAAAAGCGAACGATGACGAACCCTGCAGACTCGATCGAGATTCAGAACGTTGTTGCATCGACGGGTATCGGTCAGGAGCTCGACTTGGAGGCGCTCGCAGAGGATCTCCCGGGCGCAGATTTCAATCCCGACAACTTCCCCGGCCTCGTCTACAGGACTCAAGAGCCGAAGGCGGCCGCGCTCATCTTCCGGTCGGGGAAGATCGTCTGTACGGGTGCCAAGAGCATCGACGACGTCCACGACGCGCTCGGGATCATCTTCGAGAAGCTTCGGGGCCTCCAGATCCCGGTCGAGGATGATCCGGAGATCACCGTTCAGAACATCGTGTCGAGCGCGGACTTGGGGCACAACCTCAATCTCAACGCCCTCGCGATCGGGCTCGGTCTCGAAGACGTAGAGTACGAGCCGGAGCAGTTCCCCGGGCTCGTCTACCGGATGGACGAACCCGAGGTCGTCATCCTCCTCTTCGGAAGCGGGAAGATCGTCATCACCGGCGGTAAGCGGACTGACGACGCCGAGGAAGCCGTCGAGGAGATCGTCGAGCGGATCGAAGGACTCGGCCTGCTCGGCTGACGCGGGCGAATCGATCGGTCTGTGCGGGGCCTCGTCGCGGCGACGGCACGGTGCTCGTCGTAGAGCGGTGGCGGGGGGACCGTCGGGTGGCCGAACCGACTCGATCAGCTCTCGGCATCATCCTCGGTAAGGACCTCTTTGACGACGCTCGGGTCCTCGAGGAGTTGGTGCTTCGTGTAGCTTCCTTCGGCGCTACCGCCGCTGTGTTTCGACTGTTCGATGATGTCGAGGAACGCGTGCTCCTTCAGGAGGTCGCGGACGCGCCGTAGCGAGAGGCTATCGGATCCCTCCTGCCGGCAGATATTCTCGTAGATTTCGTACACGCGGCTGGTGCGGAATCCGTCCTGACGACCGTTCGAGAGCGACAGTAGCGCGAGCGCCTGAAGCACGTACCTCGAGTGCGGGGTGGACCCGCGAATGAGTTCGCGGAATCGGTCGGTCTCGGCTCGCTCGCGCGCCTGCGTGACGAACTCCTCACGAACAGTGGGTTCGCCGTTCGCCTGTGCGATCTCGCCCGCGTACCGGAGGATGTCGATAGCCTTCCGCGCGTCGCCGTGTTCGCGCGCCGCCAGCGCGGCGGCGCGCGGGATCGTCGAGGGTTCGAGAACGGCGTCGTGGAACGCGTCCGCCCGCGCCTGCATGATTTCCCTGAGTTGGTTCGCGTCGTACGGCGGGAAGACGAACTCGCGCTCACAGAGGCTCGATTTGACGCGCTCGTCCATCCGGTCTTTGTACTGGATCTTGTTGCTGATGCCGACGACGCCCAACTTACAGTCGGTGATCTTTCCCGCCTCGCCAGCGCGGGACAGCTGCATCAGGATGGCGTCGTCATCGAGCTTATCGATCTCGTCGAGCAGGATCAAGACGACGTCGTACCGCTGGTCGAGGATCCGCCAGAGTCGCTTGTAGTACGTGGACGTAGAGAGCCCCTTATCGGGGACGTTGATCCCGGTTTCCTCGGGGTCGTTGACACCCTCGGCGATCGTCTGGACCGCTTGCGTCTCGGTGGTGTCCTGCGCGCAGTCGACGTAGGCGAACGTCGCCGTAACACCCTCCTCGCTCGCGGTCGAGACGAGTCGCTTGGAGACGTACTTCGCGCACAGGGACTTCCCGGTGCCCGTCTTCCCGTAGATGAGGACGTTGCTCGGGCTCTGGCCGAAAATGGCCGGATTGACCGCCGTCGCCAGATCGGCGATCTCGTCGTCGCGGCCGACGATGCGTCCCTCGCCCGGCAAGTGACTGATCTCGAGGAGTTCCTTGTTCGCGAAGATAGGGTCCTCCCTCGTGAAGAGGTCGTCCGCTGCGTCCATGAGGGAGACACCGTGTTTCCGGTGAAATGCGTTCTGTTTCGCGGCTACGTTCGGAGCGGAGCGAGGGACGGGTCGGTGGAGAGAGACACACACCGTGTTTCCGGTGAAAAGGGTGGTCGGCCGTGGGGTGGCGGGCGGGGGAAGTACTCACGGAGTGAGCCGGCATGTGACGCGCTCCAACGCATGGAGTGATCGGGCTCATAGAGTAATTCGGCTGGGAGGAGTGAGCGGAGAAGAGATGACCGTTGGAAAATCCGAATATACGGGTGTGGAGAGGTCAACGGACACTGTCTGAGGAGACTGTTTCACCGGAAACGAGGTGTTCGCTGAGTGCCTCAGGCGGGTCGACCAACAGGGGGGAGACCGTGTTTCCGGTGAAACTCAGGCTTCAGATGGGGTGCGGGCTTCCAACGAAGTACGGGCTTCCGTCAAAGTGCGGGCTTCCGTCAAAGTGCGAGCTCTCAGTAGAATAGTAGTTTCCGGTGAAACGCATGTATCGCGCGGCAAGCTGTCGCTCATTTCGCTTGGCGAGCTTTACTCTGATGTAGGATATAAATCCTGTTGTTCTATATCGGTCAGATAGATAACTAAACCGCCCACAGCGAAGTCGCTCCCACCCAAGATAGCCCCATTTCACCGGAAACACGGTGTGTCTCACCGTACGAAACCACAGCGACCGACGTACCGACCTACGGTGTGAGAGAGTCGCGGACCTCATACCGAACGCCGTCTTCACGGAGTCGCGTCGTGTGGCGAGAAAGCTCGTCGGTCGAAACGAGCAACAGCACGTCCAAGCCCCGGAGGGCGGCCTGAGACACGCCCGTCGCCGAACCGAATCGGATGTCCGGCCGGAGCCCGGTCCGCGTCGCGAGCGCGTAGGCTTCGGTCCCACCGACCGCGATCAGATCCGCGTCCGCGGCGCGATCCGTGATGACCTCGGGAGACGGCGGACTCCCTTCGGTCACCGCCGGGACGGACACGACCGTCACCACGCCCGGGTCGTACTCGACGACCCCCTCGAAGTCGGTGACGCCGACCGCCTCTCCGGCCTCACCGCCGGTGACGACGACCGCTGTCGCCGATCCCCCCTCCGGGACGGCGTGTAGCACGCCGTCGCGCATCTCCAGCCCGACGTCGTCACCTTCCGCAACCGCGTCGGTCGCCACGGCGGCGTCGACGTCGACGCTTCCCAGAACATCGTCGGACACGCGAGACACGAAGTCCGAGAGGGCGTCGGTTCGCGTGATTATCCAGTCGACTCCCTCTTTGGTCACCTCGTACCGACCTCGACCGCGTTTCTCCGCGAACCCTCCGTCGACCAAGTCGCGGACGTAGTCGCTCACCGCCTGCGAGGTCACACCGATGACGTCCGCGATCTCCTCTTGGCTCACCGCCGGCTGTCGCGCGGCGATCTCGACGAGAACCCGGTAACGAGTCGCGTCGCGCCTGTTATCCAGCACTCGCGGCCCGGCCGGCTCGTCCGGATCCTCGCTCGTTCCCATACCACCGATGTTGTAGTCGGAAACAAGTAAAATTGGTGTCCCGGCGCCCGCGGTACACCCGGCGAGCTACTCTTGGGCGTCCACGACGGCGACGCTCGCAAGGTTGACGATATCCTTCACCTCGTCGCCACGCTGGAGGACGTGGACCGGCTCGTCCATGCCGACGAGCATCGGTCCGATGGCCTCGGCGCCCCCGAGCCGCTGAAGGAGTTTGTATCCGATGTTCCCGGCCTCAAGGTTCGGGAACACGAGGACGTTGGCCGCCTCGTCAAGTTCGGAGAACTCGTAGGTCCCGTTGAGGATGTCGTCGACGACCGCGGTGTCGGCCTGCATCTCCCCGTCGACCGGGAAGTCGACCACGTCGTCGGACTGAAGAATGTCGACCGCGTCGCGCGGCTTCCGCGTCCCCTCGTTGTCGACGCTCCCGAAGTTCGAGTACGATAGCATCGCGGCGCGCGGTTCGACGTTGAACCGTCGCGCGAGGTCCGCCGTGTGTCGCGTGACCTCCGCCAGCGTCTCCGCGTCGGGGTCCTGATTGACGGTCGTGTCCGCACAGAAGATCACCCGGTTCTTGAAGGTGAGCATGTACACGCCGGCGACGGTGTCCGTGTCGGCCGCCGAACCGACTATCTGGAGGGGCGGCCGGAGCGCGGACGGGTAGTGGTGCGTGAGCCCGGTGAGCATCGCGTCGACGTCGCCGGTTTCTACCATCACGCTCCCGAGGTAGTTGGTGTCCCGTTTGACCAAATCGTCGGCCTCGCGTTTGGTGATCCCCTTGCGCTTTCGGAGCTCGTACAGCCGCTCGCCGTATCCGGAGACGTCCCGCTCGTCCGGGTCGACCACCTCGGGGCGGAACGAGAGCCCGAGCTCGGACGCGGTCCGGGAGATGGTGTCGGCGTCGCCGAGCAACACCGGCTCCGCGATCCCCTGCTCGGAGAGCTGGTAGGCCGCGCGGATCATCTTCTCGTCGGTGCCCTCCGCGAGCGCGATCCGCTTCGGGTCGCTTTTCGCCTTGTTCAACACGACCCGCATCATCTCGCGGGACTTCCCCAGGCGAGCCTCGAGGCGCTCGCGGTACTGGTTCAGATCGATCTCCGTCCTGGCCGATCCGGACTCCATCGCCGCCTCCGCGACGCGCGGCGCCACCTCGAACAGCACCCGCGGATCGAGCGGCTTCGGAATGACGTAGTCGGGACCGAACTGGAGCGGGTCGTCGCCGTATGCCTTCACGACCGCGTCCGGAACGTCCTTGCGCGCGAGGTCGGCTAGCGCCTCCGCGGCGGCCGCCTTCATCTCCTCGTTGATCTCGGTCGCACGCACGTCGAGCGCCCCGCGGAACAGGAAGGGGAACCCGAGGACGTTGTTCACCATGTTCGGGTAGTCGGACCGACCAGTCGCCATGATCACTGTGTCGTCCCGGGCGTCCTTGGCGTCCTCGTAGGTGATCTCCGGGTCGGGGTTCGCCATCGCGAAGATGATCGGGTCCGCGGCCATCGAGCGGACCATCTCCTGCGAGACGATACCCCCGACGGAGAGCCCGACGAACACGTCTGCGCCGTCCATGGCGTCCGCGAGATCGCCGTCTTCGACGGGGGTGGCGAACTGGCTTTTGTACTCGTTGACGTCGCCGGCCGCCACCCGCTCTTCGGTGATGATCCCGGAGGAGTCGCACATTGTGATGTTCTCTTCGCGCGCCCCCAGCGAGACGTAGAACCGGGCCGTCGCGATGGCCGACGCGCCGGCGCCGGAGAAGACGATGTCGAGCTCCGAGAGGTCCTTATCGGAGATGTCGACCGCGTTCATCAGCGCCGCGCCGGAGATGATCGCGGTGCCGTGCTGGTCGTCGTGGAACACCGGGATCTCCATCTCCTCGCGGAGCCGCTCCTCGATCTTGAAACACTCCGGGGCCTTGATGTCCTCGAGGTTGATGCCGCCGAACGTCGGCTCCATCGCCTTCACGGCCTCGCAGAACGGGTCGACGGCGTCGATGTCGAGCTCGATGTCGAACACGTCGATGTCGGCGAACCGCTTGAACAGCACCCCCTTCCCTTCCATCACGGGCTTCGAGGCGGCCGCGCCGATGTCACCGAGCCCGAGGACGGCCGAGCCGTTCGAGACGACCGCGACGAGGTTCCCCTTCGCCGTGTACTCGAAGACGGACTCCGGGTCGGCCGCAATATCGCGGCACGGCGCCGCGACCCCGGGGGAGTACGCCAGCGAGAGGTCTCGCTGGGTGTTCGTCGGCTTCGTCGTCTCTATCTCGATCTTTCCGGGCGGCTCCTGCCGGTGATACTCCCGGGCGTCGTCGTCTAGTCCCATGTCTTTCTCCATTCGTGAACGGAGTAAAAAGGTATGCGATGGTGTCGAGTGTGTGATTCGACGTTCGACGATCTTGCGGCGCCCTTCGACGGCATCGAAGTACTTCAACGAGATCTCGATGTGTGTTGGCGTTTCGATGCTCGTCGACAACTTGGATGTCCGTCGACCGCGGAGCCCCGTCGGCGCGTCCTCAGACCGGCCCACCGTCGGCTGGCTCCGGGTCGTCGCTCGCGACGAGCGTCGGCGCCAGCGGAGCGAGCCCCGGAGCGAGCCCGGCGAGCGTCGAGACTTCGTACGCCGTCAGGTACGTTCGCGCCACGATGAGGACGGGGAGCGTCAGCACCGCGACGGCGGCGACCGCACACAGCAGGACGGTCGCGAGCACGATCGCCCCCGCGGTCGTCTCGACCAACGCCGCCACTCCGCCGAGCGGGACCGCGGCGAGCACCAGCACGACGAGGCCGACCGCGGCGACCACCCCGCCGACGGAGGCGACTGCGACGGCCCGGACGATCCCGGCGCTCGCCGCGACGACGGCGTGAACCGCGAGGTAGACCGCGACATCGCTCAGCGACTCGCGGAGCGAGGCCCAAACCGTCCGCCACCCGGCGAGCACCCCGACGTCGCGGGCGACCATCGCCGGCGCGACGAGCTCCAGCGTGAGCCGGGAGCCGACGGTCCCGATCAGCGCTACGCCGCCAGCAGTGACTCCGAGCGCGACGACCGCGACCTCGGAGGCACCGGACACCCCGCCGACCTCTACGCCCGCCGCGCCCGACACAGCAGAGTCTGCGGCAACGACCGCGAACGCGGCCGCCGGTATCGCGGCGACGACCGCGCCGGCCGTCACGACGGCCGACAGCCCGAGGGCCTGCCGAAACCGTGTACGAAACGGTCGCCAGAGCGCGACTTCCGTCGTCGCGAGCGCGTCGTAGAACGCGAGCCGGAATGCGACCGAACACGTGACGAGCGCGAACGCCGCGACCAGCCCCCCGACCGCGGCCGCGACGAGCAGCGCGTCGTCGAGTCCCGCGACGCGCTCGGCTGCCGGACCGACGATGCGTCCGATCCCCACCGGTCCCGCCCCGACGCCCGTCGAGGTAGATGTCGCCCACCCCACGAGCCCGGCCGTCGAGGCGCCGAGCGACGAGGCACCGACGTGCGACGCCGCGGCGCCGCCGCCCGCCATGCCGGCCGCGAGGGCGGCGAGCTTCGCCCATCGGACCGCCTCGAACGGAAAGAGTAACCGTCGCGTCGCGTCGACGGCGCGGTCGACCGCGTCGACGGCGTGCCAGCTCATACCGATCGTTCGCCGGAAGGGATGAAATATGCTGGTACCCGAGCCGCCTGTAGGGAGGTGCCTGTTCCGCGGCCGCCCGTCCCGCGGCCGCCCGTTCCGCGACCGCCCGTCTCGCGAGATCGCACGGCTCGCCCGTGTCCCGCGTGGCCACACGTTCGACCCGCAGTCATTTAGGGCGGACGCGACGAAGCCGAACGCATGAAGGTCCGCGGCGAACGCGAGTGCCAGTCCTGTGGCACGCGGTGGTCGTACTACGAGACGGGCTCCGTCGCGTGTCCGAGCTGCGGCGACCTGCGCAGCGTCGGCGTCGACGCCCGGACGGCACACACCGACGCGCCCGTCGCGCTCGACCTCGCGGCGCACCGCGAGCGGTTCGGGAACGCGACCGGGACGCTCCCGCGCTCTGGCGTCGACGAGCTCCAGTCGGACCTCCGAGAGTACTGCCGGAAGCGCGGGTTCATCGACGGCGGGCGTCTCGTGCCGCTCGACGAGACCTACCTCGCTGCCCGAGAGCTGCTGGAGGCGGTGGACTGCTTCGAACGGCTCCGGGACGCGACCGACGCCGATCGCGAGTACCTCCTCGGGCTGCTCGCCGGCGCCGACGACGGCGAGCGCCCGGCTGCGGGGGAGGTACCGACCGCGCTCCGCGAGGCCCGAGGGATGGCCGCCGTGCGCGCGGTCGAGGCGTACCGCAGCGACGCGCTCGACTTCCTCGACGAACTCGAATCCGGCGCCGGACCGGACGGGGCGGAACGCACCGCCGACGCCGAGGGCGACTCCCCGGCGGTTACCGTCGAAGGAGAGAGCCCCGGCTCTCGGATCGGTCCCGCTCGCGACGCGTTCGAGCGCCTTCGCGACCGCGTCGCGCGCGCCGACGCCCTCGGGGGCGACGTGCCGCCCGCGGCCGCGGACGGGCTCGTGAAGGCGGCCGACGCGCTCGGAACCTACGTGCGGACCGGCGACGAGACGACGCTGACGACCGCCAACCGCCTGATCGACGACGCGAGCGTCGACGACTTCGACCCCGCGGATCGGTGAGATCACCCGGCGTTCACCCGGCCGAACTCGGCGCCGTCACTCCCCGCCCGACGCGACCACCGCGTTCGAGAGCGTCCCGACCCCCTCGTAGGTGATTTCGACCCGCTCGCCGGGTTCGACGAGCCCGGGATTCGCCGGACTGCCGAACGCGACACAGTCGCCGGGCTCGAACGTGAACCGCTTCGAGAGGTACGAGACGACCTCTCGGGGACCGAACAGCATCAGTTCGGTGGTCGCGTCCTGTCGCACCTCGCCGCCCACGGTAGTCTCGATGTCGATATCCGTCGGGTCCACGTCGGTCTCGATCCACGGGCCCAGCGGCGCCGACCCGTCGAACGCCTTCCGCGCGGTCCGGCCCTGCTGGTCGAGCGCGTCGACATCGTTCAGTATCGTGTAGCCGCGGACGACCTCCGGGACGTCCTCGGGGGCGAGATCCCGGCACCGTTCGTCGAGCACGGCGACAAGTTCGCCGGCGTACGTCAGCTCGTCGGTCCACTCTGGATATCGGATTTCCTCGCCGTGCGCGAGCAGGCTCGTCGGGGGCTTGATGAAGAAATCCGGCACCTCGGGCCGTTCGTAGTCCATCTGGTCGAGCGTCTCGGCGTAGTTCCGGCCGACGCAGTACAGCGCGGTGGGGTCACACGGCGGGAGCAGTCGGCCGTCGCGGCCGACCTCGTACCGGCCGTCGTCGGCGACGACTGTGCCGTCGTCGTATCGGCCGACCACGGGACCGTCCGGCGTGAGCAGTCGAGCGAGTCGCATACAGGCACCTCTGCGCTGCGGTTCGAAAAGGCGTCGGTGGCGGCACGGCCCGGATCAATCGTCGCTGTCCGCCTCACGACTACCGTCCGCCTCACGACCGGTATCCTCCTCACGACTACCGTCCGCCTCACGACCGGTATCCTCCTCACGACTACCGTCCGCCTCACGACCGGCATCCTCCTCACGACCGCCGTCCCCATCTTCGTCGAGACCGATGACAACGGCCGACCGGATTTCTAGGGCGGCGTCGAACTCCGCCCGGCGACCGCTCCCGGCCCCGAGCCGTTCGACCGCGGCCTCGTGCGCGCGGACGACGGCGTCGCGCTCGCGCTCGGAGAGCCCGACGCGCTCGGCCACCTCGTCCCAGTGGTCCGGCTCAACAAGGAACGTCTCGCGCCCCGGCTCGGCCTCGATCTGCTCGTACCTCCGGCGATACGCATCGATTCTGGGGCCGAGGTCGGCTTGGACGCGCGCGAGGAGCGTCGGCACGCGCGCAGCGGGCACGCTCGCAAGCGCAGTCGTCTTCACCAGCGCCGTCCCCTCGATGGGGTACGTCCCCGGGTCCCGGTCGGCGTCCGCTCCACGACCGTCGACCTCGCCGTCGGCGTCCCCTTTGCGGCCGTCGGCGTCCTCTCCGTGGTCGCCGGACTCGCTGTCGTCGTCGGACATCACCCGCCGGCGCGCATGGCCTTCTGCCGGTATTTCGGGAGGAGGTCACCGAGGGCGTCCGGGTCGCCCGCGAACTCGGCGGTCACCTCCGTGATCTCGATCGCGGCCGCGGCGGTCACCTTCTCGGCGCTGAGGGCCGCCCGCCAGCCGTCGCCCGCCACGCTGGTCGCCTCCGCGGGCTCGTCGGTCCCGACGAGTTCCCCGCCCAAGTTCCTGAGATAATGGGCGGCGAGCCGCCGAGAGATACCGCGGTACGCGACCGTCTCGCGCTCCCACCCCTCCTCGGCCGGCGGGAGGCCGGAAGCGTCCGCGTCGTCGACCACGTCCTCGGCGGTCGCCGAGCCGTCGTCGCTCATGCGCCCCCCGCGACGGGCGGGAACACGGAGAGCCGGTCCCCGTCCGCCATCGGTGTGTCGAGCCCGTCGAGGTGGAGCACCTCGCGGCCGTTCTTCAGGACGTTGATCTGCGGGGCGAGGTCCCCGTCGGCGATCAGTCGGCCCTCCATCCCCTCGTACTCCGACTCCAGTTCGCGCAGCACGTCGCCGACGGTCGCGGCGTCGGCGAACTCCGCGTTCACCGTCTTCCCGCCGGCGGCCTCGCGAAACGTCGCGAAGAACCGCAGTTCCAGTTCCATACCCGTACGTCGGGTCGCGGCGGGTTAAAAGCGGTCGGCCACGGAAGGCGACGGTCGCTTGGTCACAGGTCGGAGAGGCGAATCCCGTCCTCGACCAGCCGGAAGTTCCGCTCCCGGTCGAGGTCGTCGGCAAGCCACTCGTGGTCGTACAGCTGGCCGATGAGCTCGAGGTAGAGGTTCCGCCACGCGATCGCGTAGATCGGCGACTGCCCCCACGCGCGGAGTTCCGGGACGAACTCGTGGTAGGTGCTCGCCTGCGACTCCATGCGCTCGACCGCGTCGGCGACGACCTCGGCTGCCTCGTCGGGGTCGGCCTCGTCGAGCGCCTCGTTCAGTCGCGACTGGATCCCCGCGATGGCGCGCCGCATGTCCTGCTCGGCGGTCCCCTCCTCCTCCGGAAGCGACTCGATGACGCCCCTCGGCACGCCGAGTTCGATCTCTGGCATGGGATCCCCTCGGGGGAGCGCGCTCAAAAAACCCGCTCACCCGGCAACGACGAGCACGGCGGAACCGGGCGACCGCGGGCCAAGGTCGGCGACCGACCACGCGCCGCGGTCCGGAACTAGTCGCGGCTCGACACTGCGGGTCGCCGCGCCCCCTTCCGAGAGCCACGTCCCGGTCGCGTTCCCGACCGCCTCCCGGCTGGCGTCGGGCGACAGCGACGCGGGACCGTCGCCGCGCTGCGGGCCGTAGGCCCCGAACCCGGCGTGGTTGACGCCGTCGAGTTTCACGATCCGCGCGTCCGCCGGGAGGTTCGCCCGCGACGCGCGCTCCCGTTCGGCGTCGATCACGCCGTCCGCGCCGCCGAGCACCGAGAGCACGTCGAGGCCGCTGTCGGAGACGTCGCGGTCGCAGTACGCGGCGTGGAGGACGAGCGCCTCGTAGGCCGCGGCGTTCTCGGCGGCGTGCCGGCAGGCCATGGCACCGCCGAGCGAGTGGCCGCCGACGGCCCAGACGCCGACCTCCGGGTGACGCTCGCGCACGCGATCGGCACGGTCCGGCGCGAGGACGGCGAGGTTGAGGGGAGCGTCCACCACGACGACGAGCGCGACCCGGTCGGACGCGGCGACGATCTCGGCGGCGGTGGGGACGTAGCTCTCGTGAGCCACCCGCGCGCCGGGGTAGTAAACGAGTCCGACGGTCGACGCCGTCACCGGTCCGTCGCGGACCGCGGTCCCGACCGCCGTCCGGTCGACGGTTATGTCCGGGTCCGCCTCGACCGCCGCAACCGCGTCCGCGTCCGGTCCCATACCGGCGGCGAAGTACGCGGCGGCGCTGCCGCCGACGATCGCGACGAAGAGGACGATCGCACCGCCGGCGACCGCGAGCCGCCGGGGTCCGGGGAGTCGGTGAGCGATCCCCTCCGCTTCCCTCACGGCGTCGGCGCGGCCTTCTGGAGGGCCGTCTCGGCGATGTTCCCGCCGTAGTCGGCTGACCGGAGGACCGAGTCGACGACGAGCCCGAGCAGTTGCGCGCGGGTGGGGTCGAGGTCGCGGAGGACCTCGTCGATGGACCTGACGCGCTCGTCGATCGCTCTGACGCCGGTTCTCGCCTCGTTCGCTCGTCGGGTAGCCGCCTCGGTGTCGTCGTCGAACAGCGCGTCCATCGCGGTGTCGATCACGTCGACCGCGTCGCCGTGGAGGTCGTTCACCGCCTCCACGACGTCGTCGGGAAGCGGGTCCTCGATGTTCAGGGTCAGGTGCGCGATCTTCGTCGCGTGGTCGCCGATCCGCTCTAACTGGCGAGCGCTGGAGTGGTAGTCGAAACACTCCTCGCGGGGGAGCCCGAGCTCCTCGGCCGCCTTCGGCGTTCGCAGCGTCGCGCGGAAGATCCGCGAGACCACGAGCCACAGCCGGTCGAGGTCGTCGTCGCGGCCGATCACGTCGCGCGCGAGGTCGTGGTCGCGGTCGGCGAGCGCGGTGATCGCGTCTTCGAGCATCGACAGCGAGATCAGCCGCATCCGCGTGACCGCGTTGTGGATCGAAAGCTCGGAGGAGTCGAGGAGGTCCTGGACGACGACGCGGTCCCGCGTCTCCTCTAACACCTCTAGGCCGACGAGACTCTGGACCGCGTCGCGGATCGTCGAGCGCTGCTCGGTGGTGATCTCGGCCGCCTCCAGTTCGATGACGTCGAAGCCGCTGACGTACATCGTCGTCACCGCCCGCTGGAGTGCCTGCCCGGACAGGTCCGCGATGTCGAGCGTCCCCCGCATCCGCTCGTCCTCCGACCGCGGGGTGAGAAACAGGGAGTCGCCGTCGGGGTGGAACTCGATCTCCGTCCCGGCCTCGACGTCGTTCTCAGTCGCCCACGTCTTCGGAATCGAGACGGTGTACGTCGAGCCGCCGGTGACTTGGACCTTCCGCGTTTCCATACCCGACCCTCCGGAGCGGAACACCTTAATTTTGATCAAAATATATACTGCCGAACAACGAGCGAGACGTCTGTCGTCAAATAGTCCGCAAAACGGCAGTGGAGAATGCCTAGGGCCGATAAATAGAGAAGTAATTTTACTATATATACCTACACTTCAGTATGGATACGACCGGCGTGTTTTCTCGGTGTCGTCTCAGACCACGCGGTTACGGAGTTCGTCGCCGGCGTTCAACCGCGCGACGTTGTCGGCGAGGATATCCGCGACGCGTTCGTAGTACTCGGGGGTGTGGCCGGCGTTGTGCGGCGTGATCGTCGCGTTCGACAGCCCCCACAGCGGGTGGTCCTCCGGCAGCGGCTCCGGGTCGGTGACGTCCAGCGCCGCGCCGCGGATACGGTTGTTCCGGAGCTCCGTCACCAGGGCGTCCGTGTCGACGATTGGCCCCCGAGCGATGTTGACGAGGACGGCGTCGGCCCGCATCGTCCTGAGCGCGTCGGCGTCGACCAGCCCCCGCGTCGTCTCCGTGAGTGGACAGGCCAAGACGACGTACTCCGCCCCGGTGACGGCCTCGTGAAACTCGTCGAATCCGTACACCTCGTCGGTCGGCCCGCCCTTCTCCGGAGAGTAGCGGACGCCGACGGTGTCGACGTCGAACGCCTCTAAGCGGTCGACGACGGCCCGGCCGATGGCGCCGAGCCCGACCACGGAGACGGTCGAGCCGTACAACTCCGTCGTCTCGTAGGTGCGCCACTCCCGGCGGGTCTGCTGCCGGTACGCCCGGTGGAACTGTCGCGCGTGCGCGATCATCGACCCGACGACGTGTTCGGCGATGTTCGGCCCGTGGACGCCCGAAGCGTTCGTCACGGCGATTCCGTGGTCCGCGAGCAGGTCGCGCGGCAGGTGGCCCGTCCCCGCGAACACGCAGGCGAACAGCTCCAGCTCCTCCGCGGCGGCGAGCAGCTCCTCGTCGACGTTGAGCCCGACGGCGACCCGCGCCGTCCGGATCAGCTCCAGTTCCTCCGCGGGCGTTCGCGCTCGCGCGACCGTCGCGTCGGGGAGCCGCTCGCGGATCGCCGACGCCAGTTCGTCGGGGCCCAGCCCGTGGATCGTCTGTCGAAGCACCAAGACGTCTGGATCGCTCATGGGGGCTGTCTCGCCGGGACCGATAAAAATGGTGTCAGTCGCTCGGTGACCGGCGGAGCGCCGAACCCCGTCGGGGCGGGCTACGACAGCGCCGCGTCGAACGCCGCCCGGAGGTCCGCCTTCATGTCGTCGACGTGTTCGATCCCCACCGACACCCGGATGAGGCCGTCGGTGAGCCCGGCCGCGATCCGCTCCTCACGCGGGATGGCAGCGTGGGTCATCGCGGCGGGCTGCTCGATCAGGCTCTCGACGCCGCCGAGCGACTCCGCGAGGGTGAACACCTCCGTCTCGCTTACGACCGTCGACGCCTCTTCGAGGGTGCCGTCCAGCTCGAACGACAGCATGCCGCCGAAGTCGTCCATCTGCGCGGCCGCCAGCTCGTGGTCGGGGTGCGACTCCAACCCGGGGTAGTAGACGCGCTCGACCGCGTCGTGTCTCTCCAGCCACTCCGCGAGCGCCATCGCGTTCTCGCAGTGTCGGTCCATCCGGACGGGGAGCGTCTTCGTCCCGCGGAGGACGAGGAACGCGTCGAACGGGCCGGGCGTCGCGCCGACGGAGTTCTGGTAGAAGCCGAGCCGCTCGTCCAGTTCCTCGTCGTCGACGATCAGGGCGCCGCCGATGGTGTCCGAGTGCCCGCCGAGGTACTTCGTCAGCGACTGGGAGACGATGTCGGCGCCGTGTTCGAGCGGGCGCTGGAGGTACGGCGTCGCGAACGTGTTGTCGACCGCGCAGAGCGCGTCGCCCTCGTGGGCGATGTCGGCGAGCGCGCCGATGTCGTTGACGTTCATCAGGGGGTTCGTCGGCGTCTCGACCCAAACCAGCTCGGTCTCCTCGCGCATCGCCGCCCGGACCGCGTCGTGATCGGTCGTGTCGACGAACGTGGTGTCGATGTCGTACTCGTCGTACACCTGCGTGAGGATGCGGTGGGTCCCCCCGTACACGTCGTCGCCGGCGACGACGTGGTCGCCAGCCGAAAGCAGGTTGAGGACGGTGTTGATCGCCCCCATGCCGGAGGAGAAACAGCGCGCGTGGCTGCCCGACTCCAGCGAGGCGAGGTTCGCCTCCAGGTCGCTCCGCGTCGGGTTCCCGGTCCGGCTGTACTCGTAGCCGCGGTGGTCGCCCGGCCTGTCCTGCTCGTAGGTGGAGTTCGCGTGGATCGGGGTCATCAACGCCCCCGTCTCCGGGTCGGGCTCCTGTCCGGCGTGGATCGCGAGGGTCTCGAACCGGTGCTCGTCGGGGGCGCCGGCGTCAGGGTCGCTACCGGCGTCGTCGCCGTCGCCGCCGTTCTCGGGTGTATCGCTCATGGATACGCGTCGTCGCCGAGGAAAGTGATTCTTCCCATTCGGGCGGCCGGGGAGGTAGCGACGCGCCGCTCAGAGAAGGAGACGCGCCGCTCGCGGTGATGATGGATGCTCGGTCAGGGATTTGAACCCTGGTCGTCGGCTGACTTCCGAACCGGCGCCGAGGCGCCGCGTCCGCCGAAAGGCCAACATGATTGGCCGGACTACACCAACCGAGCGTGAACGATGCTTACGTCGGGGACAATTTAACTCTTCTCAACTCCCCGCAGCGTGCGACGGTGACGCACGCAGTCGGTGCGGAGGCGAAACCGTTACTCGTCGACGTCGACGCGCTCGATCTCGACGGCCTCGCGGGGGTCGTCGTTGGGCCCGGTCGGCACGCCGCCGATCTCCTCGACGACGTCCATCCCGTCGATGACATGCCCGAAGACGGCGTGCTTGCCGTCGAGGTGCGGGGTCGCGTCGAGCGTGATGAAGAACTGCGAGCCGTTCGTGTTCGGGCCGGAGTTCGCCATCGACAGGATCCCGGGTCCGTCGTGGGTGAGGTCGTCGTGGAACTCGTCGTCGAACTCGTAGCCGGGACCGCCGCGGCCGTTCTCCATCGGGTCGCCGCCTTGGATCATGAAGTCGTCGATGACGCGGTGGAAGACGATGCCCTCGTACAGCGAGTCGCCGCGGACCTCGCCGCTCTTGGGGTCCTCCCACGTGTTCGTCTCGGGCGCGGGCTCCGCGTCGGCCGCGGGGTCGTGACGCGCCAGCCCGAGGAAGTTCTCGACCGTCTTCGGCGCGCGATCGGCGAAGAGCTCGACGACGATATCGCCGTGGTTGGTCTGAAGCGTCACCTGCGGGTTGTCGGGATCGGAAACCTCTCGTGCCATGTCCGCAGAGAAGGGCGCCCGTCGGAAAACCCTGCCCATCCGCGCGGGTCGTCCCCGGCCGCGAACACCGCAGTTATAAGCGAACGCCGCGGACGCGTCGACATGAGTTCGACCGCGGTCCTGACCGTCGCCGCGCTCGTCGTCGGGGTGACGGTCGGCGCGCTGTTCGCATTCCTCCGCGTTCCGATCCCCGCGCCCCCGGAGCTGCCGGGCGTGATGGCGATCGTCGGCATCTACCTCGGTTTCAAGCTCGTCGGCTACGCCGGCGTCGGGTTCGACCTGCTGGACGCGCTCGGGCTGTGACGTCCCCGCCCCGGACCACCGACGGCCGGTATCGTTTTCCGGCGGGCGCGAGCAGTACCGCGTATGTACGACCAGATCCTCCTCCCCGTCGCACCCGGCGGCGAGGCGAACGACGCGATCCCGCACGCGGCCAGCCTCGCCGAGCGATACGGCGCGACCGTCCACGTCGTCTCGGCCGCCGACACCGCGGTCGACACGCTCGCCGGGCCGCGGACGGGCGCGTTCTCCGACCGCCTCGTCGACGCGGCCGAGGAGCGGGTGGAAGCTGTGACCGCGGAGCTGGAGGAAGCCGGCGTCGAGACGGTCGGCGACGTCGTCCGCGGCGAGCCGCTGGACGTCATCGAGAACGCGATCGAGGACGGCGCCGACCTCGTCGTCATGCCGAGCCACACTCGACAGGGGATCCGACGGCTGCTCCTCGGGAGCGTCACCGAGAAGGTCGTCCGCGTCGCGTCGGTACCGGTGGTGACCGTTCCGATGACCGAGCCGACGGACGAAGGGGATCGGGAGCCGGCGGATCAGGCGGATCGAGAGCCGGCCGACGACGGCGACGCGACGGGCGGACGCGGAGCGTCGGACGGGCAGTGACGGCCGCGCCGAGCGAACGCCCATGACGGACGCGTCGAACGGCCGCGAGACCGTCATGCGCGCCTTCCGGGTCGCGTACGACGGGCGAGAGTACGCCGGCTTCCAGCGACAGCCGCACGCCGAGACGGTGGCGGACGCGCTCCTCGAAGCGCTCGCGGACCACGGCGTCGTCCAGCGCGGCGACGGGGCGACCCACGCCACGCCCCCCGGCTACGCCGCGGCCGGGCGGACCGACGCCGGCGTCTCGGCGGTGGCCCAGACCGTCGCCTTCGAGGCGCCGACGTGGCTCACCCCCCGCGCGTTCAACGGGCACTTACCGGGATCCGTCCGCGTGTGGGCCGCCGCCGACGTCGGAGAGGAGTTCCACGCGACGCACGACGCGGTCCGCCGGACCTACCGGTACCACCTCTACGCCCCCGCGGTCGACGGGGGCGGTTCGACCGACGCCGCGCGATCGGATCCCGAACACGCGGTCGACGACGACCGACTCCGGGACGCGCTCGCGCGGTTCGACGGCGAACACGACTTCCACAACCTGACGACAGACGAGACTGGCACGGTCCGCGACCTCGACGCGCGGGCGGCCCGCGCGGGCGACGCGCTCGTCGTCGAACTCTCGACGGACGGGTTCCCGCGGGCGCTCGTCAGGCGGGTCGTCGCCGCGGTCCGGGCCGTGGGTCGCGGAACGGCCGACCCCGCATGGATCGAACGGCTGCTCGCCGCCGACCCGATCCCCGGCGAGCGGGGGGTCGGCCCCGCGCCGCCCGAACCGCTCGTGCTGTGGGACGTGCGCTATCCCGACGTGACGTTCGAGGTCGACCGCGAGGCCGCCCGGAGCGCGCGGGTCGCGTTCGGCGAGCGACACCGCGACGCGCGTCACGCCGCCGCCGCCACCGGCGCGGTCCGCGACAGGCTGTCCTCGGCCGCCGAGGAAGAGTGAGCTCGGCGGCCGTGGAGAGACGATCCGGACCGCCGAGGCCGCGGCCGTCAGGCCGCCGATCCGCCCGCCGGCGTCTCCATGCCGTCGACGCGGACCAGCAGGGTGTTGCCGTCGACGTTCGTCGCGTCGACCACGCCAGAGAGCCGCAGCCCGGTGGCGGGCGTCGGCCCGACGGTCACGCGGTCTCCCGCGTCGAACGGGCCGACGGGACCGCGGATCACGAGTTCGGCGCGACACAGTTCCGGATTGGCGACGCTCGACAGGTCTATCTCAGCGACGGTGACGTCCTCGACGGGGATGCCCTCGCGCTCCACCGGGGTCGTCGCGGCGTCGTCTAGCCGCTCGATGTCGAGGGCGTCGTACGCCCCGTCGGTCGGGATGTATCCGCCGTCCGGCCCGGCGACGCCCTCGACGAGTCCGAGGGTCCGGAGGCTACCCATCCGGTTCCGGACCGTCCCCGGGTTGCGGTCGATCGCGTCAGCGATCTCTCGCCCCTGTACTGGGTCGTCCCCTCCTTCCGCAAGGTTCACGAGCGCAGTGAGCACCCGGCTTTGACTTGAACTCAACTCGATTTCTGACATACACAATTCGATGCGCAACTTCCTGATAAATGTTGGCATATAACGTCATTATATGCTTACGAGACCCACTAAAACGTGTTATTTCTGGAAAGTACTGCGATTACTACCTCAGATATGCGGTAACAGAAAAACAACCTCTCGCTAGATACTATTCTCGAATATTTTTAATTCTTGTCCCAGTTGAAGTTCTTTATTTTTGTAATTATGGTCGATTGTGCGCCGTTCAGAGTAACTTTGTACTAATTCCTTATACTATCTACACCGCAAGTATTTACCGCCGAAGCCGGAAGCGGCGGGCGACTGATGACGAATCAACGCGACGTTTGTCACCGCTCGCAGGGACACCCCGTCACTCCGCGACGGCTCACCGGCGGTGTAAATCGGCAGAGAACGCGGACGAGGGACCGAGCGGAGGGCGTCGATGGCTGACCGCGAGTCGGCGTTCGAGTCCGACGGGGCCGTCTCGGCCGGTCGGTCGGCGGAGGCGGGTGCCCGACAAGTGACTCGGTCCGATCCGAGCTCCGAGTCGCTGCCTCGCGCGCTGCTCCCGGACCGGGACCCCGCGGTCGAACGCGACCGCGTCCGGTCGTTCCTCGCCGAGCGGGTCGACGCCGCGGCCGCCGACGGCGTCGTGGTGAACATGAGCGGCGGGCTCGACTCGACGGTGACCGCCGCGCTCGCCGTGGAGGCGCTCGGTCCCGAGCGCGTGTACGGGCTGATACTCCCGTGTAACAAGGTCGGCGCGCCCCACGCACGGGACGCCGAGGCGCTCGCGGCGGCGCTGGGTATCGAACACGACACGGTTCACCTCCAGCCGCTGTTCGCGCAGTTCGGCGCGGTCGCCCCCGATCGCTTCGACCTCCACGACGAACCGGTCCGATCGGGGAACGCGGTCGCTCGGCTCCGGATGACCGTCGCCTACCTCGCCGCCAACGCGACGAACCGCCTCGTCTGCGGCACCGCCAACCGGAGCGAACTGCTCTTAGGCTACCTGACGAAACACGGTGACGGCGCGGCCGACGTGTTCCCGCTGGGACACCTGTACAAGTCTGGCGTCCGTGCCCTCGCGGCCGAACTCGACGTGCCGGAGTTCGTCGTCGAGAAGCCACCGACGGCCGGGTTCCTCCCGGGCCAGCGGGACGCCGACGACCTCGGGGCGCCCTACGAGGTCGTGGACCCCGTCCTCCACCTCGGCGTCGACCGCGGACTGGACTCCGAGTCGGTCGCCGAGCGAATCGCGGCGACCGTCGCCGAGGTCGACCGAACTGCGGACGACGACGGCGGCGAGGGCTCCGCCACCGCCGTACTCGCCGGGATCGACCGCGACCTCGTCGCGGACCTGCTCGCCCGCCACCGCGCGACGGCGCACAAGCGACTCCCGCCGCCGACGCCGGACGGGGACATGGAGTGACCGAGCGGTCGGGACCGGCCTACGCCGCCCCGTTCAGTCCCAGTCGCTCGGCCAGAGGTCGGCCGCGCGCATCCCCGTCTCGAAGTCGGCCTCGCGGAAGGCGGTCACGAGTTCGTCGCGGTCGAGGCGGGGGAGGTCGCGCTCGGGCGCCGCGAACTCGGCGACGAGCAGGGCGGTCAGCATCGCGTGTTCGCGGACGTTCCGGTCGTCGACCTTGTCGCGGGTGTCCGCGTGGGTGTGGCCCCACCCGCGCCCGCGGTCGCCGGAGTCGCTGTGGAGCTGGAGCGCCGGTACGCCGCGGCGCACGAACGGCCACTGGTCGGAGAACGGGTGCGGCTGCGCGTCGACCTCGATCGGCTGGCGCGTCGCGGCCGACACCGCTTCGGCCACCGACGCGGCCGCCGTGGAGGCGTGTGCGAGCGCGATCAGGTCGCGGAACCGTCCCGCGCCGTCGACGTTGACCACGCCCTTCACGGAGTCCAGATCCACGCGCTCGGCGAGGTGTTCCGCGCCGAGCAGGCCGACCTCCTCGGCGCCGACCGCGACGACATCGACGCCGAGCGGGAGGTCGGCGCCCGCGATGATCTCGGCCGCGGTCGCGACCGTCGCGATGCCGCAGCCGTTGTCGAGCGCCCCCTCCGCGATGTCGTGGGCGTCGTAGTGAGCGAGCAGGAGGACGCGCTCGTCGGTGTCCGGACCGGCGCGACCGATCACGTTGCGGCTCTCGCCCGGCGTCGTCGACGCCTCGACCGACAGCTCGGCCTGCGCGACGGCGCCGGAGCCGCTCGGTCCGGCCCCCCCGCCACCGACCGCGTACTCGCGGAGCCACGCGCCGGTCTCCTTCGAAACGCCGACCGCGACCGCCTCGGCCTCCTCGCCGAACGTGAGCGACCCGGTCGGCGGCAGCTGCCCGTCGAGGTGGTTGACGAACACGAAGCCGACCGCGCCCGCGTCGACCGCGTAGCCGAACTTCTCCATGCGATGGACGAACCGCCCGCCCTCCGGGGTGGTCGTCGAAGCGACCGCGATCCGGCCCGCCACGTCGCGCTCGTCGATCTCCGCCGGGGTGCCGTACCCAACGTCGACGAGTTCGCCCGAGACGCTGCCCCCCGGCGAGTACGGGAGCGCGAGGGCTTCGAACGACCGCGTGGTCGGCTCGCCGCCCCGACCGGAGACGGTCACGTCGAGCGACGCCGACCCGCGCTCCCACGCCGGGAGGTCGAACGGCTCCGTGCGAACGTCCGCGAGCCCCGCGCGCTCGAAGGCGTCGGCGACGAGGTCGGCGCCCCGGGCCTCGCCCTCGCTGCCGGCCATCCGGCTCCCGATCGCCGTGAGGTCGGTGAGGAACCGCCACGGCTCGTCGTCGGTCCACGTCGATCCGAACGCGGGGGCGAGTTCCGCGGCGCGGTCGCGCACACGGTCGACCGCGTCGGTTCGCCTCTCGGTTGCTGCGTCCTCGGCCATGGGCGTGCCTCCGTCGGTGACGGCTTAAGACTGTGGCTCGCGGCACTGGGCGGCGGCGAAGTGAGCCCCGCCCGGTGAAACGCTACGTTCAAGTGGGACGGTCGGGTATCTCGATTTGAGCACCGTTGGTCCAGTGGTAGGACATTAGCTTCCCAAGCTAATAGCCCGGGTTCAATTCCCGGACGGTGCATCCGGACGCTTACGCGGCTGTCTTCCGCATTTCCCGCGGCGCTACAGCGTGAAATGGGTCACTGAAGCAGTACGGTAACACCGATACTCTCCTGTTTGGCCCCGTACCGAACGATCACTTCCTCTCCGGGCACTGATCCCGGGTTATAGCGCATTTATACACACGTTCGTTTAAAAATAACCGACCGCGGATCTGCGGTGAACACCTCCAAAGTCCCAACCGGGAGGACGACGCACGCTCGCTTCGCTCGTTCCTGCGGCGCTTGCGTCGCCTGCGTCGTCCTCCCGGCTGCCCCTTTGATAGTGATTAAAGAAAATATTTACCTTTATGCGTAGTAGAGCTGGTAATGAGTCGGCTCGACGGGGTCACGCTTGAGGAACTCTACGAACTCAAAGGGCAGATCGACGAAGGGAAGCCCGAGAACGTGTTCTCGCGGCGATCGGACGCAAACAGGGCGATCACTTGGAACGTTGCTGAACGCCATGGCGTCGTCGAGAAAACGATCCGCAACTGGCTCGATCGGTTCGAAAAAGAACCGATCGAGCAAGCTCCCTACGACACACCTCGACCAGGAAGACCAGCAAAAATCCAGGAGAAGAGCGTGAACAGCTTTCGAACAGCTACAACAGCCACCGACTGAACTCGGCTACGACCAGCAAGCGTGGTCGCGAAGCTCTTGCTCCACCACGTCAAAAAAGAGTATGGCGTCGAATACCACGAGAATACGCGTACGAGTTGTTGAGAGAGGCCGGACTGTCCTTGCGGACAGCACGGCTCCGACACCACGAAGCTGACCCGAGGAGAAGGCCGAGTTCCAAGAGACAGTCGAAAAAAACAGCCCGAATTGAGCGAAAAAAGGTCGTTGTCGTCGATCAGTTCACCAAAACGTCGGAACTGTCCAGCGGCGTGGCTGGTACCCAATCGGGTCAAATCCGACGATAGAGACGCAACGTCTTGGAAGTCGGTGACAGTGCTGGGCGCTGTCACCGACGACGGTGACAGCCTCTTTTGCTGGACGGAAGAGAACTGACCAGATCCACGGAATTCGCTGTTAGAGGCATTGAAAGACGAGTTTGGTGATGAATTAGTGGGTTTCTGGACCGAGCGGGCTACTTCTACGCGAGGGATCTCTGGGAACACGTCAGCGGTGAGCGAGAGACCGAAACTGTCGGAGACAGTTCGGTCTCGTGCGTGCGTGGAGACGACCTTGAAGTGTGGTACTTCCCGTCAAAGCTTCCCGAATTGAACGCCGTCGAAGGATGTTGGGATCAGCTCCAAGAGTGGTTCAAGTACCGCCTTGTTCCAGATCTCTCAACGCTGAAAGACTACATGACACGAGGATTGAGCGCAATCACCGAACCAAATATCTGGCCGTATCTTACTGGTAAAGATTTATCGTAACCACTATGAGATCCCCCGCACCGCGCCCCTCGCCGACCTCGTCAGTCGCCCTCCGCGTTGCTCCGGGCGAGTGACTCCCTCGCACGCGCTCCTCGCGGCCGCCGGTGCGGCCACTCGGAGGCGCGCGCTACCGCGGTACTCCGGACATGTATAAGCAATCGCCGCGGCGACGCGTGTCGGTTTAGATACCTCGTCGCCCGGGCCGCTCAGAAGATGTTCGCCTGGTCGTACACTGAGATGCCGGTGTCGGTGATGTCGTACGGCTTCGTCTCGCGGGAGTGGTTCGCGTCGCGGATCTTCTGGATCTCGACTGCGAGCCGCGTCTCGCGGAAGTCCGACGCGCGGACGTACTGGAGGACGAAGACGGCGTCCGTCAGGTACTCCACGATCCCGTGTCTGGACGCGTACTGCGTCTCCTCGCTCGCCTCCGATGTGAGCAGGGTCGTCACGCCCGCCTCCTTGAGCGAGCGCGTGAAGCCGAACACTTCCGAGCGGCGCTTCGCGGGGTGGTCGTACATCATCTCCAGCAGCGAGACGGAGTCGAGCACCAGCCGGTCCGCCTCGAACTCGGCGATGAGCCGGACGAGGTCGTTCCGGATCGACGACAGCGAGTTGGCCATCTCGATCGGGTCGATGGCGACGACCGCGAGGCGGTCCTCGGCCGCGTGCTCGCGGAACGACCACCCCTTCTCGGCCGCCGTGTCGAGGATCGACTCCCGGGTCTGTTCGAGCGTGATGTAGATCCCCTTCTCCCCCGATTCGAGCGCGTGGTTGAGGAACTGGAGCGCGAACGTCGTCTTCCCGGTTCCGGCGCCGCCGATGACCGACAGCAGCGACCGGCTGGGGACGCCCCCGAGGATCATGTCGTCGAGCCCCTCGATCCCGATGTCGGTCCGCTCGATCTCCGACTCGAACTCCTCCGGGTCGACGTCGAAGTCGGTCGTTCCGCCGCCGCCCGCCTCGCCGCCGAGGTCCCCGAACCCGAAGTCGTCGTCGCCGGCGCTCGCGCGCCGCGGTAGCCGCCGAACGGGTCGGCGCCCCCGCCGCCCCGCCGTCACCCCCGCGCTGCCGTCCGCACCGCCGCTACTCCCGCTGCCCCGCGGCTCCCGCCGAAGGGGTCGTCAGCACCGAACGAGTCCGTCCCGCCCCCGGAACCGGCGTCCGGGTCGGGAGCGCTCGCTTCGCTCGCGCCGGCGTCGCTCCCGCCGCCGAAGGGGTCGTCCGCACCGAACGACCCGAACTCTCCGCCGCCGCCGACATCGCCGAACGCGTCCGCCGGTACGCCGTCTGCCGTCGAGTCGTCACCGGACCGGTCGCCCCCGGACCGGTCGCCGCTCGGCTCGTCGGTCCCTCCGAACGGGTCACCGTCGTCGGCCGTGTCGCCGGAGGAGCGCGCCTCGCCGTCATCGGTCGCACCGCCGAACGGGTCCCCGTCGCCCGCGTCGGCGTCCGATTCCCCGCGGTTCCCGCCGAAGGGGTCCGCGGGCTCGGCGTCGTCACTCGATGCGCCGAGTTCGACCGCCGGGTCGTCGAACTCCCGCTCCGCACCCCCGTCGCCGGGAGCGTCGGACTCGTCCAGTACTCCCGTCGCGTCCTCCGGCTCGCCCGCCGCGTTCTCCTGTCCGGCCGTCGCGTCCTCCGGCTCGTCCGGCGCGTCATCCCGCTCTTGCGCATCATCCGACTCCCCGGGCCCGCCGTCGGATCCGCGCTCCGCGTCGCCCACCGGCCGCTCGTCGGACTCCTCGTCGGTCTCGCGCAGCGCGCGCTCGAACCAATCGTCCTCCTCGCTCATCGTTTCCGCCGCCCGTGGGGGTTCGGCATGAGCCGAGCAACGCGACCGAGCGGCTTGAAACTTTCCGGCGAACTCCCGCGCGTTGAGAACTCGATCGGGCTCCCCGATGTCCGCACGCTTTTATCCGGGGACAGGGATGGCTTCCGCATGGAAGTGGGCATCGTCGCGCGAAAGGGCAGCGAGCGGGCGGCGTCGCTCGCGGCGACTCTCCGAGACATCGTCACCGAAGAAGGAGAGAGCGTCTGGCTCGACGCGGAGACCGCCGCCGCGCTCGACGCGGGCGACGACGCCCGGGCGGTCGACGCGTTCGACGACTGCGACCTGGTCGTCGCCGTCGGCGGCGACGGCACGTTCCTGTTCGTCGCGCGCAACGCCGGCGACACCCCCATCGTCGGGGTGAACCTCGGCGAGGTCGGGTTCCTCAACGCGGTCCCGCCCGCCGACGCGGCGGCGGCGCTCCGCGCCGAGGTCCGGGCGTTCCGGAACGGGGGGCTGGACGTCCGGGAAGCCCCGCGGCTCGCCGCCAGCGCCGGCGGCTGGACGTCGACGCCGGCCGCGAACGAGGTGGTGATTCAGGGCGACCGACGCGGCCCCGGCGGCGGGATCGACTACGAGGTGCGGGTCGACGGGTCGCGGTACGCCGGGGGGCACGCAGACGGGGTCCTCGTGGCCACGCCGACCGGGTCGACCGCGTACAACCTCTCCGAGCGCGGGCCCCTCGTCCACCCCGAGGTGAACGGGCTGATCGTCAACGAGATGGTCGCCGAGGACGGGATGCCACCGCTCGTCGTCGACGCCGACGCGAGCATAACCGTCGCGGTCGCGGACGACGCGGGGGCGACCGTCGTCAGCGACGGACGCGACACCGCGGCGCTCGACGGGCCGACCGAAGTGACCGTCGAACGCGCCGCGCCACCGATACGGATCGCCGGTCCCCCCTCCGACTTCTTCGAGGCGCTCGGCAAGCTGTCCTGAGCCGGCGGCTGCCCGGCGGCGGCCGGACGCACCCACAAAGCGTTTACCGGACGCCCGCGGACGCCGGAGCGTGAATCGCCGGTCGGCGCTCGGACGGTACGCGGTCGCCGGGGTCCTCGTCGCGGCGGTGGCGGCAGTGACCCTCGCGGTCTCCCCCGAGGCGGCGCTCTCGCGGCTCCGGTGGCTCGCGACAGACCCGCTGCGGTTCGGCGCCGCGATCGTCGCGCTCGCGGCGGTCAGGCCGCTCCTCGCGTGGCCCACGACCCTGCTTGCCGTCGCCGTCGGCTTCGGGTACGGCTGGGCCGGGACGCCGCTCGCGCTCGCGCTCGTCGTCGGCACCGCGCTCCCCCCGTACGCGCTCGCCCGGGCGGGGAGATTCCGCCTCCGAGACGGCGCCAACGCGGGCGACGCGTCGGGAATCGCCGACAGGTTCTGTCGCGCCGGCGAGCGCTTCGCGGCCGAGTCAGGGAGCGTGCGCGCCGTGACCGGGACCCGCCTGCTGCCGCTCCCGTCGGACGCGGTGACGGTCGGGGCCGCGGCCGCCGGCGTCGGCGTCCGGCCGTTCATCGCCGGTACCGCGTTCGGCGAACTCCCGTGGGTCCTCGCCGGGGTCGCCGTCGGCGTCTCGCTCGACCGCCTTGCGGCGAGCGGCGGGTCGCTCGTCGACCCGGCCGTGGTCCTCGGCATGGCCGCCGTCGGCGTGCTGATACTCGCCGGACCGCTCTACCGGACGTTCCTCCGGTCGGACGCGACGACGGTCTGACTCGGCGGACACTGGGCGCCGATACGGCGGACGGATCGCAGAAAGCGAAAAGACCGCCCGGGCGTGTCGTCGCTCGGGCGGTCGTGCGGGCCGTGTGCCTCTGACAGCAGACGGGTGCTCTGCGTCGGGAACCGCTCGCAGCGACGCGCGCATTCCCCCGGTCCCCGAATCCCGGGAACCGACCCAGCCCTGACCCCGAAGCCGCGGTGCGGTCCGCGCTCGCCCCTGCGAGCGCCGGACGCGGCCGCGACTCCAACGGGGGACCGGGAGAGCGCGGCGTCGCTACGAGTCGCCGTCGGTCGAGTTCTCGCCGCTCGAACCGTCCTCCGACGCCTCGGACTCGTACTCCACCTCGATCCCGCTCGGCACCGGGCGGAGGAGGTAGCGGCCGTTCCCGCGCAGCACCGGCGCGAAGTCCGCGGTGAACGTCGTCCGCGCGTTCTCGCGGATCTCGAACTGCTCGTTGAACTTCAGCGGCGCGTTACCCGGGAGATCGACGGCCGCGTCGCTCCCGTCGGTGAGGGTCCCGTCGGCCGACGACACGTCGAGCTGGAGGTACGGGTACTCGCCCGTCTGGAGCTCCCGCTCGTCGATCAGCTGCGTCTCGCCGTTCTGGAGTTCGACGAGGTCAGCCTCCTGTGACTCGTCGAACTCGAAGTACTCGCGACCCTCGGCGGCGTCCCCCTCGTCGTCGGTCCCGTTGCCGTCGGTGGTCTCGTTCCCGCCGGCGTCGGTGTCGTCGCTCCCGTCGTCCGGGTCGGTCTCGTTCGCGCCGTCAGCGTCACCTTCCTCCGGATCGGCGCCCTCCGGGCCGAGCCAGAACCCCTCGACGGTGACGACGAGCGACTCGAAGTCGCCGATGTCGGCGGGCTGGTCGGTCACCTGCGTCGCGAGCGTTCCCGTCGCGCGACCGACACAGCCGGCGAGGCCCGTCGCCCCGAGGGCGGCGGCGCCGGTCGCCTTGAGGTAAGTGCGCCTGTCGAGCGCGTCGAGGTCGGGCGCGCGGTCAGTCACGTCACGCACCCCCCGCTCCGTCGGCGGTCGTCCCGTTCTCCGCGTCGGTTCCGTCGCCCTCGCCGGCGCCGTTCCCGGCGATATCGCTCACGGTCTCGCCGAGATCATCGACCCCGCCGCCGAGGAACTCGTTCACGCTGTCGAGGATCCCGCCGACGAAGTCCGGCACTTGGTCCGGGAGGTCGCTCGGCGGGCCCGCGTCGCCCGAGGCGTTGTCCGGGCCGGGCGTCGCCGCGACGGCACCGGCGGCCGCGCCGGTCCCGATCAGTACCACCGTGGCGAGCGCCACGAGCAGCGTCGTTCGGAGTGCGTTCATTGCGACTCATCCTCGGAGCGCTACACGGTTTAATGCCCCAAGCCGTTCAGCCGAATTACGCCCGATTTAATTCGGTTTAATCGGCAGAAGACGGCCTAAACCGGGAGATCGACCTGAACAGCGAGTGGTATATAAAAGGATAACTCCGGCAGCCGAGATCGGCGACGCGCCCGCGGATCGTAACCGGGGGCGCGGCCGTGGACCGTAGTCGGCGGGCGCGGCGGGCAGGGTGGGCGTCGTTCGAACCGACTACGGCTCCAGCCGGTTGGGGTCGCGCGGGAACATGATCGCCTCCTTGATGTTGTCGAGGTCGGCGACCTTCTGGACGAGGCGGTCGATACCGAGCCCGTAGCCGCCGTGGGGGGGCGTGCCGTAGCTCAGCGCCTCGATGTAGAACTCGAAGTTCGCGGTCTCGACGCCCTCCGCCTCCATGACCTCCACCATGCGCTCGACGTCGTGTTCGCGCTGGCCGCCCGAGGAGAGCTCTTGGCCCTTGTAGATGAGGTCGAACTTCCGGGAGGCGATCTCGTCGTCCGGCACGTCCTGCATGTAGTAGAACTTCTCGTCGGGGTAGCCGACGACGAAGAACGCCGGATGCCCCTGCTCCTCGAAGTGCTCGCCGAGCAGCTTCTCGCCCTTCGTGTCGAGGTCCGTCGGGTCGTCGGGGAAGTGGCCGAACTCGGTTTCGAGGATGTCGAGCGCCTCGTCGAAGGTGATCCGCGGGAAGTCGTCCTCGGGGACCTCCAGGTCCACGTCGAGAAGGTCGAGTTCGCGCTCGGCGTTCTCGGCGACCTCGCGGAGCGCGTAGCGCAGCGACTCCTCTTGGACGTCCATCACGTCGTCGTGGTCGTCGATGTAGGCCAGCTCCACGTCGAACATCGCGATCTCGGAGACGTGGCGAGAGGTGGCGAAGTCCTCGGCGCGGAACGCGGTCCCCGTCTCGTAGACGGCCTCGTAGCCCGAGGCCATCAGCATCTGCTTGTACAGCTGGGGGCTCTGCGAGAGGAACGCGTCCTGGTTGTAGTAGAGGATCGGGAACAGCTCGGCGCCGCCCTCAGCGCCGCCCTTCGAGATCAGCGGCGTCTTGATGTCGACGTACCCCTCGGCTTCGAACCACTCCTCCATCGCGGTGATCAGCTCGGAGCGCAGAGTGAACACCGCCAGCGTCTCCGGCTTCCGGAGGTCGAGCGCGCGGTTGTCGAGCCGGGTCGAGAGGTCGACTTCGATGTCCTTCGAGATCTCCAGCGGGAGCGGGGACTCCGCCTCGTCGATGACCTCGTACTCGGTCGGCGCGATCTCGACGCCCCCGGGCGCCTGATCGCTCTCCAGCGGTTCGCCGACGACGCGGACAACGTCCTCGGCGCCGACGTCCTGAACGGCCTCGAACAGCTCCGGCTCGCGCTCCTCTTTGAAGACGATCTGGATGAGCCCCTCGCGGTCCCGCACGATGAGGAACACGAGGCCCCCCAGGTCGCGGATCTCGTGGACGTGGCCGGCGATGGCGACCTCGTCCGCGTCCGGTTCGACGTCCGACGTGTGAATTCGCTCGATCATGGCGGTGGCTGCTTACGCGCAACTGGTCGGGCGGCCGGCATAGGCCTGTCGTCTCGGGGGCGACTGAACGGGTCGCCCGCGGCCGCTCCGGCGGATTATCGGCGGCTTCCGGACCGAATTAGCCATGTCATGAGGTAGCATAACTAACATAATTTTAATACGAAACCGGTACTGGGGTTGGACGACGGCGCATTCAGCGCCTCGGAGACCGACCATGACCCGTTCCACCCTCCCGACGCTCGTGCGGTCCGTGAGCGTCGCGTCCCTCGGGTGGATCGGGGTCGGGTATTCGGCTCCGAACTCACGGTCCGTCCGCCCGACCGCGTGACGCGCGTCGGCTGGGGAGGTTTCCCCGCGGGACGGACCACACCCGTTCTCTCCAGCCGCCGCGTTCGTCGCGCGGGTCGAACCGGACGACCGTTGCTCTCGCGAGCGCTGCCGCCGGCGACCTCGCCGCCGGCGCGTTCGAGGCCGCGGACCGGTCGCGTTCCGGGTTGCGACCCCGGGCGGCCGACCGACCGCACCGCGTTCGACTCGCGGCGGGGGCGTATGGCGGCAGCCATCCACACGCCGTCGGTCGAGGCCACGGTGACCGTCCGCGTCTCGCAGGCGGCCACCGGCGACCTCGTCGCCGGCGCACGAGCACAGATCGAGCGAATCGACGGCCTCCGCGTCGAGGAGATCGAGATCGCCGGCCTCCGTCCCGGCCTCAACGACACCACGGTCGAGGCGGTCGCCACCCTCGCGGTCGGCGAGGAGGCGGGCCTCAACGAGGACGCCGAGGAGTTCGTCGTCGATCGCGTCCGCGAGCGCCTCGCCGACGGCTTCGGCGTCGACCCCGAGCGCGTCGAGCGGGTCGACCCCCCCGACTGACGGGGGTGCCGGGGCGTCACCTCCCGGCCTATTCTCGCGGGAGCTGCTCCCGCACCTCGGCTTCGACGCGGCGAAGCACCTCGCGGATCGGGAGGCCGGTCGCCTCCGCGACCGCGGCCGCGTCGTCGTACTCCCCGCTGACGTCGTACACCTCCCCGTCGGTCGTCGAGGCGACCTTCACGTCGACCTCGTGGTCCTCGCCGTCGACCCGGAGCGTCGCCGTCTCGAACGCGCGGTCGGCGATCCAGCGGTGGCTCGCGCCGGACTGGCGCACCCCGAGCGTCCCCGTCTCGCGGGCGAGGCGCTCGGCGACGGCCTCGGCGTCCGCCGGCTTACAGATCACCTTCACGAGGTGTCCCGGGCGCGACTTCTTCATCGCCGTCGGGACGATCGTCACGTCCCGCGCCCCGGCCCGCGAGAGCGTCTCCTGAAGCCCGCCGAGCACCTCCGGCGCGGCGTCGTCGAGGTTCGTCTCCAGGACGGCGATGTCGTCGTGTGCGAGCCGTCCGTCGACGGGCTGCCCGGCTCGGGCTCGGTCATCGTCGCGTTTCTCGCGGTCGCCGTCAGGTCCGGGTTCTCTCCCGTCGCCGACGAGCGCGCGGAGGACGTTCGGGTGGCGCTCGAAGTCGGCGTCGCCCGCGCCGTAGCCCGCGCGTTCGACCGCGAGGTCCGGGACCGCGTCGAAGCCGTCGGCGACCGCTCCCAGTATCGCCGCGCCGGTCGGCGTGAGCAGTTCGCGGTCGATCGGCCCGCCGGCGATCCGGAACCCGGCCCGGCTCGCGATCTCGGTCGTCGCCGGGGCCGGGACGGGGTACGTCCCGTGGCTCATCTCGACCGTCCCCCCGCCGGCTGCGACCGGCGTCGTGACGACTCGCTCGGGACCGAGGTCGGCGAGCAGCAGCGCGGCGCCGACCACGTCGGCGATCGCGTCGTCCGCGCCCACCTCGTGGAAGTGCGTCTCGTCGAGGTCGGTGCCGTGGACCGACGCCTCGGCGCGGCCGAGCAGCTCGAAGGCGTCGAGCGCGGTCGACTCGACGGCCGGCGGAAGGCCCATCGACTCGACCAGATCGACCACTTCGCGGTAGCTCCGGTGGACGCCGGCCCCCTCGGCCGGTTCGTCAGATCCGGAGGTGCTCGGATCGTTGTCGTGGTCGTGGCCGTGGTCGTGGCTGTGGTCGTGGCCGTGGTCGTGGTCTCCGTCGGTCTCGACCGTCCTGTCATCGACGAGGACATCGACCGTCGTCGCGCGGATCCCGTTCTTCTCGACCTCGCCGACGGCGTACCGGACCGGAAGCGCGTCGCTCACGGGGGCGAGCGCGTCGGGGTCCGCCCCGGCGGCGATCAGCGCGGCGCAGATCATGTCGCCGGCGGCCCCGGTCCGACCGTCGAAGACGAGCGTTCGCATGCTGGTTCCGACGCGACTGCCGGACAAATACCTCCGGATTCGATCGCGGGCGGGCGGCGAGCGTCGGGCGAGTTACACCCCCTGGCCGGCCGCGAACAGGTACAGTTCGCCGATCACCAGCAGCGCCACCACCGCGAGCGGGACGGCCAGAATCCCGGCGACGCCGAGCGCGTACAGCGCCGCCCCGACGAGCGCGCCGGCGACGAGGAAGGCGAGCCGAGCGAGGAGGGACCGCATTGGGCCGGAGAGGGAGTCGAACACGGCCGAAAGTCACCTCGAACGGGCAAAAAACGTCCGTTGCGGCCGCCGCAGATCCACGGCGAAAACGCACGCTTACGACGAGGTTTTAAGAACGGACGCCTAACCGTGCCATATGATAACACAACCTGCCGCGGCCGCCGACAGATCGGTGCGGAGCGGCGGCACGGGCAACAGGCTTATTCCCGGACCGGGTCCAGATACGACCATCCCCCGCGAGGAACTATGAACGAAGTCCAACTCGAAGTGGCGAAGGCGTACCCGAACGACTCGGGGCGCGGCATCGCCCGACTCGACCCCGATACCCTGTTACATCTGAAGCTCTCGCCCGGCGACATCATCGAGATCGAGGGCGCGGAGACCACCGCGGCGAAGGTCTGGCGCGCCGACCGCCAGGACTGGAACACCGACACCGTCAGGGTGGACGGGTTCACCCGCCAGAACGCGGACGTCGGCATCGGCGAGCGCGTCACCATCCGGAAGGCGGAGGCCGAGAAGGCCGACAAGCTCGTCTTGGCCCCGCCCGAGGAGGCGTCCGTCCAGTTCGGCTCCGACGCCGCCGGCATGGTGAAACGCCAGATCCTCAAGCGGCCGGTCGTCGAGCGCGACATCGTCCCCGTGATGTCGTCGACGAACCACCCGTTCATGCGGTCGCCCGGGCAGGCGATCCCGCTGATCGCAGTCGAGACGGAGCCCGATGGCGTCTGTCTCATCACGGAGGACACCGAGGTCGAGCTGCGCGAGGAGCCGATCTCCGGGTTCGAGAAGACCGGGGGCGGAATTACGTACGAGGACATCGGCGGGCTCCAGTCGGAGATCCAGCGCGTCCGCGAGATGGTCGAGCTGCCGATGAAACACCCGCAGATCTTCTCGAAACTCGGGATCGAGCCGCCGCAGGGCGTCCTGCTCCACGGCCCGCCCGGCACCGGGAAGACGCTGCTCGCGAAGGCGGTCGCCAACGAGACTTCGGCGTCGTTCTTCTCGATCGCCGGCCCCGAGATCATCTCGAAGTACTACGGCGAGTCCGAACAACAGCTCAGGGAGATATTCGAGGACGCGAAGGAGGAGTCGCCCTCGATCATCTTCATCGACGAGCTCGACTCGATCGCGCCGAAACGGGAGGACGTCACCGGCGAGGTCGAGCGCCGCGTCGTCGCGCAGCTGCTGACGATGATGGACGGGCTGGAGACCCGCGGGCAGGTGATCGTCATCGGCGCGACGAACCGTGTCGACAGCGTCGACCCCGCGCTCCGCCGCCCCGGGCGCTTCGACCGCGAGATCGAGATCGGCGTCCCGGACGAGGTCGGCCGCAAGGAGATCCTCCAGATCCACACCCGCGGGATGCCGCTCTCGGACGACGTGAGCCTCGACCACCTCGCCGACGAGACGCACGGCTTCGTCGGCGCCGACATCGAGAGCCTCACGAAGGAGGCCGCGATGAAAGCGCTCCGGCGCTACCTCCCCGAGATCGACTTAGACGAAGAGGAGGTGCCGCCGAGCCTCATCGACCGGATGATCGTCAAGCGCGACGACTTCTCGGGCGCGCTGAACGAGGTGGAGCCGTCGGCGATGCGAGAGGTGCTCGTCGAGCTCCCGAAGATATCTTGGGACAACGTCGGCGGACTCGAAGAGGCCAAACAGCAGGTCCAGGAGTCGGTCGAGTGGCCGCTCACCTCTCCCGAGAAGTTCGACCGGATGGGCGTCGACGCGCCGAAGGGCGTGCTGCTGTACGGCCCGCCCGGGACGGGGAAGACCCTGATGGCGAAGGCGGTCGCCAACGAGACGAACGCGAACTTCATCTCGGTGCGGGGGCCGCAGCTGCTCTCGAAGTGGGTCGGCGAGTCTGAGAAGGCGATCCGGCAGACCTTCCGGAAGGCCCGGCAGGTGAGCCCGACGATCATCTTCTTCGACGAGCTCGACAGCCTCGCGCCCTCGCGCGGCCAGGAGATGGGGAACAACGTCTCCGAGCGCGTCGTCAATCAGCTCCTGACGGAGCTCGACGGCCTCGAAGACATGGGCGACGTGATGGTGATCGGCGCCACGAACCGCCCGGACATGATCGACCCCGCGCTGCTCCGCTCCGGCCGGTTCGACCGGCTCGTGATGATCGGCCAGCCCGATCAGGAGGGCCGCGAGCAGATCCTCGACATCCACACCGAGAACACGCCGCTCGCGCCCGACGTGAGCCTGCGTGAGGTCGCCGAGATCACTGACGGCTACGTCGGCTCCGACCTGGAGGGGATCGCCCGCGAGGCCGCCATCGAGGCCCTGCGCGACGACGACGACGCCGAGGAGGTCGAGATGAAGCACTTCCGGCGCGCCATGGAGTCGGTGCGGCCGACGATAAACGACGACATCCTCGCGTACTACGAGGACGTCAGAGAGCAGTTCAAGGGCGGCGGCGGCGAGTCGCTGCGCGACACCGGCGGTCGGATCGGGTTCCAGTAACGCGGCCGGCGGTCGATCTCCTGCGGGGACGTTTTGAGTGTCGCGCGCGTAGCGATGCTCATGTCCGACGACGTGACCGTCGACGTGGAGGTCGAGGTGGAGGTCGACCGGGACGAACTGGAGATCGAGCGCGACGACGCCGAGTCGATCGAGGCGACCTACGAGGCGAACGGGATCGAGATCGAGGTCGAAGCGGAGGTGGAGACGGACGGCGGAGACGGCGAGTCCGCCGAAGAGGAGGACGAATCCGCCGAGAGCGGCGGAGAATCCGGCTACGAGGACTCCGAGTAGCGGGCGTCGAGTCGCCGCCGCTCCCCCCGGCGCACCGACCCGTTCCGCTTCTTTTAACCTCGCCAGCGACCAAAGAGAGCTATGTCCAAGCCCCGCGTCCCCGGCGGCGACGAGAACGCGCTGGAGCTACCCTGCGGGGAGACGATCGGCGTCGGCGAACTGGACCTCGGGATGCGCGAGTACGAGTGCGACTGCGGCGAGACCCACGCAGTCGTGATGGACGTCCATCCCCCGGAGCGGTTCCTCCCCGACTTCTTGGTCGAGGTGCTCCGGGAGGCGATCGAAACGACCAGCGAGGAGATGCCGGAGTTCGACACGCCGCACCTCCTCGGCGTCGTCTTGGAGGAGTTCCCCGAGGCGGTCGTCGCGCACGACGCCAGCGAGAACGCCGACGTGGGGTACGCGATGGTGTGGGTGACCGAGTTCGACTCCCGCCGGCTCCACGAGGTCGTCGTCGAACTGGTGGTCGAGCTGATGGAGCACGCCGTGAGCCACGCCGACGACGACGAGGCGCTGTCGGCGTTCGAACGAGAGATGGTCGAGTTCGACGTGAGCGAGTTCGTCGAGCAGTACCGCGCGGAGCGCGACCTCGAAGCCGAAGACCCCTACGCCTGAGCGTCGGACCCACCGCGGTGACGACCGCGAGAATCGCTCAGCCCCCGGAACGCGGCCGCTTCGATGCCTGCGTCTGACAGTCGTCCGACTCCTGTCTCACTGAACCCTATATGTTCGGAGACCCTACGTAAGACGTATGAGCGCCGGCGAATACGACCGGTACGACCGAATTCGCGGCGTGCTCGCCGAGGCCGACGAGCCGCTGACCGCCCGGGAGATCCTCGCGCTCGTCGAGGAGTGCGACGAGTGCGAGGCGATCGACAGCCCGCACAGGGTCGCCACCGTGTTAGGGCGACGGGCCGAGCGCGGCGAGGTCGAGGTCATCGCGGGCCAACCGTACCGGTACCGGCTGGAGACCTGAGGGGCGGCCGGAGGCCCGGAAGGCAACTGTCTGCGGCCGGGCGTGCGATCGTTCGGCTGAGCCCGCGAGCGTGCTACGGCGTCACGATGAGATCGAACCGATAGACGCCGTCACGGTACTCGACGACGACGTTCCGGAAGTCGACGCGCTCCTCGTAGCTGTCGATCGGTTCGAGGTCCTCGGCGATACCGAGCGCGCCGAGGGCCTCGCTGAGTTCGTCCGAGGGCGGCGCACCCTCCTCGTAGCGGCGGGGCTCCTCGGCGATCGCACCGTCAAAGACCCCTTGAGCGGCCTGCGAGAGCCCGGCGTCGGTGAGATTGCGCTCGACGATGGCGTCGCGCGCGTACGCGATAAAATCGGCCCGCGAGTCGCTGACCTCGCCGATCGCGTACGTCCACTCCGGGACTTCGACGGTCCGGCGCTCCGTCACGGCCCGGAAGTACTCGTCCTCGTACTCGACGAACTCGAACGGGGGCGAGGGGACGAGGGCGCTCGCATCGGCGTCGAACCCGTGATGGAACTCGACGGTCTGTAGCTCGTCGAACTCCGGGTCCCCGAGGAAGCCGTCGTTGCCCGCGTACACGGCGTCGAGCGCCGCGTCGAGCACGCGCTCGTCCTGGTCGGAGAGGTCGAAGGGCGGTTCCGCGACCGCCGCGCCGTCGGGCGGCGTCTCGTCGACCCGGTCGACCGCGAAGTGCCAGCGCTCGCGTTCGAGGACGCGCTCGTCGGTGATCCGGACCTCGTAGAAGGTCTCGTCCCGGCGGAGGAACGTCGGCCGCGGGCGCGTCTCGGTCCCCCACTCGTCTCGACCGACCAGCGGCCACTGTCTAACGGTCACCGTCCCGGTCTCGAACAGCGCGGAGAGGGACGCGGTCTTGGCTTCGGTCGTGAAGTCGACGCGGGTGGTGGCGTCGATGACCGTGGGATCGGGCCACAGGTAGGGGGGTCCGATCGACGAGAGGTCCAGTTCGTCCCCGATGAGGGCGTACGAGTCGAGGCTGCCGGGGCTCAGGCACCCGGCCGTCGCGGCGGTCGCGCCGGCGGTGCCGAGCAGTTGGAGGGCACGGCGGCGGGAACAGGGCATGTCGTCCGGGAGTTCCCGACATCTCGGTAAATTCCTTGCGATGGGCGGCTCAGGCCGTTACGCCGGCGGTGACGCGTCGTACGAGCCGGGCGTCGTGACTCGGTTCCTGACGGCGGTGTCGGCTATCGTGAGATGTCGTAACACTCACCGTGATACGGAATAGCTTGCGAAAATCGCAAATCTACTGCGAGATTCGTACTCTACCGCCGACCTTATTACGATGACCGTATTCCGTCCGCGTAATGAGCGAAGACCGGACGATTCTCCTTATCGGCAGCGGACCGATCCAGATCGGACAGGCGGCCGAGTTCGACTACTCCGGCGCACAGGCGTGCCGCGCCCTACAGGAGGAGGGCGCCCGCGTCGTCCTAGTGAACTCGAACCCCGCGACGATCATGACCGACCCCGAGACGGCCGACCGGGTGTACATCGAGCCGATCACGCCCGAGGCGATCGCGGAGGTCATCCGGATCGAGGAGCCGGACGGCGTCATCGCCGGGCTCGGCGGGCAGACGGGGCTCAACGTCACCGCCGAGCTCGCCGAGGAGGGCATTCTGGAAGAACACGACGTCGAGGTGATGGGGACGCCGCTCGACACCATCTACGCGACGGAGGACCGCGACCTGTTCCGCCGGCGGATGGAGGACCTCGGCCAGCCGGTCCCCAAGTCGACGACCATCTCCTTAGACGAGGGCGAGTCGGTCACCGACTTCGACGAGGCGGCGTTCCGGGGGCGCGTCCAGGAGGCTGTCGACGCGGTCGGCGGCCTCCCGGTCATCGCCCGGACCACCTACACCCTCGGCGGCTCCGGCTCCGGGGTCGTCGACGAGTTCGAGGAGCTCGTCGAGCGCGTCCGCAAGGGGCTCCGCCTCTCGCGCAACAGCGAGGTCCTCGTCACCGAGTCCATCTCGGGGTGGGTCGAGTTGGAGTACGAGGTGATGCGGGACGCCGACGACTCCTGTATCATCATCTGTAACATGGAGAACATCGACCCGATGGGGATCCACACCGGCGAGTCGACGGTGGTCACCCCCTCGCAGGTCATCCCCGACGACGGCCACCAGGAGATGCGCGACGCGGCGCTCGAAGTGATCCGCGACCTCGGCATTCAGGGCGGCTGTAACATCCAGTTCGCGTGGCACGACGACGGCACCCCGGGCGGCGAGTACCGCGTCGTCGAGGTGAACCCGCGCGTCTCGCGGTCCTCCGCGCTCGCGTCCAAGGCGACGGGCTACCCGATCGCCCGCGTCACTGCGAAGGTCGCGCTCGGAAAGCGGCTCCACGAGATCGACAACGAGATCACCGGCGAGACGACCGCCGCCTTCGAGCCCGCCATCGACTACGTGGTGACGAAGGTGCCGCGCTGGCCGATCGACAAGTTCGACGACGTGGACTTCGAGCTCGGCACGGCGATGAAGTCCACCGGCGAGGCGATGTCGATCGGGCGGACGTTCGAGGAGAGCATGGTGAAGGCGCTGCGCTCCTCCGAGTACGACCCCGCCGTCGACTTCGAGACGGTGAGCGACGACGAGCTAGAGTCGGAGTACCTCGAACGTCCGAGCCCGGACCGCCCGTACGCGATGTTCGAGGCGTTCGACCGCGGCTACGACGTCGACGACGTGATCGACCTCACCGGCATCCACCGCTGGTACGTCGAGCGCTTCGAGCGCATCGCCGCCGGGACCGCGGCGGCCGCCGAGGGCGACTTCACCGAGGCCGCGATGGTCGGCCGCACCGACGCGGAGATCGCGGCGACCGCCGCCGCCGCCGGCGTCGACGCCGACGTGGGGCAGGTCGAGAGCGCGGTGCCGGACCGGACTTACAAGCAGGTCGACACCTGCGCGGGCGAGTTCGAGGCTTCGACGCCGTACTACTACTCCGCGCGGCTGCCGGAGTTCCTCCGGGGCGCCGACACCGCGGGCGCGGCGAACGAGGTCCGCGTCGACCCCGACGTGGAGAGCGTCGTGGTCGTCGGCGGCGGCCCGATCCGCATCGGACAGGGCGTGGAGTTCGACTACTGCGCGGTCCACGCGGTGCGCGCGCTCCGCGAGCTCGGCATCGACGCGCACGTGATCAACAACAACCCCGAGACGGTGTCCACGGACTACGACACCTCCGACGGGCTGTTCTTCGAGCCCATCTCCGCCGAGGAGGTCGCCGACGTGATCGAGACGACCGGCGCCGACGGCGTGATGGTCCAGTTCGGCGGGCAGACCTCGGTGAACGTGGGCGAACCCCTTCAGGCGGAGATCGAGCGCCGCGGGCTCGACTGCGAGATCCTGGGGACGAGCGTCGAGGCGATGGACTTAGCGGAGGACCGCGACCGGTTCAACGTCCTGATGGACGAACTGGGCGTCGCCCAGCCCGAGGGCGGCACCGCGACGAGCGAGGCGGAGGCGCTCGAACTGGCCCACGGGATCGGCTACCCGGTCCTCGTTCGCCCCTCCTACGTGCTGGGCGGGCGCGCGATGCGCGTCGTCGAGGACGACGCGGAGTTAGAGGAGTACATCGAGGAGGCGGTCCGCGTCTCCCCCGACAAGCCGATCCTCGTCGACCAGTTCCTCGACGACGCGGTCGAGCTGGACGTCGACGCGGTCGCGGACGGCGAGGACGTGCTCCTCGGCGGCGTGATGGAACACGTCGAGAGCGCCGGCGTCCACTCGGGCGACTCCGCGTGCATGATCCCGCCGCGCTCGCTCGGCGACGAGACGCTGGGCCGGGTCCGCGAGGTCACCGAGGATATCGCCCGCGCGCTCGACACGGTCGGACTGCTCAACGTCCAACTCGCGGTGACGGGGGTCGACGACCCCGACGCCGAGAGCGAGGTGTACGTGCTGGAGGCGAACCCGCGCTCCTCGCGGACCGTCCCGTTCGTCTCGAAGGCGACGGGCGTCCCCATCGCCAAGCTCGCGGCGAAGGTGATGACCGACGACCTGACGCTCGCCGACCTCGACGCCGCCGAGCAGATCCCCGAACACCGCAGCGTGAAGGAGGTCGTCCTCCCGTTCGACCGGCTGCCGGGGTCGGACCCGCGGCTCGGCCCCGAGATGAAGTCCACCGGCGAGGTGATGGGCACGGCCACCTCCTTCGGCAAGGCGTACGACAAGGCGCAGGACTCGACCGGGAAGCCGATCCCCGAGTCCGGCACAGCCGTCGTCGACCTCTCGGCCGAGGAGTTCCCGGACCCGGGCACCGAGGCGGGCGAGGCGCTCGTCGACGGGTACGCGGCGCACTTCGAGCTGAGCGAGGCGACGGACCTGATCGAGGCGGCCAAGCGCGGCGAGCTCGACCTCATCGTCTCGCGGCAGCGTGACCTGCTGGAGGTCGCCGTCGAGGAGGAGATCACCTACTTCTCGACGCACGCCTCCGCGAAGGCGGCGCTCGAAGCCCTCGACCGCGCGGGCGACGACCTCGACGTGATGGCGGTCTCCGACCGGCCGAAGCGCGTCGAGCAGTGGGGCCGCGAGTAGTTGGAACGAGCCCGAGTGCGGCCGCTCCCGCTGGCTGTTTATAACGCTTCCAGCGTCGCGCGGTCCACCTCGGTGGCGGGCATCGCCTCGCCGCCGTACTCCGCGACGAAGTCCTCCACGTCGTCCTCGTCGGTGAACGGGACCAAGTCCGGCCCCATCGCGCCGATCACCTCGCTGCGCGCGACGACCGTGAGGGTCGTCTCGCGGGCGAACGCCTCGCTTTCGACGTGCGAGGAAAACATCGTGTCGCCGCCCTCCTCGAACACCTCCTGGTCGACCGCCGAGTAGTCGGTGAGGAAGGTCGCGACCGGCGTCCGTCCCGCGTCCGCCGCGTCGAACCGGTAGGTGTACGTACAGGTGCCGCTACAGAACTGCGCCGGGCGCCCCCCCTCCGGCTCGTCGTCCTCGAAGTGGACCTGCCCGACCGTTCCGGGGTGGTCCGCGACGATCATCCCGCACTGGTCGCAGGCTTGGTCGTCGTCGATCGAGACGGGGGACACGGACTCCGACCCTCCGCCGGCACAGCCGGCGACCGCGGCGGCGCCGCCGGCGGCGAGTCCGGCGAGCAGGCGTCGCCGCGGGATGTTCTCGCGTCGGTCGGGTGCGCTCGTCGGCTGGTTGTTGCTCGTCATAGTTGTATTTGGAATACCGGGCTATTAGCCCCTCTGGACGCGTTCAACGGTTCGTTCGAGGAACGAACCAGACGTTCTAAGTCGCTGCCGATCGAAGCGGACGCGTGGCAGTTTTCGACCCCGCTACCGCCCGGTCGCGTCGCCTCCGGCTCGCGCTCCTCGGGCTCGTCGCGCTCGCCGCGGTCGCGACCGCGGGCGCGTTCGCCGCGGACCCGAGCGAGTCGGTACCCGAGCCGGTGCGGTTCGACGACGCGGTCGAGCTGGGGCTCTCCTCGGAGACGGACGCGCTGATGGCCGGCGACGCGACGCTCCCGCGCGTCCAGGTGTTCTACTCGCAGCTCCAGTACGTCGTCGGGTACAACGGGATCGCCTCGTTTGTCGACTCGCGCCGCGATGGGCGGACGGAGCGCCAGTTCGGCTATCCGCTCGTCGCGTACGTCGAGACGTTCGACCATCGGGACCCGGGCACGACCGAGTCGGGGCTGTTCGCCGCGGGCGGCGCGGGCGGCTGGACGCCCGTCGGAGAAGCGCGGTACGTGGTCGACAGCGACGCGCGGACGCCGGCCGGGCCGGTCGTCGTCCCATTCGCGAGCCGCGACGCCGCGGCGGCGTTCGCCGACGAACACGGCGGCTCCGTCGTCGGCTGGGCGGCGGTCCGAAGTCGGTCGTTCGACATCGACTCCGCGGCGACCGTGCGGGCGCTCGCCCCGGACCGCTGGCGGACGGCGAACGACCGGATCGCCGCGGCGGAGCGGCGCGCGGACCGCCCGGCCTCCGTCGTCGTCGGCGAGGACGCCCCCACGATCGGCGCCGCGGTCGCGGCCGCGCCGCCGAACACGACGGTCCGCGTCCCGCCCGGGACCTACGAGGAGACCGTGACGGTGAACCGGTCCGTGACGATCGCCGGCGCGGGCAGCGGCACCGGCCCCGGAGCGACCCGCGTCGTCGGCGACGGGAACGGGTCCGTGATCACCGTTCACGCGCGCGACGTGGCGGTCACGGGGCTGCAGATCGCGGGCACGGGGAACCGCACCCGCGACCCGGAGGCGGCCCGCGCGTCCCGCGAGAGCGAGGGCGGGACGTGGGACACGAACATCCAGCTCGGCTACGGCTACGGCGACGCCGGGATCAAGGCGGTCGGCGCGCCCGGGCTCGTCGTCGACGACGTCGCCGTCGACACGGAGGCGAGCGGGATCCTGTTGCGCGACGGGTCGCACGCGACCGCGAGCGGACTCCTCGTCGAGGGGACCGACGAGTGGCAGGACGGGTTCATGGGCGTCGCCGGGATGAAGTCGCGCGTCACCGTCACCAACAGCCGGTTCGAGGGCGGACGCGACGGGATCTACCTCCACCGCGCCGACGGCTCGATCGTGCGGAACTCGACGTTCGTCGACAACCGGTACGGGACGCACCTCATGTACACCGGCGACGCGCTGGTCGCGGACAACGCCTTCCGGAACGAGCTGTTCGCCGGAGTCACCGTGATGACGCGGCCGGCCGGCAACGCGATCGTCGGCAACGACGTCCGCAACTCCAGCGCGGGGATCCAGGCGTCCGGCACGCGGACGTACGTCGGGTACAACACGCTGGTCGGGAACGAGCTCGGCTTCTCGACGAGCGCCCGGGGGTCGCTGTACGAACACAACGTCGTCGTCGACAACGAGCTCGGCGCGCGGGCGACGACCGTGGTCCCCTCCAGCCGGGTCGTCGCGAACGACTTCGTCGGCAACGGCGACCACGCCACGGCCGGGGCCGGGGCGCTCCGCGTGTGGGCCGACGGCGACCGCGGGAACTACTGGGACGGCGCGAGCGTCGGCCCGCACGCTCCCGGGAGCCGGGCGTATCGTCCGACTTCGCCCGTGGACGCCGCGCTCCACCGCCACGTGAGCGCGGCCGCGGTGCGCGAGTCGCCCGCGGCGCGGCTGCTCGACGCCCTCCGGGGGACCGTCCCCGGCGCCCGCTCGGGGAGCATCATCGACCCCGCGCCGGCGGCCGCGCCGTACCACCCCGAGCGGGTCGACGCGGTCACCGGTGCGGGCGCCGACGCCGACGGACCGGTCCGAGCGGACTGGCGGGCCGCCGGCGAGCCCGCCGGAAACGCCACGGCGACCGCGGAGGGGTCGGCGTGAGCGAGCCGACGCTCGCGGCCGTCGACGGCGTCACCCGAACCTACGGCGGCGTCCCGGTCCTCGATGGCGTCTCGCTGTCGGTCGAGGCCGGCGTCACCGCCGTCGTCGGCCCCAACGGGTCCGGCAAGTCGACGCTCCTCGGGATCCTCTCGGGTGCCGTCGAGCCCACCGCGGGGAGCGTCCGGTACCCCGAGGGCGGCCCGCGCGCCGGGTCCGAGAAGCGCGTCGGGTACCTGCCGCAGCGGGTGCCGTTCCGCGACGGGTTCACCGCCCGGGAGACGCTCGGGTTCTACGCGGCGCTGGCGGGCGGCGACCCGGACGCGGCGCTGGCCGGCGTCGGGCTGTCCGACGCGGCCGGAAAGCGGGTGGGAGCCCTCTCGGGCGGGATGCGGCGACTGCTCGGGATCGCGCAGGCGACGCTCGGCGACCCGGACGTGGTCGTCCTCGACGAGCCGACGAGCGGGCTCGACCCGGAGATGCGGGAGCGGGCCTTCCGGGCGGCGGCCCGCGCGGGCGACGACGCCGCCGTCGTCGTCAGCTCGCACGACCTCGACCTCGTCGACGCGCACGCGGACGCCGTCGTCGTCCTCCGTCGCGGTCGGGTCGCCGCGGCGGGGGCGCGCGACCGGCTCCTCGACGACCACGGGGTCGACGGCGTCGCCGAGCTGTACCGCGCGGTCGCGGGCGGCGCCGAACCGCCGGCCTCGCCCGCCGAAAGCGAGTTAGCGGACGACGGAGAGGGGGGTCGGGACGACGGCGAGGTCCACGTCACGGGGGTGTCAGAGCGATGAACCGGCGACTTGGCGGGGTCTGGGTCGTCTTCCGCCGTGAACTGGCCACGGTGCGGCGGACGCCCGGGTACGCCGTCCTCGCGGTCGGCCTCCTCGTCGTCCTCGGCGGGCTCGTCGCGGTCGGCGGCGGCGGCGCGACCGGGTTCGTGCCCGCGGTCGTCGACCTCCTCTTACCGACCGAAGTGTTGGTGCCGCTGCTGGCGGTCGTGCTCGGCTACCGCGCGCTGTTCGCCGACGCGGCGAGCGGGGAGCTCGGCGTGATCCGGACGTACCCGGTGAGCGCGGCCGGGTACGTCGTCGGCGTGCTGCTCGCGCGGACGGCCGCGCTCGTCGTCCTCGTCGGCGGGCCGTTCGCGCTCGTCGGCGCGTACGTGTGGCTCACCGCCGCGCCGGACACGGGGATCTTCGCGACGCACTCGGGCGTCGACTCGCCGGTGCTGTTCCTCCGCTTCCTCGCGCTCGTCGTCCCGTTCGGCGCGGCGTACCTATCGCTGTCGGCTGCGGTGTCGACGATCGCGACGACCCGGCGGAGCGCGTTCGCGCTCGGCCTCCTCGCGCTGCTCGCCGGCGTCCTCGGCGGCGACCTCGGGGTGCTCCGGTCGCTGTCGGCCGGGGCGTCGCCGAGCGGGATCGCCGGCTCGCTCGCCCTCTCGCCGAACGGGGCGTTCAGGGGACTCGTCTTCGAGCACGTCATCGGCGTCTCCTTCGCGCCGGAGGGCGGGTTCGTCGACACCGGGCGGGCGGTGGCCTCGCTCGTCGGGTGGACCGTCGTCGGGGGCGTCGCGGCCGTCGCCGCCATCGCGCTCGGTCCCCGCGTCGACGTCGCGGTCGAGCACCTCCGCGCGCGGCTCGACCGATGAGCCGGTCGGTCGAATCGACTTGAAGCAAGCCGGCCGGTCGACTCACTTCGAGGCCGCGTCGTCACCGATCGCCCCGGGCGCGTGGGCGTACACCGCGTAGAGGACGAGCGCGGCGATCAGGAAGTCGAGGCTGTGCGCGAGGAGGTGGTGGACCGGCATCGGCACGACCCCGAGGACGGTCCCGACGCCCACCACCGAGCGGGCCAAGAGCGCGCCGACGGCGAGGGAGATCAGTCGGTACTGCGCTCGGCGGCGGCGGCGGTACGCGGCGAGGCTGACGGCGAAGAGGAGGCTCGTCCCGAGTCCGGCGGCGACCACGACCGCCAGGATCGGGAGCGATCCCTCCACGGACCAGCCGGCGAGCGCCGGCACCTCCCCCGGGATCGACTGCGTCACGGGTCGCCCTTGGGAGGGGACGGATAAGAAGACGTTCCCGTTCGCCGTTCCCAGACGGGGGGACCGCACGAGCGCCTTTTATCCCAGAGGCGGGTAGAACGGACAGTCAGGAATGTCGGACACCAGAGCCCGGATCCGACGCCACGTCCGCGACACGCCCGGCGTCCACTTCAACCGGATCGGTCGCGACCTCGAGATCGCGACCGGGCAGGCGCAGTACCACCTCCGCCGGCTCGTCCGCGACGGCGAGCTCGCGGTCGAGCGGATCGGCGGGCGGGCACACTACTTCGACCCGACGGTCGACCCGTGGGACCGACGGACCCTCGCGTTCCTCCGGCGGGAGACGGCCCGCGAGATCGTCGTCCGCCTCCACGCCGCGGGACCGACGCGGCCGTCGGCGCTCGCGGACGACCTCGACCTCGCGCGGAGCACGGTGTCGTGGCACGTCTCGACGCTCGCCGACCACGGGATCGTCGAGAAGTCCCCCGACCGGCCGATGACAGTCTCGCTCGCCCGGCCGGACCGCACGGCCGCGCTCCTCGACGAGGTGTCGCCGTCGCTCCCCGACCGCATCGTCGACCGCTTCGTCCGCACCGTCGACTCGCTCTTCGACGCCGACGGGTGACGCCGCCGACCGGGTGGCGGCTCCCCCCGGACCGACGCCGCGCGCGAACCGCTCCCGTTCGCCGATCGCACCAGATCGGTTAGCGGTCTCCGGCACCTCCGTCCGATATGGACCTCTCCAGCCTCGGCGCGCTCCGAGCGCTCGTCGCCACCGGCGGCGGCGCGACGTGCGAGCCGACCGGCTCCCTGTACGCGACCGACTCGCTCGGCCTCGGCGTCTTCCTCCTCATCGGGCTGCTCGGCGGAGCCCACTGCCTCGGCATGTGCGGTCCGCTCGTCGGCACCTACGCCGACCGGATGCGGTCCGCGGAGGCCGGCGGACGCGACGGGCGGGACGACCTCACCGTGCGGCAGGTCCGGCAGCACGCGCTGTTCAACCTCGGACGGACCGCGAGCTACGCGACGCTCGGCGGTCTCTTCGGCCTCGCCGGGAGCCTCGCGTTCGTCACGGGGCGGACGGTCACGACCCTCGCAGACGACGTCCACGCGCTCACCGGAATCGCGGTCGGCGGGGTGATCGTCGCCCTCGGCGCGCGCTACGCGCTCCGGCTGGAGTTCGAGTCGCTCCCGATACCGGGGTTCGACCGGGCGGCCGCGGCGGTGAGCGACCGGATCGTCGCCCGCGTCGACGCGTGGGTCGGCGACTGGCGCATCCTCGGGCTGGGGGCGGCACACGGATTCCTGCCGTGCCCGCTGCTGTACCCGGCGTTCCTGTACGCGTTCGTTCAGGGGAGCGCGCTCGGCGGCGCCGTCTCGCTGGGCGTCCTCGGCCTCGGGACGGTTCCGGCGCTCCTGTTGTTCGGGACGGCCTTCCAGTCGATGCGCCTCGAGACCCGGCTCCGGTTCCACCGCGTCCTCGGCGTCGCGTTCGTCGCGCTCGGCTACCTCCCGCTCCAGCACGGGCTCGCGACGCTCGGCGTCCCGCTGCCGCATCCGCCGATCCCGTACTACACGCCGTTTTGAGGGATCGACAGCGCCCCGGGCGCCCGCGCACCCAATATCCCAATTCCCACCCGCCGCGGCCGCCCGTTCGTCGATCGCACCAGACGCGTTATGCGCCGCTCGGCCCTTCACACGGGTATGAATCGCCGCACGCTGCTCGCCGGGGCCGGAACGGTCGCGTCCGGCTCCCTCGCGGGCTGTACGTCGCGTCTGTTCGGCGGGACGCCGGACGGCGTCGTGCTCGACCCGCAGGAAGACCAGATCGCGGACAGCGAGGACCTCGCGTACCCCGCGTACGGCCAGCCGCTGCCGTCGTTCGAGCTGTCGGCCCCGCTCGCGGAGAAGACGTTCGACAGCGACGCGCTCGACCGGACCGCGCTCGTGACGGGCGTGTTCACCTTCTGCCCCGCGGAGTGTTCGATCCTGCTCCGACAGTGGGCTCGGATTCAGGGCCGCGTCGCGGACGCGGGGCTGACGGAGGACGTGTACTTCCTCCCGATCACGTTCGATCCCGAACGCGACGACGCGGCCGCGCTCCGCGAGAACGCCGCGTCGGTCGGCGCCGACCTCGACGCGGGCAACTGGCTGTACCTCCGGCCCGAGACGCCGGCCCGCGCGAAGACGGTGGTCGAGGACCGACTGGGGATCGCCTTCGAGCGGACGACCGAGAGCGAGCGCCTCCCCGGGTACGACTTCACGCACATGGTGGTGACGTTCCTCGTCAACCCCGACGGGATCGTCGAGCGCGCCTACCGCGGCGAGCGGGTCGACCGGGACCGCGTCGTCGCGGACATCGAGCGGGTTGCGTCGGCGTTCGCCGACGAGTGACGCGGCGACCGGGGCTGACGGATCGGCGCTGCGGGTCACCGGGAGTCGCCCGATCGGAGGGGAACGCACAAGCCCGCGCCGCTCGTTCGGCCCGGCATGAACGTCGATATTCTGGTGTACGACGGGTTCGACGAACTGGACGGTATCGGCCCGTACGAGGTGTTCGACTACGCGCTCGGCTACGCCGCCGAGGAGGACGACGGGACGACAGGGGACGACGGGGCAATAGGGGACGACGGGACGACAGGGGACGACGGGGCGTCAGGAGACGACGGCGGCCGCGTCCGATACGTGTCGCTCGACGAGCGCGAGACGGTGACCGCGAGCCACGGGACCCGCGTCGGCGTGGACGGAACGCTCCCCGGCCCGGGAGGAGAGGACGCCCCGGACCTGCTGGTCGTGCCCGGGGGCGGGTGGAACGCGCGCAACCAGGAGGCGAGCGCGTGGGCCGAGGCGCAGAAGGGCGACGTGCCGCGCGCGCTCGCCGCGTACCACGCGGCGGACACCCGGATCGCCTCGGTGTGTACCGGGTCGATGCTGCTCGCGGAGGCGGGCGTCACCGACGGCCGCCGGGCCGTCACGCACGCCTCCGCCGTCGAGGAGCTCCGGGAGTCGGGAGCGGAGGTCGTCGACGCGCGGGTCGTCGACGACGGCGACGTGCTCAGCGCGGGCGGGGTCACCTCCGGGATCGATCTGGCGCTGTACGTCGTCGAGCGCGAGTTCGGCGAGTCGGTCGCCGACCGGGCGGCGACCGTCATCGAGTACGAGCGGCGGTACGAGGTCGCGACGCGGGACGGGTCGCGGCGCGGGGAGAACTAGTCGTCCGGGAGCGGCGCGGCGTCGTCGTCGGCGTCGTTCGTCGTGGTCTCTCCGTCCGCGTCCACGGTGATCACGGTACAGTCGAGTTGGCTGCGGAGGAACGAGTCGATGTCGGGGTCGGAGAGCAACTTCTGGACCATCCGGCGCCACCGCCCCGCCTGTTTCGACCCGATGACGACCACGTCGGCCCCCTCGGCGACGATCTCTTCGAGGATCGTCTCCTCGACGAGGAAGCCCCGACGGACGACGTACCGCGCCCGGTCGATCCGGCCGATCCGCTCCTCGACGGCGCGCTTGAGGTCGCTGCGCGAGACGCCCCCCGAGCGCTGGTATAAGTCGACGTGGAGGACCGTGAGGTCAGCGTCGCGCTCCGCGGCGACGCGGGCCGCCTCGCGGAGCGTCGCCGCCGAGTGCGACGAGGGAGGGAATCGAACCGGGACGACGACGAGCGTCATGTCGGGTCGGAGGGGTTGGGGGCGTAAATACGCTGTCGGTGTGGCCCTCGCTCTCGGTCGGTCGCAGTCGTCACTCTCACTCAGTCCTGACCGCCGATCGGCGGCGGCTCGGCTCACCGCGCTCACCGCCAGCGCATTTTTCCCTGCGCTCTCGAATGAACCGTTGTGGACCGCAGTTCGGCCGCGTGAGACATCATGGACCGACTTCCCACGGACCGGCTCTCGCCGCTGGCGAGCCGCGTCGACGACGTCCTCGCCCTGTACGGCTACGAGATACGACCGGCGATCGACGCCATCGACGACGCGGTGACCGGGTACGGCGGGCTGTTCGGCCCGACGACGACCGACGCCGAGATCCGGACCGCGGTCGAGTCGGTCCTCGCCGCCGACCCGCCGCGATCGGGCGACGACCGCGGCGAGTCCGCCGACGACATCGTTCTCTACGTCGACGGGAGCTCGCGCGGAAACCCCGGACCGGCCGGCGCGGGGGCCGTGCTGCTGGTCGACGATGACCCCCTCGTTCGGCTGGGCCGACCCGTCGGGGCTCGCGCCGAGAACAACACCGCGGAGTACGCGGCGCTCCACCTCGGACTGGAGGCGCTGGCCGCGCGCTGCGACCCTGCGGCCGTCGAGGTCCGGATCGACTCGCGGACCGTCATCGACGACATCTGGGGCAGCGGTGACGGGATCGCGTCGGCCGCACCGTACCGGCCGGCCATCCGGGACCGCATCGCCGCGCTACCCGCCTGCGAGTGGACGCATCTGGCCGACAGCGACCCGAACCCGGCCGACGCCCGCGCGGCGGTCGGAGCCGATATCGCGGCGCTCGGTCCGTAGCGGAGGGGAAGCGGCTGCGGTGTTACGACCGGTCCCCGTCGTCTCGCGGCGAGACGGCTTCGACCGCTCCCGTTGGCGGTTCGAGCCGGACGGTGTGACGCGTGTGGCGCGCGTGCGTCTCCGCCCAGCGCCGCGCCGGACGCTCCGCGAGGAAGCGCTCCCCGTCCGGGCAGCGGTCGCACCGGGCGACCCACGGGGTCACGCCGTCCGGGTAGTGGCCGGTGTGGCGCTCGTGGTCGAGCGCGAACTGCTCGATCGCGTGGCTCCCGGGGTCGAGGTCGTCGACCTCGCGGTCGAGCACCCACTCCCGGTCGCACCGCTCGCACGCGACGGTCGGTGCGTCTCGCTCGTCGTCGGGACGCGCGTCGTCGGTCACGGGTCCGCTTCGGTCCGCCCGCACTTGAACGGCGACGCCGGGACGACCCGAGCGCACCTCACAGCGCCGGCGGCTCGCCGCGGCCGATCACGATCTCCTGGCCCTCCACGTCCTCCAAGGCGGCGACGCGGCCGCCGATCTCGACGCGGCCGTTCTCGGTCTCGACGACCAGCGACGCCACCTCCTCCGTGTCGACGAACGCGACGTCGACGACTTTCCCGCGGACAGTGACCTCCTCGCCGGTCTCGATGTCGCGGCCCTCGACGGTCGCGTAGAACTCCTCGTCGCCGAACTCGCGGACGTCCTTCACGGCCCGACGGATGGAGGCGTAGCGGCGCGGGAAGGGCCGGTCCTCGCCGTCGGCGGCGAGCGATTCCGCGGTCGTCCACAGGACGGTGCCGAAGAAGCCGGAGACGAGGAAGCCGAGCGCGGAGCGGTTGAAGATGACACCGTAGCGCTCGCGGTCGTCGCGCAGCGCGTCCTGCGTTGCGTACACGGAGTACTCGCCGTCGCCGACCGCGAGGACCGGCGTGGTGATCCCGCGGCGCGCGCGGGCGATCGTCGCGACCTCCAAGTAGTCGAACTCCGTCGGGTCGGGCGCGTTCGACGCCGGCGTGACGAGCAGTTCGACGGTGACGCCCTCGGCGACCTTCGCGGCGAGTTCGTCCCGGAACCGCCGCAGGAGGCCGGGGGTGAGCGACAGCGCGAGCTCGTACTCCGCGTTCGCGATCACCTCTTCGAGGTACCGGAGGATCGTCGAGCGCGACTTGACAAGCGACACCGCCTCCGTCTCCCGCGTCGGCGCGGTGTACCGCGCCTCCAGCTCGTCGACCATCTCCGTGAACGACGACCGCAGATCGCCGAAGGCGTCCTCGGGGTCGACGGCGACGATCTTCATCGGCCGCGACTCGCGGAGCTCGACGAGCCCGCGGTCCGAGAGGCTCCGGACCGTGTCATACACCCGCGGCTGCGGGATCTCGGTCCGGTCGGCGATGTCGCTCGCCGTCAGTTCGCCGTGTTCCAACACCGCGAGGTACGCGTCAATCTCGTACTCGCCGAGGTTGAATCGGTCCCCCACGCGGTCGAGCGTGTCCCGGAGATCGTCAGTCATGTACCGAAGAACGGGACCGGGGATTATAGCTTTTTACTATGAGACGAGTTGTACGCGTTTTCAGAGCCCGGTCCTCACGGTCGGGACAGCCGGGGGCCACATGTCCATGCGGTCGTGGTCCCCTCCGGCTCCCGCTCCTCGATCCGCTCGGCGACGAGGACGGTGCCGTCGCGGTCCGAGTCGGTGTACAGCCGGAGCGGGTGGCGCGGCGTCCCCTTTCGCAAACGACGTGATCGACGGGGCGCCGTCGATCCGGACGCGCCCCGTCTCCTCGAGATCGAGGTCGTCGACCAAGTAGTGGACGGCGGTCAGGCCGGCGAGCCCGAACGGGGGGAAGCCGGCGAGCAGCGCGTCTCCCGGCTTGGTGTCGTGTTCGACGCCGAACCTCGTTGGGTCCGCAGGCGGTTGGCCCATACCGCCCGTTCGCTCAGCGAAGTCACAGTGGTTGCCCCGTCTCTCGTTCGAAGCGGCTCGTTCGCCGCCGGTCGTGCGCGTGGAGAAACGCTTTTTCCGATGGCCGACAGCGGGTTCCCATGGTCTTCCCGGGGGGAACGCCGATCGCGGGGGCCGTCTCACGGCTCGCCGATATCGGCTCTCGGCTCGCGGACCTGCCGGGAACGGGCGTGTTGACCGTCCTCGCGTCACTGGCGGTCGGCGTCGTCCTCGCGAACTTCCTCGTCCGGCTGATCGGTCGCCCCGTCGCCCGCCGCGTGTCGCGACAGAGCGTCGCGCAGACGATCGTCCGCGGGGTCCGGGTCGGCACGATCGCCGCCTCGGTGCTGGTCGGCCTGGGCGCCGTCGGCTTCCGGTTCGCGGACCTCCTCCTCGGGACCGCAGTGTTCTCGGCCGTCATCGGTATCGTCCTCGCGCCGCTCGTCGGGAACTTCATCAACGGCGTGTTCATCCTCGCGGACCAGCCGTTCGAGATCGGCGACATGATCGAGTTAGAGGACGGGACGACCGGGTTCGTCGAGGACATCACGATCCGCTACACGAAGATATTCACTCTGGATAACACCTTCCTCGTCGTGCCGAACGGGACGATGCGCGAGCGCGACGTGACGAACTTCTCGGCCGAGGACGAGCGGACCCGGCGCTCGATCGACGTGCTCGTCACCTACGAGAGCGACATCCCCGAGGCCCGGCGGCTCATCGAGCGCGCGGCGCGCGACTCCGAGGCCGTCGTCGACGGCGGCCCCGACATCCGGATCGGCGTGGCGCGGTACATGGCGGGTCCCGACTGCCGCCTCCACGAGTTCGCCGACGACGGGGTCCTCCTCCGGCTGCGGTACTGGGTGAAGAAGCCGTACAAGCTCGCGAAGGTCCAGTCGGACGTGAACACCGAGATCCGCGAGCGCCTCGCCGACGCGGACGTCGAGATGGCGTACCCGCACCGCCACCTCGTCTTCGACGACACCTCCGGCGTCGCCCGCGTCGACGCCGCCACCGAGACGTCCGGTGCCGACGGAGCTCACGGCGCCGCCGATCCGACCCCGGGCGACGGAGCAGGCGCCACGGAGACGACCGAGGGCGGGCCTTCGGACGCGGACAATCCCGCCGGATCCATAGACAGTAGCGACGGGCGTCGGTAACCGGATCGGAAGCCTGATAGAGCGCGCCCGGCTTTTCAACCGCAGTGAGCGACGAGCCCGCCGCCGACCCCTCCGACCCGTCGGATTCCTCCGAGCCGCCGGACCCCTCCGGTGGACCGAGCGGCGATACCATGGGCGGCGACGACGGCCGCGACGGGGACGACGACCCCGAAGCTGCGTCCGACGCCCCCGAGCCCGCGCCCGACGACCCAGTCGGCGAGGAGTCGATCACCGAGGGGAGCCTCCTCCGACCGCTGTTCCGCCTGGCGTGGCCGATCGTCGTCATCCAGCTGCTCCAGGTGACGTACAACATCGTCGACACCCTGTACCTCGGCCGGCTCTCGGCGGAGGCCGTCGGCGCGATCAGCCTCGCGTTCCCGCTGATCTTCCTCCTGATCGCGGTCGCCGGCGGGTTCACGACGGCGGGCGCGATCCTCGTCGCGCAGTACACCGGCGCCGACGGCGAGGGCTCCGCCGGGCTCGTGGCGGGACAGACGATCTTCACCGTCTCCGTGCTGTCCGTGCTCATCGGGATCGGGGGCTACTTCTACACGCGCCCGGCCCTCGAGATCCTGCCGAGCGACGCGGAGACCGCGGCGACCGTGATCCCGCTCGCGGCAGACTACATGGAGGTGATCTTCGCCGGGATCCCCCTGATGTTCGGGTTCTTCGTCTTCTCGGCGCTGATGCGCGGCTACGGCGACACGCGGACGCCGATGGCCGTCATGTTCATTTCCGTCCTCCTGAACGTCCTCTTGGACCCGTTCTTCATCTTCGGGTTCGAGGGGAACCCGCTGTTCGAGTGGCTCGCCGCGGTTCCCGGCCTCGCGGCGCTCGACCCGGTCGCGCTGGAGGCGACGCTGCTCTCGGCGACGGGAGTCACCGGGATCGGCATCCAGGGCGCCGCGCTCGCGACGATCCTCTCGCGGGGCGTCGCGACCGCCATCGGCCTCTGGATACTGTTCGGCACCGGGTACGGCCCCGACGTGACGCTCGGCCACCTCGCGCCCGACCTCGATTTTATCCGGGACATCTTCCGGCTCGGGCTCCCCTCCAGCGTCGAGCAGACGACGAGCGCGCTCGCGATGATCACGCTCACCGCGATGATCGTCACGTTCTCGCCGCCGGTCGTCGCCGCATACGGGCTCGGCAACCGGCTCATCTCGCTCGTCTTCCTGCCCGCGATGGGGCTCGGCCGCGCTATCGACACGATGGTCGGGCAGAACCTCGGCGCGAACCGCGCCGACCGCGCCGGCAGGGCTGTGAAGTTCGCGGCCACGACCGGCGCGGGCGTGATGTTCCTCGTCGCGGTCGTCGCCGTGACGTTCACCGAACCGATCGTCGGCGCGTTCCTCGGCGACGTGCCGGACGCGCCCGCGACGATCGGCTACGCGGTGGAGTACGTCCGGATCCGGTCGGTCGAGTTCGCCTTCATCGGCGTCTCGCAGGTGATCTTAGGCGCGTTCCGCGGCGCGGGCAACACGAAGACCGCGATGGTCATCTCGATCCTCACCCTCTGGGTGGGCCGGGTCGCGAGCGTCGGGTACCTCGTGTTCGTCGCCGGGTGGGGCGAGACCGGAGTCTGGGTCGGTATGGCACTCGGAAACGTCCTCGGCGCCGTCATCGGCGTCGCGTGGTTCTCGCGCGGCACGTGGACCGAGCGGTACATCGACGAGCCCGAGCCCGGCGTCGACCCGGTGGGAGACGACTGACGAGCCCCCGGTCGCTCAGTGTCGGAAGAGGTACACCGCGTCGTCGGAACGCAGTAGGCAGAACCGCGCGCCGTCGTTCTCGGGGAACGTCGTCCCGGACTGTCGCGTGACGAAGAGCCGCGAAAAGGCGTCGTCGCACACCGGGCACGCCATCCCTTCCCTGTTCTCCCAGAGGCTCGTTCGGCCCGAGTCGCGGAGCTGTTTCAGTTCGTGACGGTGGTCGTGAACGTCGAACTCGCTCATGTGCGGGAGTCCGACCGGGGACTGTTGAACGTGTCCTCGCGAGTCTCAGTTCGGAGAACGCGGGGTCAGTCTTTCAGCCGCAACGGCTGTGCCTCCCCGTAGGTGAGCGTCCGCCACACCCACTCGACGGGACCGAACCGGAAGTACCGGAGCCAGATCACGGACAGCGGGACTTGGACCGCCCAGATCGCGACGACGATCCCCATTGCCTCGACGCGGCTGACGGAGCCGAACAGCCCGAGGCCGTGACCGTAGAACACCGTCGTCGCGATCACCGTCTGGAGCAGGTAGTTGGTGAACGCGGTGCGGCCGACCGCGGCGAGCGCGCGGGCCACGAGCCCCTCACCGCGCCACCGGACGAACAGCGTGACGAGGCCGACGTACCCGCCAGCGACGAGCAGACTCCCGACGTAGTTGAACTGCCGCCAGTACAGCGCGGCGCCGGCGCTCCAGTCGTTCGCCTCGATATACGCGACGCCGGCGACGACGATTCCGACGCCGACGACGCCGCCCGCGACGAGCCGGCGGTAGAACGCGGTCGAGCGCTCGCCGGTCAACACGCCGCGCCTGTACAGTGCCATGCCGAGCAGCATGACGCCGCCCACGCGCCAGAAGCTCGACCCGATGAACCCGGACGTCTGTCGCTGGAACGACGAGGAGACGCGGTGGCTCATCTGGTCGAGCCAGCCGCCGCGGTAGGCGGCCACCTGGTCTCGGACCGCGGCCTCCGCGGGCAGCCACTGGCCGGCGATCGCCTCGCCGCCGATCGAGGTCGCGGCGAACAGCTCGATCGCGGGGACGAAGAGCAGGAATATCCCGGCGAGCCCGCCGAGCCGACGCGCGTCGAGGTCGCGGACGAAGAGGAGGAACAGCCCGAGCAGCCCGTACGTGACGAGGATGTCCCCGTACCACAGCAGGTACGCGTGAAGGAGGCCGATCGCGATCAGCACCGCGGTCCGGCGGAGGTGGAGGCGGACGGCGTCTTGGCCCTTCTCCTCTTTGCTCTCGATGAACAGCAGGACGCCGGCGCCGAACAGCGCCGAGAAGACGGTGATGAACTTCGACTGCGCGAACACGTGGCCGACGAACCAGGTCCAGTAGTTGAGCCCGGTGAAGTCGCCGTACACGGTGGGGTTGAGCAGGGTCTGCTCCGGCATCGAGAAGACGCGGATGTTGATGACGAGGATGCCGAGCAGCGCGAAGCCGCGGAGCGCGTCGAGACTGGTGATCCGTTCGGAGGGCGGCGTGGGGCCGGGATCGCTGGTCACGAGTTGTCCGCGGTGACGGTCCCCAGCACCGAATAGGTTCCCATCGCGGCTCCCGGGTCGGCCTGCTCGGTCGGCGGCTCAGTCCAGCCGCACCGCCGCGCCGGTCTCCGCGGAGCGGTAGATTGCGTCGATGACGCGCTGGACGCGTAACCCCTCCTCGACGGTGTTTATCGACGGCGCCTCGCCGTCGGCGGCCGCTTCGAGGAACGTCGCCTGCTCGGCGGCGTGCGCGTCGCCGTCGCGCGTCTCCACGCTCGCGTCCGTGAGGTGGTGGCCGCCGCCGACGCCCGCCTCGTGGACCGTGAGGTCGCCGCTGCCGCGGTCGAGCGTCGCGCCCGCCTCGGTGCCCCGGACGACGAACTCGTCGGTCGCCGGCCGGTTCGTCGCCCACGCGACCTCCAGCGAGACGGTGCTCCCGTCGGCGCCGCGGATGAACGCGGACGCGGAGTCGTCGACGTCGAACCCCTCCGGCCCCGCGTCGTCGCCCCACATGTGGACGTACGCGTAGTCGTCGCGACCGCCGAACTCCGAGCGCGTGTCCCCGGACACCTCGACGACCTCGGGGTGATCGAGGAAGTAGAGCGCCAAGTCGATCGCGTGGACGCCGATATCGATGAGCGCGCCGCCGCCGGCGACGTCCGCCGACGTGAACCACGAGCCCCGGCCGGGGACGCCGCGCCGCCGGACGTAGTTCGCCTCGACGTGGGTGGTCTCGCCGAACCTCCCCTCGTCTTGGTAGTGTTTGATCACCTGAACCGGCTCCGCGAACCGGTTGTTGAACCCGACCATACAGAACCCGTCGGCGTCGCTGGCGGCGTCGGCGATCCGCTCGGCGCTGTCGAGCGTGTGCGCCAGCGGCTTCTCCAAGAGCACGTCGAGGCCGGCCGAAAGCGCCGAGGTCGCGTACTCTTCGTGGAAGCGGTTCGGGGTGGTGACCAGCACGGCGTCGCAGTCCTCGTAGAGGTCCGTCTCGTCCTCGTAGGCGGGGACGCCGAACTCCTCGTGGAACCGTGCCCGCGCGTCGGCATCGACGTCCATCCCGCCGACGAGGTTCGCGCCGCGCTCGGTCAGCTTCGTCGCGTGGTGGGACCCGATGCCGCCGAGGCCGACGATGCCGACGGCGACGTCGTTCGGATGCGTCATGGGCGGGCTTCACCACGGGTGTTGTTAAGGCTCCCGTCCCGCGGGACGCGCCGGAACCCGACCGCGCGTGGGGACGGCCGTCACGACCCCGCTGGCGGTCGGCTCACGCGATCGGGACGCCGACGGCGACGGCGATCGCGCCGTCGACCGCTACCGCCGCGGCGTCGGCTACTACCGTCACGCCGTCGATCGCGCCGGGCGCCATCGAGTCGACGAAGTCGAAGAGGTCGCCGAGCGAGCCGGCGTTCTCGGCGAGGCTCTCGCGCGCGTCGAGGAGCCCCCGGAACCGCTCCGGTTCGCGGGCGATCACGAACCGGCCGACCCCGGCGCCGGTGCCGAGGAAGGCGAGGAGGGCGAGCGCCCGCGAGATGGTGAGCAGTTTCAACAAGACCGGGAGCGCCAGCGCGAGCGCCAGCGCGGCGACGACGCCCGTGACGACCTCGCCGAACGACCCGCCGTCGGCGAGGTCGATGACGCCCGCGCCGGAGAGGATGACGAACCCCCCGACGCCGAGGGCCAACGTCCCCCACATGAACGCCGCCAGCAGGCGGACGGGACCGTCGTACCCACTCCCGGCGTCGTCCGGGACATCGTCGTGAACCCACGGGTTGCGCATACGGGAAATTCAGACCCGACGAGTATATAGATCGCTTCAGATCTCGGAAACGCTCGGCGTGAAACGGACCGGTTAGGACCGGGGGTGCGGGCCGGTCATCCACTCGCTCGCCTGCGGTTCGTCCGGATCGGTGACGACCTCGACGAGGGCCGGGCCGTCGCGGTCGCGGGCGCGCTCGACGGCGTCGCCGACCGCGCCGCGCGCATGGACGCGCTCCGCGGGCAGGCCCATCCCCGACGCGACCGCGACGAGGTCGAGGCCGGTCTCCGCCCACCCGTAGCTCTGGTCCGGGAAGTCGTACGACCGCGACGCCTCCTCGCTGATGATCGCGTAGTCGTCGTTGTTGAGCGCGACGACGGTGACGTCGATCCCCTCGCTCGCCAGCGTGTGGAGCTCGTGGACGCACATCATGAGCCCGCCGTCGCCGGTGAGCGCGACCACGTCGCGGTCCGGGTTCGCCAGCTTGGCGCCGAGCGCCGACGGGAGCCCGGTACCCATCGTCGCCCACGAACCGGGGTTGACGTACGACCGCGGCCCCGCAGCGGGGAACGAGACGAGCGTCCACAGCCGGAACCCGCCCGCGTCGGCGGCGACGACCGCGTCCGCCGGGACCGCGTCGCGAACCGCCGAGAGGGCCTCGACGGAGCGGAGCGGGCGCTCCTCGCGGTCGTCGGCCGTCGACTTCCCTGAACCGTCGGCGCTCTGCTCGGACAACGCCGCGAAGCGCTCGCGGTCGGCCGCGCGGACCGACTCGGCGCGCTCGGCGCTGTCGGCGCCGCGGGGCGCCACCCCCTCGTCGTCGAGGCGGTCGGTGAGCGCCCGGAGGAAGCGGTCCGCGTCAGCGACGACGCCGAGGTCCGCTTCGTAGCCGAACCCGACGTCGTCCCCGTCGAGCGTGACGTGGATCAGCGTCTCGGGAATCGCGACGGACCACGAGGCGGTCGCGACCGCGTCGAGGTCTGAGCCGATGACGAGGCCGACGTCGGCGTCCGCGAGGAGTCCCCGGAGCTCCGCGCTGGCCCCGCCGCAGAGCACGCCCGCCGACAGCTGGTGCGTCTCGGGGAGCGTCCCCTTCCCCTTGTACGTCGTCACGACCGGCGCGCCGAGCCCCTCGGCGACCGACCGGAGGGCGTCGCTCGCGTCCGCGCGCCTGACACCGCCGCCGGCGAGCACGACGGGCGCTGTGGCATCGCCGAGCAGGTCTGCGGCCTCGCGCACCGCCGCCGCGGGCGGTGCCGGCGGCGGTGACGGCTCGCGCTCGCCGACCGCGGGCTGCGGGGTCCGACCGGCGAGGAAGTCCTTCGGGATCCCCACGCGGACCGGTCCCTGCGGGTGTTCGCGGGCGGTCCGGATCGCCTCGACGACGGCGGGGACCGCGCCCGCGGGCGAGTCGACAAGGACGTTCTCCTTGACGACGGTGTCGTACGTCTCCGGCGGCGTCTCGTGGATGCCGTCGCCGCCGCGGACCGACCGTTCCGTCTCGACGGCGAGGTGGAGCAGGGGGACGCAGTCGTTCAGGGCGTTCTTCAGCCCGTTCATCGCGTTCGTGTCGCCCGGGCCGGGGACGACGCAGGTGGCTGCCATCGCGCCGGGCTCGCTCGTCTCGGCGTACCCCCACGCTTGGTGCGGGACGGCGGTCTCGTGGCGGGCGACGACGAACCGCGCGTCGCGATCGGCGAGCGCCCGGTTCAGCGGGAGGGTCTGCTTGCCGGGGATCCCGAAGACGGTGTCGACGCCGCGGTCGAGCATCGCGTCGACGACCGCCTCGGCGACGGTCGGTGGGTCGTCGTGCCTATCGGCGGCGGGCGAGGGCTCGTCAGCGTCCATGTCGCGAAGTCGGCGGAGCGTATGTTGAAAGCTTCGTCCGCCGCCGGGTCCGCGAGCGAGCGCGGGACGCGACGCGGCGGGGAGGGGAACGCATCGGAGGGGCGGCGACACTCCGCGTCACAACGGAACGAGGGGGTAACCCGCGACTTCGGTCGCGGGGCACTGACATGTACACTTATGCTAGCGTGTGCTGTCATGTGTCATGTATGCGCTTACCAGAGACTCGTGACCTGTTCGCGAGGAAACTACAGTTTCCGGCGCCCCGAAGCGAGGTGCTGGAGACGGTCGGTGACACGGAGTTGTCGCCGCCCGACGGAGAGTCCACGACGATCCGGGCGGTCATCGACCGGTCGGAGGTCGAGACGTTCGACTCGGCCGACGACCTCTACGACACGCTGATGATGCTCGTCGGCGCGCAGTTCATCGGCCGCCGGTACTACGACGACCGCGGCGGGATGCCGGGCGACGAGGAGAACGAGGTGAGCTTCTGATGTCAGTCACGATCGTGTCGGGAGTCAACGGCGTCGGCCTTTCCAGCGTCTGTCAGGCGGTCAGGCGCGGACTCGGAGATGGGTACAAGCTGATCAACTTCGGCGACGTGATGCTCGAACAGGCGGCGGCGATGGGGCTCGCGACCGAGCGGGCCAAGCTCGGCACGCTCTCACAGCCCGAGACGCGGCGGCTCCAGCGCCGCGCAGGCGAGTTCGTCGCCGAGGAAGCGGAGACGACGAACGTGATCCTCTCGACGCACCTCGCGGTCGAGACGCTGACCGGCTACGTCCAAGGGCTTCCAGTCGAAGTGCTCGAAGACGTCTCGCCTGACGCGTTCGTCCTCGTGGAGGCGGAACCGGCGACGATCCTCGAACGCAGGCGGGCGAGCGACCGCGACCTCGACGGGGTCACCGAACGCCAGATCGACTTCGAGCAGGACCTCAACCGGTCCGCGGCGCTCCAGTACGCGCGCGACCAGAACGCGCCCGTCCGGTTCGTCGAGAACGAGGGGGAGATCGAGGGGGCGGCCGAGCGCTTAGCTGACGCGCTCTGAGCGAGCGGCGCGATTCGGCACGCGTCCGGTCCGGCGGCGTCGGGCCGCGGACTACTCCGCGACGTTCGTCTCGCGGACGCGGACGCCCTTCCGCCCGAGGTGCCGCATCTGTCGCTGGGCGAACTCCTCCTCGCTCGACCCGCGCGTCGCGAGGACGTAGACCAACGCGGAGCCGGTCGGCCGCATCGTCCGTCCCGCCCGCTGTGAGCCCTGTCGTCGAGAGCCGCCGAGCCCGCTCGCGACGACGGCGAGTTCGGCGTTCGGGAGGTCGATCCCCTCGTCGCCCACCCGCGAGACGACGAGGACGTCGAGGTCGTCGTCGGCCGCCCCGCCGCCCGAACCCTCCGCTTCGCCGTCCGCCCGGAACCGGCGGAACAGCTCCGCGCGCTCGTGGTGCGGCGTCTCGCCGCTGATGAAGGGGACGCCGAGCGCGTCGGCGATCGCGGCGCCCTGGTCGAGGTACTCGACGAAGACGAGCGTCTTCTTGTCGCGGTGGGCCGCGAGCAGGTACCGGATCTCCTCGACCTTCGCGGGGTTCTCGGCCGCGAGCCGTCTGCGGTCCCGGCCGTCCGCGGCGGCGTACTCGTTGCGCGCCGTCTCGTCGCGCCACGGGACGTAGCGGATCTCGACCTCGGGCTCCTGAACGAAGCCGGCCTCGAACAGCGCGTCCCAGTCCGCCCCGATGGGCTGGCCGATGAGGGTGTAGATCTCTTCCTCGCTGCCAGTCTCGCTGACGGGCGTCGCCGAGAGTCCGAGCCGGTGTTTGCTCTGGAGCTCGGCGGTCCGCGAGTACACCGGGGCGGTGACGTGATGGCATTCGTCGAAGCAGATCAGCCCCCATTCGCGGGAGTCGAAGAGGCTCCGGTGGCGGTCCATCCCGGCGATCTGGTAGGTCGCGATCGTGACGGGGCGGATCTCCTTGGTCCCCCCGTGGTAGAGTCCGATGTCGGCGGGGTCGACCGTGGAGTGCTCCAGCAGCTCCTCGCGCCACTGGTCGGCGAGCTCGCGTGAGGGGACCAAAATCAGCGTTTCGCCGCCGACCGCGGCGATCGTCGCGATCCCGGCGACAGTCTTGCCGGAGCCCGGCGGCCCGACGTACACGCCGGACTTGCGGTCGAGGAACGTCTCGACCCACGTCTCCTGGTAATCGCGGAGGTCGGTCGCGAGGTCGATCTCGACCGGGTCGCCGGTCTCGAGGTCGCGGTCGTCCTCGACCGGGTAGCCGGCGTCGTAGAGCGTGCGCTTGACCGCGGCGACCGCCGCCTCGTTCACCCACGCCTCGGTGTCCGAGATTGGCGCGCGGAGGTGGTCATCATCGAGGTGCTGGTCGGCGACGTTCCCCATCAGGTTCTCGGAGGCGGCCTCGAGGACGACGTACCCGTCCGCGTGGGTGTACAGCCGGAAGCGGTGCGCCCGACGCCACTGGTCGCGCACCCACGCTTCGAGGTGTTCGTACCGCCGCGGCAGCACCGACCGGAGCGCGCCCACGAGCGCGTCGGCGTCGTCGAACGGTGCTGCCCACACGTCCTCCTGGCGGATCCGATAGAGATACCCGCGGGTTCCGGGCTCGGTGCCGGTGGTGTCGACGAGGTTCGCGAACTGCGAGAGCCGCGCGCGGGTGTACTGCGTGGGGCGGTCGACGACGATCTCGCGGCGCTTCGGGAAGGTCACGACGCGCTCGCGGCTCGCCAACGCGCCCCAGTCGCGGGGGTAGAATACGACGGGGTCGGCCTCGACGTCGAGTCGGTCCACGTCGCCGCGGTCAACGAGCGCAGCGAGCGCGTCGCGCGCTGCCGCCTGCGACGTTCCGAGCCGGCGGGCGACCTCGCTCGCCGTTGCGACCGGTCGCTCCTCGGCCTCGAGCGCCTCGTGGAAGCGATCTAAGGAGAGGTCTTCAGCGTCGTCCTCGCTGGAATCGTCGCCGGCGTCGTCGCCGGTGTCGTCGGTCATCACCGCCGCTTCGGTCGCGACGCGGAAATGGATAGCGTCAGCGGACGAGACGGAACGGAGGTCTTACACATGTCGTACGGGGTTGCTCTCTGAGGAGCGACCGACAACATCTCCAAAGCCCCAGTCGTGCGGCCGCAGTACGCTTCGTTGCGCTCCTCGCTCGCGTCGCCCGCCGCGGTGCTAACGTCGCCTACTGCGGCCGCACGACTGCCCCTTCGAGTCCCGCCCCACCCCGCACCGCCGCCTCACGCCTCCCCGGCCTCGTCGCTCCCGACGGTTGCGACTCCCTCGCACGGACTCCTCGCGCCCCGCGGGCGCTCGGAGGCGCGCGCCAGCGCAGCGACTTGGCCACTCGTGAACCGAGCGAACAGAATGGAGTTGAGTAGAAATGAGTATCGCCGACTAGCGGCCCGGCGACCGCTGCCCACACCGCCGCGAGGTGATCCCCTCCTTCGAGCGGAACCGGCAGCCGCAGTCGGTACAGCGCACGAATGGCTCGCCCGGCTCGGTTTCGAGGCGGTGTTCGCCCACCTCGAACGGGCGGGTCACGGTCCGGGGGCGGATCCGGTCCGGGATCGGCGTCGACGCCGACTCGCTCAGCGCGGCCCGCACGGCGATGGTGTCGACGTCGACCCCGTCCCACCGCGAGGCCTCCAGCGCATCTTCGCGGTCCGCGACCTCGGTCCAGCCGGTGACGACGACCGGGGAGTTCGTCTCCGTGTCGCTCACGACCACGACGAACCGGACGCCGCCCTCCACGAGGGCGAACCGCCACCCGTCGGTGCTGTTCCACCGGAGCTGCCCCTCGCGGATCGCGTCGCTCACGGTGCGCGTCGAGACGTACCGACCGGGCTGTTCGAGCCGCTCGCGGAAGTGATCGGTCAGCGCGTAGCGGCCCGGGTCGCGCACGGGAGGATCCTCCGGCGTCCGGGCGGCGGCCTCGCCACCGTGCGGGGGATCAACCGACCGATACTCGCCGGTTCGGCCGGTCGAGCCGGATCGGCCGGCCCGAGCGCGGCGGCGCGCGGGCGACTCCGGCGGCGACCGAGGCCGGGCGTCTGCCTGCCGGCCGGCGGCGGTCGTGGAAACGGTCCGACGCTCCGTCGATCCGGGCCCGAGGGGCTCCGCGTCCCCCGACCCGCCCTGTCGGGATGCCACTACGACATCGTACCGAGCGCGCTCTTAAGTGTGTTACGCCGGCACAGGGGCGTCGACCGCGCCCGCATCGGCGGGGGAGTCGGACTCGTCGAACGCCCAGAGTCCGACCCCGCGTTCCCTCGCGTCGGCTTCGGCCGCCGCGTACGCGTCGCGTAGCGCGAACTCGGTGTCGTACAGCCGCGCGTACCCCTCGGTCAGCAGGCGCTCGTTGAAATCTTCACCGTCGACGTACAGCACCGCCAGCAGCCGCCCGTAGCCGCCGCGTCGGTCCCCGCCGGCGACGACCGTGACCTCCTCGCCGGCGAGTTCGGACTCGGCGAATGCGGCCGCCTCACCGCCCCACGCTCGGAGGTGCGCGCGGCCGGCGTCGGTGTTGGGGATCCCCTCGAACTCACCCGGCGAAGTCACGTCGGCGCTCGTCTCGGGCGTGTCGACGCCGAGGAGCCTGACGGTGTCGACCTCGCCGTTCGGGAACTCGACCTCCACCGTGTCGCCGTCGACGACGCGCACGACGGTGCCGGTCCAGGTCGTGTCGTCCGGGTCGCCGGGGTCGACTCCCGCCGGATCGGTCGGCGGCGAGTTGAGGTCGCCGGTCGGTGAATCCCCGTCGGTGGCGGGGCCCGGACCCCCGGCGCAGCCGGACAGTGCGACGACCGCGACGACTCCGATGACCGCGACCAGCCTCGGTCGAACGCGCATCGATCCCGTGTTGCGCTGGTTTCAGTATAAATAGGCAGGAAAGTCGTTCAGCTTACTCGCGTGCTACTACTAACCAACTCTCTCGCTGAAAAAGAAAAGCCTCACCCGCTCGCTGTCGCTCACGAGTCAGAAATTCAGTCCGCCCTCCCCGAATTGAACGGGGGACAAGTCGATCTACAGTCGACTGCTCTACCAGGCTGAGCTAAGGGCGGTTACCGAAACATAGCCGCCGGATTCGACTTAAGAGTTCCCTTTCAGAGCAGGTGTGATCCGCCGTACCGCGGGGTGGATCGCCGGACTCGAACCCCGCTCGCGACCCACGCTCGCCGCGGGGCTGTTAAGTCTCTCGCGGCGGGAGCGGGGACATGGCCGACGGCGACGACAGACAGGCGACGTTCGGGTCCGACGGGAGCCTCGAAACCGATCGGACGCCGGACGCGACGGGCGAGAACGACTTCGGCGAGGAGAAAGAGCCGAACGAGACCGACGGCGGGTACAGCCGGTACGTCGTCTCCAGCCTGCTCCAGAAGGCGGTCCGGCGCTCCGACGAGGAGATCGCGGCGTGGGCGGCGTGGGAGCTGGCGCGCTCCGGGTACGCCTGGAACCTCTGGGACCGACTCAACCTCTACGTCGTCGAGGACCTGCGCGCGGGCGACGAGGTCGCGCTCACGATCGAGCGCTACGAAGAACTCGCGACGGAGCGCTGGGAGCCCGACGCGTGGAAGGGCCGGCTCTGCGGGATCCACGCCGCGCTCGCGGCCGCCCGCGCTCGCTCGACACGCGAGGCGTCGAACGCGGACGCCTACTTCGGCGCGGTCGCCGATCTCCGGGCCGAGGCGCGCGCCCGCGGGGAGGAGCCGGCGCACGACTTCCCCGTCGGTGACCTCGAACCGGACGGGGAGTTCGACGCGGTCTTCGACGGGCACACCGGCGAGGGATCCAAGCGCGGGCGCGGCACCCGGTTCTTCAAGACGCACGGCGCGCGCGTCGGCCCGGAGGGCGAAGACGAACAGAGCGCGCGGTGGCAGCGGCTCGCGATGGTGCTCGACGAGGAGGTCGAGTACGACGAGGCGGAGCTCGCCCGCGCCGTCGCACCGGTCGATCCCGACGACCCGTGGGGCGGATCGGCCTCCGGCGACACCGAGCCGGACACGGGCGACGGCGAGACGCACCGGAGCGATGCCGAGCCGGACACGGGCGACGAGGGGGGTGGCGCGGGCGACGGGACCGGGTCCCTCTCTGACTTCGCGGAGTGAGGTGTCGGCCGCGGCGACAGGGGTCGCCGCGAGGTCCGCCGTGACCGATCCCCGCTTCCGCCAAGCCTTATGTTCGGGACTGCGTTGTAGCGACCATGACAGATGTCGCAATCGTCGGCGGTGGACCGGCCGGACTGAGCGCCGGGCTGTTCGCGAGCAAGAACGGCCTCGACACCGTCCTCTTCGACACGGACGAGACGTGGATGCACAAGGCGCACTTTGGTATGGCTTAACGTTCAATAAGTGAATAGCCCCTATCTGATTACGTTGTATCTCAAAGGACAAATACCGTCTAGTACCACACTACAGGATAAGGGATTTAATCTGAACCTATGGTACTAGATCCTATTTTTCTCTCGCCCCTTCGCCGTATGGGGGTTTTGGATATATACGCACTTTCTAACGCAAAAAATAGCCTACAACTAAAGCCGATAGTTTGTTTGGATAGTAATATCTACTAAATAAAGCCATTATGTTGATGTGTATAACACAAGATAGGCAAAATCAGAGTATCCCTGTAGAAGTGGGTTTGTCGAATTGAAGGGTAGGGGGGTTCGGAGGTAGATCACTAACCAGAGCGATTCAGTCTCATTTCTCATTCTGAACTAGGCTGATACACTCTCTTACCTCTCACATGGATATAGTGCTAATAGAATACCCTCTCAATGGACTTTGAGGGTTTTAGGTCCTATCCTACTCATACAGGTAAAAGACGCTTAGAGAGTCATTCAGTTTGATAGACTCAAAGTGAGAGGATCGCTAAAGAGAGTTTGGATTAGAGAATAGCAAAAGACTAAGCTTAGAAATGAAAGAATAAACAAGAGAATTGTCTTTTGATTAAGTTTCTCAAAGTTTCTCTAAAGTTTCTGTAAGTTTGTTCAATTAATTGATTGATCTTTTGCTCTCATCTTTATTTCATGTCAGCTTAGGAGCAATAATCCGTATGTATTTGCTCTTATATTCAGTCTGTAAAAGCGTATGAGTAAAATATCAAATCGTATTCCTCTCAAATCACCCTTTAGAGACTCTGTATAAGCCAAATCCAAAATAGACTTAGTAACGTTACGGATCGAATTTACAGAATTATTCTCTCTCAACACAATTCCCCGGCTTTGTCTAATAAAACTGTATAGAAATCCTGTATCCCTAAACTATAGGGGTTGGAATCCTTAGTTTCTTCAAATATAACGAGTATAAAACGACAGATATTTAAGTGTATATCTCTAATTTTATAGTACAAGCATGACGCAAAAAACAATCGCAGTAAGTCCCTCGGTCCATAAGGAGTTAGCTTACCGGAAGATCGAAAAGGAGTATGGCACTTTTGAAGATATGATTGTAGATGAAGTTTTAGAGGATTAAATTATGACAAGCAAAGGCGCGGGATTTGTTAAGGCGGATCGACAAGGAAACCAGATTTATGCTGAAGGGAGTAACAGAGGATCTACTGTAGAAGAGCTTTCACGGGGAGATATTGAAGAGCGAAACCTGAACCCTGAAAAGGATATTGTAGTAGAAGAGCTTGGAGAGTCGGGTTCTACAATTCGGGAGAGACAAGAGGGAGAACACGTTGTAAAGATTGAACCGGATTCTCTGGCAAACTCCCGTCTTTCTAAGTTCTTTACCGACTCTGAAATTGAAGAGCTACAATCCAAGGAGGATACGGTTCAGGGAGAGGATACCCCCGAAGATATTGATTCTGTTTGGGATGGGATCCGTAAGGACGTAAAACGGCATAACCGAGAGGTAGCAAAATCCCGAAAGCAAATGGAGATTAGACGCGCAAAAGAAGAGCTAAAGAAGGGGACAAAGTACGATCCTGATCGTTCAGTCTCTGATTTATCCGGTGAAGAATTCAAGGAGATAATCGCAGAAGCGAATCAAGAAGGTAACTCTGAACCAGAATCCGAAGAGCTACAAGCCGCTATTGAACACATTGAAGATAAGTATTCAGGTTTTCTAGAAGAGGATTCTGATACTGAAATTAATACCCCTGATTCACAGGTAGAAGAACTAGCGGCAAACTCTTGGGAAGATTATGAGAATAGTGCTTTTCAGGATATAGCAGAGGATCTTGCTAAGAGCGACGAAAACACTCTGTATGAGAGTGTAGGGGAAAACTCCCGAAGGGTAACGACCAAGGATCCGGAAATCAAGAAGGCTCTTCGGAACCCGGAGGATGAACCCAATTGGAACGGTTCAGTAGAACTAGAAAAGGATACGGGCGATACTGTAATAGCAGTAGTTTCTAAGGAGAATTAGAATGTCTGATACTTGTCCCCGGTGTGGTTCAGATTCATACTCCACCAGCCAAGAAAAGGAGCGTATCGATGAGGGTCTAGTTACGTTTTCTTTCGCTTCCGAATGCTCAAATTGTGGGTATTATCCGCACGATTAATCATGAAAACTGCTAATGGATTCTTCATTTCCACGGTGGATAAAAATGAAGAGAATATGGAACAAATCAAGGAGGATCTTCAAGATGAGTCTACAGAAATAGTCGCATATTCTGTAAACAATTCGGATAAAACTGTAGATTTAATCCTGAATCTTAATAACTTGGAGTTAAACATCGACTTGGATTATATCCATTAATGTACACATTTGTACAATAAAGTTAATACCTATACAATATTGTATTATCGTCTTTAATAAGATTTATTAACTTTAAGATACAAAATAATGTATACAAGCTCTAAACGAATGTTGAAATTCGGTCGAAGCTTCTAGCGAAGTTTTGTAAGAATCCGGTTGTGGTACCAACACAACCGAAGTGAAGATGGTGTTTTCTTCTACATGGTTAATTTACATCCCAAAGATAATAAATGTATTGATTTGGCGGCGATTAGAGGCAACTTAGCTAATCAAATGGCAGAATCGTATGAGAATCAAAAGAACGTGTTAATTGAATCTCTCCCGATCACAGGTAAGAGCCATTCGACGTTTGAACAAGCAAAGGAGACTGATACACCGATCTTGTATCTCACTTCATTGAATCGGCTCAAGAAGGATTCTGTTAAGAAGTGTAAGGAGTTTAGTTTATCGTATCATAAAATCCCGGTCCCTCATGATGAATGTCCCTCCTTTCAGAACGACAAACACGGCTTGAAAGAACTATACAATAGGGGAATATCAGCAAAGGAGTTACATGATAGGCTTGAGCTTCCCTGTAACGGCTCATGTCCTTACATACAGTCTCTTAATCAGGATTTATCCGATATTGACGTATTAATCGGTAATCCAAAACACGCATATAATCCCAATTATCTGAAAAATAGAATAGCAGTAAAAGATGAGTTTAGCGAAAATGAGTATGAGATTGAATATCATAAGCCGAGAGAATTAGTAAACAGGTTTATATATAGTGTTGATTCTTTCCCCCTCAATTCGTTTACTGAAATTAGGGAAGCTACCCAAAAAGAGACTGCTAAAGTCGTTAATTGGTTCCAAGAATACGACGTATATCGGGATACCGAAACGGCTCTGAACCCTGAAGAGTATCACGTCCATGCGCCTTTGCTTACCTATGCTCTGCTAAGAGGAATTGAGGTAAACGACGGTTGGGAAAAGACTGATACTCAATTTGCCGATCTTGTAGGTGTTGAAACCCATATCGGGGATAATGCGAAAGTCGTCTTTGATGAGGATCGTGAGAGTATGTATTTACTCAATCCTCCCGACTTTGATTCTGCTAATGGATTTATCGGATTAGACGGAACCCCCATCCCGGAAATGTGGGATTGTGCTACAGGCTTAGAGCTTGAGCATATACAGGTTCTTTCCGAAGAGCAAAAGGAGCGATATATCACGGACATCCTGAACTTGGAGATTATTCAGGTAACAGATTACAAAAGGTATTATCAAAACTCCAATAATATAGCAGTCAATCAAGATACCTCCCTAGCATATTCTATTCAGCAAAAGGAGGGAGAGAAACCGGGGGTTATCACGTCGAAAAAAGCCATACAGGAATACGATGAGGAAATAGAAGAGTATGCCAATATTCACAAAGATGAAAATGGAAATTATCTCCACTTTGGAACGATGTTATCTTCTAATCAATTTGAAAATAAGCAACTTGGATTTGTCACGGGTATGAGGAATTACGGTGATGAGTATGTTTTCAAATGGGGTTCATACCTCAATAAGTCGGTATCAGTAGATCGCTCTGGGGACGAAACTGAATATCAATTCGGAAATGAGAATTTCAATGTCTTCCCTCTTTACAGGAATTTGACCCTACAGGATGTTTTCAGGTTCGGACGAAACAAGAAACCAACTACGGTGTATGTGAATACCTCTGGTTTACCGAATTGGGTTCCGGTGGATCGGGAGGAATTGGATACTCAATCCAGTAGTGAGAGAAATGTGATTGAATATCTCTCTAGTTGTGGTAATGTAGGAGCAAACACCAAAGAAATAGAAGATAATACGGATATGAGTAAAAGAAATATCCAAATAATCGTAAATAAGCTTGAGAATAAAGGAAAAATTGAGAAACATACATTTGCCGACTCTCCGATCTACACTACTAATAACTAAGAGTAATAAAAATGACTAAGAATATTATAGCAAACGAAACATCTTCTTATAGACTATTAAGCAACTTTTTCGTTCCGTATAATAATTAAACCAACTTTAATAACTAAGAGTAATATATGGCTGTAACTGTAAATAACAACGACGGCGGGAGTAACGATTTAAAACTAATCAGATGTGCGATTTCTGACGAGGAATTAATAGAATCTTTTGAACAATACACTTATGATAAAAATTACAATGAAAAAATGCTGATTGAAGTAGCACTTGGCAAATTCCTTGAAGAAGAGGGTTATCTATGATTGTATCAGCATTATCTGCTATTGGTTTCGGTATCGGTATCGCTCTGATACTCTTTGGAGCGACGTTATACCATAGTGTGTTTTTCACCGACAGAGATTATCGTAATTCTCTGGTGCCTATGGGTCTTTCATTTGGATTCTTGGCTACAGGATTAGCTCTTCTTTATCAGATAGTTGTATAGAATAGAATATCATTTCTTCCCAACACTTTTAAACACTACTTGATGAGGTAAAGATATGGGAGACAATCCCTCCGATAGCGACGAAAGTAGTGGAATAAACATCACCCTAGGCAAAATAATAGCATATCCAATTGGTGTCTTGTTGATTCTGTCGGGATTAGGTTCATTAATAACAAATGTAGTTGCAGGTGTATTGATTTTACTATCAGGGGTAATCGCTTTACCAATTGTCAGATCAAAACTGAAAAAATCACAAGGAGTATCAATCAACCGATGGGCAACAGTCGGACTTGTTTTTATTTTAGTAATTGCTGGCGGTGTTGTCATAGGAGCAGGTGGAAGTGGTGATATGGGAGATCCCGGAACTAGTGGTACTTCAGACGGAACTAGTGGTACTTCAGACGGAACTAGTGGTACTTCAGACGGAACTAGTGGTACTTCAGACGGAACTAGTGGGGATAATAATGTGAGAACTCACCAAATGGGAGAATCATTTACTGTTGGCGATGAGGGACAGTCGATTGAATATAATGTTCAAGACGCTTATTCTACAAGTTATATTAGTGGTCCAATAGAAAGGCAAGAAGCGGATGGACAATACATAATACTTACACTCTCAATGGAAAACGTCGGTGATGAGTCGGTGGATATTACAACTAATCACTTTACAATGGTTGACTCACAAGATAGGACATTTGACGCTAGTTCTGAACAAACTCTCTGGGTAGAGAGTGATCCTAGAATCCAAGTAGAGGGTGTTTCTTTTGAGCAACTACAACCCGGAATTACTACAGAGGGAGCTGTTGTATTCCAAGTACCAGAAGGGGCATCTGAGATTCAATTCAAGGTAGAACCAACTGGGCCTTTCTCAAATGCTGATGAACACTACGTAGAATTAGAGTTAGAACAACTAGAAGAATAATACAAATACTTCTCAAATCGCCCGACGTGAGCCTCCTAGTACATTGGGGGGTTGTTATGTACTAGGTTACTGATTTCCATACTCTCAAAGCCTCTTCTTACTGTTTTCTATTTTGCTTTCTATCTGCCATTTTCTTAGTTTGAATTGTAGATCGACAGTATAGGGGGATTCAAACATCTGTTATTGTTATTATTAGTCAATATTAATAGATAATAATCTGTAAAAAGAGGGGTAAGATTCTCTGTATTAGCCATTTTCAGGGGTTTGAATACCATAGGGGGGTTAAATTCTCTTAAGCGACGGAAATCGGCCATATCCCCTAGGGTCTAATATGGGTTTTTAATTAAATCCCAATTTTCAGACATATCAGAATCTCAAAACGAAATGAGGGGGTTAGAAATAGACAAATGACCAAAAATAGCAAAGATAAATAGACAAATACTTAAGTCTGTAGTCTCTGTATTTAAACGGGGCACCACAATGTCCTTTCGTCCGAACACTCGGGCGATAAAGATAGAACTTCCCCTCTTCATAACCCTGTAGGTGGGGGATATACACCTACCACTTTGAAGGGTGGTTTTCTCATTGTAGAAGGGTGATTTCTACAGAGCTTCAGGCTCTGCCGCTCGTGAAAACAACCCTTTGGTAACGCTTCACACACAAGTCCTTTATTAGCCATGCTACAAGCCGGAAATAGACATGGATAAAGACGATCTAACTCAAGAGGATATTGAGGCTCTTCGGACATTAGCAAATTCGGAGCTACGTTCAGCAAAGTATGCTAGTAAGCTCTGTGAGTCGTTTGATATTGATACGACCAAAACCACTACCAACACACAAGAACCGGCAGAGAGTCTTACTGAACCGGCAGAGACACAAGAAGAAGGTAGTATCTTTGCCTATTGATCCGTTAGCTCTTCAAGAAGCTCTGGGTTCTCTTCAATCAAACTCTTAAATTGGTCTAGTGCGCTTTCTTCTTCATTTTCAGCCTCTCCTTTATCTTCATATACGTCGTCATCGATCTTGTCCTTAGCAGCCTTAGCGTCCGGGGCGAATATCTCCCCACATGAACTACAGGCTTTGTCTCCCGGATCTAAGTTTTTGTAACAGGTAGGGCAAATATCGGGAGTAAGAGTCTCTGCTTCTTCTTTTTCCTTGATACCCGCCCCTACCTCTGCCTTGGAAATGTGATCGTCCGCCGTTAAGTGAGAGTAAGTCGATTCCATAACAGAACTGTCTTTAGAATACCCGATAATAAATTTAATAGTAGAATCATCTAAGCCATAATCTCTTTTAGCGATAGTAACGAACGTATGTCTAAAATTATGTGCGTTGGTTGGTTTATTGATGCCTGCTTTGTCACCAATTGATTTGAGTCTCCTATTGATATGCGCTCCCGATAATGATTCTCCGAAAGAATCACCGTATCTCTCTTCATACGCTGGCAAATGAGTAATGAAAGCAGAGTCGGGTTCGTCCCTAGTAGGGTGTTTTTGTAACCAGTCTAAAGAGGCTTTTCTAGCGCCTAAGAGCGGACGCTTTCGGCTTTGTTTGTCGGCCCCTTTCAATCCCTCTGCTTCGGAGTTAAGGTAGAATACTCCCTCTTGAGGCTTTACATCTTTCACCCTAAGCGATTGTAACGCTCTGATTCTTTGTCCGGTGTTAAGCAGTAATTCGAAGATCGCACGGTCCCTATCGTTCGGGATAACGTCGCGCATTTTCTGAATATCCTCTTTAGTGAAAATATCGTTTTCATCAACTTGAGTCGGTTCGTCTTTGAGAATCACTATCTTATCAGGTTCGACCGGTTCAACCGAATGGTATCTGTAAAAACTAACTAAGGCGCATTGATATAATTGAACGGTTGATTTAGATAGGTTCTCAAGTTGGGTATCCATAAACTCATTAATGTCTTTTGTGGTACAATCCATCAAATCAGTATCTAATCTCTTGGCACAAATCCTGATATGGTCCCCATAGGTAGCCAGAGACTGCTTCTTGAGTGTACCATTCTCATGATCCGTGATACTGATTTTATCCGGGTTCTTGGCTTTCAGATACTCTAAGAGATTACTTCTTTCTGCTTCGGATAGGTTTGAAGCTTCTTTGATTCTCCGAACGGTTCGATCATACTCTGCTTGTGGGTCATTACCCATAGCATAAGAACCGTGGTTCAACTTATTCAATGTTCGGGAGTATCAAAGGCGCACCTGTTCAACTATCTCGGCGTGGGCTCGGTCGGCGGCAGCGAGTTCATGGCGACCGCGCGCCAGCAGGCCGACGACTTCGGCGTCGACCGCCGCCAGGGCGAGGAGGTCACCGGCGTCGAGGACGGAGGCGGCGGGTTCACCGTGACGACCGAGGACGGCGAGTACGAGGCCGACTACGTCGTCCTCGCGACGGGCGCGAACCGCGACCTCGCGGAGGCGCTCGGCTGCGAGTTCGACGACGACGACACCGTCAGCGTCGGCGTGTCGATGGAGACCAGCGTCGAGGGCGCCTACGCGACCGGCGCAATGGCCCGTGCCGAGGAGTGGCAGGCGGTCATCTCCGCCGGCGACGGCGCCGCCGCCGCGCTCAACATCCTCTCGAACGAGAAGGGCGAGCACTACCACGACTTCGACGTGCCAGACACCGCGGCGTCGGTGTTCGGCGACCTGATCGACGACGCGGAGTAACCCCGCTTTTCGCCGTCGTCGGTCGCGCGCCGTCGATTCCGCATGGTCAGTCAGCGGCGCGACAGGCGACGACGGACCTCGTCGACGCCGCGACGCATCCGTCGACCGAGCCGGGTCGCGGCGAACGCGCCCCGGACGAACCAGTCGGTCGGGATCCGGTCTGGGAACGTCAGCGGGCCGACCCGCGAGACGCCGACGGTCCGCGTCTCCGTGTACCGTCGGATCCCCTCGGGCCCGTGTCGGCGACCGAGGCCGGAGTCGCCGAACCCGCCCATCGGTGCGTCGACCGCGCCCCAGGTCGCGAGGAACGCGTCGTTGACGTTCACGGTCCCGCAGTCGATCTCGCGGGCGAGTTCGGCGCCTCGCTCGCGGTCCCCGGTCCAGACGCTCGCGTTGAGGCCGTACGGGGAGTCGTTCGCGGCGGCGACCGCCGCGTCCGCGTCCGGAACCGCCGTCACCGCGGCGACCGGACCGAACGTCTCCTCGCAGGCGACCGCGGCGTCCGGCTCGACCCCGGTGAGGACGGTCGGCTCGTAGCAGTACGGCGCGACATCCGTCCGCGCTCGGCCCCCGGTCTCGACCGTCGCCCCGCGCTCGCGGGCGTCCTCGACGTGCGACTCGACGCGGGCCAACTGGTCGGCGTCGACGAGCGAGCCGAGGTCGGCGTCGTAGTCGTACCCCGTCCCGAGCGTGAGCGCCTCCGTCTCGCGGACGAACGCGTCGAGGAACTCGTCGCAGGCGGACTCGACGACGTAGATCCGCTCCGCGGAGAGACAGAGCTGCCCGGCGTTCGAGAAGCAGGCCTGGACCGCGCCGCGGGCGGCCTCGTCGACGTCGGCGTCCCCGAGCACGACGAGCGGGTTGTTGCCGCCGAGCTCCAGCGAACAGCCGATCAGGTTCCGGCCCGCGCGCTCCGCGATGGTCCGGCCGGTCGCGGTGCTACCGGTGAACGCGACGTAGTCGACCGCGTCGATCAGCGGCGGCCCGACCTGAGGCCCCTCGCCGGTGACGACCTGAAAGAGGCCGTCGGGGAGCCCGGCGACTTCCAGCAGCTCCGCGAGGAGCAGCGCCCCGTACGGCGTCTTCTCGTCCGGCTTGAGCACGACCGCGTTGCCCGCGGCGAGCGCGGGGATCGCGTCGGCCATCGACAGCGTCAGCGGGTAGTTCCACGGCGAGATGACGCCGACGACGCCGACCGGTTCGCGGGTGACCGTCGCGGTCGCGACGCCGGGCGCGACCCCGCGGCGACGCTCCTCGGCGAGCGCGCCCGGAGCCTCGCTCGCGACGTACGAGCAGCCGGTCGGCACGTCGAACAGCTCCTCGACCGCGGTGCGCCGAGACTTCCCGGTCTCCAGCTGGAGCACGTCGAGCAGCTCCTCGCGGCGGTCCGCGACGAGGTCGCCGAACCGGTCGACGATACGGGCGCGCTCGGTCGCCGACACCTCGGCCCACGCCGTCTGCGCGTCGCGGGCGCGTTCGACCGCGGCGGACACGTCGTCGGCGTCGCAGGCCGGCACGCGCCCGATCCGCTCGTCAGTCGCCGGGGCGGAGACGTCGATCGCGCCGTCGCCGTCGTCGCCGCTTCCGTCCGGCGAGCTGAAGACGCGATCGGCGAGTCCGTCGAGACGCCGCGCCGTGAGGGTCGGCGCGGCGCCGACCGCGGTTGGGGGATCCGTCGAGGACATCAGGTGTCGGACAGAGGGTCGGGCCATGGAAAGCCGTGCCGGTGGTGCCCTGCGTCGGCGGTCACTGCGTCGGGCCCGCGTCGCCGGTCACTGCGTCGAGCCCGCGTCGCCACCGACCGAGTCCGTCGGGTCGACGTGCTCGGAGAGCATGTCGATCGCTTCGAGCAGCAGCGACACGGCGAGGGGACCGACGATGACGCCGACGGCCCCGAGGGTGAGGATGCCGCCGACGAATCCGACGAAGTAGAGACCGGGCGATATCTTCCCGGTCCAGCCGGCGAGCCGAGTGCGGATCACCGCGTCCGGCACGAAGGCGACGACGACGAGCCCGAGTACCAGCACGGCGGCCGCCCGCCCGGTCGCGCCGACGAGGAAGTCCAGGGCGCCGAGCGCGACGATGAGGATGCTCGGACCGACGACGGGAATGAACTGGAGGACGCCGGCGATGACCGCGAGCAGGACGGGAGAGCCGTAGCCCAGCGTCCGGAACACCGCGACCGCGAGAACGAACGTCGCGGCGGCGGTCGCGGCCTGGAGGACGTATATCGAGTAGAGGGTCTGCCGCGTCCGCTCGTGGAGCCGTGTGGGGATGTCGTGGTACTCGGGCGGGACGACGCCGAAGACGGCCGCCTCGACCGCACGCGGCCGGTAGAGGATGCCGTACACGAGGAAGGTGAACACGACGACCTCCAAGACGAGGACCGGCGCCGCGCCCGCGACCGCGATCGCGACCCCGCGGATCCACGTCTCCGCGGCCGCGACGTACGGCGCGATCTCGACCACCGTCTGGAACCCGCCGACGGTGATCGGGACGAGGTCGGGGACCCCTTCGAGGAGGGCTATCAGCTCCGACCGCCGCCGGTACAGCGTGTACAGCAGCGGCGCCACGAGGAGGGTCGCGCCGACGAACGCGACGCCGGTCGAGACCACGCACGCGATCCGACGCGAGAGGCCGCGGCCGACGAGGCGCTGCCGGAGCGGATACAGGACGTACGCGACGGTGACCGCGAACACGACGGTCCGCAGCACCTCCGCCAGCGCGACCGCCGTGAGCGTCGCCATGGCGACGAACAGCACGCCCAACAGCCGCTGCCGGTTGAGAACCATGCCGTCGTGTCGCAACCCCCGGCGAAATGCGTTGCGATGGCGGCCCGCAGTGCCTCCGATTCGCGGGCGGCCGCGGGAGCGGTCCGCGACGACGTCGCCAACCACAGCACCTAACCTCGCGCCCGCCCGAAGAGGGGTATGCGCATCGACCCGTTCGGCCTCGAACGCTGGTTCGCGGAGTACGAACACGAGGCCGACATCATGCTGGCCGAAAGCGGCATCCGGTCGCTCGACGCGAGCCGGTTCGACCTCGATCCGGGGGAGCTCGGCTACGTCATCCCGACGAACGGCGACCCGGAGTTCCGGGCGTCCGTCGGCGACCGCTACGACCGATCCGCCGACGAGGTGCTGTTCACCTGCGGCACCCAGGAGGCGAACTTCCTGACGTTCCTCTCGCTGCTCGGCGACGACGCCCCCGTCGACGGGGCGGGCGGCGCCTCGGACCCCGACGCGTCGGGCGTCGGCTCCGGCACGCACGCGGTCGTCGTCACGCCGACGTACCAGGCGCTCCACGCCGTCCCGGACGCGTTCGGCGACGTGACCCGCGTCGAACTGGAGCCGCCCGAGTGGGAGTTAGACCCGGGGGCCGTCGCCGACGCGGCCCGCGACGACACGGCCGTGATCGTCGTGAACAACCCGAACAACCCGACCGGGCAGTACCACGACGAGGCCGCGATGCGGGCGGTGTACGACGTCGCGGTCGAGCGCGACGCATACCTGCTCTGCGACGAGGTGTACCGCCTGCTCGCGGAGGACCCGCAGCCGCCGGTCGCGAGCTACGGCGCGCACGGCATCTCCACGACCAGCCTCACGAAGGCGTACGGGCTCGCTGGCCTCCGGTTCGGCTGGATCGCCGGTCCCGAGCCGGTCGTCGAGCGCGCGTGGCGCTGGAAGGACTACACGACCATCTCGCCGAGCCTGTTCGGCCAGCACGTCGCTAAGCAGGTGCTGGGGCGATCCGAGGAGGAGATCCTGACAGAGAACCGCGAACTGGCCGCCGCCCACCGCGAGACGGTCGCGGCGTGGGTCGACGACCACGGCCTCGACTGGCTCGACCCGGTCGGGGTCAACGCGTTCGTGACGGTCCCCGACGGCTTCGCGGACGCGGAGGCGTTCTGCCGGACGGTCGTCGAGGAGGCGAGCGTCGTCCTCGCACCGGGGCATCTGTTCGGCTTCCCGGACCGATTCCGGATCGGGTTCGGACTCCCGACCGAGGAGTTGACAGAGGGCCTCGATCGGGTGAGCGGCGTGATCGAGGAGCACGCGCCGACGGTCGACTCGGCCGCGACGAACGGGGGTGACGCCTGATGGGCGTGTTCGGCGACCTCAAAAACGACGTAGTCGGCTTCGTCCGCAACCCCACCGACGAGCAGAAGATCTTGTTGGTGGCGTTCGTCTCCATGGCGGTCTCGGACCGGTACTTCTATTATAACGACATCCCGTTCGTCGTGCGGACGACCGCGGCCGTCGGCGTCGGCTTCATCGTCATGTTCGTCGTCAGCTACCTGTACACGGGCCAACTCGTCCCGCCGGACGGGAACGTCGACGACGACGAGGAGCCGGAGGAGTACGTGGACGAGCTCGACCCGTAGGCTCGCTTTCGGGACGAGTTCGGTCGCCGCGGTCGTCGCGGCTGCCACGTCGCCGCCGTCATGGTCGCTACGTCGCCGCGGCGGTGCCCGCCACCCCGGAGGACCCGCCGCCGCTCGCGGAGTCACCGCGTCGCCCCAGTCGACCGGGGGAACGCCGAGGTCGCCGTCTGCGTGCGTCGCGATCTCGTGGAGGCACGCGGCCGCCGGAACGTCGGCGTCATCGCGTATCGGCGCGCCGGCGTTGCCGGAGAGGGCGTCGGCGACGCGATCGACTCGGTCGTCCGACGAGCGGAGGACGTACACGACCACGCCGCGGGCCGTCGGGGCGGTTGGACGCCGTCTCGGGCCGGGTAGCGGCGGCATTCCAAACCGTTTATACCCGCGCCGGGGAAATTGGCGGACATGCCGCGAGAGCAGAAGCAGGTTCGCGAACTCCAGGAGGGCAGCTACGTGATGATGGACGACGCGCCCTGTAAGATCAACCACTACAGCACCGCCAAACCCGGTAAACACGGCAGCGCGAAGGCCCGCGTCGAAGGGAAGGGCGTCTTCGACGACAAGAAGCGCTCGCTCTCGCAGCCCGTCGACGCGAAGGTGTGGGTCCCGATCATTCAGCGCAAGCAGGGACAGGTCGTCAACGTCAGCGGCGACGAGGTTCAGGTGATGGACTTAGACACCTACGACACGTTCACGATGCGCATCCCCGAGGGCGAGGACTTCTCCTCGGACGACAACATCGAGTACCTCGACTACGAGGGCCAACGGAAGATCATCGGGTAATCGGCGATGTTCCCCGGGGCGACGACCGACCGCGAAGCTGCTTCCTACGTGGTCGTCGGCGCTCCGCTCGACGCCACGACCACGTTTCAGCCGGGCACCCGGTTCGGGCCGGACCGAGTCCGGCGATTCGCCGAGACGTACGACGACTACGACCGCCGCACCGACAGTCGCTTCTCCGCGCTTGGCGTCCACGACGCGGGCGACGTGCGCCCGTGGGACGACGTGCCGGCGTACCTCGACCACCTCGCCGCCGAACTGCGGAGCGTCGTCTACGACGAGTCGGTCCCGCTCCTCGTCGGCGGCGAACACACGGTCACGCACGCGGGGGTCGAGGCCGTCGACCCCGACGCGCTCGTCATCTGCGACGCGCACCTCGACCTCCGGGACGCATACGACGGGAACCCGCTGAACCACGCCTGCGTCACGCGCCGGTGTCTCGACGACCTCGGCGTCGACCGCACCGTTATCGTCGGCGCGCGGACCGGGTCCGAGGCCGAGTGGGAACGGGCGGCCGACGCCGACGTGGAGGTCGTCGCGCCGGAGGACGCCCGCGAGTGGGTCGACGGTCTCGACGGCGACGCGTTCGCCGGGGAGACGGTCTACTGCTCCGTCGACATCGACGGGCTCGACCCCGCTTACGCTCCCGGTACGGGGACGATGGAACCGTTCGGGGTAGCGCCGCGGACCGTCCGTGACCTCGTCCGCGCGGTCGCGCCGCGCGCCGACGGGTTCGACGCGGTCGAGGTGAACGACCGGGACGACGGGCAGGCGGCGGCGCTGGCCGCGAAGCTCCTGCGGGAGTTCGCGTACTCGCACGCGGCCGCAACGACCGAGTAACCGGGTTTTCGAGGCGAGTTACGACAGTTCGGAGAGGCGGCGCCGCGCGGCGGTCACCGCCTCCATCGAGTCGATCCACTCGCGGGTGTCGGTACACCAGATGCGGTCGCCCTCGACGCTGACGCAGAAGACGGACTCGCCGGAGGGCGAGAGGGTGACGCGGTCGACGTCGGGCCGGTCACCGAGGTACGCGTCGATGAGTCGTCGGGCGGTCTCGGCCTCGGAGCGGAGACGGTTTCCCGCGGCGTACTCGACGGCTATCTCTGTCATGCTCCCAGATTAGAACTACATGATTAATAACTGCTGTTTTCTGGCAGCGATTGCGGCTTTCTCGGCGTCCCGGCAGGGTCGCGCCTCGGCCGCCGATTCACCGACCGTCGAACACGATGTCGCCGTCGACGACGGTCAGCGCCACGTCGATATCGTCGATCGCGTCGTCGCACTCCCACGGCGACGCGTCGAGCGCGACGAGGTCGGCCCGCTTCCCCACCTCGATCGTCCCGAGCCGGTCCTCGTCGAAGCCGGCGTACGCGGCGCCGCGGGTGTACGCCCGCAGCGCCTCGGTGACGGTGAGGCGCTGAGATTCGGCCGGCGCGTTGACCGCATGGTGAACCCCGAACAGCGGGTCCATCGGCATCCCGTCCGAGCCGAACGCGAGCCGGACCCCCGCGTCGAGCATGTCCCGGTAGCGGTTCGTCTCGGCGGTGCGCTCGGATCCCAGTCGCTCCTCGTAGAGACCGCCGGGTTGCGCCCACTTCAGGAAGTTCGGCTGGACGCTCGCGACGACGCCGGTCTCCGCGAGCCACTCGATCGCGTCGTCGTCGGCCAGTTCGGCGTGTTCGACGCGGTGACGGGCTTCCCCGGCGTCGGTCCGGGAGGCGTGCTCGTATGCGTCCAAGACGGCGTCGACGGCCTCGTCTCCGATCGCGTGGGCGGTGAACTGGAGGCCCGCCTCGGTCGCGGTTGCGACGGCCTCGTCCAGCTCGTCGGGATCGACGACCCACTGCCCGGTCTCGTCTGGCGCGTCCGCGTACGGCTCGGAGAGGCGCGCGGTCCGGCCGCCGAAGCTCCCGTCCGTGTACGACTTGATCGCTCCGGTCCGTACCATATCGCTCCCGGCGTTCGTCGCGAGGCCGACCTCCCGGACCGCGTCGAGGTGGTCGCTCCAGTAGTTGATCCGGACGCGGGCGGTGAGCGACCCGGACTCGTCGAGGTCGCGGTAGACCCGGGGCGCGTGCGAGTCGCGGACCATGTCGTGGAAGCCCGTGATACCGCGGGCGGCGCAGCCGTCGAGCGCGGCCTCGACGACCGCGCGCGTCTCGGCCGGGCCGGGCTCGACCGCTCGGTAGATCGGGTCGATGGCGGCTTCGAGCAGGACGCCGGTCGGATCGCCGTCGTCGTCCGTGGGCACCGTCTCGTCGGGAGCGTCGGCGAGCGCGTCGGCGAAGCGGCCGAGCGCGACGCCGTTGACCGCCGCGACGTGCATGTCCTCGCGGAACGCCGCCACCGGGCGCTCGGTCGAGACGCGGTCGAGGTCCGCGCGGGTCAGGTAGCGCGAGTCGTCCCACGTCGACTCGTCGTAACCGTAGCCGAGGACCCAGTCGTCGCTTTCGGGGTCCTCCACCTCGCTCGCTTCGCGTTCCACTTCCGCCGCGCGCTCGGCCAGCAGGTCGACGGCCCCGTCCGGGGAGTCGGCCGCCGAGAGGTCGGCGTGGAGGAGGTAGCGGCCAACGGTGGTCAGGTGGGTGTGCGCGTCGACGAACCCGGGGAGGATGACGCGCCCGTCGAGGTCGACCACGTCCGTGTCGACGCCGGCGAGCAGTTCCACGTCGTGCGTCCGCCCGGTCCGGACGATCTCGCCGTCGCGCACGGCGACGGCCTCGCAGACCGCGTCGCCGCCCGAATCCGGGTCCGCGAGCGTGTGTACCTCCCCGTTCACGAAGATCCGGTCCGCGGCCTCGGTCATGGAACTCCGGGGGGCACACAGCGTGTTAACCGTTCGGGAAACGGCGACCGATTTATTCGGTCGCTCGACGAACCGCCGCGTATGTACGACAACGTGCTCCTCCCGACCGACGGCAGCGTCGGCGTCGACCGCGCGATCGACCACGCGATCGACGCCGCCGACCGCTACGATGCGACGCTCCACGTCCTCTACGTCGTCGACAGCGGCGTGGTGAACGCCTACTCCGGCGACGAGTTCGTCGACGGCGCCGAGGGCGCCGAGGAGACGCTCGAAGAGACCGGCCGCGAGTCGCTTGACGCGGTGGCCTCGCTCGCCCGCGACGCCGACGTGGAGGCGGTCACCGCCCTCCGCTACGGCGTCCCGCACGAGGAGATCCTCCGCTACGCCGACGAGGAGGACGTCGACCTCACGGTGATGGGGTCGAAGACGCGCTCCGGCGACTACCGCCGGATGCTCGGCTCCGTCACTGAGCGCGTCTCCCGGCAGTCGACCGCGCCCGTGAGCATCGTGAAGACGACCGTCGACGCCTGAGTCCCGACGCCGCTCCGACTCCGTTTTCTCCCGTCTCCCGCGCTCGCCTCGACGGCGTCAGCCCTCCAGTTCGGCGCCGCACTCCGGACACCGGAGATCGAACCCGTCGTCGCTCGGAACGGCCCGCATGTTCTCGTGTCCGCACTCCGGACACTCCTGCGGGATCCGCACGTCCTCGCTGTCGCGGGGCGCGCCCAGTGCGAACGCGACGACCGGCTCGTCGCCGTCGTTCTTGCCCGACTGGAACTCGCCGGGCGCGAACCGGACCGCCTCGCCCGCGCCGACGCTCACGTCCCCGTCCATCGTCTCGAACGTCGCCTCCCCCTCGACGACGACGAAGATCTCTTCCTGGTCCATGTGAGCGTGAAGCCCGCCGGAGAACCGCTCCCCAGGATCGAGGCGGTAGCGGTTGAGCGCCACGTCGGTCGCCCCGAGCGGCTCCGACAGCCCCCGGCGGTCCACGTCGCTTCCGAGGGCGCTCGGCTCGACCTCGTCGATAGAGACTCGTTCCATACTCACGGACACGGCCTCGCGAGAGTTATGCTTTGACCTCGCGCCGCGGTTTCCGCTCGCCGCCGTCCGACGGGACCCGTCGGCGGACGACGCTTCGGGCGACCGATCACAGCCGGGATCGCGCGTCGCTCGCGACCGCGGACAGGGCGGTCTCCGCGGTGGCCACCCTGTCCGCGAGGCTACAGAACCCGTGCGCCATCGCCGGGTAGTGACGGTGCTCGACCGGCGTTCCCTCGCGCTCGAACCGGTCCGCGAGCGCGACGCCGTCGTCGCGCAGGGGGTCGAACCCGGCGGTGACGACCGTCGCGGGCGCGAGGTCCCCCAAGTCCGCCGCCTCCAGCGGGACCGCGTACGGGTTCGCGGCGTCGATCGGGCTCCGCAGGTACTGCTCGTAGAACCACCGCATGTCCTCGCGCGTGAGCAGCGGGCCGTCCGCGTTCTCCCGGTACGAGTCCGTCTGGAAGTCGCGGCCGGCGATCGGGTACAGCAGGAACTGCCCGGCGGGCGTCGGCGCGTCTCTGACGTCCCGCGCGCGGAGCGACGCCGCGACCGCGAGCGCGCCGCCGGCGCTGGTGCCCGAGACGCCGGTCCGGTCGGGATCGACGCCCAGCGCGTCCGCCGTCTCGGTGACCCACTCCAGCGCCGCGGTCGCCTCGTCGACCGCGACGGGGAACGGGTGCTCTGGCGCGAGCCGGTAGTCGACGGAGACGACGACCGCGTCGGCGCGGACCGCGAGCTCGCGGCAGATCCCGTCGACCGAATCGAGCGTCCCAAGCGTCCAGCCGCCGCCGTGGAAGTGGACGAGGGCGCGGGCCGGCGGGTCGCCCCCTGCGCCCATCGGGTCGGGCGCCCCCGCCGGGCGGTACACCCGGACCGGCACCTCGCCGTGCGGGCCGTCGAACGCGAGGTCGCGGACGTCGGCCACCGGCGGTTCGGGCGGTCCCGAGAACAGGTCGTCTTCGAGGCGGCGGGCGGCATCGACCGAGAGATGGCTCCACGCGGGCAGGCCCAGCGACTCGATCTCGGCGATCGCCGCGGCGAGGTCGGGGTCGAGTTCGTCCGCGCGCATGGCGGACCGAGGCGGTGGGCCTTTGTAAGTCGGACGGGAACTCGGGACGATGGACGTCCGGTTGACCTACGAGGACGGCACGATCCGGGTCGACGCGGACGGCGACCTCGCGCCCGACGCGCTGCCGCCGCTGCCCGGGGTCGAGACGGACCCCCGAACCGGGACCGGCCGGGCGCCCGCCCACCGCTACGCCGAACTCCGGCGGGCGCTCCGGGTGGCCGGCGTCGCAGTCGACGACCGGGTCCTCGACGCGAGCGTGCGCGCCGCGAGCGAGGCCGGGCTCCCGGACGCGCTCGCCACCGACTACGACCTCCGCGAGTACCAGCGCGAGGCGTTGGACGCGTGGCGCGACGCCGGCAACCGCGGCGTCCTCGAGCTGCCGACCGGGGCCGGCAAGACCGTGATCGCGATCCGCGCGATGGTCGAACTCGGCGTTCCGACGCTCGTGGTCGTCCCCACGGTCGACCTGCTCGACCAGTGGCAACGAGAGTTGGAGCGCGAGTTCGACGCCCCGATCGGCCGGTTCGGCGGCGGCGAGCAGCGTCGGGAGGCGATCACGGTGTCGACGTACGACTCCGCGTACCTGAAGGCGGACGGCGTCGGCGACGCCTTCGAGTTCGTCGTCTTCGACGAGGTCCACCACCTCGGCGGCGAGGGGTACCGGGACGCCGCGCGCCTCCTCGCCGCGCCCGCGCGACTCGGGCTCACGGCCACCTTCGAGCGCCCGGACGGCGCCCACGAGGCGGTCGCGGAGCTGGTCGGCGACCGCGTCTACGCGCTCGACGTCGACGACCTCGCGGGCGACCACCTCGCCCCCTACGACATCCGGCGGATCGAGGTGGAGCTCACCGAGGCGGAGCGCGAGCGCTACGACGAGAAACAGGGCACCTTCGTCGAGTACGTCCGCGACGCGGGGATCACGTTTTCGAGCGGGAGCGACTACCAGGAGCTGGTCAAGCGCTCGGGAAACGACCCGGCGGCCCGCGAGGCGCTCCTCGCGAAGCAGGACGCCCGCGAGGTCATGATGAACGCCGACCGCAAGGTCGAGCGGCTCGCGGAGATCCTCGACCGCCACCGCGACGACCGCGTGATCGTGTTCACGGCCCACACCGACCTCGTCTACCGCCTCTCCGAGCGCTTCCTGCTGCCCGCGATCACGGCCGAGACGGGCGCGAAGGAGCGCCGCGAAATCTTGGAGCGCTTCCGCGACGGCACCTACGGCCGGGTCGTCGCCGCGAACGTCCTCGACGAGGGGGTCGACGTGCCGGACGCCAACGTGGCGGTCCTGCTCTCCGGGTCGGGCAGCGAGCGGGAGTTCACCCAGCGGCTCGGCCGCGTGCTCCGCCCGAAGGAGGACGGCGGCCGCGCGACGCTGTACGAGCTCGTCAGCGCCGAGACCGCCGAGGAGCGGGTGGCGAGCCGGCGGCGATGAGCCGGAACGGTCGAGATACGATGATTAAATGCCTGTGAGCGGCTACGACGATCGCTTGTAAATGACAGTGCGGTGGCGCGTGCCTCCGAGTGGCCGCCGGAGGCGGCCGCGAGGAGCACGCGCGAGGGACGCCGCGAGCGACCGGAGGGAGCGAGCGGCGAGGCTGGGGAGGCGTGAGGTGCGGTCGCGGGACGGGACTCAAAGGGGCAGCCGCGAGGACGCCGTAGGCGACGTAAGGACCGCAGGAGCGAGCAACACGAGCGACGAGGACCGCAGCGAGCGTACGGCGTCCTCGCGGCTGGGGCTTAGGAAGTGTTCAGCGTCGATCTACGAGCAGCGGTTTATAAGCAAACGAACGGGCTTCGGCGACAGATACCGTCGCTCCGGCGTCCACGCCCAGAGACCCACCGTTTCGAACTGATTAATCGTCGCCGTCCATGTCGAGCGAGCGCTTCTCGCCCAGCTCCGATTCGAGGCTGCCGCGCTCCCAACTCCTGACCGCGTCGCCCTCGACCTCGGCGCGCAGTTTCTCCTCTAAGAGGTTCACCGCGACGCTGTTGGCGCCCTCCGGGATGATCACGTCGGCGTGTTTCTTCGAGGGCTCGATGAACTGCTCGTGCATGGGCTTCACCGTCGAGAGGTACTGGTCGATGACGCCCTCCAGGTCGCGGCCGCGGTCGATCACGTCCCGGCGGATCCGGCGCAGGATCCGCACGTCGGCGTCGGTCTCGACGAAGAGCCGCAGGTCCATCATGTCGTTTATGTCCTCGTCGTACAGCGCCAGGATGCCCTCCAGCACGATGACGTCGGTGGGTTCGACAGTGATCCGCTCGTCTTTCCGATTGTGAATCTCGAAGTCGTACTGCGGCATCTCGACGGACTGGCCCTCCAGGAGGGCTTCGAGGTGCTCCCTGAGGAGTTCCCACTCGAACGCCGAGGGGTGGTCGTAGTTGACCTCCTTGCGCTCCTCGAACTCGAGGTGCGAGAGGTCCTCGTAGTAGTTGTCCAACGGGATCCGGGTGACGCTGTCGCCGAGGTCGCGGGTGACGAGCCGGGAGACCGTCGTCTTCCCGGCGCCCGTCCCCCCCGCGATCCCGATCACGAACGAGGGAATGGCCATGTCCCAGTTCGAACGTCGGAGGGTTTGAACGCTCCCTTTCGTCGGCGGGGCGCGCCCGCAGGGCGTCCGGACGCGACTCGCTCCGCCGGATATGCGAACCGATCGCAAGCGTAGGCCGGGCACGGATAAAACGCTACCGGGGGCACCTTTTAGCCGGTCGGAGCGGATCCGGAACGTATGCGAACAGACACCACGGTTTATGACGTGATGCACCGCGAGTTCCTCGGCGTCAGCGAGTCGGACGCGCTGCCGGAGGCGGCCGCGCTCTTGGTTGAAGAGGAGACCAACTGTCTGGTGGTCGTGCGCGGCGGCGAGCCGGTGGGACGGCTGGAGGCCCGCGACGCGCTTGAGGTGCTGCTGGAGGCGGGCGACGGCGGGGAGTCGCCCGAGGGGCCGCCGTCCACGGTCGGCGCGGCCATGAGTCCGCCGCTGCCGACGGTCTCGCCGGACGACTCGCTCGCCGCGCTCGAAGAGCGGCTCGTCGCCGAGGGGACGGACCGAGTCGTCGCCGTCGACGACGGGGAGGCGGTCGGCGTCGTCACGGACGGCGACGCGCTCGCCGCGGGGGCGCCGCGGACGGGCGCCGGCGCCGACGGCTTCGGTGACGAACCCGCGACGGGCGACCCCCACCCGGAGGAGACCGTGCTGTCAACCGCGGCCGCGGCGGACTCCGACGCGGAGCGGAGCGCCGCGGCGACGATGGACCCGGCCACGGCATCGGAGCCCGCCGCGGCCGCCTCGGGAGACGGCCCCTCCGGAAGCGAAGACGGCGTCGACCCGGTGACGGGTGCGCCGAGCGAGGGCTCGACGCAGGGGGTCTGCGAGAGCTGCGGCGCGCTCGTCCCCGACCTCGTCACCGCGAACGGGCAGGCCGTCTGCCCGAACTGCCGCGAGGTCTGAGTCGCTGGCCCGCCGTTCGATGCGCCAACGGCGAGGCCGAGTCATCGGCCGGCAGTCTCAATACGTCGCGAGCCGAACGCGAACGTATGGCCGAGACGGACGCCCGGATCGAGCCGGCGACCGCCGACGACGTCGACCCGGTCACCGACATGTGGGTGACGCTCGCCGCGGGGCAGCGCGAGTACGGCGCCACGCTCCGCGGCGAGGCGAACCGCGCGACCGTCCGCGAGTGGGTCGCGCAGTCGGTGGTTACCGGCGACCTGCTGGTCGCTCGCGACCCTGAAGCCGCGGCCGAAGCGGACACCGGCGATCCGGACCCCGTCGGGTTCGTCGGCTTCTCGCTCGAACGCGGTGACTACGACCGCGACGCCGTCCGCGGAACCGTCAGCAACCTCTTCGTGCGACCGGACCGGCGCGGCGAGGGGATCGGTGCGGCGCTGCTCGACGCGGCCGAGCGCGCGCTCGTCGAGGCGGGCGCCGAGCGCGCGGCGCTAGAGGCGCTGGCAGACAACGACCGCGCCCGTGCGTTCTACGCGGACCGCGGCTACGGCCTCCACCGCGTGGAATTGACGAAGTCACTGGACCCCCAAGACGAGGACGAGCGCGGCGGCGATCAGGAAAGCCGATGACTCCGGCCGGGTTCGCGGAAAGCGACACGCACTCATAGGAGGACCGAGTACGGCCGCACGCGCCAGGGGAGCATGGGTGGTTCATGCACTCGACTTGTAATCGAGACTTCCGGGGTTCAAATCCCTGCCCTGGCTCTGCTGGACGCCGTCGACTCTCTGAGGAGCCGGGCGGCGACTCCCCGACGCGATCTGGCGCCGAGACGACGAGGCGTTTTCCCCGCGGCGAGCGCCGATCCGTAGTTATTTGACCGCGGTGCGTCGACTCATTGGTAACCGATGGGTCGATTCGCGCTGTTTCCCGATGTCCACATGCGGAGCGGCCACGCGGCCAAGATCGAGCGGGAGCTACGCGACGCGCTCGAGGCCGTCTCCGCCGACGCGTTCGACCGGATCTTCGTGTTGGGCGACCTGATCGAAGACGACGGCTCGGCCGATGTCGACGAGGCGAACGTCGAACGGGTCCGCGAGATATTCGCGGACGCGCCGGTCCCGGTCACGTATCTGCTGGGGAACCACGACGTCGAGACGCTGACGCGCGCGGAGCTCACGTCGCTGCTCGGCCAGGACCGTTTCCACGGCGTGATCGAGACCGACGACGTGCCGATTGTCTACCTCGACTCGACGAAGGAGGCGACGCCGGGCGCCCGCGGCGAGCTCGGGTCCGACCAGCGCGAGTGGCTGGCGGGCGTCTGCGCGGAGTACGACGACCCGCTCTTCCTGAGCCATCACCCGCTCGGGACCTTCGACATCTCGGACAACGACTGGTTCAGACACTACCCGGAGCGCGCGTTCCTCTCCGACCGAAAGGAGACGCTTCGCGTCATCGAGGGGCTCGGGTCCGGACGCGGCACGATAAGCGGGCACATCCACCAGTCCGGGTTCGCGAACTTCCGCAACATGGCCCACGTCTCGGTCAACGCGTTCAGCAAGGAGGTGCCCGGCAAACCTCTGACCGGGACCTGCGCCGACGTGACCGTCGGCGATCGGATCACCGTCGACGTGACCGTCGGGGGCGACACCGTGACGTCGTACACCATCCTCTAGCCGGACGGCGGTTGCGTCGGGCGGTGCTGTGAGGTAGTTTTACTATCCGCGCTGTCGTCGGCCCGGTACGTCGTGTCCGTCGGAACGTGTGCGTACAGCTTCGACCCGGTGGCGTGGGAGGAGGAACACGGTCGTTCGGCCGCGCTCGACGAGAGGTGGTCCTGTCCCCGAGAGGCGGAGGGAGAGACGGACCGCTGTCGGTTCCACCTCTCTCCCGCTCGGCGCGCGGAGCTCGGCATCGACGACGAGTCGGTGTGCGAATCGCTGGTGTCGGAGCTGGCGACCGGCGAGGCGTCGTCGCTCGGGTTCGTCGGGGCCGAGTTCGGAACGATCGACGTCTCACACCGAGTCCTCGACCGGGTGACCAACCACCCGATCGACCTCCGGCACGTCACCGTCTATGGGGAGTTCCTCGCGGAGCAGACCGTCCTCCGACAGCCGCTCCTGATGGACGAGATACGGGTCGAGGGTGCCGCCGACTTCACCGACGCTGAGTTCGGCGAAGACGTGTCGGCGGAGCGGGCGACGTTCCGCGGCGACGCCGTCTTCGACGGGACGGACTTCGAGGACAGCGCGCGGTTCGGCGGCTCGACGTTCGCCCGGCCGGCGAGCTTCGACCGCGTCAGGTTCGGCGACGTGGCCGACTTCTACCGGGCCCGGTTCCGCGCCCCCTGTTCGTTCGAGGAGTCGGCGTGGCGGGGCGCGTGTCTGTTCCAGCGCGCGGCGTTCCGGTCGGACGTGACCTTCACCGCCAGCCGGTTCCACGCGAGGACCGACTTCCGCACCGTCCAGTTCGGCGGGACGAGCCGGGTCAACCGGTGCGAGTTCGAGGACGCCGCGGTGTTCATGAACTGCGCGTTCGCGGCCGAGGCGTTGTTTAAAAAGGCGAGCTTCGCGCAGCCCGCGCACTACCAGAACGCCGACTTCGACTCCGAGGCGTCGTTCACCGAGACCGAGTTCGGCGACAAGGCGAAGTTCCAGTTCGCGACGTTCGACGGCGAGGCGGTGCTGTCGTACATCTGGTTCGGCGGCGCGACGTACTTCAAGGCGGTCGATTTCAACAGCTACGCGTCGTTTTACAAGTCGACGTTCGACCGGCTGGGCGACTTCCGGAATGCCACGTTCGCCGACACGGCGCGGTTCCTGAAGGCCGAGTTCACGGACGAGGCCTTCTTCGGGCGGGCGACGTTCGTCGGCGACGGCGACTTCCGGAGCGCCGCGTTCCGGGGGACGGTCCACTTCGTCGAGACGACGTTCAGATCGAGCGCGACGCTTCGGGAGTCGACGTTCGAGCGGGCGCGGTTCGAGAACGTGCGAACGGCCGGCGGCGACGTCACCATCAACCTGGAGCGCACGACGGTCGACGGCGGCCGGTTCGTCCAGGAGAACGGGGCCGCCGTGTACTACAACCTCCGACGGAGCAGGGTCGGCGACGTGGATATCGAGATGGCCGACTCGGAGGGCGTCTTCGAGCGGTTCCTCTTCTACCGGACCGAGTTCGACGGCTTCGACTTCTCCAACTACCGGTACGTGCTGGCTCCGGAGTGGGTGTTACACACGTTCCGCGGGACGGTCGACGACACGTACAGCCTCGAAGCGGACCGGTTCGCCATCGAGGACGACGCCGACGAGGCGCCCGGCGCGGACGGCGGCGCCGCCGACGAATCGGGCGGGGGTCCGGGAGAGCCGGCCGACGGAGGCGGCGTTCGAAGCCGGCTCGGGGGCTGGCTCGCCGACGGCGAGGCGTCGGACCTCGAAGTGACGTACCTGAAGGCGAAGAACGGGGCCGAGCGCGTCGGCGACAGCCAGTCCGCCTCCCGGTTTTTCATCAAGGAGATGTACTACCGGCGCCGGACGCACGTCGACCGGGCGTTCGCCCACAAGGAGTCGCTTCGCAGCCGGCTCAAACTGCTGTTCTTAGTCGCGGTGAACCTCACGCTCTCGGCCACGTGCGGGTACGGCGAGAAGCCGCGCCGCACCATCGGATTCTCGCTCGTCACCGTCGTCGTCTACGCGGCGCTCTTCGCCGCGGTCGTCACAGACCCGCCGTTCGCGTCGCCGCTCGGATACGGGCTGTTGAGCGTTCAGTCGTTCACGTCGCTGATATTCGGCCCCACGGCGACCGTTCCGAACTTCGCGGGCAGTTTCCTCGCCGCCACCGAAGGATTCGTCGGCGCGTTCATGATCGGCCTGTTCATCTTCGCGCTCACCCGCAGTGTCCACCGGTGACGTTATGCGACGACGGGTCCCACGAGGCGCCATGAGCGAGTCGACGGGCGACGGGGAGTTCCGGCGGACCCTCCCGCTGTTCGACAACCGAGACCGAGACGCCGTCCAGCGGCTGCTCCACCACGCGGTCGAGGACCTCAGGTACGACCACCCGGACCGGAAGGTCGCGAGGGACCTCTACCACGAGATCCGAGAAGGGGACGCGATCCGGCTCCGCGTCGGGCGGGGGATCCGCGACGAGACCCTCGTGATAACGCCGGCCGAACTCGACGCCGACGCCGGGCAGATACTCGACCGGTTCGTCGGGGCCATCCCGTCGGAGTCGGTCGAGTGGCGCCGCGTCGCGACCGAACTCGGGGAGTGGCGGACGGAGCGAGAGCTGTCGGACGACACCGAGATCGCCTTCCAGTACCTCCACTGACACCGGACGCGGCGGCGCGGGTTTTCACGCCCGCCGCCTTCCCGACGGCGCGTCGACCGCTGTCTCGCGTTCGGGATCCGTTTATATACGTCCCGCGCGGATCGCCGCCATGGACTCGTCGGACCGGGCGCTGCTCGGCGTGGCCGGAATCGTCGGCGCGCTCGTGCTGGCGGTAGCGCTCGCCGGCGGCGCCCTCTTCGGCTTCGGCGAGTCGGCCGCGCGGCCGCTCCGCCTCCTCGCGGTCGAACCGCTCACGTGGATCGTGATCGCGGCGCTGCTCGTCGCCGTCGTCGGGAACGCCTACATCGACTGACGGCGCGAACGCTTCACCGGACGACGGCCACCGGCACCGACGATCGCCGGGACACCGTCTCGACGACGAGGAGAGCGGCGTCCTCGGTCGCTCAGCCGTCGGCGTCCCCAGTCGCTCAGCCGTCGGCGTCCTCGATCGCACGGACGAGCGCGTCGAGCGCGCGCTCGGCGGCGCCCCGCTTCACCGCGTCGCGGTCGCCGTCGATGACGGCCCGCACGGTCCGGACGAACGACTCCCCGGTTCCCCACGGGGCGGCGTGCGCGACGCCGAAGTGGACGAGACCCACCGGCTTCTCGTCGGTGCCGCCCGTCGGGCCGGCGATACCGGTCGTCGCGACCGCCCAGTCCGCGTTCGCCCGGTCTCGGGCGCCCGCCGCCATCTCGCGGACGACGGGGTCGCTCACGGCGCCGTGGGCGTCGAGCGACTCGCGGGAAACGCCGAGCAGCTCGCATTTCGCGTCGTAGGTGTACGTCACGAAGCCGCGGTCGAAGTAGGCGCTCGCGCCCGGCACGTCCGTCACCCGCGATCCGACCAGCCCGCCGGTGAGCGACTCCGCGGTCGCGAGCGTCTCGTCGCGGTCGCCGAGGAGCGCGTTCAGTCGCTCGGCGGGGGCCTCGGTCTCGTTCATACCCGCAGTCCGGGCGAGACGCCCCTGAGGTTTACGCCGCGGCGCGGCGAAGGGCGCCCGTGACCGACACCGACTGGGACGAGCGATTCGCGTCGGGCGAGTACCCGCGCGCGCCGGAGCCGTCCCCCGTGCTTCGCGCCTACGAGCCGTCGCTCCCCGACGGTCGCGCGCTCGACGTGGCTGCGGGGACCGGCCGCAACGCCGTGTTCCTCGCGGACCGCGGACGCGAGGTGGACGCGCTCGACGCGTCGGCGGAGGGGCTCCGCGTCGTCCGCGACCGCGCCGCCGAGCGCGGGATCGGCGGGCGGATCGAGGCGGTCCGCGCCGACGTCTCGACGTACGGCTTCCCGACGGAGGCGTACGACGTGATCACGATGAGCTTCTTCCACGCGCTCGGTCGGTTCGCGGACCTCGTCGAGGCGCTCGCGCCGGGCGGCTACCTCTTCGTGGAGGGGCACCTCCGGTCGGCGGACCCGTCGCCGTCGGGACCGAGCGACGACCGATACCGGTTCGCGGCCAACGAGCTGCTCCGCGCCGGACTGGCCTTGAGCGTGCGCTACTACGACGAGACCACGGCGGAGCGCCCGGACGACCGCCGGCGCGCCACCGCGCGGCTGCTCGCGCGGAAGGCGAGCGGCGGCCGGCAGTCGTACCCGACGCGCCCGGACGCGCCGGACAGGTGGCCGGGCGGCGAGAGCGACGCGACCGCCGCGGACGAGCGAGACGCGTGAGCGACGACGGCTCCGCGTCGCCCGCGGCGGTCCTCCGGTCGATCGTAGCGCGCGCAGTCGACTGCGACCCCGCGGGCCTCGGCGATCGGACCGCGATCGTCGAACGCGCGAGCGGCTCGGCGAACGGCGCCGACGAGCCGGAAGGTTCGCCGACGCCCGTGGGCCGACTCGCCGAGCTGATCGGTGGGTCCGACAGCGTCGTCGCGGTCGTGCCGCGGTTCGACGCCGACCTCGCCGGACGACTGAACGCGTCGCTATCGGCGGGAGACGAGGCGCACGAATCCGGCGCCGCCGACGACGCGACCGCGCCGAGCGAGGGCCGCGTCGTGTTCACCGGTTCCGCGGCCGACCGCCTCACCGGAACGACGGGGGCGGTCGTCCGCCGCGCGCTCGCCGACCGCGGCGTCGACGCGTACCGCCACGAGGGCGAGTCCCCGATCGCGGTCGTCCTCACCGACGACCGCGCGGCCGTCGGGCTGATCGACGGAGCGGGGGTCGCCGCCCTGCTGTGGACGAGGGACGCCGCGGTGCGGGAGTGGGCGGCCGCGACCTGTCGGCGGTATCTCGACGCCGCTGAGCCGGTAGCGGACGGCTGAGGGACCGACGCCGAACGACGCCGCAGTCCCCGGGCCGCTTTTGAGGGCCCCCGACGAAGGGGGCGTATGAAAGCGCTACTGCTGTTGGTGGCCGGACTCGGCGGACTGATCGAGGCCGTCGCGCCGCGCCGCGTCGTCGCGCTCTGGACCCGCGCGCTCTACCGGAACGCCGGCGAGGCGGAGCCGCGCGAGTGGGTGTACGCGGCCGCGAAGGTCGAGGGAACGCTGATCGCGGCCGGCGCGCTCGTGGGGTTGTTCCGGCTCGCGACCGCGGACGGGGATTTCCCGGTCGACGACTCGACGGCGGCGGACGAGCCCGAATCCGACCCGGCGATCGCAGGCAGGCACGGGGACGACCAAGCGGCCGCGGAGTGAGCCGACCGCCCGCCCGAACCGTTTGATAAACGGATCCGAACGTATATTGCGCAGGTCGCGGTATGGGTGCGCATGACGGGGCCTCCAGCGGACCCCAAGTCGGACGACCCGTCGACGGTCCGCGTCCTCCACGTCGACGACGACCCGGCCTTCCTCGATCTGACCGCGACGTATCTCGAACGGATCGACGAGACGTTCGAGGTCAGCTCCGAGACGAGCGTCGAGGACGCCCTCGACGCGCTGGGGTCGGCGCCGATCGACTGCGTCGTCTCCGACTACGACATGCCCGAGACCGACGGGTTGGCCTTCCTCCAGCGCGCCCGCGACAACGGCGTCGACACCCCGTTCGTCCTGTTCACCGGGAAGGGGAGCGAGGAGATAGCGAGCGAGGCCATCTCCGTCGGCGCGACCGATTACATCCAGAAGCGCGGGGGAAACGACCAGTACGAGGTGTTGGCCAACCGCGTCCGCAACGCCGTCGACCAACACCGGTCGCGGGCCGCGCTCGCCGCGAGCCAAGAGCGGCTGTCGCGGTTCATCGGCCAGTCACCGCTGGGAACGATCGAGTACGACGACGAGTTCCGGATCGTTCGGGTGAACCCCGCCGCCGAGGAGATCCTCGGCTACGAGGAGTCCGAACTCCTCGGCGGGACGTGGCTCCCGTTCGTTCCCGAGACGGAACGCCGACACGTCGCGGTGCTCGAACGCGACCTGCTCGCGAATAAGGGCGGGTACCAGAGCGTCAACGAGAACGTCCGCAGCGACGGGGAGCGGATCCGCTGCGCGTGGCACAACCAGGTGGTGACCGACGAGGACGGAGCGGTGATCGGCGTCTTCTCACAGTTCGAGGACGTCACCGAGGCGGAGGCCCGGAAGCGCGAGATCGAGCGGACGAACGCCGTCCTGTCGACCGCGCTGGACGCGCTCCCCGTCGGTATGCTCGTCGAGGACGGGGACAGGCGCGTGATACGCGCGAACGAGCGGGTGTACGAGCTGTTTGACATCGACGGCGACCCGGAGGCCGCCGCCGGGCGCGACTGCCGGGAACTCGCCGTCCAACTGAGCAGGCGGTTCGCCGATCCGGAGGGGTTCGTCGACGGGATCGAGCGGATCGTCGACGCCCGGCAGCCGGTCGACGACGAGCGGCTGGCGCTCGCCGACGGAACCGCGCTGATTCGGACGTACCGACCGATCGATCTGCCGGACGGCGGCGGCCACCTCTGGGCCTATCGGCTGGCGAACGGGCCCGACTGAGCCGCGGTTCGTCTCCACCGTCGAGGGGCGGCGTCGCGGGACCGGCTCAGTCGTTCGCGGAGTCCGCCTCCGGGCTGTCGAACGGTCGCTCCGCGTCGGGGCGGTCGCCGGTCAGGAGGACGTGACAGTCGCGGCACCGCGCCTCGTAGGACTCCTCGGCGCCGACGAGTATCGTCGGGTCGTCGACGTGGGCGGGCTCCCCCTCGATGAGCCGCTGGTTCCGAGAGGCGGGCTCGCCGCAGACCGAGCAGATGGCCTGGAGCTTGTCGACGTACTCGGCGGTCGCCATGAGCTGCGGGAGCGGCTCGAACGGCTCGCCGCGGAACGTCTGGTCGGTGCCCGAGACGATCACGCGGCTGCCGCGGTCCGCGAGGGCGTTACAGACCTCGACGAGCGCGTCCGAGAAGAAGTTCGCCTCGTCGATCGCGACGACCTCGGCGGGGTCGTCGTCGAGGATGTCGAGCGGCCCGTCCCCCTCGTTGTCGACGACGGTCGCCTCCCACTGCCGGCCCGTGTGGCTCCCGATCGTCGCCTCGCCGTAGCGGTCGTCGATCGCGGGCGTGTAGACGGCGACCGACTGGCCGGCGATCTCGGACCGCCGGAGCCGGCGGAGCAGCTCCTCCGTCTTGCCCGAGAACATCGACCCCGAGATGACCTCGATCCACCCGGATCGAGTGATTGCGTGCATACCCGATCCGGCCGGAGCCAGCGACTAAACCGTTTCTCTCCCGGGACGCGGCCGCCGCGTCACCGCCGGCGACCGCCGCTCAGATCCCGGTCGCGACCCCGACGATCGCGGCGGCGACGACGACGTACGCCGCCGCGGAGACGACCCAGTCGCGCCGGACCCGACCGAGCCGCTGACGCGGGAGCCCCGACGCGCGCGGCAGCGGGACGAGCGCGAAGAAGCCGACCATCAGCGCGAGCTGGACGACCCCGGCGACCGCGACGGACACGAGGGGACCGAGACCGAGCAGCGACCCGGTCGCGGCCGCCAGCCCGACGAACAGCAGGCCGGAGCCGCCGCCGGCGACGTAGTGGACCCACGTCGCCAGCCGCTCGGGCGCGTCGTCGACCGGCGTGTCCGTGAGCACGCCGGCGGCGACCTTCGGGGCCGTCGTCCCCTCGGGGAGCCGAGGCATCACCTGATCCATCGCGAGCGTCGCGACGAGACCGACGATCGGTCCAAGCGCGAGTCCGGCGAGCAACGAGAGCGTCGTCATCGCGCGGTCGTACGCTCGGAAGCCATTTCATCCCGTCGGCGCGGTGCGGAATCGGACCGGGAGCGGAGCGAGCGAGGAGTCGCGGCGGAAGGCGAGAGCGCGATTCAGTCGTCGCGGGGGACGACCTGCCTGCCGCCGATGACGACCCGCGAGACGTCTGCCTGTCCGGCCCGCCTGACGACCGCGCGGACGAGGTCGCGAGCGCCGCTGAGGTTGTCGGAGTCGCCGTCGAGGACGAGCAGATCGGCGTCGGCACCGGGCTCTATCACGCCGCGGTCCACCCCGGCTATCTCCGCGCCGTTGGCCGTCGCCATGCGCAGTATCGCTCGGGCCGGGAGGTCGGACAGCTTCGCCGCGAACTCCATCTCGCGGAACATCGAGGGCGAGTCGGTCATCACGTTGTCCGTGCCGAGGGCGACGGTCGTTCGCTCGCTCAGCTCGCGGATCGGCGGCACGCCGACGTTGGTGACGAGGTTCGACCGGGGGCAGACGACGACCGGCGTCCCGCGGTCGTCGAGCCGTTCGAGGTGGATCAGCTCGGCGTGGACCATGTGGACGAGGAAGTCGGGCGCTAAGTCCATCGCGGCGTTGATGTCGTCGGCGTCGCGCTCCCCGGCGTGGATCCCGAAGGGCTTGCCTGCGTCCCGCGTCGCCGTCCGGACCGCGTCGAAGTCCGCGTCGCGGGCGCCGGAGGCGCCGTACCCGTCCGCGACGGAGAGCACGTCGGGGTCGTCGCGCCCGAAGACCACCGGGTCGATCGCCCGCTCGCCGAACGGAACGCCTGCTCCGGCGACCGCGTCGCGGAGCGCGGCGACGCCGTCGACGCCCCCCTCGCGGAACTCGAGGAACGTCCCCGTGCCGGTCGACTCCATGTACCGCAGCGTGCGCGCCATCGCGGCCACCTTCTGCCCGCGGTCGGCCGCCCGGAGGAGCCGATGTTTCAGCCTGTCCGGCGGCACGACCAGCTCGTCGAGCGAGAGGCCCTCGCCCGCCTCCTTGGCGATCGAGTCGCCGATGTGGGTGTGCGCGTTGACGAACGCCGGGAGGATCACGTCGTCGCTCTCGACGGTCGCCTCCTCGACCCGGACGACCTCGCCGTCCGCGACGACGACCCGGCCCTCGACCGGCTCGAAGTTGGGGCCGACGAGGATCGTCCCTTCAAGATACATACCGGAGGCTCGTCGCGCCGCGGGGAAAACGTCGTGGGAGCGGCACCGAGCGGCGGCACCTCCGAGGAGGGGCGTCAGGGCGCGTCGAGCCGCGCCCAGAACCCGAGCGTGTCCGGGAGGAGCGCCCGTGGCTCGGCGGCCGACGCGGCGTCGCCCTCGCTCGTCGTCTCGCCGCCCGCGGGCTCCGGCTCCACGACGCGCTCGACGTCGAACCCCGCGTCAACGAGGGCGCGGTGGAGCTCGGAGACCGACCGGTCGAAGGCGACGAGGTCGGCATCGTACGACTCGTCGATCTCGATCTCCCGCCGCGGCGGCGCGTGATACCCCCTGTCGATCGTTCCGGTTTCCGGGTCGATCAGCTCCCGGAACGGGTGCATCACCGACAGGTAGAACGCGCCGCCCGGCCGGAGGACGCGACGCGCCTCGCGCACCGCGGCGTCGAGGTCCGCGACGAGTTGGAACGCCGCCTCGGAGAACGCCGCGTCGAACGCGTCGTCTGCGAGCGGGATCCGGGTCACGTCACCCTGGAGGAACCGGGCGTCGACGCCGTAGTAGTCGCGGAGCCGGCGCGCGTGATCGAGCTGCCCCTCGGCGATGTCGACGCCGACCACGCGGTCGGCGCCCGCCAGCGCCGTCCCCACGCTCCCCTGGCCGCCGCCGCAGCCGAGTTCGACGACGTCCGCGCCCGCTATCGGCGGCGGGAACTCCGAGCCGGCCGCCGCGTGGCTGTCCGGGTCGAAGGGCGTCGGGACCGGCGGAACTCCGGACTCGTCCGTGTCGGCGTTCCACAGCGCCTGGAACGCGTCGCTCCACTCGTTCCAGAGCCGGCGGTTCTCGCGGTGGTCGTCGGTCACGCCGGCGGATCGGTCGGCGACGACATAAACCTCACTCGAACTCGTCGAGCGTCGTCGGCATCGCGCCGCGCACCTCGGTCACGAGCCCGTCCGGGTCGAGGCCGAGCACGTCCGCGGCCGCGCGGCCGACGCGGTCGGTGGCCGGTGCCGGGGCGTACACCCCGAGGCGCCACTGGTTGCGCTGGGCGGTCCGGAGCGCGGAGACGAGCGGCGACTGGCGCTCCAGCCGCCGGATCTCGCCGTTGACGGTGACGCGAGCGGTCGACTCCCGCATTGTCGGCTCGGGGGGCACGTCGAGGATCACGTGGTCGCGGGCGACGCCCGCCTCCGCGGCGATCTCGCGTTCGAGCGCCGTCTCGGCCGCGCTGTCCGCCTCGTGGACCCGCTCCGGCACGTCGTCGTACTCGGCCCACACCGCCAGCTTGTACAGGTCGCGCTCGTCGTACCGCCGGGAGAGCTCCGCGGTCCCCGGGCAGTCGCGGATCGCGGCGAGGAAGTCGTGGTCGTCCATCCGGCGCAGCTCGGCCGCCGTCGTCGCGGTCGCGTCGAGGAGTTCGCTCGCAGCCCGACGCAGCATCGCCTTCGATATCCGCGCGACGTGATGGGTGTAGACGACCGGGTTCATCAGCGCGCGGGCGAGGAGCAGGCTCTCGGCGGTCTGGACGTTCCCCTCGTCCAAGACGAGCTCCGGGGCGCGGCGGTCCGGGGTGTCGCCGTCGGTGGCGGCGCTCTCCCCGCCGTCCGCGACCTCGCCGCGCTCGACGAACGTCAGCTCACGGACGAACCGCTCGGTGTCGATCGTGCCGTACGGGACGCCGGTGTGGTAGGCGTCGCGCACGAGGTAGTCCATGCGGTCCACGTCGAGCTCGCCCGAGACGAGCCCGGCGTAGGGCCCCTCGCCGGCGACGATGTCGGCGATCCGGTCCGGGTCGAGGCCGTGGTCGCGCAGCACCTCGCCGACCGCGCCGGTCGCGAGCAGCTCGTCGACGTCGTCGTGGTACTTCCCGGTCCGGCGGTGGGTGAGCGATTCGAGGTTGTGGCTGAACGGGCCGTGCCCCACGTCGTGGAGCATCGCCGCCGCCTCGATGCGGTCGGCGCGCTTCCCCTCGATCCCGAGGTGGTCGAGCGCGCGGCTCGCGAGGTGGTAGACGCCGAGGCTGTGTTCGAACCGCGTGTGGTTCGCGGAGGGGTAGACGAGCTGGACCGTGCCGAGCTGTTTGACGTGGCGGAGCCGCTGGAGGGCGGGGGTGTCGACGAGGTCCGCGGCGACACCGTCGATCTCGATGTGGTCGTGGACGGTGTCCTTGACCGTGATCATGCGTCCGGCTTCGGCGGCAACCGGTAAAAGGCTGTGAGTGTCGCTCCCGCCGCGGCGGCGCCGGAAGCCGCCGGTCGGCTCCCGTCAGCCGCGAATCCGTGGCACGGTTTATGAGGCGACCGTGCGAAGTGCCGCGTATGTACGACGTGTTGCTCGGCATCGGACTCGACGACGAGCCGCGAGCGATCGCACAGGCCGAGGCGGTGATCGACCTCCCGGGCGATCCCGACGAGGTGACCGCGCACCTCTGTCACGTGTTCCGAGACAACCCGGAAGGCGCGTCGGTCCACCAGATCGGGACCGTGCGGCGCGCCCGGGAGATTCTGGAGGACGCCGGCGTGAACTGCGTCCACTACGAGGCCAGCGGCGATCCGGGCGAGGAGATCCTCGCGGCCGCGACCGACATCGACGCAGACCTCATCTGCGTGTCCGGGCGCAAGCGGAGTCCGGCCGGCAAGGTGGTCTTCGGCAGCACGACGCAGGCGCTCGTGTTGAACGCCGACCGACCCGTGTTGGCGGTTCCGGGGCCGAACGAGGAGTGACGCCGGCGGTGAGCGATCAGGGGTGGCAAAACTGAGCGCGCGGTCGCAGCGGAAGCGAGAGCACGCCGCGGCGCCCGAACCCCGGGCGTCGCTGTCCGCGAGGGTCAGGGAGCGGGCCGCTCCGTCGCGCGCAGTCCCAGGACTTCCCGCGCCGCGGTCGCGACCGGGTCGACGCGTTCCGCGGGACAGTAGACGCCGAGCGTCCAGCGGCGGCGCTCGGCGGCGCGGAGCCCGGTGACGAGTTCGGAGGCGTCCTCCAACCGCTGCGGGACGCCGTCGACGACGACGGCGGAGCCGGACTCCTTAAGCGTCGGTCGCGAGGGAATGTCCACGATCACCGCGTCGCGGTCGACCCCCGCGGCGTCCGCGATCTCGCGTTCGGCGGTCCGCTCCTCGGCGCGCCCCGCGTCGACCGTGCCAGCCGGCACTTCGTCGATCCCCGCCCACACCGCCCGCTTGTAGAGGTCGCGCCGCTCGATGCGCTCGCCGAGCGCCGGCACGCGCTCGCGGAGTTCGACGAGGAGGTCGTGGTCCGCCATCCGGCGGAACGCCGCCGCGTCGGTGTCGGTCCGGTCGAGGTAGCGCTCGCAGGCGCGCTCCAGCATCGCGCCCGCCACGCGGGAGACGTGGTGGCGGTAGACGACGGCGTTCATCAGCGAGCGCGCGACGAGCAAACTCTCCGCGGTCGCAACGTTCCCCTCGTCCAAGACGAGGTCGACAGCGTGGCCCGGGTCCGAGACGAGGTCGGCCGACCCGCCGGCCCCGTCCCCGCCGACCAGCCGGAGCTCCGTGACGAGCCGGCCGGTGTCGACGGTGCCGTACGGGACGCCCGTGTGGTGGGCGTCGCGCACGAGGTAGTCCATGCGGTCCACGTCGAGCTCGCCCGAGACGAGGGGGCCGAGCGCGCCCGCGCCGTCGATGAGGCCGGCGACGCGCTCAGGGTCGAGCCCGTTGCGTTCGAGGACCTGACAGACCTCGCGGTCGGCGTCGGTGAGCAGCCACCCCACGTCGTCGTGGTCGCGGCCGGTCGCGCGCCGGATGATCCCCTCGGTCTGGTGCCCGTACGGGCCGTGTCCCACGTCGTGGAGCATCGCCGCGGCGCGGACGTGCGCGGCGGTGTCGCCGTCGACGCCGAGTCCATCGACCGCGCGGCCCGCGAGGTGGTAGACGCCGAGGCTGTGTTCGAACCGCGTGTGGTTCGCGGAGGGGTAGACGAGCCGGACCGTGGAGAGCTGCTTGATGTGTCGCAGCCGCTGGAACGCGGGGGTGTCGACCAGCTCGGCGGCGAGGTCGCCGAGCCGGACGTGCCCGTGGACGCTGTCTTTGATCGCCTTCATCCGCGCGTCTCGGTCAGAGTCACTCGTCGACGACGTCGATCCCGAATCGCTCTTCGAGCGCGCGCACGACAGAGCCGCCGACGTTGGCGGTCGCGGCCCGGCCGTCCTCGACCGCGAGGAGGTCGTCCTCGTCGACTTCCAACTCGGCCGCGACCTCCTCGACCGTCAGCCCGGCGTCCTGCCGCGCCTCGGTGACGACGTCCCCGTAGCCGGAGACGAGGTACGGCAGCCGGTCCGACTCGTAGCTCGTCCCCTCCTCCTCCCAGCGCTTCGAGTCGCCGGTCGCGGAGTCGTACATCTTCGCCTGTTTCCGGGCGAGCTCCTTGTTCCGGCTCTCCGTCGGCTGCGACTCGGAGCCGGCGCCGCCGGGGCTCCCGCCCCGCGACCCGCCGCTCGGACCGCCGCGGTCGCTGGGGGCGTTGCCGGCGTCGTCGTGGGGGCGGCAGTTCGAACACACGAGCAGCTTGGCGCCGGCGACCGTCGCCTTGCGGAGGTCCGCGGTCTCGCGCCCGCAGAGCTCGCACGCGTCGCCGTCGTCGCCGCCGCCGCCGCCGCCCGTCGAGTACTTCGGCATACCACGTGTAGTTGCGCCGGACCGTTAAAAACTCGTGGAGCCTCGCGGCCCCGTCTCGGGCGCCGGTCGGACCGACCCGCGCGTCACGGGCCGAGGTACCCCCACGCCTGAAGCCGGTCGCCGTCGCCGTCGATCCAGCGCTCGCCGATGTCGTCGCGGTAGTACATTTCGGCATCACGACGTCGTCGATGCGCCCGTACGCCCGTTTGCGCGCCGCCCCCATCGTCTCTCCCTTCCCGGTGACGACGATCGGCATCCCGCTCTCGCCGGCGACACGCCACTGGCCGTCGACCCGCTTCGTGTCCTCGATGTGGATCCCCGCTCTGTCCGCGGCGTCGAAGACGACGGCGGCGTTCCGCGAGTTCTCGTCGTACGTCTGCTCGTCGTCGAACGGGAACGGCGGCAGCACGACTCGCACGGCGATCTGGTAGCCGTCGTGGAGGTCGGGCTCGGGCTTGTCGCCGTGCGCGAGGTCGTGGAAGAACTCGGCCGTCGACGACTCGATCGACTCCTCCTGAAGGGCGATCGTCGGGTATCCGAACCGCGGCGTGAACTCCAGCGGGTAGATCCCCGTCTCGTTGACGATACAGTTGATGTCGATGCTCCCGACGTACCCCTCGTCGGCGAGCCACCCTTCGAGCTTCCCGAACGTCTCTCGAAAGAGCCTGTTCCGTCCCGCCCAGAACATCGAGGCCCCCATCTCGTCGGTCGAGGGCCCGATGTTCCCCGGGAACAGCTTCTTGTGCTCGAAGTTGAAGTTGACGCGGTCGACAAACTCGTTCCCGTCGAAGAAGCCGCAGATCGCCACCTCGACGCCCTCGACCTTCCGCTGGAGCTAGAACCCCTACATCCGGTGCCCCCACGCCTCCTTGTACGCGCGGAGGACGTCGACCACGTCGCCCCCGTCGTCCTCGTCGCCGACGTACAGCAGGCGCTTGACGTTTTGTACCTCGCCGAGCGGTTTGATCGCGTAAGGTCCGGGGTTCCGTTGGACCTGCTAGATACCGGCGTCGAACTCGCGGAACACGTGGTGTTCGACCGTGTTGACGCCGTGGTCTTCGAGCACCTCCGTCGCGTAGCCGCGGTCCTCTTCGAGGCGGTCGGTGTTCGGCGTCCCGCCGACGACGGCCTCCCCCTGTTCGCGTCGTTCCTAGGCGGGTTCGCACGTACCGACGCCGGAACCGACCCAGATGTCGTCGAAGACGGTCACGTCGGCCCAGTCGACCTCGGCGCGCCAGTCGTCAGTCTTCGGGACGAACCCGTCGCCGATCTACTGGTCGCTTTCGGCCTCGACGTAGTACTTCACGTCGTGGCCCTCGCGGTGAACCTGCCACGCCAGATCGGCGATCAGCGCGGCGTCGGCCGAGACGAAGAGGAAGGCGGCGTCGTCCATGCGGGGCGGTCGCCCGGGAGGGACTTGAGTGTGTACCGCGTCGCTCGCGCCGGTCCGACCGGGAGACGGTTGAAACGTTAACGCCCGGGTTGATGAGGGACGGCGTGGTCGATCCGAGTATGCCAACCGTGACACGGGACGGCGTGACGATAGACTACGCCGTCGACGGGGATCCCGGGGAACCGACCGTGCTGCTGCTCGAAGGGCTCGGGTACGGCCGGTGGATGTGGCGGTGGCTCGCCGAGGCGCTGGCCGACGACTACGAGGTGCTCCGGCCGGACAACCGCGGGACCGGAGACTCGGACGTGCCGGACGGGCCGTACACCGTCGCCGAGATGGCGGCCGACGCGGCCGCGGTCCTCGACGACCGCGGCGTAGAGGCGGCCCACGTCTGCGGCGCGTCGATGGGCGGGATGATCGCGCAGGAGTTGGCCCTCTCCGACGACCGAGTCGCCTCGCTGACGCTGCTGTGTACCTCTCCCGGGGGCGACGACGCGGCACCGACCCCGCCCGAGGTGCAAGAGCACATCTTCTCCGCGCCCGAGGACGCCGACGCCCGCGAACGGATCCGCTACCTGATGGAGCCGGCGGTCTCCGACGGCTTCTACGACCGCGAGCCCGAACTCGTCGACCGGATCGTCGACTGGCGGCTGACGGGCGACGCGACCCCGACCGGCCGCGAGGCGCAGGCGGCCGCGGTGGCGGCGTTCGACGCGAGCGACCGGATCGGCGACCTGTCCGTCCCGGCGCTCGTCCTCCACGGGACGGCGGACCGCGTGCTGCCGGTCGAGAACGCGGAGCTGCTCGCCGAGCGTCTCCCGCACGCGGAGGTCGACCTGTTCGACGGCGGGCCGCACCTCTTCTTCGTCGAGGAGCGCGAGCGCGTCAACGACCGAATCCGGGCCTTCCTCGGCGGGGTCGCCTGAGATGGCGACCGGAAACGATCCGCGGGGAGACGACCGTACGGAGGAGGTCGGCGCCGAGTCCGACCCGCGACCGCACCCGCACGGCGACCGGGGGTACGACTGGGTCGGCTCGCTGTCGGCCCGCCGCGCGCGGCTCTCGCCGGACCGCGTCGCCGTCACCGACACGGCCGCGAACGCCGAGTACACCTACGCGGAGCTGGACGAGCGCGCCAACCGGACCGCGCGCTTCCTCCGCGACGCCGGCGTCGAGGCGAGCGACCGCGTCGCCGTCGTCTCCCGGAACCGCGTCGAGCTCGTCGACCTGTACTTCGCGACCGGGAAGACCGGGTCGGTGCTGGCGCCGCTCTCCCACCGCCTTGCGGAGCGCGACCTCGCCGCGGTGTTGGGCACCGTCGACCCCGAGTTGCTCCTCGTCGAGGCCCCGTTCGGCGGCGACGTCATCGACGCGTTAGAGCGGGCGGACGTCGAGCCCGCGGTCCGCTCGATCCCGACCGACGGCGACGACGCGTGGCGCCCGTACACGCGGGATCTGCCCGGGGACGGCTCGCCCGTCGAAACCGCCGACGTGTCGCTCGCGGACCCGCACCTCCTCTTACACACCGGGGGCTCGACGGGCACGCCGAAAGAGACGGTCATCAGTCACGGCGCGATCCGCTGGAACGCGTTCAACACGATCACCGCGTGGGGGCTCCGCGAGGACGACGTGACGCCGATGGTGTTCCCGATGTTCCACACCGGCGGCTGGAACGTGCTGACGGTCCCCTTCTTCCAGATGGGGGGGCGGATCCTCCTGAGCCCGGAGGTCGACCCCGGCCGCGTCCTGCGCGACGTCGAGCGCGAGTCGGCGACGACGCTCGTCGCGGTCCCGGCGGTGTTGCGGATGATGGCCCGCCACGACGAGTGGGACGCCACAGACCTCTCCTCGCTCCGCTTCGTGAAGAGCGGCGGGGGCCCTTGCCGCGAGAGCGTCATCGCCGCGTGGCGGGACCGCGGCGTCGAGATATCGCAGGGGTACGGCCTCACCGAATGCGGGCCGAACAACTTCGCGATGCCCGACGGCTTCCCGCCGGAGAAGACCGGGAGCGTCGGCGTCCCGGCGCTCGCGGTCGACGCGCGCGTCGTCGACGAGGACGGTCCCGTGCCCGACGGCACCGTCGGCGAACTGGAGCTCGCCGGGCCGGCCGCCGCGGACCGATACTGGGACGAACCGGAGGAGACGGCCGAGACGTTCGGCGACTGGGTGTCGACCGGCGACCTCGCGCGCGTCGACGAGGACGGCTACTACCACATCGAGGGGCGCAAGAAGAACATGTTCGTCTCGGGCGGCGAGAACGTCTACCCGCCCCGCGTCGAGGACGCGCTCACCGACCACCCGCGGATCGAGGAGGCGGTCGTGATCGGCGTTCCGAGCGAGCGCTGGGGGACGGTCGGGAAGGCGATACTCGTCGGCGACGAGTCGCTCTCGCTCGACGACGTGGAGTCGCACCTCGCCTCGCGGGTCGCCCGGTACGCGGTCCCGAAGGCGCTGGCGTTCGTCGACGAGATGCCGACCTCCGGCCCGTCGAAGATCGACCGCGCGGCGCTGAAAGAGCGGTTCGGCGAGTAGGCGAGGCGAGGAGATCGGCTCGGAGCGGGGCTGGCGGGCGGAGAGCGCCTCGCTCGGAGTGAGCAGTAACAATTTTTTTTGAAACTCGGAGTAGACAACCGGTGTATGTCCTCCACACGTCGTGCCCTCCTTGCGACCAGCGGACTCATCGCGACCGCGGGGTGTGTGAGACCGATATTCGGGCCCGCGCACGACAAGATCGGATCGCTGTCATTGCGCGCCCAGACCCCCTCGACCGTCGCCGAGCGGACCACCACGCCGGTGACAGTTCGTGCGCTCGGCCCGTACGGACACACCCTTGTTCGGCGTGTACTCGACGACGGATCGGCGTCCTATACCGCTGCCGACACGCTGGTTGCCGAAGGAGAGATCGTCCAGCAGGACGGAGCGTTCTACGAACTCACTCACGAAACGACGGGGCATACGCCGGCGATGGCCTATCCGATCGAATTCGAGGCGACAGTCCCGGCGACGACCTCGGTCGACGACGATGAGACGGTCTCTTTCGATGCCCTCCCGGCGGTTGATCGAAGCGCCCTCCGAACCGGTCTCATAAACGAACTCTGGCGGAGACTCTCCCGGACCGAGGGACGCGTCTCCGGCGATGGGGGACTGGTCTATCCGGCGACACCAAGCGGACCAACGGAGTCGCTGGTCGTTCCGACTCCCGAGTATGATACCGTCCGCTACGGAGACGGACAGCTCCGGCTCTCAGTTACCGGCGAGGCGACCGAGACGCGCTTACACAGCTACAGACTCGAAGGCTCGACGGTCGCCACCTCAGAAGAGGCCTATGTATCCGATGTCCTTACGCGGTCTCGGACGGACGCCGTAAAACTCGAAGCGTCGACGCTCACCGACCGCCAACACGATATTCTTCAGGCGGCAATCGATCAAGAGTACGGCCACGATCAGCCGATCGACGACGCGTCATCGGCGTACCGGACGCTCGTTGTGCGCCTGTTCGCCTCTGATAGCGACCCCGAATCGGTTGATCTCGTTGACCTGTCGGGTAGTGAGGCAATGGTCGTCTACGACGGGACACTGTATCGGGCGAGCTACACTGTCAGTACCCCCTGATCACGACCCACCCGGTCGTTCAGGAATCATCGTAGTACTCGCCGCGGGGCTTCTGCTCGCGATCAAGTTGACCGTCGAGCTTGTTGATCCGTGGACCGCGGCTTCGTGCGTCCCGTCGGAAGCTGATGCCAAGCGCCTCAAGGAAGGCGTTCACACCCTCGCGCATCGGCCGTGGGGCCCCGACTGTCCGTGTTCGCCCGACGTGTCCCGAAGACGATCGGTCGGTCGGCGACCCGATCGGTGACAGAGGGGTCGCGATCAAACAGCGTTTCAGGCTCCTCGGGCACAATATGCGTCTGCGAGGGGTCGCGCGTACGCAGTGACGAGGTCGACCGAGACACCGGGGGCGACGGCTGTTATGACGTGCCAGACAAGGTTTTGAGTCTTCACCGAGCGTTCCACAGGAACAACCGTTATATACGCGGGGGATAAGGTCGTGTCATGCTCGACGTCACGATGGATATGGAGCAGTTCGACTGCCCGTTCATCGACACCTCCGCGGACCACGACGTCTCCTTCTCCGCTATGCACTGGCAGCTGGACACCGCGGCGGAGCAGCTGGAGACGCGGCTGCTCGTCGAGTCGCCGAACCGCTACGAGCTCGGCGAGGGGCTCACCGCCCTCCGCGACCACGAGAACATGGCCGAGTACCGGCTGTTCTCGAAGCAGGACGGGACGGCGATCATCCGGACCGTCATCGAGGAGACGAACGCGATGTCGACGATAACCGACCACGGCGGCTACATCACGGGCCCGTTCCTGATCGAGGACGGGTCCGAGCGCTGGCAGGTCGGGTTCGACGACGAGGCGACGACGGAAGCGGCGCTCCACGACTTAGAGAAGGGCAACGAGTTCGTTGTCGAGGACCGGTCCGAGCTCTCGATGGAGGCGCTGTTCGACACGATGCGGAACGCGAACGCGGCCTCGACGATGCTGGACGCGTGCCGCGACCTGACCGACGTCGAGCGCGAGACCATCGAGACGGCCGCCGACGCGGGCTACTTCGAGTCGCCCCGCGAGGCGACGCTGTCGACGCTCGCGGACGAGTTCGACGTCTCGACCGCGGCCGTCTCGAAGAACATGCGCCGCGGCGAGAAGAAGTTGCTCCGCAGCGTCGTCGCCGCGCTCGACGGGCTGGAGTAGACCGGGGACGCGGCGACACGACCGAGGCGCCGCGGTCGTCGGACCGACGGCTCGTCGTTCGGAAACCGCGGTTTCGGCGCCCGTTTTCGGCGTATTCCCTCGACACCCCGCGGTCTGTTAACATCTTAACTCGGCCCTTCATGGTGGTGTCCGGTGTCGAACACTGTATGCGAGACGAACACACACGGCGAGCGTATCTGCGACGAACCGGCGCCGCGGTCGGCGCGGCCGGAATCACCGGGCTGGCCGGCTGTTCCGGCGGAGACGGCAGCGACCTCTCCGGCGAGACGGTCCGGATCGGGGCGCTCCAGCCGACCTCCGGCGACCTCAAGTACTACGGGCAGATCAGCCTCCGCGGGTTCTACTCCGGGTTGGCGTACAAGCACGACCTCGACCCCATCGAGGAGGCGACGCCGGGCACGTACACGGTCGAGCCCGATGGCGGCCCGACCTACGAGATCATCGTCGAGGACACCGGCTTCAGTCCGGATACGGCCCAGAGCGTCGCGACCGACCTCGTCTTGGAAGAGGAGGTCGACATCCTGTTCGGCGGGACCTCCTCCGACAGCGCGCGCCGGCTCATCAACACCGTCGTCGACGAGACGGACATCCCCTACCTGATCGGGCCGGCAGCCGACGCCGGCATCACGGTGAGCGACGAGTTCTGTCACCCGATGGCGTTCCGCGCGAGCGAGCACACCGCGATGGACGCGCGGGCGGGCGGCACGTACGTCGCCGAGAACTTCGACATCGACACGGTCGCGGTGTTCGCGTCCGACAACGCGTTCGGGCAGAGCGTCGCGGAAAACTACACTCAGGTATTGGAGAACAACGGGGTGGAGGTCTTGGAACCCCGCTTCGTCGAGGTCGGGTACTCCGAGTTCGACGGGCTCTTCGAACAGGCGATGTCGGACGGCGCGACGGGCGTCGTCGGCGGCTTCACCGCGTCCACGCTGCCGCAGTTCCTCACCTCCGCGATCTCCTACGACGTCCAGGTGTTCGGCGGGTTCGCCGCCCTGCTGACGACGCAACTCATCGGCGGGACCATCGAGTCGGCGCTGGGCGAGGGCTTCACCGAGCAGGATATCAAGGACGCCGGGCTCGGACCGTTCACCAGCCGGTACCACTGGAACCAGTACGAGAACTCGATCAACGAGGAGTTCCGGCAGCTACACATCGACGCGTACGGCATCGTGCCGGACCTGTTCAGCGCCGGGACGTTCACCGCCGCCTCGGCGCTCTCGCAGGCCGTCTCGGAGACCGGCTCCACGGACGGCGCCGACATCGCCGAGGCGCTGCGCGGCATGACCGTCGCTGAAACGCCGAAGGGCGCGGACGGGTACACCTTCCAGGAGCACAACAACCAGGCCGCCTCGCAGATGACGGTCGCGTGGCCGGTCCCGACCAGCGACGAGTACGCCGACACCTGGGGCGCGCCGATCATGCCCGGCCAGCCCCTCGAACGGCTCGACGCCGAGGACGTGATGGTCCCCGAAGAGGACGCGAGCTGCTCGCTGTAATGCTGCTGGAGACCGAGGGGCTCACGAAGCGCTTCGGCGGCATCACCGCCGTCGACGGCGTCGACTTCGCGTTGGAGACCGGCGAGCTCTGCTCGATCATCGGCCCAAACGGCGCGGGGAAGACGACGTTCTTCAACCTGCTCACGGGCGTGTTGGAGCCCTCCGACGGGAGCATCCGGTTCGCCCCATCGGGCGGCAGAGACGCGGGGGCGGCCTCCGCCGGTGCCGACGGGACCGGCTCCGCGATCGACATCACGACGGCCTCGCCGGACGAGACGGCGCTCGCGGGGATCCACCGGTCGTACCAGATCACGAACCTCTTCCCGACGCTGTCGGTGCTGGAGAACGTCCGCGTCGCCGCGCAGGCGAGCCGCGGGAACGACTCGTGGAAGCTGTGGCGCAACGTGACCGACTTCGAGGACCACTACGCGGAGGCGACCGCGATCCTCGAACGGATCGGGCTGGCCGAGGAGGCCGAGACCGTCACGCAGAACCTGAGTCACGGCGAGAAGCGTAGCCTCGAGATCGGGGTCGCGCTCGCCGGCGACCCGGATCTGCTCCTGCTCGACGAGCCGACCGCCGGCGTGTCGAGCGAGGGCGTCGACGAGGTCGTCGCGCTGATCGAGGACGTGGCCGAGGATCACTCGGTGATGCTCATCGAACACAACATGGAGGTGGTGATGGACATCTCCGACCGTATCGCCGTCCTCCACCGCGGTGAGCTGATCGCCGACGGGCCGCCCGAGGACGTTCGCGGCGACGAGGACGTTCAGGAGGCGTACCTCGGCGGGTACGGCCGCGAGGGATCCGCCGACGGACGAGAGCGCTCCGCCGACGAGGGAGGGCGCTCGGACGGCGACGCGGCCGCCGACGGCGGCCGACGCGTGCGCGCCGGGGGTGAGTCGCGGTGACGACGCTCGAACTCGACGGCGTCCACACCTACTACGGCGAGAGCCACATCCTTCAGGGGTTGTCGCTGTCAGTCGAGGCGGGCGAGATCGTCGCCCTCGTCGGCCGGAACGGCGTCGGGAAGACGACCACGCTCCGCACCGCGCTCGGGCTCACGCCGCCCCGCGAGGGGACGGTCCGGTTCGACGGGACGGACGTGACGGGGATGGAGCCCCACGAGATCGCCGCCCGCGGCATGGGGTGGGTGCCGGAGGAACGACGCGTATTCTCGCATCTCACGGTCGAGGAGAACCTCCGCGTCGCCGCCCACTCGGCCGCCGATCCCGGCGCTCGGATCGCGGGGGCGTACGAGCTGTTCCCGGCGCTCGACCGCTTCGCCGACAAGGAGGCGGGCGACCTGAGCGGCGGGCAACAGCAGATGCTCGCGATCGCCCGAGGGATGCTCGGCGACAACGACCTGCTGCTCGTCGACGAGCCGAGCGAGGGGCTCGCGCCACAGATCGTCGAGGACGTGGTGGAGGCGCTGCGCGCGGCCTCCGCGGACACGACGATGGTCCTCGTCGAGCAGAACTTCCGGCTGGCGATGGATCTGGCCGACCGCTTCTACCTCATCGACCACGGCGTCGTGGTCGAGGAGGGAGAGACCGCCGGCGTCACGAGCGAGGACGAACGGATCCGGAGGTACCTGACCGCATGAGCCTCGGACCGCTCGCGGGGGCCGCCGCGCAGGTCGCCCCGCTCGTCGACCCGGGCACGCTGCTCGCGACCGGCGGCGCGGTCGACGGCCTCCAGACGGCCACTCGCGTGCTCGCCGAGGGGATCGGCAAGGGCGCGGTGTACTTCACCATCGCGGTCGGCCTGACGCTTGTCTTCGGGCTGATGGGCGTGCTCAACTTCGCGCACGGCGCGATCGCGATGGTCGGCGCGTACCTCGGCGGCTTGGTGCTCGTCCTGCTCGTCGGGGCGAACACCGGGACGGTCGCGACGATCCTCGTCTTCTTCGTCGCGCTGGCGCTCGTGTTCGCGGTCACCACCGCGGCCGGCAGCGCGATGGAGGTGACGCTCATCCGGCCGATCTACGACCGGACGCCTACCTACCAGATCCTGTTGACCTTCGGCGTCTCGCTCATCATCGAGGAGGTCGCCCGGATCGTCTTGACGCTCCGGGGGATCCAGCCGAACCCGCAGTGGCAGGCACCGATGGGCACCGCGCCCGACGTGCTGCTCGGGCGGACCGAGCTGCTCGGCGTCGGCGTCAGGCGGCTGTACCTCTTCGAGGTCGCTATCGGCGCGGTCGTCGCCGTCGCCGTCTGGGCGTTCCTGACGAAGACGCTGTACGGCCTCTACATCCGGGCCGGCAGCGAGGACACCGAGATGGTCCAGGCGCTCGGCGTCGACGTGCGGCAGGCGTTCACCGTCGTCTTCGGCGTCGGGACCGGCCTCGCCGCCGTCGGCGGCGTCCTGCTGATGTGGGACCCGATCTGGGGCCCCAGCGTCCTCCTGAGCATCGACGTGCTGCTGTACGCGTTCGTCGTCGTGATCATCGGCGGGCTCGGGAGCTTCACCGGGACGCTCGTCGCGGCGGGCATCGTCGGGATCGCCGACTCGGTGACGACGTGGTTGTTCACCACCGGGATTGTCACTTTCCCCAGCCTCTCCGAGGTGACCATCTTCCTCCTGCTCGTGGTGATGCTGATACTCCGCCCGCAGGGGCTCTACGGCGTCGAGGAGGTGGGAGGCCATTAGCGACCCCGACTCCGGTGTGGACGCGGACGCCCCGGCGGACTCCGACGGGTCGGTCGGCGACGCGGGCGCACCGGTCGACGGTTCCGGCGCTCACGTCGACGAATCGGACGCTCCCGTCGACGAGACGGATCCGGTTCCGCCGTCGAAGGCAACCGGCGGCCTCCGCGAGTACCTGCGAGACCACGCGGTTCACGCGGCCGTGATCGTCGGGTTCCTGCTGTATCCGCTCGGCTACGAGGCGCTGCTCGCGACGCCGGCGGCGCCGCTCGCGGAGACGTTCCTCCCCGCGATCACGTTCATGGTCGTGGTGCTGTACATGGGGCTGTTCGCGATGAGCTTCGACTTCGTCAGCGGCTACACCGGCTACCTCTCGTTCGGGCACGCCGCCTTCTTCGGGACCGGCGGCTACTTCGTCGTCCTCGCCGCGAACGGGCAGGTGCCGGGGATCCCGGGCGGGACGCCGTTCATGATCACACTCCTGCTCGGCGCGGTGGTGGCCGGCCTGCTCGCGCTCGTCATCGGGTCGGTGTCGTTCCGGCTCACGGGCGTCTACTTCGCGATGATCACGCTCGGGTTCGCGCAGGTGATCTACGAGCTGATCCGCTCGTGGGGGTACGTCTCGACGAACCCGACCGAGGGCGCGACGGTGAGCGGCGACGCGCTCGCCATCGGCGTCCCCTTCGTCGACGCGCTGAGCCTCGACGTGGGGCGGCTCACGGGCGAGAGCGTCGAGAACCTGCTCGGCCTCGGGATCGACCTGTCGGCGACCGTGGTCTCGTACTACGCGCTCGGGATCGTAGTGGTCGTCTGCTACTTCGCGATGCAGCGGATCATCCACTCGCCGTTCGGGCGCGTGATGATCGCGATCCGCGAGAACGAGGAGCGCGCCCGGGCCGTCGGCTACGCGACCTACCGGTTCAAGCTGGCCGCGTTCGCCATCAGCGGCTTCTTCGGCGCGGTCGCCGGCGGGATCTTCGCCGCCTACTCGCGCTCCGTCGCGCCCGACGGGACGTTCTACTTCCTCGTCACCGCCGACGCGCTGATCACGACGATCGTCGGCGGGTTCGGCACCCTCGCGGGACCGGTGTACGGGACCCTGTTCACGCAGGGGTTAGAGGACGTGCTCTCGACCGAGAGCGGCGGGATCGCGACGCTGCTGCGCGAGGAGCTCCCGGCGAGCGTCCTCGAAGCGGATCTGTTCGGGATCAGCGTGGAGCTGTTCGTCAACACCGCGGTCGACGGGCGCGCCCCGCTGTACCTCGGGATCATCTTCGTGCTGTTCGTGCTGTTCGTCCCGAACGGCATCCTCGGGACGCTACGCGACCGGCTCGGCGGCACCGTCGGGAAGCGGCTCCCGGACCACCTGCGGCGCTACCTCCGGTAGCGTCGCGGGCCCGCGGCTCCGCGGCCTCCGTCGCACGTCCCGCGACGGACCGCGACGTAGACACACGACACATGACCGATATCACGCGATACGACGGAGCGAACCGAACGCGGCGCGGCGAACCGGACCGAACGCGGCGCGGAGGAGACGGATGACCGTCTCGATCACCGGACTGGGGACGTACGTCCCGGACGAGACGATCACCGGCGAGGCCATCGCGGCCGAGAGCGGCATCCCGGAGGAGGTCGTCGTCGAGAAGATGGGCGTCCGTGAGAAGCACGTCTGTCCGCCGGACGACGACCACGCGACCGACATGTCGGTGACGGCCGCCGAGCGCGCGCTCGCGGACGCCGACGTCGATCCGACCGACCTCGACGTGGTCGTCTACCACGGATCCGAGTACAAGGACCACGTCGTCTGGTCGGCCGCGGCGGCGATCACCGACCGACTCGGGGCGACGAACGCGTACGCGACCGAGAGCTACACGCTGTGTGCGGGCGCGCCGATCGCGCTCCGACAGGTGACCGCCCAGCTGGAGACCGAGCCGATCGACACCGCGCTGCTCGTCGCCGCGAGCCGCGAGGAGGACCTCGTCGACTACGGCAACGAGGACAGCTCCTTCATGTTCAACTTCGGCAGCGGCGCGAGCGCGTTCGTCGTCGAGGCGACCGACGGCGGATCGGTCAACAACGAGGCCGATCGCTTCGACGGTCGAGCGCGGGCGACCGTCCGCGCCAGCGCGGCCCAGACCGACGGCTCGTTCGCCGGCGACGTGGTGATGCCGGCGGGCGGGTCGAAGCGCCCGCCGAGCGAGGAGACCGTGCGCGAGGGGCTTCACACCCTCGACGTGCCCGACCCGGACGGGATGAAAGAGCGGCTCGGGCCCGTCTCGCTGCCCGCGTACCTCTCGGTCGCCGACACGGCCCTCGAACGGTCCGGGTTCGACCGCGACGACCTCGACTTCGTCGCGCTCACCCATATGAAGCGGTCGTTCCACGAGCGGGTCCTCGACGAGCTCGGCCTCGATCCGGGGAGCGACGGCTACTACCTCGACGAGTTCGGCCACGTCCAGAGCGTCGACCAGGCGCTCGCGCTGGAGCGTGGCGTCGAGACCGAGCGCCTCGAACCGGGCGACCTCGGCTGCCTGCTCGCGGCCGGGACGGGGTACACGTGGTCCGCGACAGTGATCCGGTGGCGAGGCTGACCGCTTGTAAACAGCGGAGCGTCTCACGGTTCTCCAGAACTCGCAAGACAGGGGGCTCGACTGATCTCTGTGCGGTTCCGTCCGAGACGGGCGATTCGATTACTTACACTGTTACGTCGCGGCTGCCCCTTTGAGTTCCCGCCCCGCACAGCACCTCACGCCTCCCCAGCCTCGTCGCTCACGCCCTCCGGGCGTTCGCGACTCCCTCGCGCACTCCTCGCGGTCGCCTCCGGCGCCCGCTCGGAGGCACGCGCCACCGCTTCGACGCGTCGTCATTTACAAAATGGCTCGGCCGAGCGTCCGCCTCCGTCGGTCAGTCGCTGTCTCCGTGCGGGACGGACAGCACCGTCGCCTCGCCGGAGAGGACGCGCTCGTCGCGCTCGGGGACGGTCGCGGTCGTCTCGACCGCGACCCGGTCGCCGCCGATGTCGTCGATGACGCTGACGCTCGCTTCGACCGTCTCCCCCGGGTACACCGGCTTCTCGAACGACAGTTCCTGCGAGAGGTAGACGATGTCGCCGGAGAGCCGCGCGAGCGCCGCGGAGACGACCGCGGCCGAGATGATTCCGTGCGCGACGCGGCCGCCGAACATCGTGTCGGCGGCGTACTCGTCGTCGAGGTGGATTGGGTTCTCGTCGCCCGAGAGGGCCGCGAACGCCTCGATCGTCTCCTCGGTGATCGTTACTTCGTGCGTCGCCGTCTCGCCGACCGTCGCGACTGGCATACCGATCGGACGCGCGCCCGCCGCCTCAATCCCGCGGTTCAGCCTCGAACCCGTGCGGCGTCGGGGACTACCTCCGGCGTGGATCAGTCGTCCGCCGGCGCGTCGACCACGTCCGCGTCGGTGGGGTTCGCGCCGCCGTACGCCTCGACCAGCTCGTCCAGTCGCTCCGGATCGTCGGCGTGGGCCAGCGGCTCCGTCGCCGTCTCGCAGGCGGCGTCGACGCCGAGGCGGTCGCAGACCTCGTCGACGGTCGTCTCGGCCATCTGGCGGTAGGTGGTCAGCTTGCCGCCCACGACGCTGTACAGCCCGGCCGCGCCGTCGCGGTCGTGGTCGAGCAGCGTGAACCCGCGCGAGATCCCGCGGCGGTCCGACCCCGCCTCGTCGGGCGAGTAGAGGGGGCGGACGCCCCACCACGTCCGGACCGTCGTCGCGTCGGCGACCGCGGGGAGCATCGCGGCGCACTCCTCGACGGAGCGCTCGATCTCCCAGTCTTCCGTCTCGTAGTCGTCGGGGTCAGAGACCGGCACGCTCGTCGTCCCCAGCACGACCTCGCCGTCGTGGGGCACGACGATGTCACCGTCGTCGGGGTCGCGACACCGGTTCAGCACGGGCGGCGCTCCGTCGTACTCCACCGAGACCATCACGCCCCGGCTCGGGGCCATTCCGACCTCGACGCCGGCCATCTCGGCGATCGAGTCGGCCCACGCACCGGTGGCGTTGACGACGATGTCCGGGGTCAGGGTCGCATCGACCGCGCCGCCGACGCGGACGGACTCGACCGCGCCGTCGCGGACCGTCACGTCCTCGACCGGCGCGTGCGGGTGGACGGTCGCGCCGCGGCGCTCGGCGTCGGCGGCGTTGGCGGCAACCAACCGGGACGGGTAGATGACGCCGTCGGGCACGCGGAACGCCTCTTGGACCTCGTCGGCGAGGCCCGGCACCGCCTCGCTGGCGGCGTCGCCGTCGAGCCGTTCGGTCTCGATGCCGATCGCCTCGCAGGCCGCGATCTTCTCCTCGAAGTAGTCGGGGTCGTCGCCGTCGAGTCGGACGAACAGGCCGCCCGTTTCGCGGACGCACGCCCCGGCGATATCGCGGAGCGTCCGGTTCTCGACGATACACTCCTCGGCCCCCTCGGCGTCGGCTTCCGCGTAGCGGGCCCCGCTGTGGAGGAGGCCGTGCGACCGACCGGAGGTGCCGCTACCCAGGCCGCCGCGGTCGACGAGCGTCGCGTCGACGCCGCGCATGGCGAGGTCCCGAGCGATGCCCGTTCCCGTCGCGCCGCCGCCGATCACCAAGACCGTCGAGTCGTCGCTCACGCGACGGTCACCCGGGTTGGCGCGGGAGCGTGCTCCGCCGCGAGACGCCGTCGATTCCGGTCACTGTCGATCATGCCATATATACGCATTCCGCGCACTTGAGACTGCCGTCGAACGAGGGGGAAAACCGGTTTCGAAAGGGTGTTACCGGCCGAATTCCGGATCCGGCCGCGACGGCGGCTCAGCGCGGTCCGCCGGCGTCGGCGGGGCAGGTGTCGACGCCGAGCACGGAGTAGAGGCCGCAGGTCCCGGTCGCGGCGGTCGCGAGCATCGCGAGGGCGACGACGCCGAGCACCGGGGCCGCGACCGCGGGGAGGGGCCCGGAGCCCGCGAGGGTGGCTAACGAGGCGGCACCGGCGACGGCACCGACCGCAGTCCTGACGCGCTTGTCCATCGCACCGACGTTTTGGTTCATGCGTCACAATACGGCTCACGGCCGTATGAACCTTTCCACCGCCGACTCGCCTCTCGCGTTCACCCGAACTCGTCGAGGCCGGTCTGCGAGGTCGCGTCGGCGTCGTCCCCGTTCGGCTCGGCCGGCTCGCCGTGGTCGGCCGCGATCGACCGCGCGGCCCCGACACCCCCCGACAGTGACGCGCGTCGCGCGATCTCTTCGTCGCCGAGGCGGGCCGCGGCCGCGCCGTGGACCGCGCCGTAGCGCTCGCGGAACTCCTCCCGGGCCGCCTCGTAGTCGACGACGGGGTACGGGTACGCCTCGCCGATCTCGATCCCGACCTCGCGCTGGACCGCGAGCGGCGTCTTCTCGGGGGCGTCGAGGTGCGCGGCGGGGAGCGGGTCGAGCTCGGGGACCCACCGCCCGACGAACTCGCCGTCGGGGTCCTGATCGCGGACCTGCTTGCGGGGATCGTACAAGCGCAGTCCCGGGCGGCCGACCAGCCCGCACTGCGACTGCCACTGGGTGTAGTTGATCGCGGGGTCGCCGTCGATCAGGTGCTCGTAGAAGTGGTCGGCGCCGATCCGCCACGGCTGTTGGAGGATGTGAAAGTAGAACGACGCGCACAGCGCCCGCATCCGGAAGTTCAGCCACCCCGTCTCGCGCAGGCAGCGCATGCTCGCGTCGACCATGGGGAACCCCGTCTCGCCGCGCTTCCACACCGCGACGAGGTCCGGATCGTGGCGGTGGCCGTTGAACCCCTCGTACACCGGGTTCACTGCGCGGTCGAGCCACCCCGGCCAGTCGAGCAGCTTCTGCGTGTAGTGGCGGTTCCAGAACAGCCGCGAGACGTACATCGACTTCCCGCGCCCGTCCGGCGCGCGCTCGTCGACGTGGCGGTGGACCTCGCGGACCGACAGGCAGCCGAACCGGAGGTACGCCGAGAGGCCGCTCGTCCCCTCGCGGGCGTCGACCGGCGAGGATATCGACCCCGGATACTCGGCGATCCGCTCCGCGAACGCGCGGAGTCGATCTTTCGCCGGACCGCGTCCGCCCGTCGGGACGCGCGTCTTCGTCGGGGCGACTCCGTAGGCGTCGCTCACCCGGTCCGGGTCGACGCCCGTCTCGACGCGCTCAACCGCGACCGACCGGGGGTCCCAGTCGAACGGGTCGGCGGCGAACCAGGACTCGACGCGGTCGCTCCAGTCCTCGCGGGGTCGGTCCGCGTCGCGGACGAGCCCGTCGCCCGCGACAAAGCGGACGCCGAGCCGCTCGCGGGCGCGCTCGTCGCGCCGGCGGCCGTACCGCCCGCTCGCCGTCGCGCTCGCGACGACCTCCCAGCCGGCGTCGACGAACCGGGCGAGCACGTCCAGCGGGTCGCCGTGGCCGTACGTCAGCCCCGCCCCGCCCACGTCGCGGTACTGGCGGTCGAGGTCCCGCAGGCAGTCGTGAAGGAACTCGATCCGGGCGTCGCAGGCTGCGCCGCGCTCGTCGTAGAAGCCGGGGTCGAAGACGAACAGCGGGAGGATCCGGTCGGCGTCCGCCGCGGCTGCCGCGAGCGCGGGGTTGTCCGCGATCCGCAGATCGTCTCGGTGCCAGACGACGGTGCCCGGCTCGTCGGGAGCGTCGTCGGACCGAGAGATCGACCGAACCGCATCCGGGCTGGGAGCCCTCGGAAGCGGCGCGTCCTCGCCGGGAGCCATGGGTTAGCTCTGTTACGAGTTCCCGTCGCATGGGCCTGTCGGCCGGGCTCGGACGCGGCGCGGGCTCGGGGACGGGAAACGTTGAATAGGGTTCCGCCACCGTTACTTCACGGATGTCTGACACAGACGAGACCGACGTACTGCGCGAACTCGCCTCGCTGCCGACGATCGCGAGCCCGCGCGTGTCCCCGGACGGCGAGACGGTCGCCCTCTACTACGACGTCACCGGCCGCAACGAGCTTCACCTTCTCAACCCCGCCGACGGCTCGTTGGAGCGGCTCAGCGACGGCGACGTGCCGCGCTCCGTCCGCGCCGGCTTCGAGTGGGACCCGAGCGGCGACCGGCTCTTCTACCACCGCGACGAGGGCGGCGACGAGCAGCACGACGTGTGGGCGATGTTGCTTGACGGCGAGAGCGAGCCCGTCGTCGAGATGGACGGCCAGATCCGGCTCCACGACGTGGGCGAGGACGGCGAGACGCTCCTGCTCGGCTCCAGCCGCGACGGGCAGATGAACCTCTACCGCCACGACGTGTCGACCGCCGAGACGACGAAGCTCACCGACTACGAGCGCGCGGTCGCAGCCGGCGAACTCTCCCCCGACGGCGACCGGATCGCGTACACCACGAACGAGACCGACGCCTACGAGAACAGCGACGTGTACGTCGCCGACGGCGACGGGTCGAACGCCGTGAACCTGGAGATCGGCGATGTCGGCGCCGAGGCCGCGCCGGCGGACTGGGGTCCTGACGGTGACCGCCTGCTCGTCGTCGACAACACCACCGACCTCGGGCGGGCCGGGATCGTCGACCTCGCCGACGGCGTCGAGGACGCGACGGTGACGTGGTTCGGCGAGGGCGAGTTCGAGGAGTCGCCGAGCCACTTCCTCGAGGGCGGCGACCGGTTCGTCGTGAGCCGGACGCGCGGGGCGGTGACGGTGCCCGTCGTCTACGATGCCGACACGGGCGAGAGCGAAGAACTCGACTTCCCCGCGGGCGTCGCGAGCGTCACTGAGGGCCGGCTGGCCGACGACCGCCTCCTCGCGTACCGGACCACGTCGAGCCGGCGGCCGGAGCTGGTGGCGTACGATCTCGCCACCGACGACGCCGAGACGGTGTTCGACGCGGAGTACGGCCCGTTCGACCCCGACGACTTCGTCGAGCCCGAGACGGTCTCGTTCGTCTCCGACGGGGTCCCCGAGACGCCGGCGCGGGCGGTCGACCACGACCCCTACGAGGAGTTCGAGATCGAGGGGCTGCTGTTCGACTCCGGTCGCCGACCCTCGCCACTGGTCGTCAATCCGCACGGGGGGCCGCGACACCACGACATGCGGCGGTTCAGCTACCGCGTCCAGTTCCTGCTCTCGCGCGGCTACTCCGTGCTTCAGGTGAACTACCGCGGCTCCACGGGTCGCGGCCGCGAGTTCGTCGAGGAGCTGTACGACGACTGGGGCGGCGCCGAGCAGGGCGACGTGGCGACGGGCGCCGAGCACGTCCTCGACGAGTACGATTGGCTCGACGAGGACCGCGTCGCCGTCTACGGCGGCTCCTACGGCGGCTACTCCGCCAACTGGCAGATGGTCCAGTACCCGGACCTGTACGCCGCCGGGATCGCGTGGGTCGGCGTGAGCGACCTGTTCGACATGTACGAGAACACCATGCCCCACTTCCGGACGGAGCTCATGGTGAAGAACCTCGGCGAGCCGGACGAGAACGAGGCGACCTACCGGGAGCGCAGCCCGGTGAACTACGTCGAGAACGTCGGCGCGCCCCTCCTAATCGTCCACGGTGTCAACGACCCGCGGGTGCCCGTCTCGCAGGCGCGGATCCTCCGCGACGCGCTCGACGAGGCCGGCTTCGAGGAGGGCGACGACTACGAGTACGAGGAGCTCGGCGAGGAGGGCCACGGCTCGGGCGACATCGACCAGAAGATCCGCTCGCTGGAACTGCTCGACGACTTCCTCGACCGTCGGATCGGCGCGGAGCGCACCGCCGTCGCCTCGCTGGACGACTAGCGAGGCGCGGTTCGGCGATTAGCGACGCGGCGTTCGACTGACGCCGGCGGTCGGCTGGTGTCGGCGGGTGGGACCGATTACGCCGTGGTTTAACACGCGGTCGGTCGAACGGGGGGTATGGCACTCGCGGACCCCGATCTCTCGGACTCGACGGCGTTCATCACCGGAACGACGCGCGGCATCGGCAAACAGATCGCGCTCGCGCTCGCTGACCGCGGCTGTAACGTCGTCTCGACCGGCAAGACGACGGACGACGACGACTCCGAGCTGGCGGGGTCGATCGAGCAGACGGCCCGGGAGGTGCGCGAGCGCGGGCCGGAGGCGCTCGCGCTCGAACTCGACCTCCGCGACGAGGACCGCGTCGAGGCGGTCGTCGAGGAGGCGATCGACCGCTTCGGCGAGGTCGACATCGTCATCAACAACGCGAGCGCGATCCAGCTGGCGAACGTCGCGGACCTCCCGGCCGACCGGTTCGACCTCCTGACCGACGTGAACGTCCGCGGGACCCACCTCGTCGCGCACGCGTTCGCCGACCACCTCGCGGGGCTCGACGAGGCGTGGCTGCTGTCGAACTCGCCGCCGATCGTGACCGACCGCTCACCGGGGAAGGCGCCGTACGCGTGGTCGAAGCTCGGCATGTCGTTCATCACGCTCTCGCTCGCCGAGGAGCTGGCGAGCGACGACGTGGGCTGTAACACCTTCTGGCCGGTGACGACGATCGACACCCGCGCGACGCGCTACTTCGGGCTCGGGACGGAGGACGACTGGCGCACCCCCGAGGTCGTCTCCGACGCCGTCCTCGAGATCCTCGCGCGCGACCCCGCTGAGTGTACGGGCAACAGCTTCTACGACGAGGACCTGCTCCGCGAGGCGGGCGTGACAGACTTCTCCGCGTACAACGTCACCGAGGGCGACCCCGCCCCCATGTCCGCGCGGCTGTTCGCGCCCGAGTTCGAGCGCGAGGACTGAGCGGGTCGACTCACTCCGCGACCGCCGCCCGCAGCGCCGCGGTTGCCGCTTCCGGGTCCTCGGCGGCCGTGATAGCCGACAGCGCCGCCACGCCGGTCGCCCCCGCCTCGACCACCGGCGCGGCGTTCCCCGCGTCGACGCCGCCGATCCCGATCACCGGGAGGTCGACCGCGTCGGCGACCGCGGCGATCCGCTCCGTCCCGATCCCGTCGCGGTCGCCGGAGACGTCCTTCGAGTCGGTGCCGTAGACGGCGCCGACGCCAAGGTAGTCGGCCCCAGCGGCCTCGGCCTCGCGCGCCTGCTCCACCGTCGAGGCCGACACGCCGACGACGGCGCCTTCTCCCAGCCGCTTGCGGGCGACCGACACCGGGAGGTCCGTCTGCCCGAGGTGAACCCCGTCCGCGTCTATCGCGGCGGCGAGGTCGATCCGGTCGTTCACGAGCAGGGGGACGCCGGCCGCCGCGGTCAGCTCCCGGAGCCGGAGCCCCGTCTCGTACCGCTCGCGGTCGGTGGCCGCCTTGTCTCTGAGCTGGACGACATCGACGCCGCCGGCGAGCGCGGCCGCGACGACCTCGGGGGTCGACCGCCCCGCGGACCGGCTCACCGCGGTGACGAGGTATATTCGCCACTTAGTGATATTCATGCGTAATTATCGGCCGCGAGTCGGTGAAAACGGTTGCGCTCCGACCGCGTCCCCACCCGCGACGGACAGACACAAGCCCGCCCGGCCCCTACGATAGTTCCATGTTCCCCCGGCTCCGGCGGATCGTCGCTCGCGTCGCGGAGGCGGTGGCGGGCGCGCTCGACCGGGCCGGCGTCATCGACCGGTCGCGGCTCGACGAGACGATGGGGCTCGCGTGGCCCCGGATCGTGACTGGGTTCGCGATCATGTCGAAGAACACCGTCGACCTCGCGGTGATCGGCTACGCGGTCGGCGTCTCCGCGGTCGCCGGGCTCGGGTACGCGTTCGCGTTCTGGCAGCTCGCGAAGTTCGTCTCCATCGGGCTCGCCGGCGGCACCGTCTCGCTCGTCTCGCAGAACTACGGCGGCGACGAGCGCGGGCGGGCGGGGCTCGTCGTCAAGCAGTCGCTGATCGTGGCCGCGCTGCTCGTCGCGCCGATCGTCGCGGGGTACGTCCTCGGCGCGGAGCGACTGGTCGCGCTCGTGGGCGGCGACGGCGCGGCGCTGTCCGCCGGGACGACCTACCTCGTCGTCACGGCGCCCGCGCTCGCCTTCGAGTTCTTCAACATGATCGCGAGCCGGACGTACGCCGGCGTCGGCGACACGGTCACTCCGATGGTCGCGCGAGCCGGCGGCGCGCTGTTGAACGTCCTCCTCACGACGTGGCTCGTCCTCGGGGCCGGCATGGGCGTGTTCGGCGCCGGGCTCGGTACCGCGGTCTCCATCGCCGCCGTCGGGCTCGTCCTCGCGTGGGGGATGTCCGGGCGGTCGTACTTCGGCCGCGGCGCCTCGCCGGTCCCGGTCGGGCGCTCCGGGCCGTGGTTCGACCGCGGACTGACCCGGCAGCTGCTCCGCGTCTCCGCGCCGCTCATCGCGCGGCGCGTCGCCGAGGGGATCGTGGTCTTCCCGCTCCTGTGGATCGCGTCGTCGTTCGGCTCCGCGACGGTCGCCGCCCTGGAGGTCGGCCGCCGGGTCAGAGCGCTGCTCGGCAGCTTCAGCTGGGGGTTCTCGATCGCCGCGAGCACGCTCGTCGGCCAGCGGCTCGGCGCGGGCGAGGAGTCGCTCGCGACCGCGTACGGCCGCGACGTGATCGCGCTGTCGGCGGTCGTCTACGTCCTCGCGTCGGCCGCGGTGATCGCCGCCGCCGGCCCGATCGCCGGCGTGTTCGTCGACGATCCGGCCGCGGTGAGCGCGACCGCGGCGTTCGTCGTCGCCGCCGCGGTGAGCGCGGTGCCACTCGGCGTCGACGGCTCGATCACGGGGTCGCTCCGCGGCGCGGGCGACACGCGCTGGCCCTTCCTCGCGTCGATGGTGGGACTGTACGTCTTCGCGCTTCCCGTCGCGCTGGTCGGGCTCGTCACGCCGCTCGGCGTCGGCGGCCTCTACGCGGCGCTGGTCGCGGAGAAGCTCGTCCCCGCCGGACTGAACGGCTACCGGTTCCGGTCGAACCGGTGGCAGGCCGTCAGCCGGCAGTACCGCCCCGACGCGGGCGAGGTGGAGGAAGAGGTCGGATAGGGCCGCGGGCGGATCGGGAGCCTACTCGTCGGCGACGTCCTCGATCACTTCGACGCTGCCGGTGAGCTGCCGGTGGACGTACGGCATGTCAATCCCGGCGTCGTCGAACGCCTCCTTCACCGCGGTGACGTACTCGGAGCGCACGCGGACGAAGTCGCCGCGGTCGGGGTCCGCGATCCACCAGCGCGACTGGAGCCCGACGGCGGAGTCGCCGAGCTCGACGAGCCGGACCGAGACGCCCGGGTCGTCGAGGATCTCCTCGTGGGCCTCGGCCTTCTCGATGATGATGTCGGTCGCCGTCTCGATGTCGTCGTCGTAGCCGATCCCGAAGACGAACTTCTGGCGGAGCGTGTCGTAGGCGACGGGGTTCGTCACCGCGCTGTTCGCGAGATCACCGTTCGGGACGGTGACCAGTTCGTTGTCGAAGGTCCGGACCCGCGAGACGCGGAGATCGATCTCCTCGACGCGGCCGGACATGTCGCCCCACTGTATCCAGTCGCCGACCTCGAACGGCTTGTCCTTCAGGATGAACACGCCGGCGACGAAGTTGCCGAGGAGGTCCTGCGCCGCGAAGCCGACCGCGAGCGCGATGGCGCCGCCGAACACCGCGAACGCCGAGAGGAAGCCGCCGTAGCCGGCGACGGCGAATCCGATGGCGATCGCCGCCACCCAGACCACGGCGTTGAGCACGTTCGTCCCGAGGCTCACAACCGCCTCGTCGAAGCCGCGCGACCTGACGATCCGTCGGAGCCCCGGAATGACGACGTACTTGCCGAGCAGCAGCACGGCCAGGAACCCGGCGACGAACCCGACCACCGAGGTCGCTATCGCCGCGACGTCGACCGCGGTTGTGACCGCGTCGAGCTGTAAGAGAAGCATCACCCGCCCTTTCACGAGGATATATAAAGAAGCTACTGGCGGCGCGGTTGTTTACGTCCGGTGGACGGACGGCCGCGTGGGAAACCGGTCGCTCGCACGGGGCAGCGGTCGCCGGCGGGAGACCGCGTCAGTCGCTCCGTACCGCGAGCGGTCCGTCGCCACGGGCGACCGCGCGCAGCCGTCGACCGTGGACGTCGTCCGCCGCGATCCGCTCGCGGACCGCGGGCGGGATCCACGCCTCGCGACCGTCCGGTTCGGGCGCCGGCTCGACGCCCGCGGGGCGAACGTCGTCCGGGAGGTAGCGGGCGTACGTCGGGAGCCGCTCGCGGAGCGGGACGCCGCCGGCGTCGGCGACCGCCTCGAGCCCGCGGAGGTCGGGCCACTCGTACGCCGGGTTGATGTAGTCGTCCGTCACCGGCGAGACGCCGCCGAGGTCGTCGATCCCGCAGTCGACGAGGTCCGCCGCCGGCGAGAGGTTCGGCGGTACCTGAACGGACACCTCCGGCGGGAGCGCCGCGCGCGCCATCGCGACGACGCGGCGCATCGTCGCGAGGTCGGGCTTCGGGAAGTCCGAACGCTCGTTGGGGACGACGTTCTGTACTATCACCTCCTGGACGTGGCCGTGTCGCTCGTGGAGCTTACGGATCGCGAGCAGGCTCTCGGCACGGTCGCGCCAGTCCTCGCCGATCCCGACCAAGATGCCGGTCGTGAACGGAACCCTCTGTCGACCCGCAGCGCGGATCGTGTTGAGCCGCTGGCCGGGCGTCTTCCGTCGCCCGCCGCTGTGCGCGTCCACGTCGGCGGTCGTCTCCAGCATGACGCCCATGGACGCGTTCACCTCGCGGAGGGCGGCGAACTGCGACTCCGTCAGGTCGCCGGGGTTCGAGTGCGGGAGCAGCCCCTCCTCCAAGGCGATCTCGCAGGCCCGGTGGAGGTACTCGTGGATCGAGTCGAACCCCCACTCGGCGAGCGTCTCGTGGACCTCGGTGTACCGGTCGTCCGGCTCGTCGCCGAAGGTAAACAGCGCCTCCGTACAGCCCGCGTCGGCGCCGACGCGGCACTGCTCGCGCACCTCCTCGGGCGACAGCAGCGACGCCTCCCCGGGCGCGTCGTAGTAGGTACAGTACGTACAGGTGTACCGACACGCGGTGGTGAGGGGAATGAAGACGTTGCGCGCGAAGGTGAGCCGGTCGGCCGCGTCGACGTCGCCCGGGCTGACGGAGAGCAGTCGCTCGACCGCCCGCTCGTCGACCGCGACGTCGACTCCGTACTCGTCGGCCCCGGCGAACACGGGCGTCACTCGCGGTCGATGTTTAAAAAGGATCGCGGTTGCGGATCCCCCGGCGACACCGCGAGTGGTTACGTTGGCGCCCCCTTCGGTCGCACGACCAATTTCGACGGCGCTCACTCTCGGACGACGCTCACGCGACCCTCGGACGCGTCGAGCGCGAAGCCGGCCTCGCGGAGCCACGTCGCCGCGCGCCCCTCGCCGTGGATCAGGACCTCCGCGAGATCGGCCGGCTCGTCGACGTCGGTGCCGAGCCGGTGCGAATCGACCGTCTCGAACGCCGCGCCGACCGCGGCCGCGATCTCGCGGTGGTCGAGGTACGACGCGCCGTGGTAGTCCACGCGGAACTCGGGGTGGGAGGCGACGAACGCGTTCGTGCCGCCGCCGCGACCCGGGGCGACGGCCACGTCGGCGTCGCGGCCGGCCGCGAAGAGCCGGTCGAGCGTCGCCGGCGTGGCGAGCGCGAGGTCCGCCATCACGACGGCGGTCGGCTCGGGCGGGCTGTCGGACTCGTCGTCGGCTCCCAGTCGCGTGTCGAGCGCCCCGTTGACCGCGTCCGTCAGCGGGCGGTCGTCGACGGTGACCGGCCGGTCGAGGTCGACCGCGTCGGTCGCCAGCACGCGCGGCTCACCGCCGGCGCCGGCGACGGCGTCGAGCACGTCGTCGAGCATCGCCCGCGCAAATGCCACGCGCTCCTCGGGGGCAAGAACGCTAGAGAGCCGCGACTTCGGGCGGTCGGTCGAAAAGGGAACGATGACCTCCATCGCGGGGAGCGGCGCGCCTCAGAACAGGGATTCCAGCTCGTCGCTGTCGTCGCTGACGAGCTCGTCGAGGTTGTCGTCGCTCTCCTCGCGGATCTCGTCTAAGTTGTCCTGCGCCTCGATGGCGACCTGCTGGAGCTCCTTGATCCGCGGGACGTTCGTGACCCCCGCGAGCAGGATGACGGTCGCGACGAAGCCGGCGCCGCGGTACGGGTAGTCCCCGCCGCGGACCTCCATCGAACCGGTCTGCTCTTCGAGCCACTTCCGCCCGCGCTCGATGCCCTTCCGGTTGAGGTACTCGGGCGGACCCGCGAGCACGAGCAGCGCGCGCTCCGCGCCCTCGATCTCGCAGGGGAGCGTGAGCCGGCCGAGCGCCGCCTTGCGGACGAGGCTGGTGATCCGGTTCGTGGTGTGCGCGCTGTCGAGCTCGTCGTCGTCGCCGTCGTCGCGCAGCCGCGAGAGCAGGCCGCCCGAGGAGCGCTCCTCGACCTCCTCCTCCGCGTAGCCGACCGTGGAGACGCCGCCGCCCGAGAGCGTGTTAATGATCTCGGAGGAGTCGACGACGCTCTCGGCGACCTCTTGGCCCTGCTGGATCTCGCCGGCGCCGAAGAGGATGCCGAACCGACGGACGATCTCCTCGTTGATCTCCTCGTAGCCGCCCTGAACGGACTCGCCCGTCTTCCGCCAGGCGTCGTTGTCGAACACCATGAGGTTGTCCACCTCGCGGACGAACGTCTGGAACGACCGGGCCGCGTTGAGGGTGTAGATACCACCCTCGTCGCTGCCCGGCAGGATGCCGAGCCCGTAGACGGGCTCGGTGTAGATCCGCTTGAGGTGCTTCGCGAGCACCGGTGCGCCGCCGGAGCCCGTCCCGCCGCCGAGACCGGCGACGACGAGGAACGCGTCGACCTCGTGGACCGGGATCGAGTCGATCGCGCCCTGAACCTCGTCGATGTCCTCCTCCGCGATCTCCGCGCCGAGCTCGTTGTCCGCGCCGACGCCGTGGCCCTTCACGCGCGACTGGCCGATGAGGACGCGCTGGTCCTCGGAGATGTGTTCGAGCCCCATGAGGTCCGCCTTCGCCGTGTTGACGGCGGCGGCCGCTCGAACGATCTCGGAGCCCGTCCGCTTGTCGTACTCCAAGAACTTGTCAACTACTTTACCCCCCGCCTGGCCGAATCCGATCATTGCGAGTTTCATCGTGTGCTCCCTCCGCGTTTGAACTGAACAGAGCGTGATCTCGTATATAAGCCTTCGGTTGGCGTTACCAGCGTTGAGATTATGACAGTTGACATGTTCGCGCTCCGCGTCATCTGACCCCGAGGTGCTCCCCGAGCGTGGTCAGGTCCGCGGCGTCGACGCCGAACGCGCCGACGTCGCTGTCGGCGGTCGTGTTGTCGAACTTCAGCGACCGATACTGGTCCGGCCCCATCGGGAACCCGGGGACCGCGCCCAACACGGAGAGCCCGACCTTCGCGAGCGGCATGGGGAGCGGGACGATCGTGACGCCCTTCTTTTCGGCGTCGTAGACGAGGTCCGTGACCTGCCGGAGCGTGAGCACCTCCGGGCCGCCGATCTCGTAGGTCTCGCCGACGTGCTCGTCGTCGGTCACCGCGGCGGCGATCATCGGGACGAGGTCCTCCACGTGGATCGGCTGGAACCGGGTCTTCCCGCCGCCCGGGAGGGGGTACAGCGGGACGCCCGGCGCGAACATCCCCTTCAGGCGCTTGGTGAACGAGACGAACTCGCCGCCCTCGCCGAAGACGACGGAGGGGCGGAAGATTGTCCAGTCGAGGTCGCTGTCGCGGACGATTTCCTCCGCCTCGCCCTTGGCGCGGATGTAGGCCGTATCGCCGTTCGGGTCCGCGCCGAGCGCGCTCAGCTGGACGAACCCGTCGACGCCGCCGTCCTCGGCGGCGCGGACGAGGTTCTCCGTGCCGCCGCGGTGGATCCGGTCGTGCATACGGTTGCCGCCCTCGGGTTCGAACAGGGGCGAGAGCGCGACCAAGTTCACGACCGCGTCGTGGCCGTCGACGGTCGACGCGATCGAGTCGTAGTCGGTCACGTCTCCGCTGGCGCCCGTCACCCCGTCCGCCGTCCCGTCGGGCGAGCGAGAGAGCGCGGTCACCGCGTGACCGTCGTCCGCGAGCGCGCGACAGAGGTGCGAGCCGATAAAGCCGGTCCCCCCGGCTACCAACACTTTCATGCGATCCGTATCGCGTGGAAGGCCCGTAAACCTACCGCGGCGTCAGACGCGCCCCCGAAATCCGGCGCAGAGGCGACCGAAACGGACCCGAGCGCCCGGATCACTCCTCGTCGGGAACCGGGACCGTCAACACCGGAACGGGCGCGCTCCGCAGGGTCCGTTCGGCGACGCTCCCCAGCAGGTATTGCCCCACGCCGGTCCGGCCGTGGGTCCCCATCGCCACGAGGTCGACCCCGGGGTCGTCGACGTACGCCCGGATCCCGCGGGCGGCGGAGGTGGCGACCTCGATCGCGCCGACCGCGTCCAGTCCGGCGGCCTCGACGCGCTCGACGCCCTCGGCGACCGCGTCGTCGGCGTACTCGGAGAGGGTGTCGACGTGGTCTCCGATGCCCACGTCGCCGGTGTCGACGACCGAGAGGACGTGGACGGTCGCGCCCGCTCGCTCCGCGACCGGCAGGGCTCGGTCGAGCGCGGCGGTCGCTGCGGGGCTCCCGTCGGTCGGCACCAGGATGTCCTCGTACGGGTACGGGACCGTTTCGTCGCCCGGACGGAGGGCCAACACCGGTACCGGCGACTGGCGGACGGCGCGCTCGGTGGTGCTCCCGACAAGGTGTTCGACCCCCTGCCGCCCCCGCGTCGACATCGCGACGAGGTCGGCGTCGACCTCCTCGGCGTACGCGGTGACCGTCTCCGGGACCCCACCCTGCCGGACCGCCGTCTCCGCGTCGACGCCGCGGTCGGCGGCGCGGGCGGCCGCCTCCTCGACAATCGATTCCCCCTCACGCTCTAACACGTCGACCACGTCGCCGCCGATCCGCGTCACGCTGTCGCGGGTGGTGTCCGCGACGTGGAGCACTTGGACCGTCGCGCCGTGGTCGGCGGCGATCGCGAGGATGTGGTCGAAGGCCGCCGCGGCCGCGTCGCTGCCGTCGGTGGGCACGCAGATCCGTTCGAACATACGGCCATCGTCGCGGCCGCGCGTGAAAAACGCTCGCGTCGTCGCGGCCGTTCCCGGAACGCCGTCTCGCGGCGTGTGTCGCGTCGCCCTGCGGCGTGCGTCACGTCGTTACGCGGCGTCGTCGTCCGGGTCCGCGCCGGTCGCGGCGTCCGCATCCTCCTCATCGTCGCGTCGCTCCACCCGGACCGTCGAGATGCGCGCGCCGTCGACGGCGGTGACTTCGAAGGAGAATCCCGCCGCTGCGGCGACGTCGCCGATTTCGGGCGAGCGCCCGATCCGATCGAGGACGAACCCGCCGAGCGTCTCGTAGCCGTCGCCGCTGAGGTCGGTCCCCAGCGCGTCGTTGACGTCGGAGAGGGCGACCGACCCGTCGGCCTCGTGCGCCCCGTCACCGGTCCGCCGGATCGTGTGGCGGTCGTCGGCCACGTCGAACTCGTCGCGGAGATCGCCGACGAGCGCCTCGGCGACGTCCTCGACCGTCGCGATCCCCTCGAAGGCGCCCCACTCGTCGATCACCGCCGCCACCTGTCGGCGCTCGTCGCGGAACTGGACGAGGAGGTCGCTCGCGCTCGTCGTCTCCGGGACGACGAGGATCTCTCGGGCGAGGCCGCCCGCGGTGGCGCCGTCGTCGCCCTCGGCGGTCGCGCGCAGCACGTCCTTCGCGTCCACGAAGCCGACGACGCGGTCGGCGTCGTCGCGATCGACGACGGGATACCGCGTGTGGCCGGCCTCGAAGATCGTCTCGCGAATCGCCGCCAGCGACGCGTCCGCCGGCAGCGAGACCACGTCGGGACGCGGAACCATCAGCTCGCGGGCCGCGGTGTCGTCGAGCTCGAAGACGCCCTCGATCATCGCCACCTCGGACTCGTCGACGTGCCCGGCCTCGCCGGCGCGGGCCAGCACGCGACGGATCTCGCGCTCTTCGAGGGTCTCGTCGCTCTCGGAGGCGGGCGGGACCCCGATCAGGCTCGTGAAGGCGTTCGCGGTGCCGTTGAACACCGCGATGCCGGGCGAGAAGATCAGGTACGCCAGCTTCATCGGCGGCGCGAGCAACAGCGAGATCCGCTCCGCCTGCGCGATCGCGATCGTCTTCGGCGCCAGTTCGCCGAAGACGACGTGGAGGAAGGTGATGAACGAGAACCCGACCGCGAACGCGACGAGGTGGACCAACCCCTCCGGCAGGAGCGGGCCGAGGACCGGCTCGATGAGCGCCGCGACCGCCGGCTCGCCGATCCACCCGAGACCGAGCGACGCGAGCGTGATCCCGAGCTGGGTCGCCGCGAGGTAGTCGTCGAGGTTCGTCATCACCTCCCCGAGCGTCTCCGCGCCCGCCTGCCCCTCCTCGACCAGCTGTTCGACCGAGGTGGCACGGATCCTGACGAACGCGAACTCCGAGGCGACGAAGAAGCCGTTCAGGACGACCAGAAACAGCGCGGCCGCGACCCGCGAGAGTGAGACGGCGACGGCTACCATTCGCGCCTCCCGGGCCCGCGGCGAGCCGGTGAGCCGACGGCGGTGCGTGAGTCCACGTTCATGGCGGCCGTTCGCGGAGGGGTCACTAAAAAGGCATGCGAACGCCGCACGCGAGGGAGAAGGGCCGGTCCCTGGACCGGACCCGCGCCGTTTATTCCTCGCCGCGGCGGAACGCCACCATGCTGATCACGCTGGAGGGGCTCGACGGGAGCGGCAAGACGACGGTCTGGGAGGCGCTCCAAGACGTGTACCCCGACGCGACGTTCACCCGAGAACCGACCGACAGCTGGTACGGAGAGGCGGTGGCCCGATCGATGGGCGACTCGGAGGCCGACCCGCTCGCGGAGCTGTTCCTCTACACCGCCGACCACGCGAACCACCTCTCGGAGACAGTTCGACCGGCGCTCGCGGACGGCGACCTGGTCGTCTCCGACCGGTACTCGGACTCGCGGTTCGCCTATCAGGGGGCGACGCTCGCACGGACCGACGCGGATATCAAGCGGCCGCTGGAGTACGTCCGCGGGATCCACGCCGCGTTCTCGCACCCGCCGGACGCGACGATCTACCTCGACTTGGACCCCGAGACGGCGGCCGAGCGCGCCGGGCGAACCGACAAGTTCGAGCGCGACGGCTACCTCGCGGTCGTGCGCGACAACTACGAGCGCCTGATCGACGCCGAGCCCGGGCGGTTCCACCGGGTCGACGCGACGCGGGCGCCCGAGGACGTGGTCGCTCGGGTCGAGGAGGTCGTGGCCGGGCTCGTCGACCGCTGACGGCGTCGCGGTCGAGCCCTCTCAGCGCGTGTCCGGGAGTTCGTACTCGTCGGGCGGCGTGAGGTAGAGGTAGTCGATGGCGGCGCCGAGCGCCATCGGGAGCGCGATCAGAAGCGCCAGCAGGATCGTCGAGCTCCCGACGTTGATCCCGGTCCCGACGCCGAGCGCGCCGGTGAAGACGAGCGTCGAGACGAGCAGCAGGATCGGTGTCAACACGAGCGTGTACAGGATCGACCCCCACGACGTCGAAAGCTGAATCCGGAAGAACCGGGTCGCGACCCCGGCGAGGAACGTGTGGAACGCGACCAACGCGAGGAGGCTGCCGAACCCGAACAGCGCGAGCATAGTCGCCGTACGATCCCCCGACACTTCCCCCTATCGACCTCAGACGGGCCCGCCGCCGCCCTGCTGTCGCGCGGCCGAGAGCAGGTCCGAGACGGGTGCCGTGTACTCGTAGCCCGGGATCACGCCTTGGACGTACGTGCCCTCGACGAAGTCGATCAGGGCGCCCGCGTCGTCGACGCCCCGCCGCTCGTTGATGTCCGAGAGCGCGTAGGTGATGGCGATCTCGTCGTCGTCGCGCTCGACGGCCGGATCGAAATCCCGATCCTTGCGGGTGACGCCGCCGACATCGACGGCGCGGCGCTCGAACGTGTCGACCCAGCCGTCCTCGACCACGTCCGCGACCTCGTCGGCGGTGGCGGCGGAAAGCATTGGCACGCGAACGGTAACGGTGAACCGGATGCGCCCCTCGCCGGCCGGCTCGGCCCGGACGCGCCCGTCGAACGCGGTCGTCGTCGACACCCAGCCGTCGCCGTCGCGCTCGAACGAGCCGTGGTCGCCGAACGCGCGCCGGACTCGGCCGGGGAGTTCGTCGGCCGCGTCGGCGTCGTCGTCCTCGGTTTCGGTCATACCTATCCGGAGGTGACGCGGCCTGAAAAGCCGCTCGCGTCGCCCGCGCGAGCCGGGCATCGCCCCGCCGCCGACGGCCCCGTCGCACCCGTCACCGATACGGGCACACCGAGCCGGTACGTCGGGCGCTTTTATGCGTCGACCGACGAGACGAGGTATGGCTGACCGGTTCCGGTCCACGGAGGGACTGATCGACGCGCTCGCGACCGCCGAGTTCGACCGACCGCCGGCGCTCGTGAGCAACGCGCACATCACCGGGCTCGGGGTCGCGCGCGCCCTCGACGCCCACGACGTGCCCGTCATCGCGCTCGACCGCGCGGGCGACGGCGCCGACACCGAGGCCGAGACCGTCGCACACGACGGCCTCGCGCCCCCCTCTGGCGCGGTCGACTACGCGGGGGCGGTGACGTACCCGCTCGACGACCTCGACGGGTTCCGCGAGGACGTGGAGGCGATCGTCGACGCGGCGGGCACCGAGGCCGTCGCGTTCGGCTGCATGGACGAGTGGGCGCTGTCGTACGCCGAGGCAGACCCCGATGGCGTCCGGCTCCCGTTCGCCGGGAGCGAGACGCTCGACGACGTGCTGAACAAGTCCGAGCTGTACGCGACCTGCGAGGAACTCGGCGTGCCCTACCCGGAGACGTACCGGCTCGAAGCGACCGCGGCGAGCGGGACCCGCGAGGCGGACGCCACCGTCGACGAGGCCGCGGCGGCGCTCGGCTTCCCGCTGGTGGTGAAACCCGAACTCAAGCGCGACTTCGAGGAGGCGTTCGGCACCAACGTGATCGAGGTCGCGGACCGCGAGGAGTTCGCGGACGTCGTCGCGGCCGCGGCCGACGAGGGCATCGCGGTGATGGCCCAGAAGCGCGTCGACATCGCGACGGGACGGGACCACTCGCTGGCCTCCTACGTCCCCCCGTCCGGGAGCGACGACGCGCTCGCGGTGGTCGGCAACGCGGCGGTCCGGTACCCGCGAAACTTCGGCACCTCCTGTCTCGTCGAGACCGCGAACGAGCCGGCGATCCGGGAGCACGCGCTCGCCGTCCTCGATGACGCGGGGTACCACGGGATCAGCGAGGCGGAGTTCGTCTACGACGCCGAGCGCGAGGAGTTCCTGCTGCTCGACGTGAACACCCGGCCGTGGAAGTGGATCGGGATGCCCGTCGCCGCGGGCGCGAACCTCCCGATGGCCGCCTACGCGGCGGTCACCGACGCGACCTACGAGTCGTCCGGAATCGAGCCGATGCGGTGGGTGTACCTCCGCGACTACCTCTCGCTGCTCGCGGGCGACGACGCGTTCTGGGACCAGCTGTCGGCCGCCGACTGGCGGCGGCTCGTCTCCGGCGCGTTCGAGCGCGAGGGCGACCTGACGGCGGGCGTCTACCGCCCCTCGGACCCCGATCCGGCCGCGAAGCTGCTAGAGACCGAGTTCGTCGACCGCGAGTACTACTGCTCCTGTTGAGGCGCCCCCGACCGGGAGACGCGTGAGCGACCGCGGAACGCAACGATTAGTTCGCCCGCCGACACAGGGCGCGTATGGACTTCTTCGAGGCGCTCGCGGACCGGATCGAGGCCGTCGACAGCGTCGTCTCGGTCGGGCTCGACCCCGACCCGAGCCGGCTCCCCGACGCCGTGGCCGACGCCGATCTACCGCGGTGGGCGTTCAACCGCCGGATCATCGACGCCACCCACGAGCACGCCGCCTGCTACAAGCCGAACGCCGCGTTCTACGAGGATCCGGACGGCTGGCGCGCGCTGCGCGAGACCGCGGCGTACGCCGAGGGGAAGGGCGTCCCCGTCCTGCTCGACGCGAAGCGCGGCGACATCGGCAACACGGCGCGGCGGTACGCCGAGGTGCTCGACCACGTCGACGCGATCACGGTGAACCCCTACCTCGGGCGCGACTCGCTCCAGCCGTTCCTCGACCGCGCTGACAAGGGCGTGTTCGCGCTCTGTCGCACCTCGAACCCCGGCGGCGCGGACCTCCAGGATCTCGAACTCGCCTCCGGCGAGCCGCTGTACGAGCGCGTCGCGGCGCTCGCGGACGTGTGGAACGCGAACGACAACGTCGGACTCGTCGTGGGGGCGACGACGCCCGAGGAGCTGGAGACGGTCCGCGAGATCGTCCCCGAGATCCCGTTCCTCGTTCCCGGCGTCGGCGCGCAGGGGGGCGACGCCGAGGCCGCGGTCGAACACGGGCTCGCCGAGCGCCCGGACCTCCCGGTCGACGTCGGGCTCGTGAACTCCTCGCGCGGGATCATCTTCGCAGGCGAGGAGTCGAGCCGGCCCGGCGACGAGGCGACGTACTTCGGTGCCGCGGGCGACGCGGCGAAGCGACTCAAGAAGCGGCTGAACCAGCACCGCTGAGCCGTCGCGTCGCGACGCATTAGCGCCGCCCGGTGACGCAGGCGGTACAGGCTCGGGCCGTCTCGTCCCAGTGGTCGTCGCAGACGGCGCGGCCGCAGCGGTCGCAGGCGCGGCTCGCGGTAGCCGCCTCGCAGATCTGGCACAGTCCAGTGCGGCTCACGGCGGCGGTTGGGTCGGACGGCTTATGACGATCGGGGGCGACCGCCCGGTATGCGCCAGTTCGTCGTCATCGGCCGCGACGTGCCAACCGATCCGGACGCGATATCGCTGTCCGACATCCCCGGGGCCGGCCGGCTCGACCTCCTCTGCCGGTGCGTGAGCGCCGGCGTCTTCCTCTCGCACGGCATCCGCGAGTCCGTCCGGGTCCACCTCGCGATCGGCGACGAGTTCACCGTCTCCTTCGACTCCGACGCGCTCCGGCACCTCCACCCCGACGAGCGCAACGTCGCCGCGCGGGTCCGCGACGCGCTCGACGCGCGAGACGAGGCGATCGGCCACATGCCCGCAGACGTCTCTCCGGGCGTCGAACTCCGCCGGATGGGGCTCGACGCGACGCTCGACCGGCTCGTCGGCGCGGACGGCCGCGGCCCGGACGGGACGCTCGTTCAGCTCCACGAGGACGGCGCCCCGCTCATCGACGCCGAACCGCCGGAAGATCCGGTGTTCGTGCTCTCGGACCACCACGACTTCGCGCCGGACGAGGCGGCTGCGGTCGACGAGCGCGCCGACCGCCGGCTCCGGGTCGGCCCCGAACTGCTCCACGCGGACCACGCGATCACGGTGGTCCACAACTGGCTCGACACCGACGGGTACGCCAGCTACTGACTGCGCGACGGATGACCGCACCACCCCCCGGCAGCGACCCGTCGCCGCCCGACCGAGAGACCACGACCGCGCCCGACGCGGACTCCCGATTCGCGGTTCCACTCCGCGGGGTGGCCGTCGACCCCGAGACGCGCTGCGCCCACTGGGACGACCCCGTCGACGTGGTCGCGCTCCGGTTCGGCTGCTGCGAGGCGTACTACCCCTGCGACGCCTGCCACGACGCCGCGACCGACCACGAGGCGGTCCCGTGGCCCCGCGACCGCTTCGACGATCCGGCGGTCCTGTGTGGCGTCTGCGAGACGACGATAACCGCGAGCGAGTACCTCGACTGCGACGATACGTGCCCGGCGTGCGGCGCCGCGTTCAATCCCGGTTGTCGGAAGCATCGGGGCCGGTACTTCGAGGTGGCGGGCTCGGGGGACGAGGACGGTGACGACGGTTTATAACTGATGGCGCGGCAGCGGTGGCGTGTGCCTGCGAGCGCCCGACGGGCGCGAGTCAGGACGCGCGAGGGAGTCAGGCGCGACGAGGGCGACTGAAGGGAGCCCGCAGGACGCGCCTGACGAGGCTGGGGAGGCGTGAGGTGCGGTTGCGGTGCGGGACGGGACTCGAAGGGGCAGTCGCGAGGACGAAGACGCGCGACGTAAGGACCGCAGGGAGCGAGTGAAACGAGCGACTGAGGACCGCAACGAGCGCATCGAGTCCTCGCGACTGGGGCTTCGTGGTACCCGCGTCTGGCGTCGATGAACTGGATATTCTATCGACTCCTCCCCCCTCCGGTCCGTCTTGATCGCCCCCCTTTCGGAAGGATTAAAAGAACGAACGGCTTTCTGTCGAGTGCGGGCCGGTGGGGTAGCTTGGTATCCTTCGGCCTTCGGGTGGCCGTAACCACGATTCAAATTCGTGCCGGCCCACTTCTCCCGCATTCTCCGCCGACTACTGACGCGTACCTACCTTCGGTGAAGCCGCGGTGTTCCGCCGCGGATGTCACCCGACCACCGCGTTCCGAGACGTGTGTTTCCCGGGCGCAGCGGGGAGGCCGAAACGGCGGAAATCGCGGTCCCGTCGCCGGTGACCTGAAGTATAAGGTATCCGGGACGATCGGTCGAACAGCTCCCCGATCGGCTTCTCGAAACGAGACACTACAGCCAGATATTTTTCCGTTTAGAACCCCTCTTGATCGGTAGTTGGAATGTCGATCGATAACCCGAATGAAGCCGCCACTGCGTCGATCGAAGTCTTACATGTCGACGACGATCCCGCGTTTCTCGACCTGACCAAATCCTTCATCGAGCGGGAGCTCGGCGACGTCGAAATAACCACGGTGGCCAGTCCGGACGCGGTGCTCGACACGCTCGACGAGCGGTCCGTCCACTGCGTCGTGAGCGACTACGAGATGCCCGGGACGGACGGACTCGAACTGCTCGACGCCGTCCGCGATCACTACGCCGACCTCCCCTTCATCCTCTACACGGGGAAGGGCAGCGAAGAGATCGCGGCGCAGGCGATCAACGCCGGCGTGACCGGGTACCTCCAGAAGGGCGGCCCCGACCAGCACCGCCGCCTGGCCAACCGGGTCAAGCACGCCGCGACGGAGTACCGCGCCCAGATCGAGTCGGAGCGGTACTCGACGGTCCTCCGGGCGCTCGACTATCCGATCTACGTCGTGAACGCCGAGGCGGAGTTCGAGTACGTCAACGAGGCGTTCCTCGACCTCGTCGGCTACGACAGGGAGGCGATCATCGGCAGCCCGCCGGGCAAGATCAAGACCGACGAGGGTGTCCAGCGGGCGAACGACATGCTCGCGACGATCGTCTCCAGCGCGGGGCCGGAGACGCAGCAGTTCCGGGTGGACATCCACACGAAAGACGGCGAGACGGTGCCGTGTTACGACCACATGGCCGCGCTCCCGTTCGACGACGAGTTCCGCGGGTCCGTGGGGATCCTCCGTGACGCGACGCGCGAACAGCGGCAGCGCGAGGAGCTGATCAGACAGAACAAGCGGCTCGACGAGTTCACGTCGATCGTGTCGCACGACCTCCGGACGCCGCTCCAGAACGCGAAGACGGCGGCGGAGATGGCTCGCGCCGAGAGCGAGGCGACGCACTTCGAGGCCCTCGAACGGGAACACGAGCGGATGGAGCAGATGATCGGCGAGCTGCTCACGCTCGCGAAGGAGGGCGAGTCGGTGTCCGAGCCGGAGCCGGTCGACGTCGGCGCGCTCGCCGCGGAGGCGTGGAAACCGTTCGGCTGTCCGGCCGACACGCTCGACGTGGTGGACGACGAGATCACCGTCTCCGGCGACCGCTCCCGGATCCGGCGGCTCCTCGAGAATCTCTTCCGCAACGTCGACGACCACTGCGGGTCGCCCGTGACCGTGACGATCGGTGCGTCCGCCGACGGGTTCTACGTCGCCGACGACGGGCCGGGGCTCGACGAGACGGACTGCGAGAGCGTGTTCGAAGCGGGGTACACGACCGCCACGGACGGGACCGGGTTCGGGCTGACTATCGTCGAGCGAATCGCCGACGCCCACGGGTGGGACATCTCGGTCGGCGACAGCGCGAGCGGCGGCGTCCGGTTCGACGTGACCGTCGACCCGGCGGTTCCCGTGACAGACGACGTACCCGTCTCGCCGTAGCGGGCCACGCCGCGGCTTCGACCGCACCGCGCAGGGCCCTGTGCCCCGAGCGATCGGTCCGCGGACCGGGCCGATTGAATAGGCACGGGAACGAGCGATCGATCGATGACACCCGACACAGTTGCGGGCGTCGACTGGGCGGGCGGCGCGTGGCTCGCGGTCGTGTTCGACGGGACCGGCGGGCCGGACGCGCGCCTCGAACGCGACCTCGAAGCGCTGTGGAACGACGGCGTTGATCGGCTGCTGGTCGACGTGCCGATCGGTCTCCCCCACGACGCCGAGACGCTGGCGAAGCGCGAGGCCGTCGACTCGGCCGCGCGGTCGGCCGCCGAGCGTCCGAGCAGCGTGTTCCCCGTCCCCTCGCGGGGCGCGTGCGAAGCGGCCAGAGACGGCGCTGACTACGAGGCGGTGAGCGAGCGGAACCGGGCCGACCTCGGCAAGGGGCTCAGCCGACAGTCGTACCACATCGCGCCGGCGGTCGGCGAGGTCGACGCGTTCCTCCGGCGGGACGAGGCGGCGCGCGAGGCGGTCATGGAGGCGCACCCGGAGGTGTGCTTCCGCGGGCTCAACGGCCGGCGGCTCGACCACTCGAAGACCACGGCCCCGGGCGTCGGCGAGCGGCTCGGCGCGCTCGACGGGCACCTCGACGACCCGGGCGCCGCGCTCGGTCGGGTCTGTCGACGGCTCGCAGACGAGCCCATCGACGCCGTGAGGGAGGCGGACCCCACCGCCGACGACGCCGTGGACGCGCTCGGGCTGGCGGTCGTCGCCCGCCGCCCGGTCGACGAGCTACGGTTCCTGCCGGGTGACGCGGATCTCCGGGACGACGAGGGGGTCCCGATGCGGATGGCCTACTGGAGCGCGGACCCGTTGGCGTGAGGATCCGCCGGGTGGTAAGGTTGAAGTCCCTCTGTCACCCGCTACGACACGAATGAAACTCTTCTCCTCGCGGGCGGACCGCCGGCGAGGGATCGCGGCCGCGGTCGGCGTCGCGGTCCTCGCGGTCGGGCTCTACGTCCTCGTGAGCCGCTACGCAGGGTTCCTCACCAACGCGGAGGCCCTCCGGACGTGGCTCGACCAGTTCGGTATCTTCGCCCCCATCGTCTTCATCGGCCTTCAGGCCCTCCAAGTCATCGTCGCCCCGATCCCGGGGCAGGTCGTCGCGCTGGTCGCGGGGTTCCTCTTCGGCCCGCTCGCGGGCACGGTGTACAGCCTCACCGGCGTGCTGATCGGGAGCGCGGTAGCCTTCTCGCTCTCGAAGCGGTACGGGCGCACCTTCGTGGAGCGGGTCATCCACGAGGACGTGATCGCCCGCTTCGACGGGTTCGTCGACACAGTCGGCGTTCCCGGGCTGTTCGCGTTCGTCATCATTCCCGGCCTCCCCGACGACGCGATCTGCTTCCTGAGCGGCCTCACCAAGTGGTCGCTACCGACGTTCATGGCCGTCATCGCGGTCGGTCGCCTTCCGGCGTACGTCCTCACCGTGTACGCGGGGGGCCAACTCGCGAGCGGCCGGTTCCTCTCGGCGATGGCGCTCGTCGCGCTCGTCGTCGCCGCGTCCGCGGTCGGGTACTACAAGCAGGAGGCGGTCCGCGACCTCGTCGAACGCGTCGAGCCGCGGCTCCCCTTCTGAGGGGCCCGAGACGAGCGATCCGGGGTCAGCCCCACGTCCAGTGCGCGTCGAGGACGAACCGGTAGAGTCCGCTGACGAGGATCGCGGCCACGTTCGCGATCAGGTACATCACCCCGGCCCACTCGACGAGCGCGGCGAGCACGCCGAGCTGGATCGGGATCGCCGTGCCGCGGACCAGGTTCGTCTTCAGCAGTCCGGCGAGGTACTCGGAGGCGCCCGTGTTCCGGCTCGCCCGGAACGTCCACGCGTTGTTGAGGACGTACGAGCAGACGATCGTGATCTCGATCGCGATCGTCGCGCCGACGATGTAGTTCAGTCCCGCGGTGTCGACGAACAGCCAAAGCAGGGCGAGCTGGAGCCCTGCGGTGAGCGCACCGACGACGACGAACCGGCGCATCTGGACCGCGATCGGTCCGCTGGCGAGGTCGCGGAGGACCGCTCGAAGCATCACTTATACCCGAGCGCTTCGAGGCGAGCTTCGAGGTCTTCGTCGACCTCGTCGTCGCCGCGCTCGGCGGCGGCCGCCTCCGCCGCGGCGCCGCGCTCGCGGAGCAGTTTCGCGTGGGAATCGACGACCGGGGCGAGCCGGTCGATGACTGCCTGTCCCTCCGCGTCGGGGTCGACCGCGAGGTTCTCTTGTTGGGTTGGATCCGTGGGACGGTGGTACAGCTCGCGGTCGCCGGCGTCGACGTTCTCGATGTACGTCCAGTCGTCGTCGCGCGCGCTGACGAACAGGTCGCCGTCGGACAGTGACCGGGGGATCGGCTGCTGGGTCACGTCCTCGCCCCGGACGGTCACCGAGACGACGGGGTCGGCAGCGTCGCGGTCACCGTCGCCGCCGGACTCGGACGGCGCATCGCCGACGGTGTCGGAGGGCGTCTCCTCTCCGGCGGCAGAGAGCGTCTCCTCGCCGCCGCCGGAGCGCCTCTCCTCGCCGCGGAGCGCCGGCAGGAGCGACTCGCCGTGCCACTCGGGCACCGGATCGACGCCGAGGAGGTCCGCGACCGTTGGGGGGATCGCATCGAGGCCCACGTGGCCGTCGACGTGGCCGCCGTCGAGCCCGGGCACGTCGGCCACGAACGGAACGTGGATCAGCTCGTCGTACAGCTTCGGGTAGTGGGCGAGGTGGCCGTGTTCCTGGAACTCCTCGCCGTGGTCCCCCGCGAGCAGCACCGCGGTGTCGTCGCGGACGCCCGCGGCGTCCAAGGCGTCGAGCAGTCGCCCGACGCTGGCGTCGACCTGCCGCACCGTCGCCTGGTACAGCGTCCGCAGTTCGCTGAGCGTCCGCTCGCCGACTTCGAGGCCGAGGCTCGTCCGAGCGTGCGCGTGGAGCATCTGGTGCGTGCCGACGATACCGTCGGACACCTCGCGGATGTAGCGCGGCGCGGGGACGTACGGCGTGTGCGTGTCCATGTAGTGGACCCAAAGGAAGAACGGCTCGTCGGTGTCGTCGACGAACCCGGTCGCGGCGTCCTCGACGTCGAACATGCGCGAGGCGTCGAGGAACGGGCGGTCGTCGCTGTCGCCGCGGAACTTCGAGCCGAGCCGACGGACGGGTGAGGTCGCGAGCTGGATCCACGCCTCGACGGTCGGGTGGGCCGCGAGGTACCGGCTGTAGACGCTGGATCCGACGCTGGTGACGAACGGCTCGAACTCGTCGAAGCCGTCGGGATACCCCCAGTGGTCGGTGAGGAATCCGTTCGCGGCGTTGAAGCCGCCGGTCGCGATCCCGGCGTCGGAGAGCACCTCCGCGAGTGTCACCGACTCGTCGACGCCGATGTCACCGGCCCGAGTGAACACCGGTTCCGAGGCGAGGATCGACGGGAACGAGAACGGCGTCCAGTTGCCGGTCGCGAACGCGCGGTCGAACACGGTTCCCCCGTCGGCGAGCCCGTCGATCACCGGCGAGCGTCGCTCCGGGTCGTACGGGGAGACCGCGTCCGCCCGCAGCGAGTCAACCGTCACGAGGACGACGTTCGAGACGGCCGCGTCGTCGCTCGGCGTACCGGGGTCTGCGGCCGTCCGGGTCGACGAATCGGATGTCATAGAGTACGCGGCGGACCCCCCGCGGCCGCGCCTCGGGCGGCGGCGCGCGGAGCGTCACGAGTATACTTAAATGCGGTTTGCCAGCGGTTTGAGGATTTCGATCCCTCCCATCTCCCGGAGCGCGGCAGTCCGTTGGTGCGTGTGCGCCCGCGTCGAGCGTAGCTATTTGCCCGTCCCGCTCCTCGACCCGACCATGTGCGAGACGCCACAGAGCGGACCGGTCGACGCCGCGGCGCTGCCGGAGTCGGTCCCCGACGACGAGATTCCCGAGTCGATCCCCGCCGAGTCCAGGGCGATCGAGACCAGCGGTGCGACACTTCACGCCGTCGAGGCCGGTCCGGAGGACGGGAAGCTCCTCGTGCTGCTCCACGGGTTCCCCGAGTTCTGGTACGGTTGGCACGAGGCGGTCGTCCCGCTCGCGAACGCCGGCTACCGCGTCGTGGTCCCCGACCAGCGCGGCTACAACCTCTCGGCGAAGCCGTCGGCGGTGCGCGATTATCGGATCGGCGAACTCTCGCGCGATGTCGTCGACCTGATCGACGCATACGACCGCGAGACGGCCGCCGTCGCGGGGCACGACTGGGGGGCCGCGGTGGCGTGGTGGCTCGCTCTCCACCACGAGGACCGTCTCTCGGAGCTGGTCGCGGTCAACGTCCCGCATCCGACGGTGTTCGAGGAGGCGCTCCGGGGGTCGTGGGACCAGCGGCTCAAGAGCTGGTACATGCTCGCGTTCCAGCTCCCGAAACTGCCCGAGGCGGTCGCCAGCGCGGGGAACTGGCGGCTCGCGACGAACGCGCTGCGGGACACGAGCGCACCCGGCACCTTCACCGACGAGGACCTGCGCCGGTATCGCCGGGCGTGGAACCGCGACGGCGCGTTCGAGGCGATGGTGAACTGGTACCGCGCGATCGTGCGCGACCGCCCCGAGCCGATCAAGAGGGAGGTGGCCGTCCCGACGCTCGTGATCTGGGGCGCGCAGGACCAGTTCCTCGCGCGCCGACTGGCCAACGAGAGCGTCGACCGCTGCGCCGACGGTCGCCTGCTCGCGATAGAGGAGGCGAGCCACTGGGTCGTCCACGAACACCCGCACCGCGTCGCCGAGGCGATCGCGGACCACGCCGACCCTCTCCCGCCGGGCGCGCGCGAGTGAGACCGGCCGTTTCGAATACTGTCCCCGCCGAGTCGCCACAAAGGTTATATCTGCCCTCGGCCAAGGGACAGATATGAGCAAACACTTCGAAGACGCGCGGTACTACCTGGGTCGGGCGACCGAACACGCGAAGGCGGGCGTGGTAGAAGAGTTAGAGCCGGTCGAAGCCCGCGTGAAGGAGCTCGTCGGCCGGGAAGACGAGGAACCAGAGCCGGAGCCGTCGCGGCTGGACAAGCTCCAAGCGGACCTGGAGGACCTCGAAGAGCGCGCCGAGGGCGAGGCCCGCGAGGCGGTCGCGTCCGCCCGGAAGCGCGTCGCGGAGTACCGCGGCAAGGACACCGCCGCCGAGTAGTCGCGCCGCGTCCTATCGGATCGGCGGCTCCGCTCCGGCGGTTTCGTCCCCACCGATCCGTTCGTCAGCGGGAACCACCGCGTACTCGATGCCCGCTTCTTCGAACAGCGACCGCACCCGTTCGATGCCCCGCTGTGCGTCGACCTCCGTCGCGCGGTAGTGCCGGACCGGGTGGCGGATCCACGACGGCTCCCAGTGGGCGTACACGTCCGTGGTCGAGCGGTCGGGGCCGACGTACAGCGCGAGGTGGAGCTGGTCGTCGCTGGCGAGCGCCCCCTCGGGGTACCACGCCCAGCTCGCGACGGTCGTCTCGGGCGGCGTCTCGTAGTCGCGGTACTTCAGCGAGGAGACGAGGTTGCGGACGAACCCGAGCCGGTGGAGCTGCGCTTCGACGAGGGGAAACGGCTCGCGGAGCGTGAACGCGTACTGCTCGCGCGGCGTCTCGCGCTCGGCGTAGAGCCCGACGAGCGACAGGGGCGCGTGGAGGAGGCTCGCGACGCTCTGTCGGACCCGTTCGAGGAACCGGAGTTCGTGGGTCACGGCGGGGGATCCGAGCGGGTCCGGGATGTACTTTCCGCGTAAGGTAACTCTTAAGTCCGGAGGTCGGATACCTCGAAGTGAGCGGGTTGGTGGTCTAGCTAGGTTATGACGGCTCCTTCACACGGAGCAGGCCGGCGGTTCGAATCCGCCCCAACCCATGCGTCTTCCTGCGGTTTCTGAAGTAGACAGCCTTCGCTGTGTCATTCAGTCTGGGGAGATAGCTCTCTTTCCAGCTATCTGTGTTCAGTGTACTGGGTCGGTCAGGCCCTTCGATCAAAATAAGTCTGTAATTCTTGTCAGCACAAAATCACAAACCGACAGTAACAACCAATGATCGGTCACAGCCGCCAAGGTCCTCTATCAGCTAGCAAACGTGGCTCTGTTGAATGCTTCTAAAGACGAAGTGGATATCGTACTGTCGCAAACGCCCAGTTCATTCGGCACCCTCTGCGAGGGGCGTAGCTATCCCGAGCAGATCCGCGCTCGCATTCCAGAGACGCTGCGCCGCATAGGTGCCCTGTGCCGGAGCGGACGGCTGTGTCGGCCGTTGATCGCTGAAGTATCGTCCAGAGATCGTCGCTGTCCGCGGCGAGAGGGCGGGCACCAGAATCTCGGCCGCCCCCTCGGCAACGCTCGTGACGATCGGCAGACCATCGAGCGCTTCGAGGACGCGGGGGATCGGTCCAGGGAGGAACCGACTGAACCCGCTTCCCGGGATCGCACCGGGATGGATGCTATTCGAGACTACGTCTCGGTCGGCGGCGTCGAGCCGTCTAGCGAGTTCACTCGAGAAGAGAATATTCGCGAGCTTCGAGTGGCTGTACGCCCACATGCCGGAGTACTCGTCGAGCGTCTGAACCCGCGAGAGGTCCAGTGACGTCCCCTGGTGCGCGGCCGAGGCCGTCGTGACGATTCGACTGCCGGCGGTGAGATGGTCGAGCAGCTCCGCGGTCAACAGATACGGGCTGAGGTGGTTGACGTGGAACGTGTACTCGACGCCGAGGTCGGTGAGCCGCCCGCTTCGGAAGAAGCCGCCCGCGTTGTTGATGAGGAGGTCAAGGCCGTCAGTCGTCCGGCGGACGGTCGCGGCCAGTTCTCGGACGGCGTCGGGGTCAGCGAAATCGGCCCGAACGAACTGACCGTCTGACCCGAGCGCGTCGAGTTCGTTCACGACCGCCGCCCCGGCCTCCTGATCGCGACCGTGGACGATGACATCGGCACCGAGACGCCCCAACGCGAGCGCCGCAGCGCGGCCGATGCCGCTCGTCGAACCGGTCACGAGCGCTCGCGTTTCGGAACAGTCCATGTCCGCAACGCCCGCGATAGCTTCGGGCTGCGTAGTCATACGAACCATTCGTCCTATAGGCACTTGAGGCCGTCTGCCCGGGGGCTGGCGACACGTCCAATCATGTTGAACTTCATCGCGGTCGGGGTGGTGGGGTGGCTGGTCCAGAACCCGTTCCGCGGCGAAGGCAACGCGGCCCCGAACACGGAGCGAATTCCGGAGTACGTCTCCCTACCCGGCGTCGTGTTCGACAGTTCCGGCTTCTCGATCGTCGGGCCCGGAATCGCGCTCGCGACCGTCGTCGTGATCTCCGTCGTGGTGGAGCGCAGCCGATTCGGATACGACATGGTGACGAGCGGCCACCAGGAGTCGGCGGCGACGTACTCGGGCGTCGACGCCGAACGGACCGTCGTCTCGACGATGACCCTCTCGGAGGTGGTGGCGGGAATCGCCGGCGCGGTGTTCGCAATTATGATCCAAGGCTGCTACACCGACCTGAGCGGCATCGGGACGTACGGGTTCGACGCGATCGCCGTGAGCCTGCTCGCCGCGAACAACCCGATCGGCATCGTCCCGGCGGGACTACTTTTCGGCGGCCTCGAGTCCGCCGGGTCCCACATCGGGATCTACACCGACCTTCCGGTACAGCTCATCGACGGGGTCATCGGGCTCGTCATCCTCTTCGTCGCCGTGCCGGAACTGTTCCGGACGGCCGCCGTGCGGACCGGGGTAGGGGGTGACCGCCGATGAGTCTCGCGGGCTACGCAGACGGCAACCGACTCCGGATCGGGGACGGTGCCGCCCTCGTCGCCGCGGCCGTCGCGGTGGCCGTCGCGCTGGATCTACCGATCGTCGAGATCGTCACGATCGGGTTCGTGGAGCGCTCGCATCAATCCGCGACACCGATCGCGCTGACGGCCATCGGCGGTCTCTACGCCGAGAAGAGCGGCGTCTTCAACATCGGCGTCGAGGGGTTCATGATCTTCGGGGCGGCGACCGCGGCGACGACGATGTGGATCATCAGCGGGGGCGATCCGGGGCAGAGCGATATCTGGCTCGCGATCCTCGCCTCGGTGCTGGTCAGTCTCGCGTTCGCAGTGCTGTTCGCGATCCTGTTGATCAGATACGAGGCGGACCAGATCGTCGCCGGGTTGGCGCTCTGGTTCGTCGGGCTCGGCTTCGGGCCGTTCATGGCGGTGCTCGTCTGGGACAGCCGAAACAGCCCGAGCCTCGAGAGCATCGACAACCTGGCTATCCCCGTGCTCGCAGACGTCCCCGTGCTCGGTCGGATCCTCTTCGACGCGTCACCGCTCGTGATGATCACGGCCGTCGTGGCCGTGGCCGCGTGGAAGTTCCTCAACGACACGAGGTACGGATACTGGATCCAAGCGGCCGGGGAGAACCCGGAAGCGCTCGACACGGCCGGCGTCGACCTGACGCGTGTTCGATACGCGGCAGTGATCTTCTCCGGCGTCATGGCCGGCCTCGGCGGCGCGGTACTGCTCGCACAGGCGGGGTCGTTCACCGGCACCGGTGACACGATGGTCAGCGGCCGCGGCTGGATCGGCATCGTCGCCTACCTGTTCGGGAACTACAACCCGCTCGGAGCGGCCGCCGCAGCGCTCGTGTTCGGGGGCTTGGACATGTTACAGATCCAGCTACAGACGGTCGGCATCAACGTCCCGAACAGGCTGGTTAATCTGTTCCCGTACGCCGGCGTGATCCTCGTCCTGACGATCTGGGGCTCCACGCGGACCCCCTCCGCCGTCGGCGAGACGTACGAGAGCGAGGAGTGAGCACCGACGGGCGAGTGCCCGTTCTCGGTGTCTGATCACGGTTATAGAGACGGCAAGGCGAATACACCCGCCTTTAGGCGGGTGATGAAGCCGACATGGTGGGAAGCTATCCACTAGCCGAACGTCTGTACAGAGTTTCACAGACGGAGATTTAACTGACAGGCCGCTCTATCTGAAGGTAGGAATCGGTCGGAACGGAGCGGATTCCGGACCGTCCTTCAGAGGCGGCCTGTCCGCCCGCGTAACGAGACAGTATCTGAAAGGCTAGTCGGTGAACGCTACATCCTCGAAGGGTGTGTCTGTGCCGACCGCTCAAAGCACGCGACACGATATCCCCAACTCCGCTGACGCCTGCTGGCGCCCCCGTGGCAAAAACAACATTGGGACGCCATACATGGTCGAGGATAGGGGTAACGGCGGCTTGGCACCGCCAGCAGTCCACCACATCGACGCTGTGGGACTACCCGTGCCCGAAAGGTGTGGTAGTCCGGTGATCGGACTGGAAACCTGAAACTCCCACCGCTCGGGATTCCTCCGCGTTTACGCGGAGGAGGATGTCAATACCACGGTCGAGACCGGAGGCGCGAGGCCGACATTCGCTCATAAACACTACCCGAGTGCTGCGTCTTGGTTCACGTTCAGTTACATTTCTATAGGGGACTTATTACTATGTAATTATATATCTAACAGTAAGGCGTCACATGAGCGAGAAAGTGAACTCAATCCGCATTTTACATGTCGACGATGATCCCGACCTTGCGGAATTGGTCAGTACCTATCTCCGAAGAGAGGACAGTCATTTCGAGGTCGTATCCGCGGGGAGCGCGAGTGACGGACTCGACACACTCGCTGAAACGGACATCGACTGCGTTGTTTCCGACTACGACATGCCGGAGCGGAACGGGATCGAACTTCTCGAAGCCGTTCGCGAGCGGGACGCCGATCTTCCATTTATACTGTTCACGGCGAAAGGAAGCGAGGACATCGCGAGCGATGCGATTTCGGCGGGCGTTACGGATTATTTACAGAAGGGAGTCGGCACCGATCAGTACGCCGTTCTGGCCAATCGGGTCCGAAACGTCGTCGACAAGTGGCGGGCCGAGCGGGAGGCCGAACGGACCAAGCGGCGCCTCGAGGCGATCGCCGAAAACTCAAGCGACGCCATCCTCACCGTCGACTCCACGAACACGATCCAGTTCGTAAACCAAGCGACCGAAGACCTGTTCGGGTACGACCCGGAGACCCTCAGAGGCGACTCGCTGTTCACCTTGATACCGGAGCGGTATCGAGACGGCCACCGGCAGGGAATGGAGCGGTTCCTGGAGACGAACGACCGGTCGCTGGACTGGACGGCGATCGAATTCTCCGCCCAGCATCGAGAGGGACACGAGGTGCCGGTCTCGATATCGTTCAGCACGTTCAACGAGGGCGGCGAACGCAAGTTCGTCGGCGTTCTCCGAGACATCTCGGAGCGTGTTCGGATGGAAGACGAACTCCGAGAGCGAGAACGGCGGTTCCGGCAGATGGCCGAGAACATCCAGGAAATGGTCTGGATGACCGACCCGACGAAGGGTGAAGTACTCTACGTCAACCCCGCGTACGAGGAGATTTGGGGCCGATCGCCCGACGCGCTATACGAGGACCCGCAGTCATTTGCGGACGCCATCCATCCGGAGGACCGAGACCGAGTCGAAGAGATCCTCGATCCGCAGTCGACTGGCTCCTACGAGGAGGAGTACCGCATCGTCCGGCCGAACGGAGAGACGCGATGGGTGTACGACCGGGCCGTTCCGGTGAAAAACGAGGCCGGAGAAGTGTATCGGACCGTCGGTATCGCCTCGGATATAACTGAGCGGCGAGAACGCGAGCGTGAGTTTGATCGCGTCGTCGAACTCCTCGATCACACGGAACGGGTCGCCGATGTCGGCGGCTGGGAGGTCGACCCGAAGACGGGAGACGCGTTCTGGTCCGACCACCTGTTCGAGCTCATCGGCTGGGAGGGCGACCGAACGCCCTCACTGGAGGACGTCGTCGACAGCTACGTCGAGGAAGACCGGCCGAGGGTTGAAGCCGCGGTCGAAAACGCACTTACTCACGGGGAATCGTTCGCGATAGAGGCCCGCCTCCAGCGGTCTAACGGCGAGGATCGGTGGATGGAGATCCGCGGCGACCCTCACGTCGAAAACGGTGAAGTCACGACGCTCCGAGGGGCCGTTCACGACATTACTGAGCGGAAGCAACGAGAGCGGGCGCTTCACGAACTGTACGACGTCACTTCGGACCCGGATCTGTCGTTTGACGAGAAGGTACAAGCGCTTCTGCGGCTCGGTCGGAGGGAGTTAGGAACCGAGTACGGGACCCTCTCGAGCATTCACGACGACGAATACGTCTTCGAGTTCGTCGACACGGACCGTGAGACGATCCAGCCCGGCGACGTAGTTCCGGTCTCGGCGACGAACTGTGAACTAGTAGCGAGCACCAGACAGACGGTCGTGATCGGCGACGTCGAACGGGATGCGCCCGAGGAGACCGGCCGGGCGGGATTCACCGAGTGGGGGATTTCGTCGTACATCGGAGCCCCAGTGTTCGACACCGGTGACGTGTACGGGACGTTCTGTTTCTACGACACTGCGGCCCGGGCCGATCGGTTCACGGACTGGGAGGAGACGCTGGTTGACCTGATGAGCAACTGGGTGACGGTGGAACTCCAGCGAAAGCGGACGACGGAACAGCTCCGAGATCAGAACGAGCAGTTGAGCCAGTTCGCGTCGATAGTTTCGCACGACCTACGGAACCCCCTGAACGTCGCGAAGGGCCGACTGGAGTTGGTACGAGAGGAGTACGACGGTGAGCATATCGACGCGGTGCGCCGGTCTCACGAGCGGATGCAGGACTTGATCGACGATCTGCTTGCGCTCGCTCGCGTCGGAGAACAGATGGGCGAGTTAGAGCGAGTGAACCCGGCGGATGTAGCCAGCGATTGCTGGCGGACGGTCGCTACCACTGAGGCGACGCTCAGAACGGCTATCAGCCGGAGTGTTCGTGCCGATGAAAGTCGGTTTCGCCAGTTGTTCGAAAATCTCATCAGTAACGCGATCGAGCACGGAGGCGAGGACGTGACGGTTACCGTCGGGGAACTGGACGACGGGTTCTACGTCGAAGACACCGGTGTGGGGATTCCGGAAGAGAACCGTGACAGCGTGTTCGAACCGGGCTACTCCACCACGCGAAACGGGACCGGCTTCGGACTACACATCGTGAATCAGGTGGTGAAAGCACACGGATGGGACATCCGGGTGACTACCGGAGCTCGGGACGGCGCCCGGTTCGAAGTCACGGGCGTCGAGTTCAGTTCGGAGTGACCTGTCACGGGTTCAGCTCCCGAGGCGTCGCCCCGCGACGCGGAGCGGCACGGCCTCTCAGGACTGCTGGTTGGGGAAGACCATCACCGGTACGGCCGCCTCCCGGATGAGTCGGTTCCCGGGGTCGCCCGCCAGCGTCTGCTTCCACGTGTCCATGTCGCGCGGCGTGAAGGCGACCACCGTCGCCGCGGTCATCTCGACCGCGTCGACGAGCGCCTCCGTGACCTCGCGCGCTTCGAGCGTCACCCACTCGAACTCGAGGTCGCGGCGATAGAGGATGTCCGAGAACGTTTCGTAGGTCGCCCCGGCGAACTGGTCTCGACCGGTCTTGATCGTCGTCTCGGCGTCGGTCCCCCGCGTGACGTGTGTCACGATGAGCGTGGTCCCCGCGTCGAGATGCGGCCGGATCGCACGCGCCGTCGCCTCCGCGTCTTCGGGACTCGCAATCGGGACGAGAATGCGTTCGAAGAGCTCGTCGTTCACAACGGAACTGTCTCCCAGACGAACATAACTCGTGGGGGACGTTCCCGAGGTGCGGCTCTCCGTGTGCGGCGGCCACCGACACCTCAGTCAGACTCAGTTGACCTCGATGATCTCCACGTCGAACGTCAGCGTTTCGCCGGCGAGGCGGGGGTTGAAGTCCACCCGAACGATCTCCTCGTCGACGTGAACGACCTCTCCCTGACTCCCGTTCTGAGCCTCGAGATACGAGCCCTCCTCCGGCGTCTGTCCGCCGAGCATCTCTCTGAGCTCCGCGGTCTCGAACTCCTGGACGTGTTCCTCGCTGGGTTCGCCGTAGGCCTTCTCCGGCGGGATCGTCAGCGTCTCCGTGTCTCCCGCCTCTAAGCCGATCAGTCCCTCCTCCATCCCCTCGATGACCTGCTCGGCCCCGATTTCGACCGTCAACGGCGTGTACTCTCTGTCGGGTTGCGCTTCGGCGAGCCCCGCCTCCTCGGCGACGGACTGCCGGGTGGTGTCGAACACTGTTTCGTCGTCGAGTCGGCCCGTATACTCGATCGTCACGGAATCGCCGGTATCGATCGTCATACGCGTTCGAACAGCGCCGCACGGAAAGTCTGTGGCATTGCGCGACAGGAGCCGGTGCGGCACAGTGCGGCGTCGTCGTGTCGGCGATCAGGGCGGGCGCCGACGGGTGGCTCGCTTCGTCACTGCGATCCGACCGACCGCCGGAGCGCGCGCTGTGCGCGGTACAGCGTGTACGCAACGGAGACCCCGACGAAGACTACCGCCGCACCGACGGCAGCGAGCACCGGACCGGACGCCGGCTCCTTCAGGTCGTCGCCCGTGCCGCAGTTTCCGCAGCCGTCGTCGCCGCAGTTCCCACACCCCGGCGCGTCCGTCGAGTCGTCGTCCGCCGAGTCGGCCGTCGATCCGCCCCGGTCGGCCGCGGTGGCCTCGTCTGCGTCGGGGGTGGCACTCGTCTCGTCCGGTTCGCGAGAGACGCCGTCCGGCCGCGTCTCGCTCGGCGTTTCGTCCGGGCCGTCGTCCGTGGCGACCGGCCCGGCGGTCACTTCGACCGAGTCCGTGGCCTCGCCACCCGAGTCGTCGGGCTCGTCGAACAGGTGCGGCGCGTGCGAGCGGAGCGCCTCCAGCCCAGCCTCGATCTCTTCACGGTCCTGGTGGCCCACCGCGAACTCGGACAGCTCATCGACCATCTCGCGGGCGCGCTCGGATCGGTCGTTCTCGACGTAACTCCGGGCGGCGTCGAACATTGCCCGGCCGAGCCAGTGTGCGAACACCGGGTTCTCGTACCGGTCTTCGAGCGCTTCGAGGCGTTCGAGCTTCGTCTCGCCCGCGTCGATGTCGCCGTCGAAGAACGACGCCCGCGCGGAGAAGAACGCCGCCACCGCCGCCCACGTCGCACTCGACGGCGTCGAGAGTCGCTCGTGGTGCGCGGCCGTCTCGCTCGCCCAGTGTTCGACCCGACTGATGTCGGCCGCCTCGAAGCCGGCGCGCGCGGCGTTCGCCGTCGCGACCGGGAGCCAGCGGGTGATCGACTCCTCCCGGGCCGGGTACCGGTCGGCGAGCGCTTCGATCCGACCGATCCGGTCCTCGATCGCTTCGACGTCCGTCCGCTTGGCGTCGGCGTTTGTTCGGCCGGCGAGGACGCCGGCCAGGCCGGCGGCGACGTCGCCGTCCGGGTGAGTTCGAAACAGCTCCTCCGCGCGGGCGACGCGGTCACCTTCGACCGCCGAATCGGGATGGTCGTCGCCCGTGTCGGCACCGGCGTTGCGGCCCAGCGGCACGTCAGCGGTCTCCTCGCTCTCGGGTTCCTCGCCGAGGTACAGTTCCGCGTGAGCGTACGCCCGCAACAGCGCGGCCGCGACGTCCGGCTCGGGATGCGCGTCGTACAGCGTTTCGAGACGGTCAACCAGGGGTTCGATCCGATCGCGGCGATCCCCCTTCCCGTTCGCGTGGATCGTCTCGGCGGTCGCCCGAGCCAGCGGCGCCGCGATCGCCGGCTCGGGGCGGCGGTCGTACAGCGTTTGGATTCGGTCTCGGTACGCCTCGATGCGGCCGGGGTCGATCGCGGTCTCGTAGAGGTCGTCACGGTCACGCACGCTCGTCGCGTTCGCGAGGGCGTTCGCGAGGTGGACCGCCGTGTCGTTGGCTCCGCCGTGGCCGCGGAGCCGGTCCAGCCGCGCGATCGTCTCGGCCTCAGCGTCGAACGCTCCGCGTTCGCCGTAGGCGTCGGCGAGCGCGACGAGGGCGTCGGTCAATCGCGCGTGATCGTCCGGGCTCCTCTCGGCCGGTTCCGTCGCGGCGATCGCCTCGACGCGTCGCTCTAGCTCGTCGACAGACCGTGTGTCGCTGGCTACCATATGTGTTGACTTACCCTTGGCGTCTTCCGACGTAAACGCTCGCCTTCGAGCGTGGCGTCACCTGCTGTCGTTTTCCCCGCGCGTCCCGCTCCGTGCTGCCGAGCAGTTTCCGGTCGTCAGGCACTAGCGCTGGCTGCGTCGGCGCTCCGCTTGAGCCTGATAATGAGACTAATCAGGAAGGTCCCTATCATCACCAAGAGCACGTTGACGGCCCCTCGGATTGCCGGCGCCGGGAGCGAGGTGACGGTGGCGCCCTGTATAACGCTCACCGTCCCCACACAGATCAGCACGGCGATCACGTAGGTGACGGTGGCATCGAGGACGGTCCCGTGCGTCAGCCGACGCGCCCGAATCGCCTGTCCGAACGAGACCCCGTAAACGGTGAACGCACCGGCCGCGGTCGCGACGATCACCTCCGCGACCACCGTCGGCCCGAGCCAGACAACGAGCGGGAACTGGATTAAGGCGAGCAGCATGAATCCAGTCTCGATCCGTCGGGCCGTCGACAGCGAGATCCGGGTTCCCTCGGTCGATGTCGCGGGCTGAGCGTAGTACAGTTCTCGGAGTGACAAGGCGAGGAAGACGGCAAAGAACAACTGTGAAAGGAGTCTGAACGCGACGAGAACCGTTCCAACTGCCGGGCGAGTCGTCTCGGCCAGCAACAGCGCCGAGAACACCCCTCCGACGGCCGTCGACAACGCGACGTACCGCCACACGAGCGTGTCATGCGGTTCGTGTCGCGCTGTTACCAGCGCGTACCGCGCCGTTCCGAGGCACGCGGCCAGCACGAGGACGAGGGCGACGAACCGAGTGACGCCGACCCCGAGTACCGGTGACGAGGTACTAACGACCGCTGGTCCCGGCTCTAACGCGCTCGACCCGAGAGTCGCCGTCATCAGTTCGTTCCCGCCACGTTCGACGACGCGGTCACGCATTGCTGGTCACGATAACAAGTCTCGTTTGAACGCTGCCACAGAGGCGTATCGCTCCATCTTTGCTGTTCTCAGCGACTTCAGCAGGACTGTGGACAGTCCTTCGGGGATACCGGTCACGACGTCTCGCGTGTGAACGGTCCCGTCGTCGCGGGTCGGCGCGGCGCCCGTCAGTAGCTCGTGCCCGATCATACCGAGCCCGTAGATGTCGGTCGCAGTGTCGACCCCGCCGAATCGGTCGGGAGCGACGTGTTCCGGTGCCGCGTACGAGTCGGGTATCTCGGAGAACGTAGTCTCCGGCCCGAACACTTCCCGCAGTCCCCAGTCGCTGACCCGCGGAAAGGCCCACGCGTCAGGGTCTTCGACGGCGTTGACCGCAGTAATCACGCCCGGCCACATCGCACCGTGAAGCACGCCCGCAGCGTGTGCGTACTGAACCGCGTCGGCGATCTGTAACAGAATCCACCTGGCTTCAGCCGGTGAGACCGGCGTCTCTCTCTCGGTGAGGAGCCCCAGTGCGCCCCGCTCAGAGACGAGCCACGGTACGGGGCGCGTTCCAGCGTCGACGACGCGTGCGACAGCGTCATGATCGTCGATCCGACGCCACCGCTCGATCGCGTCCCGAAAGGCGTCGTCATGCATACCGCTGGCGATCACACCCCGGCGGCACGTCGCTGTGAATTCGCGCCCGCTCGTCGCGAATTGGATGCGCTCGGCGTCTGAATCGCCGGCTGCTTCAGCAGCCTCTCTTGACCTGTGTTCGGTCAGCGATCGGTCGAGTCGGGGTGGCTTCGCAGGGGGCTCGTTTGGGGGATGTCCGGGCGTCGGCGACGCGTCCTCGCCGTCCGCGGAGCCGGTCGACTCCTCCCGGCCCGCCGCGACGGCGGGTTCGGTCGGTGAGATCGCTTCGTCCCCTTCGTCCGCGATCACTGACCCGCCGGATTCGAACTCGGGGGGTTGATAGCCGGCGACAGTCCGGATGGCAAGTGACTCGTCAATCAACCCGGCTTCGACCGCCCCGTCGATGATCTCGGCGACCGCCTCCTGGTTGTGGTCATCGAGCACCGCGAGAGTTCGAAGCGCGACCGACCGGGCCGCTGGATCGCGAAGCGCTCGTCGGAACCGTCCGGCACAGGCGTTGACGAGTTCGGGCGTCTCCGCGGACACGAATCGAAGTGCCCACGACGCGGCTCGTTGAACTTCCTCGTCGTCGTGCTCGAGCTGCGCCACGACCCGCGCGGTCCGCGCGGCGTCGAACGATTCGGGATCTGTGAGCGCCGCCTCGAGCAGCTCGTTCGGGTCCGGCGTCAAGTCCGTTCGGTCCATGATGATACTCTACCCAACAGCACGTCGTCACGTGGTCTGCTCAACCTGAGAGAGTCACGCTAATAAATCACGCTACATCACCCACGGTCCGCTCGATCTCCACCAAACGACTTCGGGGGTCGAAGACCAAGGTGTACCGAGATGAGTGTTCCGCCCGCTACTGTCGAACGAACCTCCGGCGACCCGTTGATCGTACACGTCAGTGATATCCACGGCTACCTCACGGACACTCGAAGCGCGCTGCTCGCCGTCGGTGACTCCGGGCAGTATCCGGACCTCGTACGGGCCGATGAGTCTGACCGGCTCCACTGGGCGGACAACGATTACGTACTCGTGGTCAACGGCGACGTGATCGACCGGGGGCCGGCGAACGAGGAGTGTCTCGAGATGGTCTGGCGACTCCAAGAGGAAGCCCCGCCCGGGCGGGTCCGATACCAGTTAGGGAATCACGAGTTGGCTATTCTGCTCCCGTCGTTCGTCCGGTGGCCGGGTGCGTATTCCACCGGCCTCGACGCGGCGGACCGGCGCGAGTTTCTCCGGCGAGCCAGCGAGGGAACTGTCACGGCCGCCTTCGAGGGATATCAGTATCGCTACAGTCACGCCGGACAGAACGAGCCGTTCGACGTGACGAGGGTAAACGACGTAGTCCGGAACGCCGCGAGCGAGCTGTTGGCCGTCGACGGCGACGACAGAACGGTACAGAAGCGGCTCGAACGACGACACGGCCGCGTGTTCGCCCTCGGCAGCGACGGCGGCCGCGGCCCCGATGCCGGGCTCTGCTGGCTGGACTTCACGCACCTGGACCCGTCGGCCCCACCACAGATCGTCGGCCACACGAAGCGAGTTGACCCCGTTCGGAACGGCAACGTGGTCTGCGGGAACATCATCCGGATGAACCACCGCTCGGCAGGGGGCGAGGGCGTCCTGATCGAGAGCGCTGATTCGCTGGAGGTCGTCCGCCGAAAACCCGACGGGTCCGTCTCCGTCTCATCGGTCTGACCGGCGCGCGCCGCGCTGTAGCGAGCGATCGGCGCAGGTGGACCCGCTGCGTCTGTGCGTGACAACGCCCGCTGCGGCGACTGCCCAGTTCTACCGGTGTACGGGGCGAGCGCCGCGACGCGCGGCCCCGAGACCGTCCACGGGGCCGAAAGCGTCGACGGTGCGTTTCGGATACGGCTGAAGTGATCAGTCGTCCCCGATGGTGGCCTCAGCGTCGTCCGGTTCAGGTCCCGGTTCGGAGCCGCCGGGGTCCGGCGTCCCGCGAACGTCGCCCGCACGCCACGTCCCGCGTCGGAACCACAGCCACGCGATGACCGCCCCGGCGACGTTCGAGGCGAAGAACGCGATCCAGATGCCCCGGACGTCGGGCTGGCCGAGGAACCACAGGTCGGTCGGGAGTATGCCCTGCGAGGCCACGTAGGAAACGGGCAGCCGGATGACGGCGAGCGCCGTGATAGAGATGGCGGCGGCGATCAGGGTCTTCCCGGCGCCGCGGAAGCCGCCCGTGAACGCCCGCTGGATCCCGATGAACCCGAACGAGAGCGCGACGTACCGGAGGAACTGCGCACCGACATCGAGCACGGCCGGGTCGTCGGTGAACACCGAGACGATTGGTGTCGGGACGAAGAAGATGGCGACGCCGACGACGCCGAGGATCCCGAACAGTCCCTTCGCGGCCACGTAGTTGGCCTCCTGTGCGCGGTCGTACTTGCCGGCCCCGACGTTCTGCCCGGTCATCGTCTCGACGCCGCGCGCGACGGCGATCGCGGGGAGAAAGATGACGGAGAACACCCGCGTTCCGATACCGAACGCGGCGACGACCGAGGTCGAGAACAGCCCCACGACAATCAGCAGGGCGTTGATCGAGAGCGCCCGACCGGTCCCCTCGATCGACGCCGGGACGCCGATTCGGAGGATCTTCCGGAGATACTGGAGGTCGGGCTTCATATCGGCGACGTTGATCTGAATCCCCCGCGTTCCCGACAGCATGATGTAGAGGCCGACGAGCATCGCCAGCGCCCGCGAGAAGATTGTGGCGATAGCGGCGCCCTGAATCCCGAGTTCCGGGAACGCGATCGGGCCAACCGCCCAACCGTTGATCAGGAACGGGTCGAGGATCACGTTGATGACGACCGTCCCGAACATGACGAGCATCGGCGTGATCGTGTCGCCCGCGCCGCGCATCAGCGAGATGAACACGAAGAATCCGAACATGAACGGCAAGCCCAGCGCGACCACCTGCATGTACGCCGTCGCGCCGGGGAGGACTTCGGGCGAGGCGCCGAGGAACGCGAGGAACTCCTCGACGAACGGATACCCGATCGCTCCGAAGATGACCGAGGCGATGAACGCGAACGAGACCGTCTGCGAGGCCGCATACTCGGCTTTTTCCGTCTCCTCGGCGCCAGTGTGCTGGGCGACGAGGACGCTCCCGGCGACCGAGAGCCCCATCCCGAGCGAGATGAGCAGGAACACCATCGGGAACGCGAAGGAGATGGCCGCCAGCGCCTCCGTCGAGTACTGGCCGAGCCAGAACGTGTCCGCCAGGTTGTAGGCGGTCTGCATCAGGTTCGTAATGACGATGGGAAGCGAGAGGAAAAACAGCGGTTTGACGATGCCGCCCTCCGTCAGGTTGAGCTCCTCTTGGCCTTTGAAGAAGCTCACGCGACCACCTCCGATCGGGGCTGCCAGCCGAGGTGGAGTTCCAGCGTGTTTTCGAGCATCCGACGCGTGTCGTCAAGCGGCTCACCGAGCGCCACGTGTCGGGCGTGTGCGCCGTTGATCGTCGTCGTGACGAGCCTGGCGACTTCGTCCGGGTCAGTCTCGGCGAAGTGTCCGCCGTCGACACCGTCGGCGACGATCTCCCTGACGACCTCGCACACGATGTCGTCGAGTTCGAGGAACCGTTCCCGGTACAGTTCCTGGAAGGGTGCTTGGGCTTTCAGCTCCATCATCGCCACGGGGAAGCCGTCGGCGGCGGGATCCGACGGTGTGAAGGCGTGGTCGAGGAACGCTGTGAGCCGGTCGCGCGGGTCGGTCGCCTCGAACGTGAGTTTCGTCTTGAACCGCTCGATCAGGTCGTCGAGGAACGCGTTCAGCAACTCCGCTTTCGTGTCGAAGTGGTAGTGGATCGCGGCGGTGGTCATCGACGCCTCGTCGGCGATTTTCTGTACCGTGAGGCCGGCGTACCCGTGCTCACACAGCACCGAATTCGTCGCGTCGATGATCTCGGATTTTGTCTCCGATCCCATTTCGTTCTGTCTCAGCTTACTAACTGATTAGTTAAGGGCCTTCTGATGCGACGGCGGAGCCGAGGAGTCGGTCGCTGCGACTGCGAGAGTCGAGTGGATCGGTGTCGTGTGCGGTATCACATCGCCGAGGCCGACCTTCGGTGTGATCCAGGACCCGGCGCCGACCGGCGGAGCGGCTAGAAGCGCGTCCGGTACGCTGTCGCCGTTGAACTCCGACGGCGCTCGACAGACCGGACCGCGTCGTACGCGTTTCCCGTCGATCGCGTTCCGCGCGTCACCCAGGCTACTCACCGGCGGCGTGACAGAAACCGTGTCAAACTTCACGTCGTGTCGCCGCAATCGTTCGCTCGACATGAATCCGGAGCTGATGGGGGTGGGGGTCGCACTGAGTCTCGTCGGCGTCGCGCCGGTGGGGACCTGAGCCTCTCCGGGCCGAGGCCCCCGACCACCCCGCTGGGGCCGGTGGGACGGGCGCTCCTCTTTGCCGGCCTCGCCGGGATACGACTCAGTCTCGGCCCCGATCGGTGAGTCCCGCCGGTCGTCTCTGGACCGGCGTGAGACGGGCCGCCCGGTCGTCGGGAGGTATGTGTCGAGAGCGGACGGACTACGCACCCGGCGAACGCCCCTAACGGCGAAGTGACTCACTGTTCAGCGGGGACCCACCGGTGAAGTCTCGGCCGACGGTCGCGTGGGCCCTCGGAGTTGTCGGGCAATAGATCGAAGCGAGAACCGAACGAGTGCTTGTGTGTCTACGACACATTTCTGCCGAATGTTTAATCCAGCTAACCGCGAACTGGTGGACGGAAAGAGAGTCCCACGCTCCCTTTCCCCCCTAATGACCGACAGCTCGGCGCCGCTCGGACAGTGCCCGAGCTGCGACCGCGAGATCCCCGCGGCGTGGAAGATCATTGAGTACGACCACGGGGACGGGAATACGGGTGTCTTCGCGGAGTGTCCGGACTGCGATGCGGTCGTGAAACCACGGTAGGCCGGTCCGCTCCCTCGACGTAGTCGGGGAGTTCCGGTCTCGGAGACGGCTTGGTCTCAGATCGCGACCTCACAGACGCGTCTCAGAGAAATGGAGTGGCCCCCTCGCCCGTGTGTGCGTGAACGATAAAAATCGGCACGTCGTTCATAACTGGTCCCGTTAGCTTATGTACAATTCGCACAATACAGTCTCGACGCCGGCGAGACGACCGGCAGAGATGACCTCACCGTGCGACGATCGACGCCGCGGGACCTCGCCGTGACGGAGACGAATCTCGCCAACGACGAGAAGAGTCGCCGGCGCACGGGATGAGCGGGCCTGTTCAAGCCGGTGGTTCCAGTCGCCCTCCGTTCCAGCGCACCGGCGGATTCGTGACTTCCGGGTCGACCGTTAGCCGCTGGGCGACGCGATGACTTCGGACGACATCACCGCACCCAAAGCGCTACTCGACGTGCTCTTGGAACAGGGACTCGGGGTCGGCCTCCATTTCTGCCTCGACGTCAGCGGACAGTTCGCCGACCGAGAGTTCGTCGAGCGCCTCCTTGAGCTCCTCGGCCCGTGGGAGGGCGAGTATTTTGCAACTCACGGCGTCCCCAGCCGTTTTAATGAGGGTGTCGAACCCGAACACGTACTCCTGCGTCGTCGCGAGATCCAGCATTATCGGATCGACGATAGCCGACGCGAAGTCGTGGACGAACTCCGGAGGGGTATGCTGGTTCGACGTGCCGAGCACGTTCGCCCACCCGTCGACGAATCCGCTGATCATGATATTGCTGATCTCTTCGATCGCGCTCTCGTGAATTCCGTCGAATCCGTCGGTGACCGCTCCGGTACCCATCGCCTCTGCGATTGTTTCGGCGGAGGGCTCGTCGAACAGGACAAGGACGTAGCCGGTGGGGAGGCCGGTTAGCTTCGCAACGACGCCCACCTGCTGCTCGTCACCGAGTCGCGGTCCGATCTGTTCGACCTGAAGGAAGCTCATGCGGCTGACCGTAACCGACGTGTCGATCCCGGTCATCATCGTTATGCTGTCGCCTGCGGTGTCGCCGCCCTTCGCGGCCATTCGGCTGAACACCTGGAGCTTGTCCAGCGGTATCGGCGTCGACTCGCTGGTGAGCCGGGTATCGAGAATATGCCTGAACGACGCCTCCTCGAGGAATACGTACGTCGTCGTTTCGACGACTGCGCTCGACGTTTCGAACGTAGTGTTCACCGTCAGCACCTGATTCGACGCCTGATCGATCGGCGTCGCGTCCGGGATGATGTCCGTCCCGCCTCCCGTCAGGTACGTCGGTGGGCGCTGATCGATAGCCTGGTTCAGATAGTCCGCCCACCCGTCGATGAACCCGCTAAGCATGATGTTTCCGAGTTCCGTGAGCCGCGATTCGAGACCGATCGCCTCGGCGCAGTCACCGGGAAGGCTCTTCGCGAGCGTCCTCGCGCCCGCCTCGTTGAAGACGAGCAGTGCTGTCCCAGCGATACCCCCGGAGAATTCGCTCGAAATACCGATGAGATCCTGATTGTGAAGGTCAGCGATGATATCTCGACGCCGGAGGAGATCGATGCTCGTCGCTTCGACCGTCGGCCGGACACCGGTCAACTGTCCGAGTGAGTTCGCGGCCTGTTTCGACCCGTCATGAGCGAGGCGATTAAACTCTCCGAGGGCGTTAACCTCAATCTTCATATATGGTATGTTAATTGACAAGGCAGCATTTTAACACTTACCCCGGCGTTCCGCACCGCGGAAGCGAACCCTGAGAGCTCCTCGAACGGTGACGCGTTATACGGGCGCCGAGTGAAGGCAGCATCGGCAACCGCAGCATCGATGAACGCGAAGCGGCCACCCTCGGCAGTTCGTTCGGAGTGACGCGTCGTCCGCTGCGGAGATTCACTGTGCGTCGGAGAATCCGTAGGCTTTCACTCTCTGAACTCCACCGTGTAGCCGTTGTCGCGGAGCGCCTCGACGAGTTCGTCTCCGCGCTCGATCGTGAACTCGTGGAACGAGTTGTCCGGGCTGTCCGCCGAGTACAGCTCCGAGTCGATGTTGTCCGGGACCTCGTTCTGATGGGTGTCCTCCTGGACGACGACCGGCTGACTGGGAACCCGGGTAGAACTGCTTTCCTCTGTCATTTGAACATATCTTGTTACAGGTGTTCGGATATTTGAATTTCGATCCGGGTTCGGATCGGGACCGGCGTCCCCACGAACGAATACGGCCGGGTCGGTGCCGACGGCGGACGGGTCGACCAGAACCGTCGACTGCGAGAGCGAGAGCTGCCGGAGCCGGTGCGCGTCACCCGACACTTTTCGTGGGGGCTCGTGTCGTGTGACGTATGGACGTTGATCGGGCCCGCGGTGTCCTCTGTGGGATCGCCTGTGGAGACGCGCTCGGTCGGCCGGTCGAGTTCATGTCCGCGTCCGGGATCCGTACCGGTCACGGGCGACTCGACGAGATGGTCGGCCACGGAACGTGGAACCAGCCCGCCGGGACGATCACGGACGACACCGAGCAGGCGCTGTGTATCGCGCGGAGCCTCGTCGAGCGGGGAGAGTTCGATCCGGCGGACATCGCGGAGCGGTTCGTCGCGTGGTACGACAGCGACCCGTTCGACATCGGCCGGATGACGATGAAGTCGTTGAGCCGACTCAAGCACGGCGGCGAGTGGGACGAGGCGGGCCGGCACGTCTGGGAACACAGCCCGGAGGGGCAGAACGCCGGGAACGGGAGCGTGATGCGGTGCGCGCCGCTCGCAGTTCCGTACGCGGCGGACCGAGAGCGACTCGTCGAGGTGAGCCGGGATTCGTCGCGGATCACGCACGCCGATCCGCGGTGTACGTACGGGTGCGGGATCCTGAACCTCACGGTGGCTGGGCTCCTCGACGACGCGGACGCGCCGTTACGGGATGCGCTCGACTACGTGGGTACGGACGCACCCGCTGAACTCGTCACGGCGCTTCGGCCGCTCGCTCGGGGAGACTCGCTCGACGACCTGGAGACGTCGGGCTACGTCGTTCATTCGCTACGGACGGCACTCCACGACGGGCTGTCCGCCGAGAGTGCCGAGGAGGCAATCGTGACCGCGGTCAATCGCGGCGGAGACGCCGATACAATCGGGGCGATCGCGGGTGCGGTCGCGGGTGCGCGGTTCGGCGCATCGACGCTTCCCGATCGGTGGCTCGACGCCGTCGGCGAGGCTGACGAACTCGAACGGATAGCGGACCGGCTCGTGGAGACGGCGTAATCCCTCTCTTGGCGTTCGACAGGGATCGGACGGTGAACCGGCGGCTCACACGTCGCCAGCGGAACGGAACGTCCGGGGGCAGGTCGTCGCGCAACGGGCGGCGAATCGGCGCCGAGTCGGCGGCCGAGGGACGCACCAACTGACTTATAATCCAGCAAAAAGTGAGTCAGGGCACGGAGGACCGAGTGTGTCACAGGAGTTTCTGATCCCGCTCGTCGCCGGCATCATCGGACTCGGCGTCCTCGCGCAGATCCTCGCCGCTCGGCTCCGCGTCCCGAGTATCATCTTCTTTCTGCTCGTCGGAGTGACGATCGGTCGACCGGGGCTCGGGATCGTGACGAGCGAGAGCTTCGGCGACTCGCTCCCGGCGATCGTCGGGCTCGCGGTCGCGATCATCGTCTTCGAGGGGGCGTTCCACCTCGAGTTCGAGCGCATTCGGCAGGCGCCCCGGGCGGCGGTCCGACTCGTCACGGTCGGGGCCGGCATCGCACTGGTCGGGACCGCGGTGGCCGTCCGAGTCCTCGAAGGGCTCCCGTGGGAGCTCTCGTTCGTGATCGGGGCGCTGCTCGTCGCCACCGGCCCGACGGTCATCTCCCCGATCCTCGAGGTGGTCCCCGTCCGCGATCAGGTCGCAGCCGTCCTGGAGACGGAGGGGATCGTCAACGACGTGACGGCGGCGATCACGGCGGTCGTGCTCTTCGAGACGGTGAACCCGACTGTCGCGGGCGAGGGACTGATTCAGGGGTTCGCGCTCCGCCTCGGAGAGGGGCTGCTCGTCGGCCTCATCGTCGCGGGCATCCTCTACTACCTGCTCCGGTACGTCGACCTGTCGCCCGGGGCCGCGCCGCGGAACGCACGGCTGCTCGCCCTCGCCGGCGCGCTCGCCGCGTACGCGGGGGCAAACCAGCTGGCGAGCGAGGCCGGCGTCGCCGCCGCCGCCACCGCCGGACTGGCACTCGGGAACGTGGACATCCCATACAAGGAGGAGATAACCGACTTCAAGGGCGACATCACGCTGCTCGTGCTGGCGTTCGTGTTCATCGCGCTTGCCGCGCAGCTCCCCCCCGCGGCGATATTCGACGTGGGGCTCGCGGGGCTCGGCGTGGTCGTCGTGGTCGCGGTGGTGATCCGGCCGCTGCTCGTGTTCGTCTCGACCGTCGGCGACCGGTTCACCTTCTCCGAGCGGCTGTTCATCAGCGCGATCGGGCCGCGCGGGATCATCCCCGCGTCGGTCGCGACGCTGTTCGCCACCGAGCTTCGGGCGGCCGCCACGGAGCTCAACGACCCCGCCCTGGCGCAGCAGGCGGACCTGCTGATCGGGACGGTGTTCCTCGTCATCTTCGTGACCGCCCTCGTCCAGGGCGGGCTGGCGCGGTACATCGCGCAGTACCTCAACGTGATACCCATGAGAGTCATCATCGTCGGAGGCGGACAGGTGGGCCGCGCGCTCGCCGAGCGCCTCGAAGACCGCGGCGAAAACGTCGTCATCATCGAGGAAGATGAGGCGACGGTCGAATCGCTCCGCAACGACGGCTTCGCCGCCGTGATCGGCGACGGGACGGACACGGAGGTGTTGCGCAAGTCCGGCGCGGAGAACGCCAAGATCCTCGTCGCGGCCACCGGAGACGACGACACGAACCTGCTCGTCGCGCAGCTCTCGAAGACGAACTTCGGCGTCGAGAAGATCCTCGCGAAGGCGAACAACTCCGACAACGTCGACGCGTTCGAAGACCTAGGCGTGAGTACGATCTCGGCCGCGATGTCGGCCGCGTGGGCCATCGACAATCAGATCGAGCGACCGGACCTCGCCCACTGGATGACCGACATCGGGGAGACCGGCGACGTCCAACAGATCGAGGTCACCAACGAGGAACTGATCGGTAAGGCCGTCCGCGAGGTGGGTCCGATGCTCCCCGACGGCTGCCTCATCGCCGTTCTCAGCGACGGCGACAGCGAGTCGGTCGCGGTGCCGAGCGCGGACACGGTGGTAAACCGCGGCGACCACGTCACGCTGCTCGGTCGACGCGAGGCCGTCCGAGAGGGAATGGAGTTGGTTCAGCCCGACTGAGCCGGGCTGGGAGACGATGCGCCTCCGCGCTCGGCGAGACTCACACGGAAGAGAAGTACGACTGGCCGAACCGGAGGAGGTCGCGGTCGAACTCCTCCGGGTCGTCGACCCGGAAGTGAAAGAGTCGGTTCCGCATGTCGCCGATTTCGAGCACGAGCTCGCGGATCACGTCCTGCTGGTCGTCGAAGATCGGCTCGAACTCCGCCCAGTGGATGGAGATGAACTGGGCGTAGTGCGCGTAGCTACAGTGGTCGACTGACGCCGGCGTCGGCAGCGGGTGGTCCTCGTCGAACGTCGCGGCCAGCTCGTCTGACAGCGCGTCGCCGAACGCCCGCGCGAGGAGCTCGCGAAGCCGCATCTCGATCGACTCGATCAGCAGGAACGGTTCGAGCATCCGCTTCAGCCGCGTCAGGAGGTCGTAGTCGGTCAGGATCTGCCACGCCTCGCCCCCGTCGACGACGATGTACGTGTGCTCCGCGAGCGCGTCGAACACCGCGAGGACGGTCTCGTCCTCGCTGACCGTGTGCGCGTCCTCGACGGCCGCCCCGACCGATATCTTGTCCAGCGTCTTGTGGCCCACGTCCAGCTGGTGGAACGCGAGCAGCGTCCGGACGACGGATCGGTAGGTGACAATCCCGACGCGCTCGCCGTCGCGTTCGACGCCGACCTGCGTGTAGTCGTTCTCGAACATCCGGCGGAGGGCCGTTTCGAGCTCGAGGTCGTACTGGACGGTCCGGAGTCGGTTGTCGATCGGGAGGTCTGCGATAGTGTACATGATGCTGTCGTGTCGTCGCGGGGAGAGCTACGCGTCTCCGCGCGGTCGTGTCACCGCTCCGCTCACCGGTGACGCCGGAGTTCGGAGTCGATGTACGAGGCGAGCGAGACCCGGGTCGCCGCCGCGGCGCTCTCGCGGTCGGTCGTCGCGCGGGCGTACATCGCGCCGTTGACAGTCGCCAAGACGTGCTCCGCGACCCGCGACGGGTCGACGTCGCGGAACGTCCCCTCGTCGATGCCGCGCTCGACGATGTCCCGGATGGCGGCCGCTAACCGGTCGTCGATCCGCGTGAACTGCTCGCGGAACACCTCGTTCGTCACGGCCTGCGACCGGAGCTCGACCAAGACGGCCTGGAGCTGGCGCTGCTCCTCGTCCGGTTGGAGCGGCAGGAGCTTCTCAATGACGTGTTCGAGGTCGGCCGTCGGCTCGTCGCCGGTCTCGGTCGCGACGGTCGCTTCGAACCTGTCGACGGCAAACTCGAGAAACGTTGCCAGGAGCTCGTCTTTGGCGTCGTAGTGGTAGTAGATGGCGGCCTTGGACTTGCCGAGTTCGGCGGCGATCCGCGAGATCGACAGCCCGGCGTAGCCGTGTTCGAGCAGCGCTCGGTAGGTCGCCTCCATGATCTCCGCTTCGGCGGCGCTCCAGTCCCGCTCGGGTGCGTCGGCGGCCATCGTCACTCGTCTCCCCGCTCGTCGACCCGTCCGGTGCCGGCGTCGTCGAGGGCTTCGAACTCGGTCGTACACCAGTGACAGAACCCGATGTCCGGGTCGACAGGCTTCCCGCAGGCGGGACAGGTCGGCGATTCGTCCGCCTCCGTCGCTCCCGCCGCATCGCTCGCCCGAGCGTCGTCGGACCGACGCTCGGCGTTCGCGACGAGGTACGCGTCGAGGACGCTGATACCGGTGACGAGGACGAGCGGGAGCAGCGAGAACGGGTCCACGAGCGTCCCCGAACTCACGGCGGACAGTGTCGATTCGGGGACGAACAGGACCGTCGCGGCGAAGCTGGCCGAGAGCCACCCGAGGGCGCGGACCCAACGCCGGAGGTACAGGTGGCCGAGCCCGGTGGCCAACGTCCCCAACAGGGCGGCGAGCAGCGGATTCTTTCGGAGCGAAACGCGTGCCATACTAAATACTGAACGTTCGGTAGGTAAAAGTGCTTCGTCCGCGTCTCTGGGTGTGTGCCGAGAGCGCTTTCCGCGGTCTCAAAGTCGTCTACCTGCCAGAATCCCCGTCATACAGCGCTAGAGGCGACTTCCGAACACCGACGGGGAGTCGGCCCCTTCGACGCCAAACGCGGACGAAAGGTTGATACTTACCGAACGTTCAGTAGAAGTTACGGGCGAACTGACGCCCGCGTTCGACCAATGACCCGCAACCCCCGATCCGCCGACGAATCGACGAAACTGTGGCACGACCGCCAGCTCGCTCACTGGGACGAGTCGGCCCTCTACGAGGCCGTCACCGAGGCCGTCTCGAACGCCACCGGGACGGCCCGCTCGACGGTCGCGTCCCGGTACGACCGCGCGCACGCGGCGGCCCTCAGCCGACTGTTCGGCGAGGGCGACGGGGAGGCGACGCCCTCGACCGGGGTGGTCAAGTTCGTTCTCTCGGAGTGTGTCGTCTCGGTCCACAGCAGCGGACGGATCTCGGCCAGCCCCGCCGACGAGACGCCCGCCGCGGACGGCTGAGACGTCGCGGAGCAGCCGTGGCACCGAGTCGCTCGTGCCAATACGCTCTTTTCGCTGGTCACCCACCGGTCCGGACGGGCGACCGGAGGCGATGGTCGGCCGTTACCGCTCGACGCTGTCGGTCCCTGTTCCTGAAGGGATTTGAGGCGCCGGCGGGACCGAGACATCGAATCGTGAGCGGAGTCGGCGGAAAGACGGCGCCGGTCACCGGTGCGGGCTCGGGCATCGGCCGCGCCTCGGCGCTGCGCTTCGCCGAGGAGGCGGCGAGCGTCATGGTGGCGGACATCGTGGCGACCGAGAGGCCTGACCGACTCCGTCGACGGCGGACAGCCCGCGGACTGAGTCGTCTCGCCCGCGTTGCCCGCGTCGCCCGCGTCACCAGTCGCGAGACACCGGCGTCTCGCTCGCGTCGACGTTCGACAGCAGCCACGCCGCGGCCGCCGAGAGCGCGTCGTCGTCGGTGGCGGTCACCTTCAGCCGGTTGTGGTCCGCCTCGCGGTCGGGGTAACAGCCGACGGCGACATCGAACCGGTCCATCGCCTCCCGCAGCGCGGGCACGATGTTCGACTCCGGTTCGACGGTGTACAGGAACCGGGAGCGGCGGTCCCCGGCGAACTCGTCGGCGACCGTCTCGAAGGTCGCCTTCAGCTCGTCCGGGATGCCGGGCAGGACGTAGACGTTCTCGACCACGCAGCCGGGCGCGAGCCCCGCGTCGGTCACCAGCGGGCGGCTCCCCTCGGGGACCGCCGCTTCGGCCTCGACGTCGACGTAGAACTCGCGGTCGGGGACCCGCTCGCGGATCGCCGCCAGCCGGCGCTCGACGGACTCGCGCGTGAGGTCGGTGACGGCCATTTCGCGGTCGAACGCGTCCGCGACCGCCTCCACCGTCACGTCGTCGGGGGTGCTGCCGATGCCGCCGGTGACGATTACGGCGTCGAAGTCCGCGGCGTACTCCCGGACTCGGTCGGCGATCTCTCCCCTGTCGTCGGGGATCGAGAGGATCCGTGCCACGGCGACGCCGCGCTCGCTCAGTTCGGCGGCGAGCCAGTTGGCGTTCGTGTTCACCGTGTCGCCCGAGAGCAGTTCGTCACCCACCGTGATCAGCGCGACCTCCATCAGCATCTCGTACGGTCGGGCGACGGATGTAGGTTTCCCGCACCTGAAGGCGCCGCGGTAAGTCCCGACGGAAGCCACCAGAAGGGCTAACTACGCGATCCGTGTACCTCGACGCATGGCCCTCCACGCAGTCGAAAACGTCGAGGAAGCGCTCGGTGTCACTCGAGCGCTTCTGACGCCCGTCACCGTGCGCCGCTGGCTGAAGCTCGCGGTCGTCGTGTTCTTCGTCGGCGGTGGCGTGAGTTTCCCGACGACACAGTTCAGCACGTCGGCTCCGACGGGAGAGGTTTCTCCCGGCGAAATTCCCTCCGGGCTCCCGGTCGAGCTGCTGACGCTCGCAGCCGCGGTCGTCGCCGTCGGCCTCCTGCTCCTCGGGCTGTTCAGCCTGGTCGGAGCGGTCATGGAGTTCGTGCTGATCGAGTCGCTCCGCACCGGCGAGGTGTCGCTCCGACGCCACTGGCGCCGACGCTGGCGGCAGGGGATCCGCCTGTTCGGGTTCCGAGTCGCGATCGGACTCCCGGTGCTCGCGCTGTTCGGCGGCTGGGTCGCACTGCTCGCCGTTCCCGTCCTGACCGGGCGCGACCCCGCGCGCTCCGCCACGGCGTTCCTCGTCGGGCTCCCGGTGCTGGCTCTCATCAGCGCCGGGTACGCGTTGGTCTCGGGGTTCACGACCGCGTTCGTCGTGCCGCTCATGATTCAGTCGGACTCGGGCGTCGTCGCGGCGTGGCGTCGCCTCTGGCCGTCGGTCAGGGCGGCGTGGAAACAGTACCTGGCGTACGTCGCGGTCGCGTTCCTGTTGACGGTCGCCACCGGGGTCGTCGTCTCGATCGCGGTCGCGCTCGTCGCGTTCGCGCTCCTCGTCCCCCTCCTCGTCGCGGTCGCGATCGTACACGCGACCGTCTCGGTGACGTCGCCGCTCGGACTCGCCCTCCTCGTCCCGCTCGCGGTGCTGTTCGGCGTCGCGTTGCTCGTCGTTGGGACGCTCTCACAGGTCCCCGTCGTGACGTACCTCCGGTACTACGCGCTGCTCGTGCTCGGCGACATCGAGGAGTCGTTCGACATCCTCGTCGACGGGCGGCCGTCGACCGAGGATCGGTGACGAGGTCGCTCCCCCGGCACCGAGCGTCGAGCGACTCCGCTTCGGGGCCGCTCGCATGCGAGAGCCCCGGGTCGGTGGAACGGATCGAGCACTTCGCCGACCGCGTCCGCGTGATCGCCGCCGCGCGTGCGTCTCACGCTCTCGGGCCGGGTGCCGGAGCGGGCCCCGCCCGAGGCGCCTCGGAGGACGGCTCCGAGTAGGCGATGACGGTCAGAACAGCGACTCCAGCTCCCCGTCGCTATCCATCAGCTCGGTGAAGCGGTCCTCGCTCTCGTCGGTGATCTCGCCCAGATTCTGTTGCGCCTCGACCGCGACCTGCTGAAGCTCCTTCACTCGCGGGACGTTCGTCACGCCGCCGAGCAGGACGAGCCCCGCGACGGTTCCCTCGCCGCGTCGCGGGTAGTCGCCGCCGCGGACCTCCATCGACCCGGTCTGTTCCTCGAGCCACTTGCGACCGTGCTCGATGCCCTTCCGGTTGAGATACTCCGGCGGCCCGGCGACGACGAGCAGCGCCCGCTCCGTCCCGCTCACCTCACACGGCAGAGTGAGCCGACCGAGCGTCGCCTTCCGGACGAGGCTCGTGATCCGATTGGTGGCCTCCGTGCTGTCGATCCCCTCGTTCGAATCGTTGCCGAACCGCGAGAGCAACCCCGACCGCTTCGGTTCGTCGACCTCGACGTCGGCGTACCCCAGCGACGAGATGCCGCCGCCCTTGAGCGTGTTGATGATCTCGGAGGAGTCGACCACGCTCTCGGCGACGTCGCTCCCCTCGGTGATTTCGCCGGCGCTGAAGAGCACGCCGAACCGCTGGACCAACTCCCTGTTGATCGCGTCGAACCCTTCTCCGACGGACTCGCCCGAACTGCGCCACGCGTCGTTGTCGAACAGCATGAGGTTGTCCACCTCGTCGACGAACGTCTTGAGCGAGCGGGCGGCGTTCAGCGTGTAGATCCCGCCCTCGTCGCTGCCGGGGAGAATGCCGAGCCCGTAGACGGGTTCGGTGTAGATCCGTTTGAGGTTCTTCGCGATCACGGGTGCGCCACCCGATCCCGTCCCGCCGCCCAGCCCCGCAACGACGAGGAACGCGTCGATCTCGTGGACCGGCACCGAGTCGAGCGCCCCCTGGATCTCGTCGATGTCCTCCTCGGCCACTTCCGCGCCCAGCTCGTTGTCCGCGCCCACCCCGTGGCCCTTGACCCGCGATTGCCCGATCAGGATCCGGCGGTCCTCCGGAAGGCGGTCAATCCCGTTGAGGTCCGCCTTCGCCGTGTTGACGGCGATCGCTCCCCGAACGATGTCTGCGCCCGTCTGTGCGTCGTAGGCCAGGAACTCGTCGACTACCTTCCCACCTGCCTGTCCGACCCCGATCAATGCGAGTTTCACGTGAACACACCACATGTATCTACGCGGGTCGGACTGATAAAGGTTAGAAGCCGCCTCAGCGTAGCGTGAACGACTGCTTCCCCGGTACAGGAAGCCGCGGTGTTCACAGGCGGGAGTGGCGTCACGAGTCGTCGTCCGCGGACGCGTCGGAGTCGCGCCGTTCGGTCGACGGATCGGCACCGGCGCTCGGACCGTCGGCAGGAGTCGTCCCGGTGTCGTCGTCGCCGCCTTCGTTACGAGCCTGCTTGAGTGCGTCGACGGCGCTGTCCGTCGATTCGACCCGGGTTTCGGTCACGCCGCTCGGATCGAGTTTCGGCTCCGCTGCGGCCTCGGTGTCAGTTTCGTCGGCGGCCGAGCCGTCGGTCTCGTCGGCGGCCGGGGTATCGACCTCGGCGTTCGCGTGTGGGTCCCCGTCTCGGTCGGCGTCGCCGTCGCCGCCGAGGCCGAGCCACGATCTGAGTGTGTCGAGCAGTCCCATCGTTAGTAGTGTTTAAACAGGGCCGCGCGAACGTCGTCTTTGGTGCGCGCGGTCTCGACCCTCCCGTCCGGCAGTTCGACCTCGTAGCGGGCGTCGCCGTCGGCCGAGTCCCACTTGTCGCTGTGCGTTTCGAGCAGGCTCAACATCGCGTTGAGCTGACCGTCGTCTCCGGCTTGGTCGTCGGCGTCGGACTCGGCGGCGGTATCGCTCTCGTCGCCGCCGTCCTCGGCGTTGTCGTGGTCCGCTTCGGGACTACCGTCGTCGTCGTCGTGGTCCGCTTCGGAACCGCCCTCGGCGGAGTCGGTGTCTGCTCCGGAGCCACCGTCGTGGTCGGCGTCGGGTAACTCGACGTCGACCGGCGCGAACGGGGCCGTGTAGCGCCGTTCGGCGACGTCGAGGATCGCCGTCACGAGCTCTCCCTTGGTCATGCTGCTGCGGCCCGAGACGTCGTACTCCGCAGCGATGCTGTACAGGTCCATCGGGTCGTCCGGGTTTGCGTCGCTGTGGCGGCGATTACGCTCGCGAAGCCGCGCTTCGAGCCGCTCCCGCGGAAACCCGCCGTCGTCGTCGTCGGCCTCCGATCGGTTGGTATCGACCGCCGCCCGGCGGTCGGGGTCGTCGACGGCGTCGGCGAGGTCGAGGAGGTAGGCCACGGTGTCGCGCAGTGTGACCGAGGTGTATCTGTCGGCGTGCGCGTCGGTGAGCTCTTCGCGCAGCGCGGCGATGCGGTCGCGTTGGTCGTCGGTGATGTCGATCGATGGCATGGGTCAGGACTCCTCGTGGAACCGCCGGAGCGCGTCGTCCCAGCTCTCGACGACCGTCCGATCGCCGGAGTGATCGGCCTCGACGCCGACGTAGCCGCACGCCTCGCACGCGAGCGCCTCGACGCCCGCCAGCGTGAACGCGGTCAGGCTGTCGCCACACCGTGGACAGTCCGGCTCCACTGTTGATCAGTTGAACCTCAGTCGCGGAGTTGTTAAGGACTAGGGTCGGGGGGAACAATGATTACAGTCGGGGCGGAACGCTCCCGTATGAGCGAGGCGACCGACTCGAACCAACTCCTCCGGTACTACCGACGATACATCGGCGACCCCGACCGGACCGTCGACGTGTACGCCGGGTTCGGCCTCTTCTTCGTCGGACTGGTCGCGGGTGCCGTCAGCGTCGTGGTGTTCCTCTACAGCGCGACGTTGCCGGCGGCCTCGTCGTCCTCGTACGCGATCCGCGAGGTCGCCGGCGTCGCCAGCGCGGTCGGATTCCCGGCGCTGCTGCTCGGAATCGTTGTCCTGCTGCCGGTCGACAAGCGGATGCTGTACGTCGCCGCCGCGGGCTCGGTGATCGACCTCGTCGCGGTCGGCCTCTTCGTGTGGGCCTACCCGCAGGACTGGAACGTGACCGTGCCGCCGGACTACAGCGCGCAGGTCATCGCCCTCTACAGCGTCGGTATCGCGCTCGTGGTCGCCGCGACCGGCGCGGCCCTCGTCGCCCACCGGGTCGAGCGCGCGGTCGACGAGACGGGCGAGGCCGAGGCGACCGAGGCGGACGCGGAGGAGACGGAGACCGTCAGCGACGAGCAGGTACGGTCCGACATCGACAGCGCGCTCGACGACGCGGAGCTCTCCTGGGGCGGCGTCAGCCGCACGGAGACGCGACGGCTGAACCTCGACACGAGCGCCATCGACGACATCGACAGCGAGAATCTGCCGGACTCCGGGATCGAGACCCGGACCAGCGACGGCAACGTCTCCGACGCGGTCTCACAGCTACAGGGCCTCCAGGGCGGGGAGGTCGAGACCGCGAGCGGCGAGGGGACCGACGACCAGGCGGCCGCGCTCCGGGAGCTCCGCGAACAGCAGCGCGAGGAGGAGGAGGCCGAGGCGGCCGGCGAGGGGCTCATCGACCGGATCCGCGGGCTGTTCTAAGCATCCTGTCTTCCTACGAAAACTTATGTGGATTCGCTTTGAGGTTAGCGTATGGCCAAGGGACTTGACGTTGGCACGATGAATATTCTCTCCGCGCGTCAGGAAGGCGCAGAAACCGTCTTCGTGCAACAGCGGAACTCGTTCGTCGAGATCGAGTACAGCGACATGGCCGAGCAGATGCTCTCCCGGAGCGAAGTCCTCCACATCCGAAAAGACGATCAGGTGTACGTCGTCGGGGACGACGCGCTCAACTTCGCGAACATCTTCAACCAAGAGACCCGTCGCCCGATGCAACACGGGATCCTCTCGAGCGACGAGTCCTCGGCGATCCCGATGATCAAGCTCATCACGGAGCAGGTCGTCGGCGAGCCGTCGCGGCACAACGAGCGGCTCTACTACTCCAGTCCGGCCGACCCCATCGACTCGGACCTCTCGACGCTGTATCACGAGAAAACGCTGGAGTCGATGCTCGGCGACATGGGGTACGACCCGGAGCCGATCAACGAGGGCATGGCGGTCATCTACTCCGAGCTGGCCGACAACAACTTCACCGGGCTGGGGATCAGCTTCGGCGCGGGGATGACCAACGTCTGTCTGGCGTACTACGCGGTTCCGGTCATGAAGTTCTCTATCGCCCGCGGCGGCGACTGGGTGGACGAGCAGACCGCGCAGGCGACCGGGACGCCGGTCGACAAGGTGACCTCGATTAAAGAGGACGACTTCGAGCTGGACTTCCGGACAGACGTGGGGGGCGTCGAGGGGGCGCTCGCCATCTACTACGAGAACCTGCTCGACTACGTGATAGAGAACATCACCAGCGAGGTCGACGAGGAGGACATCGAGGAGGGCCTCGACGTTCCGGTCGTCGTCACGGGCGGGACCTCGAGCCCCAACGGCTTCGAAGATCTGTTCGCCGACCACCTCGAAGACGCGAACATCCCGTTCTCCATCAGCGGCGTCCACTCGCCGGACGAGCCGATGTACAGCGTCGCCAGCGGGGCCCTCGTGGCCGCCCGCTCCGAAGAGGAAGAGGAAGCCGAAGAACAGGAGGTCGAAGAGCCCGCCGCCGAGGAGTAGCGCCGCCGCGGCTTTTTTTTTCGCGTGTCCGAGAGCGCGCAGACTGGAGTCCGCGCGTACTGACGGCTTCGCCGTCGTCCACTGCTCACGCTCGGATACGTGAACCTCCCCGATCCGATCCAAATTATAATGAGGAATCGGGTCGTCGGTCGTGAGGTGACACGCGACACCACGCGCCGCGCGGTCCTCGCGAGCGTCCTCGCGGCCGGCAGCGCCGGACTGGCGGCGAGCGACGCGGCCGACCTCCTCGACTCGTTCGCCCCGCTGTCGGGCGAGGCGTGGGACGCCGCCGACCGGTCCCTCCCGGAGACCGTCGAGAGCCCGCACGGGGCGGCGACGGTCGCCCGCGACGAGTTCGGCGTCCCGCAGATCGAGGCGGACGAGGAGCCCGCGGCGTACTTCGCGGTCGGCTACTGTCAGGCGTTCGACCGGCTGTTCGCGATGGATCTCCAGCGGCGGGTGATGCGCGGCCGGCTCTCGGAGGTGATCGGGGAGGCGACGCTCGACAGCGACGAGTTCAACGTCGCGATGGGGTTCGCCGACGCCGCCGCGGCCACGTGGGACGCGGTCGCCAAGACGCGCGCCGGGCCCCTCGTCGAGGCGTTCGCAGACGGCGTCAACGCCGCGATTGAGGACCTACCGCTCCCGCTGGAGTTCGAGCTGATCGGCTACGAGCCCGAGCCGTGGACCCCCGTCGACTCGATGCTGATGGAAAAGCAGATCTCGTGGACGCTCACGGGGAGCTTCGCCGAACTACGGCGCGCGCTCGTCGCCGACCGCCTCGGATCCGAGCGCGCCGAGACGCTGTTTCCGACGCGGTACGACCACGACGACCCGATCCTCGACGGGACCGAGACGCGGCTCTCCGAGGGGAGGGGCGCCGAGAGCCTTCGCGGGGCGGGCGAGCGCGCGCCGAACCTAGAGGCGACCTCGAACGTTGGGGGCGGCGCCGACCCCGTCGACCCCGAACTGACCGACTGGCTCTCCGGCTTCGAGTCGCCGACGGGGGTCGGCTCGAACAGCTGGGTCGTCTCCGGAGAGCACGCCGCGAGCGGGAGCCCGATCGTCGCGTACGACCCGCACCTCTCGCTTCAGGCGCCCCCGCTGTGGTACGAGCAGTCGGTCGACACCCCCGAGCGGTCGGTGCGGGGCGCGACGTTCTCGGGCGTCCCGTTCGTCATCGCGGGCGCGAACGACCGCGGCACGTGGTCGTTCACCAACCTCGGCGCCGACGTGCTGGACTGCTACCGGTACGATATCGACGAGGCGGGCGACCGCTACGAGTACGACGGGGAGTGGCGCCCCTTCGAAGTCGACGAGCGCGAGACGATCCCGGTCGCCGGGGGCGAGGACTGGGAGGTCCGGGTGCGCCGAACCGTCCACGGCCCCCTGATCGAACGCGAGGATCAGACGGTCGGCGTCGCGTGGACCGGCCACACCGCGACGCGCACCACCGTCGCCATCGAGGCGTACGGACGCAGCGAGGGGATCGACGACCTGCTCGACGCGACGCGCAACTTCGATCTCCCCACGCAGAACCTCGTGTACGCCGACGCCGACGGCCGCACGCTCTACTTCGCGACCGGGAAACTCCCGATCCGCCGCACCGACGGCGAGGTCGTCGACGGCGACCGGGTGTTCGACGGCTCCGCCGGCGAGGGGGAGTGGGCGGGGTTCGAGCCGTTCGGTGAGTCGTCGTGGGAGGGGTTCGTCCCCTTCGCGGAGAAGCCGCACGCGATCGACCCCGACGCGCTGTCGACCGCCAACCAGCGCCCGATCGACGACCCGATCCACTACGTCGGCGTCGACTACGCGACCCCGTACCGCGGCGCCCGGATCGCCGACCGTCTCGAGGGGACGATCGACGGGGGGGAGGGGTCGACCGACCCCGACTTCCACCGCGCCCTCCAGAACGACGTGCGCGACGGGCGCGGCCCGGAACTCGTCCCCGAACTGGTCGCCGCGGTCCGCGACCGCGACGACCCCGATCCGCCGCTCGTCGACGCCGCGGACGCCCTCGACGAGTGGAACTACCGAATGCGACGGGACTCCCGGGCCGCGCTGCTGTTCGCCCGGTACCTGCCGAAGTTCCGCGAGCGCGTCTTCGAGCCCGCCTTCTCCGACGGCGGCCTCGGCGAGTCCTACTACCCGAGCGACTGGACGCTCGCGCGGCTCCCCGACGACGATCCACTGTTCGAGGGGGGCTCGCGCGGCGACCTCGCGGCCGCGGCCCTCCGCGACGCGCTCGACGAGATCGGCGAGGAGGGTTGGGAGACGTACGGCGACTACAACACCACGCGGGCGATGACCCACCCCCTCGGCGGCGAGGCGGCGTTCCTGAACTACGACGAACTGTCCGCTGACGGTTCGCCCGCGACGGTGAAGAACTACCGCGTCGAGTCCGCGGTCGGGTCGAGCTGGCGGATGGTGGTGCGCCCGGGGACCGACGCGACCGCGGTCCTCCCGGGCGGGAACTCCGGGGACTACTTCTCGGAACACTACGACGACCAGCTCCGGCGCTGGCTGGGTAACGACCAGCGTCCGATGCCGCTCGGCGCGGGCGGCGAACCGGCGGTTCGGTTCGACCCCCCGACGGAGGGGTCGCAGTGAGCGACGCGCCGTCCCCGAACGACGCGCCGGCCCCCGACGACTCCTTGCCCCTCCTCGGACGCGTCCGGACGGAGCCGCGCTCTCACGCGGTCGCGCTCGTCGCCGCGCTGGGAGTCGGCGTCGCGCTCGCGACGGTCCACTGGCTCGGGCTGATCGCCGCCGGCGCGCTCGCGTCGCTCGTCGCGCCGACGGTCCGGCGGGGCGTCGCGTACGCGCTCGGTGCGGGTATCGTCGCGCTCGCGGCGTTCGCGGTCGGTCTCGGTTCCGCGGCCGCCGCGGTGCCGGGGATGCGTCCGGTCGTCTACCTCACGGTCGGCGCGGGACTGGCGCTCCTCCTGTTCGGGTCGCTCGCGCGCGCCGTCGTCTCGTGACTCAGTCCAGCCGCTCCACGTCGGTCACGGTCTCGTCGGTCTCGACGTCGCCCGTGTTGCGCGTCTCGGTGGGTTCGAACAGCAGGATCTCGGCCTCCGGCTCGGCGACGGGGCGGTGGTCCGTCCCGCGCGGGACGACCGTGAGCTCGCCTTCCTCCAGCACGACATTGTCCGCCTCGCGGAACTCGATCCGGAGCCGCCCGGAGTGAACGAAGAACAGCTCGTCGGCGTCCGCGTGGCTGTGCCAGACGAACTCGCCGTCCGCCTTCGCGAGCTTGACCGCCTGTCCGTTGAGTTCGCCCGCGAGCCGCGGGGACCACGTCTCCTCGAACGAGCCGAACGCCTCGGCGAGGGCCACCTTCTCCATGCCGCCGATCGGCGGCGGAGCGGGAAAGTCGCTGTCCCCGGCCCGAGAGCTATATACCCCTCCGGAGCCGTCCGGTGTGGCGGATACGTCTCATATAAGCGTTTACGGGAGGTGTCGCCGTGCCGCGACACATGGCAGCGATTCACGCGGACGAGGGGAGCGATCCGATCCGGGCGGCGCGGGCCGCGCTCCGCGTCGAGCGGCGCCGGGTCGTCGACGAGCGCGAGGCGTTCCGGGCGTTCCGGAGCCGCGTGTCGTCGATTCCGGGCGAGAGCGGGGGCACCGGTCCCGCGGACGCCTCCGCGCCCGGCGGGTTCGCCGGCGTCGCCGACGCGATGCGCAGTGCGGTCGGCGACGGGGCGGGCGGTCGCGGCGACGCGGCTGCGGCCCCCGGCTCTCGGCTCGTTACGGTCAGGGACGCGTATCGCGCCACGGTGATGTCGGTCCCGCACTACGCCGAGGAGTACGACGACACCTACGAGCGGAGCGTCGCCGAGGAGTTCGGCCCCGAGCTGGCGTACGCGCTCACCCGGACGGACTGCTTCCGCGAGGAGTACAAGCGGTCGGTGCTGAGCGCCGCCGAGACCGCGGTCCAGGAGCGCGAGGCGTTCCTCGACGCCGTGGAGTCGGAGCTGGAGTCGATCGATCGCGCGGCGTCCCGCCTCGACCCGATCCGGTCCGAGATCGCGGCGATCGACGATGAACTCGGCGACGAGGGGGACGACGCGGCGGCCGGGTTCGGCGCGCTCGACGCCTGCCGGACCCGGACCGCGGCGCTCCGCGACGACTGCGACCGGATCGCCGCGCGCCGCCAGCGCGTGCTCGCCGAGCACACGCGCCGGCTCGCGCTCGACGGCGACCTCGACCTCCCGGGGTACTGCTACCAGGACCTCGACGTCACGTATCCGGTGTTGGCGGCGGTCGGCGCCGTGGGCGACCGGCTCGAGGCGCTCAGAGAGCGGATCGAGCGGGCGATGGCGCTGGCTCGGTGACCGGTCGCCCCGCCGGCTCACCGCCGCCGGGACCCGGTAACATCCGTGTCCGCGCCGATTCAAGTCGGTCCGGGACCTACGGGGTAACATGACCGACGGACCCGACTCGACAGACGGCGAAACCGGCGACGGCCCCGCGCCGACGCCCGGAATCCACCACGTGACCTGCGTGGCCGGCGACCCGCAGCGGAACCTCGACTTCTGGGCCGAGACGCTCGGCCTCCGGCTCGTGAAGCGCTCGATCAATCAGGACGACCCCGGGACGTACCACTTCTTCTACGGCGACGCGGAGGGGACGCCCGGCACCAGCATGACCTTCTTCCCGTGGACGGAGCTCCCGGAGGGCGAGGTCGGCGCCGGTCAGGTCTCGCGCACCGCGTTCCGGGTGCCCGAGGGGAGCCTCGACTACTGGGAGGACCGGTTCGACGAGCGCGGCGTCGACTACGACGCCCGCGAGGAGCGGTTCGGCGAGGCGGTCCTCCCCTTCCGCGACCCCGACGGGCTCCCCGTCGAGCTGGTCGCGGTCGAGGTTCCCGACGACGATCCGACGACGGCGTGGACCGCGTTCGTCCCCGAGTCGGCCGCGATCCGCGGGTTCCACTCCGTGACGCTGTGGCTCGGCGACGCCGAGCGGACCGAACGGCTCCTCCGGACGATGGGGCTGACGGCGGCCGAGACGGAGGCGGACGACGCGGCCGGGAACGAGCGGACTCGCTTCGCGGCTGGCGGCCCGGTCGGGAAGTACGTCGACGTCGTCGAGACGGACCGACAGGGGAGCTCCGGCCGCGGCACGGTCCACCACGTCGCGTTCCAGACACCGACCGACGCCGACCAGTCCGGGATGCGCGACGCGGTCGCGTCGATGGGGCTGCGCCCAACTCAGCAGATCGACCGCCACTGGTTCCGCTCGGTCTACTTCCGGGAGTTCGCGGGCGTCCTCTTCGAGCTCGCCACCGCCGACCCCGGCTACGCGAGCGACGAGCCGCTCGACGCGCTCGGCGAGCGGCTGGTGTTGCCCGGGGAGTTCGAGGGGCGGCGCGAGGCCATCGAGGCCGAGCTCCCCGCCGTGACCGTCCCCCGGCCCGACGGGAAGTTCGCGGCGAACCGCGCTGACTGAGCGGGCGCGGCGAGTCCGTCGCCCTCTCGGCCCCCGTGCCCCCGATCGCCGCGGACCGATCCTTCTAATCGCGCGCGGCCGAACGGTCGCCCATGAGCGAGGACCTCGGCACGCCGGTGTTGGACGACCACCTCCACCTCGACCCCCGACACGGCCGCGGGATCGAGGCCGTCGAGGAGTTCGTCCGGCTCGGCGGCACCCACCTGCTCGTGGTGAACAAGCCCTCGTGGCTGCTGGGCGTCGAGCCGGACGAGCCGGACGACTTCCGGGCCGTCTTCGAGGAGACGCTGGAGACGGTCGCGGCCGCGACGGAGGTCTTACCAGGGCGCGCGTGGCCCGTCCTCGGCGTCCACCCCGGGCTGATCAGCCGGCTCGTCGACGAGCGCGACTTCTCCCCCGAGGCGGCCCGCGACCTCATGCGGGGCGGGCTGGAGGTCGCGAGCGAGTACGTCGCGGAGGGCGACGCGCTCGCGTTGAAGTCCGGCCGCCCACACTACGACGTGAGCGACGCGGTCTGGGAGGCGTCGAACGCGGTCACGCGGCGGGCGTTCGAACTCGGCGCGGAGGTCGACTGCGCGGTCCAGCTCCACACCGAGGCCACGGAGGACCTGACCGACCTCGCCGCAGTCGCCGAGGAGTCGGGGCTGGACCCGTCGCGCGTCGTCAAACACTACGCCGCGGGCGAACTCGCCGGCGTCACGCCGAGCGTGATGAGCGACAAGGATCGCCTGGAGCGCGCGGCCGAGGCGGGCGAGCCGTTCCTGATGGAGACCGACTTCGTCGACGACCCGGACCGTCCGGGCATGGTCCTCGGGCCGAAGACCGTCCCGCGCCGGGTGCGCTGGCTGCTGGAGGCGGGACACGACGAGGCGGTCCGCCGGGCGCACGTCGAGACTCCCCGGGCCGTGTACGGGATCGACACCGAAGCGACGCTGGAACGCGAGTCCTGAATCCGAGGATTCACGCGAGTGAGACGGTCTCTCGGGCGGCGATCGATAGGAAAGGCATTTGAGTTGGCCGGGCGACGTACGGGACATGACCGACGACGACGCCGTTGAAACGTTCTATACCGACGAACGCTGGCAGAACTGGCTCGACAGGCTGGCCGAAGAGGAGATCGACCCCGAGAACGAGGACTCCGCGCGGCTCCTCCTGAACCTTCAGGACGACGCCGCGATCGCCGTGGTGAAGGTGCTGGCCGCGTTCGACGAGGACCGCATCGACGAGGACCGCGCCGTCGAGGAGGTCCGCGACATCCGCGACATCGTCCTCGCTGACGTCGAGTTCGACGACGAGGACAAGGTGATGCTGATCGACGGCGTCCAGACCTCGCTCGTCCCCGTCTTCTACGCGGCCGAGGAGTATCTCGTCGGCGGCGTCGTCGACGGCGACGTGAGCGAGTTCGTCCGCGCGGCCGCCGAGGCCGAGGAGGGCGACGACCTCGACGCCGCGCTCGGCTACGTCGTTCAGGCCGGGACGCGCGTCATCGACGGCGAGACGCTCGACATCGAACTCGTCGAGGACTTGGAGTACGGCCTCGTCTCCGAGTGGGTCAACGGGCTCGACTCCCTCCAGTCGGCCATCGAGGACCCGGAAGTCGTCGAGGAAGAGGACTGACGGCGTCGAACCGGACCGGAATCGACGGCGTCAGAACGGGTTTACGCACACTTCTGCGGGCCACGCGGATCGGGCCAGAACACTGCCCGAACGGGCTGTAACTGTTCGGAGAGGGTCGCCCTCGTTCGAACGGGCGTCGACGCGTGGTCGGACAGTGGTTTCGACGGGTTCTACGGACGAGTCCGACGGAACGCGGCTACGGGACCCCAAAATATAATTCTCTCCGTCTCGAAATAGTAAGCAAACAGTAAAGTAAATATTTTTGGTAAGTTTTTTTGCTCGTCGATTCCTTTTCTATTCTCGGACTGAGGCCGAAACAACCGACCGAAAGGTCAGGGAACGCCAAAAATATCACTTCCACGAAACGATGACCGAGACCCAATACGCGGGGACTATCGACTGGGGCGAGTACTGGGACGGAGCCGATGAGGCGGTGCGCGAGGACACGGGGCCGAGCGCGGACCTCGTCGCGGAGCCGTTCGTCGAGTTTCTGGACACCAATTTCCGCGACGGCCCGGACGCGTACGCCGATGTCGGATGCGGGCCCGGCGACCTCGCGTTCGAGGTCGCGGAGCGCTACCCGGACACGACCGTCGTCGGGTACGACGCCGCCGAGGCGGTCCTCGCGGCGAACCGCGAACGCGCACGCGAAGCCGACCGCGAGGTCGCCTTCGAGCGGGCGGTCCTTCCGGAGTTCGACCCTGACCGCCGGTTCGACGTGGTCTCCTGTCTGTTCACGCTGTGTTACGTGGCGGACATCGCACGGGCGATAGAACGCCTCTACGGCGCGGTGGAACCCGGTGGGTGTCTCGTCTTCAACTACCACAACCGGCTCGCGCGGGCCCATTACAACCGGATCGCGGAAGCGCCGCACGAACACCTCGGCGAGGACGCCGTGTGGGACCCCGAGCGCTTCACCGATCGGTTCGGACTCGTTCTCGCGGGCGAGAACTTGCTTTCGTACGAACGCATCCACGAGGTGTTGGGGACGTGGCCGCAGAGTGTGTTCTCGCTGGCCGACAACGCCGAGCCGTACGCCGCCCACCGGTACGAACCCCTCGTGTACGTCCCGAAGTGACGGGACCCGAGACGGTGCGACGGTAGACGCGTTTTTGAACGCGCGACGCGTCTGCCTCGTATGGTCTCTCCCGCGGCCGGACTTGCGATCGCGCTGCTCGTCGTCTGGACGGCCAGCGCCTTCGCTCCGTTCGTGCCCAGCGGCGTCCTCGCGGCGCTGACCGTCCTCGCTTACGCGTACACCACCGGCTTCGCCGAGCCGGGGCTCGCCGTCCTGGTCGCGCTCGTCGCCGTCTCGCTGCTCGCCTCCGCCGTCGACCTGCTGTCCGGCATGGTCTCCGGGCGGCTCGGCGGCGCGTCGACCCGGACCGTCGTTGCCGGGACGCTGGTCGGCATCGCGTTGCTGATCCCGCTGGGACCGATCGGACTCGTCGTCGGGCTGGCCGGGACCGTCTTCGTCGTCGCCCTCTACGGGAACGGTGACGACCCCGAGGCGGCCGCCCGGCAGGCGGCGTACGCGGCCGTCGGCGTCCTCGCCAGCGCGTTCGTCCAAGCCGTCATGCTGGCGAGCGTCGCGGTCGTGTTCGCGCTCGCCGTATGGTGAGGCGTTACGACCCGCAGCCCCCGGTCAGGCGGCGACGGAGAACAACAGCAGGTTGTGCGCCGCGGGGCCGAGCCCCATCGCGGCGACGAACCCGAGGAGGAGGTAGCCCTCTCCCGGAGTCTCCCGGACGTATGCGGCGAACAGCCAGACCACGGCGCTCGCGACCGCGAGCTTCACGAGGAGGAACAGCCACCCGTCGCCGATCACCGGAAGCGAGGGCAGTCCGCCGATCTCTAAGAGGATCCGCGACACCGGCGTGCGCTCGCCGAAGCCGAGCTGCGTCGTCCCGACCGCGGTCGAGACGCCGTCGAGCGCGTGCCCGAACACGGCGAGCGCGCCGACGCCGCCGGTGACCGCGACCTCCGGCCGGAAGCGGGTCAACCCGAGCCAAGCGCCCCCGGCGATCGGAACGGTGAGCCCGAGCGCGACGGCCGACCAGCGCGCGCCGACGGGGGAGAGTCCGGCCCCGACCGCGGCCGCGACGACGGGGACGAGGAGGGCGACGCCGGTGGTCGCGAGCGTGCCCCCGACCCGTTCGGGACGGGCAGCGTCGGCGGCGAGCCACGCCGCGCCCGCCAGCGACCCGACGGTGAGGTAGACGGTCGGCGAGCCCGCAAGCGGCGCGATCAGGGGCGGGAGCGCGTCGACGACGTAGAGGACGTGCGCGGCGGAGCCGAGCGCCATCCACGGCGCGAGCGCAAGCACCCGGCGACCGGTGACGGCGGGGCGGCGGCGGCGAAGCGCGGCGACGACCCCGCCGGTCGCGAGCAGGACGGCGAGGAGGTGCGGGAGGGGCGGCAGGGTCGTGCCGGCCGGGAGGAGGCCGCCGACCATCAGACGGACAGCACGGGCTGGCTCGCGTACAGGAGGACATATTCTGCCGCCTTCCCCAGCACCTCGCCGGGGTCACCGGAGACCGGCTCGCGCGGGACCACGATGAAGTCCGACTCCAACTCCTCCGCGGTGTCGAGGACGACGCTTCCCGGGTGGACGGTCTTCACCGACGTGGAGAAGCCGTAGGCGATCGAGTTGCTGTGGGGGACCCCGGCCGTCTCCGCGCGACGGGCGACGGAGTCGGTGAACGCCTCGGAGTCGTCGGCCACCTCGCTCTCGTCGACCACGCCGTGGTCGATGGCGCGGACGACCTCCTCGTCGAGGACGTACAGCGCGTGGACGCTCGCGTCGTACTCCGCCGCGAGTGCGATGGCGTAATCGACTGCCTCGTGAGACTCCTCGCTGCCGTCGACGGGCACGAGGACGAGGTCGATGTCGAGATCGGTCATACCCGGGTCGTCGGCGGGGGAGGTCAAAAAGCCCGCCCCAACGGCCTCGGCGGCCGCGAGCGAGCGAGAGTCACTCCCCGCCGCGGAACGGCTCCAGCGACGGCGTCCAGTCGTACTCGCGGTAGCGGATCTCGGGCGTCGCGTCCGCGTCGATCACCCCGTACCGCCGGAGCCGCTCTCGGATCCCGCTCCTCCCGCCGAAGTCCCCGCGGTACCACAGCATGAGCCGCGGGACGCGGGCGGTGCCGTCCGCGACGACCGTCTCGCCTCGCAGGTACGTCTCGGCGGCGTGGTCGAGCGCCTCGTCGACGGTCGCCGGGTCGTAGGCGAAGACGGCCGGACAGGCGGTGGCGCCGCAGTTGACCGCGAAGTGGATCCGCGGGTCGGGATCGGCGACGCGGTGCCGGCGGACGAACGCCGAGGGGAACGGGTCCGGCAGGTATCCCAGCCCGTACTTCCACTTCGAGCGGCGTAAGATTCCGTGTTCGATCTCGTCGAGGCTCAGGTCGGCGCCGGCGACGGAGACGACGGACGCGGCGAAGAAGCGGCGCCGGTTCGACAGCCGCGTCGGGTCGTCGAGGAGGGCGTCCCCGGTGGCGGCGTTGTAGACGTTGATCCAGAACGCCAGCTGCTCCGCGGCGTCGAGGGCGTCCAGCGCGGCCGGCGGCAGCGCGTCGAGCCGTCGTCGGGCCGCGTCGACGTCGCCGTCCGTTCGGACGGCCCGGAGGAACTCCCGCGCGGCGTCGACCGGAGCGGGCTCCGCGGCCGCGCCGCTCGCAGCTTCGACGGGCGAGCCGGCGGTCCCGCTCCGTTCGGTCATACTACGTGAACGAGTGTCATTGACCTATATTTGTCCCGGTTCCGCGCGCGGCGCGCCACACCGACTCCCCGTTTATGCGGCGGGAGCGCGTAGCGAGCGCCATGAGCGACACTCGGACGTCCGCCGAGGCGGTTCCCGACTTCGAGTTGCCGAACGCGGGAGCGGGTCCCGACCGATTTTCACTGTCGGCCGCGGCCGCGGACCCCGACACCGACGCGATCGTCCTCCTGTTCCAGCGCGACTACCACTGCGGGAACTGCCGGAAGCAGGTCCGAGCGATCGCCGACCGGTACGACGAGTTCGAGGCACTGAACGCGACGGTCGTCTCCGTGCTCCCCGAGCCGGTGGGCCGAGCGCGGTCGTGGCAGGACTCGTACGACCTCCCGTTCCCGCTGCTCGCCGACCCCGAGACCGACGTGAGCGACGCGTACGACCAGCCCGTGCGGTTCGGGGTCCTCGGCTCGCTCCACGACCTCGTCGGGCGGATGCCGGTGGCGATGATTCTCGACGCTCGCGGCGGCGAACCGGTCGTCTCGTACGCGTACGAGGGTCGGATGCCCGCCGACCGCCCCGAGATCGACGACCTGCTGGCCGAGGTCCGCGGGCTGGGCGACGACTGACCGATGGACCGGCGCGTCCCGGCCGCCCTCTGGCGGCTCTCGCGGCCGTCGCAGGTCGCGCTGATCGGCTTAGTGTACGCGCTCGGCGTCGCGATGGCGTACGGCCGGGGGTACGGCGAGACGGGGGGCGCAGCGCGGCTCGGACTCGGGCTCGCGGCGCTGATACCGGTCGCCGCGAGCGTCCACTACGCTAACGAATACGCCGACGTCGAAACGGACGCGCTCACCAACCGCACCCCGTTTTCGGGCGGGAGCGGCGCGCTGGTCGAGACCGACCTCCCGCGGAGGATCGCGCTGCGCGGTGCGGTCGCCGCCGGCGGGCTCGGCGTGACCCTGACCGGCCTCGGGGTCGCGAGCGAGGCGACCGGGCTCGCTGAGGCGGCGCTCCTGCCGCCGACAGCGGCCGCCCTCCTCGCGGGAATCCTCGTCGTCGGCTGGCAGTACTCCGTCGGTCCGCTCCGGCTCGCGTGGAACGGGCTGGGCGCGCCGGCGAACGCGCTCCTCGGCGGCGTCGCGCTCCCGCTGTACGGGTTCGCGGTCGTCGCCGGCGAGGTCACCGCCGCCGCCGCGCTCGCGACGCTTCCGTTCGGCGCCACGGTGTTCGTGAACCTCCTGGAGACGACGTGGCCCGACCGCCGGGCGGACGCCGCGGTCGGGAAGCGGACGCTCGCGACGCGCTGGTCGCCCCGGCGGCTCCGGGCCGCGTACGCGCTCGGGGGCGCGACGGCGGCCGTCGCGACCGTCGCCCTCGTCGGGCGAGCGCTCCCGCCGGTCGTGGCCGCGGCGACGCTGCTCCCGCTCGTCGGGCTCGTCCCCGGCTACCGACGGTTCACGCGGCGCGAGGAGCCGCTGCCCGCGGTGGCGACGATGGTCGCGATGGCGGCGACGACGACGGTCGCGTGGGGGTTCGTCGTGCTCTGGGTCCGGCCGGGCGGGTAGGGGGCTCGGGGTCGGAGCGGACGCGTGGCGGAGTCAGGGGAATCGGTCGCGCCGTTCTCAGTATCTTGAGAGCTCTCGCTGGCCGGCCTCGCAACGCTCGGCCGGCGGGACGTTGGTCGCGACGATCTCGTCGACGGCGCCGCGGCTCTCGGCGTCGCTGTTAATCGCGCGGGTTGCGTCCTCGCGGTCGACGCGGAACCCCGCGTCGACGTAGGCGTCGTACATCACGCCGCTGTTCGAGAGCACGACCCACACGCCGGCGTCGTCGAGGTCGGCGGCCACGTCGAGCAGGCGCCGCTGGTCCTCGCGGTCGAACCCGGACGCGCTGTACTCGTTGAAGTTCGCGGTCGCGCTCATCGGCTCGTAGGGGGGATCGAAGTAGACGAGGTCGCCCGGCTCGGCGGCGTCGAGGACGTACGCGAAGTCGCCCTGCCGGACCTCGACGTCGGCGAGCAGGTCGCTCGCGCGCCGGATCCGGTCGCGCTGGACCCAGTCGGGGTCGGCGTACCGACCGATCGGGACGTTGAACCCGCCGTCGGCGTTCTCGCGGTAGAGGCCGTTGTAACAGGTCCGGTTAAGGTACAAGAGCAGGGCGGCCTCCGCCAGCGGGTCGAACTCGCCCTCGTACGGCCGGCGGTTGAACCGCGCGCGCTGCTGGTAGTAGTACGAGTCCACGTCCCGGCCGCGCGCCGTCTCCTCGGCGTACGGGAGGGTCGGGTCGGGGTCGCTCTCGGGGTCGTCGAACGACGCGAGCCGGGCGATCAGCTCCTCGGGGCGGTCGCGAACCTGCTCGTAGAAGTTCACCAGCCGCGGGTTCGCGTCGTTGACCGTCGCGCGGGCGGGCTCTAAGTCGAAGAAGACGGCCCCGCCGCCGACGAACGGCTCGTGGTACCGGCCGAACTGGGCCGGGAAGCGGGCGTACAGCTGGTCGAGCAGCTGGCGCTTCCCGCCGGCCCACTTCAGGATCGGCTCGGCCATCGCTGTCGGGTGTCGCCCGCGCCCGGGGATAAACGTCTCGGGCCGCGTCCGCGGCAGTCGCTCTCGGGCCGCCACGCGCGCTCGACCGTCCCGCCGGAGCCGCCGACAGAGCGGTCAGCCGTCGGAGCGATCGGTCGGCGGAGCGGTCAGTCGTCGGAGGGCTCGCCGTCCGGCATCGGGAGGTTGTCGACGTGAGCCGCGGCCTCCTCGAAGTTCGGGCCGGGTTCGATGGTCCCGGCCTCGCGGTCCCACTCGATGTAGCCGGCCGCCTCCAGCGCCGGGAGGTGCGTCTCGCGGAGTTCGGCGGCGATCTCTTCGGCCCGCCCGCGCACGCGGAGGTCCGCGACGGTCTCGACGGCCTCGTCTGCGAGACCGGCGACCACGCGCCTGCGCTCCGGCGCCGCGACGACGACCGTCGGATCGGTGGTGGGTGTGTCGAGTGTCATCGTGTCTGTCCGTATCTACGGAAGTCGGTGGAGCGGAATAAAAGCACCGCCGACCCGTCGCACCACCGGAATCGCCGCCGGGGAGACGAGCCGCCCGCCGCCGAGACCGCGACCGCCGTCCGTCTCTGTCGAGGCCCCGGCGATCGGAGTCGTCGACGCGGACGACGGGACTCCTCACAGAAATATGAGAAGTGTACCAACGAGTAGCATGGTACGACTTACACCGCATTAACGACCGTTTCAGTTGATTTACGGGCATGTGACATGGTACCGTTTCTCAAAACCTATTTGGAAAGTGAAAGTTTTTAGTCGCCCGAGCGTGTACAGTGAGATATGTATCAAGGCTACATCACGCCGGCCGAGGAACACCGACCGATCGGCTCGGGCTCGCCGCCGGGCAGCCGCTCGCCGCTGGGGACGCTCGCGTTCCTCGCGCTCGTCGTCGCACCGTTCGTCGCGTTTTCCTACCCCGTCGCGACCGTCGCGGTCCTGACCGGCACCGTCGCGCTCGCCGTCCTCTCGCGGTCCGTCCTGCGGACCCTGCGCCGGCGCAGCGGTCGGGTCCAGACGTTCACGCTCCCCGGGCTGGGGACCGTCGAGTACCGCATCACGACGAACTGACGCCGCCGCTCGGCGCGCCGTCGAACCGCTTCACAAACCGACCACTTCTCCGGTGACAGCGCCTCGGACCGGCCGACGCCGTCTCCGCCCTCTCAGATCCGATACGCGACGCGCTCGCCGATGTCGAGCCCGTTCGCGATTGCGGCGTGGAGCCGTCCCTCGCCCGCGACCCAGTCGCCGAGCAGGTACAGCCCCGCGTCGCGGGCCGAGTCGACGGGGCCGCCGTCAACGCCCGCCTCGGGGAGCGCATAGCGCCACCCCTGGTGGTCCGTCCACGCGGGGTCGGCCAGCCGGTCGTCGCCGATGATGTCGGCGGCGTGGTCGGCGAGCGCGGCGACGTTCCCCGCGGGGTCGTCTTCGTAGTGCTCGGTCGACCACGCGCCGTTCGCCTGGACGACGAGCAGCGTCTCGCCGTCCGGGACGTGCCCGGCCTTACACTCCTCGCGCGAGATCCACCCGACCGCGTGCTCCTTGTCGGTGTTCACGAGCGCGTAGTAGGGCACGTCGAGCTCGAACGGGTAGCGCAACACCGCGGTCCAGACGCTGCCGTACTCGACCCCGCCGACAGCGTCGACCAGCGTCTCGCGGAGCGGGTCGTCCCACTCGGCCGTCCGGAGCAGCTCCGCGGTCTGGGGGGCCGGCGGGTTCATGAGGAGGCGGTCGAACGGCCCGTGCGTCTCGCCGTCCGCGTCGTCGAGTTCCCACGCGTCCTCGGCGCTCGTCCGTCGAACCGTCTCGACCCGGGTGCGCCGGTGGACCGTGGCGTCCGTGCGGCCGAACAGCCGCTTCGCGATCTGTGTAAGCCCCCGCCGGTAGCTCCACTTGTGCTCGTCGGCGTCGCGGCCCGGGGACACCGCCCCGTCGACGTCGAAGGTGTACACCGGCTCCGTCACCTCGACGAGCCCCTCGTCGTCGAGCGTCTCGGAGATCAGCTCGACGACGCGGTCGTCGTCGCTCTTCAGGTAGTTCGCCCCGTAGTCGTACGTGAGGTCGTCGTGGCGGCGGGTCGCCGCGCGCCCACAGAGGCCGCCCGACTTCTCCAGCACGGTCACGTCCGCCTCCGGCACGGTCCGGTCGATGACGAACGCCGCCGCGGCCGCCCCCGCGCCCGCGCCGACGATGCCTACGTCTGTCACACCGATCGTTGGGGCCGGGCCCACTTAACCGGTCGCGTGCGGCGCCTCCGATGGCGCGAGACGGGCTCAGCCGTCGTCCGGTCCGACGACCATGACCGGGACGTCGGCGCCGCGCCGGACGCGGGCCGGGACCGGGTCGGGACGGAGGAGCCGGTCGAGCCCGGTCCGGCGCGCGGAGCCGACAACCACGAGGTCGGCGTCGTGCGCGGCGGCGAAGTCGACCGCCTCCCGGTGGGTGGTCCCGTAGCGGAACCGCTTCTCGACGTCGACGCCGACCGCGGCACCCGCGTCTTCGGCGGCCTCGACGAGCTCCTCGCCGGTCCGCTCGCGGCGCTCGACGACCACGTCCCACGCCTCTGCCGTGTCGACGACGTACAGCGCGTCGACGACCGCTCCGTGCGTCGCCGCGAGGTCGACGGCCGTCGACACCGCCGCCCGTCCGGCCGGATCGTCGGTCGCGACGACCAGCACGCGCTCGAAGCGTCCCGTCGCTGCGGCGTCGGTGTCCGGAGACACGGCCGCGGTCTCGCCCGTCGCGTCGGTGGCGTCAATATCGGTGGACATGAATTGCGAAAAAGGTCGGATAGCTACCGACCTGTTGTTCGGATTTCGATAAGATCTGGCTGTTCTTAACATTTTTCGACAGGATAAACGATTATCATAATTTATTTGTCGGGGCCGCGGACCGACCCCAACGACGCGTTTTAGTCGGCGAGCGCGGTGGGTGGAAACGAGACGGCCGCAGCGGGTCGGCGGGGAGTCGACGGGGAGTCGGCAGCGCGCCGCGGTCCGACGAGGGACGGAGACCACATGACACAGACCGACAGCACGCGGACGACGGACGACGATGGCTGAGGACGAGTCGGCGGAGGCGGCCGCCGAGGAGGGGGCGGCGGGCGGCGTCGACTACGCCGCGCGCGCGGCCGACATTCTCGGGTTCTCGCGATGGTGGCAGATCGCCGCTGCGGCCGGGATGATGGCGGCGGTGAGCCCGTACCAGTACGTCTGGTCGTCGATCGAGCAGCCGCTCGCGAACAGCCTCGACATCGCGCTGCCGGCGCTGGGCGCGGTGTTCTCGTTTTACGTGGTGTTCCAGTCGCTCTCGCAGTTCCCCGCGGGCAAGTGGCGAGACAGCCGCGGCCCGGGGACGCTCACGTTCCTCGCGGCGATCCTCGCCGGCGGCGGGTACATCGGACTGGCGTACGCGACGAGCCTCTGGCAGCTGTACCTCCTGTACTCGCTCGGCGCGGTCGGCGTCGGCATCGTGTACACCGTCGCGGTCAACACCGCGGTCAAGTGGTTCCCCGACCGCACGGGGCTGACGACCGGCGTCGGGACGATGGCGTTCGCGGCCGGAAGCGCCCTCGTCGTCCCGTACGTCCGGGCGAACGCGACCGTGGCGGGGTACGGCGACGTGCTCCGCAACATCGGGATCGGAATCTTACTCGTGACGCTCGTCGGGTCGTTCCTCCTCCGTGACCCGCCGAAAGACTGGCTGGACCGGACGGACGACGCCGACGGCGGGGACGGCGACGAGGGGCTCGCGGCGTCGATCCGCGGCCGCGACTACTCGACGCGCGAGATGCTCTCGACGTGGCAGTTCTGGCTGCTGTACGCGATGTTCATCGCGATGGCGAGCGCGGACCTCCTCGTGATCGCCAACGTGGTCCGGTTCGCGGAGAACTTCGGGCTCGCGGCGCTGATCGCGACGCTCTCCGCGACGCTCCTCCCCATCGCCGCCGGGGTGTCGCGGCTGATCCTCGGCGAGGCGACCGACCGGTTCAGCCGCAAGCGCGTGATGGCGGGCTCGTTCCTCCTCGCCGGGCTGTTCCGGGTCGGGCTGGTGGCCGCCGGCGAGGCCGGTAACGGCGCGGTCTTCGTCGCGTTCGTCCTCGGCGCGATGTTCTTCTCCTCGCCGCTGTACGTCTACTTCCCGTCCCTGCTGGCCGACTACTACGGCTCGGCCAACTCCTCCGGCAACTACGCGGTCCTGTACACCGCGAAGGTCGGCGGCGGCGTCTTCTCCGGCACCGTCGCCGGCTACCTCGTCGCGACGCTCGGCTGGACGCCGACGTTCGCCCTCGGCGGCGCGCTCGCGGTCGCCGCGGGACTGGCGGTGTTCGTCCTCCGGCCGCCGAGCGGCTCGGGGCTGGAAGCGGCCGAGTCGGCGGCGGCGGACTGACCGGGACCGCCGTCGGTCCCGGCTCCTGTTCCGGGCCGGCTACGCTCCCGTCCGCGCCGCGCGACGGACCCCGAGCGACCAGAGCCCGACCGCGACACCCCCGGCCGCGAGCGCCGCGTTGACGCCGGCCGGTTCGAGGCCGAAGGGCGTGAACGCGGGCGCCACGGCGGCGTGGAGCAGGAACCCGACGCCGAACGCGGCGGCGGTTCGACGCGGCCCCCACGCCCGCGAGTCGGGCCGTCGCTCCGTCGCGGCGGAGACGCGGTCGCCGGAGGCGACGACGAGGTGGCCGACGGCGAACACGACCCCGAGGGCGACCGAGCCGGCGAGGTCGACGGGGACGCTCGTCGCGAAGGCGCGGTACCAGTAGACGTGCGCGAGGCGTGCGGCCGCGCCGAGCGCCAGCGCGAGTCCGATGTCGACGACGGCGGCCGCGGCACGGCGGGGGGTCACGGGAGCGTTCCGACCACGGCGTAGAAGGGGTCCTGACCCGGGCGCTCCGCGATCCGGTCCGTCACGTCGAAGCCGCCGGCGTCGAGGTACCGCTCGACGAGGTCGGCGCGCTCGTCCATCGAGGCGGCCCGCCACGCGCGGACGGCCTTCGTCGGGAACATCCGGTTCGAGAAGCTGACGACTATCGTTCCGCCGGGCGCGAGGACCCGGGCGAACTCCTCGAACACGGGGCCGGGGTACTGGAGGTACTGGACCGACAGCGCACAGCAGACGGCGTCGAACGCGTCGTCGGCGAACGGGAGCGACTGATCTTGGTTGAAGTTGCGCACGACGAACTCGTCGAGCCGGTCGTTCTCGGCCAGCTCGGCCTCGTTGAGCCCGTGACCGACCACGCGCTGGTAGTCGGTGTCGGGCAGGTGCGAGACCCAACTGCTCATCGCGTCGAGGACGCGGTCGCCGGGATCGGTCACGGACGCGTACAGCGCGGTCAGCCGGTCGAGGAACGCGTCGTCGGCGTGGGTGACGAACCGCGGGTCGGCGTAGAACGTCCCGTCGGGGCGGTCGTCCCGCTTGCGCCGGTCGCGGTCCGAGAGGACGGTCGTCACGATATCGGATCGAGGGGCCCGGGGAGTAAGAGGGCGTCGCCCCCACCGGACGGCTTTTGCTCGACGGGACTTTACGGGCTGGTAATGGATTCCGCCGCCGCGGCCGACCGCGACCTCTTCCCCGCGCCTCGCTCCGAGGTCTTTCGAGATCAGGGCAAGTTCCGCACGCGATTCAACTTCCCCGGGCGGAACCTCCCGGACCACGACGACCACGGGTACGGCCCGCTCTCGACGGTCGTCGAGTCGTTCATGGACCCCGGCACGCTGATCCGGATGCACCAGCACCGCGACGAGGAGATCGTCTCGTGGGTGCCCGCGGGGGTGATGCGCCACGACGACCGCGAGGGGAACGAACTCGTCACCGACGCGGAGCACCTCCTCGTGATGAACGCCGGATCGGGCTTCTGGCACGCCGAGGAGACGCTCGCGAACGACCCGCCGCTCCGGATGCTCCAGATATTCGTTCGCCCGCACGACCTCGGTCTGGAGCCCGGGATCCAGCACGGCCCGCTCCCGGACCCCGAACCGGACGAGTGGCGTCGCGTGTTCGCGCCCGCGGGGTCGGACCACCCGTTCACCGTGCGCAACGCGGTCGACTGCCACGACGTTCGGCTCGACGCCGGCGCGGGCGCGACGCTCCCCGATGTCGAGGGGCGGGACGCCTACGTGTACGTCTTCGAGGGGTCGGCCGAGGTCGGCGACGCCGCGCTCTCGGAGACGGAGAGCGCCCTGTGGACCGGCGAGGGTGCCCCGCCGACCGTGACCGCGGGCGACGAGGGCGCGACCGTCGTGGCGTTCCTCGTCGACCCCGACGCGCCGGTGACGCGGCAGGGGACGATCGGGCGGTAGCGACGGCGGCAGGGAAACGGGTTTTACCGGGGGGCGCGACGCCTCCGTATGACCCAGTCGCGGACCGTCGAGCTGGAGGGACACCTCATCGACAGCGGGACGATGCAGCGCTGCTTCGGCGCGGTGATGGACCTTGGCGGCTCGTTCGACGTCGAGCGGTTCGACGTCGGGAAACACGAGACCGAGGAGTCGTACTGCCGGCTGGCCGTCTCGGCCGACGACCCCGAGACGCTGCGCGCGATCCTCCACGAGCTCCACCAGAACGGCGCGGTCTTGGAGGACCCGTCCGACGTGGAGCTCGTCCGCGCGCCCGCGGACAAGGTGGTGCCGCCGAACTTCTACTCGACGACGAACCACCCGACCGAGGTGCTGTACGACGGCGAGTGGATCGACGTGGAGGGGATCGAGATGGACTGCGCGCTGGTGGTGGAACCCGAGCCGGCAGCGGACGCCGGCGAGGGAGACCGAGCGGACGCATCGGACGCGGGCAACGACGGGGCGGCGCGCGCCCGCACCAAGACGCTCAGCGCGGTCGAGGCGGGCGACCTCGTCGCGACCGACCAGTCCGGGATCCGGGTGAACCCGCCGGAGCGCCCCCGGAGCGGCGGCGGCGCGTTCGGCTTCATGCAGGGCGGCGTCTCCGCGGAGCGCCCCTCCGAGTCGACGATCCGTGAGGTCGCCGCGGAGCTCCGCGCCGTCGAGGCGGACGGCGGGACCGTGATGGTGGTCGCCGGCCCCGCGGTGATCCACTCCGGCGCGGGCGACGCGCTCGCCGACCTCGTCGCCGCGGGCTACGTCGACGCGCTCTCCGCGGGCAACGGCTTCGCCACCCACGACCTGGAGCGCTCGATCTACGGCACCTCGCTCGGGATGGACGTTGAGACGCTCGAACACCCGCGGAAGGGACACAAACACCACATCTGGACCATCTCGGAGATCATCCGCGCCGGCGGGATCGAGGCAGCCGTCGAGGACGGGGTCGTCACGGAGGGGGTGATGTACGAGTGCGTCGAGAACGGCGTCGACACCGTCCTCGCGGGGTCGATCCGCGACGACGGCCCCCTGCCGGACACGATCACGGACGCGGTCGAGGCGCAGGACGCGATCCGCGAGCAGGCCCGCGACGCCGACATCGTGCTCATGCTCGCCACGCTGCTCCACTCCGTCGCGGTCGGCAACTGCCTCCCGTCGACGACGAAGACCGTCTGCGTCGACATCAACCCCGCCACGGTCACCCAGCTGCTCGACCGCGGCTCTGCGCAGGCGGTCGGCATGGTCACCGACATCGGCACGTTCGTCCCGACGCTCGCGGAGTACGTGCTGGAGGGCGAGGAGGGTGGAGGCGCGGAGACCGGGGGCGACGAGTCGGCGGGCGACGGGAGCGGAGGTTCCGCGGAGGGCGACGCGTGACACCCGAAATCCGGCCCTACGACCGCGAGCGCGACGCCGACGGGCTCTACGCGGCGAAGGTGGCCTTCGAGCGCGGCCTCGGCGAGAGCACCGGCGGCGACGGGAAGGCGGCCGCCTACGCGGAGAAGCTCACCGACACGTACCGCGAGCGGTGGCTCGACTGGGTCGACCGCTGCGTCGCCGACGACCTCCGGTGCGTGACCGTCGCGGTCGACGGGAGCGCCGACGGGCCCGGTGACGAAGCGGCGGCCGACGGCGCCGTCGTCGGCTACGTCTTCGTCCTCCCAGAACGGCTGGCGATGATATGGGACGCGGCGGTGCTGAACGAGCTCTACGTCGCGCCCGAGCACCGCGGGACCGGCGTCGCCGACGACCTGCTGGGCGCCGCGCTCGACCTCGCGGCCGACCAGGAGCTCCCGCTCGACCGACTGGTCCTCGACGTGGACCCGGCGAACGACCGCGCGAGGGGGTTCTACGACCGCCACGGCTTCGAGCCGTGGGGCGAGATGGTCGCGCGGCCGCTGGACGACTCCTGAGGCGGTCGGGACCGGCCGAAGGCGGCCCGGGTCGAGTCCGGCTCCCGAAGCTACAAGCGCGTCCGCCCGCTCTCGTCGGGCGTGATACAGATCGGCATCGTCGGCTGCGGCGTCATCGGGAACCGCCTCGCGGGCGTCATAGCGGACCACGACCGGTTCGAGCTGGCGGCCGCCTGCGACCTCGACGCCGACCGCGCCGCGTCGCTCGCGGCCGACCACGGGACCGACCGCACCGCGACGACGACCGACCACGAGGCGCTCGTCGAGACGGACGGCCTCGACGCCGTCTACGTCGGCGTCCCGCCGCTCGCGCACCGGGAGGTTGTCGCCGACGCGCTCGCGGCCGGCAAACACGTGATCTGCGAGAAGCCCATCGCGGCGGACGCGGAGACGGGCCGCGAGCTCGTCGCGCTCGCCGAGGAGACCGACCGCGTCACGGCCGTGAACCTCCCGTTCCGCTACACCCCCGGCTTCGTCCGGCTCCGGGAGGCGGTCGAAGCGGGCGAGGTCGGCGACCCGCGTCGGGTCGAACTCCGGTTCCGGTTCCCCGAGTGGCCCCGCGAGTGGCAGGACGTGGCGTGGCTGGAGTCGCGCGAGCAGGGCGGCCCGCTCCGGGAGGTGGGGACGCACTTCCTGTTCGGCGTCCGTGAGCTGTTCGGCCCGGTCGAGACCGTCTCGGCGGACGTGGGGTACTCCGGACCCGACACCTATGAGGACGACGCGGTCGCGACGTTCCGGGCCGGCGGGGTCCGCGGGACGCTCGACCTGCTGTGCGACCACGAGGGCGAGGAAGAGAACAGCGTCACCGTCGTCGGCGACGAGGCGTCGCTGTCGCTGACGGAGTGGTACCGGCTCGTTCGCGACCGCGGCCGCGAGACCGAGGCGACGCTCGTCGACGAGCGCGGCGACAGCGTGCGCGCGCTCCTGACTGAGTTCGCGAGCGCGCTCGACGGCGACGACGGCGACCTCGTCTCGTTCGCGGAGGCGACCCGCGTTCAGGAAGTGCTCGACGCGATCCACGCCTCCGAGGGCGACTCGGTCCGGCCGGGAGCGAACGCCGGCGGACGGTAAGGTCGGCTCCGACCGGTGGCGGGTGCCGGCGGACGATGGAATCCGCCGTCGCCGCCCGCGGCGCGACGCGGAGTCGCCGCCGGCAGAGCCGCAGACCGGGAACGCCCGACAGGAATTATGTGTCCGTCGGACGCATCTCCGCGTATGAGCTACCTCGTTGCGACCGACGGATCGACGGAGGGGGACGAGGCGGTCCGGTACGCGGCGCGACAGGCGGTCGCGTTCTACGAGACGCTGGAGATCGCCCACGTGTTAACGCCGGACTCGGAACTGGTCGACGGCACGATCATCCTCCCGGGCGAGGACGCGGCCGTCGAGGCCGGGCAGGGGGTCTTAGACAGCGCCCGCGCCATCGCCGAGGAGGCGGTCGACGAGCCGATCACCGTGGAGACCCAACTGCTCACGGGCCGGCCGGCCGACGCGATCACCGAGTACGCGGCCGAAGAGACGGTCGACGCGATCTACGTCGGTCACCGCGGGCTCTCCGAGGAGCGCGAGCAGGTCGTGGGCAGCGTCGCCAAGAGCGTCGTCGACAAGGCGGACGTGCCAGTGACGGTGATCCGGTAGGTGTCAGCCGGAATAAACGAGCGAGCGCGCTCGAGGCGGTCGAAATCCGGCGTTTCGGCCGGCTGCCGGTCGTCACAGGCGCCGGAAAGAACCGCCATTATCGGACGTTCAAAGCGGGCTTAGGCCATACTACGGGTGATGTCCGAAGACGTACTCGTCACGGCGGACTGGGTCGAAGAGCGCCTCGACACCTTTCAGGACGACGACGCCGACCACCGGCTCGTCGAGATCAACAACCCGACCGTCACCGACGAGTCGGAGTACACGCCCTACGAGGAGGGCCACATACCCGGCGCGTTGAACTTCGAGTGGGACGCGGTCTTCACCGACGAGACGGAGCGCGATATCGTCTCGAAGGCGGATTTCGCGGCGCGAAACGGTGAGGGCGGCATCGACGCCGACACCACCGTCGTCGTGTACGGCGGCGGCCGCGTGCCGAACTGGTTCGCGCTGTTCGGCTACTGGATCTACAAGTACTACGGTCACGACGACATCCGCGTGGTCGACGGCGGGAAGGGGTACTGGGTCGAGAACGACTACCCGCTCTCCACGGAGGAGCCCGACTTCACGCTCCGCGATTACGAGGCCCGCGGTCCCTTCGAGAGCGTCCGCGCGTACAAGGACGACATCGACAAGGCGATCGAGGAGGGGATCCCGATGGTCGACGTCCGCTCGCCCGAGGAGTTCTCCGGCGAGGTCATCGCCCCCGAGGGGCTCAACGAGACCGCCCAGCGCGGCGGTCACATCCCCGGTGCGAGCAGCGTCCCGATCGGCACGACGCTGAACGAGGACGGGACGTTCAAGAGCGCGGACGAGCTCCGCGAGCTGTACAGCGACGCCGGCGTCGACGGCGACGAGTCGACGATCACCTACTGCCGCGTCGGCGAGCGCTCGTCGATCGAGTGGTTCCTCCTCCACGAGCTGCTCGGCTACGACGACGTGCGGAACTACGACGGCTCGTGGACCGAGTGGGGGAACCTCGTCGGCGCGCCGATCGAGACGGGCGAGTAACGCGCGCCAAACTGCCTACCGCGTCGCGGACTTCCACTCCCGTAACCCGAGGCGACCGCCGTTCAGGTCCTCGGCCGGCGCCTCGGTGGCGGCCCAGACGAACAGCGGCGCGACGCTCTCGGGGTCGCGGGCGCGCTCTTTCCCCGTGAGGTCGGTCGCGACGAGCCCGGGGTCGACGACGCCGACCGTCGCGTCGAGGTCGGCGGCGAACCCGCGCGCGACCCCCTCGGCGGCCGCCTTCGACACCGCGTACGCGCCCATCCCGGGCTTCGACTCGGCGGCGACCGCGCCCGACGGGACGAGGACGCGCGCGTCGTCGGTCAGGTGCGGGACGGCCTCGCGGATCGTCGCGAACACGCCGCGCGCGTTCGTGCGCATCGTGTCGTCGTAGTCGGCGTACGTGACCTCGGTCGTCGGCCGCTCGCCCGGCGCGCCGTGGAACACGCCGGCGTTCGCGAACACGACGTCGACCGGGCCGGCCTCGCGGGCGACGCGCTCGAAGAAGCGTTCGAGGTCGAACTCGTCGCGCACGTCGACGCGGTCGCCCCACGCGGTCCCGCCGTCGTCCGCCGGCGAGCCGTCCCCGGCGTCCGCGTCGCCCTCGGCGTCGCCGTCCGGGTCGTCGCCCGCGCCGTTCAGTGCCGCGACGGTCCGATCGACGGCCGCGCCGTCGCGTCCGGAGACGGCGACGAACGCCCCCTCGTCGACGAACGCCTCGGCGACGGCCCGCCCGATCCCACTCGTTGCTCCGGTGATCGCGACCGTCAGATCCATGTGAACGGGAGTACGCGCGTCGGCGACTTAGTGGTATCCACTCCGGCCGCCCCCGCCGCTCCGCTCGCGCGCTCCCGTCGCCGTGGCGGACCGCTGCGATGCCGTCGCGAGCCCCGCCGACCGAACGTGTCAGGGACCTTCCCGCGACGCGTCTGACCGGATTTATACCGGAGCCGTCCCTAGGATCGCGTATGGACGTGGTCCCGGACATCGACGGCGTTGCCGGCGAGTCCGTCGTCGTTATCGGCGGCGGATTCGGCGGACTCTCGACGGCCTGTTACCTCGCGGACGCCGGCGCGGACGTCACGCTGTTGGAAAAGAACGAACAGCTCGGCGGCCGCGCCAGCCGGCTCGAAGTCGACGGCTTCCAGTTCGACATGGGGCCGTCGTGGTACCTGATGCCCGACGTCTTCGAGCGCTTCTTCGGGCACTTCGGGCGGTCGCCGGACGAGTTCTACGAGCTGGAGCGGCTCGACCCACACTACCGCGTGTTCTGGAAGGACGGAGATCAGGTCGACGTGCTGCCGGACCGCGATGCGAACCGGGAGATCTTCGAGTCGTACGAGCCGGGCGCGGGCGAGGCGTTCGACGCGTACCTCGAGGAGTCCAAGCGGACCTACGAGATCGGGATGGAACACTTCGTGTACGAGGACCGCCCGCGGCTGCGCGATTACGTGGACACCGACGTGATGCGCTACTCGTGGGGGCTCTCGCTGCTCGGTAAGATGCAGGGGCACGTCGAGGACTACTTCGACCACCCGAAGCTCCAGCAGCTGATGCAGTACACGCTCGTGTTCCTCGGCGGCTCGCCGACGAACACGCCGGCGCTGTACAACCTGATGAGCCACGTCGACTACAACATGGGCGTCTACTACCCCGACGGCGGGATCGGCGCGGTCGTCGACGGCATCGTCGAACTCGCCGAAGACCTCGGCGTCGACTTCGTCACCGACGCCGAGGTGACGGGGATCGAGGGGCGGTACGGCGCGTTCGCGGTCGACACCGAGAACGGCGAGCGCTACCTCGCCGACCGCGTCGTCTCCGACGCCGACTACGCGCACACCGAACAGGAACTGCTGCCCGAGCGCAAGCGGCAGTACACCGAGGAGTACTGGGAGTCGCGGACGTACGCGCCCTCCGCGTTCCTACTGTACCTCGGCGTCGAGGGCGACGTGCCGAACCTCGAACACCACACGCTCGTCCTCCCGACCGACTGGGACGAACACTTCGAACAGATATTCGACGATCCCGAGTGGCCCGACGACCCCGCCTACTACCTCTGCGTCCCCTCGAAGACCGACGACACGGTGGCGCCGGAGGGCCACAGCAACCTCTTCGCGCTCGTCCCGATCGCGCCCGGGATCCGTGACACCCCCGAGATCCGCAACCGGTACCGCGACCTCGTGATCGACGACATCGCGGAGAACACCGGGACCGACCTCTGCGGCCGGGTCGTCGTCGAGGAGACGTTCTCGGTCGACGACTTCGCGGACCGGTACAACAGCTACGCGGGCAGCGCGCTGGGGCTGGCGCACACGCTCACGCAGACCTCGCTGCTCCGGCCCGGGCATACCTCGGACGCGGTCGACGGGCTGTACTTCACCGGATCGACGACGACGCCCGGTATCGGCGTCCCGATGTGTCTCATCAGCGGGGGGCTGACCGCGGAAGCGATGGCCGGCGACGACGTGTGATCTCCGCCGTGAGCGACCAGAATCGACCGGCGACCGACGGCGAGCGAGCCACCGCCGAGGGCGGGGACCGGCCCGCGAGAAGCGGCGGCGAGGGGCTCCGGTACCTGCTGGTGCTGTCGCGGCCGCGGTTCTGGCTCTACCTCGCCGGGCCGGTCGCCGTCGGCGTCACCTACGGGATCGGCGACGTGAGCGGGCTGTTCACGCCCGTCACGGTCGCGCTCGCGGCGTACTTCCTCGTGCCGGCCAACGTCTTCCTCTACGGCGTCAACGACGTGTTCGACGCCGACATCGACGAGCTGAATCCGAAGAAGGAGGGCCGCGAGGCGCGCTGGCGAGGGAGCCGGTTCGTCTCGGTCGCCGTCGTCGCGTCCGGCGCGCTGGGGCTCGCGACGCTCGCGATCACCCCGCGGGTCGCGTGGCCGTACCTGCTCGGCTTCCTCGCCCTGGCGGTCGGCTACAGCGCGCCGCCGGCCCGGTTCAAGACGACGCCGTTCCTCGACTCGCTGTCGAACGGGTTGTACGTCCTCCCCGGCGCGGCGGCGTACGCGACGGTTGCGGGCGCGCACCCGCCGCTCGCGGCGCTCGCGGGCGCGTGGCTCTGGACGATGGGGATGCACACGTTCTCCGCGATCCCGGACATCGAGCCGGACCGCGCGGCGGGGATCGACACGACCGCGACCGTCCTCGGCGAGGCGCGCACGTACGCCTACTGCTTCGGGGTGTGGACCGCCGCGGCCGCCGCGTTCTGGCTCGTCGACCCGCGGCTGGGCGCCCTGCTCGGCGTGTACCCGCTGTTCGTCGCGTGGGTCGCGCGCTCGTCGGTCTCGGTCGACCGCGCGTACTGGTGGTTCCCGGCGCTGAACACCGTCGTCGGCACGCTGCTGTCGATGGGCGGCCTCTGGCGGGTGTACCCGCTCTGGGAGGCGCTACCGTGAGCGACGGCGACCGGGCGGGATCGGCCGGGACGACCGCCGCCGCGACGACCGGCTCTCGGCTCGACGCGCTCCGCGAGCGCGCGCCGGACACGCGTAACGAGGCCGAGGCGCTGCTGGACCGGCTCGTCCGTGAGAACCGCTTCACCATCGCGGTCGTCTTCCCGCTCGTCGGGGCGATCGCGCTCGTCGGCAGCGCCGAGGGGTGGGTGCCCGAGCCGTTCGCGTTCCACCCGTGGTTCGTGCTGTTCGGCGTGATCGTGATGCGCTCGCCGCTGGTCGTCGGCGTGCTGCCGACGATCGACCGCCGCGCGCTCGGCTGGATCGGCGTCCTAATGGCGTACACGTACCTCATCGAGTCGGTCGGCGTCGCCACCGGGTGGCCGTACGGGGAGTTCGCGTACACGGTCGACCTCGGACCGATGCTCGGCGGGGTCCCGGTCGCGCTTCCCGTCTTCTTCATCCCGCTCGTGATGAACGCCTACCTGCTGTGTCTGCTGCTGCTCGGCCCGCGCGCCGACAGCGTGTGGGTCCGGCTGGCGACGGTGATCCCGGTCGTCGTCGCGATGGACGTCGTGTTGGACCCCGGCGCAGTGTCGCTCGGCTTCTGGAACTTCGGCGGCGGACCGTTCTACGGCGTGCCCCTCTCGAACTACGCCGGGTGGGTGCTGTCGGCGATCGTCGCCGTCGTCACGCTCGACCGCGCCTTCGCGGCGGTCGGGATCCGCGACCGGCTGCGCGACTGCGAGTTCATGCTCGACGACATGGTGAGCTTCGTGATCCTCTGGGGCGGGATCAACGTCTGGTTCGGGAACCTCCTGCCCGCGGCGGTCGCGGCCGCGTTCGGCGTCGGCCTCGTCCGTGCCGACCGGTTCGACACGCGACTGTTCACGGAGTGGCGGCGATAGCGAGCTCCCGGGGCGAGCGCGGCGGCCGTGCGACGCCGCCCCACTCGGTGGCTCTTATATACCGGGGACTCGTTTGCTCGACCGTGACCGACGGCGGCAATCGCGGCGGGCGACCGAACCGGGAGGACCGACGGCGATGAGCGACCTCGCCATCGACTACGGCGACCACGAGCGCGTGTGCGAAGTCGTCGACCGGCTGATGTACTGCGCCGAACACGTCAGCGTCTCCTTCGACGGGTGGGAGGAACCGCACGTGAAGGGGCCGGGACTGTACTTCGCCGTCATCGGCGACAGCGACTACGGGGCGTACGCCGACCCGATGGGGGACAACCGCTGGCCCCGCGACACCGCCCCATCCGTCTTCGACGGGGGCGCGCTCGCGACGGCGGCGGAGTCGGTGAGCGTCGCGCAGGACGGCGGCGTCGTCGTCGCGGTCGACGGCGAGATCGAGGCCCAGATGGTCCGCTTCCGCGACCTGGGCACCCGCGACGAGGAGACCGATCTCGTCGACGACGTGAGCTACGAGCCGTGGATGGGGTCGCGGCACATGAGCGCCATCGAGACCTCGGTCCGCCCGGAGGTCGTGGCGACGGTGACGCTGAGCGAGGAGACCGGCCGCGTCAGCGTCTTCCGCGACGGCGAGGCGAACAGCATGCGGCGCGAGGAGATCGGCGGCCGCTGGCGCGGCGAGTAGCGCGCTTCGCGCCCGGCGGTTAGCACGGGCGCGGCGCTCCCGGAGTCCGGCCCCGAGGCCCCACGGTTAAGCCTCGGCCGGGCGAACGACGACGCATGTACGACGAGATACTGGTTCCGACCGACGGGAGCGAGGCGGTCGACCGCGCGCTCGAACACGCGGTCCGGCTCGCGACGGACCACGACGCGACGCTCCACGCGCTGTACGTCGTCGACCGGCGGATCGCGGCCGCCAACTCGGGCGACCTCCACGACGAGGTCGTCGAGGACCTCGAATCGCAGGGCGAGGCCGCCGTCGCGGCGGTCGCCGACGCGGCCGCCGAGGCCGGGCTGGACGCCGAGACGCACGTCGCGCACGGGACGCCCGACACGGAGATCGTCGGGTACGCCGACGAGGCCGGCATCGACGTGATCGTGATGAGCCCGGAGGGGAAGTCGCCGCGCGAGCGGATTCGGTCGCTCGGGAGCGTCTCAGACCGCGTCGCCGACGACGCGTCGGTTCCGGTGTTCCTCATCAAGTGACCCGCCCCTCGGAGCGAGTCCGATCGGACCGGAGCCGACCACGGTCGACCGCCGCGCGGCCGAGCCAATTAGGTGGGTGGGGCCGCGACCCGTCGGCATGGAACTCACCGTGCTCGGGTCCGGCAGCGCGATGCCGGTCCCGGACCGCGCGCAGGCCGGCTACCTCCTCGACGACGGCGACCGATCGCTGCTCGTCGACTGCGGCAGCGGCGTCCTCCAGCGGCTCGCGGGGACCGACACGGGCTACGAAGGCGTCTCGACGGTCCTCCTGACCCACCACCACCTCGACCACGTCGCGGCGCTGTTGCCGCTCCTGAAGGCCCGCTGGCTCGCCGGCGAGGAACACCTCGAAGTCGTCGGGCCCGCGGGCACGAAGTCGCTCGTCGACGGCCTGCTCGGCGTTCACGACTACCTCGACGGCCGGATCGACCTCGCCGTCCGCGAGGTGTCGAGCGCGCGCCCGTTCGCCGCCGGCGGGTTCGACGTGACGGCCCGGGAGACGCGCCACTCGATGGACGGGTTCGCCTACCGCTTCTCGCCGCCGAGTTCGGACGCCGCGGCCGCTGACGGCCCGCTCGCGCTCTCCGGAGACACCGAGGCGTTCGCGGGCATGGCGCGGTTCGCGGACGGCGCCGACTGCCTCGTCCACGACTGCTCGTTCCCAGATGACGTCGACGTGTCGAATCACCCGACGCCGATGAGCCTCGGCGAGTCGCTGGCGGACGTCGAGGTCGGGACGCTCCTGCTCTCGCACCTCTACCCGCACACCGGCGGCCGCGAGCGCGAGATGACGGAAAGCGTACGCGAGGCGGGGTTCGACGGCGAGGTACGGGCCGCGGCCGACGGACTGCGCGTGTCGCTGTGACCGCTGCGCGGACTCGGACCGCAACCGTCGGTCGGCCGCTCACCGGTCTCGACGTTGCCGTCGGTCGGCCGCTCACCGGTCTCGACGTAACCGTCGGTCGGCCGCACGTCGGCTTGGACGTAACCGGCAAACGTTACCTATCCGCACGAACGACCCGGATATTTAAGCGCGCGTGGTCGTTCCTGTCTTCCATGGCCGGCCCACTCGCGGACGACTTCGGACGGGAGGTGACGGGGGTGCGGATCTCGCTTACCGACCGGTGTAACTTCGACTGCGTCTACTGTCACAACGAGGGGTTAGGCGATACGCGCGGGCCGATGGAGCCGAGCGACGCGGAGATGAGCGCCGACGACGTGGTCCGGTTCCTCGAGGTCGTCGAGGGATACGGCGTCGACGCTGTGAAGTTCACCGGCGGCGAGCCGATGCTCCGGCAGGACCTGGAGGAGATCATCGAGCGCACGCCAGATTCGATGGAGGTGTCGATGACGACGAACGGCACGTTCCTCCCCGGGCGCGCCGCGGACCTGAAGGCCGCCGGCCTCGACCGCGTCAACGTCTCGCAGGACGCGCTCGACCCGGACGACTTCGCCGAGGTGACGAAGTCCGGCGCCTACGAGCAGGTCCTCGAAGGCGTGAAGGCGGCGGTCGAGGCCGGGCTCGACCCCGTGAAGCTCAACATGGTCGTGTTCACGCACACCGCGGGCTACGTCGAGGAGATGGTCGAGCACGTCGCCGACAACGAGGGGCTCCAGCTCCAGCTCATCCAGTACATGCCGGAGCTAACCGGCAAGCCGGAGTGGAACGTCGACATCGGGCGCGTCCACGACTGGCTTGCCGAGAAGGCGGACCGCGTCGAACACCGCGAGATGCACGACCGGAAGCGCTACTTCGTCGGCGAGGCGAGCGACGACGAGACGGGCGGCATGGTCGAGATCGTCGACCCCGTCGAGAACGAGGACTTTTGCGCCAACTGCGGCCGCGTCCGCGTCACCCACGAGGGGTACCTGAAGGGGTGTCTCAACCGCAACGACGACCTCCGGTCGATGGGCGAGATGACCCGCGAGGAGATCGCGGAGACGTTCGAGGAGGTGGTGGCCAATCGGGTTCCTTACTACGGCGAGTACCTCGTCGAGGGCGACGACGGCGAGTACGAACTCAACGAGAAGTACCTCGGGACGCCGCCAGCGGCGGACTGAGGCCTGGGCCGATGGGCGCGGAGCGCGCCGCGATCGCCGACGTTCGGAGCGCGCCGCGATCGCCGACGGTCGGCGCGCCGGTCGGGGCCTACTCCGGCGGCTCGTACGGCCGACTGCTCCCGTCGTCCGGGAGCCGACGCAGGTACTTCGCGAATAGGTCCGCCACACGGGTGTACGCGTCGAGGACGTGGTCCAGTTCGCCGAACCCGTGCGGCTCGCCCTCGTACCGGCGGAGCTCGTGGCGGGCGTCGTGTTTCTCCAGCTCGGCGACGAGCTGCTCCGACTGGCTGATCGGGACGCGGGCGTCCTCCTCGCCGTGGAGCACCATGAGCGGGTCGTCGATGTCGGGGACGGCCCGGATCGGGCTCGCGTCGCGGTAGGCGTCGAGGTCGGCGACGAAGTCGCCCAGCTCGCGCTTGAGTAGTTGCCACCCCACGTCGTCGGTGTCGTCGACGAACGACTCGTAGTCGTACACGCCGTAGAAGGCGGCGCCGGCGCGGAACCGGTCGCTGTTGCCGAGCGCGTTCACGGTCATCAGCCCGCCGCCGGAGCCGCCGAATATCCCGACGCGGTCGCCGTCGACGGCGTCGTAGCGCGCCGCCGTCGCGTCCGCGGCGCGGATCACGTCGTCGAGGTCGCCGCCGCCCCAGTCGCCGTCGTTCGCCATGCGGAACGCCCGACCGAACCCGTCGGAGCCGCGGTAGTTGGGGCGGACGACCGCGTAGCCGAGCGCCGCGAAGTACGCCGCCCGGTGGTCGAAACCGAAGCCGTCGAAGGCGGTCGGACCGCCGTGCGGCTTCACGAGGAGCGGGACGGAGTCCGGCTCGGCGGCCGACGCGGGCGGGTGGACCACCGCGTTGACCCCGGTCCCGTCGGAGTCGTAGGTGAACGCCTCCGGGGCCGGAAGCCGGTCCGACAGCCCCGCCGTCGCCGTCGGCGTGCGTCGCTCGCCGGTCGCCGCGTCGACCGCGGTCGGCGGCTCGGTCGGCGTCTCCCGGACCGACAGCACGCGGTCGCCGTCCCACCGCGGTGCGCCGTGGATCGCGTCGCTGGTCGCGAGGGCGGTCGCGTCGGCGGCCGCGTCGGGGTCGGCGCCCGTCCCGGGGCCGGCGTCCGCGAGCGCGCCGTCGACGTCGACCGCGTGGACGTGCGTCCGGCCGCCCGCGGTGGCGGTCACGGCGAGCCTGTCGCCCGCGTCGTTCCACTCGGGCGCGGCGATCTCGGTCTCCGGGACGCCGTAGATCGGCGTCGGCGAGTCGCTCCCGTCGGCCGCGGGTTCGTCGCCGCCGACGCCGTACACCGCGTCGTATCCGCTGCCGTCGTGGACGAACGCGACCGCCTCGTCGTCGCCGGGTCGCGGGCGCGGACAGGCCGCCCGGACGCCCGGTTCGGCGAACAGTTCGGTGACGGCCCCGCTGCCGTCGCCACCGAACGGGACGCGGACGAGCGCGGCCTCGTAGTCGAACAGGTCGGCGTGTGCCGAGCGCGTCGCGACGACGCTGTCGCCCTGCCAGTGCGGGTCGGCGTAGAGGTACTCGCCGGTCGCGATCGCCTCGATCCGGTCGCCGTCGGGGGAGACGACCGCGAGGCTCGCCCGCGAGAAGGCGTCGGTGACGATCGCGATCCCGGGCTTGCCCCACGCGAGGCCGGAGATGCCGCCCTCCAAGTCGGTCAGCACCTCGACCGCGCCGGTGTCGGCGTCGACGGTCGCCAGCTCGGCGTCACCGGTGACGAAGGCGATCCGGTCGCCGTCGGGGCTCCAGTCGAGCCACCGCGCGTCGGTGCGCTCGTAGCGCATGGCCGACGCCCCCCGGCTCGTGAGCCGGCGGTCCTCGCCGTCGGTCGCCAGCCAGACGTCGGTGGTCAGCTCGCGGTTCTTCGCGTACGCGATCCGCCCGTCGGGTCCGACCGTGGCTTGGACAACGCGGTCTGCGACGGCCATGTCGGCGAGCAGCCCGTCGTAGTCGGTGTCTCTGAGGTCTCGTCGGTACACGTGTGTCACTGCGGTGAGCGAGCACTTGGGCGTATGGCTCTCGGAAGGGGTAGCTCACGAGACGTTGGACTCGTTATCACGGCGCAATTGAACCCTCTCCCGCTGAGAGTCCGCTGAGCGCGTGCCGAACGCAGAACGCAAGCGTTGTACTCTCCCGTGTTCTGCGGGGCGATCTGCCGTGTGAATCTGGACGGAGACCGTCTCGACGCTTAATTCGCGCAGTGAGAAGCGGGTATCGGGCGTCCACTCGTGCGTCTCGTGCCAGTCTCCCGATTATTCCTGATACTGCGGCACACGGGTGAATAAAAGATATATGACGTCCTTCGTAGATCCCAGTCGTGTCTGAGTTCCTCACTCCGCCCCCTGTCGAACCCGGCGATCGGGTCGCGGTCGTCGCGCCGGCGTCGAACGCACCCGAATCTGCGCGGTTCGTCTACGAACTCGGTCTCGAGCGAATGCGCGACGTTTTCGACCTCGATCCGGTGGAGTATCCGACCGCGACCGCCGACCCGGAGTGGCTTGCGGACAATCCGGAGGCACGCGCCGAGGAGGTTATGAACGCATTCCGCGACCCGGACGTCTCAGCCGTGATCGCAAACATCGGAGGCCACGACCAGATCACGATCCTCCCGTATCTCGACGGAGACGTACTCCGTGAACACCCGACCCGGTTCTACGGGTACTCAGACAACACGAACCTGGCCCTGTTCCTCTGGAACCAGGGGATCGTCTCGTACTACGGCGGATCGACGCTGCTCGAATACGCGATGGACGGAGAGATGTTCGATTACACGGAGGAGTACCTGCGGCGTGCGCTCTTCGAGGACTCGATCGGCGACTGGACCGAAGCAGAGGTGTTCACTGACGAGGCCGGGGACTGGGAAGATCCGGAGTCGGTCGAGACTACTCGCGAGATCGAACAATCCGACGGCCGGATCTGGCGCGGCGGTGAAGAGGCGGTCTCGGGTCGGATCTGGGGCGGTTGCTACGCAGTCCTCGTCGAACAGTTCCTCGCCGATCGGTACCTGCCCGACCCCGACGCGCTGACCGGTACTGTCCTCGCGCTAGAGACGAGCGAATTGGTCCCTGACCCGGCCGTCGTCGGTGCGAACCTTCGCGCACTCGGCGAGCGCGGCCTTCTCGAACGATTCGACGGTGTGCTTGTCGGACGCCCCGCCGCTCGCTCACACCTCGAAGAGAATCCGCGAGAGTGGCGAGCGGAGTATCGGGAGCGCCAGCGCGAGGCGATTAGTGACGCGTTCGAGACGTACAATCCGAACGCTCCCGTTGTCTTCAATTGCGAGTTCGGACACACGTACCCGACGTGTCCCATCCCGATCGGCGGTGAGGTCGAAATCGACCCCTCGACCGCATCCATTCGCCTTCTTTGAGTTCACGGCGGGCTAGAATCCGGTGCCAGATAGATTCTCTGTGTCCAGACGGAATGAGACCGGGATTCACGCGCAAGGTGTGCCGGCCACCGCTGACCGGGGGTGGTGTACAGGCGCAGGTCATTCTGAGGCCGCAGCTACCTGTTCCACCAACAGTCTTCGACGACGAGGGATCGATCGAGGACGCCGAGGTCCGTGATTCCGCTTTGGCGAGGTTGCGGGCGATGCCGTCCGGGTCGTGGCGGGGGCGAGCGTGCCCGATACTGCTCCGTATCGGTGGTTCGAGAGACGTCGTGTCGACACCGCCGGGCTCGGTATCGTTTCCGTCGCGGTCGACGGTCGATTTCGGATCCTGCCGGACGAGGGTCCCGCCGAGCCGGTTCCGGTCGACGGTCCACGGAGAACCGCAACACGGGTAGGCGATCTCAGCGCCGCGTCCAGTGAAAGTCGGATGCGTGCGAGGGACCCGTTAATCTGCGGAACGGGACCCGAACCGCAGCGTCTCGGACGATTTAACAATCCGATCGCAGAGACGCGATCGACCCCAAATTCGGGTGTTTGACAGACGACCCGAGAACCGACGGGTTCGAAGCGAGCACGGTGGGATTCGAACCCACGGCCATCGGATTAGAAGTCCGACGCTCTATCCTGGCTGAGCTACGTGCCCTCACTCGACTCTGATCCGCCGCGTCTAAAAAACGCCCGCGGTTCGCGGCGGGCCGCTCAGCACCGGCCAACAGCAGACCTAAGTCCGCGAGCGGAGTAGCGACCGGTAATGAACGTCATCGGAACCGTCGGCCTCCCCGGCAGCGGGAAGGGGGAGGCGGCAAACGTGGCCGAGGCGGCTGGCATCCCCGTCGTCGTCATGGGCGACGTGGTCCGCGCCGAGTGTCGCCGCCGCGGGCTCGACCCGGCGCAACACCACGGCCGGATGGCCGGCACGCTCCGCGAGGAGGAGGGCGACGACGCCATCGCCGCTCGGACGCTCCCGCGCATCCGGGAGGCGGCGGCCAAGAGCGAGCGCGGCGAGACCGTCGTCGTCGACGGTCTCCGCTCGACCGTCGAGCTCGAACGCTTCCGCGAGGCGTTCGGCGACGACTTCACGCTCGTCGCGATCCGCGCGCCCTTCAAGCTCCGCGCCGAGCGGCTGGGCGAGCGCGGCCGCGACGACTCCGACTCGGACCTGGCGTCGCTCCGCAAGCGCGACGCCCGCGAGATCGACCTCGGACTCGGCGAGACGTTGGAGCGCGCCGACGTCGAGATCGACAACACCGACAGCCTCGCGGCGTTCCGCGAGCGCGTCCGCGAAGTGCTGGGCGTCGACGGCGAGGGCGCGGACCGCTCGGACGGCGACGCCGCCGAGGCGGCCGAGGCCAGGGGTGACGGCGCGTGATCTACAGCGTCGACGTTCGGATCGAGGTGCCGGTCCACGACACGGAGGTGACCGACCGGGTCGCCGACGCGGTCGAGAACGTCTTCCCGGACGCGGAGCCGGTCCACGAGGACGGGCGGCTCGTCTCCGAGACGCACAGCCTCGACGCGTTCTCCGACGTGCTCCACGAGCAGGAGATCCTCGACACCGCCCGCCGCGTCTTCCGACAGAACCGCACCGACGACGGGTTCGCCTTCTCGTTGAAGAAGCAGGCGGCGCTCGAAGGCGTCGTCAACTTCGCGGTCGGCGATCCGGACGAACTCGGTGAGATCGACGTCGAGGTGCGCGTCCGCGAGCCGGACGTCGAGTCGTTCATCGACTACGTCGCGCCCGAGACCGACGGGGGGCAGCCGGTCGACCCCGTCCGCGAGTACGGCGACCGGTTCGACCCCGAGGACGAGGCGTACTGAGGCGCCGACCCGGCGCGCCCGTCGCCGCTCTCCCGGTCACTCGGCCCGTCGCTCACTGATCCACCAGTCACTCGGCCGTGGCGCCGGCCGCGGCCCCGCCGACCGCGCCGAAGACGACCGGATAGACGAGCCCCGCGAGCAGCGCCGCCGTGACGAGCGTCGGGGCGACGCTGCCGCCGTCGCCGACGGCGTACCGGAACAGGAAGGCGCCGATCACCGCGAGCGGGAGGTAGCCGACGACGGCGAGCGCGCCGGACTGCGCGCCGTCGACCGGCGTCGCCGCGCCGGCCGCGCGCGCTATCCCGACCCCGGCGACGACGAGCAGCAGCGGCGGCACGGCGTACAGGAACGTCAGCCCGGCGTCGCTCTGCGCGACGAAGTTCACCGAGCGGGCGGCGCCGATCAGCGAGGGCACGTTCACGTCCACGAAGTGCGCGTTGTAGAACACCCAGCCGACGCCGCGCCACACCGAGATGGTGTCGCCGCCGAACAGGTCGGCGAAGAAGTTGATCCCGGAGAGCCCCTCCTCGACCCGGCCGCTCTGCGTGACGTAGACGACCAGGTAGCCGAGGACGTACGACACCGCGCCCGCGACCGCCCCGACGACCGCGCCGCGGCCGAGGCTCCTTTCCGCCCCTGTCGCGCTCGATCCGCCGCTGGCTGTCGAAGACATGCGCCCGGTATCGTTTCGGCGGGCGTAAGTGTTTGTTGGGTCGGATCGGGACGCGAAACGATCGCGTCGACGGCCGCAGGAGTGCGTCTATCGGCGGACACCGTCGGATCAGGCCGTCGCCTCGCGCCACTCCGACTGCGAGATCGTGTACCGGACCTCGTCGTGGACGGTGCCGTCCGCGTAGACCAGCTCGTTGCGGAGCCGCCCCTCGCGTCGCCCGCCGAGACGGTCGACGTACCGTTCGATCGCGCGCCGCGACTTCTCGTTGTCGGGGTGGTGGCCCACGGCGACGACATCCAGGTCGAGGTCCGCGAACGCGACCTCGGCGAGCGCGGCGGCGCGCTCGCCGGAGTAGCCGCGGCCCCAGAACCGCTTGCGGAGCCACGTGCCGAGCGTCGCAGTCCGCTTTTCCCAGTCGACCCCGAAGCCGCCGAAGCCGGCTATCTCGCCCGCACCGTCTTCCCCCTCGCGGGGGTAGATCACGTACGTCGCCGCCTCGGCGTCCTCGAAGCGCTCGCGCCCGCGTTCGAGGAACTCTAGCGTCTCCTTCTTCGTCTCGTGGGGGTCCCACGTGACGAACTCGGTCACCTCGTCGATGCCGGGATCGGACGAGCAGATCCGATAGCACTCGTCGAGGTCGACGTGTTCGGGACTCCGCACCTCCAGCCGAAGCCGGTCCGTCTCGATGGTCTCGGGGAACACGTCGTGAGCGTCGTCGCCCGCCGAATAAATTCCACCGGCGCCCTGCGACGGGTTGTCACGGGCACCGACCGCCGTCGGTCGTCGAACGCCGTCAGTCGCCGAAGGCGTCGGCGAGGTCGCCGCCGACGCTCGCGATCGCGTCGCGCGCCCGGTCGACCTCCGGCATCGTCATGAACCCGTGGACCATCGCGGGGTAGTTCTCGTATCGGGTCGCCACGCCGTCGGCGACGAGCTGCTCCGCGTACGCCCTCCCGCCGTCCCGGAGCGGGTCGAAGCCCGCTGTGACGACCGTCGCGGGCGCGACGCCGGAGAGGTCGCCGGCGTTGATCGGGTCGGCGTACGGGTTCCGACGGTGGATGTCGCTCCGGTAGTAGGCCGCCGAGAACCACTCGATGTCCGCCCGGGAGAGGACGGTCCCGGCGTGTTTCCGCATCGACTCCTGGTCGGGGTCGACGCCGATCCCCGGGTACAGGAGCGCCTGTCGGGCGATGTCGGGGCCGTCCCGCTCGGCGGCCATGAGGGCGGTCACCGCGGCGAGGGTGCCGCCGGCGGAGTCGCCCGCGACCGCGAGGTCGCCGGTCCCGCGGAGCCGCTCGGTCGCGTCCGCGGCCCGCTCGACGGCGGCGTACGCGTCCGCGACCGCGGCCGGGAAGGGGTGTTCAGGCGCGAGCCGGTACTCGACCGAGAGGACGGCGCACCCGCTCTCCCGGGTCAGGTGCCGACAGAGCCAGTCGTGGGTCTCGACGCTGCCGAGGACGAACCCCCCGCCGTGGAAGAAGACGACCGTCGGGTAGGGGGGCTCGGCGGCGGGGAGGTAGAGCCGCGCGTCGAGGTCGCCGACCGTCGCCCGGTCGCCGAGGGCGCGCCGCGCGTCGTCGTCTTCGGGTCCGGGAAGGGTCAGCGACTCGGTTGCGCCCACGCTCGGCGGGTCGCGGTTCCGGATCCGCATCAGCGGGTCGGTCAGGCGACGGAGGAGCTTCAGCCGGTAGCGACCGTGCGGGAGCGGGACCCGCGACTGTCGGGCGGCGACGCGTTCCGCCTGGGGGTCGATCTGTTCGGCGCTCACGGTCCGGAAGTCGTCGCCCCGCCGACAAGACGGTTGCGGCGGGGTCGGCTGTCGGGCGGTCGGTGGGGCCGTCGGGGCCCCGACTCAGCCCGCGACGCCGACCGCCCGCAGCTCCTCGCGGATCGCGTCGCGTTTCACCAGCGCGAAGCCGACACAGATGGTGAGGAAGCCCGCGACCGTCGTCGGGGTGATCCCCTCGTCGAGGACGAGCCAGCCGACGGCGGCCGCGAACACCGGCGCGACGTAGGAGACGAGGTTGATCTCGATCGGGCCGAGCCGGTCGAGCAGGTCGAAGTAGATGAGGAAGCCGATCCCGCTGGCGACGACCGAGAGGTAACCCAAGGCGAGCAGCGACTCCGTCGTCCAGGTCGCGTCGGCGACCGACTCGCCGAGCGCGAGCGCGAGCAGGTGGGTGAGCCCCGCGCCGAGGAGCATCGACCACGCCTCCATCGTCTCGATGGCGATGTCGGCCTCCGAGGCCCGCGAGAGGACGGAGCCGAGCGCGAACGAGGTCGCCGCGAGCAGCACGAGCAGCTTCGCGACGGTGCCGCCGCCGGTCAGGTTGGCGGGGTCGGGGTTCGCGAGGACGACCGCCCCGGCGAGGCCGATCCCGAGGCCGAGCGCGCCGACCGCGGTCAGCCGCTCCGCCGGCAGGAGGGCGCGGGCGAACACCGTGGTCAACACCGGCGAGAGGCTGACGATAACGGCCGCGACGGCGCTCGTCACCGCCGGGTCGCTCTCCCCGACGAACAGGAAGGCGTGGTAGGCGGCGATGATGAACACGGCGCCGGAGACGACCTCGAGCCACTGGTCCCGGCCGCGCGGGACCGGGTCGTCGACCGCGTACGCCGCGTACGCGAGCATGACGACGCCGGCGACGTCGAACCGGAACGCCGCGAACAGCACGGGCGGGAAGTACGCCAATCCCGCGTTGATCGCGACGAACGCGGAGCCCCACGCGGCGGCGAGGACGAGGAACAGCGAGAGGTTTCTGAGACGGCTCACGGTCGTCGTCTCCGGGCGGCGAGCCAAAAGGTTCCGGAAACGGTCGCGGTCGCCGGATCCGGTCGACGGGAGGGGGCCGTCAGCGGACCCGGTACCCGTCTGCGTCGCGGGCGACCACGCCCACGTCGGAGAGCCGCCGCAGGGCGTCCGCGACCGTCGACTCGCGCGCGCCGACCTCGTCGGCGACCGCCGCGGGCGTGCCGTCGGTCTCGACCACCGCGGCGATGACGGTCGCGAAGAAGCGGCTGTCGGCCTGCCCGCCGAGCCGCTCGTCGATCTCGGCGAGCGTGTCCTCGACGCGGCCCTGGACCCACCGCTGGGCGAGCGAGAGCTCCCGGTCGAGGTCTTGGAGGCGGGTGAACTCCTCCGCGAGCTCCGCGAGGTCGGCGGTCGTGCCCGACCCGTCGGGGCCCTCGATCGAGAGGTGCGGACAGCGACCGGACATGTCGAGGCTGTTCTTCGCCGGGTACGCGCTCTTCGCGCCGAAGCCGTACGGCGAGACGCTCACCTCCAGCCGGAGGCTGCGCGCGATCCGGAAGTACTTCCGCCGCTGGTCGTCCGTCGTCGACTCGACGAGCCCGGCCTCCTCCAGCTTCCGCAGGTGGTCGATCACCGCCTTCGGGCTCACGTCCAGGTACTCCGAGATCTCCGTGACGTAACACGGCTTGGTGGCGAGAAGCCGGAGGATGCGCCGCCGGTTCTCGTTGCCGAGGAGATCGAGCAGTACCGCGGAGTCCATTAACGTGTGGTTAGCGTCCAGCGGATAAAAGGTTGGCTTCTGTGACCGGTCGCGTTCCGCTCGGAGCGTCAGGGTACAGCGATTCGGTGCGAACGCGGACAGTCTGTGCCGCTCGTGTCCCCCCTTCGCTCGGCGGTAGCCGACGCGTCCGAACGACCCGCCGGGGACGCATCGGCTGTCGCGACCCTCCCGTTTATCACGGTGGAACCGGGAACGTTAGGGGATGAGTTCGGGGGGCAGTTCCGGCGCGAGCGGATCGAGCGGAGGCGGAGAGGGCGGGACCGTGAGCGGCGCGGAGGAGTTCGACTTCGCCGCGCCCGCGACCGACCAGTCGTTCGAGAACGCGCTCGCGAAGGCCCGCGACGGCGCTCGGCTGACGGTCGACGACGCCACCGAACTGCTCGCCACCGGCACGGGGGCGGCCGGGATCGACCCCGTCCGCAAGGAGGCGGTGTTAGAGGCCGCCGACCGGCGCCGGCGCGAGGAGGTGGGCGACGAGGTCACCTTCGTCGCCAACCTGAACAACAACGTCACCACCGCGTGTAACACCGGCTGCCTGTTCTGTAACTTCAAGGACTCCGCGCACGCGTTCGAGGCAGACAGCGACGTCGAGCACGCGGGGTTCACCAAGCCGCCCGCCGAGTCGCGCGCGGTCGTCGAAGACGCCCTCGACATGGGGATCTACGAGGTATGCTCCGTCTCGGGGCTCCACCCCGCGTTCGCCCTGAACGAGGAACATCACGAGATCCTCGCCGCGCACGACGACCCCGCGAGCGAGGTGAACTACAAGCCGCCAGAGCGGTACGCGACCGACCCGGGCACCTACGTCGAGCAGTTGGACGCGATGTCGGTCGGCGGCGTCCACCTCCACTCGATGACCCCGGAGGAAGCGTATCACGCCTCTCGGGGCACCGATTGGGAGTACGAGTCTGTGTACCGCGAGCTGGCGGCCGCCGGGCTCGACTCCGCACCGGGCACCGCCGCCGAGATCCTCGTCGACGAGGTCCGCGACGTGATCTGTCCGGGGAAGATCCGCACCGACGACTGGGTGGCGGCGATGGAGGGCGCGGCCGCCGCCGGCCTCGACGTCACCTCGACGATGATGTACGGCCACGTCGAGACGGTCGCGCACCGCGCGCAACACCTGAAGGTGATCCGGGACCTCCAAGACCGCACGGGCGCGATCACGGAGTTCGTTCCGCTCTCCTTCATCCACCAGAACACCCCGCTCTACCGGCGCGGCGTCGTCGACTCCGGCCCCTCGCACGCCGAGGACGAGCTCGTGGTCGCGGTCGCGCGGCTCTTCTTAGACAACGTCGATCACGTCCAGGCGTCGTGGGTGAAGTCGGGCGACGCCCACGGGCTCAAACTCCTCAACTGCGGCGCGGACGACTTCATGGGCACCATCCTCTCGGAGGAGATCACCAGCCGCGCGGGCGGCGAGTACGGCGAGTACCGCTCGTTCGACGACTACGTCGAGATGATCACGGCGATCGGCCGGACCCCGGTCGAGCGCTCGACCGACTACCGGACCCGGCGCCGGATCGACCCCGACGACGGGCCGCACGGCCCGCGTCTCGGCCCCCGCGCCGACGGGACCCCACTGCTCGCGAACCGCTCGTCCGACGGCGGACGCGGCGGCGGCGCGGTCGGAACGCCGCCGGCCGACGCCGACGACTGAACCGGTGCCGACGGATCGGTTAGCGGCCGAACACGTTCCGCCGGACCCCTGGCGACTCTCATCGAGTGGGAACCCCCGGTACGCCCTTTATTATGTCACACGTCACCACGTGTGAGATGACCGCACCCGACGCACAGCCGGTCGGCCGCTCGGGAGAGAGCGACGGCGACGGCCGCGGAGAGAGCCTCGACGCGCCCTCGCTGACGCGCTCCGACGAGCGGCTGTTGGCGTACCTCGACGACGTGGGGACGGACTACCCGGCCTTCGTCGCGAGCAACACGGGACTGTACGCCGACCACGTCGAGTCGCGGCTGGAGGCGCTCGCGGCCGCGGGGCTCGTCGAGCGCGTGACCGGAGAGACCGTCTACCGTCTCACCGACGCGGGGCGGGCGGCGCTCCGCGACGACTGCCCGCGCTGGTCGGACTGAGGCGGAGGGCGCTCTGCGGGCCGCGGCGCCCGACTACCGCCCGAGTTCCGCGTGCGCCGACGAGAGGTGGCGGGAGCCGAGCGCCGCGAGCAGCGACAGTTCGCCGGCGAGCGCGCAGACCGCGATCGACTCCGCGAGCGCGTCGGCGTTGCTGCCGGCGGGAGCGCCGCCGCCGGCGACGCCGAGGATTTCCAGGCTCGCCTGCTGGGTCGGGAGCTTCGTCCCGCCGCCGACCGTCCCCACTTCGAGACTTGCCAGCGAGACGGAGACGTAGAGGTCGCCGTCGGCGGTCGTCTCGGCGGTCGTGATCGCGTTCGCCCCCTCGACGACCTGCGCCTCGTCCTGCCCGGTGGCGAGGAACATCGCCGCGACCGCGTTGGCGACGTGGGCGTTGAAGCCGAGCGCGCCCGCCTTCGCGGAGCCGACGAGGTTCTTCCGGGTGTTGATCTCAGCGATCGCCTCCGGGGTCGTGTGGAGGCGCTCCTCGACGGTCTCGCGTGGGACCGTCGCGTCGGCGACGACCGAGCGCCCGCGCCCCTCGACGGCGTTGATCGCGGCCGGCTTCTTGTCCGAACAGAGGTTCCCCGACAGCGCGACCAGCGAGGCGTCCGTCTCCGCCTCGATAACGTCGCAGGCCTCTCGGGTCGCGATGGTTGCCATGTTCATCCCCATCGCGTCTTTCGTGTCGTAGCGGAACCGGCAGAACACGTTGTTGCCGACGACGTACGGCGTCACGTCGAGCAGTTCGCCGTGGCTCGTCGTCGACTCCGCGGCCTCGCGCAGCGCGGGGACGTTGTCGCGCAGCCACGCGACGAGCGCCTCGGCCTCGGCGACGCCAGCGACCTGGAAGACGGGCGCGCGCGTCATCCCGCTCTTCGTCACGCGCGCGGTCGCGCCGCCGGCGTCCTCGACGACGGAGCAGCCGCGGTTGATCGACGCGACCAGCGCGCCCTCGGTGGTCGCCAGCGGCAGGTAGCGCTCGGCCGTCCCCGCGCCGCCGTCGACGGTCACCGGACCGGCGACGCCGACGGGGACCTGGACCCCGCCGAGGGTGTTCTCGATGTTCGAGCCGTGGACCGCCGCGGCGTCGAACGCGTACTCGCCGAGCGGGTCGAGGTCGGCGTCGGTCGCCTCCGCGACGAGCAGCCGGCGCGCGGCGGCCGCGGCGTCGGCGTCGGCGTGGTCTTCCAGCTCGTGGAAGCGGAGGTCGCCGTCGCGGACCCGGGCCGCGAGGTCCGCGGGAGTCGGTTGCGACATGCCGCCCTCTCCTCGCGGCGGGCGCTAATTACTGTCGGTTCGGCGGGCCTCCCGGGGCGAGCGGAGCGGACCGACGGGGCGAGCTACCGGCCGACGAACCCCGAGAGCCGCTCGCGGAGCGACTCGCCGCCGAGCTTGAGGTAGTAGGCGTCGCCCCCGTCCTCGTAGTAGTCGTCGATGCGGCGGATCACCTCGAAGCCGAGGTGCTCGTAGAAGCCGAGCGCCTGCCGGTTGGTCGTGCGGGCGTGACAGGTGACGGACCGGTGGTTCTCCGCGACGTCGGCGATCAGGCGCTCGGCGTGGCCGCGGCCGCGGTGATCGGGGTGAACGGCGAGAAAGAGGATGTAGCCGTCGCGCCGGACGGAGGCGAACGCGACGAGCCGGTCGTTCTCGACGAGGAGGTGGGCAGTCGACCGGCGGTACGCGTCGACGAAGAAGCCGCGTCGCTGTCGGAGGACGCCCTCAGCGGACCGAATCTGCTCTTTGAGCTCCCACGCGGCGGTCGCGTAGTCGGACTCGCCGGGCGGGTCGGTCCGTTTCTCGACGTTGACGCTCACTGCGATGACCTAACACGCGGGCGGAATATAACTCCACCGCCAGCGGGGACCGTTGCGGGCGGTAGCTCCGCTCTCAACGGGTCGGGACCGTATCGAAGGCCGGGTCCGAGGCGGGTCGGTACCCGGACCGCCTGCGGACGCCGGCGCGGGCCGAGCGCTCGACGGAAACGTTTTGTCGCGGTCGCGCGTGGTCGCGATCAATGACCGACGAGTCGTCGGGGGTCGAGCTGCTCCGACGGGCCTTCCTCACCGGCGTCGCCGTCATCGTCCCCGCCGTCATCACGCTGGCCGTGCTCGCGTTCGCGTTCAACGCGGTGTACGACTACCTCGACGCGTTCTCCTCGGCGGTCGTGGCCGTGACGCCGGGAGCCGGACTCCCGGTGATCGGCGCGGTCTCCCGCGAGACCGCGATCGAGGTCGCGACGCCGGTCGTGTTCGTGGCCGCGATCCTCCTCGTGGGCGCCGGCGTCGAGTCCTCGCGGTACGGCGAGCGCGCGGTCGACTACGTCGACGACGCGGTCGAGCGGGTCCCGGGCGTCGGCTCCGTCTACCAGGGGTTCCGACAGATGAGCGACGCGATGCTCGACTCGGAGGGCGGGAACTTCCGCGAGGTCGTCCTCGTCGAGTTCCCGACCGAGGGGACGTACACGCTCGCGTTCGTCACGAGCGAGACCCCCGACGTCATCGCGGACCACGCGGACGGCGAGGGCGACGGGATGCGAACGCTGTTCATGCCGATGGCCCCGAACCCGGTGATGGGCGGGCACGTCGTTTTCGTCCCCGACCGCCGGGTCGTCGACGTCGAACTGACCGTCGACGAGGGGATCCGCGCGCTGGTCACGAGCGGGGTCGCGCTGGAGGAGGTCGCGGCCGACCTCGACGACGTCGACCCGGATGACCTCCGCCCCGGCGCGCCGGAGCGGACCATCGACGCCCGGTTCCCGGCGGACGGGCGACCGGAGAACGCGGAGGAGCCCCGCGACGAGAGCGGCGGAGAGGGTCGAAAGGGCGGTGGAGAGAACCACAAGACCGGCGGAGAGGGCCGCGAGGGCGGCCGAAGCGTGGACGAGCGATGACCTACGAGCTCCGCGACCACACCGCCGACGTCGCCGTCGAGGCGACCGCCGAGACCCCCTCGGCGCTGTTCGCCGCGGTCGCCGACGGACTTACGGCCGCGAGCGCGGAGTCCGTTCCGGCGACGGGCGGCGAGCGGTTCGAGCTAACGGTCACCGCCGAGAGCCGCGAGGCGCTGCTGTTCGACTACCTCGACCGGCTGATATACGAGCGCGACGTGCGGCTCGTGCTCCCGGCCGATCACCGCTGTACGGTCGCCGAACCGGACGACGGGAACGGCGAGGACGACCCCGCGGAGCCGGGCGAGTGGCGGCTCGCGGCCAGCGCGCGCGGCGTCCCGCTCGGCGCGGTGGCCGCCCGAGAGATCAAGGCCGTCACCTACTCCGAGATGGCTCTCGAACGCCGCGGCGACGAGTGGTACGCGTACGTCGTGTTCGACGTGTGAGGCCGTGCCCCCCGCCTCGGAGCCGGCCGTGAGGAACCATTATAGTTATCGAGCACATTGGTAACGTATGTCACACTCAGAGCGGAGCGACGGGATCGGATCGACGGTGGCGGAGCGGCGGTGGCGCGCGGGGGCGAGCGGCGGGCTCGTGGCCGGCGCCGCGATGGGCGCCGTGTTACACTTCGGTCTCGGGCTCATGCCGACGATCGGCGCGCTGGTCGGGGTAGAGACGGTCCTCGTCGGGTGGGCCGTCCACCTGTTCAACAGCGCGCTGTTCGGTGCGCTGTTCGTCGCCGTCTTCGACCGCCCCTTCTTCGCGGAGCTCCGGGGAGATGTCGGCGGGTGCCTCTCGCTCGGCGTCGTCCACTCCGCGCTGCTGGGCGTGCTCACCGGCGGCCTGCTGTTGCCGGCCGCGATCGCGATCGAGGGCGCGACCGCGCTGCCGGTGCCGACGCTCCCGGTGCCGGGACTGACGGCCAGCTTCGAGTTCGGCGCGGTCATCGCGGTCGCGCACCTGCTGTACGGGCTCGTCCTCGGCCGAGTCTTCGCCGCGTTCACGCTCGCCGAGGGCGCGATCGGCTGGCTCCCGATCGACCCGCTCGACCAGTAGGCGGTCGCGGTCGGCCGACGGGCGTCGACCTCGACGGACTCGCTCGCGTCGCCGCCCGCTGACGCAACGCCCTTGCCTCCCCGCGTCGAACGCCGGGTATGACAACGCGCGAGTTCGATGGGATCCGACTGGAGAAAGTGCGCGAGCACGTCTGGGAGATCCCCCGCGAGGGCGACATGAACGTCCCCGCCCGGGTCCTCGCCAGCGAGTCGCTGCTCGAGGAGATTGGCGACGACGACTCGCTCCAGCAGTTGAAAAACGCCACTCACCTTCCCGGCATCGTCGAGCCCGCGCTCTGTATGCCCGACGGGCACCAGGGGTACGGCTTCCCGGTCGGCGGCGTGGGCGCTATCGACGCCCGAACCGGCTGTATTTCGCCGGGAGCGGTCGGCTATGACATCAACTGCGGCGTCAGAATGGTGCGAACGAATCTCACCTACGACGACGTGCGCGGCCGGGAGGAGGAGCTGGTCGACGCGCTGTTCGAGGCCGTCCCGTCGGGACTGGGCGGCGGCGGCGTGATAGACGGCGACGCCGACGCGATCGAGGGCGCGCTCGAACGGGGCGTCGAGTGGGCGGTCGAGGAGGGGTACGGGATCGAGAGCGACCTCGCGCGCTGCGAGGACGAGGGGCGTCGCCCCGACGCCCGGCCGGAGTACGTCTCCCAGAAGGCGATGGACCGCGGCCGGAACCAGATGGGGTCGCTCGGTTCGGGCAACCACTTCCTGGAGGTCCAGCGCGTCACCGACGTGTTCCGCGGGGACGTGGCCGAGGCGTACGGCCTCGAAGCGGACGGCATCGTCGTCTTAATCCACTGCGGGAGCCGCGGGCTGGGCCACCAGACCTGTAACGACTACCTCCGGCGGATCGAGCAGGAGCACGACGACCTGCTCGCCGAGCTCCCCGACAAGGAGCTCGCGGCCGCGCCGGCCGGCTCCGACCTGGCCGACGAGTACTACGGCGCGATGGGCGCGTGTATCAACTTCGCGTGGGTGAACCGCCAGCTGATCACGCATCAGGCGCGCGAGACGTTCGGCCAGGTGTTCGACGCCGACCCGATCGAGGACCTCGGGATGGAGCTGCTGTACGACGTGGCGCACAACATCGCCAAGAAGGAGACCCACGAGGTCGGCGTCGACGCCGAGGGGCGCCCGGCCGTCGGCGACGCGGCCGTCGACCGCGCGGAGCGCGAGCTGTACGTCCACCGCAAGGGCGCGACGCGGGCATTTCCCGCCGGCAACGGGGACGTGCCCGAGGCGTACCGCGGGGTCGGCCAGCCCGTCATCATCCCCGGCAGCATGGGCGCGGGCTCGTACGTCCTCCGCGGCGGCGAGGAGTCGATGGGCGTCTCGTTCGGCTCGACCGCCCACGGCGCGGGGCGGCTGATGAGCCGCACGCAGGCGAAACAGGAGTTCTGGGGCGGCGACGTACAGGACGACCTCGAAGACGGCCAACAGATCTACGTGAAGGCGCAGTCCGGCGCCACCATCGCCGAGGAGGCCCCCGGCGTCTACAAGGACATCGACGAGGTGATCCGCGTGAGCGACGAGCTCGGCATCGGCGACAAGGTCGCCCGCACGTTCCCGGTCTGTAACATCAAGGGGTGACGACGGGCCCGGTCGCCCGCCCGCCCCCAGCGCAGAATCAGCGCTCCCGCTTCGCCTCCCGACCGAGCTGTTCCTCGACGGCCTCGACCTTCTCGTCCGCGGTCCCGTCGCTCGCCCGCTTGTCGTCGATCTTCAGGACCGTCGAGACGCGGTCGCCGTCGACCGCGTCGTGGGCCGCCGCCGCGGCCGCGAACAGCGTCTCGGCGTCGTCGGCCTCGATCACGGTCCCCATCGGGTTCGTCTCGTAGCTCACGTCGAAGTCGTCGAGCGCGGCGACGGCGGCCGCCACCTCCTCGGCCATGCTCTCCTCGACCACCGGGGCGACGCTCAGCATCGCGATGGCTGTCATGGGCGGGGATGCGCCGCGGACTCACTTAAGCGGTCGCGCGGGCGACGACGCCCGAGTTCGCCTCTCCCGCGGCGACCTACTCCAGCGCGTCGCGCAGGAAGGAGAGCTGGTGTCCGATCGCGCCCTCGAAGTCGTCGCCGAGCACCGAGAAGTGGTCGGCGGGCATGGTGACGACGGTCCCGCGCGAGAGCCGCTCGCCGGCGTCCGCGACCGACTCGGCGTCAACGATGTTGTCGTCGGTCCCCGCGAGCAGCAGCGTCGGCGCGTCGACCTCGTCGAGTCGCGTCACGGGGCGGTAGCCGACGAGCCCGAGCAGCGACCGGGCGGGGGTCTCGTTGCGCCACGCCGACTCGCGGTCGACGAGGTCGAGGTACTTCCGCTTCGTCCCCGGCTCCGTGATCGCCGCGCGCTCGTCCGTCCCGCCGACGATGGGGACGGTGCGACCGCGACCGACCCGGTGCCCGACGAGGTCGCGGAGCCCTGCGATGCCGGAGCGGAGCAGGTACCGCCCGCCGCGTCGGCGGGCGATCGCGCGCCCGTCGAGCATCGGGACGAGGCCCACGACCGCGTCGACGTCCCGGCGCTCCGCGGCGAGCGTCAGGACGTGCGCGGCCGACAGCGACGCGCCCCACAACACGAGGTCGTCGCCCGCGTCGTCGAGGCGGCCCGCGCGGTCGATCGCGGCCTCGTACGCCGCGCGCTGGCGGGCGAGGTCGACCGTCTGCGAGTCGCCGTCCGACTCGCCGAACTCCGGGTGATCGAAGAGGAGGGCGGCGTAGCCCGCGTCGGCGAACCGCTCCGCGACGGCCGGGTAACCGAAGGTGCGCTCCGCGCCGAGCCCGGGCGCCATCACGACGATCGGCGGGTCGTCGGCGTCGCCGCCGGGCAGGTACAGCGTCCCGCGACAGGTCGCTCCGTCGGCGTCGAACGCGACCGCCCGGGTGGCGAACCGCTCTCGGGCCGGGCGCGCGAGGCGGCGCTGCGCTCGGTTGACGGGATGTCGGCGGGTCACCGGTCGCCCTCCGGATCCGCCTCGGACGCGTCCGGTCCGCCGGACGCGCCCGGGGGTTCGCCCTCCGCCTCGGTCTCGTTCAGTGTGTCGAGCACACGGGCCGAGAACTCCGTCTCGGAGATCTCGTAGCGCGCGAGCGCCTCGAACCACTCCGCCTCGGCGTGCCACGTCCCGAGGACATCGCCGGGAGACCGCACGACCGTGCCCTCGACGCGGACGGGGTCCCACTCGTCGGCCTCCGCGCGGTCGATGAGCGCGTTGAGCGCGCGCCCGATCTCGCCGCGGTGGACCTCGCGGCCGGGGAAGGCGGTCATGTACGTCAGCTCCAGCGGGTCGCCCCCGTCGATCGATTCGACGCTGACGCCGTAGCTGCGGAGCGCCGGCTCCACGTCGGCCGTCCGCTCGTCGCCGGTCATACCCGATCCGTCGGCGGGACGGGATAAATCGGTACCGGCACACGCCGGCGGCGCCGCCGCTGGGATGGTACGGTCAGACGAAAGCCGCGGGCGGGGGACGACCGCCGAGTGGCGGCCGCAGATAGGTTGTCAGAGGCACACGATTGTCCCGCGCGGCCAACTTGGTGTAACCCGTGGAGTGGTATAAACGCTCGGGCCGGAGACCATTTATGCTGCTCCCGCTCCTGTGTGTAGTCACATGCTCACCGCGGCCGCGACGGCGCTGACCCGAACCGACGACACCGCGGGCGTCGTCCTCGTCGGCGGCGCCGTGACCCTGCTGGCGTGGGTGCTGACGCCGGCGTGGCTCGTCGGCGTCCTCTTCGTCAGCCCGGCGGTCGCCGCGGCGGCGCCGGTCGCGCTCGCGCCGTGGCTCGTCGCGCGGGGGTACTTCGTCCGGGTGACTCGAAGCGCGATCCAGACCGGTGAGGCGACGGGCACGCCCTCGCTGGTCGCGTGGGGGGAGTTGGTCAGAGACGGCGTCAAGTCGGTGCTGCTGTCCGCGGCGCTGCTCGCGCCGCTCGCGGGGGGGCTCGCGGTCGCCGGAGGCGTCGTCGCGGCCCTCATCGAGGGGCCGGTCGACCCGGCGGCGACAGCGACGGCGGTCGAGTCGGCGCTCGGGCCGGGCGGGCCGGCGGTCGTCGCGGTCGCGGCCGTCGGCGTCGTCGCCGCCCTCGTCGGGGCGTACCTCCTCGCGTTCGCGTACGTCCGCCCGGCGGCGCTCGCCGCGTTCGCCGCCTCCGGGCGGCTCAGGGACGGGTTGAGTCCGCAGACGGTGGCCGACATCGCCGCGACGGGCCCGTACGCCACCGGGTGGACGCTCGCCGCCGGGGCGCTCGCCGTCGGGTACGCCGTCGCGGCGCCGACAGCGCCGCTGGTCGTCGGCGTCGCGCTCGCCTTCCTCGTCCGCGTCGTCGCACACGGACTCTACGGACGGGGCGCGGCCGCCGCCATGGCGGGTGGCCCCGACAGCCGGACGGAGCCGGGCGTTACGGAGGCTCACATCGCCACGGACGCCGGTGGCCGAGCGCTCCGCGAAACGGGTGCGACGCACGGTGATGTGACGGCTCGTGGTGACGCGGCGACCCGCGGCGACGCGATAACTCGCGGCAACGCGACGGCTCGGGGCGGCACGGAGACTCGCGGCAAGGTGGCGGCTCGGGGCGGCACAGCGGCTGCCGAGGTCGGCCGCGAACGCGACGCCCCGTCGGTTCCCGCCGTGTCCGGCGACGGCGGGCGGCCGATGCGGAGCGAGCCGCCGGCCGCGGTCCAGACCGGTCGAACCGTGCCGATCGAGGGCGGAGATGACCCGGCCGACGCGACCGCGGAGGTCAACGCGGATGCCGCCGAACCGGACGGGACGGACGCCGACGAGCCCGACGCCGCCGGCCCGGACGGCGGCTTCGTGTGGGGGCCGCGGCTCTCCGACGCGGAAGACAAGAGTTGATACGGTCCCGAGCGAACGCTCGGACATGCGCATCTCCGAGCGGGGGTACGGCGAAGAGGGCCGGGAACGGCTCACGCTGGTCCCCGAGAACGTGGACGACCTCTGGCACCTCGCGCACGTCCTCGAACCCGGGGACCTCGTCGAGGGCGACACCACCAGACGTATCCAGCGGAACGACGACCAGATGCGGGACACCGGCGGGCAGCGCGAACACATCTTCGTCACCCTTCAGGTGGAGGACGTGGAGTTCGCGCGGTTCGCCAACCGCCTCCGCGTCTCGGGCGTCATCGTCGGCTGCTCGCGGGAGGACCAGCTCAACGCCCACCACACGCTCAACGTCGAGGAGCACGACGAGATAACCGTCGAGAAGCACTTCAAGCCCGACCAGACGGAGCGGTTGGAGGAGGCCACCGAGGCCGCGGAGAACCCCGACGTGGCCATCGCGACCGTGGAAGAGGGCGCGGCGTACGTCCACACGGTCCAGCAGTACGGCACGGAGGAGTACGCCTCGTTCACGAAGCCGACCGGCAAAGGCGAGTTCTCTCGCCCCCGCGAGGAGCTGTTCGCGGAACTCGGCGAGGCGCTCGCGCACCTCGACGCCGACGCCGTAATCTTGGCCGGGCCCGGCTTCACGAAGAACGACGCCCGCGACTACGTCGACGAGGAGTTCCGCGACCTCTCCGACCGGATCACCACCGTCGACACCTCCGCGGCCGGCGACCGCGGCGTCCACGAGGTGCTCAAGCGCGGCGCGGTCGACGAGGTCCAGAAGGAGACCCGCATCTCGAAGGAGGCGAGCCTCATCGACGAGCTGACCGAGAACATCGCGACGGGCGAGAAGGCGACGTACGGCCCGGACGACACCGCCGAGGCCGCCGAGTTCGGCGCGGTCGAGACGCTGCTCGTCGTCGACGAGCGCCTCCGCACGGAGCGGCAGGGGGACGGCGACTGGGAGATCGACGTGAACGCGGTGATCGAGTCGGTCGAGCAGCAGGGCGGCGACGTGGTCGTCTTCTCTTCGGAGTTCGCGCCGGGCGAGCAGCTCGCCAACCTCGGCGGTATCGCCGCGATCTTACGCTACCGGCTCCAGTGAGCGGCTGACAGTCGAGGTGCGGTGGCGCGTGCCTGCGAGGCCGCCTCGCGGCCGAGCCGCACGCGCGAGGGAGTCGCTGGCGCCGTAGTGATTAGGACATCTTACTGAAGAACCCGCTGAGATGGTTTTCGATCCACGATTCAGCGAAGCTGAGCTTCTCTGTGAGGTTCCCAAATATCTCATCAAGCAGTGATCTGTACTCGTCTTCGCCGTCGACAATCAACGGCGAGGACTCCCATTTGAGGCTCTTCCAGACTGGCTCAATCGGATTGAGATGCGGTGACCCAACAGGGAGAAAGACCAGATCAATGCCTAGCTCGTGAGCGCGCTTGCGTGTGTACTTGCAGATGTGTGAAGAGAAATTGTCCAAGACGAGCAGAATCCGCTTGCCGGGATTCTGCTCGCGGATTGCCTCGAAGCACGCACAGATCTCTTCTTTCGTTTGATCTGGTGGAAATGATAACACACTCGTCCCATTGAGTGCGTAAAACCCGGCCGCTGGTGTGTCTACTTTCACCAGCGGCCGTTCGATGTGCGGCTCATCAACTGAGTATACTCGCTGTGAATTGTCCCATGGTTGCGGGTGAGAGATATCGAAAAATCCCACTACGGTGCCACCGTCAGTGTAAATATCGTCGTCAGCATTCCAGTCTTCATCTTCTTCATCATCCTCTCGTTTGTTGTGTGGTTCGTTGTGAGCGTCCTCGTCGAACGCGTATTCGACGCGTTCGTCGAGGATCTCTTCGGCATTCTCTGGTCGGTCAGGACGTTTTGTCCGAGGAATCGCGTAATGCAGTCCAAGCTCATCCAAGAACGTCGGGAGGTAGTTTTTGTGGTACTCAACGTTGAACTCCTCGTCAAGAAGATGTTCGATCTCTTGTTTCTTCCATGGTTGATCCTCGCGGAGGCGTTCAATGAGTTGTTCTTGTTCGGTTTCATCGAGCTTCGGGGGCCTGCCGCCCCCGAAGTTCGGGGTGAGTTTCCCAAGGCCTCCTTGATTCCAGCGACGCACCCAGTTACTAGCCGCTCCATTCGAGATACCGACCTTGTCAGCTGCCTCAGCTAACGTTTCACCGTCGTAGAGATGCTTGAGAAAGGTAAGCCGCTTGTAGGTCTTGAGATTGTCAGTCTCAGCTTGAAGTCGATCTAAATCTTCCCTACTGAGGTGCTTCACGACCTCTTTCTCACGACCAACCATACTACCCGCAATTAGCTCCAGCTATTCAGTATCTTCCCTGAGGTACTACGGCGCCAGCGACGAGGCTGGGGAGGCGTGAGGCGCGCGGCCGGGGCTTCGGCGGTCGTGCTCGGGTCGGTGACCGCGCATCGCCGAGCGGCCGGGGCTTCGCTATGCTCGGTCAGGGGGTCGCTCGTAGCGACGACAGTCACGTATCGCGTTCGGGGAGCGGCCGTGACCTTATCAGAGCGCGTCGCCAATCCCGGGTCGATGGCGGACCGATCCGGCGGTGACGAGAGCGTCTCGACGACCGCCGACCGCGAAGGCGCTGACAACGCGGACGCCGACGCGTTCCCCGACTCCGAGACCCTCCCCGACGACCTCGACGACGCCGGCGTCGACGAGGAGGTGAAGCGCCGGCTCCGCGAGGCGTACCTCAACGACGAGGAGAACGCGCTGATCGTCACTCGGGTACGCTCGGTCGGCGACCGAGTGGTCGTCGAGATGCGTCCGCCGCACGGCGACGCCACGCACACCGAGCGGTTCGACGCGCCCCGCGACGGATCGCTTCAGGAGTCCGAGGAATTCCTCGGATTTCTGGACGCCGCGGGCGTTTCGCCGCTCGACGTCGACGAGCTCGTCGGCACCCGCGTGCCAGCGACGTACGACTCGGAGACGGGCTGGCGGGTCGACGCCGCGTACCGCGCCGCTTCGGAGGCGGACGGCGGGAGCCGGTTCGCGGACGCCCGCGAGTGGCTGTGGACCTACAAGGCCTGGCTGTTGGCCGCGTTGCTCGTCGGCGGCGAGTTGGCGTTCGTCGCGGTGATCATCCTGTTGTACGCCTGACTCCGGGGGCGCGGCGCGTCGGCTCAGAGCACCCGGAGTCGATACCCCTCGGCTGCGGTCTCGTCGGTGACGCGGCCCGTTTCAAGCGCCGTGTCCAGGACCTCGGCGACGAACTCCTTCGGCACCTCGACGCCGATGAAGTCGGTCCCCTCGCGAGCGGTCGTGAGGCGCGCCATCGTTCGCTTCGTGCCGTCGTCGTTGTAGACGCTCCCGACGCGCTCGCCGTCGCGGCGGAACCGCAGCGTCACGTCGGTCGGTTCGAGCGCGTCGAAGCGCACCTCGAACACCCGGTCGTCGCCCTCCAGCCGCGCGAGCATCGCGCCGTCGTGTTCGATCACGGTCGTCTCCATACCCCCGTTACGGGCTCGACGCACATAACGGCGACACGCGATCGACGGGTGCGCTCGGAGGGGACGGGGCCGCGTCACCCCGAGCTCTCGGCGTCGAGGTAGCCAATCACCGCCTGCGGCGCCACGACGCCGACCAGTATCAGCACGCCGATCAGGACGGTGTCGCTCAGGCCCGTCGCGACGCGACCGCCGTACGCCAGCGCCAAGCCGGCCGCCATGAACAGGAGGATGACCGCGTTCTCTCGGGAGACCATAGGCAGACGTGGCGACGCCGATTACAAGAGTCTTGTCGGAGTCACTTCCCCCAGAAGGGGTCGCGCTTCCGGCGCGTCTCCAAGTAGCCTTGGAGGGCCTCGCGCTCGTCTGCGGTGATCTCCTCTTTTAATTCCTGTTCGAGGATCTTCGCGTGCTTCTCTGGCACCTCGGTCCAGAGGGTGTCGCCCTCCTCGATGCCGCGGCCGACGGTCGGGCCGTCGATAGCGATGCTGACGCGCTCGCCGGCGCGAGCCTCGTCGACGTCGTCGCCCTGTTTCTGGATCCCGGAGAGGTCGCCGACGCGCTCGAACTCGTTGCCCTCGAAGTAGCCGACGTTGCGGTTGTTCTGGAGCGTGCCGGAGATGATCTCGACGCCGACGACCGCGGGGTCGTTCTGCCGGAACGTGTGGTCGGGGAGGATGCGGAAGCGGGCCGGGCGGACCACTTTGTCCAGCACCGTCTCCTGTTGCGCGCGCTGCTTCTCCTCGACGTAGCGCTCGTAGTCTTCGACCAGCTGGTAGATGACCTCGTTTTTGAACAGCTTCACGTCCGCGTTCTCTAAGTCCGACTCCGCGTTCTTGAGGAGGTCGACGTTGAACCCGAGGATCGCCTTGTGTTCGTCCTGGTTCGCCGTCTCGGCGACCGCGATGTCGCGCGGCGCGATGTCGCCGACCTCGGCGCGCAGGATCGGGACCTCCGCCTCGCGGAGGGCGTTCGCCATCGCCTCCAGCGAGCCGAGCGTGTCCGCCTTGACGACGACGCCGTTGTCGGCGGTCTCGACCTCTATCTCGGCGAGTTCGGCCTTCACTTCCTCGATGACCTGATCGGCGGTGCGGTCGCGGACGACCCGGACCGGCGCGCCCGCCATCGCCTGGTCGAGGTCGGGCGCGGCGATCTTCACGCCGGCCGCGGCGCCGATCTCGCCGACCTTCTCGAACTCCTTCTCGGTGCGGATCTCCGCGAGCGGCCGCGGACGGAGCAGCGCGCGGATCTCGGTGACGATCGGCTCGTTCTGTCCGCCGACCACGATGGTGTCGCCGTTCCGGATCACGCCGTCGTAGACGACGGTGTCGACGGTCGCGCCGAACCCCCGCTCGTCTTTCACTTCGAGGACCGTCCCCTCGCCGGGCCCCGTGACGTCGATCGCCATCTCCTCTTTCATGAACCGCTGGGAGAGACCCATGAGGACCGTCAGGAGGTCCGGGACGCCCTCGCCGGTGAGCGCCGAGAGCGGGACGACGCCGATGTTCTTCTGGAAGTCCTGGACGCGCCAGTAGAGGTCGGCGGAGAAGCCGGCGTCGGACAGCTGGCCGATAATCTCGTAGAGGTTCTCGTCGAGCATGGACTTCGCGCGCTCCGACTGCGCCTCCATGCTCTTCTGGATCGGTTCGCCGTCCTGCGGGTTCCACCCCGGCGTCGTGTCGGCCTTGTTGGCCGCGACGACGAACGGCGTCCCCGTCCGCCGGAGGATGTCTATCGCCTCCTCCGTCTGCGGCTGGAAGCCGTCGTTGACGTCGACGACGAGCACCGCGATGTCGGCGAGCGCGCCGCCGCGGGCGCGCAGCGTCGAGAAGGAGTGGTGGCCCGGCGTGTCGATGAACAGCAGGCCGGGGAGGTCGAAGTCGGACGGGTCGATCAGCTCGCCCGCCATGCCGGAGATGGTGTCGAGCGGGATGTCCGTCGCCCCGATGTGTTGGGTGATCGCGCCGGCCTCGCCCTCGCTGACGGCGGAGCCGCGGATCGTGTCGAGCAGGCTCGTCTTGCCGTGGTCGACGTGACCCAGCACGGCGACGATGGGGGTTCGCAGGGTGTCCGCGTGTGTGTGGTCGGTCATATGTGATCGCCCCGAGAAGGTTATAGCCACCATTCGTTCCGGCCGTCAGTTAAGCCTTTCAAAACGCCGCGGTGATCCGCGGCGGCGAAACCGGTGCCCAGTCACCGAGCGCCCGGCGCCGAGCCCGTCCGCGTCGGTCGCCCGTCGGACGGCCCGTGGCGTTTAAGACCGTCGCCCGGGACCGTGCGGGTATGGTCGACATCCTCGCGGAGAACCTCTCCGGGAAGGCGGTGATGAGCGCCGACGGCACGGAGCTCGGGGACCTGTACAACATCACGATGAACCTCGAGTCCGGCGAGCTGAACCACCTGCTCGTCAGCCCGCACGAGCAGCTCAGGAGCGAGCGCGTCGACTTCGACGTCGACGAGATGGGGCGGCTCCGGGTCCCGGTCGCGAACGTACAGGCGGTGAAAGACTACATCGTCGTCGCCCGCTGATGCAGGTCCTCGACTCGTCCGCGTTCATCCACGAGTACACGACCGACGAGGACGTGGTCTCCATCCCGGCGGTCCACGACGAACTGACAGGCGAGGTCGCGCTCCGGTTCGACGCGATGGAGGGCTCCGGGATGACCGTTCACGTCCCGGCGCCCGAGGCGGTCGACCGAGTCCGCCGGGCCGCGAAGGGGTCGGGCGACGCCGCTGAGCTGTCCGACACCGACATCCGGCTCATCGCGACCGCGCTGGAGCTTCACGGGACGCTCGTCACCGACGACTACGCGATGCAGAACGTCGCCGAGCGGCTCGACCTCCCGGTCGAGCCCATCGAGCGCGATGGGATCACCGAGGAGCGCGAGTGGCGCTTCCAGTGCGTCGGCTGCAACCGCACCTTCGACGAGAACAAGGAGCGGTGTCCGATCTGCGGCAGCGACCTGACGCGGAAGAACCCCGCGTGACCGGGCCGCCGGAGCGCCGCGGCGCGAGTCGTTCCCTCGCGCTCCCGAGCCGCGTGCGACCGGTCCGCACCCGACCGACCGATTGAACAGGCGCCCCGCCGACCGACCGGCATGAACGCCTTCGAGGAGCTGTCGCCGGACGCGCTCCGATCCGGGCGGGCGGACGCGCTCGACGACGCGGTCGCGACCGCGCTCGCCGCCCACCCGCTCGACGGTGTCGAGACCGAGTACCCCCACTATCGGGGCGCCGTCGAGGGGCCGGAGGCGCCGCCGCCCCCGTCGGAGGACCACCCCGTCTTCTACGGCTGCTTCGACTGGCACTCGGCGGTCCACAGCCACTGGGCGCTCGTCCGCGCGCTGCGGCTCGTTCCGCACCACCCGGACGAGGCCGATATCGCTGCCGGGATCGACGAGCGACTGGCTCCCGAGAGCGTCGCGAGCGAGGTCGCGTACCTCGACGAGAACCCCGGCTTCGAGGAGCCGTACGGCTGGGCGTGGCTGCTCCGGCTCGCCGCCGAACTCGACCTGTGGGACGACCCGCGCGCCGACGCGTGGCGCGAGACCCTCCGCCCGCTGGAAGGGCGGGTCCGGGAGGGGGTCCGAGAGTCGTTCCTCGGGATCGACCGCGCTCACCGCGTCGGTACGCACGGCAACACCGCGTTCGCGCTCGCCGGCGTGCTCGACTACGCGCGGGTCGTCGGCGACGCCGACCTCGAACGCGAGGCCGCGGCTGCGGCGCGCCGCCTCTACGCGGACGACACCGCCGCGGTCGTCGGCGCGGAGCCGGTCGGTTGGGACTTCGTCTCGCCCGCGCTGACCGAGGCGGACCTCATGCGCCGCGTCCTCGACCCGGACCCATTCGCGTCGTGGCTCGACGACTTCCTCCCGGACCTCGCCGCGCCGCCGCACGACGCGCTGTGTTCGCCGGTCGACGTGGAGCCCGACGAGGGCGACGGCGCCGCGATACACCTGATCGGGCTCAACGTCTCCCGGGCGTGGTGTCTCGCCGGAGTGGCCGACGCGCTCGACGGGCGGGACGGCCCGGCCGCGGACCGGCTCCGGGAGCCCCTCGACGACGCGGCGCGCCGCCACGCGGAGGCCGGGGCCGCGGACGTGCTCACCGACGACTACGCGGGGTCGCACTGGCTCTCGTCGTTCGCGCTGTACCTGCTGACGCGGAACGAGGGCGGCGTCGCGCCCGGCGCCGCCTAGTCGGCTCCCGTCGACTCGGGCCCGTCGCCGTCGATCCGACCGGCGGACTCGCCGTCGGCCGGGCCGGCCGAGTCACCGTCGGCGATGTCGAGCGCGTCGTCGGAGAGGTCGCTGCCGTCGAGCCGGGGGATCCGCTCGCGGAGCCTGGCGGCGGCGGCGCGGGCTTCGGCGAACTCCACCTCGGCGAGCGCGCGCACCAACGCGACCGCGCGCTCGGCCCGTGCGCGCTGCCACGACTCCTCGCGCGACTCGTAGGTGCGGATCGCGCGCAGGAAGTCGACCTCGGAGAACTCAGGCCAGTAGGGGGCACAGAAGTAGACGGCGGCCTCGTTGCCGTTGGCGTGCCACGGGAGGAAGTTCGAGGTGCGCTCGTCGCCGCCGGTGCGGACGATCAGGTCAACGTCGCGGATCGGGCGGTCGTACAGGCGCGACTCGACGGTCTCGACGTCGACGTCCCCGGGAGCCATCTCGCCCGCGTCCACGTCGCGGGCGATGGCGCGCGCGGCGTCGAGCAGTTCGGTCCGGCCGCCGTACGCCAGCGCGACGTTGAGCGTGAACCGGTCGTTGCCGGCGGTGCGCCGCTCCGCGTACTCGACCGCGTCGCGGACGCGCGGCGGGAGCCGGGCCACGTCGCCGATGGCGCGGACGCGGACGCCCTCATCGTGGACGCGGTCGGCGTCGGCGAACTCGCGCAGCTTGCGTTCGAGCAGGTCGAAGAGGGGTTCCAGCTCCTCGTCCGGGCGCTCGAAGTTCTCGGTGGAGAAGGCGTAGAGGGTGAGCTCCGAGACGCCGAGGTCGGCGCACCAGTCGAGGACCTGTTCGGTGGTGTCCGCGCCGGCGCGGTGTCCCTCGGGAGCGTCGTCGCCCTGCTCGCGGGCGTACCGACGGTTCCCGTCCTGGATGACGGCGACGTGGTCGGGGACGTCGTCGATCTCGCGGCGGAGGTGCCGCCGGTACGCGCGCCCGGCGAGGCCGCGGAGACGCTGCCACATGACGGGGTCCACGACGCCGAACGGTATGTAGCTTTATGAATCGGTCCGGCGACGGTCGACGCATGGAGGCCGCCTACGTCTTCCGCGTCGCCGTCCGACTCGATCCCGCGGACGCCGCCGTCGACCCGGGCCGGTTCGAGACGACGATGGAACTCCCCGCGAGCGACCCCGGTGCCGACGGGTGGCTGTTCTTCCGCGACCGGCTGTGGCGCGGCGAGGTCGGCGACGAGCCGTCGTTCCGGCGGCTGGCCGCGGAGCGCCTCGGACTGGCGGACGCCGCGAGCGTCGAGGTCGCCGCCGCCGACTTCCGCGAACTCCGCACCGACGAGGCGTACCGCGACGCGCTGACGGACGCGATCGCCGCGGACCTCGGCCGCTTCAACGCCGACTCGGTCGACGAGGTCCTCCGAAAGTACCTCGGCTCGTCGGTCCACGTCCGGGAGTGACGCGAGGGGGGGAAGCCGGCCGCCCGGACGGCTCCGGTCGGTGTGAGCAGGGATCCCGCGCACCCGCAACGCACTTGCCCGCCCCCGGCGTACGGGTGCACCGTATGGCCGTCACCGATTACGACTTCCACCTGTTCGACCTCGACGGGACCCTCGTCGACGCCGAGTGGGAGTACACCCGAGCGGTGTTCGACCGCGTCGGCGGCCGGCTGGGCCGCGAGTTCTCGGACCGGGAGGCGCGGGTCCTCTGGAGCGGTCTCGGCGGGTCTCGCGCGGAGACGCTCCGCGGGATGGGGGTCGACCCCGAGGCGTTCTGGCCCGCGTTTCACTCCGTCGAGGACCCGGTCGCCCGCGCGGAGGCGACGTACCTCCACGACGACGCCGCGCGGCTGCTCGACCGCGTCGAGGAGGTCGGCGGGCCGACGGGGCTCGTCACCCACTGTCAGGAGTTCCTCGCCGAGCCAGTCCTCGACCGCGTCGGCCTCGACGACCGCTTCGACGCCGTCGTCTGCTGCACCGACGAGACGGGGTGGAAGCCGTCCCCCGACCCGATCGAGACCGCGATGAGAGACCTCGGCGTCGATCCGACCCGAGGTCGCGGCTACTACGTCGGCGACGGCGAGAGCGACGTGGCGGCCGCCTGGAACGCCGGCCTCGACGCGGTCCACGTCGAGCGCGTCGGCCACGACGAGCGCGGGCGGTGCGTGCTCGGGGACCGGCGCGTGCGCCGGCTCGACGAGCTTGTCGACGCGTCGTGAGCGATTTATGCCGCCGCGGGCCGACTCGCGACACATGACGAAGTGGTTCCACAGCGGCCGCCGCCGCGACCTCTGCGCGCTCCTGTACGAACACGGGGAGCTGCGCGCGCAGTCGCTGAAGAGCCGGCTCGAATCGCACTACGACGAGCGGATCGATCCGGGATCGTTCTACGGCACGCTCTCGGCGCTCGTCGAGGCCGGCCACCTCCGCCGGCGCACCGAGGGGATCGCGGACGTGTACGCGCTCACCGAGGCGGGCGAGGCAGCCCTACTCGACCACTACGCGTGGCTCGGCGAGCGGATCGCAGGCGGCGACAGCGAGGGGACCGGAGGAGGCGGCGACCGGCCCGAGCGAGAAGCGGAACGCGGCGGCCCGGACCTCAAGGATTAACAACTTCCGCGGTATGATTTAATATATGACAGTCGTCAGCGTGTCCATGCCGGAGGAGCTGCTAGAGCGCATCGACAACTTCTCCGACGAGCACGGGTACACCGGCCGCAGCGAGGTCGTCCGCGAGGCCTCCCGGAACCTCCTCGGCGAGTTCGAGGACGCGAAGCTCAAGGACCGCGACCTCATGGCCGTCGTGACGGTGCTTTTCAACTACGAGACGACGAACGTCGAGGAGCGGATGATGCGCCTGCGCCACGAGGACGAGGGGATCGTCGCCTCGAACTTCCACAGCCACGTGGGCTCGCAGTACTGCATGGAGCTGTTCGTGTTGGAGGGCGAGCTCGCGGAGATATCGACGTTCGTGGGCAAGGTCCGCGCGACGAAAGACACGCTCACGGTCGATTACAGCGTCACCCCGGTCGACGAGTTCGGTCCCGGCGCGCTCGGAGACGCCGGCGCGCACGGCGGACACGATCACGGCGAGTCCGACGACGGGGGAACGGAGGGCAGAGAGGTGGAAGAGAAGGGAACGGAGGACGGCGCGGCCGCCGAGTCGAGCGGAGACGACTGACCGGAGACGGGACCGGCCCGCGGGACCTCGGCGCCCTCAGACGCTCTCGGGCCGGACGGACTCGAGCGCCGCGTCGAAGTCCTCGCCGGTGATCCCGACCTCGTCGGCGTGGTCGTTGGCGGCCTCGCCGTGCTCGTCGGCGACGCGCTCGATGGCGCGCATCGCCGCCGCCCGCGACAGCGAGGCGATCTCGGCCCCGGAGAACCCCTCCGTCTCGTCGGCGACGCGCTCCAGGTCAACCTCGTCCGTGAGGGGCTTCCCGCGGGTGTGGACCTCCAGGATCTTGCGGCGCGCCTCGCGGTCCGGCTCCGGCACCTCGACGTGCGTCTCGAGCCGGCCGGGGCGGAGCAGCGCGGGGTCGAGCGCGTCCCGCCGGTTGGTGGCCGCGAGGACGACGAGGTTCGGGTTGTCGCTGGCCCGGTCGAGCTCCGTCAGGAGCTGGGAGACGACGCGCTCGCTCACGCCCGAGCCGTCGCCGCCCGCCGCGTCCCGGTCGGTCGCGACCGCGTCGATCTCGTCGAAGAAGACGATCGCGGGGGCCGCCTGCCGCGCGCGGTCGAACAGCTCGCGGACCGCCTTCTCCGACTCCCCGACGTACCGGTCGAGCAGCTCCGGCCCGGCGACCTGGATGAAGTTGACGCCGCTCTCGCCGGCGATGGCGCGCGCGAGCAGCGTCTTCCCGGTGCCCGGCGGGCCGTACAGCAGGACGCCGGTCGGGGGGTCGGCGCCGGCGGCGTCAAACAGCGGCCCGTACGACAGCGGCCACGTCACGGCGCGTTCGAGCTCCCCCTTGGCGTCGTCGAGGCCGCCGACGTCCGCGAAGTCGGTGGTCGGCTGCTCGGCGACGTACTCGCGCATCGCGCTCGGCTCGACGTTGGCGTGCGCCGCCTCGAAGTCCGCCTTCGTGACGGTCACGTCGTTCAGCGCCCGCGAGTCCGACTCCCGGGCGCGACGGAGCGCGGTCATCGCCGCCTCCTGCGATAGCCCCTCGATGTCGGCGCCGACGAACCCGTGCGTCCGGCCCGCGATCCGGTCCAAGTCCACGTCGTCCGCGAGCGGCATCCGGCGCGTGTGGACATCGAGGATCTGCCGCCGCCCCGACTCGCCGGGCACGCCGATCTCGATCTCGCGGTCGAACCGCCCGCCGCGCCGGAGGGCGGGGTCGATGGTGTCGACGCGGTTCGTCGCGCCGATGACGATCACGTCGCCACGGGCGTCGAGCCCGTCCATCAGCGAGAGCAGCTGGCCGACGACGCGGTTCTCCACGTCGCCGCCGTCGTCGCGCTTGCCCGCGATCGAGTCGATCTCGTCGAAGAAAACGATCGCGGGGGCGTCGTCGCTCGCGCGCTCGAACACCTCGCGGAGCCGCTCCTCCGACTCGCCCTTGTACTTCGACATGATCTCCGGGCCGTCGACGGTGATGAACGTCGCGTCGACCTCGTTGGCGACGGCGCGGGCGATGAGCGTCTTCCCCGTCCCCGGCGGGCCGTGGAGGAGGACCCCCTTCGGCGGGTCGACGCCGAGCCGGGTGAACACCTCCGGCTCGGAGAGCGGGAGCTCGATGGTCTCCCGGACCAGCTCCAGCTCCTCGTCCAATCCGCCGATGTCCTCGTAGGTCGCGCCTGCGGTGTGTTCCTCGGGCGGCGACCCGCCCTTCGGACGGCCGTCGTCGCCGGGCGTCTCGGTCCCCGGATTCGCCGGCCCGCTGGCGCGGTCGCTCCCCGGCGCGGCCGACGCGTCGGCGCGGTCTCCGGCGGACCCGGCGCCGTCCTTGTACTCGACGGAGACGTCCGTCGAGGCCGTGATGCGGACGGTGCCCGCCGGGTCGGTCCGAGCGACCACGAACCGGAGCCCGCCCAGTCGCTCGACGTGGACGGCCTCGCCCTCGGTGACGGGGCGGTCGCGGAGCTCGCGGGAGAGCGCCCGCTCGACCACCTCGCGGCTCACGTCCACCTCGGCGAGCCGCCCGGGCGCGGCCAGCGTCACGCGGTCGGCGTCGGCGACGTCGACGGCCGCGATCGTGACAGTATCGCCGACCTTCACGCCGGCGTTCGCACGGGTGTCGGCGTCGATGAGGACGGAGCCCTCGGCGGCGTCGGGACCGCCCGGCCACACCTTCGCGACGGCGGTGCGCTCGCCGCGCACCTCGACCGTGTCGCCGCTGAGGAGGGCGAGCCGCTTGCGGGCCGACTCGGGGAGCCTGGCGATGCCCCGGCCCGCGTCCCGCTTCTCGGCGGCACGCACCGTGAGCCGGAGCCCTGCGGTGTCGTTCATACCACCAGTTCTCGCCGGCGGCTCTTTACGCTTGTCCGGTCGCGGCGGAGCCGCGCCGTCCGGCGTGTCCGTTGGGAGGGATGGGCCGGACGAGAGGGCGCGATCGACGGCGGCTCGTCACCGTCGACTTATCGGCCGGACCACGCGCCGACCGCGTGATCCGCTGCGAGCGGGACGGCCGCCCGGGCTCACTCGTCCAGCACGGTCGTACCGCGGCCGATGCGGGTCTGGTAGGCGCGCGCCTCGATCCCGGCGCCGGCGAAGGCGTCGAGCATCTCGGCCGCGACGGCCCGGCGGTCGCGCTCGCGGCAGGCCGCGATCACCGCCGGACCGGCGCCGCTGACGGTGACGCCCGTCGCGCCGGCGTCGAAGGCGCGTTCGCGCACGTCGTCGTAGCCGGTGATCAGGCGCGCGCGCTCGGGCGTGACCACCGGATCGGTCATGCCGAGACCGACGAGGGCCGGGTCGGAGCGACACATCCCGACCGCGAGCGTCGCCGCGTTGCCGACCGTCTCCACGAGGTCCTCCATCGAGGCGGTCTCGGGGACGACCCGGCGCGCGTCGCGGGTCGAGACCGCCACGTCGGGGAGACAGACGACCAGGGGGACCGCGGCGTCGACCGAGTGCGTGCCCTGGGCGGTCGTCACGGTGAAGCCGCCGAGGATCGAGGGCGCCACGTTGTCCGCGTGCGCGACCCCGGAGACCACCGCCTCGCCCTCGGCGGCGATCGGGACCAGCTCCTCCCGGGAGCGGCCCCTGTCGTACAGTCGGTTGAGCGCCACGGCCGCGCCCGCGGCGCTCGCGGCGGAGGAGCCGAGCCCCGACGCCGGGCGCACCCCCTTGTCGATGTGGATGCGCGCGGGGGCGTCGAGGGCCTCGACGACGGCGCCGACCGTGTTCTTGTCGGGGTCTTCCGGAATGTACTGCGCGCCGACGCCGGTGACCTCGATCGTCGTCTCGGCCGCCTTCTCGACGGTGACGACGTCGGCCGGCCGCGAGAGGGCCGCCCCGAACACGTCGAAGCCGCTCCCCAAGTTCGCGCTCGTCGCGGGGGCCCGTACCGTTACCATGGCGGGGAGTGTCCCCGGTGGGGCAAAAAGGAGCGGGATCGAACAGAAGTCGAAACCGCGGGGGAGCCGACCGAGTCCGTCTAGGGGGTCGAAAGAGCTGAGAGGAAGAGAGTTCGGCCGCGCGCGCCGCTCGACGGTCAGTTGACGCGGTTCTCAGCGCGCCATCGTCCACAGCAGCGTGCCGACGAGGACGAGCGGGATGCCGAGGAGGATGAACGTCGGCGGCATCGTCGTGTACGGGGCCATCAGGAAGATGACTCCGAACACGGCCATGATCGACGCGAGGGCCTTCTGGGACTTCAGCGGCGCGACACCCAGAAGCGAGACGACGAGCCCGAACAGTAGGACGTGCCCGAGGTGGTAGTCGAGCAGGAACGTGTCGATGACCAGCGGCGAGATCATTCTTGTCCGGAGGTGCGAGCGATTCGCGCATTAAAGTTCCGTTTCTCGTGGCCCGGCCGGGCCGCTGCGTGCCGATCTTATAAGGGCTGTCGGCGCGACCGCCGATCGTGCGACTCGTTCAGGTCATGATTCCGGCGGGCAAGCGGGCCGCTGTCGTCCGCGCGCTCGACGACGAGGGGGTCGACTACGTCGTCACCGACGAGACGAGCGGCCGGGAGTACACCGCGGTCGCGACGTTCCCGCTGCCGACCGCCGCCGTCGAGCCGGTCCTCGACCGACTCCGGGAGGCGGGGATCGACGAGAGCACGTACACCGTGATCGTCGCGGCCGAAACGGTCATCTCGCGCCGGTTCGAGGCGCTCGAAGAAGAGTACGAGGCGGACGCCGAGCGGAGCGGCGACCGCATCTCGCGGGAGGAGCTCCAGGCGAAGGCGGACGACCTCGCCTCGGGGCTCGGCACGTACGTGCTGATGACCGTCATCTCGTCGGTGATCGCCACGGCGGGGCTGCTGCTCGACTCGCCCGCCACCGTGGTCGGCTCGATGGTGATCGCGCCGCTCATTGGGCCGGCGATGTCGGCGGCGATCGGCACCGTCGTCGACGACGAGGCGCTGTTCCGGCGGGGAGTGCGGATGCAGGTGATCGGCGTCGCGGTCGCAGTTATCGCGGCGACGGCGTTCGCGTTCGCGCTGCGCTCGCTCGCCTTGGTTCCGCCCGGGCTGGACCCGCTCGAACTCGCGGAGGTGTCGGAGCGACTCGCGCCGAACGTCCTCGTGTTGGTCGTCGCGGTCGGGGCCGGGATCGCGGGCATCGTCTCGCTGATGACCGGCGTCTCCGCGACGCTCGTCGGCGTGATGATCGCGGTGGCGCTCATCCCGCCCGCGGCCGCGGTCGGCATCGGAATCGCCTTTCGGATCCCGCGGCTCGTGATCGGGGCGGGCGTCATCGTCGCGGTGAACGTCCTCTCGATCAACCTCTCGGCGCTCGTGATGCTGTGGTACGAGGGGTACCGCCCGCAGCGGTGGTTCCGGGAGGACGAGGCACGCGCCGCGTTCCTCAAGCGCGCCGCCGTCCTCGCGGTCGCCATCGCGCTGCTGTCGGTGTTCCTCGGCGGCGTCACCTACGAGTCGTACGTCGCCTCGACCACCGAGGCCGACATCCGCGCCGCCGCGAGCGACGAGTTGACCGCGCTGGACGCGGAGTTCGAACTCCTCGATCTGACCGTCGAGCGGACGGGAACCGTCCCGCCGCTCGAGACCGACCGGGTCGTGATCCGGGTCGGCACGCCCCCCGGCGGCACCGTCGAGGGGCTCGCGCCCGCGCTCGACGACCGGATCGAGTCGGTCGTCGGCGGCGAGGTGGAGGTCGAGGTCCGCTCGGTGACCGTCGAGCGCGCCTGAGTCCGTCTCGTTCTCCCGACCGCCCTAAGTCCGTCTCGTTTCGCCCGACCGCCCCTGAACTCGTCTCGTTTCGCCCGTCGCTGCGGTCCGCCGGTTCGCGTCCGCGTGATCGGAAGAGCAAGGGCTTTTTATCGGGCCTCCGTGGGCTCGGCCAGTGACGGATCCCACGCAATCCGACGACGATTCCATGCGAGAGGTCGTCGAGCGGTCCCGGAGCGGCGCGCCCGCGGTCGGCGAGGCCGTCCGGGACCGGTTCTCCTCCGACGAGGTGTTCCAGCGGATCATCGCGGCCGCGGACGAGGAGGTGACCTCCGGGAGCCGCGAACTCTTCTTCAGCGGGCTCGCCGCCGGGCTGGCTATCACGATCACGTTCATGCTGTACGCGTCGCTGACCGCGGCGACCGACTCTCACCCGATACTGAGCGTCCTCCTCTACCCGCTCGGGTTCATCTACATCATCATCGGCGGGTACCAGCTGTACACCGAGAACACCCTGCCGCCGGTGGCCCTGACCTTGGAGCGGCTCGCGAGCCTCCCCACGCTCCTCCGGCACTGGACGATCGTCCTCGCGGGCAACTTCGTCGGCGGCGGGATCGGCGCGGCCGTCCTCTCGTACGGCGGCGTCTTCACGGGCGACACCGTCGACGCGGCGCGGTACATCTCCGAGGGGGGATTCGGCGTCCCGTTCGTGCCGCTGTTCTTCAAGGCCGCGATGGCGGGGCTCGTCGTCGCCGGCGTCGTCTGGGTCGGCTTCGCCTCCACCGACTCCGTCAGCCGGATGCTCGTCGTCTACCTCGCGTTCCTCGCGATCCCGCTCGGCGACCTGTTTCACGTGGTCGTCTCCTTCACCGAGGTGCTGTACCTGTTCTTCCAGCACGGCATCCCGCTGTACGGCGCGGAGATCAGCCTCTTCTCCGGGCTCGTCGGCTTCGTCCTCCCGGTCCTGCTCGGGAACACCATCGGCGGGGTCGTCCTCGTCACGCTCGTCAACTACTTCCAGACCAGCGAGGAGCGCCTCGAAGAGGCGCGTTTCGAGGGCGTGAGCCGCCGCCTCACGGTCCCCGAGTGGGTGTTCGGCCGCGCGGCCGGGCGCTCGTACGTCCCGATATTGGACGCCACCGAGGCGACGCTGTTCGCGGGCGAGGGGTACCGGGTCATGGTACCGATCACGAACCCCCGGACCGACGGCCCGATCGTCGACCTAGCGGCGCGGCTCGCGAGCGACCACGACGATGGCGTCGTCCACATCGTCCACGTCGTTCAGGCGCCCGAGCGCATGTCGCTGTCCACCGGGGACGCCGGGCGGCGCATCGCGGACGTCTCCGGCGAGGGGATGGCGAACCTCCGGTCGACCGCGGCCGACTACGACGTGGAGGTGTCGACCTCCACGGTCGTCTCGCACCGCTCGTTCGAGGAGGTGTTCAACATGGCGCGACGGACCCGGCCGGACGCGGTGCTGATGGGCTGGGGCGACGACCAGCTCTGGAGCGCCGCCCGCGCCGAGCGGCCGATCGACGAGCTCACCAACCAGCTTCCCTGCGACTTCCTCATCCTCAACGAGCGCGATCTCGACACCTCGCGGATCCTCATCCCCACCTCCGGCGGCCCCGACTCCGACCTCAGCGCGGAGGTAGCGAAGGTGCTCGCCGACGCCACCGGGGCCGAGGTGACGCTGCTTCACGTGGTGGACGGGCCCGGAAACAGGGGACGGGGCGAGGCGTTCCTCGCGAACTGGGCGGCGGAACACGACCTCGACGACGCGGAGCTCGTCGTCGACGACGGCGGCGACGTGGAGGACGGCATCTGTCGGGCGGCCGCCGGAAAGACGCTGGTCATCATCGGAGCCACGGAGAAGGGGCTGCTCTCGCGGCTCGTCTCCAACTCGCTCCACCTCGACGTCATCCACGAGGTTGACGCCTCGGTGCTCCTCACAGAGCGGCCCAGCAGCCGGTCGCTACGCGAGCGGCTGTTCGGCTCCGGCCGCCGCGCCGCAACCGTGACCGGCGGCGTCGAGCGCGAGTCGAACCGCTCCGAAGGGACGGACGTGCAGTCCGCCGCGGACCGCGGTGACGGCGGTATCGAGGGTACCAGCTCGCAGGGCGACGGCGACTCCGACGACGCGGACGCGGGCGACTCCGGAGGCGCGAGCGACGACGCGTTCATCGCGGACCACGACGACGCGGACGAGGAGATCACCGAGGACGCGGCCGGCGAGCGCGACGGCGACGACGGGCGGTAACGAAAACGACTCTTTGCGTTATCTGCGGTTTATACGTGCTTTCGGACCGACTAAGCGCGTATGAACAGGCGACTGACAGCGATCGTTGGCATCGCGGCCCTCGTCGCGTTGGCCGGCTGTGCGGGGTTCGCGGGCACCGCGACCCCGACGGACGGCGACGAGGCGCAACTGGAACGGAACATCGAAGTGACGGCGACGGGCGAGGCGACCTCGGCGCCCGACCGCGCCACCCTCCGCGTCGCGGTCACCGCGACCGGGTCGGACGCCGCGGCCGTGCGCGACGAACTGGCCGCGGGCGAGGAGGATCTCCGGGCGGCGCTGACCGAGTGGGGCCTCAGCGACGACGCGATCCGGACGGAGCGGTACGACGTACAGGAGAGCTACGAGACCCGCGACGACCCGAACCGGACGCGGTACCAGGGCGTCCACCAGTACGCGATCGAACTCGACGACGTCGGCGCGGTCGGCGAGGTGATCGACGTCGCGATCGACGCCGGCGCGGACGAGGTCCAGCGGATCGAGTTCGGGCTGAGCGAGGAGACCGAGCGGGAGGTCCGCGAGGAGGCGATCGCACAGGCAATGTCGAACGCCGACGCCGACGCCGCCGCGCTCGCCGACGCGAGCGGGCTCGAGGTCTCGGGGGTCTACGAGGTGTCGACCGGGCGGTCGCAGTCGCGGCCGTACGTCGCCCAGACGTACGAGTCGGCCGCGGGCGGCGACGCCGGGGCCGCGACCGCCGTCGAGAGTGGCGACGTGAGCGTGAGCGTCTCGGTGAACGTCGTGTACGAGGCGACGCCGGCGTAGCGCCGCGAGGAGCCTTTTTTCGCGGTTCGCGACCGTCAAGCGCGTCGACCGACTACTCCCCGTCGCGGGTGGGGAGGTCGGGCTCGTAGCCGACCGCGTCGACGGCCATGTCGAGGACATCCTCGACGTTCTCGTCTTCCGTGACGCTCATCGTCGCGTCGACTGATTCCGCCTTGACGCCCTCGAAGCGGTCGTGTTTGTTCGCCACCGTGAGCAGCGGCACGGCCGCGCCGAACAGCTCGCGGGCCTCCTCGCGGAGTTCGAGCTGGACCTCGAGCGGGTAGCCGCAGTCGCCGGAGGGGTCGATGACGAAGATCACGGCGTCCGCGAGGTGTTCGAGGGCGCTCACCGCCTGCCGCTCGATATCGTTGCGCTCGTCCGCCGGCCGGTCTAAGAGTCCGGGCGTGTCGACGATCTGGTAGCGGATGTGGTCGCGCTCGAAGTGGCCGATCTGGACGCCCTTCGTGGTGAACGGGTACTCCGCGATCTGGTTCGACGCGCGGGTGACCCGGTTGACGAACGACGACTTGCCGACGTTCGGGTAGCCGGCGACGACGACGGCCGGCTCGTCCGGGTCCACGTCCGGCAGGACCTTCAGCTGGTCCCGGGAGTCGCCGATGTAGCGCAGGTCGTCTTCGATCTGGTCCATGATGTCCGCCATGCGGGCGAACGCCTGCTTCCGGTGTTTCCGCGCGGTGTCCACGTCGGAGTTCCGGACCTTCGTCGTGTACTCGTCGCGGAGGTCCTCGATCTGGCGGCTCGCCCACATCACCTGCGAGAGCGCCTGGCGGAGGCGGTCGACGTCGACGAGTGCGTCCGCGAGCTCGTAGTAGAACGGGTCGACGTCGAAGCCGAAGTCGGGCCACGAGGTGACGACGTTCTCCAAGTTGTCCGAGAGCACGTTGCCGGCGGTCCGTAGCATCGACTCCTGCGCCTCGTGGCCGCGCTTCGCGCGCCCGGCTCGCGCCGCCCGCGAGAACGCCTTGTCGACGAGCTCCTCGGAGCGCGGAGTCGTCGGGAGGCCCTCGAATATCATGTTACCCCGGCTTCGCCGCCGACGCGTATAAGAGCGTCCGTTCGCGGACCGCCGCGACACGGCGGCACACGGGCGGACGCGGCGGGTGCCGCGGGGCCTGCCGAAGCCGCTCACCGTAAGCGGCAAGATCTATCGCTATCTATCACACGCATATTTCGAGCCATACTTATGCTTCAAAGGAATACAATCGGATATGGCACGCTCGTTCACCCCGACGGCGTACGACGACCTGGATCCAGACCGCCGCCCGAGTCTCGCGGCGGCGCTGGTCCCGGTCCTCGCCGTCGTGGCGTTCCTCGGAATCGGCTCGGCCGTCCTCGGCCTCGACCCGCACCCGCCGCTGTTGTGGAGCATCGCCTTCGTCGGCGCGTTCGGCCTGTGGCTCGGCTACGACTGGGACGCGCTGTTCGACGGGATCGCGAACGGCCTCGTCATGGGGCTCCAGGCGCTCCTCATCATCTTCACCATCTACGGGCTGATCGCGACGTGGGTCAGCGCCGGCACGATCCCCAGCATGATGTACTACGGCCTGGAGATCTTGTCCCCGACGACGTTCCTCCCCGCGGCAGCGGTCCTCGCCGCGATCGTCGCGTTCGCCATCGGTTCCTCGTGGACCACCGTCGGGACGCTCGGCGTCGCCTTCGTGGGCATCGGCGCGGGGCTCGGCGTCCCCGCACCGATGACGGTCGGCGCGGTCCTCTCGGGCGCGTACGCCGGCGACAAGCAGTCGCCGCTCTCCGACACCACGAACCTCGCCGCCGGCGTCACCAACACCGACCTGTACGGGCACATCCGACGGATGCGGACCGGCACCGCGATCGCCTTCGGTCTCGCGGTCCTCGGCTTCGCCGCGCTCGGCCTCCGCACGAGCGGCGACATTCCCGCCGGCGAGATCGCGGCGATCCAGGGCGGTCTCACCGAGACGTACGCGGTCACCGCCGTCGCCTTCGTCCCGCTCGTCGTCACCTTCGGGCTGGCGCTGCGGGGGTACGCCGCGCTGCCGACACTCGTCGCGGGCGTGTTCGCCGGCGCGCTCACGACGATCCTCCTCCAAGGGACCGGATTCGTCGCCGCCTGGGAGATATTCATGTACGGGACCTCGCCGGAGTCGGCCTCTACGACCGTGAACGAACTCCTCGCGACCGGGGGACTCACCGGCTCCGCGTGGACGATCACGGTCATCGTCGCCGCGCTGTCACTCGGCGGCATCTTGGAGCGCACCGGCGTCCTCGCGGTGATCGCCCACGCGTTCACCTCGTCCGTACGGAGTCCGGGCGCGCTCGTCGCCGGAACTGGTGTCTCCGCGATCTTCATCAACGCCCTCACGGCCCAACAGTACATGAGCATCGTCCTGCCGGGCGTCACGCTCCGGAACACCTACGACGAACTCGGCCTCGACACCGACCAGCTCTCGCGCGCGGTCGAAGCGGCCGGGACGCCGACCGGCGCCCTGATGCCGTGGCACGCGGGCGCCGTCTTCATGGCGAGCGCCACGGGCGTCCCGACCATCGAGTACGCGCCGTACTACCTGTTCGCGTTCCTCTCGCCGTTTGTGCTGTTCGTTATGGCCGGGACCGGCCTCACGATCGACGCGGATCCGACCTCGGCCGACGCCGACCCGGCGGAGACCGCCGCCCCCGGCGACGACTGAGTCCCGGGATCGTCCGGTCGCCCCCGGGTTCGACACGTTTACGCGCCCGCCGGGCCGTTCGTCTCACATGAGTCTGGAGGTCGCCGTCGCCGCCCCGTTCAAGGCTCGGGCACAGGACCGGCTCGGGCAGGGGGAGTTCGTCGTCGCGCTGTCGCTGGAGCGCGAGTGGTTCTCGCCCGACCAGGCGAAGCGGCTCGTCGACGTCGCGCTCGGCCGCGGCCTGCTGGCGTCCGAGGACGGCGATCTGGTCCCGCAGTTCGACCCGGCCGAGGTGACCGTCCCGGAGGGGTTCACCCCGGACGAGTCGGTCCTCCGCGAGCAGTCCACCTTCGAGAGCGCGCTCGACGCCGTCGTCGCCGCGGGCGTCGAGAAGCAGCGCGCCGTCGCCGCGATCAACGAGCGTCAGCGGGCGCTGGCGGTCACCATCGAGGCCGCCGCGGTCCTCTACGCCCGCGAGCAGGGCGTCGCGGTCGACCGCCTCGCGGTCGACGTGCGCGAGGAGCTCGCCGCCGAGGCGGGCGACGCGGGAGGCGATCCGACCGACGCCGACGACTCGGGGGCGGCGTGAGATGGTGACGGACCGACTCGCGGACGGCGTCCGGATCGCTCAGCTCCTCGCCTCCGAGGTGACGGGGAACGAGAGCCGGCTCCGCGGGCTGACCGTCGCCGACGCCGACCCCGACGTCGAGCCGACCGCCGACGGCGCGCTGGCGTACCGGATCGTCCGCGAGCGCGACGGCTCGCCAGACGGGGACGCGTCCGCGGAGACCGACCCCGACCCGACCGTCGCCGAGGTGTACGTCCAGCCGGACCGCGCGCGGATCGAAGCGGTCGCGGCCCCGGACGCGGTCGCGGACGCGGCGAGGGAGGTCGACCTCCGCGTCCGGCCGAAGGCGGTCCGCCCGCCCCGGACGCTTGTGTTCGTGGAGGACGGCGCGGGAGTGAAGCGCGCGCTGGCGGTCCTCGAAGCTGTTCGGAGCGAGTCGGACGATAGATAGCCGGGCAGCGCCGAACCGCGGAAAAACGTCTCGTCGCCGCGCGTCTACTCGCGCTGGCCGCCGTCGCCGACCGCCGCGCTCGGGCCGGGGCCCGACGCGGGACCGGTCCCGCCGCCGGAGACGTCGAAGTCCCGGACGAGCGAGCCGAGCCGCTCCGCCTGCTCCGCGAGCGACCCGGCCGCCGTCGTCGCCTCGCTCATCGCGGTCAGCTGCTCGTCAGCGGCCTCGGCGACCGCGTCGGCCTCGTCGGCCGTCGACCCGCTGATCTCCGCGACCTCCTCGGCCATCGAGACGGTCTCCTCAGTGCTGGCCGCCTGATCGTCGGTGGCCCGGCTGATCTCGCGGATCCCCTCGTCGGTCTCCGCGGCGTTCTCCGACACCCGCGCGAACGCGTCCGCGGCGTCCTCGACGGCGTCGGCCCCGGCGGCGATGTTCTCCTCGGCGCTCCGGACCGCCTCGACGGTCCCCTCGGTCTGCGACTGCGTGGCGCCGATGAGCTCCTCGATCTCGGTGGCGGCGTCCTGCGTCTCCTCCGCGAGTTGCTTCACCTCGTCGGCGACGACCGCGAACCCGTCGCTCCCGCCGCCGCTGCCACCCGCGCGGGCGGCCTCGATGTTCGCGTTCAAGGCGAGCAGGTTCGTCTGCTCGGCGATGTCGCCGATGAGGTCGACGATCTCGCCGATGTCCTCCATCCGGTCGTCGAGCTGCTGGACGGTCCCCGCGGCCGAGTCGAGCGCCTCGCGCGACTCCTCGACGCGGCCGATCGCCGCCTCGGCGGTCTCCTCGCCCTCGTCGGCGATGTCGGCGGTCTGCTCGGCGACCGAGACGACCGTCTCGGTCGAGGAGGCGACCTCCTCGATCGTCGCCGAGAGGTCGTTCATCTCGTCGGACACCTGCCGCAGCATCTCGCGCTGCTCGTCGGCGCCCTCGGCGATCTCCGTGACCGACCGGCTGACGGCCTCGCTCCGGTCGGACGCGGTCTCGACGCCGTCGACCGTGTCCGCGCTCGCGGTCGACACGTCCTGCGCGAACGACCGCACCTCGCCCATCGCCGCGTCGATGTCCTCCATCATCTCGTTGAACGCCGCGCCGATCTGCGCCATCGCCTCGCTCTCGCTCTCCGCGTCGAGCCGGACCGTGAGGTCGCCGTCTGCCGCCCGGCCCATCGCGGCGCTGTAGTCGTCCGCCTTCGTCTCGAGGTGGCTGTTCAGCCGCTCGACCTCCTCCCGGCGCTCCTCGACCTCCGCCTTCGCCGCCTCGACGTCCTGGATCTCCGCCTGCTTCCGCTCCGCCAGTTCCAGCTGCTCGCGCGCCGCCTCGCGCGACTTCTCGATCGAGTACCAGTTGACCATCAGCGCGCTGGCCAGCGCGAGGACGAAGACCGCGTGAATGCCGCCCCAGACGATCGGGTTCTGTATCGCCGCGGTGTGGTTGTAGACGAGACTCGAATCGATGAGGCTGAACGCGCCGTGGCCGACCGCCACGTACACGACGCCGACGGCGAACGGGAGCCAGTCCTCGTACAGCGCGAGCACCCCGATAAACACGAAGAAGCTGAAGTGCGCCTCGATGTAGCCGCCCGACAGCTTGACCATCGCCATCGAGACGGTCATGAGGCTGAACGCGGAGAGCACCGTCCGCTGGCGGCGGCCGAGCCGCGACCAGCTTGCCAGCGCGCCGGTGCCGAGGATGACGGCGACGAACCCGCCGAGCATCCACAGCGGCGTCGCCGGAATCTGCGCGCCGGTGAACGACTCCGTCCCGTTGTAGAGGCCGAGCCCGATCAGCAGCGGCACCTGGACCGCGATCGAAATCAGGATGTTCCGATGCCGCGGGCTCCACATTTCCTCCGGCATCGAGGTGCCGTCCGGGATGTAGCGGATCACGTCCCGCACGCTCTCCGCCAGCCCGCCCGATCCCCCCGCGTCCACGCCGGTCGCAGTCTCTGCCATGGGCGACGATTGTCGCACGGTATAAAAACACGTCGCCTCCAGATATTATCGCTGATACCGTCTCTCAGGTCCTGAGACGCTGGTAATTAAGCCGCTGAGTGATATCGCGCTGACACAATTTACCCCACGACGTTGCCGATTGTTCGGCGATGATCGAACACGTTCGTCCCGGCGGGCGGAATGACCTCATTGAGTGGCACGAACTTCACCGGACGGAACCGGTTTCACTGAGCGAACTCCCGCCGAGTGAACCCCCGCTGAGCGAACTCGCGCCGGGCGCCCAGGTCGTCGACCGCGCGGCCGACGCCTTTTATATTGGTCCGGCCCGCCGTACGGTCGTGACGCTCGATCCGATCCACGTCGAGAACATCGCCCGGCTCGCGTACGGCATCGGCGGCGACGTGGACGCGACGGACCACGACGACCTCGCCGAGCGCGTCTGGCGGGAGTGGCTCCCCGAACTACGCCGCGACGGCCGGGTCGTGCTCGCGGCGCTCGGCGACCACGAGCGCCATCGGGCCGCCATCGACGACGTGGCGCTCGCCGAGCGCCCGTTCGAGGCGGTCCACGGGCTCGACTCGGGGACGATCAACCCGACGACGTTCAAGAACGGCCTCGTCGTCGACGTCGCCCACGCGGCGATGGCGAGCTCGCCGACCGACCTCGACCTCCACCGCGACCGCACCATCGTGGCCACCGTCCACGCCGGCGACTCGACCGCCGGCTTCGACAGCGAGTGGACGCGCCGCGACGAGGGCCACACCAAGCAGCGCGTCCTCCACGTCCCGCGGGTGAACCGCTACGCGGAGCGGGTCGTCCACGCGCTCGCCTTATACCTCGCGGAGGGGACCCACGCGCTCGACCACGCGGACCGGGTGGAGGACCTGCTCGTCCTCGACGGCCCCATCTACCCGAAGGAGCTGTTCACGTGGGCCGACCGCGACCCGGAGCTCGGCGCGCTCGCCCGCGAGGCGAAGCCGCGAGCGGTGATCGAGAAGTACGTCCGCCTCGTCGAGCGGTTCGTCGAGCGCGACGTGCCGCTGGCCGGCTTCGTGAAGAACCCCGCGAGCGGCACCGCTGTCCGCGCGCTCTCGCGCGCCGGCGTCGAGTCGCCGTGGCCCGACGACACCGCGCTGTTCACCCGGCTGTTGGAGCGCCGCGAGCCGTACGGGGCCGCCGGCGACGGAGAGTTCACCGACGACGACCGGGGCGCAGAGCGCGGCGCGCGGCTCGACGACGACCTCACGTTCACCACGTGGTTCCGCAGCCGCGGCGGCGCGGACGCGCCGATGGCCGCCGACGGCGACGCGCTCGGTGTCGACCGCGAGCTCGACCCCGAGCTGTACGAGCCCACGTTCATGGTCGTCTACGACCCGCGGACCGACGTGACCTACAAGCTGGAGGCGCCGTACGCGTTCACCCGCGACGCGGGGACCCGCGAACGGCTCACCCGGCAGGTGGTCGCCGAGGTGGCGGCGACCCGCGGCCCGCCGGAGCCGGTCGCGAAGGCGGACGCGCTGGCGCGCATCTCAGCCAGCGAGAAGGCGGCGCTCCGCCGGAAGTTCGAGGAGCGGCTCGGCAGCGACCAGCAGGCGACCTACGACGACCTGCGGTGGGGGAAAGAGACGTACTGAACCGGTGCCCCTCAGAGGGCCTGCGCGAGCAGCACCGCGTAGGTGACCGCGTTGTAGATGCCGTGGACCAGCCCCGGCACCACCACGTTGTCCGTCCACTCGTAGAACGCGCCGAGGACGGACCCCAACACGACCACGATACCGACGTACGCCCACTGCTCGACCGGCGTCCCCGAGACCGAGGGGAGGTGGATCAGCCCGAACGCGAGGCTCGCGATGAGCACCGCGGGGACCGCGTCGAACGCGCGGCGGACGGTGCCTTGGACGACGCCGCGGAACAGCAGCTCCTCGACCGGGCCGACCACCGCGAGCGACACCGCGATCATCGCGAGGTAGTACGGGACGGGGTTGCCGGCGGGGACGACCGCCTGATTCTGCCCGGTCGAGAGGCCGACCTGATCGAGCGCGAACAGCGCGCCGTACTGGAACGCGAAGAGGGCGATACCCCCGCCGACGATGATCGCCGCTTCGCGGGCGTCAGGGCGGGAGATCCGGGCGAGCGTCCACTGGTCGGTGATCGCGAGGTAGCCGGCGACCGCGATCGCGAACCCGACGAACTGGAGCAGCGTCTGAAGGAGCTGGTAGCCGGTCGTGCCCTCCGACACCAGCCCGAGGGAGGCGGCCAGCTCCGCGCCCGGCGCGGTGATCGCGCTCGCGACGAGGAGCGCGAACACGATCGCGAACAGGGCGCTCGCGACGCGGAACACGCGCTGGCCGACCGCCGAGGCCGAGAGGTCGTCGCTCATTACAGTGAACACGACTCGCAAGGGCTTTAGACGCACCGGAAGGGGATCGGCGCCGACGACGTCCCCACTCGCAGAGCAGATCAGTCTATTCGCAGCTCGCGCTTCTCCGCGACCGCCTCGGCCTCCTCGAAGTCGCCGCCGCCGAGCAGCCCGCGGGCCGCCTTCTTGCCCCATTCGACGGCGGGCTGGGTGAACGTCGAGACGCTCGCGAGCTCGCCGTACAGCACGCAAGCGGCCTCCATCCCGAACAGGAGTTCGCCGAGCGCGCGTTCGTCGACGCGGTCGATCTCGACCCGCACGTTGGGGACGTCGGCGGCCGCGAGGCTCGCCTCAGTCGCCTCGAACTCGGCGTCGAGCAGGCCGCCGAGCGACGAGCCGCCGAGGTACGCGAGCCCGTCGAGGTCCGTCTCGGGGATCGGCGCGTCGGCGCGCTCTGTCGGCCGGACGAGCGTCACCAGCTTGTCGGGTGGCCCGGCGCGGTACAGCTGGAGCTGGGAGTGTTGATCGGTCGCCCCGAGCGCGCGCGCCGGGGTCTGCCCCAGCCCGTCCTTCCCGAGGCTCTCGGCCCACAGTTGGGCGAACCACTCCGCGAACGTCTCCAGCGACTCAGCGTACGGCATCACGGCGTTGGTGAGCGCGCCCCGCTCCGCGAGCGCGTACGTCGCCGCCCCGTAGGCGTACGCGGGCGAGTCGTACAGCGACCCGGCGAGCGCGTCCATCCCGTCGCGGCCCCCCGCGAGGACGGACTCGACGTCGTGGCCCTGGAGCGCGGCGACAGCGAGCCCGACCGTCGACAGCGCCGAGAAGCGCCCGGGGACGCCGTCGGGCACCGGGAGCGACGGAAGGTCGTGGCGGTCGGCCAGCCGGCGGAGGTTCCCCGACTCGCCCGTCGTGACGAGGGTGCGCTCGGTCCAGTCGACACCCGCGTCGGCCATCGCCTCGCGGACGACGAGAAAGTTCGCGAGCGTCTCCGCGGTCGTCCCCGACTTCGACACCACGTTGACGACGGTGTCGTCGAGCGGGAGGTCGGCGAGGCGGCGCCGCGTCTCGTCGGGGTCGACGTTGTCGAGGACGTACGCGTCCACGTCGCTGTCGAGGGCGTTCGACAGCGTCGCCGCGCCGAGCGCGCTGCCACCGATCCCGACCGTCAACACCGCCTCGGGGCGGTCGAACCCCTCGACCGCGGCGTAGATCGCGTCCGGGTCCGCGGTCTCGGGGAGCGTCAGGGCGGCGTACCCGAACTCGTCGTCGGCCATCCCGGCCGCGATCCGCTCGTGCGCGGCCGCGACGCGGTCGTCGAGTCGGTCCAGCGTTGCCGTCGTGAGCCCGGGCGTCGTCGCCAGGGCGTTGCCGAGGTCCACTCGCATACCTCCCTCACCGCGCGAGAGTAACTTAAAAGCCGGCGGGGGGTCGCGGTCGCGGCGCCCGCCCGCGGTCGTGGCCCGTCACGGACGAGCACCCGTCGCGGTCAGTCCGCCGCGACCGCCGAGTCGTCGCCGTCGAGCGCCGGCCGACCGAACCAGTAGTCGAACGCGAGCGGGCCGGAGCCGAGCGTGAACACCGCCGACGCCATCCCGAACAGCGCCACGTGCGCGAGGACGGGATCGTCCGGGAGCCCGAACAGGGTCGTCGTGAACAGGACGAACGAGAGCGCGGCCGCGCCGCGGGTGAAGAAACCCGCGATCAGCGCGAGCCCCACGGCGACCTCGGTCACCCCCGCGCCGACGACCCACAGCCCCGGGTCGACCGGGACCACCGCCGTGAGGTCGTACTTCTCGACGACCTGGAGCGCGCTCGCGGGGTCGGCGAGCTTCTGAATGAGGCCGAGGTAGACGAACGAGACGCCCATCCCGACCCGGAGCACCGCCGGGACGTAGCGCCGCAGCGGGGCCGTCGACTCGTCGAGGAACGACTTGAGGTACTGGACGGGGTCGACCCGGCCGTAGTATGAGCCCGGCGTGCTCGCGACCGCCAGCAGCATGTCGTCGGCGCTCGGGCGGCCGCCGCCGAGGATCAGCAGCGCGAGGAACACCGGGACGTACTCCACGGCGAGGAAGACGAGGGGGTCGACCGCGAGGAACACCCACGCGTACGTCAGCAGGCCGACCGTCGCGGTGATCCGCGTCGCCAGCCCGAAGAGGGTGAAGAACCCGAGCCCGATGAACAGCACCCGGAGGAGCGGGCTCGCCCCGGTGTCGAACGCGAGCGTCGGCGCGAAGAGATACCCCTCGAAGCCGGCGCCGACGAGCGGGAGCCCGACGGCGAGGCGGAGCATCCACGGGACGAGGTCGGCGTACCCGGCGAGCTTTTCGCGGAGGACGACGATGTCGACGATCGTCGGTCGCACCCAGAGGTACGCCGCGATGCCGACGAGCCCGAGCGCTCCGGACCCCGCGAACAGCGCCGCGTTGAACGGGTCCGAGAGCACCTCGACGACGAACGCCACAGCGTCGAGCGGGTCGCCGGAGTCCTCGGTAACGTAGTCGACGTGGGCCGCGGCCGGTCGCGCGGCGAGCGTCGCGAACATGGCGAGCGCGGCGACGGCTACCGATCGGTGACGGACGGACATACCCCTCGTACGGGCTGGATACACCTAACGGTATTTCTTCACGAACGTTCGAATGCGACGGTGTGGCGGCGGTTTCGGACAGATACGGGACGGTCGTTTAGGGTGCCCGCGCGACGACGCCGAACGTTTCGGTCCGCGTCTCGGCGCGCTCGATCTCGAACCCGGCGTCGGCGAGCGTTTCGCGCGCGTCGCGCGCAGCGAAGCGCTCGTCGACCGGCGGCCCGTGGTCGCCGTCGCCGTCGGCCGACCAGTCGAACACGACGAGCCGCCCGTCGGAGCGGAGGACGCGGGCGAGCTCGCCGATCGCGTCCGGACTCGCGAACTCGTGGTACGTCATCGTCGAGCACGCCCCGTCGAGTTCGCCGTCGGCGAGGGGGAGGTCCGAGACGTCGCTCGCGACGAGGTCGACGTTCTCCGGGAGCCCCTTGTCGCGGTAGTACTCGTGCATCTCCGACTGGACGTCGACGCCGTAGACGGTCTCGGCGTGTTCGGCGACGGCGTCGGTGTAGAAGCCGGTACCGCTGCCGAGGTCGGCGACGACCGCGGCGCCGACCTCGACCAGCGGGCCGATAAGCTCCTCCGCGGAGACCCATCGGTAGCGGCTCGGGCGCTCGAGCTGCGACGCCTGCTCGGCGTCGAACGTGTGGAATCCCATGGGCGGTATTGCGCGTCGAGTACTAAAACGCGTCCGGTCGAGGCGCGTGCGACTGAGCCGACGCGACCCCGCGACGTGGAACGGGACGGCGACCCGTCCCGCCGGTCACCACTCGGGTTCCAGCGCGTCGAGGAGCCGGTCGACCTCCGCCTCCGTCGAGACGGCGTGGACCGACACCCGGATCCCGTCCGGGTGCGGGAGCGACCGGACGACGATGTCCCGCTCGCCGAGTCGCTCGACGGTCGCCTCCGGGTCGTCGACGTCGATCGTCACGAGCCCGGACTCGAACGCCCGCGGGCTGAGGAGTCGGTCCTCGGGGACGCCGTCCTTGAGCCGGTCGGTGAGCGCCTCGATCCGCGCCTCGATCGCGTCGAGGCCGACCGCCTCGATGGCGTCGAGCGCCTCGACGAGGCCGACGTGCGCCGCCGCCGTCGTCGTCCCGACCTCGAAGCGCCCTGCGGCCGGCTTGAACTCGATCTCGTCGCCGGTCGGGTCCTCGACGCCGCGGTAGCCGACCGCGTGGGGCGCGAGATCGGCCGCGGCGTCGCGGTCCACGTAGAGGAATCCGGCGCCCCACGGGCCGAGCGTCCACTTGTGGCCGGCCGCGGCGACCGCGTCGGCGCCCCACTCGCTCACGTCCATCGCGCCCTGCCCGGGCGACTGAACCGCGTCGACGAGGGTGAACGCGCCCGCGTCGTTCGCGACCTCAACGAGGTCGGCGACGGGGAGGCGGGTGCCGTGGGTCCACGTGATCGCGCTGAAACAGACGAGCCGGGCGTCCGCGACCGCCGCTGCGTACTCGTCGCGGTCGACGCGGCCCGCCTCCGTTTCGAGGACGCGGACTTCGACGCCCTCGCGTTCGAGGCGCTTCCACGGGAGGACGCCTGCCGGGTGTTCGAGATCGGTCCGGACGACCACGTCGCCCGGTTCCCAGTCGATCGCGCCGGCGACGCGGGTGATCCCGTCGGTCGTGCTCTCCGTCAGCGCGACCTCCTCGGGGTCGGCGCCGACGAACGCCGCGATCCGCTCGCGAACGCGGTCGTACGTCTCGAACGCGTGGCCGTACGGGTCGGTGGTCGCGGAGCCGTACTCGTGCTCCTCGATGAAGGACCCGGCCGCCTCGACGACGTACTCCGGGCTCGGCCCGTGCGCGCCGAAGTTGAAGTACGCCGCGTCGCCGAGGGCCGGGACGTCCGCGCGGAGCTCTCTCGGGGTCATACCGTCGTCGTCGAGTTGGATCGTTCTCATGGTGTCGGTTTCGGCGACTCGGGCCGCGATGGCCGGCGCGGTCCCGCGTCTCGGGTGTTCAGTGTGTGACGCCTGTCGGACCGATTCAGGCGGTGTGTTCGCCGACCGCGTCGGTCAGCGCCTGCTCGCTCTGCGCGCCGACCATACGCTCAACCGGCTCACCGTCGGCGAACACGAGCAGCGTCGGGATCCCCTGGACGCCGTACTCGCCGGCCAGGGCCTGGTGGACGTCGACGTCGACCTTCAGCACCGCCGCGTCGGTGTCGCTCGCGACCGCCTCGACGGCGGGCTCCATCATCCGGCACGGACCGCACCAGTCGGCGTAGAAGTCGACGAGAACGACATCGTTCTCGGCGACTCGGTCGTCGAACGCGTCGGCGTCGTCCAGCTGGATCGGTTCTGCGGGAGCGGCTTCTGTCGAACTCATACCACTTGGTACACGCCCGGGACTGATAACGGTTTTGGATATAGACCACAATACTACACACTACGGAGGATGAGCCGGAGCGACTCGGCCGCCCCGGCCGCTCTCGATCGGTCCCGATTCCGGCGGAATCGGTGGCCGTCGCCGTACTGACCGTATCTTTCCGCCGGCCGGTTCGGGGACCGAGACGACCCGCTGCCGGGTCGCGGCGTAATCGAGAAGAGCGGCGAGAGCATCGATCGGTGACAACACAACTGCGCGTCCGGGGCGGTCCGCTCGCCCGACGAGTCGGGCGTCGCTACTGGATGTGGCCTTCGCGGCGGAGCTGGTCGGCGTCCTCGTCATCGTACCGCCACTCGACGTTCGCCTTCTCGTCCTGCCAGTCCCACGGCTCGGCGAGGACCACGTCGCCCTCGTTGATCCACGTGCGGTACTTCATGCGGCCGGGGATCCGGCCGAGTCGTTCCTCGCCGTCGGCGCAGCGCAGTTGGACGTGGTTGCCGCCGAGGTGTTCTGTCACTACGGCGAACACTTCGTCGTCGTTGGGCATGCGGAGGTTCTTCCGCCCGGATTCTTCGCTCATACCTTCCGTTGTGCGCTCGCCCGTATAAGTGATTGGAGACGCGTGTGTGCGCCCGTCACGCGATCCGTTCGCACGACGACGGCGCCCCGGAGCGCCGGACCGAACTCACTCCGCGTCGGTGAGCGTGGTCGACCGATCGTCTCCGTCAACGGTCGAACCTTCGACGGCCGTACCTTCGCCGGTCGCGTCGCCGTCGGTCGCGTCGTACCCGGCCGCGTCACCGTCGGTCGCCCGCTCGCCGAACGCCGCGTCGACCTGCGCGAACGTCTCAGCCTCGGTCCCGGAGTTGTCGACGACGACGTGCTCCGACGCCACCTCGTCGAACAGCTCCTTGAAGTGGAGGTGGATCTCGAAGTCGGCGTCGCTGATCCCGTCTCGGCGCTCGATCCGGCGCTCGACGACCGCCTCGTCGCAGGCGACCTCGACGAGGTCGAACTCGGCCGCGGCCTCGGCGGCCGTCTCCCGGGCGTCCGCCCGGAACCGGGCGTCCGCGAACGTCGCGTCGAGGACGACGGCGCCCCCGTCGCCGACGTCGTCGCGAGCGCGCGCGAGCAGTTCGGCGTAGACCGCCTCGGTCTCCGCGTCGGTGTACTCCGGGTCGTCGAACAGCTGCTTGCGTATCACGTCGGTCCGCCGGATCCGCCCGTCGACGTGGTCGGCGATCCGCTCGGCGACGGTCGTCTTGCCGACGCCGGGCAGCCCGCAGACGACGACCAGTCGCCCGGTCGACGCGCCGTCGTCGGCGACCGGGGCGGACGAGGTCAGCGACGCCGGATCGAAGGAACCCGCCGTTTCACCGCTCGAAGCGGGGGATTCGGTTCGGTCCGACGGTCGACCGCCTCGGTCACTCATCTACCGCTATTCTCCGGGGTGAGGTAAAAGAAACTTCTCATTAGCCACCCCCGACCGACGCCGTGAGGCCCCCCGGCTCGCGGCGGATCAGGACCCCTCGACGTACCGCCGGATCAAGCGTCCGTCCCGGGTCGTCCACCGATAGCCGATGGAATTAATCGAGTATCGTTGCGAGAGCAGCGACGAGCAAGGCGACGATGGTTCCGACGAGGAGGCCGGAAGCCGCGGCCATAGTCACAGAGAGGTACAGTGACAATCCGGTTACCGCCACGACCGCGACGATTACAACCGGGAGTTGTAGCGCAAATCGGGAGCCGAATTCGGAGGTGGCCTCGGATCGGAAACTTATGCTCGGAGGGAAGAATCTCTGCTCAGAAAATCTCCCCGAGCGACGGGTTTGCGATCACAGTCTGATGACTCGTTCAGTGTTCAGTTAGACAGAGTAACGCACTGCCTCCGCTGAACTCGTCGCTATATCGTCCGGTGATTACATCCGGGACTCCCGCAGTCGTGTGGTATCGGCCGCAAGAAAGTGGGTTGGGGCGGATTTGAACCGCCGGCCTCCTCCATGTCAAGGAGGTGTCATAACCGGACTAGACTACCAACCCGAAGGGGCTTACTGACGCGTCTCGTCGTTTCCGTGGGACGTAATTGAACCTTTCGTTTCGAACCGCCCGCGGGGCCGGCCCGGCGGCTCGATCGGGAGACAGCGCGGCGACGGTCGCGGCCCAGGCGGGTCGTCGGTCGGTGTCGACCGGACGGCGGGTACGGAGCGGTCGCACGGCGTCCGCGCGCAGACGGCTTCCGACCGGTTTTACCCGTTCGGCGACAGTCCGTCCGTATGGTCGACCTTGCCGCCCGCACGGACAGGCTGGACGCCTACCTCGCCGAGCGCGGACTCGAAGCGGTCTGGTTCGCGCGGCCGAACGGGTTCGCGTGGCTCACCGGCGGCGACAACGTCGTGGACGCCGACGCGGCGACGGGCGTCGCGGCCGCTGGCTACGACGGCGAACTCCGCGTGATCGCCGACGACATCGAGGCGGACCGGCTCGCCGACGAGGAGCTTCCGGACGCGTTCGCGGTCGAGTCGTTCCCGTGGTACGCCGACTCACTCGCCGCGGCGGTCGCCGAGCGGTCGCCCGAGCCCGCCGCCGCGGACTTCGACGTGTCCGGCTTCGAGGCGGTCGACGGGAGCCGGCTCCGACAACCCCTCACCGACGACGACGTCGAGCGGTACCGCGAGCTGGGTCGGGAGGTCGCGGCCGCCGTCGAGACCGTCTGCCGGAACCTCGAACCCGACGACCCGGAGTACGAGGTCGCGGCCGGCATTGACATCTCGCTCGCCTCCCGCGACGTGGACACGCCGGTCGTCCTCGTCGGCGGCGCGGAGCGAGCGCAGGCGTTCCGCCACTACACCCCGAGCGACGCCGCGCTCGGCGACTACGCGCTCGTCTCGGTCACCGCGGAGCGGGCGGGGCTCTACGCCTCGATGACGCGGACGGTGGCCTTCGACGCGCCGGACTGGTTCGAGGAGCGACACCGCGCCGCGGCGCGCGTCGAGGCCACCGCGATCCGAGCCACCGAGGCCGCGGCGGCCGGGACGCTCGTCGGAGGAGACGGTGACGCCGGGTCCGCGGACGCCCCCGACGCCGCCGGTGACGTGTTCGAGGCGATCCGAGAGGCGTACGACGCGGTCGGCTTCGCCGACGAATGGGAGAAGCACCACCAGGGCGGCGCGGCCGGGTTCGCGGGCCGAGAGTGGATAGCGACGCCCGACGGCGACGAGCCCGTCCGGTGGCCGATGGGCTACGCGTGGAATCCGACGGTCCGAGGAACGAAAAGCGAGGACACGCACCTCGTCGCGCCGGACCTGACGGAGCGGCTCACGAAGACCGGTCGGTGGCCAACCCACGAGACCGAACCGGTTGACGTGGCGGGGATCGACGCGGAGCCGGTGGAGCTGGCGGCGCCCGTGATCCGGTAGCGGGACCGGTCTCGTCGGGGGCAGCGCCGCCGGCGACGCGGTCGACGGCGTCCGCGGGTCAGTACACGTACTCGCTCTCGTCGATGCCGACGTACCCCTTCTTCACCCGGCGCTTGTTCCACTTGTAACCGACCAGCAGCTTGAGCGACTCCCACCCGGAGCGGTACGGCTGCGAGAGGAGGTCGTCGCCGGTCTCGGCGGCGAGCATCGCGTCGGCCGCGCCGATGACGCGGTCCCAGTCGGCGGGCTCGTACTCCGCGACCATGTCGGCCATCGTCACGTTGCGGACGACCTCGTCGCCGATCGCTTCCTTCCAGCGGCGGTTATACGAGGCCAAGTCGCCCTCGGCGGCGAGTTCGCCCGCGATCGCGCCGGTTCGGACCGCGACGTGATCGCCGCCCTCGTGGAACGCCGACGTGGTCCCCATCGCGCCGCCCGCGACCGCGATGCCGGCCTCCACGGGCGAGTCGATCGGCCGGGTAGACGAGATCGGGTACGTCTCCGTCCCGCCCCGCTTGCCCGCGTCCTCGACGAGCGGGAACTCCTCTTCGATGTCGTACTCCTCGCCGTACTGCCACTCCAAGAGTCGGCGGATGTACTCGCCGCCCTGCGGGATCGACTCGTCGTCCTCGCGGAGGAGGGCGTACTCCGAGGCGTCGATCTCGTCGATGTCGAGGCCGATCGGCATCGTCAGCCCGACCCGGCAGACGCGGTCCGCGTTCGGGAAGATCCACGGGTACGCGGTCTCGCCCGGCATCACGCCCCACCAGAAGACGAGCGCGTCCTCGACCTCCTCGAACACGTCTTCGGGAACGCGCCGATACTCCTGATACGCGATGTGGTTGGCGGTCCGGGAGGCCAACCGCTCGGAGGCCTGCGCGTCCGCGGGCAGGTACTCGTCGAGGACGCGGTTCGTCACCGTCCGCTGCGGGCCGTCGGTGAGAACGACGAAGTCGGCGCCGACGGTGCCGCCGTCCGCGATTTCGAGCGTGTGGCGCGGATCGCCGTCGGCGGGGCCCACCGAGAGGTCAGTGTTGACGCCGCGGACGGAGGTCCCGACGCGGTACTCGGCCCCGGCCTCCTCGGCTCGGTCGCGGAGCCAGTCGTCGAACCGCGCCCGCTGGAAGGTGTAGCCGAACTTGTCGTACGAGGAGTCGATGCCGGTGGAAGTGAGCGTCGCCGACTCGTCGGGCCCCCGGAACTCGGCGCGGTTCAGCTCGCGTTGAATTACTCCGTCGTCGAACTCGTCGGGGTGGATCCCCATGATGTCCACCCAGTAGTCCAAGATCCCGGCCGCGTCGGTCGAGTCGGGACCGAGGCCGTCGCGGTCGGCCCGGGGGACCCCTTTCTCGACGACCAGGGCGTCCGCCCCGCCGGTCGCGGCCGCGTGCGCCGCGGACGACCCGGCCGGCCCGCCGCCCACGATCGCGACATCTACGCGTTCCATACCTCGTGAGGTCCCTGTCCGGCTATTAAATTCACGGTCCCCGATGCGGGTCCGACCGGCCGACGTGTCGACGGACGCACGGCGGCGAACGTTCGTTTCCGGGCCGGTGACCGATTGATCATGTTCGATTATCAGCAGTAAGCGGCCCAGAGAGACACGTTTTTATCGGGGAGAGGGATTTCATCCAGCACACCAATGGCACGCGAGACGTGGGCGACGCGGGCGGGGTTCATCCTCGCCGCGGTCGGGAGCGCGGTCGGGCTGGGGAACATCTGGCGGTTCCCGTTCATCACCGGCCAGTACGGCGGATCGTCGTTTCTGATCACCTACCTCGCGTTCGTCGCGCTGATCGGGTTCCCGGCGATCCTCGTGGAGTTCGTCATCGGGCGCCGCACCGACCGGAACCCAGTCGGGGCGCTTCGGGAACTGGGCAGCGGCGTCTGGTCGTCCGCCGGCTGGCTGTTCGTCGTCACCGGCTTCATCATCCTCTCGTACTACAGCGTCGTCGCGGGGTGGTTCCTGCGCTACACGCTCATCGGGATCACAGAGGGGTTCACCGTCGCCGACCCGGCGGCCGCGGACGCGCTGTACGAGTCGGTCTCGACCGGGCTCGACACCCTCCTCTTCCACGCCATGTTCATGCTGCTCGTCGTCGGGATCATCGCCGCCGGCGTCAGGCGGGGGATCGAACTGAGCGTGAAGGTGATGGTGCCGGCCATACTCGTCCTGCTCGTCGGACTGGCCGCGTACGGGTTCACCCTCGACGGCGCGAGCGCGGCGTACGCCTACTACCTCTCGCCCGACTTCGCCACAATCGCCGCGAACTGGACTGAGATCCTCCCCGCCGCCGCCGGACAGGCGTTCTTCACGCTGTCGCTCGGGATGGGCGTGATGATAACGTACGCCTCCTACCTCGGCGAGGACCGGAACCTCGCGGCCGACGCCGGGATCATTGCGGCGCTGGACACGCTCGTCGCCGTCCTCGTCGGCTTCGTCGTCTTCCCCGTCCTCTTTTCGATCGGGATCGAACCGGGCGCCGGCGGCCCGCGGACGATCTTCGTGAGCCTCACCGCCGCGTTCGCGGGCATTCCCGGCGGCCGGATCCTCGGCGTCGTCTTCTTCGGCATGGTCGGGATCGCCGCGCTCTCCTCCGCGATCAGTATCCTCGAGGTGCTCGTCTCCTACCTCATCGACGAGGTCGGTGTCGCCCGGGTGCCCGCGTCGGCCGCGCTCGGAGCCGCCGTCTTCCTGCTCGGCGTCCCGGTCACGATCGACTCGATCTTCCTCGGCCTGTACGACGGGCTCGCGGACGGGATCCTGCTCGTCCTCGGCTCGCTGCTGCTCGCGCTGTTCGTCGGCTGGGTGATCCCGGACGTCGGCCGCGAGGAGCTCAGAAAGGGGATCGCTGACGGCGCCGGCCTCGACGCAGTCTGGATCTGGGCGGTCCGGGTCCCGATCCTGATCGTCGTGGTCGTCGTGCTGTACCTCGGCGTCGTCGACTACGTCGGCTTCCTCACCGACGACTTCGCCGGCTGGCTGGCGGCGCGATAGCCCCGGGCTACCGGGCTGACTTCCCGTCGCCGCCTCAGACGTGTTCCTCGCGCGGCTGGACCACGACGAACCCCTCGCCGCCGAAGCGCATCTGGTAGCGCTCGCCCGACTCCTGGCCGATCATGTCCGAGAGGCTGCGGTTGACCTCCACGTCCGGCGACGTGCCGCTCCACGCGACGGTCGCGCTCGGGTCGGTCGACACCGGCGGTTCGAGGACGATCGGGTCGCCGTGGGTGGTGATCGCGACGTAGCCCGGCCCCTCGAGATAGACGTTGCTGAAGCCCCCGGCGAGCGCGCCGGCGAGGCTGTCGATCGTGTTGATCTCGTAGGAGAGCGACTCCTCGAAGGCGAGCACGTCCTCGCCGTTGACCGTGATCGACTCGCCGGCGTCGAGCTCGACGACTTGGACCTTCTTGCCGTCGTCGGCGAAGTAAACGTGGCCCTGCCCCTCGACGGCCATGATCGGCGTTCCTTCGCTCGTAGCGGCCTCCTTGAGGAACCCGGTGATACCGCCCTCCGCGGAGGCCTTCCCGGTGAAGGACACGTCGCCCGTGAACGCCACCATCGAGCCGGCCTTCGCCATGACGGTGCCGTCGACGTCGACGTCTAGGGTGTAGCTGTTCTCGCGCTGGAACGGTTCCGCGCTGTCGGTCGGTGCGTTCGCGGCGGTGAACTCGTCTAGGTTCATGATACGGGGACCGAACCGATCGGTTCGGCTGTACGGAAGTTCCGCTGTATCGGTTAAGAATCTACGGGACCCGTTTCGGGGAGCGAGACGCGGCCCGTCCGTGTTCGGGAGACGAGTCCGGCCTCAATACACGACCAGCGAGAGGTACAGCTGGCCGATCCCCGCGACGATCATCACGGCGCCCGCGATCCGCTTCAGCAGTCCCGCGTGGTTCATCACCCGGTTGGCGTTGCTGACGAGACCGACGCCCGTCGCGACGGTCGTCGCGGCCATCAGGACGGCGACGGTTCCGGCGTAGACGGCGAGGAGGAGTACCGCCGTCTCGGACGGGAGCGCGATCGCCCGGGCGACGACGCTGAGAAACACCGGGGCCACACAGCCGGCGCCGGCCAGTGCGTACCCCGCGCCGAAGACGCCGAACCCGAACACGCTCGACCGCCGCTCCGGCAGCGGCACGGATATCGACGGCGCGCGCCCGGAGACCACGAGCAGTCCGAAGGCGATCAGCAGCCCGCCGACGAGCGTCTCGAACACCGTGATGTTCGACAGCGTCGAGTAGCCGATCCGGACGGTCGCGCCCGCGAGCAGCGCGAACGTCGCTAACACGCCGACCGCGGCCGCGATCCCTCGAGCCCCCGCCCCGACGACGGACGCGGAGTCGGCGTCGACGGAGTTCACGTAGAAGCCCACGTATCCCGGCAGGAGCGGGTACGCGCACGGCGAGAAGAACGTTGTCACACCCGCGGTCACGGCCAGCGGGACGTTTGTCGCAAGCGAGACGTCGGTCATGAGTCGGGTCGCCCCGTCATCCGTCGAGCGCCTGCCGTATACCCTCGATGAACTCCTCGGTGGTGTGGGTCCCGGACGTGGCCCAGCGGACGCGCCCGGAGGCGTCGACGGCGCGCGCGCTCGGGTAGCTTCCGACGTTGAGTCGCGCCGCGAGTTCGGCGGAGACGTCGGCGGCGACGAGCCAGTCGCCGTCGTTCTCCCGCCACCAGTCGGCCACCGTCTCCTCGCTGACCGCCTCACCGACGGGCTCCGTCGTCACCGACACGAACAGCACCTCGTCGCCGATCCGCTCGTGCGCCTCCGCGAGGGCCGGCATCTGCTCGGCGCAGGGCGGACACCACGTCCCGAAGAAGTCGACGAACGTCGGTCGGTCCGGGGCGGGCAGCGTCACCTCGCCATCGCGGCTCCCCGGCGCGTCGACCGTGTCGAGCGTTATCGGCTCGACGAGTTCGGGCGCGTCGCTGCCACCGAGCGCGTCCGGTACCCCGCCGGTCGCGACGGCCCCCGCGCCGCCGAGGACGCCGACGCTCGCGAGCCCCGCCAGGAGGTGCCGTCGCCTCACGCCGTGACCACCCGTCGGAAGTCGTCGACGACCCGTTCGACGTCGGTGGCCGGCCCGCGCGGGTACGCCCGCTCGACGATACCCCGCTTGTTGACCAGCAGGATGAGCCCGTAGTGCGGGAACGCGTACTCCAGGTTCTCGTACTGTTCGCCGTCCGTCTTCTCGATCTTGAGTCCGAAGTTCTCGTCCATCAGCTCCACGCCCGCCTCGTAGCTCTCCGGGCGGAGGAAGTGCCAGTTCCCGGCGTCGAGGTCGACGCCGCGCTGCCCGGCGTACTCGCGGAGCACGTCCGCCGTGTCGCGCTCCGGGTCGAAGGTGAGCGGGAGGAACGCGGCCTCGTCGCCGAACCCCTCTTCGGCGGCGACCTCCTGAACGCGGCGCAGCCGGAGGATGAGCGCCGGACAGACGCCGTCGGGGCAGTTGGTGTAGAAGGACGTCCACAGGAACGCGCGCTCGCCCTCGAACTGCGTCGTCGATATCTCCTCGCCCGCGATCGGGTCGGGAACGGTGAACTCGGGCATCTCGTCGCCGTGGATCGGGTGGACCGGCTCGCCGCGATTCTGTTCCGGCGGGCCGAGGATCGTCCCGTCGTCGCCGGAGTCGCCGAGGACGCCGGCGCAGCCGGCCGTGGCGGTCGCGCCGGCGGCGGTTCCGGTGGCGGCGAGCGATCGGAGGAAGTGGCGGCGCTCCATGTCGTTGCCCGAACTACGTAGTCGCTCGTAAATGAACCCCGCGGCTGGTTGCGCGCGGTGAACACGACCGCGACCGCCGCAGACCGGCGAGACGCCCCTGAGAGACGGCCGTACACGGAACATCTCCGATAGACGAACATCCGGAACCTCCGTGGTACCGTGGCCCTCGCAAGGGTTATCTCCGAACGGGCTGTACGTTTATTCGCAATGGCAAACGGTAAGGTTGATTTCTTCAACGACACTGGCGGCTACGGTTTCATCTCGACTGACGACGGCGACCTCGACGACGACGAAGACGTGTTCTTCCACATGGAAGACGTCGGCGGCCCGGACCTCGAGGAGGGTCAGGAAGTGGAATTCGACATCGAATCGTCCCCCAAGGGACCCCGCGCGACGAACCTCGTCCGCAACTAACCCCCACGTAGCGGACAGCGCGTCCGCACGCACTACCGGATTTCGGCCGTCGTTCGACGCGAATGGCGCCTATCTCCGTTTCTCTCACACTTATCACACCCCGACGAGCGCCGGCTCTCTCCGACGGGGAGTGACTCATTTCGATGTGGGACGGCGCTCTCCCGACAGCGACGCGATCGACCGTTTAAATACGAGCGCGGGCAGATCACTTCACAGTGAGCGATCCGATCCCGACCGGCTGTCGCCCGGTCGACGAGCTGTTGGGCGGCGGCTTCGAGCGCGGCGTCGTCACGCAGGTGTACGGGCCGCCGGCCGCCGGGAAGACGAACCTCGCGCTCGCGGCCGCGGTAGAGGTCGCGGCCGGCGGCGACCGCGCCCTCTACGTCGACACCGAGGGGCTCTCGATCGATCGGTTCGAGCAGCTGGCCGCGGGCCGCGCCGACGACCCGGACACCGACGAGACGGTCGATTCGATCGCCTCGCGGCTCGTGATCTCCGAGGCGTACGACTTCGACGACCAGCGCGAGGCGGTGCGCGACGCCGAGGAGCTCGCCGAGGAGGTCGAGCTGATCGTGTTGGACTCCGCGACGGGCTTCTACCGGCTGGAGCGCGCCGGTGACACCGAGGGCGGCGAGTCGCTCCGGAAGGTCGCGAAGCAGGTGACGCACCTCCTCTCGTTAGCCCGCCGTCACGACATCGCTGTGATCATCACGAACCAGGTGTTCACCGACCCGGACGGCGACCGCGACCGCGCGCTCGGCGGGAACACCCTCAACCACTGGACCGGGGCCATCCTGCGCGTCGACCGGTACCGCGGTGGGAACCGCCGTGCCACCCTCGAGAAGCACCGGTCGAAGCCGGCCGGCGACACCGCGACCTTCCGGATCGTCGGCGACGGACTCGCCGAGGGCTCGGACGCGTGATCGGCGGGGAAGAATGAGACGCAGCGACGGAAACGCACGCCGGAGACGGTCCCGTCCCGGCGGTGCGGTCGGGGTCTGTCGACGGCGACGCGAAGCGCGCGTCCGCCGTCGCGGGTCGCTACCGACTTAGAGGTCGCCGAGCTTCCGGAGGAGCTGGCCGCGGTATTCTTCGTCAGCGTTGACGCCCTTGATCTCCAAGACGTTCCGCTCCAGCTTGTCGAGCGCGACGTGGAAGGCGTGTTCGGCGCCGTACCCCTCGCCGGAGCCGCCGACCTGACCCTCGTTGGTGCGGAGGCGGATCTGACACTGGATCAGGGGCGTGCCGCGGAGCTTCTCCTTGTGCGCGTGGAGTCGGACGTGCGCGTGGATGACGTGCATGTCCGCGTACTTGTCGGCGACCTGCTCGATGGACTCAACGATGTGTTCGCGGGAGGTCCCCTCCAACAGGTCGACGTTGGTGATCTGGACGTCCATCGAATCCTGTTCGGTGAACGTGAGCGCGCGCAGCACGTCGGTCTTCGTCACCATCCCGGCGACGGTGTCGACGCCCTCGGGCGTGACGACGAGCCCGGAGACGTCGTTGTCGAACATGCGCTCGACGACCGCCTGGGCGGTCTCGTCGTTCCGCGCGGTGACGACGGGGCTCGACATGATGTCGTAGACGGGGATGTCGAGCATCCGGTCGATGTCGCCCGCGCGGTCGCCGCTGCCCTGTCGCTCTTGGTCGCGGACGACGAACTCCACGATGTCGTTCGTGGTGACGACGCCGACGAGGTCGCCGTCGTCGCCGAGGACCGGCAGTCGGGAGACGCCGTTCTCGCGGAGGCGGTTGATGGCGCGCCCGACGCTCTCGGTCTCACCGATGCCGATCACGTCCTCGGTGGCGATCTGGCCGACGGTGATCGCGTCGAGGCTGTCGAGGACGGCCTCGAGGATCTGGTCGACCGTGACGATACCGAAGAGCTTCTCGCCCTCGTAGACGGGCGCGATCTTCACGTCGCCCTCGACGAGGAGCCGGGCGGTCTCGCGGACGTCCTCGTGACGGTCGACGGAGGGCGCCGGCTTCATTACCGCCGACACCTTCGTGTCGTCCTCCATGCGCGAGCGCATGAGCTGTTTCTCCCCGACGACCCCGGCGTACTCGCCGTCCTCGACGACGACGATCCCCTTCGGGTTCTCTCGCTCGAAGATAGAACGGACCTTGGCGAGACGCTCGTCGACGTCGACCTCGACGTATTCCGGCACTGCGATATCAGAGATGTTCATGGTCCGTTCTGAGAGTTCGACGGGACGGGTATTGAAAGTGCGGGAGTCATCGCGCTCGCCGGGGGCGGTCGTCAGCCGCGCGCAATCCGCCTGAAGGTATTTGAGCGTCGACGGCGAAGCGATCCCGTGAGGCTCTCGACCACGCTGATCGCCGTCGGCGTCGCGCTGATCGTGATCCCGCTCCCGGTACCGATCCCCTTCGTCGGCGTGATCGTCGGTGCGCTGGCGCTGCTCGCCGGGCTCTTCCTCCGGCTCTTCGGCGTCTGAGGCACCGACCGGCCGACGTGTGAAACCTTTTTGCCCGTTACCCACCCACGGCGATGCGTGTACGACGCCGTCGTCTTCGACAACGACGGGGTGTTGGTCGGGCGGACGCCGTTCGACACGCTCCGCGAGGCCGCCTGGGACGCCTTCGTGAGCCTCGGCGTCGAAGACCCGGACCTCGCCCACGTCGACGACGTCGCCGTCGGGGTCGACCCCGCCACCCTGGCCGACATCTGCGAGCGCTACGGCGTCGACCCGGCGGAGTTCTGGCGGGTCAGAGACGAGGTCGCGTCGGCGGCGCAGATCGACGCCGCCCGGGAGGGACAGAAGACGCCGTACGACGACGTGGACGTCGTCCGCGCGCTGGACGCCTCCCTCGGCGTCGTCTCCTCGAACCAGCAGGCGACCGTCGACGCGCTCTTGGACCACTTCGGGCTCGCGGACCACTTCGAGGTCGCGTACGGCCGCGACCCCTCGGTGGCCAGCCTCTCGCGGAAGAAGCCCTCGCCGTACTACATCGAGCGCGCCCTCGAAGACCTCGGCGCCGAGACGGCGCTGTTCGTCGGCGACAACGAGTCGGACGTGCGCGCGGCCGACAACGCGGGAATCGACTCCGCGTTCCTCCGCCGCCCTCACCGCCGGTCGACCGAACTGGACTGCCACCCGACCTACGAGATCGACGACCTCCACGACCTCGTGAGCATCTGCGGGCGAGCGCCGCCCGACGCCGACGGCGGGATCTGATTCGGCGTGTGACTCGCGACGGCCGCGCGATCAAAACGGACATGTGATCGGTCCCCGAAGCGCGAGCGATGCCCTCGCCCTCCGCGAGTCAGCCCCTCGACACAGACGCATCGGACGTGCGGTCCGTCGTCGCTCGCTACCGCCGGGCGGAGCGCGCCGTCGGCTGGACCCTCGCGCTGCTCGTCGTCGTCGCATTTCTCGCGGCGGTCGTCGCCATCTCGTTCTGGCCCGGCGTGGCGGTCGGCGCCGTCATCGTCGTCGCGCTCCGCGTGCCCGTGTTTCGACGGCGCGGCTCGACTCGCCTCCGGACGGACGCGTCGCCCGGAGCGGTCGTCCGGCGGTTCGGGTCGGCGAGACCGCCGAACCTCGCGTTCCAGTGGGGCGTCGCCGACGAGGTCCGGAGCGCCGCCGACACGGCAGCGTCGACCGACGCCGCTACCGACAGAAGCGCGCCCGGAACGGACGCAACCTACGAGTTCTCGTATCTCCTCGGCCTCAAGTCGGTCGAGCTCGACCTCTCCGTCGACGTGAGCGGGAGGGACGCGGTCGACGACGCCGCGGTCGGCGAGAGCGATTCCGACCACCCGCCGGTCGCGACGGTCGAGATAGAGGGGACGGCGGACGGTCGGCCGTGGGCCTCGTACGCGGCGACGGTCCGCGAGACGACCGACGGCGGGACCGTCGTCGACCTCGAACTGCGACCGACGCGCCGGTTCGGCCTCCGGCGGCTCCCGCAGGGGCGGGTCGCCGAGCGGTACTACGCCGAGGCGCTCGCCGCGCAGGGGTACGAGGTCGTCGAGCGGTCGGTGTCGATGACGCGGTGAACCCCGGTAGGACAACGGGACGAGCCGTCACGGTTCACGCGACGAGTTCCGTCTCGGGCGCGTCGACGACGGTCCGGGAGACGCCGTCGGCGTCGTCGGCACCGCGCAGGTCGACGCCGCGAAGGCGGAGCGCGAGCGCCGCGTCGTTCCGGGCCGCGGGCGACCGCGGTCGGAAGGCCGTCTCGACCGCGTCGCCGTCTTCGTCCTCGTGAACGACGACCACGTCGCCGTCCCTGAACTCGGCGCGCCGGACGTCTCGCAGCGGTATCTCCGTCCGCGCGTTCCGGACGGCCGAGACGCAAACCCCGGCGAACCCGGTCACGAGCCCGAACGCGGCGATCCCGCCACCAGTCCCGCCGCTGCCGACCCACTCCAGTAGCGTCCCGAGCGCGGCGATAGCGGCGGCGACCGCCGACCCCGAAACGTCGCGACCGATGGAGGGCGCTCGGCCGTTCGCGAGGGCCCGGAGCCCCTCGACGCACATGCGGTCGGGTCGGTTCCGGACGCGTATCTCGCCCGGGGTGACCGCGAGGCGTCCCGCGGCCGTCGGGAGCGACCACGCGCCGGTCCGGCTCATGCGGCGTCGGCGCCGACCACCGACGCGCCGCGCGAGCGCTGGAGGGCGGGTCGACGACTGTGTAAGGGGAAGGGAAACATGGGCGTCCGTACGAGGGCCGGGCTCGTAACTGCTGGCGTCAACTCACGGCCGCGAGCGCGGCCCCGCCGTCCAGCTCACACGGCGAGAGCCTTTAGTTCCCGTCCCGCGCACGTCGCGACATGGACCTCCCGCCGGTCGGTCTCGGAACGATGGGGATCGACGATCCGGGTGCGGTCGCGACGGCGCTCTCCGTCGGCTACCGCCACCTCGACACCGCTCGGATCTACGACAACGAGGCGGTCGTGGGCGACGGGCTCGCCGCCGGGCTGGCCGACGGCGACCTCGACCGCGGCGACGTGACCGTCGCGACGAAGCTCTGGACAGACGACCTCGCGGCCGGCGCGGTCGCGCCCGCGGCCCGCGAGAGCGCGGACCGGCTCGGCGTCGACGCGATAGACCTGCTGTACGTTCACCGCCCTCGCGGCGACTACGACCCCGAGACGACGCTGCCCGCCATCGACCGCGTGGGCGACGACGGACTCGTGCGGAACGTCGGCGTCTCGAACTTCGAGGTCGCGGACCTCGACCGCGCGATCGAGGTTCTCGGACGGCCGCCCGCGGCCCACCAGACCGAACTCCACCCGCTGTTCCTCCGACCCGAGCTACTCGGTCACGCCCGCGAACACGGGTATCCGGTCGTCGCCTACTCGCCGCTCGCTGGCGGTCGGGTGCGCGAGATCGACGCCGTCGCCGCGGTCGCCGAGGCGCACGACGCGACGCCCGAGGCGGTCGCGATCGCGTGGGCGGCCGCGAAGGAGCCGGTGGTGACGATCCCGAAGGCGTCGAGTGAGGCCCACCTCCGCGCCAACCTCGCGGCGGCCGACCTCGAACTGACCGACGCGGAGGTCGCCGCGATCGACGCCGTCGAGCGCGAGGAAGAGCTGTTCCCGGAGTAGCCGATCCACATATACGTATAACCTGGGAGTTATGAGAGACTCGATACGCATGATCCCGGTTCACTTTTACCGCGGGGACGACGAGAATCGCTCATGACGGAGATCATCGACGGGGAGGCGGTCGCGGCGGACGTGCGAGACGCGGTCGCCGACGAGGTGTCGCGGCTGTCCGACTCCGGGGTCGAGCCGGGCCTCGCCACGGTGCTGATGAGCGACGACCCCGCCAGCGAGACGTACGTCTCGATGAAACAGCGCGACTGCGAGGAGGTGGGCATCGAGAGCTTCCATGTCGAGATCGACGCGGACGTGCCCGCCGAGCGGCTGTACGAGACGATCGACGACCTCAACGACCGCGACGACGTTCACGGGATATTGGTCCAGCTCCCGCTCCCGGACCACGTGGACAAGCGGACCGTCCTCCGGCGGATCGCCCCCGAGAAGGACGTTGACGGCTTCCACCCGGAGAACGTCGGCCGCCTCGTCGCGGGCGACGCCCGGTTCAAGCCCTGTACCCCCCACGGCGTCCAGAAGCTGCTCGCCGCCTACGACGTGGAGACGGAGGGCGCGGACGCGGTCGTCGTCGGCCGCTCCGACATCGTCGGCAAGCCGATGGCGAACCTGCTGATACAGAAGTCCCCGACCGGCAACGCGACGACGACCGTCTGCCACTCCCGAACCGAAGACCTAGAGGGGGAACTGGCCGACGCGGACATCGTCGTCGCGGCCGCCGGCATCCCCGAGTTCGTCGACGGCTCAACCCTCAAAGAGGGCGTGACCGTGATCGACGTGGGGATCAACCGCGTCGACGCCGACACCGAAAAGGGGTACGAGCTGGTGGGCGACGTGGACTACGAGTCGGCGGAAGAAGTCGCGGGCGCTATCACGCCGGTCCCCGGCGGCGTCGGGCCGATGACGCGCGCGATGTTGCTGTACAACACGGTGAAGGCGGCCGGACTCCAGCGCGACGTCGAGGTCGACCTCGAGTAGCCGGGGCGGCGACGGACGCGCGCGGTCCCGCCGAAACCTCGCGGTCGTCGCTCGGTGGGGCGTCTGCCTACGTCTCGGGTCGCCACCGCCCCCCGATCTCGTCGCGAGGGTAGTCCTGGTACGTACCGTTCAGGAACGTCGTAACGCGTCCGTCCTCCTCGCTAAGCGTGATTCCCCAGAGGACGTCGTCGCGGAGCGACGTCTCCAAGGCGCTCATGTGTTTGGTCCCCATCCAGCCGGGGAACTCGAGGCCGTCGACGTCTTCGATCTCGCCGCGAGAGGGGTTCCGGACCCGCACCATCTGTCGCTGAACGGTACCGTCGCCGGTCACGATGACGGCCCCGTCTCGACTGAACGCCACGTCCCGGGCGACCTTCGTGAACGTATCACGCGACTCCGTGACAACGCGGCACCGGTCGACCGGCCACTCGTTGTCGCCGAGGGGGTCGGTGTAGTCGGCGAAGTTCACCTCGGCGACGATGAGGACGTAGAGACTGGGACCGCTCACGTACTGTTCGCCCCAGCCGTCGAATTCCATGCTCAGCGATTCGGCGGTGTACCTGATGTGATCCATCAGCTTCTGGCTCGTCGCGTACTTCCCGAGCACCTCGTCAAGCGCGTCCATGTGCTATATGTACACACGAAACAAACAGTGTTAAACTCTCTCTCGGTGACCCGACCGAACCTACCGGGGCCGTGACGCCGGACTCGCCGCTTCGAGACGCGATCCGACACTCGCATCCCGACCGCCCGCCCGTCGCCGCTCGTTCAGTCGTCGTCCGCTGCGGGGGCCCGGTTCCGGATCTCGATCCGTCCCTCAATTTCGGGGGCGATCCCGTGTTCGCGGGCGTAAGCGGCCAACACCTCGTACTGGATGTCCGCCTCGTCGACCCGATGACGCTGGCCGAGTGTCGGGTACTCGTGTTCGGAGTGGAGCAGGTACTCCGAGACGGCGACCGTGTAGCGCGCGTCCGGGTCGATGGGCTCGCCCCCGACGGTGGCTTCTAAGACCAGTTCGGCGTCGTCGTCCCAGACGACGCGGGCGTTCGAGACGTGGCCGTGCCACCAGTCGTCCTCGCCGAAGTCCACGTCGGGGGCGGCCATCTCGCGGAACACGTCGCTGAGCTCCGCGCCGGTGACCGACGCGAGCGCCACCGGCTCCTCGAACGGGATCAGGCTGATCAGGTCGGCCTTCGTCACGTCGCCCGTCCACGGGTCGCCCTGGCGGAGCCCGCCCGCGTTCGACAGCCCCACGTCGGCGTCGTGGACCCACCGGAACGCGTCCGCGACGAAGTTGCCGACGCGGCACTCCCCGCCGTGGACCACGTCGCCGGACCGCTCGATCGGTCGGTCGACGGTGTCGACGGTCTCGTCGAGGTCGGCCGCGGCCATCCGCTCGGCGAGCGCGTCGGCGAGCCCCGGCGCGGGGTCGGCCCCGTCGGGCTCGTGGAGCGTCGCGGTCGGCGGCTCGGAATCGAGGTCGATCTCGGCCACCGCCTCGCCGTTGACGCCGGGTCGGACGAGCAGGGTATCGTCGACGACCTCGTTCCGACGGCTGTGGACGTGGCCGCCGGCGATCGCGTCGACGTCGAGCTCGCGGGCGAGGTCGTCGTCGCCCGCGCCGAGGTGCGAGAGGACGACGACGTGATTGAGGCCCTCGTCGCCGCCCCCGCCTCTCTCGCGCTCGGCGACCGCGGCGCGCATCTCGGCCAGCGCGTCGCGCGCGGCCGAGACGGGGTCGTCGAACGAGAGGTCGGCGGCCATGGGGTTAAGCGAGTCCGTCGCGGGGTCGGTGACGCCGACGAACCCGACCGTCTCGCCGTCGACCTCGCGGGTTGCCCACGGGACGACGCCCTCGTCGCGGCCGAACGGCTCGCCGGCCTCGCCGCGGACGTTCGCGGAGACGAACGTCGCGGGCGAGTCGGCGACGAGGCCGCGGAGCGGGTCGGGACCGTAGTCGAACTCGTGGTTGCCGAACGTGTCGAGGGCGGTGTCAGTCACCTCGTAGAAGTCGAGGACCTGCCTGCCCGTCGCAACCAGCGAGAGGACGCCCGGCGCGGTCGTGTCGCCGGTGCCGACGACCGCGGCGTCGGGGCCCGAGAGCGCTCGGATCCGGCCGGCGAGGCGCGCCGCTCGCTCGGGGGCGTCGAAGACGTTCTCGATGTCGGAGTAGTGAACGAGGCGGACCATTCGTCGAGTCGACTGAGGGGCGAGCGACGCATAAAAAGCGCGGAGTGTCGCCGGGTCCGCCGCGGGCGGTGCGACGGCGACCGCGGTACGGCCGGTCCTGCCCGCGATCTCGCCCCGTGACTCCCGCTCGCACACGCGCGAGACATTGAAAGCGCTTTTATGGATGTCCTGACTACCACGGGGCACAGCCTCTGTGGGGTTGATGATGTGCCGTTCCGTTAGGGACCGACCACGGGACGGGCACGCGAGCCCGCACGGAGGATAGGTGAACAACATATGCCCGTTTACGTAGACTACGACACCCCGGCGGACCTCGCGGAGCGATCCCTCGAAGCGCTCGAGGTCGCCCGAGACACCGGTACCGTGAAGAAAGGAACCAACGAGACCACCAAGGCCGTCGAGCGCGGCAACGCCGACCTCGTCATCGTCGCCGAGGACGTCTCCCCCGAGGAGATTGTGATGCACCTCCCCGAGCTCGCCGAGGAGAAGGGGATCCCCGTCGCCTTCGTCGACACGCAGGACGAGGTCGGGCAGGCCGCCGGCCTCGAGGTCGGCTCGGCCGCCGCCGCCGTCGTCGACGCCGGCGACGCCGCCGACGACGTCGAGGACATCGGCGAGAAGGTCGCGGAGCTCCGATAACCTCCCATGAGCGCAGAAGAGGGCACCGGCGACTCGACGACCGCGGAGGTCATCGAGGTCGTCGGCAAGACCGGGATGCACGGCGAGGCCATGCAGGTCAAGTGCCGCATCCAAGAGGGATCGAACCAGGGCCGGATCATCACCCGGAACGTCCTGGGTCCCGTCCGTCTGGGCGACGTGCTCCAGCTGCGGGAGACCCAGCGCGACGCCGACTCCATCGGAGGCCGATAACCAATGGTCGAGACACGCACCTGCGATTACAGCGGTGAGGAGATCGAGCCCGGCACGGGCACGATGTACGTGAAGAAGGACGGACAGATCCTCCACTTCGTCGACTCGAAGGCGGAGAAGAACTACTTCCTCGGCCGCGAGGCGCGCGACGTCGAGTGGACCGAGGAGGGTCACCGGGCCGGAGGCGACGAGCAGTGAGCCACCACGACGAGCGCACCTTCGTGATGGTGAAGCCCGACGGCGTCCAGCGCGGTCTCATCGGCGAGATCGTCTCCCGCTTCGAGGAGCGCGGGCTCAAGCTCGTCGCCGGGAAGTTCGTCCAGCTCGACGAGGATCTCGCGAAGAACCATTACGGTGAACACGAGGACAAGCCGTTCTTCGACGGCCTCGTCGAGTTCATTACCTCCGGCCCCGTCTTCGCGATGGTGTGGGAGGGCGCGGATGCGACCCGGCAGGTCCGCGCGATGGTCGGCGAGACCGACCCCGCCGAGTCCGCCCCGGGCACGATCCGCGGCGACTTCGGCTTAGACCTCGGCCACAACGTGATCCACGCGTCGGACCACGAGGACGAGGGCGCGAACGAGCGCGAGATCGACCTGTTCTTCGACGACGAGGAGCTCGTCGACTACGACCTCGACACCGCCGCGTGGGTGTACGAGGACGAATCTCACTGACGCGGCTGCTCGCGGAGCGTCTACCGTTTCTCCGCTGTCCGATCCCGCACAGAGCTACCGCTCACGCGACACACCGCGTTTCCGGTGAATATTCGCGCTGAGTGCGGCGCAGTCGGTTGGTTTTGCTCTGCCTTGCCGGCATAAACTGCCGCCGAGCGCCGCTCCCGGAATCACGTGTCGACCGCGATCGCGGTCCCGTCGTCCGCGACGACGATCACCTCGTCACCGCCGTCGCCGGTGACGTCGGCGAACAGGGGACCGCCGTACGCGACGACCTCGGCGGGACCGCCCCGGGCGGTCACCTCGCCCTGTTGGGTCATCGCGAGGGCCTCGCCGTCGCGGTTGACCACCACGGGCGCGAGTTCGCCGTCGCCGTCGACGTCGCCCATGCGCGGCTCGTTGATCCGGGTCGAGGCACCGTACTGCTGTTTCCAGACGACCTCGCCGTCGAGGAGGTCGACGGCCCAGACGCTCCCGGAGCCGCCGACGTACACCCGTCCGGGGTCCGCATCGCCGATCGCGACCGGGAGATCCTGAAGGCCGACCTCGTACCGGTCCGAGCCGTCGCTCGTCTCCAGCGTCTCGATGTTCCCGTTGGCGCCGCCGAGCGCGAGCACTGGCCCGTCCCGGCTGTCCGCCGCGTTCCAGCTCAGCGGATTCACGGTCGGCTCGGTCGTCCATCGCGTCCCGCCGCTCGCGTCGAGCATGTGGACCGTCGCGGGGGCGCCCGCGGTCGTCAGCACCGCGATTCCGCCCCGCTCGTCGGCCTCAGCGTCCGGTTCGACGATGAGCGGTCGGCGGCTGATCTCGCCCGCCAGCGAGGCCTCGGCGACCGAGTCGCCCGCGGCGTCGACGACGCGAACGCCCCCGTCGGTCGTGACCGCGGCCACCTCCCGACTTCCGTCGCCGGTGAGGTCGCCGATCGCGGGGCGGACCCCGCTCGGACCGCCGAGGTCGACCGCGAACCGCTCCGTCCCGTCGGCGGCGTCGAGGACGACGAGCTCCCCCGGCGCCGTCGTGAGCGCGACGACCGGGTCGCCGGCGAGGGTGCCCGCGGTGAGCCCGCTGACGCCGACCGGGCCGTCGCCGTCGGAGCCGTTCGTGTCGCCGGCGTCCCCGCCGCCGCGCTCCGCGTCCGGGCCGGAGACCGGGACCGACCAAGGCGTCTCGTCGGTCCCGACGGCCGTCGCGCGGACGACCCGCGACCCGTCCTCGGCCGCGGGGCGGAAGAGGAGCGGCTCGCCGTCGACGGTCGCGACCGCCGCGCCGCTGCCGTCGTCGCCGGGCGCCGGCCCGGACTCCCAGACGATTGTCGTCTCGGTGGTGGCGTCGTCGACGCCGACGAACGCGAACAGCGCCACGCCCACCCCGGTCGCGCCGCCGGCCAGCAGGATCAGCGTCGCGAACAGGACGCGTCGGTCCATTTGAACCCCATTCGGGCGTCGCCGTAAAACGGTTGTCGGATGCGATCCCCTCGCCCTTGGCGTCCCGGTGCCTCCCGATCTCGGCGGCTTGGAGCCCCTCGCGCTACAGGAGTGTCACCACGTGGTCGTCGTGCGACGCGCCGACGAGGTCGCGCAGCGCCGCCGGGTCGCGCTCGCCGTCGGCGTTGACGAGGTAGGCGACGCCGTCACGGTCGCCGTAGACGCCGTGGAGATCGTACACGAAGCCGTACACGGTCGCGTCGGCCGCCTCGGCGCTGCCGCGGGCGAACGCGACCTGCTCGTGAACGTTGTACTCGACGAGCCGGTCGCGGACCGAGACACCGGCATCGCTCTCGGCGTCCTCGTCGGTCGTGCCGTCGACCGCCTCGCCGTCACCCTCGCCGACGACGGCCGGGTCGTCGAGCCCGGCCTCGACGATCGGCAGCAGCGCCTCGACGGCGGCGCGGACGCCCGGTTCGGCCGGGAACTCGCCGGTGCGCGCCGCCGCGAGCGCGGCGCCGACCGCGCCGCACCCGGTGTGGCCGACCACGGCGAGGACCTCGGTGTGGGTGTGCCGGAGCGGGTACGCCACGCTCCCGTCGAGGACGCGCTCGCCGTCAACGAGCGCGCTCACGCTGTTGCCGATGGCGCCGGAGGTGAAGAGGAACCCCGGCTCGTCGACGGCGAACATCCCCTCCTGTGACACGCGCGAGTCGGAACAGCAGACGGAGACCACGCCGGGGCGCTGGCCGTCGCGGTGGCTGTCGAAAACGTCGGGAGGGAGAGCGGCGACGTGGTCGTCGTTGCGGCCGAGGAGGTCGGCGAGTATCCGGCGGTCCATACCGTCCCGCCCGGCCGCGGGCACAAAAAACGCCGTGGCGCGGGGGGGCTTCTGACGGAGTCCTCCTGCCCGAACGGCCGGGACGGGTCAGGCGACGAGCCCGACCGCGGAGACCAGGATTCCGACGACGAACACCGCGAGGAGCGCGATCGTCGCGAGCACCACCGCGGGCGCGAGCGCCTCCTCGTTCTCGTCGACAACGAAGTCTTCCAAGCTCTGCATATCCGAGCCGTCGTCGCCGCGGGGTTTGAACGCTTCGACCGAGGCTCCGCTACCGGTCGAACCAGTCCGTCACCGGCCGAACCCGTCCGGTACCGGCCGAGTCACGCGGGGTCGTGACCGCTGCCGACGTGTCGGTGTCGTCGCGGCCGCTCCCTCGTCGCTCCGCTCGGTCATTCGTCGACCGCCCGGCTGCCGCGTTCGGGAACCGGCCGCCGACGTGTTTTTGTGCGTCGGGCGTGGCGGATCTGCCAAGATGCCACGCGAACAGTACCAGACGAAGCTCGAAGACCTCCGCGACGATGTCCTCTACATGAGCGAGGTCGTCGCCGAGCGCCTGCGGATGGGGCTCGACGCGCTCGAACAGCAGGACGAGGAGTTGGGCGAAGAGGTGATCGCCGGCGACGCCGAGATCAACGACCTCTACCTCGAACTGGAGGGACAGTGTACGGACCTCATCGCGCTCCAGCAGCCGGTGGCCGGGGACCTGCGGTTCATCGCGGCCTCGTTCAAGATCATCACCGACCTCGAACGGATCGCAGACCTGGCGACGAACCTCGGCGAGTACGCCAAGCGGGCCGACCGCGAGGTGTTCCCCGACGTCGACGTCCAGCGCATCGGCGACGACACGCTGGCGATGCTGGACGAGGCGATGGACGCGTACGCGGAGTCTGACGCAGAGCGCTGCTACGCCGTCGCCGAGTCGGACGACGAAGTCGACGCCGCCTGCGAGGCCGCGAGCGACCTCGTCGTCCGCGACCTCATCGAGCGCGACGAGCTCCGCGAAGACGAGGACGTGGAGGGTACCATGCAGAACGTCTCGCGGCTGCTCCTCACGATCCGCGACCTCGAACGGGTCGGCGACCACGCGGTCAACATCGCCGCCCGGTCGCTGTACATGATCGAGAACGACGACGAACTGCTGTACTGACCGAGATCACTCGGTCCGGGGACGCCCACCACGTACCGTCGCCCGCCCGCTGAGAACGCGTCGCCGAGCGGGACGCTCTCCCTGTGCTGTGTCCTTCCGGATCGAGACGAAACAGGCGTGGCTCTCGGCGCCGTCGCGTGGGCGGCCGCGCTTGCTCCGCTCGCCGGGTTCCGTGGCGAACCGATCTCAGTCGTCGGCGACGGCCGGCGTCGTCGCCGTTCCGGGGCGCGCTTCGGCCGCCGCGGGCGCCGGCGTCCATTCTAAGTCCTCTTCGTAGCGGAACGCGCGGTGGTCCCGCGTCGGGTCGACGACCGTCAGCGAGAGCCAGTCGTTGTCCAGCAGTCCGGCCACCGCCTCGTTGTCGGCGAGGATATCGGTGACGCGGTCGACGGGCGCGTGGAGGACCGTCGAGAGCCGCAGCGGCTGGTGGTACGCCGTGTCGGCGTCGGCCATGAGCGACTGGAGCGGAAGGCCGGTCATCAGGTCCCCGCCGTTGCCCTGATAGACGCCGACGTTGCCGACCGGGTTGTGGGTCACCTTCGACCCGCTGCCGTACGCGGCGTTGTCGACCGTCGAGAAGTAGTACTGCGCGTTGATCCACTGGGTGACGACCATCGGGCCCGTCAGTATCGCCTCCAACGCCGTTCCGTCGGGGTCGGTCGCCCAGTCGTACGAGTGGAGGAAGGCGCGCCCGTCGAGGTCGAGGTCGCTCGTCAGCGGCCGGGGCCCGACGACGAAGCCGGCGTTTCCGGCCAACCCCCACTCGGGGCGCGTCTCGGCCCAGTCTGCGGCCCGCCGTTCCGCCTCGCGCACGCCCGCCGCGCCCCCGGGTCCGGCCGAGTCGGCCTCGCCCGCCGGTCCGACCCGCTCGGCGGCTGCCGCCTCGCGGGCGGCGTCGAGGTCCGCGCGCAGCCGTTCGAGGTCCGCCGCGTGCGAGTCCGGTACGTCCCCGTCGTACAGCTCGACCTCGTCGGTCGTCGTGTTGTGTTCGGCGGCGAGGAAAACGGTGTCGTCGGGCACGTCGTGGCCGCGCTCGCGCAGTCCCGTCTTCACTTCGGGGTCGTTACAGATCGCCGCGAGGACGCGGGCGCTCGGGCCGCCGGGGTTGCCGGCGCAGGCACCGCAGTCCAGGCTGGAGTCGTGGGGGTTGTTTGCCGTCTCGGCCGCGTGGCCCGTGAAGACGACGAGGCGACCGAACTCCTCCCACCCCATCAGCTCGAACGCGGTCGCGGCGTACTCGACCTTCTCGTCGCGAGTCAGACCGGTCGGAAGCGCTCCGGGAGCGCCGTCCTGCCGGTGGACGCCCGGTTCGCAGAACTCGTGGTCGCCCGGAACCGCGTCGTCGGTCGTCGAGAGCAGGTCGTACACCCGGGCGGGAAGGAGCGTGCGCGCCGCGAGCGCGAGCCCGTAGCCGCTGCCGGCGCCCTCAACGAAGCTGAAGGCGGTCGCGGGGTTCGAGCGGAGCGTCTCGATCGCCTCGCCCGCGGCCTCGCGAGCGCGCGCCCAGCGGTCGCGGCTCGCCCGCGCGCCGTCGTCCGTCGGGATCTCGGCGACGCGGTGCTGCGGGTCGAGGATCGGGGGACAGGCGTCGATCGACACGTCGTCGTCGTACCCCTGGTACTCCATCGGGACGCCGAAGAAGCCGGCGTAGCCGTGCGTCTCGTAGTCCCCTGTCGCCTCGACGTGCCGACGGATCACCTCCGAGCGCGTGTCGATACAGAAGACCAGCTGGGCGTCCGGGCGTCCGGACGCGCCGCCGTCCGCGCGGGCCCCGCGCTCGCCGTGGCGGGCCTCGCTCTCGGCCGCGACCCGCTCGACGAGCGCGTCGCGGTACGTCGCCTCCCACGCGCTCAGGAACGCTGCCGCGATCTCGTCCTCCGCGTCGACGACCGGACCGTCGGACTCGGCCGGCGGGGCGAGGTCGATACCGAAGGCGTCCGCCAGCGCGAGCCGGGCCGCGAGGTACCCGGTCAGCGTGATCGGGTACGCGGACTGCCACGCGCCGCCGTCGTCGGCGCGGCGCTTGAGCAGCCCGGTCCACCCGGGGAGCGCGGCGAACTGCGCCTCGAAGATCGATTGCCACCGGTCGTCGGGATACGGCTCCAGCGCGGACTCGACGGCCGCCGTCGGCGACGCCGGGAGGTCGGCTGCGAGCCCCCGATCGGGGATCTCGTCGTCGTGCTGGGCGACCGACCGGAACGCGTCGTAGAACCCCGCCTCGCGGTTCGGCATCGACCACTCGGCCCGCCCCTCGTCGAGGAAGGCCGACAGCCACTTCGTCAGCACGCGGTCGACGCGCTCGGCGTCGGAATCCGGACGCGTCGCGGCGCCGGCGTCGCTCGGTTCGTCCGTCCCCTCGGCGGATTCCAGCCGGTCCAGCAGGGCTTCGGGACCGGCCTCGTAGCCGCGGTCGGTCAGGGTCTCGTCGAGCAGGTCGGCGTCGATCCGCCCCTCGTTGAGGGCCGTCCGGAACGTCGCCGCCCGCGGGTAGCCGCGGCCGCCGAGAAGGTCCGCCGCCCGGCTCACGGCCTCGTCGAACGGCCGGTCCTCGAAGCCGGCGAGGGGGTTCGCGGTCACGAACGAGTGGACCGGCCAGACCGACCCGACGGCGGTCGCGGCCGTCTCGATAGCGTCTCCGATGGCGTCTGCGTCGTCTTCGGTGGTGGATTCAGCGTTCATCGTATTCCTCCGTGGCGGTCAGGACGGTTTCCGGGGCGGGCTGCCCCGCGTTCAGCAGGGCGACGTAGAGGCGCTCGCTCCGTTCGTAGACGCCGGTCTCGATCGCGACGTACGCCGCGAGGAAGGCGACGCCGACGAGCGCGTGGAGCGCTGTCAGTTCGGTCGGCGCCGAGACGACGGGGAGCCCGGCGAGCAGCCCCGAGACGGCCTCGTACGCGAGCGCGTACACGGCGATGGCCGGGAGCGCCACCAGCGGGACGGCGCCGTAGCGGGCCGCCGTCGACAGACCGGTCTGCCGGACGGCGCTCCGGGCCGCGTGGAGCGTCGTGAGCGTGACGAACCCGGCGAGCAGCAGCCCGCTGTCGAGGCTCGTTCCCTTCCCCGTCAGGACCGCGAACGTCGCGCCGCCGGCGAGCCCGGTCAGCAACACGACGGCCGCACCCGCGACGCCCGTTCCCCCGAGTTCCGATTCGGTCTCCGTCGGGGCCGTGCGCTCGACCTCGTCGCCCGCGCTCAGGAAGTGGTACGCCTTGTAGAACCCGTGTAACACGAGGTGCGTCACGGCGGCGGCGAAGAAGCCGAGCCCGGCCTGGACGATCATAAAGCCCATCTGCCCGACGGTCGAGCAGCCTAGTTCGCCCTTGACGTCCGACCGGACGGTCTTGAGCAGCTTCCCGCCGAGGGCGCTCGCGGCGCCCGCGACCACGAGGGCGAGCATGAGCCCGGTTTCGGCCGTCACGACGGGCGCGAAGCGGGTCAGGAGGATGCCGCCGGCGTTGACGAAGCCGGCGTGCATCAGCGCCGACGCGGGCGTGGGAGCGGTCATCGAGGAGAGCAGCCACCCGTGGAACGGGACGAGGGCGGACTGGATCATCGCCGCGAGGACGAGCGCGCCCCCGGCGACGAGCAGCGTGGGGCCGCCGAGCCCGTCCGCGCTCGCGGCGATACCCGAGATCGTCGTCGCCTCGGTTGCCCGCCACAGCGTCAATAGGGCGACGCCGAGGAGCGCGCTGCTCGCGAGGAAGTGCCGCCGGGCGACGCTCGCGGCCGCGCGGGCCTGCGGCCAGCCGTCGACGGTCCCGATGAGCCGGGCCATCAAGAGCCCCATCGCCAGCCAGCACAGCCAGAACAGCGTGAGGTGGTCGGCCGCGACGAGCGCCATCACGGCGAGCGTGAACGAGAAGATCCCGAGGAAGAAGTCGGTCTCGTGGGCGCTCCCGGCCATGTAGCGCCGGGAGTAGCTGTGGACGATCCCGCTGAAGAACGTGACGACGGTCCACAGCAGGACGGTCAGTCCGTCGACGGCGACCGCGCCGGGCACCTCCCACGAGGCGCCGAGTCGGAGTCGGGCGACGAGGACGGCGACGCTCGCGGCGAACAGCGACCACGCGAGCCACGTCAGTACAGCGGAGACGAACGACGAGTCCGTCGTCTTCCGGAGCGCTCCGACCGTCGTCTTCGAGGTGGGTCCTGACATCGTTCGAGCGACCACGCGACCGGTCTCGACCCGCCGTCGGGTCGAGTCGCAACCCGGTCGTTGTCTACCCACTTTGAGAACATAACGTCTATTAAAGCTGTTTGTGTTCACAATTCGTTCGCAAGAACAGCATTATAGAACATTATGATTATCCTCTCGTGGGGGAGGGCCTGGCGAGTCCGCGGTCGCAAGTGAGCCCGTTCGGCGTCGCGACTCAGGAAACCATATCGGCTCGGAGTCCGGAGGACCGGTATGCGAGAACTCGCAGGGACCGTCCTGGTCGGGGAGTCGTTCGAGCCCGTCCGCGGACGCGTCGTCGTCGAAGACGGGCGGATCGACGCCGTCGAGGAGACGGACACCGACTCGACGGACATCGTGCTGCCGGCGTTCGTCAACGCGCACACCCACCTCGGAGACTCCGTCGCGAAGGAGGCTGCGGTCGGCCTGTCGCTCGACGAGGCGGTCGCGCCGCCGGACAGCCTGAAGCACCGGCGGCTGGCGGCCGCCGACCGCGACGAACTGGTGTCGGCGATGCGGCGGACGCTCCGGTTCATGCGTCGGACCGGCACGGTCTCCACGCTCGACTTCCGCGAGTCGGGGCCCGCCGGCGCGCGGGCGCTCCGCGAGGCGGCGGCGGAGACGGGCGTCGACCCGTTCATCTTCGGGAGCGGCGACCCGTCGGTCCTCGACGTCGCCGACGGCTACGGGGCCTCCGGCGCGAACGACGACGAGTTCGCCGCGGAGCGCGCCGCCTGCGAGGATCGCGGTCGCCCGTTCGCGATCCACGCGGGCGAGCCGGACGCGACCGACATCCACCCGGCGCTCGACTACGACCCGGATCTGCTCGTTCACATGGTCCACGCCGAGCCGGACCACTTGGAGCGCGTCGCGGACCAGTCGGTCCCGATCGCCGTCTGTCCGCGCGCGAACGCGGTCCTCGATGTCGGGACGCCGCCGATACGGGAGCTGCTCGACCACACCACCGTCGCGCTCGGCACCGACAACGCCATGCTGAACCAGCCGTCAATGTTCCGCGAGATGGCGACGGCGGCGAAGCGGTTCGACGTGACCGACCGGGAGGTGTTGCGAATGGCGACCGCCGCGGGCGCCGAAATCGCCGACCTCGACTGCGGGGCGATCGAGCCCGGGCGGCGGGCGGCCCTCCTCGTCCTCGACGGCGACTCCGACAACCTGTCCGGCTCGGAGGACCCGGTCCGTGCGGTCGTCCGGCGGGCGACCGGGCTCGACGTCGAGCGCGTCGTCGGTTAGTCCTCCGCCCCGTCCCGCCCGGCGTCGAACCGCCCGAACGGGGTCGTCTCGTGGGTCCGCACGAGGACCTCGTCGGCGACGGTGACGCCCATGTCGAGGAGCGCCTGCGCCACGGGCGTGATGTCGCTGTCCGACTCGCCGACGACGGTGACGAGGAGGTTCTGCTCGCCGGTGACGAGCTCCTGGACCGACACGACTCCGTCGATCGCGAGGATGTCGGGGATGAGTTCGCCGCGCTCCGGTATCGACGCGGTACAGTAGAGCAGCATCCGGAGCGGATACCCCGACCGCTGGTAGTCGACGCTGGCGCTGTACCCCTTGATCACGCCCTCGGACTCCAACCGCTGGATGCGCTTGCGGACGGTGCTGTCCGAGGTGCCGGCCCGCTCCGCGATGTCCCCGGACGACGTGTTCCGCGCGTCCGCCTGGAGCGCGTACAGGATCGCCCTGTCGACGTCGTCTATCGCGCCGTTGTCCATGTCTCGCCGGTACGCGCGTGTCGGTTTTATACGTTGGTGGGGCGCCCGGCGCCGCCGCGGTCGACGCCGATCCCGACGCCTACATACGATCCCCGCCAGTGGGTCGGATATGGCGACCTACACCGCGGACATCGACGTTCGGTTCCGCGACATCGACGCGATGGGCCACGTCAACAACGCCGTCTACGCGACGTACATCGAGCAGGCGCGGACGCGCTTCTTCCGCGATGTCCTCGACCTCGACATCTCGGGGGCGTCGACCGTGCTGGCGTCGCTGTCGATCGACTTCCGGCGACCGGTCGAACTCGACGACGACGCGGTCGCGGTGAGCGTCGAGATAGCGGATCTCGGCCGGTCGAGCGCGACGATGACGCACGATATCCGGATCGGCGACGCCGTCGCGGCGGAAGCCGAGGCGACGCTCGTCGCCGTGGACCCGGAGACGGGCGAGCCGACGCCGATCCCGGAGGCACACCGGGAGGCGATGGCGTCGTACCGAGATCGCTGAGGGGGCGGCCCGCGGCCCGGGGCTGCGATACGAGGCCTCCCCCACCGTCGCGGTCGGACGCACACCTTCTTGACCGCGCGGACCGATCGATCGGTATGAGCGTTCGACTGTACGCCCTCGACGGGTGTCCGTGGTGCGAGAAGGCGGCCGACGCCCTGGACGACGCGGGCGTCGAGTACGAGACGGAGTGGGTGGAAGCGCTCCACTCCGACCGGAACGAGGTGAAGCGAGTGAGCGGCCAGCGCGGCGTCCCCGTCCTCGTCGACGAGGGACGCGGCGTGACGATGGCCGAGAGCGCGAACATCGTCGACTACGTCGAGAGGACCCTCGCATGAGCATCTACACCGGTCGCGGCGACGAGGGGGAGACCGACCTCCGGGACATGAGCCGGGTGTCGAAGTCCAGCCACCGCATCGAGGCGTACGGCTCGGTCGACGAGGCGAACGCGCTGCTCGGAACGGTCCGCCCGACGGGCCACGAGGACATCGACGAGCTGCTGGGGACGATACAGAACCATCTTCACGTCGTTCAGGCCGACCTCGCGAACCCCGACCCCGACCCGGACGACCCGCAGGTGGAGCCCGACCATACCGACCTGCTGGAGGAGCGCATCGACGCGTTCGACGAGGAGCTGGAGCCCCTGCGGTCGTTCATTCTCCCGGGCGGCGGCGAGGCGGGGGCGGCGCTCCACCACGCGCGCGCCGTCGTCCGGCGCGCGGAGCGGCGCGTCGTCGACCTGGCGCGCTCGGAGCCGATCAACGAGGCGGTCGTCACCTACCTCAACCGCCTCTCTGACCTCCTCTTCACCCTCGGCCGCGTCGCGAACGCGCGTGACGGCGAGCCCGAGGAGTCGCCGACGTACTGAGCCGCCCCGAGCGCGCGATTTTTCCCCGTCCCGCGCGAGGTGCGGGTATGACGCTCGACAGCTACGCGGCGGCGGTCGCCGATCTCGACCCGGCTCCCGGCGAGGTCGAGACGGCGGAGGTCGTCGTCACCGACGACGCGCTCGTGAAGGCGTTCGTCCTCGGCCCGGACGCGACCGTCGACCCCCACGAGCACGCGGACGCCACGAACGTGTTCCACGTGCTGGAGGGGGAACCGACGGTGATCCGCGACGGCGAGGAAGAGGCGCTCGCGGCCCCGGCAGTGGTGGAGAACGCCCGGGGCGCGGTCCACGGCGCCCGCAACGACACCGACGACCGAGCCGTGCTCACGGCCACCCTCGCCCCGCTCCACTGATGGACGGCGAAATCGACCCCGAAGAGCTGTCAGCCCTGCTCGACGAGCGCGGCGACAGCTCTCCCGACGAGTCGCTCCGCATCGTCGACATCCGCGACCGGCGCGCGTTCGACCGAGGGCACCTCCCCGACAGCGAGTGCATCCCGTTCCCGGAGCTGACGAACCGGATCGCGGAGCTCGAGGGCGGCGACCGCATCGTCACCGTCTGCCCCCACGGCGTCGCCAGCCAGCAGGCGGCCCAGCTCATCGGCAGCTACGAGGGGACGCAGGACGCGCGCGTCGACAGCCTCCGCGGCGGCATCGAGGCGTGGGAGCGGGAAATCGGCGACCTGCCCGCGTCGGACGAGCCGGCCGCCAGCGATCCCGACGAGGGGCCTGAGAGCCCGTTCTGACGCCGGACGGGCGTCCCCGGTTCAGATCGCACGAATCCGCACCCGCCAGAAGTCGCGGAACGCGTCGTCGAGCGCTCCCTTCGGCTTGCCGGTTGCGTCCGACACGTCGGTGACGTCGGCGCGGTCCCGAACCCGGCCCAGCACGCTGCGCTCGCCGACGACGATCACGCGGTCGAGGTCCTCTCCCGCGGCGACCGCGGCGAGCGCCTCGTCGGCCCGGTCGAGGTGGTCGTCGATCTGCCCCTCCCGGCGGCGCTCGAATCGCCCCTGCGAGAAGCCGCCCTTCGAGTGTGCCTCCTTCACGTCGGTGGTGAACCCCTCGAAAGCGACCCGCTCGTCGCCCTCGTAGGTGCCGACCGCGAAGGTGTCCGAGCGGACCACGGCGAACGCGAACCGGCCGGTCGGGCGGAACCACGCGTCGTCGAGCCGGAACCGGTCGCTCCACCGGTCGAACGGTTCGGGTTCGACCGGCGGCGTCAGCGCGGCGCTCACCGAGCCCGTGTCGTCGGCGAGGACGACCGCGGGCGCGGCCCGCCGGACGAGCGCCGTCCGGTCGCCGAGCCAGTCCGACACGGTCGCGGGGACCGAGTCTGCGTCCGGCACATACGCCGTGAGCAACCCCTCCGGGTCGTCGCTCTCGACGGCCCGGAACCGCTCGAGCGCGTCCGTCAGCCGCGAGCCGCTGCGGTCGCTCACGCGGCGGAACTCGACCGTCTCCTCCGTCCCCTCGGCGCGCTCCAGCCGCTCCTCTAACGACTCGATCCGGTGTTCGAGCTCGTTCACGCGCTCCTCGGCGCGCTGCCGGTCGGCGACCGCGTCGGACCGCCGCTCCTCCTCGGCCTCGGCGCGGCGTTCGAGGTGACGCTTCTCCTCCTCCAACTCCTCGATGCGCTCCTTCAGCTCGGCGCGCCCGAGCAGCCTGTCGATCATACCGAATTCGCGACCCGCCGCGACCTAAAAGGTGCGTCTGCGGCGGAGACGGACGCCGCTCTCCGGGCCGTCCGCGCGTCGCGCCACCGTCCGCCGCCGTCTCCCGCGCGACCGTTCGTCGCCGCGTTCACGTCGTCCGCTTCGCGCGTGACCCGATCGGTGCGCCTCCGCCACCGTTTTAGCGTCTCCCGACGCTTCGGGGGATATGTCGTCTCCGTCCCTCCAGGAGGAACCGAAGACCGGCAACGGCGTCACCGCCGACCTCGACCTCGACTGGCTGTCGCTCGACGACGACGAGGAGATCCGCTGGGCGAGCACGCCGCACAGGTACAGCGTCGTCCCGGCGCTTCTCGTCGGCGTTCCCCTGTCGCTCGTCCTCGTCGGGATCCCGATCGTCGCCGCGAGCTACCTCCAGTACAAGAACACGAACTACGTCGTCACGAACAAGGGGCTCTACAGCAAGCGGGGCATCCTCTCCCGGGACGTGAAACAGATCGGGTTCGAGAAGGTACAGAACATCTCCTACTCGCAGTCGGCCATCGGTTCGTCGCTCGGGTACGGGTCGGTCGAGGTCAGCACCGCCGGCGGCTCCGGCGTCGAGCTACGGTTCCGGAGCATTCCGGACCCGGCGTCGGTCCAGGAGCTGATCGCCAGGGAGATCGACGCCGGAAAGCGGGACAGCGCCGACGGCGACGGCGACGCCGACGACGTGCTCGCCGAGATCCTCGTCGAACTTCGCGCGATCCGCTCCGCGGTCACCGACGACGGTGCCGGCGGCGACGCCGAGACGCCGACCGCGACCGGCGAGGACGTCGGCGCCGAGCGGACCGCGTCGGAGACGGCGTGCGAGGACCGATGACCGGCGACTGGTGGTTTCGGCACGACGACGAGACCGTCGTGTGGACGGGTCGCCCGCGGCTGTCGGCGGCGCTCGGCGGGGGCGTCGTCGGCGTCGCGACCGTCGCCGTCGCGCTCCTCGCGGCGGCCGCGGTCGACCCGCGCATCGCCGCGGCGAGCCCGCTGGGCGTCGGCATCGCCGGCTGGGAACTGCTCCGCGTCACACGGACCGACTACGTGGTCACGACTCGAGCGATCTGGTCGAAACGCGGCGTGCTCGGCCGAAAGGTCCGCCGCGTCGGGCTGGCACAGGTACAGAACACGGCGTACAGTCAATCGGTGACCGGTTCCGCGTTCGGGTACGGCACGGTCACGATCGAAGTCGCCGGCGGGCCGGACCTCGAGCTCCGCCGGATCAACGACCCGCAGGCGGTCCGACGGTCGATCACCGACCGGACCGGGACCGTCGACCGCGAGCCGCCCGGGACGGTCGAGCAGTGGCGGGCGGTGCTGTCCGTCGTCCGCGACATCGAGGCCGCAGTCGACTGACCGGCGGCGACTCCGGCGGAGCGACGGCGACACCGGTCAGGCGACGCCCGCGCCGCCGAGTATCAGCCGGAGCCCGATGACCGTGAGGAGGCCGAGGACGAGGCCGCGCCGGAGCCGCTCGCTCACGCGGTCTCGGAGGCGAGTCCCGACGGCGACGCCGGCGACCGCAGGGACCGCGGCGGCGGCCGACGCGAGCGCGAACGCGGCGTCCGGGTAGAGTCCGAGCGCGCCCGCGGCCCCGACGCGAAGGCCGTTGATCCCGACGAACACCAGCGCCACGACGCCGACGAACACCCCGTGCGAGAGGTCGAAGCTCCGGACGAACGCGACCAGCTGGACGCCGACGTTCGTCGCGCCGAACAGGACGCCGGAGACGACGCCCACGACCCCCATGACGAGCGGGCCTTCGGCGCGCTCGCGGTCGGCCGAAGTCGGCAGCGACGGGAGCGCGACCGCGCGCTGCGCGGTCGCCACGAACCCGAGCGAGACGACGCCGAGCAGGACGCGCAGGGGAGCCGCCGGGAGGCGATCGAGCAGCGCCATCCCCGCGAGGGTGCCGACGAGCGCGGCCACGAGCAGCGGTGCGAACCGGGCCCCGCAGGTCCGCAGTTCCTCGCGCGTGAGCTCTCCGACGAGGGCGACGTTCACCGCGAACATCGGGACGATCATGAACGCGACGGCGGCCGCCGGGTCGAGCGTCGACGCGAGCACCGTCGTCCCCACGACCGCGAAGCCGAACCCCGCGACCCCGTTGACGGCGCCCGCGACCGCGACGACGACCGCGACGGTCGCAACCAGCTCGGCCGAGAGCGCGAGCGCCATACGTTCGACACGAGCCGGACCGGCATAATAACACGAGTGCCCGATCGGGCGGCTCCGGCGGCGTCCGCGGCCCGACATCGAACCATTTCCCGCCTACGCGGTCGCTATGCCGGTCGGTCCCACGCGCAGTTCGACTCGACGCGCGGGCCCGCCCCTATCGGTCTCCGGGCGCTACCGCCGCGGCCTTCGCCGTTCGCGACTCCCTCAGACACGCGGCGGCGTCCTACGCGTTCACGAACGGCTCCCACCCCTCCCAGCGGAGGAGCGTCTCGGCGCGGTCCGCGTCCGCCAACAGCACGTTCCGCCGGTCCGGGAGCGTCTCGTCGGCGAGTCCCTGCGGAATCGCGAGCGTGCCGCTCGGTACGTCGTCGTCGCCGCCGACCGGGATGTGGCCGCCGTCGACTTTCATGACGAGCGGGGCGTCGAGTCGCTCGACGCCGTCCCCGTCCGCGTACAGCTGCTCGTTGACGTGTTCGTGGTCCGCCCGCCGGATGACGGCGCGCTCGCCGTCATGGGGTTCCACGTACAGTTCCCCCAGGTAGTAGCCGCTCGAGAATCGCTCGAACATTCTATGCGTGTCAACACCTACCACGACCATACATAAGTGTTTCTCGGCCGTGACCGGCCCTGATAATCGGGGACGGAACGCGCCCGGTTCTCAGTCAGCGTCCTCAAGCGCGCCGTGACCGAGCGGTCCGCGGGGTGCTCGCCCTCACTCCTCGTCCGACCGCCGCGCGACCTCGTGGCGACCGAACCCGTACCGGAGTCGGTTCGCGAGCCGTCGCGAGAAGCGGCCCTCGTTGCGCGAGTCGAACCGCTCCGCGAGCGCCTGGTAGATGATCGGCACCGGGACCTCCTGTTCGAGCGCCTCCTCGACGGTCCACGTCCCCGTCGAGCCGCCCGCGACGTGGTCCGCCACGTCGCCGAGCTCCGATCCCTCCTCGCGGAACGCCTCCTCGCAGAGCTCCAAGAGCCACGACCGGATCACCGCGCCGTTGTTCCACGTGCGCGCCACCGACTCCATGTCGAGGTCGTAGCGCCCGTCGGCGAGGAGCTCGAACCCCTCGCCGTACGCCTGCATCAGGGCGTACTCGACGCCGTTGTGGACCATCTTCACGTAGTGGCCCGACCCGGACTCGCCCATGCGGTCGTGGCCGTCCGGTCCGGTCGCCACCGCGTCGAACACGGGTACCATCGCCTCGTAGGCCCACGCCGGACCGCCGACCATCAGCGAGAAGCCCGCCTCCGCGCTCGCGGGGCCGCCGGAGGTGCCGCAGTCGAGGTATGCGGCGTCGGTATCCGCGGCGCGCCGCGTGGACGCCTCGAAGTGGGAGTTGCCGCCGTCGACGACCACGTCGTCACCGTCGAGGTACGGTTCTAGGTCCGCGAGCGTGGCGTCGACCGCGTCGCCCGCGGGCACCATCAGCCAGATCCGCTTGCCGGCGTCCTCGTCGCCGCCGGACCGGTCCAGCCGGTCGCAGAGGTCCGCGAGCGAATCTGCGGGCTCCACGCCGTTCTCGGCCGCCTCCGCGGTCGCCTCCGCCGAGAGGTCGAACGCGACCACGTCGTGGCCCGCCGACAGCGACCGGTTCGCGACGATCTGCCCCATCCGCCCGAGTCCGATGACCCCGAGTTCCATGCGCGAGGGGTGGCGGGGCCCGGCCGTAGTGGTTCCGGTTCGCCGGGCGACCCCGGGCCCGGGTCAGTAGCCGATCTCGGCCTCGGGCTGCCGTCGTCGACGAGCGGGAATGCGGTCTCCCGAACCGTTTTTAGCTCCCGCGGAGTGCCGGGGTCATGGGACGCGTCAACGAAGGCGACCTCGACTGGGGCGAGACGGACCGCGGCGGGACCCGATTCTGCCGGAAGCAACTGGCCGAAGCGGCCGACGGCGAGGCGATCGGCTGTAGCCTCTACGAGCTCCCCGCCGGGGCGAAGTCGTGGCCGTACCACTACCACACCGCCAACGAGGAGGCGCTCTACGTCCTCGCGGGCGAGGCCACGCTCCGCCACGGGGGAGAGACGGAAGAGATCGCGGCCGGCGACTACGTCGCCTTCGCCGCCGACGAGTCGGGCGCGCACCGCGTCGTCAACGAGGGCGACGACCCCGTGCGCTACCTCGCGCTGTCGACGATGACCGAGCCGGACGTGACGGTGTACCCCGATTCGGAGACGTTCGGCGTCTTCGTCGGGTCGCCGCCCGGCGGCCGCGACGAGCGCTCCTTGTCCGGCTACCACGAGATCGACGACGCGGTCGACTACTGGGAGATGTAGCCGCTCCGGCGACTGGGAACTCAGGTGCCCGAGAGTTCAGACTCCGTCGCGCTCGGCGGCCGCCGCCTCTCGCTCTCCGAGGTGCGCGCGCAGCGCGTCCACGTCCTTGTTGCCCGCGCCGGTGTTCAAAAGGACGACGGTGTCGTCGGGACCGAACTCGCCAGATTCCGCGAGCGCGAACGCCCCCGAGACGGCGGCCGCGCAGGTCGCGCCCACCTCGAGCCCCTCCGTGCGAGCCACGTCGACCGCGGCGTCGAGGATCTCCCGGTCGGTCGTTGCCACCGCACCGCCGTCGGACTCGCGGACCGCCTCCAAGATGAGGTGACTCGCGCCCGGATCCGGGATCGCGATCCCGTTGCACGCAGTGTCGACCTCGTCGTCCGCGAGCGGCTCGTGGCGGTCCGCCCCGGACTCGTAGGCGCGGACGACCGGGGCGCAGCCCGCGGCCTGCGCGGCGTACATCGGGACCAGTTCGTCGGTCCACCCCAGCTCTCTCGCCTCCCGGGCGGCCTTGTGCATCCCGACCAGCCCGACGCCGCCGCCGGTCGGGTAGACGACCGCTTCGGGGGTTTCCCAGTCGAGCTGTGCCAGCAGCTCCAGTGCCATCGTCTTCTTTCCCTCGTGGCGGTACGGCGTGACGAACGTCTTCGTCGAGTACCAATCCGGGTTATCAGCCATCGCCTCGGCGTACGCTGCTCCGGCGTCGCCGATCTGGGAGCTGCCGTCCACCGGGTCGGTAACGGTCAGGTCCGCGCCGTGGACCTCGGTCATCGCCTTCTGGGTGAACCCCGCCCGCGAGGGGAGGAACACGTGCGCGTCGAGGTCTGCGCGGGCCGCGTACGCCGCTGCCGCCTGCCCCGCGTTGCCCGCGCTGTTCAGGGCGACCTCGCTTGCGCCGTGCTCGCGCGCCGCCGTCATCGCGGCCGCCTGCCCCCGGTCTTTGAACGTCCCCGTCGGGTTCGCGCCCTCGTCTTTCAACAAGACCCGCCCCACGCCCATCGCGTCCGCCAGCCCGGGACACTCCACGAGCGGGGTGGCCCCCTCGCCGAGCGACACCGCGGTCTCAGCGGGGAACGGGAGGAGCTCGTCGTACCGCCACATCGACCCGTCGGGGCGGGCGTCGAGCGTCTCCGGCGGGAGCCCGACGCGGTCGTAGTCGTACGTCGGGTCGAGGATGCCGTCGCAGTCGGGACACCGGTGGGTCGCCGCCTCCGCGTCGAACGTCTCCCCACAGTCGACGCAGGTCAGGCCGACGAACGCGTCCGTGGTCTCCATGCCAGCGCGCTCGGGCGCCGGGGCCTTCGGTGCTGCGGTCGCGGCGGTGTCGGCCCGACCACCGAAGCGGCCTCGCTTCGGCGACCGAGACGGTCACGTTTCGGCGAGCGAGGCGGCCCGCGGTCCGCCCGTCCCTGCCCGGGGTACTTAGGTCCGAAACGTATGAAGCGGTAGGCGGAGGGGAGTCGGGACGGTACTCCCACGGGAGATGCGTGTACCAGCGACCGCCCGGACGGCGGGTCCGTGGGGTGGAGCGAGGTGGAAGCGATGAGTCGGACGGTGCTCCGGTTGGACCTCCCGGCCGGGTCGTGGCTCGCCGACGCGTCGCGGGGCGTCCCCGCGGCGACGCTCCGGATCGCGGAGACGATCGCCGTCGACGGCGACGCTCCGGAGACCGCGGCGACCGTTCGCGTCGCCGGCACCGACAGGGACCGCGTGGAGAACATGGTCCGGGGCCACGAGCGCGTCGCGCGCGTGACGGCGGTCGAGCGCCGCGGCGACGTTCGCACGCTCCGCGTGGTCGGCCGCGCCCCCGTCTACCTCCCCGCGGCGCGGGCGGTCGGCCTCCCCATCGAGTCGACGGTCGAGGTCGCCGACGGCCGCGCCACGGTGACGGTCGTCGGCGATCGGGACCGGATCGAAGCGTTCGGGCGTCGGCTCGCGGACGACGGGGTGACGGTCGGCGTCGCCGCGACCGGGGGCGACGAGCCGGATCGGACGCTCACCGAAGCGCAGCGCGACCTCGTCTTCGCGGCGGTCGAGAGGGGCTACTACGACACCCCGCGGCGGTGTACGCTCACGGAGCTGGCCGAGGCGAACGGGATCGCGAAGTCGACGTGCAGCGAGACGCTCCACCGCGCCGAGGGACGGGTGATGCGCCGGTTCGTCGACGGCGAGGGGCCGTTCGACTCGCCGTCGGACGCCGAGGGCTGGCCAACGGCGAAGCGCGCGCCCCCCGGGGCGGCCTCGCTTGAGGCCGACGAGCCCGACGCCGACAAGCTCGACGCCGACTAGTTCTGCGTCGACGGGCTCGGCGCGACCGGGCCGCGGGTCGGCCGGTCGGTTCGCGTGTGTGCGAGTGTGCTATTCCCCGTCGAGCGCCTGCCACGAGAGCCGCGGGTCCCGCGCGGCGCCGACCTGGTCGATCCGCGCGGCGGCGGTCCGGTTCGGCGCCGCGTCGAGCGCCTCGTCGGTGTCCGCGTACGCGAGGTTGAACGCCTCGGCGAGGTCGTCGAGCGAGGACTGCCCCTCGATCTCCGTCGGCTCGGTTAGCATCGCCTCGGGGACCATCTCCGGCCACTTCGTCGTCGGCGGGTGGACGCCGAAATCGAGCATTCGCTTCGCCACGTCGGCCGCGTCGCGGTCGCCCGCGGTCGCCGCGAACTCGTGGTGGAACGGGCCGAAGGGAACGTCGAGGTCGATCCGCTCGGCGAGGTAGTTCGCGTTGAGGACGGCCTTCGCCGCCGCGTCGGCGAGCCCCTCGTCGCCCAGGCGGGCGACGTACGCGTACGCCTTGATCAGCACGAGCCAGTTGCCGGCGAAGCCGTGGACCCGGCCGATCGTGCGGTCCGGCTCGAAGCGCTCGTACCCCGACCCCGTCTCGGCCTCGCGGACCCGCGGCGTTGGGAGGAACGGCGCCAGTTCGTCGACGACGCCGACCGGGCCGGCGCCGGGACCGCCGCCGCCGTGCGGCGTCGCGAACGTCTTGTGGACGTTGTAGTGCATCACGTCGAACCCCATGTCGCCGGGGCGGCCGCGGCCGAGCAGCGCGTTGAGGTTCGCGCCGTCGTAGTAGAGCAAGCCGCCGGCGTCGTGGACGATCTCCGCGATCTCGGTGATGTCGCGCTCGAAGAGGCCCACCGTGTTCGGGTTCGTGAGCATCAGCGCGGCGGTGTCGTCGCCGACGGCCGCCTCCAAGGCCTCGAGGTCGACGCGCCCGTCCTCGCCGGAGGGCAGTTCGACCACGTCGTAGCCGGCGGTCGCCGCTGTCGCGAAGTTCGTCCCGTGGGCCGACGCCGGGATCACGACCTCCGAGCGGTCGTTGCCGTGGTGCTCGTGATACGCCTTCGTGACGAGGATCCCCGTCAGTTCGCCCGCCGCGCCCGCGGGCGGCTGGAGCGTGACGGCGTCCATCCCCCCGACGTCGGCGAGCGCCTCCTGGAGCCGGTACTGGAGTTCGAGGTTCCCCTGCGCGGAGCGCGCGGAGCGGTCGGGGTGGACGGCGGCGTTCGGGTCGGCCGCCACGTCCTCGGTGAACTTGGGGTTGTACTTCATCGTACAGCTCCCCAGCGGGTACGGCCCCGCGTCGATGGCCCAGTTCATCTGCGAGAGCCGGGTGTAGTGGCGCGCCGTCTCCGGCTCCGAGGGGTTCGGCAGCGTCAGCTCCTCGCGGGTCAGGTCGTCCGGCAGCGGGGAGTCCTCGCGCACGTCGACGGTCGCTTGCCCCTTCTCCGAGAGCAGCGGCTCCCGGACATCCTCGCCGTCTCGCTCGTAGTTCGCTTGGTCGTGGATCATTAGAGCACCTCCTCGAAGGCCGCGACGAGCCCGTCCGTCCGTTCCGCGTTCAGGTCAGTGACGCACACCTGAAGCAGGTGGTCGTCGATCGCGTGGACCGCGAACCCCTCGGCCTCCAGGTCCTCGGCGACCGCCGGGGCCGGCTGGTCGACGTGGACCACGAACTCGCGGAAGTGGTGACGGTCGTGGACGGGGGCGGTCGCGCCCGACAGGCCTTCGATCCGGGCCGCCAGCGCCTCGGCGTCGCGGACGCAGTCGTTCGCGAGGTCGACGAGGCCGTCGGGCCCCAGCGTCGCCGCGTGGATCGCCGCCCGGAGCGCGACCCACGCCTGGTTCGTACAGATGTTCGATGTGGCGCGCTCCTTGCGGATGTGCTGCTCGCGCGTCTGGAGCGTCAGCGTGTACGCGCGGTCGCCGTTCGCGTCCTCGCTCGCCCCGACGAGCCGACCGGGGACCTGCCGAAGGAAGTCGTCGCGGCAGGCGAAGATGCCGAGCCCCATCCCGTAGCTGGTCGGCAGGCCGAGCGAACCGGCCTCGCCGACGACCACGTCGGCGCCGACCGACGCGGGCGATTCGAGCACCGACAGCGCGACGACGTCGGAGCCGAGCGCGAACAGCGCGCCGGTCTCGTCGGCGAGGTCGCCGATCGCCGCGAGCCGCTCTTCGAGGCAGCCCCGCACCGTCGGGCTCTCGGCGTACAGCATTACGACGTCGTCGCCCGCGCGGTCCGCGAGCGCGTCGACGTCGGCCGTGCCGTCCGCCATCGGGTACGTCTCGACGGTCATGTCGGCGCCGTCGCAGTAGTTCTCCAGTACCGCCCGCTTCCCCTCGCGGAGCTGCTCGGGCACGAGGACCACGTCGCCCGATGTCGAGCGGACGCGGTCCGCCAGCGTCGCGGCCTCGCCGAGCGCGGTCGCGGCGTCGTACATCGAGCAGTTCGCGACGTCGAGCCCGGTCAGCTCGACGAGCATCGACTGGTACTCGAAGAGCGCCTGGAGGAACCCCTGCGACACCTCCGGCTGGTACTGGGTGTAGCTCGTGAGGAACTCCGCGCGGTCGGCGAGGTGGTCGACGACGCTCGGCACGTAGTGACCGTAGTGCCCCCGGCCGAGGAACTCCGTGAGGTCGTCGTTGCGCGCGAAGATCCGCGCGCACTCGTCGCGGATCTCGCGTTCCGTCCGCGGCTCGATGCCGAAGTCACCGTCGAAGGCGACCGGGTCGGGGATGTCGAACAGGGCCTCCTCGTCCTCGACGCCGATCGCCGCCAGCATCGCCGCGGTCTCCTCGTCCGTGTGCGGTGCGTACGGGGTGCCGTTGGCCCGGCTCATCTGGTCGCTCCCCCGCGTCCCCGGGCCGTCGCCCGGCCGTCGTTCGCTCCTCGGTTCGCGGCTCGTCGGTCGAAACGTTGCGTTGTCATGATCGGGTGCGGTGTCGAATGTCCGTCGTCGGATCCGGGTCGGCGCGGTCAAGCGATCTGCTGGTCGTACTCGTCGGCGTCGAGAGTCCCATCGGCGTCGCCGCCCTCGGCCGGGTCGACCTCGAGCATCCACCCCTCGCCGTACGGGTCCTCGTTGACGAGTTCGGGGCGGTCGAACAGGGCTTCGTTGACCGCGACGACCTCGCCCGAGACGGGCGCGTACAGGTCCGACACCGCCTTGATCGACTCGACGACGCCGAACGACTCGCCGGCGGAGACCTCGTCGCCGACCTCGGGGAGCTCAACGAACACTACGTCGCCGAGCTCGTCCTGCGCGAAGTCGGAGACGCCGATCCGAACGGTGTCGCCGCCGGTCGTCGCCCACTCGTGCGATTCCAAGTACCGTCTGTCGTCGGGAACGTCGAAGCTCATTTGTCGGGGTCGCCGCGGTCCGATCGGGTTCCGGTCCGCGACACGTGTGAATCATCCTTCTGACGACGAGGAAATAAAAGGTGTGTTCGCGGCGGTCGAGCCGGGGAACGGCGGCCCGGAGCGCCGGATCGGTCCCGGCGTCTGAACCACCTCGACCCCGGCGTCCGAGCTCCTCCGTCACCCGCCTCGGCGCCCCGTCAGGTCCACCGATCGAGCCCGGTCTGGACCTGCGACTCGGCGATGCGCTCGAACCCCCGCTCGACCTCGCCCGCGGCGACGCCCCACTCGTCGACGACGTACTCGCGGGCGGCCTCGACGTCCGGGTTCACGTCGGCGTCGACCGCGATGTCCTCGGCCGGCGGGTCCATGAACAGCTCCCGGATCGCCTCGGCGTTCGGGATCTCGGCGTCCCGGGCGTCGAGGACCCCCCACAGATCGTCGTGTTCCTCGATCGCCTTCACCGCCGTCTTCGGCCCGACCCCGCGGACCCCCTCGTTGAAGTCGGTGCCACAGAGCATCGCGACGTCGACGAGCCCCTGCCGGTCGAGGCCGAGGTCCTCCAGGGTCGCCGACAGGTCCATCAGCTCCGGGTCGCCCTTGCTCGTCAGCTGACGGAGCGTCGTCGGCGCGCCGAACAGCAGCGTGTCGTAGTCCTCGCTGCCGGCGTGGTCCACCGTCCCCGTCGCGGCCATGTGCGCGCACTGCGCTTCCCCCTCCGCGGGCGCCTCGACGACGGGCACGTCGAGCAGTCCCAGCAGCTCGCGGGTCGTCTCCTGTATCGTGTCCGTGAGCCGCTGCGTGCGCGCCTCCAAGCGCGCGGCCTCGACGGCGTCCCCGCGCTCCTCGGCGGCTGCCCGGCGTTCCTCGGCCGCCTCGCGCTTCTCGCGGCGCTCCGCTACCTCGTCGGCCTTCAGGTCGGTGACCGCGCCGTCGAACACCATCACCGGGATCAGGTCGTGCTCGAAGAACTTCGGAAGCCCCTGAACGACCCCGATCAGGTTCGCGACCTCGACGCCGTCGGCGGTGGTGTACTTCTCGTCGCTTGTCCACTTCACCGTCGTCGTGAGGTACCGGTACAGCCAGTTGTGCGCGTCGACGGCGACGACGCCCCCCTCGATCTCCGCGAAGGGCGCGTCGCGGATCGACGCGAGGTCGCGCAAGTCGGCGTTTCCCATTACCCGTCAGTGGGGCGCGTCGCTGTTAAACGCTGACGGGTCGGGGGGACCGGCGGCGGTTCGCGGCCCGCAGTCGCTTCGGCTCCCGCCGCGATCCGCCTGCCGACTTCTGGGCAGTTTATGTGCGTCACGCGCGTACGGCGAGGCGTCTGAATGGTTTCCCCGTTCGAGGTGTTGGAGGTCGACGAGGACGCCGACGACGAGGCGGTCGAACGGGCCTATCGCGAGCGCGTGAAGCGTGCGCACCCGGACCAGGGCGGCTCGATCGAGGAGTTCCAGCTCGTCCGCCGAGCCTACCGCGAGCTGTCCGAACGCGACGGGAACGGCGACGCGGGCGACGGGACCGACCCGGCTGACGTCGACCTCACCGAGGGCGACGACGCGCGCGAGCCGCGGTCGACCCGCGTCGAGTTCCTCGACTACGAGGCGGTCGTCGACTACGGCTGGTCGCTCGAGGACGACGAGCTGTTCCGGAAGGCCGCCCACGCCGACCTCGGCCCCGACGCCCACGGTCGCCTGCTCGTCCACGCGGACGAGAGTCTGCTTGAGGCGGCCGAGCGCAGCGGCTTCGCGTGGCCCTTCTCCTGTCGCGGCGGCGCCTGCGCGAACTGCGCGGTGTACCTCGCCGAGGGCGAGCTCTCGCAGCCGACCGACCACATCATGCCCGACGACCTCGCCGAGCGGGGGTTCCGGCTCTCCTGTAACGGTTACCCGCTGACCGACGAGCTGTCGGTCGTGTTCAACGTGAAACAGCGTCCCGAGCTCGACGACCTCATCCTCCCGCCCGGGCCGTTCACGCGTCGCTGACTCCGCCGCGTCCGAAAAAGCTGACCGCGTGACGCCTCAGAACGACTCGGAGACGGCGGCGACGACGGCGTCCTCGACCGCGTCGCGCTCGCCGGAGAGGAACTCTATCTTCCCCTCGCGGACGCCGGCGGTGGCGATGTCCGCGCCCGGCGCGAGCTCGGCCGCGCGGTCGGCAACGTCGCGGACGGAGACGTCCGCGGTCGTGCGCACGTACAGCTCGTCGGTGCCGACGCCGACCGTCGCGAACGGCTCGCCGTCGGCGCGGCGCCGGTGGAGGTCGTCGAGGAGGAGGGGCGTCGGCGGGAAGTCGTACCGGTGGGTGTAGCCGTCGGTGTCGAGCAGGGCGAACTCGACGCCGTCGACCGCCTCGGTCACGACGTTCGCGTCCGCGGTCTCGACCTCGGCCTCCAGCTTCTCCCGGAACTGCTCGGAGACGTGCGCCGCGAGGTCGCCGCCGTCCGAGAACAGGAGGTCGGCGATCAGCTCACGCTTGTCCTGGTACGACTGGTAGTACGCCTCCAGCGCGACCGCCTCGCGGAGCTCGGCGACGCGCTCGGCGTCGTAGCCCGCGTCGCGCGCGATGTCGACGTACCGATCGGGGGCGTCCGCCCAGTAGCTCACGGCCGGCAAGTGTCGCAGGTCGGCGCGGACCCCGTCGTTGATCGCCGACGCGAGCGAGGCGACGAGCGCGCCCGTCGAGAGCGTCTCGTCGCCGTCGGCGTCGGCCAGCTCCGGCGAGACGAGCGTGTCGACCGCGTCCCGCGTCTCGGGGTCGGCGACCGCGGCGTCGACGACGACCGCGTCGACCCCGTACACCGACAGCAGGTCGATGCCGTCGGCGGACTCGGTCGTCGATCCGGCGCCGACGAGGAGGAAGAGCGGGAGCTTCTCGTCGTGGCGGTCGCGGTCTTGGAGCATCCGCGTCGCGTCGTTGGTGGCCGCGTCCATCCCGTACACCGGCTCGTCGAGCGGGCGGCGGGTGAAGTAGTGGTACTCCGCGTCGCTCTTCGCGTGCTCGTCGCGGATCAGCGGGAGGACGGCGCGCTCGACCGCGGCGCCCGCGACGTAGCCGTCGGCGGTCGCCGGGTGGCGCACGACGATCGGGCGCGATTCGAGGACCGCGCGGCGGACCGCCTCAGCGGCGTCGAGCAGGTCGTCAGCGAGCTCGGCGACGGTCTCGTCGCCGGCCAGCGGCTGGAGCCCCTCGGGGCGCGCCTCGTCTGTGAGGGCCTCGGCGAGGCGGCGGCGGACCGTTTCGGCGTCCTCGCCGTCGAGGAGGACGAGCGCCTCGGACTCGACCTGAACGTCGCCGCGGTGGCTCTCGACCTCCCCGTCGACCCGCACCGCGTCGCCGACCTCCACGTCCGGGTGCGCCCGGACGCCGGGCTCGACGAACGCGGCCACGTCGACGGCGCCCGTCGCGTCGCTGACCTCGAACACCGTCGGGCCGCCGGTCTGGCGGACGCCGACGACCTCGCCCTCGATCCGGACCGAGTCTCCGATCGCGTCGCCGAGCGACGTGATCGACACGCGCTCGGGCTCCGGTTCGTCCACGTCAGACTCGTCCGTGGCTGTCTCCGCGGACACCTCGTCTTCTGCGGTCGTCTCGGACGCGGGCTCCTCCGACGCGTCCGCGTCGTCCGATCCGACGCCCTCGTCCGCGGCCGCATCCGCTTCAGGAGCGTCCGTCGATTGGGACTCACTCGGCTCCGCATCGGCCTCTTCGGCCTCCTCGCTCGGCGCCTCGGGTTCCGCGTCGGCTTCCGTCTCGTCCTCGTCTGCGGACTCCGCGGCGCCAGCGTCGTCGTCGGCTTCGGACTCTTCGACGTCGTCGCCCGACGCCTCGTCGGGGAGGTGCTCGCCGGAGGGCTCTTGTACGAGGACGCCGCGGAACTCGCGGTCGGCCTGTCGAATCGACCAGCCGAGGTCGACGTTCCCGTTGTCGCGGACGCCTTTCACTTGGACGAACACGTCGTCGCCCGGCTCCCAGTCGAGGCTGTCGAGGCGACGGTCGAGCTCGGAGCGGTGGAGCAGTCCGGTGACGCCCGGCGCGAGGTCGACGAACACGCCGAACTCGGCGTATCCGTCGACGACGCCCCGGTAGAAGCGGCTCGGAACCAGATCGTCGGGAGAGTCGCCGCGGAAGTCGAACGCGACGTCTTCTTGGTGCGAGTCGCAGACGCGACCGCCCCCGACGTCGGTGCCACAGATGATACAGGATCCCATTTGAGTACACCGAGAGTCTCGGGCCTAAAACGGTTGTCGAAAGCCGGCTCGGCGACTCGATCGGAGCGCGGCGGGTTCGCGGTCGTCACGCCGCGACGGCCCGACGCGTCAGGCGCCGAGCAGCGTCCGTCCCGCCGCCACGACGCGGTAGCCGACGCCGTACCCGAGCGCGGCGGGCGGGATCGCGGCCGCAACCGTCCGGACCGCGCCCAGCCCGTGAACCGCGCGGAACCCGACGAACAGCAGCACCGCCGCGTACGCGCCGCAGAGGACTCTGAGTTCGGGTATCGCCGGGCCGGCCAGCGCCATCGGCGAACTCGCGTACGCGACGACCTGGACCGTCTCGCTCACGCCGCCGCGGTCGCGCAGCGAGAAGCTCCCGTCGGCGACCTCGACGCTCGCGACCACGACGGAGACGGTCGCGACCGCGGCGGTCAGGTGGAGGCCGACCGGCGCCGCCAGCGCGACCGCGACGAGGAAGACGACGAGGTCCGAGAGGAGCCGCGAGGAGGGGACGACGACGGGCACCGCTCCAGAGTCGGTCGCGATCAGGCCGAGCGTGAACGCGGCGGCGACCGCGACCGCGAACGTCAGCGCCGGGGCCTGGTCCCCGGGCGTGATCCCGTTCGCGAACGCCCGCCGCGGACGAACGAGGACCTCGATCCAGGTGCGCGCGATCCCTCGCGGACCGCGGGGGCGTCCGCCCGCCGAGTCGCTCATCCGAGTCGTCACGGTCGGAGTTCGGCCGCGCGGAATAACCCGTTTCCGGTTCGATCCCGAGTCGGTGGGCAGTTCGACCCCGCGTCGGTGGCTGGTTCAGCCACGCGTCCGTCCCGAGCCGGGCCCCACACCGCCTCATTCTTATCAGGGCTGATACGCGGTGCGCAAACCCTTATATCGGCGGTGTCGGAGTGACAGCCGAATGGTGGCGTTCCGAGACGACGAGCGAGGGTTCACCCCGCTGGCGGGGACCGGACTGCTCGTCGGGGTCGTCGTGCTGCTGCTCGCCATCGTCGGCGCGGCGGTGTTCGGCCTCATCGACGGCGTCGCCCCGCCCGACGCCGAGTTCGAGGGTCGACAGGAGGGCGGCGAGCTCGTCGTCGTCGCGCTCGGGCCCGAGCCGGTCCCGGCCGAGGAGCTGTACGTCCGCGGCGAGGACCCGGACGGGAACGTCCAGTTCGGCGCGTGGCCCGGCGACGGCGTCGTTCGGCCGGGCGATCGGGTCCCAGTCCCGAACGCGACCGGCAACGAGAACTTCGAGGTCGTCTGGGAGCCGGTCGCGTTCGACACCCGGGAGACGCTCGGAAGGTACAACGGCGAGGACTCCGCGATAGAGGAGTGGAGCGAGGAGAACGGCGGCAGCACGCCGGGCGGCGGCGTCGGAGTCTGAGGTCGGTTCGGTGTCGAGGTCGCGCTCAACGCTGAGGCGGAGCCCTCACTCGACCGGAACACGCTCGCCGCGCTCATCGGCCCGCTCGATCGCCGCGAGCACGCGCTGGACCTCGTAGCCGTCCGCGAACGACGGCTCGAACGACTCGCCCTCGGCGACCGCCGAGAGGAACTCGTAGTTCTCATGGACGAACGTGTGCTCCCACCCGATCACGTGGCCGGGGGGCCACCAACGGTCGACGTACGGGTCCGACTCCTCGGTGACCAACACCGTCTCGTAGCCGCGGTTCCCCTCGCGCAGCACCTCTAACTCGTTGAGCCGCTCTAAGGAGAACTTCAGGCTCCCCTTTGTCCCGTGGACCGCGATTGTGTGGTCGTTCTTGTGCCCCTCGGCGACCCGGCTCGCCTCGAAGGTTCCGGTCGCGCCCGACTCGTACTCGACCTGCGCGCTGTACGCGTCGTCGACGGTCACGTCGCGGTACTCGGCGACCCCGCCGTCCTCGTCGTGGACGGGGCGCTCGTCGACGAACGTCGTCAACTGTCCAGAGACGCGCTCGAACTCGCCGACGCGGTCGCCGACGAGAAACCGCGCGAGGTCGAGCGTGTGCGCGCCGAGGTCGCCGAGTGCGCCCGATCCCGCCATATCGGCGTCCATCCGCCACGCCCACGGCGCCTCGGGGTCGACGAGCCAGTCCTGGAGGTAGCGCCCGCGGACCTGCCGGATCTCGCCCAGCGCGCCGTCCTCGATCAGCCGCTTCGCGTGGCGGATCGCGGGGACGAACCGATAGTTGAACGCGGTGCCGCTGGTCACGTCGGTCGCGGCCGCCGCGTCGCGCATCGCTGCCGCCTCCTCCAGCGTCGGCGCGAGCGGCTTCTCACAGAGCACCGGCACCCCGGCCTCAAGGGCCGCGATAGACGGCTCGGCGTGGACGTGGTTCGGTCCGAGGTTGTAGAAGACGTCCACCTCGTCTATCGCAGCCTCCCAGTCGGTCGCGGTGTGCGCGAAGCCGAACCGGTCGGCCGCGTCCGCGAGCGCCGCCTCGTCGCGCCCGACGAGCGTGTGCCGCTCGATTTCGGGCGCGTCCGGAAAGAACATCGGGAGCCGCGCCATGGCGTTCGCGTGCGCCCTGCCCATGAAGCGATACCCCAGTACGCCGATCTTCAGTGGTTCTCGTGTCATCGGATCCTCCCCCGCCTCACTCCGCCCAGTACGCGTCGCCCGGTTCCGTCTCGAACACCGCCCGGTCCAACACGTCGACCGCCTTCTCTAATCCCTCGCGCGAGGAGGTGAGCGCGTCCTCGTGTTCGATGGAGAGCGCGCCCTCGTAGTCGACCAGCCGGAGCGTCGAGACCACGTCCTTCCAGTGTTCCTCGCCGTGGCCGTAGCCGATCGAACGGAACAGCCACGAGCGGTCTGCGGTGTCGGCATAGCTCGTCGTGTCGAGCACGCCCTTCACGCGGCTCTCGGCCTCGTACACCTTCGTATCCTTCGCGTGGACGTGGTGGATCGCGTCGCGCTCGCCGAGGAACCGGATCGCCTCCGTCACGTCGATCCCCTGCCAGTAGAGGTGCGAGGGATCGAAGTTGGCGCCGATCCGGTCGTTCGTCGCCTCCCGCAGCGCGACCAGTCCGGTCGGCTCGTAGACCAGCATGTTCGGGTGCATCTCGATAGCCACGTCGACCCCGTGGTGGTCGGCGTGGGCCCCCACGTCGCGCCAGTACGGGATCGCGACCTCGTCCCACTGGTAGTCGAGCGCGTCGGCGTGTTGGGTCGGCCACGGCGCCGTGACCCAGTTTGGCGTCGAGTCGCCGGGCGCGCCCGCCGGGAGCCCGGAGAAGCAGGTGACCGTGTCGACGCCGAGCAGGTCGGCTAACTCGATCGCCTCGCGCAGCTCGCGGTCGGCCGCCGCGGCCCGCTCCTCGCTGGGGTGGAGCGGGTTGTTGTGCGTCGCCAGCGCCGAGATCCGCAGCCCGCGGTCGTCGAGCAGCGAGAGCAGCTCCTCTCTCCCGGCCGGGTCGTCGAGGAGCGCTTCGCGGTCGACGTGGTCCTCGCCGGGCCAGCCGCCGACACCGAGTTCGACGGCGTCGACGCCGATGCCGTCGAGGTACGCGGCCGCGTCGTCGAGCGGTTCGCCGCCCAGTGGGACCGTCAACACGCCGATGTCCATGGTTGAGGCTACACGAACGTCACGAATAAGTGTTCAGGAAGCGCCGCCGCGGGGGCGCTCGGCCGCCGCGGCCGGCGCGCGTCGGCGACGACGACGGCGGTGTCTCCGGCGCGTTGCCCGCGCTGGCGCCGCGAACCGCATGAGGTTTTAACGGGTGGAACGCGTACGATGTGGTATGGGAATCCTCTCGCGCGCCTCCTACGTCGTCCGCTCGAAGGTGAACGCCCTCCTCAACCGGGCGGAGGACCCGACGGAATCGCTCGACTACTCGTACGAACAGATGCGCGACGAACTCCAAGATGTCAAACAGGGGATCGCCGACCTGACGACCCAGAAGAAGCGCCTGGAGATCCAGAAGCGCAAGCTCGAGGAGAACGTCGAGAAGCACAACCGACAGGCTCGCGAGGCGGTCCAGCAGGACCGCGACGACCTCGCGCGCAAGGCCCTCGAGAAGAAGAAGTCGAAGATGACCCAGATCGAGGAGCTCGAAGGGCAGATCGCCGACCTGAACAACACCCAAGAGCAGCTCGTCGAGAAGAAGAACAAGCTCCAGAACCGCATCGAGGAGTTCCGCACCAAGAAGGAGACGATGAAGGCCCGCTACGAGGCGGCCGAGGCGTCCACCCGCGTCTCCGAGGCGATGACGGGCGTCGGCGACGAGATGGAGGACGTGAGCCGCTCCATCGAGCGCGCCGAGGAGCGCACCGAGGAGATGGAGGCGCGCTCGGAGGCGATGGACGAGCTGGAGGACTCCGGCGCGTTCGAAGACGCGCTCTCCGACAAGGACAGCATCGACCGCGAGCTGGAGAGCCTCTCGACGAACAGCGAGGTCGACGCCGAGCTGGAGACGCTGAAGGGCGAGCTCGGCAAGGGCGAGTCGTCGAACGGCGACGCCGCCGTCAGCGACGAGGACGTCGACGCCGAACTGGAGGACATCGAGTCGGAGATCGACGCCGACGACTTAGAGAGCGATCTTGACGGTGATGCGAACGCCGACCTCGACGAGGAGCTCGACGTTGAGCTAGAGGAGTCGGAGTCTCAAGCCGACGAGAAGCGGAACTGAGGTCCCCAGCAGATCTGCGCTCGGTCCCCGCGGTCCCCGTCCCTCTCGTCCCCGCCTCAGACTCGGTTCACTCCGACGCCGGGCGCGCGCCGGTCCCCGCGCGGTCCTGATCGGCGAGCCGGATCTCACCGTCCGGGAGGTCGATACCCTCGTACGGGTCGTCGTCGAGCAGCAGCGACCCGTCGATATCGGCGTAATCGAGGAGGGGCGCGAGCTGCGCGGCGGCCGCGATGGAGGCGTTCGACTCGATCATACAGCCGCACATCACCTCCAGCCCGTGCGCTCGCGCGGCGGCGATCACCCGCCGGGCCTCGGAGAGGCTCCCGGCCTTCATCAGCTTCAGGTTCGCGATGTCGCAGCGGTCGGCGATCGCGGGCACGTCCGCCGCGGTCACGCAGGACTCGTCGGCGGCGATCGGGAGTTCCGACCGCTCGTAGACGTACCGGAGCCCCTCGGGGTCGTCGGCCGAGACGGGCTGCTCGACGAACTCCACGTCGCGGTCGGCGAGCCACGCGCTCTTCGCGACCGCCTCCTTCGGCGTCCACGCCTCGTTCGCGTCGACCCGGAGCCGCGCGTCGGGCGCCGCCTCGCGGACGGCGTCGACCAGCTCGCGGTCGCGGTCGGTCCCGAGCTTAAGCTTCAACACGTCGTGGCCCGCCGCGACGGCGTCGGCGGCCTTCTCGCGGACGCGGTCGGTCTCGTCGAGTCCGACGGTGAACGACGTCTTCGGCGCGTCGCTCGGGTCGAGCCCCCACAGGCGGTGGAGGGGGACGCCGAGCCGCTTCGCGGCGAGGTCGTGGACGGCGATCGAGACGGCACAGCGGGCGGCGGGGTTCCCGTTCACGACCGCCCGCAGCTCGGTCTCGATCTCGCGGACTGCGTGGGGGTCGCCGACGCGCTCGACGGCGTCGAGGAGGTCCGGCATGACCGCCACGACCGTGTCGGCCGTCTCGCCGTAGTGGGTCGACGGCGCCGCGCCGCCGACCCCGGTCATCCCCGCGTCGTCCGTCACGCGGACGACCACGTTCTCGGCCGCCGTCTGCGTCCCCCGCGAGATGGTGAACGCGTTCTCGAGCGGCAGCGACACCCGCTCGAACTCGGTGTCGAGGCTCATTCGGCCGCTTCCTCCCCGTCGACCTCCGAGTCGGCGTCCGCGGCGTCGACCGCGCCCAGTCCGGCGTCGAGGGCGGCGTCGACGACGGCGTCCGCGCCGTGGCGTACCGGGTCGATCGCGGGAACCCCGGTCTCGTCGGCGAACGCGGCGACCGCCTCGGCGGCCGCCTCGTCCTCGTCGATGTCCTTCGTGTTCACCGCCCCCGCGACGACGCTCGCCTCGTGGACGGGCGCCGCCAAGTCCTGGTAGAGGTCGACGTAGTCGGCGAGCGGCGGGAGGGCGAACTCCTCGTAACCGTGGACGACCTCGCGGCCCGCGGCGTGACAGAGGACGAGCCCGTCGGCCATCGACCCGTGGAGGATGCCGCAGGTGACCGCCGAGTAGGCGGGGTGGACGATGCTCCCCTGCCCCTCGACGACGAGGAGGTCGTGGTCGTCGCCGACCTCGGCGAGCATGTCCTCGACCGCGCCGGCGGCGAAGTCGGAGACGACGCGGTCGATCGGGTTCCCCCAGCCGGCGATCATGATCCCGGTCTGGCCGGTCGGGACGAACGCGGCGTCGATGCCGCGCTCGCGGGCGGCCGCGACGATCTCCAGCGAGGCGGTCATCTTCCCGACCGAGCAGTCGGTCCCGACAGTGAGCAGCACGTCGGCGTCCACGTCGCCGGACGCGCCCGTCGCGACCGTGAGGTCGTCGTCCGGCTCGCGCACGTCGACGAGGTCGACACCGTGGTCGTCCGCGAGCGCGGCCAGCTCCTCGTCCTCGTTCAGGAAGTAGTGGAGACCGCTCACCACGTCACAGCCCGCCTCGATCGCGGCCTCGACGTCCGACCGCCACGACTCGTCGAAGCCGCCGCCGATCGGCGCGATTCCGATGTACAAGGCGTCGAGGTCGCCGTCGGCCGCCGCGTGCGCCTCCTCGAACGACGCGACGATCGGCGCGTCCCCCACGTCCGCGACGTGATCGCTCACGCGGTCGCCGGCGCGGTCGCGGTCGAGGACGGCCCGGACGTCTTGGTCGCCGTAGCGCAGCACGCCGAGCGCGGTCTTCGCGCGGTCGGGGAACTTCTCGTGGGCGAGGACGGCGATCCGCTCGTGGTCCATGGTGGCTCGCTCGCCCCCCGCGTTCTTAAAAGAGTCGAGGGCCGGCCAAGCGATACGAACGAACCGCGGTGGCGCGTGCCGACGAGCGCCCGAAGGGCGCGAGTCGCACGCGCGAGGTCGCCGGCGCGTAGCGCCGGCTGCCAGAGGGACCTTCGGTCCCTCGCTGGAGTCGACCGCCCTCCGCGTTGCTCCGGCCGGTCGACGAGGCTGGGGAGGTGTGAGGTGCGGTCGCGGTGCGGGACGGGACTCGAAGGGGCAGTCGCGAGGCGGGCGCAGGTGGCGCAAGCACTGGAGGGAGAGCAGCGCGAGCGACCGAAGCGCACAGCGAGCGTGCGCCCGCCTCGCGGCTGGGGCTTCGGAAGTGCTCCTCGCGGTGGCGACGACGTATCGCAGAACAGCCGAGGCTTCGGGAAAGAGAACGACGCCGGAACGAGTGTTCGAGCAGTCAGGCGCTGCCGTCCACGAACTGGTCGGCGCCCTCGTAGAACCAGTATCCGTTCTCCCGCATCGCGCGGCCGAGCTCCTGGTGGAACTCGACGAAGTCCGCGAACTCCTCCTGCTCGACGTTCTCGAATATCTCCTCGACGGAGACGACCGTCTCGTAGTCGATCCGGATCGGGTGGTCGCCGTACTGCTCGACGTACTCCGCGGCGGTCAGCGGAAAGTCCTCATCCTCGTTGACCTTCTTCGCGAGCACGGCGTGGCCGTACTGCCGCATGCCCTCGCTCCCCTGCTCGCCGTCGGGGTCGTGTGGCCAGTCCATACCCGGAAGTTCGCCGGATCGGGGATAGTGGTTTCGGATGCGGTGGTGGCGGCGGCCACTCCTCCCGAGCCGCTCGACCCCACCCCCGACCACGGAAACACTTCACGGCCCTCCGCGTCGCTCCGGGCATGCGACGCAGAGCCCTCCTCGCGTCCGCGGCCGCCGTCTCGACCGCCGCGCTCGCAGGGTGTCCCACCCCGCCGTGGAGCGATGACCCGGCGGAAATCGACGTCGCCGAGGTTCGCCGGCGCCTCGACGAAGATACGCCGCGGCTGGTCGTGGCGGGATCGCTCCTCGACGGCCCCCGCCGCTGTGAACGCGTCACGCTGTTCGAGGCGGCGCTCGACGACGGGACGCTCCGCCTCCGGATCGTCTCCGAGGACGACCCCGACTCGGACGTCGGCCGCTGCTCGGACGTCGCTGAGCCCCACGCGCACTCGGTCGCCGTCGCGTTCACGGAGACTCCCGTCCCGGAGCGCGCCGTCGTCCAGCACGGGGATGAGACGATACTGGAGGAACCGGTCTGACGGAACCGGGCCGAGCACGGCCAGACCGCCGCCGCTACTCCACGACTTCGACGACTGGATCGTCCGCGGTCAGGCGCGTGAGAACGACGCGCGGCACGTTCGCGCGCATGAGGATCTCCTCGGCGAGCGCCCGGGCCGCGGCGGCGTCCGCCTCGTCGTCGACCTTGTTCACGACCGGGATCGCGGTCGCGTCGCCGGGGACCCCCTTCAGCCCGCCCGCGGGACTCGCGAGGACCGTCGCGACGTCGGCCGGGCGGATCTCGTCGCCGATCTCGCGGCCCGTGATCGCGGCGACCTCCTCGGGGCGGTGGACGTGCTCCTCCGTGAGCGGTTCGCCGACGACGTGCGCGCTCGCGATCGGGGCGACGATGTCCGCGTTCGACGGGATCTGCGGCTCGCGGTCGCCCGGCGCCTTGAACTCGCGGAGGCGCGCCCCGTCCGCCTTCACGAGCGTCGCGCCGGGCGCGGCGTCGGCGATCTCGGCGACGGTCTCCGTGTCGTACCCGAGGTACCGGTCCGACCGGTCGCGCTCGGGGACCAGCCCGAGCGGCCACTCGTCGGGTCCCGCCTCGCCGAGCGCGGCCACCGGGTCCGCGGTCACGCGCACCGCGGCGACCCGGTCGTCGAAGATCGGTATTCGGACGCTCGCGGTCACGACCGGCCGGTCGAGCCGGTCGGCGAGCGCGAACAGCGTCGACTTCTTGCCGCCTGCGCCGACGACGCAAACGGTCGCGTCGCGGGCGTCGAGCGCGGTCGTCAGGTCCATGCCGGGGCGTTCAGTCGCATCGAACCTCACTCTGGCGGTCGGACGGGCGGCCGACCGGCGGCGTCGCGGCGGCGGACAAATTGATACGACTCCGCCACGCAGGTCAACCGGATGCGCCGAAACCGCACCCGAGTCATTCGCGTGGACCTCTCGACGCGCGAGACTACCAGCGAACGGGTCCCGCGGGACTGGCGACGCGACTTCGTTGGCGGGAAGGGGATCGGAGCGCGCTACCTCTACGAGGAACTCTCGCCGGGAACGGACCCGACGGGGCCGGAGAATCTCCTCGCGTTCCTCGTCGGGCCGCTCGCGGGCTTCCTACCGGGAGAGACCCGGTACGCCGCAGTGACGAAGTCGCCGCTCACCGGCGGGTTCCTCGACTCGTACGCCGGCGGCGACTTCGCCGTCCGGCTCGCGGGGTCGCTCGACGACTGCATCGGCCTGCTCGTGACCGGGACCGCCGACAGACCGGTCCGGATCGAGGTCGAGGGGGGTCGCGCCCGGGTCAAGCCGACCGACGCGTGGGGCGACGACGCCGCCGAGACCGCCGAGCGGTTCCCGGACGCCGGCGTCGCCTGCGTCGGCCCGGCCGGCGAGCGCGAGGCGGCGTACGCGACGATCGCGAGCGACGGCGGCGACCACCACGCCGGGCGCGGCGGCGCCGGCGCGGTGATGGGCGCGAAGCGGCTGAAGGCCGTCGTCGCCCGCGACCCCCCGCCAGCGGTCCCGGACGACCTCGCCGCCCGCCGGGACCGCGACGCCGAGACGTACGGGCGGCGGCCGACCGGCGAGTGGCAGGCGGCCGGCGAGACGATCGAGACGGTCGACTACGCGGACGAGGTCGGGATCCTCGCGGCCGAGGGATGGACGGAGACCGGCTTCGACGGGGTCGACGACATCGGCGTCGAGGCCGCGGCGGAGCGCGCGGCCGGACGCGAAGCCGTCAGTGCCGGCCGTGACGGTGACGGCCGAGAGGGCGCCGAGAGCGGACCGGCGGGCGTCCCCGGCGGATTCCGGATCGACACGCCCGACGGCGAAGTGATCCCGCGCGGCGCGGCCCCGATCACGCTCGGCGCCGGCCTCGGGATCGACGACTTCGACCGCGTCGCGGAGCTCTGCGGGGTCTGCGACCGTCTCGGCCTCGACGTGATCGGCGCGGGCAGCGCGGTCGCTTGGGCGATCCGCGCCGGGCGGGCTGGGGTCGTCGACTGCCCGGTCGACTTCGGTGACGCCGCTGGCGCAGAGCACCTGCTGAAGGCGATCGCGGCCCGCGACCCCCCGGCCGATCTCGACGTGGACCCGGACCTCCCGGACGCACTCGCCGACGGGGTCGACGCCGCGGTGGCCCAATTCGGCGGCGACGCGCTCGTGCCGACGGTGAAGTCGATGGCGCTGCCCGGCTTCGACCCGCGCGCGGCGGTCGGCGTCGCGCTCGCGTACGCGACGAGCGACCGCGGCGCGTGTCACCGGCGCGCGCGACCGCAGGAGCGCGAGCCGCTGGCACGTCCCGACCGCTCCCTCGCCGACCGGGTGCGCGACGTGGTCGGGGAGCAGAACGCGCGCTCGGTCCTGTGGAGCCTCGTCGTCGACGACTTCGTCGGCGAGGCGGTCTGTGCCGACCTCGGCGCGGAGTGGCTCGCGGCGATCGAGCACCCGGCGGTCGCCGACTGCGGCGGCCCGCACCGCGACGAGTCGGAACGCGGGGACGCGGGGGACGCTGGCCGACCGGATCCCTCCCCCGCCGCGCTCGCGACGACCGGCGAGCGCATCTGGACGCTCACCCGACTGTTCAACGCCCGAGAGGGATTCGACCGCGCGGACGACGCGCTCCCTGAGCCGCTCCGCACCGACGCGGCCGACGGGACGCCGGGCGTCGACGTCGACGCGTTCGACCGCCTGCTCGATCGGTACTACGCGGCACGCGGGTGGGGCGAACGGGGGCTCCCGACGCCGGAGACCGCCGAGCGGCTCGGGCTCGCGCGCGTCGTCGACGACGCGACGCCGCTGGACGATAGCCCGATCGACTCCGCCCCGGCGGCCGACGCGGACGACTGACCCCGCCCGGCGACGTGACTGCCGTCCGCTCCGGCGGCCTCAGCGACGCAGCCCGCCCTCCGCCTTGATACGCATGATGTGCCGGACGTTGAGGTAGATCTCCTCCGGCGACGTCTCCTCCTCCTCGTCGTATAAGTCCGACACCCGGTAGAGGATCGCCGAGAGCTGCTTGCTCTCCGAGCTCTCCGCGCGTACGTCCGCCGCCACCTCGCGGAGGAACTCCCGCACCTCCGCGTCGGCCGGGATCTCCGCGCCCGACGCCTCGTCCGGTACCACCGGGTCGACGCCCGCGGCCGCGAGGGGGTCCTCCGGGTCGTCGCCGGTCGCCCCGGTTTCGTCGCCGGCCCCCGCGCCGTCGTCCGCGTCGGTCATCGCTCGCCGCTCACCCCGCGGCGGCGGACGACCCCGGCGTTGTTCGCGACGTTCTCGACGAGCACCTTGAACGCGTCTGCGGTCTCGCCGTCCTCCAAGACGACGGGCTCGCCGTCGTCGCCGCCCGTCCGGACCGCGGGGTCGAGCGGGACGCCGCCGAGGAAGGGCAGGTCGTGGTCCGCGGCGAGCGCCTTCCCGCCGCCGGAGCCGAATATCTCGTGGAAGCCGCCGCAGTCCGGGCAGCGGAAGCCGGCCATGTTCTCCGCGATACCGAGGACGTTCGTGTCGTGTTTACCGAACATCCGGAGCCCCTTCACCGCGTCGTCGAGCGCCACGTCCTGCGGCGTGGTGACGATCACGGCCCCCGTCAGCGGGAGCGTCTGGAGGATCGTGAGCTGTGTGTCGCCGGTGCCCGGCGGGAGGTCCATCACGAGGTAGTCGAGCTCGCCCCACTCCACGTCCTCGACGAGTTGGGTGATGATCTTGTGGACCATCGGGCCGCGCCAGATGACGGGGTCGTCCTCGCCGGTGAGGAAGTCCATGCTCATCAGCTTCACGCCGAACCGCTCCGGTGGCACGATCGTCTCGCCGTCGGTTTCCGGGCGCTGTTCCGCGGACACCATCCGCGGGACGTTGGGCCCGTACACGTCGGCGTCGAACAGGCCGACGCGGGCGCCGAGTTTGGAGAGCCCGGCCGCGATGTTGACCGCCATCGTCGACTTCCCGACCCCGCCCTTCCCGGAGGCGACCGCGATCACGTTCTGTACGCCGGGGAGGACCTGCTCCTCGGTCGAGAGGTCGTCCGGGATCGACGCCGACAGCTCGACGTCGAGCCCGGTGTCGGCGAGCGCCTCGCGCACGTCGTCGGCGATGGCCGACTCGGTCGGCGAGAAGGGGGCGCCGAGCGCGAGCGACACGTGGACCGTTCCGTCCGCCTCGTCGACGTCGACGCCGTTCACCAGCCCGAGCGAGACGATGTCGCCGCCGAGGTCGGGGTCCCGCACCTCCGCGAGCCGCTCCCGTACGTCCGATTCGTTCATGCCGGGGAGGAGGGCCGTGGGTCGAATAAGGGTTCTGTACGGGGGCGCGCCACCGTTTGCGACGCGCCCGCGGTCACCCGCTCAATCGATCCGGGTCCCCGCGCCCTCGCCGCGCAGGAACGGGACCAGCCCCTCTGCGCCGAACACGTACGCCGGCGCGTCCAGCGCGAGCAGCTCCCGCACCTTCGCCGCCATCCCGCCGGAGACGTCCGTCGCGTCGCTCGCGCCGAGGGCGTCCGCGACCGACCCGAAGTCGTCGATCGCTGGGATCACGTCGCCGTCGCCGTCGAGGACGCCGGGCACCGTCGAGCAGACCCCAACGCGGCGTGCGCCAAGTCCGGACGCGAGCTCGACGACTAGCTCGTCACCCGAGACGACCGTCACCCCGTCGCCCGCCGTCGCCACGCCGTCGCCATGGAGGACCGGAACGAACCCCTCGCCGAGCAGCGTCGCCGTCGACCCGAGCGGGAGGTCGAGCCCGCCGTCCGCGCCGTCGGCCCGCGCCGCGAGCGACAGCGGGTGAACCGGCACCGCCGGGACCCCGTGCTCGCGGAGTCGTTCCAACACGTGCGCGTTCAGCCGCTTCATCGCCCCGTGAATCGCGGCCGCCGCCTCGGCGTCCCGCGTCCCGTCTGTCGTCGACACGCCGTGCTCGCTGGCGTGGTGGTGGCCGAAGCTCCCGCCGCCGTGGACGACGACGAGCCGGTCGGCCGTACCCGCCGCGAGGGCGTCCGCGACGGCGTCGCAGGCCGCGTGGAGCGCCGCCTCGTCGAGGGTTTCGGGCTCGTTCTTCTCCGTGATCAGACTCCCGCCGAGCTTGAGGACGACGGGGGGAGCGGACTCTCCGCCGGCGTCGTCGTTACTGACGGCTTCGCCCCCCGTCACGGCTCCACCACCCGGACGCCCTCGGTCGCCAGCTCGGCGCGGAACGATTCCTCGCAGCCCTGCGTGAACGAGAGCGCGGTCTCCGTCGCGTCGCTTTCGTCGAGCGCGACGATACAGCCGCCGCCGCCCGCACCGGTGAGCTTCGCACCGTGCGCGCCCGCGTCCCGCGCGGCCCACACCATGGCGTCGAGCGACCGGGCGGAGACGCCGAGCGCCGCTAACAGTCCGTGGTTGAAGTCCATCAGCTCGCCGAGTTCCGCGAGCAGCGCCGGGTCGGGGTCGCTCTCGGGGTCGGCATCCGCGAGCAGTTCCTCGCCCGTCCGGACGAGGTCGCCGATCGATTCGACCGTGTCGGCGGCGAACTCGTGTTCCGCCCGCAGTTCGCGGACACCGGCGACCAGCTGGCCGGTATCGCCCGCGCCGCCGTCGAACCCGACGACGAACGGAAGGTTCGGCGCGTCGATCGGCTCGCAGTCGTCGCCCTCGACCCGCACCGCGCCGCCCATCGTCGAGCAGAAGGTGTCCGCTCTGGAGGCCTGCCCGTCCTGGACCTCGAACTCGGCCCGATACGCCCGCTCGGCCAGCTCTCGGCGGTCGAGCGGCTCCCCGAGCGCGCGCGTCGCGGCGTCGATACCGGCCACGACCACGGCCGCCGACGACCCGAGCCCCGCGCCGAGGGGGATGTCGCTCTCGACGGTGATGTCGAAGCCGGCGTCGGGCGCGTCGGCCGCCTCGCGCGCCTGCTCGACGGCCGCGTCGACGTACCCCATCGCGGCCTCGACGAGCGGCGTCGGCACGTCGACATCGGGCCGGTCGCTCGTCCCACCCGCGTACTCCACGGTGAACCCGTTCAGAGAGAGGTCCTCGGCCTCGACGCGCACGTGGTCGTCCTCGCGCGGCTCGGCGGTCACCGTGGCGCGCCGCTCGATCGCCGCGGGCACGGCCGGCTCGCCGTAGACGACGGCGTGTTCGCCGAAGAGGTACACCTTCCCCGGCGCTTCGCAAACGGTCATACGAGTCTCCTCTCCCCCCGCGCTTACAGGCGTTGCGCTTGGCGGGTCTGGGCGGGACCCGACATCTACTCGTTTATCCGTCCCGGGTCGCGGTCGCGTATCGTTTCGCGGCAGCGGACCGCGCGACGCAGCCCGATCTCCGCCACGTCGCCCCCGCACTCCGCGGTTTGCCGTAGCGCGCGCGCGACGCGGCGGAGCTCCGCCGCCCCCGCGCCCGCCTCGTCCAGTTCCCGATCGAGCGCGTCGATGTCGTCGCGAGCCCGGCGCAGCTCACCGACCGCGCTCCGAGCGACGTCGGCGCCCTCGTCGCCGAGGGCGACGCTCACCCCGTCGGAGACGACCTCTCGGACCGTGCGACCGAAGTCGCGACACGCCGCCAGTCGCGCGGCCGACGGCGGGTCGTCGAGGGCCGCCGCGGCGCTCCCGATGTCCGCCGCCGCGTCGCGGAAGCGGCACAGCTCCCGCATCGCCGTCCACGACTCGAACAGCTCCGGGCGGGTCGTGCCGAGGGCGTCGACCTCCCCGAGGTCGGCCATGCTGCGGGAGACGGACCGGTCGATCATCGACGCGAGGCGGTCGACCTGTTTGTCGCGGGAGCCGATCGGCGACGAGTCGGGCGGCGTCGCTAGCGCCTCAACCGCGTCGCCGTGTATCGAGCGGACCGTGAACGCCAGCTGTCGGAGCGACTGACTCACGGAGACCTCCGTCGAGTCCAGCATGATCTGAACCGTCGTCGCGGTCTCCGACTCCGCGGCCACCGACATCCCGATCCGGTTGCGGGCGACCCGCTCGACGACGCGCCGCTGGTCCGGGGTGAGCGGCTCGTCCCGTTCGAGCGTGACCTCGCGCGCGCCAGCGGCGTAGGCCGCCCGCAGCGCCCGCTCGATTACCTCCGGGTCGGCCGACTCGATCCGGGCGACGGGCGGGTCGCCGTCGCCGCCGTTCCCGGTCTGGACCGTCAACACGCCGTCGATGTGGTCGTGGAGCGTCACGGTGTCGCCGGACGCGACGCCCTGCGACTCCGCCCAGTCCTTCGGGAGCGAGACCGTGTACGTCCCGTTCCCCACGGTTTGGACCTTTCTCGACTCCATCTCAGTAGAGCAGCTCCGGGTCGTTTTCGGTCATGTACAGCGTCCGCGCCGCGATGTTCACGGCGTGATCCGCGATCCGTTCGAGGTCTCGGATCGTCAACAGCACCCGCGATACGTCGTCCAACAGCCGTTCGGCCTCCCAGCCGTCCCCGTCGGTCCCGGCGATCAGATCGCGGGTGACGCTCTCGCTCGCCCGCTGGCAGAGCGCGTCGACCTCGTCGTCGTCGGCCGCGACCGCGCGGCACGCGGCCGCGTCCTCGGCCTCGTACGCGGCGAGGCTCCGTTCGAGGAGGTCGCGCGCCGCCTCGCCGATGGCGTCGAGCTGAACCTCCGGCGAGAGCGTCCGCGTCGCGGTCCGGAGGTAGTCCGCCAGGTTGACCGCGAGGTCGCCGATGCGTTCGAGGTCGGTGATGATCTTGAACGAGGCGGTGACGAGTCGGAGGTCGCCCGCGACCGGCTGCTGGAGCGCGAACAGGTCCACGCACCGGTCCTCCAAGCGCAGGTACGTCTCGTTGACCGCGGCGTCGGCGTCGACCACTTTCTTCGCCAGCGGCTCGTCGCGGCGCTCCGCGGCGTCGAGGCTCCGTTCGACCTGCCCTATCACCTGATCCCCCATGGCGAGCACGTCCGCCCGGAGCTCGTCGAGCGAGTCCTGGTACTGTTCTCGGGGCATGGGATCACCCGAACTTGCCGGTGATGTAGTCCTCGACGCGCTCGCTGTGTGGGTCCTCGAACACCTGATCGGTGTCGCCGTACTCGACGAGCTCGCCGCCCGTGAGGAAGACGGCGGTCTGGTCCGATATCCGGGCCGCCTGCTGCATGTTGTGCGTGACGATGACGACGGTGTACTCCTCCGCGAGGTCGTCGATCAGGTCCTCTATCTTCGCCGTGGCGATGGGGTCCAAGGCGGACGCCGGCTCGTCCATCAGGATGACCTCCGGGTCGACCGAGAGGCAGCGGGCGATACAGAGCCGCTGTTGCTGGCCGCCCGAGAGCCCGAGCGCGTTGTCGTCGAGCCGGTCGCTCACCTCGTCCCATAGCGCCGCGTCGCGGAGGCACCGCTCGACGAGCGCGTCGCGCTCGTCGGCGTCGCTCCGGTTCAGCAGGCGGGCGAGGAGGCCCGTGTCGAGGTCGCCGTGCTTCTTTGGCCCGTAGGCGATGTTCTCGCGGATCGTCTTGGGGAAGGGGTTCGGCGACTGGAACACCATTCCGACCCGCTTACGCAGCTCCACGAGGTTGACCCCGTCCCGGTAGATCTCTTGCCCGTCGAGCTTCACCGAGCCGTCGATCCGGGCGGAGCTGACCCGATCGTTCATCCGGTTGAGACACCGGAGGTACGTCGACTTCCCGCAGCCTGAGGGGCCGATCAGGGCGGTGACGCTCTCCTCGGGGATCTCCATCGAGACGCCCTTCAGCGCGTGGTCGTCGCCGTAGTGAACGTCGAGGTCCTCGACGGCCAGTTTCGTGTCGCCGCGGAACTCGTAGTCGGTCCACTCGTCGCGGGTCTGCTCGACGGTCTCGCCGGTCGTCGTGGTGGGCGAGCGGCCGTCGGTCGGCGAGCGGTCGTCGGTCGATGCGGTCTGGGTCTGTTGGGTGGTGTTCTCGCTCATCGGATTCAGGTGTGTGTGAGCCGTCGCCGGAAGTAGTAGCGCGTCGCGATGCCGATCGCGTAGAATGAGAGGACGACGACGAGCAGCACCAGCGCCGTCGCCCAGCGGAACTCGTCCGCGTTGCCGACGTTGCTGCTGGCACCCACGCCGGCGGAAATCAGAGCGTACAGCTGGTACGGCAGCGCTGAGGTTGCCTCCAGCAGGGCCGGATTGGCGACGAACGGCGGCGCGGACGTGAACTGGAAGCTCCCGAGGACGTCGACCGTCTGCGAGCCGGGAACGAACGTCCCGCCGGCCATCGTCAGCAGGATCGGCGCCGTCTCGCCGGCGATCCGACCGACGCCGAGGATGACGCCGGTGACGACGCCGGGCAGCGCCGCCGGGAGGACGACGCTCCGGATCGTCTGCCACTTCGACACCCCAAGGGCGGCGCTCGCGTCGCGGTACTCGTCGGGGACGGAGAGCATCGCCTCCCGGGAGGTGATCACCACGAGCGGGAGGAGCATGAACCCGAGCGTGATCATCCCGGAGAGCAGCGACTTCCCGTTGCCGAACCGCGGGATGAGGAAGGCGAAGCCGAACAGCCCGAAGACGATGCTGGGGGTGCTCCACAGCCCGTTTGTCGCGATCTCGACGACCTGGGTGAACCGACCGCGGTCCGCGTACTCGGTGAGGAAGAGCGCCGCGCCGACGCCCAGCGGGACCGCCAGCACGACGGCGCCGAGGACGAGCCAGACCGTGCCGACGATCGCGGGCAACACGCCCTGGAAGTCGTTGAAGAGGGCGACGCCGTTCATCACGAACGGGACGGACACCGGCAGCGTGACCGAGACGCCGAGGACCGTCGTCTGCGGCCCGGTGCCGAGGCCGATCTCGACGCCGTTCAACAGCCCGGGGACCCCCTGGACGACCACGAAGGCGACGAGGACGAACAGGAAAGCGACGATCGAGAGCGCGTTCAGGTACACGAGGACGTACGCGCCCATGTGCCGACCGCGGGCGCCGAAGCCACCGTACGCCTTCGCCGAGGCCCAGCCGCCGTACAGCGCGCTGAACAGCGTCGCCGCGGGGATGAGGAACTCCGCGGTGAGGGCCGCCTGCTGGGCCCAGTCCAGCTCCCACACCCACGTCGGGCCGATGACGCCGGTGAGGAACACGAGCCCCGTCAGCGCGAGGAGGCTCCCGAGCGGGAGCGTCGACCCCACGTCCTCGCGGGGGAGGACGGTGAGCGCGAACGCGCCGCCGCCGACGGCCGTCCCGGCGAGGACGCCGACCGTCGTGCCGAGACCGAGCGTCTGGCTCGCGACGCTCCCGCCGACGACGACCCACGGAACGGCGGCGCCGAAGCCGGCGACGAGCCCGGCGCTCGGGTCGGGGTCGGTCTCGACGTAGCCCAGACGGGAGCCGGCGCCGAAGGCGACCACCGCGACGCCGAGCGCGGTCAGGAGCCCGCCGAGCAGCGTCACGGTCCGAATCCCGAACAGCGAGCCGGTGAGGCTGACGCGCTCGAACAGCGCGGCGACGGCGAGCGCGAACAGGACCGCCGAGAGCCCGACGGCAACGCCCGCGACGGCGTCCGTCTCCGTGGTCTCCGACTCGACGAGCCTGGCGTCCGTCTGGCTCGCGTCCGCCATCAGACCTCACCCCCGAGCCGCTTGTGCATTCTCCATTCGATGTACTGCGCGCCGATGGAGATGACGAGGACGGTGACGAACAAGATCACGCCCGCGACGAACAAGGCGTCCATCTGGAGGCCGTCGGCCTCGCCGTAGTTCCGCGCGATGATCGACGTCAGCGTCTCCTGCCCGTAGAAGACGTTGACGAGTGGCTCCGTGAGGCGAGGCACGCCGCGGAGCATCACCGTGGCGGCCATCGTCTCGCCGATGGCGCGGCCGACACCGAGCAGGACCGCCGCGGAGACGCCGGAGAACGCGGCCGGCAGCGTGATCGAGGTCATCGTCTGCCAGTCGGTCGTTCCCATCGCCAGCGAGCCGCTCTTCATCGACTCCGGGACGCTGCTCAGCGCGTCTTCGGCCACGGAGACGACGGTCGGGAGCGCCATCAGCCCGACGACGATGCCGACGAACAGGTACGACCCCTGCCCCGTCGTCTGGAACTGGTCGGAGGCCCACGGGCCCAGCACGGTGAACCCGATGAACCCGTAGACGATCGAGGGGATGCCGGCGAGGATCTCGACGCCGGGCTTGACGACCTCGCGGACGGTCGCGGGGGCGATCTCCGAGAGGAAGAGCGCCGCGGAAACACCGAGGGGCGCGGCGACCGCGGAGGCGATCAGCGTCACCATCACCGTCCCGTGGATCATCGGCACCATCGAGTACCGGATGGGCGGCGAGACGGCGTCCCAGTTCGGCTGGATGAACATCCGCAGGCCGGGGACCGTGATCCCGAACGCCGTCGCGCTCTCGTATCGGATCACCGGGACGGACTCGCGGAAGATGAAGACGATGATCAGTCCGAGGATGAGGATCGTCGACACCGTCATCATCAGCGCGATCGTGTACGCGGTCTCCTCCTGGTACCGGAACCAGCCGATCCCCGCCGCCGTGAGGAAGACGACGAAGGGAACGATGGTGAGGTCGGAGACGGCGAGGAACCCGACGAGGGTGGCCAGAAGCGACAGCGTCATCGCGGAGATGATCGCCAGCGCGGGGGGTTCGGTCTCGTCGACGAACTCCCTGACTCGTCTGCGCTGCGCGCCGAGTGCGTCGGTCAGTCGCCCGCCGAGCACGTCTGTTACCGTTGGCATCTGTCTGTTATCGAGAGCATTCGCGTGTTGTGTGTCGTAGAAGCCATGTTCGTCCGTACCGTGAGCGCCGGCGGCCGCGGAGAGACGGGCGGTCGCGGGGGGTCAGTCGGCCGAGACGACGCTCGTCTCGGGTCGATCGACCGTCGGTCGTCGGACTACGGCGAGATGAGATCCTCCGTGGCGACGGACGAGACCTTGTCTTTCATCGACTGGAGGTCGCTCGTCGGGAGCGGGATGTAGTTGTTCCCCTCGACGAAGACGCTCTGTCCGAACTCGTTGAGGAACATATTGACGAACGCCGCCTCGCGCCGGTCGTAGCCGCCGGCTTCGGGGTTGTTCTCCTCGATGAGCGTGTACATGTGGAGGTCGCGGTTGAGCGGGTACTCGCTGTCGAAGATGGTGTTCTCCGCGTCGCGGCTGGTCTCGTACAGCGTGCCGTCGAACTCGATGGAGATCGGGATGACCGTTTCGCTGGTGAACGCGAGCGCCATGTACGCGATGGCGCCCTCGTTCTGGGAGACGGCCTGCGCGACCTGCTGGTTCTGCCCGAACCGCGTGTCGACGCCCGACATCGAGGCGTCGGCGGCGCCGAGCATGTTCAGGCGGAACGAGGTGTCCGTCCCGGAGCCCTCGGCGCGGCCGATAGCGTAGATCTCCTGATCGTAGTCGACCCCGTCGATCTCGTTCCAGTTGGTGATCTCGTTCTGGTAGATGCCGCGGATCTCCTCGCCGGTCAGCTGCGCGACGCCGGCGTCGGAGACGTCGGAGCTGACGACGACCGGCTGGCCATCGCGACCGACAACGTTGTCGACGACTGTGTTCTGGGCCTTCTCCTCGGTCCAGTCGAGCTCCGCCGTGATCGGCCCGGAGGAGTTGCCGATGTCGACGAGGCCGTCAGTGACGGCCTCACAGCCGGTCCCGGAGTGGCTCAGGCCGACCGTCGTCGGGAACGGCGGCGAAGAGCGCTGATCGGTCGGCTCGAAGCCGAACTTCGCTGCGAAGTAGTCGGCGATGAGCATGTCGTCCGCGCCGTCGGCGGAGAGCTGGTCCCAGCCGGGCACCGAGCCCTCGTCGTTCGCGCCCCAGTACTCGCCGTCGCTCGGCGGGGCGTTGGAGTTCCAGTATGAGCTCCCCGTGTTCGAGATTGGGTACACCGTCGAGGAGCCCTCGGCGTTGAGCAGCGCCGTGCTCTGCCCGGAGCCGTCGTCGCCGTCGCCACCGGAGCCGCCGGAGCCACCGTCGCCGCCGTCGCCGCCGGATCCGCCGTCGCCGCCGTCGCTGCTTCCGCTACAGCCCGCCAACCCGGCGGTTCCGAGCGCTCCGGACGTGATGAGAACTTTCCGCCGCGACACGCCGCCGTCGACCCAGTTCCGGTCTGACATCAGGCGTGGCAACGGGCAAGTCTATTAAACTGGTTTATATTTTTAATATAGTCACCTCTTGTCACGCGAAGAGCCCACAGTATCGGTGGTGAGTACAAGAGAGGGTTCTGACAGCTATATACCACCACGTACCGCTCTGTTCGCCTCTGTCCCCGAACACACCGCTCTTAGGAAGGTATACACCGTACTACGCCGAATCCGGCCGTATGAGTGAGAGCGCGCCCGCGGAGACGCCCCTCGACGAACTCGTCGAGTCTGTGGCCGACCGGACCGGCGAGGAACCGGAGTCGATCCGGACCTGGCTCGAACCCTTCACCGACGACGGGAGGGTGACGTCCGCGGCGATCGAGTCGAGCGTCACCGACGTGTCGCAGATACTCGCGACAGCGGAGACGCGGGTCGACCTCGCGACGCGGACCCACGACGAGGCGACCGCCGCCGCCGACGACGCGCCGGACCTCGAGGTCGTCACTGTCCGCCGGCGGGCGTTCGGGGACCGGCTGGACGACCTCCGTGCGGAGGTGGAGGCGCTCGGCGACGACCTCGGCGCGGCGCGGTCGGGGCTGGCCGAGCCGGTGGCGGTGTACCGCGCCGCGGTTGCCCTCCACGAGATAACCACCGAGGCGCAGGACATCGTCCGCGTCGCCCACGACCTCGAAACCGAACTGGAGGCGTTCGAGGCGTGGCTCCGCTCGGCCAACCGACGTCACGGCGCGCTCGTGGACGAGATCGACGCTGCGGAGGAGTCGGTCGCGGCCGTCGCCGAGACCGTCGCGTCGCTGCGGGAGAGCGATGACCCCGACCCGGAACGGCGGTTCGAGGCGACCCTCCAGACGCGCGTCCTCGAACTCGTCGTCGCCGACCTCCGGGCCGAGGCCGCCGACCTCCGCGCGTGGGCCGACCGCGACGGGGTCTCCTTCCCGGGCGACGTCGACGCGCGGCTCGACGACCTCGAGGCCGCAGTGGCCGACCACGCCGACGCGCTCGCCGACGGCCCGGACTGGGACGACCGATTCGACGAGCGGCTCGACACGCTCGACGCGGAACTCGACGCGGTCGAGCCGCCCGTGGCGTGGGCGCGCGTGGACGAGACGGTCGCGGCGGCGCGGTCGGCGCTGTCCGACGACGGCGCCCCCGCCGACGAGCCCGTGAGCCCGGGCCGCAAGTAACCCCGTCACCGCGAGACCACGAGTGAGAGACGCCTCCCAGCGCGCCCGCGCCGCGACCGCGGTCGCCGTCCTGCTCCTGCTCGCGGGGTGCGGCGGGTTCGTCCCGGGCGAGCCGACGCCGCCGGAAACCGCATCGCCCGGCGCCTCGCCGGCGGATTCCGCGGCGAATGCGACGCCGGACGCGGACGAGCGGCTCGGCGACGTCGCGTTCCCGGACGGGTTCACGCGGAGCGGGGTCGACGTCGCGACGGCGCGCGAGCGGTCCGTGGCGTTCCTCCGAACGGAGCCGGCGACGGGGGCCGCGGTCGAGCGCTTCCGCGCCGGCGCGTACGCCGACTACGAGTACGAGGCGGCCCGCGACCGGACTCGGTTCCGGCTCGACGTTCACAACGGGTACGTCGACATCACGCGCAGCGACGTGTACGTCGACGACGGCGTCCGGTACAGTCGGAGCGCTCGGAACAGAGACGTCTCCTTCGAGGCGTCCAACGGGTCGGTGGCGACGACCAGGTACCGCGCGGCCGATTCGATGTGGGCGGTCGCCTCCCGGATCCTCACCGTCGGCGAGTTCCGCGCGGTCGGGGTCGTCGAGGCGGACGGCGAACGGCTGATCCGGTACGCCGCGACGGGCGTCGCGGTCCGCAACGCGACCGACGTCCGGGGCTCCTTGACCGTCGACCGGAACGGCGTCGTCCGGGAGGCCAGGCTCGCGTACGTCCGGGGGGGCGAGTCCAAGCGGTTCGAGTACGCGGTCGCGCCCCGCTCCGTCGGTACCGAGGTCGCGCCGCCGGCCTGGCTCCCAGCGGCGAGCGCGGAGCTCGCCGCCGAGGAAGCGGCCGACACGGAGGCGATGATGAAGTCGGGGGCGGACGCGCGACTCTCAACGCCGCGGTCGCGATTCGACGAGGCGGGGCCGCGAGCGGCGAATCGTTAGTTTGACTTATTTCACAGGAAACGCGGAGACGATGCCCTCCACGACACGTCGCGCGTTCGTCACCGGAACCTCTGCTGCCCTCGCCGCCGTCGCCGGGTGTTCGGGCGTCGACTCCGCGTCGACCCCCGCTCACTGGGTGAGCGTCTACCTCGGGGAGCGCGATGAGACCCACGAGGTGATCGTCGCGGTCGACGACGGCGACGGAGCGCGGCTGTTCGAGAAGCAGTACCGCCTCTCCGACGAGAACGAGGCCAACGAGCACGCGACGTTCCCGGGATCGGCCGAGCCGGAGACCGTCGTCGTGACCGTCGACGGGACCCGGTTCGAGCGGGACTGGCCGGGGTTCGAGCGGCGGGAGCTCCCCTGTGACGACCCCAACGAGAGCGGCGTCGAACTCTGGATCGAGAACGACGGCGACGGCGATCCGACGCTGCGGCTGGAGGCGGGCTGTCGGCGCGTCGCGCCCGACTGACGGCGCTCGCCGGAGCGCGACGCGCCGGGATATATATCGGTATATACCGCTCTTAGCGGCGTTTATCAGTCGACTCCCCGTACGGAGACGCAATGGGTCGCTTCCACCCGGACGTCGAACCGCACCACCTCGACATCGACCTCGACGAGTACGACCGCGCGTACGTCGTCGGCGACGTGCACGGCTGTCCGGAGCCGCTGGACCGCCTGCTGTCGAGGCTCGAGGTGACCGACGACGACCTCGTGGCCTTCGTCGGCGATCTGGTCCGCAAGGGGCCGGACAGCGCGTCGGTCGTCGAGCGCGTGCGGAACGCGGACAACATGTTCTCGGTCCGGGGGAACAACGAGGAGAAGCTGCTGCGCGGCGAGAAGTCGCTGGCGTCGCTGTCCGGCGACGACCTCGCGTGGATCGAGTCGCTGCCGGTCGCGATCACGGTCGGCGAGAACCTGATCGTCCACGGCGGGGTCGACCCGCGGAAACCGCTCGCCGAGCACATGATCGACGACCTCCAGAACACCCGCTCGCTCGCCCCGGGCGGCAGCTACGATCCGCCGTACTGGTACGAGGAGTACGCCGGGCCGCCGCGAGTGTTCTTCGGCCACACCGTGCTCGACGAGCCGGTCCGCTCGGAGTGGGCGGTCGGACTCGACACCGGCTGCGTCTACGGCGGGGCGCTCACCGCGTACGACCTCCGCGCCGAGACGGTCACGGCGGTCCCCGCGCTCCGCGACGGCGTCGGGCGGAGCGACGCCAAGATCGTCGACGTGGCCGAGTTGAGCTGAGATGAGCGGTCCGGAGCGCACGGCCGATGAAGACGACGACGCCGAGCGCGAGACGCCGCCCGACGGGGGCGTGGACGGCGAGCGGGAGGCCGATGCGGGCGACGGCGACCCCGAAACCGGGTCGGACGGGGCGGACGCCAAACCCGAGCCCGCTCCCGACGAGGACGACGCCGTCGTCCTCTCGCCCGAGACGTGGCAGACGGCCGTGCCGCCGCAGACCCCGCCGATCGCGGCCGACCCGCCGCCGGCCGGCGAGCCGTTCGACGACGACCGGTGGTACCTCAACCGCGAGTTCTCGGAGCTCTCCTTCCAGTGGCGCGTCCTCCACGAGGCGACCGACGACCGCCAGCCGCCGCTCGAGCGGCTCCGGTTCCTCTCGATCCTGACGCAGAACCTCGACGAGTTCTTCATGAAGCGGATCGGCGGCCTCAAACAGCAGATCGACGCCGGGACGACGGAGCCGACCGTCGACGGCGCGACGCCGCGCGAGCAGTGGACCGACGCGCTCTCGATGGCGGCGGACCTGTTCGAGGCGCAGTCGCAGTGCTACCACGAGGCGGTGAAGCCGGCCCTCGCCGAGGCCGGCGTGGAGGTGCTCGGGTACGACGACCTGAGCCCCGAGGAGGTCGACCACCTCAGAGACCGGTTCGAGTCGTCGGTGCTGCCCACGCTCACGCCGCTCACCTTCGACCCGGCGCACCCGTTCCCGTTCCTCTCGAACCTCTCTTTATCGCTCGCGGTCCGCACCCGCAAGCCGGACGGGACGGTCCGCTTCTCGCGGATCAAGGTCCCAGAGAACCTCCCGCGGCTGGTCCCGGCCGGGCCGGATCACCCCGCGGACGGCGAGACGCGGGCCGTCCCGGTCGAGCGCGTCATCGCCGCCAACCTCGATCTGGTGTTCCCGGACGTGGAAATCGTCGACCACTCGACGTTCCGCGTGACGCGCAACGCCGAGGTCAGGCGCAACGAGGACGTTGCGGAGGGGCTGATAGAGCGGATCGAGGACGTGCTCCGCGAGCGGCGCTTCGCGACGCTGGTCCGCATCGAGATCGACGAGGACACCCCGCCCGCGGTCCGCGACCTCCTCGTCGAGCACCTCGACGTCGACGACCGGGAGGTGTTCGAACGGCGCGCCCCGCTGGCGCTCTCCGACTTCGAGGGCCTCTTCGACCTCGACGCGCCCGAGTTAAAACGTCCGGCGTGGACGCCCCAACAGCACCCGCGGTTCGTCGGCCTCGACCCGAAACAGCCGGAGGAGCTGTTCGAGTCGATCCGCGGGCGGGACGCGCTCGTCCACCACCCGTACCACTCCTTCACCGACACCGTCCAAACGTTCCTCGACGCCGCGGCGCACGACCCGGACACGCTCGCGATCAAGGCCGCGATATACCGGACCGCGCCCGACTCGCGGGTGCTCGGGAGCCTCATCGACGCCGCGAAGAACGGCAAGCAAGTCGCGGTGATGGTCGAACTCAAGGCGCGGTTCGACGAGGAGAACAACCTCCGGTGGGTGAAGCGGCTAGAGGAGGAAGGGATCCACGTCGCGTACGGCACCGTCGACCTCAAGACCCACAGCAAGGTCGCGCTCGCGGTGCGCGAGGAGGGCGACGACGTCCGGCTCTACTCGCACGTCGCGACGGGCAACTACCACTCGGGGACCGCGAAGGGGTACGTCGACCTCGGGCTGTTCACCGCCGACCACGACGTCGGCCAGGACCTCGTCCGGCTGTTCAACTCCTTCACCGGCCACTCGCGCAACCGGAGTTACCGGAAGCTGCTCGTCGCCCCCGAGACGCTGCGCGAGCGGCTCTACGAACTGATCGACCGCGAGCGCGACCACGCCCTCGCCGGGCGCGGGGGGCGCATCGTCGCGAAGATGAACGCCCTGGAGGACCCGGGCGTCGTCGAGCGCCTGTACGAGGCGGCCGAGGCCGGCGCGGAGATCGACCTGATCGTGCGCGGGATCTGCCGGCTCCGCCCGGGGGTCGACGGCGCCACGGAGACCGTTCGGGTCCACAGCGTCGTCGGGCGGTTCCTCGAACACTCGCGCATCTTCCGGTTCGGCAACGCAGGGGATCCGGAGTACTACATCGGGTCGGCCGACTGGATGACGCGGAACTTGGACCGGCGCGTCGAGGCCGTCGCGCCGGTCGAGGACCCGGCGCTCCGGGAGACGCTCGACGGGGTGCTCTCGACGATGCTCGACGACAACCGGCGCCGCTGGGAGATGCGGGCCGACGGGAGCTACGTCCAGGCGCGCCCCGGGCCGGACGAGGAGTCGCGGGACACCCACGAGGTCCTCATGCGCCGCGCGCGGAAGCGCGCCCCGGACGAGCGGTCGGGGCGCGAGACGGAACCGCGCCGCGATCCGAGCGTCGACCTCGACGGCGTGTTCACCTCCGAGACGGACGCCAACTGACGCGGTCGGGTCGCCCCTACCTTTTCCACCCCTGGCCGTGTGCGGTTCGGCATGACGCAGATCCCGTCGCTCGTCTCCCGGTCGCTCTCGAACTTCGTCGAGGGGCTCGTCGTCGCGGTACCGCGGCTGCTCTCGGGGCTGATCTTCCTCGCGCTGGCGTACCTGACGGTCAGGGTCGTCCTCTCCGTCGTCCGCGGCTCGATCGAGCGACTGTACGTCGGCGACCGCGAGCTGGTCGGCGACCTCATCGGCACGCTCGTCGCCGTCTTCCTCTGGTTCGGCGTCGCGCTCACGTTCCTGAAGGTCGTCGGCATGGGCGACATCGCGGCGAGCCTCGGCACCGCCGTCGGCTTCATCGCCCTCGGGGTCTCCTACGCGCTCTCCGAGATGATCGAGGACACGGTGGCGGGCGTCTACCTCCTGCGGGACCCGGACTTCAACGTCGGCTACCGCGTCGAGTCGAAGGGCGTGACGGGAACGGTCGCCGCCATCGAACTCCGGAAGACGCGGATCGACACCGACGGCGGCGACCGGATCGTGATGGCGAACCGAGAGATAGAGCCGCGGTGGACCCACGACGTGCCCGAGGAGACGACGGGCGGGGCGGTCGACGAACCGACCGACAGCGAGCCGTCGACGACCGACTAAGCGGGGGACCGGCCGACGCCCGACTGAGAGGGGGACCGGCCGACGCCCGACTGAGCGGGGGACCGACCGACGACCGATCGGTCGCAGTCGGCGACGGGCGCCGGCTTGAGCGTGGCTGTCGACTGCCGCCTCCGTGTATTCCGGTCGGTCTCCGAAAATTTATCAATCTGCTCCGAAACCGCCATCCCGCTATGTCAACCACAGCAACTGAGACCGGCGACGGGACCGTCGACGGGGACACGACGCTAGCGGCGCTGTCGCACGCCTCGTCGCTCTTCGCGTCGTTCCTCGGCCCGATTCTCTTCCTGATCCTCGCGGACGACAACGACGAACTCGTCGAGCGGAACGCGAAGAACTCGCTGAACTTCCAGATCGTCGTCTTCGCCGCGCTCATGATTGCCGCCGTCCTGAGCTTCGTGTTCATCGGCCTCCTGCTGTTCCCGATTATCGGCGTCGTCGACCTAGTCTTGGTCCTCGTGGCAACGGTGAAGGCCAACGACGGGCGGGTCTATTCGTACCCGTTCACGCCCGATATCGTCTGAGCGCGTCGCGCCGCGGATCGATTCGCCGACGGCTCTCCGAGCGGTGAACGGACGAAACAAGAAGCGTCGAAGAAAAACGCGGCCGGCTTAGAGCTCGTCCTCGAAGTCTTCGAGGGCGAACACCGTGTCGGCGCCGCGGCGGTCGAGCGTCTCGTTGGCGAGGAGCCAGTAGACGACCGACAGCGCGCGCCGACCCTTGTTGTTCGTCGGGATGACGAGGTCGACGTTCGACAGCTGGTTGTTGGAGTCGCACATCGCGATCACCGGGATACCGACGGTGATGGCCTCTTTGACGGCCTGCGCGTCGCCGATGGGGTCGGTGACCACGACCACGTCCGGCTCGATGTAGCCGGCGTAGTCGGGGTTCGTCAGCGTGCCCGGAATGAAGCGACCGGTGCGGGCGCGGGCGCCGATGGCGTCCGCGAACTTCTCGGCCGGGAACCGACCGTACTGCCGCGAGGATGTGACGAGGATCTGCTCGGGGTTGTAGTTCGCGAGGAAGTCCGCGGCCGTGCGGATCCGCTGGTCGGTCAGGCTCACGTCGAGGACGTACAGCCCGTCGTCGCGGACGCGGTGGATGAACCGCTCCATGTCCTTCGTCTTCTGCTGGGTCCCGATGTGGACACCCGCGGAGAGGTAGTCCTCGACGGGGATCAGCAGGTCGACGTCGTCGTCGGGCATGACGTCGTCGTCGAACGGGGAGGCCTCCTCCTCGTCCGCTTCGTCGTCGCCCGCGGCGGTCTCGCTCTCGGCGTCGGCGGCCGTCTCGGCCGCGTCGGCGGTCGGTTCCTCGGTCGTGTCGGCCTCCTCCTCGACCGCCGCGTCGACCGCCTCGGTCTCCGCGTCGTCGTCGAGTTCGACCGCGTCGTTGTCTTCGCTCATGCGTGGTGTGGGCCCGTCATACCGCGTCGTCCGCGATGCGGACCAGTTCGTTCAGCTTGGCGGTTCGCTCGCCGCCGACCGTCCCGGTCTTGATGTAACCGGCGTCGGTCGCCACGGCGAGGTGTGCGATGGTGGTGTCCTCGGTCTCGCCCGAACGGTGAGAGATGACTATCTCGTACCCGTTGCGGGCGGCGAGCTCGACGGCGTCGAACGCGTCCGACAGCGTCCCGATCTGGTTCGGCTTGATGAGGATGCTGTTGGCCGCGCCGGCGTCGATGCCGTCCTGGAGCCGCTCGACGTTGGTGACGAACAGGTCGTCCCCGCAGATCAGCGTCCGGTCGCCGACCCGGTCGGTCAACTCCGCGAACGCCTCGTAGTCGTTCTCGTCGAGCGGGTCCTCGACGTACGCGAGGTCGTACTCGTCGACGAGGCCAGCGACATACTCGATCTGCTCGTCGGCCGACTTCGTCTCGTCGCCGTAGACGTACGCCTCGACCTCGTCGTCGTACAGTTCGGCCGCGGCCATGTCGAGACCGAAGCGGATCTCGAAGCCCACGTCTTCCTCGACGCGGTCGACCGCCTCGTCGACGACCTCGAACGCGTCGGCGTCCGAGATGGGGGGCGCCCACGCGCCCTCGTCGCCCTTCGCCGCGGGCACGCCGCGCTCGTCTAACACGTCCGCGACCGCCGCGTGGACCGCGGCGTTCGCGAAGACGGCCTCCGAGACGCTCGGCGCGCCGACGGGCGCCGCGAGAAACTCCTGAATGTGGGTCGCTTCCTTGGCGTGCTCTCCGCCGCCGACGACGTTGCCAAGCGGGATCGGGAAGTTCTCGCCGCGGAACGCCCCGCCGAGGTGCTGGTACAGCGGTGCGCCGAGCACGTCGGCGGCGGCCTTCGCGGCCGCCATCGAGATGGCGACCGCGCTGTTGGCGCCGATGGCGGAGAAGTCGTCCGTCCCGTCGGCGGCGCGGAGTGCGCTGTCGACCGCGCGCTGGTCGCCGGCGTAGACGCCCTCGAGGCGCGGGACCGCGTGTTCGCGGGCCTTCGCGATGGATTCGCTCGCCGGCAGTTCGATCGCTTCGTACTCCCCGGTCGAGGCCCCGCTAGGCGCCGCCCCACGGCCGAAGCCGCCGGACTCGGTGAGCACGTCGGCCTCGACCGTCGGGTTTCCGCGCGAGTCGAGCACGCGACGCAACGAGACGCTGGTAATTCGGGTCATTAGTTGGATTCCCTCCGCACGGTGAACGGGAGCGCGCCCGCGTCGTACTCCTCCGCGGCGACGAGTATCGGCTCCGTCTGGTCCGTGTCGATCAGCACGGGCGCCCCGTAGGACACCTGTAGCGCTCGCGCGCCGAGGATGCGTGCCTTCTCGTATCGATTGTATCGCTGTCCTGACATGGTTACTGGTACGGCGAGACGACGTCCACGAGGTCGCGGTGGCTCACCAGCATGCGCCGGCAGCAGTGCCGGTCGACCCCGAGGTCGTCGAGCACCTCGCCGGGGTCTTCGTCGCCCTCGCGAGCCCGCTCTTTGAACTCTTCCCAGTGTTCACCCACGACGTTGCCGCACGTGAAACACCGGACGGGGATCATCATGACTGGATCACCTCAGCGGTAGGACTTCTGGTAGCGAGCGCGCGCGCCGGGTCCGCCCCACTTCTTGGGTTCGGACTGGCGCACGTCGTTGACCAGCAGGGTGCGGTCGAAGTTCATGTACGCGTCGCGCAGCTCGGCGTCGCCGAGGTGCTGGACGAGGCCGCGGGCGATGGCGGTCCGCGTCGCGTCCGCCTGCCCGCTGAAGCCGCCGCCCTCGACGTCGATGTCGATGTCGACGCCGTCGCGGAGCTCCTCGCCCGCGATGCGGAACGGCTCCAGCATCTTGAGCCGCGCCTGCTCCGGTTCGACCAGCTCGACTGGCTGGGAGTTGATGCGAACGCGACCCTCGCCCTCGCGCACGGTGGCGCGGGCGACGGCCGTCTTCTTCTTGCCTGAGGTGTTCGTTACCATGTGACGTTGGCTCCCAGAGACTCGGAGATCTCCCCGAGCGTGGTGAATTTGATGTTCGAGAGGCGGTCGAGCGAGGTGCCGTCGAGGACGACGCTCTCGACGTCCTCGTCGCGCTCGTAGGGGTTCCCGACGTACACGCGCACGTTCGAGAACGCCTCGCGGCCGTCCTCCGACTTGTACGGCAGCATGCCGCGGATGGCGCGCTTGAAGATTCGGTCGGGGCGCTTGGGGTAGTACGGCCCGCTGTCCGAGCCGAGCTCCGCGCGCTTGTGGTACGTCTCCATCGTCGCCTCCTCGTTGCCGGTGATGACGGCGCGCTCGGCGTTGACGACGGCGACGGTCTCCCCGGCGAGGACGCGCTGGGCGACCTCCGAGGAGACGCGACCGAGGATACAGTCGCGGGCGTCGACGACGACGTCCGCGTCGATCTTCGCGAGACTCATCGGATCACCCGCACGTTGCTTCCTTCGGGGTTCTGTTCGACGTACTGTTCCAGCGTCACCGCTTCGCCGGCCTGGTCGATCTTCGTCCGGGCGGTTCCGGAGAAGTCGACGGCGGCGACGGTAACGTTCGTTTCGAGCACACCGCTGCCCAGCACCTTGCCGGGGACGACGACCGTCTCGTCTTCCTGCGCGTATCGTTCGATACGGCCCAGGTTGACCTCAGCGTGCGTGCGCCGTGGCTTCTCCAGTCGGTCGGCGACGTCCTGCCACACGTTGGCACCGGAGTCACGCGAGACCGACTTCAGATCGGCGATGAGGTTCTGTAGTTTCGGATTCGTCTTGCTACTCATAGCTGTCCCTCCTGAACGGAGAGTTCGTGGAAAACGGAGTGCAGGGAGCAGGATTTGAACCTGCGGACCTCTACAGGACAGCGCCCTGAACGCTGCGCCGTTGGCCTGACTTGGCTATCCCTGCGTACACTCCACCGTATTCCGGCTCCCTTCAAACCACTTTCGGTCCCGGCGTCCCCGCGGTCGGCCGCGCGCGCTCCGTCGGTCGGAGCGGCGCCGCGGCTGCCGGCGAGGGCGACGGTCAGGGGGGTGGTTCGAAGGGCCGTCATTTCCTTATACTGCGACTTTCGTCTGTAGTTCGTCCGCGCGCTCCTCGATGGAGTCGATCGCGCGGAGCAACAGTTCCTCGACGTCGAACGAGCCGTCCGTCTCGATGTGGAAGACGAACGCGCCCGGCACGTCCTCGACCGCGACCTCTTTGCCGGGGAACCGTTCCGAGAGGTCGTTGTCGAACTCGTCCGTGAGCTCGATCTCCCCGTCCGGCGTCTCGATGACGCCGCGGAGGATGTTCGGCTCGTCGTCGTCGAACTCGCCGCGGTCGCCCTCGACCGAGACGCGCTGGAGGTGGCGGTAGCCGACGGAGACGCCGCCCTGGTGTTTGGCGTGCTCCTTGCCGGTGTCGAGGACCGCGTCGGCCTCGAACTCCAACCGCTGTCCCTCCTTCAGCTCGATGATCGGAACGTTCTCGTCGGCGACCTCGACGAGCGGGTCGCTGCTCTCGATGTCGCCGGAGTACGCCGTCGCCGGACCTTCGACGTCGAGCGCGAGGGTGACCTCGTCGCCGATATCGAAGTCGTCGAGCGGCGTCGTCAGGGGCACGAGCCCCAGCCGCAGGCCGATCATCTCGTCGAACATGACCGAGGAGTTCTCGACGAACCGGACGGTGTCGATCGAGAACGTCGGGACGTCGGCGATCATCGCGCGGCGGATGCCGTTGGCGAACGCCGGCGTGAGCCCGCGGATCAGCACCCGCGCGCTGCGTTCGTCCCGTTCGACGTACTGGACGTCGAATTCGTCTTCGGTCATGTCAGACTCGCTTGTTCTTCGGCGCCTTCGTCCCGTCGTGCGGGATCGGCGTGACGTCCTCGATGCGCCCGATCTCGACGCCCGCCCGCGAGAGCGCGCGGATCGTCGCCTGCGCACCGGGACCGGTGGACTTGTTGAGGTTGCCGCCGGGACCGCGCACGCGAACGTGCACGCCCTCCAGCCCGGCGTCCTTGACGCGCTCGGCGACGACCTCCGCCATCTGCATGGCGGCGTACGGCGACGCCTCGTCGCGGTTCTGCTTCACCACGGTGCCGCCGGACGACTTGGCGATCGTCTCGGCGCCCGTCTCGTCGGTGACCGTGATGAGCGTGTTGTTGAACGACGCGTACACGTGGGCGATGCCCCACTTTCCGTCCTCGGATTCACTCATGGTTGGTTACTCCTGTGACTCCGCGCGCTCGGGGTGGAGATCGTCCGCGAGCGGGCTCGTCTCGTCGAAGGCGATGGCGCCCTCGTCGTCGACGTCCACCTTCACCGACGGGCGCGTGACGCGGGCGCCGTTGACGGTGATGTGGCCGTGGACGATGAACTGGCGGGCCTGCTGGGTCGAGGAGGCGAAGCCCTGTCGGTAGACGACCGTCTGGAGGCGACGCTCCAGCAGGTCGGTCACGTCGAGCGACAGGACCGTCGAGATGTCGTCGTTGTCGCCGAGGATGCCGATCCGGCGGAGCCGCGTAACGAACTCCGCGCCGGCGTCCTGTGCGGCGTCGACGTCACCCTGCGCCTCGCCGAGCAGCCGTCGGGCCTCTCGGCGCATGTTGCGCAGCTCGGACTGGGCGCGCCAGAACTCCTCTTTGTTCTTCAGACCGTACCGCGAGAGGAGGTCGGACTCCTCGGCGATGCGCTCGCCCTGATACGGGTGGTTCGGCGTCTCGTAGCCCTTGGTGTTCTTTCCGGTGCTCATTCGTCGTCACCGCCCTCGTCGTCTTCCATCTCCTCGCGGATCTCCTCGACGTTGACCCCGATGGTCCCCTCCGAGCGACCCGTGGACTTGGTGCGCTGGCCGCGGACCTTCTGCCCGCGCTTGTGGCGCACGCCCTTGTACGATTCGATGATCTTCATCCGGTTGATGTCGTGGCGCCGCTTCTCGTTGACGTCCGTGCCGACGAGGTGCGTCGTCTCTCCGGTGAAGAAGTCGTTCTGTCGGTTCGTCATCCACGACGGGACGTGGTCTTCGAGGTTCTCGGCGATGTCGACCACCGCGTCGATATCCTCCTCGTCGAGGAGCCCGAACGTGGCGTTTCGGTCCACGTCGGCCTTCTCGGCGACCAGCCGCGCCGTGCGCGTGCCGATGCCGTCGAGTTCGGACAGGCTTCGCTCGACCGTCTTCGTCCCGTCGAGGTCCGCGCCCCCGATCCGAACGAAGTACTGGAGGTCTTCCTCCTCCTCCGGCGAGTCGTCCTGTGGTTCTTCCGTGCTCATGTGTTGGTTGTGGTGAGCCCTACCGGCGCGATCCGGCGGTACTCGTCCGTTCGAGCGTTGCGGCGGGGATTCGAACCCCGGAGGCAGTGACGCCACAGAGTTAGCAACCCTGCGCCTTGGGCCAGGCTTGGCTACCGCAACCCGCGTTGTATCATCGCCCTCTCGGACTCGGGGCCCGACGCCCCTACAGTTCGTGCGTTCGTATGCTCCCGCTTTCGGTACTTAAACATCACGAAACGGTCGGGTCGCTGTGGGCGACTCGCACGGTGGCTGCGAGCGTCGTCCCGCGGGCCGCGCCGGTTCGATGGTCGCGTCAGTCCGGTGGCCGCGCCGGTTCGATGGTCGCGTCGCTCGTTTCCGTGAGGCGTACTGTTTAGTGGGTCCCGCGGGAGGGTCCGAATATGAAGGCCGTTCAGTTCGCCGACCACGGCGACCGCGACGTGATCGAGTACGGCGAGTTCCCCGAGCCCGACCCCGACCGCGGCGAGGTGCTCGTCGACGTCAAGGCGGGGGCGTTGAACCACCTCGACGTCTGGACTCGCCGCGGAATGCCCGGCATCGACGTGGAGATGCCGCACATCCCGGGGAGCGACGCCGCGGGCGTCGTGGAGGCCGTCGGTGAGGGCGTGACGCGCTTCGAGCCTGGGGACCACGTCGCCGTGAGCGCCGGCGTCTCCTGCGGCAACTGCGAGTTCTGCCGGAACGGCGAGGAGTCGCTGTGCGTCTCCTTCCACATCATCGGCGAACACGTCCGCGGCGTCCACGCCGAGAAGGCGTCGGTCCCGGCCGAGAACCTCGTCCCGGTCCCCGACGGCGTCGACTGGGAGGTCGCCGGCTCCGCGTCGCTCGTGTTCCAGACCGCGTGGCGGATGCTCCAGACGCGCGCGGACATCGAGGCGGGCGAGAAGGTGCTCGTCTTGGGCGCCTCCGGCGGCGTCGGCCACGCCGCGGTCCAGATCGCCGACCACGCGGGCTGTGAGGTGTTCGCGACCGCCTCCACCGAGGAGAAGCTCGCGCACGCCGAGGACTGCGGCGCCGACCACGTCATCGACTACGAGGCGAACGACTTCGCGGACGAGATCGCGGCGCTCACCGGCAAACGAGGCGTCGACGTCGTCGTCGACCACGTCGGCGAGGCGACCTACCCGAACTCGCTGAAGTCGATGGCGAAGGGCGGCCGGCTCGTCACCTGCGGCGCGACCACCGGCCCGAACCCGGGCGCGGGGCTCAACCGAATCTTCTGGAACCAGCTCTCCGTCATCGGCTCGACGATGGCGACGCCGGGCGAGGTCGACGATGTCCTGGAACTGGTCTGGGACGGGACCTTCGAGCCCCGCGTCCGGGAGGTCCTCCCGATGAGCGAGGCCGCGCGCGCACACGAGATGATCGAGAACCGTGAGGGCTTTGGCAAAGTGGTGGTTAGACCCGACAGTGAGCTCTGAGACCGACGCGGCCGACGGCGACGCGGCCGATCGCGACGCGGCCGCGGGTGCCGACGGCACTACCGACGGCGGCTATGTCCACGCCCCGGAGGGCGAGAGCGGCGGCGCCGACGGTACGGGGCCGTCGGAGTCGGCCGGTCGGGAGCCGGCGGCCGACGGCTTCGGCCGCGAGGGGTGGGCGCTGACGGCGGCGCTTTTCGTCTGCGCTATCGTCATCCCCGGGATCATCTACGCGTATCCGTACGCGGCCGGGTGGTTCGGGCTCCCCTTTTTCGCCACGTACCTCGTGCTGCCGCTTGTCCCCGCGCTCCTGCTCGGCCTCGTCGCCGTCTGGTCGATGACGGCCGCGACGGCCGACCCCGAGGCGTGAGCGAGCCGGGTCGGTGACGGCGAGCGAGTCCTCGACACGGGCGCCGACGGGCGCGCGCTCCCGCAGCCGAACGACAACCGTTTTGAACGACACCCGCGCAGTGGTGATATGTTGATCACCGTCTCCGGCCCGCCTGGAAGCGGGAAGAGCACCAACGCCGTCCAGCTGGCGGACGCGCTCGGTCTCGGGCACGTCTCCGGCGGCGACATCTTCCGCGAGATGGCGGCCGAACGCGACATGACGCCGGTCGAGTTCAACGAGTTCGCCGAGGAGGACCCGCAGATCGACCGCGACCTCGACCGCCGGCTCCGCGAGATCGCCGTCGAGCGCGACGACGTGGTCCTCGAATCGCGGCTCGCCGGGTGGCTCGCGGCCGACCACGCCGACTTCCGGTTCTGGTTCGACGCGCCGCTGTCGGTCCGCGCGGAGCGGATCGCGGAGCGCGAGGCGAAGCCGACCGACCGCGCGCGAACGGAGACGGAGCGCCGCGAGGCCTCCGAGCGCAAGCGGTACCGGGAGTACTACAACATCGACATCGAAGACCTCTCGATCTACGACGCCGCGTACAACACCGCCCGCTGGGGGCCCGAGCGCTTCCTCAACGTCCTCGTCGCGACCGTCGAAGCGTACGACCCCGACGACGACGAGGGGAAAGCGCCCGTCGACGGCGTCGTGTACGACTTCTGAACCCGCGACTGACCTCCGCATGACAGACCCTTCCGACGCCGACCCCGACCCGCTCAGAGCGCCTCCCGGAGAGCGGTCGGTGCCGGAGCTGCTCCGGTTCGGCGTCGTCAACCTCGACAAGCCCGCCGGGCCCTCCTCGCACCAAGTGTCGGCGTGGGTGCGGGACGCCATAGACGAGACGCTCGCGACGCTCGACCCCGAGGGGCCGCCGACCCGCGGCGTCGCTCACTCGGGGACCCTCGATCCGAAGGTCACTGGCTGTCTCCCCACGCTGACCGGCGACGCGACGCGCATGGCGCAGGTGTTCCTCGAAGGGGCAAAGGAGTACGTCGCGGTGCTGGAGCTCCACGGGTCACCCCCGTCGGACTTCCGGGAAGTCGTCGCCGAGTTCGAGGGCGAGATCTACCAGAAGCCGCCGCGGAAGAGCGCCGTGAGCCGTCGGCTCCGCACGCGGACGGTCCACGAGTTGGACCTGCTGGAGGTCGCCGACCGCCGAGCGCTCCTCCGGATCCGCTGCGAGTCGGGGACGTACGTCCGGAAGCTGTGTCACGACATCGGACTCGCGACGGGGGGCGGCGCGCACATGGGACACCTCCGGCGCAGCGCCACGGACCCGTTCGACGACCGCGACCTCCGCACGCTTCAGGACCTCGTGGACGCGCTCGCGTGGGCCGGGGACGGCGACGACGCGCTCCTCCGCGAGGTGGTCCGCCCGGCGGAGGACGCCCTCGCCCACCTCCCCGCGGTGACGGTCGCCCGGTCGGCCGCCCGCAGCGTCGCGACCGGGGCTCCCGTGTACGCGCCCGGCGTGATCGACGTCGACGACGCGGCGATCCCGGCGGCGGTCCGCGACGACGCGTCGACCGATAGCGACGCGCCGACCGACACGGATGGCGACGCGCCGACCGACACGGATGGCGACGCGCCGACTGACCGCGACACGGACCCGGACCCGCCGCTCGCCGCGTGCTTCACGCCGGACGGCACCGCGGTCTGCCTCGGGCGCATCGTCGGCGACCCGGACGCCGAGAACGGGACGGTCGTCGCCTTGGAGCGCGTTCTTTTATAAATTCGCCGCCCCCAGATGCGGACATGGACGAGCCGGACGCAGACGGAGGCGGAGTGGTAGCCGTCGGGAGCGCGAGCGCCGAGCCCGGAACGCTCGACCGCGGGTGGCTCACCGTCGGGGACCTGCCGACCGGCGGCACGGAACGGCTCCCGGTCGCGGTCGCGAACGGCGCCGCCGACGGGCCGACGCTGTGGCTCACCGGCGGCGTCCACGGCGACGAGGCGACGGGCGTCGCGGTCGTCCAGGACGCGGTCGCGACCTTCGGCGACCGCCTCGCCGACCTCGCCGGCGTTGTCGTCGTCGTGCCCGTCGTCTCCCCGGCCGGCCTGCGCCGGAACGCGCGAGAGACGTACTACGCCGACGAGGACCCGAACCGGCACTTCCCGGACGCCGACGCGGAGTCGGCCCGCCCGCCGAAGCTCCAAGAGCGGATCGACGCCCGGCTGTACGCCGCGATCACCGGCGAGTCGTCGGACGAGGGGAACGAGTTCTCAGTCGACGCGGTCGGCACCGACGCGACCGCGGACGCACTGATCGACTGTCACACCGCGGGCGTCGGTAGCGAGCCGTTCGCCATCCGCGACCGCGTGCTGTACGGTGACCGACGGAATGAGGCCGAGGCGGCCGCGCTCTCTGAGGACCTCGGCCGACTCGTCGAGGCGTTCGGGCTTCCGGTGGTCCGGGAGTATCCCACCGCAGAGTACGTCGAAGAGAACCTCCAGCGATCGACCGCGGGCGCCGTACTCAACGAGGCGGGGATCCCGGCGTTCACGGCGGAGCTCGGCGCCCACAGCGTCGTCGACGACGCGCTCCTCGACGCTGGCGTCGCGGGCGTCGTCGGCGTCGCGGTCGAACTCGGGCTCCTCGACGAAGTACCCGAGTCGGCTAGCGAGCCCGGGGTCGGCGTGGCCCCGGCCCCTGTCGAGTTTCCCGTGCGGCGCTTCCGCGGGCCGACGACCGATATCTCCGGACTCGTCCGGCACCGGGTGGCGGCCGGGGACGCGTTCGACGAGGGAGATGTCCTCGCGAGCGTGGTCGACGCCGCGGGCGCGGAGCGCGGGACGGTCGAGGCGGACCGCGACGGGTACGTCCTCGGTCGCGCCGAGGGGCTGGCCGTCTACGAGGGCGACGCGATCGGGAGCCTCGCGGTGCGGGACGCGGGCGACCTCGTGGTCCCGCGGGACGGCGACGACTGAAGCGAAGTCCTTAATTACCGGACCGTCGTTTTTCAGCGTGTAGTCAGGGACCGTGGGGTAGTGGTATCCTATGCGGATGGGGTCCGTATGACCTGAGTTCGACTCTCAGCGGTCCCATACGGAATTCTACGCGGACCGTCCGGATGCGGCTAGCGCGACCGCTGTCGCTCTTCGCGGACGGTGCGACGCGATCCGGGACAGTACACGTGCGGGTCGGTAACGGATGCGTACCTCTTTGCCCGTGTAGAATATCAACGAAACATGAAACGAACGGGCGGTGCGTTCCGGATCCTCCTGCTCGCGGGGATCATCTTCCTCGCGGGCTGTGCCGGCGCGGTACCCGGCGATCAGGCGCCGACGGGACCGGACGCGGGCGACGAGACGGCGGCCGAGGCGGCGAACGGCACCGTCGAGGTCCACTTCATCAACGTCGGGCAGTCGGTCAGCACGCTCGTCGTCGGGCCGGAGGGAGCGACCATGCTCGTCGACACGGGTCACTACAACGACGATGGCGAGTACGTGCTGGAGTACCTCCGGCGGCACGACATCACGCGGATCGACCACCTCGTCACCTCGCACAACGACGCGGACCACATCGGCGGCAACGCGGCGATCATCGAGCACTACGAGACGGAGGCCGACGGGATCGGTGCCGTCTACGACCCCGGCATCGCCGCGAGCACGCAGACCTACGCCGAGTACCTCGACGCGGTCGAGGAGCACGACGTGACGCTGTACGAGACGCGCGAGGGCGACGCGATCTCGTTCGGCGCGGTCGGCGTCGACGTGCTCGGGCCGCCCGAGCCGTACCTCGAAGGCGAAGCGCGCAACGAGAACAGCGTCGTGCTCAGGCTCACCCACGGCGAGACGAGCTTCCTGCTGTCCGGCGACGCCGAAGACGATCAAGAAGCGTACCTGATCGACGCGTACGGGTCGGAACTGGAGTCGACCGTGCTGAAGGCCGGCCACCACGGCTCGTCGAGCTCGTCGAGCGGCCAGTTCCTCGACGCGGTGGGACCGCGGGCGGTCGTCGTGTCGAGCGCGTACGACTCCCAGTACGGTCACCCGACAGAGGAGGTCCTCCGGCGGTTCGCGGACCGGTCGCTCCCGACCTACTGGACCGCGACGCACGGGACCGTCGTCCTCGTGAGCGACGGGAACGGCGTCTCCGTGCGGACGCAGCGCGACGCGCCCACCGACCCGCTCGCGGTGCGCGACGGCGAGCCGATCGAACCCGGGGCAGGCGGCGAGGTCGTCGAACGCGCTCGGCTCGGCGGCGACCCGGTCGACGGCGGTTCCGGAGGCGGAGCCGACGACGACAGCGACGCCGACGACGACGGCGGCGACACTGACGGAGGGGACGAGACGGCGTCGACCGATCCGGCCGCAGCCTTGGAAGTCGCGGCGATCAACGCGGACGCCGAGGGCGACGACAGCGAGAACCTGAACGACGAGTACGTGGTCTTCGAGAACGCGGGCGACGAGCCGATCGACCTGTCCGGGTGGACGGTCGCGGACGAGGCGGCGCACAGCTACGCGTTCCCGGAGGGATACACGCTCGACGCGGGCGCGACGGTGACGCTCCGGACGGGGAGCGGCGCAGACACCGACGCCGAGCTGTACTGGGGGGCGGGGTCACCGGTCTGGAACAACGCCGGCGACACGGTGATACTCTCGAACGCCGCCGGGGAACGCGTGCTTGCGGTGAGCTACGAATGACCGGTATCGATCTCCCCGACGGCGAGTACACCGCGGTCGTGGACGGCGTCGAGGACGGGCTCGCGACCGTGTTCTTCGAGCGCGACGGCGACGAGGTGGGGGACGCGGTGCTGGACGCCTCGCGGCTTCCGCCGGACGGAGGGCATGCCGACGCGGTCCTGTCAGTGACGCTCGACGGCGGGCGTATCGAGGCCGCCTCGTACGAGCCCGAGGAGACGGAGCGCCGCGCCGAGGCGGCGCAGGACCGGTTCGATCGGCTCTCGGAGCGACCGCCGTCCGACGAGGGGGCGTAAGGGCGGCGCCGGTCGCTCCGCAACCACTAAACGCGGCTCGCTCCTTGCTTCGGTAATGGCCGACTGGACGGAGAAGTACCGCCCGAGCACGCTCTCGGAGGTGCGCGGCAACGACAAGGCCCGCGACGCGTTCGCGGAGTGGGCCCGCTCGTGGGACGACCATCACGAGGCGGTCGTCCTCCACGGCAGCCCCGGCGTCGGGAAGACGAGCGCGGCGCACGCGCTCGCGAACGACATGGGGTGGGAGACGGTGGAGCTGAACGCCTCCGACCAGCGCACCGCCGACGTCATCGAGCGGTTCGCGGGCCGGGCCGCGCGGAACGCCACCCTCAGCGGGAGCGCGGCCGGCGGCGGCGCGGCCGGCGGCGACACCGCCTCGCGACAGCTCGTCATCGTCGACGAGGCGGACAACATCCACGGCAACTACGACCGCGGCGGCGCCTCGGCGATCACGAAGCTGGTCAAGGAGTCCGGCCAGCCCATCGTGCTCATCGCCAACGACTACTACGACATGTCGCGGGGGCTCCGGAACGCGACCCAGGAGATCGAGTTCCGCGACGTCTCCGCGCGCTCCATCGTCCCCGTCCTCCGCGACGTCTGCCGCAAGGAAGGAATCGAGTTCGACTCCGACGCCCTCCAGCGGATCGCGGAGGGGAACCGCGGCGACCTCCGAGGCGCGGTCAACGACCTCCAAGCCGCGACGCAGGGGCGCGACTCGATCGCGGTCGAGGACGTGGTCACCGGCGACCGCGACAAGGCGCTGGGGCTGTTCCCGTTCCTCGACGCCGTGTTGAAAGAGGAGTCCGCCGAGGAGGCGCTCCGGTCGGCGTACGCCGTCGACGAGACCCCGGACGACCTGACGGCGTGGATCGAGAACAACGTCCTCGACGTGTACGAGCCGGCGGCGGCGGTTCGCGCGTACGACTTCCTCGCGAACGCCGACATGTGGCTCGGCCGCGTCCGCGCCACGCAGAACTACTCCTACTGGCGGTACGCGACCGACAACGCGGCGGCGGGCGTCGCGTCCGCCCGCGACGGCGAGAAGGGGGGCTGGACCCGGTACGGCCGCCCGCAGTTCTGGTCGTCGTCGGACGCGACCGCCGACGAGGTCGTCGGCAAGATTGCGGCCGCGAGCGGCTGTAGCGTCGCGACCGCCAGACGCGAGGTGCTCCCGTTCCTCGAGACCGTCACGCACCACTGTAAGCCCCGCGACCTGACCGTCGCGATGGCGGCCGCATACGACCTCGACGAGGCGGGCGTCGCCTTCGTTACCGGCTCCGGCGAGTCGACGAACAAGGTCGCGTCGATCGTCGAGGACGCGCAGGCCCGCCGCGAGGAACTGATCGAGGAGCACGCGGACGGCGCCTTCGCGCACGCCGCGGCCGACCGCCGAGACGACGAGAGCGACTCGGGCGCGGCCGACGACCCGGACCGCGACGGCTCCGAGGCGACCGCCGACGGGAGCGACCAGCGCGACTCGGCGGACGGCGCGGCCGCTGACGAAGCGGCCGACGAGGAGGAAGACGACGATCAGGCCGGGCTGACCGACTTCATGTGAGCCGGTCTCGGGGGGTAGTTCACCGGTTCCCGCTGCCGCTGAGGGGGGACGAACTCGGCCCCGAACCGCCGTCGCTCACGCCCGCAGGCTCGATCGCATCCACGCGGCAGAACTCGAACCGCGCGCCGCCCTCCCGGCCCTCCGTCACCGAGACGGTCCACCCGTGCGCCTCGGCGATTCGCTCGACGATGGCGAGCCCGAAGCCCGTCCCGTCCTTCGCGGTGGTGTGTCCAGCATCGAAGACGGCGTCTCGCTGGTCGGGGTCGATCCCGGGCCCGTCGTCAGCGACGTAGAACCCCTCGCGCGTCCGCCCGACCCGGACGCGGACCGCGGCCTCGTCGGGGTCCGAGGGAGTGCCGTCGGCCTGCGACCCCGCTCCCGAGGCGAACGTCCTCGGCGCGCCGCGCTCGTCTGGGTCCGACTCGTCGCCGCCGGTGCCGGCCGAGCCGGGTTCGTCCGGGGTCCCGTGTTCGATCGCGTTGCGGAAGAGGTTCTCGAGCGCCTGTCGGAGTCGGTCCGCGTCCGACCGGATCGTCGGGAGCGGTGCGTCGACGACGAGCGCGGCGTCGGCCGGTCGGCCCGTCGTCCGCCACGCGCTCTCGACGACCGACCGCAGGTCGGTCGGCTCGGTCGCCTGAACCGTTTTCCCCTCGCGCGCCAGCGTCAGGACGTCGCCGATGAGGTGGTCCATGCGGTCGAGGGCGTCGAGGGCGCGGTCCAGCTGCTCCGTCGACGCGTCGCCGTCGAGGTCGTCGGCCAGTTCGATGTTTCCGACCGCGACGGAGAGGGGGTTCCGGAGGTCGTGGCTCACGACGCTCGCGAACTCCTCCAGCCGCTCGCGCTGTCGTTCCAGCCGTTTGCGACGCTCGACGCGCTCGTCGGCGGGGAAGAGGTACCCCGCCACGTCGCCGCGTTCGGTCGCCCGGCCACGCTCGTGGACCCACTGCGGCTCACTGTCGGACGCGACGCGGTACACCACGTCGACGGGGTCGGTCTCGAGCGCCTCCCGGAGACGGTCGCGGTCCTCGTCGGCCACGCAGTCGAGCCAACCGCCGTCCGGCCGCTCCGGGGCGTGGACCCGCGGATCGTCTCCCGCCTCGATCACGAACCGAGAGGGGTCCCCCTCGGGTCGGCGGTAGGCGATCCCGGGCCGTCGCTTCATCGGTCGTGACACGTGTCAACCAGATTACTCGGTCCACATAAACATTACTCAACTATCACTTGTCATACACTGAGATCAAGTCAAAATAACACGAAAAAATCGATCGCGGAAGCGGAACCGCCGAGAGACCTTTGTCGCGTCCGCCGATTGATCGCCGTATGCGCGCTGCGATCCTTCGAGACCACGGGGAGCCGCTCGCGGTTCGCGAGCTTCCCGACCCCGAACCGGAGCCCGACGGCGCCGTCGTCCGCGTGGAGGCCTGCGGCGTCTGCCGCAGCGACTGGCACGCGTGGGCCGGTCACGGGGAGTGGGCGGACGACCGCGTCCCGCGCGGCCAAGTGCTCGGCCACGAGCCGGCCGGCGAGGTCGTCGCGGTCGGCGACGAGGTCGACCGGTTCCGCCCGGGCGACCGCGTGGTCGTCCCCTTCTCGCTCGGCGACGGGACGTGCCCCCACTGCCGCCGCGGGGCCGGCAACGTCTGCGAGGACGGCCGCGCGCTGGGGTTCGAGGCCGCCGCCCCGGGCGCGTTCGCGGAGCGAGTGGCGGTGCCGGCCGCCGACTACAACCTCGTCGGGCGCCCCGCCTGGCTCGGCGCGACCGCGGCCGCGGCGCTCGGCTGTCGGTACATGACGGCGTACCACGCGCTCGCCGAGCGCGCGAACGTCAGCGGCGGCGACGCGGTCGCCGTCCACGGCTGCGGGGGCGTCGGCCTCTCCGCGGTCCAGATCGCCGCGGCGCTCGGCGCGCGCGTGATCGCGGTCGACATCGACGACGCGGCCCTCTCGCTCGCTCGCGAGCTCGGCGCCGACGAGAGCGTGAGTCTGGGGTCGTTGCCGGAGGAAAGTTCGGTCCCCGAGCAAATCCGCGACCTCACCGACGGCGGCGCCGACATCTCGCTCGACGCTCTGGGGATCGCCGAGACCTGTCGGAACTCCGTCCGGTCGCTGCGTCCCCGAGGCACCCACGTCCAAGTCGGGCTCACGACGGACGCCGAACGCGGCGAGGTGTCGCTCCCGACCGACTGGATGACCCGGTGGGAGATCTCGTTCCTCGGCTCGCGCGGGATGCCGCCGACGAGCTACCCGGACCTGTTCGCGCTGATCGAGTCGACGGGGATCGACCCCGGCGCCCTGGTCGCTCGCGAACTGTCACTGCCGGAGGTGTCGGGCCGGCTCGCGGCGATGGACGAGTACGAGGTGGCGGGCGTGGAGGTCGTTACCGAGTTCTGAGCGCGGCCTACAGCAGTCGCGAGAGGAACTGTTGACCGCGGTCCGTCGACGGCTCGTCGAAGAAGGACCGCGTCTCGGTCCGCTCAACGACTCGGCCGTCGGCCATCAAGACGATCCGGTCGCCGACCTCGCGGGCGAAGCCCATCTCGTGGGTGACGAGGACCATCGTCATCCCGTCGGCCGCGAGTCCCTCGATCACGTCGAGCACCTCGCCGACGAGCTCGGGGTCCAACGCGCTCGTCACCTCGTCGAACAGCATCACCCGCGGCTCCATCGCGAGCGCGCGGGCGATGGCGACGCGCTGCTGCTGGCCGCCCGAGAGCGCGCCCGGGTGCGACTCGGCCTGATCGGCGAGCCCGACCCGGTCGAGGAGGTCGGACGCGGCCCGCTTCGCCTCGCCCTCCGGCTCGCCTTTCACCTTCTCCGGGGCGAGCGCGACGTTCTCCAGCGCGGTTTTGTGCGGGAAGAGGTTGAACGACTGGAACACCATCCCGATCTGCTGTCGGATCTCGTTGACGTCCGTCTCGATCACGGACCGGCCGTCGAGCCGGATGTCGCCGCCCTGAATCTCCTCTAGCCGGTTCGCACACCGGAGCAGCGTCGACTTCCCGGACCCGGACGGTCCGATGACGACGACGACCTCTCCCTCGTCGACGTCGACGTCGACGTCGTACAGCACCTGCGTGTCGCCGAACGACTTGTCGACGCCGTCAAACTCGACGAGCGGACCGGTCACGCCTCCTCACCCCCGTCGTCGTCGCCGGAGCCGAGCCCCGACAGCCGACCGAACATCCGGCTGTCGGACCCCCAGTCCGACCGGCGCTCCAGTCCGTTGACGAGCTGGCTCATCGACATCGTGATCGCGAGGTAGAGCACGCACACCCACACGAGCGGGGTCCACGGGTCCAGTTGGTTGCTGTTGATGTTTCGGAACACGCTCATGATCTCCGGGACGGCGATGACGGTCAGCAGCGAGGTGTCCTTCACGAGGATGATCTGGTCGTTGCCGATGGCCGCGAGCGCGTTGCGCCACGCCTGCGGGAGGACGACCTGCCGCAGCGCCATCACGCGGGACATCCCGAGCGACCGGGCCGCCTCCATCTGGCCGTTGGGGACGGCGTCGATCCCGCCGCGGATCGCCTCGCCGACGTACGCCCCGTGGTTCAGCGTGAGCCCGATGATCGCGGCCGGGATCGCCCAGTCCGTGAAGGGGAACTCGCCGGTGGCCCAGAGCCGCGGCACGCCGAAGTAGATGACGAACAGCTGGAACAGCAGGGGCGTGCCGCGGAAGAACTCGACGTACCCCTTCGCGATCCGTCCGGTGACGTTCGACGTCGAGATCCGGCCGAGCCCCACGAGGACGCCGAGCGACACGGAGAGGAGACTCGAGATCACGACGATCTGGATGACGAGGAAGAACGCCTCCGCGAACCGCCGCGCGATGAGCGGCGAGGCGAGCAGGCTGTAGTCGACCTGCGTCGAAAGGATCCAGGCCAACAGTCCCCCGATGGCCAGCACGAACCCCCCGGCGGCCACCTCGCCGACCCGCTTCACCAGCCGGTCGCGCATCAGTACGCCGCCGCCGCTCGACTCCGATTCTGTCTGTGTTGCCATGTGATATCAGGTAGAGACGGCGAGGTCCGGAGACTCAGCCGTCGAAGTACTCGTTGTAGATCTCCTCGTACGTCCCGTTCTCGCGGATCGTCGCGAGGGCCCCGTTGACCTCCTCTCGGAAGTCGTCGTCGTCCTGCCGGAACGCGATCCCGTACTCCTCGATCGTCAGCGTGAGGTACGGCGGCGCGTCGTCGCGGTCGGCCGCGACCCCGTCTCCCTCGAGGAAGACGACCTCCTCGTTCTCCGCGGCGAACGAGGCGCTTACGGTGTTGTCGTTGATGACCGCGTCCACCTGATTGTTGAGCAGCGCGTCGAACGCGCCGTTGATCTGGTCGTAGCTCTCGATCTGGAGGTCGCCGCCGAACTCCTCTTGGAGGTCCTCGGCGGCGGCCTCGCCGGTCGTCCCGCGCTGGACGCCGACGGACGTGCCCTGGAGGTCCTCGCGGGAGCCGATGTCGCTGCCCTCCAAGAGGAGGACGGTCTGGTACGCGGTGAAGTACGGGTCCGAGAAGTCGACCCGCTCGGCGCGCGACTCGTTGATCGTCATCGCGCTCATGATGACGCGGAAGTTCGCGTTGTTCAGCGACGCGATGATCCCGTCGAAGGAGGTCTCCTGGAACTCGTAGTCCATGTCGAGCTGCTCGCCGAACACGGCCTCGGCGATCTCGACGTCGAATCCGATGAGGTCGCCCGCCTCGTTGCGGTACTCGAAGGGCGCGTATGGGATGTCGGAGCCGATGGTGATCGTCTCACCGCCCCCGCCGCCGCCGCCGATACAGCCGGCGGTGGCCGCCAGTCCGCTCGCGCCGACCGCGGTCAGGTACTGTCGCCGGTTCACAGAACGGTTTTCGTCCATACACCGTTTCTCGGTTGATCACGATTTCAACGTTTCGGCCGCGAGATAGCAATATTTGCCGAACTGCGGGGGTTCGACAGGGTCGTTCAGGAGAGACGCCGCTCCGTTCGGGGCCGCGACCCGGCGGCGAGCGGCCCGATCAGTCGCCGCCGATCGGGACGCTCCCGTCGCGCATCTCGTCGGCGCCGCGGAGGGTCCACGCCGCGCCCGCGGCGAGCGCGACGGCGACGGCCAAGACGGCGAGGTTGATCTGCTGCCACGTCGCGGTGTACAACACGAGGTCCCGGCCGAGCAGCAGCGTGCCCACGAGCGCGGCCAACGACCCGGCCGCCAACGCGCGAACGGTGTTGGCCGTCCCGGCGTCGAGCTCGTCGTACCCGCCCCGGACCGCCTCCGTCGCGTACGCGACGGCCGCGACGAGCCCGAGGTGTCCGGCGAGTCCGGTGATGTAGAAGGCGGCCTGCGCGGGCGGCGCGTATGTGAGGAACGGGACTGCCCGCGAGAAGACCGCGCTGGCGACGATACCGGCGACGGCGATTCCCGCGGCCGCCCGGAGCAGTCGCGCGTTCCCGCGCCCGCCGCCCCAGATCGTCGCCAGCCCGAGCAGCGTGAAGATGATCAGCGCCACGGACAGGTGCGCCGCGTGCGTGGACACCGTGTACCCGCCCGGGATGAGCCCGCTGAGGGTGACGGTGATCGCGCCGACGGTGATCTGGAGCGGTAAGATAGCGACCGCCAGCGTCGCCGCCAGCTTGGTCCGGCGCTCGAACCCGGACCCGAGCCACGTCCACCCGGCGACGCCGATGATGAGGAAGCCGGTGACCATCGCCCACGCCCGGTGGAACCACTCGATGAAGTCGGGGTTGATCGTCAGCGCCGGGATGAGCTGGTCGGAACACAGCGGCCACTGGGCCTGACACGCCAGCCCGGAGCCGGTCGCCGCGGTGTAGACGCCGAGCGAGAAGAGGACGAGCGTCATCCCCGTCGTCGCCGCCGCGTATCGCCTGAACGTTAGCCACGCGGGCCGAAGACTCATTAGCCGATTTCGGGCGCGCGCGCACTTAGACCGTTCGGCCGCTCCTCGCGATCGAGAAGGGCGCACGGGTTGACAGGCGGCGACGGACGGTCGAGGCGGTCGAGCGTCCCCCGGTACGCGACCGCTACCCGGACAGCTCTCGCTTCGCCCGCCGCGCCCGCTCGGACATTTCTTCGTTGCCGTCGACGTCCGCGAGCGTCTCGATCGCCTCCAGCTTCCGGACGGAGTCGTCGAGGAACGAGAGCACGTCGCCGGTGTACGCGTACACCATGTAATCGTCGGTCATCACGTCGACGATGGCCTGCGGGCCGAGCCCCTCGGCGCGCAGTTCGAGGACATAGCGCATGAACTTCTCCTCGGGGCAGCCGCAGTACGGGTTCGAATCGCAGTCGCAGTCGAGGAAGTCCTCGGCGAAGTCGAGGACGCGGTCGCGGGTCGTCTCGTCGAGCTTCGAGAGGCCGTCGCCGGTGAACAGCAGGTCGAGGGTGGCGCCGGCGAACGCCCCCTTCGGGATGTTCGCCTCCAGCTGGGAGGCGAGCTGCCGGTGGTTCTTCACGTAGATCTTGTCGGTAAAGGCCACAGTTAGCGATTTGTACGCCCGCAGCCCTCAAAAGCGACGCGGTGATCGAGAGACCGTCGGCGGTTCGAACGACATCGCGTCACACGCCCGTCCGGGAGTCGTAACCGTTATTTATCGAAGCGGGGTACTAGACGACGCGTGTCCGGGTTAGGGTAGTGGACTATCCTTCAGCCTTGTGGAGGCTGAGACGCGGGTTCGATTCTCGCACCCGGACCTTTTCCGACGAACGGAGTGAGGAGCGAAAAGTCCGGAAGGCGAGATTGAATCATGCGAGACGAGCGGAGCCCGTCTCGCCCGGGTTCGATTCTCGCACCTGGACCTTCTCGCGGCGAGCAGTATCGCGAGCTGCGAGGCTCCGTAGCGAATTGAAGCGGTGATCGAGGCGCCGGTCAGAACTCGATCCGCTCGCCGTCTTCCGGGATCAGCACGTCCGCCGTCTCCGCCCGGAGTTCCTCGCGCGAGAGCAGGCAGTGGTTGATCGCCTCCATGTGGACCACGGCGACCGGGGCGTCGGTGGCCTCGCGCACGGCCGCGACGTCCTCGACGCCCATCGTGATCGGTTCGCCGTGGTTGAACCGCGCCGCGCCGCCGTTGAGCACGACGGCGTCGGGGTCGAACTCCGCCAGCGTCTCCGCGACCGGGTCGTACCAGACCGTGTCGCCGGCGAGGTACAGCGTCTCGTCGCCGTCAAGCAGGAACCCGGAGACCGGACCCATCTGCTCGGCAAGTTCCCCGTGTCCGTGACGGCCCGGGGTTCGGCGGAGCGCGACGCCGTCGAACGACGCCGTCTCCTCGACCGGTCGCACGTCGGTGAAGCCGTCCTCGACGAACGCGTCCGCCTCCGCGGGCTGACAGAACAGCGGCACGTCGGCGTCGAGTCGCTCCGCGGCCGCGTCGTCGAAGTGATCCGGGTGGCGGTGGGTGACGATCACCGCGTCGTGCGACAGGTCGACGTCGGGAAGCGGGACGAGCGGGTTGCGCCGGTCGTTCGGGGTGTTGTCGATCGGCGGAAGCGTGCCTTCGGACGCGAACAGCGGATCGACGAGGAACGTCGTCCCGTCCACGGTCGCGAGCGCCGTGGCGTTGCGGACGAGAGTGACGGCGGGGCCGGCGCCGCGGGTGTTCGACATGTCGGGCCTTCGGCGCGCGAGGGGTTGTGCGTTGCGGCGCCGCTGTCGAGCGTCGGAATGTCGCCCGCGACACTAACGACCGGTCTCATCTCCGGCGGCGTGCCGCGTCGACCGGGAAACCCTCGTGGCGGGCGGTCGCCTGCGCGGCGACGGGCGGGTCGCGTTCGCGACCGGTGTCACGCGCCTGGGTTCTCCGCGCTGTCATCGCTCCCATCGGGGAGTACTCGGGCGGGGACTAGGGGCGCGCACGTTCGGGTATCCGTCGCACGCGGTTAAACGGTCGGGTGAGAGGCTCACGACTTCCGGCCGGATGCCGAAGGAGAGCGAGCGGGCCGTCTCGTGGGTGACGCTCGCCAGCGTGGCGGCGGACAGGGTCGGGACGAGCGAGAACCCGTCGAACTTGGGCGTGCTTCGAACGCACCTGACGCCCAGAACGGAACGTTCCTGCCGGATCGGCGAATATCTCCCGGACCACGGCAGTCGGCGACGGTTCGTTGGGAACGCGCCGCGGTCGCCGACGCATCGTAGTCGGACCGACCGTCAGACCGAATCGCCGGCCGCGTTCGGCGGTATCGACGGCTATCCGAACGCACTTACGTCCCTGTCACGGACCCACGCGCAATGTCAGTACGAGTCGGCATCCTCGGTGCCACCGGCGCGGTCGGCCAGCGGTTCATCCAGTTGCTCGACGACCACCCGACCTTCGAGCTCGCCGCGGTCACCGCGAGCGCGGAGAGCGCGGGCAAGACCTATCGCGAGGCGGCCAAGTGGCGCGTCGACACCCCGATTCCGGAGGGCGTCGCCGAGATGGAGGTCGCCGAGACGAGCCCCGCAGGGGTCGCGGACGACGACGTCGACCTCCTCTTTTCCTCGCTCCCGTCGGGCGTCGCGGCCGAGGTCGAGCCCGAGTTCCTCGATGCCGGATACATCGTCTCCTCGAACTCCTCGAACGACCGCATGGCGGCGGACGTCCCGCTCACGATCCCCGAGATCAACCCCGACCACCTCGGGCTCATCGAGGTCCAGCGCGACGAGCGGGGCTGGGACGGCGCCCTCGTGAAGAACCCGAACTGCTCGACGATCACGATGGTGCCGACACTCGCGGCGATCGACGAGTTCGGCCTCGAAAGCGTCCGGGTCTCGACGCTTCAGGCGGTCTCCGGCGCCGGCTACTCCGGCGTCACTTCGATGGAGATCCTCGACAACGCCATCCCCCACATCGGCGGCGAGGAGGACAAGATGGAGACGGAGTCGCGTAAGCTGCTCGGCGAGTTCGACGGCGCCGAGGTCTCCCTCCACGACGCCGACGTGGCCGCCTCGTGTAACCGGATCCCCACGCTCGACGGCCACCTGGAGAACGTCTTCGCCGAGTTCGCCGAGGACCCCGCGCCGGCGGACCTCCGCGAGGCGATGCGCTCGTTCGAGGGCGTCGGCGACCTCCCAAGCTCGCCCGAACAGCTCATCAAGGTGTTCGGCGACGACGAGCCCGAGCGTCCGCAGCCCCGCCTCGACCGCACGTACGCCGACGGGATGGGCATCGTCGCCGGCGGCGTCCAGACCACCGACGTCGGCGCGAAGTACAACTGCCTCGCGCACAACACGATCCGCGGCGCGGCGGGCGCCTCGCTGCTCAACGGCGAGCTGCTCGTCGAGGAAGGGTACGTCTAAGCGTGCCGGCCGCCGACCGATAACCACTTTATTCTCCGCGTTCCGTCGGCCGACGCCATGGCAGAGCCATCCGCGAAACGGTCCGTCCGCCGGGGCGTCGCGGTCCTCCTCCTCCCGGTGTCCGGGGCGACGACGCTCCCCGCGTTCGTCGAGGCCGCGCTCCCCGGCGTGTCAAGTGTGGTCGGTGTCGTCCTCTTCGTCGCCGCGGTCGCGTACCTCGTCGGCAGCGTCAGTAGACAGGTGGCCGCGGCGGCCGACACGCCGCTGCGATCGGTCCCGGACGGGCACCGGACGGCACCGAATACTCCGGGGGCCACGAGACCGCGCCGACCGAAGCGTTCAACAGCCCGTCGCGAATGTCCCCGCACATGGTCGACAGGAACGTCGTCCGCCGGGGGTACGACGAACTCGCGACGGCGTACGCGGCCGACCGCGTCGAGGACGGCCGCGGACGAGCGGTCCTCGACCGCTTCCGTGAGTCGCTGCCGCCGGACGCGCGGGTCCTCGACGCCGGCTGCGGGCAGGGCACGCCCGTGCTCCGAGCGCTGAACGACTCCGGGACCGCCGTCGGAGCGGACATCTCGCGCACCCAACTGGCGCTGGCCGCCGAGAACGTCCCCGGAGCGCCGCTCGCGCAGGGTGACCTCGTCGCGCTCCCGTTCCGCGACGGCGCCTTCGACGCGGTGACGGCGTACCACTCGCTAATCCACGTTCCGGAGGGGCGTCACCAGGCCGTCGTCGACGAGTTCGCCCGCGTCCTCGGCGACGGCGGACGGCTCCTCTGTTCCGAGGGACCGGAGCCGTGGAACGGCGAGAACCCGGACTGGCTCGACACCGGCGTCGAGATGCAGTGGCACATCGCGGGCGCGGAGGCGACTCGGCGGCAGCTCCGGAACGCCGGCTTCGTAATCGAGCGGGAATCGACCGTCGACGACTCGCTCGCCGACGGCGCCGACGCGCGCTGGACGTTCTTCGCCGCGCGGCTCACCGAGTGAGCAGCCGAGCCCTCGTTACTTCCCTTCGAACTCGGGTTCGCCGTCGCCCATGAACGCCGTGACGCCCTCGATGAGGTCGTCGGTGTTCATGACGTGGCCGAAGCCCATCGCCTCGACTTCGAGGCCGGCCTCGTTGTCGGTGCGTCCGGCGTGGATCGCGCGCTTCGTGTACTTCTGCGCGATCGGCGGGCCGCCCGCGAGCTGCGCTGCCAGCTCCCGCGCCCGGTCGTCGAGCTCGTCGCCCGGCACGACCTCGTTGACGAAGCCGTAGTCGGCCATCGTCTCGGCGTCGTAGCGGTCGGCGGTGAGGATGATCTCCTTCGCGCGCCCCTCGCCGACGACGCGCGCGAGCCGCTGCGTGCCGCCCCAACCCGGGAGCAGGCCGAGGTCGAGTTCGGGCTGGCCGAGCTCGGAGCGCTCGGAGGCGATCCGCATGTCTGCCGCGGTCGCGAGCTCCATCCCGCCGCCGAGGCAGTAGCCGTCGATGGCGGCGATGACGGGCTTGTCCGACTCCTCGAGCTTGCCGAACGTCTGTTGACCCTGCCGAGAGAGCTCGACGGCGTGGATCGGGTCCGCGCCGCCCGCGGCCATACTTTGGACGTCCGCGCCGGCGGAGAAGGCGCGGTCGCCCGCGCCGGAGAGGAGGATCGCCCGCACGTCGTCGTCGCCGTCGAGCAGGTCGATCGCGTCGGCGAGCTCGTCGAGCACGTCGCCGCTGATCGTGTTCATCCGGTGCGGGCGGTCGATCTCGACGTGCCCGACCCGCGCGTCGGCGTCGACGTCGACGTTCAGCACGTCGAACGCCGGGCCGCTCTCCGCGTCGCCGTCGGCTCCGTCGCCGCGGAAGCCGCCCGACTCGGCCGCCTCGCGCAGGTAGTCGGTCGCCTCATAGCGCTCCTCGCCGGTCTCCTCCGCGAGGGCGTCGAGCGTCTCGACCAGCGCGTCGAGCCCCTCTTCGTCAGCGAGCTTTGCCGGGCCGTCGGGGAAGCCCGCGCCGAGCTTGACCGCCTCGTCGATGTCGTCGGCGTCGGCCACGTCGTTGCCGATCAGGCCGGCCGTCTCGTTGGCCATCACCGCGAGCAGGCGGCGGCGCACGTCGTCGTCGAGCGCGTCGCTCGGGATCTGCGCGCCGTCGCCGTCCTCGTAGTCGTAGAATCCCTTGCCGGTCTTCTTGCCGAGGTCCTCCGCCTCGACCTTCTCGCCGAGCAGCGGGCAGGGGCGGTAGGCGTCGCCGAGGACCTCGTGCATGTACTCCAGCACGTGGTAGCCCACGTCGATGCCGACCTGGTCGGCGAGCTCGAACGACCCCATCGGGAGGCCCATGTCGAACTTCGTCGTGGAGTCGACCGCCTCCATCGTCGCGTCGCCGGACTCGACGATCCACGCCGCCTCGTTCATCAGGGGGACGAGGATGCGGTTGACGATGAACCCGGGGCTGTCCTTCCGGACCCGGACGGGCGTCTTCCCCATCGACTCGGCGAGCCCCTCGATCAGGTCGAGCGTCTCCTCGCTCGAGTGCTCCCCGGAGATGACCTCGACCAAGTCCATCCGCACCGGCGGGTTGAAGAAGTGCATCCCGCAGAAGCGCTCGGGGCGGTCCGTCACCTCCGACAGCTCGGTGATAGAGAGGCTGGAGGTGTTGGTGACGAAGACGGCCTCGTCGGGCGCGTACTCGACCACGTCGTCGTACACGTCCTTCTTGATGGCCATCTTCTCGGGGACGACCTCGACGACGACGTCGGCGCCGTCGAGCGCGTCCTCGAGGTCGACGAACGCGTCGACGCGGTCGAGCGCGGCGTCCGCCTCGTCGTCGCCGATTCGATCCTTCTCCGCGAGCTTGCCGAGCGACCACTCGATCTGGTCGTACCCGTTCTGGACGAGCTCATCGTTGATGTCGCGGAGCGACACGTCGTAGCCGGCGAGGGCGGCCACTTCAGCGATACCGTGGCCCATGTTCCCGGCGCCGAGCACCGTCACGCGCTGGACGTCTTCGAGCTGCATACCTGAGAGTCGGAACCGTCATGGTTGAACGTTTTCATCTTCCAAACGTAAAACAAACTGTAAGTTTATTCGGGTGGGTTGGCGGCGGCTCGACGCGAGGTTCGAGAGACTGAGACGAGCACGAACGGTCGACGCGGGGTGCGAGGGACTGAGACGAGCACGAGCGCTCGACGCGGGGTGTGAGAGGCCGCGCGGACCGGTCCGGAACCGAACGTACTCCTCCGTGCGGTCCCTCGCTTCGGTATGGACGACGGCGTCGACGGAACGATCGACCCGGCCGCGGACGCTGACGGGCCAGCGGCGAAGAGTGGCGGTCCGGCCGCGGACGTAGACGACCCGGTGATCGAGGTCCTCCGCGAGGACCCGACGATGGCGACGCTCGTCGACCGACACGGGCCCCTCGACGTCGCGCCCGCGGACGACGAGTTCGCGCGGCTCTGTACCTCGATCGTGAACCAGCAGCTCTCGACCGCCTCTGCGGCGGCCATCCACGAGCGGTTCGTGGAAGTCGTGGGCGGCGACCCGACCCCGGAGCGCGTCCTCGCGGCCGACGAGGCGGCCCTGCGCGAGGCCGGGCTCAGCGGCACGAAGGTCGACTACCTGCGCAACGCCGCCGCCGCGTTTCGCGACGACGAGCGCGACCTCACGCGCGAGGAGTTGGCGGGCGTAAGCGACGAGGCGGTCGTCGACCGGCTCACCGAGATCACGGGCGTCGGCGAGTGGACCGCGAGGATGTACCTCGTCTTCGCGCTCGGGCGCGAGGACGTGCTCCCGCTCGGCGACCTGGCGGTTCGGAAAGGGATCGAGCTGGTGTACAACGGTGGGGAATCGCTGTCGCGCGCGGAGATGCGCGAGATCGCCGAGGCGTGGCGCCCGTACCGGAGCTACGGGACGCGATACATCTGGGCCGAGTACGAGTCCTGACCGCGCTCTCGTGGAGGAACGACGGGCCGAGCTATCGGGTCCGGCTCGACTGCTCCGGTTCGGGCTCGGGGTCGCCGGCCGGGGCTCGGTCACCGCTCGCCGCGTCCTCGCGGTACAGCCGGAGGATCTCCTCTAAGAGGACCGCGTGCCGATCACCGGGGACGTACTGGTGGTCGATGAAGTCCTCGGCGTCGCTGAACTTCTCCCGGAGCGCGAGCTTCCGCACGAACGCGACGGACTCGAAGAACGGGGGGCCGTCGGTCTCCTCGTCCGCGCCCAGCGTCCGGTCCGCGTCCGGGATCACCTCGGACTCGATCGCCTCGTAGTCGATCGTCTCCGGGTCGTACTCGTCGAGGGTCCGGGAGAGCACGTAGTCGGCCGAGAAGCGGTAGAACTCCGACTTGCTCTCGAACTGCCCCTCGTCGACGAGCGATTCGATCTCCTCGACCACCGACTCGGGAAACCGGACCGTGCTCTTCACCATGTGTCGTGTCCTCGACAGCCTCGGTCTTATACTTTTGTCAGACGCGCGTGAGCCAGATTTCGGCGGCGCCGGACGGGTCTACTCCTCCTCTTCGAGGATTTCGCCCGCCTCGTCGCGCTCGGCCTCGTCTCTGTCGGCGCGCCGCCGCACGTCGACCCGGTAGTCGGTGAGGATGTCGCGGCCGAGCAGCAGCGGGTACTCCATGTGCTCGCGGTCCTCGACGCTCGCGGTGACGGTGTGCTGGTTGCCGCCGATACCGATGACGAGGTCGACGACCGGCCGGGCCTTCCCGCCCTTCACGCTGCCCGACTTGACCCGGGTCATGCTCTTGATCGGACCCGCACCGATCTCGGCGGCCAACTGGGTGTCGATGCTCGTCCGGGTCGCGCCCGTGTCCGACTTCGCGAGCGCCTGCGTCGAGCCGGAGGTGCCCGTGACGACGACCTCCTCGATGTAGCCGATGTCGGGCTGCTCGGAGGGGGTCGGCTTCGGCGCGGGCGCGCAGGACGGCCGCGAGTCGTCGAGGGTCGCGGCGACGCGCTCGACCGCCTCGTCCTCGACCTCGCCGCCGACCGTCTCGATCGCCAGCTTCGCGATGTGCGGGGCCGGGCTGGTGCCGGTCGCCTCGAACAGCCCTTTGAACCCGGCCGTGGGGTTCACTTCGAGGACGTACCAGCCGTCGTACCCCTCGACGAGGTCGACGCCGGCGTAGTCGAGCCCCATCACCTCGGCCGCGTAGAGGGCGGTGTCGGCGGCCTCCTGCGGCATGTCGTCGGTGGCGTCCTCCACCGCGCCGCCCAGCGCGACGTTGGTGCGCCAGTCGCCCTCGGGCGCGTAGCGGTACATCGACCCGACGATCTCGTCGCCGACGACGTACACCCGCAGGTCGCGGTGCTTCTCGTCGTCGCGGTCGATGAGCCGCTGGAGGAACGCCTGCCGGTTGCCGACCTTCGGGTTCACGCGCTCGGTCAGGTCGACCTTCCACGTCCCGCCGCCGTGGGTGCCGATCGCGGTCTTATACACGCCCACGTCGCCGAACCGCTCGCGGCCCTCGTTGAGGCGGTCGTTCGACAGCGCGAGCAGCGCGTCGGGCACGCGGATGTTCCAGTCGGCGAGCGTCGCCGCCGTCGCGAACTTGTGGATCGACGCCAGCACCGCGTTCGGCTCGTTCAGCATCGGCCGGATGCGCTCGAACGTCGCCGCCAGCCCGAGCAGCTCCGCGGGCTGGTCGGTGTTCGATAAGAGCAGGCGGTTCGCGATCACGTCGACCGCGGGCTCGACCGCCACCTCGCCGTCCTCGACGCTCACCGCGGCGTTCTCCTCGCGGAGCCACACCGGCTCGTGGCCGAGGTCCTCGACGGCGTTACAGATCGCCTTCGTCTCCTTGCTGTTGTGCAGCGACAACACTCCCACCCGAACCGAGTCCGAACTCATACCTCTCACTGCGCGGGCCGACGTAAAAGACGCCCCGATCGTTTCGGCCGGACGAGATCCGGAGTCTCCGGGTCGCCATATATATACCCGACGCCGCGCTCCGGTCTGCCATGAGCGAGGACCGGGCGTTCACGTACAACGGCGGGGCGGTGCCGCCCGGCGAAACGCAGAACATCCGCTACGGCATCAGCGAGACGTACCTCGGCGACCCCGTCCGTATCCCGGTCACGATCGTCAACGGGGAGCGCGATGGGCCGACCGCCTTCCTGACCGCGGCCGCCCACGGCGACGAACTCAACGGAATCGAGGTCGTCCGCGAGGTCGCCCACGAGTGGGACCTCTCGGCGCTTTCGGGCACGCTCGTCTGTCTCCCCGTCCTCAACGTGCCCGGCTTCCTCGCCCAGCAGCGGTACCTCCCCGTCTACGACCGCGACCTGAACCGGTCGTTCCCCGGGAAGCCCGGGTCGACCAGCTCGAAGCGGATGGCCCACCGGATCTACGAGAACTTCATCGCGCCGTGCGACTTCGGGCTCGACTTCCACACCTCCACCCGCGGCCGGACGAACATGCTCCACGTCCGCGCAGACATGACCGACGAGTCGGTGTACCGGCTCGCGATGGCGTTCGGCTCGAAGGTGATCATCGACAGCGACGGGCCGAGCGGCACGCTCCGCGGCGAGGCGACCGACGCCGACATCCCCACGATCACGATCGAGATGGGGGAGGCCCACCGGTTCCAGCGCCCGCTCATCGACGACGCGCTCGACGGCGTCAAATCCGTCTTCGCGGAGTACGGACTCCTGGAGACCGACACGGTTCGCTGGCCCGGCTGGCGCACCGTTGTCGCCGGGGCGGGCGAGAAGACGTGGCTGCGCGCCGACTCCGGCGGCATCGTCGACACCCACTTCGAGAGCGGCTCGCTCGTCCGCGAGGGCGAGCGCATCGCGACGATCACCAACCCGTTCAAGGAGGACGCGGTCGCGGTGGAGGCCCCGTTCACCGGGCTCCTGATCGGCCTGCTGGAGAACCCGGTCGTCTACCCCGGGAACCCCCTGTGTCACCTCGTCGAGATCGGTGAGTCGACCCGTCGGGCGATCGAGGCCGGCAGCGCGCCGAAGCCCGTCGGCCAACCGACGCCGACGGCCGGGAAGTGAGGTCGCCCTCTGTGGTCGACGGGTCGCGCTCTGGGTTCGTACGTCGCCGTCGTGGCCGTGACACCGACCCGTCACCCCTCGCCGAGCCGCTCCCGTAGCCCGACCGCGGCCCCGGCGACAACCGCGAGGAAGCCGCCGAGGAACGCCACCGGCTGGAGGACGACCCGCTGGGCGACGACGGCGCCCGGCTCGCGCTCGACGGTCCGGGTCCAGAACTCGTACCGCTCGCCGTCGAGCTCGACGATCAGCAGTCCGTCGCCGAGCGTCGGGTCGGTCGGGTACGACAGCGAGTCGACGCGCTCGTCGGGGCTCTCGACGCCGAACGCGCCCTCGGGGGCGTCGCGGGCGCGGTCGAACGCCGCGCGGGCGGCGGGGTCAAGGTCGGCGTACGCGACGACGGCGTTCGAGTCGTCGAGACCTTCGTCGGTCGGAGCGTCGAGACCCACCGACGACCCGGCGGTCACCGACCGAACGGTGTGGGTGTAGGCCGGGTCGGCCTCGCCGACCGAGACCGGGAGGAACAGCGGGTTCGCCATCAGGAGGACGCCGAGCGCGACGAGCGCGGCGGCCGCGAGCGGGGCGCGCATACGCCGCCTTCGGCGGGCCGGGAGTTGAGCCTTTCCGAGCCGCGCGGCCGGCCGCAGCCGAACAGCTCCGCCACCGGCCGAGACGTGGCGCCGGGCCTCAGATCAGCCCGAGCGCCGTGAGGATCTGGTTGCCGAAGATCATCGCGATCAGTCCGGTCAGCATGACGAGGCCGGACGAGACCGTGATCGTCCGCACCGCGGCGTGCCGGTCGCTGATCGGGACCCGGCTGATCACCGCCTCGGCGACCATCCGGAGGATGCGGCCGCCGTCGAGCGGGAACGCCGGCAGGCAGTTGAACAGCGCCAGCTGGATGTTGATCCACCCCGACCAGAACAGGAGGTTCGCGAGCAGGAACGTCCCGCCGCCGAGCACCGCGAGCGGCCCCTCGACAACGAAAAAGTTGGTCAGGTCGCCGGTGAACCCCGCGAAGTTGAACGGGAGCCCGAACAGGCTGCCGAGCGGCAGGATGAGCGCGACGAACACCAAGCCGAGCGGCGAGTCGGTGACCCCGCCGAGCGGGACGCCGCCGGCGGTCTCCTCGCCCCCGTCGCCGCCGAGCAGTTCGAGGTACGCGCCGGCGGGATACTCGGTGACGCCCACGTCGTCGAGCGCGAGCCCGCTCGTCCCGGGGAAGACGCTGACGCCGACGAAGCCGCCGTCGCGGTTCGGGTGGGCGTCGAGTTCGACCTCGTACGTGTCGCGTTCGCCGTCAGCGTCGTAGACGGTGACGGGGACGGTCTCCCCCGGCTCGCGCTCGCCGAGGACCGCGGAGAGCGCCCCGTTGTCGACGACGCGCTCGCCGTCGACCGAGACGATCGTCAGCGGCTCGCCGAGGGCGGCGCCCGCGTCGTGGATCGGCCCGTCCTCCTGAACCCCGACGACGTACGCGCCGATCGGCACGTCCGGGACGGTGACGGCGGCCTCGCCGTCGGCCGTTTCGACGCCCGAGGCGTCCTCGGCGCCGGGCGCGTCGCGGACCTGGTCGACGACGGTCGCGTTGCCGGTCACCGTCAGCGCGGCGCGCTCGTCGTCGCCGACCGCGGCGAAGAGGTCCGACTCGGTCGCGACCGGCTCGCCGTTCACCGCCGCGATCGTCACCGGTGCGCCCTCGATCCTCACGCCGAGGGGGTTGCCGCCGGCGGACCCGACCACCTGTAGCTCGCGGTCGACCCGCACCGTCTCCCGCGCGTCGCCGTCGTCGACCGTGAGCGCAACCGAGTCGCCGGCGTCGGCGATCGCCGACTCGAACTCGGCGCTCGTCTCGATCGGCGTTCCGGCGACCTCGACGACCCGGTCGCCCTGCGAGATGTCGGCCGCGGCCGCCGGGGAGCCGGGGTTGACCTCGCCGACCGCGTAGCCCGCCGCGGGCGAGATGGCGCCGACCACGGGGCCGAAGAGGAGCGCGAAGACGACGATCGTGAGGACGGTGTTCGCGGTGACGCCGGCAGCGAACATCCGTGCGCGCGCGCCGCGAGACGCCTCCTGCGTCGCCTCCTCGTCCGGTTCGACGAACGCGCCCACCGGGAGCAGCGCGAAGAAGACGAGTCCCATCGAGTCGATGTCGATGCCCTCGACCCGGCAGAGGAGCCCGTGTGCCCCCTCGTGGATCACCATCGCGGCCCCGAGCCCGGCGACGATCTCCGGCGCGACCGACAGGGGAAGGAAGTCGTTGACGCCGGGGATGATGAGGAAGTTCTGCGGCTGCTGGATCGCGGCGGGCTGTGCGTTCGTGAACGCCGACATCGCCGACGAGAGGATGAGCGCGAACGACGCCACCATCGCCACTAAGGCCCCGCCGAGGCCGAGGTTGGCGACCGCGCGCCAGAACCGCTTCGGCGCCGCCAGTCGGCCGAGGAAGGCGCGCCCGCGGAGGGTCCGGAGCGTCAACACCGGTCCGGAGATCCTGACCGCGTCCGGGAGGATCCCCTCGTTCCGCAGCCACATCGCGACCGCGGAGTACGCGAGGACCCCCGTCAGCACCCAGAACAACGTGTTCATTACCACGCCGTTGGGCTCGCCCGCTCGTAAGGGGTTCGGTTCCCGGAACCCTCGGCCGCACCGCGCGCACCGATACGGCCCGCCGCGGCCGTCGGGGAGGACTGATACGCGTCCGGTGCGTGCGTCGGACCGATGGCCGACGCCGACCGGTCCCACGCCGCAGACGCACAGCCCGCGCGCCGACGGCCCGATCCCGTCGAGTCGGACGCCGCCGAACGCTCGCTCGCGCCCCTCATGGGCGCGGCGTACGTTACCGCCGGGGTCGCCCACTTCCTGATCCCGGATCGGTTCGCGGAGGCGATCCCGCCGTCGTTCCCCCGGCCCGTCGGGCTGGTGTACCTCTCCGGGATCGCCGAGATACTCCTCGGGGTCGGCGTCGCGATACCGCGGACGCGGCGCCCGTCCGCGTGGGGGATCGTCGCCCTCCTCCTCGCCGTGTTTCCGGCGAACGTCCACCTCGCCCGGCGCGACACCCTCGACGACCTCCTCCCGGACCGACTCGTCGCTCCGGCGCGGCTCGCGGCGCTGGCCCGCCTGCCGTTTCAGGGCGTCCTGATCGCCTGGGCGCTGCGGTACGCGCGCGACGACGACCCGTCGGAGCCGTGTTCGGAGGCGTAGTTCCGGAGCGATCGAGGTCCCGCCGCGAACTCAACACCCAAGTACCCCCCGGTACAAGCGTGACTCATGATGGCGCTCATCGACTTCGTCTCCCGGCTGGTCGGCGACGTCGGGCGGTTCGTCGACATCTTCCTGAACGACCTCATCCTCGGCGCCGGCGACCCGCTGTCGGCGCTGCTCGTCCTCGTCGGACAGGTCCTGATTATCACTTCCGTCGGCGCGCTGGGCTACGCCGCCGTCGGCGCGCTGCTCGGTGAGATTGGCGTGAACCTGCCCTCGCTCGGCGGACGCGGGCGCTCGGAGTAGTCGGCGGCGCCGGTCGCCGACCTCGTCGCGCCCAGACCGTCCTCAGTCGTCGTCAGCACCGATCGCCGACCGCGTCCTCAGTCGTCGTCGGCGCCCGTCGCCGACCGCACCTCGGCGCCGGCCCCCGGACCGTCGACGGTTTCGGCACCGTCGCCCCCGTCGGGAACCTCGAACTCGTTCAGCCGCGCCAACAGGTCGTCGGACCGGTCCGAGAGCGTGTGGACCCGGCCGGTCACCTCGGAGACGGTTGCGGTCTGCTCCTCGGCCGCGGCCGCGACGGTCTCCGCCTCGGTCGCGGTCTGTCGGCTCACGGAGGCGACGCCGTCGACCATGTCGACGACCTCCTGCGTGGTGCGCGCCTGGTCGTCGGTCGCGTCGCTGATCTCTTGGACCGTCTCGTCGACGCTCGTCACATCCTCGACGACGCCCTCGAACTCCCGCAGCGTCGACTCGATCGTCTCGACCCCCTCGGCTACCTGGGCCTCCATCGCCTCGGCGTCGGCGGCGGTCTCCGCCGACGCGGTCTGGACCTCCTCGATCCGCCCGGAGATCTCCCCCGCGGACTCGCGCGTCTCCTCGGCGAGCGACTTCACCTCGTCGGCGACGACCGCGAACCCGTCGCCGGAGCCGTCGGCGCGCGCCGCCTCGATGGAGGCGTTCAGCGCGAGCAGGTTGGTCTCCTCCGCGATCTCGTCTATCACGGCCGCGATCTCGTCGATCTCGCCGACCCGGTCCGCGAGGTCCGTGACCGCGGCCGCCGTCTCGCCGATCCGCGTCTCCAGCGTCTCAAGCTCCGCGATCGCCTCAGCCGCCTCCTCGCGGCCGGAGCGACCGCGTTCGGCGGCGTCGCGCGCGGTCTCGGCCGCGTCGTCGGCGCTCGCCGCGATCTCCTCGACGGTCGCCGACAGCGTGTTCATCTCGCTCGCGATCGCCTCCAGCTCGTCCGTCTGCTCGGCCGCGCCGTCGGAGATCTCCTGGACCGAGCGCGCGACCTCGCCGCTCGCGTCGTCGACCTCGTCCATGCTCGCGCGCACCTCGTCCGCGGCCCCGGCCACGTCGGCGGTGAACCCGCCGACCTCGCCGACCGTCTCGCCGAGCGTCGCGACGAGCCGGTTGTAGTTGTCGACGATCTCGACGTACCGGCCCTCGTCGGTCGCCAGCGCGTCCCCGTCGATGGTCGCCGTCAGGTCGCCGTCCTGCGCGCGCTCGGCGGCATCGCCGAAGGCGTCGACGAGCGCCTCCAGCTCGGTGGTGTAGGCCGCGAGGTTCTCGGCCATCTCGTCGAGCGACGCCCCGAAGGCGCCCGGGACCTCCTCGTCGAGCGCGGGGTCGTCGAACTCTTGATCGGCGAGGGCCTCCGCCTGCGCGGAGACGGTCGTGAGGTACCCGTGGACCTCGCCGAAGGCGCCGACGAGGCTCCCGATCTCGTCGGGTTGGGTCGGGTCGAGGGCGCCCGCGGCGTCGCCGCCCGACGACCCGGTCGCGTCGGGCTCACGCGCGTCGTCGATATTCCCCGCGGCGATCGCCTCCGCCTGACGCTCCAGCGCGCGTATCGGGCCGACGAAGTCCTGTCGAACGATGAGCAGCGTGTTGTAGATGGCGACGACCGCGCCGAGGAACAGCGCCCCCGAGACGACGTACGCGGCGGTCCCCGAGATCAAAAACTGAGTGAGAAAGATGCCGACCGTGACGAGAAACTGGATGCCGACCGCCGTGACGACCTTGCGCTCTATCGATTCGGTGACGCCGAGCGCGTCCATCGTCCGCCACAGGAGGGCCTCGTACCGCCCGCGGACACCCGGGCGGCGCTGTCGTGTCGTGGACATACTTCGCCCTCGACGAGAGCGGGTTATGAACCTCCCGCCGGCGTTATCAGCAGCGATTCTCGATTGTCAGCGGGCGAGAATCCGCCGCCAGCGTGCGTGAAAGCAGTGCGGGCGCCGCCGACGCGGCCCGGAACAGCCCCCGTCGACGCGGCCCGGAACAGCCCCCGTCGACCGCCTCGGCCGCGAGGTCGACGGACCTCAGAACAGCCCGTCGACCGCCTCGGCCGCGAGGTCGACGGCGGCCTCGAGGTCCGGCCCGAGCGGCGAGCCGACGACGAGGCCGTCGGCGTGCTCGGCGACGGCGGCGGCGCGCTCGCGGACGGTCTCGGGGGTGCCCGCCATACAGAAGGCGTCGACCATCTCGGGGGTCACGCGCTCGAAGGCGGCGGAGAACTCGCCGGCCGAGACGCGGTCACCGATCTCGCTCGCGGCGTCGGGGTCGATCCCGTGGCGCTTCAGGACGGGCGGGGCCGCGCCCGCGGCGATGAACGCGACCGGCGGCCGGGCGGCCTCGCGGGCGGCGGCCTCGTCCTCGGCGACCGACACCGCGGCGTAGGCGATCAGGTCGAACTCGCCCCGGCTATCGGGCCTGTCGTCGAGGCCGTCGTCGACCTGCTCGCGGGCCCACGCGAGGTCTTTCGGATGCGAGCCGTTGTACAGGAGGCCGTCGGCGTGCTTCGCGGCCATCCGACACATGTGCGGCCCCTCGCCGCCGACGTGGACCGGGATGTCCGCGCCCTGCGGCGGCTCGTAGTTGAGCCCGGCGTCCGCGGCGTCGAAGGTGCCCTCGTGGTCGACGCGCTCTCCGGCCCAGAGCCGCTGTGCGGTCTTGAACGCCTCCAGCACCGAGCGGAGCCCGCGCTCGTCTTCGAGGCCGAGGTTGGCGAGCGTCGAGGGGTCGCCCGGGCCGAGCCCGAAGACGGCGCGCCCCTCGGAGGCCTCGTCGAGGGTCGCGACCTTCGACGCGAGCGTCACCGGGTGGGTCTCGTAGGGGTTGGCGACCCCCGGACCGAGCCGGACCGAGTCGGTGGCGGCCGCGAGCCGCGAGAGGAACGCCCACGGGTCGCGGTTGTTGTAGTGACACGTCGAGTAGACGGCGTCGTAGCCGGCCTCCTCGGCGCGGACGCCGAGGTCGACGAGGCGAGACAGCTCGTGTTCTGGGGTGAGTTCGATTCCGAGCATGGTTACTCCTGAAAGGTCCACTCCCGCAGGGCCTGCCGGACGAAGTCGCCCTCGACCTCGCGGAAGTGATTGTCCGAGCCGTCGTGGTCGCCGAACTCCCAGTCCCGGACGACGACGACCGGGGTGCCGCCCGCGCCCTCGCCGGCGACGAGGTTGGCGGCGGCGGCGAGCTCGTCGATCACGTTCTGGACGGTGACGCCCATCTCGCGGCCGTCGCGGTCGCGTTCGCCGCGCCAGTCGCGGCTGGCGGGTAGCCCGGCCCAGCCGATCGCGACCCCGCGCTGGCCGTGCCGGAAGGGACGACCGGAGGTGTCGCTGACGACGACGCGGTCGGCCGCGAGTCCGTCGCGGATGCGCTCCGCGCTCTCGGTGGGGCGCTCCGGGAGCAGCAGCAGGTCGCCGTCCGGGACGTTCGAGCGGTCGATGCCGGCGTTGACGCCGACGTGCCCGAAGCGCGTCGCGGTGAGGAGGAACGGCGCCTCCATGACCAGCTCCGTCGACTCCTCGATGACCGCCTGCGCGAAGCGCGGATCCTTCTCCTCGTCCGCTATCTCGGCGAGCCGGTCGGCGACCTCGCGGGCCCGGGGGCCGGCCGGGAAGTCGTCGAGGTCGAAGACGCGTCCCTCGGCCTTCGAGACGACCGTGCTGGCGACGACGACCACGTCGTCCTCGCGGAGGTCGACGCGCTCGCCGATCATGGCCGCGAGGTCGTCTCCCTCCCGGATCTCCGGGAGGTCCGGAACCGCGAACAGCTCCATACGATCACCTGCGCGGCGACGAGGAAAAATCCCGCCGGTACCGGGCCGGTTTGACGGTATCGGGACGAAGCGGCGGAGTCCGATTCGCGGCGGACTGGCGAATAACTGGCGCGTTTGATCAGGCACAAAAATAGTATTTGCTAAAACATTCGTTGGTATAAATACCAAAAAACCATGTCTATATAAGGACAAAGGGCGGGTAATAGGTATTTCAGCCAAAATTTTTTACGGACCGAGTAAATACTGTAAAACGCGATGAAGGAACTGACAACCGAAGGCGAATCGGCTCCGATCGGGACGCGGACGCGCGTCCCCGAAGAGGCCGACGACGGCGAACCGATCGTGACGCAGACCCGCGCCCCGTGACGGCGCGCGGGCGTCGACCACCCGCATTTTTTCTGCCGACGGCGTCCGTACGGCTTATACGCGACTCCGTCGAACGCCAAGTGTGGACCTCCACGTCCGGTACGAGGGCGACGACGACCCCGACAAGTGTACGGCCCGGAAGCTCGCGCGCTTCGACCTCGCCGAGCTCCACCGCTCGGACCGAGCCACGCCGTACGGGGTCGTCCTCAACCCCCACGCCGAGCGCGCGCTCTCGCCCGTCGACGCCGAGCGGGCCGCCGAGACCGCGCTCGTCGCGCTCGACTGCTCGTGGGAGTCGGCGGGCGAGAAGATGTTCTCGCTCCCCGGCGAGCACCGCGCGCTGCCCTACCTCGTCGCCGCCAACCCCGTGAACTTCGGCCGTCCGATGCGGCTCACCACCGTCGAGGCGTTCGCCGCGGCGCTGGTGATTCTCGGCGAGCGCGACCGCGCCGAGCGCGCCCTGTCGAAGTTCACGTGGGGCGAGACGTTCCTCGAACTCAACGCGGAGCCGCTCCGCCGGTACGCCGACTGCGAGGACTCCGGCGAGATCGTCGACATCCAACAGGAGTACCTCGACCGCGAGTGACTCGGTGCGGGTTCGGCCCGAGACGGTAGCGGGCCAATACCGGCACCGAACGAGGTCGCGACAAGGCTTTTGCGTGAATCAGCCGTATCGAGAGTCGATGGTATCCACAGGCGACGACGCACCCGCGTTCACCGCGACGGTCGGCACGAGCGATCACGAGCCGTTCGACCTCGACGAGGAGATCGGCGACGGGCCGGTCGTGCTCGCGTTCTTCCCCGGCGCGTTCACGCCGCCGTGTACGAACGAGATGATCGCCTTCCAAGAGCGCGCCGACGCCTTCGCGGAGGCCGGCGCGACTCTCTTCGGGATCAGCGCCGACTCGCCGTTCTCGCAGGGCGCGTTCCGCGAGGAGCACGGGATCGAGTTCGACCTCGTGAGCGACATGGCCGGCGACGCGATCCGCGCGTACGACCTCGAGATCGACATCGCCGAACTCGGCCTCCACGGCATCGCGAACCGCGCCGTGTTCGTGATCGACGACGACGGCGAGGTCGTCTTCGACTGGGTCGCCGACGACCCGACCAACGAGCCGGACTACGAGGCGGTCCTCGACGCCGTCGAGAGCGCGTGAATTCCGGTCGCGGGGCGGCCGGTCCCGTCGCGTCCGCGGTTCTATTGTAATAAGATACCGGAGCCCCGCAGCGACGGACCGCTTCGAGCCGATCCCGCTATCCGAGGACGCCGCCGATAGCACCCGCAAGCGCCGAGTCGACCGCGAACAGCAGCGTCAGGAACAGCCCGACGACGAGGACCCCCGCGCCACCGAGCAGGCTTCCGAGTGGGCCACCGGCCAGTCCGACGAGGCCGCCGAACGCGGCGAGCAGGAGCGTGACGGCCACGCCACTCACCGAGCCCACGAGCAGGCCGTGCCAGAAGCCGGAGAGCAGCCCGCCGGCGGCGACGTAGCCGGCGACGAACCCGCCGATGAGTCCCGCGCCGACGTGGCCCACGACGGGGACGAGCGTGGCCAGCAGCCCGGCGATCAGCATCACGACGAAGCCGGAGCCGACGGCGCGCCAGTCTGTCATACCCGCGGGTAGCCGGCTCGGAGGTAAATACTTCCTCGTCAAATTTGTTTACTTCGAATCTATTTTTATTAATATCTTATAAAATAATGCCTCTATGTGGTAGCTAGATTAATAACGCTCCGGGAGCGACGTTCAGCTAATGAGCGAATCGAACCCGACAGCCGATCCCGACGAGTCGGACGGGAGCGCGCCGACGGGAGCGCAGCTCCGGCTCGCGGTGCCGGACATGGACTGCTCGTCGTGCGCGGGGAAAGTCGAGGGCGCGCTCGATCGGGAGGGCGTCCGCTCGGTCGACACTCGGCCCACGACGGGCGTCGTCGTCCTCACGTACGATCCGGAGGCGACGGACGTGGAGGCGCTGACGGCCGCCGTCGAGGGCGCGGGGTACGCGGTCGCGGATGCGGAGTCCGACGGCGTCGCCGACGGCCTGTTCACGAGCCCGCGCGCGATCGCCACCGCGGTCGGCGGGGCCTTCCTCGCGGTCGGGCTCGCCCTCGAGTGGCTGCTCCCCGGGCTCGACCCGACGTTCGCGACGATCGGCGGCGTCGGCTTCCTCGGGCCGTGGGCCGTCACGGGCGCCTCGGTCGCGTACCTGCTGGCGGTCGCGATCGCCGGGCCGCCGATCCTCCGGAACGGGTTCTACTCGCTGCGGGGGGTGAGCCTCGACATCGACCTGCTGATGAGCGTCGGGGTCGTCGCCGCGCTGCTCGTCGACCTCCCGTTCGAGGCGGCGACGCTCGCGGTGCTGTTCTCGGTCGCCGAGCTGCTCGAACGTTACTCGATCGACCGGGCGCGCACCTCCCTCCGCGAGCTGATGGAGCTGTCCCCCGACGAGGCGGTCGTGATCCGGGACGGCGAGGAGGAGACGGTCCCCGCCGAGGCCGTCGCGACGGGCGAGCGGCTCGCGGTGCGACCCGGCGATCGCGTCCCGCTCGACGGGGTGGTCCGCGAGGGCTCCGGCGCGGTCGACGAGTCGCCGATCACCGGCGAGTCGGTCCCGGCGGAGAAGGAGCCCGGCGACGAGGTGTACGCCGGCTCGATCAACGAGGCCGGCTACCTCGAGGTTGAGGCCACCGCGCCCGCCGAGGAGTCGACCATCGCGAGGGTCGTCGATCTCGTCGAGGCCGCCAACGGCGAGGAGACGCGCGCCGAGCGGTTCGTCGACCGCTTCGCAGGCGTCTACACCCCGATCGTCGTGGTCGGCGCGGTCGCGACCGCCGCGCTCGGCCCCGTCCTCGTCGGCGGCGGCGCGGAGACGTGGTTCGTCCGCGGACTCACCCTGCTCGTCGTCGCGTGCCCCTGCGCGTTCGTCATCTCGACGCCCGTCAGCGTCGTTTCCGGCGTGACCGCGGCCGCCCGGAACGGCGTCCTGATCAAGGGCGGCGAACACCTGGAGGCGGCCGGCGACGTCGACGTCGTCGCGCTCGACAAGACCGGGACGCTCACGCGCGGCGAGCTGTCGGTGACCGACGTGGTCCCCCTCGGCGACCGCGAGGCCGACGACGTGCTCGCGTGCGCGACCGCCATCGAGCGACGGAGCGAACACCCGGTGGCGGAGGCGATAGTGGTGCGGGGCACTGACGCCGCCGGTTCCGAGGCCGCCGGTACCGGGTCCAGCGACGAGACCGAGGTCACCGACTTCGAGACGCTCACGGGCGAAGGCGTCCGCGCTGATATCGACGGCGAGACCCACTACGCCGGCAAGCCCTCGCTGTTCGAGGACCTCGGTTTCGACCTGAGCCACGCCCACGTCCGCCCTGACGGAGGGGTGGTTCGGGAGCGCGACGACGCCGACGACGCTGGCGGAGACGGAGCGCGCGGGAGCGAGGCGAGCGCCGCCGCGGAGCCCGAGCCCTGCGACCACGGGCAGTACCTCGACCTAGCGAGCGAGACGATTCCGCGGCTTCAGGCCGAGGGGAAGACGGTCGTCCTCGTCGGGACCGAGGCGGAACTGGAGGGCGTCGTGGCGGTCGCGGACACAGTCCGTCCGGAGGCGGCGTGGGTCGTCGACCGCCTCCACGAACTCGGCGTCGACCGGGTCGCGATGCTCACCGGCGACAACGAGCGGACCGCGCGGGCGACCGGCGACCGCGTCGGCGTCGACGAGGTGCGCGCGGATCTGCTCCCCGACGAGAAGGTCGCGGCGGTGCGTGAACTCGCCGCCGAGACCGACGGCGGCGTCGCGATGGTCGGGGACGGGATCAACGACGCCCCGGCGCTCGCGGCGGCGGACGTGGGGGTCGCGATGGGCGCCGCCGGCACCGACACCGCCATCGAGACCGCGGACGTGGCGCTGATGGCCGACGACCTGACCAGGCTCCCGTACGTCGTCGACCTCGCCTCGCGCGCGAGCTCGACGATCCGAACCAATATCGGGGCCTCCCTCGCCGTGAAGGCGCTACTCGCCGCGGGCGCTCCCCTCGGCTACGTGAGCGTCGCGATGGCCGTCGTCGTCGGCGACATGGGTATGAGCCTCGGCGTCACCGGGAACGCGCTCCGGCTCGGCAACGTCGAGCCCGCGGAGCCCTCCGGGGCGGCGACGGACGCGGCCGAGCCGAACGCGGACGCCGCCGCGTCGGAGCAGTAGCCGGTCAGTCGACCCGGAAGCCGGCCTCACGCTTTTTATTACCGCGGCGGTAACTGCGCTCGTATGCCCTCCGAGCGCGGGACGCCCTCCACCTCCGAGGAGGCGATGGACCGCACGGAGTCCGCGGAGGTCCGGGCCGACCCCCACGGCGACCGGAGCGTCCCCGAGACGGTCGCCGAACGCGACCCGATCGAGTGGGGGCCGGTCCGCCACGAGCGACTGCGCTCGCTCGCGATCGGGGTGTCAGTCGGAATCGCCGGCGCGGTCCTCGTCGTCTTCGGCACCGTCGCCGCCGGGGGGATCGCGGGTATCGCGTCCGGCGACCTCGCGGTCCCGAGCGTCGGGGCCGAGGCGATCGCCGTCGGGGTCGCGCTCTTGCTCGCGCTTCTGCTCGGTACCGTGCCGGTGCTGTACGCCGTGTACCGCGAGAGTTCGGTCGGGGAGCCGTCCGTCGCCCGACTGCGCGAGGCCGCAGAGACGCTTCGGCCCGGCTGGACGCTGGCCGGGCTCGGCGCGGTCGTCGCGGCGGCGCTGGCGCTGCCGACTGACTTCCTGCCGGCCCTCTGGCCGCTGTTCTGGGTCGTCTGGTTCGTGCCGGCGGTCGCCGAGTCGTCGGGGGTCGCCGTTCGGCTCGACCCGGCCGAGCGGGCGATCGCGCGGACGTATCCGGCGCGCGACCGAACTCGGAGCGATGACCTCGGGGCGGTCGTCAGGACGCGCCGGATCGACCTCCCGTGGACGACGGTGTTCCTGCTCGCGTACCGCGGGAACGCGTGGTTCCGGTCGACGCCGTGGCTGTTCGTCCCCCGCGACCGGGCGGACGCGGTCGAGTCCGCGCTCGGCGCGGTGCTGGCGGAGAGCGACGGGCCAGACCGGGCGAGCGTCCCGGAGCGGCTCACCCTCGCGACGCTGGGATCGTCCTCGCTCGTAGTCGGCCTCCTCATGGCCGTTGCGGCCGGCGAGGGAGCGGGCGGACTGGCGCTGGCGCTGCTCACGGCCCCGTTCTCGCTGCTGTTCCTCGCGCTCGCGGCGCGGTTGTGAGTCGCCCGCGGAGTCGACGCAAACCCGTCGCGACACCGGACCTGACACCCCCTACCACGCGACTCATATACCTGCGCACCCAAACCCGTTCATGGACAGACAGCGTCTGGAACGCGCGCTCGAAGACGAGTTCGGCGGGACCGAGGCCGAGCGGCGGGCCGTCTCGCGGGCGGCCCGCGACCTCGTCGACTCCGGACGGCCCTCCGAGGACCGCGGCCACGGCCTGACCGTGAGGGGGGTGATCGGACACATGGAGGACGCGCCGGACGACTCCTCGCTGGTGGAGCGGTGGAACTGGTGGATGGGCGCGCTCGATGCTGCCTACGGCGGCTACGACTACTTCACGGTGCGGTTCGTCGAGGACGACGAGGCGACCGGCCTCCGGCGGTAGGGCGACAGCGGACCGCCGAGAGGGACGACAGCGGACCGCCGGCGGCGAGCCCGACTGTCCGAATCACCGGCGAGCGGCAGCGGATCGTCCACTTTCACTTTCACTCCGCGGATGGCTCGGTTATAGGAGCGTTCCGGGCCGAACTAGGTGTATGAGCGCAGTCACCGCCGACCGACCCCGGTACGCGACGCCCACGCGCGTGGACATCACCGACTGTCGAACCGACCGCCTCCCGGACCGAGTCCGCGTGAACCGCGTCGACGGGAGCGAGGTCCACCTCGAACGCCGCGGCGGCCGGACGTTCCTCGTCACGCGACCGACCGAGTGACGGCGGCTTCCGGACGGTAGCGACCGAAAAGACCGCGACTACGGCGTCAGTCGTCGGCCGTCAGTTCCGCGCGCGCCGGCCCGTCGTTCCCGAGCCGACTTTCGAGACCCACGCCGAGCGTCTCGTTCGTCCGCGCCACCGACTCGGCCGCGTCGACGTCGGTCGTCATCGCGCGGATCGCGTCGACGTTCTCCGGGACCACGTCGGCCTCTTGGTGGACGTTCTGGAAGAGGTACAGGTCTCGCCCGGTGACGCTGATCGACTCCTCCCAGACGCAGTTCTCCCAGAGGTCGCCGCGGGGCCGCCCCGCGTCGGCGGCGTACTCCTTCAGCGCGCCCGCACCGTCGATGCCCGCGGCCTCCGGCACGAGGAAGATCCGGTCCTCGTCGGCGAGGAGGTCGCGGACGGCCCCCGAGTCGGGGTCGCTCTCCAGCGTGACGTTGACGCTGTGGGTGTGCATCCCCGTGACCGGCGCCTTCAGTGCCGCGGTGTCGACCGGCAGGTCGGGAAGAATCTCGTTCACGTCCGGACCGTGATGAGAGGGGACCGCCGCGGGGTCGGGAACGATGTCGTTTATCGGGCCGCGGTCCGTCTCGCTCGGATCGCCGCCGCGGCGCACGAGCGTGACGCGCGCCTTCTCGACGCCGTAGGTCTCGTCGAGCGGCGCGAGCAGCCGCGAGAGCGCGGTCGTGTTACAGGAGACGACGCGGACCGCGTCCGCGCCGCGGGCCGCCTCGAACCGACCGCGGGCGTTGAAGGAGGCCTCGGCGACGGCGGCGTCCTCGCCGCCTTGGAAGATCGCCGGCGTGTCGTGGGCCTCGTAGACGGGCGCGTTGCGCTCGCCGACGCCGGAGGGCGCGCAGTCGACGACGACGTCGACGGCGTCGAGCAGGTCGCCGAGGATCCCGGACAGGTCGACGCCGGCGGCCGCGAAGTCTTCGACGCGGTCCTCGACCGCCGCGTACAGGTCGTAGCCGCGCCGCGCCGCGGCCTCGACGCCGTAGTCGGGCGACGCCTTCGTCACGCCGACGAGTGTCATGTCCGGCTGGGCCGCGACGGCGTCCGCGACCCGTTTCCCGATCGTGCCGTAGCCGTTGACGCCCACGCGTATCATATCTGCCCCTCGCTCGGGAATCGGTATAATCTTTTCGAGGTGGGTGAAATGAAATTAACTACCCCACGAGTAATCGATCGGTTAATTCGACGCCGATCGGTACCGGACGTAAATAATTCAATTACGGAATAGAGTAAACTCAGCGATGACAAGGCCTAACGCCCGGCCGAACGGAGACGCTGGCATGGCAGCCGATCTCTCCGACGCCGCGACGACCGCGGTCGAACAGTGTCTGAACGTCGCTCCCGACGAATCGGTCGCGGTCGTCACCGACGACGAGCGCGAGCCGATCGGCGAGGCGCTGTACGCGGCCGCGAGCGCCGTCACCGACGACGCGACGCTCCTCCGGTACCCCCCGACCGAACAGCACGGGACGGAGCCGCCGGCACCGGTCGCGGCCGCGATGGCGGAGGCCGACGCCTTCCTCGCGCCGACGACGAAGAGCCTGAGCCACACCCGCGCCCGCGGCGCGGCCTGCGACGCCGGCGCGCGCGGCGCGACGCTGCCCGGGATCACCAAGGACGTGTTCACGACGGGGCTCGACGCCGACTACGCCGCCATCGAGGCCGCCTGCGACGACGTGCTGGGGCAGATCGGCGACGCCAGCGAGGTCCGCGTCACCGCGCCCGCCGGCACGGACATCACCTTCGAGGTCGGCGACCGCGAGTGGCTCGCCGACACCGGCATGGTCCGCGACCCGGGCGACTTCTCGAACCTCCCCGCGGGCGAGGTGTTCGTCGCGCCCGCGAGCGCGACCGGAACCTTCGTCGTCGACGGGACGATGATGCCCCACGGCCTGCTCGACGACGGGCGGGAGCTGGCGTTCGAGGTGGAGGACGGGTTCGTGACCGAGATCGCCGACGACGCGATCCGCGCCGACGTCGAGGCCGCCGCCGACGAGGTCGGCGACGCGGCGTACAACCTCGCGGAACTCGGCATCGGCACCAACGGCGGCGTTGCGGAACTCGTCGGGTCAGTCCTCCTAGACGAGAAGGCGGGCGGGACCGTCCACATCGCGATCGGCGACAACGTCGGGATCGGCGGCGAGACGGACGCGCCGCTCCACCTCGACGGGATCATCCGGGACCCGACGGTCTACGCCGACGGGGACGAGATCGACCTGCCGAGCGCGTGAAACGTCCGTGAGAGAAAACATCCCCCACTTATAAACTATCGAGGCGCTGGCGCGTGCCGACGAGCGGGCGCCATCGGCGGCCGCGAGACAGCACCGCGCGAGGGAGTCGGTGGGTCGGAGCGAAGCGGAGAGCCACCGACGAGGCTGGGGAGGCGTGAGGTGCGGTGCGGGGCGGGACTCAAACGGGCAGCCGCGAATCGGGCGCAGGCGAAGTAAGGACCACAGCGAGCGTGCGCCCGATTCGCGGCTGGGGCTTTGGGAGTATTCACCGCCGACCTGCTGAATCCCGTTTATAATCCGACGGGGAATTTGGAGGGAGCTCCCACCGAGCCGTCAACATCGACGTACTCTGCCTATTCTACGACCGCGAGCGCCACGCCCGCCACGTCGCGAACGCCGACCACCTGGTGTCGCCACCCGTCGCCGGCGTCGACGCAGAGCGTGCCCGCGTCCGTCACCGCGACCGAGACGCCGGGGCCGTAGCCGAGCGCGACGGGCGTCTCGTCCACGGGCAGGTCCGCGGGCGTCCACGTCTCCTCGCCCCACTCGCCGGCCCCGTCCGAGTGAACGAGCAGGTCACCGCCGACGACCGCCATCGCGTGCCCGTCGCCGTCGGACGCGACCGCCTCCGCGACCGCCTCCCGGGCCGTCATCCAACCGTTGCCAAGCCAGTAGAGCCCCGCACCGGTCGCCGCGAGCGGCATCCCGGCGCCGGCCACGTCGCGCGCGTCGTCGAGGCCGACGTCGGTGATGCCGCGCTCACCGACCCGGTACACCGCCTTCGCGCCAGCGACGAGACCGCCGTCGACCGCGCGCGGGTCTGTGACGGTTCCGATCCGCGTCGTCGACGAGACCGTCGCCTCGTCGCCCTCCCCGACGTTGATGCGCTCGATCGCCCCGTCCTCGCGGGCGACAAGGAGCGCGTCGTCACGGTCCCTCGCCGCGCCGACCGCGACCGCCGGCTCGTCGTCGACCGACTCGAACGCCGGGTCGTCGCCGACCGCGGCGACCGAGAGCCCGTCGGGCGTGGCCGCGACGGCGAGGTCGGGGCCGCCGCCGCGAGCGAGGACGGTGACATCGCGGGCGGGGTCGCGGGCGACCATGTCGAACGCGCCGACCTTGTCGGCCGACATCGAGACGCGGACGATCCCCGTCCCCGTCGCGACGTAGGCGTCGGTGCGGCCGACACTGCCCGCGTACACGCGCTTTTCATCGATCGAGATGTCATCCTCGGCGGGAGCCATCGGAGGGCCGTTCTCCGCGGCGGGACATAAGCCCCGCGCGGCGGCGCGCGTTCCGACCCTCCGGGAACGCCCGCCCGTTCCGACGGCCATTTGAGCGCCCCTCGCGTACGCTGATTCGTGCAATCGGTCGCCGCCGAGTTCTCGACGCTGCTCGCGGAGGTGGCCCCCCGACTTGCCCGGATCACGGCGTTCATCGCGGGGGGCGTCTTCGCCGCCAACGTCGCCGTCGCGTTCGGGCTGGTCCGGTACGTCGCCGGGCTCGCGGGGTGGCTCACCCGACCGGCGAACCTCCCGGACGAGGTCGGCACGGCGATCCTCACGACCGCGGCGTCGACGACCGCGGGCTACGCGACGCTCGCGGAGTTCCGCGAGTCGGGCCTGCTCGACGACCGGGCGACGCTCGTCGCAGTGACGATGAACACGTTCTTCGGCTTCGTCCAGCACGTGTTCACCTACTACGTCCCGGTGTTGATCCCGATCCTCGGCGTCACCACCGGCGCCGTCTACGTCGGCGCGCGCGCCGGCATCGCGCTTTTGATCACCGTCACCGGCGTCGTCGCGGGCGGGTTCCTCCTCTCCGAGTCGAACGTCGACCGCGCCGCGCTCGCCGACGTCGAGGCGACCGGGCCCGAGGACGACGACCGTACCGACCGGGAGCGCGTGCGCGACGCGGCCGGGAAGTCGTGGCGGACCCTCAGGCGGATCGTCCCGCGGCTCGCGGTCGTGTACACGCTGGTCATCTGGCTCGTCACGACCTACGACGTGGCGGCCCTGACGAGCGTGGCGGAGCCGATCACGAGCGTGCTGGGCCTGCCGGGTGCCGCGGTGCCGGTCATCGCGGTGTTCACGCTCGACACGACCGCGGGCGCGGCGACGCTCGCCGGGACGGAGGCCGGGATCTTCACGACGCGGACCGCGGTCGCGTCGCTGCTCATCGGGAGCATCCTCTCGTTCGCCGTCTCCACGTTCCGGCGCTCGATCCCGTTCCAGTACGGGATCTGGGGGCCTTCGTTCGGGACGAAGGTGATCGCCGTCAACACCGCGCTCAAGCTCGTCTTCATCTCGGCGACGGTCGCGCTGCTGCTCGCGCCGGTGTGGTGACAGGGCCGGCGGAGCCCGAATCAGTAGGTTCAACACCGGCCCGGATCGATCGGCGCACATGGCGCTCGAAAAGGACGTGGACTGTCCCGACTGCGGCGGGTCTCGTTCGTTCTACCGGACCGCGGCGATGACGCTCCACCTCGGCGAGAAGACGAAGTGGCGCTGTCCCGACTGCGGCTACGGCTACGTCGAGATCGACGGCATCGACACGCTTCCGGCCTGACGAAACCGTTCGCCGGCGCCGCCTCCTCGCCGGCCCCGGGTTTCCGTCCGCGACGCCGCCGCAACACTCAGTACCCCCGGGACTGACCCGGGACACATGAACCGAATTCGGCGACGGTCCGCGGGGGTGAACGCGCGTGGTCGGTGAGGCGCGCGATCCCGACGGCGACACCGGACCGCTGGACGGCGTCACCGTGCTGGACCTCTCTCGCGTGCTCGTCGGCCCGTTCTGTACCATGCAGCTCGGCGACCTCGGCGCCGAAGTGCTCAAGATCGAGCGGCCCGGACAGGGCGACCAGACGCGGACATGGGTCCCGCCGGCGTTCGGCGAGGGCGAGGGCGAAGAGAGCGCCTACTACGTCAGCGTTAACCGGAACAAGCGGTCGATCCAGTTGGACCTGACGACCGAGTCGGGGCGCGCGGTCGCGCGGGACCTCGCCCGCGAGGCCGACGTGCTCGTCGAGAACTTCCGGGTCGGTAAGACCGCCGAGTGGGGCCTCGACTACGGCGACCTCGTCGACGAGAACCCCGGGCTGATCTACTGCGGCATTTCCGGCTACGGCGAGTGGGGCCCCGACCGCGACAAGCCCGCCTACGACATCATGATGCAGGCGCGGGGCGGGTTCATGTCGTTCACGGGCGTCGAGGACGGCCCGCCGGTCCGGATCGGCGTCGCGCTCGCCGACGTCGGCGCGGGGATGTACGCGACGCAGGCGATCCTCGCGGCCCTCCTCGAGCGCGAACTCGGCGACGGCCGCGGCCAGAAGATCGACGTGAGCCTGCTGGACGGGCAGGCCGCCTGGACCAGCTACATGGCGACGAACTACTTCGCCAGCGGCGAGCCGCCGGGACGGATGGGGAGCAAACACCCGAACATCGTCCCGTATCAGGCGTTCGAGACGAGCGACGGGTACGTCGTCGTCGCCTGCTCGTCGGACCCGTTCTGGCCGCCGCTGTGCCGCGCGATCGACCGCCCGGACCTGCTCGCGGACGAGCGGTTCGAGACCAACGAGGGCCGCGTCCGCTACCGGGAGGAGCTCGACCGCGAGCTGAGCGAGACGTTCGCGTCCATGACGACCGCCGAGGCGACCGCGGTCCTGGAGGAACACGACGTGCCCGCGAGCCGCGTCCGCGACGTGAGCGAGGTGTTCGCCGACCCCCAAATCGAGGCGCGCGGGATGGTCGCCGAGGCGGAACACCCGACCGCGGGCACCGTCACGTTCCCCGGCTCGCCCATGCACTTCTCCCGGACGCCGACGACTGTCCGGCGCCACCCGCCGGCGCTCGGCGAACACACGGAGTCAGTTCTCGACGAGTACGGCTACGGCGACGGCGACATCGCGGAGCTGAAAGAACGGGGAGCGATTCCGGACGGCTGACGGCGACGGGACGCTCGGTGGTCGGGTTCCGTCGAGCGCTCCGCCGTCGGTCGCCGTCGAGCGCTCCGCCGTCGGTCGCCGCCGAGCGCTCGGTCACCGGTTTTCCCGGGCGCTCAGTCGTCGTTTTCGGCCGTGATCGGGTCGCTCTCGTCTTCGGTGAACCCCGCCGACTCCTCCTGCCGCTCGCGGGCCTCGGGATCGAACTCGGCCTCGATGTCCTGATACCGCGGGACGAAGGAGAGCTCGTGGTGACTCTCCGTCTCGTGGCCGATGTACCGCTCTTCGAGGTCGAACTGCGCCTCCTCGTCGTTCTGCGCGATGTTCTCGAAGTCCTCGTAGGCCGCGTGGGCGCCCGAGTGGAGACCGTACAGCGTGATGAAGATGTACTGGTAGCCCAGGTCGCCGAGCTCCTCGAAGGTGAGCGGGTCCTCCTCGGCGCCCCACTCGAACGAGGAGGAGTAGTTGAAGGCCAGATCGAGGTCGGGGTGGGTCTCGTGGATCGTCTCGGCGTACTCGACCGCGTCCTCGCGGGACGGGTCGGGCATCTCGGGCCAGACGAGGTCGACGCCGGCGTCGGCGTAGATTCGGCCGCGTTCGAGGTGCTCCTCCCAGTCGCCGTTGGCGGAGCCGTACGCGTCGGTGCGGGCGATGATGACGGTATCCTCGCTCTGCTTGGCGTCGACGGCGGCCTCGAAGCGCGAGCGGGCCTGCTCGCGGGAGACGATCTGCTTGCCGGCGATGTGGCCGCAGCGCTTCGGCGAGGTCTGGTCCTCGATGTGGACGGCGGCGACGCCGGCCTTCTCGTACTCGCGGACCGCGCGCCGGACGTTGTGGACGCCGCCGTAGCCGGTGTCGCAGTCGGCGATGACGGGGAGGTTCGTCGCCTCGACCATGCGCTTCGCGTTCTCGACCATCTCGGACATGGTGACCATCTCCAGGTCGGGGAAGCCGAACTGGCCGAGGACGGTCGAGTAGCCGCTCATGTAGGCCGCGTCGAGGCCCGCCATCTCCGCGAGGCGGGCGTCGAGGGCGTGGTAGATCCCCGGCGCGAACGTGTACTCCTGCTCCTCGAACAGCTCGCGGAGCCGGCGGCCGGCCGGGTTGTCGATATCTCTGGTGAAGACGTCGTCGTCGAGTTCGTTGGGATTCATCGGGTTACTGCGTGGTGTCGTCGTCTGCGGTGTGGTTCGGCGCGGTGCGCCGGCCTGATCGGCGTTTGTCGGCGGGGCGAGCGGTCGGCGCGAACGTCGTCGGGTCCGGGCGCGGTCCGTCGCCGGTCCCCGCCATTGGGACGGTGCTGCGGGACGCGTCCTCGCCGGTCGACCGGGCCGAGCGCTCGCGGGAGCGGCGCGTCGCGTTCGCCGTCATCGCGAACCCCCGTCGGTCCGCGTCCGCGAGGCGGGACGCAGGTCGGGGACCATGGGCGCGTCGCGCTCGTCGTCGGTCGGCGGACGGGTCGGGCGACGGGTGTCGGCCCGGGGCGGCGAGCCGGGCGAGCGCGTCCCCGTGGTCCGGCGCGTCGTGATCGTCGGGACCAGCGGCGCGCCGGCCTCCTCGGTGGGCGGGATGCGGCCGGGGATCGGCTGCGGAGAAGCAGTCCGGTCGGAGCGCTCCGCGGGCTCCGAGCCGGTCGTGCGGTCGGTCGTGCGATCGGTGCGTCGAGTCGTGTCGTCGGGCGTGTCGTCAGGTGTCGTCATCGGGTCGTGTGGGGGGTTGCGGCGGTCGTCTGGTGATCGGGTCGGTGCCTCGGGTCGTTGCGTGTCCGCGTACGGATACTGCCATTGCGACCGGAGCAAATCGGAGGAAGCCAATAAACATAATGATTGATAATGATAATATTCGTTATGTTGTTTTATTCGGTTAAATGTTCCATGACAACACGGCCCATACAAACGAAGACATCCGGGGCTGCGCGCCCCTCGCCGCCGGTGACAGCGTCCACAACACTGTCGGTGACGCCGCCGAGCGACATCGACGGCGTCGGACCGGGCCAGACCGAGCCGGGCCGGACCGATCGCTTATTGACCCCGCCGCGCGGAGCGTAGGGTAGTGAACGAGCGCGACGCTCTCCGGGCTCTCGCGGCCGACCTCCCGCACGCGGGCGACGACGCCGCCGTCGTCGACGGAACGGTCATCACGACGGACATGCTCCACGAGCGGACCGACTTCCCGGCCGGCACAACGCGGTACACAGCCGGCTGGCGCGCAGTCGGCGCGTCGCTGTCGGACGTGGCGGCGATGGGCGCGACCGCCCGGGCCGCGGTCGCCGTCTACGCCGACGAGGCGTTCGACCGCGACGAGCTGACCCGGTTCGTCGCGGGCGCGGTCAACGTCTGCGAGGCGGTCGACGCCGAGTACGTCGGCGGCGACCTCGATGAACACGTCGAGTTCACGACCGCGACCACCGCGGTCGGCGGGATCACCGACGCCGGGGCCGTCACGCGTGACGGGGCGCGACCGGGCGACGCGCTCTGCGTCACCGGCGAGTGGGGCCGGTCCGCAGCGGCGCTGCGGATTTTCAAAAACGACGGCGAGGGCGAGACCGAGCGCGCCAACGAGCTGTTCCGGTTCACGCCGCGCGTGGCCGACGGGCTGGCGCTGGCATCGCACGCGACCGCGATGATGGACTCCTCGGACGGGCTGGCGCGGTCGTGTCACCAGCTGGCCGAGGCGAGCGAGGTCGGGATCGAGATCGAGCGGGACGCGGTTCCGGTTCACCCCGCGGTCGAGGGGGTTGCGGAGGGGTCGACGGAGCGGTTCGAACTCGCGGCGCACTTCGGCGAGGACTTCGAGTTGGTCTGTGCGGTACCGGAAGCGGAGGTTGATGCGGTCGAAGAGTCGTGTCCCGCCGGGCTCACGCGGATCGGGACGGTGGTCGAGGAGCCCGAAGAAGGAGGGTCGCGCGTCCTCGCCGACGGCGAGCCCCTGCCCGACCGCGGCTTCACGCACGGAGACGGATAGGTCACCGAGGTCCCAGTGGTTCGCTTATAAATGAGCGCCCGCAGAGCGGCGGCGAACACCGCCGAAGCCCCGGCCGCCCGACCGTCCAAGAGTCGAACTTATAAACGACTGATCCACGCGAACACCGCCTCGCGACCGCCCCTTCGAGTCCCACCCCGCCCCGCACAGCCCGCACCTCGCGCCTCCCCAGCCTCGTCAGTCGCCTCCGCTTCGCTCCGGCGACTGACTCCCTCGCGCGGTGCTGTCTCGCGGCCGCCGATGACGGCCGCTCGTCGGCACGCGCCACCGCAGAAGATTTTCGAGGTCTGCGTCGCCTATCGCAGGAACTCGATCGCGGCGCCCTGCCCGAAGCCGACGCAAAGCGTCGCGAGCCCGCGGTCGGCGTCCTGTTTTTGCATCTCGTGGAGCAGCGTCACGGGGAGGCGCGCGCCCGAGGCGCCGAGCGGGTGGCCGATGGCGATGGCCCCGCCGTTGACGTTGTACTGGTCCTCGTCGATGCCGAGCTCGCGCCGCGAGTACTCGCACTGGGAGGCGAACGCTTCGTTGAGTTCGACGAGGTCGTAGTCGTCGATGTCCGTGCCCGCGCGGTCGAGCAGGCTCCGGGTGGCGGGCACCGGGCCGATCCCCATCACGGTGGGGTCGACGCCGGCGACCGCGTTCGTGCCGACCTCGGCGAGCACGTCGAGCCCGTGCTCCTCCGCGAACGCCCTGCTCGTGACGACGGTCAGCGACGCGCCGTCAGAGATCTGCGAGGAGTTCCCCGCGGTGACGCTGCCGTCGCCGGTGAAGGCGGGCGGCAGGTCGGCGAGCTTCTCGGCGGTCGTGTCCGGGCGGATCCCCTCGTCCGCCTCGACGAGCCCGTCGTCCGTCTCGACGGGGACGATCTCGTCGTCGAAGCGGCCCGACTCGGTCGCCTCGGCGGCGCGCTGGTGGCTACGGGCGGCGTACTCGTCTTGGGCCTCGCGGCTCACCTCGTACTCCTCGGCGACCTTCTCTGCGGTCATCCCCATCTGGAGCTGGAAGATGTTGTACTGTTCAGACAGCTCCGGGTGGAGGTGTTCGTAGGAGTCGCCGTCCATCGGGACGCGGCTCATGTTCTCGACCCCGCCCGCGATGATACACTCGCGGTTCCCGGCGGCGATGGCGTCCGACGCCGAGATGATCGCCTGCATCGAGGAGGCGCACCAGCGGTTGATCGAGGTGGCGGGCACCGACTCACCCAGCTCCGAGAGGAGGGCGATGACGCGCGCGACGTTGTTGTCCTGCTCGGTGCGCTGCTGTGCGACCCCCCACATCAGGTCGTCGACGTGGTCGCTCGTCAGCCCCGTCTCGTCGAGCGCATGGTCGATGAGCGTCGTCGAGAGGTCCTCGCTGCGGACGTCCTCGTAGACGCCGCCGTCTTTCCCCTGCGGTGTTCGGTAGGCGGCCGCGATCACGGGCGTGGTCTCGTCTGTCATGAACGATCACAAGCCCGACGACGTATTAAAACGCCGTGGAACGAGCGAGAATCGATCCGAAGTTTATCGTTTACGCTCCAGCAGGCTCTCGCCGGTCATCTCATCGGGGCGGTCGCGCTCCATCAGGTCGAGCAGCGTCGGGGCGATGTCGCACAGCGACCCGGCCTCGCGGACCCGCTTCGCGCCGTCGTCGCCGTCGGGCGTCAGGTAGACGAACGGGACCGGGTTGTACGTGTGGGCGGTGTGGGGGTCGTCCGCGGTACCCATGTCGTCGGCGTTGCCGTGGTCCGCGGTGACGACCGCGTGCGCGCCGGCGTCGGCGACCGCGGAGAGCAGGCGGTCGAGCTGGGCGTCGACGGCCTCGACCGCCTCGACGGCCGCCTCGAAGTCGCCGGTGTGGCCAACCATGTCGGGGTTCGCGTAGTTCAACACGAGCAGGTCGGGGTCGTCCGACGCGATGGTCTCGACGGCCTCGTCGGTCACCTCGGGCGCGGACATCTCCGGTTGCTGATCGTACGTCGGCACGTCCGGGCTCTCGACGATCGTCCGGATCTCGCCCGGGAACTCCACCTCTCGGCCGCCGTTGAGGAAGTAGGTGACGTGAGGGTACTTCTCCGACTCCGCGATCCGGAGCTGCGTGCCGCCGGCGTCCGCGACGACCTCGCCGATCGTGTTCGCGGGGATCTCCGGCGGGAACGCAACCGGGAACTCAAACGTCTCGTCGTACTCGGTCATCGTCGTCATGCGGACCTCGGGCTGGCCGAGGTCGAACTCCCACTCGGGCCGCGTGTCGGTCAGCATCCGGACCAGCTGTCGGGCGCGGTCGGCGCGGAAGTTGAAGAATATCACCGCGTCGCCGTCGGCGAGGGCGGGCTCGTCGGCGACGAGCGTCGGCTCGACAAACTCGTCCGTCTCCCCGCGGGCGTGTGCCTCTCGGGCGGCCGCAACCGCGCTCTCGGCCTCGTTCGGGGCCTCGCGACCGACGATGGCGTCGTACGCCTTCTTCGTCCGCCCCCAGTTCTCGTCGCGGTCCATCGCGTGGTAGCGCCCCGTCACGGTCGCGACGTGACCGGTGCCGCGCTCGTCGGCCTTCGCGGTCACGTCGGCGAGGAACTCGTCGGCGATCTCCGGGGCCGTGTCGCGGCCGTCGGTGAACGCGTGGCTCGTGGCGGGCACGCCCGCGTCGGCCGCGGCGTCGATCAGCGCGAGCAGGTGTTCCACGTCCGAGTGGACGCCGCCGTCGGAGACGAGCCCCATGAAGTGGACGCGGCCGCCGGTCGAGTCCGCGTGGTCGAGCGCGGCCGCGACCGCGTCGTTGTCCGAGAGCGACCCCTCCCCCAGCGCGTCCGTGATCCGGGTGTACGCCTGCTTGACCACCCGCCCCGCGCCGATGTTGAGGTGGCCGACCTCGGAGTTGCCCATCTGTCCCTCCGGGAGCCCAACGCGCCGCCCGTGAACCACGAGGCGGCCGTCGGCCCCGCGCTCCGTCGCCGCGTCGAACGTCGGCGTGTCGGCCGCCTTCACGGCGTCGCGGCGGTCGTGGTCGCCGAGCCCCCAGCCGTCGAGGATAACGAGTGCCGTCTCCATACCGCAGCGTGCCGCCCGGAGGGTAACTACCCTTCGATGGGCGGCATCTCGCTCGCCGCCGCTCGCGTCACGTCCCGGTCGTTCGCTCCGCGTCCCGAGCGTTTACCTCATGTCCCAGCTGTTCACGCCACGTCCCGATCCTCGTCGGCGTGCGAGCGGACCCACAGCTCCCCGATCCGCGAGAGGCTCGTCCGGTAGGACTTCCCGTGCTCCTCGCGTTCGATGTACCCCTTCCCGCCGGGACCGAGCCGGTCGACGTTGTAGATCACCTTCGAGCGGAACGAGTCCGTGTACTCCTCGTTGAGCTCGGCCGCGAGCGTCTCCGCCAGCTCGGAGACGGACTCGAACTCGCCGTGCTCGCCGAGCGTGAACAGCACCAGCTCCTCGAACGGCTTGACGTTCTGGAAGGAGGCGACCGGCAGCTCGATCACGTGGCGGTCGCCGATCCGCTTCGCGCCGATGGTGGTGCCGCGCTCGTCGAACTCCGCGAGGAGGTCCGTGGTGCTCGCGAGCCGATCGGCGACGCGGTCGGGATCGACGCCCGCGTCCGCGAGCGCGTCGGCGTCGCTCCCCTGGTCGAGGTCGCGCAGGAGGTCGCGGGTCGCGCGGAGTTCCTCCGCCAACTCGGTTTCGAGGTACTTCTCGGGGGCGGTGTAGTAGGTGTGGATGCGGTCGCGGTCCGCCTGCCGCTCGACCATTATCGAGTGGGCCGCGGTCGCGAACGCGAAGGAGACGGGCCGGGGCATCGAACAGAGGTTCACCCACACCTCGCGCTCGTCGGACTCGTCGACTCCCTCCTCGCGATCGAGTTCAGCGTTGATCAGGTCGAAGGCGCGCTCGAAGGCGGCGTCGTAGTCGTACACGTCGTCCAACTGCTCGCGGACCGTCTCCGCGCCGAGCAGGTTCTGGAAGTCCTGTTCCAGTTTGCGCGCGATGTTGCGCGAGTACTCGACGTTGGCCTCGCTGCCGACCGTCCCCTCCAAGAGGATCACCCGGTCGACGTCGAACTGGTCCCGGATGAGGGGGGCGATCATCCGGTCGTAGTCGAACCCGACGGGCACGACGTGGGTCTGCATACCCTGACCGTGGGTGTGGGATTCATAAAAACCACCAGATCACTCCGCGACGCGAGCGGTCGCGAACGGAGCCGACCTCGCCGCCGGCGCCCGTCTCGCCGCCGGCGAGCTACCCGTCGCTTCCCGTCCGGAACGACAGGTCGAGCGCCGGCGCGGAGTGGGTGAGCCCGCCCATCGAGATCACGTCCACCCCGGTCGCGGCGTAGTCCGGGACGGTCTCGACCGTGATCCCGCCCGACGCTTCGGTCAGCGCGTCTCCGTCCGCGGCGGCCACGCGCTCAGCCGCCGCCGTCGTCTCCGAGGGCGCCATGTTGTCGAGTAGGACGACGTCGGCGCCGACCGCGGCGGCGCGCGCGGCGGCGTCCGGGCCCTCGACCTCGACCTCGACGCCCGTCGCGAAGGAGGCGCGCTCGCGGAAGCGCTCGATCGCCTCCGTCAGCCCCAGCTCCGCGACGTGGTTGTCCTTGACCATGACCATGTGCGAGAGGTCAAGGCGGTGGGTGTCGCCGCCGGCGGCCGCGACGGCGCGCTTCTCGACGCCGCGGAGCCCGGGCGTTGTCTTGCGGGTCGCCGCGACCCGAACGTCGTCGTCGACCTCGCGGGCGGCCGCGACCGCGGCGTCGGTCCGCGTCGCCACTCCCGAGGCGTGGGCCGCGACGTTCACGGCGACGCGCTCGCCGCGGAGGACCGCCTGTGCCGGTCCCGCGACCCGCAGCAGCGCGTCGCCGGGCTCGACCGCGGTCCCGTCCGCGACGCGCTCGGTCACGGTCGCGTCGAGGTAGTCGAACACGGCGCTCGCGGCGTCGACGCCGGCCGCGACGCCGGACTCTTTCGCGACGAGCCGGCCGCTCGTCTCGCCCGGCACGTCGTTCGTCACGTCGTGGTGCCCCACGTCCTCGCGGAGCCAGCGCTCCACGTCGGCGTCGGTGAGCATCAGTCGTCGGCCGCCGGCCCGGGTTCGGCGGGCTCGGCGTCGTCCGCGACGTAGTGCGTCCCGACGCTCTCGTCGTTCGCCAGCGCCTGTCGCGTCACCAACAGCGCCGTCACGGTCGCGTTGCGGAGCTCGTACAGCGAGCGCGAGGTCCGCGTCCGGACGTAGGCGTCGACCTCGCCCTTGAGCCGCCGCAGGACGTTGAGCGCCCGTCGGAGGTCGGCGGGGTCGCGCTCGATCCCGACGTGCTCTCCCATCACTCGGCGGAGTCGGCGGAACTTCTCGCGGGCGAACGCTGACGGGAGGTCGGGGTCGCGGTCCAGTAGGTCCGGGGGCGCGACCCGCTCTGGGTCCGCCGGCGCCCCGTCGGAACCTGCCGTCTCGGCCGCGTCGGCGCCCGCCCGGAGCCCCCAGACGAGCCCTTCGAGGAGGCTCGTGGAGGCGAGCCGGTTCGCGCCGTGGACGCCGGTCCGCGCGCACTCGCCGACGGCGTAGAGCCGGTCGAGGGTCGTCCGCCCGCGGTCGTCGACGGCGACGCCGCCGCAGAGGAAGTGTTCGGCGGGCGCGACGGGGATTCCGTCGGTCGGGTCGACGCCCCGGTCGTCGCACTTGTCGGCGAGGCCGGGGAACTCGCCCGCGAAGTCGAGCGGCCCCACGTCGAGGCGAACCTCGCCCGTGGCGTCGCGCTCGGCGGCCACGGCCCGCGAGACCACGTCGCGCGGCGCGAGTTCGGCGTCCTCGTGGTACTCCGGCATGAACCGCTCGCCGTCGCCGTTGCGCAGCAGCGCGCCCTCGCCGCGGACCGCCTCGCTGACCAGGAACCCCTCCTCGTCCGGGCCCGCGTCGTACGCCGTCGGGTGGAACTGGACGAACTCCATGTCGGTCACGTCGGCGCCCGCGAGCGCGGCCATCGCGACCCCGTCGCCGGTGGCGCCGCGCGGGTTCGTCGAGCGCGGGAACAGGTCGCCGACTCCGCCGGTCGCGAGCACGGTCGCGTTCGCGTACATCGGGACGCGACCGTCGTCCGACGCCACGACGGCCCCGTGGACCCGCCCCTCGCGCGTGATCAACTCCAGCGCGGCCGCGTCGCCGACGACCTCGACGCCGTCGCGTCCGTCGAGGTGGTTCAACAGCGGGACGTGGACGTGCTCGCCCGTCGCCGCGCCCACGTGGAGGATCCGGTCCTCGCTGTGGGCGGCCTCGCGGCCGTAGTCGAACGCGTCGGCGCCCGCCTCGCGGTCGAACTCGACGCCGAGCGTGTCGACGAGCACGTCCCGGACGGCGCCGTCGGCGTTCTCGACGAGCACGTCGACCGCGTCCGGGTCGGCCGTCCCGTCCGAGGCCGCCAGCACGTCGCGCTTGAACCGCTCCGGTCGGTCGCGGGCGACGGCGATCCCGCCCTGCGCCCACCACGACGCGGCGTCCGCGGGGCGCGTGGCCTTCGTCGCCACCGTCACTTCGCGCCCCTCGCGCGCTGCGGCGAGCGCGGCCGTCAGGCCGGCGATCCCCGAGCCGACGACCAGCACGTCTGCGGTCTCGTGGCCCGTCATCTCACACCTCCAGCATGCGGTCGAGCGCGACGCGCGCGAGCTCCTTCTCCTCGGGCGCGACCTCGACGACGTTGCGCTCGCGCCCGGCGGCCAGCTCTTCGAGCACCCACGCGAGGTAGTTCGGGTCGATCTGGCGCATCGCGTTACAGTCCATACACGCCTCGCCGCACAGCGGGACGACGTTCACCTCCGGGTGCCACCGCTGGAGGTGGCGGGTCAGGTGGACCTCGGTGCCGATCGCCCACGTCTCGCCGGGGTCGGCCTCGGCGACGGTCTCGCGGATCGTCGCGGTGGAGCCGACCACGTCCGCCGCCTCGACGACCTCCCGGCGGCACTCGGGGTGGACGACGACTCGCGCGTCCTCGTGGTCCACCCGGACCTGCTCGACGTGTGACGGGCTGAACCGCTCGTGAACCTGACAGTAGCCGTCCCAGAGGATCACGTCGTTGTCGACGACCGCCGCCGCGTCGGCGGAGGCGGCGTCCCACGGGTCCCACTCGGCGATCTCCTCTTCGAGCCCGAGCCGGTGGGCGGTGTTCTCCCCCAGGTGCTTGTCGGGGAGGAACAGCACTTTGTCGCCCTCGTCGAGGGCGTACTCGAAGGCGCGGTGGGCGTTCGAGGAGGTACACACCAAGCCGCCGTGCTCGGCGCAGAACGCCTTGAGGTCGGCGTAGCTGTTCATGTAGGTGACCGGTACGACGTCCGCGTCGGTCGCGGCCGTCAGCTCCGCCCAGGCCGCGTCGACCTGGAGCGCCTCGGCCATCCCCGCCATCGGGCACGACGCCTCCATGCTCGGGAGGACGACCGTCTGGTCGTCGTCGGTGATGATGTCGGCGGACTCGGCCATGAACGTGACCCCGCCGAAGACGACGTACTCCGCGTCGGCCGCGGCGGCCTCCTTGCTCAGCTGGTAGGAGTCGCCGACGAAGTCCGCGTGCTCGACGATCTCGCGTCGCTGGTAGTTGTGGCCGAGGATTACCACGTCGTCGCCGAGCGCGTCCAGCGCCCCCTCGATCCGTCGCGTTCGCTCGGCCTCGTCGAAGTCGCGGTATTCAGGCGGAAGCTGTTCGAGATTATCGTACTTGAAGAGACTGAGTTCGGTATCGAACTCAGCGGTTTCCATTGCTGGCATAGTGTATTTTCGTCGCGTACTTTCTCACATACTCGTATAGTGAAAAGATTTTGTCTTCAATAATCTTGTTCGACTGATTACAAGCTCTTTGAGTTCGTTCAGGTGCGCTATTTTCAAACAGATCGGGCGGTCTCGCCAGCGATCTCGGGAGCGCGGGCCGGTGACCACTCCCCGGGGGCCGCGAGCCCGACAGACCCCGAGTGCGGTAGGAGCTCCCCGCCGCGGGCGATCCGCCGAGCGAGCGCGCCTCGTGATTCCCGGGATTCGCGGCCCTCGGGATTCGCCGCGCGAGTGCCGCCTCCCTTACGGTTATGACGTGTCATACCGTACCACTATACGGTATGGCGCAAACAGAGGTCAAAGAGGAACTGTACGTCGACCAGTACACGCTCGGCCTCGTCGGGCCCGACCAGGAGTGGGCCGGGACGGTCGCCGACGGCGGCCGGGTGACGACGTACACGCCGCCGGGCTGTTGGGGGCCGATGGTGACGCCGTCGTTCCGCGGCGGCCACGAGGTGACGCGCCCGATCCGCGTCGAGGGCGCCGAGGTCGGCGACGCGGTCGCGATCCACATCCGCGACGTGGAGGTGACGAGCATGGCGACCAGCACGGGCTCGATGGCGGAGCGGGACGAGGCGTTCGGCGACGACCCCTTCGTCGACCACCGCTGTCCCGAGTGCGGGACGACGTGGCCCGACTCCGTCGTCGAGGGCACCGGCGAGGACGCGATCCGCTGCGCGGAGTGCGGCGCCAACGCCTCCTCGTTCGGCTTCGAGTACGGGTACACCGTCGCGTTCGACCACGAGAACGCGGTCGGGATCACCCTCGACAAGGACGGGGCCCACGAGCTCGCGACCGACGCGGAGCGCGTGATGGACATTCCCGAGAACGCCCGCCAACACCCGATCCTGCTGTACGAGCCGGACGGGATGCCCGGAACGCTGGGTCGCCTCCGCCCGTTCATCGGGAACATCGGCACCACGCCGCCGGTCACCATGCCCGACTCGCACAACGCCGGCGACTTCGGGCAGAACCTGATCGGCGCCGACCACGACTACGGCGTCGAGACAGAGGACGACCTCGACCTGCGCACCGACGGCCACATGGACGTGCCCGAGGTCCGCGCGGGCGCCACGCTGATCTGCCCCGTCGTCGTCGACGGCGGCGGGGTCTACGTCGGCGACCTCCACGCGAACCAGGGTGACGGCGAGCTCTCCCTCCATACCACCGACGTGAGCGGGACCGTCACGATGGACGTGGAGGTGATCGAGGACGTCGACCTCGACGGCCCCGTCCTCCTGCCGAACGAGGAGGACCTCCCCTTCATCAGCGCGCCCTACAGCGACGAGGAGATCGAGGCGGGCGACGACCTCGGAGACGAACACGGCGTCGACATCGACACCGACGCCGCCCCGATACAGGTGATCGGCTCGGGCGCGACCGCCAACGACGCCACGCAGAACGCCTTCGACCGCGCCGGGACGCTGCTCGGCATGAGCGAGGGCGAGGTCCGCGCCCGATGTACGTTCACTGGGGGCGTCCAGATCGGCCGGCTGCCGGGCGTCGTCCAGCTCGACATGCTCGTGCCCGCGGACGTGCTGGAGGAGTCCGGCCTCGGCGACGTGACGCGCGAACAGTACGGGCTGTAAGTCGGAGCGTCCGTCGCCGCGGTCGATCGCCTCGCTATTGCTGCCGGCGGACCGACGGCACGCACCGGCAGAGCCCCGGTCGCTCGCCGATAGGTGACTGCTGGCCGAGCGGTGACGACCACCGCAATATCCTCCGGCCTCGTGTCCCACGCCTCTCACCGCCGCGCCCGCCCGCGCCCGGCGGTCGTCCGCGACGGCCCCGCCGGGATCCGGCGCGTCGGCCCCTGTGCCTCCGCCCTCTCTCGCAGGCGCTCGACGCGCTCGTCGGTCGACGGGTGCGTCGATAGCCAGCGCTCGGCCGCCCCGTCGGTCCGCTTGTGCGTCGAGAACGGGGCGAACGACCACGTCGGATCGGTCGCGCGCTCGATCCGGCGGAGCGCCCGCGCGAGCGCCACCGGGTCGCCGGTCACCTCGGCCGCGCGGTCGTCGGCCGCGAACTCCCGCTTGCGCGACCGCGAGCGAGCGACGAGCGTCGCGAGGACGAATCCGGCGAACAGCGCGCCCGCGAGCGCCCGGTGGAGCCGCGCGAAGGGGCCGGACCGGTCGCCCGGTCGCCCGCGGATCCACGCCGACGCGGCGGCGAGCCCCGACAGCGCGAGCAGCGCCGGGAGGGCCACCACGGTGGCGATCCCGACCAGCGAGCGCCCGATCCCGTCGGCCATCGCGATCGCGAAGCCGTCGTTCCCCTCCAAGTGCGCCAGCTCGTGCGCGAAGATTGCCTCGATCTCGCGGGGGGCGAGCAGCCGGAACAGTGACCGGTCGATCACCAGCGCGCCGCCGTCCGCCCCGCCCCCGACCGCGAACGCGTTCGGCGCGCGCGCGTCGGTGACGTACAGCTTCGGGCGCGCGACGTCCATCCGCGCCGCGAGCGAGTCGACCCGGCGGTGGAGGTCCGGCGCCCGCTCCCGGGGGACGCGGTCCCCCTCCAGGTTCGCGAGGATCTGCGCGGTACCGAGCCGGTAGCTGAGGTACGCCGACCCGAGCGCGGCGGCCGCCAGCAGCGCGAGGAGGACCGGGAGCTCAGGGCGGGCGGCCCAGACCGCGCGCAGCAGGTCGGCGACGAACAGCGCCGCGGTCAGGTAGACGGCGAGCAGGGCGACGCCGACGACCGCCGCGGCCGCGCGGAACGCGAGCCGAGACATGGCCGGAGCTACGCGACGGCGGGGCAAACGCGTTGCGGCCGGGGCGGTCGCGGCGGTCGCCGGCGCCGCGTCGCGACGGCTCGCCGCCCGCGCTCTCGGCGTCCCGACCTCACCCACCCGCCACGCCGGAAGGAAAAGCGGTAATTCCCCGGCGGCGAAACCGGCTGTCATGGACGCACGCGTCCGCGAGCACGCCGAGATAATCGCCGACCACGCCACCGGCATCGAGTCGGGCGACGACGTGGTCATCCAGATGCCCAAGGAGGCCGAGGACCTCGCCGTCGCGCTCCACGAGGTCTGCGGCGACCGCGGGGCGAACCCGATCTACCTCAACTACTCGAAGCGCGCCCAGCGCGCCTTCAAGCGCTCCTCGGAGGAGTTCACCGAGCCGAGTCACCGCCGGGCGCTCTACGAGGAGGCCGACGTGTTCGTCATCGCGCGCGGCGGCGCGAACGCCACCGAGGACGCCGACATCGACCCCGAGACCAACGCCGCGTACAACCGCGCGATGGAGGACGTCAAGCGGACCCGCCTCTCGAAGACGTGGTGTCTCACGCAGTACCCGACCGCGAGCCACGCCCAGCTCGCCGGGATGAGCACCGAGGCGTACGAGAACTTCGTGTGGGACGCCGTCTCGCTCGACTGGGACGAACAGCGCGAGTTCCAGTCGAACATGGTCGAGATCCTGGACGAGGCCGACGAGGTTCGGATCGTGTCCGGCGAGGAGACCGACCTCACGCTCGACGTGTCGGGGAACTCCACGCTCAACGACTACGGCGAGGCGAACCTCCCCGGCGGCGAGGTGTTCACCGCGCCGACGCGCGACGGCGTCGACGGCGAGGTCCACTTCGACCTGCCCCTCTACCGCTACGGCCGCGAGATCGACGGGGTCCGGCTCCGGTTCGAGGACGGCGAGGTCGTCTCCCACTCCGCCGAGCGCAACGAGGATCTCCTCTCCGGCATCCTCGACACCGACGAGGGCTCGCGTCGCCTCGGCGAGCTCGGCATCGGGATGAACCGCCAGATCGACCGGTTCACCTACAACATGCTGTTCGACGAGAAGATGGGCGACACGGTCCACATGGCGGTCGGGTCGGCTTACCCGGAGACGGTCGGCGAGGAGAACGCGGTCAACGAGTCCGCCGAACACGTCGACATGATCGTCGACATGAGCGAGGACTCGGTTATCGAGGTCGACGGCGAGGTCGTCCAGCGGAACGGGACGTTCGTCTTCGAGGACGGGTTCTGAGGCGGCCGGCGTATCGAGCGCCGTCGCCGCGCGCGCCGCTCACGCCGACTCGGCGGCTCGCTCCGCGCTCCGGCGACCGAACGCCGCGTACGCGACGAGGAGGACGCCGAACAGCCCGACGGTGCCGAGCGCGGCGGGGACCGGGTAGTCGGCGAGCGGCGCGATCTCCCCCTCAGGCGTCCCGAACACGTCGACGACGCCGGTACCAACCGACAGCGCGAGCACGGCGAGCCACATCGTTCCGACGGCGTACCCGAGCGGGACCAGTCGGTCCGTGCGTGCCGCGTGCGCGACGACCGCGCCGCCGCCGAGGACCGGGAGCGCGACGAGCGGGCCGGTCGGGTCGGGGAGAAGAACGCTCCCGCCGAGCGCGATCGCCGTCCAGTAGACGACGACGGCGACGGCCCTGCGGAGCGGGTCGGGGACGGACATGGCGTGAGCGTTCGGGCGGGTGGCACAAAACGGTCCGGGGCGTCCCGCCGCCCGCGCGTTCCCGCGGACACCGCGGCGACATTTATATCGCGAGGACGCGTACGGACCGGTATGCCCGAGGAAGTCATCTTCGAGTCCGAGAGCCGGCGGAGCCGCGAGGAGATTGCCGCGTACCTGCGGACGGTCGCGGACTCGCTCGACGACGGGAGCGCGATCACGCTCAGACGCGGCGAGGAGTCGACGACGCTGGACCCGCCCGCGAGACCGACCTTCGAGGTGAAGGCGGAGCGCGAGGGGGCCGCGGAAGGGCCGGGCGAGCTGAGCGTCGAGTTCGAGCTGGAGTGGGACGAGAACGGCGGCGAGGAGAGCGCGGACGGTGAGCTAGAGATCGAGTAGTCGGACTGTTCCGGGGTCGGCGACGAGAAGGGCGCGTCTCGTTCGCCCCGGCAGTCCCCCGTTCGCCGTCGACCGCCCGCCGTTCGTATATCGACCGCGTCGCGCGTGTCGCGCTACGGGACTTCGCCGGGGACCTCGACGAACGCGTCGCGTGCGGAGAGGTGATCGAGCGTGTCGTCGACCTCGACGCGGACCGACTCCATCCGGTCGAGGAGTTCCTCGTACTCGTCGGAGTTCGTCGTGCCCGCGGCCTCCAGCGCCGCCTTCTTGGAGGCGAGCGCGAAGAACTCCTGACTGCGCTCGTCGAACGCGGCGCGGTGGAGCAGCACCTCGACGAGCGTGACCAAGTCCTCCTTGGTCACCGGCTTCGTCTTGTAGTCGTCGAACGGCATCTCGACGATGTCGACGTCCGGCTCGACGGCGGTCAGCATCGCCACGCGGGCGTCGTACCCCTCGTCGCGGATCGCGTCTAACACCTCATGGCCCGACATGTCGGGCATCCGTCGGTCTAGGAGGACCACGTCAACCGCGTCGTCCATCGCGTCGAGCGCCTCCTCGCCGCCGGTCGCGATCCGAACGTCGTAGGACGGGTCGAGGTACACCCGATACAGTTCCGCGAGGTCCGGCTCGTCGTCGACCGCGAGGACGGTCGCGTCCGGATCGCCCGTCATTGGCGGGACCTCCCGGTCCGTCCCTCGCGGTTCGCGAGCGCCGGACCGGCGCGTCTACCCGCCGTTCGTGCGTCCATGAGCGGATGTTATCTCACCTCCGTCTAAAACGTTGACTCCCAATTATCGTATTTGATACCGCAGGAGGCTGAGGGCGTTCACCCCCGCTCCGGGGGCCCGGCGGTCGCGCTCGTCTCGCCGATCCAACGGTCTCTCCGTGACCCAAAGGCACATTTACGCCCGCATCCTATTCCGGATAACGAATGTCTCACAGCCCGTCACTCCCCGACCGCCCGCGGTTGGAGCTCGACCCCGAGATGAGCGACGCGGAGCGGCTGGAGGCGATCCGCCAGCACTACCGGCGGATCGTTCAGGTGAACGATGAACTGGAAGATCGGCTCGCCGACGCAGAAGGGCGCCGCGGCGAGCTGAAGGACGACGTCGAGCAGCTGAAACGCGAGAACGAGGTCCTGAAGACCTCCTCGCTGTACATCGCCTCCGTCGAAGAGATCACCGACGACGGCGTCGTGATCAAACAGCACGGCAACAACCAGGAGGTCCTCACGCAGGCCGCGACGCGGCTCGACGAGGACCTCCGTCCCGGCGACCGCGTCGCGATCAACGACTCGTTCGCGGTCCAGCAGGTGCTCGACGACGAGACCGACTCCCGGGCGCAGGCGATGGAGGTCACCGAGTCCCCGGAGGTCGAGTACGCCGACATCGGCGGCATCGACGACCAGATCCGGGAGGTTCGCGAGGCCGTCGAGGACCCCCTCGAGAACCCCGAGCAGTTCGAGACGGTGGGCGTCGAACCCCCGAGCGGCGTCCTGCTCCACGGCCCGCCGGGCACCGGGAAGACGATGCTCGCGAAGGCGGTCGCCAACGAGTCCGACGCGACGTTCATCAAGATGGCCGGCTCCGAGCTCGTCCGGAAGTTCATCGGCGAGGGCGCGCGGCTCGTCCGCGACCTCTTCGAGCTCGCCGCCGAGCGCGAGCCCGCCGTCATCTTCATCGACGAGATCGACGCGGTCGCCGCCAAGCGGACGGACTCGAAGACCTCGGGCGACGCCGAGGTCCAGCGCACGATGATGCAGCTGCTCTCCGAGATGGACGGCTTCGACGACCGCGGCGAGGTCCGGATCATGGCCGCGACCAACCGCTTCGACATGCTCGACGAGGCGATCCTGCGTCCCGGCCGTTTCGACCGCCTCATCGAGGTGCCCGAGCCCGGTCCGGAGGGCCGCGAGCGCATCCTCGAAATCCACACCGCGGACATGAACGTCGCCGACGGCGTCGATCTCGGCGTCGTCGCCCGCGACCTCGACGGGTACAGCGGCGCGGACATCGCCTCGCTGGCGACCGAGGCCGGGATGTTTGCCATTCGCGACGGCCGCACCGAGGTGACGCAGGCGGACTTCGAGCAGGCCCGCGATAAGCTTCAGGACGCGGATACAGAGGACGAGCAGGTCATCAACTACCAGTACTGAGGCGACTGCGACTACGTGATTGAAGTTCGGTTTTTGCGAGGTGCTGTTGCGCCCGTTTCTTCGGCTGAAATTCCAGCGGTTCGTTTATAAATAGTTGACTGTGGATCGGCGGCGACCACCGCCAAAGCCCCAGCCGTGAGGCGGGCGCACGCTCGTTGCGCTCCTCGCTCGTTGCGCTCCGCTCACTCGCTGCGGTGCTTACATCGCCTGCGCCCGCCTCACGGCTGCCCCTTTGAGTCCCGCCCGCACCGCGCAGCACCGCACCTCACGCCTCCCCAACCTCGTCGCTCGCTGCGCTCGCGACTCCCTCGCGCGTGCTGCTCGCGGCCTACCGGCCGCTCGCAGGCACGCGCCACCGCCTTTTTAATGATTTTTATACTCTCCGCGCCGGCGGGCGGGTTCGTAACCCCTTACCGCGCTCGCCGCCGATTCGCCGGTAATGAACACCATCCACGTCGCCGGCGGCGTCGGCGTCGCCGACACGGCGATGGCCTCCTACGACGCCGCGCTCGCGGACGCGAACCTCCACAACTACAACCTCGTGGCGGTCTCCTCGGTCGTCCCCGCCGAGGCGACCGTCGAAGCGGTGTCGGAGGCGCCGGATCTGGGTCCCGCTGGAAACCGGCTCACGGTCGTCGAGGCGCGCCGGACGATCGGTCCCGGGGACGAGGTCGACTTCCGCGAGGGCGGTCGCGCGGGCGCCGAGGGCGCCGAGTCGAAGCGCGCGCCCCGCCGACATCCCGACGCGGTCGCGGGGCTGGGCTGGGCGACCGGCCCGGGACCGGGACTCTTCTACGAGGTGACGGGGGAAGATCCCGAGGGCGTCCGCGACCGGATCCACGCGGGGCTCGACGCCGGGGGCGACCTCCGCGACTGGGACCTCCCGGACCGCGAGACGCGCGTCGAGACGGTCGCCGCCGAGCCGGACCGGTACGCGACCGCGGTCGTGGTCGCGGCGTACGGCGAGTCCGAGCCCATCCTGTAGCCGGCGCGAGCGGTCCGGCGTCGGGTCGAAACCGCGGTCGCCGCCGCCGACGCCTTTTTGACTCGGCTCCGCGTACTTGTCGTGTCTTCGAATGAACGGCAACAACCCGTACGCCGGGGCACCGGGTGTGACGGACGCGGGCTCGCCCGCGGCCGTCGACCTCTCTCCGGACCAGGAACGGCAGCTCCGGCGCGCGGTCGCCGGAATCGTATCGCGCACGGAATCGTATCTGCCCGACAGCTACGCCGTCGGCTCCGAGCTGTCCGTCGGCGCGAACGGTCCGCAGGCGACGGTCGCCGTCAACCCCCCGGCCGGCCACCCCGTCTCGGCTGGCTTCACCCCCGACCCGGAGGACTTAGACGCCGGCATCGCCGAGTCCGACACCGACGAGGTCGCCCGCGGCCTCGCCGCCAGCGCGGCGGTTCAGGTGATGGACGCGGTCGGCGACATCACGCCGACCGCGAAGTGAGCTCCGGCTAACACGCAGTCCGACCGTTCTTACCGGTCCGCGCCGTTCCGCGCTCCGTCGCTTTCTCCCGTGCCCTCCGAGTCGTCGCGCGGGTACACCCGCAGGTCGCCCTCGCCCGGCGGCCTCAACGCGCCCGTGACGCGGCCGTACATGCCGAAGATGTCGTCGTACCCCTCCTCGCTCGCGAGGATCGGGACCAGCCCCGGCTCCTCGACGCGGTGGGTGTACACGTCGTCCTCCGCGAACACGGCGCCCTCCGGGATCGCCTCGAAGTTCGCGAAGTGGACGCGCGGCTCGCCGCCGCCCTTCGGCACCTCCTCGTCGCCTTTCACCACGACCGTCTCCGAGAACGTCGGCGGCTCGTCCGCGATCGCGCCGTGAACGCGGAGGAACGCTCGACACGCCTCGTGGCCGAACTCGACGGCCGCCTCGCTCCCCTGTCGGCCCACCTCGATCGAGACGGTGTGCGGGATCGTGGAGTCGAGCGTCGTCGACCGCAGGCCGCTCGCGTCGACGACGTGGTCGACCGGGAGCCCGGTGACGGTGCGGCGGACGGACTCCGTGAGGTCGCTGAAGATGGCGAACGGCGGCGGGGCGCTGTGGGAGGTGTGGAGCGCGAGCACGGCGTCGAACTCCTCCAACTCGGCGGCGAGCCGCGGCGCCAGCGCCCGCTCGTACTCGTCGCTGTCGGCGTCGCCCGGGAAGGCCCGGTTCAGGTCCGCGTCCGTGTAGCGCGTCTCGGCCGCGATCGCCGGTTCGTTGGCGAGTATCAGCCGGACGAGTCCGTCGGACTCCACGCGGTCGTCGTTCGGGTCGAGGGGTGGGAGTTCCTCGGCGAGCCGCTCCACTATCCGGACGCCGGCGGGCTCGTCGCCGTGGATTCCGCCGACGATCGCGACGCGGGCCGACCCCGCCGACCCGCGGTCGATCGTTTGCATACCGTGGGTACGACGCGGTCGGCCAATAAATCGTCGCGATCCGCGCGCGGGGATCCTCAGCGGTCGAACCGCTCCGCGATCGCGGCCCGGTACCGGCGCGCCAGCCGCCGCGCGACGAACCGGTCGCGGGGGTCCACGCCGAGGAGTCGGAGCGCGGCCGCGTACGCCGCGAGCCCGATCACGCTCCCCGCGAGGACCGCCGGGAGACCGGTCAGCAGCGCCCGGACCGCGAACATCGCGGCGGCCGCGACGCCGCCGGCCGCGAGCGGGGTGAGGAACGTCCGGTCGAACGGCCACAGCCCCTCGAAGCGGCGGAGGAGGACGACCTGGATCCCGTTCTGGACCGCGATGGCGAGCGACGTGCCGAGCGCGGCGCCGACGAGCCCGTAGCGGACGACGAACGCGTACGTCAGGCCGACGTTGAGGACCGCGAGCAGCCAGTCGAGCGCCATCCGCGCGTACTGGTGGTCCGTCATCATCAGCAGCCAACCGGTCGCGCCGACCGCGCTCCCGACGAAGACGCCGCCGAGGTAGACGACGAGCGGGAGGTACCCGGCGACGTACGCCTCGCCGAACAGGCCGAGTATCTCCCGGCCGTACACCACGAGCGCGGCGAGTATCGGGACGACGGCTGTGACGATCTGCCGCGTGACGGAGCCGTACACCTCGTTGAGCGTCGCCGTCCGGTCGTCCGCGTACAGCTCCGAGGCGACCGGCGGGAGCAGTTGGTTGAATGATAAGAGCGGGATCCACGCGACCGCGATCACCACGAGGACGACGTTGTACACGCCCGCCGCGGTCGCCGTCAGCAGCGCGCCGACGAGCAGCACGTCGACGCGGTTCTGGAACACCTTCCCGAGGCTGCTCATCGCGACGGGCGCGGCGTGGTCGTAGAAGCGGCGCGCCTCCGCGCGAGCACCGCGGAGCGTCGGGCGAACACCGGTGACGGACGCCGAGAGGGGGACGGCGGCCGCGGCCAGCAGTCCCGTCGCGGCGACGATGGCGCCGGCGACGCCGACGACCGAGTAGCCGAGCGCGAGCGCGCCGACGGCGCCGACCAGCCGGACGCCCGGGCGCAACAGCTTGTTGAACAGGACCTCGCCGCGGGCGGACCCCACCGCGCGGAAGAGCGCGGACGCGACCATCACGACCCCGAGCAGCCCGACGAGGCCGCCGAACGCGCGCATCGTTCCCGTGAACGCCGGCTCGGTGACGGTGCCGGCGTTTATCTCCGGCGCCGCGAGCCAGACGCCGACCGCGATCGCGACCCCGAACCCGATCGTCGTCCCGTACGCGAGACCGGCGACGGCGCCCTGCCGGCCCGCGTCGTCCGCGTACTCCGGGAGGTACCGCTGGATCGCGGGGACGCTGCCGAACGTCACGAGCCGGGAGCAGAGCTGAGCGATCCGCCACGCCAGCGCGTACACGCCGTAGGCGGTCGGGCCGAGCCCGCGGGTCAGCGCGAACTCGGCCGCCGCGATCAGCGCGCGCTGGCCGGCGACCCCGCCGGAGGTGAGCACGGCGCCGTGCGCGATCGTCTCTAACGCCTCGCGCTCGTCGTCGGGGATCTCGCCGCGCTCGCGCTCGTCGTCGGGCTCGGTCGCCGCCGCCTCGCGTTCGCTCTCCACGGTCGTCTCTGCCGATCCGGTCGCAGTCGCGCAAAAAAAGGGACGCGTTTCGCGGCCGGCCCGACCGGACTCGCGGTCCCGCGGCCGCGACCTACCAGCGCTGGTGGACGTGTTCGCGCACGTGTTCGTCGTACACCGCCGCCGCGGCCTCGCGCTCGGCGTCGGAGAGCGCGGCGGCCACGCTCGCGGCCGCGTTCGCCCGGATGTGGTCGGGGGTCGTCGAGCCCGGGATCGCGGTCGAGACGGCGTCGTGGTCGAGGATCCAGCGCAGCGCGAACTCCGAGAGCGGCCGGTCGTCCGGCAGGCGCTCGTCGAGCGCGTCGGCCGCGTCGAGGCCCGCCTCGAAGGGGACGCCGGCGAACGTCTCGCCCACGTCGAAGGCGTCGCCGTCGCGGTTGTAGTTCCGGTGGTCGTCCTCGGGGAACTCGTCGTCGCGGGAGAGCGCGCCCGTCAGCAGCCCCGAGGCGAGGGGCACCCGGCAGATCACGCCCACGTCGCGCGCGGCGGCCTCGTCGAGGAACAGCTCCGCGGGCCGCTGCCGGAACGGGTTGAAGACGATCTGGACGCTCTCGACGCCGGGATACTCGATCGCCTTCAGCCCCTCCTCGACGCGCTCGACGCTGACGCCGTAGGCGTCGATCCGACCTTCGGATTCGAGCGTCGCGAGCGCGTCGAACGTCTCCGGCCGGTAGTACACGTCCGTCGGCGGGCAGTGGAGTTGGACCAAGTCAAGCGTCTCGACGCCGAGGTTCTCCCGCGAGCGGTCGACGAACCGGCGGAGGTTCGCCTCCGTGTACCCGTCGGGCTCGTGGGGGTCGAGTCGGCGACCGGCCTTGGTCGCGACGGTCACGTCGCCGGCCGCGATCTCGTCGGCGAGCGTCTCGCCGAGGATCCGCTCAGAGCGACCGTCGCCGTACACGTCGGCGGTGTCGAAGAAGTCGATCCCGGCGTCGCGCGCAGTCTCGACCGCCGCGACCGCCTCGTCCTCCGTGACCTCGCCCCAGTCGCTCCCGATCTCCCACGCGCCGTAGCCGACCTCGCTGACCTCGCCGACATCGCCGAGTTCGCGGTGGTTCATACTGTCCGCTACTGATCGCGGCGGGGGCAAGGGCGTTCCGGAGGCGGCGAGGCCGCGACGTTCCATTCCACTGCTCACTTTTACCTGGAGCGTGGACGACACGAGAGACATGGCGAAGCTCGGGCTGGTAGTGAACGCGGTCGGTCTCCTGCTCAGCGCGGTCGGCACCCTCCTGCTGTACGCGCACGTGACCGACGAGTACCACTCGCACATTCAGGACATCGGGTCGATCGCGGTCGGCTACCTCGGCGTGATCCTGTTCGGGATGTCGGTGTCGCTCACCGGGATCGCGCTGTTGCTGCGGCGGTCCGCCGACTGAGGCCGCCTCCCTCGTGCGGGAACGGGAGGTGCGCCCGTCCCTGGTCCCACTCGGCGTTCATCACCCGCCAGCGGGGGTTGTCCCGCCACAGCGACAGTTCGTCGCGTTCGGCGAGCCGATGCGCCGTGGACTTGTCGTGGCCGTTCGCCCGGTAGAGGATCTCTCTGAGCTCATGATACAGGATGAACCGGTCGTACCTCGACCACTTCTCGGAGATCCAGACCTCGTTCCTCGGGATGCCTAGGTCGTCGGCCGCTGGCGGGTGGATCAGCTCCCCGTCGAGTTCGACGCGGTAACAGGCGTTGTACTTCGCGATCCTCTCGTGGGGGACGTGTTCGACCGTCCAGCCGTGCTCCCGGATCGCCTCGCGTGGTGACGGCATAACCGGATCGCCCGCCGCGTCTGAGATGAAGATATCGGCGGTTTGCGAGCCCGTCTCACCCCCCGTTCATAACACCGCCGCCAGCGCGTCCATCGTCTCGTCGACGCGCTCGACTCGCGCGTTGTGACCCATGTGGCCGACGCGGAGTACGTCTCCGGCGTCTTCGCCCAGTCCGGTCGCGAGAATCACGTCGTGCTCCTCGCGCAGCCGCTCCTGAAGCGCCTCGGCCCGACCGGGGACCTCGAAGGCGGTCACCGTCGGCGAACTGCGCTCCGGGTCGGGAACCGGCTCCAGTCCCAGCTCCGCGCCGCGCTCGCGGCACCGGGCCGCGGCCGCCTCGTGTCGCTCTCGGACCGCGTCGAGGCCCTCGTCCAGCAGCAGCCCGAGCGCCGCGTCGAGCGCGACGACCTCGGTCGTCAGGTGCGTGTACGGGAACCCGTCGCTCACGTCGCGGAACGGGAGGAAGTTCGCGTACAGCGAGTGCGGGTCCCGCTCCTCCATCGCGGCCCACGCGCGCTCGCTCACCGCGGCGGTCGCGAGCCCGGGCGGCGCGCTGAAGCACTTCTGTGAGGCCCCGAGGCACACGTCGATCCGGTCCGTCGGGACCGAGACGCCGCCGAGCGACGAGACGGCGTCGACGACCGTGAGGACCTCCGCGTCTGCGGCCTCGATCCGGTCGAGCGCCGCCGTAACGTCGTTGAGCGCGCCGGTCGGCGTCTCGCAGTGGACCATCGTCGCGATGTCGAAGTCGGCCTCGTCCCCCGCCAGCGCCTCGTCGAGCGCGTCGACCGGGAGCGGCTCGTCGTGGTCGGCGGCGACCAGGGTCGGGGTCCCTCCGTACGACTCCACGAAGTCGGCGAACCCCTCGCCGTAGAGCCCGTTCGACAGACACAGCACCTCTGTGCCGGGCTCGACGAGCGACGCGACCGCCGCCTCCAGCCCGAGGATCCCCTCGCCGCCGAGGGCGACGACATCGCGGGCGTCCCCTCCGGATGCGTCGGTGTCGACGCCGTAGACCCTCGCGAGCCGGTCGGTGAGCCGGTCGTATATCTCCCGGAACCGCGGGTCTACGTCGGGGTGTATCAGCTCGCGGGACATCGCGTCGCGCACGGGCTCTGGGACCGCGGTCGGCCCCGGCGTCATGAGCATACGTCCCGGTTTGACCGCCCGTATATAAACCGTCCGCGCGAAGCGCGACGGTCGGCGCCGCGGTCGAGCGATCGAGACGGTCGGGCGACGGAAACGGCCGGGCGACATACTCATATATTTCTGTCGCCTGAGTACGATCACAATGATGCTCCCGACCCACGTGCTGGCGGGGATGCTGCTCGCGACCCCGCTGGCGCTCGTGGCGCCGGAGCTGGCGCCGATCGGGTTCGTCGCCGGCTTTCTCGGCGGCCTCACGCCGGATCTGGACATGTACGTCGGTCACCGGCGGACGCTCCACTACCCGGTGTACTACCCGGTGATCGCGGTGCCGGCGCTGCTCGCGGCGGCGCTGGCGCCGTCACCCGTCACCGTCGGCGCCGCGTTCTTCCTCCTCGGGGCGGCGTTCCACAGCGTCACCGACATGTACGGCGGCGGGCTGGAGCTCCGCCCGTGGGAGGGGAACTCCGACAAGGCGGTGTACGACCACCACCGGGATCGGTGGATCCCGCCGCGCCGCGGCGTCCGCTACGACGGCGCGGTGGAGGACCTCGCGCTCTCCGTCGCAATGTCGGTGCCGCTGTACCTCCTGCTCGACGGGCCGCTCCGACGGCTCGTCGTCGCCACGGTGATCGTCGCCGCCGTGTACGCGGTCCTTCGCCGGCGTCTCGCGGACGCCGCCGCAGTGTTCTTCCCGCTGCTGCCGGCGGTGTTGGACCCGTACGTCCCCGAGCGGTACCGGTGACTGCGGCGGGTTCGATCAACGTTATTAGGTTCCCCGCCCCGTTTCATCCGATATCAGCCCGCGCCGGCGACGGCCGTCCCGGCGCGTCCACCCCACCATGCAACAGTACCTCGATCTCGTCGACGACGCGCTCTCGACGGGCACGTACAAGCCGAACCGGACCGGCGTCGACACCATCGCGACGTTCAGCGGGCAGTACACCGTCGACCTCGCGGAGGGGTTCCCCCTCCTGACGACGAAGAAGATGGACGGCTACCGGTGGAACTCGCTCATCCACGAGGTGCTGTGGTACCTCTCCGGTGAGGAGCACATCCGGAACCTCCGCGAGGAGACGAAGATCTGGGACGCGTGGGCCGACGAGGAGGGGAAGCTCGACACCGCATACGGTCGGTTCTGGCGGCGGTACCCCGTCCCGGAGGCGGCGGCCGAACTCCCCGGCGAGACGTGGCCCGACGACGCGGACCGCTGGGTCACCGTGGAGGAGGACGACGACGGGACGCGGCGGCGCACGTTCGACCAGATTCAGTACGTCCTCGACACGCTCGAAGAGAACCCCCACTCCCGCCGGATGGTCGTGAACGCGTGGCACCCGGCGAACGCCGCCGTCTCGACGCTACCGCCCTGCCACTACACCTTCGTGGTGAACGTCCAAGACGGCCGGCTCAACCTCCACCTGACGCAGCGGTCGGGCGACATCGCGCTCGGCGTCCCGTTCAACATCGCGGCGTACGCGCTGCTTGCGAACGCGCTCGCGCAGCGGACCGGCTTCGAGGTCGGGGAGTTCGGCCACACGGTCGTCGACGCGCACGTCTACTGCGGCCGCGGCGAGCGCGGGAAGTGGTACGCGAACAATCTCCGCTACGTCCAGGAGCGGCTCGCGAACGTCGAGAGCAAGGAGGACTACCTCGACGTGAAAAGCTGGGTCGAGCGCACCGCCCCCGACGAGCCGAACGGGCAGGAGGGGTACGACCACGTGCCCGGCCTGCTCGAACAGCTGTCGCGGACGCCCCGCGACCGCCCGCGGATCGAGATCGCGGACAAGCCGCTGGACGAGCTGACCTACGAGGACGTCGAGGTCGTCGACTACGACTCCGCGGACGGCATCTCGTTCGCGGTCGCGGAGTGATGGCGGGCATGGATTCGAACCCGGACCTCGTCCTCGTCGCCGCCGTCGCCGAGAACCGCGTGATCGGCGACGGCGACGCGATGCCGTGGCACTACCCATCGGACCTGGCACGGTTCAAGCGCCTCACGACCGGCCACCCGGTGATCGTCGGTCGGAAGACGTACGAACGCATCGCCGAGCGCGTCGGCGGCCCGCTCCCCGAGCGGACGAGCGTCGTGTTGACGACCCGCCCCGTCGACGACGGCGACTTCCCCGACGGCGCGGTCGTCGCGCACGACGTCGAGTCGGCGCTCGCGCGGGCGAGAGCGGACGCCGCCGACCGCGGCGTCGACGACGTGTACGTCATCGGCGGCGCGACGGTGTACGAGGCGTACCTCGACCGCGCCGACCGGATGGAGATCACCGAGATCCCCGAGCGCCCCGACGGCGACACGCGGTTTCCGGACTGGGACCGGGAGACGTGGGTCGAGCGCGCCCGCGAGACCGACGACGACCTCGCGTTCGTCACCTACGAGCGGCGCGACGCGGAGTGATCGGCGCGACGCGAAGTGAGCGAGCCGGGGGTAACGCCTCGCTCACTCGATGAACCGCGACTCCACGTCGCCGGTGGGCATCATACACCGGTCCTTCTTCCCGAACCACCGGTATCGGTTGTCGGCGACGAAGTCGTAGACTCGGTCGCGGACCGACTTCGGGACGTAGCGGAACGGCGAGAGCAGCCGGTAGCGGCCGCCGAGCCCCGACGCGATCTCGATGATCGCCGACGACTTCACGTAGCTCTCGCCGTCCTCGATCAGGACGACCGAGTCGAGGTCGTCGCTCGCAAGGTCGTGTTCGGCCAGCAGCGCCTGTCCCACGTCGGACTGGAGCGAGGCGAAGCGGTACTTCCCCTCCGCGTCGCGGGGGACGACGAACTGTACGAACCCGCTACAGAGGTTACAGACGCCGTCGAAGAGGATGACGGCCTCATCGTCGGGGATATCCCCGTCCATCACTCGCGAGCCTACGTCGCCGCCGCAGTTCAGGATTGCGGTGGACCCGGAGCCGGGGTTGCGGTGGCGGCGGAGCGGAAGATTGCGGCGAGCGCAGAAGGGGGATACCGGTTGCCGGGTACCCCGGCGGGCGCCGAGGCGGACGCGGTCCGTCCCGCGCACGGAAAACTTATACAGGTCCCTCGGCCTCTCCAACAAGTTGGAGTCCGACATCATGGCTCGAAGTTCCTCCGTCGCGACCGCCCGATCGCGGTTCCGGACCGTCGTGCGACGGCTTTCGGCGGCGCTCGCCGCGCGGTGTTCGGTGGACCTGCGCGCGCTCGCCGCCTTCCGGATCGGCCTCGGTGCGCTGGTGATCGCCGACCTGATCCGGCGGTCGCGCTCGCTGTCCGCCTTCTACACGGACGACGGCGTGCTCCCGCGGAGCGCGCTGTTCGCCGACTACGGGGAGGTGTACTCCGTCCACGCGCTCGTCGGTGAGCCGTAGGCCGTGGCCCTGCTGTTCGCGCTCGCGGGCGCGTTCGCCCTCGCGCTGCTCGCCGGCTATCGGACGCGGCTCGCGGCGCTCGCCTCGTGGCTGCTGCTGCTCTCGCTCCACGCCCGGAACCCGATGGTGTTGAACTCGGGCGACAGCCTGCTCCGCATGCTGCTCTTCTGGAGCGTCTTCCTCCCGCTCGGCGCCCGCTGGTCGGTCGACGCCCTCAGGCGGGCAGGCGCGGGGACCGACGCGGACGCCGCCGCTGGCGCGGGCGGCTCCGAGAGAGATCCCGGGGCGGACGACGGCGATGAGTCCGCGACAGCCGGGCCGTCCGGGTCCGCCGTGGCGACCGTCGCCACGATGGCGGTCCTGATACAGGTGCTGTTGATGTACGTGACGAACGGCATCCACAAGCGCGGGAGCGACCTCTGGATGGACGGCGAGGCGGTCGCGTACATCATGCAGGCGGACCACTTCACCTACCTGCTGGGGAACCACCTCGCCGAGTTCACCGGCCTGCTCCGCGGTCTCACGGTCCTGTGGATCGCGCTCCTGTTCGCCTCCCCGCTGCTGATCCTGCTCACGGGGATCCCGCGCGCCGCGATCGCCTCGCTGTTCGTCGGGATGCACCTCGGCATGGCGGTCACGATGCCGATCGGCCTCTTCCCCATCGTCGTCGTCGTCGGCTTCGTGCCGTTCTTCCAGACCCCGGTCTGGGACGCCGCGGAGCGCGCCGTGGATCGGTTCGGCCCGCCGGCGGCCCTCGAACGGTGGCGCGCGCGCCTCGAGTCCGTCGGAGAGTCGCTCGCCTCGCTCGACGCGTCGATACCCCGACCGACGCCGAGCGGCGCCGTCGCCGGCCTCCGCGCGCGAGTCGGACGCGGACGACCGCTCCTCTCGACGGTCGTGCCGTACGTCTTCCTCGTGCTGATCGTCCTCTCGAGCGCCCAGGCGGTCGGCTACGCCGAGACGCCAGACCCGGCCGAAAACGCCCTCGAAACCGTCGAGATGGACCAACACTGGCGGATGTTCGCACCGGATCCCACCCGCACGACCCGGTGGTTCGTGACGGTCGGCACCCTCGCCGACGGGACCGAGCGAGACGTGTTGCGCGACTCGCCCGTGGAGTTCGACCGGCCGACGCGCGCGGAGGCCACCTACCGGAGCGCGCGCTGGCGGAAGTACCTCGGCAACGTCGCGTCGACGGACAACGAGAACCACCGGTTGTACCTCGCGAACTACCTCTGTGAGGACTGGAACCGGACCCGCGAGACGGCCGTGGAAAACGTCACGATCCACCAGCAGTACGAGCGGACCGACCCCTACAACGGGAGCGTGGTGGCCGCGAACGGGTTCGAGCTGATCGAGTACGACTGCTCGGGCGAGTTCATCCAAGACGAGTGACCGGCCCCGACCGCCGACCGCAACCCCCTTCCCTCGCCCGGCCGCCGTGACGGGTATGCAACCGACGGGACACCTGCGGAGCGACGCGGTCCGCGTGGGCGGGGACGCCCGCCAGCGCTTCTACGACGCCCGGGGGTACGGGCGGCCGCTCGACGGCAACGAGATCGCGCTCTCGCGGGTCGAGGCCGCCCACCTCCTGTTCCGCGGCGACCTCTCCGGGATCGAACTCGGGGGCGACGCGGCGGGCGTGTCGGGCGGCGACCCCGTCGGCTTCGAGCGCTTCTTCGTCGCGAGCGCGGCCGCCGCCGACCGCTTCGCGGTGCGGTTCCTCGTCTACTCCGACCTCCGCGACCGCGGCTTCTACCTCTCGCCCGCCCGCGAGCCGTGGCCCGGGGGGAGCGACGCGCCGGGAGACGCGGTCGACTTCGTCGCCTACGAGCGCGGCGAGACGCCCGACACGGGCAAGGTCAAGTACCCCATTCGGGTCGTCGGCGAGCGGGAGTCCGTCGCGGCCGCGGGGCTCGCGGGCCGCACCCTCGCGGTCGTCGACGAGGAGTCCGACATCACCTACTTCGCGGCCGAGGGCGGCGCGGTCGACGGCGCGACCGACTACGAGCCCCCCGCCGACCTGAGCGGCGTCCTCCTCGCCGACCGCGTCGTCGTCTGGGACGCCCCCGAGGGGTTGTACGAGCGCGGCTTCTACGGCCGCCCGCTCACCGGACGGGCCGCAGACGTCGAGGGCGCGCTCCAGCTCTCTCTCGTCGAGGCCGCGTCGCTGGTCGCGGACGGCCGGCTGGCGCTGTCCACGTCGGTCGGAGACGAGGGGGGTGTTGCCGGCGACGACGCCGCCCGGATCGTTGCCCGCGGCCGCGAGGTGGAGGGGGACCGCTTCGACCGCCGGCTCGCGGTGTACGAGCGCCTCCGCGGTGCCGACGCGGTGCCGAAGACCGGCTTCAAGTTCGGCGCCGACTTCCGGACGTACCTCGACGTGGAGACGGTCGAGGACCTGCCCCACTCCGAACACCTGGTGCGCGTCGTCGAGGCCGACCACCGGTTCTCGCCGCGCGAGCTCTCGCTCGACGTGCGGCTCGCCGGCGGCGTCCGCAAGGAGATGGTGTTCGCGGTGACGTCGGTCGGCGGCGGCGGACGCGGCGCGCGCGCGGCGGACTGGGTCCGCGCCGCCGACGTGGAGTGGGTCTCGGTCGACCGACTGACGCCGTAGCCGACCGGCACCGGAGTTGAGGGATACCGCAGCCGACCGTCTCGCGGCCGACCGATCACCGCCCCGTGGCCGACCGGTCACCGCTCCGCGGGCCGTTCACGACACCGTCACAGTGTCGTCGAACAGCGCGGCGAACAGCTTGTTTTCGGCCGCGCGGAGGTGCTGCGTGAACGTCGTCTGCGAGATGTCCATCATCGACGCCACCTCCTCTCCGGTGTGCTCGCGGGGCCACTCGAAGAACCCGGCGAAGTGCGCGGTGCGCGCCGCTTCGCGCTGCCGGTCGGTCAGCTCGGACCGGTCGCGCAGAACACGCTCACCGACCTCTTCGAGGACGTGTCGTGGGGGCAGCTCGACTACCTCGTGGTGGACCTGCCGCCGGGGACGGGCGACGTCCAGTTGACGGTGCTTCAGAACCTCCCCGTGATGGGGACAGTCGTCGTCACGACGCCGCAGTCCGTCGCCGTGGGCGACACCCGTCGAGGCGTTCAGATGTTCGGGGAGTACCGGACGAACGTGTTGGGCGTCGTCGAGAACATGAGCGGGTTCGTCTGCCCGAGCTGCGGGGACAGACACGAGATATTCGGCGAGGACGGGGGGCGGACGCTCGCCGAGTCGGTCGACGTCCCGTACCTCAAATCGCTGCCGCTGGACCCGGCCGTCCGCGCGGGAGGCGACGACGGTGAGCCGATCGTCTCCGACGGCGACGGCGAGGCCGCGGCGGCGTTCCGGGACCTGGCGGCCGCGGTCGCGAACAAGGTCGGCGTCCTCCGGCGTCACCACCGACAGCGGGAGAGCGAAGAGGCGGTCTGAGCGGCGCGCGCCGCCGTTCACGCCTCGATCTCGAAGGGGATCACGTAGGTCCTGTTGTTCGACCCGAGCGAGAAGACGTACTCGCCCGGCCGGTCGAGCACCGCGTCGCGCCGGTCGGACGCGTCCGACGCGGTCGGGTCGTAGCGGAGCGCCCACGTCCGCGTCTCGTCGGGGGCCAGTTCGATCACGGTCAGGTTGTACGTTCCCGCCGGCGCGTTCGCCGCCGCCCGCCACTCGGGGGCCCCCGAGTCGGCGGCGTTCCGGAAGACGACCCACCGGTCCGGATTGATCGGGACCGGCTCGTCGCCCACGTTCGTGGCGACGACGCGGACGGTCTCCCCGTCCCGATCGAGGGACAGCGAGAGCCCGCCCGTCCGCTGGTCGGGACACACCGGATCGTCGACCCGTTCGCCGTCCGGTCCTATCGCGGGGCAGCCCGGAGCGCCGCCCGACAGGCAGCCGGCGAGGACGACGAGACACGCGACCGCGACGAGGGCGAGTCGAGACATTACCGTCACGACGGTGCGCCGTTTCAAAAGGGGTCTCGGAGGCTACGACGATCGCTTGAGCTACCGACCGGCCGCGGGCGCCGCGGAGAGAGCAGGAAGCTTTTTCCGGCGGTGACGCGCGTCGACACCCATGGTCGACCCCTCCACGTTCCCCGCCGAGTCGAGCGCGTACGACATCTCAACGGTGGACCTCAGCGACGACCGATACGAGGTCACGCAGTCGCTGGTCCGCAACAAGTACGCCGTCACCGACAGCGCCGGCGATGTCGTCCTGCGCGGGAAACAGAAGATGTTCAAGCTGAAAGAGGAGTTCCCGTTCGTCACGGCCGACGGCGAGGACGCCTTCTCGGTGAAGGCCGGCGGCATCATGGACGTCGCGGGCAACTACGCGATCACCGACGCGGGCACCGGCGAGGAGGTCGTCGTCTTGGACGAGGACCTCTCGCTTCTCGTCGAGAACTGGACGATTCGCGACCCCGACACCGGCGAGGCGCTGGCGACGATCCGGTCGAAAAACAAGGTGCTGTCCGCGCTCCGGCACCTCGTCGGCCCCGCGAACCTGATCCCGAACAAGTACGAGATATTCGACGCCGACGGCGGCCACGTCGGCGACATCGCGGGGCAGTTCTCGATGCGCGACGCCTACACGGTCACCATCGACGACGCGAGCGGCGTGCCGAAGGAGGCGGTGATCGCCGCCGCGTGTATCCTCGACGCCCTAGAGAACAAGTAGCGGCCGCGACCGAGGGGACGGCGCCGGCTACTCCCCGCCCAGCTTCGACTCGCCGACCGCGTCGTGACCGTCGATGACCTCGGTGCCGCCCATGTACGGGCGGAGCGCCTCCGGGACGGTGACGGTGCCGTCGTCGTTCTGGTAGTACTCTAGGATCGCGACGACAATCCGCGGGACCGCGAGCCCCGAGCCGTTCAGGGTGTGGAGGTACTCCGCCGACTCGTGGTGCTCCTCGCGGTACTGGATCCCGGCGCGGCGCGCCTGAAAATCCTCGAAGTTGGAGACCGAGGAGACCTCCAGCCAGCGGCCTCCCTGCTCCGGGCCCTCGTCCATGTCGTCCGCGGGTGCCCACACCTCAACGTCGTACTTTTTCGCCTGCGTGAACCCGAGGTCACCGGTACACATCTCCAAGATACGGTACGGCAGTTCGAGGCGGCGGAGCACCTCCTCGGCCTCGTCGACGAGCCCCTCGAAGCGCTCGTCGCTCTCCTCGGGCCGGACGAAGTTCACCATCTCCACCTTGTTGAACTGGTGGACGCGGACGATACCGCGCGTCTCGGTGCCGTGTTCGCCCGCCTCCTGTCGGAAGTTGGGCGTGTACGCCTGGTACTTCAGCGGGAGGTCCTCGCCGAGGAGGATCTCGTCGCGGTGGAGGTTCGTGACCGGCACCTCCGCGGTCGGGAGCAGCCAGAGGTCGTCGTCGTCGTAGTCGTCCTCGTTCGACCCTTCGACGCGGTAGGCGTCCTCGGTGAACTTCGGGAGTTGCCCGGTGCCGCGCATCGACTCGGAGTTGACGGGGATCGGCGGGAACACGTCCTCGTACCCCTGCTCGCGGTGGACGTCGAGCATGAACTGGATCAGGGCGTGTTCGAGGCGCGCGCCGTCGCCCTTCGCGACGTAGAACCCGCCGCCGGCGACCTTCGCGCCGCGCTCGAAGTCGAGGATCTCGAGGTCCTCACCGAGGTCGTAGTGCGGCTCCACGTCGGCGGGGACCTCGCGGTGGTCGTCGAACCCCTCGCGGCGCACCTCGACGTTCTCCGACTCGTCCGCGCCGACCGGCACGGAGTCTTGGGGGATCTGGGGCAGTTCGAGCAGCGACGCCTCCAGTTCGCGCTCCAGTTCGTCGGCGCGCGCCTCGACCTCCTGGAGCTCCGACTTGAGCTCCTGGGAGCGCTCGATCGCCTCCTGGGCCGCCTCCTCCTCGCCGGCGGCTTTCAGCTCGCCGATCGTCGAGGAGACCTCGTTGCGCTCGTGGCGCAGGTCGTCGCCGCGCTGTTTCAGCTTCCGCCACTCCTCGTCGACGTCGAGTATCCGGTCGAGGTCGACGTCGACGCCCTTGTTGTCGAGCGCCTCGCGGACGACCTCGGGGTTCTCCCGGACGAACTGTCGAGACAGCATTTGTCGGGAGTTCCGCGGGGCGACCCAAAACCGTATCGGAGCGTCGTCACCGCGTGACAAGGATTCGGGCCGGGGCGCGGAACCGCGGGCCTCAGGGGGTGAACGAGAACGTACCGAACGCCATCAGGAGGGCGAGCGCGGCGACGACGACGCCCATCACGCGCATCATCAGGATCCGCGTGTCGCTCGGTTCGATCCGCCCCGTCGATCCGTCTGGCGAGCGGGTCTGCCAGCTCGTCATCTTTCGCGGGAACGCCGCCATCGCCAGCGCGCCGGCGCTAACGAGGAGGGGGACGGCAACGAAGAACAGCCGGAATGGTGCGGGGAGCATGCGCGGTGGAGTCTCGACGCGAGGCAACAAAGTGTTATGGAATCGGGAGGTCCCGCGGAGTCGGGGCGCCCGGTTCGCGCGTCGCCGTCAGTACCCGCCCGGTAACGCCATCCCGACGGCGAGCGCGGCGAGCGGCACGGCGGCGACGACCGCGTACCAGAGGCCGGCGGCGCCGAGGAGGAGCCACGTCCCGACGCCGTATCCCGTCGGGTCCCAGTCGACCCCGAACCGCGGCAGCCCGGCGACCGCGGCCGCGGGGGCGACGAGGCCGACGAGGACGCCGCCGAGAAGCGCCGTTGAGAGGAACCCCGAACTCCACGCGGGCCCCGCCTCGCCGGCGCGCGCCACCGTGAGGCCGACCCCGACGAGGTACGGGACGGAGAGCCCGACCGCGACCGCAAGGTACGAGGGGAGGACCCGCCCCGCCGGGGGAAGCGCCTCGAACAGCGCCCGGAGGCGCGACGCCGCGAGGAACGGCGCGCACAGTCCCGCGGCGACGAGCCCGGGGAAGCCCAGCAGCGCGAGCGTCCACAGCCAGCCGACGACCGAATCGACGACCGCGGGAGCGAGGGAGAGCGGAACCGACGGAGCGGGGACGGGCGAGACCATGCGCGAGACGAGCCGCCGCGGGCGGCAAACCTCTTGTGGTGACCTGCGAGGCGTCGCCGTCGCGGTCGGCCGGCGGCCGCCCGGAACCACCAGCGTTTATCCCGCTCGCCGCGACCGGCCGACAACGATGCTCATCACGGGCGCGACGCTGGCCGACGGCCGGGTGCGAGACGTGCGTATCGGCGACGACGGACGGATCGACGCGGTCGCCGAGGGGCTCGGCGCCGACGGCGGCGAGCGCGTCCTCGAAGCCCGCGGGAGGCACCTCCTGCCGGGCGCTGTCGATGTCCACGTCCACTTCCGGGAGCCCGGCGGGGGGCACAAGGAGACGTGGACCTCCGGGTCCGAGAGCGCGGCCGCCGGCGGGGTCACGACCGTCGTCGACCAGCCGAACACCTCGCCCCCGACGGTCGACGGCGCGGCGTTCGACGAGAAGGCCGCGCTCGCGGCCGACTCGCTCGTCGACTACGGGATCAACGGCGGCGTGACCCCCGACTGGGACCCCGAGGAGCTGTTCGATCGGCGACTCTTCGCGCTCGGCGAGGTGTTCCTCGCGGACTCGACCGGCGACATGGGGATCGACGCCGACCTGTTCGCCGACGCGCTCGACGAGGCGAGCGCCCGCGACGTGCCGGTCACGGTCCACGCCGAGGACGCGACGCTGTTCGACGACGGCGCGCTCAACGGCGACCTCGGCGGGGTCGGCACGGCCGCGACCGCCAACGCGTGGTCCGCCTATCGGACGGCCGACGCCGAGGTCGCCGCGGTCGAGCGCGCGCTCGCGACGGCCGCGGAGCGCGACGCCCAACTCCACGTCGCGCACACCTCGACGCCAGAGGCGGTCGACGCGGTGACGGAGGCCCGCGAGGGCGGGTCGGGAGCCGACGAGGACGGGGGCGACGCCGACACCGCACTGGTCACCTGCGAGGTGACGCCGCACCACCTCTACCTCTCCCGCGAGCGGGCGCGGTCGCTCGGCACGTTCGGGCGGATGAACCCGCCCCTCCGGTCGGAAGAGCGCCGCGAGGCACTGTTCGCCCGGCTCGCCGCGGGCGACGTCGACGTGGTCGCGACCGACCACGCGCCTCACACGGTCGAGGAGAAGCGGCGGGGACTCGTCGACGCGCCGAGCGGCGTGCCGGGCGTGGAGACGCTGTACCCCCTGCTCCTGGAGTCGGCGCGGACGGGCGAACTGTCGCTCGAACGCGTCCGGAACGTGGTCGCCGCGAACCCGGCCGAGATATTCGGCCTCGACCGGAAGGGGCGGGTCGCGGCGGGGCGCGACGCCGACCTCGTCCTCGTCGACATCGCCGACCCCCGCGAGATCGAGGCCGCCGCGCTCCACAGCGCCCCCGCGTGGACCCCATTCGAGGGGCTCCGCGGGGTCTTCCCCGAGGTGACGCTCGTCCGCGGCGAGGTCGTCTACGAACGCGACCCGGCGACGGGGGCGGCGTCGTTCGGCGAGCCCGTCGGGCGGAACGTCAGGGAGTCGTAATCGCGGGGAATCGAAGGGAATCGCGGAGCGCTGTGCGGAAACGGCGCGTCCGGGCGATCGACGGCCGAGACGCCGAAATCGGCCGCGACGGCGGATCGGGGGCGGCGGAACGCATATGCCGTTGCTCGCCTTAGCCGGTGTATATCGATGACCACGGGGAGCATTCGCACGGTCGCCTCGGGGCGGGAGCCCGACCTGGACGAGGTCGGCCGGACATGACCGACCCCGGAGAGTCCGGGCCGGTCGGGACGGGTCCCGCGGGGTCGGCCGACGCGGAATCGAGCGACGCCGAGGCCGCGGGAGCGACGACCGGGGCCGGCGCGGGGAGCGGACCGGAGACCCCCGCGGACGTCGCCACGCTCGCGGACCGCATCGTCGAGGAGGTCGAGGACGTGATCGTCGGCAAGCGAGGCGCGGTCGAACACGTCCTCGTCACCGTGCTGGCGCGCGGCCACCTGCTCGTGGAGGACGTGCCGGGCGTCGGGAAAACGACGCTCGCGAAGTCGGTCGCGCGCTCGATCGACGGCTCGTTCAAGCGCGTCCAGTTCACCCCCGACCTCCTTCCCTCCGACGTCACCGGCGTCAACGTGTTCAACCGCCGCACTGACGAGTTCGACTTCCAGCCCGGTCCGGTGTTCGCGAACGTCGTGCTGGGCGACGAGATCAACCGCGCCCCGCCGAAGACGCAGTCGGCGCTCTTGGAGGCGATGGAGGAGAACCAGGTGACGACCGACGGGACCACCCGCGAGCTGCCGGACCCGTTCTGCGTGATCGCGACCCAGAACGACGTGGAGCCGGGACAGACGTACGAGCTTCCGGTCGCGGAGGTCGACCGGTTCACGAAGAAGATCCGGCTCGGCTACCCGGACACCGAGGAGGAGGCCGCGATCCTCGGGCGGCTCACCGGCGACCACCCGGTCGACTCGGTCGAGCCGGTCGCGACGATCGCGGACGTGCGGGCGGCCCGCCGGGTCGTCGGCGAGGTCGAGGCCTCGGAGGCGGTCCGGGAGTACGTGGCCCGGCTCGCGGTGTTCACCCGGCGGAACGCGAAGCTCGGGGCGAGCCCGCGCGGGAGCCTCGCGCTGATCCGCGCGTCGCAGGCCCGCGCCGCGCTCGACGGCCGCGGGTACGTGATCCCGGACGACGTTCAGACCGAGGCGCCGACGGTGCTCTCGCATCGGGTCCGGACCGAGTCGGGCGGGACCGACGGCGCGGACGTCGTCAGCGACGCGCTCGACCGGATTCGCGTGGAGTGACCCGCCCATGACGCCCCCCTCGCGCCGATGACGCCAGCGCTCACCCGACGAGGGCGCGTCGCCGGCGTCGTCGGCCTCGTCGCAGCCGCCAGCGCGTTCGCAGCAGGCGGCCGCGCCTTAGACGCGATCGTGATCCCGGTCGCCATCGCGCTCGCGGCCGGCTACGTCCAAGTGTTGCGGGTCGACGTGCCCGCGGTCCGCCACGTGGCGCCCGCCGACGGATTCGTCGGGGAGACGCGGGAGGTCCGCCTGGAGTTCGGACCCGACGCGGTCGGGGGCGGCGACGCCTCCCCGTCGTTCCTCGCCGACGTGTCTGTCCGGGTAGACGAGGGGCTCGACGGGCCGACGGCGCCGATCCGAGCGTCCGTCGGCACTGAGCCGGTGTCGTACCGCGTGACGTACCGCGAGCGCGGCGAGCGGACCCTCGGACCGATCGACCTCACTGTGACCGACGTGTTCGGCCTCTTCGAGCGCGAACTGGTCGTCGACGAGACCGACGCCGTGACGGTGTACCCGCCCCGCGACCCGATGCCGACGCGGTTCCGGCGGGCGCTGTACGCGGCCGACGCGGTCGACGTGAGCCGGCAACGGGAGGAGTTCGACCGGCTCCGCGAGTACACCCGTGGCGACGCGGTCCGCGACGTCCACTGGGCGACGACCGCCAAGCGAGACGAGATCGTCGTCAAGGAGTTCGCGGCCGAGACCGCGCGGAACCGGGTGACGATCGCGGGCGGGACAGACGTCGGCAGCGGGAAGGAACGACCGGTGTTTGCCGGTATCGACCACGGCGACACCGACCGGGCCGCGAGCGCGGTCGCGGCCGACGAGCTCGCCCGGGCGACGGTGAGTCTCGCGCTGGCGCTGCTCGACGACGGGGTCCCGGTCGACGTGCGGCTCCCCGGCGGTCGCGTCTCGGCGGCACCGGGCGGCCGCGGTCGACGAGAGGTGCTGGAGCTGGCGGCGGTGACCGGCCCGGGAGCTGTGGCCGACGACGAGGCCGACGTGACGATCGTCGCCGGGGCGGACGGCGCCCGGTTCCGCACGGGCGACCGGGCGGTCTCCTTCGCGGACCTGCGCCGCGAGGCCGAGGAGGAGGGCACGCCGACCGGAGCCCACGGCCCGCGCCGAGCCGAGAGCGCGGCGGACCCCGGGGAGGTGGCGTCGCCGTGAGCCGCGGTTCGTCGCTCCGGGAACCCCGTTCACCGGGCGAGCCGACCGACGGCGACGGGCGGCTCGCCGACGCGGCGGTCGTCGGCGTCGCGGTCGTCACCGCGGCGTACCTCGCCGTGTTCTTCCAAATAACGAACGTCGTCGGCGGGACGGGACGGACCGCCGGCGTCGTCGCGCTCGCCGGCCTCGGCGGCGTCGCGCTGGCGCGGGCCGTCGGCGAGCGGACCGCGCTGTGGCTGGCCGGCCTCCTCCTCGCCGCGGGGCTCGCCGCCTACGTCCTCGCGATCCCCGAGAGCCGGCGAGCGCTGTTCACGGCGCGGAGCGTCACCTTGGACCTCCTCGCGCTGTCGACCGGGCTCTCCGTGTTGCGGCTGGCGCTCGCGGACGTCTGGGTGCTCGCGGTGGCGCCGGTGCCGACGTTCCTCGTCGGCTACTTCGTCGGGCGCGGGCGACACGTCGCGGCCGCGTCGGTCGCGGGAGGGACGCTCGGCTTCCTCGTGTTGACCGGCGACGCCGAGACGGGAGCCGCGGTCGCCGGGGTCGTCGGCCTGGCGCTCGCCGTCGGCCTCGCGACGCTCTCGACGCCGAGCCGGCGCCGCGGCCACGCGGGGACGTTCGCCGTGGTGGTCGCCGCGATGGTCGTCGCGAGCGCGACCGTCACCGTGATCCCGGCGGGGGCGGCGGCCCCGCTGGGGCTCGACCGCGGGACGACGACGTTAGAGTCGAGCCTGAGCGGCGACGACGAGCTGGACGTCGTCGGATCGACGCGGCTCTCGCCGGAGGTGCGGTACACGATCGAGAGCCCGGTTGAGCGGAACTGGCACACCGGCGCGTACGACACCTACACCGGCGATGGGTGGGTGCGGAGCGGCGAGCGGTCAGCGGTCAACGGCTCGCTGTCGGGCCCGCCGGGCGCGAGCGACCTCGTCGAGACGCGGATCACCTCGGAGGCCGAGTCGACCGCGCTGCCGGCGCCGTGGAAGCCGGTCTCGGCTCTGGGCGGCGGCGCGGTCGAGGTCGACGAGCGGGGGAGCCTCCGGCTCGCGGAGCCGCTCGAACCGGGCGACGGGGCGGTCGTCCGGAGCCGCGTGCTCGACGCAGACCCCGCGGCGCTCCGGAACGCCAGCGACGACTACCCCACGGCCATCGAGGAGCGGTACACGCAGCTGCCCGAGAGCACGCCCGGGCGGGTCGGCGACCGAACAGAGGAGATCGTCGCTGCCGCGGGCGCGGAGTCGCCGTACGAGCAGGCGGCCGCGGTCGAGGCGTACCTCCGCTCGGAGTACGAGTACACGCTGACCGTCGAGGAGCCCGAGGGAGACGTGGCGGACGCGTTCCTCTTCGAGATGGACGCCGGGTACTGCGTGTACTTCGCGACGACGATGGCGGCGATGCTCCGGTCGCAGGGGATCCCGGCGCGCTTCGAGACCGGCTACACCCCGGGCCAGCGGGTGGGCGACGACGAGTACGTCGTCCGGGGACAGAACGCCCACGCGTGGGTGTCGATCTACGTGCCGGACCACGGCTGGGTGGCGTTCGACCCGACCCCGTCCGGGCCGCGCGACGAGACGCGGGCGACCCGGCTCGCGGAGGCGCGCGCCGACGGGGCGGAGAACGTCGACACGGACGCGTCCGTCCCGGACCGGACGCCGGACCCCGAACCGAACCAGACCGACGCGGAGACGACCGACGACGCGCCGAGCGGGGGGACGAACGACTCGACGGTCGGGAACGCGAGCGGCGGCGGCGCGGTCGGTCCCACCGACATCGCGCGGCTCGACGGGACCCGGACCGGAACCATTCCGGCGGCGGCCACGCGGTCGGCGAGGGGATCCGAGGCGGACGGGAGCGACGGCGGCCCGCTCGGGTCGCTCCCCGACCCGGAGACCGCGCTCTACTGGCTGCTCGTCGCGGGGCTCGGCGTCGCGGGGGTCCGCCGGACGGGACTCGCGGGACGAGTTCACCGTCGGATCGGTCCGGCGCTCCCGCGGCGGCGGCGCGATCCGAGGGCGGACGCCGAGCGCGCGTTCGGGGACCTCGAACGGCTGTTGGCCGGGCGCTACCGCGAGCGGCGCCCGGGGGAGACGCCGCGGAGCTACGTCGACGCGGTCCGGACGCTCGGCGCGGACGAGCGCGTCGAGACCGTCGCCGCCGCGTACGAGCGCGCCGCGTACGCCGGGTCGGTGACGCGCGCCGAGGCCGACGAGGCCCGGCGAGCCGTGCGCCGGCTCGCGCTCGAACGGCTGCCGCTCGTCGGGCGGTTCGTCCGCTGAACGGGGGGCTTCCCGACACTATTTAATATGGGCATCCTGTAGACTCAGGCTGTAATGTCGGAAGTCTGCTCGACGTGCGGACTGCCCCAGGAACTCTGCGTCTGCGAGGACGTCGCGAAAGAGTCCCAGCAGATCAGCATCCGCATCGACGAGCGCAGGTACGGTAAGGAGGTAACGGTCATCGAAGGATTCGACCCGAAGGACGTGGACCTGAGTTCCCTCTCGTCGGATCTCAAGTCGAAGTTCGCCTGCGGGGGCACCGTCGAAGACGGCGCCATCGAACTCCAGGGGAACCACTCGGGTCGCGTGGAGGACTTCCTCCGCGACAAGGGCTTCAACGTCGCGTGACCGTCACCTGACCGTCCGCCGTCGAGCGTCGGTTCGAACCGCAGTCGGCTCTCGTTTTTACCATGAGTCGCGTCCGGGAGCGACGGCACCGTCGACTCACGCGGCCGGAACGGACCGTCTCAGGCGACTACCGCGGCGCGGCCGACGACGAACGCCACCGCCGCGAGGAAGGTTCCGTACTTAAATCGGCGCTGCGCGGCGGCCGGGTCGGCGAAGCCCTCGTAGGCGGCGTACAGCATGACCGCGTCGGCGACCGCGACGACCGCGAGGTACGCCGCGCCGAGCGTCCCGGAGAGGTACGGTAGCGGGCTGACGGTCACGGCGACGCCGAGCGCGGCCGCGCCGATCCACAGCGCGCGGCGCTCGCCGACCGCGATGGGGAGCGTCGCGAGCCCCTCCTCGCGGTCGCCCGCCACGTCCTCGACGTCTTTGATCACCTCGCGGGTGAACGTCGAGAGACCGGCGAGCGCGGCGAGGACGAGGACCGCGCGCGGGTTCCCGACCGCGGCGCCGCCGAACAGGAACGTCGAGCCGACGAGGTAGGCGACCAGAGCGTTGCCGAGCCCGGGCGTACCCTTGAAGACGCTCGTGTAGGTGACGAGCGCGACGAGGTTCACCGCGGCGATGCCGATCGCGAGGGTCGGGAGTCGGACCGCGAACGCGACCGCGACCGCGAACCAGAGCGCGGCGGTCGCCAGCGCGGTCCGCGGCGAGACGGCGCCACGGGGGATCGGCCGGCCGGGGCTGTTGACGGCGTCGATCTCGCGGTCGAAGTAGTCGTTGATCGCGTTGCCCGCGGCGACCGCGAAGACGGTCGTCGCGGCCGCCAGCGCGGTCGGGAGGGCGGCGCCGCCCGCGCCCGCGACGAACGCGCCGGTGGCCGTGAGCCCCCCGGCGGCGACGCAGTTGCCGAGGCGCGCGAGCTCGACGATACCGCGGAGCGCGTCTCGCACGTCGTCCGCCTACTCCCGGCCGCGAGGAATAAACGGTGTGGGATCGGTCGCGCTACGCCGCCGGCCCGGCTCGGGTCGTCCAACCGGTCCGCGGGAATCCGCCGAAAAGTAAAACCGGCGCTGCCCGTACCGGCTGTCATGTCCGACGCCGCCGTCAGCGGGGACCGCCGCCTGCGGGTCGACCTCGACGTCGACCTCGTCGACGACAGCGGGTGTCCGATCGTCACCGAAGCCACCGAGGCCGCCGGGGTAGCTGTCAACGCCGTCGGCGAGGAGTGCGTCGTCGACGTGACGACGCCCGACGGCGACGTGCGCCGTGGGACAGGCGAAGTGAGCGAGGACTGCCTCTGTCACGCCTTCTCCCGGCTCGGCTACGCCCCGCACTTCCGGCGCGTCGAGGACGGGACGATCCTCGTGACCGCGTACGTCGACGACCGCGACGCCGTGCGCCGACTGGTCGAGGAGCTCCGCGAGGTCGTCGACCGGGTGCGGCTCGTCCGGCTCGCGGTCGTGGAGGGCCCCGACGCGACCGAGCAGGTCACCTTCGACCTCTCCGCGCTGACGCCGAAACAGCGCCGCGGCCTCGAACTCGCGGTCGTCCGCGGCTACTTCGACGACGACCGCGACGTGCGCCTGAGCGACCTCGCGGACGAGCTCGGGATCAGCAAGTCGGCGCTCTCACAGCGGCTCCGCACTGCGCAGGCGAAGCTGGTGACCGACGTCTTCGACGGCGTCGAAGGGTGAGCGCGGTCCTCTTGAAGGGATACACACGTGAAGCGGGACGCGGAGGTGGCGTCGACGCGTCGGGCCGGGTATGACCGACGACGAGCCACCGGTTCCCGAACCGGCCCGAGACGACGCCACCGTCGAACTCGTGCGCGACGCCATCGGCGTCGCGCGCGGCGAGGTGCCCGCGGAGCGGTTCTCGACGAAGTACGGCACGGGGATCGAGTCGGACGGCGGCCCGGAGTAAAGCCCACCGCCGGACGGCGACTCAGTCGTCCGCGGGCGCGGACCGGTCGGGGCCGTCGATCCGTGCGAAGGCCTCCTCGCCAGCGCGCTCCGACTCCGTGAGATAGCACTTCGGGTCGGGCGCGAACGGGTCGCCGTGCGCGGAGAGCGCCCGGAGCCGCGAGCCGCCGCGACAGATCGACTGGTACGCGCAGTCGGCGCACCGCCCGGAGAGGTGTTCCTCCCGCTCGCGGAGCCCGGAAAGGAGCGGGTTCGACTCGTCGGACCAGATCGCGCCGAACGAGCGGTCACGGACGTTCCCGGGCGAGTACCCCTGCCAGAACTGCGTCAGGTGGACGTTGCCGACGGGGTCGACGTCGGCGACGCGCTCGCCGGTCGGGTCGCCCCCGTTGCGTTCGAGGTACCGGTAGATGAGCCGGGCGCGATCCTTCCCCATCTCGCGGTCGGCGTACTCGACCAGGTGGCCCGCATCGGCGTAGTTGCCGACGAGCAGGGTCTCTATCTCCTCGCCCCGGTCGTGGTACTCGCGGGTGAGGTCACAGAGGTCGGTGACCGCCTTCCGGGTGGCCTCCGGGGAGAGGTCGACGTCGGAGATGTCGGCGCCGCGGCCGCCGTAATCGAGGTGGTAGAAGCAGAAGCGGTCGACGCCCACGTCGGCGAGCAGGTCGACGACGCCCGCGAGGTCGTCGACGTTGTGCTCGGTGATCGTGTACCGCAGTCCGGTCTTGAGCCCCACGTCGAGGCAGGCCTCGATCCCGCGCACGGCGGCGTCGAACGCGCCCTCCTCGCCCCGGATGCGGTCGTTGCGCTCGGGGAGTCCGTCGACCGAGACGCCGGCGTACTTGAGGCCGGCCTCCTTCAGTTCGCGGGCGCGCTCCCGGGTGAGGAGCGTGCCGTTCGTCGAGAGCACCGGCCGGATTCCGCTGTTGTCGGCGTACGCGACCAGCTCGGTGAGGTCCTCGCGGACGAGGGGCTCGCCGCCGGAGAAGAGGAGGACCGGGACGCCGAACTCGGCGAGGTCGTCGATGAGCGCCTTCCCCTCCGCGGTGGAGAGCTCGTTCGGCGCGCCCGCCTCGTCGGCGCCGGCGTAGCAGTGCTCGCAGTAGAGGTTACACCGCTTCGTGGTGTTCCAGACGACGACCGGACGCTGCTGTACCTCCTCGGTGATCTGCGGCTTCTTCGAGCCGTCGGCCGCGTCGTAGCGGAGCCCGTCGCTCTCGGCGTCGAGCCCGCAGAGCAGCTTGCTGACGGATATCATCGCTGGTCCCCCGCGTCGTCGGCGTCGACCGCGTCGGCCGGGGGCGCGCCGCCGCAGGAGACGGTCGGCGTCCCCTCCGTCTCCTCGTAAACGCGCGGTTCGTCGGCGTCCCCGTCGCCAGCGTCGCTCTCTCCGGCCTCCGTCCCGTCGTCCGCGAGCGACCCGGCGGAAAACCGGGAAACCTCTGCGGCCGGGCACACCCACACGTCGCGGGCGTACCACGCGAAGAGCTTGCTCGCCTCCTCGTGGGCGGCGTCCGGCGTCGGGGCGGCGACGGTTCCGACGTGGCGGAGCGGGTCCGACTCCGCCTCGCGGACGAACACCTCGAAGCGGCGACCGTCGGCCGACCGCGGCCCGTTCGCGCCCTCGCTTCGGTCCGTCTTCTCGACCATACCCCACCGTACGGACGGTTCCCCGAACGGGGTTTCGCGCGTTCCCACGGCCGCGAAATTCGACCGAACGGGTTCGGGCGAGACGGTAACGCGGAGGGGTCGCCGTCCGAGTCGAGCGACGGCGGCAGACCTGCCGCTCCCGGCTCCGAGAGGATCGAGGACCGCGTACGCCGCGATCCCGTGTGAGAGCGGCCGTTACCGAAGGAGAAACCCGATCAGATGACGCGGTTCTGCAGGTAGTCGAGGTGTTTCGCGTTGTAGACGATCTTGACCTCGTCGGTGGCCGGGCTCCCGATACAGGTGAGCCGGACGTTCTTCTCCTCGACCTCCTCGTCGGAGAGGATCTGCTGCATGTCCATCTCGATGTCACCTTCCTTGACGATGGACGCGCAGTTCGCGCACGCGCCGGCGCGGCACGAGAAGGGCCAGTCGTAGCCTTGCGCCTCGGCCGATTCGAGGATGTATTCGCCCTGGTTCACTTCGAGGGTGCCGTAGTCCTCTTCGTCGAGGCCGGCGTCTGCGGCCTCCTCGAAGAGATTATCGTCGTCCATCGACCAGCCGTGGTCGTCGAGCACTTCGTAGTTGAGGTATTCTACTGTGGGCATCACCTGACGGTTTGGTGCCCACCTCATTAGGCTTTGCTGTTCCCCGTCCGCCGCCGCCGAGACGAGAGCCCGACGACCGAACGAGTTCGCTTCCGCGGCCGAACGAGTTCGGCACGTTCCGTCGCCTCGTCCGGGGATCGGGGCGTCGTCGATCGGCCGGGTTCCTCACCGCCGGCGACCTCCGTCCGATCACGTGACTGCGCGTTATCGCGACTGATACGAGGTGAGTAACAATAAATAGCGTACGACGCGCAGAACGTACCGATGGAGGAGTCCGTCGTCGCCGACTTCGTGGGCCGCGTTCACGCGGCGAGCCTGTCCGCCGACGAGCCGGCGACCGGTCGCGTCCTGTTGAGCCAGCGACGGCTGGTCCTCGCGACCGACGACGGCAAGGAGACGATCCCCCTCTCGCGGGTGTTCGACGTCGTCGTCGGGAGCGTCCCCGGCGACCTGCGCTCGTTCTTCAACGACAGCGTCACCGTCGCGTACGAGCGCGACGGGTCGCGGCGCTCGGCGCTCGTGGAAGGCGAACCCGACGACATGGACAAGTTCGTCAGGCTGCTGTTCACGTCCCTGTTGCGGAACGTCACCGTGACGGTGCGACACCCAGCGAAGGTCGGCGGCCGCGTCACGGACGCGACCGACCACCGCGCCTCGGTGTCGGTGTCGCCGGGCGAGATACGGTTCAACAACTGTCCGGACCCGTTCACGGTCGACCTCTCTTCGGTGATCGACTACGAGCGGACGGACCGCACCCTCGGCGGGAAGAAGCGCCCCGCGCTCGTCTTCGAACACGTCGTCGACGACCAGACGGTCACGTCGATCACGACCGTGCCGAACGAGCGCGCGCTCAACATCCTCGGCCGGTACATCAAGATCGAGTACGACGAGGCGATGGAGGACTTGGAGTCCTTCGACCCGACCGAAGAGCAGCTGGAGATCCTCGTCTCTATCTACTCCGCGGGCGGCGAGGCGAACATCGCGGACGTCGTCACCGGCGATGTCGCCCAGACGTCGATGATCCTCGACACGCTCCGAGAGGAGGACCTCGTCGCCGACGGCGACAGCGGGACCACGCTCACCCGCAAGGGACAGATGATCGTGAGCTCGTACCTCGAATCCGTCAACGCCTGAGCGCCGCACGCGGACTTTGGGCCGGACGCGGCGCGCGCTCGGGGGAAGTTTCATAGTCGTGTACCCGTAGGTATCTCTCATGCGAGACAGCAACCACCCCGGCGGCGAGTCGCCGCTCGACGCCGTGGTCCGCGAACGGGGACTCGACGCGCCCGACGGGGCGGGGAAGCCCGATCCGACCGGGGACTCGACGTGTCCGGGCGACGCCGGCGGTTCGGGGCCGCGAGTCGCCCGCGTGCCGGAGAGCCACACCCACGACACGTTCTCTGTCGAGGGGATCGAGACCGACCGCCGCGAGGGGTTACTGGAGACGGTCCTGCGCGACGTCGACGGCGTCAGCGCCGCCTCGGCAACGCGGCGCAACGGGACCGTCGGCGTCCACCACGACCCGTCGCTCTCGCGGGACGCGCTCCGCGGGGAGCTCGAATCCTGCGGCCTCGTCGTCGCGCCCGGCGACGAGGCGTTCGAGTCCCGGCGCGCCTCGCAGTTCGCGTCGGCGCGCGTCGCGGTCGCGACCCTGTTCGGCCTGATGGTCGCGACGCCGTACATCGCAGTGCTGTACCCGACCCGGGTCGAGTGGCTGTTCTACGACCCGGTGACCGTCCAGTACCTTCAGTCGATCCTCGACTCGCAGATGACGACGCACTTCTTCATCAACCTCGGCGCGCTCTCGGGGCTCGCGTTCCTCGTCGCCTGCGGCCCGACGATCCGTCGCGCGGCCGCGGCGGTGCGCGACGGTGAGTTCACCAACGAGGTCGCGTTCGTCGGGGGGGTCGCCGCCCTCTACGGCTACAGCACGCTCACCGCGTTCACCGGGCTGGAGGGCGCGGTCCACTACGACCTGGTCGCGTACGCGGTCGTCGTCGCGACCTTCTGGACGCAGTTCGGCGTCACGGACACCGCGGTCGATCCCGCGTCGCGCGGCGAGTCCGCCGCGGAGCCGGCCGACGCCGACGCGGACGAACCGGTCGCGATGACCGACGGCGGGCGCTGACGCGTCACGGCGGTCGTCACTTTTACTCTCGCGCGCCGGTCCCGCTCTCGACCGTCGCCGGTTCCGCTCGCTGACCCGCCCGCTCGCCTTTTACCGTTCGTGCGTCGCTTCCGGAGAGTCACTCCGCCGCGTCCGCGCCCGCGACGGGCGTCCCGCTCTCGTCGACGGTCATGACGCCGTCGACGGTGACCTCGTCGCCGACGGCGAGGACGTCGCCCCACGATCGCTCCTCGACGACGGTGTTGACCATCAGCCGGAAGTCGTGGTCGAAGCGGTCGCTCGCGGTCCACTCGGGCAGCGTCTCGCGGCGCTTCCGGACGAACCGCTCGCGGAACCCGTCGATCTCGGCCCCCGTGTCCGGGTCGCGAGAGGGGACGACGCAGCGCTGACACGGGTTGACGCCGATCAGCGCCGTGTCGCCGACCGCGACGCAGACGCCCTCCCCGTGGTCGGCGAACAGCCTGTCCTCGAAGAACGCCGGGCAGTCGTCCAACACGACGTTCGGGCGGAGCCGCCGGCGCATCTCCGTCGCGTCCGCCACGTCCTCGAACCACGAGGCGACGGTCGCCAGCGTCGCCCGCGAAACCACCGTCGGCCCGCGCGCGGCGCGGTCGTCGGGGAAGCCGCCCGCGTCGTCTCGCACGAGGTCGACCGCGTACCCGAGGTACTCGCCGACCCAGTCGGCCAGCGCGTCGCCTTCGTCGGGGAGCGCGAAGGTGCGCTCGTCGGCCGGGGCGCGTTCCGTCGCCGGTCGCGAGAGCGTCACGGCCGTCGGCGTGGCGTCGGGCGGGCCGGCGAGTTCGTACTCGGCGCTGAGCCCGTGGATCGCCGGCTCGCTCTTCCCGTTGACGTAGCCGCCGCCACCGCTGACGGAGGCGCGCTCCGGGTCGACGCCGGCCTCGACGAGCGCGTACGTGCGGTCGCCGCGGAGCGCGCCCTCGGGGCCGATCGCGGCGCGGTCGACGGCGACGCCGTCACAGGACTTCAGGGGATACGCGAGGAGTTCGGCGACGCGTGTCATACCGCGAGTTCGACGGGCCGGATAAAAAGCGATCGGCCGACGGGGGCGTCCCCGCCGGACGGTGGTCGCGCGCGACGACGGGTCAGAACAGCCCGGCGATGAACCCGACGCCCATGACGACGAGGACCGCCGCGGAGAACGCGGGCAGGTACGGGGTGTACCGCTCGACGCGCTCCCGAGAGCGGTGGTAGCCGGCGATCAGCAGCAACGTGAGTCCGACGATACCCGCGATGACGGTGAGCGCGTAGGCGCTCATCAGTTCGAGACAGTAGTTCGACCCGGCACAGAGCGCGATGATCTCGAACTCCTCCTCGTGGGCGAACCCGAGGACGAACGCGAACCACGCGATTCCGAGCAGGCCGCGGTCGGCCCCCTCGTCGAAGCCGCCGTGCGAGTGGCCGCCGACGAACGGGAGAAGCCGCTTCAATCGAGCGAGGCGTCCGTCGTCGTCATCGTGGTCGTGGCTGTGGTCGTGGTTGTGGCTGTGGTCGCGATCGTGGCCGTGGGCGTGAGCGTCGTGATCGTCCGACGCCTCAAGAGAGCCGTGAGAGTGCCCGTGGACGTACTCGCGGACACCGAGCCCGATCAGCAGCGCGCCGGCGACGAGGCTGACCGGCCCACCGATCTGGACGCCGCCGAGCACCGTGATCGGCTCGTTGACCTGCGTGAGATCGAAGTAGCTCTTCGCGTAGAAGAAGACGACGACCATCGCGATGCTGCTCACGAGGTGGCCGAGGCCGATGATGGCGCTCGCCGCGAACCCGTACAGCCACTTGTTGGTCTGGTCGAGGGCGTAGGAGGCGGCGACCGGCCAGCCGTGGCCCGGTTCGACGCCGTGGACCGCGCCGAGGAGGACCGCGCCCGCGAGCGGGCCGAACAGTTCACTTGAGAGCATACGCGGCGCTCCGAGCGGGCGGGGTTTAGCGGTTGTTAGTACCGAACCGGGTGAATCGTCATAACGAACCTCTTGTACTCGCGGGATCCACGACGGCACAATGCGAACGAGCTTCAACGTCCCGGACGACCTCGTCGACGAGTTCGATCGGACGTGGCGGGAGGAGGGGATCGAGAACAGGTCGCGGGCGGTCCGCGAGGCGATGCGCGAGTTCGTGGAGTCGCACTCGCGGCTCGAAGACACGACCGGCGAGGTGGTCGCGCTCGTCGGCTTCGACTACCGCCACCACGAGGTCATCCGGGAGCTCCACGGCGCGCAACACGAGTATCAGGACGTGATCCTCAACACGAGTCACACCCACCAGGGCGAGTGGTGTCTGGAGTCGCTGTTCTGCCGCGGCGACGCCGAGCGCGTCCGACAGCTCACGTACCGGCTCCGCGACTTCGACGCCGTCCGTCGAGTGAAGGTGATGCTGATTCGGGACGGCCCCGACTGACCGGGACGAGGTTCCCGAGTGGTAATCGAGGAACGTTCGCCGCGGCGATGTCGTCATCGTCGAGTTCGATCCGACGGAGGGCTCGGAGCAGAGAGGGACGCGGCCCTGCGTAGTCGTCCAGAACGATATCGGGAACGAGAACGATCCGACGACCATCGTCGTTCCGATCACGACATCGCGGGGAGACGAACTGTGTCCCTTCGAGATGCGTATTCCGGTCGCGGAGTCGCCGCTTCGGGAGGATTCGGTCGCGCTCTGTAGTCAAATTCGCACGGTGCCTATCGAACACCGCATTACCAACAGCAGTGGTTCCGTCCCGGAATCTCGAACGAAGGAAGTCGACGAGGCGCTCAGGTATGGCCTCGGCCTGATCGATCCCTAGCGATTCTCTCGCTGTTCGACCTTGTTCAATTCGATCAACAGCCGGAAGATCGCCTTCACGAGGTTCGCGTCGACGTCGAAGCGCTCGGCGTTCTCCCCGGCGCGCTCCATCACGCGCTCCTCCTGCCCCTCGTCGGTGGTCGGGAGGTCGCGCTCCTCCTTCACTGCCGCGACGGTGTCGGCGACGTACGTCCGGCGGGCGATCAGCTCGACTATCTCGCGGTCGATGTCCTCTATCTCGTGTCGCAGTTCGTCGAGGCTCCGGTCCTCCGCGTTGGGTGTGTCGCTCATTGGTAGTAGGGTCAGTGATCTGTCGCGGGCGCTCACTCGACGGTCGCGCCGTCGGCTCTCGTCGTCGTTCGCCGCAGCGTTCCGGGACGGTCGGCCCAGGCGTCGGCGACCGCGTCGAGGTCGGTCTCGGGATCGGCCGGGTCCGCGACGGCGACGACGCTCGGGCCGGTCCCCGACAGCGACACCGCGGTCGCGTGCGGCATCGCCTCGACCGCGGGGTCGGCGTCGAAGCCGAGCGCGGCGGAGAACGCCAGCCCGTTCACCGTCATCGCCTCGCCGTACCGGCCGTCGAACACGAGGTCGGTGACGAGGTCAGCCATGGGCGCGACGGCCTCGCAGCGCGCCACGTCGGCGTCCGCGCTGTAGGCGCGCTCGGGCGGCGTCCAGACGAGAACGTCCCAGTCGACTGTCTCGCGGGCGCGGAGTTCGTCGGCGTCGTTGTCGGTGACGGTGACGCCGCCGAGCATCGACGCGGTCGCGTCGTCGAACGCGCCGGTGACCGTGACGCCGACCTCGCGGGCCGCTCGCACGCCAAGTCGACAGGCCTCCAGGCGGGTCACGTCGACCGCGGGGTCGTCCGGGTCGTCGCCGACCGCGTCGTCACTTGCGCGGCCGTCGTCGCCGACCGCGTCGCCACTTGCGCGGCCGCCGTCGCCGACCACGAGCCCGAGCGCGTCGCAGGTCGCGAGGACGGTCGCGTTGGCGGCCGCGCTGGAGCTTTTCAGCCCCGCCGCAAGCGGCACGTCGCTGTCGGTCCGGACGGTGCCGCCCTCGTCGTCGCCCCAGCGGTCGGTCGCGAGGCTCACGCAGCGCTCGATCAGGTCGGTGTCGGCGTCGGGGTCCTCGGCGATCTCGCCCGCGACGCCGTCGGCCGCGGGGTCGAGGTCGACCGCCGCGCGCGTCTCGACGTCGATGCCGAAGGCGGCGCCCGTGCCGGTCGCGAGCGCGTTCAACACGGTCCCGGCGCCGAGCGCCGCCGCCCGTCCTTCCATGGGTTCACGGCTCGCGAGCGCGGACAAAGAGGTAGCGATCACGGCGAGTCTCTCTGTCAGGGAGGCCGGGCGCACCGGTTCCGGGGTATCAGAGCGGTTCCGCGCGCCTGACGGCCGCGTCGACCGCGTACCGCTCGGCGTCGGGTCGGACGGGCGTCCCGCCGGTCTCGAACCGGATCGTCACCTCGAACGACCGCGATCTCGTCCCGTCGAACCGGTCGTCGCGGGGGAAGCGTCGCGTGACGGACGCGAACCCGACCGCCTCGCGCTCGTCTGAGCCCCGCGGGACGGCGTACGCGTCGGCCCGGAACTCGATCGTTCCGTACTCGAATCGCCCCGCGTTCTCGACGGTCAAGCGGGCCCTGACCCGCGTCCAGCCGCCGCCCTGCGTCACGTCGCGGACCGTCGCGTCGGTGACGACGAGCCCTGACCCGTCGGGGTTGACCTCGTCGGGCGTCGCTTCCTCGGCGCCGCCGTCGGACCCGCCTCCGTCGCCGTCGGATCCGGTCTCGTCGCCGTCGGACCCGCCTCCGTCGTTCGCGTCCGAGCCGCCGGTCGTCCCGTTCTCGGTCTGTCGAGGGGTCGAGCCGCCCTCCTCCGAGGTCACCAGACAGCCGGCGAGCAGCCCGGCGACGCCGACCGCGACGACGCCCCGCCGCGACGCTCGCCGGACGGGTCGGTCGGCGTCCCGGCTGTCCGCCCCGTCCGCGGAACGGGTCATCGCATCACCGTCCCGAGGACCCCGGTCGACGCGCCGACGGCCGCGGCGACGAACGCCGTCGCGACCGTCGGCACGAACGCGTCCGCCAGCCCGTGCGCCTGCGCGGCGGCGTCGCCCTGCGAGACGACGATCATGGTGACCGCGACCAGGCCGTACGCCAGCGCGCCGAGTCCCGTTCCGAGCCCGCATGTCACAGCCGCGGCGGTGACGCCGCGGGCACGGGACCCGACGAGGACGCCGAGGACGCCGGCCAGCGGGACCGCGCCGACGAGGACCGCCGCGGTCACGGCGAGGTACGACTGGGCGACGAACACGGGTCCGAAGCGCGCGGTCTCGCCGGTCGCGGCGGTCGCCAGCGCCGCCTCCGCCCAGCCCGTCGCGGCCGCGCCGACGATGCCGGCGCCGGCGCCGACGAGGGCGAACGCCGCGGCCACGAGGCCGATCTCGTTCGCGTTCACGCGCCGGTCACCCACCCGTGCCGTAGTCGGCCGTGCCAGCCCGTCCGCTCCTCCCACGCGTCGCCGGAGAAGCCGGTGGCGAGTAGGAACTCGCCCGCTCGGACGAGGTAGCCGTACTGGACGCCGGCGTGCTCGTCGAAGCCGTACCGCTCTCCCTCCGCCTCGCGGTGATAGAAGCGGTACCAGGGGGTCGGGCCGCCGTCGTCCCCAATTCCCCCGGCGGCGGCCGTGCCGTTCTCGGTCGCCGAGCCGTTCTCGGTCGCCGAACTGTTCCCGCTGAAGTCGGAACCGGCGAGCGTCGCCTCCGGGTCGATCGGCGCGCGCCCCTCCGTGGCGCCCTCGTCGAGGGCGGTCGAGAGCCGCGCGTCGGCGGTCTCCGCGTCCGGGTACCGCTGGACGTACACCGGGACCCCGTCCAGTTCGCGGGCCCAACCGCGGAACGTCTCTTCGGGCCGATTCCCCGCTGGCGGGCGGCGGGCGAACGAGAAGAACAGCTCCTCGACGCGGTCGGCGGGCCGCGGGATCGGGCCGAGGCGGGCACGCAGTTCGCGCCGGCGATCGGCACTAAGGGCGTCGCCGTAGATGCGCGGGACGCGGTCGCGGTCGATCTCATCTCGGTCGTACGGCCGGTGCGCGAACGTCGAGAAGCCGCGGCTCGCGACGGCGAGTTCGACGAGCGTCCCGGTCGTGACGCGACCCCGCTCGGGATTGTCCGGCGGGAGCGGCGCCAGCAGCCTCCGGAACAGGCGGTTGTGGATCGGGTTCCGCGAGAACTGTGCCTCGACGTAGAGGGTGGTTCCCATGCCCGCCAGCCCGGTGCGCAACCGGTCGAGTTCTTCGAGGGCGCGGTCCACGTCGCCGCGGGGCGCGAACTCGCGTAAGACCTCGACGTGGCGGTCGACTCGGTCACGGATCCGGGACCCGGGCGAGAAGTGCGGTTCGAGGGCCTCGGCCGCGCGGGACGCCGCGGTCTCCCCCGCGGCGGCGACCGCGTCGACCTGTTCGGTCGCGATCGCCGCCTCCTCGTCGACGGTCGCCCGGACCGACCGGACCGTCGAGACCGCCTCGGCGACAGCGTCGCGGTAGGTCGCGACCGCGTCCGGGTACTCGGTCGCGAACCACACCGCGTCGTCGACGACCTCGCGCGTCGCGTCAGCGAGCGCGGCGTTCGTCACCGGCGGGTCGCCGTCGGCGTCCGCCGGGTCGTCGGAGGGGGGGTCCTCTGGCGGGTCGTCGGCGTCGCCCCCGTCTCCCCCGTCGCCCGGCGCGTCGGCGGCCTCGGGCGCGTCGGGATACTCGACGCCCTCGACGCCGAGGCACCCGGCGGTCCCGACGAGGGCGGCGCCGACGCCTAAGAGCGCCCGTCGCGTCCGTTGCATGACACGCACTCCCCGCGGCAGGAACTTAAATGTGGTACGCCGATTCTCGCTGTTGAGGGCGCGCCCGCAGTCCGGCGGTCCGACCGGCAGCCGAGCGACGCGTTGGGGCCGAGGGCCGAGCGCGTCCCTTTTGAGGCCGGCACCCCGAGCGTCGCGTATGTCCGCGCCATCACGCAGCGACGTGCCGCCGACCTCGATCGGCGTCGACCTCCGCGAGGAGGGCGTCGTCGTCGAGTACCTCGACGGCCGAACGACCCTCTACCGGGGCGCCCCCGACTCCGCCAAGGGGTCGGTCACCGCCGGTCCCGGCAAGGAGACGCACGTGCTCGTCACCGACCCGACGGAGACGGAGGGCGTGATGACGTACGTGAACGATTACAAGACCGACGACGAGATCCTCGAGGAGTCCGGCGTCGGTCGCGTCATCGTCGAGGACGGCGATCGCGACGAGGTGTTCCCCGGCGTGATCGTCGGTCGGGACGGTAAGCGCAACGAGGTCGTCGCCGATCCCGAGGTCGCCGGCGGGCGCGTGTTCGTCTTCGTCGAGGACGGTTGGACCGAGGGGAGCTACGAGATCGTCGAGGGCCCGGAGGACGGGCTCGACGCGCACCGGTGACCCCGACGCCGACGGGACCCTTCTGATGAGCCTCGCGAAACCCTGGCGCGAACTCGACCGCTCGACCGTCGGGAGCGCGCCCGATCGCTACGCACTCTACGAACTCGGCGATGCCGACGGCGACACGGTCGGGTTCGGCACGGGCGTCCTCCGCGACGAGCTGAAGGAGGCGCTCGCGTACGGCGGCGCCGCGACGGTTCGGTGGGAGCTCGCCGACTCGCCCGACCACGCCGAGCGGCTGCTCGCGGACCACGTCGAGGAGTGACCCACTCGTCCGGTCCGCCCGTCCCGACCGACCGGGAACGACCGACAGACGAAAGGCCCGCGGCCGCCGAGGAGGCGACATGAGCGACGAGGCCGAGACCGACGGCGGCGACGAGGTGCTCCGCGCCAGCGACATCGGCGGCGAGGGGCCGCCGATCGAGGAGAAGCCGTACAAGATCGTCTTCGAGGCGAACAAGTGCTTCGGAGCGGGGAAGTGCGCCGAGGTCGCGGACAACTGGGTGATGGACGTGGCGAGCGGGATGGCGAAGCCGGAGGCGTACTACATCGGCGAGGAGGACCTGGCCGAGAACGTCAGCGCGGCAGAAGCGTGTCCCGCGAAGAAGGATGCGGGCGTGATCCACGTCGTCGACCGGCGGACGGACGAGGAGATCGCGCCGGACCCGCACGGCGACGGGACGCTCTCGGTCGACTGGTAGCGCCCCGGTTTCCGAAAGGGGTTTCACCGCGCCGCCGGTAGCCGAATCCGCGCGGGGGTGGCTGAGCCTGGCCAAAAGCGGCGGACTTAAGATCCGCTCCTGTAGAGGTTCGAGGGTTCGAATCCCTTCCCCCGCACTCCTGCGGCGAGCACTTCGCGAGCCGCGGGTGGAGACAAGGAACGGTTCGAACTAGGGAGCGGGAGGTGAGCGAGCCGCGACGCGGCGAGCGAACGGGAGCGACTGGAGTTCGAATCCCTTCCCCCGCACTCCTGGGGCGAGCACTTCGCGAGCGGCCCGCGAATTAACTGGCACCGTCCACCTGCTCGGCGAGCAGATCTCCACTCCCGATTCCGAATGTCGATACTGGTGGGACCCGCGTCACGGCCCGAACGACCGACCTCGGAGGACCGGAAGCGGTCGCCCGAGCCTAAAGCTATCAGATGCGATAATCTCTCCCGCACAGTTTTGTGAGGGCGGTCGGAGCAGGGGACATGGAAGTTCCGCCCACCGTCCGGGAACACGCCGGCGTGCCGTTACTCGTCGGGATCGGCGGGGGGTTGTTCGCGACGCACGTGTGGCACGCGATCGGCGAGGAAGAGAGCGCCGCGACGTTCCTGTTGGGTATCGTCGCTCCCATGCTCTTCGCCGCCGGCGTCGTAGGCGGCGGCGTCTGGCTGTGGAGGCGGGACACGGACGGCGAGTACGCGCTCAGAGTCGGGAGTTGGTCCGCGGTCGGAGCCGCCGTCCTGGCCGTCGGTGGGGTCCTCGTGATACTGTATCAGCAGCAGTACGGCGTGGTGATGGACGAGCAGGCGTTCGTCGTCGTCAACGCCGCGTCGGGCGGAGCCCTCCTCGGATTCATCGTCGGCGTGTACGACATCCGGCAGCGGAGAGCGGAGGAGAGAGCGACCCGACTCACCCGGCAGCTAACCGTCCTCAACCGCGTCCTCCGTCACGACATCCGTACCAACGCCAACGTCATTCAGGGGAACGCGAGTCTCCTGACCGAGGAGTCGGTCGACACCGACGAGAAGGCCGACACGATCCGACAACAGGCGACCGATCTGGTGAAACTGGGGAAACAGGCCCGGAGCGTCGAGCAGATCCTGACCACGGAGGAGGTCGACCGAGAGTCACAGGAGCTCACCCCCACCGTCGAGGCGTGCTGCGAGCGAGTCCGGCGCGACAATCCGTCGGCGGAGATCGACGTCTCGCTGCCGCCGACGGTGCCCGTCGTCGCGCACCGGCTGATCGACTCGGCGCTGGCGAACGTCATCGAGAACGCGGTCGAACACAACGACAAGGAGACGCCGCGCGTCCGCGTCGAGACCGAGCCCGTCTCGCGGAATGGGACCGACTACGTCGAACTGCGAGTCGCCGACAACGGGCCGGGGATCGCCGAGAGCGAGATCGAGGTGTTGAAGCGCGGCTACGAGACGGACCTCGAACACACGAGCGGGCTCGGCCTCTGGCTCGTCAGCTGGATCGTGGCGCGCTCGGGCGGAGAGGTCCGCTTCGAGGAGAACGATCCCGAGGGCAGCGTCGTCTGCCTGCGACTGGCGCGGGCCGACGGCGGCGCGCGGTCCGTCGGGGGATCGGACACCGCCGCGCCCGCCGTGTAGCGGTCGCCGAGAGCCGTCTCTGCGTTCGACGACTGCTCTCGCCGCTCGGTCAGCGGATCGGCGCGCCGCCATCGGGTGCCGGATTCGGAGGGAGTCGCACGCGCGGCCCCGTGCTCGCGACCGCGGCGGGCGACGCCGGCGGCAACGGCGGGGCGGAGTGGGGCGGTCGCGCTAACAGCAGAACATGAACGGGTAGACCAGGGCGACGCGGTCGCCCGCCTCGAGCTCCGTGTCGAACCCGTTCTCGTTCTCGTTGAAGTGGCCGTTCACGAGGATCCGGGCGTACGTCGTCGTCTGCTCGCCGACCGGGTTCTTCGTCCACGTCCCCGGCGGCTCGTCCGGCGCCGGCGCCCAACCGCTGTGAGTCGCGTCCGCCTCGGTCTCCGCGATGAGCGTCTCCTGGAGCTGCGGATACTCCTCGAACAACTCGTCGAGGAACGCCCGGAGCGTGTCGCCCTCGAACGCGTACTCGAACTCGTGCTCGTCGAGCTCCGTGCGGACGTGGCCGGTACACCGGACGGTGACCGTCGTCTCCGCCTCGGTCGCGGCGGTCGGCGCATCCTCCGGGTCCGTGCCGTCCGCCGCTGTCGGGGGCGACTCCGCCAGTTCGCTGGTCTGAGTCATGTGTCGGCGTACGCCGCCGCCTCGGGTAAGACAGAGTGCGAACATGTTCGCCGGGATAGTGCCGACGGGACGCGGGCACCGTCGGCCGTCGCCCTCTGCGCGCGGGTCGAGCCGCCCGCCTCACTCGTCGAGCCGGTCGGAACGCTCCGACCACCCGGTCGCGTCCGTCGCGAGGTCGTGGACCTCCTTCCGGATCCCCGCGTAGTTGTCGACGATATCCTGCGTGGTGACGATCCCCTCCGGCGTCGTCCCGTCGACGACGACGAGCTTCTTGACGCCCTCCGACCGCATCCGCTTCGTCGCCGTCCGGAGCGTCGCGCTCGGTCGGACCGTGACGAGGGGAGCGCTCGCCGCCTTCCGGACCGGAATCGCCGACAGCGGGTCGTCGGTCGCGTAGCCGGCGCGGAGCACGTCGCTCTCCGTCAGGATCCCGGCCGGCGTCCCGTCGTCGGTGACGACGACGCTGCCGACCCGGTTGCGGAGCATCCGCTCCGTGGCGTCTCGGACCGCGGCGTCGGCACCGCAGGTCACGAGGTCCGTCGTCATCACCTCCTCGACGAGCATACACTGGGGTACCGCGTCGGCGTACTTGTAGGTGTCTTCGCGGGGCGCGGAACCGGGCGCGGCGCGGAACCGGGCCTCGGCCCCGCGCGGCGCGGCCGCCGCCGCTCAGTAGTGCCAGGGGTACTCGCGGAACCGCGGCTCCCGGCCCTCAAGGAACGCGTCGCGGCCCTCTTGGGCCTCCTCTGTCATGTACGCGAGCCGCGTCGCCTCGCCCGCGAACACCTGCTGGCCGACCATCCCGTCGTCGGCCATGTTGAACGCGTACTTCAGCATCCGCATCGCCGTCGGCGACTTCCGAGTCATCTCGTCGGCCCACTCTAGGGCCACCTCTTCCAAGTCTTCGTGCGGGACGACCTCGTTGACCATGCCCATGTCCGCCGCCTCCTCGGCTGAGTAGGTCTTCCCGCGGAAGAACACCTCGCGGGCCTTCTTCTGGCCGATCTGCTTCGCGAGGTAGGCGGAGCCGAACCCGCCGTCGAACGAGCCCACGTCGGGGTCGGTCTGGAGGAACTGCCCGTGCTCCTCGCTGGCGAGCGTCATGTCGCAGACGACGTGGAGCGAATGACCGCCGCCGACCGCCCAGCCGGGGACGACCGCGACGACGGGCTTCGGCATGAACCGGATCAAGCGCTGGACTTCGAGGATGTGGAGCCGCCCCGCCCGCGCCTCGCGGACGAGGTCGTCGTCGTCGTCGCCCGCCTCGTCGTCGTCGCGGTACTCGTAGCCGGAGCCGCCCCGGACGGACTGGTCGCCCCCCGAGCAGAACGCCCAGCCGCCGTCCTTCTCGGACGGGCCGTTGCCGGTGAGGAGGACGCAGCCGACCTCGGCCTGCTTGCGCGCGTGGTCGAGCGCGGCGTACAACTCGTCGACCGTGCCCGGCCGGAATGCGTTGCGGACCGCGGGGCGGTCGAAGGCGATCCGGACCGCGGGGACGTCGACGGCGCGGTGATAGGTGATGTCGTCGAACTCGTCGGTGACGGGCTCCCACGCGTCGGGATCGAAGATCTCCGAGACCATGCCGGATCGTACGTCCGGACCGTTGATAAACGGCGTCGGATCGACGGACGGAGAACGCGACCGCGCCCGGACCGGGGTGAAGTGAAGCCGTTCGGCTCAGAACGGTGCGCGCTCGGTGCGCCGCACGGCCGGAAGCGGGAGCCGGCTCCGGAGTCCGAGGGGGACGCGGGAGCCGCGACTCGCCCGTCGGGACCCGTCAGTCGTTCTGCGCGTACGCGCCCTTCGGGTGGCCCTTGTGCTGGAGGTTGCGGTTGTCGCGCTTCCGCGTCGCCGTCGCGGGGATGACCTCGCGGGACGGGTCGATCTCGGACCGCGGCATCCCGGTGTACCCGTGGTCGGGATGCTCGGAGCAGTGTGCCATCGCGTCGTGCGAGCCCTCCCACGGGCCCTCGTCACAGCCGTCCGCCGTACAGACGAACACTATCTCCTCTGACATGCTAACCGTGGCTTCCGGGTCGGTGTACAAAAACCCCGTACCAAAATTATCAGACTTGATTTCGGGCCGTGTCCGAGGCGGACCGACGGCGCGGCGGAGGGTCAGTCTCCCGCGGCGGGCGCGCCGAACAGCTCGACGCTCGTCCCGTCGTGTCGGCAGTCTTCGAGGGCGTGCTTGGCCGCGAATCCGGCCTCATGGGCGGACGGGCCGCGGCCGACGCCGACCTGGAGCTCGATGTCCACGTCGTCCTGTACGTGGGTGACCGCCGACGAGAACGCCGCCTCCGGGAGGTCGGGACAGACGGCCACGACGTTGTCGCCGCCGACGAAGAAGGAGAGGGCGCCGTGCGCCTCGCGGAGGTGGCGCATCAGCGAGCCGTACGCCCGTTCGATGTTGATGAACGTGTCGAACTCGTTGAGCCGGTCGGTGTACTTGCCGGTCGCGTTGACGACGTCGAAGTGCGCGATCTGGAGGTCCGACCGCTCCGTCTCCGAGAGGTACTCGCCCGCGAGCACCTCGGTCCGACTCTCGTCCTGCGCGCTGCCCGCGGTCTGGAGCCGCCGGTTCGCCGCTTCGAGCGCGTCGACCGGGCGCTCGGCGACGGCGGTCCCGAGGCTGATACTGACCGGGTAACGGTTGCCGATCGACTCTTGGAGGGTCGCGTGGGCCGCGCCGTCGACGCCGTTGGTCACCGCGATCATGTTGTCGAAGCGAGTGAAAAAGACGTAGGCGTCGCGGTGGCCGAGGAACTGGGCCACGTCGGCGAAGAGCCGCGACTGGAGCGTCTGGAGATCCATCTCACGGCGCGGCTCCGGCGTCGTCGTCCACGGCCCGTAGTTGTCGATCTGGACGAGGGTCACCTGAGTCGTCGTCACAGTGAACGTCGGTACGGAACCCGGCCGCTTTACCCTTCCGTTATCCCGAAGGTGGGATCGGTACCGAGTTCGTGATCGGCGCGGCGGCGGCAGCGGTCCGTTCGCGGACGCGAGCGCAACTCCTAGGACCGTGGCGCCCCCACCACGAATATGGATTTCAGCGGCGCCGTCCTCGACGTCGACGGCACGGTCGTGCGGGGCGACGATCCGATTCCGGGCGCCCCCGCTGGGTACCGCCGCCTCCGGGAGGCCGGCGTCGAGACGCTGTTCGTCTCGAACAACCCGACGAAGGCGCCGCGGGCGTACGTCGACCGGCTCGGTGGGGCGGGGTACGACATCGACGCGGACCGCGTCTTCACCGCGGGCAGCGTGACGACGCGGTACCTGCGGGAGCACCACCGCGACGACGACCTGCTCTGTATCGCCGACCCCGGACTGCTCGACCAGTTCGCCGAGGCTGGGCTCTCGACGACCGACGACGTGGACGCCGCCGACGCGCTGGTCGCCTCCATCGACCGCGAGTTCGACTACGAGGACCTCTGTACCGCGCTCTGGGCCCTAGAGCGCGACATCCCCTTCATCGGTACCGACCCAGACGTGGTGATCCCGGCCCCGGAGCGCGACGTGCCCGGCTCCGGCGCCGTGATCAACGCGATCGCCGGCGTCGCGGAGCGCGACCCCGACGCCGTCCTCGGCAAGCCCTCAGACACCGCGATCGAGATGGTGCGCGAGCGGCTCCCCCACCCCGCCAAGGAGTGTCTCGTCGTCGGCGACCGGCTCGACACCGACATCGCGCTCGGCGAGCGAGCCGGGATGACGACCGTCCTCGTCCGGTCGGGCGTCACCGACGACGCCGACCTCGCGGCGTCCGAGGTCGAGCCGGACCACGTGCTCGACCACCTCGGTCAGATCGACCGAGTCGTCGGCTGAGGAACCCCGAAGCGGTCGGTACCCGTTCGCCGCGTGGGAAACAGTTATGTGCGGTCGAGCGTACCGTTCTCGCATGGGAGTGGTTGACTCACACGAGGACCGGACCGGAGACGACGAGGAGGACCCCGAGGAGTCCGTCCGCGTGGTGGAGGGACACGCGGTCCAGTTCAACGAGTACCGGTACTGACGGGCGAGCGCGTTCGGGCCTGACGGGCGAGGGAATGCGGTTGTGACGCCTGGATCGGTGTCCGCGCTGTCCTGACGGCCGGCGCCGGCGTCCGCGCGGGCCGCGACCGACCGCCCGACGGCTGTCGGGACCGTTAAGTGGTCGTCGCGGGTAGCCGAGGGTGTGATACCGAGGCTCCGACGCGCGAGTACCTTCGCCGCGGTGGCCGCGATCGCGGTCCTCGCGCCGGCGCTCGACACCGCCGCAGCCGTCCCCTTCTTCGCCGTCGCCGGGGCGGCGTTCTTCGGCGTCCGCGACGGCGAGTGGTTCGAGACGCTCGCGCTGCCGGGCGACCGCGAGGCGGAGCGCCTCTACGGCCTCGTCTCCTTCGCGCTCGCCGGCGCGGGCCTCGCGCTGTTCGCGTCGCTGCCGCGCGCGCCGCTGCCGTACGAGGCGTTCGCGGCCGCGACGCTCGCGGTCGGCGCCGGCCGCCTCGGCCGGACGCTCGTCTCCCGCCGGACCGCGGACGAGTTCCCGCTCGTCGCCGGCTACGTGGTCGCCGGCACGGCCGCCGCCCTCGCCGGACAGATCGCGGTGCGCCTTCAGACCGGGGCGCCGGTCGACGGCGCGACGCTCCCGGTCGCGGTGTTCTTCGCGGCGGCCGCGGCGCTGACGGCCGCGCTCGTCCGCTCGCTGGTGTTCTCGCGGGACGCCCATATCACGACGATCCTCGTCGCGTTCGTGACGTGGGGGTTCATCGCCCTGGATCCGACCGTCGACGCCCCCGTCGTCGTCGCCGGCCTCGCGGTGACCGGCGCGCTCGGGTACGTCTCCTTCGCCATCGGCACCGCCTCGGTCGCGGGGATGCTCACCGGGGTCGTCTCGGCGCTGCTCGCGGTCGTCCTCGGCGGCGTCGGCTGGTTCCTTACCCTCATGTCCTTCTACGCGTTCGGGGGGCTCGCCTCGAAGTACCGGTTCGACGAGAAGGCGGCCCGCGGGGTCGCCCAGGAGAACGAGGGGGCCCGCGGCACCGGGAACGTGCTCGCGAACTCGGCGGTCGCGCTCGCGGCGGTGGTCGGCTACGCGGTCGCGCCGCACCTCGCCGTCCCGGCCGCGCCCTTCGGCTTCGCGTTCGCGGGCGCGACCGCGACCGCGATGGCCGACACGCTCTCCTCGGAGATCGGCGGCCTCTACGACGGCCCGCGGCTGGTGACGACGCTCCGCCGCGTCGAGCCCGGGACCGACGGCGCGATCACCTGGCAGGGCGAACTGGCCGGCCTCGCCGGCGCGCTGCTCGTCGGCGCCCTCGCCGCCGGCGGGTCGCCGCTGATCAGCCCGGTGGTCGCCGGCGGCGTCGCGGCGGGCGGGGCCGTCGTCGCGGCCGGCGTCACCGGGATGACCGTCGACAGCCTCCTCGGCGCCCTGATCGAGGGGGATCGCGTCGGGAACCAGTCGGTGAACTTCCTCGCGACGCTCGCCGGCGCCGTCGTCGCCGTCGCGCTCTGGGCGGTGGTGTGAGATGACGGGCGACGGCGACGGCGCCGGGCGAAAACCCGACGCCTCCGGCGATCCCGACCCACGAGTGCGCCCCGGCCGACCCGCCGACGCCGACCGGATCCGCGGGCTCCAGTCGCACCTCAGGCAGCCGAGCCCGGACCTCCTGGAGTACGGCCTCGCGGTTGGCGCCGCCCGCGTGAGCGTCGCCGAGGAACGCGTCGTCGGCTACCTCCTCCCCGTGGACGCGCCGAACCGCCCGGGGCTCCACGTCGCGGAGCTCGTCGTCGCGCCCGGCTTCCGGCGCGAGGGGCGCGCCCGCGGGCTCCTCGACGCGGCGATCGCGGACGCCGACGGCCCCGTCACGCTCCAGGCCCACCCCGACAACGACGCCGCCCGCTCGCTGTACGAGTCGCTCGGCTTCGAGGTCGTCGACCGCCGACCGGACGCGTACGCCGACGGCGACGCGCTCGTGCTGCGATACGTCTCGTAAGGGGTCGGCGGCGCGCTCGTATGCGGGGACCGCAGGCACAAGGACTATTCGAGCGCCACGCCTCCGGACAGCCATGAGTGACGCCGACGCGGAGACGGGGTCGATCGAGGTCGACTTCGGCGAGGACGGGCTGGTGCCGGCGGTCGCCCAGGACGCCGACTCCGGCGAGGTGTTGATGCTCGCGTACGTCTCGCCGGAGGCGCTGGCGCGCACCCGCGAGACCGGCGAGGCGCACTACTACTCCCGGTCCCGCGAAGAGATCTGGCACAAGGGAGATACCTCGGGCCATACCCAGTCGGTCCGGGAGGTCCGGGTCGACTGCGACGCCGACGCGCTGCTGTACCTCGTCGACCAGGCCGGCGGCGCCTGCCACACCGGCCACCGCTCCTGTTTCCACCGGACGGTCGACGGCGAGAACGTCGGCGAGCGCGTCTTCGACCCGGACGAGGTGTACTGACCGATGTCGGGGGAAACCGCCGGCGCCACGTCGGGAGGCGCCGAGGGCGACAAGGACGACCCCGTCCGCGGGGCCGGCGAGGCGGCCGCGCGGCTCCGGGAGCGCTACGACGAACTCCGCCGGATCGAGTCGCGGATCGACGACCACGGGCGGGACCGGGTAGAGGCGGCGGCCGACGCGTACCGCCACGCGCACCGGATCCTCGACCGATACGAGGAGGACGCGGTCGGCTCCGGCGACTTCGAGTCGTACGTCCGGTTCCGCGGCGAGTTCGGGGACGCGGTCGACGTCGACGACGACCTGCCGGCCGCCGAGGCGTTCGAGGCGGCGGACGAGGCGGTCGACAAGCGGCGCCTCTCCGACGAGGACTTCGCGACCGCCCGCGAGGCGCTGGAGCCGGCGGGGGAGTTCGTCGACCTCCTGGAGGCGTACGACGACGCGGTCGACGACTACCGGGCGGGCCGGAAAGCGGCCAAGGAGGCCCGCAAGCGGCTGGAGTCGCGGGTGGAGGAGCTCCGTGAGGTCGCCGACATGGCCGACGCGGACCTCGACGCGGACCTCAACCGCCTCCGCGGGCCGATCGATTCGTACGATGAGGCGGTGATGGAGGCGTTCCGGGAGTTCTTCAAGTCGGCGTCCGCCCGCGAGGTGTTCGACTTCCTCGACCGCGCGGACGCGACTCCCTTCGTCGACGTCGACGTGCCGCCGACCGACCTCGCGGAGTACGTCGAGACGCACGCGGCCGGCGAGGAGCCGCCCGCGACGCTGCTGGAGTACGCCGACTACACGAACTCGAAGCTCGACCACTACGTCGACGACCCGGGCGCGCTCCGCACGGCGGTCGCGGTCCACCGGACGTACCTCGAACGGCTCGACGGCGAGCCGCTGACGCTCGACTGGCCGCCGAAGCCGGGCGACGAGCTCGCCTACGAGATCGACGAGCTGGTCCCGCTCGTCGGGCGGATCGCCGACGACGACGCGGTCGCGACCCTGCGCTCGGTCCGCGAGCTCGCGCGGAGCGACGAGTACGGGCGCCTCCGCCGCGCGGCGGAGGTGCGCCACGCGCTCGACGACGGGGACCTCGCCCTGATCGAGCGCGGCGAGGCCGACGAGCGGCTCGCCGAGGCCGAGCGGACGCGCTCGGTCGTCGACGACGTGTTGAGCGAGACGGAGCGGTGAGCGGCGCGGGCGGCGACCGGATCCCCCGCCGTCGAGTGCGGATTTTTAAGCCTCGTCGCGGCGGAGCACGGGTATGACCCGATTCGACGCCGCGACCGAGGACGAGCGGCTGAAGCTGTTCGCCGACGCCGCGGCCGCGCACCGCGCGCGCTCCGGCGACGTGATGACCGTCGACGTCGACCCCGACAGCGACGACACCGGTGGCGGCGAGGTCCCGCCGTGGATCCAGCTGGCGGGCACGGAGCTGATACTGGACTGTACCGACGAGGAGCTGGAGCGGCTGAAGGCCCTGCTCTCGGAGTTCCCGGAGTTCCGGATCGACGAGCTCGTCAGCCCGGAAGAGGCCGAGGGGACGAACGCGGTCGTCACGGCGCGGTCGGACGCGAACCGCGTCGCCGGGTTCGTCGAGCGCGCCTTCCGAGAGGTGTACGAGCTCGACGCCGAGTACCGGGCGTGGGTGACGGCAATCTGAGGCGGGCGATCGGCAAAGGCGTCACCGACCGGCCGGGCGTTACCGGCCGACCCGAACGTCACCGACCGCGAGTCACTTCGCGAAGTAGCTCGTGAAGTAGCCCGAGAGGAAAGAGCTGATCGCGACCGCGAGGAGGAGGTCGGTCGTGTCGTGGTCGCCGTCGTCGGCCGCGAACCAGGTGACCGCGACGCCGATGCCGAGCGAGATCAGGCCGTTCGCCGTGTCTTCTTTGACTCCCATACCCCCCGTTGGCGGCGGAGCGACAAAACCGATGCGGCGGGTCCGGTCTCGTCCGCACCGCGGCGAGTCGGCGCGGTCGCGCTAGCGCCCTCACCGCCGCTCAGTGGAACCCGCGGTCGACGTCGTCGTCCTCGATCAGGTCGTCGAGCTCGGCGGTGAGCAGCTCCTCGGCCTCCTCGAAGGTGTCGGAGAGTTCGTCGAGCTCGTCGGGCCGTCCGTCGAACTCGTACTCCATCGGGCCGAAGGCGGGGGAGTCGACCGCTTCCATCACGTCCTCAAAGAGGTGGTCCGGGTCGGTCGGCGCCTCGGCGTGGACTCTCAGCGTCTCGGTGAGCCGCGTCGCCATCTCCTCGGCGTGGTCCTCGTCCTCGGGCGCCGTCCGGACCGCGAACCGCCCGTCGCTGTCGGCGTCGGGCAGGAGCGGGTCCAGCCCGTCGTCGACCTTGCGGGCGACCTGCGCTCCGACGCCGCGGAGGTCGCGAGGGTTCTTCGCGTACGTCTTCAGGTGGTAGAGGCCGACGCTCGGGTGACCGAAGTAGAGGTCCTCCCCGAGGCCGCCGCGGCGGGAGCCGGCGACCGCGCGCCAGCCGTCGGGGTCGGTCGAGTCGCTCGCGACATCCGCGAGGATGTCGTCCCAGTCTCGCACGCGCATGTCGGTCGACAGTACGGAAACGCGGGCGCAAGAGCGTGTCGGTGGCGGCGGCGCGCGCCGGAGCGGGTCGTCAGGGCGCGTGGAACGAGGGCGGTCGGCGGGACTACTGGTAGGCCTGAATCCCGGTGAGGTCCTCGCCGAGGATCAGGGTGTGGATGTCGTGGGTCCCCTCGTAGGTGTAGACGGTCTCCATGTTCGCCATGTGGCGCATCGGGGAGTAGTCGGCCGTGATCCCGTTGCCGCCGAGCATCTCGCGGGCGATCCGCGACTGGTCGCGCGCCGTCCGCACGTTGTTGCGCTTGGCCATCGAGACGTGCTGTGGCCGCAGCTCCCCCGCCTCCTTGAGGTCGGCGAGCCGGTGGGCGAGCAGCTGCGCGAGCGTGATCTGCGTCGCCATCTCCGCGAGCTTCTCCTGTTGCATCTGGAAGCCGCCGATCGGCTTGCCGAACTGCTCGCGGTCCGTGGCGTACTCCCGGGCGGTCTCGAAGCAGTCCTGCGCGGCGCCGACGGCGCCCCACGCGATGCCGTAGCGGGCCTGTGTCAGACACGACAGCGGTCCCTTCATCCCCTCGACGCCGGGGAGGCGGTTCTCGGCGGGCACGCGGACGTTCTGGAGGCTGATCTCGCCCGTAATCGACGCCCGGAGGCTGAGCTTCTCGTCGATCTTGTTCGTCGTGACGCCGTCGCGGTCGGTCTCGACGAGGAACCCGCGGACGGGCGTCCCCTCCTCGCCGTGGTCCTTCGCCCACACGACCGCGACGTCCGCGATCGGGGAGTTCGTGATCCACGTCTTCGAGCCGTTCAGGACGTACTCGTCGCCGTCGGGCTCGGCCATCGTCTCCATCGCGGAGGGGTTCGACCCGTGTTCCGGCTCCGTGAGCCCGAAACAGCCGACCGCATCGCCGGTGCCGAGCCGCGGGAGCCACTCCTCTTTCTGCTCGTCGCTGCCGAACGCGTGGATCGGGTACATCACGAGGGCCCCCTGAACGCTCGCCATCGAGCGGAGTCCGGAGTCGCACGCCTCCAGCTCGCGCATCAGCAGGCCGTACGCAGTCTCGCTGACATCGGGTAAGCCGTACCCGTCGAGGTTCGGCGCGTAAAAGCCCATCTCACCCATTTTCGGGATGAGGTCCGTGGGGAACGTCCCCTCGATCCAGTGGTCGCCCATGTCCGGGACCTCCCCGTCGACGAACGAGCGCGCGGAGTCGACGAGCAGGCGCTCCTCCTCGGACAGGGTCGACTCCATGTCGAAGTAATCCAGCATACTATCGCTATCGAACCCAAGAATAAATAACCATAGTTGTGTCCGCCACCCGACCGGAGCCGCGGGCAGCGGTGGTCAGGGAGAGACGGGCGACCCCGGCGAGAGGCCTATCGGGAACGGTTCGGCACCGGTCACGCGTCCGCGTGGCGCGAGGTAGCCGCACGCGGACGTGGAGCCCGCCCGATCTGCGGGTCTCCCACCCGTAGTTTTGTATCGCGGTTACGAGAGGTCCCCCATGGAGTTTCCCGACCGTTCCGAGGTCGACGGGCTCATCGATCCGCAGCCCCTGCCGGAGTTCGCGCGGGTCCGGTACGAGCCGCGGGCCGAGCGCCTTGACGGGGTCGCGGAGACGGCGCACAAAGAGCTGGACGAACTCGCACTCGACGGCCTCGACTCGGGCGCCACCGTGGCCGTCGGGGTCGGCAGCCGCGGGATCGACCGGATCGACGAGGTCGCGGCGGCGGTCGTCGAGCGGATCGCCGAGCGCGGCTTCGAGCCCGTGGTGGTGCCGGCGATGGGGAGCCACGGCGGCGCGACTCCGGAGGGGCAACGAGAGGTGCTGGCGGCGCTCGGAGTCACCGAGGAGCGCGTCGGCGCGCCCATCGACGCGCGGATGGGAGCCGAGCGGCTGGCGACGGCGGGCGTCGGCGACGCCGACCTGCCGGTGTACTTCTCCGAGGCGGCGCTCGCGGCCGACGCCGTCGTCGTGGTGAACCGGGTGAAGGCTCACACCAACTTCACGGGGGAGATCGAGAGCGGGCTGACGAAGATGACGGTCGTCGGGCTCGGTAAGCAGCGCGGGGCGAAGTCGTTCCACTCGACGGCGCTCGCCGAGGGGTACGTCGAGACGCTGACGGCCGCGCTCGACGTGATCGAGGAGGAGACTCCCCTCGTCGGGGGAATCGCGCTCGTCGAGAACTTCGAGGAGGAGATCGGTCACCTGGAGGCCGTCCCGGCGGGGTCGTTCCTCGCCCGGGAACCGGAGCTGTTGGAGCGCGCGAACGACGAGATGCCGACGCTCCCCGTCGACGACGTGGACCTCCTGGTCGTCGACGAGATCGGGAAGGAGATATCAGGGGCGGGGATGGACACGAACGTCATCGGGCGCTACCGCGTCCTCAACGCGTCCGACCCGGAGACGCCCGACGTCGACCTCATCTACGTCCGCGGGCTCACCGAGGCGACGAAGGGGAACGGCAACGGGATCGGGCTCGCGGACCTCACCCGGCGGTCGGCCGTCGACCAACTGGACCTGAAGAAGTCGTACGCGAACGCGCTCACGAGCGGGTCGCTCGCGAAGTCGAAGCTCCCCGTCGTGGCGCCCGACGACGAGTTCGGGCTCCGGACCGCGGCGGCTGCGTTGGGGGCGTACGACCCCGAGACCGCCCGGATCGTCTGGATCCGAAACACGCAGGACCTCGGCGAGTACCGCGTCTCCGACGCCGTGGTCGACGACCTCCCGGAGGGGGCTGACGTGGTCGGCCGCGAGACGGTCGCGTTCGAGGACGGGACGGCGCGGTTCGAGGCGGCGGGCGGCGACGGATCGGGCGCCTGACGCCCAGTACGGCCGCGTCGAGCGTGTCGGTCGCTCCGCCGCTTGCCTGCAAGAAAATGTTTTCACGGCGTACGCGGGATAGGAGAGACATGGACCTACAGATCGACGGGAACGCGGCGCTCGTCACCGCATCGTCCAGCGGGCTCGGCAAGGCATCGGCGAAGGCGCTGGCGCGGGAGGGCGTCGACGTCGTCATCAACGGCCGCGACGAGGAGCGACTGGCGGCCGCGAAAGAGGAGATCGAGGCGGTCGCGACCGGCGAGGTCGTCGCACAGCCGGCCGACCTGACGGACGCCGCCGAGGTCACAGCGCTCGTGGAGGCGACCGTCGACGAGTTCGGCACTGTCGACCACCTCGTGACGAGCGCCGGCGGCCCTCCTTCCGGCTCGTTCCTCGACACCGACGACGAGGACTGGCAGCACGCCTACGACCTGCTCGTGATGAGCGTCGTCCGGCTGGCGCGGGAGTCGTATCCCCACCTCAGGGAGGGCGACGGCGGCACCATCGTGAACATCACCTCCCGCAGCGTGAAGGAGGCCATCGACAGCCTCGTGCTGTCGAACGCGGTCCGGATGGGCGTCATCGGGCTGGAGAAGACCCTCTCGAAGGAGTTCGCTCCGGAGGTGCGCGCGAACGCGGTCCTGCCGGGCCCCCACGAGACGAGCCGGATCCGGGACCTCGTCGAGGCCGCCGTCGAGCGGGGCGAGTACGACTCCTACGAGGAGGGGCTCGACGACTGGGCGGGGAACCCCCTCGAACGCATCGGCGACCCGATGGAGCTCGGCAACACGGTCGCGTTCCTCTCGTCGCCGAAGTCCGGCTACGTCAACGGTACCGCGCTCCCGATCGACGGCGGCTCCACCGGAGCGAACCTATGAAGCCGGTTGCGTTCGACGAGGCGGAGACGTACGAGCCGGAGGAGGGCTGGCGGCGCGTGTCGATGGCGGGCAGCGACCGGTTCTCCTTCGAGTGGTTCGAGAAGCCGCCGGGCCACAGCTCGCCGATGCACGACCACGAGAACGAGCAGGTGTGCCTCTGTCTGGAGGGCGAGCTGACCGTCGCGACCGAGGACGACGAGGTGACGCTTCAGAAGAACGACTCCGTCCTCGTAGCGCCCAACGAGCCCCACCGCGTCGAGAACACGGGCGACGAGCTCGCCGTCGGCCTCGACGTGTTCGCGCCCGGACGCTCGTTCGACTTCTGGACCGACCGCGAGGAGTGAGATGAGTGGACCGAGGACGAGATGAAGTACCTCGCGCGCACGGCGACCGGCAACCCCCTGCTCGGCGACGAGACGGGGTACGTCCCGCTCGGCGCCGTCGAGCCCGACCTCGAGACGGTCCGCGACGCGCTCCCCCGAGCTGCCGCGGGGAGGCTCGGCAGCGTCGCCAGCGCGACGGCCGACCCCGTCCCGGCGGCCGACCTGTCGTTCGGCGCGCCGCTGGCGTCGTTCGGGAAGCTGTGGGGGATCGGCCTGAACTACGCGGAACACGCCGGCGATCTCGACGAGGAGCGCCCGACGGAGCCGGCGAGCTTCATGAAACCGTCGTCGGCCCTGACCGGGCCGGACGGCCCGATCCGCCTGCCGCCGCGGTCGCAGAGCGAACGGGTGACCGCCGAGGCGGAGCTGGCCGTCGTGATGGGCCGGACGTGCCGGGGCGTCGACGAGGGCGAGGTGAGCGACGTGATCGCCGGCTTTCTGCCCGTGATCGACATGACCGCGGAGGACGTGCTCCAGCAGAACCCCCGGTTCCTCACCCGGGCAAAGAGCTACGACACGTTCCTCGTGCCCGGCGCCGCGATCGCGGTGCTGGAGGGGCCGCTCGACCTCGACGGGCTCTCGGTGCGCACCGAGGTCAACGGGGAGGTGCGGGCCGAAAACGAGATCCGTAACATGCTGTTCCCGCCGGCGGAGATCGTCTCGTTCCACGCCGACGCGATGACGCTGGAACCGGGGGACCTGTTCAGCACGGGGACGCCCGGCGCGGCGCCGATCGCCCCCGGCGACGAGGTGCGGGCGGTCGTCGAGTCGATCGGGTCCGTCACCGCGCCGGTGACCCGGTAGGCGAGCGCCGACCCGACGCGGACGCGATCCCGGCTCACCGACAGCGTTTTTCGACGGCGCCGCCGAGCGGGGACGTGAACGTTCGGGGGCCGATCGTCTCCGTCGGGGAGGCGCGGACGGTGTCGACGTCGTACGGCGAGCGCGACCTCCGCGAGGTGCGGGTCCGGCCCGACCGCGGCGCGGGCGACCCGGTCGACGTGACGCTGTGGGGGAAGTGGACAGAGGTCGCCGAACACGCGGAGCCGGGGATGGAACTGCTCGTCACCGACCCCGAGGAGGACGAGTACCGCGGGGAGACGGGGTACGCGACGACCGACGAGTCGTGGGTCGTCCTCGAACCCGACTTCCTCGTCGACGTGACCGGCATCCGGTCGTGGGTCCAGTGCCCGCGGATGTACTACCTGAACAAACTGTCGGGGATCCCGCTCAACTACCCCGTCGTCAAGGGGACCATCGTCCACGAGGTGTTCGGCGACCTGCTCCGCGGGATGGACCTCGACGAGTCGGTCGCGGAGCGCGTGGCCGAGGCGGGCCTCGAACTCGGCCTCCTCGGCTACGAGACCGCGGAGGTGGAAGACGAGGTGCGGCGCAACGCCGCCGCGGTCGAGGGGTGGCTCGCGCAGGGGACGCTCGCCGACGAGGACACGTGGCGCTCGGAGTTCTCCCTCATCTCGCCCACGTTCGGGCTGAAGGGGCGCGCGGACGCGCTCCGGCGCGGCACGCCGGTCGAACTGAAGACGGGGAAGAACACCAAGCGGGAGCCGCGGTTCCACGACAAGGTGCAGGCGGCCTGCTACGCGCTCATGCTCGACGAGCGCGGCGTCGACCCGGACATCGGGACGCTGCTGTACACGAAGAACACGGCCTTGGACCGCAACGAGGAGTCGGGCGACCTCGCGCCGGCCAAGGAGTTCACCGTCGGCCGGGGGTTCCTGGAGTTCGTCGTCCGCGAGCGAAACGCCCTCGCGGCCGCCGAGTGGCGCGCGCTCAACGAGGCCGGCGAGCGCCCCGCGGTGCCGACGGGGTACGAGGCCGACGCGACCTGCAGCTACTGCTTCGAGCAGGACGCCTGTATGGTCGTCTCCGGCCGGCTCGACCAGGAGTCGAAGGCGGGCCAGATCGGGACGCCGGTGCCCGAGGAGGAGCGCGACTACTTCGACCGGTTCTACGTCGCCCTCGAAGAGGAGCGCCGCGAGACTCACGCGGAGTACCGGAAGCTGTGGGAGCAGACGCCCGAAGAGCGCGCGGCCGACGACCGCGCGCTGATCGGCTTGGAGCCGGTCGCGCAGACGGAGATCGACGACGCCCGGTGGGAGCTTCGCGCGAAGAAGCCGAGCGACGCCGTCTCGAAGCTCCGCGAGGGCGACGTGGCGCTCGCGAGCGACGGCGACCCCGTCTCCGGCCACGCGGAACTGGGCCGGATCACAGCCCTCGGGAGCGACGAGGTCGTCGTCGAGACGGACGAGCCGGTGGAGCTGCGGCGGCTCGACGTCTACCCCTCCGAGATCTCCGTCGACCGCTCGCTGACCGCGCTCCACGACGCCGTCCTGAAGGGCGATCCCGACCGCAAGGACGTGATATTCGGCCGGCGGAACCCGTCGTTCCGGGACCCGGCCGAGCGCCCACCGGGCAGCCCCGGAGCCGACGACCCGGACGCGCCCGACGCCTACATCGACAACAACGCGGCGCAGAACGAGGCGGTCGAACTCGCGGTCGACGCCGAGGACTGCGCGCTGATCCACGGCCCGCCGGGGACGGGGAAGACGTACACAATCGCCCGGACGATCCGCGCGCTGGTCGCGGAGGGGAACCGGGTGCTGCTCTCCGCGTTCACGAACCGCGCGGTCGACAACGCGCTGGAGGCGCTCCGCGACCAGGGGTTCGACGACGTGCTTCGAGTGGGAACCGAGACCGGCGTCCGCGAGGACATGCGGGACGTGCGGCTCGTCCAGCGCGGCGAGCCGAACGCGAAGGCCGCCGAGTTGCGGGACGCGCCGGTCGTCGCCGCGACGACGGCGGCCTGCGGTTCCCGCGTCATGCGCGAGTGCGAGTTCGACGTGGCTCTCGTCGACGAGGCCTCCCAGCTCACCGAGCCCGGGACCCACGCCGCCGTCAACCTCGCCGACCGGTTCGTCCTCGTCGGCGACCACGAGCAGCTCCCGCCGGTCGTCCGCGCGGAGAACGATCTCCGGACCTCGCTCTTCCAGCGGCTCATCGAGACGTACCCCGACGCGAGCGTGATGCTCGACCGGCAGTACCGGATGAGCCAGCGGATCCAGGCGTTCGCCTCCGCGGAGTTCTACGACGGCGCGCTCCGCCCCGCGACCCCCGAGGTGGCCGGGCAGACGCTCGCGGACCTCGGCGTCGACCCCGACGCGCTCGCGCCCGACCTGACCGGCGGCGTCGGGTTCGTCGACCCGGACGGCGAGCGCGACGGGAACCGGAACGTCCGCGAGGCGGAGCGCGTCGCCGCGATCGCCGACGCCTACGTCGCCGCCGGCGTCGACCCCGACGACATCGGCGTGATCGCCCCCTTCCGGGCGCAGGTCGCGGAGATCGGCCGCCGGACCGACGTGACGGTCGACACCGTCGACCGCTTCCAAGGCTCCTCGAAAGAGGTGATACTCGTCTCGCTCGTCGCGACCGGCGACCTCGACGGGCCGATATTCGAGGACCACCGGCGGATGAACGTCGCGCTCACCAGGGCGAAAAAGCAGTTGACGCTGGTGGGCGACGCCGACGCCCTCGCCACGGACCCCTTCTACGCCCGGATGCTCGACTGGGCGCGGAGGTGAGGAGCGACCCTACGACTCGTCCGCTTCGGTGACGATCCCCGGCTCCTTGCTCGCGATCACGACGATCCGGTCGGTGAGGTCCTCGATCGTGTTCGCGAGCTCGTCCAACAGGATCGCGAGCTCGCGGTAGACGAGCGGCTCCTCGATCGCGTCGTCGGCGAACGCGGTCTCGATGGCGTCGTTGCGCAGCTCGTCGCACTCGCTCTCAAGGGCGCGGATCGACTCGATCCCCTCGGCGAGCGTCTCGGTGGCGTCGGCGCGCGCGAGCCCCCTGACGAACCCCTCGACGACCTCGGCGAGGACTTCGGTCATCTCGGCGATCCGGGCGGCCATCTCGCGCATGTCGGCGAACGGCTCGACGCCCGCGGCCGGGCGCATCATGGCAACCTCCTGGACGATCCGCTCGGTGTGGTTCGCGACCACGTCCAGCTCGTTGTAGAAGTCGAGCAGCGCGGACTCGTTGAAGTTGATCCGGGTGTTCAGCAGGCCGATGTCGTCCGGCCCGGCGTCGGTGATGAGCCCGGTGAGCCCGCGGACGAGGTCGTCGCACTCGCTCTCGACGGCGGCTATCTCGTCGACCGTGTCGCGGGACGCGCCCTCGCTCGCGTACTCGTCGAGCGCCCGCGGGAGGAGGGCGACGCAGTCGTCGATCCGGTCGAGGTACGCGACCGTTTGGGTCTCGAGCCGTTCCCCGAAGTCGGCGTCGATGGACATGTGCGAACCCACGCGCGTCGGCGGTAAAGAGGTTCCCTCGCGTGTCGTCGATCGTGAGGGTCAGGCGGTCGCACGCCGCGGATCGGCGGTGCCGCGGACCCGCGTCCTACAGCTCGGCGGCGGCGTCGAGCGCCGCCTCGACCTCCGGGGCGTCGAACCACTCGCGGTCGGTGTACGCGTTCGCGCCGGCCGCGTACAGGTCCGAGACCGCGTCCACGACCGCCGGCGGGAGCGGGTCGGGGTCCGGGTCGCAGAGCTCGCGCCAGTCGTCGATGTCGCGGTCGGCGACCGCGTCCTTCGCCTCGCCGACGGCCGCGACCCAGTCGGGGTCGTTCGCCTTGTACCACTGGCGGACGACCTCCTTCGAGATCCCGCGGCCGCCGTACGAGAACCGGTTCTCGTCGAAAGTGCCGACCACGTCGGCGACCCGGAGTTCGCCGTCGACGTAGAGGCACTCGATCTTGCCGTCTTCGTGGACGAACCCGGTCGCCTCGGCGCGCTCGGTGACGACGCGGTTCACGTCGCGCGCGAGCGATTCGAGGGCGTCGACGGCGGCGGCGCCCGCGATCTCGTCGGCCTCCGCCCGGGTGAGATAGCGGTCCTGCTGCTCGTACTTCGTCGAGAACTCCACGACCGGCTCCGGGAGGTCGACCGGCTCGGCGGGCCAGTCGCCGTCGGCGAGGTCGTCGAGCCCGAGGTCGGCGGGCTCGGCGCGTTTCCGCAGGCTGGACCCGACGGGGACCCGGTTGCGGAAGACGACCTCCAGCGGGACGAGGTAGTTCCCCCCGCCCGCGGCGTGGAATGCCTCGTAGTCGTAGCCGGCGTGGGGCCCCTCGTACGACAGGTCGGGCACCTGCGTCAGCTCGATGGCCATCTCGGTGGGCGGCGCGGTCGCCTCGGCGAGGGGGACGGGGTCGGGCTCGGTCCCGTCGTCCGCGACGGTACCCGGGTCCACGACCCCGCGGTAGTGGGTCGGGACGCCCGCGTCCTCCAGTAGTTCGAAGTTGAACGCGCCCATCGCGCAGAGGCTCGCCCCCTTGTGGGGGATCGCGTCGGGCATCTGTCCCCAGTCGAACACCGAGTAGGCGTCGGTGAAGGCGAACCGACCTCGGCCGAGTCCGTCGGCGGTCGCCGGCTCGTCGACGCGGAATTCCTTGACGCTCGTCATGACTCACACCGCGACCGCCTCCCACATGAACCTTTCAGTTACGTGCGTACCTCGGACATGTTTTTCGAGGTTTGATCCACACATGTGCGGTATCTCGGTCGCGATGTGGACCGGCGCCCGCGCGCTCGCATCGAAAGCGACACCGGGATCCGCCCCCCAGTCTGGGGCATGAACGATGCGCGCGAGGTCGTCGTCCTCCGGTACGGCCACCGGCCGGGGCGCGACGACCGCATGACGACGCACGTCGGGCTCACGGCGCGGGCGCTCGGGGCCGACCGGGTGATCTTCCCCGACAACGCGGGCCAGTCGGCGGAGACGGTCCGCGACATCACCGGCCGGTTCGGCGGGCCGTTCGCCGTCGAACTGCGCGACGACCAGAAGGCGATCGTCCGGGAGTTCGACGGGGTCGTGGTCCACCTCACGATGTACGGCGAGCGCGTCCAAGACGTGGAGGCGGCCGTCCGGGAGGCGGTCGGGCTCGACGAACCAGAAGCGCCCGAGGAGTCGTCGCCGCCGCGCGACCTCCTCGTCGTCGTCGGCGGCGAGAAGGTGCCGTGGGCGCTGTACGAGCGCGCCGACTTCAACGTGGGCGTGACGAACCAGCCGCACTCGGAGGTCGCGGGGCTCGCCGTCTTCCTCGACCGCCTGTTCGACGGGGCGGAACTCGGCCGCGAGTGGGCCGACGCCGACCGGTGCGTCGTCCCGGAGGCGACCGGGAAGACGGTGATCGACGCGGGGACCGAAACCGACAGCGCCGGGGACGACGAGGCCGGAGACGACAGCCCCGGGAACGACCGAGCGTCCGAGCGCCGCGACTGACCCGGCTACTCTCCCGCGTCGCCGCGCTCGGCGTCTCGCTCGACGACCTCCGGAGTCCCGCTCAGGATGCCGCGGAGCCCCGACATCGGCTCGCCGACGGTGACCCCGTGCTCCGTGATCTTGAACTCGCGGATCGTCCGCTCGAAGTCGCTCGTCCGCTTCTTTAACACGCCGATCGCCTTGCGGAGCTCGCCGCCGACCTCTAGGTGCCGGAGGAAAAGAATGTTGTCGGCGAGGTAGCTGATGTTCTCCATGGTCGCGCGGAACTCCCCCGTGACGTTCCGCGTCTCGTCGATGAAGAGGCCGGTGACGCCCGCGTTCTTGAGATAGCGGCCGAGCGCGTGCATCTGCTGGAGCATCTGCTCTTTCTCGCCGCGCAGGGTCAGCCGATACCCGGAGATGCCGTCGATCATGACGATGTCGGCCCCCTCCTCCTCGACCTCGTCGCGGACCATGCGGGCGAACTCCTGTGGCGACCGCTCTAACGCCTCCACCTCCGTCACCTGAAGCGTCCCCTTCGCCAGCATCTCGTCGACGGGGATGTTGACCGCGCGCGACCGGGCGAGGAACGTCTCCCGGTTCTCCTCGAACAGGTAGATCACGGAGCGTTCCCCGCGGCCCGCGGCCTCCTTCATGAACTGGGTGCTGAGCGTCGTCTTCCCCACGCCGGTCGGGCCGCTCACGATGGTGACGGTGCCGCGCTCGATCCCGCCGTGGAGCAGCTCGTCGACCTCGGGGATCCCCGACGAGACCTGCTCGAACGCCAGCTCCTCGTCCCGCGTGCCGGGCTGGAGCGCGGGAAACACCTCCATTCCCGCGTCGGTGATCCGGTAGGCGTGGTCCCCGCTCTGCGTCGACGACCCCCGGAACTTGGGGACGCTGACCGTCTTGCCGTACGCCCCCGCGTCGAGCCGGACCGTCCCGTCCGTGATGAACTCGAGGTCGTCTGTCGGGAGCGACCGCGTGTTCTGGACGGTGAACAGCACGGTCGCCCCCCTGTCTTTCAGGAACCGCATGAATCCGACCACCTGCTTGCGGAACTGGTAGTCGTCCGAGAGGAGGAACCGGAGCTGCGTCAGCGGGTCGACCACCACCCGGTCGGGGTCGACCGCCGTCACGCCCTCGACGATCCGCTCGGTCAGCGGCTCTCGCTCGACCTCCGAGGGCGCGAACACCTCGTACGACTCGTCCTCGACGAACGCGTCCGCGCCCGGGCTCAGGTCGAGGAACTCGATCGAATCGGTGTCGAAGCCGAGCGCGTCAGCGTTCGCCTTCAGGTCGCGGAGGTCCTCTTCGAGGTTGACGAAGAGCGCCGTCTCCCCCTCGTCCACGCCCCGCTGGAGGAAGTGGAACCCCAGAATGGTCTTCCCGCTCCCGGCCTGTCCGCGGACCATGTAGCTCCGCGTGGGGACGAGCCCGCCCGACAGCACTTCGTCGAGGCCGTCGACGCCGGTCGACGCCCGCTCGGATAGCGACGTTGTCATACCGTGGTACTCGCCCCCGACCGTGATATATATGGGGTAGTTCTTAGTGGCTCCCCGACTCAAATACGACGAGATGGATTCGAAGTCGGACGCGGAGTCCGGGGGCGATGACGGCGGCGGGCCCCCGGGCCGCCCCGCCGGGGACGACGCCGGCCCCGGTCTCTCCCGGGCCCCCGACGGCGACCGCGCGACGGTCCTCCTCCTGATGGACGCCGACCGCGACCGCGGGCTCCTGTCCGACGCGCTGTCCGACCGGTACGCCGTTCGGACCGCCGAGTCGCCGGACGCGCTGAACGGCGAGTTCGACTGCTGTCTCCTCGACGCCGGCGCCTTCGAGGCCGCCGCGGACGCGATCGACACTCGACGCGAGCGCGCCGAGCCCGCGTTCCTCCCGTTCGTACTGCTGGTGAGCGAAGGGTCGCGGGCGGGGCTCGGCCACGCCGCGTGGGAGCGCGTCGACGACGTCATCGAACTCCCGGTCGGACGCCGGGCGCTCGTGACGCGCGTCTCGAACCTGGTCGAGCGGCGGCGGACGTCGCTCCGGTTCCGGCGGACCGTCGCGGACCTGCGGCGCAAAGAGCGGGCGATGGACGAGGCGCCCGTCGGGATCACCCTCGCGCGGGCGACCGACGGCGACGACAGCCCGCTCGTGTACCACAACCGAGAGTTCGAGGAGCTGACCGGCTACGGCGACGAGATCCTCGGCGAGGACTGTCGGTTCCTTCAGGGCCCCGACACCGGCGAGGAGTCCCGGGCGAGGATACGGCGGGCCCTCGACGAGGACCGACCGGTCGAGGTCGACATCCTCAATTATCGGGCGAACGGCCAGAAGTTCTGGAACCGGCTCTCCATCGCGCCGCTGCGCGACAAGGAGGGGAACGTGACGAGCTACGTCGGATTCCAAGCCGACATCACCGAGCGGAAGATCCGCGAGCGGCGGCTGGAGGTGATGGCCCGAGTGCTCAACCACAACCTCCGGAACAAGATGAACCTCATCGAGGGGTACGCGGACCTCCTCCGCGACGACCCCGACGAGGAGTCTCGGCGTCGGTCGCTGGACGTCATCGCCGAGACGGCCTCGGACCTCACCGGGATCGCGGGCGCCGTCCAGACCGTCGACGAGACGGTCTCACCGCCCGGGCTCGACGCCCCGATCAACCTCCGAGACGAACTGGTCGAGCTCCGAGACCGGCTCCGCAGCCGCTACCCGGACGCGTCGGTGACCATATCGCTACCCGACGACGGACCGATAGAGACGACCGCCGTGGGCCTGCCCGTCGCCGTCTCCGAGGCGGCCGAGAACGCGGTGAAGCACAACGACGCGGCGACGCCGTCGGTCGAGGTGCGCGTCGAGCGCCGTCCGCCGGAGTGGATCGCGATCGAAGTCGAGGACGACGGCCCGGGGATCCCGGACCACGAGACGCAGGTGCTGGAGGCTGGCGAGACCTCGCTGACCCACGCGGACCGGCTCGGCATATGGCTCATGTACTGGGTCGTCGCCAAGGCGGGCGGCGAGTTCGACATCGACACCGACGGTGAGGGGACGACGGTCCGCCTGGAAGTCCCGGTGCGGCCCTGAGTCGGCCGATACACCGAGCCGCTTCCCCTACAGTGTCCGCTTCGAGCGGAGCCGCGCGAGCCGCGTCCGGGCCTCCTGCCGGCTCGTCCCGCGAACCCGCCCCGTCTCGGCGTCGGCCATGGAGACGAAGGAGAGCCGGTCGAGGAGCGGGGGCCAGTCGCCGGCGCCCGCGGCGTCACCGGCGAACGCGACCGCGTTGGCGAGCCCCTCGCGCTCCTCGCTTCCGACCCGGGCGACCAGCGCGTCCGCGGCCCGCCGCCCGCCGGCGACGGAGAGCCGATCGCCGACCGTCGCGGGGACCCACGCCGGGAGGAGCAACAGCCAACACAGGACGCCGGCGGCCGCGTACGCCCACGACGGGATGCGCTCGCGGTCCGGCTCGTACCCGTGGATCCGGTTGACGCGCCGGTCGGCGGCGGTCCGGTCGCCGCGGCGTCCCACGAGCAGCGTCGCGAGCAGCGCCGCGGTCTCGACGGCCGCCAGCGCCGGCAGCGTCGCGGTGGTGAGGAGCGCCCGCCGCGTCCGGAGCCGGACGAGCGCGTGGCGCAACGCCGCGTCGCGGTCCGCCTTCGGCAGGGCGAGCAGCCGCGTGGAGACCACCAGTCGCGCCCCGCGGTAGCCGTCCGTGACGGCGACGTTCGCGGCGTCGGCGCGGACCGCGGTCACCGGCGGCGCGTCGACGCCGACCTCGCCCGCGAGGTGTTCGACGCGGTCGGCGACGAAGTCCGCGCGGCGGTCGTCTAGGTCGGCACGGGGGAGCCGCGCGATCCGCCTGTCGACGAGCGCGGGACCGAGGAGCGCGGAGAGCGCGGGGCCGACGACGACGGCCGCGAGCAGCCCGCCCGGCGCGCCGAGCGGGACGGTCCCGAGCCCGCCGGGGCCGAGCAGCGCGGCGAGCGGAACCAGCGGGACCGCCGCCAGCACGACCGGGACCGCGAGGAGCGCCAGGGCGCCGAGCGCGCGTCGCCCCCGTCCGTCGACCGAGTCTGCCATACGGGCGAGTGTGAGTCACGGCGCGTAAAGCTCTGCCGGACCCGCGGGTCCGTCGGGGGCGGCGCAGGGCCCGCTTTTCGGGCGGGTGGGACGCGTCGCGACCGCGCCTTTCGGAGGTTTTAACCGGATTCCACCACCAGTTTCCCGTAATGGCTTTTGAGGATCTACTGAACGACCCCGTCATCCAGAAGTACCTCCACGAGCTGGTGGGACCGACGGGGATGCCGGTCGCGGCCGCGCCGCCCGACGGCGAGGTCACCGACGAGGAGCTGGCCGAGGAGCTCGGCTTGGAGCTCAACGATGTGCGGCGCGCGCTGTTCATCCTGTACGAGAACGACCTGGCGACGTACCGCCGCGTCCGCGACGAGGACTCCGGCTGGCTCACGTACCTGTGGACGTTCCACTACGACAACATCCCGGAGAACCTCCAGGAAGAGATGTACCGACTGCTCGAGGCTCTAGAGGAGCGCGAGGAGTACGAGCGCACCCACGAGTTCTACCTCTGTGAGGTGTGTTCGATCCGCTTCGAGTTCGGCGAGGCGATGGACTTCGGCTTCGAGTGCCCTGAGTGCGGCTCGCCGCTGGAGGCGATGGAGAACGACCGGCTCCGCGAGGCGATGGACCGGCGCATCGAGGAGCTGCGCGACGAGCTCAACGCGGACGTGACCGCCTGATGGTCGTCCTCGCAACCAAGTGCTACGTCGAGGGCGACGCCCGCGACCGCGCGCTCGACGGCATGGACTCGCTCGTCGCCAACGACGTCGGCGAACTCGACGTCGACTGGCAGGTGGGCGTTCGGGACGACGAGTTCGTCCAAGTGGACGTGACCGGGGAGGACGCCCCGGTCGCGCGCAACGTCCTCGGGGAGACGTGGGGCGAGGTCGTCGCCCACGACGGCGGCCTCGAAGCGGGCGAGACGTACGTCGGAACCCTCGAATCGTGGGACGACGTGGGTATCACCCTCGACGCCGGCGTCGACGTGTTCGTCCCCGCCGACGAGCTGGGGCTCGGCGTCGGCTCGCCGGAGCAGGTCGTCGAGCGGTTCGGGCTCGTCCAGCACCTCCCGGTGCGGTTCGTCTACGGCGGCGATCCGGGCGACCCGGACGCGGACCAGAGCCGGCTCGCCGACGGCGAGCGCGACCGGCTGTACGACTGGCAGCGCGGCGACGGCCGGGTGAACGTCAACTCGGCGACCCGCGGCGAGACGCGGGCGACGGTGAACCGAGCGGGCCACGCGCAGGACATCGTCACCGTCGAGCGGTTGGGACTCCTCGAACAGAGCATCGTCTGCGCGGAAGGGACCGACCCGCCGGGACTGCTCGCCGCCATCGGCTCGTACCTCCCGGCCGAGATGCGCTGCGTCGTCTAACCTGATCACACGTGAACAGACGCTTCGCGCTCGCGGTGGCGGCGATCGCTCTCCTCGCGGTCAGCGCCGGCTGTCTCGGCTACGCGACCGGCGGCGGCGAGGTGACGAACGAGACGCTCGACGCCGAGCCGCCGCACGGGTACGACTTCGACACGGACCGCGACGCCGCGTTCAACCTCACCACGGACGCCAGGTACACCGTCGTGTACGCGGTCGACGACCGGGAGGAGATCCGGCTGTACCGGCAGACGCCGTACGCCGGCGACCAGCCGCTGGAGTTCGAGGCGTTCCGCTACCAGTACCCCGACGGGGAAGTGATCACGGGCAGCGAGTTCCGCGCCCGCGGCGGCGAGATCGAGCGCACGACCGACGAGACCTGGATCCGCTTCGCCGACGACATGAGCGGCGGGAAGGCGGCCTTCGCCGGTGCCGGGTCCCCGCGACGGTTCAGCATGCGCGCGTACGTCGAGGGGTCGTACGCGGTGACGCTGCCGCCGCAGTTCAGCACGGAGGTGCCGATCGTCGGCCACGTGTCGCCGCGCGATCACGCGGTCGAGACGGTCGGCGACCGCGACCGGATCGTCTGGGAGGAGGTGACGAGCGGCTCGATCGTCGTCCAGTCGTACCGCGAGGGCGACCTCGTGGTGTTCGGCGTCATCCTCGTCATCGGCGCGGTCGCCGCGGTCGCCGGGACGCTCTACTTCCGGCGACAGCTGGAGGCGCTCCGCCAGCGCCGCCGCGACCTCGGACTGGGCGTCTACGAGGACGACGACGACGATGACGGCCTGCTCTAACGGGCGCGACCGGTCGCCGTCGTCGGGGCGTCAGCCCGCGCCGCGGTCCTTTTCTACCACGCGCCGCTTGAGACTGGTATGAACGCCGCCGTCGTCACCGTCGGGGACGAGCTCCTCGTCGGCGACACCGAGAACACGAACGCCACCTGGCTCTGCGACCGCCTCGACGCCCGGGGCGTCGCGGTCCGGCGGGTGACCGTCGTCCCGGACGAGGTCGCCGAGATCGCGCGCGTCGTCAACGAGTACCACGCCGAGTACGACGCGGTGATTGTCACCGGCGGGCTCGGGCCGACGCACGACGACGTGACGATGGAGGCGGTCGCGGCCGCGTTCGGGCGCGGCCTCGAAGCGAACGCGGAGGCGACCGCGTGGCTCGCCGACCGCGGGTACAGCGGCGACGACCTCGCCGCCGAGACGACGCACCTCCCGGCCGACTGCCGACCGCTGCCGAACGAGGCCGGGGTGGCGCCGGGCGCCGTCGTCGAGTCCGTCTACGTCCTTCCGGGAGTCCCGGACGAGATGAAAGCGATGTTCGATCTGGTCGAAGACGAGTTCGCGGGGACGCCGACCCACGTGCTCACGGTCGACGTCGACGAGCCGGAGAGCGAGCTGCTCGACCGGTTCGCGTCGCTGCGCGAGCGGTTCGACGTGCGGGTCGGCTCGTATCCGGGCGAGGTCGTGACCGTGAAGATCACGGCCGAAAGCGAGGCGGAGGCCGAGCGCGCGGCGGCGTGGATCCGCGAGCGGACCGACGCGGTCGAGGAGCGGTCCGCCTGAGCGTGTAGGGAGGGCAGACGGTCGGCGGCCGAGGCGGGGCTACCGGTAGAGGTACGCGATCCACACGACGACGAGGGCGAGGCTCGCGAGCAGGATCGCGCCCGCGGTCGCGCTGATCGGCAGCGGCTCCGTCACGGCGGCTTCGAGGATCATATCTCGGCGTTGTTCTGGGGGCGTCTTAAGTATTGATTCTCGGACGAGAGGGGGCAGACCGACGGACGAGCACCGCAGCAGGGGTACGAAAACGGGACCGGGAGACGTGGGCGTGTGGCAGCTACCGCGGGAGGGATCCAGTCCCGATGAGACGAGCAGGTTACCGATGGCGGGCTCGTTCCACCGGCGGTGACAACTACGAGCGGACACGTGTTGAGTGCCGTGTCCCGGTGTTGAGGGCCTTTATGTGCCGGTCCGACCGACGGTTCCGGGCGCCCGCGCGCTCCGACCCGGACGCGTCTCGCTTAAGGGGCCGGCGCGGCGAACTATTTGTCATGTACGTGGGGATCGCGGTGAACCCGGTCGCCGGGATGGGCGGCCGCGTCGGACTGAAGGGGACCGACGGGAAGGTGACCGAGGCGGTCGAGCGCGGCGCGGAGCCGCGGGCGCCGGACCGGGCGCGGCGGATGCTGGAGCGACTGGCCGCGGTGGAACCCGACGCCGCCGTCTCCGTAGCCGCGGACCCAATGGGCGAGTCGGTCGTCCGCGGGGCGGGCTTCGACCCGGCCCGCGTCGTCGACCCGTTCGACGGCGAGCCGCCGGCGTCGACGGCGACGACCGCGGCGCACACCGCGGCGGTCGTCCGGGCGTTCGCGGGGATCGACGGAGGCGGAGGGACCGGGGCTCGGGGCGACGCGACCGCCCCCGCCGACCCCGTCGACCTCGTCCTGTTCGTCGGCGGCGACGGCACCGCGGCAGACGTCGCGGCGGCGCTGGAGGGGACCGACGTGCCGATGCTCGGCGTCCCCGCCGGCGTGAAGGTGTACTCGTCGGTGTTCGCGGTGTCGCCGGAGGACGCCGCCGAGGTCGCCGCCTCGTTCTCGCGGACCGAGCGCCGCGAGGTGATGGACATCGACGAAGACGCCTACCGCGAGGGCGAGGTCCACCCGGAGCTGCGGGGTGTCGCGCACGTGCCGGTCGCCGACGACCTCCAGTCCTCCAAGCAGACGGCGAGCGGGACCGTCGAGTCGCTGGCGGAGGGGGTCGCGGCCGACATCCGCGAGCGCGACGGCGAGGGCGTCGCGTTCGTCCTCGGCCCGGGGTCGACCGTCGGCGCGATCAAGGACGAGCTCGGCTTCGAGCCCTCCCCGATCGGCGTCGACGTCTGGCGCGACGGCGAGGTGGTGGTGCGGGACGCCACGGAGGCGGAGATCCTCGGCGCGCTCGGCGAGGAGAACGTGATCGTCGTCTCGCCGATCGGCGGGCAGGGGTTCGTCTTCGGCCGCGGCAACCCGCAGGTATCGCCGGCCGTGATCCGGCGCTGCGACCTCCGGATCGTCGCCTCGCGCGCGAAGCTCGACGACGTGCGCGCGCTCCGCGTCGACACCGACGATCCCGCCCTCGACGAGGAACTGGCGGGGTGGGTTCGCGTCCGCGTCGGGAAGTTCGAGACGCGGATGATGAAGATCGTCTGAACTCCACCCGGAGGGTCGCCGAACGCCGGCCGCGCTCGACTCCGCGGAGACGGACAGCCCTTTGTCGGTGGCTGCGCCGGAGGCCGTATGGGACGCGAGAAGGAACGGATGTTGGCCGGCGAGGCGTACGACCCCTCGGCTCCCGAGCTGGTCGCCGATCGTAAGCGCGCGCGGGACCGCTGCCGCCGGTACAACGCCACCGCGCCGACGGAGGCCGACCGCCGCGACCGCCTGCTCTCCGAGCTGTTCGGAGCCGTCGAGGGCGACGCGACCGTCGTGCCGCCGTTCCGCTGCGACTACGGCTACAACGTCGGGGTCGGCGACGGCTTCTTCGCGAACTACGGCTGCGTCGTCCTAGACGTCGCGCCGGTCGCGTTCGGCGAGAACTGCCTGCTCGGGCCGGGGGTCCACGTGTACACCGCGACGCACCCGATCGACCCCGCGGAGCGCGCCGTGGGCCGCGAGTTCGGCGACCCCGTGACCGTCGGCGACGACGCCTGGATCGGGGGACGGGCGGTGATCACGCCCGGGGTCGAGATCGGGGACGGCGCGGTCGTCGCCGCGGGAGCCGTCGTCGTCGACGACGTGCCGGCGCGGACGGTGGTCGGCGGCAACCCGGCCGAGGAGATCCGAGAAATCGACGACGAGTGACCGTTACGCGGCGTCAGTCCAGCGCGTCGGCCAGCGCCGGCGCGACGCTGACGACGCTACAGCCGCGCTCGACGGTGTCGCTGCCGAGGATCCGGTCGACGCCGGCGGCGCGGAGCTTCGTCACCGCGTTGGCGGCGAGCACCGGGTGGACGCAGGCGGTCAGCACCCGCGCCGCACCGCGGTCGGTGAGGACGGCGACCGACTCGCTCATCGTCGACCCGGTCGCGATGATGTCGTCGACGACGACCACGTCGCGGTCGGCGACGCTCGCGTCGGAGGGCGACACCGCGACGGCACCGGTCTCGCGGTCGCGGTGCTTCTCGAAGTAGTCCGTCTCGCCGGCACCGTACGCGTCGCGGACGGCCGCGGCCACGTCGGTGGCGCCCTCGTCGGGCGCGAGGAAGAGCGGGTCGTCGAGGTCGGCGGGGAGCGGGTCGGCGAGGACGCCGGCCGCGTCGACCGCCTCGACAGGGACGTCGAAGAAGTCGGCGACGGTCGACTCGTGGGGGTTGACGAGGCGGACGCGGTCGGTCCCGGTCGAGATCGCCTTCGCCATCGCGCGGGCGGAGACGGGTTCTCCGTCGCCGAAGGAGTCGTCCTGGCGGGCGTACCCCATATAGGGGACAACGGTGGTCACGTCCGTCGCGCCGGCCTCGCGGACGGCGTCCTGGAGCTGGAGCAGTTCGACCCACGCCTCGTCGGAGTCGGTCGCGGCGACGATCACGGCCTCGTCGGCGTCGAAGTCGGGCACCGCGGCGAGCCCCTCCCCATCCGGGAACCGGTCGTAGGTCGGGGTCGCGAGCGCCCGGCCCGTCTCCGCGGCGAGCGCCGCCGCGAGCTGCTGCGAGCTGGACCCGGGTACGATCATGGGCGACCGTTCCGCGGACTCCGGTAAACCAGTTTCCTTACCGCGCGACGCCGCGCGCCACGCGAGCGCGACCCACACCGCCCCCACAGGGGCGGATATTTACGGGCGCGGCGGGTACGAGCGCCCAATGACTGACACCGAAGCCGGCGCGCGCGTCGGGCTCCCCTGCCCGTCGTGTTCGCCCGCCGAGCCGACCGTCCACGAGGTCCTCAGCCCGGGCGGGCAGGCCACCGTGCGCTGTACCGAGTGCGACCACACCCACAAGACCGAGATCCCCGAGGACGAGACCGTCGCCGTGACGGTCGTCGTCTCGCAGGACGGCGACTCGTTCACCACGACGATGGACGTGCCCGCCGAAGGCGACGTGGGCACCGGCGAGGAGTTCGTCGTCGACACCGACGAGGCGCTGATGCAGGTGCGGATCACGGGGATCGAACTCGGCCCCGAGAACCGCGTCGAGGAAGCGGACATCACGGACGTGGAGACGCTGTGGACCCGCGCGGTCGACAACGTCGCGGTCCCGGTCACGCTCCACCCGAAGGACGGGGACGCGGACCAGACCCGGTCGCTGCGCGTGAACGTCCCCGGCGACTACGAGTTCACCGTCGACGAGACGGTGGAGTTCGGCGAGGAGGAGTTCACCGTCGAGGGGCTCCACATCCGTGAGGACGCGCCCGAGTACCGCCACGAGAAACTCGACCACCCCGGCGACCTCGCCTACGCGAAGGACCTCAAGCGGATCTACGCCCGCGACGAGACGCTCGCCGCGTGGTCGGCCTGGTAGGAGACGATCACCGTACCGTCGGCCCGGTAGGAGACGATCACCGTACCGTTGGCTCGACGAGACTGATCGCCGATCGCTGAGTCGCCGACGGCCGCGACTACTCCCCGCGGCGATCCTCATACTAACATAAACAATTATGAAGGATACGCACGTTGCCTGTGACGTGCCACCCGTAGTACACGACTGACGCACGCTCGACGGCGGGGACGACGACCGGTCCCGGCGGTCCGAGCACGCGCGAGGCGACGCCGACCGAACAGCCCACCGACCGATCGGGTCCATCCGCTGACTCGGCCGCAACCGACGTTCCGGACGACCTTCCGACCGCCGCGGAGGCTGTCGCGCAGGCGGCGGGGACGTTCGACCCGTCGGACACCCGGCGGATCGCGAACGGGACCGACCGCTGGAACGAGTACGCCGGGTCGTCGCACTGACGGCGCGGCCGGATCCTTTTATTCAACGGCGCGACTACCGACGAGCGGCCGATGACGAATCACCGCTCCGAGCCGGACTCGGCACCCGGCGACGACGAGCCCTATGAGTGCCGAGGCCAGCCTTTCCATCCGTACAGTTCGACTGGAGACGACCGCGAGTGAACCACGCTCACAGCCGCCGAGAGTGCGGCGCCGCGATGACGACGGGAGTAGCCTGACGACCGACTACGGCGGCGTCGCGTCGTCGACGGCGTCCGCGAATAGTCCGAGGAAGCCGCCGTCGTACTGTTCGTCGGCGTGATCCACGTTCCAGAGTCCCGACTCGCGGATCGCACGGCTCCGGCTGTGTCGCCCGATCCAGTCGGTCCGCCGGGGATCGACCGGCTCCCGATCGAAGTTGCTCAGGAGGGCGATAGAGTTCCGTTCGAGAACGCGCCGGTCGCTATCCGCGCCGGGTTCGTCGTCGAGGGGCACCCAGAGGAACGGCTGTTCGCGGACGAACGCGCTCACGCGCCGTTCGAGGGCGTACTCCTCGTCGCGGACCGCTGCTCGCTCGCGGTCGACGCCCGACCACCGCTCGTCCCAGTCGGGGTAGTCCTCGCGGAGGCCGTACTTCTCGATGATCGCTTCACCGACGCGCTTGCGATATACGGACGCGCGGTGAGCGCCGCCGTGAGGATGGTTTGAGCTTCCGCTGCCCGTGCCGTAGTGCTGTTTCAGCATTTTCGAGGTGGAGCCCCCGACCTCAAGGAGCGAACGGAGTGAGCGAGTAGGTCGGGGAGGAAACCGACATGGGACGACACAACCACCACACCTCGACCGACTGACTCCCGACCATATAAGTACCATCGGGTACTCCCTGAAACTATGGGCGTGCGTCGAACCGCCGTCGTGAAACTCGCCGTTTCCGACGAGCAACGCGACGCACTCCATCGAACCGCCGAGCAATACCTGTACTGCGCGAACCGAACCGCCGACTACTGTTGGTCCGACACCTCCTACGCCGAGTGTAAGACCAACAAGCGAGAGGTTCGTGACGCGCTCTACGCCGAACTTCGAGAGGAGACAGACCTACAGGCCCAACTTGTTCAAGCCGCTATCAAACACGCTGTCGAAGCTGTCAAAGCGTGTGTCGAACGGTGGAAAAAGGGACAGCGCGTCTCTCAACCGACGTTTACCGCCGAAACGATGGACTACGACACGCGGAGCGCGACCTTCTACCGGAACAAGGTGTCGCTGGCAACTGTTGAGGGCCGAGTCGAACCGTCGTTCGTTCTCCCGGCAGACAGTCCGACGCCCTACGAGCGGTACGTACTCTCCGAGAGCTACGAGTTCCGTGAGAGTACGCTTCGGTACGACGCGGCCACTGACGAGTTCTACCTCAACATTTCGACGCGGCGGACAGACGGTGACGATGAGGTTTCGGAAGATACCGGGCACTCCGACCAAACGGTCCTCGGTATCGACCTCGGCGTCAACAGCCTCGCTGTGTCCTCAACCGGCACGTTTTGGCAGGGGGACGACTACGACCACTGGTGTCGTGAGTTCGAGAAGCGACGTGGCGAGATGCAACAACGCGGCACGCAGGCCGCACACAAGGCCCTGCTTCGCCTCGGGAAGCGAGAGGAAGCCTGGCGCAAACAGTACATCCACACGATCGCCAACGAACTCGTCTCGGAAGCCGTCGAACACGACTGCGACGTGATCGCATTCGAGGACTTGAGTGACATTCGAGAGCGGCTTCCACACGCGAAGTGGCACCACGTCTGGGCGTTCCGACGCCTGTTTGAATACGTCTCCTACAAAGCCCCTGAACAGGGCGTCTCCGTAGAGCAGGTCGAGCCGACCCATACATCCCAACGCTGTTCTCGGACGGACTGTGGGTTCACGCACGACGGCAACCGCCAGGGCGAACACTTCGAGTGCCAGAAGTGTGGGTATGAACTGAACGCGGATTATAACGCTGCAAAGAATATTGGCGTGCGGTACGCTCGGAAGCGACAACACAAACTCCGTTCCTCGCCCAAGTCGGGGAGCGGAGACGCACCAGTAGACGTGCGTGTGACTGGTGGGACGTTGAACGGTGAGAGTCACCAGCCTATTGCTGGCGACTGATTGCCGGGAGTCCACATCAAAGCCCTACCCTCAAGGACCGAGGCGCGGAGCGCCGAGGGAGTAGGGTAGGGTAGTTTACTCTGTCCCAGAGGGTCGTGCTGCTCCCCGCGGACACCGCGTGCGTCCCCACGCGGGTGACGCGTGACTGGTCGGTCGAAGCGCGCGTTTCGCCCGGGGCGAGGAAGAAGTAGACGCCCCGGTCGGGCCAGTCCATGTACCCGGTACACTCCTTGAGCTTCCGCGGTCCGCCGACCCGGCGCGCGAGGTCGTCGAGCAGGTCGTAGAAGCGATCGAGGTCGGCCCGGCGAGTCATCCCTACGGCCCGATCGCCCCGGCGTCGAAAGAGTCTGATCACTCGACCCGGGTGGCTCGGCGCCCGGGGAACAGCGTCGCTCGGCCGCCGAGCGGACGAACCGTTTTCAGGTCGCCGCACGAGTCGACCCCCATGGACCACCGCTGTCCGGACTGTGGCGTCACGATGGAGGAGGTCGAGTTCAGCATGGGCGACGCGTGGAACGCGCACGTCAGGACCGGCGAGAAGCGGTCAGGGCTCCTCGGGAAGCTCGGCATGAACGAGCGCAAGGAGCTGACGACCGTGATGTGTCCGGAGTGCGGGCTTGTGCGTCACTACGCCGAGTTCGAGGAGTGACGCGGGGTCGGCGGGCGCCGCCGCGGACTCGCCCGTTCCGAAGCCGTCATGCCGCTCGCTCGTGAACGGCGGGTATGGACGAGCAATCGACCGACGAGTACACGCGGCTCGTGGCGGAGAACGGGCTCGCGCTCCTGTTCACGAACCGAGTGCGGGCGCGGGTCGTCGCGGCGCTATTTTACGCGTCCGAGCCGCTGCCGGTCGATCGGATCGCCGAGGGCGCGGGCGTCGACCGGACTGTCGTCCACGAGGCGCTCGACGGACTCGAACGGTTCGGAATCCTGGAGATCGATCGGACCGAGGGGCGCGACCCCGACCGATACGCGCTCGACGAATCGGACGATCTCACCGAGGCGCTCCGGGCGGTCGCGGAGCTCGCGACCGAGCGTTACCATCAGGAAGAGATCGACATCCCGAGCGACGACGAGTGAGGCCCTGCGGCGCCCCGGACGCGGGTCACTCGATCCGGACGGTCGTCTCGTCGTAGACGCCTTTTCCGGCGGGGTCGTCCACGGCGAGCCCGGCGCCGATCGTGTGTTCCCCGCGGTCGGCGGGCCGCCACTCCGTCTCCGAGACCTGGAAGCTCTGCTGCCACCGCCGGGTGAACCGTCGCCGCTCCCCGCGGTCGAGCGTGAACCGCGCTTCCGACTCCGGGAGCGGTTCGGACACCTGTGACGCGTCGCGGTGCCCGTCGACGTGCCACGTCCACGGGACCGGGGACCGCGTCCGAACGGTTACCGGGACCGGAAGCGGGTTCCGGAGCTCGATCGCCACCGGGATCGGCTCGCCCGCTTCGTACACGGTCGCCGGCGTGTCGACGCTGACGGAGACGGCCCAGCGGTGAAGCCGCGCCGGGAGCAGCCACCGTGCGAGCGTCGCCGCCGGGAGCGTCTTGGCGGCCCGAGGGCGGTGGCGTTCGACGGACTCATTCGGCCGGAACGGGTCGTCGTCGGAGCGGTCGACGCCGTCCCGCCGACGTGAGCGAGGCATGCGTGGAGGTTCCCGCCGGGAGGAATAAGCGTGTCGTCGGGGCCGCTCCCGGGCGGGAGGGACGACGGACCGGGGTCAGTCGTCGCCGCTCGCGGCCGAGCCGGGGGCGGTACCGTCGTCGGGCGCCGCCCCCTCGGTCGGCCCGGCTTCGTAAGCCGGGTCGAAGAGGTGACACGCGACGCGCCCCGCGTCGGTCTGGCGGAGCACCGGTTCGTCCGTCGAGCAGGGCGTGTCGAACGTCTCGTCGAGCACCCGCTCGGCGTGCTCGAACTCCTCGTCGGCGACTAGCCGGAGCGCCTCTTGGACCACTTCCTCTGCCTCCGGGTCCGACAGCGTCGATGGGAGGTCGAGCTCCTCGCGGAGCGCCTCCATCAGCGCGCTCTCGCCGGCGTCGAACGTCTCGACGGCGATGTCCTCCTCGCGGGCGCGGTGGCGGAGCGACATGACCGCGCGCCACTCCGCCTGCTCGAACTCGTAGTCCGAGGGCGGGATGACGCGGGGACACCGCGTGTGGAACTTACAGCCGGACGGGGGATCGATCGGGGAGGGAACCGACCCCTCCAGCAGGATCCGGTCGCCCTCCCACAGCGGGTCCGGCTCCGGGATCGCCGACAGCAGCGCCTCGGTGTACGGGTGTTGCGGCGGCGCGAACAGCTCCTCTGGCGTGCCGATCTCAGCCATCTTGCCGAGGTACATGACGGCGATCTCGTCGGCGATGTGCTCGACGACGGAGAGGTCGTGCGCGATGAACAGGTACGCGATCCCAAGCTCGTCTTGGAGGTCCTCCAACAGGTTGAGGATCTGGGCCTGAACCGACACGTCGAGCGCCGAGACGGGCTCGTCGCAGACGATGAAGTCGGGGTCCACGGCGAGCGCGCGGGCGATCCCGATCCGCTGGAGCTGTCCGCCGGAGAACTCGTGCGGGTACCGGTTGGCGTGGCTCGCGTTGAGCCCGACGCGGTCGAGCAGTTCCTTGATCCGGGCGTCGCGGGAGACACCCCCCTCGATCCCGTGGATGTCGAGCGCCTCTCCGATGATGTCGTTCACCGTCAGCCGCGGGTTGAGGCTCGACTGCGGGTTCTGGAAGATTATCTGCATCTCTTTTCGCAGATCCCGGAGCTCCCTGTCGGAGAACGTCGTGATGTCCTCGCCCTTGAAGTACACGGAGCCGGCGGTCGGCTCGCGGAGCTGGAGGATCGACCGGCCGATGCTGCTCTTCCCGCAGCCGCTCTCGCCGACCAGCCCCAGCGTCTCTCCCGCTTCGATCTCGAAGGAGACCCCGTCGACCGCCTTCACCTTCTTTTGTCGGCCGAGGAGCCGGTCGATGAAGTCGCTCTCGGACTCGTAGTACTTCTCGAGCCCCTCGACGCGGAGGAGCGGCTCGGAGCCGCTCATCGGTCGCTCACCCCCGCTGAGCTCGCCGCGTCGCCCGACCCGACCGGGTCGTCCTCGCCGCGGACGGTCACCTCGTAGTCGAGTTCGCCGGTGAGTTCGCCGGTGTGTGCGAGACACGCGGCGCTCTGCGCGTCGCTGTTGATCGGGTCCGCGGGCTCTCCCGTCTCGACGTCGACGAGCTGGGGCTCCATGCGGGTACACGACTCCTCGGCGTACGGACACCGGGGGTGGAAGTTACAGCCCGGCGGCATCTCGATCAGGTCCGGCATCCGGCCCGGGATCGTCTGGAGCCGGTCGCGCTCGTCGCCGATACGCGGGATGGAGCTCATCAGCCCGACGGTGTACGGGTGTTGCGGGTCGTAGTACACGTCCTCGACCGGCGCCATCTCCACCGGGTGGCCGGCGTACATCACCATGACCCGGTCACAGAACTCGGCGACGACGCCGAGGTCGTGGGTGATGAGCTGGATGGCGGTGTCGAACTCGGTCGCGACCTCCTCCAGCAGTTCGAGGATCTGCGCCTCGATGGTGACGTCGAGCGCGGTGGTCGGCTCGTCGGCGATGATCAGGTCGGGGTCGCACGACAGCGCGATCGCGATCACGACGCGCTGTTGCATCCCGCCGGAGAACTCGTGCGGGTAGTCGCTGTACCGCTCGGCGGCCGAGGGGATCCCGACCGACTCCAGCGTCTCGATGGCGCGCTCGCGCGCCGCTTCCTCGTCGAGCCCGATGTGGTACCGGATCGCCTCCGAGATCTGCTCGCCCACCGTGTACGACGGGTTCAGCGCGGTCCCGGCGTCCTGGAAGATCATCGCGATCTCGTTGCCGCGGAGTTCGCGCATCTCCTCTTCATCCATCTCCAAGATGTTCTGGCCCTTGAACCGGATCTCGCCGCTCTCGATGACGCCCGGCTCGTCGATGAGGCGCATCAGCGCGAGGCTCGTGACGCTCTTCCCGGCCCCGCTCTCGCCGACGACGCCGAACCGCTCGCCGGCCTCGATCCGGTACGAGAGGTCGTTCGTCGCCTTGACGACCCCGTCGTCGGTGTAGAACCGCACGTTGAGGTCCTCGACTTCGAGCATCGCCATCAGCGGAGCCCCCCGGTGTCGGTGTCGGTCTGGTCGCCCTGCGGGTCGAACGCGTCGCGGACGCCGTCGCCGACGAGGTTGATCGCCATCACGAAGACGAAGATGGCGAGGCCCGGGAACAGCCCGGCCCACCAGCGGCCGCGGGCGATCGCGTCCTGCTCGACGTTGAGCATGACGCCCCACTCCGCGCTCGCCGGGGACAGGCCGAGCCCGATGAACCCGAGCGCCGCGGCGACGAGCACCGTGGTGCCGATGCTGAGCGTCGCCTGAACGATCACCGGCGCCATGGCGTTCGGGAGGATGTGCCGCGCGATGATCGAGCGGTCGCGGGAGCCGAGCGCCTTCGCCGCGGTGACGTACTCGTTCTCCTTCACGCTCAGGATCTCGCCGCGGATGATGCGGGCGTACGGGAGCCACCCGACGACGACCAGGGCGAGGATCATCTCCCAGTAGCCGCGACCGAGGACGGCGATGACCGCGATCGCGAGCACGATGAACGGGAACGCGTACAGCAGGTCGACGAGGCGCATGATGATCTCGTCGATCTTGCCGCCGTAGTACCCCGCGATCGAGCCGAGCGGGATCCCGACGAGGAGGGCCATGGCGACGGCGATGAAGCCGATCGAGAGGCTCCAGCGCCCGCCGTACATCACCCGCGAGAGGATGTCGCGGCCGGCCCAGTCGGCGCCGAACAGGTAGAGTCCGGTGGGCGGCCAAGTGAGGAGGTTCTCCAGGGTGGGCTCCCGGTACCCGGTGATCACGTCTTGGTTCGCGGGGTCGGCCGGCGCGAGCGAGAACGGCTGGACCGTCTCTCCGGCCAGCACCGGGAAGCTAGTCGGGAGCTGGATCGGACGGGAGAACACCGCGAGCAGCACCATGAAGACGATTGTGGCCGCACCGAACAGCGCGAGGCGGTTCCGTTTGAACCGCATCCACGCGTACTCGAGGCGACCGCGCCCCTCCTCCGACTGGAGGTCGGGCTGCCACGAGGAGAGCGGGTCCCGGGAGTCGACGCGCTCGACGTCGAAGCCGGAGACCCGTATTCGTCCGCGTTCCGTCGTCCGCTGTGAGGTTTCGCTTGACATTATCTAGTATCGGATTCTGGGATCGAGGTACGCGTAGAGCACGTCGGCGACGAAGTTCGCGAGTATCACGGCGACGCCGATCAGGAGGACGATCGCCTGGATGACCGGGAAGTCGCGGTTACCCACCCGATCGACGAGCAGCCGTCCGATACCCGGATACGAGAAGACGATCTCGACGACGACGGAGCCGCTGATGATGAACGCGACCTGGATCGCCGCCACGGTGACGACGGAGATCAGCGAGTTCCGCAGGACGTGTTTCCGGACGACCGTCCGCTCCGGGAGCCCCTTCGCGCGCGCCGTCCGGACGTAGTCTTTGTCGAGTTCCTCCACCATCGAGGACCGCATCAGTCGCATCAGCAGAGCCGTGGAACCGGTCCCGATGGTGATCGCCGGCAACAGGGTGTACACCAGCATGTCGTAGCTGAGGATCCCCTTACTGGTGGGCGGCAGGATGGGGAACAGGTCGAGCCAGCTCGCGAAGATCAAGAGCAGCAGCAGGCCGAGCAGGAAGTTCGGGATCGCGATCCCGAGCAGCGCGAACACGCGGCTGGCCTGATCGATCTTGGTGTTGCGGTAGTACGCCGCGATCACGCCGGTCGGGATCGCCGTGGCGAGCGTGACGCCGAACGCCATGATCCCCATCACGAGCGTGTACGGGAGCCGCTCCATGATCTCGTTTATCACCGGGTCGCGGGTGATGATCGACCGGCCGAAGTCGCCGGTCGCCGCGCTGGTGACCCAGTCGATGTACTGGATGTACACCGGCTGGTCGAGGCCGTACTCGGCCCGGATCTCCATCTCCGTCTGCGGATCGAGCTCCGTGAACAGCGTGATGAAGTCGATCGGGTCGCCGGGAATGGCGTGGACCATCCCGAAGGTGAGCAGGGATATCCCGAGCAGCAGCGGGATGGTTATCAGGCTGCGTTTAATGACAAATCGTTGGAGACTCATCGGGGTGAATTGAGGGCGCTATCGGATGTTTGAGACCGTTACTCCGCCGGGTACACGATCTCGTCGAGGTGCGGCTTGTACAGCGTGTTGTACCGGTTGCTCGCGTTCGGGTGCGGGCTCCACTGGTCGACAGACTCGACGTTGGCCGGGTTGAGCACGTCGATCACGTCGCCGGTCCACATGTTCGCCATCGGGACCTCCTGCGCGACGAGCTCTTGGATGTCCTGGTAGATCGGGAGTCGCTCCTCGGCGCCGAGGGTCGTCTGCCCCTCGGTGATCAGCGAGTCCATCTCCTCGTTCTCGTAGAGGTTCCAGTTGAATCCGTCGGGGACGTGCTGGCTGGAGTGGAGCAGCTGGTTGATGTGGCCGTCCGGGTCGGAGCCGCCCGTCCAGCCGATGCCGACGACGTCGGTGCTGGCCGCGGCGCCCTCGGGGTCGAGCAGGAACGGGACGAGGTCGTCGAAGGCGCGGACGTCGAGCTCCGCGTTGAAGTACTCGGTCTCGTCCATCGTCTGCTGGATGATCTCCATCCACCGCTCGCGGGTCCGGTTGACGTTGGTGATGAAGGAGACGTCGAACGGCGCCTCGATGCCCTCCTCCTCGAACGCCTCGCCGATGAGCCGGAGGCCCTCCTCCTCGTCCTGGCCGACGTACTCGTCGAGGAGGTTCTGCTCGTGCTCGGGGTCCCAGAACGCTCCGAGACCGGGGCTGATCGGGCCGGCGAGCTCCGTCGCATAGCCGCCGAAGACGGCCTCGATGACGTCGGACTTCGGGAGTAACCGGGTCATCCCGCGGCGGAGCTTCTCGTTGGTGAACGGGCTCTGGTTGACCGGATAGGTGATGAAGTCGAACCCGACGGCGCTGCCGGTGACGACCTCGCCGGTCTGGTTCTCCCACTGGTCGAGCTCGAAGGGCGCCGCGTTGTCGATCATGTCGAGCTCGCCGGCGGCCATCGCCTCCTCCTGCGAGACCTGCTCTGGGATGACCCGGATCGTGACCCGGTCCCACGGCGCCGTGCCGGGGTAGTCGTCGCCGTCGTACCAGTAGTCGTCGTAGGGGACGAGGACGGCTCGGTCCTCGGCCGAGAACTCCTCCAGCTCCCACGGTCCGGTACCGAGGGTCTGCTCGGTGAACGAGTGGTCGTCCTGTTCCGGGCTTTCGCTGATCGCGTCGGTCTTGCTCGTGAGGATCGGGACCGCGGCGAGGTCGTTCAAGAACGGCGCGTGCGGGTCGGTCGAGGTGATTTCGACCTCGTAGTCGCCGAGTATCTCGACGTTCTCGATGAAGGAGACATCGGCGTCGTTCGTCGTGCCGCTCGTCCGGTTGATGGAGAACTGAACGTCCTCGGCGGTGAACTCGTCGCCGTTATGGAACGTGACCCCCTCGCGGAGCTGGAACCGGAACGTGGTGTCGTCGACCTGCTCGTAGCTGGAGGCGAGTTCGCCCCGGAACTCGGAGTAGTCGAACGTCAGCGCGACCAACCGCTCGTAGGCCATGGTGCCGACGACGGAGTTGGAGGTCGCGTCCGTGATGATCGTCGGGTCGAACGTGCCCGGGTTCGCAGCCGCCGACGCGACGAACTCGTTCGTGCCGTCGCCGCCGTCGGACCCGTCGCCGCCGTCGCCGCCGACACAACCTGCGAGGCCGACGACGCTCGCACCGCCCATTGCGGCGAGAACCCGTCGGCGAGTCGCTGCCGATTTTGTCTGTCCGTTGTCAGAGTGAGACATACCAACACGTACACGTCGGTCGTTAAAAACTATTCTATTCAGTACATCAGGTCGTCATCCGTACAGTAATTGACCGATTCGGTGACAATTGGACGTATTAACATGATCGTTCACTATTGTCTGGCGAAGCGCGACCGAGCCCCGCCTTCCGGTGGCAGATCGTTCGGTCGGGAGCGAACAGACCGGATAGATCCGGATCGATGTTTATGTGCCGGGCGACCGGATCGAGAGTATGGATCCGGACTTAGACCGATTCACCTCGCGGCGGTCGACCGTGTACGGCGAGCGCGGCGTGGTGGCGACAAGCCAGCCGCTCGCGAGCCAGGCGGGGATCGAGGTGTTACGCGAGGGGGGCAACGCGTTCGACGCGGCGGTCGCGACCGCCGCCGCGCTCAACGTCGTCGAGCCGACCTCAACCGGGCTCGGCGGCGACGTGTTCGCGCTGTACCGGACCGCCGACGGCGAGGTCGGCGCGATGCGCTCCTGCGGCGGCGCGCCCGCCGACGCGACGATCGAAAGTGTGCGGGCGGCGCTCGCCGAGGACGACGACGCCGACTCCTACTACCCGGACGACGGCGGCTACGCGGTCGACGACGCCGGCGAGGCCGAGATGCCGTTCTACGGGCCGCACGCGGTCACCGTCCCGGGGACGGCCCGCGGCTGGGAGGCGACCGTTGAGAAGCTGGGTCGGCTCACGCTCGCCGACGCGCTCGCACCGGCGATCCGGTACGCGACCGAGGGGTACCCGGTGTCCGAGGTGATCGCCTCCTACTGGGCGAGCGCCGACGCGCTGTTCACCGACGACCATGCCCGCGAGGCGTTCCTGTTCGACGGCGAGCCGCCGGCCGTCGGCCAGACGGTGACGCTCCCGCGGCTCGGCGAGTCGATGGAGACGATCGCAGAGGAGGGCGCGGACGCCGTCTACGAGGGCGAGATCGCCGAGGCGATCGCCGACGAGGTCCAGTCGCAGGGCGGGTTCATGACCGTCGACGACCTCGCCGAGTTCGAGGTCGAGTGGCCGGAGCCGATGTCGACGACGTACAACGGCGCCGAGGTGTACGAGCTACCGCCGAACAATCAGGGGCTCATCGCGCTGGAGGCGCTCAACGTCGCCGCCGAACTGGGCGCGGGCGAGCACGACTACGACTCTCCCGAGCGCATCCACTACTTCGCCGAGGCATTGAAGCGAGCCTTCCACGACGGCCACCGCTACATCACCGACCCGGAGTACGAGGAGATCCCCCCGCTCGCGTCGGCCGACTGGGCCGCCGAGCGCGCCGCCCGCGTCGGCGAGACCGCCTCGCACGACGTCTCCTTCGGGGTGCCGAACGCGAACGCGGAGGACGCCGACACCGTGCTGCTCACGGTCGCCGACGACGCCGGGAACGTCGTCTCCTACATCAACTCGCGGTTCGCCGGCTTCGGCTCCGGGCTCGTCGCGGGCGACACCGGCATCGCCCTCCAGAACCGCGGGGCCTCGTTCTCGCTCGACCCGGACCACCCGAACAGCCTCGAACCAGGCAAGCGCCCCTTCCACACCCTCATCCCTGGCGTGGTCCGGTTCGACGAGGACGACTGGGCGGCGTTCGGCGTGATGGGCGGGTACATGCAGCCGCAGGGCCACGTCCAGGTGATCTCGAATCTGGTCGACTACGATATGCCCCTCCAGCGCGCGCTCGACGAGCCGCGGTGGCGCTACCGCGAGGGCGGCGAACTCGCGCTCGAACCTCACTTCGACGACGACGCCGCAGCCAAACTGGTCCGGAAGGATCACGACGTGCGGACGCTCTCGCCGGTCATGTTCGGCGGCGCGCAGATCGCTCGCAACCGCGACGGGGTCCTCTCGGCCGCCACCGAACCCCGGAAGGACGGGAACGCGCAGGGGTACTGAGCCGACGGGTGGCGGCGAGGTGCGGTCGAGTCCCCGTCGCCACGGCGGCCGATCCCGGGTCGACGGGGCGTCCCGTTCGCGTTCCGTCAGGCGCCCCCGACCACCTATCAGCGAGCGGGAACGACCCGCGTTTCCGGTCGCCGCCGGTCCGGCCCGAGACGCACCGTAAGCCTCCCAGACCGCGAGAGGAGCCGTCTGAATCCGGGGAGTTCGCGGGTGTGGTATTTGTGGTCGTGGATACACTTATAATGGCTCGCATGGTATTCGCTCACAGGATGAAGCGAAGAATCCAGCGACGCGACGTACTCAAGGGCGCCGGCGCGGTCGGCATCGCGGGGCTCGCCGGCTGCTCGACGGAGAGCGGCGACGGGTCCGACGGCGGCGACGGGTCCGACGGAGACGACGGCAGCGACGGGATGGACGGGGACGACGGCTCCGACGGGTCCGACGGCGACCAGAGCAACGTCCCGGACGCCGTGATGGTCGTCGGGTTCCCGCAGTCCGGTATCCAGCTGTTCCGCGACTTCTACTCGGACTTCGCCGACAGCGCGCCCGACCTCGACATCATCGTCCCCGACGGGCTGATCGACAGCGACCTGCCCGGCGAGGTCGACAACGACATGAACAACGTCATCGGCACCGCGCCCTCGGCCGGCGGTCCCGGCGCGGAGTTCTTCACCGAGTCGTATCAGGAGGAGTACGGCGAGGAGCCGGGCGTGTTCACGGCGCAGGCGTACGACGCGATGGCGGTCGAGATCCTCGCGGCGACCGCCGCGGGCGAGAACAGCGGCGAGGCGATCCGCGACCGCGTCCGGACCGTCGCTAATCCCGGCGGCGACGAGTTCGGCCCCGCGGACCTCCCCGAGGCCGTCGAGACGGTCGCCGCCGGCGATCCGGTCCACTACGTGGGCGCGTCCTCGGGCGTCAACTTCGACGTCAACGGCGACATCGCCACCGCCGCGTACGACATCGTCGACTTCCAAGACGGCGAACTCGTCACCCTCGACACCGTCGAGTTCGGCAACGAACTCTCCGAGGAGGACCGGAACGCGACCGCCGCGGACCCGGTCGGCGTCGACTCGTTCACCGCGCGAATCGGCGTGTTGATGCCGGAGACGGGTGACCTTGGTCCGCTCGGCGTCCCGATCCGCGACGGCGCCCTGCTCGCGGCGACGCAGGTCAACGACGCGGGGATCAACGTCGACGTCGAGACCCGAGTTGAGGACACGCAGACGGACCCGCAGGCCGGTATCTCGGGCGCGAACGCCATCGTCAACGCGGGCTACGGCGCCGTCGTGGGCCCGGCGTCGTCGAACGTTAACCTCCAGGTCTCGGACCAGGTGTTCATCCCGAACGGCGTCGTCGGCATCTCGCCGTCCTCGACCGACCCGAACGTGACCGATCTGGAGGACAACGACTACATCTTCCGGACCGCGCCCTCCGACCTGCTTCAGGGGCCCGCGATGGCCGACCTCGCCGTCAGCGACACGGTCGGCGCGGCGAGTTCAGGGACGCTGTACCTCAACGACGCCTACGGCCAGTCGCTGGAGGAGTCGTACGTGAACGCCTTCGAGGAGCGCGACGGGACGATTACCGAGCGCGTCTCGTTCGAGCCGAACCAGGCGACGTACACCAGCCAGTGGTCGAGCGTGCTGAACCAGTAGGAACCTCGACGGAGACCCGTTCCGGTTTTTCGCACGTGAACCGCGCCGGCCGGTTCTAAGAGAGTTGAACCGCAACTGATAGCATTCAAATCTCTCTCGGTAATTTCCTCGCTTCGCTCAGAAAATACACCGGCCGGGACTCCCGCAAATGAAGCGAGCGGGAGTCAGGCCGGGGCACGATCGCAGGAAGTGCACCGGCCGAGATTTGAACTCGGGTTGCAACCATGGCAAGGTTGCGTGATACCACTACACTACCGGTGCGTGCTTCGCACTCATCTCTTGTTTAGAGACTCACTTAAGTCTTTGAGATCAAGACTGCCGGGCGACGTGGACGGTGCGGTGACGCCGCGGCGGCCACCTCACCGCTCGCGCTGTCGCGCGATCTCGTCGGCGTGGGCGTCGTGAAGGTCGGCGAACGCCGCGGCCTCCGCGCGCTCCTGTGCCCCGTCGTCCCGACGGTCGCGGAGCCGGCGCTTGATCGCCGCCAGCGCGTCGGCCTCGCCCGCCGCTATCTCGTCGGCCACCGATCTGGGGTCGTCGACGACGCGCGAGACAAGCCCGGTCCGGAGGGCGGCCTCTGCGTCGAGTACCCGTCCCGAGAGCGCGACGTCGAGCGCCTCCCCCTCGCCCATCACCCGCGGTAGTCGCACCGTTCCGCCCCACGCGCCGAACAGACCGAGGGAGACCCCCGGCTCGGCGAACGTCGCCCGCGGCGTCGCGACGCGCACGTCCGCCGCCAGCGCCAGTTCGACGCCGCCGCCGCGGGCGGGACCGTCGACCCCGCAGACGACGGCCGACGGCGAGTCCTCGATCGCGGCGGCCACGCGCTGGCCCCGCCGCGCGAACGTTTCCGGGTCGTCGAGCGCCGCGACCGCGTCGAGGTCGGCGCCGGCGCAGAAGGCGTCGCCCGCGCCGCGGAGGTACGTCACCGGCGCCCGGGGGCCGGCCGCGGGCGGTTCGAAGGCCTCGCGCAAGGCGGTCAGGTCGGCGGGGCGCAGCGCGTTGCGCGCTTCGGGGCGGTCGAGCGTGACGACGCGCACGTCGCCGTCGGTTCGGGTTCGGATCACGGGACGGAATCCCGTTCGTTTCCAAAGGTCTTTGCCCTTCGCTCGTCTACCGGTTACCAATGGACGATGCCGCGCGAGCGCGTGACGCCGCGCGCGAGGCGCTCGCGGACGTCGAGCCCGAACAGCTCCGCGAGGCCCTCGACGCGCGAATCGGCGAGGCGGCGGTGACCCCCGGCGTGCTGGCGCTGGTCACCGCTCGCGCGCTCGACCCCGACGTCGAGCTCGGCGACGTGACCGATCGCGCCGCCGGCGTACAGCTCATCTACGAGGGGTTGCGGCTCACCCGTACGGTGGCCCGCGAGGAGCCGTGGGTGACCGCGCCGACCGCCGCCGACATCGACGCGGACATGGACATCCTCGCTGCCGACGTGCTCGTCTCCCGCGGCTTCTCGCTCCTAGCGTGTACCGACGCCGCCCGCCCCGCGGTCGACGTGGTGCGCGCGTTCGGCCGCGACCAGACGCTCCGCGACCGCGAGGGGACGGACGCCGAGACGGCGGTCGGGCTCGACCGCAACCTGGAGGTCGACGCGCTGGAACTCGCCGTCGTCGCCGGGACCACGGCGGTCGGCGGCGACCCGCCCGAGGAACTCCTCGCGTACGCCCGCGACCTCGCGGCCGACTGCGACGGCGAGTTCCCGCCCGCGGGCCGGGCGCTACCTGAGACGACCGCCGACCGTATCGCCGATATCTCGGATCGCGCCGTCAGCGCGACCGATCGGTGACCGGATCGGGGGCGACGCCGGAACCGGTCCCGATTCCCGGACGTCGCGCCTGCGGATCGAAACCCATAAAGTCGAATCCGGTCAACGACTGAGTGCGTGCCTGGGTAGCTTAGCGGTAAAGCGCGTCCTTGGTAAGGACGAGACCCCGAGTTCAAATCTCGGCCTAGGCTCTTCCTGCGACCTCGCCGCTCATTCGCTACCTTCGGTTACGAACGTCGCCGCCCGCCGGACCAGCGCGTCGTGCGGGTCGACTTCGGATCGCCGCGCGAGCACCTGCTCGAACGCCTCGTCGAGGCCCCGGTCCGTCAGTCGCGCCATCGCCGCCGCGGCGACCGCCGGGCTGCGGGAGGCGCCGGCCGAGCAGTGAACCAGGACGCGCTGTCCGGCCTCGCGCCGCTCCACGACCGTCTCCGCGGCGGCGGCGAACGCCTCGTACTCGTTTCGCGGCCCGTCCGTCATCGGCGCGTCGACGCGAGCGACGGCGCTGGTGTCCGGGTCGTCGTACGTCAGCGACACGACGGCGTCGACGCCGCGGCGCCGGAGCAACGACTCGTCGTCGGCGTCCGACATCGTCCCCACGAGGAGCCCGGGGGCGACCTCATCCATTTTTACACACGCCGTTGGCCGGCCGTTCGGACGCGACCGAATTAAACGCACCTCGTTCGCGGCACGGTTTATCCGACGACCGACGGCGGTCGGGAGCTCGCCGCCAGTACGCGGTTCCTTTATTTCCCGTCGCCGACCGACACGCCACATGGGCAAACACGAGCGCGGCTGGGTCGAGGCCACGGAGAAGCTGACGGCGCAGCTCGCGAACGGCGCGGAGCCGGACGCCGACCTCGAAGAGCGGGGGCGACCCGATCTCGGCGAGGCGCTCGCCGACCGGCTCCGGAGCGACTTCCCCGACCTGACCGCGGTTCGCCACGCCGGCAACTCCTACGACTCGCTGGGCGATCTGATCGTCGAGTCGCCCGGCGGGGAGACGTTCGTCGAGGCCAAGTTCGTCGCGAGCGGCGGCACGCGGGCGAACCTCGGGCAGGACACGCTGACGCAGTTCGGGCTCTTCGAGGACGCGACGGCGTGGAGCGACTTCCGCGAGGAGATCGGGTTCCCCGAGGACCGCGAGGCGCTCCTTCGCGAGTTCGACGGCTACCCGGACGACGTCCGCGACTGGTCGTACAAATGGGCCTGATTGTGAATACGTGGTAAACACAGTCGCTCATATCTCGCGGCGCGGTGACGGCCGTCAGAAGCGGGACACGTTCCTGTCGGTGACCTCTGTCGGCTCGAAGTCGTCGCCGTCGACGTGACGCGCGTCGATCGGCGCGAACGGGTCAACACCGACGATCGTGGTCCCGTCGTCGAGTTCCACCGTCTCGGTCACTGTCTCGTCGTCGTCGAGTTCACGGGCGTCATCGTACAGCATACGCCCGTCACTCGGGGCGGCACACATATCAGGTTACTGTGAGGTCGTCGCGACACGGGCGGCCATCTGTCACACGACTGCGACACACGGCCCCGTCGAGATTAGGTCGGCGGCGCACCCCCGTACGGGCATGGGAGGGCTTCCTGACGGCCGTCTCTGGGGTTCAACCCTTGGGGTCGTATGCCTGAAACCGCCGTCGCTCGGCACTACACCGCCGTCGACCATCTTGTCTCTTTTACACGAAAGTTACAAACATGTAAACAAGTAGCACGAGAAGGAACCCGACCACAAACACCGCCTTTGCGACGGATGCTATCGCCTTGCTTGACTCCATGTTCCCGTCACCTGTGAGCGATTGGTACCCCCTCACACCATCTTCCAGTACACTTGCTAGTTCCTCAACCCCATCACCTGCTTGACCTCCATCGGCGCGGTCGTACTGGTCTGCTGATACTCCTTCCCCGTAGTCGGACTTCTTTTTCTGTATGAACTTGACAGGAGCGGCATCCGGGTCCATACCCATCCCCATCTGGTTCTGATAGTCATTCTTCAGTTTCCGCCATCCATCCATATCGTCAACCCCGCAAGCAAGGGCAATCACATGAGTATACTCTTTCTGATACTCCTCAATCTGCCCCCGAAGCTTCTTTGTCTGGCTATTGCTGAGGTTACGCTTCATTTCGATCCCAATATCACCGTTCACCACAACGTCACCATTGACGTTACCATGCTCGCGCTCAACCACAATTTCCCCAGTAGAGCCAAGCATCATGTCGTTTCCTGAATTGAGCCGTCGGTCTAAGTACTCCTGTAACTCGTTCTGGAACTTCGACTCATGTCCATATGCTTCGGAGGGAGTCCAGTCCTCAATCGCTGAGGACACTTTGCTGGCCAACTGTTGATTGTTGCCAAGGGACATTTTTGTTGGCCCGATATGACAGCGACATGTACTTAATCGTACTGGACAGCGAGTCAACCGCACTCGCACTAAATCCATGTGACCGCCGTCGCTCGGCACTACACGGCTGTCGACCAGACAACTGACGGCCCTCATTCTGCGCGTGACACCTGTCGCAGCAGAAGTGGGGGCGCGACGAAGCGGAGCATCGGGGGACGGACAGGTGTTCGGGGCGTCGACATGGAACCGCCTTGCTTTATGCGCGGGAGTAATAAGGCGCGCGTGCGCGGAAATAGCGACGCACACGCCCCCTATACACTAATGTAAATGGCAGTAGACTGGCATGGGGCGATTCAGTATAATAGTGGACACTGCTGGTACTATACACTGGTCTGTCCGGCCAATCCGCGTGCGCGGGCGAAGCGAGCCGACGCGCCTCCACCGCGATGGACACCAGTCAGTCCCGCTCGACTACTGTCAAGACTAATGCGGCTCAAGTGCGTCAGAAAGCGCGCTGATACGAGTCTATTGTCGACGAGAGGAAAACATCCTATCAGTCAGAAACACCCCTGAGCGCCGTTACAGCCGTCTCTCGAACTGCGGTGTACACAGCCGCCTCCGGGGCGTCGTCGACGACGATCGTCCGCCCGTCCGGAAGGTGGATGTGTGCCTCTGACATGTAGGAGCAACGGGTTTCAGTGATATGAAAGTAACGGTCGTCTGAAAGGAGCGCTAACGTCCGTTACAGCGGCTCGTCTCGCGTCGCTGTCCCGTCATCTTCCAGAGTCCGGATTATCTCAGCCTCACTCTGCTCGGTGTATGTCTGTGTGATCGAGATGTCACTGTGATCCAGAGACTCCTTGACCTTGGGCATCGGTACGCCTTGATCGATCAGGTGGTGGGCGTGAGAGTGTCGAAGTGAGTGAGCGGTCACGGCGTGGAGTGTTTGCCCATTGACATCGGTATCGAGCGTTTCCTGTACGCCCGCCTCCTCAGCGGCGCGCTTGACGACAGTATTGATGTCATCGCCGCTCATCTCATCACGGTATGTGAGCAATAGAGCATCTGACTCGTCGGACGAGAGATTACCGTCACGGTAACCGAGGTCAAGGTACAGTGACAGGGTTTCGGCGACCGCATCGCTGTACGGACGAGTCAGCCACTCTTCCTTGTCTCCTTGCGTTTTGACGCGTTTCGTCTCAATTAACTGCTGATCACGGTCAATGTTGCTCACCTTCACGTTGGCCAACGTCCCACGGCGCCAACCCGTCTCCCAGAGCAACTGTATGACGAGCTTATTACGGACCACTGGCTCAGGGACGTTTTCGAGCATACGGTCTTTCTCCTCGCGTGTGACGTACTTCTCGTGCTTGCGACTGCCGCCGTCGCCTGTGTTGATGTCTCGCTTTGACAGCTGTCGCGGGTCACCGCCGTGTCCGTTTATCTCGTTGATGTCGATCCCGAACGAATTCTGTAATTCATTGAACAACTGTGAAATGTTGTCGTACGCTGTCTTGATAGTCGTCGACGCGTATCCCGCCTCATTCATCGATTTAAAGTACCGCTTCAGCCGCTTCTTCGTGACATCCGAGAGGTGTTCATCACGTCCCTCAAGCCACGCATGGAACCGCCGTATGTCGGTACGTCGGTGCTGGTAGGTGTGTCTAGAGATATTGTCATCCTGACGGAAGTGCGAGAGATATGCGCCGAACAGTCGTCGGTTTGACCACACATCCGGGTCAGCGACGGCGGACGGCGGTGCGTCGTCGAGGTCGATGTCACCGCCGTCGACGTGGTCGACATCGGTCGTTGGGAGGCTCATCGACCCTCACCTCGCGCCTCGGGTGGCGCCTCTCCACGGACCTCAACCGCGGCGCTCTTCTCGGGCGAAAAGTACCGCATGCGTCCCTCGACGACGGCCGACTTGACAGCGGGTGTGTCTTTGAGTCGGTTGAGCATGTCACCGATCTGCTCCTCGCTCACCGACGACGTGGCGTCGGACAGGTGGTCGGCGACGGCGGTGACCGTGCCGTCCCACGCGACGGGCGACGACGGGTCATCCTCGTCGGGCATCCCCTGCCGCATCGCCGTCCAGTCGTCTGACTGCGGTTCGGCGGGCGGTAACGCACGGACAACGTCGGCCGCCTCAACATCACGGGTGACACCAATCTCCTCTTCGACGGCGTCCAGTCGGTCGTTGATGTCGTCGACGGCGGTCGCCACGTCGTCGACGGCGGTCGCGAGTGAATCTAACTGTCGCATAACGGCATCCGCCGCCGCGCCGTCTGCCGACTGACCGCCGTGCGTGTCACCGCCTTGCGCGGTGTACTGCGCGACAGCACGGTGAATCAGGTGGCTCATGCTGTCGACATCGTCGTTTGTAGCCGCGTACTCCTTCCACGACTCACGACGCTTCTCGGTGGTACGGATATTGACTCGTACCTCGGTGTCCTCGTCGGACATATCTCACTGTGGAACCGCGAGCCACTTAGTGATTACGCAGTACTCACAGATTGGAGTATTGGTCGTACAAGTCGGCGGTGTACGACCGCGCGAAACACCTCAAGAACGTCCTCGACGTCTCGCGGGGGCAGAACACGGGGTCGCGGGCGGACGAGGTCCTCGCGGACTCGGACGCGACGGAGGGAGAGCGCGAGGCGGCCCGGATCGTCAACGCGATCCTCGACCTCGACCGCGAGGAGAAGCTCGCGTACTTCGACCACCTCCGCGAGGCAGAGCAGAACCCGCGCAACGTCGAGACGTTCGCGCACCTGATCGTCTGCGGCTACCACACCGCCGACGCGCTCGAAGCACACTTCGACGACGATCTTGAAGAGATCAAGCGGCTGCTCGAAGCCGACGCCTACCGCCTCTACGAGGTGAACAGGAACAGCGGGACGGTGTCGGTCGAGAACCCCTCGGAACTGCTCGCCGGGTTCGACTGGCGGGATACCCGCGTCGAGATCCCGGAAGACGGGACCTCCGTGAGCGTGGTGACGGGACCGCCGGGCGACCGGCGGCGCGTGCTGAACATCGCGTACAACTGGAAGAACAAGTTCCAAGGGATCCAGACGCCGTCGATGAACGTGTTTGTCCCGGAGGCGTGAGCCGGGGCGGTCCCGAGGCGTGAACCCGCGGTCGGCGAGACCCCGGGCCGCCTCGGCGACCCGCATCCTTTTGCGCTCGGACGCTAAGGATCATCCATGTCACGCGGCCGCCGGAAGCCGGACTGGCTGAAGTCGCGCCCGCCGTCCGGGAGTCGGTTCACGGAGATCAAGTCCACCCTCCGCGAGCACGACCTCCACACGGTCTGCGAGGAGGCGAACTGCCCGAACATGGGCGAGTGCTGGTCGGGGAACGACGGCCCGGGCACGGCGACGTTCATGCTGATGGGCGACCGCTGCTCGCGCGGCTGTAACTTCTGCGACGTCGAGACGGGCGGGATGGAGCCGCTCGACCCGGACGAGCCCACCAACGTCGCGGACGCGGTCGCGGAGATCGGGTTAGACTACGTCGTCCTCACGTCCGTCGACCGCGACGACCTCGCCGACGGCGGGTCGGCGCACTTCGCCGAGACGATCCGGGCGATCAAGCGCCGCGACCCCGAGATCCTCGTCGAGACGCTCATCCCGGACTTCCAGGGCGACCCGGAAGCGATCGATCGCATCATCGACGCCGGGCCGGACGTGATCGCCCACAACGTCGAGACGGTCGAGCGCCTCCAGTGGCCGGTCCGGGACCGCCGCGCGAACTACGAGCAGTCGCTCGCCGTCCTCGATCGGGTCGACAAGAGGTCCGACATCCACACCAAGACGAGCCTCATGCTCGGCGTCGGCGAGTACGACCACGAGGTGTACCGGACGCTCGGCGACCTCCGCGAGGTCGGCGTCGACGTGGTCACCTTCGGCCAGTACCTCCAGCCCTCGCGCTCGCACCTCGACGTGTTCGAGTACGTCCACCCCGACGTTTTCGAGACGTGGCGGCGGGTCGCCGAGGAGGAGTTCGACTTCCTCTACTGCGCGTCGGGCGCGATGGTCCGGTCGTCGTACAAGGCCGGCGAGCTGTTCGTCGAGGCGCTGTTGCGCGAGGGCCGCTCGCCGGAGGCGGCGCGGCGTCGGGCGCGGGCCGCGGGCGGCGACTGAGGCCGCGTTCGGGACGCGGCGGGGGGTGACAGCTGTCAGGCGCTTTTGAGGTATCGATGTTTGTCCGAACAGCGAGTTATTTACCGCTCGGTGACCCACCCTGTGTCAGTGAGACGTACACATGGGAACAACTGACTCGTCGATCGTCGACGCGGCGCGGGCTCGGCCGGGGCTTCTCTTCGTCGTCCTCCTTGCGGGCCTGCTCCTCGTCGACCTCGCGGCGAAGCTCGCGGGTGTCGGCCTCGGCCCGATAGGAGGGTCGCTCTCCGTCGACCGGCTCGGCTCGAACCTCTGGAACGGGGTCGTGATCGGCCTCGTGATCGGGCTCGCGGGGATCGGCCTCTCGATGACGTACAGCATCCTCTCGTTCGCGAACTTCTCGCACGGTGACCTCGTCAGCGTCGGCGCGTTCTCCGGGTGGGGCGTCGCGTTCCTGATCGCCGGCCTCGGCGACATCCCGGTCCGCGCGCTCCTGACGGTCCGCGACGCCGGGAACGCCTCGCCGGGCGACATCGGCGCGCACATCCTCACGACGCCGGGCGCGATCCTCGTCGGACTGGTCGCGGCGTTCGTCGTCACGGCGCTGCTCGCGGTGGCGCTCGACCGCGCGTTCTACAAGCCGATGCGGGATCGCGACGGGATCTCCCTGCTCATCGCCTCTATCGGCGCGGCGCTCATCGTCCGTTACCTGCTCCAGTTCGGGTACGGCTCCGACCGGCGCGGCGTGACCGCCAGCGTCGACGCGTCGAACCTCGCGTTCGACCCGCTCGGGCTCTCGGTGAACGCGCACGAGCTCACCATCCTCGTGGCCGCGGTCGGACTGATGCTCGCGATGCACGGCATGCTCCAGCACACGAAGCTCGGCACCGCGATGCGGGCGATGGCCGACAACAAGGACCTCGCGCTCATCACCGGCATCCCGGCCGAGCGCGTCGTCACCGCCACGTGGATCATCGGCGGCGGGCTCGCGGGGGCGTCCGGCTACCTCTACGTGCTGCTCCGCGGGACGATCCAGTTCGACTTCGGCTGGCTCCTCCTGCTCCTCATCTTCGCGGCCGTGATCCTCGGGGGGATCGGCTCGGTGTACGGCGCCATCGTCGGCGGCCTCGTCATCGGCGTCGTGTTCACCACCTCGACGATCTGGATCCCCTCCGACTTCAACCAGGCCGCCGCGTTCGCCGTGATGATCCTGATGCTGTTGTTGCGCCCAGAGGGACTGTTCGGCGGGGTGACGACCGCATGAGCGACGCCGACGCACCCGGCGGCTCCGCCTCCGGGCCGTCCGCGGGCGGGTCGGAGGCGCCCGAGAGCGCGACGGCGGCGCTGGTCGAGGCCGCCCGCGAGAGCGACCTCGGGCTCGTGGTCGGGACGCTGCTCGCGATCTACGCCGCGGCGACGCTGCTGACGTTCACCGACGGGCTCAACAGCGTCGTCGGACTCCTAGAGACGCTGACGTTCCTCGGGCTTGTCTACGCGCTCACCGCGCTCGCGTTGAACCTCCAGTGGGGGTACACCGGCCTCTTCAACATCGGCGTCGCCGGGTTCATGGCCGTCGGCGTGTACACGATGGGAATGGTCGTCCGTTCGCCGGACCCCGCCTTCGGGCCGCCCGGGCTCGGACTGCCGCTCCCGGTCGGCATCGTCGCCGGAATGGGCATGGCGGCGCTGCTCGGCGGGGTCGCCGCCCTGCCGGCGCTGCGACTCAAGGCCGACTACCTCGCCATCGTGACGCTCGGCCTCTCGGAAATCGTCCGCCTGTCGCTCCAGTCGAGCGCCTTCGACAACTTCCTGCGCGACACGATCGGCGCCGGAACGGGCGGGGGTCGCGGGATGGGGATGCCGGACAACCCGGTCCGCGACCTGTTCCTCGTCGACGGGCAGGCGGGGACGCCGACCGCGTTCGGCGACCTCGTCTTCGGCGTCTTCGGGAGCGATGGCCTCGGCATCTCGCAGCCGATCCTCATCGGGTGGGGGTACATCGCCGTCCTCGCCGCCTTCCTCGTCGGCTTCTACCTCCTGCTCGAACGCCTCGGCCGCTCGCCGTTCGGCCGGACGATGAAGGCGATCCGGGAGGACGAGCTCGTCGCCGACTCGCTCGGCAAGGACGTGAACCTCGTGAAGATCAAGGTGTTCGTCATCGGCTGCGCGCTGATGGGGCTCGCTGGCATCCTCTGGTTCGGCAGCCAGGGCAACGTCTCGCCGACGCCGCAGTTCCGGCCGCTCCTCACCTTCTACGTGTTCATCGCGGTGATAATCGGCGGGTCGGGGTCAAACACCGGCTCCGTCCTCGGCGGGATCGTCTTCGCGGCGGTACTGTTCGAGGGGCCCCGCCGCGTCGGCGGGACAGTCCGGGGACTCATCGACGCGCAGACGCCGCCGTCGTTCGCCGACGCGGTCGCCTCGCTGGACCCGGTGACGTTCCTCGCGTACGCGACCGAGAACGTCGCGCCGCTCCAGTTCGTCTTCCTCGGGCTCGTGCTGGTGTTCATCATCCACCGACGGCCCGAGGGGATCCTCGGCGACCGGATCGAGACGGCCGCGGCCGTCGACCTCTCCGAGCGGCCCGCCGGAGGTGAGAGCGATGAGTAGCGACGCCCCCGACCCGAGCGACTCCGCCGAGACCGACGCGGACGCGCCCAACCCGGGAGACGTCGCCGCCACCGACCCCGTCACCGCGACGACGGACGGAACGATCGGCGAGCCCGAGGCGAACGACAGCGAGGTGGAGGAGGCGGCGAAACACGTCCCGTCGGGGTCTCCCTCGGAGGCACCCCCGCTCCGCGTGGAGGGGTTGGTCAAGCGCTTCGGCGGCGTCACCGCCGTCGACGGCGCCTCCTTCGAGGTCGAGTCCGGCTCGCTGACCGGGCTCATCGGGCCGAACGGCGCAGGCAAGTCAACGACATTCAACTGTATCACCGGCGTCCACGAGCCGACCGGGGGGTCGGTGTACTTCGAGGGCGAGGAGATCACCGGCCTCAAACCGCACCAGATCGCGCGGGAGGGGCTGGTCCGGACGTTCCAGATCGCCCGCGAGCTCTCCGAGATGACCGTCTTGGAGAACCTCATGCTCGCGCCGCAGGGGCAGCTCGGCGAGTCCGCGATCCGCGCGGTGACGCCCGGGCTCCGCGGCGCCGTCGTCGAGGAGGAGACCGCGCTCCGCGAGCGGGCGTGGGAGACGCTGGAGTTCTTCGAGATCGATCACCTCGCGCACGAACACGCGGGGAACCTCTCCGGCGGACAGCGGAAGCTGCTGGAGATGGCCCGGGCGCTGATGACCGACCCCGAGATGGTGCTGCTCGACGAGCCGCTCGCCGGGGTCAACCCGACCTTAGAGGAGAAGCTCCTCGACCGGATCCACGACCTGCGCGCGGACGGCTACACCTTCCTACTCGTCGAGCACGACATGGACATCATCATGGAGAACTGCGAACGCGTCATCGTCATGCATCAGGGCAGCGTGCTCGCCGAGGGAACCGGCGACGAGATACGGAACGACGAGCGGGTCATCGAGGCGTACCTGGGTGAGGAGCTATGACGGCCGACGCAGCGGCGGACGACGCGGAGACGACAGCCGCCGAGACGGAAGCGAGCGAAGCCGGCGATTCGGACGCGACTGCCACCGCCGGCACCGACCACGCGATCGACGGCGACGCGATCCTTCGCCTGCGCGACCTCGACGCCGGGTACGGCGACCTCCAGATCCTCTCCGACGTGGTCCTCGACGTGGCCGACGGGGAGTACGTGACCGTCGTCGGGCCGAACGGCGCCGGGAAGTCGACGGTGATGAAGACCGTCTTCGGGCTCACGACCCACATGGGCGGGACCGTCGAGTTCGAGGGGGAGCCGATCCACGGGCTGGCGCCCGAACAGATCATCCGCGAGGGGGTCGGCTTCGTCCCGCAGAACGACAACGTCTTTCCCGGACTCAGCGTCCGCGAGAACCTCGAAATGGGCGCGTACATCCTCGACGAGGTGCCTGAAGACCAGATCGAGACGATCTACGACCGCTTCCCGATCCTCAGGGAGCGCAGCGAGCAGAAGGCCGGAACCCTCTCCGGCGGGCAACGGCAGATGGTCGCGATGGGGCGAGCGCTCATGCTCGACCCCGACCTCCTGCTGCTCGACGAGCCCTCGGCCGGCCTCGCCCCGGACCTCGTCTCCGACATGTTCGACCGGATCGACAGGATCAACGATGGGGGGACGGCGGTGCTGATGGTCGAGCAGAACGCGAAAGAGGCGCTGCGCCGCTGCGACCGCGGGTACGTGCTGGTGAACGGCGAGAACCGCTACACCGACCGCGGCGACGTACTGCTCGCGGACGAGGGCGTGCGACAGGACTTCCTGGGCGGGTAGCCGTCCGCCGCGTCGCACTCGTGTCAGGGGTCGGCGGCGACGCGAGGGCAGGGGGCCGGTGCCGACGCGGACGGACCCCGTCCGTTTAACAGCGCGTGCGTCGTCTGTTCTCGTATATGGTCGAAGCTCTTCTTCTCGTCGGCGTCGCGGTGGCGGCGTTCGTCGGATACAACATCGGCGGGGCGACGACGGGACCGGCGTTCGGGCCCGCGGTCGGCGCGGACGTGCTATCGAAGGCCGGCGCGGCGGGGCTGATGTCGGTGTTCTTCTTCGTCGGGGCGGGGACACTGGGCCAGCGCGTCGTCACGACGCTCGGCGAGGACCTCGTCACCGGGGCGAACGTGTTTACGCTGGAGACGAGCATCATCGTCCTCTTTTTCATCGGCGGCGCGCTGTTCGTCGGCAACTTCGCCGGCGTCCCGGCGTCGACGTCGATGACGGCGGTCGGCTCCATCGCCGGGCTTGGGATTGCGACGAACACCCTCGACTGGGCGGTGATGGGCGAGATCGCGATCTGGTGGCTCGTCGCGCCGATCATCGGGTTCTGGGTCTCGGGCGTCGTCGGCCGCTACTTCTACTCGGCGATCGACCGCTGGGTGGCGATCGAAAGCACGGAGGGTGCGCTGTTCGAGTTCGACCGGTCGGGGCCGATACCGCGCCCGACCCTCGGCCCGAACACGACCCGACGCGAGCTGACGGGAGGAGTCGTCGTCATCGCGATCGGCTGCCTGATGGCGTTCTCCTCGGGCACCTCGAACATCGCGAACGCCATCGCGCCGCTGGTCGCGCTGGACGGCGTGGAGATGACGCCGATGATCCTCCTCGGCAGCGCCGCCGTCGCGGTCGGCGCGTTCACCATCGCCCGACGGACGCTCGACACGCTCGGCAACGACATCACCGACCTCCCGCTGACGGCCGCCATCGTCGTCGCGGTCGTCTCCTCCGGGATCGTGATCAGCCTCTCCGCGGTCGGCATTCCGGCGTCGTTCGTCATCATCGCGACCATGTCGATCGTCGGGCTCGGCTGGGGGCGCGCGACCCGCACGGTGACCGTCCGACAGGGGATCAAAGGCGAGAAGGAACCGACGGTCTCCGTCGGGGCGCTGACGGCCGACGAGATGCCGGCGATCGGGGAGGGCGACGCGAGCGACGTCCCCTCGGCGTCGGACCTGTTCAACCCGGGAACGAGCGCGCGCGTCGTGCTGATGCAGAACGTCGTGCCGATCCTCTCGACGGTGGGCGCGCTGGTGACGTTCACCGCGCTCTTCGCGTTCGTCTGGTAGCGGAACTCGACGGCCGCGGTCCGAGCGCGTCAGCGGCCGAACCGGCGCTGTCGGTCCTGGAAGTCCAAGACCGCGCGGAGATACTCTCGCCTGCGGAAGTCGCGCCAGTTCACGTCGGTGAAGTAGAGCTCGGCGTACACGGACTGCCAGATTGCGAAGTCGGAGAGCCGCTCGGCGCCCGTCTTGATGACCAAGTCGGGCTCTTCGGGGAATAGCAGCCGCTCCGAGACGTCGGCCTCGTCGATGGCGTCCGGCGTGATCTCGCCGGCCGCGACGTCGTTCGCCAGTTCGCGGACGGCGCCGGCGAACTCCGCCTTACCGCCGAGGCCGACCAGTATCCGGACCGGCGCGTCGGTGTCGCCCGCGGCGGAGTCGCCGCCGAGGTCGCTTCCCGCTTCCCCCGGCGCGTCGGCGTCTGGGCCGCGGACCACCGTCTCCGCGGGGACATCGAGCCGGCGGAGCTCGCGGATCAGCGTCGGAGCCACGGCCCCGTCGAGGACGGAGACGGAGACAGTGACGCGCTCCGCGCCGTACTCGAACGCCCAGCCGATGGCCGACGACAGCGTGTCGAACGCGCCGTCGGCGAGGAGGTCCCGCTCCGTGAGGACGAGGGCGACGTGCGCCGGCGGCTCGGCGTCGTGGAGACGGTGGCGCGTCGCGAGATACGTGTCGTAGAGACCCACGTCAGGGGGATCCGGTCGCGCGTATAAATGGTTTCCCGACGACGAGGGGTTTAATTCGCTGACGCCCCTATCGGAGTCGATGGCAGACGCCTACCGCGGGGTGTTCGGCGCGATCCCGTACGCGTTCCGCGCGACCGAGTCCTGGACGATGCGGGCGTACGCCGCGCTCGGCGCGCTGGCGGCCGGGTTCGTCGCGCTCGTCGTCACTCTCGCCCTGGTCGTCTGGATGGGCGAGACCGTGTCGGCGCAAGGGGGGACGTTCCTGTTCTCGCGGTCGCTGTTCGTGGTCGCCGGGCTCGGCGCCGTCGGCCCGCTGCTCGCGCCGATACTGTTCGTCGCCCGGCGCCACCGCCGCGGCGACCGGGTCGCGGCCACGTACGACCGGTGGATGGGAGTCGCCGGCTTCCTGTTCCTGCTCTCGTTGTACCTCGGAATGGTCATCTCGGCGCCCGAGGGGCTCCGAGACCCGAGCGGCTCCGTCCTCGTCAACGCGCTGTACGCGCTCCCGCAGCTGGCGGGGTTCGTCCCGCCCGTCGCGGCCGCGCTCGCCGTCTTCGCGACGCACTTTCGACTCCGCGGCGGGACTGACGACGGCGCGGCCGTCGACGGCGACACGTCGGGCGACGCCGGCGGGCCGGCGTGAAACGACGGCCCGCGGCCGCGGCTCGAAAGCCGGAAGTCGTCAGAGCGACTAGCCGAACGCAATGACCGACGAGAAGGAGAGCACGTTCCTCGTCACGCACGTCGAGAGCGACTCGGCGGTGCTGAAAGATGTCCACGACGGACAGGTTCACACGCTGAGCTCGAACCCCGGCCTCGACGTCGACGACGCCGTCGAGGCGACCGTCGCCCCCGACCCGCCGATGGAGGTCACCTATCAGGTGGTCGAGGTCGACGCGCGCCGCGCGCTCTCGATAGAGGAGAGCCCGGAGCCGCCGACCGTTCACGAGCGCGAACTCGCCGCGGAGACCCCGACGGGAGAGCTCGCCCGGCAGGAGCGCGCGGGCGTCGGCGAGGTCCACGTGCTGACCCCGCCGGAGTCGGAGACGGAGGCGGCGGTCGCGGACGTGATCGACGACCGGGAGGGGACGCTCTCGCGCGCCGCCCGACTGGGCGTGAACCGCGTCGAGATCCGATCGGAGCCGGGCGTCGTCGCCGTGCGGTACCTCCCGTAACGCGGGGGGTTACAGCCTCGGTCGCCGCCGTCGGCCCACCAGATAAGAAGGCTTATTCGCGCCCGCAGAGGAAGCGGTATTTATGATAGCGATCGAGGTGCCGGAAGTCAACTACACCGACTACTCGAACCGGCAGCTCGCGGCGGTGCCGCTCGCGTTTCTGGTCCTCGCGCTGGCGATCATCGGCGGCTGGGTCGTCGCCACCGGTGCGCCCGCGAACCTGGGACTGGAGTTCACCGGCGGCGTCGAGCTGCGAGTCGCGGACGACGCGAGCGGCGACGTCGAACAGCAGATCCAAACGGCCTTCGAGCGGGAGCCCGACTCGGTCCGAACGATCCCCGGCGACGACGTCGTCGTCGTCACGTTCCAGGCGTCACAGGACGATCCGGAGGGGCTCGCGAACGATCTCCAAGACCAGGCGGAGGCGGCGGGACTGACCACGACCGCGGTCGATCAGGTGTCGCCGAGCTTCGCGAGCGACACCGCGCGGACCGCCATCATCGGCGTGGCGATCGCGTTCCTCGGGATGAGCGTCCTCGTGTTCGCGCTGTTCCGGACGTTCGTCCCCTCGCTGGCGGTCGTCGCGTCCGCGTTCTCCGACCTCGTCATCCCGATCGCGGCGATGAACCTCCTCGGCATCCAGATGACGCTCGGAACGATCGCGGCGCTGCTGATGATCATCGGATACAGCGTCGACTCGGACATCCTGTTGAACGACTCCGTGCTGCGACGGACCGGCGAGTTCTACGAGTCCGTGAGCCGCGCGATGCGGACCGGGGTGACGATGACGCTCACCTCCATCGCCGCGATGGTCGTGATGGCGATCGGCGCCTCGGTGTTCGGGGTGGGGCTGCTCCGTGACATCGGGATCATCCTCGCGGTCGGGCTCTGCGCCGACCTGATGAACACGTACCTGATGAACGTCTCGCTGCTTCGCTGGTACAAGTTCGAGGGGGTGGCGCGGTAATGCTCGAACCGATCAAGAAGAACTGGCGAATCCTGCTGCTCGTCGTCGTCGTGATCGGGTCGTCCGTGGCGCTCTTCGCTCCCGGGTTCGGGCCGGAGCCGGCGCCCGGGGAGAACGTCAGCGAGGCCCAGCAGGGGGTCACGAACCTCCAGTACGGCCTCGATCTGGCGGGCGGGACGCGGGTCCGCGCGCCGCTTTCGGGATACACCGCGACGGATGTCGCGTTCGACGGTGACACGCCCGAGAGCGTCGCGGACGCGGTCGCGGCCGAACTGGACAACGCCTCCGTCCGAAACGTCGGCGTCGTTCCGGAAGAGGGCGCGGTCGAGGTGACGAAGCCGTCCGTGACGGAGTCCCAGTTCCGCGCGGCGATGGACGCCGCGGGCTACGAGTACGCGGAGGTTCGGTCGGGTGTCACGCAGGAGACGCGCGACGAGACGATGAACGTCATCCAGGGGAAGATCAACGAGGCGGGCCTCTCGGGCGGCAGCGTCCAACAGATCCAGTCGATCACCGGGGAGTACTTCATCCTCGTCGAGGTGCCGGGGCAAGGCCGGCAAGAAGTGATCGACCTCCTCGAGGAGCGCGGGACCGTCCGGATCGACATCGCGTACCCGGACGGAAACGGCACCGCGGTTCAGGAGGGAACGCTGACCCAAGGCGACTTCGAGACGATCGGGACCGCGGCCCAGAGCGACCGCGGTACCGGAGCGTACGTCCCGGTCACAGTGCGCAACACCGCCGAGAGCGGCCAGTCGCCGGCGCACTCCTTCCAAGACGCCGTGGCGCAACGCGGCTTCGCCGACGCGTACCAGACGGGGGCGGACCGGTGCGGATACAACGAGGAGACCGGTGAGATAGAGAACTCGAACCCGTGTCTCCTGCTCGTCGTCGACGGCGAGGTCGTCAACTCCTTCGGGATGGACCCGGGCCTCGCGGACAGCATGGCGGCCGGCTCGTGGGCCGACACCGGGAACTTCCGGCTCACGACGGGCGAGTTCGCCGAGGCGCAGACCATTTCGCTGAACCTCCGCGCCGGCGCGCTCCCGGCCGACCTCGACATCAGCGGGGAGGGGACTTCCTCGTCCATCTCGGCCTCGCAGGGTGAGAACTTCCGGACGTACTCGCTGGTCATCGGCGTGCTCTCGGTGTTGGCGGTCGCCGGGATGGTGTTCCTCCGCTACCGCGAACCGCGCGTCGCGCTCCCGATGATCGTCACGGCGCTGACGGAGGTGTACGCCCTGCTCGGGTTCGCGGCGCTGCTCGGCTACCCGCTCGAACTCGCGGTGATCGCCGGCTTCATCGCGGTCGTCGGGACCGGTGTCGACGACCTCGTCATCATCGCCGACGAGGTGATGAGCGAGGGCGACGTGAACTCGAAAAAAGTGTTCGACTCCCGGTTCCGGCGGGCGTTCTGGGTGATCGGCGCGGCCGCGGCCACAACCATCATCGCGATGTCGCCGCTGATGGTGCTGTCGCTCGGCGACCTCTCCGGGTTCGCCATCTTCACCGTCCTCGGCGTGCTGGTCGGTGTGCTGATCACCCGGCCAGCGTACGGCGACATCCTGCGCCGCCTGCTGACGGTCAAATAATCCGGCCGACCGCGCGTCGGCGACCCCTAATTCTCGACCGGATGTGACGTTCGATCGGTTTCCGATCGCTCACAGCGACGGTTTTCGAGATCACCGTTTCGACTCGCCTCTCGTTATGCCTTTGGCAAGAACAGAAAACGCATCCGACAAACTATTAATTTAGACCGGTCAAAAACGTCTATGCCGACCGACGCCGTCGAAGATTATCTCAAGTCGATCTATCGGATCGAGTCGCGGGTGGGACCGCCCGTCTCGACCTCGCAGATCGCGGACTCGCTCGACAAGACCCCCGCGACGGTGACAAGCATGGTGGAAACGCTCGCCGACCGCGGCCTGCTCTCCCGCGAGAAGTACACGGGCGTCGAGCTCACGCCCGCGGGCGAGGTCGCCGCGCTGGAGGTCGTCCGCCGACACCGCCTCATCGAGGCGTTCCTCGCAGAGCAGCTGGACTACGAGGCGACCGAGGTCCACGACGAGGCTGACGCGCTCGAACACCACGTCAGCGAGGAGTTCACGCGTCGGGTCGAGCGCGTCCTCGACTACCCCGCCGCCGACCCGCACGGTGACCCGATCCCGCCGGCCGACCTCTCGACGCCGGAGGACGCCGGGACGACGCTCGTCGCGGCGCTGGATCCGGGCGAACGGGGAACGGTCGCCCGCGTCAGCGACCGCGACCCCGACGTGCTGGAGTTCCTCGTCGACGCCGAGATAACGCCCGGAACGACCGTCGAGGTCGTCGATATCACCTCCTTCGGGCTGGTCACCGTCCGGGCGAGCGACGGGGACGAACACGGGCTGCCGGAGGCGGTCGCGGACCGCGTGTACGTCCGCCGCGCCGCGGAGTCGACCGCCGCGACCGACGGTCAGGAGGCGGGCGACGCATGACCGGCTACGTCGAGATCGTCGCGATCGCGTTCGTGACGCAGCTCGCGGTGCTGCCGGGCGAGAAGGTACAGCTGATGATCGCCGGGCTCTCCACGCGGTACGATCCCAAGGTCGTCGTCGCGGCCGCCGGCTCGGCGTTCGCCGGGTGGACCGCCGTGGAGATCGCGTTCGGGCAGGCACTCCAGTCGGCGCTCCCGCCGGTCGTGTTGGACGCGATCACCGCGGTGTTGTTCTTCGTCTTCGCGGTCCTGCTGTACCGGTCCGCGCCGTCGCGCGGGACGACCCCGGAAGCGGAGCGCACCGACGGCGGCTTGGCCGCGTTCGACGACCTCTCGCTCCCGGGGCGGCTCGACAGGTACTCTGGGTCGCTCGGCGGCTTCTTCCCCATCTTCCTGCTCACCGCGACCGGCGAGTTCGGCGACAAGACGCAGCTCGTCACCATCGGCCTGGCGGTCCAGTACGGCGCGACTTCGGCCATCTGGGCCGGCGAGATGCTCGCGATCATCCCGGTGAGCCTCGCGAACGCCTACTTCTTCCACACGTTCGCCGGCCGGGTCGACATGCGGCTCGCGCACTTCGGCTCCGCGCTGCTGTTCGCCTTCTTCGGCGCGGACACGGTGCTGGCGATCGCGACCGGCTTCTCGGTGTGGGAGACGATCGTCGGGACGCTCGGCGGGGTCATCGCCGGGCTGTTCTGAGGGCTGAGCGCCGAGCGGCTCCGGCCCGCTTTCAGAACTCGTCTAACGCCGACTGCTCGGCGGCCGCCAGCGCGTCCTCACAGGTCGCCCACGACTCGCGCGCACAGTCGGGTAGCGCCCTGTGGTCGCCGACGTACGCGGCGAGGAAGGCTCGCGTGGCCGGGTCGCTCGGGTAGCCGCTCCCGATGTCGTAGTCGGGATACGTGGCGTCGAGGTCGGCCATCGCGGCGTCGCGGACCACCTTGGCGACGACGCTCGCCGCGCCGACGACGGGGTCGTCCTCGTCGGCGCCGTGGGCGGCCGTCACGTCGACCGCGGGGTGGGCCCCATCGTCGCCGCGGGCTCCGTCCGCACCGTCGCCCTCGACGAACTCGCCGAGCCGCCGCGCGAACCGCTCCTCGCTGGTGTCGCCCGCGTCGGCGACGACGCGGACCGGTTCGGCGACGCCAGCGGGGAGGTCGGCGAGGGCGTCCCGGACCGCCAGCGCCTGACCACGGACGGTGAGGGTGTTCATGTCGGTGTCGGGGCGGTCGATCTCGTCGGGGTCAACGCGGGCGACGCCGACGGCGACGGCCGGGTCGCCCCGGAGGGCCGCCGCTATCTCCTCGCGTCTGGCCGGCGCGACCCGCTTCGAGTCGTCCACGTCGGCGGGGAGGTCCGCCGGGTCGGCGGCGACCGCCGCCGCGACCATCGGTCCGAGCGCGGGTCCCTTGCCGGATTCGTCGACGCCGAGGTACACGCGTCGCTGGTGGGCGTGCGGGCTGAAATACCTTCAGAAAGGCCGCGTTCAGTCGAGCAGGACCGCGTTGACCTGGCCGGTCTGGCCGGGGCGGGAGGTGACGCGTGCGCGGCCGGCGGATGTCTCGATGACGGCGCCCTTCGTGACGATGTTCCGGCGGGCGTAGTTGACGTTCGCGGGGTTGTCGACGACGTTCTCGATCTCGGCCTCGCTGACCTCGCCGTCGTCGGCGACCTGCGCGACGTTCGTCGAGAGGGCGCGGACCTTCTTCTCCGTGCCGCGGGAGTCGATGTACTGGAGTCGGGTCTCGCCGACGGTCGTCTCGGCGGGCTCGCGGCCGAGCTGGTGGCGCTTCTTGTTCGAGGCGTGCTTGAGTCGGCCGCCGGTCCGCTTGCGCGTGGAGCGTCCCTGGTCTTTCATACGGATACGAACAGCCAGCGAATACTTGAACCGTTCGACTCGTCGCGCCGAGACCGGCGGCGCGAGCGGGAGCAGCGGCGCGAGCCCGCTCGAATCCGCGGCGCGGGCCGAGTCAGCGCCGCGAGCCGAGCGGGCGAACCAACCCGTCTCTACGCGAACGCGCGCTCAAACGCGCGGACTCCCTCGTCGGTGCCGACGACGACGAGCTCGTCGCCCCGCTCGACCCGCGTCTCCGGGCCCACGTCGGTGACGAGCTCGTCGCCCCGTTCAATCGCGATGACGGTACAGCCGGTGGTCTCGCGGACGGCGGCCTGTCCGACCGTCCGGCCGACCAGCGCGGACGCCTCGGTCCTGACGACCTCGACGTGGGTGTCCAGCGAGAGCACGTCCCGGTCCGCGAGCACGGCCGACGCCGACATCCGCCCGGTCACCGTCGAGAGCGAGAGCACGTAGTCGGCCCCGGCGCGGTGCATCTTCGGCACGCTCTCGGCGTCCTCGACCCGCGCGAGCAGCTCCACGTTCGGCGCCAGATCGCGCACCACGAGCGTCGCGAACTCGGCCGTCGTGTCGTCGGGGAGCGCGAGGACGACCGTCCGCGCGTCCGCGACGCCGGCGTCCCGCAGCGTGTCCGGCTCCGTCGCGTCCCCGACCACGTCGATCGCCTCGGCGCCGTCGCGGTCGACGACCGTCACCGGCAGGTCGGCCGATTCGAGCGCGTTCGCGACGGTCTTCCCGACCTGCCCGTGTCCGATGACGACCGTCTCGCCCGCGCCGAACCGGCGGGCTGCCGAGTTCGTCAGGTCCACGAGCCGCTCCACCTGTCCCTCGGTCCCGGAGACGAGCAGAACTGTCCCCGCAGACAGCGTCGCGTCCGGCGGCGGCGCCGCCTCGAACGCACCGTTGAACCACGCGCCGATCACGTCGACGCCGGTGCGCTCGCCGATCCGACTCCCGGCGAGCGTCGATCCGGCGAGGCCGCTCCCGTGGTGGATCGACACCTCCGCGATCCGCAGGTCGCCGACCGCGACCGCCTCGTCGAGGTCGGTCCGCACCGCCGTCGTCACCTTCGAGGCGAGGCTCTCGCCGAGCAGCGACCGCGGGGAGAGCACCTCGTCGGCGCCGGCGAGCCGGTGGTACCGCTCTCGGCTCGGGTCCTCGACGACGCTTATCGCGCGGACGTCGGTCGAGAGTTCCTTCGCGGCGAGGACAATGCTCGCGTCGACCCGGTCCGAGAGGTCGGTGACGAGGGCGCGGGCGTCGCCGAGGCGGGCGCTCTCGAGCCCCGCCGTCGTCTCCGGGTCGGCGCGGATCACCATGTGACCCGCCTCGTACAGCGCCAGCGCCCGGTCCGGGTCGGGTTCGACGACGACGTAGGTGACCCCCTCCGAGTCGAACTCGTCCAGGAGCGCGTCGGAGCGCGTGGTGTCGGAGGCGACCACGACGTGGCCGCTCAGGTCCGCGTCCAGCGACCGGGGGACGGTCGTCGAGAACGCGGACTCGAGGAGCGGCGTGGCGACGACCGGCAGTGCCCCGATGAGAAGCACCATGCCGACCAGGTCCATCACGGCGATGAACGCGTGCATCTCCTGGGTCTGCCACGACGAGGCGTCGCCACCGAACCCGGTCGTCGTGAACATCTCGATCGCGAATTGGAACGACTCGATCAGGGTGCGCGGGTCGTTCTCGTACACCCGCATCCCCCACCGGTAGGAAACGGTGGTGGAGACGAGCACGACGGCCACGAACGCGATGTACCCGCCGACTCGACGCTTCCACGTGTCCATGGTATCGCCGTACGGCGGCGCCACACAAAAGAGGGAGGAGTGGCGGCCGCGAGCCCCGCCGCCTCGGCGGAAATTCAATGGTTTAAGTCCCGGGGGCCGAACCGTCACGCATGGTGCGGGACCCGTCGCGAGAGCCGGAGCCGCCGTCGGTCGACGAGGTGCTCGACGCGCTGGCCGACGACGCGGCCCGTCGGATCGTCGCGGCGCTCACCGAGCCGAAGACCGCGAGCGAACTCTCCGAGGAGTGCGACATCCCCCTGTCGACGACCTACCGGAAACTGGAGATGCTCACCGACGCCTCCCTGCTGTCGGAGTCGACCGACATCCGGCGGGACGGACAGCACACGACGCGGTACTCGGTGTCGTTCGACGCCGTCACCGTCTCGGTCGGCGACGGCGACGAGGGCGACGCGGGCAGCCGCGAGTTCGACGTGGAGTTCTCTCGGCCGGAGCGGACCCGAGACGAGCGACTGGCCGACCTGTGGTCGGAGCTACGAGAGGAAACATGACTCCCTACATCGACCTGACGATCATCGTCGCAAAGACCGCCATCCTAGTGCTCGGTGGCAGTATCACCTACTACGCGCTCCGCGCGTACGACCGGACCGGCGACCGGTCGCTGCGCGAACTCGGCGTCGGCTTCGGCATCGTCACCGTCGGGGCGCTGTTGGGCGGCGTCTCCCACCAGATTATCGGCGCCGACCTCGCGGTCGGCATCGCCGTCGACGGCCTCCTCACGGCGATCGGGTTCGCGGTCATCGTCTACTCGCTGTACTTAGAGTGAGCCGCGGCCGCGTCCTCGACCAGGCCGGGCTCCGGTCGGTTTCGACGCGCGACGAACGGTACCCTTTTGCGGCGGTCGGTCGTCCGTTCAGGCCATGAGCGACGCACGCGAGGAGCTCTCCCGCCGGATCGCCGGCGAGATAACGCTGAGCGACGACCCGGGCGCGACGCTCCGGAAGTGGCGGACCGACTTCGACGTCTCGCAGACGGAGCTGGCCGACCAGCTCGGCGTCTCCTCGTCGGTCGTCTCCGACTACGAGAGCGGCCGGCGCGAGAGCCCCGGGATCGGCGTCGTCCGGCGGACCGTCGAAGGACTCCTCGACATCGACGAGCGCCGCGGCGGCGGCCGCCTCCGACAGCACGCTCGGGTGCTCTCGGCCGGGTTCGAGAGCGACATCGTCCACGACCTCCGCGAGTACTCGACGGCGGTCCCCCTGGCGGACTTCTACGACGCGATGGGCGCGACGGAGGTCGTCCGCGGCGACCACGACCACGTGAACGGCCACACCGTCATCGACTCGATCCAGGCGATCACGCGGCTCTCCAGCGAGGAGTTCTACCGGCTGTACGGCCAGTCGACGAACCGCGCGCTCGTGTTCACCCGGGTGACGCGCGGCGAGTCGCCGCTCGTCGCGCTGCGGGTCGTGAGCCCGACGCCGAACGCCGTCGTGCTCCACGGGATCGAGGACGGCGACCTCTGGGACCACGCCGCCGACCTCGCCCGGGTCGACGGCGTGTCGTTGGCCACGTCGAACCGCGACCTCGACGACTGTCTGGCCGACCTCCAAGCGCTGTGACGGCGTCGCGACCGCTTCGGCGGTAGAGACACCGGCGCCGGAACCGCGAGCCTGAAACCGCCGGCGCTCGTCGGACCGGGCATGAGCGAGGACTACGCCGAGCGGCTCCGCGCGAACCGCCGGGAGAAGGACGAGTTCTTCGACGACCACCCGCAGTCGCCGATCCCCCCGGAACACCGGGACGAGTTCGACGGGCTCGACTACTTTCCCCCGAACCCGGACTACCGCGTCGAGGCGACCGTCACCGTCCACGACGACCCCGAGCCGGTCGAGATGGAGACGACCGCGAGCAACCCGGTCCGGTACCTCCGGATCGTCACCTTCGCGCTCGAGATTAACGGGACGGAGCACACGCTCGCGGGCTACCGCCAGGAGGGCGACGACGGCGCCGTCTTCGTCCCCTTCCGCGACAAGACGACCGGCCAGCAGACGTACCACCAGGGTCGGTACATGGAGCTGGCACCCGAGCGCGAGCTCGCCGACGGCGACGCGGTCACGATCGATTTTAACCTCGCGTACAACCCCTTCTGCGCGTACAGCGAGACGTTCTCCTGTCCGCTGCCGCCGGAAGAGAACTGGCTGGAGGTCGTCGTCCCCGCGGGCGAGCGGGCCCCGGACCTCGACTGATCGGCGAGGCGATCGGAAGTACAATTGGTGACGCGGTCGACGGCGCGGCCGCTGCGTAGCGCGAAAAAGCGGAAAATCGAACGTCGGGACGTGCCGGAAGCAGTCCGCCGGGGCCAGTCTACTCGAGCGTCTCGCTCGTGACGAGCGTGTCGTCTTCGAGGTAGTGCTCGAGGTGGTGGCCGTGTTCCTCGACGTCTTCGAGGATGTCACGGAGCTGCTCTTCGGTGTTGTAGTCGCCGAGGTTGTTGGCGAGCTGGATGTGCTCGCGGAGCTGCTCGGTGATGTCGCCGAACATCTCGAGGTCGTGCTCCAGCGACGTCCGGATGTCGTAGGCGTCGGCGTCCTCGGGGGTCACCGGTGCGTGCTCCTCGTAGTTCGCGCCGCCCGAGAGCGGCACGCCGCCGAGCGCCTGTGCGCGCTCCGCGAGGACGTCGGCGCCCTCTTCGAGGTCCTCCGCGACTTCGCCGAGGTACTCGTGGATGCCGAGGAACTCGGCGCCCTCGACGAGCCAGTGGTGCTTCTTGACCTGGTGGTAGAGGACGTACGTCGCCGCGAGGTCGCTGTTGAGCGCGTCGACGAGCTGTTCTGCCTTCTCCTCGGGGACGCGGAGCGCTTCGCTCTCGTGAACGTCGCCGTATCGCTGACGTGACTGCTTCTGGGTGCTCATTTCAACTATACATACGCGCGCGACCTACTTAATAGTTCCTACTGAGAAAACTACTTTTTCGAAACTGGAAAGAATAGTTTCAGATGTCGTCGACAGCCCCCACCAGATCGCGCTGCGCGGAGAGCGTGTCTCGGTCGAGGGTCGCGGTCAGCGTCGCCGGTTCCCGGCCGAGCTCGGCGGCGACCGCGCCGTCGGGGCGGACGACGAGGGAGTTGCCCGCGTAGGTCGCCGCCTCCGCCGGACGCGCGCCGCCCGCGGTTCCCGTGCGCCCCGCGCCGACGGTCCACCTGACCCCGTCGAGCGCGCGCGCTCGGACGAGGAGCCGCCAGTTCGCGACGTGGTCGGCGGGCCACGCGCCGACGACGACGAGGGCGTCGACCGCGCGCTCAGCGAACCACGCGCTCTCCGCGACGAAGTTGAGGTCGTAGCAGGTCAGCAGTCCGGTCGGTCCGGCGGGCGTCTCGACGATCACGCGGTCGCCGCCGGGCTCGACCCACTCCGCCTCGTCGTCCCACAGGTGTCGCTTGCGGTAGGCGGAGAACTCTCCGCCGCCGTCCTCGGAGGACCCTCCCGGCGGGACGTACGCGGTCGCGTTGTATACGGCGTCGCCGTCCCGTTCGGCGTACCCCGCGACCACGGCCGAGCCGGCGGTCTCGGCGACGGATTCGAGCCGTGCGCGCGCCACGTCCCGGGACAGCGCGGCCTCCCGGAGCCGTTCGTCGGCCACGAACCCCGTGAGCGCGTACTCGGGAAACACGGCGAGGTCGACGCCGCTCGGCAGGTCGGCGGCCCGATCTCGAAGTCGGTCCGCGTTCGCGTCGACAGCGAGGTCCTCGACCGGGACCTGCGGGACGGCGACGGTCGGATCGTCGGAGGAGCGATCGGTCACGCGGCGGGCTTCGACGCGGCGGCCAATAACGTTCGGCCTCTCCGTCCGGCCGCAAGGACGATACGCCCGCGGCGACGACCGGCGGGCATGACCTTCGGCGACCTGTTCGAGCGCGCGGCCGCGCTCGGCGGCGACCTCGACGAGGCGGACGTGCGACGAGCGCTCGACGCCGTGCGCTCGACGGCGGACGGGAACGGTGGCGATTCCGGGGGCGACGGCGACTCCGGCGGTGAGGGGAACGAAGTGACCGACCCCCTCGATCCCAGCCCGGCCCGCGTCGTCGCCGGTGCGGACGCGCTCGCCGCTGATCTCCTCCTCGGCGGCGACGCCCGCGAGGCGCTCGACGCGCTCCGGTCGCACGCGTGGACGACGCTCGTCGCCAGCGACCCGCTCCTCGACGACGCCGAGGCGGTGATCGCGTCCCTCGCGGAGCCGGAGCTAGCGGCAGACTGGCGCGACGCGGTCGAGGCGTGGCGCGAACCGGTCACGCAGCCCTCGGGCGATCATCCCGCGCTGGCGTCCGCCTACCGCGGCGGCGCGATGCAGGTGATAAGCCTCGACCCCTCGCTGACCGGGCCGGGGGCAGCGGCCGGGCTACGCGACAGACTCCCCGTGAGCGTCCGGGAGTCGCGCGCGTTCGCGACGGTGTTCGACCCGGCGAAGCTGTATCCGGACGCGGTCGGCGGGGAGTACCCCGGCCCCGACCGCGACCCGCGGACGATGGCGCCGGCCCGCACCGACGGGGACCAGCACCGATAAACCGCCGCCGCCCGGACCGGGGATATGACCGACTCGGACGGTGCGGGCGACCGCGCCGAGGGCGAGAGCGGCGGCAGCGAGGGCGGAGGCGCTAGCGGCGAGGGTGGTCCCGAGGACGCGCCGGAGCTCCCCGCCGACCGCGACGCGGTCCGCGACGCGCTCGTCGACTGGTACGAGGCCGACCACCGCGCGTTCCCGTGGCGCCACACAGAGGACCCTTACGAGATCCTCGTCAGCGAGGTGATGAGCCAGCAGACCCAGCTCGACCGGGTCGTCCCCGCGTGGGAGGACTTCCTCGACGAGTGGCCGACGACCGCCGACCTAGCCGCCGCCGATCGAGCCGACGTGGTCGCCTTCTGGTCCGACCACTCGCTGGGGTACAACAACCGCGCGAAGTACCTCCACGAGGCGGCCGGACAGGTCGAGGACGACCACGACGGGACGTTTCCCGAGGACCCAGACGGACTGAGCGAGCTGATGGGCGTCGGACCCTACACCGCCAACGCGGTGGCGTCGTTCGCGTTCAACAACGGCGACGCCGTCGTCGATACCAACGTGAAGCGGGTGCTGTATCGGGCATTCGACGTCTCGGACGACGACGACGCGTTCGAGCGGGTCGCGTCCGCGCTCATGCCGGCGGGCGAGTCGCGGGTGTGGAACAACGCGGTCATGGAACTGGGCGGCGTCGCCTGCGGGAAGAGCCCCAGCTGCGACGAGGCGGGGTGCCCGTGGCGCGAGTGGTGCCACGCCTACCAGACTGGCGATTTCACCGCGCCCGACGTGCCCGAACAGCCCAGCTTCGAGGGGAGCCGGCGGCAGTTCCGCGGTCGGATCGTCCGGCTCCTCGGCGAGCGCGACGTGATAAGCCTCGATACCCTCGGACACCGTATTCGCGTCGATTACTCGCCAGATGGCGAACACGGACGCGAGTGGCTTCGAGGGCTCCTTTCGGATTTGGCAGATGATGGATTAGTCGAGGTCGAAGACTCCGGGGATGAGACGAGCGTCCGGCTCCGAGGGTAACACCCGTTCGTACTCTGCTCACAGATCTACCCGGCAGTGATAGTGCTCTTGATACGGAGAATCGAGGAGAAAGCCTCGCGCTTTAGCGCTGTCTTTTACCCACAAGTTCACTGAGTCCCAAACAGACGTTTCAGACGCTGTCGAACCCAATCTATTCTCGGAAGATCGAGGTGAGGAGTGAATCGGGCGATGATATCGGCAGTGGGGGGTTGCTGAATGTGGTAAGCGAGATGAGCAAAATTGTCTCATAGGAGTGTTAAATCTGTAGATATCGAGGCTTCGGTCGGATTTATTGACCGCAACAACAACTCGATCTGTGGGTAAGAGACAGCGCTTTAGCGCGGGGATGAATCCGACACTACCCGTCACAGTTCACCGGTCGATGGCACGGCTGGATATTCCACGCTGAGCAAATACATAGGTTCAAGCAAGTTGGTCTACATAGGTTACGTATAGCGAAACAGGTCGTTACCCGTACCTATACTGCTTCCATACGGAACCAGTCGCGGGTACGAGACGATCTTGATTCGCTCGGGTTCGCAGCCAGTAAGCTCTGGAACGTCGGACGGTGGACGTGTAACCGGATTTGGGACGAAATCGGTCACATCCCGAACCACACCGAACTCACCGCGTACCTCAAAACCCACGAATGCTATGGTGACCTGCATTCGCAGTCAAGTCAGCGAGTCCTTCAAGAACTCGCTGAAGCGTTCAACGGCTGGTACGGTAAACGACAAAACGGAGATACACGAGCGAACCCGCCCGGCTACCGCAAACACGGCGACGAACACCCGCGTTCCACGGTCACATTCAAGCAGAAAGGCCTCAAACTCGACACTCAGTACGACCGTGTTCGACTCTCAAAAGGATCGAACCTGAAGGAGTACTGGTCGGACTTCGTCCTGTGTACGTACCAGACTCGCCCCGATATTGACCTCTCTGCCGTGGAGAACGTCCAACAAGTCAAGATTGTGTGGACCGGCGACGAGTGGGAACTACACTTCGTCTGTAAGGTCGAAATGGACGTGGCTGAAGCCCCCGGTGAGAAGACGGTCGGTGTTGACCTCGGTATCAACAACTTCGCCGCGCTCGCGTATGAAGACGGTCACAGCGAGTTGTACCCGCTGAACTGCTTGAAACAGGACGACTACTACTTCAGCAAGCGAATCACCCGGTGTGACGATTCGCATTCTGCGCAAGCCACGCGGCTGAACCAGAAGAAGTCGGCCCGTCGGACCCACTACTTCCACACCCTCTCGAAGCATATCGTCCAGCGGTGTGTTGACGAGGAAATTGGAACAATCGTGGTGGGCGATCTCTCCGGCGTCCGTGAGGATGAGGAGAACGGCGAGTCAAAGGACTGGGAGAAACACGGCAATCTTGACCTACACTCATGGGCGTTCGACCGGTTCACCGATCTCCTCGAATACAAAGCCGAGATGGAAGGCATCACGGTTGAGCAAGTGTCTGAGCGGGATACCTCGAAGTCGTGCTCGTGCTGTGGCCGGAAGTATGACGCGAACCGTGTTGAACGCGGACTGTACGTCTGCGATGAGTGCGGTACAGTGGCCAATGCGGATGTGAACGGTGCTGAGAACATTCGGCAGAAAGTATCTCCGAGTTCACCGAATCTCTCGGTGGATAGGAGTAACGGCTGGTTGACACAGCCATCGACGTTCTTGTTTGACAAGGAACCTGGTGCGTTCGCACCTCAAGAACAGGTAACGTCGTAAACCACAATATCCCAACCCAGCGGTGCGGTACCGTGGGAATCCTCGCGCTTCAGCGCTGTCTCTTACCCACAAATCGAGTCGTTGTTGCGGTCAATGAATCCGACCGAAGCCTCGATATCTACAGATTTAACACTTCTATGGGACGATTTTGCTGATCTTGTTTACCACATTCAACAACCCCCCACTGCCGATATCACCGTCCGAATTACTCCCCACCTCGATCTCTCGAGAATAGATATGGTTCGACAGCGTCTGAAACGTTTGTTTGGGACTCGGTGAACTTGTGGGTAAGAGACAGCGCTTCAGCGCGGGGAGGATGTCAAGAAGGGAGAACCCGCGGAGCGTACCCGCGCTCTCAATTGAGGGGCTCTGTTGACTCGATGGAAACGCTGCTACCCTAGCAGAGCGTGAAACAAGATATGGGGCGCAAGAGACCGACGGATTTCACGTGCCATCGAGCACGTTCTGTTGACTGGTCCGTGTGCGAAAGAAGCCGAGTCATGGGCGTTACAGCCCGGATGCCGCGCCCCGCGGCATCCGGGAAAGCCCGAATAGGTGAATCTCTGCTTCACGCACTGGCGTCCCGGGTGAACAAGCTATGTACCTCGGAATCGACGTCCACAAACGGTACGCACAGGTGGCAGTGATGGATGAGGCTGGGAAGATCGTCGAAGAGGTTCGCGTTGATAATGATTAAGATAACATTCGAAAGTCAAGGAACTGTTCACACCACTTCTTTGCGAAGCTGACGCGTTTCGTTATTTTCTCAAAAGTTTCCTGAACGAGGTCTTTGAATTCCGCTTCGCTCTCAACGACGATTGGTGCCATCGTCCATTTGAGATACTTCCAGACTTGCTCGATTGGGTTGAGGTGCGGTGAGCCTGATGGAATGAAAATCAGGTCAATCCCGAGTTGATGCGCACGCTTGCGCGTGTGTTTACATCTATGTGAACCGTGCTTATCCAAGACGAGCAGAATCCGCTTGCCCGGATTCTGCTCGCGGATCTTCTCTAATACCCCGCAAATCTGCTCTTTCTCTTCGTTCTCAGTGAACGTTACCAGACTCTCACCGTTGAGCGCGTAGAATCCGACCGCAGAATCGTGTGTCTTGACTAACTCCCGTTCGATGTGAGGGTCGTCAACGTACCAAACACGCCGCGAGTTATCGTACGGCTGTGGCTTCGATGCATCAAAAAACCCGAGGACGGTACCCCCATCAGTACAAATATCATCCTCAACAATCCACCCTTCTTCGTCTTCTCCCTCACGTTTGTTGTGTGGCTGGTCGTCCTCGTCGAGCGCGTCATCGACGCGCTCTTCGAGGATTTCATCAGGATTCTCTGGCCGATGTGGACGCTTTGGTCGTGGTTTCGCGTACGAGAGACCGAGTTTCCGAAGGAAAGTACCGAGGTAATTTGGGCTGTAGGAAACGCCAAATTCCTCCTGAAGAAGATGCTGAATCTCCTGTGATTTCCACGGTTGGCCGTCACGAAGCATCTCCACCAGCTCGTCTTGCTCATCCTCGTCGAGTTTCGGGGGCCGGCCGCCCCCGAAACTCGGCATCAGTCCTTCTAGGCCATCCTCGTTCCAAGCATCCGCCCAGCGACCACCGGTGGCGGCCGACCGACCTTCGCGGTCGGCGGCCTCCGGAATTGAGTCACCCCGGTAGAGATTCTTCAAAAATCCAAGACGGCGGAGGTGGTGATCGTCTTCGGCCTCACGTAGCAGTTCATCGATTTCTTCCTCAGTCAAGTGATGCTCAATCTCTTTTCGACGTGAGCGCTCCATTACTCTTCTATCAAGCTTAACTAACAAAAGTTTTCATACTCATTAAGAACGCGAACCTCGACGAGCTCGCCCAGCGGTACGCCGGCGCACAAGCCGTGCTTGAGGCAACCTCCAACTACTACCACATCCACGACACGCTGTCGGAGCACTTGGATGTGACCGTTGCTCATCCCAAAAAGATCAACCAGATCGCAGACACCGACAAGAAAACCGACCGCGTTGACGCCAAAGAACTCGCGCGGATGCTCCGGTTAAATTCGGTGCCTGAAAGCTACGTTCCGACCGAGGAGGTTAGGGAAGCCCGCGCACTCGTGCGCGGGCGACAGACCCTGGTCGAAAACCGTACCAAGTACGCCAACAAGGTCCATGGACTCCTCTCCGATCACGGCATCACCGAAGACGTGAAACCGCTAACCGTGGAGGGACGAGAGTCCCTGCGGGGACTCTCGATCCCGACGCCGTTCGACACGCTGCTTGAGTCGTACCTCGACCTGATCGAGTCGCTCACCGAAGAGATTCAGAAGCTCGATGAGACGATCGAAGAGCGCGCTGGGTCTCTGAAGGAGACCCAGCTGCTCATGACGATTCCCGGTGTGAGTTACTACACTGCGCTGACAATCTACGCGGAGTTAGGTGGGATCGACCGGTTTGACGGTGACAAGGAGGTTGTCAGTTACGTGGGATTGAACCCGGTGATCCGCGAGTCAGGCGACTCGCGGATCGAAGGGGGCATTTCGAAACGTGGATCAGGGCGTGTACGATGGCTGCTCGTCCAAGCAGCAAACACCGCAGTTCATACGAGTAACGACGAGTATCTCAGTCGGTTTTACGACCGGTTAGCAAGCCGGAAGAACTCACAGAAAGCGATCGTGGCAGCAGCTCGGAAGATGCTGGTATCGATCTACCACATGCTTGATCGGAGAGAAGCGTACGATCCACCGGGTGTAACCGCATAGACGAGGGATCTGAGGGCCGCCGGACCGGCGGCCCTCAGTGGCCGGCCGAGGCCCTCCGTGAGCGTCAGCTATCGCCAGACAGCGACCGCACCGCGGACACGTTCCGACCGCCTACCGGCTGTGAAAACAGCAGATCCCCAGACGGCGTAATCATTTTGTCGCTAGACGTGGTTTGCCCGGGTAGCAGCGTTTCCATAGGTGAAATCCTCTAAGTCTGATATAAACGGCGTGCTGAATAGAGGGCGCAAGTCGGTCACGACAGCTTCTCAGTCGATCCTCTCTCCACATAATGTACGTAGCCAAACGACACGACCAATCAACTGGACTGGCGTGCTGACTTCGAGTTTTAATCGTCGGGATGTGTTGCACCGGTGGATTGTCTTCTGTGTGTCGACTGCCGCACACACTACTGTTGACCGTCTCGGAACCGGTTTCGAAGACGTGGTCCAACAACAAACGCGACGAGCAGTGCGGAGCTGATTCCAATAGCCAATCCGGCCGCGTCACCGAACAACGCACTGCCAGCGATCAGGGTCACGACGAAAACGACCGCCGCAATGAGCACGACCAGCCACCCACTCAGCTCCATAATAGCCCACCCTTTTAGGCCTGCTACGAGTTCTTTGAGGAGACTCATATCTATCACTCAAAAAGTCACTGTAACAAGTTTTTTTTTCTCGCGTCGCAAAGCGGTCTAGAGTTTCGAGTGGTGGTTGCGTAGACTACTCGGGCTGCTATCTCTAACGCTCTCAAATCACGTACACTTGGTGCACGCCATTCTAACGCAGTATTTTCAGTTGTACGAAGTGCTGTCGAGACGCTCAGCGGCAAACTCTAGAGGGCTTTGCGACGCGACCAATCGATTGCTGAATCTAACCTCTATATTCAGCACGACCGCAAAAACATATCAACCTCTAAGGATTTCAACAGAGCCAATTGAGGGAAATAGATACTAATAATTACAGCTACACACGACGCTGACGGGTGGGAGGAAATGACGGCTGACTGTGTGATTCACGATGCGTTCGTTCTCACGGTGGACGAGCGAAATCGACTCTACGAGCGAGGAACGGTGCTCATCGAGGATGGTCGGATCACCGACGTGCGGTCATCTCGGGACGATGACGCGGAGTTAGCGGCCGACTTGGTCATCGACGGCGAAGGCAAACTCGTGATGCCAGGTCTCGTCAACGCGCACACCCATCTCGAACTGACGCCGCTGCTTGGCGCGTTCAGCGACCTCGACCTCATGGAAATGATGAGTGGGATGACCGCCATATTCGGCCACATCGCCGAGGGCGAGTACGACTACTTCGTCCGGGCGGGGTACGAACTCGCCGCACTGAACTTCCTCAGTGGTGGGGTCACGACCGTCAACTCGATGGACGTCCGTCCCGGCGGGGGCGCAGAAACGTTCGGCGAGGCGGGCCTGCGCGGATTCTTCGGGATGGCGCTCTCCGACCTCTTCTGGGACGTTTCCGTCGAAGAGCAGTTCGACCGCGCCCGCGAGTTCATCGATGAGTACCACGGCGCGTACGACGGCCGCATCCGGGCGACGATCAACCCCCACGACGACTGGTCATGTACCCGCGAACTGTGGGAACACACCGCCGAACTCGCTGACGAGTATCCCGACCTGCTCGTCCACACGCACCTGCTCGAACTGGAGGCGAGCAACACGATGGCGCGGTCGAATGGCGCCGAGGATTCGCTCGCCCTTCTCGATGACGTTGGCCTCTTGGACGACCGACTTGTAGCCGCGCACTTCCGGCTCGCCGACGACGAAGACATCCAACGGACTGCCGAAGCAGACGCGTCGGTCGCACACTGCCCGTCGATTTTCTGTTACTGGAACACGGGCGGCGACGTACAGTGGACGCCGGTGCCGGAACTCCGCGCCGCGGGCGTTGATGTCGGCCTGGGTATCGACGACCACTACTGGCACGACTCCTACAGTCTGTTCGGCGAGGCGAGGCAAGCCCGGCTCGCAGCAAACCTCAAGCGCTCGACCGGCCAGTACGACTCGATGGAGCTCGTACGAATGCTCACCATCGAAGGAGCAGAGGCACTCGGGGTCGGCGACGAGATCGGGAGCCTCGAACCCGGCAAGCGCGCCGACGTCATTCTGCTGGACGTCGAGAAGCCGAAATTCACCCCGCTGACCAACATCCCGGCGCAGGTGACTAACAACGCAGCGCCGGCTGATGTGGAGACGGTTATCGTGGACGGCGACGTACTGATGAAAGCCGGTGACGTGAAGACCATGGAAACTGATGCGGTGCGCGACCGCGTCGAGGCCGCGGTAGACCGTTTCGAGTCGGAGACGGAGTGGGAGCTAGGCATCGGTGAGAGTGAGCCACCGAGTACGATGAACGTCGCCCGCGACCTGCCAAAGCGCGGCCCCAGCCAGTTGCTCGGACGACTCGCGTTCCAGTCGCTCAGAGATAGATTGCCACTCTGATACGGACATTCGGGGAATGTTCGGCAACAGCCACTCTCAGTTGCTACCGATATTTGAGCTATTTTATGTGTAATAAATTGCCGCAATCACCGCGCGTTCGACGTCTCGGACGACGACGACGCGTTCGAGCGGGTCGCCTCCCGGCTCATGCCCGCGGGCGAGTCCCGGGTGCGGAACAACGCGATCATGGAGTTCGGCGGCGTCGCCTAGGGCAAGAAGCCCCGCTGCGACGAGGCCGGCTGCTCGTGTCGCGAGTGCTGTCACGCCTCCCGGACCTGGAACTTCACCGCGCCCGACGCGCCCGAACAGCCCGGCTTCGAGGGGAGCCGCCGGCAGTTCCGCGGTCGGATCGTGCGCCTGCTCGGCGAGCACGACGAGATGGCGCCGGACGCGCTCGGCAACCGGATTCGGGTGGACTACGCGCCGGGCGGCGAACACGGCTGTGAGTGGTTCCGCGGGCTCGTCGACGACCTCGCGGACGACGCGCTGGTCCAAGCCGACGGGGGCGCCGTCGTCGTGTCGCTCCGTCGCTGAGACGCGTCGCGGCCGGCCCCGACCCGCCCCGCGAACCGTCACCCGTTTATTACGGGAGCCGGAAGGGAGAGACATGAGCGAGACCGTCGATTCGGACCTGTACACCCGCGCGAAGGCCCTCTTAGAGCCCGGCGACATCGAGCTGGTGGGCTGTATCGTCCACACGAATCTCGAGGGTGAGGAGGACCTAGAGATGCACGAGCTGACGGTCGCCGCCAACGAGGTCATCGCCGAGCACGCGGGCAAAGGCGAGACGTACATCGAGGCCGGCAACGACGACACGGACTTCTCGTCGAACCAGTTCCAGGGACTGACGCTCGACGACGAGGCGTTCGTCTGGGAGTGCCAGCAGCTCCTCCGCGACGGCACGTTCGACATCGTGTTCTACTACGAGGCGACCGTCGATCAGGAGGCGCTCGCGGGCGACCTCGTCGACCTCGACGGCGTCGATCGCGTGACGCAGGTGCCCTGACGGGCGTCGACCCGACCGCCCGATCCCGATGAGCGACACCGTCCTGATCCCCGGCGGTCGCGACGTGCGCGCGACTCTTGATACGGCCGCGAGCGACGCCTCGGCCGACGCGCCGTCCGCGGATGCGGTCGTCGTCGCTTGCCCGCCGCATCCCCAGCAGCGCGGCCACCGAGGCGACGAGCGGCTGGTGGCCGTCTCCGACGCCGTGACCGACCGCGGCGTCGACTGCCTCCGCTTCGACTACGGCGACTGGGACGAGGGGTACGGCGAGACCACCGACGCGGACCGGGCGGTCGGCTGGGCGCGCGAGCGCTACGACCGCGTCGGGCTGTTCGGCTTCTCGTTCGGCGGCACGGTCGCGCTCGTCGCGGCCGCGTCGCGGCCCGAGCTGACGGGCGTCTGCGCGCTCGCGCCGACCGCCCGCCTGAACCCCGACACCGACGCGGTCGACGCGCTCGGAGAGATAGTCGACCGGGGCGTCCCGGTCCGCGTCCTGTACGCGACGCGGGACTCGACGGCGGACTGGGAGCCGGTGGTCGAACGTGCGACGGAACTGGGCGTCGAGACGGTCGCGTTCGAGTCCGATCACTTCTTCGTCGGGCGGAGCGGAAAGGTCGGCGAGGCGGTCGCGGCGTTCCTCGGGCCGCGGCTTCGCGACGGGTCGTAGCCGCGCTCGGAGCGGTTACTCGCTGCCGACCTTCGTCGTCACCCGGAACGTCTCCGGCGGGTTGACGATCCCGGCGACCGTCCCCATCGAGTGGACGACGGTGATGAGCGGCGCCAGCGGCACCGCGAGCGCCCAGCGGCGGTGGTCGTCGCCGTAGTACCGGACGCCGAGCAGGAACCAGCCCAGCGTACAGAGCGCCAGCCCCATCGACGCGGCGAAGAAGAGCCCGCTGTGCGCGATGGTCACGCCCAGAAGCGACAACGGGACGACGAGCAGGGTGACGATCGGCGAGAGCGCCCACGCGTAGTTGCGGACCCTAGTCAACAGCTCGTAGCGCAGGGGGAGCATCGTCGACGCCCGGACGTTCCCGGCCGCCCAGCGGCGGCGCTGCTGGAGGATCTCGTACAGCGAGGGCGGCGCCTCGTTGCGGCAGACCGCGTCCGAGAGCGCGAACGTCACGTCGAGCTCGCGGAAGGCCGCCCAGACGAACGCGGTGTCCTCGACGAGCGTCTCACGGTCCCACGTGGTTTCGTCCTCCACCTCGCTGCGGACCGCGATGCCGCCGCCCCACGCGAACAGGGGAATCGAGAGGCGCGCGAACGCGCGCTGTTCGATCCGGACGCCCATCCGGTACATGTCCGCCAAGTAGCTGAGGTTCGACCCCGTGAGCCGGGGCTTCTCGCGGAGCTGAACGATGTCAGCGTCCGGGAGCCCGTCGAGCGACTCGACAACGCTGTCCTCGTCGAGGTAGAGGACGAACGCCTTCCCGCAGTCGAGCGACTGCCGTGCCCACTCCTGCGCGCGGCCCTTCCGGACCGCGTCGCAGGTGAACGCCTCCGGGACGGCGTGGACCGTCGCGCCGGTCACGTCGACGGGCGACTCCGCGATCACGTGAACGTCGTCGAGCCCCTCCGGCAGGGAGTCGACGGTCTCCTGAACGACCTCGGCGGCGTCGACGGTCATGATGCGGACTTGAATCTCGTCGAGGCCGTACTCGTTCGGCGGCGTCTCGTGGCCCGCACCCACGACCGCCGCGAACACGAACCAGACGAGCGCGGTCGCGCCGAAGAGGAGCGTCACGCCCCAGAGCGCGAGCCCGAACAGCGACCCGAGTCCGCCGTCGGCGACGGCGGTGGTGACCGCCGCCTGCCCGGGAGCGCCGCCCGGGCCGGCGACGACGGTCGGTGCGAACAGCGTCGCGAGGCCGCCGACGACGAGCGCCAGCGTCACCGCGATCAGTGCGATGCGTTCGGTGTTCATCGTGGCCCCACCTCCCGCCCCGTGCCCTATGAACCGTCCAAACGCTACAGCGGGATTCGGCCGCGTTTCGGCCGAATTTATGCGCTCAATTCCGTCCAACTCGAATAAATCGCCAGAACGCAGTGCTATGGCGTGTGTTAGTTGGTGACGCGTTATTGAAACGCACGAACTGCCGGTGCGCGCCGGCTCACGCCGCCCCGTCGTCGCGCGCGCACCGCAGGTCATCGATCAGTTCGGCCGCCATCCGCTGGCCGCGGGCCGGGTCGTACCCCTCCATCCGCAGGTGCGCCAGCGGGGCCACGTACGGGTTCCGCTCCCAGTGCGCCCACACCTCGGTGGCGCCGTCGGGCGCGGGGAACAGCCGGACGTGGACCTGCCAGTCGCCGGTGAGGCCCTCGGGCCGGTGGACGAAGCTACCGACCTCGTGGACGGCCTCCCCGTCGCGGTCGTACGCGTGGAAGTAGGCCCGGATGAGCTCGGAGAAGCCCTGCTCGGGGAGCTGCTCGCGGGTCTCAGCGGGGGTCGTCTGGAGCGTTCCGGCGTACTCGTCGGCCGGCGGCGGCAGCACTCGGACGTGATCGGGGGCGCCGTCGTCGGGCAGCAGCGCGAGCAGCTTCCCGACCGCGAGCCTGACGCGCCAGAAGCCGACGGCGCGGCCGACGAGGAAGACCGCGGGCGCGGCGAGCGAAAGGGCGGCGAGCGCGCGGACGAGCCGAGTCCGTCGACCTCCCGGCGGCATCGCGGTCAGTTGTATCCCCGCCAGCGGCGGCCACACTCCTTACACTTGAAAAAGCGCGTCGGCGGCTCGTCGGCGGCGCCGGTCTGTTTGATCGTGTACCACGCCTCGCCGTGGCCGCACTCGTCACAGACAACGTCGGTCGCGGTGGGCTTCCCCTCGAAGTTCGCGCCCTCCTCCGTCTCGATCACCTCGTCGCCGGTCTGTTCGGTGGTCGACTCGAACTCGGCGGCGAGCGCCTCGTCGCGTTCGGTCGTCGCGCCGCAGCCGTCGTTCTGACACACCATCTCCCCGTCGCGAGAGACCATCATCGAGCCGCAGTCGTCACAGAACTGCATATACGAGTATCGCATGGGGGCGAGCGGTTTAGGTTCGGGGGGTACGGTCGAATACGCCGCGTGGGGTGAGGCACGTGTCCCGGGGTCTCGGTGTCGTCGAGTGATCGACGGCGTACACCCCCAAAACCCCAGCTGCTCGATTATAAATAAACACCGTCGTGTCGGCGGTGAGTACCTCCAAAGCTCCAGCCGCGAGGGCGCCGCACGTTCGCTTCGGTCCTCAGTCGTTCGCTTCGCTCACTCCCTGCGGGCCTTGCGTCACCTGCGGCGCCCTCGCGTGCCCCTTTGAGTCCCACCCCACACAGCACCGCGCCGCACCTCACGCCTCCCCACCCTCGTCGGTCGCCCTCGCTTCGCTCGGCGACCGACTCCCTCGCACGCGCTGGCTCGCGGCCGCCGGTGGCGACCGCTCGCAGGCGCGCGCCGCAGCAGTTTCATATATAACTGGCGCGTCCGCTCAGCGGCCTAGTCGCTCACTCGGACTCGCTCCCAGGCGAGGTGGACCGCGATCCCGGCGAGGAAGGCGACGCCGAGGTTCGTCGCCAGCGCGAGGAGGCCGATACCGACGGAGAGCGCACGGTTCCCCGAGTCGGTGACGTTGCGCGCGAGGGAGACGGCGACGACGGCCAGCAGCGCGCCGAGCATCGCCAGCGGGAACGCCGCGATCAGCGCGGGCGTGGCGAAGAGCGCGGCGACGAGGTAGCCGCCCCCGAGGACGAGGTTCGCGCCGCCGGTGCGCGCGCCGAACGCGTGCTTGCCGGCGACCCCGTCGCAGCCGTGACACATCGGAACCCCGCCGAGCGGCACCGCGATCAGGTTCGTCACCCCCATGCTCGTCGACAGCTCGTCGGGGGTGACGTCGGCGTCGAGCAGGTCGGAGAAGAGGAGCGCGGTCGCCAGCGCGGCGTTGCCGATCGTCATCGCCAGCTGCGCGACCACGCCGTCAACGGTGGCGCGCGTGAGCGCCGCGACGAACGCCGGCGTCGGCGGTGCGCCCGGCAGCCGCGGCGAGGGGACGCCGGCGACGACGAGCGCGGCCGCGACGCCGACGAGGGCGACGGCCAGCGCACTCGCTTTCCCGTGCCCCGTGAGCGCGAACACGGCGGCGATCGCGACGCCGACGAGCGCCACGAGCGGGTCGTCGGCCGCGAGTCGGAGCCCCGTCTCCAAGAGGACGAGGCCGACCGCGAACTGGACGCCGCGGATGACCGGCTCGCCGATCCACCGCTCGACGTACCCGAGCGTCCCCGAGAGGCCGATCGCGAGGAGGACGGCGCCGAGGATAACCCCCGCGAGCGCGAGTTCGGCGTAGGTGAGCGCGCCCGCGATCGCGAGCGCGGCCAGCGCCTTCATCGGCTCGACCGAGATCGGTAGCCCGTACCGGACGCCCCAGACGATCTGGAACGCGCCGAACGCGGCGAGCGCGTGCGGCAGCGAGACGTCCGTCAACAGCGCCAGCGCCACGACGAGCGGGATCACCGTAATCGAATCCCCTATCGCGCCGGTGACCTCCCCGGACCCGAAATCGACGGGGTGGTCCGACTTCGAGAGGGATCCTATCACGTGACGCGCCACTTCCGGGCGAACGCGCTTGAACGTGTTCAGAAATCGGTCGGGAGTACGCAGGCGACCCGAAGGAACTGGTTCCGGTTACTCGCCGTCGAAGGCGGGGTCGTCCGCGTCGATCATCGGGCAGTTGCGGACCCGGAACTGAGAGAAGTCGACCGACTCGACGATCTCGGTCCCCTCGTGCGCACACGCCGTCTCGGGCGGCGCCGTGAAGTGCGGGCACCGCTGGCAGTAGCTCCGCTTGTCGACGACGTGCTCGTCGCCGGCCCTCCCGGCGTCCGATGTCGGGCCCGGCGAACGCGTCGCCGCGCCGCCCACCTCCCCGTCGGCGCCGAGGTCGTCGAACGCCGTCGCGTCGGTCCCGACCGACGCCTCCTCGTCGAGCGCCTCCCAGACGTCCTCCTCGCCGACTTCGCCGGTCCCCATCGACTCGAACGGGTCCTCGTCGGCCGCCGTGCCGTCGGTGTCCAGATCGGCGAACGGGTCGTCCGCCGGCGCGCGCGGCTCCGGGTCCTCGCGTGGCGCGCCGCCGGTCGCGTCGCCGTCCGACCCGGTCACGGGGCCCGCACTTCCCTCGGTCCCGCCGCCGAGCGCCGCGAAGGGATCGTCGGTCTCGTCTCCGTCAGGCGCGCCGAAGGCCTCGTCGGCCTCGTCTCTGTCGGGCGCGTCGAACGCTTCGTCGACCTCGTCGGTCGGCTCGTCGTCGAAGAGTCCGCCGCCGAAGGGGTCGCCTTCCGGTGCGCCGTCGCCGTCCGATCGGTCGTCGGCGCCGTCAGACCGGTCGCCGTCCGATCGGTCGTCGTCGCTCATCGGTACTCTCCGTCGGGTCCGCCGTCGCTCGCGGCGGTTCCCGTTCGGTCCGTCCCGTCGCCGTCCGCGACGTCGCCGTCGATGGCAGGCTTATCCGCGACGAGGAGCTTCGAGGTCCCGAGGAAGCCGGCGTTCGGCTCCAAGTCCTCGAACCGGCGGCCGCAGTGGGGGCACTCGGGCGCCGACAACAGTCCCAGTTCCACGCCGCCGCCGCAGTGGCCGCAGTCCGCGGTCCGCACGCCGTGGCGGTTCGCCGTCCGCGTCAGGGCGTCCACGCGCTCTCGGTCGGCGCGGTCGCGCTCGGCCGCGTCGAGCCGGCGCTTGAGCTTCACGACCGCGTTCGCGACCCGCGAGAGCTTCTCGTCGATCTCGGTCAGGTCGTCCGCGGAGATCCCCGCGAGGTCCGACTCGACGCCGTCGAGGCGGTCGTCGACGCTGTCGACCCGCTCTTCGACCGCGTCGAAGCGGTCTTCCGCCCCACCGAGCCGCTCGTCGAAGGCGTCGAGGCGGTCGCCGACGGCATTCAGGTCATCGAGCCGGGCGTCGACGGCGTCCAGTCGGTCGTCGACGGCGTCCAGCCGGTCGTCGAGGTCGTCGACCCGATCCGAGGACGGCGCGTCGGCGGCGGCCGCGTCGAGGCGGTCGAGCCGGGCGGCGACCTCCTCCAGTTCGTCGGCGAGGTCGTCGACCCGCGATTCGGCCTCGTCCGCGTCGGCGAGCCCGGGGGCCGACGATTGCGCGTCCTCGGCGGCTTCGCCCGAGTCGAGCGCCTCCACCTCGCGGTAGAGGTCGACGAACCGCTCCCGGAGGTCCGCAACCTTCTCGTCGAGCTCCTCGTCGAGGTCGTCGAGGCGCGCTTCGATCGCCGCCACCTCGTCGGAGTCGGGGACATCGATCCCCTCGGACTCCGCGAGCGCGACGAGCGCGCGCTTGAGGAGCTCCTCGCGGCTCACGCCGGCGTCCTCGGCGGCGGCGTCGAGGGCGGCCGTCGCCGGGTCGAGGTCGCTCATCGCGGGTCCTCCGTCATCTACGTGACATTGAGCGGCGAGGCTTAAGTAACCTGTCGCGGCGTTCTCCAGATCGATACTCGGCGGGCGCCACTCGATCGGGAGACGGGCGGAGGGTCGGGTCGAACTGCGCCCGCTACCGGATCTTGCGAACGTCGCTGATGTCGAACCCGCCCTCGTGGATCTCCGTCTCGAAGCGGACGATGTTCTCGGCCTCCAGCCGCGAGAGGACGCCGCGGAACTCGCGGACGAACATGGTTCGGGCGCGCTGCGAGCCGCCGCTCTCCCACGAGAACTGGAGTGTCCCGCCCGCGGCGTCCATCAGGGTGCCGAACTCGCGGTCGCGGAGCGCGTCGGTGTTCACCAACACGAGGACCAGGGCGTCCCACTCGTAGGCGGCCTTCTTCAGCCCCTTCATCACCATCGCCACGTCGCTCCAGTCGGTGTCGTCGGAGACCATCGAGACGAGGTCGGTGACGGAGTCGATACAGACGAGGCTCCCCCGGCCGTGTTCCGAGAGGTAGTCGCCGAACGCGGTGAGGACGTCCTCGTACTCGCCGCGGTCGCCGAGCTCCGTGATCGACGCCGTCTCCGTCTCGTACCAGTCGCGCGGCACCGGCGACAGCTGGAAGTACTCCGGCGAGAGGTCGCGGAAGGCGATCTCGTCGACGGCCGTGTCGACGATCTCGTCGGCCATCGTGTACGCCATCTCCCGGGTGATCGCGTCGGTGTCGGCGGTGAAGGAGATGTAGTGGACCGAGTCGGGGAGCGCGGCGTCGGCGTCGATGTCGCCGTAGTACAGGTCGAACAGCTCCTCGTCGGTGCGCGCCAAGGCGTTCATCGCGGCGCTCGTGTACGCGAACTCTCTGGCGCCGGCGCCCGCCTCGCCCGCGAGCAGCACGACGCTCCCGGCGGGTGCGCCGCCCCCGAAAATCGAGTCGAGGCGCGCGATCCCGAACGGAACACTGGACATGGCTTACGCCCCGTCGCCGCGGGGCTTAGTGTTACCCCTCCCAGCCCGTCCCACTCACTCGCCCGCGCTCTCGTCGACTCGTGCCCCCTCGTCGGTCGCCCGGACGACCGACACCTCGCCGCCGACGCCGGCCGCGTCGAGGGCGCGCCGGCCGGCGTCGCGCGCCGCGTCCGCGCGGGCCGCGTCGGTGACGCCGTAGACGGTCGGCCCCCACGAGGACTGCCCGGCGCCGAACACCGACGCGGCCCCCGACAGGGAGTCGACGACCTCCCCCACGGGCGGCCGGTACACCCCGCCCTGCTCGTCGGCGTACCACGCCCCGTTGAGCCGGCCGATCTCGGCGACAGCGGCGCCGAACGCCTCCGCGTTCCCCGACGCGACCGCGGGGAGGGCGCGTCGGGTGACGATGCCGGCGATGCGGTCGGCGAGCCCCGGCTCCGCGCGCTCGACCGCGGTCCGCATCGCGTCGTCCTCCGCCGCGCCGTTCCGACCGGCGGCCGCGTCGGGCGCGACGAGCAGGAAGCGCCAGTCGTCCGGGACGGCGTGGCGCGCGGCCACCGGCGGCACGGTCCACTCGCCGTTCGCGGGGCGGTCGGTGGTGAAGCGCGCGGTGGGGTGGCCGGCGTCGAGGACGAACCCCCCGTCCTCGAACGTCGCGACGCCGACGCCGGAGCGCCCGCCGCGGCCGAGCGCCGGGGCGCGCTCGCGCACTCTGGCGGGCAGGTCGTACGCGGCCGCGACCGCCGCAAGCGTCGCCGCCGCCAGTTGCGTCCCGCTGCCGAGTCCGGCGTGACGGGGGAGCGACTCGCGGACCGTAACGCGGGCGCCGTCGACCCCGAGCAGATCGACCGCCGCGGTCGCGTAGCCGCGGACGTCGTCGCGCACGCTCGGCGACAAATCGCCCGACTCCGACGGCTTCCCCGCCGCTTGCTCGACCGCCACGCGCACCGCCGGGGCCGGTTCCGCGTCGACGACGACGCGGGGGCTGTCGAGCCCGACGCCGAGCGCGCCGTACAGGCGCTCGTGCGAGAGGCTGAGGTTACAGAAGCCGAAGTGGAGCCGCGCCCCGGCGCTCGCGCGTGCCATCTCGCCTCCGGCTTGGGGCGCGACGGATAAAGGGCCCGTGACGGTGGCGGGAGTTGCCTCGGTGTCCGCCTGAGCCGCGCCGCGCAAATGGGGACCGAGCCGTCTCGGTCGCCGAGGCGGCCGAACTGGTGCGCTTTTGAACGCGGGGGACCTCGGTCCGGGTATGACCGAAACGCTCAGGCTCGCGACCCGCGGGTCGGACCTGGCCCTCCGGCAGGCCGAGACCGTCCGCGAAGCGCTGTCGAGCCGGCGCCGCGACGTCGAACTCCGGCAGGTGGAGACGCGCGGCGACCAGATCCCCGACGAACTGATCCACCGCCTCGGGAAGACAGGCGCGTTCGTGCGCGCCCTGGACGAAGAGGTGCTCGCCGGCGACGCCGACCTCGCGGTCCACTCGCTGAAGGACCTCCCCACCGAGGAGATGGCGGAGCTCGTCGTCGCCGGCGTCCCCGAGCGGGCGCCCTCCGGCGACGTGGTCGTCCAGCCGGAGGGACTCGGGATCGAGGACCTCCCCGCGGGCGCCGTCGTCGGCACCGGCTCGCTCCGCCGCGGGGCGCAGATCCGGGCGGCCCGCCCCGACCTCACCGTCGAGCCGATCCGGGGCAACGTCGACACGCGGCTGGAGAAGCTGCTCGCGCCCGGCCTCCAGGCCGAACACGAGCGGCGCCTGATCGCGTCGGGCGAGGAGAATGCCCTGACGGCGGAGGCCGACGAGGGCGGCGACGAGAACGCTGACGACACGGACGACGAGGATACCGACGGCGACGAGGTCGACGAGGAGTTCGACGAGACCGTCGAGGAGTGGTTCGACTCGCTGTCCGACCTCGAACGCGACGCGATGGAGCGGAAGATCGAGACCGAGTACGACGCCGTCGTCCTCGCGGAGGCCGGCCTACGCCGCTCGAACCTCTTCTACGAGGTGGAGACGACACGGCTCCCGCGAGAGGAGTACGTCCCTGCGGCGGGGCAGGGGGCCATCGCCGTCACCGCGAGCGACCCCGACGTGATCGAGGCGGTCCGTAAGGCGGTCGACCACCCGCGGACCCGCGTCGCGGTCACCGTCGAGCGGACGATCCTCGGCGAGCTCAACGGGGGCTGCGTCGCGCCGATCGGCGTCTCCGCGATGGTTCAGGGCGAGCACGTCCACGTCAGAGCGCGGGTGCTGTCGACCGACGGCACCGAGGAGGTGGCCGACACCCGCGACCTCCCGATCCGGTCACACGCGACGGCCGCCGCCGAGTTTGCCGCCGACCTCGCGGACCGCGGGGCGGACGAGCTGATAGCCGAGGCCCGCGAGGAGGCCGACGCCGATGAGTGACGACGGCGCCGGCGCGGGCTCCGGAGCGAACGCGGACGAACCCCCGACGCGTCGGCGCGACGACGGCGTCGGCACCGTCTTCCTCGTCGGGTCCGGCCCGGGCGACCCGGACCTGCTCACGGTGAAAGCGAAGCGACTGATCGAGTCGGCCGACGTGGTCCTTCACGACAAGCTCCCGGGCCCGGAGATCCTCGGCGAGATCCCCGAGGCGAAGCGCGAGGACGTGGGGAAACGCGCCGGCGGCGAGTGGACGCCGCAGGAGTACACCAACCGGCGTATGGTCGAGCTGGCCCGCGAGGGGAACCGCGTCGTCCGGCTGAAGGGCGGCGACCCGTTCGTCTTCGGCCGCGGCGGCGAGGAGGCCGAACACCTCGCCGAGGTCGGGATCCCCTTCGAGGTCGTCCCCGGCGTCACCTCGGCCATCGCGGGGCCCTCCGTGGCCGGGATCCCCGTGACCCACCGCGACCACGCCTCCTCCGTCTCCTTCGTCACGGGCCACGAGGACCCGACGAAAGACGAGTCCGCCATCGACTGGGAGGCGCTGGCGGCGACCGGCGGCACCATCGTCGTGCTGATGGGCGTCGGGAAGCTGCCGGCGTACACGGCCGAGCTCCGCGACGCCGGCCTCGGCGGCGACACGCCCGTCGCGCTCGTCGAGCGCGCGACGTGGCCCGACATGCGCGTCGCGACCGGCACGCTCGACACGATCGTCGACGCCCGCGACGAGGCGGGGATCGAGCCGCCAGCGATCACCGTGATCGGCGACGTTGCCGCGACCCGCGACCGCGTCGTGACCTTCCTCGAGAACGCCGGCTCCGCACCGGTCCGGTCGGCGACGGAGGGAGACGACGACGGGTCGGTCGGAGGTGACGAGACGTGAGCGAAGACGAGGGTGGCCGCCCGCGCGTGGCCGTCTTCCGGCCGGACGACGAGCGGATCGAGGCGGCCGTCGAGCTGCTCCGGTCGCTCGGCGCGGAGCCGGTCGCCGACCCGATGCTCGAAGTCGAGCCGACGGGCGCCGTCCCCGCCGCCGCGCCGCTCGTCGTGTTCACGAGCAAGACCGGCGTCGAACTGGCCGCCGAGGCGGGCTGGGAGCCGGGGGACGCCGACCTCGCTGCCATCGGCCCGACGACCGCCGCGGCCGCCCGCGACGCCGGGTGGACGGTCGCCGTCGTCCCGGAAGAGTACACCTCCGCGGGCCTCGTCGCGGCGCTCGAACCGCGGGTCGCGGGCGAGCGCGTGACGGTCGCCCGCTCCGATCACGGCAGCGACGTCCTCCTCGACGGGCTCCGCGAGGCCGGCGCCGAGGTGACCGAGACCGTCCTGTATCGGCTCGCCCGGCCGGCCGCCGCGGGCGACTCCGCGGAGCTGGCCGCCGCGGGCGACCTCGACGCGGCGGCGTTCACCTCCTCGCTCACGGTCGACCACTTCCTCGCGGCGGCCGCCGACCGCGGGGTCGAGGAGGCGGCGCGCGCCGGACTGGGGGACGCGGTCGTCGGCGCCATCGGCCCGCCGACGGCCGAGACTGCGGCCGACCGCGGCGTCGACATCGACGTCGTTCCCGACGCGGCGTCGTTCGAGTCGCTCGCGGCCGCGGTCGTCGACGCGGCCGGCAAAGCGTCGACCGCCGCGTCCGGCGACGGTCCGCGCTGACCCCGCGGTCGCGTGACTGAAGCGGAACGACAGCGGCGCGGCCGCGTCGAGGCGGCCGTCGCGGCCGCCGAATATCCGGAGCGAAAACGCGAGGCGGCGTCGGGGTTTCTCGTCGCTTCGGCTCGCTCGCGGGTAACAACGCGGTCGCGTCCCGATTCGGCCGCGAAAATACCACTCGTGATATTCGGGAGCGCGGATTTATTATCGGGAACGTGATATCGGGTGCCATGGAACCGAGCGAGCGCTGGCTGCTGCGGGTCGAGGAGGATATCCTCGTCGTCGAGTTCCCACACGGGACTGGGCTGAGCCCCGCAGACGGCGAGGCGCTGCTCGACCGCTGGCGGAGCGCGACCGACCCCGACGATGTCGACGCGATCGTGATCGTCGTGCGGACGAGCAGGCCGTGTTCGGACGCCGGCCGGCGCGCGCTCCGCGAGTCGGCGCAGATAGCGGTCGCCCGCGGCGTCGACCGCTTCGCCGTCGTCGGGCAGCGCTCGAAGCGGCGGTACCTCAAGCGGACCATCGACGTCGAGGGCGTCGACACCGAGGCGTTCAACGACGACGACGCCGCGATGCAGTGGGCGAGGAGCCCGTCCGCGACCGCATCGTCGGTCGGGACCTCCTCGTAGTTAGCTTCCGGTCTCGGTCCCGTTCTCCGCGTCGTCCGTCTCGTTACCACTGGTGGCGTCGCCGTCACCGGAGTCGTCGGTCGTCTCCCCGTCGTCGCTCTCCTCGCCGCCGCCCTCCTCACCGTCTTCGTCCGCCTCTGACTCTTCGATGTCGCCGTCGCCGTCCTCGTCTTCGTCGATCTCGTTGACCTCGACGTCACGGCCCGCGACCCCGCTGCCCGAGATCACGGGTTTGAGGATGTAGCCGTTGTTCTTGCCGCGCTTGACGACGTTGATATCGAAGACGAAGCTGACCGGCTCGTCGGCGGTGACCTCGAACTCGTTCGTGATCTGGAGCTTCTCGCTCGGGAGCTTCACGTCGACCTCGCCGCCGTCGACGATCCCCTCGATAGCGGAGACCGCCAGTTCGATCTTCTCGTAGTCCCCGGCCGGGAACTCGCCGTCGAAGACGGCGATCGCGTCCTCGTCGATCACCTGCGTGAGGTCGACCGTCGCGCCGTCGAGGTCGACGACCCTGAAGCCGCGGTCCTCGCCCTCGTCCGCGTCGTCTTCCTCGTCGTCGTCTCCTTCGGTGTCTTCCTCGTCGTCTCCGCTCTCGTCTCCTGCCACGTCGTCCCCCTCGTCCTCGTCATCCGCCGTTCCGTTGGGGGACCCGTCGTCACCGTCGGTGTCGGTGACGTTCTCGCCGGCGTCGTCCTCGTTTTCATCTCCGGCTTCGTCGTCCTCGTCCTCGCCGTCACCAGCCTCGAACACGCGGGCTCGGTCGAGGGTCACGTCCAGCCGGTCGAAGTCGTCGATGTCGGCCGGGGCGTCGCTGATGAGGAGCCGGAAAGTGCCGGTTAGCGGTTCCGAGCCGTCCGAGCCGTCCGAGCCGCCAGACGACGGGGGCGATTCGCCGCCGGTACAGCCGGCGAGGAGCGTCGCGCTCGCGCCGGCGCCGACGGCGACGAACTCGCGTCGGCCGAGGCCGCCGGTGGCCGCGTCGGCCGGTCGGTCGTCGTCTGTCGGCTGCGATCCGTCGTCGTCTGCCGTCCGCGATCGGTCCGTCATGGTGATTCGACGGATGGGCCGCGGACGGGTATAAACGAGAGATACTCCGGTCGGATTTGCGCCGATAAAGCCGATTTTAGCGGGTATCGCGGTGGTTTTCGGTGAGCGGCCCGCTCTCGCCGGCGGACCTACGGTTTGGCCGTGTCGATGCCGGCCTGCTCGACCACACGCTCCGCGTGTCGCGTCGCGCGCTGGCGGACCGTCGCCGCGTCGACCCCGACGTGCTCGCCGTTCGCGTACCGGACCTCCCCGTCGACCATGGTGAAGGTCACGTCGTCGCCGTGGGCCGCGTACACGAGGTGCGAGAGGGGGTCGTGGAGCGGCGTCGCGCGCGTCAGATCGGTCGTGATCCCGATCACGTCGGCGCGGTGTCCCTCGCGCAGCGCGCCGAGGCGGTCGAAGCCGGCGGCGCGGGCGCCGTGTTCGGTCGCCATCTCCAGCACGGTCGACGCGGGGAGCCTCGTGGGGTCGCGGGCGTTGACCTTGCCGAGGAGGCTCGCCTGTCGCATCTCGGTGAAGGGGTCGAGCGTGTTGTTACACGGCGGGCCGTCGTTGCCGAGCGCGACCGTCATCCCGCGGTCGAGGTAGTCCTGAACCGGGGCGATCCCCGAGGCGAGCTTCATGTTCGAGGAGGGGCAGTGGGTGACGACCGTGTCGGTCTCGGCGAGCACCTCGCGCTCGCGCTCGTCGGTGTGGACGCAGTGGGCGAGCGTCACGTCCGGCCCAGTCAGCCCGACCTCGTCGAGCCAGAGGATGTTCCGCTTTCCGGTGTCGGCCTCGACCGTCTCGATCTCGTCCTCGTTCTCGCTGGCGTGGGTGTGGATCGTCACGCCGTCGTACCGGTCGGCCAACTCGCGGCAGCCGCGCAGGCAGGCCTCCGTACAGGTGACGGCGAACCGCGGGGTGACCGCGTACCGGACGCGCCCGCCTGCGGCCCCGTGGTACTCCCGGATGAGCGCCTCGCTCTCCGCGAGCGCGGCGTCGGTCTCCTCCAAGAGGCCGTCCGGCGAGTCGCGGTCCATCAGGACCTTTCCGAGCCGCGCGCGGATCCCGGTCTCGATCGCGGCCTCGAACGCCTCGTTCGCGTGGTTCACCGAGAGGTGGTCGACGACGGTCGTCGTGCCCGACTCGAGACACTCCAAGTAGCCGAGTTCGGCGGCCGCGCGGGTGGCCTCGGCGTCCATCGCGGCCTCCATCGGCAACACCGCGTCGAACAGCCAGTCGAGGAGGGCGGCGTCGTCCGCGATCCCCCGCCCCAGCGACTGGACGGAGTGGACGTGGCCGCCGACGAGGCCGGGCGCGACGACGTCGAACGCGCGCCGCTCGTGGTCGGGATATCGGTCCCGCAGGATGCTCTCGTCGCCGACCGCGGCGATCGTGTTCCCCTCGACGACGACGGCGCCCTCGGGGATGACGGTCTCGGAGTCGGCCACGACGGTTCCGGCGATCAGCATGTCCGTCCGTTCCTGACGGTCGACCGGGAAGAGGCTGTCCGTTCGCGACCCCCGGCCCGATCAGTTCGAGACCGACGAGCGTGCGATCGCCGAGGCGGCGAGTCCGGCGGCGAGAGCGACGAGACGTTCGGCGCAGTCGAGCGGTCGCCGCGTGTCGCTATCAACGTCGGAACGGTCGCAGGCGGGGTTCGCGGTCTGACGGTCGCTCGTCGCTACGCCCGCCACACGGGCTCAGTTATCACAGATCGTCGCGCGGCCCGAGACCGCGTATTTAAACGCCGCGGCCCTGGAGCTGCTCTTCTTCGGCCATGTCCTCGTTGGACTGACCCTTCATCCCCTTGCCGCTGCCGCTCGCGATCCGGGCGAGCTCCTCGGGGTCGTCCCAGTTGTTGACGGCCTCGACGATGGAGGTGCCCATCGCCTCGGGGTCCTCCGCGCCGAAGACGCCGGAGCCGACGAAGATGCCGTCGCAGCCGTGGTACATCATCAGCGCGGCGTCGGCCGGCGTCGCGATGCCGCCGGCGGCGAAGTTGACGACCGGGAGCCGCTCGGCCTCGGCGGTCTCGTGGACCAGATCGCGCGGTGCGCCGTGTTCGCGGGCCCACTTCTCGCGCTCCTCGTGGTTGAGGCCGGTGAGCGTCCGGATCTGGTTTTTGATCGTGCGCTGGTGTTTGACGGCCTGGTTCACGTCGCCCGTGCCGGCCTCGCCCTTCGTCCGGATCATCGCCGCGCCCTCGTTGATGCGGCGGAGCGCCTCCGGCAGGTTCCGGGCCCCGCAGACGAACGGGGACGTGAAGTCGCGCTTGTCGGTGTGGTACTCGTCGTCGGCGGGCGTGAGCACCTCGGACTCGTCGATCATGTCGATCCCGAGCGCCTCTAGGATCTCCGCCTCCTTGCGGTGGCCGATCCGCGATTTCCCCATCACCGGGATCGACACCTCGTCGATGATCTCGGGGACGCGCTCGGGGTCGGGCATCCGGGCGACGCCGCCGCGCTTCCGGATGTCGGCCGGGACGTGTTCGAGGACCATCACGGCGACCGCGCCGGCGTCCTCCGCGATGCGGGCCTGCTCGCGGTTGACGACGTCCATGATCACGCCGCCCTTCTGCATCTGCGCGAAGCCGCGCTTGACCAGCTCGGTCCCCCGCTTCAGCTCCTCCAGATCCGTGGCCTCTGGCATGAATATAGCTTGGGTCGCCGGCCACTTAACGGGTCGCTTTCGGGCGGATGGACGGGCGAGCGCGCCGTTCAGTCGCGATCGGAAGCGCGGTCCGTCGCGGCCGCGCTCCGCGCTCGCGCGTCGCCACCGCAACCGCGAAGTCTCCCCGCCGTCTACGCCGCGAGCGTGACGACCGGAGCCATCCTCGCCGGCGGCCGCTCAACGCGCTTCGGCGACGCGGACAAGGCGGTGGCGCCGATCGCCGGGACCCCCATGATCCGTCGGGTCGCGGACCGGCTCGCGGGGACCGACGACCCGGTCCCGCCCGGCGCCGACCGCGCGAGCGGCGGCGACCCAGTCGTCGACGAACTCGTCGTCAACTGCCGCCCGGGCCAGCGCGAGGCGATCGCCGACGCGCTGGCCGCGGTCCCGCTGTCCGTCCGCTGGGCGCTCGACGAGGCGCCGGACCCCGGCCCGCTGGCGGGGATCCGGAACGCCTGCCGGGCGGCAACCGACCCCTACGCCGTCGTCGTCGCCTGCGACATGCCGTTCGTCGACCCGGGCTTCCTCGCCCACCTCCGCGAGGCGGCCGCGGGCGCGGAGGCCGCGGTCCCACGGCTCGACGGGCGGTGGTACCAGACGACGCAGGCGGTCTACGCGACGGAGCCGGCCGCGGTCGCCTGCGACCGCGCGCTCGGTCGCGGCGACCGGAAGGTGCTGGCGCTGGTGGACCGGCTGGACGAGGTCGTCGTCGACGACGCGGCGATCCGCTCGCTGACGACCGACCGCACGTTCACCAACGTCAACACGCGGTCCGACCGCGACGACGCGGAGCGGGCGGTCGCCGCCGCGCTCGACGCGGCGTGAGGCGCTCGGCCGGCGGTCACTCCTTCAGCACTTCGTATGCCTCGTTGAGCTGCTTGAAGTCCTCCTCGTCGCCGTCCTCGCCGTCCGGGTGGAGCCGCTTCGCGCGCTCTCGGTACCGCCGGCGAACCGTCTCGCCGTCGGCCGTGCGGTCGAGGCCGAGGGTCTCGTACGCCTCCCGTTCGCTCATCCGGTCGGCCGCGGGCGCGCGGTCACTGGGGTCCCCACCCCCGGCTCCGCCGGGACCGCGAGCGCCGGCCCGTCGGCCGCGCGCGCTCCGACCGCCGTCGGTCCCGGCGGCGCGGTACGCGCGCTCTCGGTTGGCCTCGGCGCGGGCGCGCTGTCTCGCGCGCTCGCGCTCAGTCGGTCCCGCCCGCTCGGCGGACCGCCGGGCCTGGTCGTCGAGGCGTCCGCTGGCGTGGTACCAGAGGAAGTACGAGACGGCGCCGAACGGCAGCGCGAGCGCTAACGCGATCGGGTGGAGGACGATCCCCGCGATCACGAGCAGCGCCGTCATGCCGACGAACGCCCCGGCGAGCACCACGACGATCGTTCGGTTCGTCACGGACGTACTGGGGGACGGAGGACCGTAAGAGTCCCGACGGCGGCCGTCCGGCGAGGCGGGGGTCACGTCGGGGGCGGCGTTCGCGTCGCCCGCCGCCTCCGCTCGCTCCCTCGCGGCCCCACTCGCTTGCCGCTCCTCGCCTCCGCACCGTTTATCACCGCGGCCGCCCGGGTACGGCGTATGGAACCGGCGGACAGGGAGACGGTGACGGGGCTACCGCCCGGGATCGCCGCCGCCCGCGAGGATCTCACGCCGATGCTCTCGCAGTACGCCGACCTTTGTGCCGCCCACGGGGACGCCCTCGTCCTGTTTCAGGTCGGCGACTTCTACGAGGCGTTCTGCGAGGCGGCCGAGACCGTGGCCCGCGTCTGCGAGGTGACGCTGACCGAGCGGTCCGACTCTACCGGCGACTACCCGATGGCCGGGATCCCGATCGACAACGCGGCCCCCTACCTCGAGTCGCTACTCGACGCGGGCTACCGCGTCGCGCTCGGCGACCAGGTCGAGGACGCTGCGCAGGCGTCGGGGCTCGTCGACCGCGCCGTCACCGAGGTGATCACGCCCGGGACCGTCGTCGAGGACGACCTCCTCGAGTCGGGGACGACGAACTACGTCGCGGCGGTGGCGGCCGAAGACGACGACTCCGCCGAGACGACCGTCGGGCTCGCCGCGGTCGACGTCTCGACCGGCGAGTGCCTCGTCACGTCCGGCGGTCCGGACGCGGTCGCGGGCGAACTCGACCGGATCGCCCCGGCCGAACTCATCGCGGGGCCGGACGCGCCGGCCTTCGAGCCGAGCGACGCGGAACGCGGGTGGACGACGCACGACTACGACGCCGGCGCCTTCGACCGCCGGACTGCGACCGAGCGGCTGGAGCCGTACCTCCCCGCGCCCGAGCGGCGCTTCGACGCGGACGCGGAGCTGCGGGCGGCCGGCGCGGTGCTCGCGTACGCCGAGTACACGCAGGGCGACGACGGCCCGCTCTCGTACGTGACTCGGGTCCGGCGGTACGACCCCCGCGACCGGCTCCGGCTCGACGCGGCGGCCCAGCGCAGCCTGGAGCTGTTCGAGAACCGGGGGCTTGGCGCGAGCGACACGCTGTTCGACGCGCTCGACGAGACGAACTGCGCGCTCGGGCGACGGTGTCTGGAGCGCTGGCTCCGGCGCCCGCTCGTCGACGCGGACGCGATCCGGAGCCGCCACGACGCGGTCGGCGAACTCGCCGACCGGAGCCTCGCTCGCGAGGGGGTCGCCGACGCGCTCGCGACCGCCTACGACCTCGAACGGCTGGTGAGCCGCGTCTCGCGGGGGCGGGCCGACGCCCGCGACCTGCGCTCGCTCCACCGGACGCTCGCCGTCGTCCCCGACCTGAAGGCGACGCTGGCGGGCGCGGAGGGAGAGGAACGCCCCACCACCGACGACCCCGCCCTCCCCCGAACCGAGCACCTCCGCGACCTCGGTGACCGGCTCGACGAGCTGGCCGGGGTCCGCGGGCTGATCGACGACGCGATCGCGACCGATCCGCCACAGGAGATCACCGAGGGCGGGGTGATCCGCGAGGGGTTCGACGGCGACCTCGACGACCTGCGCGCCACCGAGCGCGAGGGCCGCGAGTGGGTCGCGGATCTGGAGGCGAGCGAGCGCGAACGCACCGGGATCGACTCGCTGTCCGTCGGCCACAACCAGGTCCACGGCTACTACATCGAGGTGACGGACGCGAACCTCGACCGCGTCCCCGACGACTACCGGCGTCGGCAGACGCTGAAGAACAGCGAGCGCTACGTCACGCCGGAGCTGAAGGAGCGCGAAGAGGAGATCGTCGGGGCCGCAGAGCGCGCGGACGCGCTGGAGTACGAGCTGTTCGTCGACGTCCGCGAGCGCGTCGCGGCCGAGACCGAGCGGATCCAGGCCCTCGCCGACGCGCTCGCCGAACTCGACGCGCTGGCGTCGCTCGCCGCGGTCGCGGTCGAACACGACTACGTCCGGCCCGAACTGCGGGAGGGCGTCGACGAGTCCCCCGACGCGGACGGGGCGGCCACCGCGGGCGTCGAGATCGAGGGCGGCAGACACCCGGTCGTCGAGCGGACCGAGGACGCGTTCGTCCCGAACGACGCGGACCTCCCGCGCGGCTCGGTCGCCGTGATCACCGGGCCGAACATGAGCGGGAAATCGACGTACATGCGGTCGGTCGCGCTCGCCGTCGTGCTCGCGCAGACGGGGTCGTTCGTTCCAGCGCAGGCCGCCACGCTCCCCGTCTTCGACCGGGTGTTCACCCGCGTCGGGGCCTCCGACGACATCGCGGGCGGCCAGTCGACGTTCATGCGAGAGATGAGCGAGCTGACGGAGATCCTCCACGACGCCGGCCCCGGCTCGCTCGTCCTCCTCGACGAGGTCGGCCGGGGCACGGCCACGACCGACGGGCGCGCCATCGCCCGCGCGGCCGCCGAGTTCCTCCACGACGAGCTGGGCGCGACCGCGCTCTTCGCGACGCACTACCACGGGCTCACCGACCTCGCCGACGAGCGAGAGCGCGTCTTCAACCTCCACTTCACCGCCACCCGGGAAGACGGCGACGTTACCTTCCTCCACCGGGTCGTGCCGGGCGCCTCGTCGTCGTCGTACGGCGTCGAGGTGGCGGAGCTCGCCGGGGTCCCGGGGGCGGTCGTCGACCGCGCCCGCGACCTCGTCGCCGCGGAGGAGGCGGACCGGTGGCGGGCGGCGAGCGGAGCCGGACGCGAGGACGCGGTCGACCCGGCGGACCGGTCGGGCGAGGGCGAGGCAGAGGGAGACCGGGACGGCGACGCGTCGCTGCGCGAGTTCCTCGCGGAGGAGGCGTCGGAGGACGGCAGCCGATCCGGGTCCGAGGCGGACACCCCGCCCGAAAGCGAGCGGGCGGAGCCGACGGGCGGCGACGACGACAGGCCTGCCGCCGGCGCGCCCCCCGGCCTCGCCGCGGAGCTTCGCGACCTCGACCTCGCGCGGATGACGCCGATCGAGGCGCTGAACGCCCTCCACGACCTCCAGTCGCGAGTCGACGATGACGGGTGAGCGAGACGGCGAGCGCGGCCGGTCGGGTACCGGTGATCGGTCCAAGAGCGAGAGTCGCGTCCGTCGGCTTGACCCGGCGACCGTCGACCGGATCGCGGCCGGCGAGGTCGTCACTCGACCCGCCCGGGTCGTCGGCGAACTCGTCGACAACGCGCTCGACGCGGGCGCCTCGCGGATCGACGTCGCGGTCGACGGCGACGGCACCGACCGGATCCGCGTCGCGGACGACGGTCGGGGCATGGCCCGCGCGGACGCGGCCCGGGCCGTCGAGCGCCACGCGACGAGCAAGCTGGCGCCCGACGGCGACCCGGTGGGCGTCCCGTCGCTGGGGTTCCGCGGCGAGGCGCTCGCGGCGATCGCCGAGGCCGCCCGGCTGGAGGTCGTCACGAGCTCCGGCGACGGGGTCGGCACCCGCGTCGTCGTCGACGGGACCGCCGACCGGGGGAACCGGTCGAGCGCGTCCGACTCGACCAACGGCGTCAGCGTCGAACCCGCGGGCCGCGCCCGCGGGACGACGGTCCTCGTCGGGGACCTGTTCGCGACCCGGCCGGCGCGTCGGGAGTCACTCGCGGGGGCGAACGCGGAGTTCGCGCGGATCTCCTCGCTCGTCGCCGACTACGCGCTGGCGAACCCGTCGGTGGCGTTCACGCTCGACCACGACGGGTCGACGACGCTGTCGACGCCGGGGACCGACCGCACGGACGCGCTGCTCGGCGTGTACGACCGCGACACCGCGAGCCGGTCGACGACGGTGGCCGCGAGCGTCGACGCGCCGCCCGGCAGGGGGGGTGACGCGGACGCCGTCGGCGTCGAGGTCTCGGCCACGCTGGCGTACCCGTCGATCACCCGGTCCTCCCGCGATCACGTCCGCGTCTCGGTGAACGGCCGCCCGGTCCGGAACGACCGGCTCGCGGCCGCGGTCCGCGACGGCTACGGGCGGCTCCTCCCCGACGGCCGCGAGCCGGTGGCCGCGGTCGACGTGTCGCTGCCGCCCGCTCGGGTCGACCCGAACGTCCACCCGGCGAAGCGGGAGGTGGGGCTCCGCGACGCCGACGCGGTCGCCGACGCGGTCGCGTCGGTCGTCGAGGACGCGCTCACCGGCGCGGACCTCCGGCGGGCCGCGGACGTCGCCACCGACCTCGACGGCGCCCTCGATCCGGTCGGCGCGGACGACGGCTCGCGGCCCGGCGCGTTCGCCGACGCCGTGCCGATAGGCACGTTCCGCGACCTGTACGTCCTCGTCGAGGCCGGCGACGAGCTCCTCGTGATCGACGGCCACGCGGCCCACGAGCGGGTGAACTACGAGCGGCTGGCCCGCGCGTTCGACGGCGAGCCGGTGCCGACGGCCCCGCTCGACCCGCCCGCGACCGTCTCGCTGTCGACCGACGAGGCGGCGGCCGCGAGGGCGCACACAGACGACCTCGCCGCGCTCGGCTTCGAGACCGAGGCGTTCGGCGGCGGCACGCGTCGCCTCCGGACTGTCCCGGCGCCGTTCGGCCGGACCGCCGACGCCGACGCCTTCCGCGACGTGCTCGCCGCGCTCGTCGGGGCGGACCCGGGGACGGCGCGAGACGCGCGCGACGACCTCCTCGCGGACCTGGCGTGTCACCCGTCGCTGAAGCGCGGCGAGTTCTCGGACCTCGCTCACGACGACCTCCGGGGGCTGCTCGACCGTCTCGGCGAGTGCGACCGCCCGTACGCCTGTCCGCACGGCCGGCCGACCGTCCTCTCGGTCGACGAGGAGACGGTCGCGGCCGGGTTCGGTCGGGACCGCTGAGCCGCGAGGCCGGTCGCCCCGCGGCGAGGCGATCGACAGTACCGACCGATATCTATTAACGCGATGGGACCGGGGATACTCGCATGGGAGAGCGGACCGAAGTGACGCGGGGGTCGCTGCCCGCGGAGCGGTCGGCCGGCCGGTTCTCGGGGCCGGACGGCTTCCGCGACCTCGTCGAGCGACTGCTCGCGTGGCTTCGGAAGCGACGCGCGTCGAGCTTGGAGAGCGTCTCGGCGGCGACGACGATGCGGAACGTCGTCGACGCGGACGCGCTCGCCGAGGAGACGCCGCCGAAGTGGAGCGTCCTCCACGACGTGGTCACCTACGGCGCGGACTCGCTCACGGACGTGCTCGTCTTCCGTCACGGCCCCACGAGACAGGACCTCGTGGTGATGCCGGAGCGGAACACCGACCCGGAGGGCGAGGTCAGCTTCTACCACGCCGACCGCACGAAGGGGGCGCGCCACCTGCTCTCGATCGGCGCGGACTCGCTCACCGCGGCGCTCAGTTACGTGTTGGACAAGATCGAGCGGTTCGAGCGGCTGTTCACCGGCCGCGGGTCGGAGCTGCCGAGCGGCTACACCGGTCCGTCCGACCGGTAGCGGGAGGGTCCGGCGGGTAGCAGAAGGGGCCAGACGGGTAGCGAGAGCGCCGCCGCGGCGGCGCGTCAGGCCGGTCGGTCTCGCGACCGCCCGTCGCCGTTTTCGTCGGTCTGTTCGACGCGTTCGACCGTGTCGTCAGCCGCCGCCTTCTCCGGCGGGTACGAGACGGTCCGCTGCGGGTAGGGGATCGAGATGCCGGCGTCCGCGAACCGCTCTTGGATCCGCTCGACGGCGAGCGCCTTCGAGCGCCACCGCGCCTGCGGGGTCGGCGGGTCGATCCAGAACCGGAGGTCGAGCAGGATCGCCGAGTCGCCGAATCCGGACGGGATCGCGTACGGCTGGGGGTTGTTCGCGATGACGCCGATGTTCTCTAAGACATCCTCGGCGATCTCGCTGGCCTCGTCCGGGTCGTCGTCGTAGCCGATCCCGACCTCCATGTGGATCCGGAGGCGCCCCTCCCGGCTTCGGTTGGTGATCGCCTGATTGGCGACGAGGTCGTTTGGCACCACGACGTACTCCCCGTCGAAGTTGCGCATGTGGGTGTTCATGATCGTGATGTCGGTGACGAACCCCTCCTCGTCGCCGATCGCCACCCAGTCGCCGATCTCGAAGGGGCGGGCGAACATCAACACGAAGCCGGCGATGAGCGAGCCCAGCGTCTGCCGGGCCGCCATCCCGAGGACGATCCCGAGGAACCCAGCCCCGACGAGGAGGCCGCCGAGGTTCACGCCCCAGATGCCAAGGACGGTTATCAGCGCGAGCACGAGCAGGCCGACCTGTGCGAGCCGGGTGAGCAGCTGTTCCTGGTGGGCGGTGATCCGGTCGCTGTCCGCCGACAGCTCGCCGACGTACGTCTCCACCACGTCGCTGACGACGTACGCACCGCCGAGCAGCAGCGCCGAGGCGATTACCTGCCCGCCGACCCGGGCGGCGTTCTCCACGAGCGGCAGCACCGCGACCACGAGTGCGAACCGGCCCCACAGCGTCAGCACGGCGACGCCCGCGAGCGCGAACAGCGCGAGCTGTAGGAGTCCGACCGCGAGCCGCAGGAGGAACGACGCGGGGATCCCCTCCCGCAGCGTCTCCACCGCGCCCTCCGTCGACTCCGACAGCCGCTCGTCGAGGAGCCGCCCGACCCAGTCGGTGACGGTCTGCTCGCCGGCGCGGACCGCCCGCGGCAGCAGCAGCCAGCCGACGCCGAGCGTCGCGAGGGCGATGGCCGCGGTGGCCGCCAGCCGCCCCTCCGTGCTCGATACGTCGCTCAACACCGCGCCGATCCGCGTTCCCAGTCCGCCTATCACGGTCTGACGTTCGCCGCCGCTCGGTTAACGGATCCGACGCGAGTCTCAGCGGAGAGAATCGGCACGACCGCTGCGGGGAAGGAGGCCGCGACTGCCCTGCTCCCGGTCACCGGCCGCGTCGGAGCTCTTCGATCAGCTGTTCGATGAGCGTCGATTGCCGGTCCAGGCGCTCGGACTGCGCCTCGACCGTGCGCCGCAGCGCGGCGACCTCGCTCGCGAGGTCCGCGTCCTCGACGCCGGCGCTCTCGAACGGCGAGCCGTCGAACGCGTCGTCGTCCGGGACGACGCCGTCGGTCTCGCCGTCCGCCGCGACCGCTTCCTCGCCGACCGCCGCCGCGGGCTCGCCTCCGGCCCCTCGCTCGGCGCCTTCCGCCGGGGCTTCGGGCGCGTCGCCGGCGGGGGAGTCCGTCGAATCCGTCGCGCCCGCGTCTCCCGCGAGAGGGTCCTCGGCCGCGTCGTCGACGGCGGCGTCCGCGGCGAGCGGGTCGTCGAGCGGGTCGCTGCCGCCGCTCGGTTCCGGCGATCCGACCGACGCCGACTCCGCGCTCTCGGTCGTCGCTCCGGGCCCGTCGCCCCCGGCGAGCGACTCCGACCCCCCGGCGGAGTCGCGTCCGCCCGCGCCCTTCGGTTCCGTTCCGAGCCCGCCGGAGTCTGGCTCCGCCTCGGCGCCGGGCGCCGCGTCGGCGTCCGCCTCGGCGTCGGCGGCCGGGGAAGCCGACAGCGGGTCCGGTCCCTCGCCGAAGTCGGTCGTGCCGGTCTGTTCGGCGTCGGACGCCGCCTCCTCGGCCTCAGCGGCGGCAACGCGGAACTCCTCTAAGCTGTCGACGCCGTGGAACGAGCACACCGCGTCGGCGAGCGTCTCCCGGACTGCCCGGGCGGACTCGTTCGGGGCCTTGAACCGCTCCGAGCGGCCGTCGTGGACGAGGACGACCGCGGTGGCGACGGTCCCCTCCTCGAAGTCGAGCCCGGTGAGGTCGTCGTAGCCGAACTCCTCGAACTCGGGGTCCCAGACCGCCGAGCCGACGTGTTTGACCAGTCGCTCGCTGGTGACGATCAGGGTGAGCTCCGAGAAGCGGAAGGTGCGCACGACCGTCTCGCCGGGCCCGGTGACGCCGCTCGCGGAGAGGACGCCCGCGAGGATCGGGTGGAGGACATCGTCGACGCGCTTGGTCGGTACCGAGAGCGTCTCGTCGCCGTCGAGGCCGTACCCGAGGGTGATCTTCGCCTTGCGGCGTCCCGTCGAGACCTCGATTCGCTCGACGTCGTGGCCGTACTCGTCGACGGACTCGTCGGACAGGAGTCCGTCGCCGCGGTAGACGAGGGTCCGGGTGGGCGTGACCGCGAGTCGATCGTCGCCGCCCAACGGCACCTCGGCGACGACGTCCTCGTCGCCGACGGTCCCCGCGAGCAGGTCGGGAAGGCTCATACGCCGGAGATACGCCGCGCCCGGCATAAATCCGCTGGCTCGGGGTCGATCGAGCCCAGTCACCGCGTTCACCGCGCTCCCGACGCGCCGTCCGCGCCGCCGGCCCGAGGCGGGAGCGATCGCCCCCGAAAGCGACAGCCCCCGAAGCGATCCTCCCGAAAGCGACAGCCCCCGAAGCGATCCTCCCGAAAGTGACAGCCCCCGAAGCGATCCTCCCGAAAGTGACAGCCCCGAAGCGATCCTCCCGAAGGCGACCGGCCGCGGCGATCTGCGATCGGTTCACAACCCTCCGACGGATGGGAAGGTTAAAGGGTCTCATCGCGGTACGAGAAGGTGAGGCCGGGTGGCTTAGCTGGACATAGCGCCGCACTCATAGGGTTCGGAGATTCGGTGCGGTGACGCCTTGGAAGCGTCCGCGTCCTTCCCGTGGCTCCGCCGAGCCTCGGACCTGGGACATGCGGAGATCGTGGGTTCGGAGCCCACCCCGGCCATTTCTACGACCGACCGGTCGGCGAGCGCCGGCCCCGCCGATCCGTCCGCCGTCGCCGCCGGATCGAGTGCTACACCGGAACCGCCTCGCCGGCGACGAGCGCGACCGCGACGACGACGCCGCCCAGTCCCAACAGTCCGTAGTTCGCGAAGGGATTCGCCGCGGTGAACAGGTCGAGCGAATACTCGGTGTCTCGCACGGGCGCGTACGGTCGGATGCCCGTCGGTGTGAGCGCGTCCGCGAGGATGTGCGAGACGATCGTCACGGCGGCGAACAGGAACGCGGCGGCGCCGAACAGCAGCGCCTCGGCGAGTCCGCGCTGAAGCCCGACCGCCAGCCCGACGCCCCCGAGGACGACTCCGACGAGCAGCGCGAACCAGACGGTGTGCGTGATCCCCCGATGCCTGACGACGGGAACTCGCATGTCGAGGTCGGGGACCATCGCCGTCGAGGCGGCGCCGGCGGCGCCGACGAGGCCGGCCTCTATCGAGAGGAGGGCGGTGACGAGAAACCCGAACGGGGCGTAGACGACGAGCGAGGCCCCGACGTGTCCCTTCCGGTACATGTTGACGACTGCGTTCCGGGTCCGTAAGTCCGTTACGTCGAGACGCGACCCCCCACGGCGCGTCTCCGGACGCGTCCGCGGAGCTCGCGGTCCCGTCGCGTTGTCGGGGCGAAACGCCTACGGCCTCCCGCCGTGACGCTCCGGTATGACACTGACCGCCCGCGACCTGATGGAGCCGGACGTGAAGACGGTCTCGCCGGACGACGACGTCGCCGACGCGTTCAAGCGGTTCGCTCGGTACGAGTTCAGCGGGTTCCCGGTCGTCGACGAGGACGAGCGGGTGGTCGGGATCGTCACCGAGTCCGACCTCGTCGACCTGTTCGAGCCGGAGGACGAGACGCTGTGGATCCCCGTCGGACTCCCTCCGTTCGTGGACACCCTCTCGTATCAGGTGAAGCGCCCGTGGGCCGACCTCGATCTGGGCGTCGACATGCTCCGCAACGCGGACCGACCCGTCTCCGAGGTGATGAGCGCGGACGTGGCGACCGTGACGCCGGACGTGAGCGTCGACGACGTGCTGGACCTGCTTGTCGGCGACGACCCCGATATCAACCGCGTGCCCGTCGTCGACGACGACGGCCGTATCATCGGAATCATCGCGCGTCAGGACGTGATCCGCGCGTTCCGCGACCGCCGACTGGAGTAGATCCGGTCGGACCGTCGCGAGGGGTCCCGCGGACGCTCGGCTGTGGATGTCGGCGACCGCGTCAGCTCCGAAGCGCCTCGACGGGCCGCTCGTTGGCCGCCTTCCACGCGGGGTACGCGCCGCTGACGAGCCCCACGCCGACGCCGAAGCCGAGCGCCAAGAGGAGGTAGTAGGCGTTCGTACGGTCGAGCACGAGCGCCGTGTCGACGGCGGGCGTCGCGAGGACCAGGCCCGCGACGAGCAGGACGGTGAGCAGGGTGCCGGCCGCGGCGCCGGCCGCGCCGATCAGCCCGGCCTCCGCGAGCAGGACGCGCAACACGTCGCGGCGGGCGACGCCGACCGCGCGCATCACCCCGATCTCCTGCCGGCGCTCGACGGTACTCATCAGCATCACGTTGAGGATCGAGACCCCGGCGACGACGAGGGAGATCGCGCCGAGCCCGAGCAGGAACGTCGAGAGGAGGCCGAAGAACTCGTTGATCTCGTCGACGAGGGCGGCCAGCTCGAACAGCTCCACCCGGTCCTCGCGGGCGTTCACCGCCTCGCGGATGGCGTCCGCGGCCGCCCGCGCCTCGGCGCCGGTGTCGGAGACGACGAGCGCCTGCGCGTAGCCGTCGGCCGAGAACGCCGACTCGGGGAGGTACACCGCGTCGTCGGGCGCGACCGGGCTGAACGTCTGGCTCTCGACCAACACCGCGATGACGCGGACCTGCGAGCCGGCGATCTCGACGGTGTCGCCCGCGCCGGCGCCGAGGTCCTCGGCGATCCCCGCGCCGAGGATCGCGCCCTGTCGGTGCCGCTCGGGGAGTCGCCCCTCGGCTGCCTCGTACGCCAGCGCGGGCTCTTCGACCCCGTACACCGTCGCGAACGTCTGGTCGCCCTGCCGCGCGACCGTGGCGCTGTCGGAGTACAGCGGGATCACTGCGGGCTCGCCGACCGCCCGGCGGATCGAGGCGATGTCCGCGTCGGACAGCGACTCCACGCCGGCGTCGGTGTTCGGCGACACGACGACCTGCGTGCCGATATCGCCGATGGCGTCGTCCGCGCCCAGCGCCAGCACGTTCCCGAAGATGCCGAGCGCCGCGACCGCGAGGACCCCGATACAGACCCCGAGGACCGCCAGCACGGTCCGGACCCGGTTTCGTCGGAGGTTCCGCGACGCCATCGACACCGCGGGGCGCCAGCCGCGGAGCCAGCCGGCGGCGCCCCCCGGTGCGCGGTCGTCGGCGCTCATCCGTGGTCCCCGCTCATCCGCGGTCACCGCTCATCCGCGGTCACCGCCCATCTGCGGTCCCGGAGCGGTCCGGCCGGCGTCGCGGCCGCCGCGCCGGTCCGCGTCGGTGTGCGGATCGGACTCGCCGGGCAAGCCGCCGGTCAGCACGCCGTCGGTGAGGTCGACGACGCGGTCGGCGTACTCCTCGACGAGCGGATCGTGCGTGACGGCGATGACGGCGACCCCCTCGGCCTTGACGCGCTCGAACTCGGCGAGGATCGCCTCGCCGGTGTCGGTGTCGAGGTTCCCCGTCGGCTCGTCCGCGAGCAGGACCGCGGGCTCGTTTATCAGCGACCGGGCGATCGCGACGCGCTGTTTCTGCCCGCCGGAGAGCTCGTTCGGTTCGTGGTCGAGCCGGTCGCCGAGCCCGAACCGCGCGAGCAGGTTCGCGGCCCGGTCGCTCGCGTCGCCGGGGTCGAACGCCGTCGGCATCGCGACGTTCTCGACGGCGGTGAGCGTCGGCAGCAGGTGGAAGTCCTGGAACACGAACCCGATCGACTCCTTGCGCGCCCGCGTTCGCTCCGCGACGGAGAGGCTCGTCACGTCGGTGTCGCCGAGCAGCCGTCGGCCGGAAGTGGGGTCGTCAAGGAGCCCGAGGACGTTCAGCAGCGTCGACTTGCCGGAGCCGCTCGGCCCGACTACCGCGACGAACTCGCCGGGCCGGGCCGCGAAGTCGACGTCGTCGAGCGCGACCACCGGCTCGCCGCCCCCGCTCGGATACCGCTTGACGACCCCGCGGAGCGCGACGGCGTAGTCGTCGTCAGCGAGATTGCTGTCGCCGCTCGTCTCCCAGTCGGCCGCAGCGCCGTTCGTCGCCCGACCGGCCGCAAGATCCTCCGCCTCGTCGGTCGTGCGGTTCCGGCTCACGGCGCCGACCCGTCGCGTCGTCGCCCGGTCGGTCCCCCGATTCGTCCGGTCCTGACCGCGACGCCGACCGCCCCGGCGAGGCCGACGAGCGCGAGGCCGCTCGCGACCGTCCCCACGGTCCCCAGCCCGCCGGCGCCGAGTCGGCCGAGGGTGCCGCCGCCGTCGCGATCGTCGGTAGCCGGCTCCGGCGCGGCCACCGAGAACGTCTCCGTGTACCGCACGCCGCGCTCGGTGTACGTGACGCGGATCGGGATCTCCTCGGCGACCGTGACGTTCGCCGCGGTCGTCACGTCGAAGCCGACGAAGTCGCTGGCGCCGAGCGTCCCGACGAAGTACTCGCCGCCCGCGGGGGTCGGCGCGACGCCGGGCGCGTCGCCGACCGAGACGACCGCACCGGTCATCTCGCCGCTCCCCGCGTTGCCGAGGTTGGCGTCGACGACGACACCGTCAGCGGTCTCGCGCACGGTCGCGTCGGTCACGGTCGGCGTCGCCTCGCGGACGGGGTACGTCACCGTCGACTCCGCGCTCCGGTCGGCGCCGCGATCGTTCCGCCGGTCCGTGTCGGCGCGGAAGGCGGCGGTGACCGTCACGTCCGAGCGCCGGTCGAGCGGTCCGAGATCGACGATCACGCGTCGCTCCTCGCCGGGCGCCACGCCCTCGACGACGAACGGGCCGACGTCGACCGTCTCCGCGCCGTCACCGTCGACCGCGGCCCCGACGGCGCGGAGGCTGATCCGGTCGGCGGCCGTCGTACCGGTGTTGACCACGGTCACCTCGACGGGCGAATCGACGGCCGGCGGCGACGCCTCGCCCTGACCGCCGTCGCCGGTATCGAGCCCGCCGCCCCCGCCGAAGATGCCCTGGATGCCGCCGATGCCGAGGTCGCCGGTGGCGCTCTCGCTCTCGTCGTCGCTCCGGAGGTCCTCGGGGTCGAGCGCGCGGGTGCGGAGGTCGAGCGCGACCTCGGTCGGGCGCACCTCGAACACGACGTCGCGGCTGACAGTCACGAACTCGCCGCTCGTCGACTGGTTCGCGACGACCTCGACGGTGAGCCGCTTCTCGCCCGGTTCCCTGAACGTCGTCCACAGCGTCGCGTCCAGCGAGTCGCCCGCCGAGAGCGCCCCGACGCCCGAGGCGCTGTCGAGCACGTCGCCGTCCGCGTCCCGGACGCGGACCGTCGTGAGGTTCGCCGCCGCGTCGCTGCCGCCGGAGTTCGAGACCGTGACGTTCAGGGTCGCGCGCTCGTCGACGGTCGGAGCGCCCGGAGACACGCCGACCTCGGTGAGGGTGATCCGCGCGTCCGGTACCGCCGCCGCGCCGCCGACCGCGAACCCGCCGCCGACGACGGACAGCACCGTTAACGCGGCCAGCAGCGCGGCTGTAGTTCGTGTGGGCGTCAATGTCACTATAACTACGCGACCTGCGTGGTTATATCCGTCGGCGACGGAAGCTGACGGCTCCTACCGGCGCTTCGTCGGCGAACTCGACTCCGCCGCTAGGCGGCGAACGCGGCCGGCGGGGACCCGCGGTTTCGACGGCCACCGAGACGTACCGGTTACGGATGCTTTTTCAACGGGCCGACGTAAGTGAGGGTAATGACTGAACGCGACACCGCGCGAGCGGGTGATCGGCGATGATGGGCGGCAACGACCAGCAGGCGTACGACCGCGGCACGTCGCTGTTCTCGCCGGACGGCCGGATATATCAGGTCGAGTACGCCCGCGAGGCGGTCTCGCGCGGCGCGCCGAGCGTCGGCGTCCGGACGACCGACGGCGTCGTCTTCGTCGCGATGTCTCGCCCCTCCTCGTCGCTGATGGAGGCCGAGAGCATCGAGAAGCTCCACAAGCTCGACGACCACGTCGGCACCGCGAGCGCCGGCCACGTCGCCGACGCCCGGCAGCTGATCGACCTCGCGCGCCGCCAGTCGCAGGGGAACCGCCTCCGCTACGGCGAGCCCGTCGGCGTCGAGACGCTGACGAAGTTCATTACCGACCACATCCAAGAGAACACCCAGCGCGGTGGCACGCGCCCGTACGGTGCCGCCCTCCTCATCGGCGGCATCGACGACGGCGAGCCGCGCCTGTTCGCCGCCGACCCCTCGGGTACGCCCAACGAGTGGAAGGCGACCGTCATCGGCGGCGGCCGGCAGGACATTCAGGGACACCTCGAAGACGAGTGGAGCGACGACCTCTCGCTCGAGGACGGCATCGAACTCGCGGTCGCGGCCCTGGCCGCCCACGACGACGAGTTCGAGGCGTCCGACCTCGCGGTCGCGACCGTGACCGAGGCCGACGGCTTCCGGACGGTCCCGACCGACGAGGTCGAGGCCGCCGTCGAGGCCGCCGGGCTCGCGGCGGACGAGGAGGACGCAGAGGAGACGGACGACGACGCGTCCGACGGCGACGAGTAGCGACCGCGTGCGGGAGCCGGGACCGAACCGCTCCGCTGCGCCTCCTCGCGGCGGGAGCGACCGGCGCGGGCAGCGCCGGGAGGAGCGGGAGTCCGGGCTCTGAAGCGCGCGATTGTACGACACACACAACACTTTTTGCGGCGGAAACCGTCAGTTACCACGTAAAATGTCCGATTCGATGTCCGAACAGCTCCAACGAGACATGGAGTGCGAGGGGTTACTCGAGTGCTTCCACGGTCTGAAACAGTTGGACAAGGACTGCTACCGAGCGATGGTCTCGGCCGAAGAGGCGCTCACGATCGACGAGGTCGCCGAACGCGTGGACCGCGAGCGCTCGACCGCCTACCGCGCGGTCCAGCGCCTCCTGAACGCCGGCTTCATCCAGAAGGAACAGATCAACTACGACCACGGCGGCTACTACCACGTGTACAGCCCCACGGATCCGTCCCAGATCGCCGACGACATGCAGCGGATGCTCAACGACTGGTACGCGAAGATGGGCCAGCTCATCGGCGAGTTCGAGGAGAAGTACGACGAACCCGAGCGCGCCGCCGTCGAGAGCTGAGCGGAGCACCGAGACCCCTCACGAGGCGGACTCGACGCGAGGGCGGTGGGCGTCGCAGGGTTTCGCGCGCTACTTTCGGTCGCTATTCCGCGTAGATGAGGGTCCGCCGGCACTCGGGGCACACGTACGGGACCGGCGTGAGGATCTCGTCGGCGCTGAGGCCGCCGAGAAATCCGTCGCTCGACCCGTCGGAGACCACGGAGAGCGTCCCGAGAGCGTCGGTTCCCTGTAGCTCCATCTCCTCTAGCGGCTTCTCGCAGTCCGGACAGGTCTTTTCAGAGGGCATGTGTGTGATTTTTCCATTACTCTCCAAAATAGTTGTGATCCGTACGCTCCCGATTGAGGACAGATCCGTTCTCACGTCGAGTCGGACACGTCTCGCGGTGGCAAGCTTCGGACGGCGCGGGAGTTCGGACGGTGGGAGAGTTGTTTCGGACGGCGATACGTCTCAGGGGCACACGTACAGCGGCGGGAAGGGTGGAGCGGACCGACGCAACGCCGGCGCTCAGAACGTGAACACGTGGTCGGCCTCCTCGGCCGCCTCGAGGAAGGTGACCGCGCCGGCGAACTGCGTCGTCAGGTCGTCGTCGATGGCCTCCTGCTCCCACTGGAGCATGTCCAGCGTGGTCGTACACGCGACCGAGGTGACCGCCTCCCCGCCGTCGGCGATCAGCTGGTCGAGCATGTCGTAGGGGTTCGGCATCCCCTCGTCGAGCAGCGGCTGGACCGACGAGAGGTCTTTCTCGCCCTCCAGCAGGTGCGTCAGTCCGTCGAAGGTGAAGTAAAGGAACACGTCGGTGTCCATCGTCAGCGCGACGTGGCCGAGGTTGGTCGCCATCGCGAGGCTCTTCGGGTCGTCGCTGGAGACGATGATGCCGATCTCGTCCATGCTCATTCTTCCTTGCGGACGTAGTGCGTGTACACGTCGTCGCCCTCCTCCTGTTCAAGGAGCGTGACGCCGTCGGTGCCCGTCGCCCACCCGTCGATGTCGCTCACGCTTCCGGGATCGGTCGCGACGACCTCCAGCACCTCACCGGGGGCGAGGTCGTCGATCGCGCCCTTCGTCTTCACGATAGGCATCGGGCAGCTCAGTCCTTTCACGTCCAGCGTCTCCGCGATATCGAGTTCGGTGCTCATGGGTTAGTAGTTTGTGCGCAAAAAACAATACTACTCACAGATGTTTTAATCTTGCGTATCTGTCTCAATACAGTCCCGTCCGAGGGAATCCGACGCCGGGGCGATCGGCCCAGTAGCCGATAGCGGCACTTACGGTGGTCGAGACCGAAGAGAGGGCCATGTCGACGACCGTTCGCGTCCGCTGTACCGACTGTGCGTACGACGAAGCGTTCGACTCGCTCCGGCGGGCGCGGACCGCGCTCGACGACCACGAGCGCGCGACGGGGCACGCCGTCGACTGGCAGATCGGCGGACTCACGGCAGGCGTCGAGCGAGCGGGCGACGACGCCGGCGTCTGTGGCCGGGACGAGTGTGCGAACGCGGACTCGCCGCTCCTCGATCACGGACCGTCGGCGGCGGCCGACCCGGACGCCTGAGGCGGGTTGCTCCCCCGGCAGCGACCGGCCCCGAACCGGAGTGTGCCGTCACCGACCGATCGCTGTGCCGTCTTCGAAGACTCTTGTATTGTACAACAAAAACAATATTACTCATCAGCACGAACAGTCGCGTATGAGGATCGTATTCGCGACAGACCTCTCGGACGCGAACGAGGCGGCGATCGAGTCTCGGACCTGTCTGGAGTGTCTCGACAACATCGGTGTCAGCGAGGTTCACCTGTTGACGGTCGTCCCGGACAACGTCTCCAGCGGGCTGCCGGGGATGGACGCCGCCAGCGACGCCCGAGAGGCGCTCGCGCCGCAGCGGAGCGTGTTCGAGCGCGCGGGGTTCGACGTGGAGACGCACGTCGCCCGCGGGACGCCGCATCGACGGATCAACGGCTTGGCCGAGCGGCTCGACGCGGACATGATCGTCGTCGGGTCGCGCGGACAGGCGCCGCTCCAGAATCGGCTCATCGGTGGCACCGTGCGCAACGTCGCGCGGACGGCCGTCAGGCCGCTGCTCGTCGAGCGGATCGAGGAGACGCCGGACGGACACGCGGTCAAGAAGGAACACCTGTTCCAGGACGTGCTGTACGCCACCGACTTCTCCGAGAACGCGGCGCGCGCCTACGACTACTTCCCGGCGCTGACGGGCGCGACCGAGCGGGCGTACCTGCTCCACGTGGGCGGCGGAGACGCGGAGTCGACGGCGACCGCCGAGGAGCGGCTGGACGAGCTTGCGAGTGACCTCGGCGACCGGACCGGGTTCCACGTCGAGACCAACGTCAGGTCCGGCAACCCCGTCGACGAGATCACGGCCGAAGAGGAGCGCGTGGGCGCGACGACGACGCTCATCGGCGCGCGCGGGACGAGCCGACTCCGGCGGCTCCTCCTCGGGAGCACCGCGGAGTCGATCGTCGCGCGCGGGACGAACAACGTCCTGCTCGTCCCGCCCGAGGCGGCGGCGCCGCGCTGACGCCGGCCGGGCTTTTTGTTACCGGGGCGCCCAGGTGGACGTAATGACGCGAGAAACAGTCTCACACCGCGACGGCCACGTCTACGAGTTCGGTCCGGAGATGGACCCCGTCTACGAGGCCGCCGACGGCGAGTCGCTGACGGTCGAGACGATCGACAGTCTGAACGGCGAGATTCAGCGCGACGACGACCTCCTCGATGCGATCCCGGAAGAGGTCAACGCCGCGACGGGACCGATCGCGGTAGCCGGCGCGAGCCCCGGCGACGTCCTCGCGGTGGAGATCGAGGCCGTGCGCGTCGCCGAAGACCGCGGCCGTGTGCTCACCGCACCCGGGTTCGGACTGCTTCAGGACGACCCCGAGATCGACCACCCCGCGACGCGGATCACCGAGGTCGACACCGACGAGTCGGAGGCCGGGGCGGTCGAGTTCGAGGGGATCGACGTACCGATCGAACCCGTGATCGGAACGATCGGGGTCGCCACCGGCGGCGGGACGGTCTCGACGCTCACGCCCGACGACCACGGCGGTAACCTCGACACGACCGACGTGACCGGGGGGACGACCGTCTACTTCCCGGTGTTTCAGGAGGGCGCCATGTTGGCGCTGGGCGACGCGAAAGCGGCGATGGCGGACGGGGAGATGTGCGGGACCGGCGCGGAGATCGCGGTCGAGGTCGACGCGACGCTCTCCGTGGTCGAGGATCCGGCCGTGCCGCTCGACCGTCCGCTCCTCGACACCGGCGACGCGGTGAAGACGCTCGCGAGCGCCGAGACGCTGGAGGGGGCGGTCGAGCTGGCGAACGCCGACATGCTCGACCTGCTGGCGCACCACCACGGCTTCTCGCGCACCGAGGCGTATCTCTTCTCCAGCCTCGTCGGGGGCTTGGAGATCAGTCAGGTGGTCGACCCGCAGGTGACGGCACGGAACGCGGTGCCGAGCGAGTACCTCTCGGTCCCGTTCTGACCGGGCTACCGAGCGAAGAGTTACCTCGAGAGCCGGCCGCGGGGTTCGCCGACCGCAGCGCTCCGGTCTCAGCGCTCCGGCCCCGGCACTCCGGCCTCAGCGCTCCGATCGCTCGGCGAACCGACGCGCGGCGTCGCTCAGGCCGGCGTCGGTCGGCGCCGAAGGCTCCTCGTCCCCGTCGGCCGCGTCGGTGTCCGTGTTCTCCTCGGCCTCGTCGTCTCCGGCGGGCGCCCGGTCACCGACCTCGGCCGGAGCGGCGTCCGGCGGGTAGTCCAGTTCGGCGGACGGGACGAAGACGCGCTCGACGGCGCGAACGATCTCGTCGACCTGCGCCTCGTCGAGGCGGTCGGCGTACGCCTCCCGGACGAGGTCCGGGACCGCGTAGGCGTAGCTGCCCCGACCGGCGTGGCGGATGAGTCCCGCCCGCCGGATCGGGCGGTGACGGCTGTACGCGTGGCCGGAGTCGCCGTCGCCCCCGGCGTCGATGTGGGCCGCGACGGGGTCGCTCGCGCCCTCGCGCCGATAGTGGCGGAGCATCCCGCGCGAGAGCTCCGGGAGGGACTCGATCCGCGAGCGGAGCTCATCGATGACCGCTTCGCGGGTACCGAGCTCGATCGCCTCGTCGAACCGGAGCGCGCTCTCGGCCACGTCGTCGCGGGTGACCGGGTCGACGTCGTCCGGGGGGTTCGGTTCGTCCGCAGAATCGGCGGCCGTCGCGTCGACATCCGCGGCGTCAGCGGTCGCAGCGTCACCGGTCGCGGCGTCGGCGTCGACCTCGGCGCCGCCGTCGGCGGCCGATGGGCCCGGTCCGGGCGCGGCGTCGGTCTCCGCTTCCGCGTCCGCGTCGCTCTCCTCGGTCGCGGCGACCGCCTCGTCGTACGACTTGAGGACGGACTGGCCCTCGTCGCCGTCGTCCGTCCCTCCGAGTCGCTCGTCGCCGGCCGGAGGTCGACCGCCGCCCCGGTACGGGGCCTCCGCCTTACCGAGGAGCGCCTGCGCGAACTGGTCGGCCATGTCGCTCAGGTCGCGGGCCTCCTCCAGCTCGCGTTCGAGGTCGGCGATCCGCCGGTCCTTCTTTTGTAACTCCTGCTTGAGGTCGGCGATCTCGGACTCGCGGCGCTCCTTCTCGTCGGAGATCGACTGGAGCTCGCCGACGAGGTCGCTGGAGACGGACTTCAGTTCGGGGCGCTCGAAGTCGTCGAGCCCGGGGGTCGCGCCCGCGTCGAACGTCTCCTTGCGGTGGAACTGGATCCGGCGGATCGACTCGTCCCAGTCGGTCATCAGGAACGCCTCGCCGTCGCCGAGGTCCTCGACCGCGCTGGCGTACTTCGAGCCGAGGATGCGCCCGACCACCTTCGTGTCGTTGTCCCAGGTGAGCCGGTGCCAGCAGAGCCAGTCGCACTGGGTGATGAAGTCCTTCTTGACGTCGGCTGGGCGCTGGCTGATGCCGACGATGCCGAGCCCGTGCTTCCGGCCGCGCTTCCCCACCTTGATCAGCATCTTCCCCGTCTCGTCCATGCCGCCGCCCTCGGGGATGTACTCGTGGCACTCCTCGATGACGAGCAGGAAGGGCTTCTTCATGCGCTTCTCCTTCGCGAACAGCTGCTTGACGACCTCCAAGAGGAGCTCGTTGGCGGTGTCCTCTTCGAGGTAGCCGGAGACGTCCAAGATGATCGGGACGTTCTGCTCTAAGGCGAGGGTCGCGAGCTTCTCGGCGTGCTCGGGGGAGACGACGATGTCGCACTCGTCGTCGGCGCCGGCGTGAAGAATTTCATATTCTTCCTTTAAACCGTAATATTCACCGTCTGTGTCCACGATCATGACAGGAAATCCGTTAGATAGCAGATTTTCTATCACGACACTTGCGGTGTTGCTCTTCCCGGACCCGCTCTTCCCGGTGATGAAGGACCGGCCGGTGAGCACGTCGACGACCGGGAGTTCGACCGGCGAGCCAGGTTCCGCCGTCGCGTCGCCGCCGATCCCCTCGCTGACGTCCGCGACGTGGATCGCCTCCTCCTCGCTCATACCCGTGAGAGGTGGCGCCCGCCTCATAAACTATCGGCTCGCTCGCCGTCCGGTCGTGCCGAGCGCGGGCCGGCCCGGCCGCCGCGCTTCGCAAAACGTATGCCGCCGCCGGGAGTTCGACCGCGCATGGACACAGAGAACACCCTCCTCAACGCGGTCGTCGGCGCTATCGCGTCGACGGTGCTCTCGTTTACCGGCATCTCACCGCTCCTCGGCGGCGCGGTGGCCGGGTACTTAAATGGAGACGACGGCCTCCGGGTCGGCGCGCTCTCCGGCGCGATCGCCGCGATCCCGATCGTCGGACTGCTGTTGCTCGTGCTGGTTTTCCTCCCGTTCTTGGGGTTCTTCGGGTTCCCGCTCGAAGTCGGCCTCGCGGCCGGCGGAGTCGTCTTCGTCGCCGCCCTCATCGTGTTGGGCGGCGTCGCCTACTCCGTGGTTCTGAGCGCGCTCGGCGGACTGCTGGGCGTGTACGTGAAGAACGAGCTGTAAGGCGGTCGCTGTTAGTTATAGAAATCGATTGCGGATCGGCGGCGAACGCCTCCAAAGCCCCAGTCGCTCGGTTATAAACAGCTACCCGTGAATTGGCGGCGAACGCCTCCAAAGCCCCAGTCGCTCGGTTATAAACAGCTACCCGTGAATTGGCGGCGAACGCCTCCAAAGCCCCAGTCGCGAGGACTCGCGCGGCTCGCTGTGCTCCTCACTCGGTCGCTCACTCCGTTCGCTCCCTCATTGCGGTGCTTACGTCGCCGTGCTTCGTCCTCGCGACTGCCCCTTTGAGTCCCGCCCAGCACAGCACCTCACGCCTCCCCAGCCTCGTCGCTGGCACCCTCCGCTTCGCTCCGGGAGCCAGCGACTCCCTCGCGCGTGCTGCTCGGCCGCAAGGCGGCCTCGCAGGCACGCGCCACCGCACCGTTCGTTTATAAAACAGCTCGTGAGAGTTGCCCTGCGACCTCAATAGAGACGCCTCAGTGCTCGCCGCCGGTGCCGCGCCGGTCGGAGTCGAGGTCGATGTCGAGGTCGTCGAGGAGTTCCTCGGCCTCCGCGCGCTTCTCCTGGTGGTCCTCGAGGAACTCGCGCATGAGCTCCGCGGCCTGCTCCTTACAGCCGCCGCAGAGGCGCTCGCCGTTGACGCACTCGGAGTACACCTCCTTGGTGAGTTCGTCGTCGTCGCCCGCGAGCAGGTAGGCGTACAGCTCGTAGACCGGGCACTCGTCGGCCTCGCCGCCCAGCTCGCGCTGCTCCTCGGCGGTGTCGCGGCCCCCAGTCGTCGCCGCCTTCACCTTGTCGTAGCCGTCCTCAGGATCGTCGAGCAGCGAGATGTGGCTCGCCGGGATCGACGAAGACATCTTGCCGCCGGTGAGCCCGGTCATGAACCGGTGGTAGATCGAGGAGGGCTGCCGGAAGCCGAACCCGTCGTGGTCGATCTCGACCTCGCGCGCGATGGACTCGGCCTCGTCGCGGGTCAGGTCGAACGCGTCGACGTGGCCCTCGAACACGCGTTTTTCCCCTTCCACGGCCTCGATCAGCGCCTCGAACGCCTCGTCGGTTGCGTTGCGGTCGAAGAATCGCACGCGGGGCCGGAGCGGCTCCTTGCCGCCGGCCTCGAGCTTGTCGAGCGCGGTCGCCTTCGCGGCCGCGAGGTCCACGCTCTCGCGGTCGCTCTCGGGCGGCTCGTAGTCCCCGAGCCACTCGGCGGCGTCCTCGCAGCGAACGTCGCTTTCCGGGTCAGCGACGTCCGGCGCGAGCGCGTCGTACGCGGCCCGGACGAGCTGCCGCTCGTCGTCGTCGAGCTCGAAGGAGGCGAACGCCTCGGTCACCTTGAAGTAGCGCACGCGGGTCGCGAGGTCTCGAGTGAGCCGGACGTGGGGGTCTTGGTCGGGCCCGACCGGGATCACGGTGGGCTTCGGCTCGTCGACGAGCTGCGGGTAGAGGATGTCCGCGGTCTGGGTGATCACGCTCTGCATGTGCGAGATGTTCGTCTCGCCGTCGAAGCCGTAGATCGCCTCGAACTCCGAGAAGTTCGCCTTCGAGCCGAGCTCGAAGCCGAGGTCCTGGACCTCGCGGTTGTCGGACTGACGGTAGATCTCGCCGTCCTCGGCGTCGAAGCCGAGCGCGAGGAGGCTCAGGAGGTAGTTCCGCGCGTGCTCGTCGATCTCGTCCCACGACATCCCGCGCGCGGAATGCGCTTCGAGGTCGGCGATGAGCCCGAACGCCTCGCCGCCCATCTCTTGGTGCCAGATGATCTCGTCGAACACGAGCTTGTGACCGATGTGCGGGTCCCCCGTGGGCATGAACCCGGAGAGCGCCGCGAACGGCTCGTCGTTCGCCATCGCCTCCGCGACCGCGTCGTACTCACGGTGCCCGAAGATGACGCCGCGGCGCATCAGGTAGTGCGGGTCCGGCACGTCGTCGTCGACCTCGTCGAACGCCTCGATGCCGAACTCCGCGAAGAGGTCCGCGTAGTCCCCGACCGACGCCGACCCCCACGGGTCGAGCGCGACGTCCTCGGTCGGCTCGTCCGCGTCGGTCCCGCCGTCGGTCCGGGGGGGCGTCAACGGCCCGCGGTCGGCGTCGGGCTCGCGCCCGTCACCGCCCGGCGTCGTCCCTTCGGGGGTGTCCTCGTCCATACCACCTCTCCCGTCGGTCGACGCAAAAACCGTTCGCTTGCGCGGGAGCGCTTGGCACGGCCCACCTGTCCGGAACGCCGGTCCGCCCCCCGGTTCAGAACGCTGGTCTACTCCGGTCGGCCGAGTCACTCGACCTGCGCAACGAGTCGCGTCGCGGTCGCCTTCCACCGGAGCGACACCGGGTCACCGGGCGCGAGGCCGAGCCGGTCGATGCTCTCGGCGGTGATCAGCGCCGCGACCTCGACGGCGGCGTCGTCTGTCCCTCCCCGGTCGACCGGTTCGACGACGATCCGAACCGTCGACACCGTCTCGCCCGAGTCGATGCGCGAGACGCGGCCGGCCAGGCGGTTCCGGGCGCTCGTCGCGTCCGGGTCGACCGCGTTGGCCGCGTCGTTGACGGTGACCGCGTCCGCGCCGATCCGGACTTGAACCGCGTCGCCGACGGCGACCGCGCCGCCGTCGGCCCCGTCGTCTGCGTCTCTGCCGTCGGCCCCGTCGTCTGCGCCTTCGTCGTCCACGGTGCCGCCGTGGAGTCCGGAGAGCTCTCCGACCGGCGTGTCGACGACGGCGAGTTCGCCGTCGACGGCGGCCACGGTCCCGTCGAGGACCGTCTCGGGAACCGACGCGGTCGCCGCGAGGACGGCCTGAAGGCGGTCGTAGCGGTCGAGGAGGTCCCGAGCCGACGCGGCGAGCCGGCTCCCGCCGCCGCCCTCGCCGCCCCGACGGCGCTCGACGAGCGTGCCGTAAGCGTCCTCCAGCGTCTCGATCCGGGTGAGAGCGCGGGCGCGGGAGCGGCCGAGCTCCGAGGCCGCGCCCGCGACCGATCCCGCCGCGTCGACCGCGCGCAACAGGGCCGCGTCGCGGCCGTCGAACTCGACGCCGTCCTCGATCAGCGCGGCCCGTCCGCGCCCCGCGGCCGGGGCGGGACCGGAGTCGGTCGGCTCTCCCATGCTCGGGGGATGCGTCCGGGACGTGTTGGGGGTTTCGACGCGCCCTCGGGCCGCTCCGGGCCGACGTTCCCCACCGTGACGCAACTTATATGTCGTGTCGCCCCGCCGTTGTATCTATGCCGATACAACGACGGAAGTTCGTGGCCGCGGTCGGCGCCGGAGCGATCGTGGGTACGGCCGGCTGTTCGTCGACGAACGATGGCGGCAGCGGCGACGGGACCGGGGGCAACGGCACCGACGGCGGAAACAGCGCTGAGAGCGTCGGCGTCGCCGGCGAGACGCTGACGCTCACGACGACGACGAGCACCTACGACACGGGGCTCCTCGACGCGATCCACCCGGACTTCGAGGAGATGTACGGCGTCACGGTCGACGCCGTCGCGCAGGGGACGGGCGCCGCGCTGGAGACCGCGCGCAACGGCGACTCGGACATCGTGATGGTCCACGCCCGCGGCCTCGAAGACGAATTCATGCGCAACGGGTACGGGATCAACCGCCGCGACCTGATGTTCAACGACTTCGTGATCGTCGGCCCCGAGAGCGACCCGGCGGGAATCGGGGGGACGGGCTCAGCGACCGAGGCGCTGACGACCATCGCGGAGGCGGAGGCGACGTTCGTCTCTCGCGGCGACAACTCCGGGACCCACACGAAGGAGCTGAACCTCTGGGACGCGGCGGGCACGGATCCCGGCGGAGACTGGTATCAGGAGACCGGCACCGGGATGGGCGAGGCGCTGAACATCGCAAACCAGCAGGGCGCGTACACGCTCTCGGACCGCGGAACCTACATCTCGCAGCGCTCGGAGATCGACCTGACGATCCTCGTTCAGGGGCCGATCGAGGGCGGGCCGGAGATCCTCGCGAACCCGTACGGCGTCATGGCGGTCAACCCCGGCGTCCACGAGAACGCCAACTACGACCTCGCGATGGCGTACATCGGCTGGATCACCAGTCCCGGCGTCCAGGAGGCCATCGCAGAGTACCAGGTGAACGGCGAACAGCTGTTCTTCCCCGAGGCCGTCTCGGAGGACCCTGACTTCCAACAGTACGTTCCGGAAGGCTGGAGTAGCGACGACTCGGACGCGTAAGCGTGCCGCTCGAACCGGTCGCACAGCTGGCCCCCGCCCTCCTCGACTCGGGCGCGGGCCCCGCGGCGTCCCTGCTCGGCGCCTCGTTCAGGGAGGGGTACGTCGGGAGCATCATCGCGGTCTCGCTGTACGTGAGCCTCACCGCCGTGGCGCTGAGCACGCTCGTCAGCGTGCCGGCGGCCGTCGCGATCGGTCTCGCGGAGTTCCCGGGGAAGGGGTTCGTGAAGTCGGTCGTCAACACCGGGATGGGGTTCCCGAGCGTGGTGGTCGGGCTGGTAGTGCTGTTCGCGGTCTCCAACCAGGGGCCGCTGGGGTCGCTAGAGCTCATCTTCACCCGCGAGGCGATGATCATGTCGCAGTTCGTCCTCGCGACGCCACCGATCACGGCGATCAGCCTCGCGGCCGTGAGCGGCGTCGACGACGGCGTCCGGGACGCTGCTCGCGTCCTCGGCGGGACGCGGATCGACGTGGCGCTGGTCGTGATCAAGGAGGCCAAGTACGGGATCGCGACCGCGGTGCTGGCCGGGTTCGGTCGCGCGGTGAGCGAGGTCGGCTCCGTGCTGATCGTCGGCGGGAACATCACGAGCGCCGACGGCATCTCGAAGACGCGCACGCTCACCACCGCGATCCAGCTCGAAGCGCGGCAGGGGCGGTACGAGACCGCCATGGTGCTCGGCGCGGTGCTGGTCGCGCTCGTGTTGACCGTCAACGCGATCGTGGTCCGCTTCGGCGATCGGGGGGTGGCCTGATGCGGCGGGGGGTGTCCGGCTGATGCTCCGCGCGACGGGCGTGTCGCGGTCGTACGGCGACGAGAGGGTGTTCCGCGACCTCACGATCGACGTCGACGCGGGCGAGGTCGTCGCCGTCATCGGTCCCTCCGGCGTCGGCAAGACCACGCTGCTGCGGACGCTCGCGCTGTCGCTGGAGCCGGACGAGGGGACGGTGACGCTCGACGGGACCGACGCGTGGGCCGTCGACGAGTCGGCGCGGCTCGCGCTGCGCCGCCGCGTCGGGATGGTGTTCCAAGAGGCGAGCCTCTTCGGGGGATCGGTCGCCCGAAACGTCGAGTACGGGCTCCGGGTCCGCCGCTCGTGGAGCGAGCGGATCGCCTCGCTCTTCCGGCTGTCCGGCGCCGCCGACGCGGTCCACGAGTCGCTGGAGGTCGTCGGACTCGCAGACAAGACGGACCAGCCCGCCGACTCGCTCTCCGGCGGCGAGGCCCAGCGGGTGTCGTTCGCCCGCGCGCTGGCGTACGACCCCGACGCCCTCTTGCTCGACGAACCAACCTCCGACCTCGACCCACGGAACACGGCCGTCATCGAGGAGGCGATCGGTGAGGCGAAAGCGCGGGGGATCGGCGTGGTCGTGGCGACCCACGACATGCATCAGGCCGAGCGGGTCGCGGACCGCGTCGCGGTGCTGCTCGACGACGGGATCACGGAGATCGGTCCGACCGAGGAGATCTTCGACGACCCCGCCGACGAGCGCACCCGGAAGTTCATCTCGGGCGAACTGGTGTACTAATTTGCGTCGAGGGGAGGCGGGAGATCGGTCGAATACAGCGATCCGGTCGGGTGATCGACGACGCTGCGGTGAATACCTCCAAAGCCCCAGTCGCGAGGAGACGGGACGCCCGTTGTGCTCCTCGCTCGCTCCGCTCGCTGTGGTGCTTACATCGCCTCCCGCCTTCTCGCGACTGCCCCGTTGAGTCCCACCCCGCACAGCGACCGTACCTCACGGCTCCCCAGCCTCGTCGCTGGCACCCGTCGCTTCGCTCCGGGAGCCAGCGACTCCGGCGAGAATCGAAGATTCTCCGGCAGCCGGCGTTTCGCGCCGGCGACCTCGCGCGGGCGATTCGCGCCATACGGGCGCTCATCGGCACGCGCCGCCACGCCGTTTGTTTATGAGTGATCGACACCGCCGAGTTAGACGCCGAAGTCAAGTTCGACCGCCTCGCCCGCCTCGGCGTCTCCCGGATCGACGACCGCGTCGTCGGCCGCGAAGCCCGCGTGGAGGTGGTCGTAGGTGCGGTCTATCGCCTCCACGATCACCTTCGTGGCGCCGGTGACGGGCATGAAGTTCGTGTCGCCGCTCCAGCGCGGGACGACGTGGGTGTGGAGGTGGTCGATCGACCCCCCCGCGGCGTCGCCGCCGAGGTTCTGGCCCGTGTTGACGCCGTCGGGGTTCACGTCGCGGCGCAGCGCGGCGAGCGTCGCCGCCTTCAGCTTCGCGTGATCGAGGAGTGTCGCGTCGTCGAGGCCGGTCGGATCCTCGACGTGTGCGTCCGGGATCACCATCGCGTGACCGGGGTTGTACGGCGCGTTGTTCAGGAGGACGTAGTTGCGCTCGCTGCGGGCGACGACGCGCGCCTCGCGGGCGTCCTCGCGCTCGGGCAGGACGCAGAACGGGCAGCCGTCGATCGGGTCGGCGTCGCGCTCGACCCATTCGATCCGCCACGGCGCGAAGATCCGGTCCATCAGTCGTCGAAGCCGTGGATGCCCGCGGTCGTCACCTCGACGCCGTCCTCGGTGACGAGCAGCGTGTGCTCCGCCTGACTCACGATGGCGTCGTCGTCCTCCTTCAAGACGGGGTACCCCTTGATCGCGTTCGCCTGCTTCAGGCGACGAAGCGCCATCCCCGCCCGGTCCGTCTCCAGCCAGCGCGCCGCGAACGGGAGGTCGTCGAACGCCTCGATCTCTTCGAGCGCCTGCCGCGCCCGCCGGTCGCGCACGCTCGCGGAGCCCTGCTGCTCGAAGATCTGTTCGTCGGTCCCCTCGCCGACCTTTCCGCGGCCGTCGGTGGCGAACGGCTCGATGGCGACCGCCTGCCCCGGCTCCAGCTCGACCGACCGGTCGACGCCGCGGTTCGGTACCGTGGGCCCGGTGTGGGCGTCGTAGCGCTGGACGCCGTGCCCGGAGAGGTTGAGGACGGGCGTGTAGCCGTAGCCGCGGATCACGTCTTCGATCGCCTGCCCGACGACGCCGACCTCGACGCCCGGCCCGGCCTCGTCGAGCGCGGCCTCCAGCGCCATCTCGGCGGCCTCGACGAGTTCGGGCGTCCCGCTGTGGTCGACCGTCACCGCGGCGTCGGCGATGTAGCCGTCGACGTGGACGCCGACGTCGAGACACACCATCTCCTCGCCGAACTCGGTCTCGTCGTCCCGACCCGGCGTCGCGTGCGACGCCTCGGGGTCGACGCTGATGTTGACCGGGAACGCGAGGCCCGCCCCCTGCTCGCGGACGAAGTCTTCCGTCCACTCGGCGACTTCGAGGTGGGTCCGGCCCGGCTCGACCATCTCGCGGGCCTCGTTCATCGCCTCGACCAGCACCGCGCCGGCCTCGCGGTAGCTTTCGACCGCGTCCTCGTCCAGAGGTCCGTGACTCATGGCTCCGGCTTCGGCGAGGGCGCGCAAAGAGGTTGCGGAGGGCGGTCGACTACGCCCCGTTCGTGACCTCGACGTACCACGCGTCGCCGGTCGGGGTCGTCGTCTATCTCGCGAGCGTCCAAGGGCTCGTCCGCGTCGCCGAACGGGTCGCGACTGATGAGTCTGTCGTCGGGTCCCGCGGGAGTGTCTCCTGTCCCCAAGACGTTCGCGCGCCGGTCGTCGGTCGACGCTCCGCGCGAACATGTTCGCTCGAAGACGTAGGGGAACTGAGAGCGTCGGATCGGACATGTCGAGTACACCCTCAGGCCACGATCACGACGCGGACCCGGTGACCGACCACGTCCACGAGAATTCGTGGTCCGCGAACCTCGAAGGCCCCGAACACGCGGACGACCGGGATCTGCTCGTCCGACAGGCGATCGAAGCGGTCGAGCACACGGCCGCGGGCAACCACGTCAACCTCGTCACCCACGGCGACCACGGCCACCCGGAGACGTACCTCGTCGACGCGCTCGAATCGGAGCTCGGCGACGACCTCGACTGGGAGTACATCGAGCGGTGCGGCTGCGGGGGTCACGTCGTCCGCGTCCGCGTCTGAGCCGACACCGGAAGGTCGGCGGATCTACTCGCACTCTTCGGCCGCTCGCGGGAGCCACATCCGGACTACCGTGCCGGTCGGCTCACGGGTGTCGATCTGGAGGTCGCCGCCGGACTCCGTGACGATCCAGTGGACGAGCCAGAGGCCGAGCCCGCTCGCGTGTTCGAGCGCCGTCTCCCGCGCCTCCGAGAACACCGTCCGCTCGACCGGCGGGATGCCGGGGCCGTCGTCGGCCACGTCGAGCCGGAACCGGTCGCCGTCGGCGACGACCGTCGCCTCGACGTGCGGATCATCGTCGTCGTTGTGGACGACAGCGTTCTCCAGCACGTTCCGGACCGCGGACTCCAGCAGTTCGTCCGCGGCGACGACGGCGGAGTCGGGCACCGTCACCGTCACCGTCGCCCGCGGGAACGACGAGCCCAGCGACTCGCAGAGGCGGTCGACGAGTTCGGCGAGGTCGATCTCGGTCTTGTCGGCGTCGCTGTGCAGCGCGACATCGATCTCGCGCGCCTGGTCGCTGAGGTGCGTCAGCGTCTGTACCTTCCGGTCGATGACGTCGAGGTACGGGTCGCCCTCCTCGTCGACGTGGTCGCGGAGCAGGTCGGCGTACCCGCCGATGACGTTGGTGTCGTTCTTCAGGTCGTGGCGCAGCACGCGGTTCAGAACCTGGAGCCGCTGTTCGTACCGCCGGGCCTCCGTCACGTCGGTTGCGGTGATGACGACCTCGCGCGCGTCCTCGAACAGCCGCTCGATCACCGTCTCGAACCGGCGCCAACTGCCGTCGCCCCGGGCGATCCGGTGCGTGATCGACTGGGGTTCGGCGCCCTCGAAGGCGCGCTCGAACGCCTGCTGCGCCTCGCGTCGGTCCTCCGGGTGGACCAGGTCGATCACAGGACGCCCCTCGATCGCCGCGGGAGCGTGACCGAGCAGGCGCTCAATCGAGGGGCTCACGTACCTGATCAGGCCGTCCTCGCCGCAGACCGCGATCACGTTCGGCGACTTCTCGATGAGGGCGCGGTAGCGCCGCTGGAGCGTTTCCCGCTCGGTGACGTCGCGGAACAGCAGGACCGTCCCGCCGCGGGTCGTCCCCGGGCCGGTGATGTCGTGGACGTCAACCGTCAGGAACCGCGGCGCGGCGTCGTCGCCGCCGACGGTCACGCGGAACTCGTCGTCGGACGACGCTTCCCCCTCGTCGGACCCCGCCTCCGTCACCGCGTCGACGACCGGCGGGGCGTCGGCGAACGCCTCGTCGGCGCGGGCGCCGAGTTCGGCGTCGGGAAACAGCGCCTGAGCCGAGTCGTTGCGATCGATCACCCGGCCGTCGGCGTCGCAGACGACCACGCCGTCGGAGAGGTTCGCGAACACCGCGTCGCGGGCGATCGGCGACACGTCGAGCAGCCGGTACCGGAACACGACCCACGCCAGCAGCGCCGAGGTCCCGCTGAAGGCGATCGGCGTGAAGTCGACCACGCCGTCCGCCGGACCGACGAGCCCGAAGATGCCGGCCGCGCCGAGCGCCGGCGGCGCGACGCCGGCGGCGAAGAGGAGGGCGGCCTGCCGGCGGAACACGCCGTCACGGGAGACCGCGGCGTAGCCGAGCACGCCGAAGGAGAACAGGTTGACCGCGTAGGTGTACCCGACGAATCCGAGCAGGGCGGGCGTCGGCGCGTAGCCGAGGAGGCGGTACCCGCCGGCGTCGACGAGCGAGGGGTCGGCGTAGAACAGCGGGTCGGCGCCGACCGTCAAGACGGCAACGGCGGTCGCGGCCGGGACGACCCAGAAGAGCGCGAACCGGCGGCGACCGAGCCACTCGGTCCGGTCGACGTACGAGAGGACGAAGGCGGGCCACGCGACCGCCAGCCCCGCGGTCCCGAGCCAGACGAAGCGGTTGAAAAGCAGCGTGGGACCGAGCGCGGTCGCCGATAGCTGCGCCGCGTACGCCAGCGACCAGACGCCGGCGCTGCCGGCGACGCCGACGAAACTCCACAGGAGCGCCCGGCCGCCGCGAGAACGGTTCGCGGCCGCGTACGCGGCGAATCCGAACGACGCGACGGCCGCGACGAGCAGCGGAACCGTGTACGGCGTCGGTTGCCACGCCATCGATACCGGTAGGATGCGAGTAGTCGGTAAAAAGGGACCGAATCCTCTAACCAGTTCGAGCGGCGTCGATCCGTATGCTCGAACCCGGCGACGACGCGCCCGCGATCACGCTCACCGACCACCGCGGCGAGACGGCCACCGTCGACCCGACCGCGGCCGGCCACACGGTGGTGTACTTCTACCCGCGCGCCGACACCCCCGGCTGTACCGCCGAGGCGTGCGGCTTCCGCGACGAGTGGGACGCGTTCGAGGACGCCGACATCGCCGTCGTCGGGATCAGCGACGACCCGGTCGAGGACCTCGAACCCTTCGCCGAGGAGTACGACCTCCCCTTCACGCTCCTCTCGGACCCGGACGGCGCGGTGTCGAGCGCGTACGACTCCTACGGCGAGAAGTCGATGTTCGGGAACACCTTCGACGGCGTGTTCCGGAACACGTACGTCATCGACGACGAGGGAACCGTCGTCTTGGCGTACGAGGGGGTCTCCCCCGAGGACCACGCCGTCGAGATACTCGACGACATCCGCGCGCTCGACGGCTGATCGGGGCGGTCGACGCCGTCGAGGGCGACCGCTATCCCGACGGGCTGATCCCGGCGACCGCGTCGGCGATCTCGCGGCGCTTCAGCAGGCCGAAGCCGAGGACGATGACCGCGAAGCCGGCGACGGTGAACGCCGTTACCGGCTCGGCGAGCAGCAGGGCGCCCGCGACGGTGGCGACGACCGGCACGACGTACGAGACGAGGTTGATCTCGAAGGGGCCGAGCCGGTCGAGCAGCGTGAAGTAGATGGTGTACGCCACCGCCGACGAGCAGAGCCCGAGGAACGCCAGCGCGAGGAGCGCGCGCGGCGCCGCGGCGGGGAGGCGCTGGCTCTCGCCGATCCCGAGGCTCAGTGCGTGGATGGCCAGCGCGCCGAACCCCATCGCCCACCCGGTGAGCGCGACGCTGGAGAACGACGTCTCGACGGTCCGGAGCCCGACGCTGCCGACCGCGACGGCGACGACGCCGATCGCGATCAGCCCGACGCCGACCGCGACGCCCCCGCCGAGGCTCGCGGGGTCCGGCTGTGCGACGAGGCCGACGCCGAGGAACGCGAGGACGACCCCGACCGCGCCGCGCGCGTCGAGGTCCGCCCCGCCGATCCACAGGGCGGCGACCGCCGCGGTCGCGATGGGGACGAGGCTGTAGGTGATCGAGGCGATACCGCTCGTGGTGTACTGCTGGCCGACGAACAGCAGCGCGTTGTTCGCGGCCACGGAGAGTCCGCCGCTGAACCCGATCGCGGCGAGGTCGCCGCGCGTCCGCGGAAACGGACCGTCCTGCGTGACGAACACGTACGACAGCAGCGCCAGCGCGGCCACGTCGAACCGGTAGGCGGCGTACAACACCGGCGGATAGTAGTCGAGGCCGACCTCGATGGCGACGAACGATCCGCCCCACAGCAGGGCGAGGGTGAAGAACAGGAGGGCGTCTCGGTACCGTGACACGGTCGACCGAACGCGGGCCGCGGGTAAAGCGGTGTCCGTCGCGGCCCGGACCGCCGGTGCCGGCTCGTCCGGCCGTGACGCCGTGTCTGGAAGTCCCGACCCGTCCGGCGGGTCCGTCGCGCCGCGGCCCGCTCAGTAGCCGCGGACGATGAGGTAGTCCGCGAGGTCTTCGAGCAGGCTCCGAGAGCCGCTCTCGGGGAGCACTCCGAGGTGGTCCTTCGACCGCGCGGTGAGGTCCTCGGCGGTCTCGCGGGCGTACTCGATCGAGCCGACCTCTTCGAGGGCCGCGACCGCGTCGTCGATGGCCGCCTCGGTCACCGCCGCGGGCGTGTCGGCGTCAACGAGCCCGTCGACGTCGACTCCCTGTTGTCGGGCGTGGAGCGTGATGAGCGTCTCCTTCCCCTCCACGAGGTCGGAGCCGCGCTGCTTCCCGAGCTCCTCCGAGGGGACGGTGAGGTCGAGCACGTCGTCTTGGATCTGGAACGCGCGCCCGGAGTCGATCCCGTACTGATACAGGGCGTCGACGACCGCCTCGTCGGCGCCGAGTAGGAGGGCGGGCGTCGCGGCCGAGGCGCCGTACAGCACCGCGGTCTTCAGCTCGACCATGTCCAAGTACTCGTCGGGGAGGATGTCGTCGCGGCTCTCGAAGGCGACGTCGAGGGCCTGCCCCTCGCAGATCTCGGTACAGGTCGACGCGAGCATCCGCATCGCTTCGAGCCCGTGTTGCGGGTCCGCGCCCGTCTCGGTCATGAACTCGAACGCCTTCGAGTAGAGGGTGTCGCCCGCGAGGATCGCCGTCGAGACGTCGTACGCCTCGTGGACTGCCGGGACGCCCCGCCGGAGGTCGTCCTCGTCCATGATGTCGTCGTGGATCAGCGTGAACGACTGGATCACCTCGATGGCGACCGCGGCCCGCATCACGTCGACCTCGTCGCCGTCGAGCGACGGGAACGCGCGGAAGTCGGCGCCCATCGGCTCGGTGCCGGTGACCGCCTCAGCGGCCAGGGTCGTCACCGTCGGGCGGAGCCGCTTGCCGCCGGCCTCGAGGATGTATCGGGTGGCCTCGTACAGTCGCTCAGGCTCCTGGACCGGCAGCTCCTCGTCGATAGCGGCGTTGACGAGCTCACGCCGCTCGCGGATGGCGTCGAGCACCCGCGCCTCCTTCGTCTCGCTCGTCATTCGACGAGCTGGATGACGCTCCCGTTCTGCGTGACGTGGACGTCACGTCCGAGCTTGTACCCCTGCGACGTCGCGAGGTTCACGTACGGCGACCGGCCCTCGAGCGACTGGTGGCCCGGGATCACGTGCTGCGGCTGGAGCGCGTCGAGCATCTCGTAGTGGCCCTCCTCGCGGAGGTGCCCGGAGACGTGGATGTCGTCGTAGAGGCGCGCGCCCTGCATCCGGAGCAGCTGTTCGGACTGGTAGCGCTGGCCCTCGTTGGTGGGCTCCGGGATGACGCTGGCGCTGAAGACGATCTTGTCGCCGTCGTCGATTTCGTACGGCGTCTCGCCGCGACCCATGCGGGTGAGCATCGCGCGCGGCTCGCCCTGGTGGCCCGTCACGATGGGGAGGAAGTTCCCCTTCCCCTCCTTCATGATCCGCTTGAACGCGCGGTCGACGGACTTGCGGTGGCCGTACATGCCGACATCGCCCTGGAAGTCGACGAAGTCGAGCCGCTCGGCCGTGCCGGAGTACTTCTCCATCGAGCGCCCGAGGAGGACCGGCTGGCGGCCGATCTCGCGAGCGTACTCGACGAGGGTCTTCACGCGGGCGATGTGGGAGGAGAACGTCGTGGCGACGATGCCGCCGGTGTAGTCCTCCATCGATTTGAACGTGTCCTCGACGTGTTTCTTCGCGTACGACTCGGAGGGCGTGCGGCCCTTCCGGCCGGCGTTCGTACAGTCCTCGACGTAACAGAGGACGCCCTCGTCCTGCCGCCCGATCTCGCGGAACCGCTCCATGTCGATCGGGTCGCCGATGACGGGGTCGTGGTCCAGCCGCTTGTCGAGCCCGTAGACGATCGCGCCCTCCGGGGTGTGAATAACCGGGTTGATCGCGTCGATGATCGAGTGGGTGACGTTGACGAACTCCATCTCGACCTGCTCGGAGTCGCCGATCGCCATCGTGGCGCCGGGCTTCATCTTCACGAGGTCGTTGTCCACCTGGAACTTGCCCTCGTCTTCGATCTGCTGGCGCACCAGTTCGATCGTGTACGGCGCGGAGACGATCGGCGCGTCGTAGCGGTGGGCGAGCTTCGGGATCCCCGCGATGTGGTCGAGGTGGCCGTGGGTGGGGACGATCGCCTGGACGTCGCCCTCCAGTTCGCTCATGACCCGGTCGTCCGGGATTGCGCCCATGTCGATCAGATCGAGGCTGTGCATGCTCTCGGTCTCCACGTTGTCGTGGATGAGGACCTTACTGAGGTTCAGGCCCATGTCGAAGATGACGATGTCGTCGCCCGCGCGAACCGCCGTCATCTGTCGACCGACCTCTTCGTAACCGCCGAGTGTCGCAATTTCGATTTCCATAGTGTGTCCGTGTGTGACGCCGTGGTCGGCGTCGGTCACTGAACCCCGCAAGGAGCCGTCGGCGCTACGTCCTACCGCGCGTCGTTGAAGGCCCCGCTACGGCCGAGTCGTCGCGACTCACCGTGTCCCGCGGGAGTGTGGTACATCGGCGTACTCTCGCCCACGTTAAAAACTCCCGGGTTCGGCCCCGCGGCGGGGATTCGCGCCCGAACTGGCCCCACAAAGAGTTTCACGCTCTCGATCGAACCCCCGGCGATGGCAGACGTACCCCGCCGCCGAGCCCTCCTCGCGGCCGCGTCAGGGATCGCCGCGCTGGCCGGCTGCGCCGGTAGCGACTCCGCGTCGAACAGCTACCCCGTCCGGGGCGATCAACCGATAGACGGGTACGAACTCGAACGAGCGCGCGACGAGAGCGGCGAGCCGATCCTCACCGGCGGTGAAGAGACGCCGTCGAACGAGACCGACGAGCGCGGGCGACGGCGGCCTCGCGCCCGGCGCGTATTGGTCTCGGGCGACGGCCTCGACGCACTCGACTTCGCCGAGACCGCGGCCGCCGACCGCCTGCGGTCGTTCCTCGACGGGACGGACTTCGAGTCGGCGTCGGCCTACCTTCTCTCGATGCCGGTGACGGCCTGTCGCGATGTCCGGCTCCGGTCTGTCGCCGTCGAGCCGTCGGAGCTCGCCGACGGCGACCTCCACCCCCGAGCCGACTTCTGCCGGGCGTACCGCCCGGCCGACGTCGAGTGCGATCCGGAGGCCGTCCACACCGTCGGCTTCGCGATCCGACTCCCCGTGGCGGCGGAGCGGTCGAGCGGGAGCGGAATGGGGATGCGTGGCTCCTGTCGACAGGGAGATCCGCCTGCCGTGTTCAACTCCTCGGCACCCGGCGCGGGAGGTGATGGCGAGTGAGCCGCGAGTCGACGGGTCGCGGGTCCGGTTCGCACGGCGGCTCAAGCTCTCGCCGCCGGTTCCTCGCAGGGGTCGGAGCGGCGGTCGGGACGGCTGCGGTCGCCGGCTGCTCCGGACTCCCGTTCGGCGGCGGCGAGGAGCGCCGCGGCTCGCCCGTATCGCTCCCGTCCGGCGCCGTGGGGACCGTCGACTGGCCGGCGTCGCCGTTTCCGGCGACCGTACCGGAGTCGCTCGCGGACGCCCACGAGGCGCGGACCCGGAGCCTACTCGACGACGTGCCGGCCGAGCCGGGGATAGCCAACGCTGCGGTGGCGACGGAGATCGGTTCCGACCGCGAGCGGGCGCTGGAGCGGGCGGACGCCGGAGTGACAGCCGAGTGGCCGGTGGACGTCCTCTCGGCGTGGCGGCGTCGTCGGGAGGACGCCGCGGCGGTGCGCGGCGCGTATCGCGCGGCCACCGGCGTCGACGACGGCGCCGACCTGGCCGCTCGGCGGAGCGCGGTCCGGGACGCTCGGGGCGCGCTCGCCGCCGAGGTGGAGTACCGAGCCGAGTCGCCGGTCGCGGCGGCGCTGGCGTACGAGCCGGTCGAATCGCTGCTCGCGGAGTGCGAGCGGCACGTCCGGCCGGAGCTGACGTACCCCGCCGACCCGGTCGCCGAGCCATTCCGAGCCGGCGAGGCGACGGCTCGGGTCGAGCGCGCGCGGGCGACCGCGGACGACGCCGAGAGCCTCCGGAACGCGTACCTCGACGGGCGCGACGGACCGGTCCCGCGGTGGGCGTCGCTGGTCGCGGCCGCCGACGAGCTGCGGGGCTCCGTGAGTCGGACACGCTCGACCGTGCGGGAGCGCGCCGGCGGCGACGACCCGCTCGGCGGCGAGGACCTGAGCGGGACGGTCGCACAGGAGCTTGTGGCCACGGGCGAGCTCCGGACCGACTCGGCCGTCGAGGACGTCGAGCGGGCGGTCGACGCCGGCGACTGCTCCACGGCCGTCGTCGAGTCCGGCGTTGCGTTGGCCGAGCTCGACGCGTTTCGGGCGGCCGTCGGCGAGATCCGCGACGGCGAACACCGGGAGGCCCCCTCGGAGTCGTCCGTGCGGTCGGCCGCGGAGCGGGCGCGGACGGCGGTCGGCGAGGCCGTCGCCGGCGACGATCCGCTGGCGACGCGGCTCGTCCGCCCCGGGCTGGACGGCTTCGAGTACGTCGCCGACCGCGTCGAGGAGGGGTACAGCTCGGCCCGGCGGGCGCAGGCGACCCTTGAGTACGTCGCCCTGTACGCCGCGGCGGTCCCGGCGGCGAGCGAGTTCGTCCGCGAGCGGCTGGACTGACGGACTGCGGCGGGCGCGAGCGCGAAGTTCGTGTCAAACCGACCGGCCTCGGGGGCTCCGTCCCGGTATTTTTATTACCGCGACGGGCGGCGATACGGACAATGAGTGGACGACCCCTCGACGTGCTCGAAGCGTCGCTCGAGGAGCCCGTGACGGTACACCTGAAGGACGGCACGACGTACTACGGCGTCCTCGGCGGCTACGACCAGCACATGAACGTCGTCATCGAGCCGGAGGCTGACGTGGACGGCCGCGTCGACGAAGACCTCGACGGCGAGTTCGCGGTCGCGATCGAAGACACAACGATTATACGCGGCGATAACGTCGTCACAATCAAAGCATGACCGGCGCAGGTACGCCCTCCCAAGGGAAAAAGAACAAGACGGTTCACGTGAAGTGTCGACGCTGCGGCGAGAAGTCCTACCACGTCAAGAAGGAGCGCTGCTCCTCGTGCGGCTTCGGCGAGTCCGCCTCCCGGCGCGACTACGCCTGGCAGTCGAAGACCGGCGACAACTGAACTGCGGTTCTTCTCTTCGCTTCGTCTTCACCGTCGACTAGCCGCGGCGTTTCGCTCGGCTGGTCCTCCCGGCCCCGCGGTCGGCGCGGTTTCGATCCCCCGACCGCTCCGCCGCCGAGCCAACCGTTAACCGGATCAGTCGCCGAACGCGGGTATGGACCTTTCAGTCGTCGACCTCTCGCCGGTCCCCCGGGGCGGCACCGCGGCGGACGCGTTCGCGAACACGGTCGACGCCGCGCGCCACGCCGAGCGACTGGGCTACGAGCGGTTCTGGGTCGCCGAACACCACGGGATGGGCGACCGCCTCGCCGGCACCACGCCAGAGGTGCTGCTCGGTCGGGTCGCGGGCGCGACCGACTCGATCCGGATCGGAAGCGGGGCCGTCCTCTTGAACCACTACAGCCCGTTCAAGGTGGCCGAGTCGTTCGGCGTCCTCGACGGGCTGGCGCCCGGCCGCGTCGACCTCGGGATGGGCCGCGCGAACGGCTCGCCCGCCTCCGACCGCGCGCTCGGCACCGACCGCCGCGTCGAGAACCCGAACGAGGACCACCGCGAGCGGATCACCGCGGTGGTGAACCACCTCCGCGACGCCTATCCGGACGAACACCCGTACGCCGACCTGTCGGTGCCCGGGTCGGCCGAGGGGCCGGCCGTCCCGTGGGTGCTGGGGTCGAGTCCGGCGAGCGGGGAGATCGCCGGCGAGCTGGGCCTGCGCTACTGCTTCGCCGGCTTCATCCGGCCCGGGTTCGCCGAGCGCGCGTTCGCGGCGTACCGCGAGGCGTTCGACCCCGACGCCGGCCCCGGCGGCCTCGACGAGCCGCAAGGGATGGTCGCGGTCAACGCGGTGGCGGCCGAGACGGACGCGGCCGCGGCCCGTCGGCGCGCGCCCGCAGAGGCGACGTTCCGGCGTATGAAACGCGGTGAGCTCGGCGACGAGACGCCGACCGAGGAGGAGGCGATCGACGAGCTAGGCGGCGCGCCGGACCCGACGCCGGCGACGCTGGACGACGACGAGTGGCCGCGGTCGATCTCCGGGAGCCCGGAGACGATGTCGGGCCTGCTGGAGCAGTTGGCCGACCGCGTCGGCGTCGACGAGGTGATGATCCAGCACACGGTGCCGGACCGCGAGGCCGCGCTCGATTCGCACGCGCTCCTCGCCGAAGCGATGGACCTAGATCCACGCGCCGACTGACGCGCAGACGGCTGGCGAGCGGACGACTGACGCCTCGACGGGGAGCCGTAGCGACCGTGGCGACGACCGACCGTCGAAGTGACGGGAGGTGACGGACGGCCCGCCTCGGTTCCGGTACGGACAGGCGTTTAGTCGTGTGCCTAATAGTCGCACACATGTCCGACGACGAGCCGACGGGGCGACCCTCGCTCGAGGCGGTGACCGAATGGGACGGCGGCGTCAGTTGGGTCGCGCATCCCGAGGAAGACGCGATGCGCGGGAGTCACGCGCTCGCGACCGAGGGCGGGGTCTGGGTCGTCGACCCGCTCGACGCCGACGGGCTCGACGACCGGCTGAGCGACCTCGGCGAGGTCGCCGGCGTGGTCGTGACCCACGACCGACACACGCGGGACGCCGAAGCGATCGCGGCGCGCCACGGCGTCGCCGTGTCCGTCCCGGAGTGGATGGACCTGACGCGAGAGAAACTCGACGGCGAGCCGGAGCCGTTCGACGCGGAGCTCCCCGGCACGAACTACGAGGTCCACCGCCTCATCGACACGGACGAGTGGGAGGAGGCGGTCCTCGTCGACGAGTCCGGTGGGACCCTCGTCGTCATGGAGACGCTTGGCACCCTCCCGGGGTTCTGTGAGGGCGACAACGACGTCGGCGTCCATCCGGCGCTCGACGAGGCGCCGGAGGGCCTCGCCGACTACCGCCCGGAGCGAATCCTGGTCGGGCACGGCGAGAGCGTCTCCGAGGGGGGCGCGACGAAACTGGCGGCGGCGCTCGACGCCGACTGAACCGGCCCTCATGACGAGTTCCGGTGGTGCCCCTGCGAGTTCCGGAGCCGGGATGCGTGGTTGCTCGGGGTCGTTCCGCCCGTTCCGCCTCGAGGGACGGGTCAATTGATTACCGTACGGTCCGTATCAGCGGTCCGTATGGGGCAGGGCTACGGAGTCGGGTTCCGATCGCTCACGACGGAAGTGACGGACCACCGTCCCCCGGTCGAGGGCGACATCCCGTCGTGGCTGTCGGGGACGCTCATTCGGAACGGTCCGGGGCTGTTCGATGTCGGCGGTGAGCGACTCGGGCACTGGTTCGACGGACTCGCGATGCTTCGGCGATACGCGTTCGAGGACGGGGCGCTGTCGTACTCGAATCGCTTCCTCCGCACGGACGCCTACGCGGACGCGATGGACGGCTCCGTCTCCGGGCAGTTCGGGACCGACCGGACGGGCGTGGGGAAAATCGCGTCGTGGCTGCGGGCGCTCGGCCCGCCGGAGATCACGGACAACGCGAACGTTCACGTCGCCCGCCTCGACGGCGAGCACGTCGCGCTCACCGAGGCGCCGCGTCGGATCGCGTTCGACCCCGCGACGCTCGAGACCCGAGGCGCATTCGGCTTCGACGACGACCTCGGCGAACACGTCACCGCCGCGCACCTCGTGCGCGACCCCGAGACCGACGCGTGGTTCGGCTTCGTGACCGAGTTCGGTCGAACGCCCGAGTATCACGTCTACCGGCTCGCCCCGGACCGTCGCGCCAGGGAACGGGTCGCGTCGATCGCGGCGGACGGCCCGGGGTACATCCACGACTGTAGCATCACGACCGATCACGTCGTCCTCGTCGAGACGCCGCTCGTGATGCCGATCCGCCGCGCGCTGAGCCCGTTCTCCGAGGGCATCCTCGACGTCCTCGATTGGCAGCCGGAGCGCGGCACGCGCGTCCTCGTCGTCGATCGCGAGACCGGCGACCTCGTCGCGGATCCCGCGCTCCCGCCAGTCTTCGCCTTCCATCACGTCAACGCGTACGCGACGGGCGACGAGGTCGTCGTAGACCTCGTCGAGTTTCCCGACCCCGGTATCGTCGACGCGATGCGCCTCGACGCGCTCGACGGTGACCCCTCGGACGTCGACGTCCCCGACGGGCGCCCAGTCCGGTATCGGGTCGACCTGCGGTCCAACGAAGTCGATCGGTCGACGCTCCACCAGGTCGGCGTGGAGCTCCCCCGAGTCGCCCCCGACGTCGTCGGCCGCGAGTACCGGTACGCGTACGCGCAGGCGACGGACCGCGAGGGCGCGAACGGACTGGTAAAGCTCGACGTCGAGACCGGTCGGACGCGCGAGTGGTGGGAGGACGGCGTCTTCGTGGAGGAGCCGATCCCCGTGCGGCGGCCGGGCGCGACCGCCGAAGACGACGGCGTCGTGGTCGCGCCGGCGCTCGACAGCCGCGCGGAGGAGACCCGCCTGCTCGTCTTCGACGCCGGGACGCTCGCACTCCTCGCCGACGCGTCGCTCCCCCACGCGGAGCCGTTCGGCTTCCACGGCCGGTTCTTCCGTGACAGTTGAGCGTCACCGCACCGTCCGTTGTCCGCTGTACCGACCCCGTTATATGAACTCGGAGTTCCGCGGCCCGTTCGTGACGTGGACCTCGAACGGCTGCGTGCCGACGTCGTCCCGTTCGACGAGGTGCCAGTACGTTTCCGCCATCTCGTCGGGGTCGAGGAACGTGTCGCCGTCCCGGTCCGGGGACCGTTCGCGAACCCCCGGCGAGTCGATCTGCCCGTCGATGACGACGTGAGCGACGTGAACGCCCTCCGGGCCGAACTCCTGCGCGATGTCCATCGCCATCCCGCGGGCCGCGAACTTCGCGGCCGTGAACCCGATCGCGCCGCCGAGGCTCCGCACCGACGAGGTGGCGCCGGTGAAGACGACCGTCCCGCCGCCCGTCTCGAGCATGTCGTCGACCGCCTCCTGCGAGCAGGCGAACGCGCCGCGGCCGTTCACCGCCCACGCCTCCTCGAACTCCTCGACGCTCGTGTCCATGAGTCCCGTCCAGGAGGCGGCGCTCGCGTGGTTCACGAGAACGTCGACCGGTCCGAACGCCTCTCGGACCGTCTCGAACCCGTCCCGGATCTGCTCGACCGCCGTGAGGTCGGTCGGAACGGCGAGCCCCTCACCCGGGTCCGGCAGGTCCGCGGCGAGGTCTTCGAGGTAGTCCGCCGAGCGAGCGAAGAGCGCCACCCGACAGCCTTCGGCTGCGAACTTTCTGGCGAGCGACTCGCCGAGTCCCGGACCGACGCCCGCGATGACCGCTGTTCGCGTCATACGTCGCGTACTCGGGCCTCCCGTGTAAATTGTGGCGACGGCGTGGGGTAGCTGTCCCCGCGTGCGATGCCGACATCGGCGGGGCGGACCGGTCGATGCGCACCGAACGTCAGCCGGACGTGCCGGCGCCGCTTCCGGCGGGCGCCCTCGACGGCCGGCGGTGAACCGGGGGTAAGACGTCGTCCTCGTCGATCTCGTCCCAGTCGAAGGCGGGGACGAGGACGTCGAACTCGGGAGCGACGTCGACGGGGTCGATAGCGGTGACCGCCCCTTGGTCGGGGGCGACTCGATGCGGTTCGGCGACGTGGAGCGTCGGCGGCGACGCGAGGCCGAGTCCCTGCGGTGGCTCGTACGCGAGTCCGTCCCTGGCCGTGAGGTAGATCTCGCGACGACCGTAATCGAGGACGACCACTCGCTCCTCGCCGTCGGCTCGCCGCACGACCGCGTACAGCGTCTCGCGGGACCACGGACCGACCGGGTCGAGGTCCGCCGCGCGGGTGACGTGGACGTTGTGCCGCGAGCGCGGATCGAGGACGTCGTCGGGCCCCCCGAGCAGTTCCGGCCGGCCGCCGATCGAGCCCATACGCGCACGTATCGGTGTCTTCACGCATATATCTCTCCCCGTATCGCGTGCGGCGTCCGGCCTCGCTCGTGGCCAAGATCGCCTGCTCGCTCGCCGGCGACCGGCGACGCGACCCTACTCCACGCGGTCGCGGGCGGCGGCGACGAGCATCGGGAGCATCACGGTCGCGTCGCCGTAGACGGAGGCGTTGCGCGCGTCCTTCTCCAGCTTCCCCCACGAGCGCGCCTCCTCGAGCGTCGCGCCGGAGAGCCCCCCGGTCGCCTCGGGGTCCATCGTGATCTGGACGGCGTAGTCGTACGCCCGCGGCGTGACGAGCATCGTCTGGAGCGTGAAGTTCTTCGGCACGCCGCCGCCGACGAGCAGGCAGCCGGCGTCGTCGGCCTCGAACGCGAGGTCGGTCAGCTCGGTCATGTCCGCGAGCGCGTCGAGCGTGAAGTCGGCCGTCTGCGCGTACATCCACGCCTGAAGCCCCAGCACGGAGTCCTGGACCGCCGGACAGTATATCGGCACGTCCGACTCGTAGGCGGCGGCCGCGACCCCCGGCCCTTCGGGCACGTCGTCGCGGTCGTTGACTTCGGCGTTGGCGCGGCCGAGCTCGCGCGTGAGGTCGGCGATGGAGACCGCGTCGGTCCCGTCAGCGTCGGGGTCGGCCTCCAGCGCGGGGAACACCTCCTCGCGGAGGTGCCCCTCGAACTCGGCGAAGTGCTCCTGCGGGAGGTAGACGTTGTAGATGCGGTCAACCCCCTCGTCGCGGAGCCCCTCGTCGTGTTCGCGGAGGCTCTTCTCCGGGTCGTGGGTGCGCCCGTGGTGGTGCTTCCCGCCGATGGCCTCGATGGCGTCGTGGGTGAGGTTCGCCCCGGTCGTCACCAGCGCGTCGACGTAGCCGTCGCGGATGAGGTCGGCGACGACCCGGCGCATCCCGGCGGGCACCATCGCGCCGGCGAGCGAGAGGAACACGGTACAGTCGTCGTTCGCGAGCATGTCGGCGAGCACGTCGCCCGCCTCGTTGACGGACGCCGCCCCGATCCCCGCGTCGCCGTAGCCGTCGACGAGTTCGCTCACCGTCATCCCCGCCGTCGCACGCGTGTGGCCGACCGGGTCCTCGTGGAACTCCTCGCGGTTCGGCTCGCCGCCGGTGCCGTCACCGTCGGCGTGATCGCCTTCACCGCCGTGATCCTCGCCACCGGCGTCCGCGGCGTCGTCTCGGGGGTCCCCGTCGCTGTCGGTCATGGCTCCGACTGGGGTCGGCGCGCGTTTGAAACGACCGATCTATCGGTCGGCGGCCCCACCGCTCACCGGCGGGAACAGCGCCAGTTCGTCGCCCGCCTCCAGCGTCGCGTCGAGCCCGTCGTCGTGGCGGACGCTCCGCCCGTTCCGGAGGACGTTGATGTGGTCTGCGACGCTCCCGTCCTCGATGACGCGGTCCCGGAGGTCGGGGTGCGCGTCCAACAGCGCGTCGAGCGCGTCGCCGACCGTGTCGCCCGGCTCCGCGTCGACGGTCACCGCGCGGTCGCCCGCGATCTCCGCGAGGTCGGCGAACAGCTTCCACTCCATAGCGGATCCCCGCGCGGGCGGCTCAAGAGCGTTGCGTCCCGTCGGAGTCGACAGCGGCGTCGCCGTCGTCTTCGACCCCCGCCGCGTCGCCGTCCCCGGTCGCGGCGGACTGGGCGGCGCCTGCGGCCTCCGCGGCCGACGCCGCCGTCTGGGCGCTCCCCGCGGTCGACGCGGCCGCCTCGAACGACCGGATCGCGTCCGGACGCCCGACGAGGTACGCCAGGTCGCCAGCGCCGAACGCGTAGTCGTGCGGCGGGATCGGCTGGACGGACCCCGCCGCCGGTCGGACCGCGGCGACGACGGCGCCGACCTCGCCGACGGTGCTCCCGTCGAGGTCGCTCCCGGCCGCGACCGTGACCGAGGCCATCGTCTCGTCCGCGCTCCGTAGCAGCGAGGCGAACTCGCGATCCGCCCGCGGCTCGGCGGGGAGCGTCACGAGCCGATAGCCGCCTTGGTCGGTCAGGCGTTCGGCGTCCGACTCGTCGAGCGCGACGGTGACCGCGTCGCCGGCGACGCCCCGCAGTTCGCCGGTCGCGACGCGCTCCGGCTCCGCGTCGTCGCGCCACAGCTGGACCGTGTCCCCGGCGGTGGCGTTGTTCGGCGGGTCGGCCGCCACCGCCACCGCCGCCGACTCCGGCGCGAGCGTCGGGCCGAGCCCGGCGGCGCGGGAGCCGACCGCGAAGTACTCGACCGACCCGTCCGCGTCGAGGTCGACGTCGACGTAGCCGACGCCGTACTCGTCTTTGAGCCGGGTGACGAGCCGTTCGCGGAGCGACTCCGGAGAGAGCTTCCGGGGGAAGAGCAGCGTCTTCTCGGCGATCTCGTCCTTCTTCTCCGGGGAGACGGGGTCGTACGTCTCCATGTCACCGATCTCGTCGGCCGGTGGGAGCGTCACCGCCGTGAACCGCCCGACAGCGCGCACGACCCCGCTGAGTTCGCCGTCGAGCTGCTTGGCGCCGGAGAGCGCAAACACGTCGACCGCGAGCCTGTCGCCCGCGTATCGGCCGACGGGCGCCATCACCACTGCGACGCCGAGCGAGACGAGGTTGAAGAACACGCTCTCGGGCGCCAACAGGGTCGGATTATCGCCGATCGCGACCGACCCCAGCGAGGTCGTGTTGAGGTACAGCGCGACGACCGCGACGCCCAGCAGCCCGGTCACCCCCTCGGGGATCGCCGTTCGGAAGTACCAGCGGTAGGAGAGCGCCGCGCCCCCGGTCAGGAGGGCGGCGACGACCGCGAACGTGACGAGCGTGACGGCCGCCTGTCGCGGCCGCGCGAATCCGACCTCGACGGCGGCGAGGGGGACATCAGCGGCGGCGAGGGAGACGCCGACGGCGGCGACCGCACCGAGCGCGGGGCTCACGCGGCCACCTCCGCGAACCGGTCGAGCGCGTCGCGGCTCCCCACGACGAACAGGTCGTCGCCCGCCGACAGCGGCTGCGTCCCGTCGGGCGCGACGCGCCACGAGTCGTGACGGGCCGCGAGGACGGCTACGTCGTAGGCTTCGCGGACCTCGGCCTCGCCGATGGTGTGCCCGTCCAACGGTCCGCCGGCGGCGACGGTGACCTTGCGGAACCGCTTCCCCGCCCGCCGGAGCAGGGCCGTGAGCTCGTACTCGCGGCGGGTGCCTCGCGAGAGCACCAGCACGCGCCCGCGGTCGGCGCGGAGGAGATCCGTCGCCTCGGAGCGGTCGACGGCGAGCGTCACCCGCCCCTCACCCCCGGTCGTCGTGGGCGCGGTCGCCGCCGGGGGCGAGGGAGCGTCCGTCTCCCCGCCGTCGGTTCGGAAGTCCTCCGAATCCGCGTCGTCGCCCGCGGGGGGAACCACAGTCGACGCCGCCCCGGCGCCCGGCTCCGGCTTCCCGCTCGACTGCGCGGCGATGACGGCGCCCTCGACGTCGATATCCGTCGTTATCACGCGAACGACGTCGCCGCGGGCGATCCCGGTCGGCACGAGCGCCGACACCGACACCGCGCGCTTCCCGGCGGGCACCCGCTTCGAGAGCGCGCCGGTCGGCGGGGCGGCCGACACCGTCGCGCGCGCCTGTTCGTCGATCCGGACCGACACGTCGGCCAGGTCGAACTCGGTGCGGAGCCGCTCCGCGAATCGGTCTTCCAGCTCCGCGAGCGGGAGGTCGGCCGGAAACGTCCAGTCGCCGTCGAGGATCGCGGCGCGCGTGTCCGCCGGCAGCGGCGGGTACCCCTCGATGTCGGTCACCTCGCCGGCGACCTCGACGGAGACGCGCCCGCGGCCGCCGACGAGTTCGATCACGTCCGTCGAGAGCGTGCGGTCGCGGAGCTGCTTGAGCGAGATCCGCTTGGGGGCGCTGGCGCCGAGGCGGTCCCCCTGCGCGTGGGCGTACAGCGAGATCATCAACACCACGACGATCGCCGTGAGGATCGCTGGCGCGCGCTCCGACGACCGAATCGTCTCGTCGTTGAGCGCGAGCAGGCCGCCGTTGACGCCGGCGATCGCGAGCGACAGCACGACCACTCCGAGCCCGGGGATCGTCACGTCGGTGACGTACTTGAACACGAACCCGAGGGTCCCGGCCACCAGCGCGGGAACGATCCCGGTGATCACCCCGAGGTAGACGCCGAAGACGATCTCGACGGGCAGCGACATACGGCGTCCAATCCGCGGCGCGGTTAAACCAGTACCGGCGCGAGCGACGCGCGGAGCGCCCGTCGGATCGATTCCGCGGCGGCCTCGCGGGGTTTAAGTTCGGTCTCGGCGACCCGGGAACATGGAGCTGACCCGGGACTGGGTGACCGTTCGGGCGTCGATCCTCCTGACGTTCGCGGTCGCGGTGCTGTCGATCCTCGCCGGGCTGGCCCAGATCGGGGGGCTCGGCGTCGACGGGCCGCTCGCCCCGTACGTGCTCCCGGTCGTCCGCCAGACGGTCGGGTTCACCGGGACGATAACCGGCTTCGCGATGTTCGGGAGCGGGTTCGCGCTCCGGAACGGCTACCGGATCGGGTGGTACACCACGGCCGTGTTGCTGCCGCTGACGGCACTTCAGGGGCTGATGCAGGCCTCCGTCCTGTCGTTCCCGCTCGTGGCGCTGTCGCTCCTCTCCGTGCCGACGCTCGTGGTCAACCGGGGCCGGTTCGACCGGGACTTCAGGCCCTCCCCGACGCAGTTGGCCGCGGGCGCGGCGCTCGTGGGGGCGGTCGCGTACGGGACGCTCGGGTCGTACGCCCTCAGAGACCAGTTCGAGGGCATCGAGACGATCGTCGACGCCTTCTACTTCACCGTCGTCACCGCCTCGACGGTGGGGTACGGCGACGTCCACCCCGCGACCGGTCCCGCCTCCGACATCGCGCAGCTGTTCGCGCTCTCCTCGCTCGTGGTGAACGTCGCCGCCTTCGCGGTGGCGCTCGGGGTCCTCCTCACGCCCGCCATCGAGGCGCAGCTCTCCAAGGCGCTCGGAAAGATGACCGACAGACAGATCGACCTCCTCGACGACCACGTCCTCGTGCTCGGCTACGGGGACCTGACGGAACCGATACTCGAAGAGCTCGACGCCCGCGACGGCGTCGAGTACGCCGTGGTGACGCCGGACGAGGCCGCCGCGAGGCGGCTCGCTGACCGCGACATCCCGGTGTACACCGCGGATCCCAGCGACGTCGACCCGCTCGAACACGTGAACCTCGACGGGGCCCGGGCGGTCGTCGCCGCCACCGAAGACGACGCGCACGACGCGCTGGCCATCCTCACCGCCCGCCAGCTCAATCCCGACGTGCGCATCGTCGCGGCGGTGACGCAGCGGGAGAACGTGGACAAGCTCCGGCGCGCCGGCGCCGACCAGGTGATCTCGCCGACGACGCTCGGCGGGCACATCATCGTCGACTGCGCGTTCGGCGCGGACAGCAAGGACGCGACGGAGGGAATCATCGAGGACATCGACCTCGACGACTGAGCGACGCTCAGGAGAGGTCGCGACCGCTCAGCGGCTCTGTCGGCCCTTCGTCTGCCGGTAGTCCCGGCTCAGGACGTTCTCGCGCATGTGGTCGCAGAAGGCGTCCGCCTCGGCGTCGCTCATCTCGCTCGGCTCTTTCATCGGCACGAGCTCGAACCCGCGTCCGCGAATCGTCGTCGCGTGTTCCGCGTCGACATCGAACGAGTCGGGCCGGCGAGTCGTGTACTCGACCGCCAGCTCGCGGAGCGGTCGGTCGCCGACCGGCACGATGATCTGGGGGTTTATCATCCGGATCTCCGCGTTGAGGAAGGGCTCGCAGGTGTCGACCTCCCGGTCCGTCGGCTCGCGGTCGGGGTGGCGACACCGCGTGAGGTTCGTGAAGAAGAGGTTTTGTACGTCCGGTTCCGCGGCGTCCGGCGCCGACCGGACGAACCCGAGGTCGGCGAAGATCGACTGGACGCGTTCGCCGCCGCCCGCGCCGGTGAAGGGGACGCCGTTGCGCTCGGCGGCCTCCGTGGGGCCGGTCCCGACGACGAGGAACTCCGCGCCGACGTCGCCGTAGCCGTGAACGACGCGGTCGCGAGCGCCGCACAGCTCGGCGCAGTTCTCGCAGTCGGCGTCCATCGCGAACGGGTTCTCGAAATCCGTCTGATTCGCGTCCACGGTTGCTCTGTGGGCTCCGCGTCCCTAAACGCTCCGCCGGGGAGGGCCGTACGAGAACGAGGCGGTGCGGAACGAGCGTGAAAAGCAGCGTGCGGCGGTGGCGCGGCCCGTTCAGTTCGGGACGTACCGGTCGCCGTCGCAGTCGACGAGTCCCTCGCTGCGGAGGGTCTTCAGGATGCTGTACAGGGAGAGCTTCTTCATCCCGAGCGACTCGCCCATCTCGGACACCGTGGCGTCGCCGTTCGTGGTCAGGTACAGGTACACGAGCTTGGCGCGGGGCGACTGGAGCTCCCGGGGCAGCGCGGGGGCCGCCGCGGACGCGGTCTCCGTCTCGATCATCTTGTCCGATACGACGGGTTCGACGATAATAAACCCCCTATTCAACGTTCGTCGAAACGGCGTGGATCGGTCTGAGAACGGCCCTGAAGCCATTTTTCTCTCAAATCGGACCGATAACGTCGATCGACGAACGGCGAATCGACGCGTATCGACGCTCGGTTTCGACCGTCGACGGATAAGGAACCGTGAACGATCCGGATCGATCGGGCGAAACGATCCGGGGCCGCCGCCGGACAGATCGGGGGCCGCGACCGGACCGGGCGAACTCCGGCCCAAGAGGTCGGAGCCGCGACGCGCCGCCGCGGGCGACCGAGCGTCCCGGGCGGTTCAGTACGACCGGCTCTTCGGCTCGTACGTCTTGTTCTCGCCCTCGAGGACGACCGGCTTGTACCACAGTTCCGGCTCGCCGTCGTTCCACGAGACGAGCGTGTGCTTCAGCCAGTCCTCGTCTTTGCGCTCCTGGTGCTCCTTGCGCCAGTGGGCGCCCCGGAACTCCTCGCGAGCGAGCGCGCCCATCGTCAGCGCCTCCGCGAGGTCCAAGATGTTCCGCGTCTCGATCGTGTGGATGAGGTCGGTGTTGAACGTCCGGGACGGGTCCGACACCGCGACGTCCTTGTACGCCTCGCGGGCCTCGCGGAGGTCGGCTAACGTCTCCTCAAGCCGCCCTTCCTCGCGGAATACGTTGACGTTGTCCGTCATCGTTTCCTGAACGGCGGAGCGGATCTCGGCGTGGTTGCGGCCCTTCCGCGAGAGCAGTTCGTCGACGCGCTCCTGCGCTCGGTCGACGGCGCCGCCGAGGACGCTCTCGGCGTCGGTCGCCACGGCGCCGCCGTCGGCCGCGGCCGTGCCCGAACCGCTCGTCTCGCCGACCTCAACACCGAACTCGTAGTCGGCGGGCTGCCAGTCGCCCGAGCGGCCGGTCTCGATCTCGGCCTCACCCATCTCCTCGCCGGCGGCGTGGCGGCCGGCGCGCTTGCCGAAGACGATGAGCTCCGGCAGCGCGTTACCGCCGAGGCGGTTCGCCCCGTGGACGGAGGCGCAGGCGCACTCGCCGGCGGCGTACAGCCCGTCGATGACGGTCTCGCCGAACTCGTTCGTCTCGATGCCGCCCATCGCGTAGTGCTGACCGGGCTTGACCGGCATCGGCTCCGTGAGCCCGTCGGCGCCCTCGAAGTCCTCCGCGAGGTGGAGGATGTTCTCCAGGCGGTCGAGGATGCGTTCCTCGCCAAGGTGGCGCATGTCGAGGTGAACGTACTCGTCCTCGATGCCGCGCCCCTCGTTGACCTCGGTCAGCTCGGCGCGGGAGACGACGTCGCGGGAGGCGAGCTCGCCGTCGTTGTTCGCGTAGCCGTGTTCGAACATGAACCGCTCGCCCTCGCTGTTGTAGAGGATTCCCCCCTCGCCGCGGACGCCCTCGGAGATGAGGACGCCGGTCGACGGCAGCGTCGTCGGGTGGAACTGGATGAACTCCATATCCTCCATCGGGACGCCGGCTCGGTACGCCATCGCGACGCCGTCGCCGGTGTTCGCCACCGCGTTAGTGGTGTGGTCGAACACCTGCCCCATCCCGCCGGTCGCGAGGATAACGCCGTTCTCGGCGCGGAAGCCGCTTATCTCGCCGCTCTGGATGTCGTACGCGACGACACCGTGGCAGGTCCGCTCCGCGGGATCGTCCTCGTCGGTGACGGCCAGGTCCATCACGTGCCACTCGTCGTACACCGTGATCCCGCGTTTGACCACCTGCTCGTACATCGTGTGGAGCATCTGGTGGCCGGTCTCGGCGCCCGCGTACGTCGTACGCGGGAAGGACAGGCCGCCGAACGGTCGCTGCGAGACGCGCCCGTCGTCCTCGCGGGAGAACGGCATCCCCCAGTGTTCGAGGCGGATGACCTCCTCGGGGCTCTCCTGACAGAGCGCCTCGACCGCGGGCGCGTCGCCGAGGTAGTCGGACCCCTTCATCGTGTCGTACGCGTGGTCCTGCCAGGAGTCGGCGTCGCGCAGCGCCGCGTTGATCCCGCCCTCTGCCGCGCCCGTGTGCGACCGGACGGGATGGAGCTTCGACACCATCGCCACGTCCGCGCCCGCTTCCTGTGCCGCGATCGCCGCCCGGAGTCCCGCCCCGCCGGCCCCGACGACGACGACATCGTGTTCGTGCATTGTTGGTATGTAATTTCGTAAGTTCCGAAGTCCCTTGATACTGTCTGTCGGGATTACCAGAACTTCAGGTTGTTTTTGACCGCCTCGCGCTTCAGCTCCTGGATGTGCTCGGTGAGGGGGATGTCCTTCGGGCACACCTCCGTACAGGAGAACTGCGTCTGACACCGCCAGACGCCGTGCTCCTGCTCGATGATCTCTAAGCGCTTCTGTTTCATCTCCTCGCCCTCGCGCTCGTCCATCGCGAACCGGTACGCCTTGTTGATCGCGGCCGGCCCGAGGTACTCGTTGTCCCCCGCGGCGACGTTACACGAGGACATACACGCGCCACACCAGATACAGCGCGTGGACATCTTGATCTTCTCGCGGTTCTCCCGGTCCTGGCGCTGCTCTTCGAGCTCGCCGTCCGGGTACTCGTCCGTCTGGAAGTACGGCTCGACGGCCTCCATCTGCTCGTAGAAGTGCTCCATGTCGACGACGAGGTCCTTCGTCACCTCGGCGTGGGGGAGCGGCTCGACGCGGACCGGCTCCTCGAGGTCCGATATCTGCGTCTTACAGGCAAGCTTCTGGCCGCCGTTGACGAACATCGCGTCGGAGCCGCACACCGCCTGCCGGCAGGAGTGGCGGAACGTGAGCGAGGAGTCGTACGTGTCGCGCGCGTACATCAGCGCGTCGAGGACGGTCATCCCCTTCGTGAACGGGACGTGGAAGGTGTCGAACCGCGGCTCCTGTTTCCCCTCGACCTGCGGGTCGTAGCGGAACACCTTCAGCTCGACCGTGCTCTCGTCGGCGGCCGCCTTCTCCGCTTCCTCCTCCTGTCGCTGCTGGCGGCGCTCGGCCGCGCGGCGCCGCTTCTCGGCGCGGCGCTCCTCGCCCTTCGAGGCCGGCTCCGTCTCGGTTTCGGCCTCGGTCGATTCCTCGGTCTGCTTCGGAATTTGCGTGCTCATTGTCGGTTCAGTAGAGTCCGATGCCCGCCCACGCGTTCGCGGTGCGGATTCCCTGCGCGATCAGCACGACGCTCGCGGCGACGAGCGTCCACTTGATCACTGTGCGTTTCGTGCCGGTGAGCCCCTGGTTGACCAGCGCGTTGTAGACGCCGTTGACCCCGTGGAACGTCGCTGTCACGAGGAAGAGGATCATCAGCGAGTAGTAGCTCAGCTGCTCCATCCGGCCGGAGCTGGCGAGGAACGACACCTCGTCGGCGTGGTGGACGAAGTGGAGCAGGAAGAAGTGGAACGCCAACACGACCAGCAGGAACACCGCCGTGATCCGCTGGAGCAGCCACATCCGGCCGCCCGACTGGAACGAGGAGTAGCGCTCGGCCATCTCAGAACGCCCCCGCGATGAACGTCGGCACGGACGCGACGGTGATCGCTCCGGTGAGGACCAGCGACGCGTAGAAGCTCTTGTCCTGTGCGTCCAACCCGATGCCGAGGTCGGTGAGGAGGAGCCGGGTGCCGTTGAGCATGTGGAAGACGGCGACCGCCAGCAGGCCGACCTCCAGGATGCGGACGAGCAGCAGCCCCTCCAGCGAGACGATCGTCTGCGTGTACACGTCGTTGCCCGCGGCGATCGCGGCTTCGCTGGCGCCGGCCGCCGGAATCCCCGTACTCAACACGGCGATGTGCGTGAACAGGTACCCGATGAGCACCCATCCGGTGAACTTGTGGAAGATCCACGCCCACATCCCCGCCTCGAACTCCCGCCAACGGCCGAAGTCCTCGATGAGGCCTCGATTGTACGACTGACTCATACCTAACGGTTCTGAACCGGGGTCGTATAGTAGTTACTAACACGGCGGGGCTCGCTCCCGGATCTCGGCGAGCGACGAACGCCCGCGAAACGGACGCAACGACCCGAAATGGCGGATTTTTGAACGCTCCGCGAGAGCCGGCTCGCGGCGGCGCGACGCGGTCGGACCGGCCCGTGAGACCGGGTTTCAGGGACCGCACCGTCACGGAAGCCTTTTATGTTCCACTCCCGCTTCTTCGGTCGCAATGGCGAAAGGCGAAGTCGATTTCTTCAACGACACTGGCGGCTACGGTTTCATTTCGACTGACGACGCGGACGAGGACGTGTTCTTCCACATGGAGGACGTCGGCGGTCCGGACCTCGAAGAGGGTCAGGAAGTCGAGTTCGACATCGAGGAGGCGGACAAGGGTCCGCGCGCGTCGAACGTCACCCGTCTGTAAGTCGGCGACGACACCCGAGGCGAATCGGCTTTTCGACCGCTTTCACCCTTCGAGCGGCCGCTCCGGATCGCGGGCCACCGCGGGCGGTAGGCCCGGTCGGCGCCGACGGCGAAACACCCGATCCGACCCCGACCGATAGGGATTTACCGCTCGTTGACTGACTAGTCAGTCAATGAGCGACGCGCCGAGCGCGGCGGAGGAGATCATGGACGGGGTGTACAGCGCCCTCCGCGCTCACGGGTACGCCGACCTGACGATGCAGGACATCGCCGACGAGTGTTCGAAGAGCAAGTCGCTGCTCCACTACCACTACGACACGAAGGAGGACCTGCTCGTCGCCTTCCTCGACTACGTCGTCACCGACTCGGAGGAGCGGATCGCGGCCCGCGCCGACGACCCGCCCGTCGAGCGGCTGGTCCAGTTCGTCGGGTGGTTCGTCTTCGCGCCCGACGAGGCCGACCGCGAGGCGTTCCACATCGCCCTGTTGGAGCTGCGCACGCAGGGACCGTTCAACGAGCGGATCCGCGAGCAGCTGGCGCGCAGCGACCGGCTGCTGCGGGGCACCGTCGCCGACATCCTCGGGGACGGGATCGATGCCGGCGTCTTCCGCGACATCGACGCGGAGGAGACGGCGGCGCTGCTCGTGGCCACCCTCGACGGCGCCCGGACCAGACAGATCACCCTCGCCGGCGCCGGGCGCGACGACGACGCGGCCGGCTACACCCGCGAGGTCGCAGAGGCGACGCTCCGGCGGATCGTCGGCCCGCTGCTCGCGGAGGGCGTGGAACTGCCGCCGCTCGACGAGTCGATCGACGCGCTTCGGGGCGACGCCGACCCTGACGAATCGGTCGACGACGACGGAGCGGCCGGCAGGTCCACGGACCCCGGCGAATGAGCCGCTTCGGGTTCGAGCGACCGCCGCCGGTGCTGCTCGCGGTGATCGCGAGCACGTTCTTCGTCGGCTTCGGCGGCGGCGTCGTCTTCCCGATCCTCCCCAACCTCGGCGCAGTCCTCGGTATCTCCGCGTTCATGGTCGGCGCGATCCTCTCCGCGAACCGGTGGGTTCGACTCATCGCGAACGCGCCCGCCGGCGCCCTCGTCGACCGGTACGGGACCCGGACGCCGTTCGTCGCCGGGCTGTTCGTCGAGGGGGTCGCCACGCTCGGCTACGTCGTCGCGCTCGCGATGCCCCCCGCAGAGGCGCTCCGTCCACTCGCGGCCTCGCTCCCCGCGTTCGCCGTCGGCCCGTTGGTCGTCGGTCCCGAGCAGTGGTTCGCCCCGATCGGCGTCGCCGTCGCGCCCGAGACGTGGTTCCTGCTCGCGCGGGTCCTCTGGGGGCTCGGCTCCGCGGCGGTGTTCGCGACGGCGTACACCATTGCGGCCGACCTCTCCGACAGCGGTTCGCGGGGGACGAACATGGGGATCGTCCGCGGCGGGATCACGATGGGGTTCCCGGCCGGCCTCGTCCTCGGCGGCGTCGTCTCCGCGCTCGTGGGCAACGTCGCCGCCTTCGCCGTCGCCGCTGCCTTCGCGCTCACCGCGAGCGCGGTCGCCTACCGGTACGTCCCGGAGACGCACGTCACCGGCGACCGCTCCGACGACTCGATCAGGCCGTGGGAGATCGACACCGCCGTCCCGGCGCTGACGGTCGGGCTGGTCAACTTCGGACTGATGTTCGCGTACATCGGCGCGCTGTTCTCCACGCTCGTCTTGTTCCTCGGCGCGAACGACATCTCGCTGTTCGGTCTCGCCCCGCAGGGCACCTCCGGGCTGTTCATGGCCGGAACGGTCCTCTCGGCGGCGTTCTTCATGCTCGTCGGCGGACGCGTCTCCGACACCCGCGACTCCCGCACGCCGATCCTCCTGACATTCCTCGTCGTCTCGTTCGTCGGGTTCCTGCTGCTCGCGCGGGCCGGCTCGGTCCTCTCCTTGGGTCTCGCCTGCGTTTTCATCGGCGCGGGACAGGGCGGGACGAGCGGCCCGATGATGGCGCTGCTCGCTGACCTCACCCCCGACGAGCGCATGGGGCGCGCCTCGGGAACGAACAACGTCCTCGGCGACGTGGGGGGCGGGCTCGGCCCCATGGTGTCGCTCCCCCTCATCGAGGCGGTCGGCTTCACGCCGATCTACGCCGCCTGCGCCGTCCTCCCGCTGCTGGCCGGCGTCGTCCTCCTTTTCGGAGTCCGACGGGAGACCGGGACGTTCCTGCCCGGGCAGGCCGCGGGCGAGGCCGGCGGGAACGACCCCGTCGCGACGGACGCGTAGCCGCGCTCGTCGCCGCCCAACCGGCGGGACGGGAACTCCTTCCGGCGGGGCGTCGGGACGCCGTATGCGAACCGCTATCGCCCCCTGCCCGAAAGAACAACCGTTAAAAGTCGGCGTCGGGTTCGTACGGACATGGCTGGAACTATCGAAGCGCTCGTCCCCGGCGGGCAGGCCAACCCCGGCCCGCCGCTCGGTCCCGAGCTCGGACCGACGCCGGTGGACGTTCAGGACGTCGTCGAGGAGATCAACGACGAGACCGCTGCCTTCGACGGCATGGAGGTGCCCGTCACCGTCGAGTACGACGACGACGGCTCCTTCACCATCGAGGTCGGCGTGCCGCCCACGGCGGAGCTCATCAAGGACGAGGCCGGCTTCGACACCGGCTCCGGCGAGCCGCAGGAGAACTTCGTCGCCGACATGTCGATCGAACAGGTGAAGAAGGTCGCAGAGCAGAAGTCGAGCGACCTGCTCGCGTACGACACGAAGGCCGCCGCCAAGGAGGTCGGCGGCACCTGCGCCTCCCTCGGCGTCACCATCGAGGGCGAGGACGCCCGGACGTTCGACGACCGCGTCGACGCCGGCGAGTACGACGACGTCCTCGACGAGTAACGCTTTTTTCCGGCTCTCCGCTTTCCGGCGCCGCTTTTGATTCCGACCCGTTACACCGCGGTCCGCGTCATCGGGGTGCGTGCCCTCCGCACCGTCCGGGTTCGGGCCGTCCGCGGAGGCGGCCACTTATGAGCGGACCGGACCGACACGTCGGTATGCCGGATCTCAACCCGATCGCGAAGCGGATCCACAACGTCCAGCCCCAACCGGTTCGGCTCGAACTCGACTCCGGCGAGACCGGCGTCTTCGAGTTCTCGTCGACGGAGTTCTTCCAGCGGGAGTTCCGCGGCGAGGGCGTCCGAACCGACGGCGACGCCGACGCCGAGTTCCGACTGATCAGCTCCGAGGACTACGAGGACATCCTGCTCGGCCGGTCCGGACCCGACGAGGAGGGGTGGTCGATGGTCGGCGAGGTGGTCGCGGCCGAGCGCGCCGAGGGGTAGGCGGACCGCCTCGTCAGCGGAGCGCGCTCAGCGGACGACCGTGACGGGCACCTCGGCGCGGCGCACCACGCCCTCAGCGACGCTGCCGAGGAGGACCCGCGAGAGGCCGGTCCGGCCCCGGCTCGCCAGCACGAGGTGGTCGAACGGCTCGCCGTCCTCGCCGTCTTCGCCGACCGGCTTCTCGCCGCCCGCGACGCCGAGGATCGTCTTCGTCGGGCGGCCGACCTCCAGCCGCGTCTCGACATCCCGGTCGACTATCTCCGACACTTCGGCGAGGACCCGTTCGCCGCGCTGCTTGGCGCTCTCGTACCACTGGTCGGACGCGCCCGGGAACCCGCCGTCGGCGCCCGTCGCCGAGTCGGCGGGGTTGATCACGTGAAGGGCCGTGAGGTCGGCGTCCGGCCACTCGTCGGCCGCGAACCGCAGCGCCTCGGCCGCCTCTTCCGACCCGTCCACCGCGACGAGGATGCGCTTGCTCATACGCGGCGGTTCGACTGCTCCGGACAAAAAGGGCGGCGATGAGTTCGAGCCGGCGACAATTCACCGCGAGGCCGTAGGCCGGGACCGGGCGGCGGGGCAGTCGGTCGCGGAGCGCTCGCCGGCCGCGCGGCGCTCGTCTCAGTCGTGCCGCGTCACGCACTCCGAGAGGCCGATCAGCTCGACGGGCTCGGAGTTGTCCGGCGAGTAGACGACCATCTGCCCCTTCTCCATGTACGGCACCTTGCCGGCGAGGTTCGACGGGATGTTGACGCTGGAGATCGCGTCCTCGTCGCCGAGGTTCAAGACGATCTTCGTGTTCACCTGCTTGAACACCGACTCGGCCACGTCCTGGGGGTCCTGCGTGATCAGGAACAGGCCCAGCCGCTCCTTGCGGCCCTGCTTCGCGGCCTCCGTGAACTTCTGGACCACCTTCTGGGCCTGGACGTTGTCGGCGTCGGCGAGGAAGTTGTGCGCCTCGTCCATCCCGACCAGCAGCGGCGTCTCCTTGATCCGGTCGCTCGCCGGGTCGTTCGAGAGCTTGTCGTCGACGAGTAGCCCCGCGACCGCGAGGACGACGATCTCCTTCTGCCGGGAGGTCGGCAGGTGGTAGGTTGGGACGACCGAGAGCCCGCCGGGGCGCACGAGGGTGTGGTCCAGCTCCGTGATCGGCTTCGCGTCCTGATCGAAGATCCCGCTCGGGACCCCGCGGACCCGCCGTTTGACCGCGTCGAACGTCGCCTCGTGGATCCGACCGCTCTCGTGGAGCTCCTCTTTGAGCGCCGGGTCGTCGAGGTACGAGAGGAACTCGCTGTAGGTGCCCGCGTCGCCGTAGTTGTCGAAGAACCGGTTGATGAGGGTCAACAGCGCGGGGTACTGGTTGTCGTTGAGCCCGGAGCCGGCGACCAGCCACGGCATGTCCTTCGCCAGCGAGAAGGGGATCGTGAACTCGACGCGCTCGGCGCGGTGCCCCTCGCCGGGGTACGTCGCGTTCGCGACGCGGGGCACGAGGGCGACGGTGTCGTCGTGGCCCCCGTGGGCGATCCCCTCGCGTTCCAGCCGGCGCGCGAACGCGTCGTCGAGGTCGGGGTTGTCGTCGTGCATCTGCGCGTACTCGTCCTGCGGGTCGAACTGGACGACTGCCATTCGCGATTCGCGGCCGTCGCCCATCGGGTAGGTTCGGTCGGAGTCGAGGTACTGGCGGAGGACGTTCTTCGAGGCGTGGGTCTTCCCGGAACCGGTGCCGCCGGCGACGAGCGTGTGCCGGAACGCGAGTGGGTCGCCGTCGCCGTAGTCGTCCTTGACGCGGTAGTCGACCGTCGGGGGCTCCGCCGCGGTGCGGACCTTCTCGCCCCCGACGGAGAGGTGGCCGAGGAAGACGCCGTCGTCGGGGATCTTCAGCCCCGTCTTGATCTCGGCGTCGTCGTCGGCCTCCTCGACGACCGCGCCCGGCTTCGGCACGCGGTCCGTCATCCGGCGTTTCATCCCCTCGCCCTCGCCGTAGACGACGGACATCGGCTCCAGGTCGGCGACGAACTTGTAGTCGCGCTCGGCGAACTCGTCGCGGCGCATCTGCCGGCGGGCGTGGATCTCGGTCGCGTCGTCGGACTGGAACTCCTGCGCGTACTCCAGTCCCGTGATCCGACAGAACAGCCGCTCGCCGTCCGGGTACGGGATCAGGAGGTACTTTCCGAGCCGCACCGACTCGCGGTTGCCGGTCGTGACGAACGCCTTCAGCGACGTCTCGTCTTCCTCCTCGGCCACGCGGAGCCCCTGAGAGACCGACACGACGCCGAGCCCCGCGTCGCTGCCGGCCGGCGTCGCGTCGTAGGCGGCAAAGGCCTCGTCTTCCGCGTCGCCGCGCGCGTCAGCGGTCCCGGCTTCGGTCGCCGAATCACCCCCCGCATCGGCCGCACTCCCGCCGTCGGCCGCCGAGGCAACCCCGCCGTCGGCCGTGGAGTCGCCTCCGCCGTCGGCCTCGCTCGGCGCGCCGCCGTCGCCGTCACCGTCTCCAGTGAACTCGGTGAAATCCTCCAGCGTCATGGCGTATCCACCGGCCGCCGGGCCGAAAGCGTTTGCCCTCCCGCCGGGACGCACGGGAACCCCTCCCGCGGCGCGCTTATCACGCTCGACCCCGTACCCGTGCCATGATACTCGTTCGCGGCAGCGGAGGCGGGACGGACCTCACCGGTACGGTGTTCGAGCGCGGCGAAGAGCCGCCGGCGTACAAGGGCGCGCCCGACGAGGACGCGCCGTACGTGTGGGTGTGCGACTCCTTCTACGAGGTCGAGAGCGGCGGCTCCCCGCTCGTCGTCGACGGCGAGGAGATCCGCGTCGCCTTCGAGGAGCCGATGCCCCGCGGGTTCGACACGCGCGACCAGGCGGTCGAGGCGGCCCGCGACCACGTCCGGACGCAGTTCGCGCGGATCGGCGTCGACCCCGATGAGGTCGACGTCGAGGTGACCGCGGCGGACCCCGCCTGAGTCTCGCCTCGCTTTTACCTGCCCCGCCTCGGTACGGGTCGGTATGTCCGAACCGTCGGAGGACTTCGACCCCGAGTCTCGGGAGGAGCGCGAGGTCGCCGCCGAGGCCGCCGGCGACCGGTCCGATTTCCTCTCGCTGATGGGCCACGCATACCGCGGCGAGCTCGGACGGACGAGCTCGTGGCGGACCCGCATCGACCGCACGACCAACTGGGCGGTCGTGGTGACCGCGTCCCTGCTCACGTGGACCTTCTCGAGCGCGTCGCGGCCGCACTACGTGCTGCTCATCGGGCTCGTCATGCTCAGCGTCTTCCTCGGCATCGAGACGCGTCGGTACCGCACCTTCGACGTGTGGCGGTCCCGCGTCCGGCTGCTGGAGGAGAACGTGTTCGCGAACGCCCTCGATCCGGAGGGCGTCGAGCAGTCGAACTGGCGGGCGCTGCTGAGCGAGGACCTCCGCGAGCCGACTATCAAGATGCCGGCCGTCGAGGCGGTCTCGCGGCGTCTCCGACGGGTGTACGCGCCGCTCGTCTCCGTCCTCGTCGCCGCGTGGGTCGTGCGGCTCACGGTGTTCACCACCGCCGGAAACGGCGTCGTCGCGACGGCGTCGGTTGGGCCGATCCCCGGCGCGCTCGTGCTCGCGCTCGTCGGCGGGTTCTACGTCGTCGTGATCGCGCTGACGGTTCGGCGGGCGCCGAGACGAGCTAAAGGAGAGATGCAGGCCGCCGAGGACGCCGAGGAGTGGAAGTGAACCGGTACGGCCTCGCGAAGCCAGACGAGGCGATCCGCGACTCCCGCAACCCCTTTTCGCTCGGGGCACTACCGAACCGTATGACCGAGCTACCGGACCGCGTCGTGGGCGACGCGCGGACGAGCGACTTCGGGTGGAGCCTCCTCACGGACCTGACCGACATCGGGAACCGGATGGCGGGATCGACCGGGGAGCGGCGCGGCGCGGAGCGCGTCGTCGAGGCGTTCGAGGCGGCCGGCCTGCGGAACGCCGGGCTCGACGAGTTCGAGATCCCCGGCTGGTGGCGCGGCGACTCCTCGCTGTCGGTGTCGGGCGCGGTGGAGCGGCACCACGGGAACTCCCACGAGGTGATCGCGCTGCCCGGGACCCCGAGCGGCGAGGTGACGGCCCCCCTCGTCGACGTCGGCGACGGCACCGACGAGGAGTTCGCGGCCGCGGGCGAGGCGCTGGACGGCGCGGTCGCGATGGCCTCCTCTCGCACGCCGGAGAGCCACGACCGGTGGATCCACCGGATGGAGAAGTACGTCGCGGCGGCGGAACGCGGCGCGGTCGGGTTCGTCTTCCGGAACCACATCGAGGGGGCGCTCCCGCCCACCGGCGAGATCGGGTACCACAACCGACCGGGGCCGATCCCCGCCGTCGGCGTCTCGAAGGAGGTCGGCGACCGGCTCTCGCGGCTCGCCGAGACGGCCGCGGACGGCGACGGCGGAGGCGGCCGCGGCTCGGGAGCCGACCGCCCGACCGTCTCGCTCGACGTCGACTGCCGCAACGAGCCGACGACCTCGGTGAACGCGGTCGCGGAGGTCGGCCCGGACACCGAGGAGGCGGTGTACCTCACCGCCCACGTCGACGCCCACGACGTGAGCGACGGCGCCAACGACAACGGCGCGGGGTCGGCGCTCGTCGCGGAGGTCGGTCGCCTGCTCGCGACGGTCGAGGGCGACCTCGACACGCGGGTGCGCCTCGTCACCTTCGGCTCGGAGGAGATCGGGCTGTGGGGGGCATACCACTCGGCGGAGACGACCCCGAAGGAGGATATCGCCTGCGTGGTGAACCTCGACGGCGCGTGTAGCTCGCGGAACCTCCGCGTGGGGACGAACGGGTTCGACGGGATGCGCGAGCCGTTCGAGGCGGTCGCGGACGCGTTCGATGCCCCCCTGACGACCGGCGAGACGATCTCGCCCCACGGCGACCAGTGGGCGTTCGTTCAGGAGGGAATCCCGGCCGTGATGGCGTCGACGACGAGCGACCAGTCAGGGCGCGGCTGGGGCCACACTCACGCCGACACCATCGACAAGCTCGACTCCCGCGACCTCCGCGAGGTGGCGACGCTCGTGACCGCGGCCGTCTACCGGTTCGCGACGGGTGACGTGGGGGCGGACCACCGATCGCGGGAGTCGATCTGCGACGCCATCGACGAGGGGTACGTCGAGGAGCTGAAGACGGGCGGGCGGTGGCCCTACGACGGGTAAGCCCGGGAGGTCGACGCAAGACACCCGGCAGAGGCCGGCGTCGAGTCCGGACCGCGCGCCGCGTCAGTCGAGCGCCGAGGCGCGGGCCGCCGCGAACGGGACCAGCATCTCCGCCGGGTTGAGCCCGCCGTGCATCCCGACGTACGACAGTTTCTCCGGCTCGACGTCGCCGAACCACACTCCCGAGTCGCGGTGCGTGACGATCAGGTCGCCGCAGCGCCGTCGGAACCGGTCTGAGACCGGGCGGTCGCCGAAGAGGTCGCGGTCGATCGCCTCCCGCCGGGTGAACGTCCGCGCGTCGTGGTCCGAGAGCGCTCGCCGCGCGTCCGGGACCGTTCCCGGTCGCAGGTGGAGGTGAACGTTGCGGGGGCTGCCGGACATCTTGACCGGCGTGCCGTCGGCGTGCCGTCGGAGGTTCCCCGTCACCGCCTCGTTCGCCGAGAGGTCGAGATTGGCGTCGGGGTCCGTGTTCACGTGGCCGTGGTCGGCCGTCACGAGCAGCAGCGTCCGCTCCGCGGTCCGCCGATCGACCCGCCGCAGAGCGGCGGTGACCTGCTCGCAGACGGTCGCCACCGTCTCGCCGTACGCCCGGCCGTCGGTGCCTTCGGCGTGGGAGACGTGGTCGACGTGCGGCACGTACGCGTAGACGTATCCGGGGTCGCCGCTCGCCGCGACCGCCGCCGACAGGCGCTCGCCGAACGAACCGAGGCCGTCGTAGACGTGCTGGGTAACGTCCTCGCCGCCGGCGTCGAACGGCTGGAGGCGGTGACAGTCGACCCCCGCGTCGCGCATCCGAGCGTAGAGCGACTCGCATCCGACGACTGACCCCTCGGGGACTCGCTCCGCCGCCGCGCCCGATTTCACATCCCTCCCGAGCGGCAGGAACGCCGTATCCAACCGGGGGTCGTAGACGTTCCACCCGACGCACCCGTGTTCGCACGGGAGTCGCCCCGTCTCGAGCGTGGTGATCGCCGCCGCGGTCTCGGACGGGTAGACCGAGGTGAGCGGGGTCACCGTTCCCGCCTCGGTGAGCCGGTCGAGGAGGTCACACCGTGGACGGTGGCGCTTCCAGCCGTCGAGGCCGAACCCGTCGACGAGGAGGAGGACGACCGTGTCCACGTCCCTCTCGACGCCGTCGAACACGTCGCTCGGGAGGGCGCGGCGGCCGCCGGCGTCGAGCACCGATCGGACGGTGTCCGGGACGTTCCCGAAGCAGTAGTCCTCGTACGCCGGGAAGAGGTAGCCGTCGCGCTGCTGACGGTCTCGAAGGACCCGCTCGATATCGTCTCGAAACACGGTAGCGGTCGTAGAGAGGTCCCGACGCCCTCCGGGCGGATCGTTTCTTAACCTGTCGTGAGCGTCTCGTCGGTCCTCGGCGAGCGCCTCTCGGCGTGGCCGCGAGGGGGCCGGCGGGGCGGGGCGCCGGCCCCGAGTCCGGCGCGGCGGCTCGCGGACGGCTCGTCAGGCCGCCGCTCGGCTCACTCCTCGTCGGAACCGTCGCAGACGCCGAGCGGGAGCGACTCGGGGGCGTCGCCGTCCGCGTCGAGGCCGGCGTACGCGTCGTCGATGAGCCGGGCTAACTGCGTCTCGGGGCTCACGCCGCGGGCGGCGGCGAGGGCCGCGAGCCGCTCGTACTGCTCGTCCGGCACGGTCACCGTTCCCTCGTCCATACGCGGCGCTCCGTCCCGAAGCTACAAAAGCGTTGGTCCGGCCCCGCTCGCGGGCGATCAGTCCGGCTCACGGCGAGTCGGTCCGGTCTCCCCCGTACGCGGCGTCGACCGGCTCGCCCTCCGCGAAGCGATCGAACAGCGCGTTCATCACCGACGACTCGGCGCGAGAGAGGTGCTCCCAGACGGTCGTCGAGCCGAGGCCGAGTTCGGCGGCGACCTCCTCGACGCCCACGCCGCCGCCGTGGTCGTAGTAGCCCGCGGCGATCGCGGTGGCGAGGACCTCGCGCTGCCTGTCGGTGAGCCCGTCGAGGAGGCCGGACGCGGGGAGCTGCGGCGAGCGCTCGATGGACGCGAGCTCCACGTTCCGCGCCAGTTCCACCTCGTTCCCGCCGCGTTCGAGCTCGCGCATTACCGCCGAGAGGTCGTCGTCGTCCTCCAGGTACGCCGTCCAGCGCTCGACGCCGCCGGAGATGGTCGTCCCCGTCCGGTAGTGGATCCCCAGCCGCGAGAACCGCTCGCCGATCCCGTCCCAGTCGGCGGCCGAGATGTCGATCGTCAGTGCGACGTAGGCGTGGGCGCCCTCGATCGGCGCGAGCGGCTCGGCCGACACGATCAGGTCGAACTCGCGGAAGTCCTCGACGAACGCCGCGATCTCCGCCGCCGGACCGGTGAGCTCGGCGATCCGCTTGCGCTCGGACCCGCTGCCGGTCATCGAGGAGACGGACCGGTACCGCACCTCCGGGTGGCGCGCGCTCACCTCGCACTCCGGCTCCCCCGCGTGGTGGATCCGGAACGTCACTTCCCGCATGGCCGATTCGAGGTCGCCGAGGTTCAAACGGGTTCCGGACCGGTCGCGAGCCGTCCTCGTCGGTGGCGGCGCGTCGTCGGTGGCGGTGCGTCGGCGGTGGCGGCGCGGGCGCGGTCAGTCGCTGCGCCCCATCGCGTAGAACTCGTCGTTCGGACGCATGTCCGCGACGGTCGCCATGCGGTTGGAGAGGTTGAAGAAAGCCGCCACGGAGGCGATGTCCCACACTTCCTCCGGGGAGAAGCCGGCGTCTCGGAGCCGCTGTACGTCCTCGTCAGTCACGGCCTCGGGCGACTCGGTGAGCGTGACGGCGAAGTCGAGCATCGCCATGTGGTGGTCGGAGACGTCGGCCTGCCTGTGGTTCGTGGCGAGCTGGTCGGCGAGCTTCGGCGCGCCCGCGTAGATCCGACAGAGCGCGCCGTGGCCGACCACGCAGTAGAGGCAGTCGTTCGCGCCCGACACCGCGACGACGATCATCTCGACCTCCTCCCGAGCCAGCGGCGTGTCGGACACGAGCGCGTCGTGGTACGCGAAGAACGCCCGAAAGTGGCTGGGTTTGTACGCGAACGCCGAGAACACGTTCGGCGTGAATCCGGCGTCTTCCGTCTCCTCGTCGATGCGGTCGCGGAGGTCCTCGGGGAGGTCCTCGTAGTCGGGCACGGGGAACCGTCGCATCGCGTCCTCGTTCATACCCCCAAGCGCGCGCCGTGACCACAAAGCCGTTCCCCCGGACTACCCATCGCTTCGCTGCTCTCCAACGTCTCGAACGGTCTCGTCGACCTGGGCGGTTGATTTATGCGGGGGCGTGGCGTGCGTTGGCACACGCATGCCCGACCCGAGCGACGCCGGTCCGGGAGCCGGCGACAGCGACCGCCGGCCGGCGCCGAGTTCGGGAGAGGCAGACCGGACGGCGGTCGTGGAGCGGCTGTACGGCGAGGTCCCCTTCCACCGGCGGCACAACCTGGAGGTGCTCGCCGTGACACCCGAGCGCGCCAGCGTCAAGCTGCCGTTCGATCCCGGGCTCGTGGGCAACCCCGACCTCGGCGCGGTCCACGGGGGCGTCGTGAGCGCGCTCGTTGACCTCGCCGGCGCCGCCGTTTTCGTCGGCGGGCGCGAGGCGTTCACGCCCACCATCGACCTCCGCGTGAACTACCTCGAGGCCGCCGGCCGGGAGCCGCTGTACGCGACAGCAACGGTTGACCGCCGCGGCGCCGACATCGGCGTGGCGAGCGTCGAAGTCGAGTCCGGGGACGCCGTCTGCGCGACCGGCACGGGCGTCTACAAGCTCACCGATGACTGAGTTCCCCGTCGACGGCGTCGTGGACGCGCACGTCCACCTGATGCCCGAGCGGCTGATGGCCGCCATCCGAGAGGCGCTGGGCGAGGCCGCGGGCTGGACGTTCGACCACCCGACCGACCGCGACCGGATGGAAGCGGCACTGACCGCCGCCGGCGTCGAGCGGTACGTCGCGCTCCCGTACGCCTCGCGCCCGGGGACGGCGGGCGACCTCAACGAGTGGGTGATCGAGGCTGCCGCGGACTCCGAGATGGCGGTCCCGTTCGCCACCGTCCACGCCGGCGACGACGACCCGGGGACCGTCGTCGCGGACGCCCTCGACGCCGGGGCCCGCGGCCTGAAGCTCCAGTTGCCGGTCCAGGGGTTCGCGGCCGACGACCCGCGGCTCGACCCCGCCTACGAGGCCGTCGCCGCCCGCGACGTGCCGGTCCTGCTCCACGCCGGGACGGCGCCGATGTTCGAGGACAGCCCCCACGTCGGCGTCGAGCGCTTCGAGTCGTTCCTCGCCTCCTACCCGGACGTGCGGGTGTGCGCCGCGCACATGGGGACGTACGAGGTGGACGCGTTCGTCGAACTCGCCCGCGACAACGGCAACGTCTTCCTCGACACCACCTTCGCCATGTCGAGCGTGGCCGAGACGTACATGGAGTTCGACCCGGCGACGGTCGCCGACGAGACGCTGATCGAGCTCTCGGAGTCGGTCATGTACGGCTCCGACTACCCGAACATTCCGTATCCGTACGCCCGGGAACGAGAGCACCTGCTTGCGCGGGATCTCCCGGTCGAGGCGCAACGGAACATGTTCTCTCGGACCGCGCGCCGCTTCCTCGACGGCGACTGAGCGACGATGCCGCCTCCTCGACGGCGACTGAGCGACGCCGATGCTCGGCGGGCGCTTAGTACCGCTCGTCCACGACGCCGGGCTCGTCGAGGTCGGCGACCAGTTCGACGGCGTCCGGGGTCACGATGAGGCGGTCGCCGAGCGCCGCGCGCAGTTCGTCGGCGTCGGCCTCGCCCTCGCAGATCACGACGAGGCGGTCGGTGGTTTCGGGCTGGGACACTTCGACGCGGTACTCACCGGTCAGTCCCTCGAAGCCGGCGAGCACCGTCTCGATGCTCTCCGGGTACACCTTCACGCCCTTGACCTTCAGCCGCTCGTCCGTGCGGCCGATGACGCCGTCGGGCAGCACGACCGTCCCGTCCCGGACCGCGAGTTCGGCGAGGTCGCCGGTCCGGTAGCGCACAAGGGGAACCCCCGCTTTCCTGAGGTGCGTCACGACGACCTCCCCACGCTTGCCGGCGTCCAGCACCTCGCCGGTGTCCGGGTCGACGACCTCCACCACCGCGTAGTCGTCGACGACGCGGAGGCCGTCCTCGGCCGCGGTCTCGGCCGCGACGGGCATGATGTGCCGCGTACCGAAGTAGTCCACCGCGGTCGAGGCGTCGAGCGCGTCCTTGACCGCCTCGCGGCGGCCGGGGATCGACGTGAACGGCTCGCCCGCGCCGACGAACGTGTCGACCGAGCCGCCCTCGGCGCCGATCTTCAGCGCGAAGCTCGGGTTGCCCACGACGGCGTCCACGTCGTACGCCTCGATGGTGGCGGCGGCCTGCTCGGAGTCGCCGGGGCCGAGCGGGAACACCTCCGCGCCGAGGCGTTCGAGCGCCCGATGGAGCACGTACCCGGTGCCGAACAGCTCGTAACCGAACGTGTTGACGACGCGGTCGCCGGGCTCGACGCCGGCGCGTTCGAGCACGTCCGCGTTGGCGGCGGCCTGGGCCTCGAGGTCGTCGGCCGTGTCGAACACCGGTCGCAGCTGCTCGCCCATCGGCGAGAACGTGACCATGGCTGCGCCGTCGTACAGCGACCCGCTCGGCGGCGCGGCCTCGAAGTCGGCCTCGAGCTCCCCCGCCGTGGTGAACGGGAGCGACCGGAAGTCGGCCCACGAGTCAACCGCCGTCGGGTCGACGCCCGCGTCCGCGAACTTCTCGGCGTAGAAGTCGCGGTCGGCGACCCGCTCCAACTGCTCCCCGACCGCAGCCAGTGTGCTGTCGTCGTACATCGCGTTAACACACGAAAAACTGGCACATAAATCTCCGTCACGGGCGGGGCGTCGAAGTCGACCGCGTCAGATCAGACGGATCGCGTCAGGTCAGACGGGAGCGACGCGACCGTATCGCGGCGCGCGGGCCGTCGCGCTCAGTACGCGAACGGCCACGTGCGCAGGTACTCCTTGATCTTGCCCAGCCCGGCCAACACCCCCTTCGGCTCGACGGCGAGCACGACGATGATGATCGAACCGAAGAACACCGGCAGCAGGGCGGTCGCGTTGGTTCCCGTGAGGTCGGCGAGGTAGTTCAGCCCGTCGTTGAGGTAGTCCTGCACGAGCGTGACGACGCCGACGCCGAGCAGCGCCCCCCACACGCGCCCGAGGCCGCCGAACAGCAGCATGACGTAGTGTTCGAGCGTGAGCCCGAGGGTGAAGTACTCCGCGTTGATGAAGCCGATCTGGAACCCGAACAGCCCGCCCGCGACACCGATCATGAACCCGCCGATGGCGAACGCGAGCAGCTTGTTCTTGAACACGTTGACACCGAGGACGGACGCGGAGAGGTCGTTCTCGTGGATGGCGCGGAACGTCTTTCCGATCCCGGTCCGCGAGAGGTTCAGCGACAGCAGCGCGAACACTAACAACAGCACCAGCGCGAGCAGGTACTTGTCGATGGTCGTGCCGAGGGCGCCGACCGGGCCGACGAGGCCCACGTTCGAGGGCACCGACTGGGTCGTTCCGCCGTGGATGAACGCGAGCTGCGGGTTCACGAAGAACCACTCCTCGGCGATGAACTGGAGCGCCAGCGTCGAGATGGCGATGTAGAACCCCTTGACCCGGAACGACGGGAGGCCGAAGCCGACCGCGACCAGCGCGGAGATCAGGCCGCCGACGGCGAGCGCCGGAAACAGCCCCGCGCCGACGGCGAGCAGCCTGCTCGTGCTGTACGCGCCGATGGCCATGAACGCGCCCTGCGCGAGCACGATCTCGCCCGCGTAGCCGAGGATGACGTTGAGCCCCAACACCGCGATGGCGAAGATGTACGCCTGCGTCAGCAGCGTCACGGTCCCGCCGCCGAGCAGGAACGGCGCGATGAAGGGGATCGGCAGCCCTAGGGCGAGCGCGATCTTCTGCGTCCGCCACCGGACGAGGCCCATCCGCGACTCGTAGTCGGTGAAGTACTCACCGCAGGGCATGCGACCACCCCCCTTCGGCCGCGGCCGTTCGAGTCGTCGGTACGCCGCCGGAGCGCCGCGTGGCGCGCGAACTGTGTCCGTTCATGGTCAGAGCCTCTCTATCCGCTCGGTGCCAAACAGGCCGTACGGCTTCACCAGAATGACGACGAGCAGGAGGATGAGGGGGAGTATCTCCCCGAACCCCGCGCCGAAGTTGGCCTGAACGTCCGTGAACGGGACGTACACCGCCGTGCCGCCCACGAGGTAGTACGAGCCGAGTTCCTGGAGGACGCCCACGACGATCGAGCCGATGAACGCCCCGGGGATGCTGTCGAGGCCGCCCAACACGACGGCGGCGAAGATGATGATCCCCGTGTTCTCGATGGAGACCGCCGCCCCGCCGCTGGAGGTCGCGAGCAGGATGCCGCCGATGGCGGTGATGGCGATCGAGAGCGTCCACGCGAGCGCGATGGTGCGCTCGATCGAGACGCCGAGCACCATCGCCGCCTGCTCGTCGCTGGCCGACGCCCGGAGGATCGACCCGGTGACGGTCTCGCGGAAGAACAGCATCAGCACGGCGACGACGACGAGCGCGATGGCGACGGCGATGGCGTACGCCGCCTGTATCGAGGTGCCCAGCGGGAGGCTGAGCTGGCCGCCGAACGTCAGCGCCGACGGGTACGCCTGCGCGTTCTGGCCGTACAGGAAGAAGACGACGCCCTCGAGGATGCTGCCGAGCGCCAGCGTCACGATGATGACTGACAGCACCGGTTCGCCGATGAACTGGCGGAACACGACGCGTTCGAGCGCCAGCCCGAGCACGAGGCCGAGCAGGACCGTCACGAGCACCGCGGCCCACGCGGGGATCGCCGCCGGGAGCACGGTGGCCGTGCCGAAGACCACGACCCCGTACGCGCCGATCATCGCGATCTGGCCCTGCGCGAAGTTCAGGACGCCGGTCACCTTGTAGATGAGCGAGAAGCCCATGGCCACGAGCGCGTACAGCGCGCCCAGTCCGAGTCCGCTCAGCGAGATGTCGATGAACGTGACCCAGTCGACCATCTAGCTCACCTCCAGTTCGCGGTCGTCGTCGTCGAGGACCGGTTGGTCCACGTCGACGATGCGCATGACACCGCGTTCATCGGACTCTCTGCCGTCTTGGTACGTGATCGTGAGCTCCATTGCTATCTCGGTGCTGCCGTCGTACAGGGCGGTCACGAGGTCGCCGTACCGGTCCACGACGACCTCGCGGCGGAGCTTCCCGGTGCGGGTGAGCTCCCCGTCGTCGGCGTCGAACTCCTTGAACAGGAGCACGAACCGCCGGATCGGGTTGTCGAGGTCCTCGTTGGTCTCGGCGACCACTCCGCGAAGCAGCTCTAAGACCGGTTCCTTCCGCGTTAGGTCGCTGTACCCCGCGTACTGGATGTCTCGCTGGTCGGCCCACTCCGCGACGTTGTCGTACCGAATGTTCAGCACCGCGGTGAGCTCGGCGCGGTCGTCGCCGACGACCATCGCCTCCTTCACGTAGGGGTTGAACTTCAGCTTCGTCTCGACGCTGATCGGCGCGACGGCGGTGCCGTCGCTCATCTCCAACACGTCGTCCATCCGGTCGAAGATCCGCACGTGGTCGTCGTCGGTGAGCGCGCCGAAGTCGTCGGTGTGGAGCCAGCCGTCCTCGAACGCCGACTCCGTCTTCTCCGGCATCCCGTAGTAGCCGGAGGTGACGACCGGGCCGCGGACGAGGAGTTCACCGCCCGGCGTGATGCCCACCTCGACGTTCGGGAACACCTCGCCGACCGTCTCGACCTGGACATCGTCGTCGCGGTGCATCGTCACGAAGCCGCACACCTCGGACTGCCCCCAGATCTGCTTGAGCGGGACGCCCATCGCGTGGTAGTACTCGAAGTGGTCCTCCCCGAGCGGGCCCCCGCCGGTGTAGACGTTCTTCGCGCGCTTCAGCCCGATCTTGTCGAGTATCGGGCGGTACGCCACCCAGTACGACAGCCAGTGGGCACCGCGCAGCCACGCCGGCGGCTCCTCGTCGTTCCTGTCGCCGATGACGTACTCGGCGTACTTCTCGCCGATGCTCGTCGCCTTCTCGTACACCCAGCGCTTGAACCGGGTGGTGTTCTCGACCTTCGCCTTGATATCCGCGACCCACGCCTCGTACCGCTTCGGCGACGAGAAGATGATCTCCGGGCCGATCTCGCGGAGGTCCTCCTCTTCCGTTTCGGGCTGTTCGGGGAAGTTCGCGGTCCAGCCGGCGACGAACGCGGCCGCGAGCAGGATCATCTGCTCGCCCACCCACGCCATCGGGAGGTAGGAGAAGTAGTCCGACTCCTTCGGCAGCGGGTCGATGTCGATGGCGGCGTTGGCGAGGTTCACGAGGTTGAAATGCGAGAGCCGGACGCGTTTCGGCATCCCCGTCGTCCCCGACGTGGGCGCGAGCATCGCGGTCGCCTCCGCGGGCACGGCCTGGATCTCGGACGCGAGGTAGTCGTCGCTCACGGCCCCGGACTCGCGGCGCTCGCGGCCGCGCTCCTCGACGTCCTCGTAGGCGACGATCTCCGGGTCGCCCGGCTCGGTCTTCTCGCCGTTCTCGTACCGGAACATCCCCTTGTCGTCCCGGTAGATGATGGTCGACAGCGACGGCACGTCGCCCGAGACGAGGAGGAGCTTGTCCACCATCTCTTGGTCTTCCGCGTACACCACCTCGGGCTCGAGCAGTCGGAGCTGCTTCTCGATGTCCTCGGGCAGCATGTCCTCGTAGTTCGGGGCCGCCATCCCGCCGAGGGACTGCGCGGCGATCCACGCCCACAGCTGGTGCGGGCGGTTGTAGCCGATGGTGAACAGCACGTCCTCGTCGCCGAACCCGTACTCCTCTAAGCCGAGCGCGAACCGCTCCACCCGGTCGTAGTACTCCTCCCAAGTGAACTCCTGCCAGACTCCGTACCGCTTCCAGCGCAGGGCGATGTCGTCAGGATGCTCGGCGGCGTGGTCGATGAGGATCTCGGGGAGCGCCCGGTCGGAGACGATGGGAACCGACTCGCCCTCCGGCGCGGTCAGGACGCGCTCGACGGAGAGCCCCGAGTCGTCGGAGTCGCCCGACGCGACGCCCTCGCTCTCGGCGTTGTCGGCCGCCATCTACTCGACCCCCGTGTAGACGCGGGCGACCTCGGGGTCGTTCGTCACCTCCTCGGGCGGCCCGCGGGCGATGACGCCGCCCTTCTGCATGACGATCATCCGCTCGGAGACGGCGGTGACGACTTCGAGGTCGTGCTCGATCATCACGAGCGTCAGCCCCTCCTCCTCGTGGAGGTCGGTCAGGAAGCGGATCATGTCGTACTTCTCGTCGAAGGTGAGCCCGCTCATCGCCTCGTCGAGCAGGAGCACGTCCGGTTCGAGCGCGAGCGAGCGGGCGAGGTCCACGCGCCGCTGGACGCCGAGCGGCAGCGTCGACACCGTCGTGTGGCGGTGTTCCCAGAGCTCGAGGTAGTCGAGTATCTCCTCGACGAACCGCATGTTCTCGGCCTCCGTCTTCCGGCCGGTCCCGTAGTACAGCATCGCCGAGAGTACGTTCGGGCGCTCGGCGACGGCCCGGGTTGTCATCACGTTCTCTAAGACGTCCTCGCTCTCGAACAGCTCCAAGCCCTGGAACGTCCGCCCGATGCCGTGGCGCGCGCGGTAGTGTTCCGGCCTGCCGCTGACCTCCTCGCCGTTCAGGAACACCTCGCTCCCGGCGTCGGGCGTGTAGAAACCGTTGAGGATGTTCAACAGCGTGGTCTTCCCGGCCCCGTTCGGACCGACGATGGACACCCACTCGCCGTCGGCGACACCGAGGTCCACGTCGTCGACGGCGGTGATCGAGCCGAACGTCTTGGTCACGTTCCGGCAGCCGATCGCGGCGTCCTCGGGAGAAACGTGAGTCCCGCCTCTGAGCGCCGCCGCCCGCGTCTCAGCCTCCTGATCGGCGCTCATCAGGTCCACCTCTTGCGGATCTTGTAGTGCCTGATGTCGGTGTAGCGGGAGTCCTCGCTGGACGTGCCGAGGTAGAACTCCTTGATCTCCTCGCGCTGGACGAGATCGTCGGCCGGGTCGTGAAGCTCTATCTGCCCGTTCTCCATGACGTAGCCGTAGTCGGCGATCTCCAGGGTGCGCTTGGCGTTCTGGTCGGCGATGAGCATCGTGATGTCCTCCTTCCTGTTGATCTCCACGAGCGTCTCGAAGATGTCCCTGACAAGTTTCGGCGCGAGGCCGAGCGACGGCTCGTCCAACAGGAGCAGGTTCGGCCGGTGGATGAGCGCTCGCGCGATGACGAGCATCTGCTGTTGCCCGCCGCTGGCGTAGCCCGCCTTGAGGTCTAAGATGTCCTCCAACTGCGGGAAGTACTCGAAGGCGATCTGGTAGTCGTCCTCGTCGAACCGGAACCGGCGGCCCTCGCGGTAGAGCCCGCACCGGAGGTTCTCCTCGACGGTGAGGTCCTCGAACACCCGCCTTCCTTCGAGGATGTGCGTGATGCCGCGGCCGACCATCTCGTTGGCGCCGTAGTTGGTCACGTCCTCGCCGCGCAGGAAAACACGACCCCGCGTGACCTCGCCGCGCTCGCTCCGCCCGATGCCGCTGATCATCTTCAGTATCGTCGATTTCCCGGCGCCGTTCGGGCCGAGCAGCGCGACGATGTCGCCCTCGCTGGCCGACATCGAGACACCCTGCACGGCGAGGAAGTGCCGGTCGTAGACGATCTCGACGTTGTCGAGTTCGACGACCGGTGGATCGCCGTCGCCCGCCGCGGCCGTCGCGTCCGCGGTCGTTTGCTCGTCGGTCGCCATCACAGTCCGATCCAGGAGTCGCGACGGGGCAGTTCGACGCTGGTGTCGAAGCTCAGGCTGCCGTCGGTGACCTCGAACAGCCGCCCGTTCATCGTCGGGCGCCGGTCGTCCTCCGCGTAGCTGAACGGCTCAGCGAGGCCGAACATGTCGTCGTCCTCGATGCCGAACATCCCCTGTCTGACGTTCGGCCCGGTCGTGACGTCGTTCCCGGCCTCGGCCGCGTTCTGCAGGCCCTTCAGCGCGAGCAGCGCGTGGATCACGCCGCGCACGTAGTTGAGTTGGGCGACCTCCGGGTCGTCCATGCTGCGCCCCTCGCGCTCGAAGTTCGCCTCGATGATCTCCGCGCCCCGGCCGCCGCTGTCGAGAGCGCCCTGGAACGTTCGGAACGCGTTGACGTATCGCACGCCCTCGAAGATGTCGGGCGACTGCTGGACCACGCGCTCGTCGACGGTGTAGGTCAGGCCGCACACCGTCAGGTCGGGGTAGATGTCCTGTCGGTCCTCCAAGAGCACCCGCATCGGCGCGGACGTGTTCTGGTGGATGAGGTAGTCGATCTCCTGGTCGCGGGCCTGTCTGAGCTGCGTGGTCGCGGAGTTGGCGGTCAGCGGGAGGTTGATGTCCGAGGCCACGTCGAGCCCGAGCTCCTCGGCGTACTGCTTGCCGCCCTCGACGGGCGACCGCCCGAACGCCGTGTTAGAGAAGATGAACCCGACCGTCGCCTCGGGGTCGTTGTCCGCGATCCACCGCAGGTGGGCGCGGGCCTGGCTGGTGTAATCGAGGTTCCCGAAGAAGTTGTACGGGAACTCCTCGGTGACGAGGTTCGCGGAGTAGGACGCGGAGACGTACACCACCTCGTCGTCCGCGACGGTGCCCGCCAGCGCCTCGGTGTCGGCGGTCCCCCAGCCGATGATCAGCGGCGGCGACGACTCCGAGGTGTACTGCTGGTAGTACTGCTGGGCCTGCGGCACCTCGTAGGCGTAGTCGTTGTTCGGATGGTCGATGCTCACGTCGAACAGGTCGTTCTCGTTGATGTACGTGATGGTGTCGCGAGAGCCGATGGCCGTCGGCCGGCCCACGTCGGAAGTCGCGCCGCTCTCGTCGTATATCCCGGGCACCGTAACGGAATCGGGCATCCCCCCGCTCCCTCCGCCGCCGCTGCCGCTTCCGCTGTCTCCGCCGTCCCCGCCGCCGATACATCCGGCGAGCGCCAGCGTCGCCGCTCCGGCGGCACCGCTCTTCAGGACGTTGCGCCGCCGGTACAGCCTCGTCGGATCCCCTGTGTTATCATTTGTCATGAGCATCTACCTACCACCCAGAGCCACGTACTACATAATCATTAGGGATGGATTCACTCGCCTGCGGGCAGTCCTTCGGTCGCCGCGGCGCTCGAGAGCACCGCGCGGAGCGATCCGGTCCGCCGAAACAGTCAAATGCGAGTGCCGCAACGACTGTCGCATGTTCACTTTTGTTGTGGGTATCGACGCGGACGAGGACCGGGCCAGCGCGCAAGCCGAGACGATCGCGTCGATGCCGCTGGAGACGGACGACGTGACGGCGGTCCTCGTTCACTCCTTCAGCGAGAACAGGGAGGGGGGCACCGTCGAACAGGTAAAGTCAGTTCGGGTCGCTCGGTCGCGACTCGAAGACGCCGGGATCGAGGTGACGCCCGAGGGGTACGGCGGTGACGCGGCCCGAGCGATCCTCAACGTCGCCGACGAGTACGACGCCGACCAGATCGTCGTCGCCGGGCGGAAGCGCACCCCCACCGGGAAGGTCCTGTTCGGCAGCGTCACGCAGAGCGTCATCCTCGACACCGAACGACCGGTCCTCGTCTGTAGCGGGGGCGAGTAACCGACCTCACCCTGCTTCGCTCGCGCTGACAGGCTCGCTCGTTGGGGGGGCTCGCTCGTTGAGGGTGGGGCTTCGATGTGGTCCTCGCCGTCATGCGACGCGACGGGGCGTTTTATGCGCCCCGCCTACCGAACGCCCTTCGGAGTCGGTGAACCCACCGTTCGGGGCCGGGCTACTGCGACCCGCACGGCGCGGGACTTGTGCCAGCACAGCACCAGTCGCCAATACAGCGGGATGTAGATTAACAGTTGCTCAGTATCATGTTAGTTTCCGCTCCGCCCTACTCGCTCGCTTCGGTCGCTCTCTCCTCACGGGTCGCAGGCCCGGGCGCCCGGTCGAGCGGTCGCCGCGACCACAGCCGCCGGTCGTCGGGGGCCGTCGCGATCAGTTTATACCCGCGAGCGAGTAGATCGCACCGTGGTGGCGATGACGAGTCGGTTACCCCCACTGAGCCCCTTGTGATGACGGGTTTCGACCGAGCCACCGTTTCCACACCCGCCAGCGGCGCGGCCGAGCCGCCCCGGAGTGAAAGTGGTCCTGAGCGACGGTTTCAAGGCGCTGTCTGGCGGTTTCGAGGCGAAGAGGCCGGGTCGATCGGCGTCGATCGAACGCGGGGTCGCCGCTCAGTACGACGCGGCGCGCTTGTCGAGGCCGGCGGCCTCGATGTCTTCGCCGTCGACGGAGGTGCGGAGGACGTCCATCCCGTCGTCGCGGTCGATGTCGAAGTTGCGGGCGTACAGATCGTCGAGCCGCTCGTACTCGGCGTCGGAGATCGGCAGCACGTCGGCGGCGGCGCTCCACTCGGCGATGTCGGCGCCGTCGCGGAACGTCGGGGTGACGGAGGCGACCTCGTCGTGCGCGAGCAGCCAGCGGATCGCGGCCTGCGCCATCGTGCGCGTCCCCTCAACGCCGTCGGGGTCTTCGAGGAAGCGGATCGCGTCGACCTTCTCCCAGCCGGTCTCGTACCACTCCTTCGGGCGGTGCGAGCGGTGGTCGCCGTCCTCGAGGACGGTGTCGGGCGTCACCTGTTCGTTCAGCAGGCCGGAGGAGTGCGGGACGCGAGCGATGACGGAGGTGTCCGAACCGCTCTCGCGGATCGTGTCCACGAAGTGGCGACCGGGCTCCTGCTCGAACAGGTTGAAGACGGTCTGAACCGCGTCGAACTCCTCGTACTCGACGGCGGCGTCGCCCTCGGCGAGCCAGCCGATCGAGGGGCCGAGCGCCCAGCCGAGCGCGCGGACGCGCCCGTCGGCCTTCCACTCGCGGAGGAGGTCGCGCACCTCGGGGGTCACCTCGTCGACGTTCGCGTTGTGGAGCTGGAGCACGTCGACGTAGTCCGTGTCGAGGCGGTCCAGCGAGGCCTCGAACGCCTCGGTGAGGTACTCACGGTTCAGCTCCTTCGGGAGCTCGCCGTGACCGGCCTGCGGGTTGTCGTAGAAGTCGTAGCCGATCTTCGTCGACAGCGTCACCTCGTCGCGGCGGCCGGCGATCGCCGTCCCGATTATCTCCTCGCTGTCGCCGTGGCCGTACACGTCGCCGGTGTCGACGTAGGTGACGCCCGCGTCGAGCGCCTCCTCGACCATCCCGACCGCCTGTTCGTCCGAGCGGTCGCCCCACCAGTCGGTGCCGACGACCCACGCGCCGAAGCCGACCTCCGAGACCTCGACGCCCGAGTTACCGAGTTCGCGGTGTTGCATGCCAACCGGTTGGTGGTCGGGACACTTATCGGGCGCGGTCGGTCTCGGGGCGGTGGAACGGCCGGCGATCGCTGTCGGTCTCGGGGCGGTGGAGCGGGCGGCGATCACGCTCGCTCGTCTCGGCTCGTCCCGCCGCCTATTACTTGATCCCGGCTCGTCGACCGCCCATGGACGACTCCCTCCGTCGGCGGCTCGACGCCGTGATCGCCCTGCTCGGGATCATCGCCGTCGTCGCGGTCACCGCGCTGTTGCTCTCGTTCGGCAGGGCCGCGATCGCCCCGGCGTTCGTGATCGCCTTCACGGGCGTTCTCGTCGGCATATTTGCCGCCGAGGAACTGTACTGATCGGCTGAGGCGCCGTGGTCGCACAACCGAATCCATTTGAGTGATGGCGACGAAGGAGGGCCGATGACAAAGCGACACGTGTCCCTGCCCGACGGCGCCGAGGCCGGGGTCCGAGGGTTCATCGACGAGGTGGACGAGCGGCTCTCCTCGGACGAGGACACCTGCGAGGTCGTCCGTGACGTGCTGATCGACCTCCACGGCGACCGGGAGGCGTGGGAGGCGTGGCAGAGCGGCGAATCGGTGTCGCGCGCCGAGCGCGTGCGCCTCCAGGGGTACGACCCGTGTAACGCGACGCTGGAGTCGGAGTACTACGCCGAGAAGGACGAGGAGCGCTTCCAGCGCTCGAAGCACCTCCAGTGGCTCTGGCGCCAGTTCGACGCCACACCGATGGCCGACAACGTCGAGTTCGCGCTCCGGTTCCGGCAGATGCTCGGCAACCACCTCTTCGCCGAGTGCGGCGACGACTGTCGCTTCTTCAAGGGGATCTCCGTCACCTACGGCCACAACATCGAGGTGGGCGACAACGTCGTGATCCACGACGACGTCCACCTCGACGACCGCGGGAAGCTGACGATCGGCGACCGCGCCTCCATCTCCGACGGCGTCCACCTCTACAGCCACGACCACGACATCGTCGACCAGACCGAGGTCCGGAACTTCCACACGATCGTCGAGGATGACGCCCGCGTCACCTACGACGCGATGGTCCGGGCCGGCTGCCGCGTCGGCGAGAACAGCGTCGTGGGCGCGCGATCCGTGGTCCAAGGCGACGTGCCCGCCCATCACGTGGTCGTCGGATCGCCCGCCCGCAGTGTCCGCGTGAAGCCGGGGTGGGAGGAGGCCGCCGAGGAGATCGAGGACGGCCGGCTCCCCGACAACCAGGACGACCGCGAGATCGAGTACGACCTCCCGGACGACCTCGAGCAGTTCGACGAGTTTCAGCGGGACCTCCAGCCGCCGAGCCCGCCGCGCTGAGGGCGCCGTGCGGCCGACGCGTCGGTGATCGAAAGCGGCTTGTTCGTGGTATGATATCTCACGCCAGTATCGTTATTGGCCAGCAGCGCGTACGCAGAGGTGGTGTCGCACACATGACAGGACAACGGATACTGATGATCGTCGGCGACTTCGGGGAGGACTACGAGATAATGGTGCCGTACCAGGCGCTCCAGGCGGTCGGCCACGAGGTCCACGCCGTCTGTCCGGACAGGGAGGGCGGCGAGACGGTCAAGACCGCGATCCACGACTTCCGCGGCGACCAGACGTACCTGGAGGAGCGCGGGCACAACTTCGAGCTCACGCACGGCTTCGACGAGGTCGACCCGGCCGACTACGACGCCTTAGTCGTTCCCGGCGGGCGCGCCCCCGAGTACCTCCGCGGCTACGACAAGGTGCTCGACGCGGTGCGGCACTTCTTCGAGGCGGACAAGCCCGTCGCGTCGATCTGTCACGGCCCGCAGATCCTCGCTGCGGCGGGCGTCCTCGACGGCTACGAGATCACGGCGTACCCCGCCGTCAGGCCGGAGGTCGAGGCCGCCGGCTGCTCGTGGGTCGACGGCGTGACGACCGACGGGAACCTCGTCACCGGCCAAGCGTGGCCCGATCACCCCGAGTGGATCGCACAGTTCCTCGACCTGCTCGGGACCGAGATCGACCACGAGCCGACCGCGGCGACGGCGGACTGAGCCCGCGCTTTTTCGATGCCGGGCCCTCGCGCCCTCGCGGTCAACGTCGCCGCCAACACGAACGAACCCGGGTTCCGGGGGCGCGTCTACCCCGACGGCTCCTTCGCGTACGTCCCGATCCCCGAGTCGGCGGCGACGCTGCCGCGCGGGCGCGCCCCGGTCGACGAGCCGGTCCCGACCTACGGCGACCTCGACCTCCCGTTCGCCGTCCCGGAGGCCCTGCGCGAGGTGCCCGTCCACGCCGACCCCGAGTTCCCGGGCGTCCACGGCCGCGAGCGCGCGACGTACGGCGACCCGCACGGGGTGAAGGCCGGGCGGATCGCGACCCTCGAACCCGGCGACCGGCTCCTGTTCTACGCGACGCTGTCGCTGCGGCCGCGCGACTGGGCCGGACCGGGCGACGAGCGCCCCGGCGACGCGGGCGCGGACGACCGCGGCGGCGCGTGGCTCCGAGAGCACGGCGTCGCCGTCGACGACGACCTCGCCCCCGACTGGGGCGCGTACCTCTTCGCGGGGATCCGGATCGAGCGCGTACTCTCGCCGGCCGAGGGCGACGGCGTCGTCGACCGCGCGGCCGCCGCCGCGGCGGCGCCGACCAACGCGCACCTGAAGCGGGACCCGTTCGACGCCCGCGTCGTCGCGGTCGGCGACCCGGACGCGTCCGGCCGCTTCGACCGGGTCGTTCCGCTGAGTGCGCCCGACGCAGGGGTGGAGGCGAACCCGATCGTCACCGACCTGTCGAGCGACTCCGGGAAGGGGCCCTGGTGGCGCCGCCCGATGGGCTTCGACGAGGCGGCGACCGCGGAGCTGCTGGCGCAGATCGACCGGGCGTGAGGGGCGACCGACGCGGCGCGAGGGGGCGGCGCGACGGGACGCCGCGTCCGCCGCCACCGCGATTTATGAGGCGCGGCCGCGTTGTGTGCGGTATGAGCGACGACGAAACACCAGACGCGAGCGACGAGGCGACCGGCCGCGGCGCGCCGTCGCGGCTCGGGCGCGTCCTCCTAGGCGCCGGCCTCGCCGCGCAGGCCTCGGAGGACTTCCGCGACATGGACGACACGATCGAGTACGCCGAGTCGGCGGGCGTTCCGATGCCGGACGTGGCCGCGCCGTTCGCCTCCGGCATGATGATCGTCGCCGGCGTCGGCATCGCGCTCTGGCGGCTCCCGCGGGTCGCGACCGGCGCGGCGGTCGCGTTCCTGACCGTCGTCACCGCGACGATGCACGACTTCTGGAACGCCGACGAGGACGACAAGGGCGGCGAGCGGCTCGCCTTCTTCGGCAACCTCGCGATGCTCGGCGGGGCGCTGGTGTTCCTGCGCGAGGCGTACAAGGACTGACCGGAGTCGTGTCGCGCGCTACAGTTCGCCGGCGTCCAGCGGGTCCTCCAGCTGGCCCATCACCGCCTCCATGGCGTCGGTCGCGGTGAGCAGGCCGACGACCTCGCCGTCAGCGACGACCAGAGCGAGCTCCTGCGACTCCGCCTGGAACCGGTCGTAGGCGTCGCTGACGCTCGCGTCAGGGGAGACCGTCAGCGGGGGGGCCGCGACGTCCGCGAACGTCAGGTCGCCGTCGCGGAGCGCGTCGAAGCGGCTCACGATCGAGGGGGCGTACACGATCCCCTCGAAGTCGCCCCGGTCCTCGCCCACGAGCGGGAAGCGCGTGTGCGGGGTGTCCCGGATCCGGTCGAGGTTCTCGTCGACCGACGCCGTCGTGGTCAGCGAGACGATCTCGTCGGGCCGCGTCATCACGTCCGCGACGGTGACCCGATCCACGTCGAGCGCGTTGAGAATCTCCTCGCGCCGTTCCTTCGGTAGCTCGATGTCTTCCATCATCGAGCCGAGGCGGGTGCGGAGCTGCGCGCGCGTCTCCAGCACCTCCCCTTCGGCCTCGGTCCACGACCCGGTCATCTCGACGCCGAAGAGCCCCAGCGTCGCCTTCGCGACCCAGTCGCCGAACTTGATCAGCGGCGAGATGCTCCAAGCGAACCAGTACAGCGGCCGAGCGCCGTAGTTCGCGACCTGCTTCGAGCGCTCGACGCCGAGATACGTCGGCGTCTGCTCGCCGTGAGTCAGGTGGACCATGTTGATGAGGAAAAAACCCAACAGCGAGCCCGCGCCGTCCGACGCGAGCGCGGTGTTCTCGAATATCGGCGCGAAGATCGCCGCAAGCCCCGGCTCGGCGACAATACCGAGCGCGATGCTCGTGCCGGAGATCCACACCTGACAGGTGGTGAGGTAGAACTCCAGGTCGTCCGTCATCTCCCAGGCGCGCCGCAGTCCGGGGGTGTCCATCTCCGACTCCGGGTACTGCCGGAGGCGCGTCAGGCCGAACTCGACCGCCACGAAGTACGCGTTGATCAGGATGAGGAGGACGCCCGCGGCCACGCGGAGTGCGACCTCGGTCGGGGGCATCGTCGTCGCGAGCGGGATCATCGTCTCCCGTTCCCCGTGCGACCCTGAAAAGGGTTCAGGCCGCGACCGACGCGCCTACTCGTAGTCCTCGTACGTCGGGAGCCCCTCCTCGGGCGGGAACTCCTCGACAGGCACCGTCGTCTCGTCGCCGCTTTCCATGTCCTTCACCGTGTACTCGCCGTTCTCGAGGTCGCGCTCACCGACGACCACGACCGTCTCGGCGTTGATCGAGTCGGCGTAGCCCAACTGCGCGCCGAACGAGCGGTCGGAGACGTCCTGTTCGACCACCACGTCGTCGCCGAGCGCGCGGAGGTCGCTCGCGAGCGCGGCCGCCTCGCCCCGCGTGTCGCCCACGCCGAGCACGTAGTAGTCGGTCGAGAGCTCCTCGTCCGGCCAGACCCCGGCGCGCTGGCAGAGCAGCTTGAGAGTGGCGTGGCCGGGGGCGACCCCGACCGCGGGGGTGGGCTGGCCGCCGAAGCTCTCGATGAGGTCGTCGTAGCGCCCACCGCCGAAGACGGAGCGGGACACCTCGCCGGTGGAGTCGAAGCACTCGAAGACGACCCCGGTGTAGTAGTCGAGCCCGCGGGCGGTCGTCAGGGACACGTCGCAGAACTCGCCCGCACCGAAGTCGGCGGCGGCGGCGAGGACGTTCCGGAGGTTCTCGACCGCGGCCTCGACCGACTCGTCGCCCGCCTCGGCGACCGCGTCGAGGTCGTCGACGGTCTCCACCCCCGCGATGAGGTCGTCGAAGTCGCGCGCGGTGTCGCGGGCGAGGCCCGCGTCGGAGAGCAGTCCGACGTACTCGGCGTCGTCGACCTTCGCGCGCTTGTCGACCGCGCGGATCGCGGCAGCGGTGTCGACCGCGTCGGGGTCGGCGGCGAGCGACCGGACGAGACCGCCGAGGATGTCGCGGTGCGAGACGCGGAACTCGAAGTCGTCGCCGGTGAGTCCGAGGTCGGTCAGGGCGTCGGCGGCGGTCGCGAGCACCTCGGCGTCGGCCTCGGGCGCCGACGAGCCGAACACGTCGATGTTCGTCTGGTAGAACTCGCGGAACCGGCCCTGCTGGACCTGCTCGTAGCGCCAGAACGGGCGGGTGGAGACCCACTTGATCGGCTTCGACAGCTCCTGGCCCTTCTCGACGACCATCCGCGCGACCGTCGGCGTGAGCTCCGGCGTCATCGAGACGCCGCGGCCGCCCTTGTCGTCGAAGGCGTACAGCTCCTCGACGATCTCCTCGCCGGATTTGTCCACGTACATCTCCGTCCGCTCTAGCGCGGGCGTCGCGATCTCGCGGAAGCCGTGGCGGGCCGCCGCGTCCTCGATCGCGTCGGTCACCTCGCGGCGGGCGGACTGCTCGCCGGGGTAGAAGTCGCGGAAGCCTTTGAGGCCGTCGTACATGGACGCCGGTTCGGCGAGCGCCCGCTTGAAAGCATCCCTTCGGGGCGGGACAGCCGGGATCGGCGCGCGGTTGCGGCCGAGAGGCGGCGGCTCCGCGGGCCGTCTACCCGCGCTGGTACTCCTTCTGGAATCCGCGGAACTCGGTCCGGTGGGCCTCCTCGTCCGAGAGCAGCGTCACGGCGAGGTCCTCGGTCACCGGGTCGTCCGCCGCCTCCGCGGCGTCGATCAGGTCGCGGTACGTCGCGATCGCGTCCTCCTCGGCGTCGAGCACGCCGTTGATGACGGCCAACACGTCCGTCGAGTCCTCGGGCGGCTGGAGCGACTCCTGCCCGGCGGTGAACTCGGCGGAGCCGGGCGGCCGCGCGTCGAGCTGTTTGAGCCGCTGCCCGAGCTGTTCGGCGTGGCCGAGCTCCTCTTGGACGTCCTGTTTGAGGCTCTCTTTGATCTCCTCGGCCCGGACGCCGTCAAGGACGATCGCGTTCGTCTGGTAGTTCATCACGGTCTCGATCTCGTCGGCGTACGCCGTCTTGAGCAGGTCGACGACTCGGTCGGATGACATGCCCGACGCTACGACCGCGGGGTCGAAAGGAGTTCCGGCGCTTCCGGGTCTGCGGGAGTCAGTCGGTCCGGCCGTGGACGTACGTCTGGTCGTGGTCCGGGAACACCTCTCCCACCGTGCCCTCGCCGTACTCGTCGGCGATGAGCGTCCGGAGCTCGTCCTCGTAGTCGGCCTTGGGGACCTCCTCGCTGGGTCCCTGCTGGACATCGAAGGTCGCCTCGACGAGCTGGTCAACGGCGTGGCGGCCGAACCCGGAGAGCGGGGAGATGTAGTCGATCCCGTTTCGGTCCTCGAGGCTCTGCGCCTGCGCCCGCGACACCGTGGGGACGCGGTCGTCGCGGCGGGTGCCGTCCGCGATGGCGTCGACGTCGAGCGCGGCGATGGTCTCGAGGGCGTGCTCGTGGACGCGCTGGATCCCGTTCCGGGGGTAGCCGTCCGCGACCATCGTCTCGGCGGCGCGCTCGGCCACTTCGCGGTCGAGGTCGGCCCGCTCGAACGGGAACCCGAGTTCGCCGGCCGCCCGCTCGGCGTGCTCCCAGTCGTCCGTGAGCCCGAAGCTCCCGGTGACACAGCGGACGTCGTAGAACCGGTCGAGCAGGTGGGCGGCCAGCGAGGAGTCTTTCCCCCCGCTGTACAGCAGCGCGAGCTCCATCTACCGGCGGCGGATGTCGAAGCTCTTCTGTTCGGGCTGGAGCTCTTTGAGCAGGTCGCGCATCTGGTCCTCGTCGATCTGTCCCTGAATGCGTCCGCTCTGCGCCAGCGCGGCGACCTGTTTCTTCACCTTCTCGCCGAACTGCGGCTTCGACATCTCGACCGCGTTGAGGCGCTGGCGGGCTCCGTCGGTGAGGTACTGTTTCAGCACCGCCTCCTGCTGGGCCTCGGCGCGCTCTTGGGCCTGCTGTTGGGCCTCCGCGGCGTCGCCCTCGCCGCCCTGTCGCTCGCGAAGCTCCTCCATCTTCTGTTCGCGCAGTTCTTCGAGCCGCTCGTCGTCGGGGTTACCGCTCATACGCACCCGTTCTCGGTCCGTGCGAAAAACCATTTCGGAGGTCGCGACCCGCGCGGAACGGCCGGAGCCGCCCGCAGAACCGTCGACGCCGACGGGGGCGGTCCGCGTCGTTTAAACGGGCCCTCGGCGTAGCTGCGGGTAATGAGCGAGTCGCGGGAGTTCTGTCCGCGCTGCGGCGACCCGGTCCCCGAGCGGCGCGACCCCCTTCCGGGCGAGCCGCGCGGGCGAGACGCGCTGCTCTGCGACGACTGCTACTTCGAGGACTTCGACCTGGTCGACGCCCCCGACCGGATCGAGGTGTTGGTGTGTTCCGGCTGCGGCGCCGTCAGGCGCGGCGAGTCGTGGCGCGACGTCGGCGCGCGCGACTACACCGACGTCGCCGTCGACGAGGTCGCGGAGGCGCTCGGCGTCCACGTCGACGCCGAGGAGGTCGAGTGGGGCGTCGAGCCCGAGCAGGTCGACGAGAACACGGTCCGGATGCACTGCCGCTTCTCGGGCGTCGTCCGCGGGACCCTCCGCTCCGCGGAGGTGATGGTCCCCGTGAAGATATCACGGGGGACCTGCGACCGCTGCGGGCGCATCGCCGGCGGCTACTACGCCGGGATCGTTCAGGTCCGCGCGGACGAGCGCGACCTCACCCCGGCGGAGCGCGCCGAGGCGCTCGACATCGCGGAGTCGTACGTCGCCGACCAGGAGGCCGACGGCGACCGCGAGGCGTTCATCACCGAGGTGAACGAGACCGACGACGGGCCGGACATCAAGCTCTCCTCGAACCGGCTCGCGCAGAACGTGGCGACGCGGATCACCGAGTCGCTCGGCGGGAGCTTCGAGTCGTATCCGACGCTCGTCACCGAGGACGGCGACGGCAACGAGGTGTACCGCGTCACGTTCGCGGTGCGGCTCCCGAAGTACGCGGAGGGCGAGATCGTCGACCCCGAGGACGGCGACGGGCCGGTCCTCGTCACGGGCGTCTCGGGCCGTCTCCAGGGGATCCGGCTCGCGAGCGGCGCGGAGTACACGTCCGCGTTCGCGGACGCGGAGGCCCCCGACGCGACCCGGCTCGGGACCCGCGCGGACGCGACGGAGACCACCGTGGTGACCGTCGAAGACGAGAACGCGATCCAGGTGCTCGACCCCGTCACCTACGAGGCGAAGACCGTCCCGAACCCGGCGTTCGTCGACGGCGACGCCGACGTGGTCCTCGCGTTCGAACACGGCGGTGAGGTCCACCTCGTGCCCGACGACGAGGCGGAACGGACCGCGGAGTCGGCTCGGAGCGGCAACTGAGGGATCGCTGCGAGCCGGACCGAACGCGCTACGAGGACGGCTGGAGGGCCGTAGAACTGATCGTTCGTGAGACGGCGTCGCGAAAACCGTCGACGCGTCGGCATCCCCGACCGCGGGGGACACCGCTCAGTCGGCGCGGGCGGGCTGCTCGCGGCCGAGCGCGGCGGCGCGCTCGGACTCCGTTACCTCGATGCCGCGGCGTTCGAGTTGCTCGATGAATTCGGCCTCGCTGAGCCCTGCCTGTGCGGCCGCCTGCGACAGCGTCAGGGTTCGCGCACCGTACAGCGTCAGCGCACTCGACAGCCCGTTCGTGGCCATACATCCAGTAGTCGCGTGAGGGATTATGAAGGTTACTACTTCATTCAGGCCCCTGATACACCTTATACGATATATATTGGCGAACGATCGGCTCGGAGGTGGTAATATGACGCACGCGCCGTCGTCGCTCGCCCGCAGGAGTTATACGCCTCTGCGGTCGAACGCCGATATGGACAGACAACAGCTCATGGCGTTGTTCTTCGCGTTTCTCATGGTGAGCTCCATGGTCGCGTACGGCGTCTCGCTGCTGTGACGGCCGCGTCTGGATAGCGCCTCGTCAGCCGTCGCCCCACACGTCCGACAGCGGGTGGTTCTGCCGTCGCTCCGCGTCCCGCTCGGAGCGGGTCCGGACCGACTCATCGTCGGTCGTTCCGCTGTCGGCGGTCGCGTCCCCGTCGCCGACCGAGGAATCGCCGTCGGCAGGCGACGAGCGATCCGAACCCCTCGACCCACCCGAGCGGCGGCGCCGCCGCCGTCCGCTCCGCGCACCGTTCGCTGCCGACGCGTCGATACCCGCCAGCGCCGCGTCGGGGTCGAACGCCGGGAGCGACGGGGTCGTCATCGCGTCGACCTGATCGCGGAACCACGAGGGCGTGTCGGCCGCGGCGCGGTCGAAGAGGTCGAGCAGCGAGTCGTCGGCGAGGTACGTCGCGCCGTAGTCGTCCGGGGCGCGGACGACTCGCCCGCACGCTTGGATGACCGTGCGCAGCGCCGTCCGGTGGTACCACGCCCACTGCCCGTCCGCCAGCCGGCGGGCGACCCGCGAGTCGTTCGTGTTCCGGTACGGCGCCTTACACACCACCTGCCAGCGACAGAGGTCGCCCTTCAGGTCCAGCGCCTCCTCCATCTTCACCGAGACGAACACCTCCGGGTCCGCGCTCGCCTTCCACGCCTCCAGTTCGGCGTCGCGGTTCTGCCTGTCGTGCCGCCTGACCCGCGCGGCGACGCCGAACTCGCCGAGCCGCTCGGTGATCCGCTCGGCGATGTCGTACGAGTGCGCGTGGATCAGCCCCTTCTCGTCGGGGTGTTCCGCCATCAGCCGGACGATGAGCCGGGCGATCTTCGGCACCGTCTCGTCGCGGTTCTCGTACGTCATCGACCCCTGCGTCACGTCGTACAGCGGGCGGTTCGCGAGCGGGAACGTGTGCTCGACGTCAACGAGGGCGACGTCGGCGGGGTCGAGCCCGACGCCGCGGCAGAACGCCTCCTTCGAGAGGATGGTCGCCGACAGCAGCGCGAACCGGTTCCCCCGGTCCCAGACGGTGTGCCGGAGGTACCGGGCGGGGTCGAGCGGTTTGATATCGAGGGCCGACCCCTCGCCGCCCGGCTGGTCGACGACCCACGAGGTCGGGGACTCGATGTCGCGATAGTCCTCGAGGAACCAGCCCAGTTCGCTTATGAGCTCCTGGAGCCGGTCGCGCCGGGCGACCTCCTCGCGGTCGAGCTCGGGGCGGCCGACCAGCTCGTCTTTCGCCCGGATCGCCACGTCGCGGAGCGTCTCGACGAACCGCGCGGTCCGGTCGACCGCGTCCTCCTCGGGGCCGGCGTCGGCCGCGACGTCCGGGACGCCGACGTCGTCCCACACCGGGACGCGGTCGGGCGATATCTCGATCGTCGCGTACATCTCGGCCCACTCGGCGAGCCCGTGCGCCTCGTCTATCACGACGGCGTCGCGCTTCCGGAACACCTCGGAGCCGGCGGTGCGCATAAAGTACGCTAACGTCTGTGCCGCGAAGCGGTTGCCGGACGCGATGGCCCGGTCAGAGAAGTACGGGCAGCGGTGCCGGATCGAGCAGTCGAACCCCTGCTGGCGCGCGCAGGGCGCGCGGTTCACGGGCGTGTCGTGCTCGCCGGGGAGCACGCAGTCGTAGTTCGACTTCCCGCGTATCACCGCGAGGTCGTCGAGGAGGTCGTCGGCCTCCACGTCGTCGATCTGCGACACCTGCGGGGTGGTGTAGTACGCGCCGGTCGCCTCGCTGGGGGCCGCCTCGCCCGCGGTCTCGGCCGCGCCCATGATCGCCCGGGCGAGCAGCGACTTGCCGCTGCCCGTCGGCGCGCGCACCAGCACGACGCGGTTACCGGCGGCGAACGCGTCGCGGATGTCGGCGAGGGCCTGCTCCTGCGCGCCGCGGAAGCTCGGGGCGGGGAACTCGGCGGGGATCCGGCTCGGGTCCACACGACGCCCTCGCGCGCTGTCGGAATTAAACCCTCGCTTGGGCGGCGACCACGGCCGCGGGACGCCGACGAGCGACGCCGGCCGCCCCCCCGACGACGGGGCGCCAGTCGCGCCCGACCCCACCACCTATTTCCCCGTCGCCCGCGGTGAGGGAAGCGATGAGCGACGACGGGATCCTCGGGTCGCTGTCCGCAGTCGGCCTGTTGAGCCTCTGTTGTATCGGGTTCGGCGGGGTGGCCGGCGGGGCGGCGCTGGTCGGCGGCTCCGCGTCGGTGAGCGCGTTCGCGACGGGCGCGAACAGCGCCCGCGGCGCGCTGATCTCCGGGGTCGTCACGTTCGGGACGGTCCTCGTCGCCGCCGCGGTGATCCGGTGGCGGCTGAACCGGTGAGCGCGGCCGAGCCGTCCGAGGCTACTCCCGGCCGTGCCGCTCGATGTTCTCCCAGACGACGGCCATCAGCTCGCCGGTCTTCGCCACGAGGTCCTCGACCGCGCCCTCGTCGGCCCCGACCGCCGACGCGCAGCCGAGGTCGCGGATCGCCTTGGTGGCGGACACGTGGTGGACGTGGACGCGGTCGTCGCCGGCGCGTTCGTACACGACCGTGGTACAGGGGAGCATACCGGCGAGCGTCGGGTCGATCCGCAGCGCGTCGGACGCGATCTCGGGGTGACAGACGACGATCAGCGCGGTCCGCTCGGCGTCGTCGTGGCCGAGCATCCCCTCGATCATCTCGTCGAGCCGCGTGACGCGCACGGTCTCGAAGTCGGCGAGTTCGTGTTCGAGCTGGACGAACGGCACCGCGTCCTCGAAGGGGAGGTCGACGGTCGTGTGGAGCGCCTCGTCGGCGGTGGGGGCGGGGCGTGCGGCGTCGCTCATACGCCGTGGCTCGCGCGCCGCCAGCTAAAACCCGGACGCCGTCTCAACACCTGCCGCTACCTCGAACGGTGGCCGATCGGTCCGGCGGAGGCGGAGCGATGCGTCGACCGACGGAGGCGGAGCGATGCGTCGACCGACGGAGGCGGAGCGATGCGTCGACCGACGGAGGCGGAGCGATGCGTCGACCGACGGAGGCGGAGCGATGCGTCGACCGACGGAGGCGGAGCGATGCGTCGACCGACGGAGGCGGAGCGGTGCGTCGACCGACGGCGGGCGGTCGAGTACGGCCGGTACTGATCGGGTTCGGTCGCATCGAGAGAGAAATGCTCCGGCTGGGATTTGAACCCAGGTCATCACCGTGAGAGGGTGATATGATTGGCCGGACTACACCACCAGAGCACGTCCTTCGTCGCAATTGACGGTAGGAAAGACGATTGTAAAACAGTTCCGTTTCGACGCCGCCGTGCCCCGGTTTGTCGTGCCGAGCGGACCGACGGCGGCCGGTTCAGACGTCGACGGCGAACGGATTCGTCGCCCCCTCGCGGTCGCCCGCGGCCGCGGCGAGCGCCGCGAGGAGGTCGGCGACGCCGTCGAGGTCGGCGGTGTCGATCACCTCTACCGGCGTGTGTATGTAGCGGTTCGGGATCGAGACGTTGAGCGCGGGGGTCCCGCCGCGCACCGTGTAGAACGCGTCAGCGTCGGTCCCGGTCCGGGTGCCGGCCGCCTGGATCTGGACGTCGACGCCGGCGTCGGCGGCCGCGTCGCGCGCGAGGTCGACGAGGACCGGGTGGTTCGCGCTCCCGCGGCCGATCACCGGGCCGGCGCCGAGTTCGACCGGCCCGCGTCGCTCGCGGTCGACGTCCGGGTTGTCGGTCGCGTGGGTGACGTCGACCGCGACGAACGCGTCGACGTCGTCGAGGTCAACGCCGACCATTCGCGCACCTTGGAGCCCGACCTCCTCCTGAACGGTGGAGACCGCGTACACCGTCGCGTCGACGTCCGCCTCGGCGGCGCGCCGGAGCCCCTCCGCGGCCGCCCACGCGCCGGCCCGGTTGTCGACCCCCCGGGCGGCGATCCGGTCGCCGACGAGGTCGCGGAGCCCGGTCGAGAACGTGACCGGGTCGCCCACCTCGACGTGGTCGCGTGCCGCGTCGGCGTCGGCGGCGCCGATGTCGACGAACTGCCCAGCGATATCCTCGTACTCCTCGTCGCCGTCACGGAGGTGGATCGCGGTCTGGCCGATCACGCCCTGAACGGGTTCGTCGGCGTGGACCGTGACGTGCTGGCCCTTCGAGACCGTGCGGTCGGCGCCGCCGATCCGCCCGATCCGGAGGAAGCCGTCGTCGAGCACGTCCCGGACGATGAACCCGATCTCGTCGGCGTGGCCGGTGACGGCGACCGTCGGCGCGTCCGGGTCGCCCTCGTGGACCGCGACGGCGTTGCCGTACGAGTCGGTGTCGACCCGGTCCGCAAACGCGCGGACGTAGTCGGTCCAGACGCGCTGGGCGGCCGTCTCGAAGCCCGAGGGGCTCGGCGTCGCGAGGAGGTCGTCGAGGAACGCGCGGCGCGTGTCGTCCATGCTCGGTGGCTGTGGGGCGGCCGGGAAGAAAACGTCGGTGTCGGCGTTCGGCGCCGGGACCGCCGGCGAGTCCGCCGGGGCGCGGATCGGTCGACACAAGCGCTTTGAGTCGCCCGCACGTCCGGTCCGTATGGACATCCTCCGAAGCGTCCGGGCCGTCGCCGAGGCCGAGGGACCGGGCGTCGTCGACTGGGATCGGGCCGCGTCGGCCGCGAAGGAGGCCACGGACCCCGGATCGATCGCGATCTCCGACGCGGAGCGCGCGGGGTACGCCGCCGACGTTCGCGACGCCCGCTCGCGGCTCACCGAGGTCGCCGGGATCGAGTTCGACGTGCCCGACACCGTCGAGGTACAGAACCGCCACCACTGGATCGACGCGAGCGTCGGCACGTTCCGGCGCGTGATGGACCCGATCGAGGCGGCCGCGGCGGACCCCGGCGGACCCGACGGGACGTTCGACGCGACACCCGCGAAGCGCGGCCCCGCGTTCGCGCAGGACGTCAGCCGAGTCGCCAACACGGGGTCGATGGCGTTCGCCTTGGGCTTCCTCTCGCGGAACGTCCTCGGCCAGTACGACCCCCTCCTCCTCGCCGACGAGCCGGACGCCGACCACGGCCTCTACTTCGTTCACCCGAACATCGTCGCGGTCGCGAGCGCGCTCGACGTGGACTACCCCCGCTTCCGGCGGTGGATCGCGTTCCACGAGGTGACCCACGCCGCCGAGTTCGGCGCGGCCCCGTGGCTCCCGGAGTACCTCGAGTCGCGCGTCGAGCGCGGCGTCGAGGGGATGGTCGGCGGCGAAGGGGGCGTGAGTCGCGGGCTCGACCCCGACGCGTTCGCGGAGCTCCAGGCCGCGATGACGGCGGTCGAGGGGTACGCCGAGGTCCTGATGGACCGCGCGTTCGACGGCGAGTACGCGGACCTCCGGGCGAAGCTGGACGAGCGTCGAGGCGGGGGCGGCCCGGTGCGGCGGCTCGCCCAGCGCCTGCTGGGACTGGGCCTCAAGCGGCGGCAGTACGAGCGCGGGGCCGCGTTCTTCCGGCACGTCGCCGACGAGCGCGGCATCGAGGCCGCGGGCGCGGTGTGGGAGCGCGCCGAGAACCTCCCGACCGGTGACGAGCTGGACGACCCGGACGCGTGGATCGTCCGCGTCGACCCCTGAGCGGGAGTTGCCGCGTCGGGCCGGCCGGCGTCACTCCAGTTCGTACTCGCGTGCTCTGTTCTCGCCGGACCGGTCGGATAACCCGGCGGACGTTCGCTCGAACCGCTCGTCGAGGTCTTCGGTCGCGAGCAGCCGGTCGAGCCGCCGCTCGAACTCCGCCTCGTCGATCTCGCCGTTCGCGTAGCGTTCCCGCAGCGCCGCCACCGGTCGTTCGGCGGAAGGAGACGCCGATCCTGCGTCGGCATCGTCCGCGGCGACGAGCGGGAAGTCCTCACCGAGCACCACCACCAGCGGGATCAGGATGAAGAAGCCGGTGATGAAAATCGCCGGTCCGAGCGGCGCCACCGGGCTCGGGAGGAGGACGGCGGACAGCGACGTGAGCCCGAACGAGAGGATCGCGATGAGACCGATCAGCCGCTTCTTCTCGAACGTGGGGAGGGCCATGCGCGACTGCTGTCGCCGAGGCGACAAAAACGTACTGCCGGAGTCGGTCGATTCCCTGCGGGCGACCGACGGCTATTCCTCGCGGGCGCACCCACGTGGATCCGTGCTCAGGTACGTGACGACGAACCCGGGGAAGGTCCGCGAGGCGGAGCGGTACCTCCCGGACGGCTCGGTGGAGCGACTCGACTTCGACTACACGGAGGTCCAGGCCGACGACCTCGGCCCGATCGCGGCCCAGGGGGCCCGGGAGGCGTACCGCCACGCCGACGCCCCGGTCCTCGTCGACGACGCGGGGCTGTTCGTCGAGGGGCTCGACGGGTTCCCGGGCCCGTACTCCTCGTACGTTGAGGAGACGCTCGGGATCGAGCGCGTCCACGAGGTCGCGAGCGAACTCGACGACCGCCGCGCCGCCTTCCGGTGTACGCTCGGCTACTGCGACGGCGAGGGGTTCGCCGCGAGCCCCGACCCCGTCGACCAAGGCGACCGCGACGCGGCCGCGGCGGCGGGACCGGACGCGGCGGGCGAGGGCGGGAGCGACGGCGAGGGCGGCGCGGCCGGAGCCGGCGCGGAGCCGCTCCCGGTCAAGCTGTTCGAGGGGTACGTCCCGGGCCGGATCGTCGCGCCGCGGGGCGACGGCGGCTTCGGCTACGACCCGATCTTCGAACACGACGGCGAGACGTTCGCGGAGATGGACACCGACCGGAAGAACGCGGTGTCGCACCGCGGGCGAGCCTTAGAGAAGTTCGCGGAGTGGTACGCGGACCGCTGAGGCTCGGTTTCTCTCCCCGGCGGCTCAGGCCGTGTCCGCGATCGCGTCGGTGAGGAGGTCGCAGCCGAGGTCGATCTCGCGTTCGGTGACGTCGAGCGGCGGGAGGATCCGGAGGACCTTGTGGCCGCACGCGAGCGTGAGGAGCCCGCGCTCGAACGCGTTCTCCACGACCGCGTCCCGGCGCTCCTTCGTGTCGAACTCGACAGCGAGCAGCAGTCCCTTCCCGCGGACGTCCGCGACGGGGTCGAGGTCGGCGTCGCGCAGCGTCTCCTTGAACTGCCGACCGCGGACGACGGCGTTGTCCATGAGGTCCGCCTCCTCGATGGCGTCGAGCGTGAGCGCGCCCTGCGCGGAGGCGATCAGGTCGCCGGCGCCCCACGTCGAGGAGAGGCGGCCGCTCTCCTCGGGGAACACGTCGCTCCGGGAGACGGTCGCGCCCACGCGGAGCCCCTTGGCGCTCGTGATCACGTCGGGGTCGTACGCGTAATGGTCCGAGCCCCACATCTCGCCGGTGCGGCCGACCCCGGACTGGATCTCGTCGGCGATGACCGTGATGTCGTGCTCGTCGGCGAGCGCCGCGATCTCGTCGGTGAACGCGTCCGAGGGGAAGCGGTAGCCGCCCTCGCCCTGGATCGGTTCGAGGATGAGGTAGGCCACGTCGTCCGGGTGGACGTTCCCGCGCTCCGGGTCGAGCTTCCGGCGGAGCCGGGAGACGCCGTCGGCGAAGAAGCCGCACGAGCAGGTCTCTGGCGAGCAGGTCCGGTCGTCGCAGTACGGCACGTCCATCACGCCGCTGACCTCGGGGAAGTCGCGGCGGTACACGGACTTCGAGCGGTTGAGCGAGAGCGCGCCGAGCGTCCGCCCGTGGAACGCCCCGTCGAAGGTGATGGCGTACTTCGCGCCGTCCGAGGCGTCGTACGCGATCTTGATGGCGTTCTCGACCGCCTCGGCGCCGGAGTTCGAGAGGAAGACGGTGTCCATGTCGTAGTGGCTCGTCAGGTCCGTCAGGCGGTCCATGAGCCCGGAAGCCCCGGGGATCCCGTCGCCGGGTGAGGGGCCGCCCGCCGCGTAGAAGTCCTGCCCGGCGATCTTCAGCGGGTCGACAAGGTCGAACTCCGCGAGCCGGTCCATGATCAGCGGGTTGTTGTACCCGAGCGGCGCGGCGGCGACGTGGCTGGTGAAGTCCATGAGGACGTTGCCGTCGACGTCGGTACAGAACGGGCCCTCGGCGGGGGCGGTGCGGTCCCAGACGAACTCGTAGACGTAGGTGCTCGGCGCGGCCGACTCGTGGTGGTAATCGACCCACTCGCGAGCGCGCTCGCCCGGCAGGTCGGCGACGGCAGGCGTGGCGGTGTCGCGATCCATGCCTCCCGGTGGCACGCGGACGGAATAAATTCGTGGCGAACGCGCGAACGTTGGAGAAATCTCTAACTCTTGTTCGCCAGACGGCGCCTGAGACGGCGACCGGATCCGTCGGCGCAGTTGTACGGAGCGCCGCTCGGTGGGACGGGCCGTCGACCGTTGTGTGAGACTCAACACCAAGATGCGTTAGATTTTTATAGAATCGCAACCCTATAATTGGATGAGTTCGAGGTGGTCAGCGATGCCCATGCTCGAGCCAGCAAACACGTGGACACAGGGACTCGACTTCCCGAGCAGACTGTTCGAATCCGGTAGCAACGACTACGAACTGTACGAGGAGGACGGCGAGTTCGTCCTGTCGGTCGAGCTTCCGGGGTTCGACCCGTCGGAGATCACCGCCTCGTGGAACGACGGCGTGCTTAACGTCGCCGGCGAACACGAGGACGAACACCGCGGGACCCGGCGGACGTACCACCGTCGGTTCCGCTTCCCGAAGGCGATCGACGAGGACGGTATCGAGGCCGAATACCGGAACGGCATCCTGACGGTGCGGCTCCCCGTGACCGTCGAGAGCGCCGTCAGCGGCACGGAGATCGAGATCGAGAGCTGACGCCGCCGCGCTCGGCCCGCGACCCTCGGTCTCCGAGCCCCGTAGTCGCGACGGACCGGCATCGCGCCGGGCCCCCTCCCCGCGAGTTCCGTTCCCGCGTTGTTCCGAACGCGCTCCCGTTCGTGCCGGAGCGACCGGTCGTCAAGTCGGTCGCGCCGACCCCGCACGCCTTTTACTGCCGCGCGCGACGGTCGACCCATGAACCGCGACGAGTTCGCCGCCAGCATCGACCACACCGTCCTCGGTCCGGAGACGACCTGGGACGACGTGCGGACCGTTCTCGACGAGGCCGCCGCGCACGGGATGAACGCGTGTATCCCGCCGTGCTACGTCGCCGAAGCGGCCGAGTATGAGGCAGAGCCCGCGGCGATCGCCACCGTGGTGGGGTTCCCGCATGGGCAACACGACCCGACGGTCAAGCGCGACGAGGCGGTCACGGCGTGGGAGGCGGGCGCGGACGAGGTCGACCTCGTGATCAACGTCGGCCGGCTGAAGGCCGGCGACGGCGGCGCGGTCGCCGACGAGCTCGCGGACGTCGTCGCGGCCGTGCCCGTCCCGGTGAAGGTGATCATCGAGACCGCCCTCCTCGACGACGCCGAGAAGCGCCGCGCGTGCGAGGCCGCGGTCGCCGCCGACGCCGACATGGTGAAGACGTCGACCGGGTTCGCCGACGGCGGCGCGACCGTCCCCGACGTGGAGCTGATGAGCGAGTACCTTCCCGTGAAGGCCTCCGGCGGCGTGGGCTCCTACGAGGAGGCGACGGCCATGCTCGACGCCGGCGCGGTGCGGATCGGCGCGTCGTCCGGCGTGGCTATCGTCGAGGGACACCCGGAGAGCGGGGAGTAACGCTCGTTCGTCGGTACGCAGTCGAAAGGTCGCCCTCGCGCTCGTTCGTCAATAGCGAGCCCGAAGCAGGGCTAACGTTCGTCCGACGACGGGGGGCGCCCGTCGCCGTCGGCGGCGAGCCCGTCACCGGACGGCGATCCGTCGGCGTCCCCGACGGTCCCGTTCCCGGCGTCGCGTCGCTCGTCGCCTCCGACCGCGTCGTCGCCCTCGGCCCCGTCGACGCCGTCGGACTCCGCGCCCTCGATTTCCTCGGGGTCGACGTCGACATCGAAGGTGGAGACCGACTCGGAGAGCGACTCGGCCTGTCCCCGGAGCCGGTCGGCGTTCTCCGCGATGGTGGCGACGGTCGCGGTCTGCTCCTCTGCGGCGGCGGACACCTGCTCGGAGCCGGCGGCGACCTCCCCGCTCACCTCGGCGACGTCCTCGACGCCCTCGACCGCGCGCTGCGTCGACCGCGCCTGGTCCTCGGCCGCCTCGCTGATCTCCTGAACGCCGTGGTTCGTCTCCTCGACGGCGTCGACGACCGCTTCGAGCGACGACGAGGCCTCGCGGACGGTGTCCGCCCCCTCGTCGATCCGCTCGTTTGTCTCGCGGATGTCATCGACCGTCGCGTCGGTCTCCTCGCGGACGGTCGCGATCTGCGACTCGATCTCGGCGGCGGCCTCCTGCGTCTCCTCCGCGAGCTCTTTCACCTCGTCGGCGACGACCGCGAAGCCCTCGCCGGCCTCGCCGGCGCGGGCGGCCTCGATCGAGGCGTTCAGCGCGAGGATGTTCGTCTGCTCGGCCACGTCGGTGATGAACTCCACCACCTCGTCGATCTCGTCCATGCGCTCGTCGAGCGCCTCCATCTGCTCGACCGCGGCCGCGGAGCGCGCCTCGATCGCGTCCATCTCGTCGAGCGCCTCCGAGGCGGCCTCGCGGCCGGACTCGCCGCGCTCCGCGGCGGCCTCGGCGGTCTCCGCGACGGACGCGGCGGACGAGGCGACCTCCTCGATGCTCGCGGAGAGGTCGCTCATCTCGTCGCTCACCTCGTCGAGGCGCTCGTCCTGACTGATCGCGCCGTCGGCGATCTCCTGGATCTGCTCGCTGACGGTCCCGCTCGCGGTCTCGACCTCGTCGGCGCCGGCCGCGAGCTCCGCGCTCGCGCCGTCGACCTCGCCGGCGAAGGCGGCGACCCGCGCGGTAGTCCGCTCCAGCTGGGCCACCATGTCGTTGAACTCCTCGGCGATCTCGCGCATCGCCTCGCGGTCCGCGTCCGGGTCCATCCGGCGCGTGAGGTCACCGTCCGCGACCGCGCCCATCACCTCGCTGTAGTCGGCCGCACGCGCCTCCATGTCGCGGGTGACGGCCTCCGCCTCCTCGCGGGCCGCCTCGGCCTCGTCGGCGGCGGTCTCGGCCTCGGCGATCCGGTCCCGAAGCGAGTCCCGCATCTCCCCGAAGCTCCTGAACAGGCGGCCGATCTCGTCGATCCGTCCGGTCGACAGGTCGACGTCGAGGTCCCCCGACTCGATCCGCTCGGCGCGGTTGCGGAGCCGCGAGAGCGGGAGCACCGTTCGAGTTCCGAGGACGGCGCCCACGACGCCCAGCGACGCGAGCGTGAGGAAGATGAGGAGCAGCACGGAGTTCCCCACGTCGTTGCGGACGGCGAACGCGGTCGACTGGTCGACGCTCGTGACGGCCACCCAGTCGGTGTCGGGAACGGAGGCGTACGCGTGGACCTGACCGTCGCCGATCCGCGTCGCGGTCGTGGCGTTGCCCTCCCGGATCGCCTCGACGCTGTCGGCGTGTTCCGCCTCGTCGACCGTGCCGTCGATGTCGAGGACGGTCTGCCCGGCGGCGTTGAGGATCATCGTCTCCTCCCCGGTGTCGCTGTTCTGGATGCGTTCGAGCTGCGGCTGGATGCGGGTGACCACGACGAGGTACCGGCCGTCGGCCCGCGGCACCGAGCTGGCGAACGCCATCACCGGGCGGTCGTTGAGCACGGGCGACCGGTACGAGCGGTCCGACCGCCAGACCCGGTCGTCCTCGCCGACCCCCTCGGGGACGTCCGCGTCGCTCCACGGCGCGTCGAGGTCGCTCGGCGCGCGCCCCTCTAAGGGGCGTTCGGTGCTGGCGACGACCCGGTCCTGCGCCGCGTCGACGAGGTGGATACTAACGATGTCCTCGGAGAGCAGTTGGTCTTTCAACAGCACGTACGCCGGCGCGCGCCGGTCGGACCGGAGCGCGTCGGCCGCCGACATCGACCGCGTCTCGGTGCTCATCCGCTCGGTCCACGACCCGATCGCGTCGGCCTGGAGGCCGCCGGTCTCGGCGAGCTGCGTCGTCGTGTCCGACTCCACGGTCTGTTCGGTCTGGAGGTAGGTGAACGCGCCCCCGGCGACGACGACCGCCGCGACCACGAGGAACGCCAGCGCGAACTTCGCGGCGTACCGGCGGCGCACCGCGTTCGGGAGGAGCCGCCCGACCGCGCGCACGAGGCGCTCGAACGAGTCGGGTGCCATCAGTTCACCGCCTCCGGGTCCGTGGGGACCGACAGGTCGCCGGCGACGATCCGCTCGCCGGAGTCGACGATCGCGGCGCGCACGTCGTCGGGGATCACCGGCCCGAGCGTCGTACCGTAGACGAGCGCGACGCCGTCCTCGGCGAGCCCGAGCGCCGTCGTGGAGCCGGTGGCGAGGTCGTCGTCGATCGTCTCCTCGACGGCGTCGTACACCGCGGTGCCGACCCGCTTCACCATCGACGCGAGGATCACGTCGGCGTACCGCGGGTTGCTGCGCGACTGGTCGGAGTCGACGCCGATCGCGTACCGGCCGTACTCCTGGGCCGCCTGAAACACGCCGAGTCCGCTCCCGCCGGCCGCGTGGTACACCACGTCGGCCCCCTGTTCGAACATCTCCGCGGCGGCGGCGTACCCGCCCTCGGGGTCGTCGAACGCGCCGAGGTACGTTGACAGCACCGACACGTCCGCGGTCGCGTGGTCGACGCCGGCGCGGTAGCCGGCCTCGAACTTGCGGACGAGCGGCGAGTCGACGCCGCCGACGTAGCCGACGGTCCGCTCGTCGGGGACGGTCGACCCCGCGCCGACGGACACGTCGCGGTCCGTCACCAGCCCGGCGAGGTGGCCGGCCTGGAACGACCCCTCGTGTTCGCGGAACACGTAGCTCGCCACGTTGTCGCGGTCGACGACCGAGTCGACGATTGCGTACCGCTGGTCGGGGTGCTCGCCCGCGACCGTCGAGAGCGCGTCCGCCTGGAGGAAGCCGATACAGCAGATCAGGTCGTAGGCGGGATCGGTCGACGACGAGAGGGCGTCCTGCGCGGTCTCGAACTCCGGGATCGAGGTCGGCTCCTCGTTCGCGAACGCCACGTCGTGATCGAGGCGCGCGCGCTGGATGCCCCGGTTCGCGGCGTCGTTGAACGACCGGTCGTCTAGCCCGCCGAGCGCGTAGATCATCCCGACCGTCGCGCTGGCGTCCGCCGCGTTCCGGATCGCGTCTCCCCCGTCGGCCTCGTCGTCCGCCGGTTCGTCGTTGCCGGTGTCTATCGACGCCGAACCGGGGGCCTCGTCGCCGAGGCACCCGGCCAGCGCGCCCGCCACAGCCCCCCCGAGACCGGCGGCGAGCCGCCGTCGAGAGAGCGTCGTGGGTCCCGTCTGCGTCATGTCGCACCGGTTTCGACCGAGGGCTAAAACGCCTCGGAGCAAATTATCAATGATAATAGTAAACCGCGCTCACAGCCCCGGCGGTCCGGTCACCACCGTTCCCCGAGGCTGAGAATCCAGTCGGACGGATTTATAACCTGAGCGCGTACGAAGGGGTATGAGCCACCAACCGGGATCGCGTGGATTCGACCTCGACGCGGCGTTCAAGGCGTTCGGCGCGGTCGGGATCGCCATCTCCGCCGCGCTCATCGTGGCCGTGCTGGCGCTGACCGACCCGTTCGGCGAGTACGTCACCGCGTCGCCCGCCCTGCTCGGAACGCTGTTGTACGGCGCGCTCGTCGTCGCGGTCGGCTACACGACGTACGCCCTCCGTCGGCGCTGACGGTCGCCGCGCGCTCCCCGCCGGGAGACATAAACCGCTCGCCGGCGGAGCGTGACTCATGACCGACGAGCCGACCGACGCGGCGGTAGAGCGATTTCTCGACCGGGCGACGGCCGCCTTCGACGACTACGACGAGGGGTACGCCGACGCGGACGCGACGCTCGCGATGCTCCGTACCCACGTGGACGAGCTGTCGGCGAGCGTCGAGGATCAGGCGGACGGCGAGGAGTAGGGTGTGAGGCGCCGGGCGCGAAGGGGACGGGGCTACGGGTGGGCGCCGATCAGCTCTCGCACGCGGCCGACGTACTCCGCGAATGCGGCGTCGCCGCGGTCGCGCGGGCGCTCGACGTCGACATCGACGACCTCGCGGACGCGGCCGGGCTCGGCGGCCATCACGACGACCCGGTCGGCGAGCGTCACCGCCTCCGCGACGTCGTGCGTGACGAAGAGGACGGTCTTCCCCGTCGACTCCCACACGTCGAGTAGCTCCCGCTGGAGCATCTCGCGGGTCTGAGCGTCCACCGCGCCGAACGGCTCGTCCATCAGCAGCAGGTCCGGGTCGACCGCGAGCGACCGGGCGATGGCGACGCGCTGTTTCATCCCGCCCGACAGCGACTTCGGGTAGGCGCCGCGGAACTCGGTCAGCCCGACGAGGTCGAGCATCTCGTCGACGCGCGCCTCGCGCTCGGCGGCCGATCGGTCGCTCCGTTCGAGCCCGAACCCGACGTTCTCCTCGACCGTGAGCCACGGGAACAGGTGGTACTCCTGGAAGACGACGCCCATGTCCGTCGTCGGCCCCGTGACCTCGGTGCCGTCGAGGAGGACGCGACCGTCGGTCGCCTCGGTCAGCCCGGCCACGACCCGGAACAGCGTCGTCTTCCCGCAGCCGGACGGGCCGACGAGACAGACGAACTCCCCGTCGGCGACCGAGAAGGACACGTCGTCGAGCGCGCGCACCGAGCCGTCCTCGCCGTCGCCGGGGTACGTCTTCCCGACCCCGTCGAGCGCGACGCTGGCCGCCGCGGTGGGGGGAGTCTCCCCGTCGCGTCCGGCCGCGCCGTCTCCGTTCACGCCCGCCACGCTAACGCCCTCCGTTCGACCGCGCGGAACGCGACGTCGACGAGCAGGTACATCAGGCTCAACACGAGGATGTACGCGATCGCCCGGTCGACGCGCAGGTTGTTGCTGGCGCGGATGATCTCGCGGCCGACCCCGGGGACGCCGAATATCTCCGAGGCGACGACGAGCATCCAACACCGTCCCAGTCCGGTCCGGATCCCGGTCATGATCCCCGGCAGCGACGCCGGCAGGACGATCGACCGGACCGCGTCGAGGTCGCCGCGGACGCCGAGGGTCCGCCCCACGTCGAGGAGGTCCTCGCTCACGCCCTCCACGGCGCCGTACGCCGCGTAGAAGTTGATCCAGAACGCGCCGACCGCGATGATGAACGCCGCGCCCCAGTCGTTGATCCCGAACCAGGCGATCGCGAAGCCGATCAGCGCGAGCGGCGGGACGGGGCGCAGGGTGCGGACGAGCGGCGCCGTCAGGTCGTCCAGCAGGCCGCTCCAAGCGAACGCGACGCCGGCGGCCACGCCGAGGCCCGTTCCGGCGACGGTACCGGGGATCCAGTGGCGGACGCTCTGATACAGCGCCGTCGTCATGTCTCCCGACGCGAGCTCGCCGGCGAACGCCCCGGCGACCGCGACCGGCGAGGGGAGCACGAACGGATCCTGGGTGAGCGAGACGGCGTGCCAGACGAGGAGGAACCCGACGACCCCCGCGGCGCCCCGGAGGAGCCGCCGCCCGTCTCCGAGCCCGACGCCGGCGAACGCGCCGTCCTCGTCGACGCGCGATGCGGTTTCGGTCGCCATCAGAGCGAGTCGTACACCCCGAGGTCGAATATCTGGTCGTTCGACAGCTGTTCGTCGGTCTGGCCGTTATCGGCCGCGAACTCGGCGAACACCTGCGTCGCGTCCGTGATCTCGGCGGGGTCGGTGATGAAGTTCGACAGCGGCGAGTCGAGCGCCTTCCGCGCGCGGTCGACTGGCATCCCGATTCCCTCCTCGACGTGGCCCGCGGTCGCGTCGGGGTTCTCCTCGATGAAGTCGGTCGCGCGGACGTGCTGTTCGAGGAACTGCGCCGCGATCGGGGAGTCCCGGACCTCGTCGCTCATCAGGGTGACCGCGGCGGGCTGGCCGGGGAGGACCTCGGCGGCGGTCCGCAGCATCTCCACCGACGACCCCTCCGCCTGCGCGATGGTCGGCACCGGCTCCATGATCGAGGTGCCGTCGATCTCGTCGTTGGCAATCGCCTGCCAGACGGAGCTCGCCCCGCTGATCTCGATGATCTCCACGCTGTCGTTCGCTGCGAGGTCGACGCCGACATCGCGGAGCCAGAAGCGCAACAGCACGTCGGGGACGCTCCCCTGCGGGAACGTGCCGAAGGTGAACGGTTCGCCCTGCTCCTCCTCCCACGCCGCGAACGCGTCGGCGCCCTGCTGTTCGAACGTCTCGTGGAACGAGGACTCGGCCATGATCCCCATCGGCTCCCGGATGTTCGCGGCGGTCACCCGCGCGGCGATACCGCGGTCGATCGCGATCATCGCGGGCACGATTCCGAACATCGCGATGTCGATGTCGCTGCCGCCGAGCGCCTGAACGATGTCGGGGCCGTTGCCGAACTCCTGGCCGGTGACCTCGGCGTCGACCTCGGAGAAGTATCCCTCGCCCTCCATCACGTACCACTGGAGGTCGGGGTAGATCGGCATGTGCGCGACCGTGATCTCGTCGAGCCCGCCGCTCCCGCCGCCGAGGCAGCCGGCGAGGCCGACCGTCGCAGTTCCGCCCGCGGCCGCGAGGAACGACCGCCGCGACGCTGTCCGCGTTGAGTCGTACATACCTACGGAAGCGGCCCCGCGGGCAACACTCTCGCGTCACCAGCAACGGAAGCGCGTTCCGGTGACGGCGGAAGACGACGGAAGTGGCGTTTCGAGGGTTCAAAGCCCCGTATACCGGAGATACTGCGAAAACACTCGTCACCGAACGACGCAAATATTGCTGGCGCGTGCCGCCGAGCGCTCCGGTTCCCGGTGGTCGCTCGCGGCGGCGCTCACGCCCCCTCGGCCGGCTCCTCGTCGAACAGCCCCAAGTCCTCGGCGACGAGGTCGGCGAGCCGGTCTTTGATCGCCGGATCGACCTCCGCGACGGCCTCGCCGCCGTGTTTCTGGTCGTTGTGTTTATCGAGCGCGTCCGCGAGGTCGTCGAGGGGCACGCGGGTCTCCGTCTCGCACTCGTCGCACACGATCGGGACGGACGGCTCGTTGGTGGACATTACGCCGACAATCGCCCGTGGCGGATATATGCCTTCGGGCGGCGGGTCGAGACGGGCCCCCGGAGCCGGCGCCGCGAACCGCCACCGTCTACTGGGGGCGCCGCGCACTGCCCGTCATGGACGTTCTCGTGACGGGGGCCGCGGGCGGGATCGGCGGCGGCGTCGCGCGCTCGCTCGCCGCCGCCGGCCACGACGTGCTCGGCGTCGACCGCGACGCGGACGGGCTCGCCGACCTGCCCGAGGCGGTCGAGACCGCCGTCGTCGACCTCCGCGACGAGGCCGCCGTCCGCGACCTGCTCGCCGACCGTCCCCTGGACACCGTCGTCTCCTGCGTCGGCGGCTACGAGATCGCGGCAGTCGAGGACGCCTCGGCCGAGGCGTTCCGGCGACAGCTAGAGACGAACCTGACCGCGGTCCACGTGACCGTCTCCGCGGCGCTCCCGACGCTCCGCGAGCGCGGCGGACGGGTCGTGGTCGTCGGGTCGATGGTCGGGTCGGTCGCGCTGCCGTACCACGGCGCGTACAGCGCCGCGAAGGCGGGGCTCGACGGCTACGTCGACGCGCTCCGCCGGGAGGTCGCGCCCCGCGGGGTCGACGTGGCGCTCGTCGAGCCCGGTCCCGTCCGGACCGGCTTCAACGAGCGGGCGGCCGCCGCGGTCGAGGCCGCCGACGGCGACGGGCCGTACGCCGCCGCCTACCGCGCGTTCGAGGGGTACTCCCCGGCGGCCACGGACGTCGAGACCGTCGTCGAGCGCGTGGTGACGGCGACGACCGCCGACCGACCGCGAACGCGGTATCGGGTGAGCCGCCGAGCGCGGTGGCTACCGCGGCTCAGTCGCGTCCTCCCCGGCCGGCTGTACGACCGGCTCGTCCGCGCCGGGCTCCCCGGCGGACTCCTGTGGCGGCTGCTTCACCGGTGAGTCGCGGGGCGTCGCCGCTCACCGCCGACCAGGGAATCAGTCGTCGGCCGCGCCGGACGCCCCCTCCGACTCCTCCGCGTCGTCCGCGGTCTCGGCCTCGCCGGGGGCGCCCCCGGACTCCGACGGCGCGTCCGCATCGTCCGCCCGCGCGTAGAACTCGTCTGGGGAGGCGTCGATCCGCTCGAACTCGCCGAAGTCGCGCTCGTGGTGGCGGATCATCTGTTCGACGATCCACGCGCTGTACCGCTCCGAGAACGCCCAGTCGGCGTCCGCGTCGTCGACCTCGAACCGGCCGTCTGTGGCGAGCGCGGCGTACAGGTGGTAGAAGCCGAGGACCACGTCGCCGAAGTCCCGCGCCTCGCCGCCGATCTCGCGGCGCTTCTCGGCGAGTTCCTCGCGGCCCGCGTCGGTGAGCGCGAAGTACTTGCGGTCGGGCTCGTCCGCGCGCTCGACGCGCTCGGCGACGCCCTCCTCCTCGAACTTGTAGAGGATCGGGTAGACGGAGCCGTAGGAGGGCTCCCAGTGGCCGCCGCTGATCTCGGTTATCTCGCCGAGCAGCTCGTACCCGTATCGCGGGCGTTCGTCGAGCAGCTCCAAGACGAGGTACGAGATCAGTCCTTTCGGCGGGCCGCTTTTCCGCATCGTCCCGACTTTTCGGGGTCGCGTCGAAAGGGTTTCGGTCACGGCGACGGCGAGCGGCGCGAGTCGCGACGACCGGAGCGGTTCGCGGGCGTCGATGACCCGAGCGGACGGGGGCGGGTGTGATGCGCTAATAATATGAATCGCGGTGGCGCGTGCCTGCGAGCGGCCCTTGGCCGCGAGGAGCACGCGCGAGGGGGTCGGGCGCGACGAGGGCGACCGGCGGGAGCCCGAAGACGCGCCCGACGAGGCTGGGGAGGTGTGAGGTGCGGTCGCGGGCGGGACTCGAAGGGGCAGTCGGGAGGCGGCCGCAGGCGACGCGAGCACCGCAGGAACGAACGGAGTGAGTGACGAGGAGCGCGGCGAGCGTGCGACCGCCTCCCGACTGGGGCTTCGGGATGTTCGTGCCGATCGACCGGTTATAAGAACTCACGTACTGCCGAGCGGCTGGGGCTTCGAAACCACTGGTGCCGGCTTCGACTCGGGCACGACCGGGGACGAGCCGACGGATTACAGCGCGTCGGGACGACCCGCAAACCCCTAAGTCGCGCGGCCCGAACCCGACGTATGGTCGAGGCTCCACAGACCGCCGAAGGGTGGTTCTCGCTGCACGACTTCCGATCGATCGACTGGGACGCCTGGCGCGAGGCGCCCGAGTCTGAGCGGCAGCGAGCGATCGAGGAGGGCGAGGCCTTCCTGAAACACCGCGAGCTGGTCGCCGACGCCGAGGACGGCGAGTCGGCGCTGTTCTCGGTGCTGGGGCACAAGGCGGACCTCCTCTTCCTCCACTTCCGGCCGTCGCTCGACGACCTCTCCGCGATCGAGCGCCGCTTCGAGGACACCGCGCTCGCGAAGTTCACCGAGCGCGAGACCTCCTACGTCTCCGTCACAGAGGTGTCTGGCTACGTCTCGGACGACTACTTCGAGGAGGGCGCCGACGCCGTCGACGAGGGGCTCAAGCGGTACATCGAGGGCAAGCTGAAGCCCGACATCCCCGACGAGGAGTACGTCAGCTTCTACCCGATGAGCAAGCGCCGCGGCGAGGAACACAACTGGTACGACCTCGACTTCGAGGAGCGCGCCGAGCTGATGGCGGGCCACGGCGAGGTCGGCAAGGAGTACGCGGGCAAGATCAAGCAGGTGATCGCCTCCTCCGTCGGCTTCGACGACCACGAGTGGGGCGTCACGCTGTTCGGCGCGGACCCGACCGACATCAAGGACATCGTCTACGAGATGCGGTTCGACCCGGCCTCCTCCCGCTACGGCGAGTTCGGCGACTTCTACGTCGGCCGGCGGTTCCCGCCGCGCGACCTCGACGCCTTCCTCGGCGGCGAGTCGGTCCCGACCGGGCGCGTCCCCGAGCAGGACAGCGCCGGCCACCCGCACGGCGAGGGCGGTCACGGCGAGGGCGGTCACGGCGACGACGCGCACGGCCACGGTCAGGGCCACGACCATTCGGGTGCGGGCGGCGGCTCCGCGCACGGCGACCATCCCCACGGCGAGGGGGAGGCCGGCGGCGAGGGCGACCACCCCCACGGCGAGGACGAGGGCGACGGCGGGGCCTCGGACGAGGATATCCGCGGCGAGCTCGCCGACCTCGACATCTACGCCGGGAAGCCGCACGGCGAGGACGTGTACGCCACCGTGCTGTACAGCGAGGCCGACGTGGACGAGCTGTTCGACGAGGTCGAGGGGCTCCGCGGCAACTTCGACCACTACGGCACCCACGTCAAGACCGCGGTGTACGAGGGGCGCCACACCGACCGCGCCGCCGTCGTCTCGATCTGGGACACCGCGTCGGCGGCGGAGACCGCGGCGGGGTTCCTCTCGGAGCTGCCCGACATCGTCGCCCGCGCCGGCGAGGAGTCCGGCTTCGGCACGATGGGGATGTTCTACACCGTCAAGCCCGACTACCAGACGGAGTTCGTCGACACCTTCGACGACGTGGGCGACCTGCTCGCCGAGATGGACGGCCACGTCGAGACCGACCTGATGGTGAACACCGAAGACGAGAACGACATGTTCATCGCCAGCCAGTGGAACGCGAAGGAGGACGCGATGGGCTTCTTCCGCTCCGACGAGTTCTCCGAGACCGTCCAGTGGGGCCGCGACGTGCTCGCCGACCGCCCGCGCCACGTCTTCCTGGCGTAGCGGCGCCCGACTGGCGAGGATTTTAGACATAGTCGGCGGCGAACCGTCGGCGTGTCCGCCGACCGCGTGCGCTTCCGCCGACCGCCGGGTTTTAGGTGTCGTTGCGGCGAACGGGTGGTCATGTTCGACACCATCGTGGTCGCGACCGACGGCTCCGACAGCGTTCAACGGGCCGTCTCGGTCGCGGTCGACGTGGCGGCGCGGTTCGACGCCGAGGTCCACGCGGTGTACGTCGTCGACGCCGGCGAGGTGGAGTCGTCGCCCGACACGGTCCGGGAGGACCTCCGCGACGCGCTCGACGATCAGGGGAGCGACGCGCTCGACCGCGTCGCGGACGCGGCCCACGACCGCGACGGCGACCTCGACGTGACCATCGAGGTCCGCGAGGGCCGTCCGGCCTCGGAGATCGACGCGTACGCCCGGTCTGCCGACGCGGACCTCGTCGCGATGGGCACCCGCGGCCGCCACGGCGAGAACCGCTTTCTCATCGGCTCCGTCGCCGAGCGCGTCGTCCGGACCTGCCCGGTCCCGGTGCTGACGGTCCGACAGCTGACCGACGAGGACCCTCGGCGGACGACGATCTGAGCGTCGCGAAGGCGACGCGACCGCCGCTCGCCGCGAGAGCGGCGGAGTTTTCCGGCTGCCGCCCGCCTCGACGGTATGGACGACGACCTCATCGAGACGGGGGATGCCCCCCGGTCGCGGTACACGAAGCTGCCGGGGAAGGGCTTCTTTTACCCGGACTCGCTGGACGACGAACGCGCGGAGCGGCGGGCGAGGGAGGCGATCGAGGGCAGCGAGGCGGTCGTGATCGCCGACGGCGACGCCGACGGTCTCGCCTGCGCCGCGATGATCCGCGAGGCGTACGACGCCGCCCTCGACGTCGGACCCTTCGAGGACGCCGTCGCGGCCCGGCTCGAAGGCGAGAGCGGGAGCGACGAGCCGGACGAGCCCGCGGCGGACGACGAGGGGGAGGGCGACGACGACCCCCTCGGCGACGCCCACGCCGAGTCCCCGGTCGGGCTGGTCTCGGCGGGGCCGTACTCGATCGACACCGCGCTCGAACGCGTCGAAAAGTACGCCGACGACGGGATCGACCTGTTCGTCTGTGACCTCTGCCCCGACGACTACGAGTGGATCGCGGAGCCGTTAACGGAGCTGGCTGACTCGACCGACGCGATCCGGTGGTTCGACCACCACCAGTGGGACGACGAGACCGCCGACGCGGTCCGCGAGGCCGGCGTCGACCTCGTCGTCGGCGAGTCGGACGAGGAGTGTACCGCCGACGTGACGCTCCGGTCGCTCGACTACGCCTTCGACGACCGCTGGGCCGAGCTCGCCGAGGTCACGCGCGACCACGACCTCTGGCTCAAGGAGGACCCTCGCTCCGACGACCTCGCCGACTACTCCTACTGGGCCGGCGCCGAGGAGTACGCGGCCGTCGTCGGCGCGTACGGCGTCGACCTCCCGGAGACGGTGCGGTCGTTCGTCGCGGAGCGCCGGGTCGAGAAGGAGGCGCGCATCGACCTCGCGGTCGACCGCGCGGTCACGCATGAGGTCGGCGACTGGCGCGTCGCGGTCACCTACGGCCGCTGCTCGCAGAACGAGGTCGCGGAGCGCCTCCGCGAGGCGGGGGCCGACGCCGCCGTGATCGTCAAGCCCGCCGGCTCCGCCTCGATCCGGGGGTCGGACGACTTCCGGCACGCCCACGAGGTCGCCGGCCGAGTGAACGGCGGCGGGCACCCGCAGGCGGCGGGCTGTAAGCCCGACATCTACGACGACATGCTGGACTACGCCCACCACTGGAGCACCGAGGGACAGGCGTGTAAGCGCGTCATCCTCGCGGCGTTCGAGGCCGTCGCCGAGGAAGTCGAGGCCGAGGCGAGCGGCGCCGACGAGGCCGCGGCGGCCGAGTAGGACAATGGCCGGCATCTTCGTCGCCGGAGAGACGCTCGTCGACTTCGTGCCCGACTCCGTGGAGACGCTGCGGGAGGTCGACAGCTACGCCCACCGGCCCGGCGGCGCGCCCGCCAACGTCGCGGTCGGGCTCGCGCGGCTCGGCTCGCCGCCGGCGTTCTGGACGCGCCTCGGCGACGACGCGTTCGGCGACTTCCTCGCCGAGACGCTCGCCGCGGCGGAGATTCCGGAGACGCACGTCGAGCGCGTCGAGGGGAAGACGACGCTCGCCGTGGTGTCGCCGCCCGGCGAAGGCGGGCCGCGGTTCTCCTTCTACGGCGACCGCGACGCGACGTTCGGGTTCGACCCGGACGCAGTCCCGACCGAGGCGCTGACGGGCGACGACGGCGCGGCGTCGCCGGGGGGCGCGAGCGCGCCGCCGTGGGTCCACCTCGGCGGCGTGGCGCTGACGCACTTGCGGGGGCGGGCGGCCACCCGCGAGCTCCGCTCGGCGGCGACCGCCGCCGGGTGTCCCGTCTCGTTCGACGTGAACTACCGCTCCGATCTGGTGCCGCCGGAGACGGCGGAGGCGGCGTCGACCGCGGTCCGCGAGACGGTCGCCGAGAGCGGCGTCGTGCTGTGTAGCGACGAGGACGCCGCCGCGGCCGGGCTGTCGACGAGCGAGGGCGGGGAACTGGCCCGCGACCTGCTCGCGCTCGGCCCCCACACCGTCGTCGTCACGCTCGGCCGCGACGGCGCGCTCGCGGTCAGTACCGACGACGCGCCATGGGGGGCCACGACGGTCCGGCACGACGGGTTCCCGGCGGAGGCGGTCGACGCGACCGGCGCCGGCGACGCGTTCACCGCGGGCCTGCTCTCGCGGCTCGCGAGGAGTGCCGAGTCTGAGTCCGGAGCCGACGCGGAGGCGCTCCGCGAGGCGGTCGCGTTCGGCAACGCGACCGCCGCGCTCTCGGTCCGGTCGGTCGGCGGGATGGGGTCGATCCCGTCGCGCGAGGAGGTGGAAGCGCTCCTCGCGGAACGGGAGTGAGAGGGAGAACGGCGGCGTCGAAGGGAAACGGAGGGGGAGCGGCGGAGAGCGCGGCGCTGCCTACGAGGCGGACGGCGACATCTCGATGTTGAGGCTCTTCTGGACGAGCTGGGTGAACGCCATCGAGCAGAGGAAGTACCAGAGGATCCACATTTGGATCGGGCCGACGATCCCCGTGTCCCAGGTGACGGTGCCCGCGAGCGGGACGACGAGCTCCTGGGCGGCGACGGCCGGGTACGCGGCCTCAGACCCGCGGTAGCCGATCACCCAGAACATCCAGAGGAACGCCGGAATGGTGAGGAACATGATCCACACCATCGGGCGGAACTGCTCTTTGAACATGCCGAGCTGGTCGCCCATCGCCTCCATCTGCTCTTCTTGGATCTCGTCGAGCGCCTCGTCATCGTCGCGCTTCTCGGCCTCCTTCCGGCGCTCCTGGATGTCCTTCATCCGCTCCTGGTACGCGCCCATCTTCTCCATGTCCATGAGCCCGGCGCGCAGCAGCGTCGAGTACATCCCCGTGCCGAGCGCGATGACCATGATGACGACGTAGAAGGGGACGACGTTCAGAAGGGGGCCGAGGACGACGTCGATGCCGCCGGCGATCGCGTTCCGGACCGGCGAGACCGCGTAGCCGACGAACGCGCCGAGCGTCGCCAGCCCGGCCAGCTTATCCCACTTCGACCAAGAGGTCGTCTCCGGCGTCTCAACGTCGCCGCCGCCCGAGTCGTCCTCCATCCCGGCCTCGATGTCGTCGCGGTCGGCAAGCGCGAAGCCCTCCTCGCCGTCGACGAGGATCTCCTTCTCGATGAGCCGGCCCCACTGTCCGCTGGTGATCTGGTCGCGGACGTCGACCCAACGCACCTCGCCGCCGCTAGCGTTGTCGAGGACGGTTTCGATGGCGTCCCGCATCTCACCGTCCTCGCGGACCAGCGAGCGGACTCGCCGTTCGACTTTGCTCATTAGCGGCCGGTTAGCGGTCGACGGTTAAGAACCTTGTAGGATCGTCGCTCGGTCGGCCCCCGGCGCCGGTCGGACTGACACCCGGCCACGCGGCGGATTGGCTCCCGGCCACGCGGCGGATTAGCTCTCGACGACATCGCGGATCCGAGCGAAGACCTCGTCCGGGGTCGCCTCGCCGTCGACCTCGACGAGGACGCCCTCGTCGCGGAAGTGGTCGATCACGGGCTCGGTGTTGTCGTAGAACACGTCGAGCCGCTCGCGGGCGGTCTCCTCGGTGTCGTCCTCGCGCTGGATCAGCTCGCCGCCGCACTCGTCGCAGACGCCCGGCTCCTCGGGCGGCTGGAAGTCGACGTGGTAGTTCGCGCCGCAGTCGTCGCAGACGCGGCGCCCGGTGAGCCGGTCGACGAGCACTTCCTCGTCGACGTCGAGGAGGATGACGGCGTCGAGGTCGGTGATCTCCGAGAGGAACTCCGCCTGATCGAGGTTGCGCGGGTAGCCGTCGAGGACGAACCCGTCGGCGTCGCCGATCGCGGCCTCGACGATCTCGTTGACGACCGGGTCCGGCACCAGCTCGCCCGCCTCCATGAACGAGCGCGGCGTGCCGTACTCCGTCTCCATGTCCTTGTTCGCGCGGAGCGCGTCGCCGGTCGTGACGTGCTCGACGCCGTACGCGTCGGCCAGCTTCGCGCTCTGCGTCCCTTTCCCGGCACCCGGCGCCCCCAGCAGCAGAATTCGGTGACTCATATCGGAGCGGTCGCGGGCCGCCCCTAAAGGCTTGAAGATTCCGGCCAACCCTACTCGTCGGCGTCGGACTCGTCGGGGGTCGCGGACGCGTCTCCCTCCGCGGCCGTCTCCCCGTCGGCGCGCAGCCGCAGCCCCATCTCCAGCTCGAAGCTCTCGGCGTCGGAGGTCTCGAAGCCGATCTTCTTGTACAAGGAGACGGCGGCGCGGTTCCACCGCTCCACCGTGAGCCACACCTTCTCGACGCCGTTCGCCTGCCCGTGGCCGAGCAGTCCGCGGATGAGGTGGGTGCCGATCCCGGCGCGCTGGTACTCCTGATGGACGAAGATCGCCAGCTCGTAGGCGTCGCCGTCGGGGACGAGCGTCGCGTGGCCGGCGGCCGCGTCGTCGCACCAGGCGATCACGTTGTAGCAGTCGTCGGCGAGGATGGCGTCGAGCCACTCGCGGATGCGCTCCTCGCCGCCGGGCGGGATCCCCTGCGCGCGGTCCGCCGGGTCGAAGGCGTCGTACATCTCGACGAGCGACTCCCTGGCCGCCGGGTCGCCCTCGTACGGCCGGACCTCGATCCGGCGGTCCTCGCGGTCGGTGAACGCGGTCGGCGGCGGCGGGAACTCGTCCGCCACCGCGTCCGGGTAGCCTCGATCGCTCATCTGACCAGCGTGACCGATGTCTTGGCGTTCAACAGGACGAACTCCGCGATCGACCCGATCGTGATCTTCCCCATCGGACTCGTGTGTCCGCCGCCCAAGACGATCTCCTCGAACCCCTCCGTCTCGGCGATGTCCACCAGCCGACTCCCGGGGTCGCCCTCGACGCGCCGCACCTCCGCGTCGATCGCCGCCTCCTCGACCGCCGCCTCGGCGCGCTCGACGACCTCGTCGGGGGACACTGAGGAGTCCTCGTTGTCCACCACCGCGATCGTCAGGTCGTCGCTCGCGACCGCCGCGCGCTCGACCGTCCGGTCGAGCGCGCGGAACGAGTCGTCGCTGCCGCCGATCCCGCAGAGCACCTTCATGCCCAACCCCTCCACGCGACGGTACAAAAGTGGATCTCCGAGCGGACCGCCACCGACAAGGCTTTTGTTCGCCCGCGGAGTGTCGCACGTATGAGCGATCCCTCCGGCTCGACGGCCGACTCGGCCGACGGGACCGGCGACGCCGCCACGGACCGGTCACCCTCCGACGACGACGGCGACCCCGATCCGCACGCCGGCGACGAACCGGACGCGGAGACGACCGCCGGGGCGTCGGGGGCGTCCGGAGACGAGGCGGACGCGACCGACGACGTGCCGCGGGATGTCCGCAAGTACGAGCGGTTCAAGAAGATGGACGGCGCGCGCTACGAGCGCGTCAACGAGTTCCTCCGCGACCGGACGTACATCACCGCCCGCGAGTGGGCGATCGCCCGGCTCTGCGCCGACTTCCGGACGGAGACCGGCGTCGAGATGACGAAGATCGGCGAGAACCTCCCGGAGCTCATCCCCTTCATGACCGACACGTACACGCCGCAGGCGGTGAACCAGGCGCGCTACTCTTTCGAGGAGAAGGTGACGAAGGCGGGGGCGACGTTTCTCTACGGCGCGATGTCCGGGTTCTTCACCGCCGAGGACTTAGACGAGATGATGTACGAGGTGACCGAGGTCGCGAAGTTCCTCCTGGAGGTCGAGGGCGTCGACCTCGCCGTCGCCGACGAGTTGGAGGCCGAAGACAGGATCAGCGAGGTGATGCGCGAGGTGCGAGCCTCCTCGGCCGACCTCCGGGGCGAGGAGGTGCGCTGCCCCGAGTGCGGCCACGTCCACGAGCCGGCAGAAGAGTGACCATGGACCACTTTCCGGAAGCGATCAACGCGACGCCCGACCCGACCCTCGTCGTCGACGGCGACGGGGTCGTCCACGCCGGGACGCCGAGCGTTGAGACAGTGTTCGGGCTCGATCCGGACGACCTCTCCGGCCGAGCGATCGGCGACGTCTTCGAGGATCCGACCGAACTGGACTGGGGACGCGTCGCGTCGCCGCCCTCCGTCGCCGACCGAGACGGCGGCGAAGCGGGCGCAGCCGGAGACGCGGAGGGGGTTGCGCCGGGGGGTGCCGAGGGGAGCGCACCCGGAGACGGCGAGGAGAGTGCCCCCCTTAGCGGCGAGGAGGCGAGAGCCGAACGAGACGGGTCTCGACACGACGTGACGGCGCTGATCGAGACGACGCGCGCCGGTGAGGCGCGGTCGATGGCGGACGGGTTCGAACTGGCCGTGCGCCGCGGGGACGGCGTCCTCGTCCCGGTTCGGGTCAGCGTCGGCCCGTTCGAGATCGGTGGCGACCCGTACGCGGTCGTCACGGCGATCGACGTCACGAACGAGCGAACGCGGCGGCTGGCGCTCCAGCGCCGCACGAAGACGCTCGAATCCCTCCACGAGGCGACCAGAGAGCTGCTGAAGACGACCGACAGGGAGACGGCCGCCGAGGCGGCGGTGTCGTACGTCGACGACGTGCTGGGCCACCCGATCGCCGCGATATGGCTGTACGACGAGCGGGAAAACGCGCTCGAACCGATCGTCTGGACGGACACCGCGGACGACGTCGTCGGCGAGCATCCGACGTTCGCGGCCGACGAGCCGAGCATCACCTGGGAGGTCTTCGAGAGCGGCGAGCCGACGTACGTCGCGGACGTCCACGACGACCCCGACCGCCACAGCGACGACGCCACGATCCGGAGCGAGCTCGTCGTCCCGCTCGGGCGGTACGGCGTGTTGAACGTCGGCGCGACGGCCCCGAAGGCCTTCGACGACTCCGACCTCGCGGTGGCGCGCATCTGGGCGGCGACGGTGACGATGGTGCTGGTCCGCATCGAGCGCGAGCGGCAGCTCCGGCGGCGCGAGGCGGAGATCGCGCGCGAGCGCGACCGGTTAGAGGAGTTCGCCAGCCTCGTGTCGCACGACCTCCGAAGTCCGCTCAACGTCGCCACTGGAAACCTCGAGATCGTCACGGAGCGGCTCGCGGAGGAGTCGGTCGACGTGGAGGAGCTGGGCGCGGTCGAGCGCTCGCTCGACCGGATGGACGTGCTCATCGAGGACCTGCTCGCGCTGGCGCGGCAGGGCGCCAGCATCGACGAGACCGAGCCCGTCGCGCTGCCCGACCTCGTCGCGGAGTGCTGGGAGACCGTCGACACCGAGTCGGCGACGATCGCGGTCGAGACGGACGCCGTCGTCGCCGCGGACCGCAGCCGCCTGCGACAGGCCCTCGAGAACCTCATCGCCAACGCGGTCGCCCACGCCGGACCCGACGTGGCGGTCACGGTCGGGGCGCTCGACGACGGCTTCTACCTCGAAGACGACGGCCCCGGCGTCGACCCCGAAGACCGCGGAGAGGTGTTCGAGGCGGGCGTGACGACGGACCACGACGGGACCGGGTTCGGACTGAAGATCGTCGCCGAGGTCGCGGAGGCGCACGGCTGGGCGGTCGAGCTCGCCGAGAGCGAGGCCGGCGGGGCCCGGTTCGAGTTCCGCGGCGTCGACCTCGACCCGGGCGACGGGTAGGCGGGCGGAGGCGCGGGCCGAGCGCGCCCGTCAGTCGTCGGCGGGCGCCGCGCCGGCCGGGTCGAGCCCGTCGCCGTGCCCCGGGACGGTGCCGTCGTCGTTCCAGCCGCGGAGCGCGTAGTACTCGGAGAGCGCCGCGTCGAACCCGTCGATGGCGTCGGCGTACGGGAGCGTGTCGTCGCTCCGGTCGAAGCCGCGGGCGTTGTTGAACGCGCGCTCTAACTCGACGACCCGGGCGCCGAGCGACTGGAGGTCGTCGTAGTCGGCGTCGAGCAGCGCCGCGAGCCGGTCGTCGGTCACGGTTCCCCGCGAGAACTTACAGACCACCGCCGAGTCGAGGACCGCGTTGCGGTTCTCCTTCGCGACGAGCTTCGGCGGCTTCCCGTCGAGGCCCTGCGGGTCGAACGCCTCGTCGGGGTCGACGAGCGGGTACTCGTAGGGGTAAAACTCCCCGTACATGTGGTCCGCGCCGCGGTTCGCGGTCGCGAACGCGAGTCCCTGCCCGTTGAGCGCGCGGCCGTCGTGGCCGGAGAAGGCCATCCCCTTGACCGTCCAGTCGTCCGCGCCGAACTCCTCGTGTGCGCGGTGGACGCCCTCCGCGAGCTTGTCGCCGACGCCCTCGCGATAGGCGATCTGCTCGACGAGCGAGCGGACGAGGTCCGCGTTGCCGAACTCGTCTTCGCTCTCTAAGAACATGGAGACGACGTCGCCACAGGAGATGGTGTCCATCCCGAGCTCGTCGCACAGCTCGTTGGCGCGCATCACGTCGACCACGTCGTCGACGCCCGCGTTCGAGCCGAACGCCATCACCGTCTCGAACTCCGGGCCCTCCGTCTCGACGCCGGTCGCCTCGTCGCGGGTGGGGAGCTTACAGGCGAACGCGCACTGCGAACAGGTCCCCTTCTCGTACTTCTTCTCCTCGACGCGGTCGCCGGAGATGCCCTCGACGCCCTCGAAGGAGGTCTCCGCGAAGTAGTACGACGGGAGGGCATCGACCTCGTTCGCCAGCTCCGTCACGCTCGTCGTCCCCTGCCGTTTCATGATCGAGTCGGAGGTGGCCGCCTCGCGGTGGACCTCGGCCGCCTCGTCGGGCCAGTCGACCTCGATTTCGGCGTCCGCGTCGCCGGCGAACGTGAGCGCCTTCACGCCCTTCGCACCGAGGACGGCGCCCAGCCCGCCGCGGCCGAACGCCCGGGTGTCGGAGGTCATGACCGACGCGAAGCGGACCTCGTTCTCGCCCGCGGGCCCGACGCAGGCGACGTGTTCGGGGCCGAGGTCGTGCGTCTCGGCGAACCGATCGGAGACCGCCGACACCTCGGCCTGCTCCAGGTCGTCGACCGCCTCGAAGGTCACGTCCGGCTCGCCGTCCGGCCCGACCTCGCGGACGTGGACCGCGAGCAGGTCGTCGCTCACGCCCGTGATCTCGACGGCCGCGTACCCCGCGCCGGTGAAGTTCCGCGAGAGGAATCCCCCAGCGTTCGACGAGCAGAGGCCGTTCGTGAGCGGCGAGACGGCCGTGGCGGCCATCCGGCCGGTGTAGGAGGTCGTCGAGTACTGCATCGGACCCGTCGAGAGGAAGAGGCGGTTCTCCGGGCCGAGCGGGTCGGCGTCGAACGGGATCCGGTCGTACGCGAGCGACGTGTTGAGCCCGCGGCCGCCGACGAACGACGCCAGCCGGTCGTCGATCCGGGTCGTCGACGCGGTCCGCTCCGTCAGGTCGATCGTGAGGAGCGGGCCCTGTGCGTGTCTCATGAACGTACGGAGCGAGCGAGCGGCGATAAAACTCGGGGTGCGAGCGGCGCGTCCGTTACCACGGGGCGTCAGCGGTCGAGGACGTGGTGGGTCACGGCGTCGACGCCGGAGGCCGCCGTGTCGAGCGTCGCCACGCGGAACGCGTCGTCCGCGCCGTCGACCGGGATCGGGAGCCCGCCGGGGTTCACCCGGACGGTCCCGCCGCGCGCCTCGGCGCCGTGCGCGTGGGTGTGCCCGTGGAGCACGTAGTCGTAGTCGCCGCAGTCGACGAGCGCGTCGACGACGAGGTCGCTCGTGCCGTGGGTGACCGCGACGTCGACGGCGTCACCCGCTCCGTCTCCGTCGCCGAACGAGAGCGCGGCAGCCTCGCCGTGGTAGGTGCCGAACTCCTCGACGGTTGACTCGACCGCCCACTCGCCGTCGTTGTTCCCGCGGACCGCGTGGAACGCGAAGTCGGCGTTGAACGGGGTCACTGAGAAGGGCGCGACGAAGTCGCCGCAGTGGACGACCGCGTCGACCCCCTCGCGCTCGAACAGCGAGACGGCCGCCTCGACCGCGGCCGAGTCGTCGTGCGTGTCTGAGACGATGCCGATCAGCATACCGGCCGGTCGGCGGCGCGCCACTTCAACCCCCGCCTACTCGCCAGTCAGCGCCTCGCTCGCGGGCGCGAAGTCGATGGTCTGCCCCCGACCCTTCTCGCTCGCGCGCTCGTACAGCATGTGCGCGGCCGCGACCGTCTCGACGCCGGTGCCGCCGGAGTCGAAGACTGTCACCGCGTCGTCGCTCGCCCGGCCGGGGTGGTCGCCCGCGACGACCGCGCCGAGGTCGGCGGCGATCCCCTCGCCCGCCTCGATCAGGCCGGCCTCGACCGCGGCGAGGTACGAGCCGGCGTCCTGCGTCGCGCGCGCCCTCAGGTCGGGGACGTACGTCGCCCGAGCGACGAGCTCGGGCGGGAGCTCGTTCTTCTCCGGGTGGTACTGGCCCATCGCCGTGACGTGAGTCCCCGGCTCCACGTCGGCGTCGGCGATCACGGGGTCGCTGGCGGTCGTCGCGGTGATGACCACGTCGGCCCCCGCCAGCGCGGCGCTCGCGCTCTCGACCGCGGTCACGTCGGCGGCGAGCCGGTCGCCGAAGTCGGCGGCGAACGCCTGGCGGTTCTCGCGGGTCGGCGAGAAGACGCGGACCGCCTCGAACTCGCGGACCGTGGCGGTCGTCGCGACCTGTCCGCGCGCCTGCGCGCCGCTGCCGATCACGGCGAGCTCGGTCGCGTCGTCGCGGGCGAGCGCGTCGACCGCGACCGCGCCCGCGGCGCCGGTCTTGAACGGGTTCATCGACGCGCCGTCGAGCAGCGCGAGCGGTTCGCCCGACTCGGCGTCGAACAGCGGCGTCATGAACCACGCGTCGCCCGCGCCGAACCCCGCCGAGTAGGTGTACCCGCCCATCGCGCCCGTCTCCGGGAGGAGGGCGGCGTAGGTGGTGAGCATGCCCGGCGGCTCGCGGTTGAGGAGCTTCGTCCGCGGCTCGGCGGGCGCTCCCTCGCCCACCTGTCGGTACGCGTCGCGCACGGCGGCGACGTAGTCGGCTGGGTCCGCGAGGTCGTCGACCTCGGAGCTAGTGAGGAACAGGGTCTCCGTCATAGTCGGCCACTCGTGGCGCGGGGACTAAACGGTACAGGACGCGGCGGCCGGAAACGCGACGCCGCGGCGACCGGGAATCACTCCGCGCCTCAGTCGGCGGTGCCCGCCGAGGAACCGCCGCCCGCGGAGCGCTCGCCGGCGTCGCCGTCGAACGGCCGCCGTTCGGGGGCGCCGTCCGCGACTGGATTTCGGACGAACATCGCGTGAGCCATCACCGTGGCCGCGGCGACGGCACCGACCGGGAGCGCCGACGTCAACGACAGTCCGACCAGCGTGAGCGAGGCGGTCACACCGATCAACGCCACCGGGATGAGCCCAAGCACGTAGTCGTAGTATCCAGTCATGCTTCCATTAGATAGTAGTCGAAAGTCCACATTAAATTTTTCCCGCGGTTCGGAAGCAGTTCGTTCGTGAACACGCGGATGTTACTCGTAACTTATGGCTTGGCCCGAGGCTCCGTCGACTCGGGATGGGTAGTCGGCGAGAGGAGGGACCAGTGGGAAGAGAGGTCGGGGAGGAGAACGGCCAGCAAGGAGAGCAACACCACAGTCGGCCGGTCGACCGCGTCAGCGAGAAGCGAGGCACCGCGGTCGGGCGCTCGGCGCGCAGAGAGCGCGGGTGACTATCGGAACCGGAAGTAGAGGGCCCGCCAGCCGCCGAGGGCGACGGATCCCAACACGAGCATGACGGCGGCGAACGTGACTTCTGCCCCGCCGCGGAAGACGAACGCGCGCAGCGCGAGTCCGACGACCGCGGCCGGGATCCACGACCGGATCACGAGCGGGACCGAGGACTTCGCGGTCTCGACCGCGCCGGCGGAGTAGGCGCCCACGAGCGGCGCGACAACGACCCAGCCGATCAGGAAGGGAGCGAACACGCCCGCTAAGTACAGCGGGTTCGCGGTGAGGAACTCGACGGTCTGGTGGTTGAGCGTCCCGACGGTCAGTAACAGGATCAACGCGATCACGTCCCCGACGGCGAACGGTGCGGCGCCGCGGTCGAGGCGGGCGGCGAGAAACGGCGGAGCGTCCATACCGACCCCTGCGAGCCGGCCCCACTTTTACGCACGGATTCGTCCGCGCCGGTGCGGTCTCGCGACAGGGCGATCCCGCATCGGAGCGGTCGGTTACTCGTACAGCGGGTGCGCCTCGCAGAGCTCGACGACGCGCTCGCCGACCTCGTAGATGACGTCGTCGCTGTCGACGTCGTCGACGACGCGGTAGATCAGGTCGCCGACCTCCTCGATCGCGTCGGCGTCGAAGCCGCGGGTGGTGAGCCCGGCGGTGCCCGCGCGGATCCCCGAGGGGTCGAACGCCGACCGCGTCTCGCCGGGGACCGTGTTCCCGTTGAGGACGATGTTCGCGGCCGCGAGCGCGTCCTCCGCGTCCCCGCCGGAGAGGTCGGGGTGGGAGTCGCGCAGGTCGGCCAACACGAGGTGGTTGTCGGTCCCGCCGGAGACTAAAGAGAGCCCGTGCTCCTGAAGCGTCTCGGCGAGCACCTCCGCGTTGTCGACGACCTGCTGGGCGTACTTCTCGAACTCGGGCTCTAAGGCCTCCTTGAACCCGACCGCCTTGCCGGCGACGTTGTGCATCAGCGGGCCGCCCTGCCCGCCGGGGAAGACGGCCGAGTCGATGTCGTCCGCGAACTCCGCGTCGCACATCACGATCCCGCCGCGGCCGGCGCGGATCGTCTTGTGGGTCGAGCCCGTGACGAAGTCGGCGACGCCGACCGGCGAGGGGTGGACGCCCGCCGCGACGAGCCCGGTGATGTGGGCGATGTCCGCGAGGTGGTAGGCGTCGACCGCGTCGGCCGCCGCCTGGATTTTCTCCCACTCGACGGCGCGCGGGTACGCGGAGTAGCCCGAGACGACGATGTCGGGGTCGAACTCCTCGGCGACCTCCCGGAGCCCCTCGTAGTCGATGTACCCCGTCTCGGGGTCGACCTCGTACTGCTCGACCTCGTACAGCTGCCCCGTGAAGTTCGCGGGGTGGCCGTGCGAGAGGTGGCCGCCGTCGTTGAGCTTCAGCGACAGGATCTTGTCCCCCGGTTCGAGGACGGAGTAGTACACCGCCTGGTTCGCCTGCGTGCCGGAGTGCGGCTGGACGTTGACGTGGTCGGCGCCCCAAAGCTCCTTCGCGCGCTCGATGGCCAGCTCCTCGACCTCGTCGGCGTACTCGCAGCCGGCGTAGTAGCGCGACCCGGGGTAGCCCTCGGCGTACTTGTTGGTGAGGACACTCCCCTGCGCCTCCAGCACCGCCTCGCTCACGTGGTTCTCGCTCGCGATCATCGCGAGCGTCTGCTCCTGTCTGTCGCGCTCGCCCGCCAGCGCGTCGGCGACCGCCGGATCGACCTCCCGGACGTGCTCGTGGTCCATGTGCGAACCCGGGCGCGACCGCGCATTAATCCTTCCGTCGCCGGCGCGCGTGCGACCCGCGGCGACCGGACGCGAGGCCGCCTCGCGTCGACTGCGCTTGGGTAACCCCGATCTGCCGAATTTACCCGCCTCAAGCACGCTTATCGGGTTATTCGTTCCATGAACCCCGTTAATATTAAATACGCAACCGGCTTTCATACCGAGAGACAAATGGTATCGAATTTACTGGCGGCCGACGTCGAGGTCGCGCTCGAAGCGGCCTTCGACGGGGACGACGACGAGCTGCTCGTCGTGGACCCCGCCGCAGAGACGATCGTATCGCTGGTCGAGACGGCCGTCGGGTGGGACGACCTCCCGAAGCTGTCGATGCTCGCCGACGAACGCACCCTGAAGGACGTGCTCGACGACTTCGTCGTCGCGTCCCGGGCCGCGGACCTCGTCGCCGACGGCGACCTGGACATCCGAGTGCTGGACGGGGAGGTCGACAACGCCCTGTTCGTCTCGCCCTCTCGGGTCGTCGCCCTGGTCACCGCGGGGGAGGGCGTCGCCGCGCTCTCGACCGACGACGCGGAGTTCGTCGAGGAGGTGTACGAGACCCAGCGCGCCGCCTTCGACGACGCAGAGGCGTACGCGCTCCGCACGCCGGCGATCGCCCGGGTCCGCGAGACGCTGGAGTCCGAGATCGGTGAGGAGGCCCGGTCGGACTTCGACGCCGTCCTCGACGCGACCGAGCGCGACGACGGGGTGGACCTCGACGAGGTGACCGTCTCGCTGCTCGTCGCGGCGAAGAACGACGTGCTCCTCTACGACATCTCGAAGTGGGGCGAGGACGTCGGTATCGCCTCGAAGGCGACGTTCTCCCGGACGAAGACGCGCCTCGAAGATCAGGGGATCATCGACACGGAGAAGGTCCCGATCGACGTCGGCCGACCGCGGCTCCGCCTGAAGCTCGGCGACGACCGGCTCCGGGACATCGACGCCGCAGAGCTGGCCGCCGAGGCCGCCGAGATGCTGGCGGCGACGCCCGCCTGAGCGCGCCCGCGAGCGCTCTCGGACTCCCTCCGCGGACGCGCCGAACGAGCCGCCGCGCGCCGCGGACCCGCGGCTTTTTTTCGCCGCCTCGCGTCGACCGGGTATGGACATCGGACTTGTCGGCGACGGCCCCGCGGTCGAGGCCGCCGAGGCCGCGCTCGGCGACGTCGACGTGAACGCGATGCCGGTCGAGGCCGACCTCCTCGACGGATTCGACGCCGCGGTCGTCGTCGACACCGCCGGGTCGGCGACGTTCGGGGCCGCGGACGACATGCTCGATCGGTGGGTCGCGGTCGAGGTGGGTGGGCTCGGCGGCGTTCCCCTCGCCGACCTCGACGCCGCCGTGACCGTCTTCGACGACGCCTGCTACGACTGCCTGCGCGCCCGGGTCGAGAGCGGCGGGGCGGAGCCCGCCGACGCGCCGACCGGCCGCCGGTCCGCGGTGCGCTACGCCGGCTCGGTGGCCGGACGCCGGACGATCCGGCTCCTGGCGGGCGACCCGGTGGCGGACACCGTCGTCGAGGTGCCGGGCGGCGAGCGGACCCTCCTCCCGGTACCGGGGTGCGGCTGCGGCGACGGCCCCGGGGACGCGCTCCCGCGCGACCACGCCGACCGCGGCCTCGACGAGGCGATCGACCGGGCGGAGCGCGCCGTCGACCGCCGGATCGGCGCGCTGGCGGAGGTCGGCGAGCAAGAGTCGTTCCCCGTGCCGTACTACGTCGCGCGGGTCGCGGACACCACCCCGTTCTCCGACGCCGACGCGGCGGACTTCGGTGGTGGCGCGGCCGCCGACTGGGACGCCGCGTTCATGAAGGCGCTCGGCGAGGGGCTAGAGCGGTACGCGGCGGGCGTCTACCGCGAGGCGTCGTTCACGCGCGCGCCGGCCGCGAACGTTCCGAACCCGGTCACCCCGGACGCGTTCGTCCGCCCCGACGGCGCCGAGGCGTACGACCGCGACGACCGGCTCCCGTGGGTCCGCGGCGAACGACTCGGGACGGGCGAACCGGCGAGCCTCCCGGCGGAGTTCGTTCACTTCCCGCCGCCGGAGCGGCGGTACCGGCCGCCGATCACGACCGGGCTCGGCCTCGGTAGCTCGGGTCCGGACGCCGCGCTCTCCGGGCTGTACGAGGCGATCGAGCGCGACGCGACGATGACGAGCTGGTACTCCACGACGGAGCCGCTCGGGCTCGACGTCGACGACCCGGGCTTCGCCGAACTGGAGAAGCGAGCGCGGGCGGAGTCGCTGTCGGTGACGCCGCTGCTCGCCACGACCGACGTGGACGTGCCCGTCGTCGCGGTCGGGGTCAGCCGCGAGGGCGACTGGCCGCGGTTCGCCGCGGGGTCGGGCGCCGACCTCGACCCGGCCGCGGCGGCGCGGAGCGCGCTCGCCGAGGCGCTCCAGAACTGGACCGAGCTCCGCTCGATGGGACGGGAGGCGGCCGACGAGCAGGGGGCGGCGATCGGCCACCACGCCGACCTGCCCGGGGAGACGGCCGCGTTCTTCGACCCGGACGCGTCCGTCTCGGCCGAGGGGCTCGGGGAGCCGGAGCTGACGGGCGAGGCCGAGCTGTCGGCCGTCGTCGACCGCGTCGAGGCCGTCGGGCTCGACCCGTACGTCGCCCGGGTGACGACCCGCGACCTCGCTGCGGTGGGCTTCGAGGCCGCGCGGGTGCTCGTGCCGGGCGCACAGCCGCTGTTCACCGGCGACCCGTTCTTCGGCGACCGCGCCCGCGAGGTGCCGCGGTCGATGGGGTTCGAGCCCGCGCTCGACCGGCCGTACCACCCGTTCCCGTGACTGCGGCTGGGTCGGAGACGCCGACGGTGCGGTCCGACCCTCCCGGCGCCGACTGCCCGTGCCCGCGGATTTAGGTGGCTCGGGGTCGCGGGGGACCGTATGGACGTCGCACCCGACGCGGACGCGGAGGCGGTCGAGGCGGTCGACGGCGTGTTCCTCACGCAGGGGGCCGTCGGCGACGACGTGAGCATCCAGCGGTTCGAGATCGAACCGGGCGAGACGGTGCCCGAACACGACCACCCGCACGAGCAGGTCGGCGTGATCACGGCCGGGCGGCTGACGTTCGTCGCGGACGGCGAGGAGCGCGTCGTCGGCCCCGACGACACCTACGTGATCCCCGGCGGCGAGCCGCACGCGGCCGAGAACCGGACGGACGAGCCGGTCGTCGGCTTCGACATCTTCTCGCCGCCGCGGGCGGATCCGGACTGGGGGGAGTAGGCGGCCGCGGGAGTCGTCGGAGCGGGGGCGGATCCGAGGAGGTGCCGGGCGGTCCGAGGCGCAGGTCGCCGCGGGGCGGATCCGGGGGGTACCCCGCCGCGGACCGGCCGATATCGCGCGTCTGCGATACCCGCAAGACGTACCGGACCGAAGGTGTGTTAGTGCTCGGGGCCTGATAACAGGTAATGGGAGTCCACGAACAGTACCCGTTCGATGTGGAGGCGCTCCGCGCCGATTTCCCGATCCTCGATCGGCAGGTCGGCGGCGACCCGGAGACGGCCGGCGAGGGCGCGGGCGACGACACCCCGCTGGTCTACCTCGACAACGCAGCGACCTCGCACACGCCCGACCCGGTCGTCGACGCCATCTCCGACTACTACCGGAGCTACAACGCGAACGTCCACCGGGGGATCCACCAGCTGAGCCAGGAGGCCTCCGTCGCGTACGAGGAGGCCCACGACGCGGTCGCCGACTTCATCGGCGCGGCGGGCCGCGAGGAGATCGTCTTCACCAAGAACACGACCGAGGCGATGAACCTCGTCGCGTACGCCTGGGGGTTGGAGGAGCTCGGCCCCGGCGACAACGTCGTCCTCTCCGAGATGGAACACCACGCCTCGCTCGTCACCTGGCAGCAGATCGGCAAGCGGACGGGCGCCGACGTGCGCTTCATCGACGTCACCGACGAGGGGCGGCTCGACATGGACCACGCGGCGGAGCTCGTCGACGACGACACCGAGATGGTGTCGGTCGTCCACGTCTCGAACACGCTCGGCACCGTGAACCCGATCGGGGAGCTGGCCGACCTGGCCCACGATCACGGCGCGTACGTCTTCGCCGACGCCGCGCAGTCGGTGCCGACGCGCCCGGTCGACGTCGACGAGCTCGACGTCGACTTCCTCGCCTTCTCCGGCCACAAGATGTGCGGCCCGACCGGGATCGGCGTCCTCTACGGTCGCGAGGAGATCCTCGACGAGATGAGCCCGTACCTCTACGGCGGGGACATGATCCGGCGCGTCTCCTTCGAGGACTCCACGTGGGAGGACCTGCCGTGGAAGTTCGAGGCCGGAACCCCATCCATCGCTCAGGGGATCGGCCTCGCGGCCGCGATCGAGTACGTCGAAGCGATCGGTATGGACCGGATCGAGGCCCACGAGGACCTGCTGGCCGAGTACGCGTACGACGAACTCGACGAACTCGGCGGCGTCGAGATATACGGCCCGCCCGGGGACGACCGCGGCGGCCTCGTCGCGTTCAACGTCGACGGCGTCCACGCCCACGACCTCTCCAGCATCCTCAACGACTACGGCGTCGCGATCCGAGCCGGGGACCACTGTACGCAGCCGCTCCACGACGAGATGGGCGTCGCCGCCTCCGCGCGCGCCTCCTTCTACTTCTACAACACCGTCGAGGAGGTCGACGCCCTGGTCGACGCGGTCCGGGAGGCTCGCGACCTGTTCGCCTGAGGCCTCTCGGCCGGCGGCGTTCGACGCCGTAACGGGTCCTTCGGCGACGCTCGATCCCGTCAGCGGGTACTCCGGTGTGAGCCGCGCGCCCACGGCGTCGCGCCGCGTGCGGCCCAGAGAGAGAAATCCTCCGTACGTCCGGGAATTTTCACCTAATACTACCGGATAATCGCGTTTGAGGGGCGTGACAACGGTGATCGCGGAATTATTATACCGTTCCCGCGGCTACTGTTGGTAGAAGGATTACAACTGTCGTAGTAAGTTATTCTTCGACGAGTCGTCGCCAGCGCCACAACCCATGACCGACCAGACACCGCCGTCCGAAACACACGCGGACACGACCGCAGCCACCGACCGAGTCGAAACGACCGTCAGCGAGGAGAACCGCGAAGCGCCGATCGCCGTCCTCCAGATCGAGCCCGACGCCCGCTCCGCGGAGCTCTTCGAGACGTTCGCCGAGCGGATCACGGACCGCGTCCACGTCCGGTCCGTGAAGCGCCTCGCCGACGGGGTCGACGCCGTCGAGACCGGCATCGAGGTCGGCGGCGAGCGGGTCGCGGTCGACTGCGTCGTGACCGAACAGCGGCTCCCGGACGGGCACGGCGTCGACCTCACCGAACGGTTGCGCGAGGTCGACCCGGCGCTCCCGGTCGTGTTCCACAGCACGTGTCCGAGCGAGGAGTGCGAGGCGGCGGCGTTCGGCGCCGGCGCGGACGCCTACTTCGAGAAGGGATCCGACCGCGGGCGATACGACGCGATCCTCGACCGGATCCGCGCGCTCGCCGACGCGCAGCGCAGGGAAGAAGGGGGCACGGGAACGGCTGCGACGCCGCGGACCGCCGGTTCGACCGGAGAGACGCTCCGCTCGGAAGAGTGAACACGACGGGCTGGGCGGGAGGAGACGCCGCGCCGGTCGAGCGCCGTTGAGGACGCGTTACCGTTCGAGATCGACGGTGAGGTCGGTCGCGATCCACGCGTCGGTGTTGCCCTGTTCGGCGAAGACGGTCCGCTCCTCCGAGCAGCGGGTCGCGGCGACCGTCGGTCGCTCCTCGGTCGCCGGCTCGGCGTCCGGCTCGATCCGGTCTCCCGTTGTCATTACACCCCGCTCAGGGAGCGGCGGGCATATATATTTCGGTCGGCCTAAACCAGCGGCGGCGATCCGGGCGGGGGATCGGAGGGCCTTACGTCGCGGCGGTCGTGCGCCGATCCGTGACCGACACGCTGTTCACGCCGCTTTCGCTTCGCGACACCGAGTTCCGGAACCGCATCATGCTGTCGCCGATGTGTCAGTACTCCGCCGACGACGGCCTGGCCACCGACTGGCACCGGGTCCACCTCGGCGCCCGCGCCGCCGGGGGCGCCGGGGTCGTGATGACGGAGGCGACCGCGGTCGAGGCCCGCGGACGGATCACGCCGGACTGCCTCGGGATCTGGTCCGACGAGCACGCCGAGGCGATCGAACCGATCGTCGAGTTCGTCCGGTCGCAGGGTGCGGCGCCGGGGATCCAACTGGCACACGCCGGTCGGAAGGCCTCACACCGGCCGCCGGCCGAGGGGGGCGACCCTATTCCGGGGGACGAGGCGGACGGGTGGGAGACCGTCTCCGCGACCGGCGAGCCCTACCCCCACGCGGAGGTCGGCGAGGACGGACTCGCCGACACCCGCCGGCTGGACGAGGCGGGGATCGACGAGGTGATCGACGCGTTCGCGGCCGCCGCGGAACGCTCGCGCGACGCCGGGTTCGAGGTCGCGGAGGTCCACGCGGCCCACGGCTACCTCCTCCACCAGTTCCTCTCGCCCGTCACCAACGACCGCGACGACGAGTACGGTGGAAGCTTCGAGGACCGCACGCGACTCCTGCGCGAGGTCGTCGCGGCCGTCCGCGACGTCTGGCCGGACGGGAAACCGTCTTCGTCCGCATCTCCGCGACCGACTGGCTCCCCGACCGCGAGTCGTGGGACGTGGACGACTCGGTGCGGCTGGCCCCCCTCCTCGCCGACGCCGGCGCCGACCTGATAGACGTCTCCGGCGGCGGCATCCACCCGGACCAGGAGCTCCCGAGCGCGGGGCCGGGATACCAGGTGCCGTACGCCGAGGCGATCCGCGAGGGGACCGACGTGCCCGTCGCCGCGGTCGGCGGGATCACGGAGCCGACCCACGCCGACGCCCTCGTGCGGAACGAGCGGGCCGACCTCGTGGCGTTGGGCCGCGAGCTGCTCCGCCATCCGCACTGGCCGCTAGAGGCCGCCCACGAACTCGGCGCGGACGTCGAGTGGCCGGTCCAGTACCGCCGCGGCCGGTTCGACTAAGCCGGCCGCGCGACCGGCCGCGGGCGGCGGTGGCGTGAGAACCACACGCAGGCGCCGGGAACACTTATCAGGCTCCCGGGTGCCGACGGCGTATGGGCGACCTCGACTACCGGCCCTTCCCGGAGAAGCGCGACGACGAGTTCAGCGCGTTCATGCGGTACGCCTTCTCTCCCGAGCAGGGGCCGTACGACCCCGAGGCCGACGACGACGACCGCGAGCACCTCGCCGAGTACCGGGGGCTGTTCGACGGCGAGGAGGCGGTCGCGGTGTGCGGCCACCACGACTTCACGCTCCGGATCCGCGGGCGCGACCGCGACGCCGCCGGCCTCTCCGCGGTCGCCTCCCCGCCGGAACACCGGCGCCAGGGCCACATCGAGCGGCTCCTCCGCGAGTCGCTGACGGAGTACCGGGAAGACGAGATTCGGTACTCCGTGCTGTGGCCGTTCGAACACCCCTTCTACCGCCGGTACGGGTGGGGGACGGTGAGTCGATATCGGTGGGTGAAGACGCCGCCGGAACAGTTGGCGTTCGCGGCCGACGCGACTGACAGAGGTGACGAAACGGGGAAATTCCGGCGGCTCGACGAGGGCGACTACGAGGCGGCGGCAGACCTCCTCGCCGCGACCGCGGACCGGTACGACTTCACGATGGCGCGGACGGCGGCGTGGTGGCGCGAGAACACCCTCCGCGGGTGGCAGACCGATCCCTTCGTCTACGGCCTCGGACGGGACGACGACCTCCGCGCGCTGCTGTCGTACACGTTCACCGAGCGCGACGACGGCGACGGGAAGGCGATGGTCGTCTCCGACGCCGCCGTCGCCGACCCGTTCGCGTGGGACGAGGTGTTCCGCTTCTGTCGGGACCACGACTCGCAGGTCGAGCGCGTCCGGCTCCGCCTCCCCGCGGACGTGAGCCTCCTCGACCGCGTCGACGACCCGCGGGCGGTGACCGAGGAGGTTCGCGCCGGACCGATGTTCCGGCTCGTCGATGTCCCTGCGGCGCTGCGAGAGCTGGCCCCCGACCCGGATCTCGACGCCGAGTTCACGCTCGCGGTCGACGACCCGCTCGTCGGCTGGCACGACCGACCGATCCGGGTGACAGTCGCCGGCGGCGAGGTCGACGCCGAGCGGGTCGACGCCGGCGGAGACCCCGGAAGCCCGGACGACGCCGACGTAGCGGCGGGAATCGGCCCGCTCTCGCAGCTGTACGCCGGGTACCGCGGCGTCGACGACCTCCGGGCGCACGGCGCGCTGGACGTCGGCGACGGCGCTTTCGGCGAGGGGCTCGCCGCCGACCTCGGCGCACTCTTCCCGCCGCGGCCGACGTTCCTGCGCGAGGCCTTCTGACCGGCGGCGGTGCGGCCGGTCTGGGCCGGGCGCGACCGCTGCCGGGCTTTTTATCCGCGCGCGCCGTAGCAGGTGGCATGAGTTCCCGCGACCGACGCGACGACGACCTCGAGGAGCGGCTCGACGAGCTCGAGGACGTGCTGGGCGAGCTCCGGGCCGACCTCCGGGAGAGCGAGCGCGACCGCCGGGGTCCCCCGCGGCCGCCGCGGCTCTCGGAGCTAGTGCGGTTCACCGAGCAGTACACCATCCCGACGGTCATCGCGCTGCTGGAGACGACGATCAAGTCGCTCGAACTGCTCCGGGGGACGCTCCGGCTCGCGGACCCGGGGCGGAGCGTCGCCGAGGGCGCAGAGGGGGCGGGCGACCGCCTCGCGGACGTGCGCGACGGCGCGACTGCCGGGCTCTCGCGCTCCCTCTCGGAGCTCCGGACCGCGCTCTCGGAGGCCGACCTCCCCGAGGACGCCGCCTCGCGCTCGATCATCGCCGACGCGCGCGACCTCACCGCGGAGATCGAGTCCCGCATCGACGAGGGGCGCCGCGAGGCGGACGCGGCGCGCGACCGGCGGCTGGGCGGCGACCCCGACGGCGACCGCAACGCGCGGAGCCGAGGGGACGCCGAGGAGCGGTCCGACCGAGGCGACGGCGCGAACCCCGTCCGGATCGACGTGACCGAACCCGGCGAGAGCGACGACGCGGGCGACGAGGCGCCCGGTGAGGGCGATGCGAGCGGTGACGCCGCCGACGAGCCGCCGGAGGTCGACGTGGAGTCCGAGCTGGAGTCGATCAAACAGCAGGTCGACGGCGACGCGGCCGAGACGAGCGGCGATGCGGCCGACGCGAGCGACGACGCGCCCGGAGCGGACGACGAGGACGCGGCCGGCGGAGCGAACTGAGCCGCGGAGTCAAAAGGACGCGCCGAGGCGGTCGGCGACGCGCTCGGCCGAGTCGAGGAGCAGCGCCGCATCGTCGGTGAACACCTCCAGCGCGACCGTCCCGCCGAAGTCGTCGAGCTCGGACGCGACGAGGTCGTAGTCGACCTCGCCGGCCCCGACCGGGAGGTGGGTGTCGCCGCGGCGGCGCACGTCGTGACAGTGGAGGTGCGAGATCCGGTCGCCGTGGCTGCGGAGGAACCGCCTGATCGCCTTGTTGCCGCCCTCCATGTACGCGTGGCCCACGTCGAAGCAGATCGGCGTGTCGGTCTCGCGGGCGAGGTCGCCGAGGACCGAGAGCTGGAGCCCCGCGTGCTGGTGGCCGACGTTCTCGACGACGACCTCGACGCCCGCCTCGCGGCCGACGTCGGCGACGCGCCGGAGCTGGTCGGCCGCGGTCTCGCGGAACGCCACGTCGTCGCGGTCGGCGGAGGTGGCGTGGAGGACCGCCTTCTCCGCGCCGAGGTCGCCGGCCGCGGTCAGGAGCCGGCGCTGGTAGTCGACGATGGCGTCGTTCACCTCGGGGACGTAGCTGGCCAGTCGCTGGCTGTACGGCAGGTGGACGAGCAGGTCGCGGCCGCCGAGCGCGTCCGTCAGGCGGCCGGGGTCGACCTCGTCCGGCACGAGCGTCGGCTCGCCGACGCCGAGTTCGCAGAAGTCGAACCGCGCCGGCGACGCCGCGAGGCGGTCGAGGTCGTCGCCGACCGTCACCCCGATGTCCATGCCGGACGGTGGGTGCGGCGACTTCTTATAAATAGCGTCGGCGGATCAGTCGTCCGCGAGCGGGTTGTCGAGGTCGATGTCGCCGGCGTCGATCTCCGCTTCGACCTCGCGGACCGCGGTCACCATGTTCTCCGTCTTGCCGTACGCGATGTCGCGCGGGAGGAGCTTCAGCCCGCAGTCGGGCGAGATCGTGAGCTTCTCCGGCGGGACGACGCGGAGGCCCTGCCGGATGTTCGCTTTGATCTCCTCGACCGGCTCGACCTCGGCGGTGTGGGCGTCGACGACGCCGAGCGCGAGGTCGGGCTCGAACTCGGGGTCGGTGAACGTCGGGATCTGCTCGAAGTCGCCGTTACACAGCTCCACGTCGAACTCGTCGATCGGGTAGTCGTTGATCTCGGGGTAGATCCGCGAGTAGTCGCCGTAGCAGACGTGGAGGCCGATCCGGACGTCCTCGTCGATGCCCGAGACGATGCGTTCGAGCGCCTCGCCGACGATGGCGTGGTCCTCCGGCGTCGTCGCCAGCGCGGGCTCGTCGATCTGGATGTAGCGCGCGCCCGCCTCGACCAGCTTCTCGACCTCCTCGTTGACGAGGTCCGCGAGGTCGTACACGAGTTCCTCGGTGGAGGGGTACGCCTCGTTGAACGCCCAGAAGCCGAGCGTGTACGGCCCCGTGATCGGGACCTTCACCGGGCGCTCTGCGACGTTCGAGGTGAACTCGAACTCGTCGACGAGCCACGGCTCGTCGTACGCGACCTCCTCGACCACGCTCGGCTTGTCGAAGTAGTTGTGGCCCCACACCTTCACCGGCCCGTTGAACTCGTAGCCGTCGATGCGGTCGGCGAAGAACTCCACCATCTCGTTGCGGCGCATCTCGCCGTCGACGACCGTGTCGAGCCCGGCGCGCTCGTGTTCGTGCGTGATGAGCCGACAGGCGTCGTCGTGCGCCTCCTCGAGGTCGGACTCGTCGAACTTCGAGTCGGGGTCGTCGACGAGCTCGTCGGCGCGGTTGAGCCACTTCGGCTTCGGGTACGAGCCGACGACGGTCGTGAGCAGGAACGCGTCGTTCGGGTGGTCGTCCGGACGGAACTGGTCGCGGTTGGCGGACGGGTTTCGGACCATTAATCGAGCACCTCCGCGGCGTCGGCGAGGGCGTTCAGCTTCGCGCGGTACTTGTTCGTCGGCAGGTAGAACAGCTCGGTGTTCGGCGTGAGGTACGTCCGGTCGAACCCCTCCAGCGGGATCTGCGACTCGAACCACTCGACGCGCTCCGCGATCGTCTCCGGCTCCTCGACCAGCGTGTTCTGCCCGTCGACGAGCCCGAGCGACAGCGAGTCGGTCGAGCCGAACTCCTGGACGTTGTAGACGGTGTCGTCCCGGTCGCCGGCGACGAGGTCAAGCCCGAGCGCGTCCGCGCCCGCCTCGTCGACGAGGTGCGCGTACAGCTTCTCGCCGAGCGCGCCGTAGAACGTCTGGACGACCACGTCGGCGTCGGTCGCGTCGGCGACCGTCGAGATGGCGTCCGTCGCGCCCGCCTCCTCGCCCTCGGCGGGCGGGTTCGTGACGAGCGACGGTTCGAGGAGGAACAGCGTCTCGTGGTCGGGGAACGCCTCGACCTCGCCCGCGAGGAACTCGGCGATGGCGGCCTGGAAATCGGCCTCGTCGCCGCGGTGTTCGTCGGTCGCGAGGTCGGCGAGCGAGTACGGCCCGGGAAGCGTCGCCGCGAGCGACGCGTCGTCGACCCCGTCGGCGTCGGCGAGCAGGTCGGTCGCCTTCTCCAGTTCGCCCGCCACGTCGCCCGAGAAGTCGAGGTCGTCGACGACCCGCGGGTCCCGGTAGAAGTTGTTGTTGTCGTAGTACCGGACGATGCCGCCGGTCTCGACGGCGTCGCTGACGGTCAGCGGGTGCGCGATCATGTCGTCCCAGCGGCCCTGCCCCTCGGAGATCAGGTCGAGGCCGGCGTCCAGCTGGTCGTCGACGTACTCGGCGCGCACCTCGTCGTACGCCGCCACGATCGCCTCGCTCTCGTCGCCGCTCAGGAGGTCCCCCTTCTGGTGGCCCTTCAGGTCCGAGAGCGTCTCTTTCGCCCGGTCCGGGAGCGGATACAGCCCCGGCGTCGCCGCGACACGTTCGGTCATCACCGATCGTTGGATATACCGTCGTATAATATTTGCTAATGCGCGTTATGTTTTGTAGTAATCAGTTGCCGAGCGACCCCGCTACGCCCGACGCAACGCCAGTACCGTGAGCGTCTCGAAGGGGAACGACTCCTCGACGACGACCTCGTGGTCGAACCCGGCCTCCTCGATGAGTGCGAGCACCTCCTCGTACCCGGTGAGCGAGGAGACGAGCAGGAGGACGACCCCGCCCGGCGCGAGGACGCGCCCCACGTCGGCGAGGAACGGTTCGATGAGTTCCCGGCCGGACTCGCCACCCGAGAGCGCGTGTTCCATCCAGTCGCTCCACTCGTTTTCGGGGTCGGTCGGGAGGTACGGCGGGTTGAAACACACCGTGTCGAACGCGTCCGCGCGGAACGGCGAGAGCAGGTCGGCGACGACGGCCCCGACGCCGCGGTCGCGCGCCTGTCGCGCGGCGTGCGGATTGAGGTCGCTGCCGACCACGTCGAGGTCGCGCTCGCTCGCCACCCGCGCGGCGACCCAGCCCGACCCCGTTCCGACCTCCAGCACGCGGCCGCGCGCCTCCGCGACCGCCGCCTCCGCGAGCAGGCCGGAGTCCTCGGCCGGCTGGTAGACGACGGCGTCGTCGAGACCCCGGCGCGCCGCGAGGTCGCCCTCGCTCGCGTCGTCGGTCATCGGTCGGCCTCCCCGGCGTCGCCGTCGGTCGCTTCGCCGGCGTCGTCGGCGTCGACATCGGCGCCGTTCGGGTCGGCGGAGCCGGGCCGCGTCGCCGCCCGGCCCTCGACCGCCGCGTCCAACTGCGGCCCGGAGGCGCCCTCGGCGCGAGCGGAGAGCGTCTGCTGCGGGAACGGGATGACGATCCCCTCGTCCTCGAGCGCGCCCTTCATCGCGTTCATCGCGGCGGTCCGGGTCCGCCAGCGCTTCCGCATGCTCGGGTTGCGGATCCAGTAGCGCAGGCCGAGGACGACCGCGGAGTCGTCGAAGCGCTTCGTCACGGCGTTCGGCTCGGGCATCTCGGCGACGTCCTCGACGCCCGCGACCGCCTCCTCGACGACCGCGACCGCGCGCTCGACGTCGGTGTCGTAGTCGACGCCGACCTCGACCTCCACCCGGAGCCGGTTCCGCCGCGATCGGTCGACGATCGACCCCGACCGGACCTCGTCGTTCGGCATCGTGATCACCTCGCCGTCGAACGACCGGAGCCGTGTGCTCATGATCGATATCTCGGTGACGGTCCCCTCGTGGTCGCCGATCTCGACCCAGTCGCCGACCTCGAACGGCCGGGAGAACATCAGCACGAACCCGGCCAGTATCGCCCCGAGCGTCTGGCGGGCCGCCATGCCGACCACGATGCCGAGGAACCCCGCGCCGACGAGGAGGCTGCCGACGTTGTCGGTGAACAGCCCCACCACCGCGAGGACCGCCGACGTGTAGACGGTCAGCTGCGTGATTCGCAGGATCACCTCCTGCTGGTGTTGCGAGATCGACGCGCTCTCCGCACCGATCTCGCGGATGACGCCCCCGAGGAAGTCGGTGAGCGCGTACGCGATAGCCAAGAGGATCACGCTGAGGACGACGTTCGACACCTGATCGGCGCTGAGCGCCGACTGCGCCGTCTCGAAGAGCGCGCCGCTCCGGTCCCACACCGCGATCAGCGTGATCGCCCCCGCGGCGGTGGCGACGCCGACCCCCGCCGACAGCAGGAGCCGCTGGGTGGAGGAGAGGTCTCGGTCGCCGTGGCGCAGCCGTCGCGTGAGGTACCGGACGATCAGCACGGCGGCGACGATACCCGCGGAGGCGGCGAACCGCTCCGCGTTGCCCGTGAGCGCGCGCTGAACCGCCGCCACGAGGCCGATCCACCCGGTCATGTCACGCCCCCGTGGGCGAGCCGCGCTCGCGGGCCAGCTCCGCCAGCGCGGCGAACGCCGCCGGGTCCAGCTTCCCCGGGCGACTGCGCAACAGCTCCTCGTCGGCCGCGTCGACGACGGCCTCCGGCTCGTCGAGCCCGGAGATGTGCGCCGTGTTCCGCACCGCGTTCCGCACCGTCTTGCGCCGCTGGGTGAACAGCGCCTTCACGAACCGGAGGAAGAACGCCTCGTCGCCGACGACGTAGTCGGGGTCCCGCGGCGCACAGCGCACGACGGCGCTCTCGACGGCCGGCTGCGGGTCGAACGCCTCCTTCGGGACGCGCTCGACGATCTCTACGTCGGCGTAGTGCTGCGCCGACACCGAGAGGCGGCCGTACTCGGACTCGCCCGCCGACGCCACCATCCGGTCGGCGAACTCCGCCTGGAACATCAACACGAGCGGCTTCTTCTCGGGGAGCAGGCGGAAGGCGATCTCCGAGGAGACGCCGTACGGGAGGTTGGCGACGCAGGCCGAGAACGGCGGGAGGTCGACGTCGAGCGCGTCGCCCTCGACCACGTCGAGGAGGCCGTCGGCGACGGCGGCGGCGAACTCCTCGCGGAGGAAGTCGGCGAACGCCCCGTCGCGCTCGATCACGGTGACGCGGCCGGAGTCCGCGGTCCCGTCGGCCGTCGCCGCCGCCAGCAGGCGGTCCGTGAGCGCGCCCGCGCCGCCGCCGATCTCGAGGAGGTGACTCCCGTCGGCGTCGGCCGGGAGGTAGCCGGGGATCCGGTCGAGGACCCGGTCGTCGACGAGGAAGTGCTGGTCGCGGTCGGGGTCCGCCCGCGCGCCGGCCCGCCGCGCGAGCGCGTCGGGATCGCGGCTCCCGTAGCCGGCGGCTTCACCCGTCGGTGAATCGGTCATGGCCGGGATACACGCGGTGTTCGGGTAAAAGTCTCGTTCCGGGGGCGTCGCGGCGGCGGATCGCGGCGACTCCCGGTCGTGCCCACGGTCGCGGGGGGCACGGGCCGCCCGTCGCTCACTCCTCGCGGCCGACGAACGTCCGGTACTTCAGGTCGTCCTCGCGGATCTCCTCGACGATCCGTTCGAGGATCACCTCTCGGGGACGGTGGAGCCCGGAGATGCGCTCCTCGACGTCGGCGAAGCTCTCGAACGGCCCGCGCTTCCGCTCGTCGAGCAGGTCGTTCCGCAGCTTCTTGCCGATCCCCGGCAGCAGATTCAGCTGGTGGAGCCGGAGGGTGATCGGGCCCGCCTCGTTGTAGAAGTCGACGAACCGCTCCTCGTCGGCCTCGACGATCGCCTCGGCCGCGTACTCGATCTCCGCGGCCGCGTTCCGGGTGAGGCCGTCGAAGGAGACCTCTCGGTAGCGGCCGACGTTGGGCCCGTCCAGCCCGAGCCGGTCGCCGACGGAGACGTCCGCGTCGGCGGCGAGCATCAGCTCGTACAGCGCGAACGAGTCGTCGCCGAGCCCGTACGCCACCGGCGACTTGCGGGACTGCGGGCGGTCGTCGTCGGGACGCCCGTTCGGCAGCACGTCGAGGAGGACGGCGGTCGGTCCGTCCCCGCCGTCGCCGGCGGCGTCTTCGTCCGGCGTCTCCCCGGCGTCCGCGGCGGCGTCGCCGCCCGTTCGGTCGTCCTCCGGCGTCCCGTCGCCGTCGGCGTTGTCCATGTATCGTTTAACGCTCCGAGCGGTGAAAAAACCGCTGCCGGGGCCGCGGCGACGGCGGCCGCCGCCGGGCGGATTCAATAGCGTCGAGTGACACGTGATACCATGGCAGAACCGGAGCCGGCGGCGGTGATGCGACTCGTCGAGGCGTTCCCGGGGGCGACCGCCGGGGCGGGCGGAACGGATCGCGGCGGAGCGAGCGGAGCGGAGGACGCGGCACGGGTCGACGAGCTCCTCGACGGCGCGTACGGCGCGCTGACGCGGGACTGGTACCCCGAGCTCCGCCGCCGAGCCGCGGCGCACGCGGACGGCGACTGCCTCCGCGAGCGCGTGCTCGAACACGTCGAGGCGGTGCCGTCGTTCCGTCTCTCCGACGGGCCGACGCCCCTGACGGAGCGGCGAGAGGCGCTCGCGGAGGCGGCGGCGCTGCGCGACGAGGTCCGCGAGATAGCGGAGTGGTACGGCACGCTCCGGACGCGGCTGGAAGGGGACCGAGCGTCGCTGACGCGCGGCGAGCGGCTGCTCCACGACTTCGGATACGCGCTCGCGCACGTCCTGTTCCTCGGCGCGTCGTCGCCGAGCGCGGTCGTCCGGCGACTCCGGCTGGCGTACCGCTCCGTCGGCGTGCGGGTCGACGAGACCGCGTCCGAGGCGGGCATCGAGGAGACGACGTTCACCTGCCCGTACCGGAGCGTCGCCGCCGGGACGTGCGGCGACCGGTGGGTCTGTCACGAGAAGCTGGACCGCGTCGACGACGGGTACGTGTCGTACCTGGCCGAGCGGGGGATCGCCTACCAGCGGCCGCGGGGCTGTACGGACTCGGAGCGGTGTCGCTCGACGGTCGCGCGCGACGGGCCGGCGCGGTGGTGGCCGAAGACCCCGCCGGCGGCCGTCGGCGTCGACTCGTGACCCGGGACCGTGACGGCGACTCCGTGGTGGCCGGCGATCCGGAAACGGATCCGCGTCGACTGCGTCGGATCCGCCGCGGCTACGACGCGTGGGCGCGGGTCTACGACTGGTTCGCGCGAGCTACGGCGTCCGTCGGCGGCGTCCGGGCCGCCTGCGTCCGCGCGCTCGACCTCGCCCCCGGCGACACGGTCGTCGAGTTCGGCTGCGGGCCGGGAGTGAACCTCCCCGCGCTCCGCGACGCGGTGGGGCCGAGCGGGCGCGTCGTCGGCGTCGACGTCTCGCCGCGGATGCTCGACCGCGCGGCCGGGCTCGTCGAGCGGCACGACTGGGGGAACGTCTCGCTCGTCGAGGGCGACGCCGAGCGCCCGCCCGTCGCGGCCGCCGACGGCGTCCTCGCGACGTTCGTCACGTCGCTGTTCGCCGACCCGTACCGGGTCGTGAGCCGCTGGTGCGACCTCGCGGACGCCGTCGTCGTCGCGGCGTTTGTCCCGGAGGGGAACGGAGCGGCGAACGCCGCGCTCCGGGCGTTCGTGGCGGTGAACGGTCGCCTCTTCGACGCGCGGGGCGACGACCCGCTCGGCAGGCTCGCGGAGCGCACCGCCGCCGCGCGTCGCGCGCTCGACGACGGCGCCGCGGTCCGGGAGCGCGATCAGCGGCTCTTCGGGACGATCGCCGTTGAGACCGGCCGGAACCGGTGACGCACGGGGGCCGACGACGCGGGGCGGGGGCGGCCGCGCGTGCTCACTCGGAGACCGGGACGGAGACGACCGTCGCGTCGGCGTTCCGGATGACGCGCTCGGTCGTGCTCCCGAGCAGGTCGCCGGCCGCCGCGTCGAGGCCGCGTTTGCCCATCACGACGGCGTCCGCGTCGACGGCGTCGGCGTACGCCGCGATCTCGTGGGCCGGGACGCCGGACTCGACCGCGGTCTCGCTGTCGATGCCGGCGTCCGCGACGGCCGTCGCGACCCGGTCGACCGCCGCTTCCAGCTCGTCGCGGCGCTCGGGGTCGTCGTCGTCGAACTTCTCCGGCTTGCCGGACCGGTCGTACATCGGGATCTCCTCGACGACGCCGAGGACGTGTACCGTCCCGTCGGCCGCCGTGACGTCGATCGCGTCGTCGACCGCGTCGAGGGCGGCGACGCCCTCGCCGGTCGGAACGAGGGTGGTCTGGTACATGCGGCCCGACATACGGGCGGAAATCTGAAAAAACGTGGCGACGGACCCCCACCGGGCCGGAAGAATCTCGCGGTCAGGCGTACTTCGCGACGACGTCGAGGATCTCGTCGAGCTCCTCGCCGTCGAGCGAGTAGCGCTCTTGGGCGAACACCGAGCGGAGCTCCGTGCGGTCCTCCGGGAGTAGGTCGGTGATTTTCACGGCGGTCGGCACGTCGACCTGGTCGAGGTCGGTCAGCTCCTCGACGAGCTCGCGGGACTCGTCGGCGTCGAGGTCCGCGAAGCGGTTGACGTGTTCGATCGCGCGGGCAAGCTCGTAGCGGAGATCGCGGTCCTCGTCGGCCGCGCGCTCGTCTTCGATCTCCACGAGGATCTCCTTCGCCTCGGAGGTGGTGACGTACTCCTCGTCGAGCTTCTCTTTGAAGATCGTCATCTCAGTTCTGCTGCGCCCGCATGTGAGCGGCGGTGACGATGAGCGTCTTCGTCTTGCCGCCGTCCGGAATCTCGACTTTGAACGCCGACCCCTGCTTGCCGATGACGGTGCCCGTCCGGCCGTCGAAGCGCGGGTGGAAGCGCCCCTTGGGGACGCTCGGGTCGATCTTGAGGTGGACCTGCGACCCCTCCTCGAACTCCTGGATCGCTCGCTGCGGCGGGGAGGTGCCGCGGTTGCGGGGCTTGTTCGAGAGCTTGTCGCGAGTCGCCTTCTGCGGCCCATTGGAACTCGGCATGGTCTTGGAACACCTTCCGCTGCCGCCGTTATAAATCGTGCGTTACGGCCCGCGGGGCGTGGAGGTCTCACACGCGCGGATCGGCGGTGCCCCTCACGTTTCGCGTCGTGCGCGGCCGGGACGCACGCGCGCGACTACCCGACGTACCTCCCCCTTCCGAAAGGGCTAATCCCGAGAGTCACTATCATGTTCGTAATGAGTCATCAGCTGCCGGACGTACAGGCCTCGGCCCCCGACGTCACCGTCGGGCTGTCGCAGGTCGGGGTCACCGGCGTGGAGAAGCTCGTGAAGCTGGCGCGCGGCGACAAACGGCCCATCGTCCTCATGGCGGAGTTCGAGGTGTTCGTCGACCTCCCGAGCGGTCGCAAGGGGATCGACATGTCGCGGAACCTCGCGACGGTCGACGAGATCCTCGAAGACATCACCCGCGAGGAGGCGTACCGCGTCGAGGACGTCTGCGGCGACGCCGCCGAGCGACTCCTCGAGAAACACGACTACACCACCACCGCCGAGGTGTCGATGACGGCGGAGCTCGTCACCCGCGAGAACACGCCCGCCTCCGACATCGAGACGCAGAGTACGGCGACGATCGTCGCCAGCGCCGAGGCGACCGAGGACGGCACGCGCGAGGAGATCGGCGCCGAAGTGACGGGGATGACCGTCTGCCCCTGCTCGCAGGGGATGAGCGAGTCGCGGGCCCGCGACAAGCTCGCCGAACTCGGCATCGACGAGGAGACGACCGAGGAGTTCTTGGACGCCGTCCCGCAACCGGGCCACTCCCAGCGCGGCCACGCGACCCTGACGATCACGACCGACGGCCACCCCGACGTCGACCTCCGCGACGTGATCGACGTCGCCCGGGACTCGATGAGCGCGCGCATCTACAACATGGCGAAGCGGCCCGACGAGGACCACATGACCTACGAGGCCCACGCCGACGCGAAGTTCGTCGAGGACTGCGTCCGCGCGCTCGCCGAGGGCACCGTCGAGGAGTTCCCGCACCTCTCGGACGACGCCGTGATCCGCATGAAACAGTCGAACGACGAGTCGATCCACCAGCACAACGCCCACGCCGAACGCGAGGTCAGACTAGGCGACCTGCGCGGCGAACTCGGCCGGTAAGCGTCTCGCACCGCGCGCCGCGTCCCGTCTCGGTGTCAGCTCACCCGAACGTCAGCGGCTCCGCCTCCGCCCACCGCGGCTCGAACTGCTCTTTCACGCTCGTCGCGAAGTCGATGTCCTTGACGTCGATCATCGCGAACGGCTCGTCCGCCGACAGGGGGTGTGGCACCTCGATGCACACCTCGATCTCGTCGAACACGTTGAACGTCCCGTCCACGTTCGGCGACGTCCGGACCTCGAACCCGTCCATGTCGGCGAGTTCGGAGGTGTACCGGCTGCCAACGCTCCGCGGGAGCTCGTCGACCGTCGCCGGCGACAGCAGCACCCGGATCTCCACACCGCGTTCGAGCGCGGACTCCAGCTCGGCGGTGACGCGCTCACCGATCGTGCCGAGGTCGAAGCCAGTCGCCGGCGCGCCCGCGACCACGACCACCCTGCGCTCCGCGGCGGCGATCCGCTCCAAGAGGAGGTCCGTCGCCTCCTCGGCGCCGACCGCCGCGGTCCAGAACTGGCCGTCGACCGGCTCGCCGGCGTCGAGCTCGGCGGAGAGGTCGTCGACCACCGACTCGTACTGCTCGGCCTGCGTCCGCAGCTCCTGTTTCTTCTCGTCGAGCAGGCGGTCCAGCGCGGCGTCGGGCTCGACCGCGACGTACTTCTTCGGTCGGCTGGCGGCCTGACTGCGGACGAGGCTGTGCTGCTCTAAGCTGTTGAGCACGTCGTATATCCGCCCCATCGGGACCTCGCTGGCCCGAGAGAGGTCCTTCGCCGTCGTCGGACCGGTCCGGAGGAGCGCGCGGTACGCCCGGGCCTCGTACTCTGAGAGCCCCAGGTCGCGGAGAGATGCCATACCCGGGGATGCCGCGGCACCCGTATAAACGCGTCGCCCGTTTACGATCCGGACCGACCGATCGGGCGTCCTCGCCGCCACCGGCGCGACGCGGCGATTTTTGCCCGGCGTATCGGCGCGGCTTACGCTAGGGCGTCGCCGACGCGACGCATCAACTCGTCGGGCGTTTCCGCCGGCTCGGAGGTCTCGTCGCCCGCGAGGACGACCGCGGTCCCTTCTGGCACCGTCCGCGGCGCGGGCGCGTCGGCCTCGTGTGCGTTCGGTGCGATCACCTTCTCGTGGTCGGCGACCCGCCACGCGGCGCGGTGGAGGTCGCTCCCGGGTTCGGTCCCGACCGCGATGACGGTCGTGCCGCGCCGGAGCCGGGCGGCGAGGCTCCCGTACGCGGCGACCTGAACGCTCAGGCGCTCGGTCGCGCCGGCGAACGCCTCGGCCGTCTCGCGGGCGACCTCGCGGTAGCGGTCCTCGCCGGTGAGCGCCGCGAGGTCGAGGAGCGCCGTCGCCATCTCGACGTTGGCGTCGAGCGGGCGGAACGACCGGTCGAGCAGTCCCGCCCCCGAGCGCGGCCCGTCGACGAACGACCCCTCGACGTGGAGCCGGTCGATCGCTCGGTCCGCGACCGCGCAGGCCACGTCGGCCCCCTCGCCGCGGACGCCGGCAGCGCGGACGTACGCCCCGACCACGCGGGCGGCGTCCTCCAACAGGTCGGACTCGCCGGCCTCGTCGCTGCCGCGGTAGTGGGTGACCGCGCCGCTGTCGGCGTCGATCAGGTCGCGTTCGAGGCCGTCGAGGATCCGGTCAGCGTACTCGCGGGCCCCCTCGTCGTCGGTGTAGGCGGCCACCGCGAACAGCGCGTCCGCGGCGAGCGCGTTGCCGCCGGCGAACACGGTCAGGTCGCGGCGGGGGTCGTCGAGGTCCGCGCGGTCCTCGGCGGGGGCGGCGTAGTAGGCGCGGCCGAGCCCGGGACCGAGGCTGCCGCCGACGCCGTAGCCGGTCCAGAGGTCGTCGGTGAGGAAGTCCACGGCGTCGAGCGCTGGGTCGAGGTACGCCTCGTCGCCGGTGTAGAGGAAGGCGTTCGCGAACGCGCGGGTCACGGCGGCGTTTGTGTCGAGCGGCTTCTCGTAGGCGACGTCCCCCCAGTCGGACGTCCCCGCGTAGCGGAAGAATCCGCCGTCGACGTCGTCGGTGAGGTGGTCGCGGACCGCGTCGAGCGTCCGGAGCGCGCGGTTCCGGTCCCGCTTCAGCGCGAACTCGACGGTCCGCGGGAGCGGGAACTTCGCGTCTGTCCCCCAGCCGGCGTTCTCGGCGTCGTACTTCGCCTCTAGCTGCCCGGCGAGGTGGCTCTCTATCCCGTCGGTCACGTCGCCGCGGGGCGGCAGGTCGGCGTCGAGCGCCCGGGGGACGCGCCCCGCGTCGCGGCCCTTGTCGGTCCACATCTGTCGGACCGATTCGAGGACCTGCCGCATCCCGTCGACGTCGAGGTAGCCCGCGCCGGTCAGCAGTCTCCCCTCGGGCGTGAGGAAGGCGGTCGTCGGGAACCCGCCCATGTTGTAGCGCTCGCGCACCCGCGGGTGGCGGTCGACGTCGACGCGGAGGGGGACGAACCCCTCGTTGACGTTGGCAGCGATCCGCGGCTCCGCGTAGGTGATCGCGTCCATCTCGTGACAGCCCTCGCACCAGGTGGCCGACAGCGAGAGCAGCACCGGGCGGTCGCGCTCGTCGGCCTCGGCGAACGCCTCGGGGCCCCAGTCGCGCCACTCGACGCGGGTCTCGTCGCTCATACCCGCAGTCGGCCCGGGACGGGGGTAAGCGCTTCGAGAGCGGAACGGCGCGGCCTGAAAGCGCGCGGGGGCGGCCGGGAGGAGGGCCCGGAGATATGAGAACGGCCCGGAGGAGGGCGGGAGGGCGCAGCGTCGGTGTCCACGCGACGCCTCGGCGGTCGGCGAGCGGTCGAGTCGGCGGCGGCGGTCTCAGCGCTTGTGGTCGTGACCGAGCGCGAGCGCGAGGGCGTTCGCGAACAGCAGGGCGACGAACAGCTGCCCGGTGCCGCCGTCGAGGCCCGCGTACAGGAGGGCGGGGTACGCGGCCGGGATGGCGATGGCCGCCCAGAAGGCGGCGGCTTTCACGGTGCCGGTCATCAGCCCGGCGAGCCGTTCGCCGGAGGCGATCTGCGTGGGAGCGGGGGTTGACATGGACACCTCTCCGTAGGAAGGGGGACCACATATAGCCCGACGAGGGTTCGACGAATTTCACCACGTTTCTCGGTCGGTTTGGACGTTTTAAAACCCGCTCAGAGATATTTTAACTGTTTATCGGCTCCGCTAATCCTTTGTTTCGAGATCTGTGCCGAACCGAGGGTTTCGGAGCGTCTGGGCCCGCGGAGCAGTCCGACCGCCGCGAGCCGCCGGTAGTCGACCCCGGTCGCGGTCCGGCGCGCGCCGAGCCGAGCGCCTGCCGCGGTACCAATCGCTTTGTCCGTCGGGGAGCGAGGACCGGTATGACCGAGACCGATCACCGCGACCGGCGCGGCGACTCGAACGGCCGGCGCGGCGGCACCGGAAGCGACCGAGAGCGACCCGCGGCGCGAACCGACGGCGGTCGCCCGGGCGTGGCGGTGGTGGCCTGCGGCGGCACTATCGCCTCGGAACCGGGCGAGGACGGTGCGGCGCCGGAGAAGACCGGCGACGACCTCGTGGCGGCGGTGCCGGCCGTGAGCGACCACGCGCGGGTGACGGCCAGAGAGGTCTGCTCGCGGCCGGGGTTCGACGTCCGGTGGCGCGACGTGCTCGCGACCGCGGCGGCGGCGCGCGAGGCGGTGGGCGAAGGCCCGGACCGGACGGGCGTGAGCGCGGACGAGGCTGCCGACGGCGTCGTCGTCACCCACGGGACGGACACCCTGGCGGACACCGCGTTCGCGCTGGACCTCCTCACGGACCTCGACGCGCCGGTCGTCGTCACCGGCGCGCAGCGGCGGCTCGACGAGCCCTCCAGCGACGTACCGGCGAACCTCGCGCTCGCGGTTCGGGCGGCCGCGGACAGCCGGTTCTCGCGCGGCGTCCACGTCGCGTTCGACGACGAGCTCCACGCCGCCCGCGACGTCGTGAAGGGCCACAGCAACGCGCTGTCGACGATGACTTCGCCGGGCGCGGGTCCGGTCGCGACGTTCACCCGCGCCGCCTCGCGCGTCGTCCGCACCCCCGAGCGCGGCGTCTCGGTCGATCCCCTCGCAGACGCCGTCGAGGGTGCTGAGGGCGTGCCTGAGGTCCCGGTGATCCACTCGGGCACCGGCGTCGGTGCGGGCGCGCTCGAACACGCGCTCGACGCGGGGGTCGGCGGGATCGTCGTCGAGGGGACCGGTCTCGGGAACGTCACCGGGGCGCTCGGAGAGGCGATCGGCGAAGCGGTCGAGTCCGTGCCGGTCGTCGTGGCCGGGCGCCCGCCCGCCGGGCCGACGGAGCCGGTGTACGGGACCGCCGGCGGCGCCGTCACGCTCGCCGACCACGGCGTCACGTTCGCCGGCGACCTCCCGGCCCCGAAGGCGCGCGTCGCGCTCGCGCTCGGCCTCGCCGCCGACCTCGACGCCGAGGGGGTCGAGGCGCTGTTCGCACCGCCGGCGTAGGCCGGCCGGAACGCGTCCCGCGCTCCCGGACCGGCCGCGGACCGGTTGGTTAGACGCGCGTTTGCGTCTACAGGAGGGACTTACGTATCGACAGCGTACCGCGAGGTATGACTGGTCTCACGCGGCGAGCGGCCCTCCACGGCGTCGCCGTCGGAGGCGCCGCCGCGCTCGCGGGGTGTACCGAGGCGGGCGACCCGATCCCGGGCGGAAACGGAACGGACGGCGGCGACGGACGCGACGGCGACGGTAACGCGAGCGACGGCGGGGGCGGCGGCGACGGGGTGACGACGGCGGTTCAGCAGGTCGGCGCGGCCCTCTCCGGGCCGGCGTGGAACCGGAACGAGCGACGCGGGTTCTGCGCGCTGATCACCGAGGAGCACGGCGAGGGCGCGGGGCTGTTCGACGACGCGCCCGAACGGGTCCGCGCGTTCGTCGAGGAGACCGACTTCGCGGCGTCGAGGCTCTGCTACGTCGAGTCCGTCGGGCCGGACACCTGTCACGACGAGATCGCGTTCGGCGGGGTCGCGGTCGAGGACGGGACCCTCGTCGCGAACGCGACGGTTCAGGGGCCGGGGGGCGACGATGTCACCTGCGGCGAGGCGATCACCTACTCGGCCGCGCTGCTCCGGGTCACGAGCGATCCCCTCCCCCGGGCGGCGCGGCTCTCGGTCACCGACGGCTGGGGCGAGACCGGGACGGTGCGCGACGCCGACGGAATCCGCGACCCGGAGGGGCTCGCCGGGGAGATCCGACCCGACCACGGGCCGTCGAACGTCCCCGCCTTGTTCGACTGCGACGCCGAGGGGGCCGAGCGTCACCCACAGCTCTACGAGGGCGGCGTCAACTGGGGCGGCGCGGGCGGGGTCGGCACCGGCGCCGGCGGCGACGGCCCGCTCGCGCTCCGCGTTGTGATCCCCGGCGACGACGCCCCCGGGTCCGATCCGCTCGCGATCGGCCGCGGGACTGCGTTCCGGATCGAACTGACGAACGTCTCCGGTCGCACGGCGTACGTCGGTAGTCGCGGGCAGTACAACCTGGAGATCCTGACCGAGGCGGGCTGGACCGAGCTCCGCGCGACGGAGGGCGACCCCGCCGTCGGCTACGACGACGTGGCGATCGGCGTCCCGCCCGGGGGGACGCTGACGTGGGAGTTCGAGATGAGCGAGTCCGGGCTCGTCGGGGACGGGCCGCAGGCGGACGCGTTCCGGGTCTGTCCGGACCTCGTTCCCGGCCGCTATCGGTTCGTCTTCTTCGGCGCCGACGACCTCGCCGTCGCGTTCGACTACGAGGACTGACGCGGCGGCCCGGCGTCAAACCGCGGCGTCTCAGCCGCGGACCTCGATGAGGAGGTCAGTCTCGGGCGACTCGCCCATCCGGTCCCGCACGCGGTCCCACGAGAGGTCCGTGCGCGCGGTCACCGACTCGGTGGCGACCGCGCCGCAGGCGTTGCCGACCAGGATCGGGACCTGGTAGTCGCGCGGGTCGTGCGAGAACCCGTCGCCGGTGATCTCCGGCTCGCGCAGCGCGGCCGCGAGGAACCCGGCCGCGAAGGCGTCGCCGGCGCCGGTCGTGTCGACCGGGTCGACGTCGAACCCGGGGTGCGAGACGCTGCCGTGCGGCGTCCGCACCGTCGCGCCTTCGTCGCCGAGCTTGATCGCGACGACGCGGTCCTCCGGCTCCCACGGATCGACGTCCGTGGCCGCCGCGAGCGCGTCGGCCTCCCGGTCGTTCACGAAGAGCACGTCGCTCGCGTGGAGCGCGGCGTCGAACTCCCGGTCCGCGACGCGGCGCCCGGGGTCGAAGCTCCGGGTCGCACCCGCCTCGGCGGCCGCGGTCGCGAGCGCCGCGGCGGTCTCGGGCTGCTGGCCGGTGAGGTGGAGGTGGTCGGCGGCTGCGAGCGTGTCGCGGTCGAGCCCGGCCGCGGAGAACGACTCGTTCGCGCCGTCGTTCGCGAGCATGAGCAGCTCGCCACCGCCGTCGACGATGACGTACTTCACCGAGGTCGGCTCGGCGGCGTCGACGAGTACCTGACCGGGATCGACGCCGGCGCTGGCGAGCTCGCGCAGCGCCAGCGCGCCCGACTCGTCACCGCCGACGCTGCCGTAGACGACCGACTGGCCGCCGAGGTCGACGAGCCCAACCGCGACGTTCGCGGCGCTACCGCCGCCGGACTGTTCGAGCCGGTCGATCCGCGTCTCGCCGTCGGGCTCGGGGAGGCGGTCGACGTGGATCGTCACGTCCCAGTTGATGTGGCCCGCCGAGACGACCTTCGGGACGCGGTCGGCGTCGTCGGGGTTCAGGTCGGGGTCGCGGTCGACCGACGGGTCGACCCCGTCGCCGGCGGGGGGCGCACCGCCGTCGGCAGCCTCGTTCCCCGCGGCGTCGTTCCCCGCGCCGTCGTCAGCTGCCCCGTCGGTCGCGGTGCCGCCGTCGCCGTCCCCTCGATCCTCGGAACCTTCGCCCTCCCACTCGTCGACCTCGCGGCCCCACGCCGCGACCGTCTCGTCCCAGTCGTCGACGCCCTCGCCGTCGCCAGGTTCGGACACGATGTCGTCGTCGCCCGCGCCGTCGCGTCCGCTCATGGTTCCGCCCACGGCTCGGCTGCGCCCTCGCCGAACAGCTCCCGCATCAGCGTCACGATGCTCTCGGGCGGGAACTGCCCCTGCTCGGTGACGATCGCGTCCATGTACCGCGGCGGCGTCACGTCGAACGCTGGGTTCTCGACCGCGATCTCACCGATCTCCCCGCGGGTCTCGGCGTCGATGACCTCGCTCTCGTCCCGCATCTCGATCTCGACGGTGTGGCCCGTCAGCGTCTCCGGGTGGAGCTTGATCGTCTGTGCCGCGGTCATGATCGGGACGCCGCGCTCGCGGGCGTTGACCGCGAGCCCCGAGGTGCCGATCTTGTTGATGACGCCGCCGTCGGCGGCGATCGAGTCCGCGCCGACGACGACGTGGTCGACCTCGTCGAGGTACCGCCGCGCCGCGGAGTCGACGATGAGCGTGACGGGGACGCCCGCGTCGCGGAGCTGTTCGGCGGTGATGTGGCCCTGCTGGCGCGGGCGCGTCTCCTTGACGACCGCCGAGATCGACTTCCCCTGCTCGACGGCCGCCTCGATGCACGCGAGCGCGTCGGTGGAGTGGCAGTGGGTCATCACCGTGTCGCCGTCGGCGAGGCGGTTCGCGCCGACCCGCCCGAGGTCCTCCTGCGCGCGGTCGAGCTGGCGGACGAACGCCTCGCTCGCGTCGGCGACGCTCAGGCGGAGTCGGTCGACCGAGTCGCCCTCCATCCGCTGGAGGACGTATCGGAGCGCGTTGGGCAGCGACACCGCGGTCGGGCGCGTCTCGCGGAGCGTGCGGGCCGCGGCGCGCATCGACGCGCGGAACGCCGCGGGGTCGCTCGCGGTCGCGTCCGCCGCGGCCGCCGCCTCCGCCTGCTCGGCGAGGGCCTCGGCGGCCGCGGAGGCGATGGTCGCCGCGCCGCGGATCTCCATCGTCGCGATCGACTCGGCGGTCTCACGGACCGCCGGCGCCGGCTCCGTGTCTGTCATACCGATCCGGTAGCCGCCCGTGTATTTATAAAACCGGCCGACTGCCGGCGCCGCCGCCCCTACTCCGCGTCCGGCTGCTGGCCGTAGCTCTCGAACCGCTCCTCGACGGTCGCCATCTGCTCGTCGGTGAGGACGTGCGGCTCGCCGACCGCGGACGCGCGCAGGTAGAGCCGGCAGATGTCCTCGACGTGGCGGGTGTTCTCGACCGCCGTCTCCACGTCCGGGCCGGTGACGACGAGCCCGTGGTTCGCTAAGATTGCGGCGTCGGAGTCCGCCTCGGCCATCGCGGCGACGACGTTCGCGGCCAGCTCCTCGGTCCCGTACGGCGCGTAGTCGGCCAGCGGCACCTCACGGCCGACCGCGGCGATCATGTAGTGGACCGGCGGGAGCTTCCGGCCGAGCGTCGCCATCGTCGTCGCCCACGGCGAGTGGGTGTGGACGATCGCGCCCGGCCGGTCGTGCCCGTAGATGCCCGTGTGCATCGGCACTTCGCTCGACGGCGCCATGCGCCCGGCGAGCCGCTCACCGTCCAGCGACACCACGGGCACGTCCCCCGCGTCGAAGGAGTCGTAGGGGACGCCGGTGGGCGTGACCGCCACCGCGTCGCCGTCGCGGACGCTCAGGTTCCCGGTCCGGCCGGGCGTCAGATCGGCGAGCACCGGCGCGTACTCGACGACCGCGTCACGCGCCTCGCGCAGGAGGTCGGGGTTCGCTCCCGGCTCGGGGTCTCCCCCGGCGTCATCGCGGGTCACGCCGCCACCTCCGTCAAGTCGGTGAGCGCGTCGAGCCGACGGTCGGGGCGCTGCCGCGCCGAGAGGTCCGCCTCGGCGGGCGCGTCGCCGTCGGCGACGAAGAGGGCGGTGTCGAGACCGACCGCGTTCGCGCCGGCGACGTCCGTCTCGGGGTTGTCGCCGACCGCCAGCGCCTCGCTCGGCCGGCGGTCTAGCTCGGCGAGCGCGGTCGTGAACGGGAGCGCGCTCGGCTTCTCGCGGCCGACCTCCTCGGAGGTGACGAGCAAGTCGATCCGGTCGTCGACCCCGAGCGCCGTGAGCTTGCGCAGCTGGATCCGCGTCGTGAGGTTGGTCACGACCGCGACGTCGATCCCGGCCGCGTCGAGCGCGTCGAAGGCCGGTTCGACGCCGTCGCAGGGCGACATCTCCGCGAGGAATCCGTCCCAGTAGGCGTCGCCGGCCGCCAGCGCGGCCGCGACGTCCGGCTCGCCGGAGCGACGGTACAGCCCGCGCTTGAAGTAGACGTGCCGGTCGTGGCAGGCGGCGGTGGTTCGCGTCTCGCGTTTCGCCTCCCGTCGACCGGTCGCGTAGAGGTCGTCAAACGCCGCGCGGTCGAGCTCGTACCCGCGCTCGCGGAGGGCGTCGAGCGCGGCCCGCTTGCCCGCCTCGTTACAGGGGGCGTACGGGTACAGCGTGTTGTCGAGGTCGAAGAGGACCGCCTCGTAGCTCATGGGCGGACTCGACGCGGCACCGACTTAACTGTGATTCGACGCGGCGACACCGCGCGGTCGAGAAGGGGAGACCGCGCCTCACTGCTCGTTCATCGCCTCGCTGGCGATGTTGCGGCCGCGGGAGTTGAGCGCCACCTCGCGGCGGATCCGGACCTCCTCGACCACTTCGAGCTCGACCAGCCGCTCAAACGTCTCCTCGACGTCGTCGACGTCCATCCCGAGGAACGAGGGGATCTCGAACGGCGAGACGCCGGAGTACAGCGCCATCAGCACCTCGCGGTCGCGGCTAGAGAGGTCGACGTTCGTCGACGACCGCTCCTCGCCCTTCCGGAGCCACGACTCGACGAACCGCATCCGGCTCGGGTCGCCAGCGACGTGCGTCTCGATGCTCGTCCCCTCGTCGTCCGTGTGCGACACCTCGATGACGGGCTTTTTCTCGCCGTTCACCGTGCGCTTCGCGGCGTCGAGCCCGCTGATGTCGTCGAGGTCGAACTTCACGAACGCGCCGCGCTCCAAGGCGGCGTTGAGCCCGTTCTCGTCGATCTTCACGCGGGCCTGCTCCCACTCGGTGTCCTGGACGACGCCCCCCTCGATCGCGGGGTGTTTCGCCATCACGGTCTTCTGGTCGAGCAGGGCGCGGTAGACGTCGCGCTCGAACGACTCGTGGTCGGAGGCGGCGACGAGCATGACCTGATCGCCTAAGTCGAAGCTCACGTAGTTGGAGACGCGCGCGACGGACTGGTTCGCGTCGTGGCGGCCGCCGAGCCGCTCCAGCTTCGACAGCGGAATCGTCCGCTTCCCGTCGTTGCCGGCCAGGATTAGCCGCCGGTTCGAGAGCAGGACGCGCCCGGGCGTCCACGAGACGTCGCTCACCTTCCGCCCCTCGCGGACCGCGACCGCGAACTTCGCCTGCGTGTCGGTGATCTTGTACTCGCCCTGGTCCTGCGCCATTTACGGACCCCCCGCGCGGAGCTTCGAGACGGCCGAGAACACGCGCTTCCTGACGGCCTGACTGTCGTCGTCCGCGTACTCTTCCAAGCGGTTGAGCGTCTCCTGTCCGCCGATCTGTCCGAGGACGAACACCGCCTTCGCGCGGGCGTCCTCCGGGTGTTCGGGGCTCAGCTTGTCGAGCAGACGGTCCTCGACGACCGGCCCGCCGAGGCTCTTGAGGCTCGTGGCCGCGAACTGCGCGGTCTGCGGGTCGTCGTCCGCGAGCGCGTCGGCGAGCGCCTCCACCGCCGTCGACGCGTCCGGGTCCGCCACCCGGCCGAGGATCCACGCCGCGTTCCGCCGCTGGCGGCTCTGCTGGCCGTCGGTGAGGATCTCGACGAGCGGCTCGACGACGGTCGCGTCGTCGGCCGCCTTCAGCTCCGAGACCACCTGGTCGCGGACCGCGTGGCTCTGTTGGGTGGGCACGTTCGAGAGCAGCTCGATCACCGAGTACACCGCCGCGTTGCGCACGACCGCGCTCTCGTCGCCGAGCGCCCGCGCGAGCGGCTCGACCGGTTCGGGCGTGCTCGCCTTCCCGAGGGCCCCGGCCGCGATCCGGCGGATCGACTCGTCGCCGTCGTCGAGCAGGTCCAACAGCGGCGACAGCGCCTCGTCGGTGCCGATCGTCCCCAGCGCGTTGGCCGCGGCGCGGCGCACGCGCGGGTCGTCGTCGTCCAGCCGCTCGCGGAGGCCGGGGACCGCTCGGGCGTCCGCGAAGGTCCCGCAGGCCTGCGCCGCGCGGAGCCGGACGCGGGCGTCCTCGTCGTCGAGCGCGCCGACGAGCGGCTGGACCCCGCTCGCGTCGTCGAGCCGCCCGAGCGCGTTCGCTGCCGCCATCCGGAGCTCCGGGCGGTCAGCCTTCAGCGCGCGGGCGAACTTCCGCGCGGTGACCCACTCGGCCTCGGCGTCGCCGCCGCCGCCCGTGAGCTCCTCAAGGAGCTGTTGGAGCGCTTCCTCGCCGATCGCGTCGAGCGCGTCGACCGCCGACCCGCGGACCTCTGGGTCGTCGTCCGTCGTCGCCGCGCGGAGCAGCCCGTCGACCGTCGCCTGATCGCTCTCCTCGCCGACTTCGCCGAGGAACTCCGCCGCCCGCCGCCTGACGGCCGCGCTGTCGCTGCCGAGCGCGTCCCGGAGGCGCTCCGCGTTCCCGTCCCGGACGTGCTGGTACAGCGACATCAGCGCCTCCCGAACACCCGTCGTCGCTTGTCGATCGGTTCGTAGCGGTCGGTGCGGTCCGGGGGGACGCTCTCCGTCATCCCCAACACTAAGACGCCGTCGTCCGCCAGCGACGCCTCCAGCGTGTCGAACAGGGCGGCCTTGTGGTCCACGTCGATGTAGATCAGCAGGTTCCGGCACAGCACCACGTCGAACGGGTCGCGGGCGCCGTCGCGGATCAGGTCGTGCGTCTCGAAGTCGACGAGGCGCTTGACCGCCGGGCGCACCTGAAACGTGTCCTCGTCGCGCTCGACGTACTTGTCGGGGTCGGAGAGCGGCTCCAGCTCCTCGGCGATGTCCGTTGTGCGCGTCGTGTGGTAGACGCCCTCGCGGGCGTTTTCGAGGGCTTCCTCGCTGATGTCGGAGCCGAGCACCTCGATCCGCGACTCGTCTATCTCCGGGTCGTCCCGGGCCAGCATCGCGACGGAGTACGGCTCCCGGCCGTCCGCCGAGGGCGCGGACCAGACGCGGACGCGCCGCTGGTCTGCGGTCCGCTCGCGGAGCACGTCCCGGAGCACGTCCCACATCTCCGGGTTTCGGAAGAACTCCGTCACGTTGATCGTGAGCGCGTCCATCAGCGCCTGCCGCTCGTCGGCGTCCTCGCGGAGGATCCGCTCGTACTCGGCGTGCGACTCCGTGTCGCGCCGCCGCATCCGCGCCGTGATCCGGCGGTCGAGGTACGACTCGTTGTAGTACCCCGGCTCGAACGGCACCGTGTCGTCGATCTGCCGGAGGACGCCTTCGAACGCCGTCTCGCCGTCGTCCGCCGACCCGCTCATAGGCTCACCACGTCGAGGACGGCCACGACGTCCCCGTCCCCGAGGACGGCCGTGCCGCTGAGGCCCGGCGTCCCCGAGAGCGGGCCGTCGAGGGGTTTGACGACCACTTCCTCCTGGTCTAGCACCGCGTCGCAGTGGAGCGCGACCTTGCGCGTCTCCTCGCGGATCCGGACGAGCATGCCGTCGTCGCTCGGGCCCTCGCCGGACCCGTCGGGCGCCGCGGGGTCGGCCGGGACGAACCCGTCGTCTCCCGGCTCGTCGGCCGCGACGCCGCCGTCGGCGGCTGGCGTCTCGGTCGGCCGTTCCGCCGCGGTCGGATCGATCTCGCCGAGACGTTCGTTCAGCCGGACGACAGGGTAGAGGTCGTCCTCGTGTCTGACGACCTCGTCGCCGTGGACCTCCTCGACGTCGTCGGCGCGGGCGACCTCCGCGATCGACTTGATCGGGATGCCGTACTCCGTGCCGCCCACGTCGACGAACATCACCTTCACGATGGCGACGGTGACCGGGAGCCGGAACCGGACCGTGCTCCCCTCGCCGGGCTCGCTCTCGATCGAGACGGAGCCGTCGAGGTCGCGCGCGGTCGTCCGGACCACGTCCATCCCGACCCCGCGGCCGGAGACGTCGGTGACCTCCTCCGCGGTCGAGAAGCCGGGGTGGAAGACGAGGTCGTACACCTCGTCGTCCTCCATCGCCTCGACCACCTCGCGGCTCTTGACGTCCTCGTCGACCGCCTTCTCGCGGAGCTGGTCGGGGTCAAGCCCGCCGCCGTCGTCCGACACCTCGATGATCACGTGGTCGCGCTCGCGCTCCGCCGTGAGCGACACGTGGCCGGTCGGGTCCTTCCCGGCCGCTTCGCGCTCCTCGGGCGACTCGATCCCGTGGTCGACCGCGTTCCGCAGGACGTGGACGAGCGGGTCGCGCATCTCCGTGAGGATCGTGCGGTCCAGCTCGACATCGTCGCCCTCGATCTCGAAGTCGATCCGCTTGTCGAGGTCCCGCGAGATGTCGCGGACGAGCCGCGGGAACGAGTCGGACACCTGCGAGAACGGGATGAGCCGCATGTCCATCGCCGTGTCTTGGAGGCTGGAGGCGAGCTTGTCGAGCTCGTCTAAGGCGTCTGACTCCGCGTCCGTCCCCTCGATCTCGCGGCGGAGCTTGATCCGGCTCGTCACCAGCTGCTCGACGAGCCCGTACAGCTCGTCGACCTGATCGACATCGACGCGGATCGACTTGATCTCGTCGCCGGACTTGGAGTCGGTCCCGCCGGCGGACCCGGAGTCGTCCGACGGCGAACTGGAGTCGTCAGCGGACGGCTCGGCTTCGCCGTCGTCGTCGGACTGGTCGGGCTCGTCGTCCGCATCGGCCGCGGCCGGCTCCGCCGCGCCTTCGGCGTCGATCTCGCCCGAGTCAGCGTCGCCGGGGTCGGCGGGTTCGGGCCCGGCGTCGCCCGACTCGGCGGCGGACTGCTCGGGGGCCGCCGATTCGGCGTCCGGGTCGCTCGATTGGACCTCGGCGGCGTCGCCGCCGCCGACTGCGGCCGCCGTCACCGCCTCGACCTGCGTGAGCGCCCGGAGCCCCTCGGCGACGACCTCGGGGTCGGCGCCGCCGACGAAGGCGTCGAACCCCTCGTCGTACTCGCCGTCCTCCAGCGCCTCGGGCGCGGGGTCGGTGGCGTGCCCGTCGAACTGCTCGTCGAGGGCTTGGAGGACGAGCGCCGCGTCGACGCCCGGCATCTGGGCCTCGCCGATCGTCACGTCCGCGTACGCGACCGGGTCCGGGAGGTCGTCCGCGGCCGCCGGCGGCTCCGGCACCGAGATGTCGGGGGCCTCCCCGTCCGCGTCGGCTTCGGTTCCGCCATCATCGTCACCGCCGGCGTCGCCTTCGTCGGCCGCGGCATCGCCGGCGCCGCCGGCCGAATCGCCGTCTCCGCCGGCGTCGCTCCCGCCGACGGTGCCGTGCTCCTCCATCTCGCGCAGGCGCGATTCGAGGTCGGAGGGGTCCGTCGACACCTCGCCGGTGTCGGCGATCTCGTCGACCATCGCCTCGACGGTGTCGACCCCCTCGAAGAGGAGATCCATCAGCTCGGGCGTCACCTCGCGCTCGCCCTGTCGGACCGCGTCGAGCAGGTCTTCGAGGGCGTGCCCGAAGTCGGAGACGCCCTCGTACCCCATCGCCGCGGCGTTGCCCTTCAGGGTGTGAGCGACGCGGAACACGTCGTCCATCGCCTCGGCGTCCTCGGGGTCCGCTTCGAGCGCGAGCAGGGCGTTGTTGAGGTCGGTGATCCCGTCTTCGGCCTCGGCGACGAACGCCGCGCGGTGGGAGTCCATCAGGCCTCACCCCCCACTATCGCGCCGGCGACGTCGTCGAGGTCGCACACCGCGTCGACGCCGCCCGTCTCGACGGCGCGCTTCGGCATGCCGTAGATGACGCAGGTGTCCTCGCTCTGCGCTAGCGTGTACGCCCCGGCGTCGGCCATCGCGCGGATCCCCTCGGCCGCGTCCGAGCCCATGCCGGTCAGCACGACGCCGACGAGCGGGTCGTCGATCACCTCGGCCGCGGAGCGCATCGTCACGTCCGCCGCGGGGGTGACAGTGTGGGAGTCGTCGTCTTCGTCGAGCTTCACCCGGAGCCGCCCCGACCGGTAGCTGTCGATGCGTGTGTGGCTTCCGCCGCGGGCGACGAGCGCCTCGCCGGCGCCGATCCGGGCGCCGTCGCTCGCCTCCCGCACGTCGTACGCTGAGGCCTCGTCGAGCCGGTTCGCGAACCGCGAGGTGAACGCCTCGGGCATGTGCTGGACGATCACCACGCGGCAGTCCGCCATCGGCAGCGCCGACAGCACGCGCTCGACCGCGTTCGGGCCGCCGGTCGAGGCCGCGATCACGACCGTCAGCGGGCCGTCGACGTCCGCGGCGTCCGCCTCCGACGCGGCGCCCGGCGAGCGCGACGCCGCGGCGCTTGGATCGTCACGCTCGCGGGTCGCGGCGTCGAGGTCGGCGTCCGCAACCGAGCGCACCGCCTCGACGAGCCGGTCCGACTCCCGCGAGACGCCGGTGGACACCTCGCCGCCCGGCTTCGCGAAGAAGTCGACCGCGCCCCGGTCGAGCGCCTCGAAGGTGACTTCTGCCCCCTCGTCCGTGTGCGCGGACAGCATCAACACCGGCGTCGGCGTCTCCTCCATCAGGCGCTCGACGGCTTCGAGCCCGCCCATTCCGGGCATCTCGACGTCCATCGTCACGACGTCGGGGCGCGTCTCGGCCACCACCGAGAGCGCCTCCTCTCCGTCCCCCGCCTCGCCGACGACCGCGACCCCGGCGTCGCTCAAGAGGTCGCTTATCAATCCCCGCATGAACGGAGAATCGTCAACGACCACCACCCGCGGCGACCCGTCCCGACCGCCGCGCCGATCCGTCGTCCTGCTCATACTCCACAGCGCGCCCAGAATCAGCATAAATCCACGGACCCAGTAATCACCCCTGATAATTCAGGGAACACGGTTATTTGTCGGTTCACCGCAGGTACGGGCATGGCAGCCACAGAGGCGGACGCCGAACCGACCAAGGTGCTGGAGTTCGGCCTGGGCGACGGGACGTACTGTCTGGACATCGGCGTCATCGACGAGATCGTCGACGCCGGCGAGCTCACGCGGATCCCCAACTCGCCGGACCACGTCGAGGGCGTCATGGACCTCCGCGGCCGGACGACGACGATCGTCGACCCGAAGACGCTGTTCGACATCGACGAGGCCGGTCCGCGAGAGCGGATCGTCGTCTTCGACGACGACGAGATCGACGAGGGCGGCACGGTCGGCTGGATGGTCGATGAGGTGTTCCAGGTTCGCGACGTCTCGCCCGAGGACGTCGATCAGAGCACTACCGTCGAGGACGAGGGCGTCCGCGGTATCGTCAAGTCGGACGACCGGTTTGTCGTGTGGGTCTCGCCGGACGTCGACGAGGCCATCGCAGGCGACCTTGACGACGTCGAGGCCGCGGAAGCGTAGCCGAAAGGGCGGAGCGAGCGCCGGGCGACCGCGTCGGCGACCCCGTCGGCGTCCGCCGGCGATCGGTTCTCACGGGTGAGAACCGGGTGCCAACGCTTATCAGCCGTCCAACGGGTCCCTACGTATGCGCGTCTCAAGCGGCGTCCCGGGGTTCGACGACCTCGTCAACGGCGGGTTCCCCGAGGACCGCCTCTACGTTGTCAGCGGCCCGCCCGGGAGCGGGAAAACGACGTTTTGCTCACAGTTCGCGGCCCAAGGCGCTCGGAACGGCGAGGACGTCCTCTACATCAGCATGCACGAGACGAAGGACGGGATCCGCGAGGACATGAGCGGCTACGACTTCGGGTTCGACCGCGCGCTCGACTCCGACCGCGTCACCTTCCTCGACTCCTTCTCGTCGGACGGCCGGCGCTTCTTCGGGCTCCCCGGCGACCGCCGCGACCGCTCGGGGGTCACCAACCGGCTCACCGGGTTCATCAACTCCCGCGACATCGACCGCGTCGTCTTCGACTCGACGATGCTGCTGCGGTTCCTCTTAGACGACGACGAGGACACGATGATCCAGCTGCTCTCCTCGCTGAAGCGGACGGACGCGACGACGCTTCTGATCTCCGAGATGACCGACCCGAGCGCGTACTCCGAGGAGCACTACCTCGCGCACGGCGTCGTCTTCATGCACAACTACCTCGAAGACGAGGGGATGCGCCGCGGGGTCCAGGTGCTGAAGATGCGGGGAACGGACGTCGACACCGACATCCAAGACGTGGAGTTCACCGACGGCGGGCTCCGCGTCGGCCCGGCGGCGACGGTGACACACTGATGTACGACCGCACGTTCGGCACGGAGTGGGACGACCTCTCCCGCGAGGAGGCGGTCGAGCGCGCCTTCGCGCTGGGCGTCGCGGCCGGCGTCGACAACCCCCGCCCGGAGGAGCTCGACCGCGTGCTGGAGACGTTCTCGGGGGGCTACGACCGGAGCATCGTCGAGCTGGCGTACGACGAGGGGCGAACGAAGGCGCTGGAGGCGAAGGCGGAGCGGGACGACCCGGAGGACGAGGCTGTCTGGTCGTCGCTCGTCGACGGCGCCGGCGCACCGCGCGAGTCTCCGGTGCCGGCCGCGCTCCCCGGGGCGATACGCGAACTGACACTCACCGACGGGCCGCGGGAGGGCCCGCCCTCGTCGCTCGACCTCCCCTCCATGCTTCGAAAGTGATCCCTCGGAAGGGTTTTACCCGACACACTCTCACGTCCACAAAATGACTGTGCTTCCCGACGCTGTCCGCGGTGCCGACAGCGTCCTCATCAGCGGTCCGCCGATGAGCGGGAAGTACGACCTGTTCAACCGGCTGCTCGCAGGGTGGTCCACGGGCCCGGTCGTGATCTCGACGGGACGGACCGCGGAGAAGGTCCGCGAGGACTACGAGGAGCTGACGGGGGCGGACGGCGACGACGTGGTCGTCATCGACTGCGTCACCCACGAGCAGGGCGACAAGCGCGAGGACACGCCGGCGACGAAGTACGTCGCCAGCGCCGGCAACCTCACCGACATCGGGATCAAGTTCACCGACATCGTCGAGTCCTCCGTGGGCCGCGACCGCGCAGTCGGCGTCTACTCGCTGTCCCAGCTGTTGATGTACTGGGAGCCAGAGCGTATCTACCGGTTCACCCGGGTAATGACCTCGCAGACCTCCGGCGAGGGGTGGCCGTTCGTCGGGGTCGTCGGCTCGACCGCCCACGACGAACAGGTCGTTCACACCCTCCACGAGCCGTTCGAGGTCGTCGTCGAGACCCGCGTCGACGACGACGCGCGGGAGTTCCGCGTCCGTGGCCGGGTCGGCCAGCCGTCGGACTGGGAGCCCTTCTGAGCCGGGAGCCGCACCGTGGCCCGAGATCTCCGCGGCTCGCGTCGAACCGGCCTCACCCCACCAGTTCGAACTCCGCGCCGATCGGGGGCGCGTCGACGAGCCCCCAGTAGACGAACCGGTAGGTGCCGTCGCCCAGCGGCGGGCAGACCTCCAAGTCGACGCCGTCGACCGCGTCGGCGATCGCCGACTCGGTCAACGTGATGTCCCAGGAGTACGCCGAACTCGTGTCGAGCGACGCCTCGGTCCGGGGGAGTTCGACCGCCTCGCCCAAGGTGGAGCCGCGGATGTCGAGCCACCCCTCCCCCGTCTCGCGCTGGAGCGAGTAGGTGGATTCGCCGAGCGTGGCGGCGGGAGCGTCGCCGGTGTTCCGGAGGACGAGCCGGAGCGACTGGCCGTACGTCTCGGTCGCTCCCTCCGTGGAGAGCTCAACGGTCGTCTCGTCCGTCTCGACGAGGGTCTCGGTGACCGACGCCTCGAACGGCTGACCGAGGCGGACGAACCCGTCGTCGTCGCAGGTCAGCGTCGCCGGCGTTCCCTCCGGGCCCTGCGGTCCGTCGCCCGCCGCGAAGTCGAGACAGCCCGCCGTCGCGACGGACAGGGCGAGCGCGCTCCCGGCGAGCGCGTCGCGTCGCGTGTGGTCCATATGGGTCGAACGAACGCCACCGGCATGAACCGCACGCGTCGTCGCGGGAACGACCGCGGATGTCGGTCGAGCGACACGCGACCGGCCGAGCGGTTCGGAACCGCTTTCCCCTCGGCCGGCGGATGGCCCCGCATGGAGCTGTTCGGATCGAGTGGCATCCGCGGGGTCGCGCTGCGGTACCTCACGCCCGCGCTCGTCCTCGACATCGCGAAGGCGGCCGGAACGGTGTGGGACGCCGACCGCGTCGCCGTCGCGCGCGACACGCGGACCACCGGCGAGCTGTTCGCGAACGCGGCCGCGAGCGGCCTCGCCGCGGTCGGCTGCGACGTCGACCGCCTCGGCGTCGTGCCCACGCCCGCGGTCGGGAACTACTGCGAGGCCGACGGGGTCCCCGCGGTCCTCGTCACCGCCTCGCACAACCCGCCGGAGTTCAACGGCATCAAGCTGGTGGGCGCCGACGGCGTCGAGCTCTCCGTCGACGTGTTAGAGCGCATCGAGCGGCGCGTCCTCGACGACGAGTACGACCACGCCGACTGGCGGTCGGCCGGCGCGACGACGCCGATCGATGGCGCCGTCGACGACTACGCCGACCAACTGACCGCTGCGGTCGACCGCGAGGCGGTCGCGGACGCCGACCTCACGGTCGCGGTCGACCCCGGTCACGGCGCGGCCTCGGTCGCGTCCCCCCGGATCTACCGCGAACTCGGCTGTGAGGTGTTGACGGTGAACGCGACGCCGGACGGCCACTTCCCCGGCCGCGACTCCGAGCCGGTCCCCGAGAACCTCGCGGACCTCTCGCGGCTGGTCGCGACCTCCGACGCCGACGTGGGGATCGCGCACGACGGCGACGCAGACCGTGCCGTCTTCGTCGACGAGCGGGGGCGGTTCGTCGACGGCGACACCTCCTTCGCGGCGCTGGCGGACGCCTGTCTCGAACCGGGCGACGCAGTCGTTAGCGCGGTCAACGTCTCCCAGCGGCTCGTCGACGTCTGCGCCGCCAACGACGCCGACCTCGAACTGACACCCATCGGCGCGACGAACATCATCACCCGGACGCGCGACCTCCACGACGAGGGGGTCAACGTCCCCATCGCGGGCGAGGGGAACGGCGGGCTGTTCTTCCCGCCGTACCGGCTCTCGCGAGACGGGGCGTACATCGGCGCGCGCTTCCTCGAACTGCTCGCGGCCGCGGACGGCGCGCCCGTCAGCGAGGTCGTCGCGCCGTACACCGACTACCACTTCGTGCGGGAGAACGTCGAGTACGCGGACGACGACGAGCGCGACGAGATGCTCTCGGCCGCCCGCGCCTACGTCGAGACCGCCGACGCGGAGCCGAACACGACGGACGGCTATCGGCTCGACTACGGCGACGCGTGGGTGCTGGTCCGCCCCTCGGGCACCGAGCCGAAGATCCGGATCTACGCCGAGTCCGCCGACGCCGACCGCGCCGAGCGGCTGGCGGCGGACATGCGCGTCGCCGTCGAGAGCGGGCGGTAGCGCAGGCTATTTGATAATCGAAACTGCGGTGGCGCGTGCCTGCGAGCGGCCGCCACCGGCGGCCGCGAGACAGCACGCGCGAGGGACGCGGCGACCGGAGCGAAGCGGAGGGAGCCGCGAGGTTGGGGAGGCGTGAGGCGCGGTCGCGGGGCTTTGGCGGTGATTGCCGGCGATCCGCAGTCGATTACTCATAAACGGTCGGCCGAGACTCTGGTGGGGCTCGCCGCCGATCTACCGGGATCAGGTTGTTAACCGACAGCCGAGACCTCGACCGCGACCGCGACACGGGGACGTGTTTATAAGTAGCGTCAGTCCAGCGCCGCCAGCGCCTCGGCCGCCTCGCGGGCCGCTTCGAGGTGGTCGCGGGCGCGCCGCGGGTCGTCCGTCTCCTCGGCGGCGCGGGCGAACCGCGTCAGCGTCCGGGTCAGCGACGCGCGGGCAGTGCCGACGCCCTCGGCGTCGTCCGTCAACTGAGGCGGGGTGGGTCGCCCGGACTCGGGCGGTCGGGAGTCGGGCCGCCGCGGCTCGGGCCGCTGGGAGTCGGACTGCTGCGGCGGCGCTGACCCCTGCGGCGGCGCTGACTCCTGCGGCGGCGCCGACCCCTGTGACTGCACGGCAGCCGAGCGGGAGGGCCGCGGCCCCGCGCTCTCGGTCGCACCGGACTCGGTCGTGGCGGAATCGGTCACACCGGAGTCGGCACCCACCGAGCCGTTCTCGGCGACGCCGTCCGCCGCGCCGGCGTCCACGTCCGGCGGGGCTCCCGTCGCCTCGGTGCCTCCCGCCGCGTCCGGCTCCGCCGCGGTCCCGGTCGCCTCGTTCGCCCCCGCCGCGCCGCCGGCCTCGTTCCCGCAGGTGGGACAGAACTCGCGACCGTCGTGACGGAAGATGGGGTCGCCGCACTCCTCGCAGTGGCGGTTCGTCATCGTCGCGCCCTTCAGGAGGAGCTCGGACATCCGCTGGGTGTGCTCGCGCTTCTGCTCGTCGTCCGCGAACTTCTCGCGGAGCTTCTCGCGTTCCGCCTCCTTGTCGAAGTCGTCGCTCATGGGCTGACGAACGTGGTTCGCGGGCAAAAGTCCGGTGGGCTCGGGACGAGCCGTGGCGGGAGCCGACGGGCGCCGTCGGCCCGCGGGCTCACTCCTCGGTGACCGTCCGGTCGTCGGGGTCGAGCTCGCCGCGGTGGATCTTCGCGCCGTCCTGCGCGACCTGTCGCCCCAGCACCGCGCACTTCACGCGCATCGGCGAAATGTCGACGCCGAGCATCTCAGTGACGTCGTCGGTGTCGAGCCCGTCGAGTTCGTCGACGTTCATCCCGTGGAGCCGCTCCGAGAGCATGCTCGCGGAGGCCATCGAGATGGCGCACCCGTCGCCCGTGAACCGCACCGCCTCGATCGTCTGCTCCTCGTCGTCGAGGTCCACGTCCATCCGGATTGTGTCGCCACAGGAGGGGTTCTCGCCGACGTGCGTGAAGTCCGGATCCTCGAGTTCCCCGTAGTTTCGCGGGTTCTTGTAGTGGTCGAGGATCTGCTGTCGGTACATGTCCGAGCCCAGTCCCATACTGGCGCACAGTACGCCGCTCCGGCTCAAAAGGGTTCCGTCGAGCGCGATCGTTTATAAATAGGTGAGAGTCAAACGACGAGTGAGTACGGAAAGTGCGGTGGCGCGCACCTGCGAGCGGCCGTCAGCGGCGGCCGCGAAGCCAGCACGCACGAGGGAGGCGGCGGGCCGGCGCGGCGGCGCCGGCGCCGGTGCGTCCGCCGAGGCTGGGGAGGTGTGAGGTGCGGGGCCGAGCGGTACGGGGTGGCACTCGAAGGGGCAGTCGTGAGGCGGGCAAAGGCGGTGTACGTACCACAGCGACAGAGTGGAGCGACTGAGCGAGGAACGCAACGAGCGTGCGCCCGGCTCGCGACTGGGGCTTCAGTGGTGTCCGTCGGCGACCCCCGGAACGAGTCCGGACCGACACATCAGCCTCGGTCAGGCCGCGTGCTCGTCGACCCACGCCGTCAGGTCGTCGCCCGAAATGAACCCGTCGGCGCGCCGCGCGACCGGCTCGCCGTCGACGAAGAGGACGAACAGCGGGACGCTCCGCACGTCGAACCGCTCGACCAGCGGCGGGTCGTCGCGGGGATTCACCAGGCCGACCGCCAAGTCGGCCTCGGCGCCGCGGGCCACGTTCCCGATCACCGGCTCCATGCTGGCACAGATGCCGCAGCCGTCGGTGTAAAACTCCACGAGCGCGGCGTCCGCGTCGGCGACGAAGGCGTCGAGAGCGTCCTCGTCCGCGAGCGAAACGGGCCGGTCGGTGCCGGACGATCCGGAGGAGGGCGCCTCGGAGGCGTTCGAGGCAGTATTGGATTCCATACGCATTATTGGGCGTCGACGGTGATAACTGCTTCCGTCGACGCGGTCGACGTCGGAGAGAAGAGCGCGAGGGCGCGTCGGCGGGAATGACCGGCGTCGCTACGCCGGTTCGTCGGGCTCGGGCTCGGTCCGCCACCCGCCCTTCAGCGTGACGTACCAGACGGAGGCCCCGGCGAGGACGAAGACGGCCCCCATGTACGGGATGATCGGCAGCTCGACACCGACGAAGTCGAGCACGGTCCGGAGCTCGTAGACGATCACGCCGAAGATCGCGAGCGTCACGAGCAGCCCGCCGCGAGAGATGTCGACGCTCATCGGACCACCTCAATGAGCGAGGCCGAGAGGTCGGCGACGGCGCCGAACAGCGGGGCGGCCGCATCTGCCAGCGCGTCGAACAGCGGCGCGAGCCACACCGGATAGGTGCCGACGCCCGGTCCGAGCAGTCCGCCGCGGTTGATGATCGCCGCGATCGGCAGCGCGTACGCGAGGACGACGAGCGTGAGCGCGATGCCGACCCACAGGCGGAGGTTATCGAGCACCTGCGGCGCGTCCTCCGCGCCGGAGACCGGACTGGGGAGCGGCTCCGCGAGCCCGGACACCTTCGGGTTCCCCATCGTCAACACGAGGTTCCCGAGGAAGAGGATCGTCGAGACGAAGAGCAGGGTCCCGCCGATCGCGATCTGGATGTTGAGCTCCTCGAAGCCGCCGAACATCGTCGGGTAGTCGAAGCCGGAGTACTCCGGCTCGGCGGTGCGTCGCGGGACGCCGAGGAGCCCCTGCGCGTGCATCGCGTTCGACATCAGCGCCATGCCGATGAACCAGAGGACGACCTGGAACAGCCCGATCTGGCTGCTGTAGATCGGCTTGTTGCTGATCTGCGGCCAGATCCAGTAGGTCCCGGCCATCATCGTCAGCGCGACCGCGGTCCCGACGGTGAGGTGGAAGTGACCCGGCACCCACAGCGTGTTGTGGATGAGGTAGTTGATGTTCATCCCGGCGTTGACCATGCCCGAGAAGCCGCCGGCCGCGAACATCAGGCCGGCAAGCATCATGCCGGTGAACTCCGGCTTGCGCCACGGGAGGTTCGTGAGCCAGCCTAACAGCCCGGTGCCGCCGCGCTGACGGGCGCCGTACTCGACGCTCGCGACGACCGTGAACGCGGTGAGCAGGCTGGGCAACAGCAGGAACATCGTGTTCGTCATCGAGATGAACTTGAACCCCTCGGCGATCCCCGGGTCGAGGTACTGGTGGTGGATCCCGACCGGCGTCGAGAGGAGAACGAACAGCACGAACACGACCCGGGCCAGCGGGTCGCTGAAGAGGCGGCCGCCGGCGATCTTCGGCAGGACGGTGTACCAGAGCATGTACGCCGGCATGAGCCAGAAGTAGACGACCGGGTGGCCGAAGAACCAGAACAGCGTCCGGGTGAGCGTCGGGTTCACCTGGTCGATGAAGCCGAGCGACCACGGGAGCAGGAACAGCAGGACGGAGGCGGCGACGGCGGACGAGGCGATGTACCACATCGTCATCGTCGTCAGCACCATGAACGTCTGGAGCGGGATCCGCTCGTCGGGGTGCTCGCGCCGCCACGCGAGGAACGTCCGGAACCAGTCGGCGCCCGCGATCCACGTCCCGACGATGAACACGGTGAGCCCGGCGTAGAACAGCGGGTGCGCCTGAAGCGGCGCGTAGAACGTGTACAGCACGTCCGCGCTCATGTCGATGGAATCGACGAACCCGGCGAGGATCGAGATCCCCGTGAGCGTCATGCCGGTCGCCATCAGCCCGTACCACGTCCACGTGATCTTGATGTTCAGGAGCGGCCGGTCCAGACTGCGCGTCAGCGCCCAGGTGAACAGCCCGACGAGGAAGAATATCGTGAAGCTGATCACCATGAACACGCCGTGCGCGGTGAGGACGGTGTAGTAGTCGGTCGAGGGGATGATCCGCGCGACGTCGGTCCGGTGGAGCGTCTGGATGATCCCGAAGATCGCGCCGAGCAACAGGGCGAAGAAGGAGCTCAGGAAGGCCGCGCGGACGACCCTCGCCTCGTCCGGGAACTTGTCGACGAACGTCTGTTCGGACTCGATGGCGGTGCTCATTCTGAGTCACCTCCGCGGCTCTCGAACTCCGACTGGCTCACGACGTTGATCTTTCCTTCCATGACGTGGTGACCGGCGCCGCAGTACTCGTTACAGACGAGCCCGTACTCCGTCGGCTCCTCGGTCTCGACCGTGATCTCCGAGACCTCGCCGGGGACGGCCATCGTGTTCGCACTCGTGCCGACGACCTCGAAGCCGTGTATCACGTCGCGAGAGGTGACGTGTAACGTCACGGTGCTGTTCGCCGGCACGACGATCGGAGACGGTTCGAAGCCGAACTGGTAGGCGACGATGTACGCCTCGTACTCGTTTTCGCCCACCTGCTCGACGCGGGGCTCGGAGAACCGCTCGTCCTCGTCGAGCGCCGCGGCGTCGACCGTCGACTGCGAGTCGGCGACCATCGCCACGCCGGGACCGACCGCCCCGTAGGTCACGGTGCCGATGAGCGCGAGAATCAGGACGATCGACAGCGCGAGCCAGAGCTTCTCGTAGGCGTGAATGTGCACGTGTGATCACCCCACCACGACGAGGTCCCGGCCGAGGAACTCTACGAAGTAGATGTACACCCACGCGAGTACCAAGATTGCGAAGTAAATTCCGATGAGCGTGAGCGTGCCGATCGGGTCGAAATCCTCTCCCTCGCCGCCGACATCGTCAGTCGGAGCGTTTGCTGCCTCACTTTGGCCCATAGGCGACTTTGACAGTAGAGAGCCATATAAGATCTACCCGTTCTCGCACCCTGAAAACACGGGTGTTATATATTTCCGGCGAGCGCATGGCTACGGCATGGACTTCTCGATCCAACAGGCCGTACTCCTCGTCCTCGGCGGACTCGTCCCCGCGGTGGTGTTCATCGCCGACCGGGCGGAGTTCGTCGTGGCGGTGACGCTGGTGAACGTCCTGCTCATCTGGGGGAGCCTCCGGATCGCGACCGGCGGGACCCTCCCGGGGTTCGCCGGCGACTCGGCCGACTCCGAGCACGCGTAATCGATCACGAACCGCGGGACCCGCCGCCCCCGGTCCGCGGACCGCCCCACCGACCGCGAACGGACCACCAATGACAGGCTGTACGCTCTGTGACCTCCCGACTGGGGATGACCCGCACACCGCGCCCGACGTCGACGGCGAGTTCTGCTGCCGGGGCTGTCTGACCGTCGCGCGGTCGCTGGACGACGTCGAGGACCTCGACGACCTCGACGAGCAGCGGCCGGACGCGACGCCGGGCGACGAGTTCGACGGCGAGACGACGTTCCTCCACGTCGACGGGATGCACTGCGCCACCTGCGAGTCGTTCCTCGAGATGACGGCCGGCGAGCAGGAGGGGGTCGCGGCCGCCGAGGCGAGCTACGCCACGGACACGATCCGGGTCGACTACGACCCCGACGCCGTGAGCGCCGAGGAGCTTCCCGGGCGGCTCTCGGTCGCGGGCTACTCGGCGAGCGACCGCGCGGACCCGGACGCGGAGGACGACGACGCGGTCGTGCGATTCCTGATCGGCGGCGGGTTCTTCGGCATGATGGCGATGCTGTGGTACGTCCTCTTCCTGTATCCGACCTACTTCGGGTACGAGCCGATACTCGACTTAGGCGGCGTCTCCGGGACGTACCTGTTCGCGCAGATCTGGGTGTTCGCCTCCATCGTCCTGTTTTACACCGGCTACCCGATCCTGCGGGGCGCGTACGTGAGCCTCCGGGCCCGGCAGCCGAACATGGACCTGTTGGTGTCGCTCGCGGCCGCGAGTTCGTACGTCTACAGCACGCTCGCGCTGTTCGTCGGCCGGACCGACCTCTACTTCGACGTGACCATCGCCGTCATCCTGGTCGTCACCGCCGGCAACCACTACGAGTCGATCATCAAGCGGCGGGCGACCGGCATGCTCGCCGACCTGACGACGACCGAGGACCGGACGGTGCGGACCGAGGCGGGCGAGACCGTCGCCGCCGACGCGGTCGACCCCGGCGACCGGCTGCTCGTGCGCCCCGGCGAGCGCGTGCCCTTCGACGGGACCGTCGCCGAGGGAACGGCCGCTGTCGACGAGGCGCTCGTCACCGGCGAGTCCCTCCCCGCCACGAAACGCGAGGGCGACGCGGTCCGGGGCGGGACCGTCGTCACCGACTCGCCGGTCGTCGTCGAGGTCGGCGAGGACGCGGCGAACACCCTCGACACCCTCGTGCGGCTGCTGTGGGAGATCCAGAGCTCGCGGTCCGGCGTCCAGAGGCTCGTCGACCGCTTGGCGACGGTGTTCGTCCCCCTCGTCGTCGCGGTCGCGACCGTCGGCGCCGCCGCGACGCTGGCGCTCGGGTCGGCGCCGATCGAGGCCGCGCTCGTCGGGCTGACGGTGCTCATCGTCTCGTGTCCGTGCGCGCTCGGCCTGGCGACGCCGCTTGCGGTCGCCGCCGGGATCCGCGACGCCGCGAACCGCGGCATCGTCGTCGTCTCCGACGCCGTCTTCGAGTCGGCGAGCGACGTCGACACCGTCGTCCTCGACAAGACCGGGACGCTCACCGACGGCGAGATGCGGCTGCTCGACGCGACGGCCGCGGCGGGGACGCCGGTCGACCGCGTGCGAGACCGCGCCGCCGCCGTCGAGCGCGCCTCGGTCCACCCGGTCGCCGAGGCGATCGTCTCCGGAGTGCTGGGGGACTCGGAGGGGCGAACGGTTGAGCGGCCGGCGACCGACGGCGGCGCGGCGACCGCGGCGGACTCGACCGCCGACGGCGTCGGCGAGACCGACGACGCGCCCGCCCCGAGCGGCCCGTCAGCGACGGACGTGGACGTCTTCGACCGCGGGGTCGCGGGGCGCGTCGACGGCGACGAGGTCGTCGTCGGCCACCCCGGCCTGTTCGACGAGCGCGGCTGGCCGATACCGGACGCGCTCCGCGAGGCGGGAGCGACCGCCCGCGACCGCGGGAACGTGCCCGTCTACGTCGGCTGGGATGGTCGCGGCCGCGGCGTCCTGACGGTCGGCGACGAGGTGCGCGACGGGTGGGAGTCGGTGGTCGCCGACCTCGACGCGGACGGCCGTCGGGTGGTGGTGCTCACCGGCGACGCGCCCGCGGCCGCGAGGCGGTTCGCGGAGCACCCCGCGATCGACGAGGTGTTCGCCGAGGTGCCGCCGGAGGCGAAGGCCGAGACGGTCCGGCGGCTCGGCACCGACGGCTCGGTCGCGATGGTCGGCGACGGGAGCAACGACGCGCCGGCGCTCGCCGCGGCCGACCTCGGGGTCTCGATCGCCTCCGGCACCGACCTCGCCGCGGACGCGGCCGACGCCGTCCTCCTGGAGGACCGGCTCTCGGCGGTCCCCGAACTGTTCGCCGTCACGCGCGGGACGAACCGACGGCTGAAACAGAACCTCGGCTGGGCGTTCGTCTACAACGCGGTCGCGATCCCGTTGGCGTTATCCGGCGTCCTCAACCCGCTGCTGGCCGCGCTCGCGATGGCGTCGAGCAGCATCCTCGTCGTGACCAACTCCGCGCGTGCGGTGTTCGACCCCGACTGAGTCCGGCGTGGCCGGGGTCAGCTCTCCCCGTCTCCCGAGCCCGCGCTCCGATCGGCGCTCGCGGGGAGGAGGCGGCGCGCCAACGCCCCCAGGCGCTTGTACGCGAGGTTCACGTACAGTCCCGAGAGGAAGACGACGCCGGCGACGAGGGGCGCGTCGCCGGTCGTCCCGCCGAGAAGGATGTCGGAGAGCAGGTACACCCCGACGCCGAGCGGCAGGGCGGCCGGCAGCCGGAGGTTGTACCGGACGAGCGTGCCGACGGAGGCGTCGAACCGCTCGACGAGGGCGGTGAACACGAACCCCAGAGCGCCGAGCAGGCTGAACAGGGGGACGAACGGCGGAACGACTCCGGAACCGAGGCCGGCGAACCCGGGGAACGGGCCGTCGGTCACCAGCAGCGCCCCGGCGGCGAGGCCGACGGTGAGGAGCACGTCGGCGGCGATGACGCCGACGCCGAACCGCGACCGGTACCACGTCCGCGCGAGCCGCGACCGGTTCTCGGCGGCGGCGTCGACCGCCGGATCGCCGGGGGCGACCGCCTCGGTCCGGGTCCGCTCCGATGAGTCCGACATCGTCACCGAGATTTGTCGGCGAGTCGTAATTAGCTTGCGGCGTGAGAACAGTGATCAATGTAACCCGTCGAAGAGTCCTCCTCGGGCGTCTCCAGTCTGAGAACAGCCGAGTGACTACGCCGTCGCGCCGACGTGCGGCTTGACCGCGCGGACGATGGCGTCGACGTCGTACTCGTCTTCGGTCTTGTCGAAGACGACCTCGCCGTCGGCGCGGACGACGAACACGCCGTCGTCGCCGGTCACCAGAGCGACCTCGTCGACGCTCTCGCCGAACTGCTTGAGGATCGCCTCGGAGACGTCTCGGGCGCGGTTCAACATGCCACAGGGGACGCAGTACTCGACTTCAACGCGTGTCATGGCACAGCGTAGGACACGAACAGGATTAAAGGGACAGGTCCCGGTCGGTCGCGGCGCGCTCGCGACGATATCGCCGTGTCAGACCACCAGTGCGTCGAAGACGACGGCGAACAGCAACAGGCCGAGGTAGGCGTTCGAGGCGTGGAACGCGCGGAAGGCGGCCCCCTCGGTCTGCTCGTAGTGGAGCCGGACGACCATCCAGAGGAAGACCCCGCCGACGCCGACGCCGACGACCGCGTACAGCGCGCCGAGCGGGTCGGCGGCCGCGGCGAGCGCGACCGCGGCGACCAGCGTCGCGCCGAGGTACCAGAGGATGTGCCGACGCGTCGCGGTCTCCCCGCGGACGACGGGCATCATCGGGAAGCCGCCGCGCTCGTAGTCGTCCTTGTACGCCAGCGCGAGGTTGTAGAAGTGTGCGGGCGTCCACAGGAAGATGACCGCGGCGAGCAGCACCCCGCCGCCGCCGACCTCGCCCGTGACTGCGGCCCACCCGATGAGCGCCGGCAGCGCGCCGGCCGCGCCGCCGATGACGGTGTTTTGGACCGTGTTCGGTTTGAGGACGAGCGTGTAGACGACGCTGTAGAACAGTATCGCGACGAGCCCGAGCGCGGCCGTCAAGGAGTTCACCGTCCAGAACAGGCCGAGCGAGACGAGCGTCAGCAGACCGCCGAACGCGAGGGCGTGCGGAACGGGCACGAGGTCCGTCGCGAGCGGGCGGTCGCTGGTGCGTTGCATCCGCTTGTCCACGTCGCGTTCGAGGACGTGGTTGAACGTCCCGGAGGCGCCGATCGAGAGCGCACCGCCGGCGAGCGTCGCCGCCACGACGGGCGGCGTGAAACCGGAGCCGCCCGCCAGCGCCATCGCGGCCGCGGCGACGAGGCAGAGCAGCCACATCAGCCGCGGCTTCATCAGCCGGAAGTACGCGGTCGCGGTCGCCTTCAGCCGCGGGAGCGCCGCCGACGGGATGTCCGGTTCCGGGGCCTCCTCGACCGGCGGCAGGTCGTCGGTCCCGGGTTCGAACTCGTCGGGCGCGTCGTCCGGGTCGCCCGTCTCGGCCTCCAGCCACCAGGCGAGCGCGGCGAGGACGGCCCCGAAGATTCCGATACCGATCAGGAGGTGCGCGGAGCCGAGCGCGGCCGGGAGGTCGCCGAGCGCGACGAGCGCGCCAACGCCGGCCTGCGCGGGATAGACGACGAGCGCGACGGCGAGCGCGACCCTGACCCGGCGGTCGGCGCCGTCCCGCCACGCGAGCGCGGCGGAGAGCGCGACGAGGAGACCGACGACGGCGGCGAGGGCGCGGTGGCCGAGGGCGATCCACCCCTCGGTCGCCGTCGGGAGGGCGGCGCCGTTCCCGCAGGCCGGCCAGGCGCCGCAGGCGGTCGCCGCCTCGGTGAGCGAGGTGGTGGCGCCGACGACGACGAGCAGGTACACGCCCATCGCGGCCGCGGCCAACACCGCGGGGAATCTGTCTGGGAGCGTCACGTGGCGTGAATTACGAATCGGACCCATATATGTTCCGCGCTTCGACAAAACGGCGGCGAGCGGCGGGCGAAAACGCGGACCCGAGCGGACGGCGTCCGTCAGCGCTCAGTCCCGGTCCGCGTCCGCCTCGCCGCCGCGCTCTCGGAGGATCCGGTCGACGATGTCGCCACTGGAGAGCAGTTCGTCCTCGTACTTCGGCTCGCGGCCGGACGCGCGCTCGACCCGGCAGTCGATACCCCGGTCCGCGAGCGCGTCGGCGATGTCGGCCTCGTCGTGGTGCTGGTCGAACCCCAACACGATCACGTCGGGGTCGAGCCGCTCGATGGGGACGAACACGTCCCCCGGATCGCCGAGGTGCGCCTCGTCGACCGCGTCGAGCGCCGCGACCATGTCGCGCCGTTGGCGGGCGCACAGCACCGGTGCGGGCTTGTGCGTGACGTTGGTCCGGCGGGCGACGATGGCGTGGAGCTCGTCGCCGCGGGCCGCGGCGTCCTCCAAGTAGTGGGCGTGGCCGGGGTGGAGCAGGTCGAACGTCCCCTGCGCGACGACCCGCGTCATCGGAACCACGAGAGGAAGCCGCCGCGGTCGCGCTCGTCGAGCTCCCGGTCGATGTCCTCCTGGGTGAAATCGAAGAAGTGCTCGTCGGGCACCTCCACGTCGAGGACGTCGAGGGTGGTCTGTCGCCCCTCGTTGTCGAACGCCTTCCAGTCGCCCCAGCCGTAGGGGGCGCCGACGATGATGTGTACTTTCCCCTGCCCGAAGGTCGCGAGGTCGGCGTCGCTCGGCCGCAGCGCGCCGTTGGGGTGGGAGTGGACCGACCCGACCGCGCGCATGTCGTTCGGCTTCATGTGTGTCCGGACGCTGGCGCTCGTCGGGCTCGACTCCGTGCCCGGGATGACGAGCACGTCGGTGATCACCTGTCCGTCCCGGTCGAGATCGAGCTTCCGGGCGTCGTCCGCGCGGAGGAACCCCATGTACTCGTTGGGGTGCGTCTCCTCGCTCGCCTCGAGGACGAAATCCAGGGTCTCTCGGGCGATGCCGAGGAGCTCGTCCGAGCGGAACAGTCGCATAAGCGGGATAAGTCGCCGTCGCCTCATAGGGGTTCCGGACCGCGGAACGCGACGCGGACTCCCGGCCCGAGCCCACGAGAGAACAGGCTTAACACCGGCCGTTCCCGAAGGCTGCCCATGAGCGAAAACTTCGCCGGGGATTCCGGCACGCGGGGCGATTCGAGCCCCGAACCCGACGCCGACGCGGCGGAGGGGGCGGCCGACGACCGGCCGACCGTCTACGATCTGGCGCCGGACTGTACCCTCGAAGACGCCGCAGTCGACGAGCTGTACCACGCCGAAGTCAACGGCGTCGTCGACTACGGCGTGTTCGTCGACCTCTCCGACGCCGTGAGCGGGCTGGTCCACGAGTCGAACCTCGACGGCGACTACGCGGTCGGCGACCGGCTGATCGTCCGGCTCACCGAGGTCAAGGAGAACGGCGACGTGGCGTTCGACGACGTCGACCCCGACGACTACCGCACCGAGACGGTCGCCCACGAGCCGACGGTCTCTCGGGTCCGGGGCCTCACGCCGGGCGACGAGGTGACCGTCGAGGGCGAGGTCGTTCAGGCGAAACAGACGGGGGGTCCCACCGTCTTCGCCGTCGCGGACGCCTCCGGCGTCCTCTCCTGTGCCGCCTTCGAGTCCGCCGGGGTCCGGGCGTACCCCGAGGTCGAGGTCGGCGACATGGTCCACGTCTCGGGGGCGATCGAGAGCCGCGAGAACGCGCTCCAGTTGGAGGTCGACTCGCTGACGCGGCTCCCCGACGAGCGCGCCGCCGAAGCCCGCGAACGCTTCGAGGCGGCCCTCGACGAGCGCGCCGAGCCGGCCGACGTCGAGCCGCTCGTCGACTGGGAGGCGTTCGAGCCGATCCACGAGGACCTCCGCGAGCTCGCGCGGTTGCTCCGCCGGACGGTCCTCGCCGGCCGCCCGATCCGTGTCCGACACCACGCCGACGGCGACGGGATGTGCGCCGCGATCCCGGTACAGCTCGCCGTTGAGAACCTCATCGAGGAGGTCCACGGCGACCCCGACGCCGCCCGACACCTGTTCAAGCGGCTCCCGAGCAAGGCGCCCTACTACGAGATGGAGGACGTCACCCGCGACCTCAATTTCGCCTTGGAGGGCCGCGCGCGCCACGGGCAGAAGCTTCCCTTCCTCCTCATGCTCGACAACGGGTCGACAGAGGAGGACGTGCCGGCCTACGAGAACCTCGCGCACTACGACATCCCCATCGCGGCCGTCGATCACCACCACCCCGACCCCGAGGCGGTCGGGCCGCTGCTCGACGCCCACGTGAACCCCTACCTCCACGGCGAGGACTACCGGGTCACCACCGGGATGATGTGCGTCGAGCTCGCCCGGCTCGTCGACCCGTCGCTCACCGAGGAGCTCGAACACGTGCCGGCGGTTGCCGGCCTCTCCGACCGCTCGAAGGCGGAGGCGATGGACGACTACGTCGCGCTCGCCGAGGGCGCGGGGTACGACGAGTCCGACCTCCTCGACATCGGCGAGGCGCTCGACTACGCCGCCCACTGGCTCCGCTACTCCGAGGGGAAGACCCTGGTCAACGACGCGCTCAACGTCGGTTGCGACGACGAGGCGCGCCACGAGGAGCTCGTCGAGTTCCTCTCGGAGCGCGCCGAGCGCGACGTGGAGCGCCAGCTCGACGCCGTCGAGGACCACGTCGACCACGAGCGGCTCGCCTCCGGCGCGCACCTCTACCGGATCGACTTAGACGAGTACGCGCACCGATTCACCTACCCCGCGCCGGGCAAGACGACCGGCGAGCTCCACGACACGAGAGTGAAAGAGACCGGCGACCCCGTCATCACCATCGGCTACGGCCCCGACTTCTGCGTCCTCCGGTCCGACGGCGTCCGGCTCGACATCCCGAACATGGTGACCGAGCTGAACGAGGAACTCCCCGAGGCCGGCGTCTCCGGGGGCGGCCACCTCGTCGTCGGCTCGATCAAGTTCGTGAAGCGCCGCCGGAGCGAAGTGATCGAGACGCTGGTCGAGAAGATGGCGGGGGCGGAGATCGACGAGGCGCTCTCGTCGACGATCGCGCTCGACGACTGAGCCGGCCGCCGCGGCCGTTCGCACCGACCTCGTTTCTCAGCCGAACGCGAGCTCCCGTCGAGCGACGGCGCCGGCTCCCGCGAGCGCGACGCCGAACCCGGCGACGAAGGCGATCGGAAGCTGGATTCCGCCGCCCCGCCAGTCGGCCGCGTACGCGCGAGCGTAGAAGTCGGCGACCGACTCGTTCTCGACCGCGAGCACCACCTCGCGGTTGTTCGTCTCCGCGCTCGGATTCCAGTTGAGGCTGCCGACGAGCGCCGTGTCGTCGACGACCAGCCCCTTCGCGTGGACCTTCTCGAACCGGCCGCGCGGCTCGGCGAGGTCGACGGCGATCGGCTCGTCTCTGAGCGACTCGGAGAGGTTCCGGTTCGCCTCCCGGTCGTACCACGCGTCCGAGAGCAGCAGGTGGACGTCGACCCCGCGGTCGGCCGCGCGTCGGAGCGCGCGGACGGTCCGATCGTCGGGACCGCCGACCCGCGGCACGACCGCGAGCACCCGCTCGTCCGCGGCGTCGATCCGCGCGACGATCCGGTCGGCGGCGTTCCCCGGCGCGGTCAGGACGGTCACGTTCGCCGTGGCGGGCTTCGCGGGCGCGTCGAACCGCGTCGGGTACGAGCCGTTCACGCGCCCGCCGCCGTGGAACTCGGTGTCGGCGCGGAAGGCGCGCCACGAGCGCGCGTCCCGCGCCCGGAAGTCCGCGGCGAACAGCGCGGCGAGGTCCTCCGCGACGAGCGCGTCGCGCTCGGTCCCGGGACCGCCCGCGTCCACGGTGTCGTCGCTTCCGACGACGACGCCCCAGCCGCGGTTGCTCCGCCCGCCCGTGCCGGACCGCTTCCAGTTCTCCGTGAGGACGACCGCGCGGTCGTCGGCGACCGCGTACTTCGGGTGGTGGAACCGGAACCGCTCTACCTCGCCGTCGAGGATCCGGACCTCGACGCCGGCGGCCGTCAACCGGTCGATCAGCTCCGCGCTCCGCGCCGGGAAACCGCCGACCGGCGACCCCTCCAGCAGCACGCGGACGCGGACGCCGCGGTCCGCGGCGGCGACGAGCGCGTCGGCGACCCGCTCCGAGGTCAGCGTGTAGCCGGCGACGAACAGGCGGTCCTCGGCGTCGCGGAGCGGCTCGACCGGCAGGCCGGGGCTGTCGGGGAGAACGAACGGCGTCACGGCGGCGTTCGCGGTCCGACGCGGCGACCGCCGTTCGTACCCGCGGGGTCGCCACTCCCCCCAGTCGGCGCGCCACCGGTGTCCCTCGGGCGCGCGGTCGTAGTCGACCGCGGCGACCGTCGTCCCGTTCCGGCGGAGCGCGATCCGGTCGCCCGACGCGGCGAGCGGGAAGTGGTCGTCGAGCGCGCGGAGCGTCGGGTCCCCGGTGCCGCCGTTGCCGGCGACCGCGGTCTCGTCGGCGAGCAGGGGCGTCGCGTTCGCGGGGTCCATCGAGAGGGCGACGAGGCCGCTGGCGTTCGCCGGGACCTCCGCCTCGTGGTGTCCGTCGGCGAGCGACCAGTTCCCGCGCTCGGGGAGCCGGACGACGAGGTACTCGCCGCGGTTCTCCGCGGTCGTCGGGTTCGGGAACAGCTCGACGATCCGCGGCGTTGTGGACACGAGCGTCAGGTTCTCGGGGCTCTCGTTCGACGGTGCGGTGGCAGCGCCGCCGGGGTCGAGTCTGCCGACTCCCGGGCCGGTTCCGGCATCGCCAGCGACGGCGACCGGGACGACGGCCGCGGAGACGAGCAGTCCGAGCGCGACGACGGCGGCGACGCTCGCGGTCGAGTGGATCGGGACACGGAACGGAGCGGGTGACACGAGGGGAGTGCCCTCGGTATCGGTGAAAAGGGTCGGTCGAACGGCGGGCGGAGCGGGTCGGGTCAGTCGGTCCGCATCACGCGGGCCGCGTCAGGCGGTCGGCGCCGGTTCCGCCTCGTCGTCGAGCGCGTCCCGGGCCTTCTCGCCCTCGGTCGAGACGACGAAGGAGTGTTCGTCGGCGTACTCGGCGACCGCTTCGAGCGCCTCGCGGGTGCCGATCTGGCGGAGCGCCCAGCCGGCGGCCGCGCGGACGTCGTCGGACGGGTGCGCCTCGAGCGCGTCGGCGAGGGGGTCGACGGCGCGGGTGTCGCCGATCAGCCCGAGCGCGCGGGCGGCGTGGGGGCGGACGAGCTCGTCGGTGTCGCCGTCGGGGTCGAGCTGGTTCGCGAGCGGCTGGACCGCCTCGGACGCGCCGATTTCGCCGAGCGCCTTGAACACGACCTTCTGGAGCTGCGGGTTCGAGTCCTCGGGGACGTACTCGACGAGGGTGTCGGTCGCCTCTTCGGCCGCCATCGTCCCGAGGATCCGGATCGCGGGCTGGTCGCGCTTCTCGGCGCGGCCGAGGATCTCCTCGACCGACGCCTCGGTCTTGCCGCGCTTGCCCATCCGCTCGAACGCCTCCAGGCAGTGGCGCTCCATGAACTCGGACTGGAGCGAGTCGAGCGCGAGCAGGATCATGTCGACGTTGCCCCGCGCCTCGTGTTCCTTCAGCGCCGCCCACTCGACGGGGAAGTCCTTGTAGTGGCCGAGCACGTCGTAGTATCCCTGCGCACGGAGCTGCTCGTGGGTTTCGAGGTCGTCCCACTCCTCGGCGTCGTCGAGGCCGGCCTCCAGCTCGTCGGTCGCGTCCAGCAGCGCGGCGATGTCGTCGGCGTCGTCGTCCGCGTCGAGGTCGGCGTCAGTGACCGCGCCGGCGACCGCGTCGAGCGCCGCGACGAGCTGATCGACGGGGGCCGGCGCCGCGGCGTCGGCCGCCTCGCCTTCCGCGAGAAGCGCCTCGGGATCCTCGTCGGCGTCGCCGAGCGCCTCGTCGATCGCGTCGGCGGCCGCGTCGACGAACGACTCGACGGCGGCCGCGACGTCCTCTCGCCCGTCGTCGGTCCACTCCGTGTCTTCGACCGTCCCGGCGGCGGATTCGATCGCGTCGACGACGTCCTCCCCGTAGGGGCCGCGGGCGTCGTCCACGCCGTCGCGAAGCTCCGCGACGCGGTCTTCGAGGTCGCCGCGCGGGTCGTCCGCGTCCTCATCGTCCTCGTCCGGCTCGGGGAGGTCGGCCTCCTCGATACCGGTCTCCGCGTCGGCTAAGAGCGCCTCGACGTCGTCGAGGTCGGCCTCTGTCTCGGCGGCCTCGAGGCGGTCGGCGATCTCGTCGAGGTACTCGGTGAGGGACTCCTCGGTCGCGTCGTCGGGGAGCGTCGGAGCGGCCGTCTCCGCCGGCTCGCCGTCGTCCGCGGCGTCGGCCGGGTCGTCATCGCCGTTGCTCATATACCACGAACTCCGCGCGTAGTCCATTAAGAGGTTTCCCTTCGCGGGCGCCGGGCGGCCGCGTGCGGGGCACGGAGCGGCCGCGACCGGCGCGGTGTCCCTCCGTTCTCTGCTGTGCGGGTCGCGGTAGATCCCCGCGCTTGGTGGCTTCGTCGGAATACCGAATTCCTCGACGTTCGAGGTCGACCGCGACGCCGTCACTGACGGGCCGTGCGGGCGGTTCTCCTCAGCGGTCGGCGAGCAGGTCGTCGCTCTCGACGACCGTCGCGAACTCGCCGTTCAGGTGCGCGAGCGCGACGCGGTGGGAGGTCTCCGGGTCGATCCGCTCCCCGTCGGGCGCTTCGCGGGCGTGCGTCGCGGTCGCGTCGGCGACCACGCGCACGTCGTAGCCTCGGTTCTCGGCCTCGCGCGTCGTCGTCGAGACGCAGTGGTCGGTGGTGAGTCCGCAGACGACGAGCGACTCGTGCCCGGCCTCGCGGAGCCACTCGTCGAGCCCGGAGTCGAGGAACGCGCCGTTGACCGACTTCTCGAAGGTCGGCTCGCCCCCGGCGGGCGCCGTTTCCGGCTTCCACGCGAAGCCGGGGGCGTCCGGACGCAGCGGCGAGTCGGGTTCCGTCGAGGCGTGGCGGACGTGCGCGACCGGTCGGTTCGTCTCGCGCCAGCGGTCGAGGAGCGCGGCCGCGACCGCCTCGGCGTCGGGGTTGTTGCGCTCGCCCCACCCCGGCTCGTCGAACCCGACTTGGAAGTCGACGAGGAGGAGGACCGCGTCGTCAGTCATCGCCGAGTCCGGAACTGACGGGCGCGTCGGATTCGCTCCCGGTGTCGGCCGCGTCGAACGCCCGCCACGCGCCGGGTTCGAGCAGCGACTCGGACGCCTTGGGGTGTTCGCGCGTCGGGTCGAGCGGACAGGCGTCCGGGCTCGCGTCGTCGTCCTCGCGGAACAGGTACTGCTTCCACTCGCGGTCGCCCTCGGCGCCCCAGTCGCCGAGGTCGGCGTGGGGACAGACCCCGTCGTACTCCTCCATCCGGCCTCGGATCGTCTCGCGGGCGCGCTCGCCCGCCTCGGTGTCGGCGGTGATCCCCTCGAAGACGCTCCGGGGTTGGAAGGTGATCTCTAAGCCGACCGGCGAGTAGCGGCTCTTCCGGTCGTCGTAGAAGGGGGCGCGCGAGGTCGGGAACAGCGCCTCGCCGCCGAAGCAGAACTCCCACCGCGGGGTGTCGGGGTCGACCGGGATGTCGTCCGGCCACGGCTCCGGGTCGTGGACGTGGAGGAACTCCAGGACGTGCCAGAGCCGCTCGTGGTAGTGCGCCTCGCCGCGGTCGTCGTCGGGCGGCCTGAAGAACACCGCGAGCGGCGCGCGGTCGGCGTGGTCCGGGTACGTGTCGAGGTACTCTGAGAGGACATCGCGCAGCCGCAACAGCGCGGCCGGGTCCGTGGTCGACTCGCAGGCGGCGTACAGCATGTCGCCCTCGCGCTCGACCTCGATCCCGAAGTAGCAGGGGAACGGGGACCCGTCGCGCTCGCCGAGCATCGACTCCCGGAAGGTCCGGTAGTGCTCCTGAAACCACGGCGACGCGTCGTCGAGCCGATCGTGGAGCGTCTCTTGGTCCAACAGCACGCCCTCGGTGCCGGGCTCGTTCATACGCGTTGTCGGGGCGAAGCGGTCTTTTGGCTTTCGCCGGGTTCGACGCGGCGGGAACGGGCACTGCCGGCCACTCTTATAAACAAGCGACGAGAACGTCCCCGAGGAGATGGCCGACCCGAACGACTCCCACGACCTCCGACGGTTCGTCGAGGCGCAGGCCGGCGTGATCGAGTCGGCCAAGCGGGAACTGCGCGCGGGACGGAAGCGGAGCCACTGGATGTGGTTCGTGTTCCCGCAGGTCGAGGGGTTGGGGACCAGTCGGAGGTCACAGCGCTACGCGATCGGTTCCCGCGAGGAGGCGACCGCGTACCTCGCGCACCCGACGCTGGGGCCGCGGCTGCGGGAGTGTACGGCGATCGTCAACGGGCTGGAGGGGCGGTCGGCCCACGAGGTGTTCGGGTCGCCGGACGACCTGAAGTTCCGGTCGTCGATGACGCTGTTCGACGCGGTCGCGGACGGGGACGGTCCGTTCGGGACCGCGCTCGACCGGTACTACGACGGGCCCGATCCGAAGACGCTCCGGTTCCTGCGGAACGAGTGAGACCGACGGCGGTCGAATCCCGACCGACGGGGATCGGCCGAGTCAGTCCCCGGCCACCGCGAACCGCGAGGCGTCGCCCTCCTCGGTCGGCGCCGTGAGCAGCGAGACCCCCACGGTGAGCGCGCCGGACAGCGCCATCAGCCCGAGCGCAACGTCCCAGCCGCCGAGGACCGTCTTCGGCAGGGTCGGGACGGCACCGACGACGGCGGACAGCACGACGAGCAGGTACGCCGCCTGGGGGACCGCGACGCCGGCGATCATCCCCGTGCGGGTCGTCCGCGGCCAGTAGAGCGCGCAGATCACGGGGAGCGCGAGCAGCGCGAACCCGGAGAACGCCGTGTCGCCGACCTCGATCAGCGTCCCCGGGCGGAACAGGCTCGCGGCGAACGCGAGCGTCGCGAACGCCGCCACGCCGATCCGCGCGATCCACGCCTCGCGTCGCTCGGAGGCGTCGGCGTCGACGAGCGGTCGGTACAGGTCGCGAGTGAAGTACGACGACCCCGAGAGCAGCATCGAGTCCGACGAGGACATCATCGCCGCCATCGCGCCCGCGACGACGAGCGCGGCGAACCACGCGGGGGTGTACTCGCCGAGCACGACCGGGAGCACGTTCGCATCCGTTGGCACCTCGACCGGCGTCCCGGCCGCCCACGCGCCGAGCATGAACGCGGGGAGGAACAGCAGCAGGACGAGGACGGGCCACAGCGCGAACGACCGCTTCAGCGTCGCGGCCGACTTCGCGACGAAGAAGCGCTGGTTGATCTGCGGGAACATCGTCACTCCGAACGCGATGGTGATCGCCGTGGAGACGATGAACTCCGGCGTGTACGCGCCGCCGCCGAAGCCCCCAAACTCGGGCCGGGCCGCCAGCATCCCCTCGGTCGCGGCGCCGACGCCGCCGAGCGCCGAGACGACCCACGCCGCGGCGACCCAGACGACGGAGAGCATGAACAGCCCCTGGAGCGTGTCGGTCCACGCCACGCCGCGGAGTCCGGCAACGGCGACGTAGAGGATCATGAACCCGGTGATGAGCGCCGCGCCGCCCCAGTACGGGACGACGCCGTCGGTGAGGCCGACGAGCGCCTCCCCGGCGCCCATCTGCTGGAGCATGACGTACGGGAACAGCCACAGGAGGCTGACGCCGGCGATCAGCGCGCGCAGCCCGGTCGAGCCGAAGCGGTCGCCGAGCATCTCGCCGAGCGTCACGTAGCCGTTACGAGCGCCGATCAGCCACTGCTTGTAGCCGATGACGTACCACAGCACCGCGAACAGGACGCCGTCTAAGGTCCCCATAACGATCAGCCACTCTGGGCCGGCGCGGTAGGCGAGGTTCGGCCCGCCGAAGAACGTGAACGCCGACAGCAGGGTGGCGAAGGTCGTGAAGAGCAGCACGAGCGTGCCGATCGACCGGTTCGCGAGGTAGTAGTCCTCGGCGGTCGTCTCCGAGACGCGGTACGCGACGAGGCCGAGCGCGAGCGCGACGACGAGGTAGCCGACGACGACGCCGAGCGAAAGGCCGAGCGTCACCGGCGGTCACCCCCGGTCGGCTCCGACGGGTCGCGGCTCGTCGCGCCGTCCACGGCGGCGGAATCTGTGGCCACGGTGTCGGCGGCCGCGGAATCTGCGGCCACGGCGTCGGTCCCCACCCGCCTGCCCATCCCGCGCTCCCACGCGCCGCTCCGGACGAACAGCGCGAACAAGCCCGCACACAGCCCGAGCCACGCCACGTGCCACCAGATCCACACCGGGAGCCCGGCGGCGACGCGGTCGACGCCCCACAGCGGCCACGGCACCGCGAACGCAACGAGTATCGCGAACGTCGGTATCCAAACGAGATCGCTCCGTAAGCGCGTCATGTACAATGAAACTACGACTATAAACACAAAGAGCTATCGAATAAGTTCGAACACACATATCGGAGAGAAATTTTCTTCGATAACTGTTGCCGGAGGGACGTGGCGATAGCTATTTTCCGCGAGGAGCGCAACGATACACGGACGGGCGCTACCGCCCGCTATCACCATTCACCACTCATGAAAGACACAGAGAAATACCTGATACACGCCACCATCGCGGCCGACGGCGTCGTCGAGCGGAGCGACGTCGTCGGGGCGGTGTTCGGCCAGACGGAGGGGCTGCTCGGCGACGAGCTGGACCTCCGGGACCTCCAGGAGTCCTCGCGCGTGGGTCGGATCGACGTCTCCGTCGAGTCCGAGAACGGCCAGTCGTTCGGCGAGGTCACCGTCGCGTCGAGCCTGGACAAGGTCGAGACCGCGATCCTGGCCGCCGCGCTGGAGACGATCGATCGCATCGGCCCCTGTCACGCCTCCGTCGAGGTGACGAGCATCGAGGACGTACGGGCGGCCAAGCGCCGCGAGGTCGTCGAGCGCGCAAAGGAGCTGATCGCGGGCGGCTTCGAGGAGACGAGCCTCGCGAGCAGCGACGTGTTAGACGAGGTGCGCGACGCCGCCCGCGTCGAGGGCATCGTCGACTACGAGGGGCTCCCGGCCGGGCCGCGCGTCGGCGACTCAGACGCCGTCATCGTCGTCGAGGGCCGCGCCGACGTGCTCACGCTGCTCGACTGCGGGATCAAGAACGCCGTCGCGGTCGAGGGGACGAACGTCCCCGAGGCGGTCGCCGAGCTGACCGCCGACCGGACCGTCACCGCGTTCCTCGACGGCGACCGCGGCGGGGAGCTCATCCTCCGCGAGCTCGCGCAGGTGGGCGACGTGGACTACGTCGCGTTCGCGCCGCCCGGCGAGTCCGTCGAGGACCTCGACCGCGACGCCGTCTTCGAGGCGCTCCGCGGGAAGGTCCCGTACGCGAGCCTCGCGGACGCCGGCGATCTCCGAGCGGCCGCCGGCGACGAGGATCCCGAGGACGGCGACGGGGCGTCCGTCAGCGACGGGACGACTACCGACGACGTGGCACCCGACGACGACGGTCCCGAGTCGGCCGCGCGCGTCGGCGACGGCGGCGCGGTGCCGAGCGGTTCCGCGGGCGGCGACGCGGTCGACCCGTCGCCCGAATCGACCGAGCCGCCGACTGCCGGGTCGACGACCGAATCGCGCGACGCGACGGACGCCGACGCCGAAGCCGCCGGAACGAGCGGCGCATCCGCCTCCGGTGGCGAAGTAGAACCGGCGGATTCGGCGTCAACTCCCGAAGAAGCCGGCGGTACCGACACCGTCGCGGACGACGCCGCCGGAGAGACCGACGAGGTGTCCGGAGGCGACGCGACCGCGGACGAGATGGCTAGCGACAACGCGACCGCGGACGAGATGGCTAGCGACAACGCGACCGCGGACGAGGAACCTTCGGACGGCGCGACCGCGAACGAGGAACCGACGGACGGCGCGACCGGCGAGCACGACGAACCGCGGTCGATCGCGGCGCACGTCGATGAGGTCGTCGACGGCGAGACCGGCCGCGCCCGGCTCCTCGGCGACGAGTTCGGCGTCGTCGATGAGGTCGACGCGGGAGACGCGTTCGACGCGGTGGAGGGGGCCGAGCCCGCGCCGCGAGCCGTCGTTGTCGACGGCACCGTCGACCAGCGGCTGCTCGACGTGGCGGCCCAGCGCGGGGTCGGCGACCTCGTCGGCCGCGACCTCGGGGAGTTCGTGAAGCGCCCGGTCGGAACGCGGGTACTGACGGCGGCCGCCCTCCGCGCTGGGAGCTAGCGAGACGGGGAGGTCGTCGTTGATCGCTTACGGATCGTCGATCGCCGATCGGCGGTAAAAACCGCTAAAGTCGCAGCTGCTCGCCGATAAAAGAGCGATTGGCGATCAGCGGCGAACGACTCCAAAGCCCCAGCCGCGATTCCCGCGAGCGAAGCGAGCGGGAATCGCGACTGCCCCTTTGAGTCTCACCCGACCGCACAGCAGCCGCACCTCACGCCTCCCCAGCCTCGTCGCTGGCGCCCTCCGCTTCGCTCCGGGGCCAGTGACTCCCTCGCGCGTGCGACTCGCGGCCTGCGGCCGCTCGTCGGCACACGCCGCCGCACCGCTCATATGTTTATAAATGGCGTCGTCAGTGTCGGCTCACACCAGCCCGAGCGCGCCCAGCGCCGCGAACAGCGCGTCGCCGTACGTCAGCGAGGCGACGAGTCCGACCGCCATCGGGACGACGAACGGCATCCCGGGCGAGACCAGCACGCGGTCCTCGCGGGCGACGACGTCGAGGCCCTCGCGGAGCGTCGCGGCGTCGGTGCCGTACGCGCCGTGATCGATCTCGTCTAGGAACCGCTCTGCCGCCCACGGGTCGTCGGACTCGCGGTCGGCGTCGCTGTCGGTCTCCGCGTCGGCCGCATGCCCGCCGTCCGGGGCCGCGTCGTCAACTTCCCGTCCTCCGTCGGTGGGCGCGTCGTCAACTGCGCGCCCCCCGTCGGTAGGCGCGTCGTCAACTGCGCGCCCCCCGTCGGTCCGCGGACCGACGTGGGTCCCGCCGTCGGTCGGGGCGAACGTCTCGCCGACCGAGGCGGGGTCGCGGAGGTCGTCGGGGTCGGCCCGCACGTCGGCGAGCGTGCGGCCGCGCCACCGGAGATACATCCGGAGCGCGTCGAGATCGAGGCCGTTCCGGGTCGGCCCGTCGGGGTCCTCGAACAGCCGCCCGTGCCGGTCGGGCAGCGAGTCGGTCGCGACCGGTCGCGCGAAGAACATGAGCCGCGAGGCCTCGCCGCGGACGAGGTTGAAGACGGCGAGGCCGACCGGGTACGCGAGCCCGAGGAGGACGGTGTTCGTGAGGATCGTCAGCGAGAACACGCCGAGCTGGGTGTCGACGAGCGGGAGCGTGACCCCGGCGAGGTCGTACGCCGGGAACGTCGGGAAGAGCACCGCGAGCGCGATCATCGCCTTGGCGTCGGCGCCGCCGAACGCCCCGAGGTACCAGAACGCGTAGCCCAGCGGCGCGACGAAAAGCAGACTGATCGCGACTCGCACTAGGAATCGCATCTCCACGAACCCCCCGAGAGGCCAGATCGTCACAATCTCCCAGACCAGAAGCAGCGCGCCGAACAGGTACAGCGGCGGCCACAGCCTGTTCGGGAGGCGCCGGGTCCGGACGTCCCGGATCGCCGCCCACGCGAACACGGGGACGACGACGAGTCGGAGGAGGTCCGGCAGCGTCGCGACCATGTCTCCACGGGCGAGACGGGACCAATTAGGCGTTCGGGTTCGCGTATCGATATCGATAGCCGTCAGCCGTCCGGCCGGTCCGGCCGCCGATCGAACACGTCGAGGACAGGCTCCGGGTCGTCGAGGCCCGGGATCCGGTACTCGTCGTCGCGCAGTTCGATCACGACGGTCTCGGTCCCGAGCCGCCGGTCGAGCCGCCGGCGCTCCACCCGCAGATCCGTCTCGTCCCACGGCTCGACGCGCCACATCGTCGCGCCGGACAGGCGGTCGCGCGCGACGAGCGCGCCGTCGCCGGCGCGGTACTCGACGAGCCCGTGCCGGAGTTCGTGGTCGAGCGCGGCGAGCGCGAGCGGGACCGCGAGCGCGGCCGCGAGGAGGAGGGCGACGGTCCCCCAGTCGCCGCCGAACGCGAACAGGAGGCCGAGGAGCGCGAGGCCCCCGCCGACGTACCAGAGCCCCGGGTGGCCGAGCGGCGTCGTCAGCGCCCCGGCGAGGCGAGCGCGGCGGGGCTGGCGGACCGTCTCGGTCGGCTTCGCGAGCGATCCGTCGACCGGCTCGGCCGCGGGCGGGTCGTAGGAGAGCCCCAGATCGAGCGACGACGACTCGTCGAACGCCGCCAGCCGGTCGCCGTACAGCCCGGCGAGGTCGAAAGCGAACTTCACCGCGACGATGCCGAGCAGGAGGGGAATCCCGATCGCGTCCGGATCGATCGCGGAGATCGGCGTGTCCTCCTCCAGCGTTCCCGCGCCGACGATCGTGACGGTGAACAGCGCGCCGAAGAAGATCGCCGCGCCCTGAGCGAACACGCCTTGGATCGCGGTCTGCGCGCTGTGATCCCGGTGCTCGCCGCGACCGAAGTACTCGACGAGCGTCGTGACCCCCTCGCCGATGAAGAGGGCGAGCGTCGCGAGCGCGACCGTGTCGACCACGGTCGAGACGGTCCCCTCCTCAACGACGACGCCGACCGTGAGCGTGCCGACGACCAGCCAGACGACCGCGAGGATCGGCGCGGCGACGGGGAGGACGAGCAGCGACGAGAGCCGGACCTGAACGCCGGTCCACGGGATCGACAGGGCGACCCGTCGCTGTGCGAGCGGGCCGATGAGCAGCCCGTCGCGTTCTATCTCGGACGGGCGTCCGGCGAACAGCGCGCGGACGAGCGCCCACCCGGAGGCGATCCCGAGTTCGAACCAGTACAGCGTCATCAGCGCGGCCGCGTTCCAGCCGAGCGAGACCACGCCGACGAGCGGGAGCAGGTTCGCGAGCGCGACCGAGAGGACTCGGGGACGACGGCCGCGGGCCAGCGCGCGCAACCCGTCGGGCGGGCGAGAGGAGGGCATCCGTCGGTCGTTCCGGGTCGGCGTACATAAGCGGCCGGGGGTTCGGCAGGGGGCTCGGACCGGTGCCGCGCGCGACCAATTTAGCGCGCCGGACCGGCGTCGCGGTGGAGATAGAGGTACGCCAGCACCGGAACGATCGTGAAGAGGAGCGTCGAGGCGGCCCAAACGACCGCGTAGCGGCTCCCGCGCGCCCTCGCGTCGCGGTAGATCCACACCGCGGCGGCGACGACGACGCCGTAGATCACGAGCGTGAGCGGCAGCGACCACGGGAGAGCGAGACCGAAGAGCGTCATCCGTCTCCACCAGTGAGGTCGGCGCACATGACGAAGTCCGGCTCCGCCGCGACCGGCACGCGGTTCGCGCCGGTGTCGCTGACGTGCTCGACCGTCTCGGGGATCAGCACGCGAGCGCGGTCGGCGTCCGCCGCCGCGGCGTCGGCGGCGATCGCGTCGTACAGCGCGCCCGCCGTGTCGACGTCGCGCCACGCGGCGACGCCGTAGACCGCGGTCCGCGTGGGCTCGCCGTCGACCTCGCGCTCCGTCACGCGGGTCCGGACGGCGAAGCCCGCGAGCGCGTCGGCGTCGGCGACCGCGAGCAGTCGGTCCTCGGCGGCCGCTGTCGCGAGCTCGTCGCGGGTGAGCCGCGAGCAGGCCCACGACTCGTCCGGGTCGAGCGCGAGGCCGCGCAGGCGGTCGCGGGCGGCGCTGTCGCTCCAGAACGCCCACGCCGCGTTCGGGTCGGGGTCGGGGAGACGGTCGAGACCGGCGGCGTCGCGGTCGATTGCGTCCGGGTCGGGCGCCGGCTCCGCGAACCGGAACTCCGTCGCGGGGTCGAAGCCGACCGCGCGCGACTGGCCGAGTCCCATGACGTTCCACGAGAACACCATGTTGCGGCAGACGGTCGCGCCGCGTCCGCGCGCCCAGTCGAGCACCGCCTCCGAGAGGGCGGTCCCGACGCCGTGGCCGCGTGCGGCGGGGTCGACGCGGATCCCCTGTCCCCACGCCTCCCACTCGCTGAGGAGCGCGCCCTGGATACAGCCGACGACCGCCTCGGGGTCGCCCGCGTCGGCGGCACCGTCGCCGTCGCCCGTGACGTGCGTGTCGCCCGCGTCTCTGCCGTCGAGGTCGCCCACGTCGGCGGCGTCCGGGGGGAGCGTCGCCACGAAGGTGCCGCGGTCCGGGTCGTCGGACGCGGCCCACCCCGGGAACACGCGAGGGATGTAGTCCTCGTGGCGCTCGCCCCACGTGTCGCGGGTGAACGCCGCGACCGCGTCGGCGTCGGCCGGGCGCGCCTCGCGGACGACGACGGTCGGCGCTGCGTCGGCCTCGTCGGCGTCGTCGGCTGCCTCGCTCATCGCCAGGGCCGCGACTCCTCTGTCAGCTCGCCCGCGAGGTCACGCGTCATCGCGTCGGCGGGGTCCGCGCGGTTCGCGAGCGCCCACATCAGCTTCACCTTCGCGGTTCCGGGGAGGGTGTCGCCCGCCTCGACGACGCCGGCGTCCAGCAGGTCGCGGCCGGTGTCGTACACGCGGTCGCAGACCCGACCTTCGAGGCACTGGCTCGTCATCGCGACGACAGTCCCGCCCTCGACCAGCTCCTCGATCCGCGGGATGAGGTCGGTGTGGACGTGGCCGAGCCCGGTGCCCTCGATCACGACGCCGTCCTTGTCGTCGAGGTACGCCCACGCGGCCGGGTCCATTCCGGGCGTGAACTTCACCAGCTCCACGTCGCCGTCGAGGTAGGGCTCAAGCGCGATCGCGTCGCCGTCGGCCGCGTCGCTCCCGTCGGTTCCGCCCCGCGAGCGCGGCTCGCGGTTCCACTCGATCGCAGCGTCGGCCGCGTCACCGTCGGCGCCCGCCTCCGCGGCGCGCTCGTAGTCGATCAGCCCGAGGGGCGCGGCGCCGACCGTCTCGAAGGCGTCCCGGCGCGAGGTGTGATTCTTGCGGACGCGCGTGCCGCGGTGGAGCGCGCAGGCGTCGTCGGAGGGGTCGGCGTGCATACAGACGAGGGTCTCGCTATGCTCGGCCTTCGCGGCCTCGACGGCGCACACCGCGTTCATCACGTTGTCCGACGAGGGCCGGTCCGCGGAGCGCTGGCTCCCCGTGAACACGACCGGGACGGGCGAGTCGAGCATAAAGGATAGCGCGGACGCGGAGTACTGCATCGTGTCGGTGCCGTGCATCACGACGACGCCGTCGGCGCCGGCCTCGATCTCCTCGGCGACCGCGTCGGCGAGGTCGCGCCAGATGGACGGCTCCATGTTCTCCGAGAGGATGTTCGCGACGACGCGCCCGCGGTAGTTCGCGCGCCCGGCGAGTTCTGGGACGGCGCGGAGGACGTCCTCGGCGTCGAACTGTGCGGTGACGGCGCCGGTCCGGTAGTCGACGGTGGAGGCGATCGTCCCGCCGGTGGAGATGAGCGAGACGGTGGGGAGGTCCTCGTCGAAGGTGATCTCGGAGGTGGCGTCGGCCTCGTCGTCGGTCTCGGCCGCAGGGTCGACCTCGCGGGCGGCGGAGTCCAGCACCTCGACATCGGCCGCCTCGCGGTCGATCCCGACGTTGTAGCCGCCGTCCAGCTTGACGACGAGGTGGTCGCGCGTCGTGGAGGGGAGCAGTACGCCCTCGTTGGTGACGCCCCCGCGCTCGACGCGGACGCGATCTCCCGGTTGCATACGCTCCGCTTCCGCCGGGGCGGACTTGAATCCAACCGTTCGAGGCGGCGCGACGGGAGCGTCGCAAAAACGGCGAGGAAGAAGAGAGGCCGACGGCTATCGACCGAGTGCGGGAGCGGCGGGCGGCCGGGTCAGTGCTCGATGTACTCGGCTTCCCAGTCGGTCCGGGCCTCGATCTCGCGGCGGCCGCGGCGGGTCAGCGTGTAGTAGTTGGTGCGGCGGTCGCGCTGGCCCTTCTCGACGAGCCCCTTCTCGACGAGCGTGTCGAGGTTCGGGTAGAGGCGGCCGTGGTGGATCTCCTTTTCGTAGTACTCTTCGAGTTCCTCCTTGATGGCCAGCCCGTGCGGCTCGTCGAGCCCCGCGATCACGTAGAGCAGGTCTCGCTGAAAACCTGTGAGGTCATACATACGACTGCTTAGACATATTATCCGAAAATAAATAAATATACCGTTACATCTGTCCTCATACGACCAGCCGGCGGCACCTACGCCTCCGTAACCGACGGGTTCGTTCTGTCAACTCCGTAACTGTCATCCGAAATAGAGCGGGTATTCGGCGATGGGAAGTCGTTACGGTTACCTGATACGTGCCCGGAGCCCGCGGCTCACAGGAACGACTGGCTGTCGGAGTAGGGCGCCGATCGGAGAGAAACCGAGCGGCTCCGATCGGGCGCGACGAGACGGAGGCGAGGCGCTATCGGATCAGGGCGTGCGAGGCGCTATCGAAGCAGGATATGCCGGACGCTGTCGGATTAGCGCTCGAAGAAGGCACGCCCGACGCGGAAAAAAGCCGCGTCGAGCCTGCCGATTGGTCCCCGCTGACGCTTCGGCCCTCCAGACGAAGCGTCACCTGACGATAGCAGGTAGAGCGTAATAAACGTGTTGTACGCCGCTCACATGTGTTCTTCTTCTAACACCCAGCCGAGCGCGCGCTTGTAGTGCGCGAACAGCTCCTCGACGCCGCGGTGGTTCATCTCTTCGTCGTCCAACTGCTCGCGCAGGAACTCGTACTGCTCTCTGATCTCCTCTTCCGAACGCATACCACTCGGTACGGAGCGGTCCCGGATAGTGTTGTGGCCGGAAGGGTGTCGAGCGGTTGACGGGGCGCCGTCGCCGAGACTCTCGCGACTGACTGAGGGCTCACCGGATCCGGAGGGTCATCGATACCACCAGACGACCACGCCGACCACGAGGAGTGCGCCGACGGCGGTCAGTACCCCGCCGAACCGCGGTGACCACCCGACCGTCGCCACGCCGAGAAGCGTCGCCACACCGAGCATCGCCGTCAGGAGACCGGTCACCAGAAATATCGCGCCCAACACGACATCGGGGACCAGCTTTGCGACCTCGTCGATGAGCAGGTCGAGTGTCTCGTCGAGCATGGGGACCGGCCGTGTTCGGCCGACGACGGTGCCGGACTAAATGCTGTCGACGGTCAGTGACGAGGAGAGGGCCTGAGGCCAAATCACGGCCGCCTGGTTACACATATGGATCGTAGTTCGACAGAGGACACCGCAAATTCCCAGCCGCGGGGCCGCGCCCGTACCGCGCAGCGCCCCACGCCTCCCCAGCCTCGCGGCTCGCGCTCTTCGAGCGCTCGTCGCCACGCGCCGCCGCGTCTTTTCGATGAGTACTGTCGCGGACACCGGCGAACGGTAACGTTGATACGTCGACCGCGGGTACGAGAGGAGACGAATGGACGACCGGACTCGCGAGTACCTCCGGGGGCGGTTCGGCGACTACTACCGGTCGGTGTCGCTGTCGCTCCCCCCCGACGCGAACCTCCGCGAGTGGGGGCACATCCCGTGGACCCCCGGATCGGGGACGACGATGGTCCGTCACCAGTCGCTGTACGACCTCGGCGACGTGGACACCTTCTTCGCCGACAACGCGCCCCGGCACGCCTACTTCTCGGCCGCGCGCTACGACGACCCCGGAGCGACGACGATGGGGCAGAAGGGGTGGCGGAACGCCGACCTCGTCTTCGACCTGGACGCCGACCACCTCCCCGGCGTCGACCCCGAGACCACCTCCTACCCGGAGATGCTGGCGGCATGTAAGGACGCGCTCGTGCGGCTGCTGGACTTCATCGACGACGATTTCGCGTTCGAAGACGTGACGGTCGTCTTCTCCGGTGGGCGGGGCTACCACGTCCACGTCCGGGACGAGAGCGTGCGGGAGTTGGACAGCGAGGCGCGCCGCGAGATCGTCGACTACGTGCGCGCCATCGACCTCGACAGCGACGGACTGATCCGGACGGTCTCCGAGCGGGGGACAACGAAGCGCGTCCTCCGCACCGAGGGCGGGTGGGGCGCGCGCGTTCACGACGCGCTGGTCGAGTACGCCGACGACCTCCGCGAGATGGGCGACGAGGCCGCGCGCGAGCGCCTCATGGAACTCGACGGGATCGGCGAGGGGCGCGCGGAGACGATCCGCGGCGCGTTTGACCGGAACCCGACCGCCGTGCGCGAGGGCAACGTGGAGGCCGGCGGGCCGGGCGTCCGCCGGCTCGTCTCCGCGCTCGCCGCGCGCGTCGCCGCGACCGACGCCGCGCCGATCGACGAGCCGGTGACGACCGATACCCGGCGGCTCATCCGGCTCCCGGGGACGCTCCACGGCGGCTCCGCGCTCGTCGTCACGCCGCTCGACCGCGACGAGCTCGCCGACTTCGACCCGCTCCGGGACGCGGTCCCGGACCGGTTCGTCGGCCGCGAGATCCGGATCGAGACGGACGCGGATCGGACGGTAGAATTAAACGGCGAGCGCGTCAGAGTTGAATCCGGTAGAAACACCGTGCCCGAGTTCGCGGGAGCCTTCCTGATGGCCCGCGGCGAGGCGCGGAAAGCTCCCGAACGATGACCGACGACAAATGAACCTCGACGAACTCCGATCCGCGCAGGCGAAGGAGCGCCGGAAGGACAGCCTCCAGCACCTGCGGGACTCGTTTTACGACGACGTGGGCGCGTACGTCGCGGACCTGCGCGCCGCGCGCGACCGCCGCGCCGAGCAGGTCGAGAACCCGTTCTCCGACGACGACGTCCGACGGCTCTCCGACGAGGTGGAGACCGCGGAGGAGGTCGCCGAGGCGCTCTACGAGCGCCGGGTCGGGAAGGTCGTCAAGCTCGCCTCCTTCGCCGCGGCCGACATGTCCGTCGACGAGGAGGGAATGACGGCCGAGGAGCGGCGGCTGTTCGACGACCTCGTCGAGCGCATCAGCGCGAACAAGTCATCGGTGCTCGACGTGCTCGCGGGCGAGTCGCCGGTCCCGGACGAGTCCGCGACCGCGGACGGCGACGACCGGCCGCTCGGGGCCGAGGAGGGGTCCTCGGCCCCCGAAGCGAGGACGCCGGACCCAAGTCGGGCAGACACCGACTCACCCGACGGTGGCCCCGAGCCGTCGGACGCGGACGCGGCTCCCGCCGACCCGGAACCCGAGCCGTCGGACGCCGCTACGGCGTCGGGCGACGCCGGCGCCCTCGCCGGCGCGATGGGCGGCGACGGGGGAGACTCCTCCGCCGACGCCGAGCCGGAGCCGAACGAGGACCGCCCGGCGCCCGACCCCGAGTCCGCGTCCAACGGCGGCGAGGGTCCGACGCCGGTGCCCCCCGAACCGGCGCCTCCGGGAGCGGTCGGGGCCGACGACGCGGCCGACGCCGACGACACGATCGGCGACAGCGCGATCGGCGACAGCGGCACGGTCCCGGGCGATCGCCCCGCGGGAGACACGGACGAGGGGGCCGACCCCGGCGCGACGACGGACGGGGGAGCGATCCCCGAGTCGCCGGCAGGGGGCGGATCGGACGCGGCTGCGGAGCCGGGTGCCGGTTCGAAGCCTGACCGGCCCACCGAGCGAGCCACGGTGCGGATCACCCGCGACGTGGGAGCGATCTTCGGCGTCGACGAGCGGGAGTACGAGCTCGCGAGCGAGGACGTGGTCTCACTGCCCGTCGAGAACGTCGATCCGCTCGTCCAGCGCGACGCCGCCGAGCGGATCGACTGACCGCGGTCGGCGAGGTCGGTCGCCCAAGTGAGTGACTCACTGCGGTCGACAGCGCCGCTCGGCCGACCGACGGACACTAACGCCAGCGGCCGCTACGGTCCCTCGATGGAGATCGAGTTCCTCGGCGGCGCCCGCGAGGTGGGGCGGAGCGCCCTCCTCGTCGACGACGCGCTGCTCGTGGACTACGGACTGATGACCGCGGAGCCGCCGCAGTACCCGGTTCGCGATCCCGAGCCCGACGCGGTCGTCGTCTCGCACGGACACCTCGACCACGTCGGCGCGGTCCCCGCGCTGCTGAAGGGCGACCGCCGCCCGCCGATCCACTGGACGCCGCCGACCGGGGAGCTCGCGCGGACGCTCGCCGAGGACACGCTGAAGCTCCACGGGAACAGCCCGCTGTGCCCGTTCGGCGCCGAGCACGTCGCGCGGTTGGGCGAAGTGGAGGTGCGACACGGCTACGGCGACCCCTTCCCGGTCGCGGGCGGGATCGACGGCGGCGGCTACGAGGTGACGCTGTTCTCGGCCGGGCACATTCCGGGCTCGGCGCACGTCCTCGTCGACGACGGAGACACTCAGCTGCTGTACACCGGCGACTTCCACACCGACGACCAGCGGCTGGTCGCGGGGACGACGGCGCGCCCCGACGCCGACGCGGTGATCTGTGAGTCCACCTACGCGGACGTGACGCACGAGGACCGCGCCGCGGTGGAGTCGGCGTGGGCCGAGCGCGTCGAGCGGACCCTCTGGGAGGGCGGCACCGTCGTCGCGCCCGCGTTCGCCATCGGCCGGACGCAGGAGATGCTCCTCGTCGCGGCCGCGAACGACCTCACGCCGTACGTGGACGGGATGGGCGTCGGGGTGACGGAAACGCTCCGGCGGTACCCGTCGTTCCTCCGTGACGCCGACGCGTTCGGGGAGGCGGTCGGGCAGGCGCGCGTCGTCACGGGCCGCGACGGCCAGCGGAAGCGGGTCACCGCCGAGAGCGCGCTGATCGTCACCACCTCCGGGATGCTCGCGGGCGGCCCGGTCCAGACGTACCTCCCGGAGATCAGGACGAGCCCGACAAACCTCGTGACGCTCACGGGGTATCAGGTGGAGGGGACGCCCGGCCGCGAGCTACAGGAGCGCGGGCGGTTGGAGCTGAACGGGCAGGTCAGGCCCGTGAGCGCGCGGGTGGCGTCGTACGACTTCTCCGCGCACGCCGACCGCGAGGGGCTGGAGTCGTTCCTCGACGCGTACCGGGACGCGCGCGTGCTGGTGAACCACGGCGACCGCTGCGAGGCGTTCGCCGCGGACCTGCGCGCGGACGGGGTCGACGCGAGCGCGCCCGAGGTCGGCGAGCGAATCGAGCTGTGAACGGGGTCACTCGTCCTCGACGACGGACGTGTTCCGGACGGTTTCGGCGTCGAGCGGAACCCCCGTTCGTCTGACGCCGGGGCCCTCTCTCGGAGCGACGTGGTTCGCTCCGTTCCACCCCGGGTGGAAGTACGCGACCCCCTGCTCGGGGAACGCGACGCCGACGATCCACTCGTTCGACGCGTTAGTCGATAGCTGCGGCCGCACTGGACTCGACGGATTCAGGCTCGCGACAGTTTCAGACCAGAGACTCCCCTCGGAACCGTTCGCACCCGGGACGGAGTCGGTGAGCCAAACGGTCGCCTCGACGGTCGCGCGTTCCCCGCCCGCCTCGACGAAGGCGTTCCCGACGCCCGCGTACCGGACGCCGGTCACCATCGGGCTCGTCGGGACGCAGGAGACGGTGTGGACGCGGCTGAGCGAGACGCTCACCCCGCCGCCGTTCCCGTCGACCTCGAAGACGAGCGGGACTCGCTCCCGCACCGGGCAGCGCAGGGTAACGTCGACCGCGGCGGCGGCGCCCTCGTCGAGCGACGAGGGGGGGTCGACTGACTCGATCGTCGCACGTGGCGATCCGGACGGCGCGATCGATACGTCGACATCGATGTCGTCGAGGTCGCTCCCGAACCGGTTGCGGTACTCGACGACTGCCGTCAGCTCTCCGTCGCGGACTTCGTCGGCGAGCGGCGCGTAGCCGAGGTACGCGCGCTCGTCGTCGGTGACGTTGACCGCGAGCCCGCGGTCGGCCTCCATCGCGGTGAACCCGGCGGTGCCGAATATCAGCCCGGTCGCCGCCGCGAACGCGAGCGCGATGCTCAGCGCGCGGAGCGGCCGTACGCGGGTCGACGGCGACGTAGCGACGTTCATTCTCGGCGGCGGAGTTCGGGGGGTTTCTCGGTGTTCCCCAAGCGCGTCCTGCGGCCGATGACGTGGTGGGCCACCGAGGAGATCCCGAAGACGGTGGCAGTGAACACCCCCACGTCGAGCGCCTCCAGCCCGGCGAATCCCGGTGTCCCCGTGACGACGGCGAGGAGGAGCGAGGCGGCGAGGGCCGCGAGCCCGACGTAGTAGAGGCTCCACGGGATCTCCCTGCTTCGGAGGACTTCGACGTAGATGTCGAGGCTCTCCAGCTCGGGTGTCGGCTCGACGAGGTTGGCCTCGTCGTCGACCGTCACCACGTTCACCTCCTCTAACTTCGGCAGGTGCGTGCGCTGAAGGGTGCTGTACACGTTTCGGCGGTCCTCGTACTTGACGTCCGTCGGGTCGATATCGTGTTCCCACGCGGTGACGTGCGTGGAGAGTTCGGAGACCTCGATCGGGCCTTCCGCCCGCTTGAGCGCGTGAATGACGAATCGGCGTCGTCTGTTCGACAGGATTTCGAAAACCTCGTCTTCGGACAGTTCACCTCCGTTCTGACCCGTCTCGCGTGTCGGAGTTGTAGAGAGCATCGGTGTGAGCACCCTAATTTGGCGCCGGTCGGTCCCTCCCGCGAACCGGCGATATTCACCTGTAGCGTGCGCGTCGGCCCGGCATAAATAGGTTGGATAGTTAACTTGTTATGTTAGTAATGGGATAGGAACAGCCTCGGCTCGTCGCCTTTCGCGGAGCAAACGGGTCTGAGAACGGACCGATTACCGGGTTCCAAGGGGTTGTTGCGGATCGAAGCGGGTTCGAACAGCGGATCGCAGCGTCTCCACGCCGGCTTCAGGGTCGGATCGATACGGCTCATGAGCGGCAATTGTCTCGTATTGAGCCGTCCACATCGCGTATCGTGTCACCCATGTCGCGTATCGAGATCGGCACGCGAACATGTCGAGAATATCATAACGAAGTATCCCTCCCTGTATGTGATACCCAAGCACTTCCGGCCCGGATGTCCGGGTCGCGGGGGTGTGTGAACACAGGTGAGATACGATATGGAACGACGCAAGTTCATTGTTGGACTGGGTGCACTGGCTTCAGGAAGCGCGGCTGCGATGGGGACAGGCGCGTTCACCGCTGCGGAACTCGATGGACGAGAGGCGAACATCGGTGTGGTCAACGACAGCAACGGTCTCATCGGGCTCCAGTCCGGAGGATCCGAGTACGTCACCAACACCGGAGGAAGCGGCGAGAACGAGCTGATGATCGACCTCAGCTCGACCGGCGGCGGTGAGGGTGTCAACCCGAACTCCACCTACCAAGTCGGCGGACTGGGTCAGTTCGACTCCAGCAATATCGATCTAGTTCCGGGCGATCCGACCGTGGACCCACCGGTCGGACAGGTCGCTATCGACACGACCACGCTGATCTCGGAGGAGTACGCGTTCAAGGTGATGAACCAGACGGACAGTCCGAAAGACATCGAGGTTACCTACAACGCGAACGACGAGCCGTTCCCGGACGGTACGCGCCTCTTCCTGGTTGCCTACTACCCCGAAGGAGGCGATAGTTCCGAACAGGAGGAGGGCCTCGTCGTCGGGAGTGTCGCAAACGAAAACGCCAAATCGGCCAGCATCATTTTCGACGACGACCAGCAGTACTCGGCGTCGATCGGGTCGGGGAAAGAGTTTTTCGTCACGATTCTCGTCGACGTGGGCGGTGCCGCCAGCGGCACCGATCTCGGCGGTACCCTCACCGTCCGCGCCGGAAGCCACGACGACTTCACCAACACCGACGCGGGGACGTAACACCGCTCTCGGAGTATCATCATGAATCGACGCGATGTCGTGGTCGGACTGGGTGCGCTCGTCGGGACGGGAGCCGCGGCGTCCGGCACCGGCGCGTTCAGCGCGGCGGAGGCCTCCCGGGAGGCGAAGATCAACGTCGTCGACGACAGCGACGGGCTGGTCGGACTGGTCGCGAACGACGCGGTCGCGGGCGTTCGGATGAACACCGGGGGCGAGCTAACGATATCGCTCGGTGATGACGACCCCGGAGTGAACGTCGGCTCGGTATATCAGTTCGGGGCCTTCGTGTCCGACAACGGTGTGACCGACATCACGGGCGACACGTTCTCCGTGGTCGCGGCCGACGACCCGTCGGACATGAGCGGCGGGCAGGAATCCCTTGAGTCCGCGTTCGCCGTCGTGAATCAGTCGGCCAACGACCTCGCTCTCACGGTCGACTTCGAACTGCGAGACGACAGTGACGAGGGAACAAAGTACGCCTTCGAGCTACAGTCCTCGCAGGGCGGTGGCGGGACGCGGGAAGGGCTCGCGACGAGCCCAATAACAGGCCAGCTCACCGCGCAGCTGGCCACCGGCGAATCGATCGGGGTCTCGTTCATAGTCAATGCGCTAGACGGAGCGACGGCAGACGAAATCGCGGGGAGTCTGAGCCTCTCTGCGACGACCGTCTAGCGATCTGCGTTTTCCCTATTCCCCGCCGTCGGTGTACGCCCAGTCGTCGAGGACGCGCTCGGCGGCCGCGTTCGCCTCCGCCGGGGAGGGGCAAGAGCCGTCGACGACCTCTTCGGAGAGTTCGCCCGCGAGGTCGTACACCGCGGCCCCGTCGGCGCGCTCGGCGACGCGCTCGAAGGTGGGCCGGTAGCCGGCGGCGGCGCGCTGACCGATCTCGTCGAGCGAGGCGTCGATGGTGTACTCGAGCTGACGGACCGCTTCCTCGGGTTTCATATCCAATTGTCCGACTCCGACCTACTTAAATGTACTCGGATTCGGAACTGAGTTAATTTCGACTCGCGCCCCGCGTCGAACCGACGTTTATACTCCGCGGCGGCGTCGACTGGGCGCATGACCGACGCAGACGAGCGCGGCGCCGATTCGGGCGGGCGCGAGGAGGTCCCCGCTCCCGCGGCCCGCACGGACGACGTCGACGAACGCGCCGCGGTCGCGAAGCGTGCCGCGGAGGCGGGCGCCGCGGTGGCGAACGAGGGCTTCCGGAGCGACATCGCGGTGGAGACGAAAGGCGAGGACGACGTGGTGACCGAGGCGGACCGCGCCGCCCAGCGCGCCGTCATCGAGTCGATCCGCGAGTCGTACCCCGACGACGCGGTCGTCGGCGAGGAAGAGGACGAGCGCAAGACGGTCCCCGAGTCGGGCCCCGCGTGGGTGATCGACCCCATCGACGGAACCCACAATTACGTCCGCGACATCCGCGTGTGGGCCACCGCGGTCGCCGCCGTCGTCGACGGCGAGCCGGTGGCGGCGGCGATCGTCGCGCCCGCGCTCGGCGACACCTACATCGCCGACGCCGAGGGCGCGTACCGCAACGGCGAACCGATCGCGGTGAGCGGCGTGACCGAGACCCGGCACGCGACCGTCGACCCGACGATCTGGTGGGAATACGACGCCCGCGACGAGTACGCCCGCGCCTGCGAGGCGATTGTCACCCGCTTCGGCGATATGCGCCGGCTCGGCGCGGCGCAGGTGGTCCTGCCCACCGTCGCCGCCGGCGGGCTGGAGGGGACGATCACGAACGTCGCGGCGAACCCGTGGGACACGGTGGCGGGCGTCTTCGCGATCCGACAGGCCGGCGGGCGCGTGACGGACTTGGACGGGAACCGCTGGCGGCACGACTCGACCGGGCTGGTCGCCTCGAACGGCGCACTCCACGACGAGGTGCTCGCGGCCGCGAACGAGATCGAATCAGACTGATAAGCGGAGTCCGTAGTCGTTGCTGGTCAGTGCCGAGTCGTTAGGTGATAAATCGAGGTCGCCGATCGGTGGATAGCCGCCGTATCCGTTCAGTTATAACTGGCTGATAGCGGATCGACGGCGAACACCGCCGAAGCCACAGTCGCTTGTTTATAAATGACTGGTGGCGGATCGACGGCGAACACCGCCGAAGCCCCAGTCGCGAGGACGACGCACGCTCGTTGCGCTCCTCGCTCGTTCGCTTCGCTCACTCGCTGCGGTGCTTACGTCGCCTGCGTCGTCCTCGCGACTGCCCCTTCGAGTCCCGCCCCGCACCGCGCCTCACGCCTCCCCAGCCTCGTCGCTCGCTTCGCTCGCGACTCCCTCGCGCGTGCTCCTCGCGGCCGCCGGAGGCGGCCACTCGGAGGCACGCGCCACGGCATCGTGTTGGGTTGTCGAGAGCCCGGCCGCGTCTCGGAGCCGAGGGTTCAACTTCGGGGCCGGCGAACCCCGTCGCATGTACGCGGTCGTCGGCTGTAACGAGTGCGCCAACATGTGGCTGGTCACGGACCCGGAGACGAGCGAGACGGCGAAGTGCTCGCGGTGCGGCAAGACCCACCGGACCGCCAAGCTCAAGCGCTTCTTCGAGTCCGAGGAGCGCGCGGCGGCCCGCCAGGCGCGGTCCGCGCTGCTCGCCAAGAAGCGCGGCGACAGCGCGGCGTTCGCCGAGGTGGACCACGTCGCCGACCTCGAAGCCGCCGTCGAGGACGCCGGCATCGGCGACCGCGAGTACCTCGAGTCGTCGGGCATCGACGCCGACGCCGTCGACGAGGCCGCCTCGCGCGCCGAGGGCGGCGGGGGCGGCTCCCGGAGCCGCACCGAGGTCGTCCGGGACGCGGTCGACGCCCTCGACGACCCGACAGAGGCGGCCGTCGTGGATCGCGCCGCGGCCGACGGCGTCCCCGCCGACGCGGCCCGCGAGATCCTGACCCGCCTCGCGCACCGCGGCGAACTCACCGAGTCGAACGGGCGGTATCGCCTCCTCTGAGCTCGGTTCCAAGCGCAGACGCCGACTGGACAAAGCACTTATATGACGCTCGTGAGGGGTCGCGTATGGACACCCGCACGGCCCTCCTGGCGGCGGCCGCCGCCCTCCTCGTCGCGAGCGCGGTCGGCGCCGTCGCCGTCCCCGGCGCGATCACCGACCCGCGGGAGACGAACGAGCCGCCCGGCCGGATCGACGTCGCCGGCGCGACCGTCGCGCCCGGCGAGGTGCGCGGCGAGACCGCCGAGCTCCGGCTCGGCACCGACCTCCGCCACCGCGGCTCGACAGTCGAGAACGTCACGGTCCGCCACCGCGCGATCGGCAGCGAGTCCGGCCTCCTCGTCGACGAGACCACGGTCGACGTGGGCGACGTCGACTTCGAGGGGGAGCAAACGGTCAACGGCACGGTCGACGTCGAGCGCGAGGGGGGCTACCGCATCGAGACGGTCGTCTTCGCGGACGGCCAGCGCCGCGAGGAACAGACCACTCGCGTCGGCGGCGTCGCGGCGCTCACGCCCGACTACGCGGACACGAGGGTCGGCTTCACCGACGGGACGGTCTGGCCGACGGTCGCCGTGAGCGTCACCGAGGCCGACAACGAGACGGCGACGCTGTCGGCGTCGATTTCCGTGACGAACCGCGGCGACGAGCCGAGCGACGACGTCGACCTCCGGCTCTACCTCCGGCAGGCGGAGTCGAACGTGATCGCCGGGGAGGCGACGGAGACCGTCGGCACCGTCCGCCCCGGTCGCACCGACACCGTGACGGCGACCGTCGAGGTGCCGAACGGCTACAACTACTACGTCGACGCCGCGCTGTTCGACGACGACGTGCTCGTCGACGAGACGCAGGGCGTCGCGAACCTGAACCCGCAGGAGACCCTCTCCGCGAACGAGACGGTCCGCGACGTGCAGTTCACCGTCGAGGACTTCGAGCGCGGCGAGGGGGGCGTCGGCGGCGACAGTGCCGGTGACGACGGAGCGACGCGAGACGGCGGCGCCAGCGGCGACGCGACACCCGGTTTCGGTCCGCTCGTCGCGCTCGTCGCGCTCGTCGTCACGGCGCTGCTCGCACGGAGGCGACGATGACTGACGAACCGCCGCGTGCTGATGCGACCGACGAACCGCCACGTGACGGCCCGAGCGACGACCGCGCGACTGCCGACGGCGACCGCACCCGCGACCCACCACAGCCAATGACAGACGACACCGACGCGACCGACCGCACGGAGACGGGTCCCGACCGGACGGACCCGGAAGAGACCGACACGGACTACTGGACGGAGCCGGCCGGCTCCGGCGGCTTCGGCCGCCTCTCGACCGACGACCTCCGCGGGCTGCTCGACCGCGTCGGGCTGGCAGTGCTGTCGCTGCTCGCGGTCGTGGCTGGCTGGGGGTTCTACAGCCAGTCCGGCAACGCGATCCGCACGTGGTTCGATCCGGCCTACCAGTCCGTGGCGCTCGCGGTGTTCAACCTCGCGGTCCTGCTCGTCGCGCTCGCGGGCGTGGCCCACCAGCTCCGTCGGATCCGCTCGGCGGAGTCCGGCGGGTCCGAGTAGACCGGCGCCGGAGACAGCCGGCGACGACGAGCCGGCCCGCTACTCATCGGGGATCTGCTCGGTGTCCGTCGGGATTTGTTCCACCTGCCCCGCGAGCGTCGCAGCGTCGCCGGCGACGGTGGAGGGCTCGACGCCGGCCTCGCCCGCGACCAGCCTGACGTGTGCGGCGAGCAGCGCGAGCGCGCGGAGTCCCGCCCCCTCCGGGTCGTCGTCGGTGCGCTGGGCGAACGTGGTGTCGACCTCGCCGTCGCGGACGACGCCGACGTGGACCGCGTCGATGTCGTCGCCGTCGAGCAGGTCGCGGGCGCGGGCCAATTCCGCCTCGAAGTCGTCGCTCGCGGGGGCGTCCGCACCGCCGGCGGCCGCGGATCGGTCGTCGTCGCCGGCGGCCTTGGAGACGGACTCGTCGGAAGCGGGGTCGTCGCTCATGTCATTCCCTCGGACGAGCGAGGTGAAAAGCGCGGCGACGACTTACACGAGACGTCCGAGGGACGAGCGGAGAGGAGGGCGGAGCCGCGACAGGGCGGGGTTACTCCTCGGGCTGGGATTACTCTTCGGGTCGGGGACGCGCGATGAACAGCGCCTCCTCGATGGTGAACGGGTCGTACGTCGACTGGTGGCAAACGCAGTACGAGCCGTCGGCGGCGTCGTAGCGGGCCGACTCCTCTAGCTCCTTGTAGCCCGGAATACAGCAGAAGTGGGTACAGACGTTGAGGTACGCCATGAACCCCTGATCGGTCGAGGCCTGGAGCCACTCGTCGTTCTGGGCAGCCTCCTCGATCTCCGGCGAGCGGATCACGATCGCGTTGAGGTTCGTGTCGGAGTCCTCGGAGCGCCACGTGGTCATCGCCGGCTTGCCGACGCCGTCGCTGCCGATCCCGTTCCCCCACTCCTCGTAGTCGTCGAAGTCGTCGATGTGGATCCGGTCGCCGCCCGAGTAGGTGTTCGACTGCCAGTCGTACGGCGGGCCGCTCGCGGCGCGGAACAGGTTGTCGGACTCGAAGTTCGGCTGGACGTTCTCCTGCGACTCGACGCCGCAGTACTGGAACCACGCGCCGGAGTAGGTCGTCCCGCCGAGCTCCTCTTGTGCGACCTCGATCTCCTGTCCCTCCTGGGTGATGGTCGTCGTCTCGGGCCAGATGCCCTCAATGTACCCGTCGTCGTTGACCTGAACGGGGATCTGCGGGAGCCCGCGGGGCGCCGGACCGCCGGTCTGCGCGATGGTCTTCGCGATCGTCGACCCGCCGCCGACGCCGCCGGCGGTCGTCAGGGTGTTCACGGTCGCCGACCCCATCGCGCCGACCCCAGCGAGGGCCGCGCCGCCGACGACGCCCTTCACGAAGCGTCGCCGCCCGGACTCAGACGGATACTTATCGGACGCACTCATGCTCGCTACTGAGGTTGGATCGGTAAAAAGGGTGACGAACCCTCCACAGCGGCGAGAATCGGAGCCATTCCGGGTCGACGGCGACGCTTCGGAACCGGGCCGCGCCCGGGACCGACGAGTCGCCGCCGCCATCGCCTCCGGCCGGGGTCGGCAAGGAACGTTCGTGATCGAATTTACTCGGAACCGGGGCAAGCATTCGTCTAGCCCACGGATTTAACCGATCCCGACCGAACTGTCTGTGGTATGAAGTTGCATAATCGGGACGTGCGGACGGACGTTCGAGAACTCGGGGCGCTGGTGGGAGACGTCCTGGCCGCACAGGCGTCGACGGACGCGTACGAGACGGTCGAGACGCTGCGGAACGCGGCGATCGATTACCGGCGGGGAGACGCCGCGGACCGGGCCGCCCTCCACGAGGCGGTCGCCGACCTCTCGACGACACGCGAGGAGGTCGTCGCCCGCGCGTTCACGACGTACTTCGAGCTCATCAACCTCGCCGAGGAGCGCGAGCGCGTCCGCGCGGTCCGGAACGCCGACGACGGGACCGCCCTCCACGACTCCTTCGACGCGACGATAGCCGAGTTCGCCGAGGCCGGCGTCGACGCAGACGAACTGGAGGAGCTGCTCGCCGACGTGCTCATCGAGCCGACGTTCACCGCTCACCCCACGGAGGCCCGGCGGTCAACCGTGAAGTCCAAGCTCCGCTCGATCGCGAACCACCTCGGCGAGCTCGACGAGCGCAACCTCACCGACCGCGAGCGGCGCGCCGTCTGGCGCGACGTCACCGCCGAGGTAACCAGCCTGTGGGGCACCCGACAGGTTCGCCAGCGGGCCCCCGAGCCGGAAGACGAGGCGCGCAACGTCCAGTGGTACCTCGAGAACACGCTGTTCGACGTCGTCGGTGACGCCTACGAGGAGTTCGAGGAGACCATCTCGAAGGAGTACGACGACGTCGACTGCCCCAAGCTCTTCGAGTTCCGCTCGTGGGCGGGCTCCGACCGCGACGGCAACCCGTTCGTCACGCCCGAGGTGACCGACGAGACGCTCGAACGCCAGCGCGAGGTCGCCGTCGAGAAGTACCGAGACCGCTGTAAGCGGCTCTCCGCGGTGCTGAGCCAGGACGGCGACCGGTACGCCGACGGCGACGCGCTCGCGGAGTCGCTCGCGGCCGACGCCGAGCGGTTCCCGACCGTCGTCGAGGAGGCGCGCGAGCGGTACCCCGACGAGCCGTACCGGCAGAAGCTCCGGCTGATGCGCGAGCGCCTCGACCGCGTCAACGACGTCCGGCCGGGCGAGTACCCCGACGGCGACGCGTTCCTCGACGACCTCGACGTGATCGCCGAGTCGCTCCGCGAGGACGGACAGGAGTCGGTGCTGGAGTCGTTCGTCGAGCCGTTCCGCCGGCAGGTCGACACGTTCGGGCTCACGCTGGCGTCGCTCGACCTGCGCGACCACCGCGAGAACCACACCGAGGCCGTCGCCGAGGCGGTCGCGGCCGAGGGCGTCGACTACGCCGAGATGGACGAAGACGAGCGCGTCGACTTCCTCACCGAGGCGATCCTCCAAGAGGACCCGGTCGTCGACGTCGACGAACCCGGCGACGTCTCCGAGACGACGGAGCGCGTCCTCCGCCGGTTCGCGTCGTTCGCGGGCTGGCAGGACGAGTACGGCCAGCAGGCGATAGACACCTACTGTATCTCGATGACGGAGGAACCCAGCCACGTGCTGGAGGTGCTCTTCCTGGCCGACCAGGTCGGTGTCGTCTCCTTACCCGACCACTGCGCGGTCGACGTCGTCCCGCTGCTCGAGACCGAATCGGCGCTCAACGGGGCCGAGCGCATCCTCGGTACCCTCTTCGAGAACGAGGCGTACGCGGCCGCGCTGAAGGCACGCGACGAGGTCCAAGAGGTCATGCTCGGCTACTCCGACTCCAACAAGGAGAACGGGTTCCTCGCCGCGAACTGGGACCTCTACGAGAACCAGCGCCGGATCGCCCGGTTCTGCCGCGAGGAGGAGGTCACCCTCCGGCTGTTCCACGGCCGCGGCGGCTCCATCTCGCGCGGCGGCGGCCCGATGAACGAGGCGCTGACCGCGCTCCCGAACGAGACCGTCACCGGACAGGTGAAGTTCACCGAGCAGGGGGAGGCGATCGCCGAGAAGTACGCCAACCCGCGGATCGCCGAGCGCGAGCTCGAACAGATGCTGGACGCCCAGATCCGCGCCCGGAAGGAGGCGAACGAGGAGCCGGTCGAGAACGTCCCGGACCGCTGGGTGGAGGCGATGGAGGTCATGGCGCCCGCCGCCCGGGAGACGTACCGGGAACTGCTGAACAGCGACGGATTCGTCTCCTACTTCGAGCAGGCGACGCCGATCAGCGTCGTCGAGGACCTCAACCTCGGCTCCCGGCCCGCCTCCCGCTCCGGCGAGCGCAGCGTCGAGGACCTCCGCGCGATCCCGTGGGTGTTCTCGTGGACCCAGACGCGGCTCATCCTCCCCGGCTGGTACGCGATCGCCTCGGGGATCGACGCCTACCTCGACGAGGTCGGCGAGGAGGAGGGGATGGAGACGCTCCGCGAGATGTTCGACGAGTGGCCGTTCTTCCGGACCACGCTCGACAACGCCTCGCTGGCGCTCGCGCGCACTGAGCCGGAGATCGCCGCCGAGTACGCCGACCTCGCCGACGACGAGCTCCGCGAGCGCTTCTTCCCCGAACTCGTCGACGAGTACGAGCGCGGCCGCGAGCTAGTGTTGTCGATCAGCGGCCGCGACCAGCTGCTCCGCCGCGAGTGGCTCGAAGAGAGCCTCGACCGCCGGAACCCCTACGTCGACCCCCTGAACCTCCTCCAGGCGAACCTGCTCGGACGCACCCACCGCACCGACGAGGAGGAGCGCACCCTGCGGCTCACCGTCAACGGCATCGCCGCCGGGATGAAAAACACCGGATAACCCGGGGTCGGTCGCTACCAGACGATCTCGTCGCCGACCGCTACCGTTCCCGACTCCACGATGCGGGCGTCGAGCCCGCCGCGACCGTCGAGCGCGGTCACCGCGTCGGACTCCTCCGCGAGATCGGCCATGTAGCCGCAGGGCTCGCAGCGACCCGTCCCCTCGACGGTCGCTTCGCCGACCCGGAACCGCTCGCCGACGAGTTCTCTGAGGTCGACACCACGCGTCGTGACGTTGCGCCGGTGCGCGCCCGCCTCTAGGTCGACGCCGTGTTCGGCGGCCGCGGCCGCAAGCGTCTCGGCCTCAATCAGCGTGATGTCGCTCGGCTCCAACTCCGACTGCTCGTTGTAGATCCCGTCGCCGTCGAAGTAGCGGTCGCCGCGGAGCCCGCGGTCCGCGACCGCCTCGACCGCCTCCCGGGGCTCCGGGTCGCCGCCCGTCCCAGAGGCGACGTGAATTCGTTCGACCGTGCCGACGCGTGACTCCGTCATGCGCGACTCACGCCGGCACTCCGAGACGCGGGATCAAGAAGGTAGCGGGGGAGCGACCGAAGGAGAGCGTCCGAGGAGAAGAAGGCCGACGCGTATGTGTCGATTTACCCGATATCAGATTTTGTATAGCGGTGTTTGGTTTACGACGTGCGCAACGGGCGAACTCGCGAGACGAAGCAGCCGCTTGCGAGACGCGTGCGATGTGACCGAGAAAGCAGTCGCTACGGCGGTAAAGCGGCCAGAAACAGAGATATCGGTTTACGCGTAGCGTTCGAGTTCCGGACGGTCGAGGTCCTCGAAGACCTCGGTCGCGACCTCGGAGAGGAACGCCTCGCCCTCGTCGGAGAGGCGGCGACCCTCGCCGGAGGCGGTCGTGACGAGCCCGTCCTCTTCGAGCGCCTGGAGCGACGAACGGATGAGCTTACGCGAGCCCCCCTCGTGCTCGCCGGGGCGGACGATGTAGCGATTGGAGCCGCGCTTCTTCGAGCCGTACTCGGTCGCGAGCCGCTCGATGCCGATCGGCTCGTTCTGCGCGACCTTTCGCAGGAGGCTCGCGGATCGGACGTACCAGAAGTCGTCCTGCTCCGGCGGGAGCTCCTTGCCTGCGCCGGTTTTGGCGAACTCGACCCAGTCGGGCTCTTCGATCCGGTCCTCGAGGCGGGCGGCGACGGCCTCGATGAGGTCGTCGGCCGGCACGTCGTAGATGGTCACCATTGGGTGTCGATTCACGCCAGCGTCGTTTAAAAGCATCGTATCGCGAACGACCCGTGTGAGCCGTTTTCACGGGATTGCGGGCCGCTGCGGATGACTCACGGTTCGGTGAGCGTGCCGGTCAGCGGCGGTCGCGGCGCTACTCGGCGTACTCGTACTGGCGCTCGTTCATCCGCCCCCAGCCGGTGAAGACGAACTCCCCGTCGGGCTGGGTGAACTCCTCGACCTCGCGCCCGAGGTCGGCGTCGTACTCGTGGACGTCGTGGACGTCTTCGTACTCCTCCCACGTCAGGTCGTAGCGGGCGTCGAGCTGGTCGTCGATGTCGAGCCTCTCGATCTCGGCGCGCCACCCCTCTCGGATCGTCTCGGCGTGGATCTCGGCCTGCGCGCCCGAGCCGTAGGAAGCGACGAGTAGCGTGTCGCCGACGAACTCGCGGTCGCGGGTCAGGGCGTCTCGGAGGGCGCTCACGCGGGCAATGTGGACCGAACTGGTGTACCAGTTGCCGACCTCGCGAGAGAGGCCGAGCGTCGGCTCGACTGCCGTGTCGTACCACGTCTGGTACTGCTCGGTGGTCTTTAACTCGTCCATGTACCCGCGGATCGCCTCCTCGTAGGCCTCCCGGTCGTCGTACTCGCCTTCGCGGGGCTGGCGGCCGATCTCGTCGGCGAGCGCGTCCTCGTGTGCTGTATCGCGGATGACGTGACGGTAGGCGAGGAGCGCCGCCTTCCGGACCATGCCGGGGAACGGCGTGTGGAACGGCGCGTACGCGAAGTCTTCCAGCTCGATGTCGTCCGTGACGGACTCGTAGTCTTCGAGGGCCTCGCGCATCCGGGAGAGGTACACCTGGACCGACCGCTTCCCGTCGACGCTGGGGAACTGCTGGTTCGGCTTGAGGAAGTCAGTCTCGTCCTTCGAGCCGTACCCCTGGTCCGTCGAGAGCTCGACGATCGAGGGGTCCTCGTCGATCAGCATCGCGACGGCGCCGGCGCCCTGCGTCGCCTCGCCGGGGTCACCGCGAGCGTACAGCGCCGTGTCCGTGGTGATGACGAGCGCGGGGCGGTCGCGGTTCCGGCCGGCGCGGATCCAGTTGTACGCGTCGTCAATGGCCTGCGTTCCGGCGAGGCAGGCGAACTTGCGCTCGCCCTTGTTGGCGTGGGTGAAGTCGCCGTCGTACACCTGTTCGAGGCAGCCGGCGATATACGTCGACACGGGCTTCGAGTGGTCGAACGCCGACTCGGTGGCGACGTCGATCCGGCCGACGTCCTCGGGTTCGAGCCCCTTCCGGTCCATCAGCCCCTTCGCGGCGTTCGCGCCCATCGTGACGATGTCCTCGTACACGTCGGGGAACGAGGAGTTAGTGAGCCCGAGCCCCTTCGTGTACTTCTCGGGGTCGTCGCCCTTCTCCGGCGCGAACGTGCCCGGCAGGTCGAGTTTGAGCTTCCCGGTCCAGATCTCGATGCCGTCGATCCCGACTGCGGTCATACACGGTCGTTCATGCGGCCGGCATATGGCTTTGTCGATGGGAATTACGTCGATTGTGGAAGTGCTGTCGGAACTCGCATGTGATGCTGCTCAATACAGACGAACTCGCTCAATCAGTGTATGACTGTATAGCTCCTCTAATTGTTTCCTCTTCCTGGATTACCCCCGCTCCCGTTCCCGCCCTGTATCCGTTCCTCCGCATCAAAGTATATCTTTTTGACGCTCCCATCTTCTAGCCGAAGCGAGATCATAATATCTGCGTTAGATTCTGAATTAATGATACTAATTTCTTTTATTCTACTATTAAAATTATCAAATTCAATTTCAGTCTTTACTCCTGATTGAACTGTGACTCTCGGATCAAACACGTATTCAAAGTCTCCGTTACTGGAACTCGCTTCGTTTGATTCGTCACTTGGAGAGTCAACGTAATCCCGAAGTGATCTTGTCCCCCAATTGGATAGGCTGGCACCATCACGAGCAAAAATATCACCCACCCAATAGAAGATGTAAACAGTTGTCGAATGCTATTCGCCGAACAGGTTTGTTTTGTTATGGAGAGTATTCTATATAGAACGTCTTCGTGGTACCATCGTTGAATCCAACATTGACTACGATGTAGCTACCTGAAGGTTGAGTGTTCTGGAACGTGTAGTCGCTCGCGCCTCCCGGCAAAGCCACACCCTCTCTTCTTGTGAAGGGACCAAACCTGATCGAGGTTGACCCACTGACGGCGGTGTCATCGATATCTATTGTTGTACCATCAGACGCGTATCCACCGCTTCCCGCATTGTATTTGCGGTTCTCATTAATCCATATTCCATTGAGATCTGGTCGGGACCCATCTGGCATATTTGTGGTGTCGACGCTGGCGTTGACTATTGTAAAGGTTGATCCACCAGTATCGAAGCGGAAGAAAAGATGTTCGCCAGAACTGTTGATATTTATATTGTTGTCAGAACTTATTTGACTGGAGGCGCCACTACCGCTCCCATCACTCCTATCGCTCCCGTCACTACCACCGCCACCGGCGGGCCCAATGTTGTCTTTCGTCGCTTCTCCCGTTGGTTCTCTCTGAATGCCCACCGAATTCACGCTGATATTGTCAGGGCTGTCAACCCGAAGCAGCAGCGCCGAGACCTCGCTTGATTCGGGATACGCGGCATCATCCATCCCCTGATACGTCACCGAACCATTCTCGATCGACTCGTTCCAGTAGCCGTCCTCGCTGCCGAGTCGTGTCGGTATACGGACGTCGAGTCCTCCAGACAGTTTCGACAGATTGGTCGCATTGCTCGTCGGGTACAGCTCCACGGCAACCTTCCGAGTGCCGGACGCGCTGAAGTCGTTCTGGACGGCGGTCAGTCTGAGCGTGTCGTTGTCGACCAAGATATTCTGATCTTCGATGATTACGGCAGGACGGTTCGAGTCCGTCTCTTCGACGTAGAGAACGGAGTTGTCGTACCACGTCGACCCCGATTCGATCTCGTTGTACCGCGGCCGGTACTCGATAAATCGCGTGGAGACGTTCACTGTGGTGCCGGAGTCGTCGGTGATCGTGATGTTGTACGCGTCGCTGGTCCGCAGCGTTCCCGCCGGGTCTGGCGGGTTGATCGTGAACGTCCTAGTCCGGTAGCTCGTTCCGAGTTTCACGTCGAGGAACTGCGGACGCTCCGACTGTCCGGCAGCGGAAATCGCAGTTCGGAGTTCGACGAGATCATTCTGAACTGCTTCGAAGTGTTCGAACTCCGTCTGTCCGTTCTGCTGCGGAACGATCTGTACCTGATACAGCGAGAGCGCAACAATCAGGAACCCGAAGAGGACCACCGTCCCGATCACGACCGACTGGCCCCGACGGTCGCGACTGAAGCGCATTGTGCGATGTCGTCGCCGAACGGGTATAAAATCCTCCGTTGCCTTCTCAGTCGCGAGAATTGCGTCCGTGCGGCCGCAACCGGTGCGTGCGCGGCTTTAGTCGTTGTCTGCTCGCCGGTCCGTCAGCCACGCCGACCCGACCGCCACGACGCCAGCGAACCCGCCGAGCAACACCGCCTGCGTCCAGTTGAAGCCAAGCAGCGTCCCGGTGACGAGTGTCACGAGGAGGAACGCGACGGTGAGCGCACCGAGCGTCGAACCGAAATCGGCGGAGGCGTCAGCGTCGGTCATAGTCGAACGTCGCGGCCTCGGGCGATAAAACGGTCCGATCCGGTGGAGTCGGCGGTCCAGCCTGGGGGGACCGCGGCCGTTCGATCGCTGTTGTAAATCGCATAGCGCGATATCAAATTGTGTTTGCGGCGTGAGCCCCGCCCGCCGACCGGTCCGTTTTTGCGCGCGGCCGCTGTTGCGGCGCGTATGGCGAAACAGCCGCACCTGCTGGTCGAGGAGGGCGACGTCCACGAGATCGCGGTCATCCCGGGCGATCCGGGTCGCGTCGACCGGATCGCCGACCTGTGTGACGACAGCGAGGTCGTCGCGCAGAACCGCGAATACAAGCTCGTCAACGCGACCTACGACGGGGTCGACCTCACGATCTGCTCGACCGGGATCGGCTGCCCGTCGGCCGCCATCGCCGTGGAGGAGCTCTCGCGGGTCGGCGTGGAGACGTTCGTCCGGTGTGGCACCTGCGGCGCGCTCCAGCCGGAGATGGAGGTCGGCGACATGGTCGTCGCGACGGGCGCGGCCAAGGAGGAGGGGACGAGCAAGCGGTACGAGTCGGCGAACTACCCGGCGGTCCCGGACTACGACGTACTCACCGGCTTGGTCGATGCGGCCGAGGACAACGACGAGGAGATCCACGTCGGCCCCATCGTCTCGGACGACGCGTTCTACAACGAGGACGACGAGTACGTCGAGGACTGGAACGACGCGAACCTGCTCGCGATCGAGATGGAGGCGGCGACCGTCTTCTCGCTCGCGCGGCGCAAGGGGCTCGCGGCGGGCGCCATCTGTACGGTGGACGGTAACCTCGTCGCGGGCACGCAGAAGGGGGCAGACTCCGACGACGAACTACCGGAGAAGGCGAAGGACAACGTCGAGCGCGCGATCCGGATCACGCTGAACGCGATCACCTCGCTGTAAGCGAAGGGAGCGGCCCCGCGGCCGGACTCACTCCTCCGCGCGGAACTCCACGAGCGTCAGGTCGCGGTCGAGCGCGCACGTCTCGTGCGGGGGGTCGCCGAGCACCTGATCGATGACGCGCTCCTCGTCGAAGTCGGCGCCGTCGGGGACGCAGTAGCCGTGGCTCGGGCACTCGGTGTGCGGGCAGGGACCGGCGAGCGACGCCTTGCTCCCGGCGTACGCGCGCTTCGACGGGACGTTCGCCGGGACCGACGCGGGCTCGACCTCGACCGCGCGGACGCCCGCGTCGTGGACGGCGCAGTCGAGCGTCTGGGCGTTCTCGCGGATGTCTGTCACCCGGTACCGCTTCCCCTCGGTGAGGTTGAGACACTGGCCGCGGTAGGGACACCCTTCGCAGCCGGCCGATTCCCCTTCGTAGACGAACTCGCGGCCCACGTCCGCGAGCCGAGTCCCGATGAGCGTGACCGTGGTCATGCCGGGAGCGACGCGCCGCGCGGCCGTAAGCCTCCCGCCTTTGCCGGCGTCGCCGGAGCGTCGTGAACGAGCAACTCGCCTCGGCGACGCGCGGAGGGGAAGACACATGACCGCGCCTCGGCAACCACGAGCGGAGATGATCGCGGGAGTCGCGCGCGAACTGCGCGCCGAGGCCGAGCGGACGAACGAGCGGCGCGTCCTCGTGCTGGCGGGCGACCGCGACCGGGGAACCGACGCCGCCTACGACGCGATAGTGTCCCTCGGCGTCGACGACGAGGCGGTCTCGCTCGTCTCGACCCGGGAGGGGTTCCGGTTCGAGGAGCACCGCCCGCGGAGCGCCGACGAGCTGCTCGGACGCACCCGCGAGGCGGTCGTCCTCGACTGCCACGGGCAGTTCGTACCGAACGCGCTCGGCCGAGCGGTCGGCGCCGTCGACGGCGGTGGGCTGCTGATCCTCCTCACACCCCTCCTCGACGACTGGCCCGGGGTCCGCGACCGCTTCGACGACTCGCTCGCGGTGCCCCCGTACGGCCTCGGCGACGTGGCCGGGCGGTTCCGCGAGCGCCTCGTCTCGACGCTCCGGACGCACCCCGGAATCGCGGTCGTCGCACTGGGGGACGACCCCGCGGGCGACGCCCTCGAACGAGACGGCCTGACCGCGGAGAAAGGCGACGAGCGCGGCGGTGGGGACGAACGCGGTGGCGAGGGCGAACCCGACGACGCGGACGACCGCGACGCGCCGAGCCCGCCGCCGGGTGCGGCGTTCCCCGCGGCCGCGTACGGCGCCTGTCTCACGGACGACCAGGCCCGCGCGGTGCGGGCCTTCGAGGCGCTCGCCGACCCCGGATCGGCGGTCGTCGTCGAGTCCAACCGCGGGCGCGGGAAGTCGAGCGCGGCCGGGATCGCGGCGGGCGCGCTCGCGCTCGGCGGCGCCGACGTGCTCGTCACCGCGCCCGCGTTCCGGAACGCCGCCGAGGTGTTCGCGCGGGCCCGAGAGCTGATCGAGAGCGAGACCGATTGGGAACGCGACGGGATCGACCGCGACGGCGATGCGGACGAGCGCGACCTCCGAACGCCGGCCGGCGGTCGCGTCCGGTTCATGTCGCCCGCGGCGGCCGCGGCGGACGCCGACGAGGCGGACGCCGTGATCGTCGACGAGGCGGCGGCGCTCCCGGTGCGGCTCTTGGAGGGGTTCCTCGACGCGCCCGCGGTCGCGTTCTGTACGACGGTCCACGGCTACGAGGGGGCGGGTCGCGGGTTCGCGGTCCGGTTCCGGGAGCGGCTGGTCGGCTCGCGGTTCGCGGTCCGGGACGTGCGGCTCGACGAGCCGATCCGGTACGCGCGGAACGACCCGGTGGAGGCGTGGGCGTCCCGGGCGCTCCTGTTGGACGCTCGCCCGGCGGTCGACGACGCGGTCGCGGACGCGTCGGTCGACGACGCGACGTATCGGGCGCTCGACCCGGAGGAACTGCGCGCGGACGAGACGCTGCTCGGCGAGGCGTTCGGGCTGCTCGTCACCGCACACTACCGGACGGAGCCGAACGACCTCGCGCGGCTGCTCGACGCGCCGAACCTCGTCGCGCGCGCGCTCGTCGCGGACGACCGGGTCGTCGCGGTCGCGCTCCTCGCGCGGGAGGGCGGCCTCGACGCCGAGACGCGGCGGCGGATGTACGAGGGCGAGCGCGTCCGCGGCAACATGGTGCCGGACGTGCTCACGAGCCAACTCCGCGACGAGGACGCCGCCGCCCCGCGCGGCCTGCGAACGGTCCGGATCGCGACCCACCACGCGCTCCGGGACGCCGGCTTCGGCTCGCGGCTGCTCGACGAGGTCCACGCGGAGTTCGGGGGGGAAGTGGCGGGCGACGGCGAAGCGACTCACGACGACGGAGAGCCGGTCGACTACTTCTCGGTCGGCTACGGCGCGACGCCGCGCCTGCTCCGCTTCTGGAAGCGCGCGGGATACCGGATCGGCCACCTCTCGACGAGCCGCAACGACGCCTCGGGGGAGCACTCCGCGATCATGCTGCGCCCGGAGACCGCGGCCGGGCGCGACCTGCTCGCCCGCCACGCGGTCGCCTTCCGGGACCGCGAGCGCGACGGGCTCTCCGACGCGCACCGCGACGTCGATCCGGACGTGATCCGCGGCGCGCTGGGTGCGTGTTCCGCCTCCGTCCCGGTCGATCTCACCGAGACCGAGTGGCGCTCCGTCGTCGGGGCGTCGGTCGGGCCGGGGATGTACGACAGCGCGCCCGGCGCGTTCCGCGACCTCGCGCTCGCGGCGCTGGTCGAGGGGACCGACCTCGACGACCGGGCGGAGCGCCTGCTCGTTCGGAAGGTCCTCCAAGGCCGGCCGTGGGAGGAAGTCGCCGACGACCTCGGCTTCGCCTCGACGAGCGCGTGTATGCGGGCGCTCGGCGACGCCTACACCCCCCTCGTGGAGCGGTACGGGACCGACTTCGCGCTCGCGGAACGGGAGCGGTTCACCGGCGAATGAGCGGATCGGCTACGGCCGCTTGCTAACAGGTCTGCGGTGGCGCGTGCCTCCGAACGCCCGTAGGGGATGAGGAGCACGCGCGAGGGACACAGTTCGCGCTCGGAGAGCGCGAACCGCGAGGCTGGGGAGGCGTGAGGTGCCGTGCTGTGCGGTCGGGGCGGGACTCAAAGGGGCAGTCGCGAGGCGAACGCAGGCGACGCAAGCACCGCAGGGAAGAACGCGGTGAGCGACCGAGTGAAGCGCACGGCGAGCGTCCGGCGGCCTCGCGGCTGGGGCTTCGGAGGGGTTCGCAGTCGATCCAATGTGGATCAATCAGAACACGGGGACTCGGTCGACAGAGACCACACGGCCTCAAAAACGACCACTTACAGCCGATTATAACCGGTTTTCGCGCCCGGGGTCCACGTCGATGGCGTCGACCGGACAGACGTCGACGCAGAGCATACAGTCGATACACTGGTCCTCGTCGGCGGGGTTCGCCTTCCGCTCGGACTCGGGGTGGTCGGGGGTGTCGGTCCACTCGAACACGTCGACCGGACAGTCCTCCAGACACGCGCCGTCGGCGAGACAGATGTCGAAGTCGACCGCGACGTGGGTGCCGCGGATCCCCTGTTTCTCCGGCGGCTCGACGGGGCCCCACACGGCGACACCGTCCTCCTCGCCGACCCGCTCGCGGTTCACTTCGAAGTTCGAGTCGATGGCCATCGTTGCCCTCGCTTCGCCGGTCGCGGGTTTAAATTCCCCGACGAACGGATTCGGTCGACCGAGCGCAGCGCCGCCGGGCGGCCGGACATCGCCGACCTCGGCCTACGGGTGCGCGTAGTACGCTAGCAGGTCCTCGGTTCCGTTCGGGCCGTCCTCCTCATCGGTCGCCTCGGGGTCGAACCCGTCGATCCGGGCGAAGCCGACGCGCACGAACTGGACGACCGTGTCGGGGTCGACGTCGGCGAGCGCGGGTTCGGCGATCCCGCGCACGTCGCCGTCGACGGTCCGGAGGAGCGTGTCGAGGCCCTCCTCAGCGGGCGCCCAGTGGACCACGTCCACGTCCCCCTCGCGGACAACCTCGATGCCGTCGTCGACGAAGGCGAGCTCGTCGCCCTCGTACCGGACGCAGCCGTACCCCTTGAGCCAGACGCGCTCGCCCTCGCTCGGGAGGTCGGGGGACTCGACGAGGACCCGGCCGGCGGGCACCTCGCGGTCGCCGCGGTCCTCGTGGTCGGGGTGGAGCGGCGGATGGCCGGCCGCGGGCGCGGGCGCGTCGCCGTCGACGACCGGGAGCGCCACGGCGGGCGCGTCGTCGCGGTCGCGGACGAAGAAGTAGCGGTCCGCCTCGTCGTCGACGAGGTCGCGGTTATGCGCGTAGACGGACGACATCGCGAGGTCGACGTCGGAGGTCGACATCCCCAGCTCCGTCATCGAGTCGACCAAGGCCTGCCCCCGGAGCCCGCGGCGGCGCATCGACCGAATGGTCGGGGCGCGCGGGTCGTCCCAGCCCGTCAGCTCGCCGTCCGCGATGAGCCCCTTGATCGTCGAGGTGGAGAGCGTCACGTCGTACTCGTCGACCTGGACGTGGCCCCAGTGGAGCACCTCGGGGTACTCCCAGTCGAAGTAGTCGTAGACGAACCGCTGGCGCTTCGCGGAGTCCTGGAGGTCGATGCCGCGGATGATGTGGGTGACGCCAGTGAGGTGGTCGTCGACGCCGGACTGGAAGTCGAGCATGGGCCAGCAGCGGTAGTCGGCGGCCGCCTCGCGAGGGTGGGGCGTGTCGATCATCCGGAAGGCGACCCAGTCGCGCAGCGCGGGGTTCTTGTGCTCGATGTCGGTCTTCACGCGGAGGACCATCTCTCCCGAGCCGTACTCGCCGTCGACCATGGCCGCGAACTCCTCGCGGACCGTCTCGGCGTCCTTCTCGCGGTGCGGGCACGCCTCGCCCGCGTTCTTCAGCTCGGAGAAGTCGTCGCCGGAGCACGAGCAGGTGTACGCGCCGCCGGCGTCGATCAGGTCGCGGGCGTGCTCGTAGTACGTCTCCAGCCGGTCGGAGGCGTAGAGCACGCGGTCGGGCTCGAAGCCGAGGTACTCGATGTCGTCCAGGATGGCGTCGTACGCGTCTAAGTCGGGGCGTTTCGTCTCCGGGTCGGTGTCGTCGAACCGGCAGATGAACTCGCCGTCGTAGCGCTCCTTGTACGTCCCGATGACGGCGGGCATCCGCGCGTGGCCGACGTGCCACGGGCCGTTGGGGTTCGGCGCGGCGCGCATCACGACCTCGCCGTCCTCGGCGTTCGGGAGATCGGGGAGGACGCGGTCGTCGTCCTCGTCGTCGGCCTCCAGCTCCGCGAGCTTATCGGGGGCGAGTTCGCCGAGCCGCTCCCGGCGGGCCGCCTCGTCCATCTCGCCGACCTCCTCGACGACCGGCGCGAGGACGCCCGGGATCTCGTCGCCGTGTGGGCGGAACTCGGGGTTCTCGCCCATGATCGGCCCCATGATCGCGCCCACGTCCGGGTCGCTGCCGTGTTTGAGCGCGTTGAAAAGCGCCGCGGCCTCGCCGGCCGCCGCGACGCGCTCGCGGAGTTCGTCGTCCATGCCGCTCGCTTGTCGGGGTCGGGTCAAAAACGCCGCGAAACGGCGGGGAGGGGCGAGTCCCGGAGCGGAGCGGGCGACGCGGGGCGCGGGCGGCGTCGCCGCGGCGCCCGTCGCACCGGAACGGCGGGTAGGGGCACTCGACACGAGCCGCCGAACGGGCTTAAACGACCCAGACCGTTCACGGCGGAGAGAGCCCAGAGACGGCGTGAACGGTCGAGAGTCTTTTGCCCGTGCGGGACCGAACGCACCGATCGACCGTCGACGTGGGCACGTCCGACGGACGGTCCGGGGCGACGATCGTTCCGCGGTCGCTCCGGCGGCACCGGACTCGGACGAACGGGTTCGGTTCGTCGCCTTGATGTTCGCCGGGGACGTGGTGGGGGCATGAGCGTCGCGCCGGGAGTCGTCGGAACACAGATGAGGGGATCGCGGTGGTAGGACCCATCTCCGAGTCCGAACGGGACGCGGGGAACCGGAAGATCAGGATCGCGTTGCTCGCGATTGTCACGGCCTCGCCGCCGCTCCTCGCCCTCCAGTTGGACCCGTCGCCTCTCCAGTTGCTCGCCGCGCTCGGCGGCGGCTTCCTCGTCGGGCTGGTCGTCGTGTGGTACCTCGGTCGGCTCGCCGCGGAGTTCAGCGGGAGCGGGCGACGGCCCCGGCGGCGTCGCTGAATCGATAGACCGCGCCGCTAAATCGGCAGACCGCGCCGCTGAAGTGGTCGATAGTGGTCGTACTCCGACCGACGACCGCCGTTAATCGGCTCCCGTCTCTGCGCCTCGAACCGGCTCGACGAGTTCGCCCGCCTTTTCGCCCGCGACGGCGCGCGAACTCGACAGCGGGGAGATGCTCACTTCGCCCTCCACGGCCGCGCGGCGGTCCGACCCGGGATCGTCCGCCACGTCGCCGCGCAGGAACTCCCGCCAGAAGCGGTCCCGCAGTTCCATCCCCATCTCGCCGCGGCGCTCGCCGAACTCCCAGCCCTCGGGGACGTTCTCGTCGTCGGGTCCCTCCTCGCCCGGGCGGAACTCGATCACGTCGAAGCCGCGGGCGGGCTCGGTCAGCCGGTAGGTGGGGTCCTCCGCGGCCTCGTCGTCCGCCGCCGGGACGTTGACGTTCAACACGTCGGCGCCGAACGGGAGTTCGAGGGCGCCGTCGCCGGCGTCGCGTTCGGCGCGGTCGATCAGGTCGGCGACGACCTCGCCGGCGACCGCGAAGTCGCCGTTGTCGAGCGTCGGCGGCACGGGGAGGTTCCCGCGGTCGTACAGCGACACGGCGATCGCGGGCGTGCCGAGGAACGAGGCCTCCATCGCGGCGCCGACGGTGCCGGACTGCCCGAGGATGTGCGCGCCGATGTTCGGGCCGTGGTTGCAGCCGGAGACGACCACGTCGGGGTCGAGCCCGAGCGCCACGTCCGCGACCGCGACGCAGTCCGCGGGAGTCCCCTCGACCGCGTAGCCGCGGTCCGTCTCGGTGTAGTCGACCGTCGTGTCCCACCACGAGCGCGCGCCGCCGACGCCGGACTGGTTCGTCGCGGGCGCGACGACCGTCACGTCGTGGTCGCGCGAGAGCGCGTCCGCGAGCGCCCGAAGCCCGACGGCGTCGATCCCGTCGTCGTTGGTGAGCAGGATCTCGGTTGGCATACGACGGTGTGCGGGGGGACGGGAGAAAACGTCGCCGGTCCGCGGCGAGGGGCGCGGAGACCGAAGGACGGACCGAGAGGTGAGAGCGGAGAGCGAAGACGGCATCGCGAGCGCCGACCGGGTGGTACTCCGAGTGGTCAGTCAGAGGGCGTCGGAACCGCCGGGAGCGGGGAGGGCGGACCGTCGGCTCAGTCGGCCGCGACGCGGCGCGACGAGGTCGCCAGGTCGAGCACTTCGTCGAAGAAGCCGAGCGAGTCGTGCGGCCCGGGGTTCGCCTCGGGGTGGTACTGGCGGGTGATCACGTCGAGATCCTCGCTGTCGAGTCCCTCGACGGTGTCGTCGTTGACGTTCACCTGCGTCACCTCCAGCGGGCCGGTGTCGTCGACCGTATAGCCGTGGTTCTGGGTGGTCATCACGACCTTGTCGGTGCGGAGGTCCTTCACCGGCTGGTTGACGCCGCGGTGGCCGAACGCCATCTTCTCGGTCGAGCCGCCGAGCGCGCTCGTGATCACCTGCTGTCCGAGGCAGATGCCGGCCATCGGCAGGTCGCCGGCGAACTCGTCGACGACCGCCTGGGCCGCGACGAAGTTCTCCGGGTCGCCCGGGCCGTTCGAGACGAAGAGCACGTCGGGCCCGACGGCGGCCACGTCCTCGGGGGTCGCGTCGTACGGGAGCACGTGGACGTCCGCGCCGCGGTCGGTGAGCGAGGAGATGATCGATCCCTTGGCGCCGCAGTCGAGGAGGGCCACGTCGGCGTCGCCGCCCCCCTCGTGGACGGTCGGCTCCGCGACGGACACCTGCGCGCCGATATCGACGTGGTCGCTCATCGGCTCACACGCCTCCATCGCTTCGACGGCGTCCTCGGCGGTCGCGTCCGGGCCGGCGGCGATCCCGCAGGCCATCGCGCCCTCCTCGCGGACGGTGGTGACGATTTCGCGGGTGTCGACGTGGTCGACGGCCGGAACGCCTTCCGCGGCGAGCCAGTCGGCGACGTCGTCGGTCATCTCGCGGGCGACCGCCGCGTTCGGCCGGACCGATTCGGACTCGAACCGCTCGGTTCGGACGCCGTAGTTCCCGATGAGGGGGTACGAGAAGGTGAGGATCTGTTCGGCGTAGGAGGGGTCGGTGAGCGACTCCTCGTAGCCGGTGTACGCGGTCGTGAACACTAGTTCGCCGCGGGTCCGCCCCGGCGCACGGGCGCGCGCTTCGAGCACGCGACCGTCGGCCAGCGCGATGTAGGCGTCCGACATTACGAGAAACGTACGCGTAAAGGATAATAAATGCGTCGTTCGAAGGTTAGTTACGATATTCGTAACGGGTAAGTCGGCGGACCGAGACGGATCGGTATGGACGACCTCGACAGACGGATCCTCTCGATCCTGCGACGGGACGCGCGGACCCCGTACACGGAGATCGCGGACCGGGTGGGGACCTCCGAGGGGACCGTGCGCAACCGCGTCGACCGGATGACGGACGAGGGCGTGATCGAGCGGTTCACGGTCACGACCCGCACCGGCAACGTGAAGGCCATGATCGAGATCTCGGTGGAGATGAACGTCAACACGGACGCGGTCGGCCAGCGGATGGTGGAGTGGGAGGAGGTCGACTTCGTCTGGCAGGTGTCCGGCGAGGAGGACGTCGTCCTCGTCGTCGACGCGGTCGACACGCGCGCGGTCAACGAACTGATCACGCAGGCCCGAGAGATGGACGAGGTCAAGTCGACGAAGACGCGGCTCATCCTCGACGAGCGGTTGGGATAGGCGGGGACGCAGCGACGATTTGGAGAGAAGAGGAGTCGTTGACCGCGGGGTCGACGACGGAGCCTTACGCCAGTTCGTCGATCTTGTCGACGACGGCGTCCGCGAACTCGCTGGTGGCGAGCTTCTCGCCGCCCTCGATCTGCCGGTGGAGGTCGTAGGTGACCTTGCCCGAGGCGATGGTCTCCTCGACAGCGTCGCGCACGAGGTCCGCGGCGTCGGACCAGCCGAGGTAGTCGAGCATCTCGCGGCCCGAGAGGATCATCGCGGTGGGGTTCACCTTGTCCTCGCCGGCGTACTTGGGCGCGGAGCCGTGGACGGGCTCGGCGAGACAGCGGCCGTGACCGCGGTTGATGCCGGGCGCGATGCCGAGGCCGCCGATCTGCGCGCCGGCGGCGTCGGACATGTAGTCGCCGTTGAGGTTCATCGTCGCGATGACGGAGTACTCGTCGGTGCGGGTCAGCAGCTGCTGGAGCATGTTGTCCGCGATGCGGTCTTTCACGACGAGGGTGCCCTCCGGCTGCTCGCCGTCGTGCTCCTCCCAGAGCTGGTCCTCGGTGATCACGTCGTCGCCGTACTCCTCCTCGGTGACCTCGTAGCCCCAGTCGCGGAAGGCGCCCTCGGTGAACTTCATGATGTTCCCCTTGTGGACGAGGGTGACCGAGTCGCGGCCGTTCGCGAGCGCGTAGTCGACGGCCTCGCGGATGAGGCGCTTCGAGCCGAACTCGGAGATGGGCTTGACGCCGATGCCGACCGGACCGTCGTGGATGACGTCCGCGATGCCCATGTCGTCCTCGAGGAAGTCGCGTACCTGCTCCGCGCCCTCGGTGCCGGCCTCCCACTCGACGCCGGCGTAGACGTCCTCGGTGTTCTCGCGGAACGTGACCATGTCCATCTCCCCGGGGCTCTTGACGGGGGACGGGACGCCCTCGAGGTGGTAGGTGGGACGGACGTTCGCGAACAGGTCGAGCGTCTTGCGGAGGGCGACGTTCAGCGAGCGGAAGCCGGCGCCGACGGGGGTCGTCAGCGGGCCCTTGATCGCGACGCGGTGGTCGCGGATGGCCGAGACGGTGTCCTCGGGGAGGTTCTCGTCGTACTTCTCGCGGGCGCTGGCACCGGCGTAGACGCGCATCCACGAGATGGATCGGCCGGTCGCTTCCGCGGCGGCGTCGAGCACCTGCTGTGCGGCCGGCCCGACGTCGGTGCCGATTCCGTCGCCGTGGATGATCGGGATGATGGGGTTCGACGGCACGTTCAGCTCGCCGGTCTCCTCGTCGGCGAGCGTGATCGCTTCGCCGTCGTCAGGGACATCGACTTTATCGTAACTCATGAACGTTCGACGATTTCCGTGGCCCCCTAAAGTGGTTGCCGTTTTCGGCGTGAGCGTCGCGCTCGCAGCCTTTGCCGGTTCTCGCCGCGGGCGCTCTCGCAGTCTCTCCCGTTCTCACCGCGGGCGGCCCCGACGCCTCCCCGCGGTGTCCCGCGGTCAGATCGGCTCGACCTCGACGTCGAACAGCGACCGCCAGCGGTAGCGGCGCCCGCCCCAGACGAACGTCCGGCGGGCGAACGCGTACGCCATCAGCGGGGGCGCGATCAGCACGCCCGGCGCGGCGAGCAGGAACGTCGCGCGCCGGATCCCGAACCGGGCGTACGCCGCCCCGGCGAGGGCCGTGACGAGCGTCACCCCGGCGACCGGCGCGAACAGGCAGAGCGCCGCCATCGAGACGCCGAAGGCGGCGTTGAACGCGGTCGCCCCGGGGGCGTGGTACCGGGTGATCGTCAGGAAGCGGACGAACCGCTCCAGCGAGTCCCGGGCCGACCCGCCCGCCCGGACGTACCGCGTCCGGTCGACCGACGCCACGTCGAGATGGTCGGTGAGCGTCCCGTCGTCGCTGACCGTCCGCAGGAGGTCCCGGCGGAACGCCGCCTCCCCGGCGCGGAGGTCCTCGCGCTCGAATATTACCGCGCCGCCCCACGCGACGCCGGCCGCGAACACCGCGAGCGTCCCGCCGATCACGTACGCGGGTTCGAACAGGCGAGCCAGCGGGTCGAGCCCGACGAACACCGGGACCTCCGTGGTGGGCCCCTGCCGGTCGTAGTCGGCGTCGAGCGTCGCCAGCCAGTCGGGCGGATGGCGGAAGTCGTCGTCCGTCCAGGCGATCCGGTCGTTCGCGGCCGCCGCCATCCCGGCGGCGATCGCGTTGGCCTTGCCGGAACACCCCTCCGGTTCGCCGGCGATGACGATCCGGACGCGGGGCGGCAGGTCCCCCCGCCGGTCGGCGACCGGGTCGTCCGGGGAGTCGCAGATCACGAGGAGTTCGTCGGCGTCCGCGTCGTCGTCGGCCGCGCCGCTCGCCTCACCGCCGAGCGCCTCGGACCCGCGGAGCTGGGCCGCCACCTCGTCGCAGGCGTCGGTCCAGCGGACGGTCGGGAGCAGGACGGACACCGGCGTCGAGTTTCCCGGCGACGCGGTCGGTTCCGGAGCTGTCACGACAGGGGTATCGGGCGGTCCGAAAGTAAACGTCCGCGATCGAGTCTCGCGCCCCGTTCACGGCGCCGAGCACGAGCGCGTCCCCAGTTCGTCGACCCCCGTCTCCCCGTCCCTCACGTCGACGTCGACGGCCGACACCGTGACCGACCGGATCGCGCCGTCTCCACCCTCGGCGAAGCCCCCCGCCCGGTCGCAGAGGTGCGCGAGCAGCGGGTCGACGCGGGCCGAGTCAGGGTTGTTCGCGAGCGCCGTGAGGAGCTTCCGCCAGCGCGCGGTCGGGTACGCGCGGGCGTCGGAGGGCGGTCGGTCGCGCGCGACGCGGTCGCCATACAGCGCGTCGATCCGGTCGCCGTCGGCGGTCGCGGCGGTCGCCGACACGCGCGCGTCGGTCGAGGGCGGGTTCGGCGCGAACATGGTCCAGCCGCCCTCCGTCGGGTCGGACACCGACGTGACCGCGTCGGGCGTCTCGACGGCCCCGAGCGCCATCCCGTTCCACGCGACGACCGCGACGAGGAGGACCGCGGCGAGGACCGGGATCGCGGCCGCGACTCCCTCGCGGAGGACCCGGAGCGACCGCGGACCGGCCGGTCGTCCCGCGGAGACGGTCCGACGCTCCGCGAGGCAGTGGAGCCGGTCGGCGGCGGGGGCGACCGCGCGCTCGACGCGGTCCCAGACGAACGGCGGGAAGAAGGGCAGCAGCGAGGTCGCGGAGATCGCGGGGAACACGCCGATCTGTAGCGCGGCGGCCATCGAGAGGTGCGCGGCGACGAACGTCCCCGCGAGCGCGGCCCGGACCCGGCCGGCGGCCGCGACCAGCAGCGGGGAGGCGACGAGCAGCGCGAGCCAGCCGTAGGTGGCCGCCGAGAGCAGCGCCGGCCACTCAGGGACGAGCCCGCCGAGCGGGCCGTGGAGGTAGGTGAGCCGGAACACGCGCGCGACCGCCTCGCCGCCGGGCCACATCGACCCTCGGAACTTCTCGACCGCGTTGGCGACGTACACGACGACCGCGAGCGTCAGGAGGAGCGCCGATGCGGGGCCCGCGACGCGGTCGCGGCCGTCGCCGCTGGGCGGGGCCGCGGCATCGGGGGCGCGGCGGCGGACCGCGTCGACCGACCAGCGAGCGCTGAGCGGGCACAGGAGTCCGGCGCCGAGCAGCTGGAGGAGGAGGGTGTCCCCGGCGTTGAGGACGAAGGGGTTCCGCGCCTGAAGCGACGCGAGCAGGAGCAGGGAGGCGACGACCGCGACGCGGGTCCGGTGGCCGACCGCGAGCGCGACGGCGGCGAGCGCGGCGGCGAGGAACAGCAGCGCGACGGCCCACGCCTCGCCGGAGACGGCGTGGAGCGAGAAGCGGGCGCCGAGTGGATACGCGTCGGTGAGCGTCGCCCGCGGGAGGACGCCGGCGTCCGTGTAGAAGGCGACGAGGTTCCGCGACCGGAGCGCGAGGTCGACGAGGAGGACGGCGCCGAGCGCGATCCGGAACGCGGCGAGCGCGCGGGGGTCAATCCCGAGTCGCCGGCGGAGCGCGGCGCGGAGCCGGGACGCGGCGCGGCGTGGGGCGGCGCCGCCGGCGGAATCGGCCGTCGTCACGATGGCTCCGACTCGCCCAGCGGCGGGAATAGGTCTTGCGGCGGCGGAGCGGGAGGCCGGTCGACCCCAGCGGTCGCCGCCGGCTTCCGGACGCTTATGTGGCCGCCGCGGGAGCCTCCGGTATGCGAGTCATCGTTCACGGCGGCGCCGGCGGCGCCCCGGACGACCCGGAGCCCAGGCAGGCGGTCCTCGACGAGGCGGCCGCGCGCGGCGCCGACGCCGCGACGCCGCTCGACGCGGTGGAGTCGGCGGTTGCCGTCCTCGAATCGGACCCCCGGTTCAACGCGGGCGTCGGCGGCGCGGTCCAGTCCGACGGCGTCGTCCGCACCGACGCGGGCGTGATGACCTCGGACCGCGAGATCGGCGCGGCCTGCTCGATGCCGGGCGTCGAACACGCGGCGAGCGTCGCCCGGATCGTCCGTGACGAGACGCCGCACGTCTTCGTCTCGGGTGAACACGCCGTCGAACTCGCGGCGGAGTTCGGCGTCGAGACGGGCGCCGCCCTGCTCACCGACGAGACGCGGGAGCGATACGAGGCGGAGGACCCGCCGCGGGGCGGCCCGCGGGAGCACCTCGACTGGCTCGCGTCGCGGTTCGGGTCGGGCGACGATCGGGCCGGCGAGCGGCCGGACGACGGCGACGGGACGGGGGTCGAGGCGTCGGGCCGCGCCTCCGATCACGACACCGTCGGCGCGGTCGCGACCGACGGGGAGCGCGTCGCGGCGGTCACCTCGACCGGCGGGCGGTCGTTCGCGCTCGCGGGGCGCGTCGGCGACGTGCCGCAGGTCGGCTCCGGCTTCTTTTGTACCGAGGCCGGCGGGGCGAGCGCGACGGGCGCCGGCGAAGACATCGCGCGGGTGACGCTCTCGCGACGAGCGGTCGGCCACCTCGATGACGGCCTCGGGGCGCAGGAGGCGGCGGACCGGGCGATCGCGGAGTTCGAGGGGCTGACCGGGTCGGGGGCGGGCGTCATCGTCCTCGACCCGACCGCGGCGGGCGCAGACGCGGCGGGGAGCGCGTTCAACACCGAGGGGATGCAGACGAGCGTCGCACACGAATAGCCGCCGGCGAGTCCGGCGCGGCGAGGCGGCGTCCCGGCCGGGCGACGGACCCGCGCTATTCGAGGGCGGTCGCGAGCTTTCGGTTGCGGTTCGTCGTGGGAACGTCGGAGTCGATGAGCTGTCCGCAGGCGTCGACGAACCCGGCGTGACCGACCTCGCCGCAGAGGACGTGGGTTTCCGCCTCGGTGTTGACGTAGACGTCGATCACGTCGCGGTCCGAGTGAGAGAGGAAGTCGCGGGTCGTGTTCCAGCCGCCGACCGCGAACAGCCCGAGGAACGCCGCGAACGCGATCTCGGGGCGGGTCTCGACGCGTCCGGTGTACACCAGCCCGATAGCGCCGACGGTGAGGACGAGCGAGAGGACGAGGAAGAACAGTCCGAGGAACGTGTGCCGGTGGAGGCTCGTGTCCCGCTCGAACTCGACGCTTGTGATATCGCGGACCGGGATCGAGACGGGTTCGTCCGCGGACGGCCGACGGTAGGTAAGTTCCCCGTCGGACGCAGAAAACGAGACCGTGTTTTCTCCGTCGATGATATATTCATCGAGGTGTGCTTCGGTCGTGAAATTCATGAGGGGACAGGACGGTGTCGAGACGGTTCTTTCGGTTCGTCTGATATGTAGCTTTCGACACCTATTGGCGGCTTTCAGCGCCTCCGTCGACTGCCCCCGCGACGGTGACTCGAGGGGACCGCCACTGGTAGCACCGGTCGTACCTCGTCGCCCGCGGAGGCGAGGATACAAGCCCGACCGTCGCCTTGCGCCGGTATGGTAACCTTCCTCGCCGGGGGGACGGGCACGCCGAAGCTCCTCGACGGCGCGGCCCGGGTGTTCGATCCGTCCGAGACCGCGGTCGTCGCCAACACCGGCGACGACGTCGAGATCGGCGGTCACCTCGTCTGCCCCGACGTCGACACCGTGCTGTTCGCGGGCGGCGGCGTCCTCGACCGCGAGACGTGGTGGGGTATCGACGGCGACACGACCGCGACCCACGAGGAGCTCTCCCGCCTCGCGAGCGCCGCGGGCGACGCGCTCGACGGCGAGCCGGGGACCCCGCGCTACCTCGACGACGCGACGCAGACCGCTGGCCGCGAGATCGCCCGCTGGCGGCGGTTCTCCGCGGTCGGCGAGTTCATGGAGATCGGCGACCGCGACCGCGCGGTCCACCTCACGCGCACGGGCCTGCTCGACGAGGGGAAGTCGCTCACCGAGGCGGTCCGCGTCCTCGCCGCGGCGTTCGACCTCGACGTCGACCTCCTCCCGATGTCCGACGACGCGGTGGCGACGCTGGTCCACACCGAGGGCGGCGAGACCATCCACTTCCAGGAGTACTGGGTCGCGCGCCGCGCCGAGCCCGCGGTCGCCGACGTGGAGTTCCGGGGGGCGGCCGACGCGGAACCGACCGACGCCGCGCTGGCGGCGCTCGCCGACCCGGTCGTGATCGGCCCCTCGAACCCGGTGACGAGCCTCGGCCCGATGCTGGCGCTCCCCGGGTTCGAGCGCGCGCTCCGCGAGACGCCCGTGGTCGCCGTCTCGCCGTTCGTCGGCGACGAGGTGTTCTCCGGCCCGGCCGCGGAGCTGATGGCGGGCGTCGGCCGCGAGCCCTCGACAGCGGGGGTGGCCGAAGCGTACCCCTTCGCGGACGCGTTCGTCCTCGACGACGACGACCCGACCGACCTCGATCGGCACGTCGAGCGCACCGACACGGAGATCGACGGCGTCGACGACGCCGAGCGCGTCGCCCGGGCCTGCGAACGAGCGCTGACGGCGGTCGCCGGCGGCGCGGCGGACGCGGGGGCGCCGCGGGAGGGGGCGGAGTGACCCGGCGCGCCGACGCGGCCGGAGCGTCCGCGGGCGACGATCCGTTCCTCGTCGCCGCGAGCCTCAGCGGCGCGGCCGACAGCGAGTGGGCCCGCGCTGCGGCCGAGCACGTCGACGCCGCGCTACTCGGCGGGGTCGCGCTCGATCCCGCCAGTCGGGCGGCCGCCCGCGATCTCGTCGCGCGCGGGCGATCGGAGTTCCTCCCGACCGACCCGCTCGGGTTCGTCGCCGACCAGATCGACGCGCTCGCCGAGGTTCCGGTCCGGCCGGGGGTCAACGTCCGGAGCGCGGCGCCGGAGCCGGTCCGGGAGGCCGCGCGGATCTGCGCCGACCGCGGCGCGGTCTGCGAGGTCAACGCCCACTGTCGGCAGCCCGAACTCCGCGCGGTCGGCTGCGGCGAGTCGCTGCTCCGCGATCCGGCCCGGTTGACGCGGTACGTCGCCGCCGCGAGCGGGACGGGCGCGACGACGAGCGTGAAGGTCCGCGCCGAGGTGCCCGGCGTCGACCTCGTCGCCGTCGCGGAGCGCGTCGCGAGCGCGGGCGCGGACTGGCTCCACGTCGACGCGATGGACTCGGAGGCGGTGATCGCGGACCTCGCAGCGGCGGTCGACGCGGCATCCGGGGGCGGAGACCGCCTCGCCGACCTGACAGTCGTCGCCAACAACGGCGTCCGAGGCCGCGAGACGGTCGCCGAATACGCCGCGCACGGGGCCGACGCGGTGAGCGCGGGGCGCCCGACGGAGGACCCGCCGGTCCTCGCGCGCGTCGCGGACGCTGTCGATGAGTGGCGGGCGGGATCGCTGCGGGAGCGCGCCGGCGAAGCGGATCCCGGGCCGGAGGTGCGGCCGTGAGCGGTGACGAGCGCCCGACAGGAGATGCGACGAAACCGGCGGAAGACGTGACGCCGAGCGGGGCGACGGACCCCGTCGACGACGCGACGCTCGCGCTCCTGGTGGAGGTGGCCGGCACGCCGAAGCCCGGGAACGTGGACCGCCGCCGCGACCTCGACGACCTCCGGTTCGAGGCGTTCCTCGGCGGCGCGGTCGGCGCCCGGCCGGGGCTCGAACTGGCTGCCGAGACCGACGGCGGCGTCGCCGAGCGGCCCGCGGTCGGCGCGGCCTTCGAGCGGGCCGTGGAGGGGATGGCCGCACGCGCCGGCACGAACACCCAGTTCGGCTGTCTCCTGCTGCTCGTCCCGCTGGTGCGGGCGGCTGCGGACCCCGACCGCGAGCTCTCCCCCGCCGGCGTGGACGCGGTCTGTCGGTCGACGACCGTCGACGACGCGGTCGCGTTCTACCGGGTGTTCGAGGTCGTCGACGTCGCGGTCGACGACCCGCCGGAGGGCGCGGCCGACCTCGACGTGCGCCGCGGGGGCGCCGCCGAGCCCGCGCTCCGCGAGCGCGAGACGACGCTTCGGGACGTGCTCGCGCTGTCAGCGGACCCGGTCGACGCTGGGGCGGCGGGCGGCTCGGCCGCCTCTGACCGCGTCCCGGACCGCAACGCGGCGGAGTGGGTCGAGGGGTTCCCGCGGACGTTCCGCGCGGCCGAGTGGATCCTGACGGACGAGGGGCCGCTGGCCGACCGGGCGGCGCGGGCGTTCCTCGGGCTGCTCGCCGCGGAGCCGGACACCCTCGTCGCGTCGACTCGGGGGGCGGAGACGGCCCGCGAGGCGAGCGCGCGGGCGAGAGAGATCCTGTATCCGGACGGCAGCGACCCGAGCGACCCCGTCGGAGACGTCTCCGCGGTCGACGCCGAGGCCGTTCACGGCGCCGACCTCGACGCCGCGGAGTCGCTGGCGGCGGCGTTCGTCGCCGAGGGGATCAACCCCGGCACGACCGCCGACCTCACCTGCGCGGCGCTGTTCGTCGCGCTCCGGCGCGGCGCGGAGGTGGCGCCGTGAGCGATGGAGCGCCGGACGGGGGGCCCGTCGGCGTAGCCCCGGACGGGTGGCCGGTGCCGCTCCGGGGCGTCACGGAGTCGGTGGTGACGACGCGCGGGCCGAACGACCGGTGGAACGTCGCTGCGCTCGGAGTTCACGCCCCGGACGAGCCGGACGAGCCGGTCACCGCGCGCACCTACGGCCGCACCCGGACGTGGCGGAACTTCGCCGAGCGCGGGGGCGGCGTGGTCCAGTTCACCGTCGACCCGCGGACGTTCGTCGACGCGGCGCTGACGGTCCGGGAGACGGACGACCCCGTCCTCCCGAGCGCCGACGCGTGGGTCGAGGTGCGCGCGGAGGAGGTCGCGGCCGAGGCCGAGGGCGAGACCACGATCCGGACGTGGGAGCTGTCGCCGGTCGAGTCGGCGGTCGTCGCCGAGCGCGTTCCCACCGTCAACCGGGGGTTCGGCGCGGTCGTCGACGCGACGGTGGCCGCCTCGCGGCTGGACGTGCCGTCGTTCGACACGGCCGAGCTGCTCGACCGGCTCCGCTACTTCGCCGACGTGGTGGAGCGCTGCGGCGGGCCGGCCGAGCGCGAGGCGTTCGATCGCATCGACGAGGCGACCGGGTGGCGCGAGCGCGACGGCGAGTGACGGGGCGGGAGCGACCGAGGCTCGCTTCGGCCGCCGGGAGCGCGCCTCGCGGCCGCTCGCGGCGGAACGAACCCTTTTAGTTCGGGCCGCCGGTACCGCTCGGTATGGCCATCAAACCCAAGTACATCAAACAGCTCGGGAACCTCCTGCTGGAGCAGTATCCCGACTCGTTCAACGCGGACTTCGAGACGAACAAGGAGAGCGTCACGGCGCTGACGACCGTCGAGTCGAAGGGCGTCCGTAACCGGATCGCCGGCTACGTCACCCAGAAGAAGTCGCAGGCGGCGCAGAACGCGTAACCGCTCGGTTCGAATCGTCCGGTTCTGCCGACGGGTCCGACCGTCCGACCGCTTAAGTCCGGAGCCGCGGCCACGCCGCCTCGATGGACGCGCTCGTGCGGCCGACGGTCGACCCGGCGTTCGCGGCCGGGGCGCTCGCCTTCCTCCTCGCCGGGGTCGCGCTCGGGACCGCGAGCGGGCTGGTCCCGGGGCTCCACGCCAACAACTTCGCGCTGCTCTTGGCCGGGTTCGCGCCGTCGGTACCCGCCGATCCGCTGTTCGTCGGGGTCGCGATGCTCGGCGCCGGCGTCGTCCACTCGTTCCTCGACATCGTCCCCGCGCTCGCGCTGGGCGTCCCCGACGCCGCGACCGCAGTCGCCGCGCTTCCCGGTCATCGGTTGGTGATCGCGGGGCGGGGGAGAGAGGCGGTCCGCCTCTCCGCCGTCGGCTCCGGGCTGGCGGTCGCGCTCGCGGTGCCGCTGGCGGTCCCGATCACGTGGCTCATGATCCGGTGGTACCCGACGCTGCGGGCGCACCTCCCGCTGCTGCTCGGCGCCGTCGTCGTCGCGCTCGTCCTGACGGAGTCGTCGCGGCGGGCGGCGGTCGGCGGACTCGTCGCCTTCCTCGCGAGCGCCGCGCTCGGCCTCGCGACGCTCGACGCCGACCCCGCGCCCCGCTGTCGACCGGCGGCGTCCTCGCGCCGCTCTTCGCCGGGCTGTTCGGCGTTCCGGTCCTCGTCGACGCGCTCGGCGGCGACGGCGTCCCGCCGCAGGCCGACCCGCAGATCGCGATGGACGCGCGCGACCTCGGAACGAGCGCCGGTGCCGGCTCGCTCGCCGGCGCGGTGGTCGGCTACGTGCCGGGCGTGTCGGCAGCCATCGCCGCCGTGGCCGCGATGCCGGCGGTGCCCTCCGAGTCGGTCGACCGAGGGTTCGTGGTGGCGACGAGCGGCGCGAACACCGCGAACACTATCTTTGCGCTGTTCGCGCTGGTCGCGCTCGGGACGCCCCGCACGGGCGTGACCGTGGCGATCGACCGCGCTGGCGTGCCGTTCGCGCTCCCGTTGCTGCTCGTCGCGGCCGCGACCGCGGCGTGTTTCGGGTTCGCGCTGGTCGTGCTCGTCGGCGACCCGTACCTCCGGATCGTCGGGAACGCCGACTACACCCGGCTCTCTGTCGGCGTGTTGGGGCTGCTCGCGCTCATTTCGTACGCGTTCGCCGGGGCGTTCGGCGTCGGCGTCCTGATCGTCGCCGGCGCGCTGGGGCTCGCCCCGCCCCGGGTCGGCGCGCGGCGCGTCCACCTGATGGGCGTGTTGATCGGACCGCTGATCGCCGGGTGAGACGTCGCGGAGACCGCGGCGGGACGCGGCGGATCGCCCGAGCAGCGGCACGGTACCGTCACGCACGGAGGGTTCCGAGGCAAAGAACAACGGTTAAAAGTCGCGGCCGGTAGGTACGTGTATGAGCCAGAGCGACTCTCAAGCCACCCCGCAGTGCGTCTCCTGTGGGATTCAGGTGTCCGGGATGAACGCCGCGCAGTTCTCCTGCCCGGACTGCGGCGCCACCATCTACCGGTGCGCGAAGTGCCGGAAGCAGAGCAACCTCTACGAGTGCCACGACTGCGGCTTCCGGGGGCCCTGAGATGGGCGACGTTGCCGCCAAGATCAAGGTCATGCCGAACAGCCCCGAGGTCGACCTCGACGAGCTACAGGACCGGTTGGAGGAGGTCCTCCCCGAGGGCGCGAAGATCCGCGGCTTCGAGCGCGACGACGTCGCGTTCGGGCTGGTCGCGCTCCTGCCGACCGTCATCGTCCCCGACGGCGCCGGCGGCACCGAGGCCGTCGAGGAGGCGTTCTCGCAGGTCGAGGACGTCGAGTCCGTCAACGTCGAGAACGTCGGTCGCCTGTAAGGCCGGGGCCGCCGTTCGGACGGCACCCGCGGTCCGGGTTTTGCGGTTTCCGTTCCGCTCGGAGAGCCGCCGCTCCGGCGTTCGTGTCGGTCGGCCGATTACCGCCCCGACTCGTAGAACTCCTCGCGGTACACGCGCCCGAAGGCGTTGCGCCGGAGGGTGCTGGCCGCCGCGTCCGGCTCCTCTTGGTACGTCGCCGCGACGACGGTGTCCGCGAAGGGAATCGGGTGCCAGACGACTTTGTCGACGCTGTCGGAGCCGATCCGTACGACCGCGTCCTCGTCGAACTCGCTGTCGACGAGCCACGCGTCGAACTCGTCGCCCTCGCCGACGTGGACCGCGAGCAGCTCGGCGAACGTCGCGTCGCGGGCGGTTCGGATCACCTCAGGGGTGACGCGCTCGTCGTACTCGTCGGCGCCGAACGACATCGCCTTCGTCGCCTCGCGGACGACCACCTGCGCGACCGGACCGACCTCCTCGTACCGTTCGAGCGCCTCGGCGCGCGTCTGGGGGGCGAACGTGCCTCTGGTCTCCATGGACACGATTGACCGGGGGCGGGCAAGGGCGTTCCGCTACGCGTCGGGGTCGGGGTCGGCGGAATCGGACTCCTCATCGGCGTCGTCTGCGGCCGCGTTTCTGGTCATCTCGCGCGCCTCGCGGAGCGCTTCGGCGACCGCTGGGTCGTCGACGGCGTCGGGATCCGGGACGCCGGCCCCGGAAGCGGGGTCGGCGTGGCCGTGGTCGTGAGCGTGGTCTGAGGGAGCCGCGTCCCCGCCCGACCCCATTCCGACGTCCGGGCGGCCTCGGGGGACCGTGTCCTCGAACACCTCGTCGTACTCGGCGTCGTCGGCGTGCGGCGTCACCTCGGCCGCGAGTTCCGCCGGTTCGCGGTCGCTCCAGTCGTCGACGCGTTCGTCGAGCCACGCCTCGTGGTCGCCGCCGTGGAGCATCGCCGTGAACGCGAGGTGATGCGCGAGGTGTTCGCCGTCGCGCTGCGGGGTGTCGCAGACGGGGCACGCGTATCCCATGTCGGTCGAAGATTCGCGGGTGAGCCGTAAAGCCGCGTCGAAGGTGGAGCGCCCCGCGCCGAACGGCGACCGCTCGCGACCTCGCCCCGGGTCGTCGCGCGCGCTGACGCCACTATAACAGCAACTTTATCACTCGCACGGGGCGAAATTCGCATAAGACTACTCCGTTAGGAGGTCCAACAGTGACTGAAGCCAACACACAACCGGAGGTGAACATCGGTCTCGTCGGTCACGTCGACCACGGGAAGACGACGCTCGTACAGGCGTTGTCCGGCTCGTGGACCGACCAGCACAGCGAGGAGATGAAACGCGGCATCTCGATTCGGCTGGGGTACGCGGACGCGACGTTCCGGCGCTGCCCCGGCGTCGACGAGCCCGAGTGTTACACCGTCGACGAGGAGTGCGAGGACGGCTCCGAGAGCGAACCGATCCGAACGGTGTCGTTCGTCGACGCGCCGGGCCACGAGACGCTGATGGCGACGATGCTCTCGGGCGCGTCGATCATGGACGGGGCGGTCCTAGTCGTGAGCGCGACCGAGGACGTCCCGCAGGCCCAGACGGAAGAGCACCTGATGGCGCTCGATCTCATCGGGATCGAGAACATCGTCATCGCGCAGAACAAGGTCGACCTGGTGAGCCGCGACCGCGCCGTCGACAACTACGAGCAGATCCAGGAGTTCGTCGAGGGAACCGTCGCGGAGGACGCGCCGATCGTCCCCGTCTCGGCCCAGCAGGAGGTCAACCTCGACCTGCTCATCGACGCGGTCGAGTCCGAGATCCCGACGCCGGACCGCGACCCGGGCGAGAGCGCCCGGATGTACGCCGCCCGCTCGTTCGACATCAACCGCCCCGGTGCGACCGCCGAGGACCTGAAGGGCGGCGTCGTCGGCGGATCGCTCGTCAGCGGCGAGCTGTCGGTCGGCGACGGGCTGGAGATCCGACCGGGGCGCGAGGTGGACGAGGAAGGCCAGACGGAGTGGCGGCCGCTGGAGACGACCGTCCGGTCGCTCCAAGCCGGCAACCGCGACGTCGACACCGCCCACCCGGGCGGCCTCCTCGGCGTCGGCACCGGGCTCGACCCGAGCCTGACGAAGGGCGACGCCCTCGCCGGCCAGGTCGCCGGCGAGCCGGGGACGCTCCCCCCGACCCGCGAGGAGTTCGAGATGACGGTCGACCTGCTCGAGCGCGTCGTCGGCAAGGAGGACGACGAGAGCGGCGAGAGCGACATCGAGGAGATCAGCACCGGCGAGCCCCTGATGCTCACGGTCGGTACCGCGACGACGGTCGGCGCGGTGACGAGCGCGCGCGACGGTGAGTGCGAGGTGAGCCTCAAGCGGCCCGTCTGCGCCGAGGAGGGCGCGCAGATCGCGATCAACCGGCGCGTCGGCGCGCGCTGGCGGCTCATCGGCGTCGGAACGCTCACGTAGCGTGGCCGACGACGCCCCCGCAGACGGTCCCGACGCGACGCCCGCGGACGACGACCGCGCAGAGGGGCTCGGGGGAAGCGGCGTTCCCGTCGTCGCGCTCGACGCGAGCGCGCTGATGGCGCCGGTCGAGGCCGACCTGCGGCTGTTCGAGGAGTTGGATCGGCTCCTCGGCGGCTACGAGACCGTGGTGCCGGCGGCGGTCCTGGCGGAGCTCGACGGGCTTCAGGCCGGGAACGGCGCGGAGGCGACCGCGGCGAGCGTGGGCGCGGACCTCGCGGAGCGGGCGGAGGCGGTGGAGACGGACGAATCGTACGCCGACGACGCGCTCGTCGCCTTGGCCGCGGCCGGCCGGGTCGACGCCGTCGTCACCAACGACGGCCCCCTCGCGAAACGGGTGCTGGCGGCGGACGCACCAGTAATCGGTTTAAGGGGTCGGAACACACTGGCGATAACGGAACCCTAGCGGCCGCGGACAACCAACAACATGTACAAACGAGTTCGACTCAAGGACACGGTCGAGGTCCCGCCGAAGCACTTGGCGGACGTCACCGACGAGCGGGTGAAAGCCCTGCTTCAGGACAAGCTGGAAGGACGGATGGACGAGGACGTCGGCAGCGTCGTGAGCGTCATCGAGGTTCACGACATCGGCGAGGGGGCGGTGTTACACAACCGGCCCGGCGTCTACTACGAGGCGGAGTTCGACGCGCTCACCTACGACCCCGACATGCAGGAGGTCGCCGACGGAACCGTCGTCGAGACGGTCGAGTTCGGCGCCTTCGTCGGGATCGGACCGGTGGACGGGCTGCTCCACGTCTCGCAGATCACCGACGAGTACCTCACGTTCGACGGCGCGAACCAGCAGCTCGCCTCGTCGGACTCCGACAAGACGCTCGGGGTCGACGACGCGGTGCGCGTCCGCGTCGTCACCAAGAGCATCGACGAGCGCAACCCCCGGGACTCGAAGATCGGGCTCACGGCGAAACAGCCCGGCCTCGGGAAGCACGACTGGCTCGAAGGGCAGCGGAAGCACCGCGAACAGACCGGTGAGGAGGCCGACTGATGGCCGAGGACCGCCTGGCGTGCCGGGAGTGTCACCACGTCAACGACCCGGACGCTCAGACCTGCGCGCTCTGCGGGTCGTCGTCGCTGACGGAGGACTGGGCGGGCTACGTCATCATCACCAAGCCCGAGGACAGCGATATCGCCGAGGAGATGAACGTCTCCGAGGCGGGCGCGTACGCGCTCAAGGTGCGGTGACCCAACGCCGCGCCGCCGGACGAAGCCGATGAGCGACCCACTTCTCACCCTCCCCGAATCGCTCCGCGACGCTTTCAAGGAGCCGCTGGGACCGGTGACGACGGACGCCGGCGCGCTCTTGGAGGCCGTCGACGAGGCCCGCGAGCGACGCGGCTCGTCCGCGGGGGGACCGCCGCAGCTGATCGCGGTCGGCGACGTGGTCACCTACCACCTCCGAGAGGCCGGCCGCGTCCCGGACGTGGCGTTGGTCGACGGGAAGACGGAGCGCGAGGCGGTCCGCGAGGAGATCGAGACCGCGCTCGCGGCGACGGAGGAGCGGCGGATCGCGGTCGAAAACCCGGCCGCGGCGCTGTCAGCGGCGCTGCTCGACGCGCTCGCCGAGGCGCTCGCGGCGGACGAGCCGGTGACGATCGAAGTGACCGGCGAGGAGGACCTGGCGGCGCTGCCGGCGATGCTCGCGGCCCCGCTCGGGTCCACCGTCGTCTACGGGCAGCCCGGCGAGGGGATGGTCCGCGTCGCGGTCACGCCCGAAGCCCGGCGACGGGCTCGGGAACTGTTCGAGGGGCTCGCCGGCGACACTGCGGCCGGCTACGACGTCCTCGGCGTCGAGCTGAGTGAGAGCGACGATGGTGGCCCGGACGGGAGAGATCCGACGGATCCGGCGTGACGGCCGCCCGAGCGACGCGGCCTCGACCGGCGTCACTCGCCGTCGACCGCGACGACGGTCGCCGTGAGGACCCCGAGACCGGCGATCAGTCCGGCCGCCGTCGCTAGCAGGGGCGTCGTCGGAATCGCTCCCATAGAGAGGTACGGCTCGACGCCGTTGCGGCGGAGCGCTTCGAGGGCCTCGACGCCCCAGTGCCCGCTCGCCAGCAGGACCAAGCCGACGCCGACGCCGAGTCCGCCGGTGACGAAGCCGATCCCGGTCAGCGCGTCCTCGAGGGCGAGGAACGTCCAGACCTGGTCGTCGCTCGGTTCGGGACCGCGCGCGAGCCGGCGCTGGAGCGCGACGAGCCCGAGGCCGGCTCCGCCGGCGGCGACCGTCCCCGCCAACACGACTGCCACGACGCCGAGGTGGGCGGCGAGCGGCGGCCCGGAGAAGTTCGCCTCGCGGACGGCCGGGGGGAGGGTCGCGACGAGCGGGCCCGTCAGTGCCCCGAAGAGAGCCAGCGTCCCGCAGATCCGGGCCTTTCGGACGGGGGACAGCGGGACGACGACGTTCGCCGCCCGAGTGAGTTCGTACTGCGACCGGTCGGTAGGGTCGAATCGGGTGTCGTCTGACATCCGCGTGGTAACGGTACGCACGCACCGGAGGGGGGAAACCCTGACGCCGAACAGTGTGTCTCGTCGGCGGTCGGTCCGGAGTTCGGCGGCGACACCCCCGCTTCGAAATCCTTTTACAGCTTTCGAGGGGATATACGCCCAACTGAACCATGGACGTCGATATCATCTCCGAGGAGGAGAACCCGATGCTGCACCGCACGGACATCCGTTTCGAGACGACCCACGAGGAGGCCACGCCTTCCCGACTGTCGGTCCGCGACTCGCTGGCGGCGAAGCTCGACAAGGACTCCGAGGAGGTCGTCGTCCACGAGCTCGACACGAAGTTCGGCATGCGCAAGACGGTCGGCTACGCGAAGGTGTACGACTCCGCGGCCGACGCGCTGGACGTTGAGCAGGACCATATGCTCGAGCGCAACAAGATCGGCGGCGACGAGGCGGACGCCGAGGAAGCGTAACTCCGCCGGATGCGCGTTCTCGGCATCGAGGGTACCGCGTGGTGCGCGAGCGCCGCGCTGTACGACGCCGAGGCCGACTCAGTTCTCATCGAATCAGACCCATACGAGCCGGATAGCGGCGGCATTCACCCGCGCGAGGCCGCCGAACACATGTCGGAGGCGATCCCGGAGGTGGTCGATAGCGTCCTGACCGCCGCCGAGGAGCGACACGGTCCGGACGCGGTCGACGCGGTCGCCTTCTCTCGCGGCCCCGGGCTCGGTCCCTGCCTCCGGATCGTCGGGACCGCGGCGCGGTCGCTCGCCGGGACGCTCGGCGTCCCGCTCGTCGGCGTCAACCACATGGTGGCGCACCTCGAGATCGGTCGCCACCGCTCCGGCTTCGACAACCCGGTCTGTCTGAACGCCTCCGGCGCGAACGCGCACCTGCTCGGTTACCACGACGGGCGGTACCGGGTCCTCGGCGAGACGATGGACGCCGGAGTGGGCAACGCGATAGACAAGTTCACGCGCCACGTCGGGTGGAGCCACCCCGGCGGACCGAAGGTGGAGTCGGCGGCCGCCGAGTTCGCGACGGGCGCGGGCGAGGTCGGCAGCGAAGGGGAAGGGGCCGGAGGCGAGGAGGGGTCGGCCGCCGAGACCGACCTCCTCGATCTCCCCTACGTGGTCAAGGGGATGGACTTCTCGTTTTCGGGGATCAGCTCGGCCGCCAACGACGCCGCGGACAGCGGCGTCCCCGTCGAGGAGATCTGCTTTTCGCTCCAGGAGCACGTGTTCGCGATGCTGACGGAGGTCTCGGAGCGCGCGCTGTCGCTGACCGGCGCGGACGAGCTCGTGTTGGGCGGCGGCGTCGCACAGAACGACCGGCTGCGGGAGATGTTGGCGACGATGTGCGAGGCCCGCGGCGCCGACTTCCACGCGCCGGAACCGCGGTTCCTCAGGGACAACGCCGGGATGATCGCCGTGTTGGGCGCGAAGATGGCCGCCGCCGGGGACACCGTCCCGATCGCGGAGTCCGCGGTCGACCCGAGCTTCCGGCCGGATCAGGTGCCGGTGACGTGGCGAGACGGGGAGTCGGTCGCGCGCGGACGCGGGGGGGCCGAGTCGCGAAGCGCGGCGCGCGACGCGGAGGCGGACCGCCGCGGCGCGGAGGCGACCGTGACGGTCGAGGGGACGGACGGCGACCGGCGCGTGGTCAAGCGACGGGTGCCGAAGTCGTACCGACACCCCGAACTCGACCGGACGATCAGGCGCGACCGGACCGTCGCGGAGGCCCGGCTGACGAGCGAGGCGCGGCGCGCCGGCGTGTCGACGCCGCTCGTGTACGACGTCGACCTCGCGGAGGCGACGTTGACGCTCCAGCACGTCGGGGAGCGCGACCTCGCGGCCGCCCTCGACGAGGGGACGGCGGAGGCCGTCGGTCACCACCTCGCGCGGCTCCACGGCGCCGAGATGGTCCACGGCGACCCGACGACGCGGAACGTTCGGGTGTCGAAGCGCGGCGAGCGCACGGAACGCGACGGGCGGTCGAGCCCGCCGCCCGAGACGTACCTCATCGACTTCGGGCTCGGCTACCACACGGGCCACGTCGAGGACCACGCGATGGACCTCCACGTGTTCGAGGGGTCGGTCCGGGCGACCGCGACGGAACCCGGCCCGTTGCTAGCGGCGTTCGAGAGCGGGTACGAGGCCGTCGGCGACGAAGCGGTCCTCGACCGACTCCGAGACGTGGCGGACCGCGGCCGCTACCGGTGACGAACCGCCGGCTCGGCCGGGGTCAGAGCCCTGACCGGCGACGGCCGCAGCGCCGTTCCGATCGGCGCGCCGGGTCGCCACGATTTATGGTGTCGGCCGACAGATAGACTCGTATGGCAGACAAACCGTCTTCGGGAGAGGTTCTCGGGATCCCGTACAACTTCGAGCGACCGAGCCTCGGTCGGCTGCTCTCGTCGTACTGGCAGCCCGGCAAGGGGATGCTCGTCGAGAAGCCGTTCGGCATCGGCTACACGCTGAACCTCGCCAACTGGCGGTCGTGGATCGTCCTCGCGGTCGCCGGCGGGCTCTACTACCAGCAGCAGCAGTCCGGCGGCGCCGACCTGTCCGGCGGTTCCGACGAGGACGCCGCCGACGACGGCGACGGACCGGTCGAAGTGATCGTCGACGACGACTGACGCCGTGCGCGACGGCGGGTGAGAGACGGCACCGCGATCACCGGTTTTCACCGCTGATTCCGCGTCGGTTTCTTTTAAATATCAGCAGGATGAAGGAGAGGTAATGAAAGTCCAGTTCGAGTGCTCGTGTTCGGAGGAGATCTCCGAGTTCACCCGCGGCGAGACGAGCCGGGGAGTCCACGTCGAATGCGGGAACTGCGGCGCGGTGTACGCCGTGACGATCACCGAGTTGGAGTAGCGGGCGGCGACGCGGACTCGAATCGGAGCCGGACTGTCGTACCGTCGTCGGTCGCGTCGAACCGGACGGTTCCCCCCTGCGTCTCGCACATCCACTTGACGAGCCACAGCCCGATGCTGCTCGCGTGCGAGAGCGGCGTCTCCTCTTCCGCCTGTAAGACCTCACGCTCGTCGGGGGGAATCCCTGGGCCGTTGTCGATGACCTCCAGACAGGTGGTCGTCCCGTTCTTGCGGATCGTCGCCGTCACGCGGCGCGTCGCGCCGTCGTTGTGGGTGACCGCGTTCTCGAACACCTCGCGGATCGGGAACTCGACGGTGTCGTCCGCGCGGATCCACGCCTCAGAGGGGGTCTCGACGGTGAGCGCGGCGCCGTCGGCGTCGACGACGTCGAGCGCCTCGTGGACCGCGGCGACGAGGTCGACGCGGCCGTCCGGTCGTTCGGGCGACGCGTCCTCGATGACGCGGAGCTTCTCGCTTATCTCGACGATGTCGTCGGTCGTCTCCCGGACCGTCTCCAAGCACTCTCGACTCCGCTCGTCGTCGATCCGGTCGGCCAGCAGGTCGGTGTACCCCCGGATCACGTTGAGATCGTTGCGGACGTTGTGCCGAAACACACGACTCAGAACCTGTATCTGCTGGTTAGAGGTTTCGAGGTTTCGGCGCGCGGTCTCCGCCCGTTGGCGGTGGTGCGTGACCGCTCCGTAGAGGAGCCCGCCGGACCCAGCGACGAGCAGCCAGTCCCGACGAGACGCGTCGGCGTCCACCCGCCCGCGACCCCAATCGTCGACGCGACGGCGAGGTCGACCGCGACCGCGGACGCCGCCGCGATACACAGGTACGCCGCCGTGAGGGCGGTCGCCGACCGCCCGTGGAGTAGGTCCGGAATATATTTCATTTATATCTAATTTAACTCCAAACGAATTTTCCGTTCACGGAACACCTTGACGGCCGACGGCTTAAGTTTTGACCGCCAGTCGGGGAGGCGACCGCGGCGGCGCGGTCACCACGAGGCGCAGTCAGGACAGACGAAGGCGTCGTCGTCGCGCCAGCGGCGGTCGACACGCTCGCCGCACCGGTCGCACTCGGCGCCGTCGGCGTGCCACGTCGAGGTGGCGGTCGCGGGAGCGGCGTCGGTCGCGGGAGCGGCGTCGGTCGCCTCGTCGGGGTCGACGCCGTCACCTTCCGCGTCGTCCGGAGCGCTCTCCGCGGACTCGTCGCCGTCGTCGTCCGCGGCGAAGTCGTCGAGCGAGCGGTCCTCGGTCATCTACGCCTCCCGTCGGAGCCGGTCGACGACGTAGTCGCGCTCCAGCTCGCCGAGGAACTCCCCGAGCCGCGGCCCTTGCGTGTCGTCGAAGAAGAGGCGGTAGCCCGCCGCGAAGAACTCGCTCACCTCGATGTCGTGGTCGCGCGCAGTCTCGTACATCGCCCCTTGGATCTCCTCCCCGTCGTGGCCGGCCGCGACGAAGTCGGCGAGGTCGTCGAGCGCGGCCGCGACGTCTCCGTCGAACTCGACCGCGGGGAGGTCGGTCTGGAGCCGGTAGTCGTACTCGTTCCCCGTCCGCTCGGCCCAGTTCCGCGCCTGCTCGACGCGGGCGAGCGCGGCGTCGACGATGTCGGCGTCGGCGTCGTCCGGGATATGGCCCTCGTCGCGGGCGAGGCGCTCGCGGAAGTCGGGGTCGTCGACCATGCCGAGCACCGCCGCGAACGTGTACGGGAGCCGGATCGGCTTCTCCGTCGGCGGGTCGTCGGGCCGGCCGACGACGAACGGGTAGGCGCGCTCGGCGAAGGCGACCAGATCCGGGTCGTCGACCTCGCCGAAGTAGGCGCGCTCGAACCGGTCGAAGCGGTCGACCAGTTGGTCGAGCCGCTCAATGTCGAGGTCGCGGGCCTTCTTCGGGTGGAGCGCGAAGAAGTAGCGCAACACCTCGGGCTCGATCAGCTCCAGGAGCTCTTGGACCGTGACGACGTTGCCCTCGGAGGAGGAGAACGCGTCGCCGTTGAGCGTGAACCACTCATATACCATCGGCACGGGCGGCTCCTCGCCGAAGACGTTCCGCGCGACGTCGACGCCGGAGGGCCACGACCCCTCCGCGTGGTCCTTACCGAACGGCTCGAAGTCGACGCCGAGGACGCCCCACTGCGCGGGCCACTCCAACCGCCACGGGAGCTTTCCCTCGCGGAACGTCGCGGTGCCCTCGTGGCCGCACCCCTCGATCGTGTTGCCGCCGGCGTCCATGTCGGTACAGACGTAGTCGACGGTCTCGGCCTCTGCGTCGATCGCCGTCACCGTCTCCGTGACCTTGCCGCACTCCGCACAGACCGGGTTGAACGGGACGTACTCGTCGTCAACTTTGTCCTGATACGGGGAGAGCACCTCGCGGACGCGCTCAACATCGGCGAGTACCGTCCGAATCGCCTCGTCGAAGTCGCCGTCGGCGTACAGATCGGTGTTCGAGAGCATCTCGACCGGGACGTTCAGGCGGTCGGCGTCGGCCTTGAGCAGGCCCGCGAAGTGGGCCGCGTACGACTCGGCCTCGCCGAACGGGTCCGGGATCTCGGTGTACGGCTTCCCGAGGTTGCGGCCGAGCGCGCCCGCGTCGACCTCGCCGAGCCCGACGATCTCGCCGTCCGCGTTCGCCAGTTTGCGCGGGACCTTCCGCAGCGGGTCCTTGTCGTCGGAGGTGAACACCTGCCGGACCTCGTGGCCGCGGTCGCGGAGCACCTCGGCGACGAAGTAGCCGCGCATGATCTCGTTGAAGTTCCCGAGGTGCGCGACGCCGGACGGCGAGACACCGCCCTTGATCACGATCGGCTCGTCGGGGTCGCGGGCCTCGACCTCGTCGGCGACGACGTCGGCCCAGAAGGCGTGGAAGGTCTCGGTCGACTCCTCGGCGGCGTCCTCGCCGTCGTCGAGGGCGGACCCCCCGGAGAGGATGTGCGGGGAGTCGTCGGGGGCGGCGGACGCGTCGTCGGAGGCGTCGTCCGCGCTCATCGTGCCTCCGTCCAGCGGCTCGGTTCGCCGGCGCCCGGGGGGACCACATCCGTTCCGGTGTGATCGCCGCGCAGCACGGCGTCGACGACGGCGCTCGGGTCGGTCCCGTCGAGCACGATCGACCGGAGTTCGGCCCGGTCGATCAGCTTCGCCGCGAGGAGGTCGACGGGGGCGGACGCGCCGGCGTCGCGGCTCATCGGGAGGACGACCTCGACGAGCTCGGCCGGCGACAGCTCCGCGAACTGCGCCGCGTCGGGGTCGGCGTTGGGGTCGGCGTCGTACACCCCGTCGGCGCTCGTCGCGTACACGAGCAGGTCGGCGTCGACGGACTCGGCGAACGCGGCGGCGACCGCGTCGGTCGTCTGCCCCGGCGTGACGCCGCCCATCACCGACACCTCGTCGCGGCGGAGGGCCGCCGCCGCCTCCTCGGTGTCGACCGCGGGCGCGAGGCTCGCGCGCTCGCCGAGGGCGGCGATCAGCAGCCGGGCGTTGAGCCGGGTCGTCCCGATCCCAAGCCGGTCGAGCTCGACCTCGTTGGCTCCGATCTCGCGGGCCGTCTCGATGTACTCGCGGGCGACGCCGCCGCCGCCGACGACGACCCCGACCTCGCAGCCGTCGGTGACCAGCCGTTCGATCGCCTCGGCGTACGCGGCCACGCGCTCGGGGTCGAGGTCGGGCGCGAGCACGCTCCCGCCGACAGAAACGACGATTCTCATTGCCGAGGAGTACCCCTGTCGCAGTCTTAAGGATTGTCAAGCCCGGACGCGGTGGAAGCGGCCCCGAGCCCGATCCGGCCCGACGCGTCGGGCGGGAAACGCCTAAATCGGTCGCGGCCCGCTCTCGGGTATGCGACCGATATCGATCGTCGGCGACGGGGCGGCGACGCTGGCCCGGCGGCTCGCGGACCGACTCGACGGGCGAGTCGCCGTCGTGGAGCGCGACGACGACCCGAACGGCGCCCCCGAGAGCGACTCGACACGGAGCGACCCGGCCGCGGACGGGGGAGTCGTCGGTCCGGCGCAGCGCTCGGGCGCGGACACCGCCGTCGCGTTCGACGCAGACGGGAACTGGCGCGGTCGGGGGAGCGTCGAGGGGTTCGACGACCTGCTCGACGGGCTCGCCCCCGACCACGACTACCTGCTGGCGGTCGGCGAGCCGCGGTTGCGCGTGCCCGCGGTCCTCCTCGGGTCCGACCCGGACCCGGAGCGCGTGCCGGGGACGGTCGTCGCGAGCGCGACCGCCCCCGACGGGGTCGACCTCGGCGACGTCGTCGCCGACCTCGACAGCGCGGAGCCGTGGATCACCCGTGAGACGCTGGTGCGCCGCGCCGAGGCGTCGCCGGACGCGGACCGGGCGGGGGCGATAGCGACGTTCACCGGCCGCGTGCGCGCCCGCGACGGCCCGGACGACGACCGGACGACGCACCTCGCGTTCGAGAAGTACGACGGGGTCGCCGAGGATCGGATGGCCGCCATCGCGGAGGAGCTAGCGGCCCGCGATGGGGTCTTCGACGTGCGGATGCACCACCGCACCGGCGTGATCGAGGCGGGTGAGGACATCGTCTTCGTGGTCGTGCTGGCCGGGCACCGCGGGGAGGCGTTCCGGACGGTCGAAGACGGGATCGACCGGCTGAAAGACGAGGTGCCGATCTTCAAGAAAGAGGCGACGGAGTCGGAGACGTTCTGGGTCCACCGCCGGGACTGACCGGCGCGCGGCGTCGCCGCTTCCGGTTTCGTCGCGGCCGCGATCGGTCCTAAGAGGTCGTCTCGGCGGTCGCGGGGATGCCGCGCGAGCGCGCCGAGACCGAGAATACGCGGCGCTTTTTGTTTCTTTCCGGCCGTCGGACCGGACGGCGGCGAGTTACTCGCGTACCGAGTCAGCGACGGAGAAAACGTGTTCAAAACGGGCTATAAAATTTCTAGCGCGTTCTAGAAGCGTTGTAAAGAGTCCGTCAGACACGTTTTACCCCGGCGAGTTCGGTGAAACGCCCTGAAACCCCCTGAACGTCGCCCAACGGTGACGCCTTTATAACACCCTCCGGGAGCAAGGGTGAGGTGTACTATGAGCGCGACTGCGAACCCCTCCACGAACGCGAGCGCGAACGACGACCGCAGCAAGGAAGAGCGGCTGAAGCAGTACCTGCTCGACCGCGCACAAGACGGCGAGATGTACTTCAAGGGGAAGTTCATCTCCGACGACGTCGACCTCTCGCCGAAGGAGATCGGCGCCCTGATGGTGAAGCTCCGCGACTCGGCGACGGAGCTCACCGTCGAGAAGTGGTCGTACACGGGCGCGACGACCTGGCGCGTCGAACCCGCCTGAGGGACGCGCTCCGCCGACCGACGAACGCAGTACCGCTCCGAGGCGCACTCGGTTCACGAACCGGTCCCCGTCCCGCGCTTTTCTGACCGCGAGCGCGTCCGCGTCGAGTTCCGCCAGCCCACGCGCCGCGCCGTGTTTGCGGTACCCGTGCCCGCCGACGCGGGGTTTATACTCGCCGACCAGCTACGACCCCACGATGCCAGAACACGAGGACGCGGCGACGGCCGGCGACGGCGCGCCGCGTCCGGAGCCGCTCCGGACGTTCTTTCGGATCGACGAGGTCCGCCGCGAGGACGGTCGCGTGCGATACCGCGGCGAGTCGTACGTCCCGGAGCGGACGCTGTTGCGCAAGCTGACCCCCCACTTTCGAGAGGCGGGGTACGAGGTCGACGTGGAGGTCGTCGATGGCGGCCACGTCGTCGTCGCGACGCCGTTCGACCGCGGTCGGGACGGGATCCCGTGGGTGAACGTCGCCATGTTCGCGGCCACGCTGCTGTCGACGCTGTTCGTCGGCGCGTACGGCTGGTACTACGTGCCGCTCGCGGAGATCCAGTCGAACCCCCTGACGCTGCTCCGGGCGTGGCCGTTCACGGCCGCCGTTCTCGGGGTGTTGATGACCCACGAACTCGGCCACTACGCCGCCGGTCGCTACCACGGCGTCCCCGTCTCGTTGCCGTACGTTATCCCCTTCATCTTCCCGTTCGGCACGCTCGGCGCGGTGATCCGCATCCGCGGCCGGATGCCGTCGCGGAAGGTCCTCTTCGATATCGGCGCGGCGGGACCGATCGCGGGGCTGTTCGCGACCGTCGTCGTGACCGCGATCGGTCTCTCGCTCGACCCGATCCAGGTGCCGGCGGAGCTCGCGAACTCGTCGGGCGCGGTGATCCGGTTCAACAACCCGCCGCTCTTGGACTTCATCGCCGGCGCCCTCGGCCAGCCGACGAGCTACGGCGACCCGCGGCTCACCGCCCACCCCGTGGTGATCGGCGGGTGGGTCGGGATGTTCTTCACCGTCCTGAACCTCCTCCCGGTCGGCCAACTCGACGGCGGCCACATGGTCCGGGCGATGCTCGGGCCGCGACAGGAGACGGTGGCGGCGCTCGTCCCCGGCGCGCTGTTCGCCATCGCCGCCTACCTCTACTTCTGGCGGGGGCTCGGCCTGAACGAGTCGGTGGGGCTGTGGGCGTTCTGGGGCGTGTTCGCGACGGTCATCGCGTTCAACGGACCCGCGAATCCGGCCGACGAGGACGGACTGGGGCTGCCGCGGATCGCGGTCGGGGCCGTCACGTTCGCCGTCGGCGCGCTCTGTTTCCTCCTCGTCCCGATTCAGGTCATCGGCGCGTGACACCGCGATGCCCTCGATAGCACGGCTGCCGTCGCTGGTTCGGTCGCGCGTCGAGCGGCTCGGCTTTCGAACCCTGTACCGGCTCGCCGACCTGACGTACGCGCTCGGCGTCGCGACGCCGAAGCGGACCGTCGCCGGCACGTACTGGAGCTACGAGCCGACGAACCCCCACGGCGACGACCCCGGACTGGCCGCGCTCGACCGTCTCCCGGAGGACGCGGTGATCCTCGACGTGGGCGCGCACGTCGGCGAACACGCGATCCCGCTGACCCGCGGGACCGACCGTCGCGTAGTGGCGTTCGAGCCGAACGGCGAGAGCGCGGACCGGCTGGCGCGGAACGCCGAGCGGAACGGGCTCGGCGATCGGCTCGACCTCAGGCGGGCGGGCGCGGGCGACGCGAACGCGACGCTTACCTTCTATCGGTCGACGTTCTCGAAGTGCTCGGCGTTCGACCGCGATCTGGCGACGAGGTGGGGCGCGAGCGTCGCCGGGACGGAGTCGGTCCCGGTCCGACAGCTCGACGAACTCGTCGAGGGCGTCGGCGACGAGAGAGCCGACGGGGGCGGGACAGTCCCGCCGCCGGACGCCGTGAAGGTCGACGTCGAGGGCCGCGAGGGGGCGGTCCTCCGGGGCGCGGCGGAGACGCTCGCGACGTACCGTCCGCTGCTCGTCGTGGAGGTCCACGAGTCGGGGTCAGCGGAGGGAGTTGCGGCGGACGAGGGGACGATGAGCCCGGACTCCGCCGCCCTCCGCGAGTGGCTAACGGCGCGGGAGTACGCGGTCGAGGAAGCGGAAGACGTGTGGATCTGTCGGGCGACAGGAGAGTCGATAAAAGGCCGCTGAGTCGGTCGCCGCGCCGCCGGTCCGGTCGCTGTGCCGTTGAGTGGCGCCCCGTCGCCGAGTCAGTCGTCGCGCCGCTGTTTCATCCCCTGGCGGGTGAACTGCGGCGTGGTGCGGAGTCCCCGCTTCTTCCGGAACGACCGGTACAAGGCGATCGCGAGCGGCGAGGCCAGCGCGAGGACGACGAGCGCGAGCCGCCAGTTGTTCGCGAACGAGTAGAGGATCGTCGCCGAGAGGACGCCGACGGCGAGTAGCACCGAGTAGGCGATCCGCATCGCCAGCTTCTCTAAGACCTTCGTGTCGTCCTCTAAGACGACGTTGACCGTCAGGTCGTCGCGGTTGGCGCGGTCGAGGAACTCGTCGGCCTTCGGCGGGACCGTGAACAGCGCCTCGGTGGTCTGTTGTACCTGTCGGCCGGCGTCTTCGGCGAGGTCACGGGCGGTCTGCTCGTAGTACCCCTCTTCGCGGAGGTAGTCGGTCGCCGTCGAGATGAAGTCGAATTCGGGGTCTAAGGTGACACAGACCCCCTCGACGACAGTGGCGACCCGGAGGACCAAGGCGAGGTTCGGCGGGAGCCGGAGCGGGAACTCGTAGATGGACGACTCCACCTGCTCGATGATCTGGTTCACCTGGTACTGCTCGACGTCCTCGCCCCGGACGTCGGCGATGGCGAGCTCCATCACGTTCCCCATCACCTCGCGGTCGGCCTCCGGCGAGAGGGTCCCCATCGAGATGAGCGTGTCGAGGATGGCGTCGATATCCTGCCGCGCGACCGCGACGTAGAACTCGACGATCTTCTCCTGGACGAACGGGTCCACCCGCCCCGCCATGCCGAAGTCGTAGAAGATCACGGACCCGTCGTCCGCGACCGCGAGGTTCCCCGGGTGGGGGTCGGCGTGGAACACGCCGTCGTCGATGATCATCTGGAGGTACACTTCCTGGAGGATCTCCGCGATCGCCGTCCGGTCGTGACCAGCCTCGTCGAGCGCGTCGATGTCGCTGATCTTCGTGCCCGGGACGTACTCCATGGTGAGCACCCGCGGCCCCGACACCGACTCGTACGTCTCCGGGATCCGGATCCGATCGTTGTCCGCGAAGTTGCCGCGGATCTCCTCGAGCATCGTCCGCTCGCGGGCGTAGTCCATCTCCTCGCGGATCGTCTTGGCGAACTCGTCGGCGAGGTTCTCCAGGGAGAACGACCGGCCGGCGCCGGTGAACCGCTTGACCAGCGGGATCGACCAGCGGATCGTGCGGAGGTCGGCCTCGACGAGCGACTCGATGCCGGGCCGACGCACCTTCACCGCGACCTCGTCGCCCTCGTAGGTGGCGGTGTACACCTGTCCGAGGCTCGCGCCGCTTATCGGGTCGCGGTCGAAGTCGTCGAACGTCTCGTCGACCGGCCCGAACTCGTCTTCGAGGACGACCCGCGACTCCTCCCACGGCGCGGGGGGAACGTCGTCTTGGAGTCCCTCCAAGACCTCGATGTACGCCGGGGGAAGGATGTCGGGACGCGTCGAGAGGATCTGTCCGAGTTTGATGAACGTCGGCCCGAGCGTGAGCAGGATGTCGAGCAGCACCGCGGCGCGCTCGCGCTGGGTCTCGGCGTCGACCTCTCGGCTCCCGCCGAACAGGAAGTACCGGCGGCGGTCACGCCAGTAGGCGACGATGAGCGGCGAGAACTGCCGCAGAACGACGACGAACCGCCAGTAGGCGCGAAGGTTGACCAGCGTGACCACCCGTCAGGCGTCGCCCTCGTCGTCCGCGTCGTCGACGGGGATGGTCCGGGAGACGTCGCGCTCTCGCTTGGGGAGGGAGATTTCGAGGACGCCGCGGTCGATCTCGGCGTCGGCGCCCGCGCCGTCGGCGTCGTTCGGGAGGGGGAGTTCCGCGTCGAGGAACAGCGGGCGGTCCTCCCGGACGTACTCGAACCCGTCGGGGACGGCCTTCTCGCGGCGACCCTCGATGTCGATACGACCGTCCTCGACGAGCACCTCGGTCGTCGCTGCGGTCGCGCCCGGGAGGTCGACGACGAGGACGTACCCGTCGTCGGACTCGAGTAGGTCCGCAAACACCGCGTCCGGGAGGTCCCGGAGCGCGTCGCGTAGCGCTGACATAGGGGTCGGTAGGATCGCCGCGGCGAAAAACCTGTGGAAAAGGCGGATCGGGGCGGGAGATCCACCGCGGGTGACGCGGAGCGAGTGCCACGGGTGACGCGGAGCGAGTGCCACGGGTGACGCGGAGCGAGTGCCACGGGTGGCGCGGAGCGAGTGGGGCTCCCGGGGAGGCGGCTCAGTCGCGGTCGCCGATGTCGAGGTCGAACTTCCCGAGGTCGTCCCCCTGCGACTCGCCGGGGAGGATGTCGCCGAGGCCCGCGCCGAACGCCGCCGCGGCCCAGACGACCGCGACCCGGCTGACCCGTTCGAGCGCGGTGGGGTCGCCCTCGTGGAGGCGCCCCCAGAACAGCAGCATGGCCGCCGACGTGGCGAGCGAGACGAGGAGGACCCCGGCGTAGCGGCGCGGGATGACGCCGAGGATCGGGTGGTGGATCGCGATCTGCCGGAAGTCGGCGTAGTAGAGGAGCCCGGCGGTCGCGACGAAGACGAAGCCGACGTGGCCGATCAGGAGGACCGGGACGCCCGCGACGGTCGTCGCCGCGAACCAGGCCGCGATCTCGAAGACGCCGCCCTCGACGAGCAGCGGGAGCGCGAACAGCACCGCCCCGACGAACGACTCGGCGAGGTCTCTGGAGGTGTACTTCGTGATCCGCTCCGCGAGCGCGCCGCTCCCGGGCATCCGCTCGACGAGCGAGATCGTCTGTCGAACCTCCTCGCGCTCGTGGCCCTCGTCGACCGTGTCGCGCAGGGCGTCGAGCTTCGCGAGCAGGTCGTCGATGTCGGGGTCGCCCGGGGGCGGTTCGGCCGGAGGCTGTTCGGCGCCCGCCGGCGCTCCGGACCCGTCGGCAGGACCGGTATCGCCGTCGTCGCTGTCGACCATGTGCCCACGGGACGCGCGACCGACCTAAATCTCGCGGCGGTCGGCTGGTCCACGCGGTCGCGAGCCGACGACCGGCGGGACGGGCGGCCTACAGCCGACCGAGAAACGCGGAGAGCGCGTCGTTGAACGCGGTCGGCGCTTCGAGCATCGCGAGGTGCGCGGCGTCGGGGACCTCCGCGAGCTCTCCGGCCGGGATCCCGTCCGCGAGGTACTCATGGTACGCGGGCGGCGTGAGCTCGTCGTGCGCGCCGACGAGCGCGAGCGCCGGGACGCCGATCTCGTCGAGTCGCTCCCGGACGTCGAACCGGTGGCAGGTGAGGAAGTCGCGTTCGGTGACCGCTCGCCCGCACTCGCGCATGGCCGCCTCGGAGAGCTCGACGTACTCGGGCGGCGCGTCGTGGAAGAGGCGGTCCGGCTCGTGGAGCAGCGAGACGGCCCGCTCGAAATCGTCGGCGAGCGCGCCGCGGAGGGGCTCGGCCACCGCGAGCTTCGCGCCCGTGCCCGCGAGGACGAGGCCGTCGAGCGCGAGGTCGCGCTCTAAGGCGACCCGCAGCGCGACCGCGCCGCCGAGGGAGTTGCCGCAGAGGACTGTCGCCCCCGTCTCCTCCGCGACCGCGACCACGTCGTCCGCGTACGCGTTGAGCGTCTCGGGGCCGGCGGGCGTCGCGACGTCGTCGCTGTCGCCGTGCCCGGAGAGGTCGACGGCGACGCTCGAAACCCGGTCGGCCAGCCTAGCCTGCGACTTCCAGATGTCTTTCGTGCCGCCGCTGCCGTGAACGAAGCAGACCGTCGGCCCGTCGCCGCCGCGGTCGAAGCGGCGGTACGCCGTCGCGCGACCGTCGTGGGTGACCCGTTCCATGTCCGGGCGGTTCGGCGCCGAGCGGTATAAGCGCCCGAGGGAGCCGACGCGCGCTCGGCGACTCGATTGGCGCCGCGGGTCCGACCGCACGACGGCGGACGGTCGGCGGTGGAATCGCTCGAACCGCTACACTACCGTTAGTACAAAGAGGCACTCACGTCATGCGATTTTGAGCGTAAAGTTTAAATACTTACGCGACTAACTCGTAGTTAGGATGAATCACACACAGACCCGATCGACCGGCGACGGCGCGCTGCTGCGCCGGTACGAGTACGATGACGGCTGGACCGTCGCCGCCGACCTCGACGTCGACGACGAGGCCGTCACCGTCGACACCGTCGGCGAGACGGCGATCGTCGTCGTAGAGGGACCGGACGGGCCGGTCGAATCGGAGTTCGAGCTGCCCGGGACGGCCGCCGACGTGGCGGTGAACAACGGCGTGCTCACCGTGGAGGGCGACCGATGAAGCTCACTGTCAAGCCGCTGAAACAGAAGGACGCCGGCCGTCGCCTGGCGGCAATCGACCGCGTCGCGGCCGACGAGCTCGGGCTCTCCGGCGGGGACATCGTCCGCGTCGAGAGCGCCGACGGGGCGGCGATCGCCCGCGTCTGGCCCGGCTACCCCGAGGACGACGGGACGGGCGTGATCCGCATCGACGGGCGCCTCCGCCAGGAGGCCGACGTGGGGATCGACGACCGCGTCACCGTCGAGGACGTCGACGTCTCGCGGGCGGACGCGGTGACGATCGCCTTCCCCAGCCAGCTGCGGGTGCGGGGGCAGATCGCCCCGTTCATCCGGGACAAGCTCTCCGGTCAGCCGGTGACCGAGGGGCAGACGATCCGGACCTCGCTCGGCTTCGGGCTGATGGGCGGCCAGTCGCAGGCGGTCCCGATGAAGATCGCCGAGACGAGCCCCGGCGGCACGGTCGTCATCACCGACGAGACGGAGATCAGCATCTCCGAGATCTCCGCCGAGGAGATCGCCGACCGCGGCGAGGCCGCGGGCGGCACCGGCGAGGGGCCGGACGTGACCTACGAGGACATCGGCGGGCTCGACGACGAGCTCGAACAGGTCCGCGAGATGATCGAGCTCCCGATGCGGCACCCGGAGCTGTTCAAGCGCCTCGGCATCGACCCGCCGAAGGGCGTCCTGCTCCACGGCCCGCCGGGCACTGGGAAGACGCTGATCGCGAAGGCGGTCGCCAACGAGATCGACGCGAACTTCCACACGATCTCCGGCCCGGAGATCATGTCGAAGTACTACGGCGAGAGCGAGGAGCAGCTCCGCGAAGTGTTCGAGGAGGCGTCCGAGGAGTCGCCGTCGATCATCTTCATGGACGAGCTCGACTCCATCGCGCCCAAGCGCGAGGAGGCGGGCGGCGACGTGGAGCGCCGCGTCGTGGCGCAGCTGCTCTCGCTGATGGACGGGCTCGAAGAGCGCGGCGAGGTCGTCGTCATCGGGGCGACGAACCGCGTCGACGCCATCGATCAGGCGCTCCGACGGGGCGGCCGCTTCGACCGCGAGATCGAGGTGGGCGTCCCCGACCGGGACGGTCGCAAGGAGATCCTTCAGGTCCACACGCGGAACATGCCGCTGACCGACGGGATCGACCTCGACGAGTACGCCGAGAACACGCACGGCTTCGTCGGGGCCGACCTCGAATCGCTGGCGAAGGAGTCCGCGATGCACGCGCTGCGGCGCATCCGCCCGGAGATCGACCTCGAATCGGACGAGATCGACGCCGACGTGCTGAACAGCATCCAGGTGACCGAGTCGGACTTCAAGGAGGCGATCAAGGGGATCGAACCCTCCGCGCTGCGGGAGGTGTTCGTGGAGGTCCCCGACACCACCTGGGACGACGTCGGCGGCCTCGGCGACACGAAAGAGCGGCTCCGCGAGACGATCCAGTGGCCGCTCGAGTACCCCGAGGTGTTCGACGAGCTCGACATGCAGGCCGCGAAGGGCGTCCTGATGTACGGCCCGCCGGGCACGGGGAAGACCCTGCTCGCGAAGGCCGTCGCCAACGAGAGCGAGTCCAACTTCATCTCGATCAAGGGGCCCGAGCTGCTGAACAAGTACGTGGGCGAGTCCGAGAAGGGCGTCCGCGAGGTGTTCAGCAAGGCCCGCGAGAACGCGCCGACGATCGTGTTCTTCGACGAGATCGACTCGATCGCCACCGAGCGCGGGAAGAACTCCGGCGACTCCGGCGTGGGCGAGCGCGTCGTCTCCCAGCTGCTGACGGAGCTCGACGGCCTCGAGTCGCTGGAGGACGTCGTCGTCGTCGCGACGACGAACCGCCCCGACCTCATCGACTCGGCGCTGCTCCGCCCCGGTCGCTTAGACCGGCACGTCCACGTGCCAGTCCCCGACGAGGCGGCGCGCCGCCGGATCTTCGAGGTCCACACGCGGGATAAGCCGCTGGCGGACGACGTCGACCTCGACGCCCTCGCCCGCAAGACCGAGGGGTACGTGGGGGCCGACATCGAGGCGGTCGCCCGCGAGGCGTCGATGAACGCCTCTCGGGAGTTCATCGGCAGCGTCACGCGCGAGGAGGTCGGCGAGTCCGTCGGCAACGTCCGCGTGACGATGGAGCACTTCGAGGACGCGCTGAGCGAGGTGAACCCGAGCGTCACCCCCGAGACGCGCGAGCGCTACGAGGAGATAGAAAAGCAGTTCAAGCGGTCGGAGGTCGACCGCACCGAGGCCGAACCGGGCGCGGCGTTCCAGTAAGCCGGGCGCTTCGACCCGAACCGGCGGCCGGCCCGCGGCGGTTTTTAGACAAGTCCCAGCGTCGACAGCAGGTAGAACGCCGCGACGACGACGATGCCGATCGTGACGAGCCGCCACGCGAGCTTCAATACGAACTTGCCGACGACGATGACGAGCGCGACGGCGACGAGGGCGACCAGGAGCTGCCCGACCTGACTGCCGAGCAGCGCGGCCTGTGCCGGCGCGGCGAGCCCCGCGAGCGCGAGCGACGTTGCGGTCATGTCCCGGACCACGGCGACGCCGGGCATAAGCTTGTGGGAGGAGCTGGAAGTCGTTTGCTAGTTCTGATAGGTCTTCAGGCATTCCGGTGATGGGGCCGAGCGTGGATCCGCCCGACATCGGCCGACACGGCGGTATCGGGCGCCGGCTGGGCCGGCGGTTGCCGCCTCGATCGACCCCCCTTCTGTTCCCGTGGGAGACCGCTCACATCGTGTGGTTTTTTCGATCGACGACCAGTTTCACTCCGGTCTACCTATGCTTATGTGTCCAGAGCCCATTCCTTACCGACGTACCGGATTCAGCGTCAGGCGCACCGGAGAGACGTTACATACCGAATCGGACATGTAGAAGCCGGGCGGGGCCGAACATCCGAACGTACAAGGGCCCGCCTCGCCAGTACACCAACACTACAGATGATCCATATTCCACGCAAAGCCAGCGGGGTGGCCGCCGAATGAGCAGCGACGGCGTCTCCGCCGACGGAGTCGAACTGCCGATCAAACGAACCACGGGCGAGACGATGGAGGAGCGCCTCACGGGCAACGCCTACCAGAACATCCTGCCCGCGCGCTACCTCCGGAAGAACGCGGACGGCGAACCGATCGAAGACCAGGAGGAACTCTTTGACCGCGTCGCGCGAAACGTCGCGCTCGCGGAGGCCGTCTTCGAGGCTGAAAACCAGGGCGTCGAGGTCACCGTCACGCCCGACCAGCTGAAGCCCGACCACCCGCGGCGCGACGAGCTCGCCGAGGACGTGTTCGGCGCGGGCACGACGGCCGACGACGACGCGGAGGCGACGCTCACGGCCCACAACGTCAACAAGTTCGCGTACGAGACGGTCGTTCCCGAGCTCCCCGACGGGGTGCGCGACCACGTCGAGGCGACCGCCGAGACGTTCCGACAGGGGATGGAGTCGCTTTCCTTCATGCCGAACTCCCCGACGCTGATGAACGCCGGCGACGAGCTCCAGCAGCTCTCCGCCTGCTTCGTCGACTCGCCGGGCGACGACATCACCGACATCCACCAGACCGCCAAGGAGGCGGCCGAGGTGTTCCAGTCCGGCGGCGGCATGGGGTACGCGTTCTGGAAGCTCCGGCCGTACGGCGACTCCGTCGGCTCCACCGGCGGCATCGCCTCCGGGCCGATCACGTTCATGCGGACGTTCGACCAGATGTGCGAGACGATCGCGCAGGGCGGCGCGCGTCGCGGCGCCCAGATGGGCGTCATGCGCATCTCGCACCCGGACGTGATCCAGTTCATCCACGCGAAGAACAAGGACGTCTCGCTGGCCCACTCGCTGCGGCTCAACGACCCCGACGACTTCACGCACAACTCCTTCGCGGACGCGCTGGAGGAGGCCCGCGAGCTCATCGACGAGGACGGCAAGGTGCCCGAGCACCTCCGGAACGCGGTCGAGGGACACCTCTCGAACTTCAACATCAGCGTCGGCGTCACCGACGACTTCATGGAGGCGCTGGCGAACGACGAGGAGTTCACCTTCACCAACCCCCGCACCGAGGAGCCCCACGTCGCCACCCCGGAGACGAAGGAGCTCTACGACATGTTCGGGCTCGGCGAGCACGTCGAGGTCGGCGAGGAGCTCTCCGTCCCGGCGGCGGAGATCTGGGATCACATGATCCAGGGCGCACACGAGAACGGGGAGCCGGGCGTCGTCTACCTCGAACGGATCAACAAGGAGCACTCCTTCGACGTGGAGGAGCACCCGGAGCACCAGATTCTCGCGACGAACCCCTGCGGCGAGCAGCCGTTAGAGGAGTACGAGGCCTGTAACCTCGGCCACATCAACCTCTCGACGCTCGCGGACCTCGACGCGCCCGACTGGCGCGTCTGGTCGGACGAGCACGCCGACGAGTACGACTCCGAGGCGGCCGCAGTCGAGGCGTTCCTCGAAGAGGCGATCGACTTCGAGGAGTTCGAAGAGCGGATCGCGTACGGCACCCGCTTCCTCGAGAACGTCGTCACGATGTCCGACTTCCCGGTCGACGAGATCGAGGAGAAGGTCCGCGACATGCGGAAGATCGGGCTCGGAATCATGGGGCTCGCGCAGCTGTACGTCCAGCTCGGCGTCCGCTACGGCTCCGAGTCGGGCAACGAGATCGCCCGGCAGCTGATGACCCACATCAACCACGAGTCGAAGCTTGCCTCCCACGATCTCGCCGAGGAACGCGGGACGTTCAACGACTGGGCGGACTCGAAGTACGCGAACCCGACCGAGCACCGCGACTGGTTCGAGCACTTCACCGGGCTCGACGCCGACGAGTGGGCGGACGGCTTCCCGATCCGGAACCACAACACGACGACGATCGCCCCCACGGGCACGACGTCGATGATCGGCAACACGACCGGCGGCTGCGAGCCGATCTACAACGTCGCCTACTACAAGAACGTCTCCGACGACGTCCAGGGCGACGAGATGCTCGTCGAGTTCGACGACTACTTCCTGCGCACGCTGGAGGCCAACGACGTCGACGTCGAGGCCGTCAAGCGCGAGGCGCAGGCGCAGATGGCCGAAAACGCGTTCGACGGCGTCGAGGGGCTCGACACCGTCCCGGACGCCATCGGCGAGCTGTTCGTCGTCACCGGCGACCTCTCGGCGAAGGACCACGCCGGCGTCCAGGTCGCCTGTCAGAAGGGCGTCGACTCCGCCATCTCGAAGACCGTGAACGCGCCCAACGACTCGACGCTGGGCGACGCCAAGGAGGTCTTCGAGTACATCTACGAGAACGGCGGGAAGGGCGTCACCTACTACCGCGACGGCACCCGCTCGAAGCAGGTGCTCACGACGCGGGCGCAGAACACGGAGTTCGCCGACGAGAGCGAGGCCGCGGAGACCATCGTCGAGCAGATCAACGAGGTCTTCGGCGGCGTCGAGGCGTTCCTCGACAACGAGGACGTCCGCGCGGCGATCGACGCGGAGGTCGCAGACCTGCTCGAAGCGACCGAGCAGCCCCGGATCGACTACAGCGAGCGCAGCCCGCGCCCCGACTCGCTGTCGGGCGTCACCCAGCGGGTCGAGACGGGCTACGGCAAGCTGTACGTCACCATCAACGAGGACGAGAACGGTCGACCGTTCGAGCTGTTCGCGAACATCGGCCACTCCGGCGGCTACACCAACTCCTTCACCGAGGCGCTCGCGAAGGTCATCTCGACGGCGCTGCGCTCCGGCGTCGACCCCGAGGAGATCGTCGACGAGCTCCAGGGCACCCGGAGCCCGAAGGTCGCCTGGGACAAGGGCGAGCAGATCCAGTCGATCCCGGACGCCATCGGCACCGCGCTGCGGCGCTACCTCGACGACGACGTCGACAAGGGGATCCCTCAACAGCAGAGCCTCGACGACGTCGGGGAGGCCGCGTCGAGCGCGAGTCCGCCGAGCCAGACCGACGGCGGCGCGGTCGACGCCGGCGCGGCGACCGGCGCCCCGAGCGGGACCGCTCCGACGGGCGAGGACGACGCGGCCGGCGCCGACGACTCGACCCAGCAGCTCATCGCGGCGGGCGAGTCGCCCGAGTGTCCCGAGTGCGGCGGGATGAACCTCTACTACTCCGAGGGCTGTAAGACGTGCGAGTCGTGCGGCTGGTCGGAGTGTTAGCCGGGCGGCGCGAACGTCGGTAGCGCGCGGTCGACGGCGCGGTTTTCTGCGGGTCGTTGACGCTTCCGCGCGCGTTCACTACCGGTCGATAGACGAGCGTGACGCTGTTCGGGTCAGGTGGAGCGGTCGGGACCGAAAAGAGATTACCGTCGGCTCAGTCGTCTTCGAGCGCCTGCGCGATGCGCTGGAGCTGGCGGGTGGCGTCGCGGACCTCGTCGCGGAGCTGGCGCACCTCGCGGACGAGCTCCTCGTTGCCGCCGTCGTCGCCGCGGGCGCCCTGCTCTGCGCCCGCGCCGGGACCGCCGCCCATGCCGGGCGGGCCGCCCGCGCCGCCGGGGCCGCCGCCGCCCATCATGCCGGACATCATCTGCGCGAAGGGGTTGCCGCCGCCGCCACCGCCCATCCCCGGCGGGCCGCCGCCGCCACCCATCATCTCCTCCGGGTCGGGCCGGTCGCCCTCCTCGCGCTCCTGCTCGCGTCGCTCCCGGATCTCCTCGACGCGCTCGCGGAACGACTTCTCCTCGCCGTCGTCGCCGTCGCTCTGTTCGCCGCCCTCGCCGTTCTCGGGGTCGGTGGCGTCGTCGTCTGCCATGCGCCACGGTTCGGCGGCGCCGCCGAAAAGGGTTGTCGTGGCGCCCGCGACGGTGTGTTTATAAATAGCCGGCGGGCGGCGGTGTCGGACCGGCGCTCCGCCGGCGGCCCCGAGCCGGCGTCAGGTCCGAATCAGCCGGTGGCAGTTCGGGCACTCCGCCGAGTCCGTGTCCCGGCCGGCCGCAGGCACGCGGTCGCCGCAGTTCGGACACCGGATCCGGGTGCGAGCGTACTCCGTCCTCGACCGGGTCGGGGTTCTGTCGGTGTCGTCGGCCATATGAGTGTGACATTCACTAGCATACAAATGGCTTATCGACATATTCCTAAAACACGATTTAGGTCGCCGAGCGCGCAGCCGGAGTCGCGCTCCGCCGTCACTCGTGACCGGAGACGCGGACCGGCTCGTACGGCTCTTCGAGCCACTCCACGTCGGAATCGGAGAGGTTGACGTCGAGCGCCTCGACCGCGTCTTCGAGGTGTTCGACGCTCGTCGTGCCGACGATGGGCGTGTCGACCCACTCCTTGTGGAACAGCCACGCGAGCGCGATCTGCGCCATCTTCACGCCCTCCTCCGCGGCGAGCTCCTCGACTCGCTCGTTGACCGCCCGCCCGCCGCCCTCGCGGTAGGGGTGCGCGTAGAGGTGCTCCTCGGTCTCGCCGCGGAGGGTGGCGTCGACCTCCTCGTGCGGGCGCGTCAGGTAGCCGCGCGCGAGGGGGCTCCACGGCATCACGCCGATTCCCTCCTTCTCGCACAGCGGGAGCATCTCGCGCTCCTCCTCGCGGTAGGCGAGGTTGTAGTGGTTCTGCATCGTGGCGAACCGCTCGTACCCCTCGCGGTCGCTCGCGTGGAGCGCCTCGGCGAACTGGTGGGCCCACATCGAGGAGGCGCCGACGTGTCGCACGTCGCCCCGTCGCACCGCGTCGTCGAGCGCGGCGAGCGTCTCCTCGATCGGCGTGTCGTCGTCCCAGCGGTGGATCTGATAGAGGTCGACCGTCTCCATGCCGAGCCGGTCAAGGGAGTTCGACAGCTCCTGCTCGATGGCCTTCCGGGAGAGGCCGCCCGAGTTCGGGTTCGACTCGTCCATCTGGAAGTACCCCTTCGTGGCCACGACGAACTCCTCGCGGTCGTATTCGCCGAGGGCGTCACCGAGGACGCGCTCGCTCGCGCCGTTCGAGTACATGTTGGCGGTGTCGAAGAAGTTCACGCCGAGTTCGACGGCGCGGTCGACGAGCTCGCGGCCCGCCTCCTCGTCGAGCACCCACTCGCGCCAGTCCGGGTCGCCGAAGCTCATACAGCCGAGACAGATCTTCGAGACGGTGGTGCCGGTGGAGCCGAGCGTGGTGTACTCCATACGCGCACCAGTTCGAGGCGGAACAAAAAGCTACGCGCGGCGGCAGCGACGGGCTCGGCCCGAAGCGGGGATCAGAGGTCCCGGAACGACGCCGTGTACACGAGGAACGCCCCGGTGAGGATGACGAACGCGAGGAACGTCACGAGCGCGAGCACGTTCGCGACCGGCGAGAGCGGCGCGAGGAAGGACTGTCCGGTCGAGTCGAGCACCAGCACGGCGAGGAGGGCGGCGATGAGGCCGAGCAGCCAGTTCGTGAGGATCTCGTCCATGGCTCGCCCGACACGGGGGGCCGACAAAAGTCCGCGGGTGACGCGTCGTTCCGGGAGGTCGCGGTCGAGCGACGCCGCCGGAGCTATGAGACTCGGGAGCGTTATTCGTCCCGTGAGCGACCGGACGACCTGCTGGCTGCTCGGTGACCAGCTCAACCCCGACCTCGACGCCCTCGACGCGGCCGACGAGGTCCTCCTGATCGAAGCGCACGGGTTCGCCGACCGGAAGCCGTACCACGCCCACAAGCTGACGCTCGTGTTCTCGGCGATGCGGCACTTCCGCGACGACCTCCGCGATCGCGGCCACGACGTGACGTACGTTCAGGCGGAGTCGTTCGGCGAGGGGCTCGACGAGTTCTTCGCTGGTCGGGCGGCCGAGGCGAACGACGGCGAGGACGACGACGGGCCGCGCCTGCGGCTCATGCGCCCCGCGAGCCACGGCGCCGGCGAGCGGCTCCGCGGGCTGGTCGCCGAGCGCGGCGGCACCCTCGAACTCGTCGACAACGAGCTGTTCTGGACGACGCCGGCGGACTGGCGCGAGTGGGCCGGCGACGAGGGGACCGAGATCGGCGCCGACGGGGCCGCGGAGCGCACCTACCGGCAGGAGCACTGGTACCGGCACGTCCGTCGCGAGACGGGCGTGCTGATGGACGACGGCGAGCCGGTCGGCGGGGAGTGGAACTACGACGACCTGAATCAGGAGACGCCGCCGAAGGACTGGGAACCGCCGGGGCGGCCGACGTTCGAGCCGGACGAGCTGACCCGCGAGACCCACGCGTGGGTGTGCGACCGGTTCGACACGTGGGGGAACAACGCGCTCGACGGGTTCGCGTGGCCGGTCACGCGGGCAGAGGCCCGCGAGGCGCTCGACCGGTTCGTCCGCGACGGGCTGCCCGCGTTCGGACGGTACGAGGACGCGATGGTCGGCGGCGAGCCGTTCCTCTCGCACTCGCTGCTGTCGCCGGCGATCAACCTCGGGCTGCTCGACCCGCGCGAGCCGGTGCGGGCGGTCGAGCGCGCCTACGAGGAGCGGGGGGTCGAGCCCGGCGCGTACGACCCAGACGACCACGGCGACGCGGGCGGGACGGCGACCTCGCTCAGCGAGTTCGGCGGGGACGCGGCGGACGGCGAGGACGGAGCGACCGGGGGCAGAGCGGCCGGGGGCAACGAGCCCGCCCCCGTCCCGCTCAACGCCGTAGAAGGGTTCGTGAGGCAGGTGATCGGCTGGCGGGAGTTCATACGCCACGTCTACCGCGAGGCGATGCCGGAGCTCGCGGAGGCGAATCAGTTGGAACAGGACCGGGAGCTTCCCCCCGCCTACTGGGACGGCGAGACGGACATGCGGTGTCTCTCGGAGGCGGTCGGGCACGTCCGCGAGTTCGGCTACGCCCACCACATCGAGCGGCTGATGGTGCTGTCGAACTTCGCGCTCGTGTACGGCGCCGACCCCGCCGACGTGAACGAGTGGTTCCACCTCGGCTTCGTCGACGCCTACCACTGGGTGACGACGCCGAACGTCGTCGCGATGGGGTCGTTCGGCACGGACGTGCTCTCCTCGAAGCCGTACGCCTCCTCGGGGAGCTACGTCAACCGGATGAGCGACCACTGCGCCGACTGCCCGTACGCCGTCTCGCGGACCACGGGCGACGGGGCCTGCCCGTTCAACGCGCTCTACTGGGACTTCCTGAAGGAGAACGAGGAGACGCTCCGCGGCACCGGGCGAATGGGGCTGATGTACTCGCACGTCGACAAGAAGGACGACGAGGAGTGGGCGGCGATCCGCGAGCGCGCCGACCGAGTGCGCGAACTCGCCGCGGACGGGGACCTGTGAGTTACTCGCCGCTCGCGAGGCGGCGCAGCCGCGGGAGCGCCTGCTCGTAGCCGAGACCGACGAGGCCGACGTACAGCGCGATCAGTCCCATGCCGACGGCCCACGCGCCGAGGACGAGATCGCCGCCGGAGACGGCGGAGAGCCCGAACTGTTCGAGCACGACGCCGACCGCGGCGGCCGCGCCGGCGCCGACGGCAGCGGCGAGGAGTTCGACGAGTTCGACCGCGACGGCAGGTACTTCGACCATACCCGGTGAGGGACGGTCGGCGATTATGACTCTTTCGGGACCACGGTGAACGCCGCGTCGCGCGGACGGCCGCTCGTCCGGAGTCGGTCGGACCGCCGCCGAGGGTTCACTTCAGCCCGAACGATCGCATGGCGGTGTCGACGAGCCCCTTCGCGATCAGCGCGAGACCGGCGAGCACGACCATCAGGGCGCCGGCGACGACCGGATCGCGGAGGGTCAGGATACCGATACCGACGAGGACGACGAGGACGCCGGCGATGCCTTCGAGTCCGAGCGTGTCACGCATGTCGTCGCCTCGGCGGTCCCCAGAGGTAAAAGGGCCGTTTCGGTCCCGGCGGAGAGCGGCCCTTTTATTTCCGCGAGCGCGTATCACCGCGTACGCATGAGCAACGGAGACGGCGGCGGTCGGAACGACCTCCGGATGCCCGACGACGACGAGGTGTTCGCGGAGGTCGTCGAGATGCTCGGCGCGAACCGCGTCAAGGTGCGCTGCGCGGACGGGAAACAGCGGACCGCGCGCATCCCCGGCCGGATGCAAAAGCGCGTGTGGATCCGCGAAGACGACATCGTCCTCGTCGAGCCGTGGGACTGGCAGGACGAGAAGGCCGACATCTCGTGGCGCTACGAGAAGAGCGAGGCCGAACAGCTCCGCGAAGAAGGCCACCTCCAATAGGTCGCTTCGCGCGTATCGACGGGAGACCTCGCCGACACCTCGACCGCTTATTCGTACGTATCAGACTGCGAATCGACGGTGAACGCATCCGAGTCCCCGGCCGCGAGGCACGCGCTACCGGCCGTCGGAACGCGTCGCTGCCGTCGTTCCGCTCGCGCCGTTTTTAAGTCCGAACGGCCCCCAACACGGTTATGCTCCGGCTCGCGATGACCACCGACGCGGAGACGTTCGAGCGCGTGCGCGGGCCCCTCGCGGACCGCGGCATCGACGTCGGTCACGTCCGAGCGAAAGAGCGAGCGCTGCGCGTCTCGGGCGGCGCGGCGGCGCGAGACGGCGCGGGCGACCCCGACGAGTTCGCCGACTTCGACGTCGGCCTCGTCTACCCCACCCGGCTCATGGAGGGCGCGGTCGTCGACGAGCGGCTGGGCGTGCCGTGGGTGAACGGCCGCGACGCGGTCGTGACTTCGCGCAACAAGGCCGGCGTGCTGGCGACGCTCTCCGCCGCCGGCCTCCCGACGCCGAAGACGACGCTCGTGTCGAACCCCGTCGACGAGTCGGTCGTCGTCGACGCCGCGAGCGAGTTCTCCTACCCGGTCGTCGTGAAGCCGAACTCCGCGACCCGCGGGGTGGGCGTCGCGACCGCGACCGACCTCGACTCGCTGCTGGGCGTCGTCGACTACCTGAACCTGATCCACGACTACCGCGCGACCGGCGACAAGTCGTTCCTGCTTCAGGAGTACCTTCCCGACGCGCGCGACTACCGCGCGATGGTCGTCGACGGCGCGTACGCCGGGGCGGTGGAACGCGAACTCGACGCCGACGCGCTCGCGGCCGGCCGGTGGAAACACAACGTCCACCGCGGTGCGACCGCTCGCGGCGTCGACCTCGATCCGCGAGCGCGCGACCTCGCGGAGCGCGCGGCCGCGGCGCTGGGGATCGACTACCTCGGCGTCGACCTGCTCGCGACCGACGACCGGCTCGTCGTCAACGAGACGAACGCGCGGCCGACGGTCGACGCCGCGACGAAGTACGAGGACGGCTTCTACGACCGGTTCGCGGCGCTCGTCCGGCGGACCGCCGAGGAGGAGTGAGGAGAGCGAGCGAGCCCCGGGAGGCGGGCCGGCTCAGACGAGGTCGATCGACGCGCTGTCCTCGTCGCGGTCGAACGAGACCTCGAGGACGCCGTTGTTGAACGTCGCGTCGGCGGAGTGCTCGTCGACGGGCGCGGGGAGGTCGACCGTCTCGTCGTACTCGCGCCGGTCGGAGACCGCGGAGATGGTGAGCGCGTCGCCGTCGCAGCGGAGCGAGAGGTCCTCCTTCGAGACGGCGGGGAGGTCGGCGACGAGACGCACCGACTCCTCGGTGGTGTACGCGTCGACGTGGGTGTCGGAGCCGAACCCGGCGTCGTCGGCCGACGGAGCGTCGCCGGTGGCCATCTCGTTCATCATCCGCTCGATCTCCTCGAAGAAGTCTCCGAACGGATCGTCGCGGTCGTCTCTGTCCATACCTTCCGTGAGGTCGGTGACCCCGATAAGCCTTCTGTCGGTCGCCGTATCGGCCGCTATCCGCCGCGGGAAAGCAGCGATCCGGCGGACGACGAGCGACCGCCGTCGCCGGCCCTCGGCCGCGAGACGCGACACCGGCCGTAACAAATTCCAACGATTATGACGGTCTCGCCGCGACTGGGCCGGATTTAAGTAGTTGCGGCTCGGCTTTTTCGAATATGAGTAAATCGAATCTGGCGGCCGGTGACGACGTGAGCGACGACGAGGTCGTGCGGGTGGGGCTCAACGGCTTCGGTCGCATCGGGCGCAACGTGTTCCGCGCGGTGTTAGAGAGCCCGCGGATCGAACTCGTCGGGATCAACGACGTGATGGACTTCGACGACATGGGGTATCTCGCGAAGTACGACACCGTCATGGGTCGTCTCGACGGCGTCGAACGCGACGGCGATGAGCTGACGGTCGGCGACACGGCCGTCCCGCTGTTCAACGTTCAGGACCCCGCCGACCTCCCGTGGGACGAGCTCGACGTCGACGTCGCCCTAGAGTGTACGGGCGTCTTCCGCACCCGCGACGACGCGAGCGCGCACCTCGACGGCGGCGCCGACACCGTGATCATCTCGGCGCCTCCGAAGGGCGACAAGCCGGTCAAACAGCTCGTCTACGGCGTCAACCACGACGAGTACGAGGGCGACGACGTGATCTCGAACGCCTCCTGTACGACGAACTCCATCACGCCGGTCGCGAAGGTGCTCGACGCGGAGTTCGGCATCGACGCCGGTACCCTCACCACCGTCCACGCCTACACGGGCTCGCAGAGCCTCATCGACGGCCCGATGAGCAAGCGTCGCCGCGGCCGTGCGGCTGCCGAGAACATCGTTCCCACCTCGACGGGCGCCGCGGGCGCGGCGCAGAAGGTCCTCCCGCAGCTGGAGGGGAAGATCGACGGCATGGCGATGCGCGTCCCGGTCCCGACCGGCTCCCTCACCGAGTTCGTCGTCAGCCTCGACGAGACCGTCACCGAGGAGGAGGTCAACGCCGCCTTCCGCGAAGCCGCCGACTCCGGTCCGCTCGCGGGCGTTCTCGGCTACACCGACGACGAGGTCGTCTCCTCCGACATCGTCGGCCTCCCGTTCTCCAGCTACGTCGACCTCCAGTCGACGAACGTCATCGCCGGCGGGAAGCTGCTGAAGATCCTCACCTGGTACGACAACGAGTACGGCTTCTCGAACCGGCTGCTCGACATGGCCGCGTACGTCCACGACGAGGCGTAGACGGCCGGTTCGTCTGGCGCGTCGCGACCGACGCGCTCGACACGCACCGCCCGTTCGACGGGACGGACCTTCGGACGGCAACGTTCCCCCGGAGCGCAACCGCTTAACGAGCTCATCGACGACTCCTCACCCATGCCCGCGTTCAACACCCTCGACGACCTCTCGGCAGACTCGCGCGTCCTCGTCCGACTGGACCTCAACTCGCCTATCGAGGACGGAACACCGCAGGACAACCGCCGCTTCGAGCGCCACGCGGAGACCGTCCGCGAGCTGGCCGAGGCGGGACACCGCGTCGTCCTGCTGGCTCATCAGGGCCGACCCGGTCGCGACGACTTCACGTCCCTCGGCGGCCACGCCGAGATCCTCGCCGACCGCGTCGGCCGCGACGTTGGGTTCGTGGCCGACACGTACGGCGACGAGGCGCTGGAGGCGATCGACGCGCTCGACGCGGGAGAGATCCTCCTGCTGGAGAACACGCGGATGTGCGACGACGAGCTTCCGGAGGCGTCGCCCGAAGAGAAGGCCGAGACGGAGTTCGTCCGGACGCTCGCGCCGCTGTTCGACGCGTACGTCAACGACGCCTACTCGGCGGCCCACCGGAAGCACGCCTCGCTCGTCGGCTTCCCGCTCGTCCTCCCCGCGTACGCGGGCCGCGTGATGGAGACGGAGTACGAGGCGAACACCGCGATCGCGACCCGCGAGTTCGACGGCCCGGTCACGATGGTCGTCGGGGGGACGAAGGCGACCGACGTGATCGGCGTAATGGACGCCCTCGACGACCGCGTCGACCGCTTCCTCCTCGGCGGCGTCGCCGGCGAGCTATTCCTCCGCGCCGCGGGTCACCCCGTCGGCCGCGACGTGGGCGAGATGGACCTCTTCGACGAGCAGTGGGAGCGGAACCGCGAGCTGATCGAGTCGGTCCTCGACGAGCGCGGCGACGCGATCGGCCTCGCGAGCGACCTTGCGTACGAGGGTCCCGACGGCGAGCGCGCTGAGGTCCCCGTCGACGACATCGGCGAGAAGGAGACGGGGTACCTCGACGTGGGGGCGACGACGGTCGCCGACTACGAGCCGGCGATCCGCGAGTCCGACGCGGTCTTCGTGAAGGGCGCGCTCGGCGTCTTCGAGGACGAGCGGTTCGCCGACGGCACCGTGGGCGTCCTCGACGCCATCGCGGAGACGGACTGCTTCTCGGTCGTCGGCGGGGGCGACACCTCGCGGGCCATCGAGATGTACGGGCTGAGCGAGGCGGACTTCTCGCACGTCTCCATCGCGGGCGGCGCGTACATCCGCGCGCTGACGGGCGAGCCGCTCCCGGCGGTGGAGACGCTGGAGGCGGCGGCGGAGCGGCGGAGAGACTGAGCCGGCAGCGGGCAGCGCGGGGACGGCTCGCGCCGGTACGAAGAGAGGTGTCGGCGGCGCGGAGAGGGCCCCGGCGGCGGCCGAACTACTCCTTGACGTCGAGGTCGAACTGCTCGTTCTCCGTGACCGCGTTGAGGACGACGCTCGTGTTCGACTCCCTGATGTCCGCGTCCGTGAGGATCGACTTGATCTGGTCGTTCATCCCGTCCGTGTCGGTAAACTTCCCGATGGCGATCACGTCGTAATCCCCGGTGACCTCGTAGACGCTCACCATCTGTTTCTCCTGCCGCAGCTTCTCGGTCACGTCCGGCAGCGCGCTCCCTTCGACCTTGAGCTGGAGCACGGCGGTCACGTCGTAGCCGAGCTTGTCGTAGTCGACGACGGGCGTGTACCCCCGAATGACGCCTTCCTCTTCGAGGTCGCGCAGGTGGTTCGAAACGGTCGTCACCGATACGTCGAGTTCGTCGCCCAAGCTCCGGAGACTCGCGCGGCCGTTGCTGAGCAGCGAGTTGATGAGCTTCGCGTCGAGGTTTTCGTACGTCATCACACCTAACCACGCTTTCGGGGGTTTAGAATTTTACGAACGTCCAGCAGTTTTGCCTGTCCGGCGGTTCATGCGCCAAGCGATAAGGCCTTTATACTGGCAGATAACGAATCAAACGTCCAGAACATGACGGACGAACACGCGAAACCGGACGGCGGCCTCACGGCCGAGGAACAGGCGGTACTCGACGAGATCGAGGAGCAGAACGTCGATTTCCTGCGGCTTCAGTTCACTGACATCCTCGGCGTCGTGAAGAACGTCTCCGTCCCCGCCCACCAGGCGGAGAAGGCGTTCACCGAAGGCATCTACTTCGACGGCTCCTCAATCGAGGGGTTCGTGCGCATCCAGGAGTCGGACATGCGGCTCGTCCCCGACCCCGACACGTTCGCGGTGCTCCCGTGGCGCAACGACGGCGACTCGGGCGCGGCGCGGCTCATCTGTGACATCGTCGACACCGACGGCGAGCCGTTCGTCGGCGGGCCGCGGCAGGTCCTGAAGTCGGTCCTCGCCGAGGCCGAGGAGATGGGCTACTCCGTCTCGATCGGGCCGGAGCCGGAGTTCTTCCTGTTCGAGAAGGACGACGACGGCAACGCGACGACCATCCCGCACGACAACGGCGGCTACTTCGATCTCGCCCCGAAGGACCTCGCGTCCGACGTGCGCAAGGAGATCATCTTCACCTTAGAGGAGATGGGCTTCGAGATCGAGGCCTCCCACCACGAGGTCGCGGAGGGCCAACACGAGATCAACTTCAAGTACGCCGACGCGCTCACGACCGCGGACAACATCGCGACGTTCCGCGCCGTCGTTCGCGCGGTCGCCGAGCAGCACGACCTCCACGCGACGTTCATGCCCAAGCCCATCGCCGACATCAACGGCTCGGGCATGCACAGCCACATCTCGCTGTTCGACGAGGACGGCAACGCCTTCGCCGACGACTCCGACGAGTTCAACCTGAGCGAGACGGCCTACCAGTTCATGGGCGGCATCCTGAACCACGCCCCCGGGTTCACGGCGGTCACGAACCCGACCGTGAACTCCTACAAGCGGCTGGTGCCCGGCTACGAGGCCCCGATCTACGTCGCGTGGTCCGACACGAACCGCTCGGCGCTCGTCCGCGTCCCGGACGCCGCGGGCGTCTCCGCGCGCTTCGAGGTCCGCAGCCCCGACCCGTCCTGTAACCCCTACCTCGGCATGGCGTCGCTCATCGCCGCCGGCCTCGACGGGATCAAGACCGGCGCCGACCCGGGCGACCCGGTCCGCGAGGACATCTACGAGTTCGACGACGCGAAGCGCGAGGAGTACGGCATCGAGACGCTGCCCCCGAACCTCGGCGCCGCGGTCGAGGAGCTGGAGACCGACGAGGTGCTCCAGGAGGCGCTCGGCCCGCACACCTCCGAGAAGTTCGCCGAGGCGAAGTCTCAGGAGTTCAGCGAGTACCTCACCCAGGTGTCGCAGTGGGAGGAGGACCGCTACCTGGAGACGTTCTGAGCCCGGTCCGAGTCGAGTAGCCCCTGACCGCGGTCCGCGACGGGACTTTTTCCGACGCCGCGTCACTCGGCGAGCGACCGCTCGATCCGCCCGGACAGCGCCGGGAGCGCGACGACGGCGACCACGGCGGCGGTCGTCGCGACCAGCGTCACCGGCAGCGTCCCCGCGAGGGCGTACGCGCCGACCCAGAGGCCGCCGGTGACCGCGAGCGCGGGGACGGCGACGCGGGGCGGGACCGACGGCTCCTCGCCGTCGACGAACCGCCAGCCGATCGCGCCCCCGGCACCGGTGGCGATCCCGATCCCCGCCTCGACGACTTCCCCCGTGTGCCCGCCGGCGACGGCGACGGCCAGCGCGCCCGCGGAGACGACCGCCGCGAGGGCGAACGCCGGTGCGGGGTTCAGATCGGCGGTCGGTCCGGCCGCCGCGTCCGTGCCGGGCGAGCCGCGGACCCGCGGGTCGCCGGCGAGCCGCAGGGCAACGGCGACGGTCCCCGCGCCGACGAGCAGGCCGGCGAGCACGTCGACGAGGTAGTGGACTTCGATGACGACCCGCGAGGCCGCGACGGCGACGGCGACCGCCCCGGCCGCGAGGTAGCGGGCGCGGTCGGTCCAGAGCCGGTCGTACAGCAGCGCGAGCGCGAGGTACGCCGCCGCGCCGCCGGTGGCGTGCCCGCTCGGGAAGCCGAACCCGTCCGAGAGTACCTGCGCCTCGTACCAGCCCGACAGGAGCGCGGGGAGCCACGTCGGCACGTCCGCCGGGGGCATCGCGCCGGGCGGGCGGGGAGCCGCGAACCACGCCTTGCCGAGCGCCGTCGCGGCGTACGCGCAGGTGACGGCCGCGATGGCCGTGGCGCCGGCGCGGCGCGGCGAGCCCGCGACCCCCTCGCTCGCGAACCAGTAGCCGACGGCGAGCATGGCGAAGAGCAGCCACGGGTCCGCGAGGTGGGTGACTGCCGCGAAGACCACGACAACGGCCTCCGGGAGGGCGTCGACGACGGCGAACTCGCCGATCCCACGCTCGGCGGCGACGAGTCCCGTCACGCGTCCGTCGTCCGGTCAGTCATCGCCGCGGCGGCGGGCGTAGTCGAGCGCCTTCCCCGGCGTTTCGATCAGGTTGAGGCCGATACCGACGACGACGAAGATCGTGTACAGGCCGAGCGTCGAGAGTCCGAGGACGACGATGGCGCCGACCGCGTAGATCCCGTCGAGGGAGGTCAACGCGGCGAGCGTCAGCACGGTCCCGTACAGCAGCACGAGGTACGGGCCCCAGCCGCGGGCGTGGCCGCGGCGCATCCGCGAGCGGACGTACCGCTTCAGCTCCGACTCGACCTCCGGTTTGTCGACCGTCCGGCGTTCCACGTCGTCCTCGAACTCGTCGAGCTGCGACCGCAGCTCCCGGACCTCCGCTTCGAGGGCGGCGACGTCCGGCGCGCCGCGCGGCCGTTCGCCGTCGTCCCCCTCGGGATCCGACTCGCCGTTCATACCCGTGGGTCGGTCGCGGTCCTGTTGTAACTGCCGGTCCGCGGCGTCGTCGGTGCCGTCGAACGCGGCGGCGGGACCGCCGGCCCCGGCCTCCCCGAAGTCGTCGCCGCCAGTCCCCCGCCCGGCGAGCACCACGTTGACCACGCCACCGAGGACGACGACGACGGCGGCGAGGTACAGCCACGTGACCAGCAGGAGGATGCCGCCGATGACGCCGTACACCTCGTACTGCGCAGCGCCCGCGGCGTACACCTGAAACCCGGCCTGAAGCAGCGTCCAGCAGACCGCCGCGAACGCCGCGCCCGGCAGCGCCTCGCGGACGGCGATCGCCGGCTGCGGCAGGAGGTAGTACATCGGGAGGAACACGACCGCGAGGAGAGCGGGCAGGGCGAGGACGCTCGCCGCCTCGATCAGGGGAAGCGCGTCCGCGGCCGCGACGAACGCGCCCACGGCGACCATCACGCCGAGGCCGACGCCGACGCCGACGACGACCGAGGCGGCGTCGGCGACCTGCTTGAGGAGGCCGGGCGCCTCCTCGCCGCCGTACAGCGAGACGAACGCCGTGTCGAGCCCGCGGAACACCTTCAGCGTCGACCAGATCAGCAGCCCGACCCCGAGCAGGCTCGCGCCGGTCCGCCCGCCGGCCGAGGAGACGGCCCCGACGACCGCCTCCTCGCCGGCCGGCGTGAGGAACTCGCCCGTGGACGCCACCAGCTCGGCGGCGATGGTCTCGCCGAAGACGGCGGTGGCGACGACGACCAGCAGCAGGAGCGCGGGGACGAGCGAGACGAACGCGTAGTAGGCGATGGCGGCCGCGAGGAACGTCACCTGCCTGTCGACCGCGAGGTCGGCGACGCGTCGAACCGTCCCGAACGCGGTGCGCGAGTGTCGAGACACGTCACGCGTTTCGACCGACCGCGACAAAAGCGGGAGGGTGCCGGGCGCGGCGCGGGCGGGCGCTCGTGGGGTGGAATTCGCGGCGGGAGCGAACGCGGCCGCGGCCCCGTCAGTCCGCGTTGTCGCCGAGGACCGCCTCGCGCATCTCGGGGATCGACGCCGTGCTCTTCACCGCCGTGCCACGGTAGTGCGCGCGGCTCGCCTCGTGGCCGGCCCCGCGGACGCGCTCGACGAACTCGTCCATCCCGATCGCGGGCTCACCCCACTCCTTGTACAGCCGGTGCTGGTCGTAGTGCGTGGGGGTGTCGAGTTCGCGAGCGACCGTCCCGAGCAGCTTGCGCGCACGCTTCGCCTCGCCCATGTCGTCCGTCACCTCGCGGCGGACGGCGCGCGCGAAGTCGGCGTCCGCGACCGGGCCGAGCCAGATCGGACCGGCCGTGAGGACGCGGTCGCTCCCGCACTCCGGGCAGGCGTCGACCGGGTCGGCGACGTGCCCCGGCGTCGCCGAGCGCCAGAGGCAGTCCTCGCAGTGGTCGACGTACCCCACGCCGTCGAGGCAGTCGTCGGCCGCGCGGGCGCCCGACTCCAGTTCGAGGTAGGTCCGCGCGTAGTGACGGGAGACGTGCGAGAGGATCGGCGTCGCCGCCTTGTCGTAGCGCGCGGCAGTCCGCACCAAGGCGGATATCAGCGTTCGGAGCCCCATCTCGGGGTGATAGTCGGTGTTGCGCGGGACCGCGCCGTACTTCCGGATCCCGCTGTTGAGGTGGGCGCCGCACAGCGGCGCGGTGTCGGTGGCGGTGACGCAGACCAGGTTGCGCCCGTTCGCGAACGCGGCGTCCGCGAAGGGGATCGGTGTGCCGTACGGGTCCAGATCGACGACGTCGAACGGCCCCTCGTCGTACAGGAGGGCGTTGACGTCGCGGTGGACCGCCTCGCCGTCGAGGCCGTTGGCGTCGAGGTTCGTGGCGGCGAGCTCGACCGCGTCCGCGTCGACGTCGGCGCAGGTGACCCGATACCCCTCCGCGGCGGCGCGGACCCCCCTGACCCCGGAGGCGGCCATCGCGTCGAGGTACGAGGCGACGCGCGGTTCGCGGTCGCGGTAGGCGCGCAGCGTCGCGACCGTCACGTCGCGGTTCAGCTCCTGTGTCGGGTTGAAGAAGACGCCGCCGCCGGTGCCCTTGCTGGCGCCGTCGCGAGCCTCCGGGACGGAGACGGTGAGTCCGCCCTCTTCGATGTCCATACGCTCGATTCGACCATCCGGCCTAAAAGGGTCGCGCTCCGGGTCCGGGGGTGCGCTCCGGATCTCCGGGCGCGGGGCGCGGACGCCCAACGAGGGAGGCTTTTACGCCGCGGGCTCGCAAGGTAGCCGTATGAACGGATATCCCACGCGGCGGGCGAGCGCGGTCGACGAGGAGACGGAGGGCCGGGAATGGTAAGCCCGGCGCGGGTAGACGCGGCGACCGACATCGCGTACGGCGCGCTGATCGTCCTGTCGATCGTGTTGATCGCGACGACGCAGGTGAACAACGTCGCGATCGCGTTCGGGATCGGGGTGTTCGCGTCGTACGTGATCCACGTCGTGTGGAAGATGGCCCGCTTCGATCCGGACTGGATGACGCGCGAGGTCGCCGACCAGGTCGGGAGACAGGTCGAAGAGAGCGTCGGCGAGACCGTCGACAAGGAGGTCGAGAAGACCGTCGGTGAGACGGTCAACAAGGAGGTCGAGAAGACCGTCGGCGAAACGGTGAGCAAGGAGGTCGAGAAGACCGTCGAGGAGACGGTCGGCGAGAAGGTGGAGGAGACCGTGAGCAAGGAGGTCGAGAAGAGCGTCGGCGAGACCGTCAACAAGGAGGTCGGCGAGGTCGCCGACGACGTCAGCGACACGGTCAGCGAGGAGGTCTCGGGCAAGGTCGAAGAGACCGTGGGCGAGACGGTAGAGAAGACCGTCGAGGAGACCGTCGGCGAGAAAGTCGAAGAGACGGTAGAGAAGACCGTCGAGGAGACCGTCGGCGAGAAAGTCGAAGAGACGGTGGAGAAAACCGTCGAAGAAACCGTCGGCGAGAAGGTCGAAGAGACGGTGGAGAAAACCGTCGAAGAAAAGGTCGAAGAAGCTGCCGAGGAGATGAGCGACGACGAAGAGGACGCGGCGGACGAAGCCGCTGCGAGCGATCGGTCCGACGCCGTATAGCCGGGGCGACCGCGGTCGGCGGCCTCGGTGGTATCGAGCCGAGCGGTGCGTCTCCGAGCGAAAGGCGACCAGCCGGAACAACCCGATCTGGTCACACCTCGGAAGTCGCGGGCGATAGCGGCCGAACCCGACCGGTCGCTCCCCTAATGCCGAGTTCTCGATCCGTTGTCGACGCGAAGCGTCAGGAACCGACTCGGCGCGATACTGTGTCGTTTGAATTTACACCGACGGAATCGACAGCTGGCGATGTACCGGAGGTACCAGTACGTCGTCGTGGCTCGGTGAACGTTGAGCCGGCCGTTGTATCCGCATCCGCGCGGGGGGCGTCCGCTTCCGTCTGTTCGACCGGTGTTTCGATAGATTCCGGTTAATCGTCGGCGATCGCCTCGGTCTCGTCGAGTTGCTCGAAGAAGCCGTCCGAGTCGGTCACTTCGACTCCCACCGGTAGGAGACTGCTGAGTACGACGCAGTCGCTCAGGGACGAAGAAGAACGGAAAGGAGTGGATGTTCGCTACTCGTTGCCGAACATCTGGCGCATCATCGGGTGCATCTCCATGAGCTGCTCTTCGGCGATCTCCTCGTACAGCTTGTACGTGATAGAGACCGCAAGCAGTAGCCCGGTGCCGGAGACCTGCCCGATGGTGCCGAGCAGGTTCGCCATCACGGCGAGCAGCCCGACGAGGGCGCCGCCGATGACGGTCACCTGCGGGATGTACCGCTCCATGACCTTCTCGACGACCTGCGGGTTCCGGCGGAACCCGGGGATCTGCATCCCGGAGTTCTGGATCTGTTTCGCGGTCGCCTCCGGCCCCATGCCGGTAGTCTCGACCCAGAAGATCGCGAAGATAGCGCCGCCGACGATCATGAACGCGAGGTCGATCGCGAGCCGGATCGCGATCATCCACGGCTCGACGGACGCCGGTATCTCACCGAGGAACCACATCCACTGCCCCCGGCTCTGAATCGGGTTCAGGTAGTAGAACAGCCCGCCGATAGGCTGCCCCTGCTCGCTGTAGGTCCCGAGTATCGCCGGCATCCCCGCCCACTGCGAGGAGAGGATCTGGCCGAGGAACTGGATGTTCGCCTGTAGCGCGCGAACGAGGATCATCGGGAGGACGGACGCGTAGATGAGCTTCACCGGGAAGCGTCCACGGGCGCCCTTCACGCGGGCGTGCGACAGCGGGATCTCGACGCGGACCGACTCCGCGTACACGACGATCCCGAAGATGAACACCGTGGTGAAAAGCGCCAGAATGTTCCCCGGATCGAAGAGGAGATTCTGGAGCCCCTCCGCCGTGAACGGCGACATCGACACCGGTACGTCGCCGAAGATGACGCCGTACCAGCTCGCGAAGAAGCCGGAGGCGCCGAGTGCGGAGAAGCTGAAGAAGCCGCCGACGATCTGCTGGCTCACCGACGCGATGATGAACAGCCCGACGCCGGAGCCGACGCCCCACTTGCTCACGATCTCGTCCATGAACAGGATGAGGATGCCGCCGACGAAGATCTGCGCGAAGATCAGCACCTGAACGCCGAACGTCCCGATGCCGAGCGCGCTCGCGACCGCGTCGTCCGCGGGGAGGAACCCCCCGGTGAACACCATCGGCGCCGCCGTGAGGGCGGAGACGATGATCACCAGCAGCTTCTGGAGGCCCTGATAGAGGACCTGGTCGCGCGGGTCGTTCTCGGTGTCGAGCCCGAGGAGGTTCGCACCGCCCAACAGCTGGAGGACGATGGACGCCGTGACGATCGGTCCGATACCGACCTGTAGCAGCGACCCGGACGACCCGGCGAGCACCGACCGGAACTGCCCGAAGAAGTCCGACCCCTGCCCGACCGCCAACCCGAACGGGTTGATGTTGGTCAAGAAGAAGTAGACGATCAGGATTCCGGCCGTCCACGTAAGCTTCCGTCTGAACGGGACGTGTCCCGCGGGCCGCTCCACGACGGGCATCCGCGAGAGCACCGGTTCGGCGGCCTCCTTCCAGCTCATGTTACGCCTCGTCGTTCTCGTCGTCGGAAGTGTTTTCCGGTTCGTCAGCGGGCTCTTCGGCGCGCTCGGAGAGCGTCGCCTCGCCGCCCGCCTCCTCGATGAGCTCGACCGCACCGACGGTGAACGCGTCGGCCGTGACGCGGAGCTCGCGGCGGACCTGCCCGCCGCCGAGCACCTTCACCACGTCAGCCTCGTGGCCGTCCTCAACGACGTCGCGCGCGTCGAAGACGTACGCGTCGCCGTCCTCCTCGGCGAGACCGTCCGCGGCGTACAGCGCCGCGTCCTCGTCGAGCTTCTGGATCTTCACTTCGAGGACCTCCGTCTGAGCGTCCTCGGGGCGCTTGAACCCGTGCTTGCCGAGCGGACCGTAGTTGTGGTACTCGTGTTTCGCGCGACCGGCCGCGCCGCGACCGCCGCGATGCCCGGCGCCGCGCCGGTTCTTGTGCGTGCCGCCGCCGTGCGTCCGAGAGCCGCGCTGTCGTCGTTTCTTGCTCGTCATCGCATCGCCTCCAGGAGACTGTCGATCTCCTCGGTGGTGTGTTTCCCGAGTTCGCCGCCCTCGATCACGGGGTGTTTGATGCCCTCGTGACCGCCGCGGGGGGCGTGGAGTCGCAGCGTCGGCGAGAGACCCTGCTCGCGCAGCGTGGTCTCCTCGTCGACGAGCGCCTCGGCCAGCGCCTCCAGGTCGGCGTAGTCGGTGTTGTCGTCGATCCACTCGTCGTCGACGTCGGCCGAGCCTTCGAGCGGCTCGCCGCGCCGCGCGATCGTTCGCGCGACGGCCTCGACGCTCGGTTCCCCGAACGCGACGACATCGTTGACCTTCGCGATCATGCCGCTGTACGAGTCCGTCTCGGGGACGAGCGTCGCGTGGTTGACGCGCCCGACGTTCAGCATGTCGAGCGTGTCCTCGACGCCGGACCCGAGATTAACCTCGCCGCGGAGCTGAACGATCGCCTGCATCACTCGCTCACCTCGTCGTAGTGGACTTCGCGCGCGTGCTGGGGCGTACGGGACTGCGCCGCGTTCTCCAGCGCGTTGAACGTCGCCTTCGCGAGGTTCACCGTCGTGCGCGTGTTGCCGTCGGAGTTCGTCCAGGCGTCCTCGACGCCGGCGAGCTCTAGGATGTTGCGGACCGTCTCCGCGGCCGCGAGGCCCAGCCCCTGCGGGGCGGGCTTGATCTCGACGGTGACGGAGCCGGCCTTCCCCTTCGCCGTGCGGGTCAAGGAGTTGGTGCCGCCGGGCTGGTCCTCCCAGGACCCGGAGCCGCGGTCCACCGAGATGATATTCAGCTTCGCGACGTCGATCGCCTTCTGGATCGCGCCGCCGACCTGGTCGTCGCGGGCCTGCGCGTAGCCGAGGTAGCCGTCGCGGTTGCCCACGGCGACCACGCAACGGAACTTCACGCGGCGGCCGGAGTCGGTCATGCGCTGGACCATGTTGATGTCCAGCACCTCGTCTTCGAGCCCCGGGAGGAGCTGGTCGACGATCTCGGCCTCCTTCAGCGGGAGCCCGGACTGGAGCGCCTGTTCCATCGACGTGATGTCGCCGTCCTGTACCTTGCGGCCGAGTCGCGTCCGCGGTTCCCAGCCGTCGTTGTGTCTACTCATGGTCCTCCTGGATTGTCGCGAGCACGTCGTCGAAGTGCTCGGGTAGCTCGCTGGCGTCGAACGCGCCGCTGTACAGCGGCTCGTCGAGCTGCTCGGCGTAGTCGGCGATGTGTTCGCCGCGCGTGCGCGACCAGTCGGCCAGCACGTCGTCGTTGTGCGGGATCTCGAGGCCCGCGTCAATCGCTCCTTCCTGTACCGCGAACGTCTTGTTGCCGGGCGTCGCCGTGTTGAGCCCGATGTCGAGGACGGCCTCGTCGAGGCCGGCGTCGACGGCGCGAGCGCCCGCGAGGTACCCGGTGAGGTACGCGCTGGGGAGGTTGCCCGTGGGGGCGTCCCAGCCGTACTCGCCGAGCTCCTCGCTGGAGGCGGCCGCGTGGGTCTCGTCGCCGTCGGATCCGGGGGTCACCAGCTGCGCCCTGACGTGAGCGTTGCTCACCCGAGCGACCAGGCGAGGCTTGCCCGATTTCAGCAGGCGCAACCTCTGATGGTAATCCGTCCGGACCTCGCGGCGGCGCCGCATCGGCACCTTGTATCGTGGTCCTGTCGCCATTAGTCCGTCACCTCGTAACCGTACTGCGTCTCGATGAACGCCTCGAGACGGGCGACGTCCTCGAAGTCTCCCCCGCTCGCTTTGTTGTACAGCGTGCGGTACTCGGAGGCGTCGAGCACGTCTTCGTCGTCGCGAAGCTCCTTCAGGCGGGCCCGCTGTGCGCGGATGCGCGCCTTCCAGTCGTCTTTCGTGTCCTGTCGCGCGCCGGAGCGACCCTTGCGGGAGCCGGCGCCCGACTGATGCCCGTACGAGCGCTTGTCGGCGCGCTCGCGGGCGCGACCGCGCGAGTTCGTCTTCGCGTCCTTCGCGCGGATCGTTCCCTGTTCGATGAGCTCGCGGACGTCCTCGCGGGTGATGGCGTCCTCGATCTCTTCCTGTGCCTCGGGGTCGAGCCAGACGCGGCCCTTGCCGACGTCGAGCTCGTCCGCTGCGAGCCGTTTCTGCGCCTTCAGATCACTCATCGTCCACCTCCACTTCGACGTAGGTCGGGTTCAGCACGCGGATCTCGCGCTCCTCCGCCTCGTCTTCGATCCGTTCGCGCTTGCGACCGCCGACCTTCGAAGCGATCCGCACCGCCTGCGTGTCGCCGTCGACGCCCTCGAGGTCGTCCGTGTTGTGGACGCGGACCTCCTCGAAGCCGCTCGGGTGGAGGTCGCGCGACGCCGTCGGCGAACGGAAGCCGGCCTCGACGACCGGCCCCTTCGACTTCATGCGGCGGCGCTGCTTGGAGAGCCCGCCGCGCGGCTTGCGCCACGACGTCGGGATCCGCTTTTTCTTGTGGTAGTCCTGCCGGTTGAACTGCGGTTTCCCCTCGCGGTGCTTCTGTGCGAGCGCGCGAGCGGTCTCGTCGTCCAGTTCCGGCGTCTTGTCGGCGTGACCGCGGGGCCGAAGCTCCGTCTCGACCGTCTCGGACTCCTCGGCCTCGTCGACCGGCTCCTCCTCGTCGGTCTCGTCTTCAATCTCCGCGTCCGCCTCCTCGTCGACCTCCAGCCCGCCGACGTCGGCCTTGACACGCGCTGCGAGCGCGTTGCCGACGCCGTCGACCTCGGAGAGCTCCGACTGGGAGGCGGCCTTCACGTCCTCGACCGTCTCGTAGCCGGCCTCGCGAAGCGCGTCCGCCTTCGAGGGACCGACACCGCTGATGTCTTCCAGTTCGTCTGCCATCGGTTAGGCACCTCCGGTGGGTTTCTCGACGATGTACACGCCGTCCTGGAAGACGCGCGTGTCCTTGTCGGTCACCTTCGTCAGCTGTTCGATGTCGGCGGCGGTCTGGCCGACGGCCTCCTTGTCGGAGCCCGAGAGCGTGACCGTCTCGCCGTCGATCTGTACGTCCGTGTCTCCGCGGATGGGGGTGCGCCGCGCGGCGCTCTCTCCGAGGAAGTTCTCGATGACGACCTCGTCGCCCTCCACGTTCACCTGCATCGGGAAGTGGGCGTAGTACACTTCCATGGCGTACTCCCAGCCCTCGGTGACGCCGTGGATCATGTTGGCGACGTGGCTCTCGAAGGTGCCGACGGTGGCGTTGGTCTTCGCGTCCTCGTTCTCGGTCGCGATGACCACCGCGCCGTCCTCGATCGTCACGTCGACGTCGGGGTACCAGAGGCGTCGCGTGACGCTCCCGTTGGGTCCTTCGACGGTGAGTTCGAGGTGGTCGGTCTCGGCGGAGACGTCGTCCGGAATCTCGATTTCGACTCTGTTCATTGTTAGTAGACGTATGCGATCACTTGGCCGCCGATGCCCTCCTCGCGGGCCTCGTAGTGGCTCATGACGCCGTGGCTCGTCGTGACGATGAGCGTCCCGTAGTCACGGGCGGGGAGGTACCGCTTCTCCCACTTCTCGAACTCGTCCGCACCCGCGGAGTAGCGGGGCTTGACGGCGCCACACTCGTTGATCGCGCCTTTCAGTTCGACCTCGAACTTCCCGGCTTTCCCGTCGTCGACGTACTCGAAGCCGTCGACGTACCCGCGGTCGTAGAGGACCTCGAGGACGGAGCCGATGATGTTCGAAGCGGGCTCTACCGTGTACGACAGGTGGCCAACGCTCTCGGCGTTGTCCATGCCGGCGAGCGCGTTGGTGAATGGATCGTTTCCCGTCATGATCAGCTGTACTTCTCGAATCCCATGTCTCGGGCGACCTCGCGGAAGCACTGCCGGCAGAGGTTGATGTCGTACTTGCCGACGAGTCCCTGCTCGCGGTCGCACCGCCGGCACGTGTGCCGGGAGTCGGTGCGCTTCGCGGCGTGCTCGCCCGTGTCGTTGTTCGCTTCGCTCATTCGGTTACCTCGACGTCGAAGTTCGTTTCGAGGAACGCGGCCGCGTCCTCGGCTGTCATCCGGTGGCGGGAGGGAATGGTCCCCGTCGCCTTGTCGCGTTTCGAGACGCGGTAGCCGGGACGGACGATCGTCGTCGTCACGTCGAGGCCGTAGATCCCGATGTTGGGGTCGTACTCCTGGCTCGGAAAGTCGGTGTGGTCCTCGACCCCGAAGCTGAGGTTACCCGTGTCGTCGAACTGGCTCCGCGAGACATCGACGAGATCGAGCGCGGTCTCGAGGAACGCGTGCGCGTCCTCGCCCCGCAGCGTCACCTTGACGCCGATCGGGTCGCCCTTGCGGATCCCGAACTCGGCGATGGTGCGCTTCGAGGTGGTCCGGACCGACTGCTGGCCCGTGATCTCCTCGATGATCTCCTCGGCGTCCGCGAGCGGCTCACCGCCCTGCCCGACGCCCATGTGGACGACGACCTTCTCGAGGGACGGCTCGCGCATCTCGTGGTCGGCGCTCTCGGCTTCACTCATCCGCATCACCCTCGTCGTCGGTGAAGTTCTCGTCGATGACGACGACGTACTCCTCGACCGTCTCGTAGCCGCCGTCCTCGCTGGCGACGGTCACGGTGTTGTCGCCGGAGCCGAGGGTCACGTCGATGTCCTCGATCTCGCCGATCTGGCCGGCGTGCTGGCCGGCGACGGCGGTCACCAAGGCGCCCTCCTCGTACTCGAAGTGGGCGACGATCTCCTTCGTCTCGTTGTCGACGACGATCGAGTCGTTCGTCTCGTAGTCCGCGTCGTCGTCGACGCGGACGTTCGTCCCGTCGTGGAGCGTCAGCTGCGTGACGCCGCCGGGGACGACGGTCTTGTTCGTGATCTTCCCGAGCCGGCTGCCCGCGGCGTCCTCGTCGACGGGAGTCAGCGCGAGCCGACCGCCCTCGTCGGGGAAGACGCGGAAGTACTCCCCGCGCTCGGGGAACGCCAGGATGTCGAACATCCCGATCGGACGCTGTTCGTCCGAGACGGCGTCCCCGTTGACGAGGATCGAGTCGTTGTTCAGCGCGTAGCGCGCCTCCTTCGTCGAGTCGACGTAGCCGAGCACGTCCCGCAGCAGGACGACGAGCGGAACGCCCGCCTCGCCGTGCGGGCCCGCGCCCGCCTTCACGGTGAACGTGTTCGTCTTGCGCTCGACCGGCCAGGAGTTCGGTACTGACAGTCGCTTCTGGTGTCGCGTCATTCGTTATCCTCCTGGAGCCGCGCCTCGCGGCGCTCGTCCTCGAGGTCCAGCTCGGTCACCCGGACGTTGCTCGCCGGAATCGGGCGGGGAACCTCCTCCCCGTCCGCCTTCTCGACGGTGACGTCCTCGACCGTGATCCGCTCGGCGGACAGGTCGACGGAGACGACCTCCGCCTCCGTGCCGGCCGCGTCGCCGCGAAGCACCTCGACGGTGTCGCCGGCGTTGACGCGGACGTTGCGCTGTCCGTACTCCTCGCGGAGCTCGTCGGTGAGGGTGGCCCGGACCTGATTCTGCCGCTCGTGGAGCGGCGCGGTCTCCGACCGTTTTCGTTGTTTGCGTGGCTGTTTCGTCATAGTTAGACGATCATCGTCGCGGTCGAGGCGATGCTCCCGAACCGTTCGGCGACCTCGCGGGCGACGGGGCCTTTGATCTCCGTGCCCCGCGGCTCCTCGAGGTCGTCGATGATGACGGCCGCGTTGTCCTCGAACTTCACGCGCGTGCCGTCCGGACGGCGGATCGGCTTGCGCTGGCGGACGACGACCGCCTCCAGCACCTGCCGCCGCATCTCCGGGGTCCCTTTGGTGACCGAGACGGTCACCTTGTCGCCGATCCCCGCCTTCGGGTGGCGGTTCTTCGTGCCGGAGTAGCCCGACACGGAGATGACCTTCAGCTCACGGGCGCCGGTGTTGTCGGCGCACGTGATCAGCGAGCCCTTCGAGAGCCCCTGCGTGACGTCGGCCTTGAGCGCCTCCATCACTGATCACCCGAGCGGATCTCGACGACGACGTGGGACTTCGTCTTCGAGAGCGGTCGCGTCTCCGCGATCGTCACTTCGTCACCGACTTCGAGCGAGTCGAGCACGCCCGGCACGTGGGCCGGGATGCGCGAGCGACGCTTCATGTACCGATCGTATTTCGGTACGAACACGTCGTACTCTCGCTCGACGATGACGGTCTTTTCCATATCCGTCGACACGACCGTCCCCTCGCGGGTCTGGCCGCGGACGGAGAGCTGCCCGTAGAACGGGCATTTCTCGTAGTCGTAATCCTCCGGGTTGTCTGGCTCCGGAGGCGTGGGTACGTCGATTCCTATCGCCATTGTGTGGCACCTCGTTCGGTGCGTTCGGCGGGCCGATATCGCAACCGATCGCCATCCACCGTCGCGTAGACCGCGTCTTTGCACTCGCCTCGGCGGCTCGCCGGACCCGCGCCGTCACCGTCGACGACGCTTGCGGATCCGGACGGGCCAGACTGACGGGGGCGGACCCCCGTAGTATCCGACCCGAGTTGGGACGCGGACCCCGGCGACTGTCCGTCGCCGGCGGCTTCATCTGTGCGAGCGGTCGGCGTCTCGGCGACGCCGAACTCGAACGTCGCGCCCGACTTGGGCACGCGTTTGTCCCCCGACGCCGTTCGGACCACGAGGGTACCGAACGTCTCGTCGAGCACGCGACCGGCGATACCCACGTGGGCGTCGCTGTCGGCGTCGGCCACCCGAACCGGGAGGCCGACGAGCTCGTGCCGGACGAGTGTGTCGGGGGAGATCATCTTACGCTTCGTCCTCGTCGAAGTCGCCTTCTTCCGCCTGGATCGTCTTGATCCGGGCGATCGTCTTCTTGAGCTCGTTGACGCGGCCCGGGCTCTCCGGCATGCCGCCGGCCGCCCGCTGCGCCTTCGAGTTGAGCAGCTCGGTCTCGAGCTCCTCGAGTTCGACCTGGCGCTCCGCCGCGGTCATGTCGCGGATCTCGTCGGTGTAGAGGATCGCCATTATTCGTCCTCCTCCTCCTCGTCGGCCGCCTCCATCTCCGCGACGAGGTCGGCCGCCTCGGACTCGATCTCTTCGTCCAGTTCGTCGAGCTCGTCGGCGTCCGCGTCGCCGACCGGCTCCTCCGCGGCGACGTCGGTCGCCTCGGTGGCCGTGTCCTGCGTCTCCTCGACGACCTCCTCGACGACCTCCTCGTCGATGACATCCGCGGGGTCCTCGTCGGGGACATCGACATCCTCGTCGGCGCCCACGTCGGGAACCTCCTCCGGATCCTCTTCGAGCAGCGCCTCGACGCCCTCGTCGTCGCCGGCGCCGGCGGCCGCCTGCTCGACCTCGGGGACCTCGGCGTCCTCGCGGATCTGGAAGTCGTCCGGGAGCGTCGCCCCCGGCGGAATGATCTTCACGTTGACGCCGATCGTCCCGAGCTTCATGACGGCGACGCCCTGGCCGTGGTCGACGACCTCCTCGGCGGGTTCGCCGTTGTGCTTGATGTAGCCGCGGTTGAACTTCTCGACGCGCGAGCGCGCGCCGGTGACCTTGCCGGACAGGACGATCTCGGCGCCCAGCGCGCCCGCGTCCATGATGCGGTCGATCGTCGTGTGACCGGCCTTCCGGAAGTACCAGCCGCGTTCGAGGGCGTTCGCCAGACGGTCCGCGACGATCTGTGCGTTCAGGTCGGGCTCGTCGACCTCCTGAACGTCGATCTGCGGGTCGTCCATGTCGAAGCGGTCCTCGAGCTCGGTGGTGATCTTGCGGATGTTCTTCCCGCCCTTCCCGATCACCATCCCGGGCTTTTCGGCCTTCAGGACGATCTGCGTGCCCATCGGCGTCTGGGCGACGTCCATCCCGCCGTAGCCGGCGCGGCCGAGCTCGTCCGCGAAGAACTCGTTGATCTGGGAACGGCGCAGGCCGTCCTCGATGAATTGGTGTTCGTCAGCCATTAGTTGTCAGCCTCCGGCTCCTCGATGATCAGTTCGACGTCCGCGAGCGTGGTGTTCCACTCGGTCGCGCCCGCGGCGCGGGGGTTCCGACCGGGTCGCTCGCCGACCTTGTGAGGGGCGACGTGTTTGATGACCATCGCCTCGCCGTCGAACCCCTGCTCGTCGGCGTTGTTCTTGACGTTCTCCAAGAGCTTGAGGAAGTCCTTGGCGGCCTTCTCGGGGTACCGTCCCGCGTCCCAGCCGTCGATGTCGGAGCGGTGGCCCGCGCCGGCGTTGTGCTGGCGCATCGGCACCGACGTCTCCTCGTCGATGACCTCCTGGAGGAACTCCTCCGCGTCGGCGACCGTCTCGCCTTTGATCTCTCGGGAGATCTCCTTGCTGTCCTTCACGCTGATGGGCCGGTCGCGGAGCATCCCCTTGGCGGTGGTCTCCGGGTCGGCCTCGACGCTGTAGTTGATTCCCATGGGTTACTTGAGGGGCACGAACTTCGAGGACCGGGTCGCGCCGATGCCGGCCTGACCGTGTTCGACGGTGCTTCGCGTGAGGTGGAACTCACCGAGGTAGTGCCCGATCATCTCGGGCTCAACCTGAACGCGCTCGAAGCTGTGGCCGTTGTACACGGCGAAGGTGACGCCGACGAACTCCGGCAGGATCGGCATGTCGCGCAGGTGCGTCCGGATCGGGTCGTCCGCCGTCGTCTCCTTGTCGCGGCTCCGGACCGTCTCCAGCAGCTTCTGCTGTTCGGTGCCGAGTCCGCGAACGATGCTTCGCCGCTGGCGTGCGGGGAGCAGTTCCGCGACCTCGTCTACGTCCATCTCCTGCAGCTCGTCGAGCGAGTGACCGCGGTAGGCGAACTCCTCGCCCTCGCGGCCGGTTCGGTAGTCTGAACTCATTTGTTGCCACCTCGTCCGGTGCGCTTGGATGCGATGTCACCGACCTTGCGTCCCGGCGGGGCGTCCCGCGAGACGGACTTCGGCTGGCCGGGGTGTTGGCGACCACCGCCACCGAAGGGGTGGTCGACGGCGTTCATCGCGACGCCGCGGACGCGCGGGTATTTCGTGCCGCGCGCCTTCATCTTGTGGTGTTTGTTGCCGGCCTTGACGAAGGGTTTCTCCGTCCGGCCGCCGCCCGCGACCACGCCGATCGTGGCGCGGCACTGCGGGTCGAGTCGCTTCACTTCGCCGCTGGGGAGCTGGACGACCGCGACGTCGCGGTCGTGGGTGAGGAGTGTCGCCGACACGCCAGAGGCGCGCGCGAACTTCCCGCCGTCCCCGCGGTTGCTCTCGACGTTACACACCGGGACGCCCTCGGGGATCTCCGCCAGCGGGAGCGTGTTGCCCGGCTTGATCTCGGCCGAGACGCCGACCTGAATCGTCTCGCCCACGCGTACGCCTTCCGGCGCGAGCACGAGCCGACGGTCGTCGTCCTCGAACTCGACCTCCGCGAGGGGGGCCGAGCGGGCCGGGTCGTGTTCGATCCCGACGATCTCGCCGGTGACCGTGTCCACGTCTTCGAGCTTCTTGTGCGACAGTTCCGCCTTGTAACGGTGGGAGGGGGCCCGGAACGTCGGGCCGCCGCGTCCGCGCCGTTGTCCTTGGATTCGTCGTCCCATCTCAGAACACCCCGATACGCGAGGCGATTTCGGTCGCGTCGTCGTCCGCGGACAGGGTGACGACCGCCTTCTTCTCGCCCTGCGGCGTCACCTGCGTGTTCACGTTGACGACGCCCACGTCGTAGCGCTCGGCGACCTCGGACTCGATCTCCGGTTTGGTCGCGTCCACGTCGACGAGGAACAGCAGCTTGTTGTTGAAGTCCATCTCGTTCATCGCCTGCTCGGTGACGATCGGATGCTCGATGATCGAGTTCATCGGTCGGCCACCTCCGAGACGGCGCTCTCGGTCCACAGCGTGAGTCGGCCCGGGTGCGCGCCGGGCGCGAGGTCCTCCGCGTTGACCTCGCGAGCGGTCGCGACGTCGACGCCCGCGAGGTTGCGGGCGGCGCGGGACGGCTCCTCGCTGGTGACGACGAGGACGGACTTGGGCTGGCGGTACTTGCGGCCGCGGGCCTTGCCCTGTCCGGCGCGGACGGAGCGACCCTCCTCGGCGCGCTCGATGTCGGCGTCGGCGCCGACGGCTTCGAGCACGCCAAGGGCGTCCTGCGTCTTCTCGAGGTCCTCGAACTCGTCGCTCACGACGAGCGGGAGGTCGAGGTCCTCGTCGAACGCGTGGCCGCGCTCGGCGACGAGCTCGGCGTCGGTCGTGGCCGCGATGGCCGACCGGATCGCGAGCTGTCGCTCCTTGTCGTTCAGTTGCTTCGACTGGTCCTTCTCGGCCTTCGGCGGGTGCGCGGCGCGCCCCGACACGGCGTGCGGGACGCGACGGGCGACGTTCTCGGAACGTGGCACGTGCGCGAGCCCGCGGCCGGAGCCGAACGATTCTGCGGGCGTCCGCAGCCCGGCGAACTCGTCGGCCCCGTAGGCCTGCTTCCGGTTGGCCTGAGCGGCGTCGACCGCGCGACCGATGAGGTCCGGTCGGAACGCGGTCTCGAAGACGGCCGGCAGCTCGACGCTGCCCGCCTCCTCGCCGTCCAGGTCGTGTACTGTTGCGTTCATTGGTTATCCCTGGTTGGATTCGGTGGAAACGTACCGGACCTCGGGGTCGAGGCGCGGCTGGTCGTTCGGCCGGATGGCCGGGCGGAACCGCAGCAGGCGCTGGTCCGGACCGGGCAGCGAGCCCTTGATGAGCGCGTACTCACCGTCGACCTCGCCGTAGTTGACGAAGCCGCCGTCGACGGAGGCGTCGTCGCCCTCGCCGAAGTCGATGAGGCGCTTGTTGAGCTCGGTGCGCTGGTGATAGCCGGTCTGCCCCTGCTGGGGGACGGTGGAGCGGACGCGGGAGGGGTTCCACGGACCGAGGTTGCCGATCCGACGCCGCCATCCCTGGCGGGCGTGTTTGCCCTTCCGCTTCTGAACGCCCCAGCGTTTGACGGGACCCTGCGTCCCCTTCCCCTTCGTGATGCCGGAGACGTCGGTGTACTGGCCCGCGCGGAAGACGTCGCCGAACTCGTGGGCGCCGCCCTCCGCGACGAGGTCCAGCGCGAAGTCGGCGCGCTCCTCGAGGGAGCCGCCGCCGACGCGCGTCTCCATGATGTCGGGCTTCTTCTTCGGGACGTTCGAGAGCTCCGAGGGCGCCGTGTGCGTGATGACGCGCACGTCGTCGACGACGTCGTCGTCGAGCAGCGCGCGGAGCTCGTCGGCGTCTTCCTCGAAGGTGTCTTCCGCCGGGAGGTCGAGCGCGCGGTCGAGTTCCTCGTGGAACTCGGTCGCCCAGACCTCTTCGACCGGCTTCTGTCCGTACGGCGTGTTCTCGTAGGCGCGCACGGCGACGGCGTGCATCTGCGGCGTCTCGACGACGGTGACGGGGACGGCCTCTTCCATCCCTTCACGCGGCGAGTTCGCCTCGTCGTTGACCATCATGACGTGGGTCATCCCGGCCTTGTAGCCGGCGAATCCCTGCAGCGCAGGGGCCCCGTCGTCTTCTGGCCACGAACGGATGCGCGGCACCTCGCTGTCTGCGCGGGTGCGCGGGCCGTAGCCCAGCGAGCCTTTTCGTGGTCGGCTTGGTTGTGGCATGTGTTTACTCCGTGAGTGTGAGCGAGCCGAGGGTCGCGAACAGAGCCTCCTCCGTCCGGACGACCTCGCTCGCCTGTGCCGGGATCGTGTTCAGCCAGAGGTCGAACCCCGGATCGGGTTCGACCGAGCGGCCGTCGGCGACGGCCGCCCGAATGCGGTCGGGCGAAAGCCCGAGCATCTCCGGAAGCCCCCGCTCGGGCGCGCCGAAGGCGACGGTGTAACCGCCGGCCTCGCGGGCGTCCGAGACGAGGTCGCCGAGCCGCGAGACGGAGAGTTCCGCTCCGTGTCGCGACGTCGCGACGGCCAGTCCGTCGCCGGCGAGCGCTTCCGACAGGTCCGCGGCCGCGACCTGGAAGCCGACCTCCGGCTTCCCGGTGATGCGGGCGCGGACCGGTTCTCTCGAAGAGACCCTGATGGTGACGCGCTCCCCCCGCTCGACCTCCATTCCGGAGGGGACGAGCAGGGAGATCGGGTGTTCCCGCAGCGGGGAATTGACCCGGACGCGGCCTTCAGGTCCGACCTCGGTCACGAGTCCCTGTGTTTTCGACTCTTCCCCGCTAGGGGTCGAGCCGGTCCGCCACGGCACGCGGAGCGGGGGAAGCACACCGACGTACCGGAGTTCGTCGCGCTGCCCCCAGAGGTCCTTTCGGAGCTCCGGCGGCGTCGCGGCGTACCCCAGCACGGTGCGGACGTACTCCCCGCCCCGTCGCCCGTCGCCTTCCCGGTCGGGGAAGACCACGAGCCGATCCGCCCGGAACACCGCCGCCGCACGGGCGACGTAGCCGAGTTTGCGAGTCGCCTCGCGGTCGTCCTCGGCTTCCCGGACGAGCGAAGACGGAACACAGATCGTGAGTCCGTCTTCGGTACGCATCGTGGCGAGACTGTAACCTTCGATTCCGGACGGCACGGTAAAAGGATAGCGGTCCCGATATCCGGCTGTGCCGCGTTCACACGGGGTCTGCGCGGGGATTCCGCCCGCGAATCCGAGCCAACTCGTCACACGGATCCGCGTCGCCGCGGAGGCAACCCCTCACGCCGGAACGACCCGCGCCACCGGCGCGTCGCCGTCATCGACCGCGACGTAGAGGTTCCCCGTGTCCGGTTCGACCGCGACCGCGCGCATGCGCCACCCGCGGTCGGCGAGCAGGGGCTCGCGCTCGGTCACGGTCGCGTCGAGGCCGTCGCCGTCGACCGTGAACCGCCCGAGGTACCGCGCCGCGAGCGTGCCCGCGAACAGGTCGCCCCGCCACTCGGGGAACGCGTCGCCGTCGTAGAAGACCGCGCCGCTCGGCGGGAAGCCGCCGGACCCGCACGGCCAGTGGTGGACCGGCGCGATCACGCCGTCGCGGTCCTCGTGGCCCGGCGCGAAGGGGTCGTCGGTCCCGTAGCGGCACGCCTCGCTGGCGACCGGCCAGCCGTAGTCGCCGCCGCGCTCGATCACGTTGATCTCGTCGCCGTCTTCTTCGCCGTGCTCGCACTGCCAGATCCGGCCCGTCTCGGACCGCACCGCCATCGCCTGCGGGTTCCGGTGCCCGTAGCTGTACAGCGCGTCGGCCGCGTCCGGGTCGTCGACGAACGGGTTGTCGGGGTGGGCGTTGCCGTCCGGGGTCAGCCGCAGCGTCGCGCCCAGCTCGTTCGAACGGTCCTGCGAGACGTGGTCGGGTCCGAAGTCCGTGTCGCGCCGGTCGCCGACCGTGACGAACAGCGACCCCTCGGGGCCGAACGTCGCCCGGGAGCCGAAGTGGTTCGCGCCGCCGCGGAACGGCTCGGCGACCCGGATTGGCTCGAACTCGTCGAGCACCGGCGCGTCGCCGCCGTCGAGTGAGAGCCGTCCGGTCCCGACGTGCGTCGTCGCCTCGCCCGCGTCGTTCGCCGCCGCGTACGTGAGGTAGACGCGCGGGTCGGCCGGGTAGTCCGGGTGGACCGCAACGTCGAGCAGGCCGCCCTGCCCCTCCGCGAACACTTCTGGCGCGCCCGCGACCGCCTCGACGGCCCCGTCCGCGGGGTCGACAAGCGAGAGCCGTCCCGGTCGCTCTGTGACCAGCAGGCGACCGTCGTCGGGTAGGAAGGCGAGCGCCCACGGGTTCTCGAACCCCTCCGCGACGGTCTCGACGTCGTACGCGACGCCCGCGCCGTCGTCCGGCGGGGCGTCGCCGCCGTCGTCGCCGGAGCCTCCGGCCTCGTCGCCGCCGGGAGAGCCGCCGCCCCCGAGACAGCCGGCGACGGCGGGAAACGCGGCGATGCCGGCGAGCCCGGCGGTCGCGCGGAGGACGGTGCGTCGGTCGGCGCGGTCGGGCAGGTCGGTCATCGTTCGGGTACGGATCCGTGTGGGGGCGCGGCACCGATGACCCTTCCGCCGACCGTCGTTCGGAACCCTTATATCTCCGACCCGGGCTACGATCGGATGCGAAGCACGCACCGGTAGTGTAGTGGTATCACGCAACCTTGCCATGGTTGCAACCCGAGTTCAAATCTCGGCCGGTGCACTCCCTGCGGTCGTGCCCCGACCTGACTCCCGCTCGCTCTGCTTGCGGGAGTCTCGGCCGGTGCATTTTCCGACTGACTGCGCCAGCCAGCGTCCGCTTCACTCCGCTCAGCGGACTTGCGAACGAAGTGAGCAGAATGACCGAGAGAGACTTGAGCGCTATCAGTCGCGCGCAGCGAACGGCGAGCAGAGCGAGCCGTGAGCGGGCACGTCTGATTCTGAGTTCGAATCTCGGCCGGTGTACTCCCTGCGGTCATGTACCGGCCTGACTTCCGCTCGCTTCGCTCGCGACTCCCTCGCGCGTGCTGCTCGGCCGCGTGGCGGCCTCGCAGGCACGCGCCGCCGCACGAGATTCCCCGACCGGTAGTTTCAATCGGTGATCCGGCGAACCCCCCTCGCGTGACCGTACCAACGAAGACGCTCCCGAGCGGCGCGGAGCTGCCGGCGCTCGGGCTGGGCACGTACGACCTCGACGACGACGAGACGGCCGACAGCGTTCGGGCGGCGCTCGACGCCGATTACGCGCACATCGACACCGCGGAGGGGTACCGCAACGAGGCGGTCATCGGGGAGGCGCTCGCGGCGAGCGACGTCGACCGCGACGACGTCTTCCTCACCTCGAAGGTGCTCGCGAAGAACCTCAACTACGAGTCGGTGATCGAATCGTGCGAGGCGTCGCTCGACCGGCTCGGCACCGACTACCTCGACTTGTACCTGATCCACTGGCCGAACCCCGCCATCTCTCTGCGCGAGACGCTCCAGGCGATGGCGGAGCTGCGCGAGCGGGGGCTCGTCCGCGATATCGGCGTCTCGAACTTCAGCGCGTACCAGCTCAGCTGCGCGCACCACATTTCCGACGTGCCGATCGCGGTCAACCAGATCGAGTTTCACCCGTGGTTCCAGCGGCCCGACCTCGTCGACTACTGCCGCGAGACCGACACCGTGATCGAGGCCGCGGCCCCGCTCGCGCGGACCGACGTGTTCGGCGACGAGGTCGTCGCCGAGCTGGCGGAGCAGTACGACAAGCACCCGGCGCAGGTGATCATCCGGTGGGCGATCGACCGCGGCGTCGTCCCGCTACCGCGCTCGTCGACCCCGGAGCACGTCCGGGCCAACGCCGACCTCGACTGGGAGCTCGACGAGGCCGATCGGCGACGGCTCGACGGGCGCGACCGCGACGCCCCGGTGTACGACACCCCGGCCCGCGACTGGACGAGCGACGTGTACGGGATCGAACAGTAGTGGGCTCGCAGCCGCGGTCGCGGCTCAGTCTCCGAGTTCGACCGGCCGCCCGGTCTCGGCCGACTCGTAGACGCCGGCGAGCGCGCGCATGTCCGTGAGCGCGTGCTCGCCGTCGGGGTGGAACGGTTCGTCGGCCAGCAGCTGGTGACCGAAGTAGGCGAACTCCTCTTCGATCTGGTGGACCTGCTCGAAGTCGACATCGACCCGCGTCCCGCCGCGAACCACGGCGAATCCGCGGTCCTCGCGCTCGTAGAACGCCGGGTCGAGGACGAGTCTGGCGTCTGTCCCGGTGACCTCCAGCCGGCTCGCGTGCTGGGCGTTCTGGCTCACCGTACAGAACGCGTCGACGTCGTCCGGGAACTCGAGTCGGAACGAGGCGTGCTCGTCCACGTCGGCGAACGCCTCGTGCTCCGACCGGGTCCGGCCGGACACCCGGACCGGGTCCTCGCCGAGTGCGAACCGCGTCGTGTTGAGCGGGTAGACGCCCAGATCCATCACCGCGCAGCCGCCCGACAGCGAGGGGTCGAGCCGCCACTGGTCCGTGTCGCTTCCGAGTTCGCCGAGCATCGTCTGCGACATCGTCGCGTGGACGTGGATCACCTTGCCGGCGACGCCCGCGTCGAGGAGGTCGCGGAGCCGCCGGACGGCGGGGTCGGTCTGCATCCGGTAGCCGACCATCAGGGGCACCCCGGCGTCGCGGCAGGCCGCCACCAGCTTCCGCGCGCGCTCCGGCGTCACCTCCAGCGGCTTCTCGCAGAGGACCGCCTTCCCCTGCTGTGCGGCGGCCTCGACGTACTCCAGGTGGGTCGCGTTCGGCGTCGCGACGTAGACGGCGTCGTACGCGTCCGCGGCGGCCCCCGATCGCAGTTCCTCGGGCGTGAGGCCCGTCAGGTCGCGCTGGGCGGCGACCGCTTCGACCGCCGCGGGGTCGACGTCGCTGACGACGGTGGCCTCGGTGTACGCCGACCGCGCGATGCCGGGCAGCGCCCACTCCCGGGCGAACCAGCCGAGGCCGACGACCGCGACCCTGACTGGGTCGGCGACGGCGGCCGGGTCGAGCGTCTCCCAGTCGCGGCGCGTGAACTCGTCGAGGTACTCCGCGAAGGCGGCGTCCATGTCGCCCCCTCCGCGCGGGGGCGTCAAATAACCACGGCGACGCCGACGCGTGACGCGACCGGGCGAGTCACGGACCGCGCCGCCGTCGCGCTCGTCCGCGCCGCGCTCACCACGGCCCGTCGTAGTTCACCCGCGGCCGGTCCACGTCGATCCCGATCTCGCGGAGCGTCTCGGCCGCGCGCCGGACCGGCGCCGGGTCGGCGCGGTCGAGGGGATCGTCGGTCGCCTCGGCGAACCGGACCGTCCAGTCCCCGTCGATCACGACCGTCGCGCGCCGCGGGATGCCTGAATGCCCCTCCCACGAGTCGGCGAGCAGGTCGTACGACTCGGCGACGCCGCCGTGGAAGTCGGCGACGACCGGGAAGGGGAGTCCGAACCGGTCGGCGTACGCGAACGCCGCGTACAGCGAGTCGCCCGTGAGCGCAACGACGGCGAGGCCGTCGCGGTCGTACCAGCCGGCGTCGCGGACCGCGGCGAGCGCCGCGGTACAGGGCGGCACGAACGTCGCGGGCGCGAGACAGAGAGCGACGGCGTCGTGCGCCTCGACCAACCGGAACAGCGCCAGTTCGGTTGCGGTGCGCTCCGCGTCGCCGTCCGGAGCCCCGCCGACCGCGGGCGCGGCGAAGTCGGGGGCGGTGTCGCCGACGGTGACCATGCGTCCACGAGGCCCGCGGCCGATAAATAGCCACCCGAGGCGGGGGCGGCGACCGCGACCGGGTCCGCGGAGCGGCCTGACGCGTGCGAACAGCCGGCTCGGGGGGTGTTTTAGCTGTGGGGCCTGGAGGGCGGTCGTGATCGGAGCCCACGCTGAGACGGCGCTCGCCCTCGTCGGCACCTACGGCGCCGTCGCGGTCTTCGTCGTCTTCGCGCTCGAAGGCGCCCTCGTCGGGAAGGTGCTGCCAGCGCGGACGCTCTTTGTCGCAGCGGTGGTCGCCGCGGGGGTCGACGCTGTGGCGGTCGTCCCGGTGTTCGCGGCGGCCGTCGTCGGGGCGACGACCGGCCAGTCGCTGCTCTTCGTCGTCGTCCGTCGGTTCGACCTGGATCCGACGGCGTCGAGGGCCGTCCCGGTCGACGCGGGGCGACTGGACGGCGCGACGCGCTGGCTCGACCGGTGGGGGCTCCCGGCGGTCGCCGCCTCGAACGCCGTCCCCGGGACGCGCGGGTGGCTCGCGGTGCCCAGCGCGAGCGCGTCGTCGGTGTCCGCGCCGCGGTTCGCCGCCGCGTCGCTACTCGGGTCGGCCGCCTACGCCGGCGCGCTCCTGGGAATCGGGCTGGCCGTCGCGCTCGGCGTCGAGAGCGCAGTCGAGCTGTTCGGCGGCGACCTCGTCGCGGCGCTGTAGCCCGGCTCCGCCCGTTTCACCCGGTCAGAGGATCGTCCCGTGCTTCTTGTCCGGCAGGTCCTTCTGAACGTCCTCGTAGAAGTCGAACCGCGCGGCGAGCTCGGCGCGGAGGTCCGAGGGCGGCACGATTTCGTCGATGACGACCTCGCTCGCCATGCGGTGGACGTCGATCCCCTCGCGGTACTCCTCGCGGAGGCGCTCCTCCTCGGCGGCGCGCTCCTCGGGGTCGTCGATCTCGGCGAGCTTCCGGGCGTAGACCGCGTTGATCGCGGCCTCGGGGCCCATGATGCCGATCTCGCCGGAGGGAAGGCCGATGACGCTCTCAGGGTCGTAGGCCGGCCCGCCCATCGCGTAGATGCCCGCGCCGTACGCCTTCCGCACGACGACGGTCTGTTTCGGCACCGTCGCCGAGGAGGTGGCGTAGATCATCTTCTTCCCCTTCTCTAAGATGGCGTCCTTCTCCACCTGCGAGCCCGCCATGAAGCCGGGCGTGTCACAGAGGTACAGCAGGGGGATCTCGTAGGCGTCGCAGGTCCAGATGAACTCCGCGGCCTTCTCCGCGGCGTCCGGGAAGATCGCGCCCGACCGCTCCGTCGGCTGGTTGGCGACGACGCCGACCGGCCGCCCGTCGATCCGGCAGAACGCCGTGACGATCTCCGGACCGTACCCCTCCTTCAGCTCGAACACCGACTCGGCGTCGGCGATCCGGTCGATCAGGTCGTGGGCGTCGTACGGGCGGTTCGGCGACTCGGGGATCAGCTCGTCGATCCCGTCGGGCGAGAGCTTCGGCGGCTTCGTCTCGCGCCGCGGGGGCTTCTCGCCGGCCCGGTCGGGGAGGTAGCCGATCAGGTCGGCGACCAGCTCGCGGGCGTGCTCCTCGTCGCGGGCGATCAGGTCCGCCGACCCCGACTCCTCGGCGTGGACGCGGGGCCCGCCGAGATCGTCCAGATCGATTTCCTCGCCGGTGACCATCTCCACCATTCGCGGGGAGGCGATCGCCATCGCGGACATGTCCTCCACCATCACAGTGAAGTCCGCGAAGACGGGCGTGTAGGCGGCCCCGGCGATACAGGGGCCGTAGAGGACGCAGATCTGCGGCACCGCGCCGGAGAGCATCGAGTGGTTGTAGTAGTACTTCCCGATCCCCTCGCGGTTGGCGAAGAAGCCGGTCTGCTGGTCGATCCGACCACCGGAGGAGTCCATCAGGTAGAGCACCGGGTTCCCCGTCTTCAGCGCCCGCTGTTGCATCCGAAGGAACTTCTCGACGCCCTTCGACGCCATCGACCCCGCCTTCACGGTGAAGTCGTTGGCCATGAAGTGGACGTCGCGCCCCTCGAACTCGGCCGCGCCCGTCAGCAGGCCGTCGCCCGGGAGGCGGTCGCCGCCGCGCTCGTTCCCCGCTTCGTCCTCGCCGGCGGGCGCGTCGGGGTGCCAGTCGTCGAACGCGGCGAACTTCCCGTCCTCGAACTTCACCCCTGCGGGGTCGCCGTCCGCGGCGCCGGCGTCGCCGGTCCCGCGGGTCCCGCCCTCGCCGCCGAACCAGAGGTCGAGGCGGTCGCGGACGAACAGCTTCCCCTGCTCCGAGAGCCGGTCGCGGTACTTCTCCGGGCCGCCCTCGCGGATGTCGGCTATCTCGGCGCGGAGGTCGCGCTCGCGGTCGGTCGGTCCGAGGTCGTCGTCGAGCGGGTAGCTCGGCTCGGACGGCTCGGCGCTGGCGACCGGCGTCTCCTCGCCCTCGACGTGGACGTCGACGTCGACGCCGAGGTGTTCGGCGAGCGACTTCGCGATCGCCGCAGCCTCCTCGGGCGTCGCCGCCGCGCCGACGTGGACTTTCATGGACGCAAGATTTGCGGTAGATCCTAAACAGTTTTCCATGCGGGATTCGACGGGCCCGCGTCGGCCGGCGGCCCGGGGCGGCGCGCCGCTCGTCCGGAGCGGTACCCCGCTGCTACTCCGCGTCGACGGCGGCTTCCAGCCGCTCGATCAGCGCCTCGTTGCCCACGTAAACCGGCGTGCGCTGGTGAACCGCCTCGGGCTCCACGTCGAGGATCGAGCCGGTTCCGTCCGAGGACGCGCCGCCCGCGCGCTCGACGATGTAGGCGATCGGGTTCGCCTCGAACTGTAGCCGGAGCTTCCCCTCGGACGCGCTCCGGAGGGCGGGGTAGGCGAACACGCCGCCGTAGGTGAGCACCTGGTTCACGTCGCCGACCATCGCGCCGCCGTACCGGAGCTTCAGCTCGTCTTCGATCGATCGGGCGTACGCGCGGAAGTCCGCGGGCCAGTCGGGGACCCGGCCGCCGAACCCGTAGACAGTCGGGGTCGCCGGCAGCGAGAGGTCGGCCTCGACGACGGACCTCTCGACGCCGTCGCCGTCGGCGGTGACCACTTCCTCGCGGACGCCCGTCTCGTCGGCGACGACCATCGTCGTGATCGGGCCGTAGAGGACGTAGCCGGCGGCGACGAGGTCGCGGCCGCTCGCGGGCAGCGGCGCGTCGTACACGCCGACGACGGTGCCCATCGCGTTGTTCGACCGGAGGTTCGAGGAGCCGTCGAGGGGGTCGATCGCGACGGCGAGCGCGTCGCCCGCGCCGCTCCCGACGGCGCCGCCCGCGTCGACCGCCGATTCACGCTCCTCGCTGACGAACGAGCCGACGCCGTCGACCGCGGTTATCGCGTCGCCGAGGAGCTCGTCGGCGTACAGGTCGCCCGCGAGCACCGACTCGCCGGATTCGTTCTCCGTCCCGCTCTCGACGCGGCGGCCGGGGAGCGCGGCGCGGATCTCGGGGGCCGTCGCCGCGACCGCGTCGAACACCGCGTCGACGGTCGAGTCCGGTGAGGACATCAGTCGTCGCTCTCGGCGACGGCCAGCGCCTCGGCCGGGTCGGACTCTTGGAAGATCACGGCCTCCAAGGCGTCGAGGATGCGCTCGGGCTCGTCGCGCTGGAAGACGTTTCGGCCGACGGCGATGCCGGTGGCCCCCGCGTCGATGGCGTTCGAGACGTTCCGGAGGAACGCCTCGTCGTCGCGCATCGTCCCGCCGGACATGACGACGTCGGCGGGGCCGGCCATCTCGACGGCGTCGCCCATCGCCTCGGCGGAGCCGGGGTACTTCACCTTCACCACGTCGGCGCCGAGCTCCAGGCCGAGCCGCGCGCCGTACGAGATGACGTCCGGGCTCGCGTCGTTGCGGAGCCCCTGCCCGCGCGGGTACGACCACATGACGACGGCCATGTCGTGTTCGCGGGCGCCCTCCTGCGCGTCGCGGAATTCCTCGGCCATCTCTACCTCGTGGTTCGACCCGCCGTAGACCGTGAACCCGACCGCGTCGGCCCCCAGTTCGGCCGCGTACTCGGCCGTACAGTTGACGGCGCTGTTCGGCTCTCCCCGCCAGAGGTTGGAGGTCCCGTTGAGCTTCAACAGGAGGTTGACCTCGTCCTCGTAGTCGGGGTAGTACGCCTCGGCGAGCCCCTTCTGGACGGCGAGCGAGGTGACCGCCTCGTGGGTGGCGAGCTCGAAGATCCGTTCCGGGTCCGCCGTGTCCGGGTTCGGCTCGAAGTCGACCGGCCCGTGTTCGAGCCCGTGGTCGTACGCGAGGATGAGCGACTTACCGTCGCGCGAAATGTCGTCGGCGGCGTGAGGAAGCATCAGTTCGTAGTTCCGTTACATACGTAAAAAGGGCTGTGGTGAAGTCGGCGGACGTAAAGAAACTTAGCGGCCGATTGAGCGGCGCCTCGGGTCGTTTTTGCGCGATCGGCTTCGAAACGCGTTACTACTCGAATTGTTAATTTCTCCGGTGCGAACGCGTTCGGGACCGGCTTTCGCAATACTTACCAGCCGCGGCGCGGCAGCGAGTCACATGCGAACGCTTTCCGAAATCGAGGTCGTCGGCGTCGTCGGCGCCGGGACGATGGGCAACGGGATCGCGCAGGTCGCGGCGTCGGCGGGATACGACGTGGTGATGCGGGACGTGGAGCGCGAGTACGTCGAGCGCGGCCTCGACAGCGTCGAGGACAGCCTCGACCGGCTGGCCGGAAAGGGCGCGCTCGACGAGGACCCCGAAGCGGTCCGCGACCGGATCACGGGGACGACGGCCCTCGACGACCTCGCGGACGCCGACCTCGTCGTCGAGGCCGTGATCGAGGACCTCGAGGTAAAACGCGACGTGTTCGGCGACCTCGACCGCGTCACCGACGACGACGTCGTCCTCGCGACGAACACCTCCACGCTGTCTATCACGACCATCGCGAGCGCGACGGAGCGCGCGAGCGACGTGGTCGGCCTCCACTTCATGAACCCCGTCCCGATCATGGACGGCGTCGAGGTCGTGGTGGGCGAGCGCACCGACCCGGCGGTCGTCGACTTCGCGCACGCCTTCGCCGAGGACTTGGGCAAGGAGACGTGGGAGTCCGACGACAAGCCCGGGTTCGTCACCAACCGGATCCTGATGCCGTGGATAAACGAGGGGATCCGCGCGTACGACGAGGGCGTCGCCGACAAGGCCGACATCGACCGCGGGATGAAGCTCGGCACGAACGTCCCGATGGGGCCGCTCGAACTCGCCGACCACATCGGCCTCGACGTGGCGCTCGACGCAAGCGAGACGCTCCACGACGAACTCGGCGACCGCTACAAGCCGGCGTACCTCCTCAAGCGCAAGGTGGAGGCGGGCGACCTCGGCAAGAAGACCGGTCGCGGGTTCTACGAGTACGAGTGACCGCGTCGGGGCGTCTGAGAGGCGGTCAGGCCGCGTCCGCGTCGCGGTCGTCGTCCGCCGTCCACCGGCGCGCGCCGGGCAGCAGCCCGACGAGCTTCGTCACGTAGCCGAACCGGAACAGCCCCAGCTGCGAGAGCGCCCCGAGGACGAACACCGCGAGGAACGCGGGCGCCGAGAGGTCGAAGAGGAGGGGTTGGACGGTCGTCTCCGCGGCGGCCGTCTCGAAGCTCGCGGGCGTCAGCGACCGCGAGGCGAACGCCGCGCCGATGAGCGCCGTCGAGACCACGAGCGTCGTCCGGGTGAGGACGAACCCGAACAGCGCGCCGACGGCGACGCCCGCCAGCGTCGCGCCGACGAGCAGCGCCGTCCCCTCGACCCCTGCGGCGTCCGCCGCGTAGAAGGGGCCGACGGCGAACCGCCCGGCGAACCCGCCGACGACCGCGCCGATGCCGAGCACCGCGAATGAGAGCCCGGCGTACGCGAGGAAGCCGCCGAGGAGGCCGCCGACCGCGACCGCGCCGGCGGTGAGAGCGGCGCCGTCGACCGCGACGAGGCCGACGACGTTCGGCGCGAGCAGGTAGCCGGCGCCGGCGCCGACGAGCAGCCCCGTCAGCGTCACCGCGTAGACGGAGACCGCCGCGCCGACGAACGCGAGCGCCAGCCCCGCGAGGACCAAGCCGCCGTTGAGTGGGGTGAGCATGTCCGTACCGTGGCGCGCGCTGCTACTTAAATTGTCGCAGCCGCGAGGACGGAAAACGGGCGGCGAGCGGCGGACTCACCGCGCCCGGCTCGTCGCTCGTCGATCGATGTATCGCGTGTACCCGCCGACCGCGAGGCCGAACCCGACGACGAGCAGGACGAACCCGAGGAGGCGACTGGTCCCGACGGTCATCACCGTCAGGACGACGCCGAACAGCAGCGCGAACACGCCGGCGACGACGACGCCCACGTCCAGCAGCGGCGAGGGTTGGATGCTGCGACAGTGCGGACAGATCCGGGCGTCGGCGGGGATCGGCTCGCGGCACTCGACGCAGCGGAGGCGGTCGCTCGGCACGCGAGGCGGTTCGGCCGCGACCGGTTTGGCTCTGTTGACTACGGAGGGGGCCGAGAGGACGTGTCTGCTACCCGGACGCGCCTCGGATTGTACTCGTCGGAACAGAGAACTCCGACGGGCCGCATGGTTAAACGATGTTTCCGGATTGTGAACCGAAGTGCCGAAACGGAGACGCCGCGAGGTCCTCGGAGCCCTCGCGGTGGCTCACCGCCGGTTGTATTTCCGACGACGACCCGCAGGTGGAAATTCGGGAGATAGACGTGGTGAATCTGCGGGACGAGACCGTCGGTGTCACGATAGTTGCGGAGCGAGGCGACGAGGTCGTATCCGAGGACGGGTTCCGATTCGGCCCGAAGCAAGGCGGAGCGACGGTCGGAGTGTATTTAAAAGAAAGTTGGATGAGTGGTGAGGGAGACCTGGAACTCACGATATACGCGGATTCGATCGACGAAGCCAGTCTATTCACGGAGAGCGTGGCACAAGAGAGTGATACTCACGGACATAAATACGTAAACACATCTGGGATTTCGACCCGGTCGAGTGCAGAGAGAGCAGCCTCACGGAGATCGTCGAGTGTGTCAAACAGGCGGTTCCCAAGTTCTTGATCAAGTTGTCTCCAACACTCTTCCGCGGGGTTCAGCTCCGGTGAACCCCGCGGTAGGTAACAGAGTTCTATCGGTGTACCTTCAGCAAACTCTTGGACCTTGTTCGCCGTGAAATACGAGGCGTTGTCCAAAACGACGCAAATCTTCTCGCCGAATTCAGTCTGAAGTGCGTCGAGAAGTCGAATCGTCGTGTCGCTGTTAAAATTCCCTGCACACGGCAGGAAGAACGTCTCACCGCCATCGCTGACTGCACCAAGCAACTTGATGCTATCCCACGCGCCCGTCACCGGCAGTGACGGGCGCTCCCCTTCCGGAAACCACGCATAAATCAACGTCGAGAGAACCTGTCTCGTCTGATCGATGGTCAGGATCGTGTATTCGTCGTCCAGGTCGTTGCGCTTTTTTTGAAGCCTTCTTTCCAAGCTTCTTGGGCTCTTTCGTCGGATTTGTAGAACTCCGGCCGGGCTGTCTTCCAGGACAGCCCGGCCTCAGACATCAATCTCCGGACGTGCCGCTCACAGTACTCAACGTCAAACTCTTCGGCGAGATAGTGACGAGCTAGTGGAACAGACCACGCGGGCGCGTCTAATCCTACTTCCTCGGGCGATTCGTGAAGTACCTTGACGAACCGCTTGTGCTGTTCATCAGAGAGTTCGGTTGGTCTGCCTTCGCGCGGATCGTCGTAGGCGACTTGCTCGACCGGCTCATCAGCGAGCCGGTCGAGCCGACCAACCCACCGAGACAACCATGGACCGGTGTATCCGTATCGTTCAGCAACCTCCGCCATCGTTGCATCGTCTTCTTCAAGATAGTTGATCACCGCCATTAGCCGCTGTGTCGGCTTTTTATCTTCGACCTCCGCGAGAGCGTCGCGGAGGTCGTCAAGAGTGGCGGCGTCAAGCGTGGACATACTCGCTAATCACACTCTAACCTAAAGAATATTTAGCTGACAGTATGAGGACGACGAGTGTGTATCCGCGTTCAGTCCGGTCGACGAGAACGGCGGAGGCATGTACTACGCCGAAGCTGAGTGTTGACGACGCGCGAAACGAGCGCCGGGTGCGGATTTCCGCCCGCTCTCCCGCTCAGTCCGCGCCGGCCGCCGCGGCCGGCTCGTCGCCGGTATCGAGCGTCTCCTCCACCTGCGTGAAGACGGCGATCAGCGCGAGCACGGCGGCCGCGGCCCCGACCGCGAAGGGGACGACGAAACCGAAGCCGTAGAGCCAGCCGGACGCCAGCGGCCCCAGGGCGACGCCGAAGCCGAAGCCCATCGTGAGCACCGACAGGGTGGTCCCGGACTCCCCCTCGCGGGCGAGGTCGCCGGCGAGCGCGAGCGACGGGGCGAACACGCACGCGACCGCGATCCCTTGGCCGAGCCGGACGAGCATCATCAGCGCCGGCTCGGTCACGATCCCCTGAAGCAGCGTCGTCGGGACGAGGATGACGAAGCCGGCGAGCAGGAACGGCCGGCGGCCGATCCGGTCGCTGGCGCGGCCCACGGGGACCTGGAAGACCACGTTCGCTATCGTCACGGCCGCGAACTGGGCGCCGAACCACACTGGGGGCTGGTCGAGCCGCACGTTCACTTGGTTCTGGAGCGTCGCGAACAGGGCGATGCACGCGCCCATGGCGACGGTCGCGAGCCCGAGCGTGAACACGGGGTCGAGCAGGCGGTCCTCGCCGCGGACCCGGATCGACACGTCGTCGCCCGCCTCGGCCTCGACGTCGGCGTCGCGGACGAGCAGGAACACGAGCGTGAAGCTGAGGTACGCCCCCGCGCAGGCCGCGACGAAGGCGGCGTCGAAGCCGTCGAGGACCGGGAGCCCGACGGCGGAGAGGTCGTACGGCCCGCGAGCGACGACCGCGCCCGCGAGGACCGGGCCGAAGCCGAAGCCGATGAGCCGGAACGTGTTGTACACGCCGAAGTTGCCGCCGCGGTCGGCGTCGCTCGCGGCGTACTCGTTCACGAGGGCGACCGTGGCGGGGATGATGAGCGCCGCGCCGAGCCCCTGTATCGCCCGCAGCGCCACCAGCACCGGGTAGCTCGTCGCGATCGTGTACAGCCCGCTCGCGGTTCCGAGGAGCAGGATTCCGGCGAGGACGAACGGACGACGGGCGCCAACGCGGTCGGAGAGCCGCCCCGTGAACGGCTGCGAGAGGCTGTTGAGAAAGCCGAAAAGCGAGAGCACGACGCCGATGAGGAGCGGTTCGGTCAGCGTGACCGCGGCCGCGCCGACCCCGACCTCGACGCCGAGTAACCCCTCGATGTCGACGAGGTCGCTGGTGATGTACAGCGGGAGGACGACGATGAGAAAGGAGTTCCCGGCGGCGCCGACCATTCGCGCGAGCGCCAGCACGATCACGCGCCGGTCGGTGTCGGTGACGCCGGAGAGGAGCCCCATTCACTCTGGGTTCGGAACGGATGATAAAGGCGCTTGTGAACGGGGGGAGTCGATCCGGTTTCGGTCGCCGACGAGCGTCGAACCGCGGTCTCGGTGTCGACCGAGACCGAGCGGCTCAGGGGGTCGCCGGGGTCCGCTTGTCGACGCCGCGGACCTCGAACCGCGCGCCGCCGTCCTCGCCGGTCGTCGCCTCGACCGTCCACCCGTGCGCGGTGGCGATCTCCTGAACGATCGCGAGGCCGAATCCGGTGGTGCCCGCGCCGCCGCTCTCGCCGGGTTCGAAGAGCGAGTCGGCGACCGCCGGGTCAATCCCCGACCCGTCGTCCTCGACGAAGAAGCCGTCCGAGAGGTCGCCGACCCGGATCGAGACGTCGTCGCCGGCGTGGTCGACCGCGTTGCGCATCAGGTTCTCGAAGAGGTTCCGGAGGCGGTCCGGGTCGGCGAGCACCTCGCGGTCGGTCTCGACCGAGAGGGTCGCGTCCGCGGTGTCGACGGTTGACCAGCTGTCGGCGACGACGTCCGCGAGGTCGACGCGCTCCGGGTCGCCGACCGTCTCTCCCTCGCGGGCGAGCGCGAGGGTCCGCTCGACGATCGACTCCATCCGGGCGAGCGCGTCGAGCGCGGCGTCGAGGTTCTCCGCGTCGTCCGACGCCTCGCGGGCGAGCTGGACCCGGCCCTGCGCGACGTTGAGGGGGTTCCGCAGGTCGTGCGAGACGATGCTCGCGAAGGAGTCGAGCCGGTCGTTCTGTCGTTCGAGCGCCGCCTCCCGCTCTTTGAACGCCGTGATGTCCTCCTGGAAGCCGACCCAGTGCGTGACGGTACCGTCCGGGTCGCAGATCGGGGCGATGCTCACTCGGTTCCAGAACTCCGTCCCGTCTTTCCGGTAGTTCAGCAGCTCGACGCTCGTCGGCTCGTCGGCGTCGATCGCGTCGCGGAGCTCCTGAACCGACTCCTCCTCCGTGTCCGGCCCTTGGAGGAACCGGCAGTTGACGCCGATCGACTCCTCGCGGTCGTACCCGGTCATCTCGACGAACCGGTCGTTGACGTACACCATGGGGTTGTCCTCCCGGTCCGCGTCCGTGATGGTGATCCCGACCGGCGCCTCGTCGAGGGCGCGGGTCTTCGTCTCCAGTTCCGCGCGGCGCTCGCGCTCGTCGGAGACGTTTCGGAGGATGCCGACGCTGCCGTTGAACGAGTCGCCCTCGTACGGCAGCGCGGCCATGTGGTCGCGACAGGGGATCGGCTCTCCCTCCTTCGGGACGATGTCGACGCCGAAATGCTGGACGTCGGGCCCCGAAGACGAGAGGATCGTGCCGAGGCGGTCCTCGGCCTCTTTGACCGCCGCGTCGTCCTTGATGAACCCGGGCTTCTGGCCGATGATCTCCTCGCGGTCGTAGCCGGTGAGCTCGGCGAACGGCTCGTTGACGAACCGGAAGACGCCGGTCTCGTCGACGACGTAGACGGGGTAGCCGAGCGCCTCGATGACCGTCGAGTAGCGCTCGGCGATCTCTTTGGTCCGGTGCTCCTCGACCGTCTGATCGACGCGGTTCGCGAGCCGGCGGAGCTGCTCGGGACCGCCCTTCTGGAAGTAGCCGGTGACCCCCGCGTTGAGCGCCTGACTGGCGATTTCTTCCGAGCCCTTCCCGGTGTACAGCACGAACGGGGTCTCCCCGTGGCGGTCGCTGAACACGTCGAAGAACTCCAGCCCGTCCATCGCGGGCATGTCGTAGTCGCTGACCACGCAGTCGAAGGCGGCCTCGTCGAGCCGGTCCAAGGCTGTCTCGGGGTCGGTCACGCTCGTCACCGCCACGGAGTCGATCTCGCGTTCGAGGTACGCCTCCGTGAGGTCGAGGACCGACGGGTCGTCGTCGACGTGTAACACGTCGATCGCGGCGGGCATACGTGAACGAACGATCGCGAGGAATAAACGACTACCGACCCGGCTATCGGATCTGGATCCCGGGGCGGCGGCGACCGCGGTCCGCGTTCCACTTCCGGCGCGCGTGGCTGGTTCTTAAGACCGCGGAGCGCGGAGTCGGGATCGATGACCGGCGGGACGCCAGTCGCCGGGGAGACGCTCCCGGGCGCCGGCGGCGGGGACGACGACGCGGACCGCGTCGTCTGCCACGTCGACATGGACTGCTTTTACGCATCCTGCGAGCGGCTGCGCCGCCCCGACCTCGCGGGCGAGCCCGTCGTGGTCGGGATGGGGTACGAACCGGGCGAGTCGATCGGCGCGGTCGCGACGGCGAGCTACGAGGCCCGCGAGTTCGGCGTCGAGAGCGCGATGCCGATCTCGGAGGCCTTGGAGCTGCTCCCCCGCCGCGCGGACGCGGACCCCGACGACCCGGACGCGCCCGACCCGGAGGAGACCGGGCGGTACCTCCCCGTCGACCTCGACTTCTACGAGGACGTGGCGAGCGAGGTGAAGGAGGTCCTACGCGACTGCGCCGACACGCGCCGGGAGGTGAGCATCGACGAGGCGTACCTCGACGCCACCGACCGGACCTCGTGGGCGGTCGCCGGGGGTGGCGGCGGGAGTCCGAGCGACGGCGGTGACGGGGACGACGGCGACGATTCTACCGACCCGCCGCCGAGCGGGGCCGCCGGCCCCGCGGAGGCGCGGACGCTCGCCGAGGGATACGCCCGCCACGTGAAAGACCGGATCGAGCGGGAGGCCGGGGTGCCGGCGAGCGTCGGCGTCGCGCCGAACATGTCGGCCGCGAAGGTCGCCAGCGACGCCGACAAGCCGGACGGGCTGGTCGTCGTGCCGCCGGGGTCGGTCGCGGAGTTCCTCGCGCCGCTGCCGACCGCCGACGTTCACGGGGTCGGCCCGGTGACCGAGGGGACGCTGGCGGAGCTGGGCATCGAGACCGCGGGCGACCTCGCCGCGGCCGACCGCGACCGGCTCGCCGCGGAGCTGGGCGAGCGCGGGCCGGAGCTCTCCCGACGCGCCGCGGGCGACGACGACCGGGAGGTGACGCCGACCGGCCTCCCCAAGAGCCTCTCGCGGGAGTCGGCGCTCCCGACGACCGCCGACGAGCCGACGAAGCGCGAGACCGTCTCCGCGCTCGCCGCGGACGTTGCCCGCCGCGCCCGCGAGCGCGGCTGCCTCTACCGCACAATCGGGATCAAGGCGGTCGAGCCGCCGTTCGACGTCAACACCCGCGCCCGGAGCCTGCCCGGTCCCGTGGACGACCCCGACCTCGTCGAGGAGGTGGCGCTCGACCTGCTCGGCGAGTTCGACGAGACCCGCGTCCGCAAGCTGGGCGTGCGCGTCTCCAAGCTCGACTTCGCCGAGACGGATCAGGCGACGCTCGGCGGATTCGAACCGGGGGACGGGCCGGGAGACGGGAGCGACGGCGCGGCCGACCGCCCCCGCGGGTCGGTCGGTCGAACGGCCGGCACCGACGGCGACGGCGGGAAGCTCACCGACTGGGTAGACGGGGAGCCGACCGCGGACGGCGACGCGACGGGGAACGAGGCAGAGCGCCGGACGGGGGACGGACAGGCGTCGCTCGGCGACTGGTCGTGAGCCGCGCCCGACGCGTGGATTCATGGGGCGGCCGAAACGATCCGGAGACATGTCCCTCGCTCGTCGCGTCCTCCTCGGCTCGAACTCGAACGGCTCGCCGCGCCGGTACCGACTCCTCGTGCCGCCGCTGCTCTTTGTCGTCTCCTTCGCCGCCTACGGGCTGGGGCTCTTCGCTCACGCCGGCGGGGTGGTGTTCCTCGCGTTCGACGCCGCGGCCCTCGGCGTCCTCGTGACCGCGGGCCTCGCCTATCGAGGGGCCGGGGTCGCGCTCGCGTGGCTCTCCGTCTACGGAGCGCTGCTCGGGAGCAACGCCGACCACTACCTGCTGGGCCTGCCCGGGCGGCCCCTCGCGGAGCGCGTCGCCGCGCTCCTCGGACTCGACGGGCTCGTCTTCGTCGGGGTCGAGGCCCTCGCGCTGGGGACGCTCGCGTGGGTCGCCGGGACCGTCGGCCGTCTCGCGGTCGACCGCGTCCGGGCCGCGTGACCGGCGTAGGCGTGCGACCGGATCGAACGCACGACGGCCGGCTATTTACGCCCCGAGCGACGACCGCGATCCATGGACGATTCCGCCGACCTCGCGTGGGAGACGCTTGACAGCGACATCGACTACGCCTGCCCCGGCTTCGACGTGCGCCGGGACGAGGTGCGCTTCCCGGACGGCGAGACGGACGGGTTCCACTACGTCGACGAGCCGCCGGCGGTCGTCGTGCTGCCGCTGACGCCCGACGGCGACGTCATCGTCATCGACGAGTGGCGACAGGCCGTCGGCCGGGTGAACCGCGGGATTCCCGCCGGGACGATGGAGCCGGAAGACGGGGCGGCGGGGGACGGCGGCCCCGCGGGCCGAGAGCCGACGACCGCCGCGGTCGAGCGCGCCGCGGCCCGCGAACTCGCCGAGGAGACGGGGTACGAGGCGGACGCGTTCGAGCGGCTGACGACCGTCGAGCCCACGAACGGGATGGCGAACGCGGTCCACCACCACGTGCTGGCGACCGGCTGCGAGCCGACCGCCGAGCGGGAGCTGGACCACAACGAGTCGATCGCGGTCGAGACGGTGCCGTACGACGACCTGCTCACCGCGGTCGTCGACGACGAGCTGCGCGACGGGCGGGCCGTCACCGCGGTGCTGTGGTACGAGCTGCTCCACCAGTAGGCGGTCGGGACCCGCCTTCGGCGCCGTCGCCGTTTCGGCACGGCGTCGTGGCGCCGCCGTCTCCGCGCGATATCGCACCGTCGCCGTCTCGGAACGATACCGCGCCGTCGTCGATTCCGACACGGACAACCATTTTGCCGGGCGGCCCCTACGCGGGGCAATGACAGATCCCTCCAGCGGCGACCGGGCCACGGACGGCGGCGTCTCGGACGAGTTCGACGACGTCGGGCCGGACGCCGTCGGCGACGCGGACGGGTCGGGCGGGGGCGCCGGCTCCCCGGGCGTCGCGGTCGCGACGGCCCTCCTCCTCGGCGTCCTCGGCCCGGTCATCGCGCTCGCGAGCGGGGTCGCCGTCTTCGCGATCGACTCGCTGACCGGGGGGCTCTCGCTCGTCGCGAGCGTGGTCCTCACGCTGGTGTTCGGCCAGTACGTCGCGTTCGGCGGGCTCGCGGTCGGCTACCTCGCGTGGCGCGGCTTCGACCGCGAGGGGATCGTCTCGTACCTCGGCGTCCGGGTGCCGAGCCTCAAGGAGATCGGGATCGTCCTCGGCAGCTGGGTCGTGATCTTGATCCTGATCCTCGTGGTCTCGACGATCGTCCAGCTGCTCGGGACGGAGACCGCGGCGAACCAGAGCGCGGAGCTGGCGATGGGGAATCCGGCGATCATCCCGCTGTTCGTCGCCGCGTCGTTCCTCGTCATCGGGCCCTGCGAGGAGATCCTCTACCGGGGAGTCGTCCAGGGGCGCCTCCGCGAGTCGCTGCCGGCCGCCCCGTCGATCGCGCTGGCGGCCGCCATCTTCGCGACCATCCACGTGATGGCGCTGACCGGCGGGCTCTCCGCGCGCCTGACGACGATCTCGATCCTGTTCGTGCCGAGCCTCGTGTTCGGCGCGGTGTACGAGTACACCGAGAACCTCGTCGTCCCCGCGCTGCTCCACGGCCTCCACAACGCCGTGATCTTCACTGTCCTCTACGTCACCGTGACGCAGGTGGACCCGAACGAACTACCGACGGTGCTGGGGTTCTTCCCGGTCTGACCCCGGACGATCGAGCGGCCTCAGTACAGGTCCTCTAGCGCCTCCTCGACGTGCGAGTGCTCCTCGGCCGGGAACTCGCCGCTCGTCACGGCATCCCGGTACGCCTCGACGGCGTCGACCATCTCGCCGCGCACGTCGCCGAACTGCTTCGCGAACGGCGGCGACCACTCCCCGAGCCCGACCGCGTCGTTGATCACGAGCACCTGTCCGTCGCAGTCGGGGCCCGCGCCGATGCCGATCGTCGGGATATCCAGCGCCTCGGTCACCGCGCCCGCGAGGTTCGCCGGCACGTGCTCCAGCACGAGCGCGAACGCCCCGGCGTCGGCGTGGGCGCCCGCGAGGTCGATGATCTCCTCGGCGGCGTCCTGCTCGGTCCCCTGTCGGGTGTAGCCGCCGAGCCGGTTCACGTGCTGCGGGGTCAGGCCGAGGTGCGCCATCACCGGGATCCCGACCTCGGTCATGCGACGGGTCGTGTCGACGGTGTGGGGGCCGCTCTCGATCTTCACGGCGTCCGCGTTCGCCTGTTTTAGGAGTCGACCCGCGTTGCGGACGGACTCGGCCTCGTCGACGCCGAACGAGAGGAACGGCATGTCGGCGACGACCAGCGCGTCCCCGGTCGCGCGCGCGACCGCCGCGGTCCGGCTCGCCACCTCGTCGAGCGTGACGGGGAGCGTGGAGTCGTAGCCAAGGGCGGCGTTGCCCATGCTGTCGCCGACGAGGACGACATCGATCCCCGCCTCGTCGACGATCGCCGCCGTCGGGGCGTCGTATGCGGTCAACATCGTGATCGGATCGTCGCCCTCCCGCAGTCCCCGCGTCGTGGTCATACCTCGGAGTCACCCGCGCGACGCCGTAAAATCGTCGGGAACCGGAAAGGCGGGGCGGCGCGGCCGGGCGGCGGCGCGACCCCGGTACCGCCGCCGACCGCCACCGATTTGCCGCTCGGCCGCCGAGTCGGTCGCGTGCAACCAGTCGAGCGGGCCGAGTACGAGGGGGTGGATTACGCGTGGGTGATGCAGACGACGTTCGTCGTCACCATCCTCGTCGGCGCGCCCGCCGCGGCGCTGCTGTCGACGCTCGTGACGCTGGAGACGTGGGGCGCGCGCGCCGCGTTCGCGGTCCGGATCGGCGCGCCCATCTGGTTCGTCACCGCGGTCGCTGTCGCGCTGTACGCGCGGCGCGCCGAGGCCGGCGACGGCGGCTCTGGCAGCGACGCCGACGCGAGCGCGGAACGGGACGCCGACGCTGACGCCGGAGACGCCGAGCCGGAGTCTACCGAGCCGACCGACGAACAGACTGACGAGGGGGAGAAGATCGACTGACCCGCGGGCGGCGCGGTGCGAGTCGCTACTCGGCGAGCAGCTCCGAGACCCACGCGAAGTCGACGCCGCCGCGCTCGGCGGTGACCGCGTCGCTCTGCGAGTCGCCGACGAACAGGGTGTCCTCCGGGGCCTCCCCGAGGCGGTTGATCGCCGCGAGCAGCGACGCCGGGTCGGGCTTGTGGCTTCCGACGGTGTCGCGGCCGACGATCGCGCCCGAGACGAGCGCGTCGCCGAGGCCGTGCGTCTCGACCGCGATGCGGCACGCGTCCTCGCAGTTGAGCGAACAGACGCCAGCCGGGGGGTGTGGGTCCGCGGACTCGTCGTCCGCGGTCGCGGCCGCGAGTCGGTCCCCGAGCGGGAGCCGGGTCGACTCGCGGGCGCCGGGGCGCTCGTGGAGCGCGATCGCCTCCTCGACCTCAGCCCGGATCCCGTACTCGTCGGCCGCGCCGAGGAGGCCCCACAGCTCCTCAGTCGGGGGGATGAGGGCGCGCTCGGCGTACACGTCGAGGACCGCGTCGGCGACCGCGTCCCAGTCGACCGCGAGCTCGACGAGCGTCCCGTCGAGGTCGTAGACGACCGCGTCGTAGGCGGCGAACTGAGACCCGTCACCGTCGGTCACTCGCCGAACACCCCGCGGGCGATGATCGTCTTCTGGACCTCGGTCGTCCCCTCGTATATCTCCGTGATCTTCGCGTCGCGGTAGAGGCGCTCGACGTCGAACTCGGTCGTGTAGCCGTAGCCGCCGTGGATCTGGATCGCTTCGTTCGTCACCGACATCGCGGCCTCGCTGGCGCGGTACTTTGCCTTCGATGCGGCGACGCGATAGTCCTCGCCCGCCTCCGCCTGCCGGCACGCCTCGCGGACGAGCAGCCGCGCCGCCGACACGTCGGTCGACATCTCCGCGAGCTTGTGCCGGATCGTCTGGATGTCACTTATCGGTCGGTCGAACTGCTCGCGCTCCTCGGCGTAGGATTTCGCCTCGTCGAGCGCCGCCTGCGCGACGCCGACCGCCTGCGCCGCGATGCCGATCCGGCCCTCGGTGAGCGTCCGGAACGCGGCGGAGAGCCCCTTTCCCGGCTCGGTGAGACGGTTCGCGGCGGGGACGCGGCAGTCGTCGAAGGTGATCCCGGTCGTGTCCGAGGCCCGGAGGCCCAGCTTCTCCTCCTTCTTGCCGACCTCGAACCCCTCGGTGTCGGCGGGGACGAGGAACTGCGTGATCGCGTCGTCGTCGGGGTCGTGCGCCTCGTCGTCGACCTTCGCGAAGACGACGGCCACGCCGCCGCGCTTCCCGTTCGTGATCCACTGCTTCTCGCCGTTGAGCGCGTACTCGTCGGTCTCGGGGTCATACGTCGCGGTCGTCGACATCTCCGCGGGATTCGAGCCCGCGTGCGGCTCGGAGAGACAGAACATGCCCACCGGGCGGCCCGTCTCCGCCATCTCGGGGAGCCACGTCTCGCGCTGGGTCTCGCTGCCGAACTCGGCGATACAGGAGGTGGCGAGGCAGTGGACCGACAGGGCCGTCGCGACCGCGAGGGACCCGTGCGCCAGCGCCTCGTTGGCGACCGCGTACGTCGTCTTCCCCGCGCCGAACCCGCCGTACGCTTCCGGGACCGTCAGCCCCGTCAGGCCGAGTTCCGCGAGCCCGTCCCACACGTCCTCCGGGAACGTCTCCGTCTCGTCGGCTTCGGCCGCCGTCGGTCGGACCTCCTCGGCCGCGAACTCCTCGACGAGGTCGCGGACCGCCTGCTGTTCGTCGGTGAGCGCCGAGCCGACGCGTGCTCCGGTCATGTCACCGACTTCGGTCCCTCACCGAAAAAGGTGAGCGATCGGCGGGACCGCCCGACCCGGCGTCCCGGACGGCTTCGGCACCGGCGCCGGTGACGCGCCTACTCCTCCGCCTCGCGCGCCTCCCACAGCGGGTACAGCTCGTCGCGGGGCGGCTCGGCGAGCGGCTCGCCGTCGATTCGGACGGTTCCCGCGGGGCGAGCCGGGTCCGCGGCGTCGCCCGAGCCCGCGGCGTCGCCCGCAGCCCCCTCGACCGAGCCGATCTCCGCGCCGCCGACCCCGACCGCGTCGAGGGCGTTGAGCGCGTCGTCGACCCGGTCCGGCGGGACCGCGGCCAGCAGCGCGCCGGAGCCGAACGTCGCGAGCGGGTCGACGCCGAGCGCGTCGCAGCAGGCGCGCGTCTCGGGGCGGACGGGGACCGCGTCGCGCTCGACGGCGAAGACCGAGTCGCTCGCCGCGGCCATCTCGACGAGGGCGGTCGCGACGCCCCCCTCTGTCGGGTCGTGGAGCGCGCTCGCGGCGTCCCGGACCGCGGCCGCGTCGGGGACGACGCTCACCTCGTCGAGGAAGCCGGCGGCGGCGTCGAGCGTCGCGGCCGGGACGCCGGCCGCGCGGCACTCCTCGCGGAAGTCGGTCGCGAGGATCGCCGTCGCCTCGATCGCCGCCCCCTTTGTGAGAAGGAGGCGGTCGCCCGGCTCAGCCCCGCCGCTCGACACGAAGCGGTCCGTCGTCCCCATCGCCGTCATCGAGCAGAGCGGGCGGTCGAGCGCGTCGAGCACCTCGGTGTGGCCCCCGACGACCGCGCACCCGAGCTCGCGCGCCGTCGCGTCGACCTGGTCGACGACGGTCCGGAGGCGGTCGGGATCGCCGTCGGGTAAAAAGAGCGTGTGCGTGAGCCACCGCGGGTCGGCCCCGCTCGCGGCGACGTCGTTACAGGCGACGTGGACCGCGAGCGTCCCGACCGACTCGGCCGCGAGCGACAGCGGGTCGGCCGCGACGACAAGCGTCTCGGCGGCGTCGCCGAGGTCGATCGCGGCCGCGTCCTCCCCGTAGGCCGGCCCCTGCGCCACCGCGGCGTCTGGCGCGCCGGTCGCCGCGAGCGCCGCGGCGAGCGCGTCGGGTCCCAGCTTGCCCGTCATCGCTTCCGGAACCACGCCGCGACGGCCGCGGGGTCGGCGTCGAGGCCGCCGCCCTGCGCGAACGTCGGGCCGCCGCCCCCGCCGCCGCCGAACTCGGCGGTTATCGCGCCGACGATGTCGCCCGCGTCGACGGCCGTGTCCTCCGCGGCCGCGACCACGACGAACGGGGCGTCACCCGCACCGATCGCGGCGAGGGCGTCGGGGCCGTCGTCCGCGTCGGCGTCGCCGCCGACGAGCGCGGTCGCCGGCTCCCGGAGCTCGTTCGGGTCGGCGTCGTCGACGGTCCCGACCGCCCACCGCGCGCCGTCGACCTCGGTCGTCGGGAGGTCGCGCAGGCGGGCGGCGAGCAGGTCCCCGCGCGCCTCGCGGAGGTCCGCCTCCAGCCGGTCGGCCTCCTCGCGGAGGCGGTCGACCGCGTCGGGGAGGTCGCCGACGCGCGCGTCCAGCGTCGTCGCGGCGTCGAGCGCGGCGGCGTGGACCGCGCCGAGCTCGTCGATGGCGGTCGGGCCGACGGCGAACTCGACGCGGGTGACGCCCTCGCCGGGGTTCGACCGGTCCAGCACCGCGATCGGCCCGATCTCAGCGGTGTTCTCGACGTGGGTCCCGCCGCAGGCGGCGACGTCCCAGGGGTCGTCCGCGTCGCCGACGGTGACGACCCGGACCGCGCCGCCGCTCATCGCACCCTCCTCCGTTTTCGTGTTGAACGCGATCCCGTCGACATCTCGGGCCGCCTCGGCCGAGTGGGTCGCCCACGAGACGGGCAGCGAGTCCTAGACGGCGCGGTTCGCGAGCCGCTCTAACTCGATCAGGTCGCCGTCGTCTAACGGCTCGGCGGTCGTCAGGTCGACGCGGACCTTCGTCTCGGAGATGTCGAAGCCGGCGTAGCCGAGGTCCTCGGCGATCCGGCGCGCGGCCCCGTACAGCACGTGGGAGGCGGTGTGTGCGCGGGCGCAGTAGGTCCGGAACGCGTCGTCGACCAAGCCCGTGACCTCGTCACCGGGCGCGAGGTCGGGGTCGGCGTCGGAGTCGAGCGCGTGGACCACGTCTCCGCCCCGTTCGGTCACGTCGTCGACGAGGTGGCCGTCGAGCGTCCCCCGATCGGCGGGCTGGCCGCCGGACTCGGCGTAGAAGTACGTCTCGTCGAGGACGACCTCGCGGCCGTCGACGCGGTCGACCGTCGCTTCGAACTCCCGGACCGCCGGCTCGGCCGGCGCGCGTGAAGCGGTCATTGCCGGGTCGTGGGCACGGGCGGGTAAATAGGTGACCGCCGCGGTATCGGTTGTAAACGACCGTCGCGGTGGCGCGTGCCTGCGAGCCGCCGGCAGGCCGCGAAGCCAGCGCGCGCGAGGTCGCCGGCGCTACGCGCCGGCTGCCAGAGGGACCTTCGGTCCCTCGCTGGAGTCAGTTGCCGGAGCGAAGCGACGGCGGCTGACGAGGCTGGGGAGGCGTGCGGTGCGGTTGTGGTGTGGGCGGGCGGGACTCGAAGGGGCAGCCGCGACGGCGCGCGACGCAAGCACCGAGGGAGGGGACGGAGTGACCGACGGAGGCGCGCAGCGATCGCAGCGAGCCCTCGCGGCTGGGGCTTCGGTGGTGTTCGACGGCGATCCGTCGAGACCAATCTATAATCGGGCGGCGCCGCCGCTCGGAGCTACGAGCGAATCAAAAAACCGCCTACCGCTTATCCCTCCAGTTCGAACGCGACCTCGACTTCCGCCTGATACTCGCGGTCGGCCGCGCTGTCCAACTCGACGCCGAACTCCTCGACCTCGACCCAGTAGACGTTGTCCAGCGTGTCCTCGGCGCGGTCGATGGCGTCGTCGGCCGCGGCGTCGAAGCTCTCCTCGCTCGTCCCGATCAGCGTGATCTTCTTGAAGACCATGTCACGTGCTGGTAGGACGCATGGGGGGATAAAAATAGGCGTCGCGGGACGGGCCCGTGGCTGGAGGACCCCTACGGACTTCCGGGCGCGCCTTCCATCACCGCGAAGTCCTCGCCGTCGTGGTCGATGCCGATGACCGCCCAGTCGTAGGGGGGTTTCGAGGCGACGAGCCGCTCTTGGAGGTCGGCCGCGCGGTCGCGCCACGTGACGAAACACCGGAGTCGCGGTGTGTCGCCCCCGTCTGCGAGATACGGGTCGAGGTCGTCGTCGTCCAGACATAGCACCGTCACGAGGACGCGCCGCCACTTGCGCTCCGCGACGAACTCGCGTCCGCCCTCGGAGACGGTGTAACCCAGTTCGCGGAAGACGTCTCTGGCCTCGGTCGTCGGGGGGATGCTCACAGTGGCCATCTACCTCGAAGTTCGGCACCATCCGTGATAAACTTTCTCACGATTTCGGGCAGAGAGAACCGGCGGTGCGGCCGAGAACACCGCGGAGAGCCGCGGGCGCGTCCCGTCACCGGAGGCTCACTCGTGGGCCGCGTCCCACTCGTCGGGCTTCCGGAGGTTTCCGCACTCGGTACACTGGATCCGGCCCATCGTGTCCATCGCGGTGTCGAACGACCCGCAGTTGCCGCAGCGGAACCCCCAGCGGGACTCCCCCGCCTCGTCCGCGAACACGAGGTAGAAGGGGCCGTCCGCGCCGCGCTCCGTGCGCGACCGGTCGGTGTACACGCGTTCCCCGTCCGGTGTCGTCGTCGCTTCCAGCGTCATACCTCTCGCTACCCGGCGGAGCGACTTAAGCGGCGGACTCGACGGTCGGGGGAAAACGGAAACGAAGCGGAGGCCGGAACCGCCCCGGTGACGGCGGGGAACCGCTACGTGCGGAACGACTCGCCGCAGCCGCACTCGGAGACGACGTTCGGGTTCTCGACCTCGAAGCCGGCCGCCTGAAGCCCGTGTTCGTAGTCGAGCGTGCTCCCGCCGATGTAGTTCTTGCTCGCGGGATCGACGAACACCCGGAGGTCGTGGTGTTCCACGACGAGGTCGTCTTCCTCCGGCTCGGTGTCGAAGCGCATCCCGTAGGACAGCCCCGCGCAGCCGCCCTGCTGGACGAACAGTCGCAGTCCGGCGATGTCGGTGTCGAGTCCCTCGCCCTCCAAGAGCGAGAGCGCCTCCTCGGCGGCGTCCGGCGTCACCTCGATCGCCGGGTCGTTCTCCTCGGTCCCGGTGTCGGCCGGTTCGGTACTCATGCGAACGCGTTCGGCGTCGACACTCAAAACCCTGCCGGCGGGAGCGACCGGTCAGGTCGCTGCGTCGGCGCTCGAATCCGCGTCCGCGCTCGGATCCGCGTCAGTGTTCGGCTCCTGCTCGGGATCGGGCGCGCCGTCGCGAGCGGCCGCCGCGGGTCCGACGGCCCCGCTGACCGTCACGTCGCGTTTCGGGTACGGGATCTCGATGCCCGCGTCGCCGAGCGCCACGTACAGCGCCCGGTTGAGTTCGTGTTGCGCGCGGCGGCGACGGGTGGGCCCGTTCACCCAACAGAGGATCTCGTACTGGAGCGACGAGTCGCCGAACGACCGGAACCGCGCCCGCGGCTTCGGGGAGTCGAGGACCAGCGGCTCGGCTCCCACGACATCCATCGCGAGCGCCTCGAAGGCGTCCACGTCCGTCCCGTAGGCGACGCCGATCGGGACCCGGACGCGGCGGCGGCGCCGGGGCGCAGACTCGTTCGTCACCTTCGAGGCGTTGAGCGCCGCGTTCGGCACCGTCACCAACACCTCGTCGCGGGTGAGCAGCGTCGTCGAGCGCACGCCGACCTTGATCACGGTGCCCGCCGTGCCGTCGTCCAAGACGATGTAGTCGCCGATCTTGTAGGTGTCGTCGAAGTACAGCGCGATCCCGCCGAAGAAGTTCGCGACGGTGTCCTTCGCGGCGAAGCCGACCGCGATGCCGGCGACGCCCGCCGCACCGAGCAGGGGCGTGATCTCGATGCCCCACAGCCACAGCAGGGTCCCGGCGCTCCCGACCAGCACCGCGAGCGTCCAGACGTTCGAGAAGACGGGCGCGAAGTCGAACCGGCCGCCCTCGGCGTTGACCGCGGCGACGAGCCGGTTCACGACGCCGTTGGCCGCGTACGCCCAGACGAGGACGATCACCGACAGCGACGGCAGCCCGAACACCGCGTCGAGCAGCCGCGGCTCGACGAGCACCGACGTCCGGACCGACGGCACCTGCGTGAGCACGTACACTCCCGCGAGCGCGGCGGTGACGACGAGCGGGGCGCGGAGCGACGAGAGGACGATGTCGTCGTAGCCGGTGTCCGTGTGGGAGACGTAGCGGCGGGCGACCCGGAGGACGACGAACTCCATGGCCAAGGCGCCGGCGACCGAGACGACGAGGACCGCCACCGTCGCCTCCAGCGCGGAGAATCCCTCAAACAGCGTCAGCGGCGACGGAAACATACCTTCGAGACGACGCTACGCGAGATAACCGTTTCTGCGGGGGACGCGTCGCTCACCAGGTCACGGCGTCGTCTCGACGAGGCCGACGAGGTCGCGGAGGGTGTCGATCTCCGCGGTCGGCTCAACATCGAGATCGAGGGCGGCGTTGTGCTCGCGCCTGAGGAACACGCCGTCGAGTCCGGCCCGTTCGGCGGCGATCACGTCGGTGGCGCGGTCGCCGACGTAGAGCCCCGCGCTCGCGTCGAGCGCGTCGAGCGCCTCGTTCAGGTAGTGCGGGTCCGGCTTGCGGCGGCGGAACCCCTCCGGACCGAGGTCGCGGCCGCGGGCGAACGAGAACGCGTCGAGCCGGAAGTGGTCGACGACGAACTCCACGGTCGGGTGGTAGTTGTTGCTCACGAGCCCGACGGGGACGCGCTCGGCGATCTCGCCGATCGCGTCGACGTCGGGGCAGAGCCGTCTCGTCCCGGCCGCGAGCCGGGCGACGGACCGCTTCGCGCCGCGCTCCTCGCGGGCCCGGAACAGGGCCGCGGGATCGACGCCTAACTCCTCGCAGGCGCCTCGGAAGTCGTCGTCGTACGCGTGCGTCTCAAGCGGACGCCGGAGGTCCCCGGTCACCCGCAGGTCCCGTTCCTCCAGCACGTCGTCGAGCGCGCGGCTGTGAACGACGTCGTCGGTCCCCCAGCCGTCGAGAATCACGCCGTCCATGTCGAAGAGGACGACTCCGTCGGTCGCTCGGTCGTTCCGGTCGTCTGTATCGTGAATCGCTGTCATGTGTGGTTCCGTTTTGTCGTCGGTTCGCGTGTCGCTCCGCCTCGCGGTCGGCATCAGCGCACTTTCCGTCGAGCGTACGCCGACACGCCTTCACTCACCAGCACGACGCCGAGGATGGCGATCAGCAGCGCCGACACCGTCCGCCACGCGAACGAGTCGATCGCCTCGAACAGCTGGACGCCGATCCCCCCGGCGCCGACGAACCCGAGGATCGTCGCCGCGCGGACGTTGATGTCCCACCGGTACACGCTGAGCCCGACCAAGGCCGGCTTGATCTGCGGGACGATCCCGTAGATCAGCAGCTGGGCTGGACTCGCGCCGGTCGCCCGGACCCCCTCCACCTGCCCGAAGTCGATCTCCTCGATCTCCTCGCCGAGGAGCTTCGCCAGGAACCCGATCGACCGGACCGCGGTCGCGACGGTGCCCGCGAGCGCGCCCGGCCCGAGCATCACGACGAACAGCAGCGCCCAGACGATCGTGTGGACCGACCGCGAGACCGTGACGATGAGCTTCCCGAGCGCGTACGTCGCCCGGTTCGGCGTCGTGTTCTCGGCGGAGATGTACGCGACCGGGGCCGCCATCATCACCGCCGCGATCGTCCCGACGACGGCGATCTGTATTGTTTCGGCGAGCGGGCCGACCGCGTTCGGCAGGTAGCCCCAGTCCGGCGGGACCATCCGCCCGAAGAGGTCACCGACCTGCGCCGGCGCGGTGGTCACGTACTGGAGGCTCATGTCGAGCCACTCCCACGAGCCGACCACGACGGCGACGGCGACGAGCGCACCGCCGATCCGGAAGAGCCGCTCTCGCGCGTCGAACCGGCTCCACTCTCGCGTGGCGCCCGCCATCACTGGACCCTCCGTCTGACGACGGCGCTCACGAACTCGGCGACGAGGACCACCGCGATGATCGCGATGAGAATTGCCGCCACGTAGTCGTACTCGTACCGTTGGTAGGCCCGCTGGAGGAGGACGCCGATCCCGCCGGCGCCGACGATCCCAACGATCGTCGACGACCGGATGTTGATGTCCCAGCGGTACACGGCGAGCCCGGCGAAGCGCGGAACGACCTGCGGGACGACCCCGTAGACGAGGCTCTGGAACCGAGAGGCGCCGGTCGCCCGGACTGCCTCGACGCCACCCATGTCGATATCCTCCAAGTCCTCGGCGAACAGCTTCGAAAAGAAGCCGATCGTTTTGAAACTGATCGCGACGATCCCCGCGAGCGGGCCGAACCCGAGCGCGATGACGGCGACGATCGCGACGATCAGTCCGTCGATGGCACGCGTGGCGCTGATGATACCGCGACTGAGGTAGTAGGTCGGCTTCGGTGAAATGTTCTCGGCCGCTCCGAACGCGACCGGCAGGCTGATCGCGATCCCGGCGACGGTCGCGACCATCGCCATCGCGATCGTCTCGATCATGCGGTCAAACAGCCTGAGCGTGTATTCGCTGCCGGTCTCGGGCGGCAGCATCGAGTCGATCAGCTCGTAGCCGTAGCCGAGTCCCGAGAGGAACCGCCCGAGGGTGATCTGTAGGCTCGCCACCGACCAGACGACGAGCGCGAGGACGGCCCCGTACACTGCCCACTTTGTGTACCGGTTCCGGAACGCGGTCGGCCGTCGCCACGTCCGTCTGTCCGCCGCGCCCGCCGACCCGGCCGGCGAGGACGACTCGGTCGCCACGGGTCAGTCCTCCGCGGGCAGGCGGTCGGAACCGGCATCCTGCCCGTTCCGCGCGCTCGACTCACCGTTCGAACCCGAGTCATCGTTCGCCCCCGACAGCCAGTCCGGGTCGGTCACGGCCGACTCCGGCGGCTCCTCCCCCCGGTAGATGACGCCCTTCGACTCGTCGGTGAGGTCGCTCGCCGGCCCGTCGAAGACGAGTTCGCCGGCGTGAAGCCCGAGGATTCGGTCCGCGTACGCCTCCGCGAGGTCAACCTCGTGGATGTTGATCAGCACGGGCACGTCGCGGTCCTCGGCGATGTCGGTGAGCAGCTCCATTACGTCGCGGGAGGTCTCGGGGTCGAGGCTGGAGGTCGGCTCGTCGGCCAGCAGAATCTTCGGCTCCTGGACGACCGCCCTCGCGATGCCGACGCGCTGGCGCTGCCCGCCCGAGAGCTCGTCGACCCGCTTGTTCTCCATGCCGTTGAGTCCGACGAGGTCCAGCAGCTCGTAGGCGCGCTCGACATCGTCCGGCGGGAAGTTCCGCCGGAGCGCCGCCCAGTTCGAGACGTAGCCGAGCCGCCCGGAGAGCACGTTCTCCATCACGGTGAGCCGTTCGACGAGGTTGTACTCCTGGAACACCATGCCGATGTTCCGGCGCGCGTTCCGCAGCCCGTCGTCGTCCAGCGCCGTCAGCTCCGTGTCGTCGAGGCGAATACTTCCCGCCGTCGGCTCGACTAGCCGGTTGACACATCGGACGAACGTGCTCTTGCCGGCCCCGCTCGGGCCGATCATCGCCACGACCTCGCGGCCGTCGATCCGCACGGAGACGTCGCTGAGCGCCTCGTCGCCGGTCGGGTACGTCTTTCCGAGCTTCTCCGTTTCGAGCATCGTTACAGGTTCCCGCTCTCGTACTCGACGCCGTTGTACCGCTGGATGATCAGGATGTCGTTGAACACCTTCTTGTAGTCGATTTCGACGTACTCGGCCTCACCGGTGTTTTCGGCGTACTCGGTGTCCGTCCAGTCGGTCCCGATGGTCGCCTCCTTGATCCCTTCGACGATGTCCGGGTGAAGGTCGTAGCGGTGGACCATCGGACCCGGCGGGAACGGGTTGCTCGCCCAGACCACTTTGAAGTCGTCGTAGTCGATGTCCTCCGTCGACTGGACGAGGTCGTCGACGCAGGTGCTACAGATCGGCCCGGCGTCGTAGTCGCCGGCCGCGATGCCGCGGGCGGTCTGGTCGTGGCCGCCCGAGAACTCCCTCTCGTAGTCCTCTCCGGCCGTCACGTCGAAAAACTGGTCGAACAGCGCCGACGGCGCCTGGTTGCCGGAGTTCGACGCCGGCTCGGAGTGCGTGACTGTGACATCGTCGCGCGCGAAGTCGTTGACGGACTGGATGTCATGCTCGTCGTCGCGGGTGATCGCCAGCAGCCGGTAGCCGAACTGTCCGGAGGGACTTCTCGGGACCGCGAACGGAACGACGCCGCCGAGGTTGACCCCGAAGGCGGACGTCCCGGTCGAGATATCGCCCAGATGTCCGCGCCCCGCCCGGAACGACTCGACCGTCGCCGCGTTGGAGTCGACGGGCTGCCACTCGACCGTCCGGCCCGTCGTCTCCTCGAGCCGGTCCAGCAACGGCTGGATGGTATCCTGGTACTGCGTCTGGCCGGACTCGCCGGGCTTGTCCACGAAAATAAGTGGGTCGGGATCGACCCATTCGCTCTCGTCGTCTGGCAGCTCCCGTGGCGGGTTCCCGTGAGCGATCTCGTCGACGTCCTGGTTCCGCATGTTCTCCAGGTCCGTCTGGCTCCCCTGAAAGTAGTCGTTCTCCGAGACCGCCGTCATCAGGTAGTTGTTCTCCTCCCAGCCGGGCTCGGCGGGATCGAACTCCGAGGCGTCCGCGAGCATCGGGTCGCTTGATCCGCCGTCGCCGCCGTCGCCGTCCTCGCTGCCCGAATCGAGGCCCGCGCCGGCCTCGCCGTCTCCGCTCCCGCCGGAACAGCCTGCCAGACCGGTGATCCCGATCGCCCCGCCGGCCAGAATGAACTTACGCCGCGAACTCGACTCCCGCCGTTGACCGCTGTCTTCCACCATTACGAATTGGAGACGCCTTTTCCGGGGCAAGAAGCCTGCTATGAGCCGAATATGGCCGTCTAGACTTCTCCGTAGTGGGGTAGGACACACCGTGAGGGGACAGACCGTCTCATACCCGTTCGGATCGATCTATAACGGTATATACTGCTCTGGAGGCGGGGGCGTCCGCTCCGAGTCAGGCGGGGCCGGGGAGCGGAGAAGCGACGGGACGGCGAGTTACTGGAACCGCTTCCGCACGCTCTCGGCGTGCGCCTCCAGCCCTTCTGCGTCGGCGAGCGTCGTGACCGTCTCCGAGAGGTCGTCGAGGGCGTCGCGGTCAAGCCGCTGGACGGTCGAGGACCGCAGGAAGGTGTCGACGGAGAGCCCGCCGTAGCGCTTCGCGCCGCCGTTCGTCGGCAGCACGTGGTTCGTCCCGGCCGCGTAGTCCCCGGCCGCGACGGGGGAGTACGGGCCGAGGAAGACGGAGCCGGCGTTGGTGATCCGGTCGAGAAGCGCCTCGTCGTCGTCGGCCACGATCGAGAGGTGTTCGGCGGCGTACTCCTCGGCGAACAGCACGGCCTCGGGCATCGACCGCGCGTGGAGCACGCCGGAGGCCTCGTTGTCGAGCGCGGCCCGGATCGTCTCCTCGCGCTCACGCTCGGCCGCCTGCGCCTCGACCGCGTCAGCGACCGCCGCGGCGAGGTCGGCGTCGTCCGTGACCGCGACCACGGAGGCGTTCGGGTCGTGTTCGGCCTGCGCGACGAGGTCGGCCGCCACGAGGGCGGGGTCCGCCGTCTCGTCCGCGAGGACAAGCACCTCGCTCGGGCCGGCGAGGAAGTCGATTTCGGCGTCGCCTTGGACGATCGACTTCGCGGCCGTGACCCACTTGTTCCCGGGGCCCACAATCTTCTGGACCCGCGTCACCGTCTCCGTGCCGTAGGCGAGCGCGGCGACGGCCTGCGCGCCGCCGACCTGGTACACCGCGTCGGCCCCCGCCTCGTGGATCGCCGCGAGGGTGACCGGGTTCAGATCCGCCGCCGGCGGCGTGGCGACCGCGACGTGGTCGACGCCGGCGACGACCGCGGGGATAATCCCCATCAGCGCGCTGGAGGGGTACGCGGCCGCGCCGCCGGGCACGTACACGCCGACCCGGTCGATCGGACGGAACCGCCGCCCCAGCTCCCGGCCGCCGAAGTCGTCGCGCCAGTCCTCCGGGCGCTGCCGCTCGTGGAACTCGCGGACGTTCGCCGCGGCCTCGCGGACGGCGTCGAGGACCGGGTCGTCCGCGTCGGCCAGCTCGTCGTGCGCCCGCGCCGCGTCGTCCGTCACGTCGATGTTGCCGACGGCGATCCCGTCGAACTCCTCGGCGAACTCGCGGACCGCGACGTCGCCCTCCTCGCGGACCCGCTCGACGATCTCCCGCACGTCTTCGCGGACCCCCTCGACGCCGGCGTCGCGCTCGAAGAAGGCGCGGCGCTCGGCCGGCGAGAGGTCCGCGACGGTTCTTACGTCCATACGCTTCGTGGGGGTCGACGCGGCAAGGGCGTTCCGACTCGGGCGGCGCTGGCGGTGCCACGGCCGACCGGACAAGGCGGGCCGTCGACGCTCACGTCAGCGGGCGGATACCCGTCAGATCGAGGAGGGCGAGGACGACGAGACCGGCGAGCAGCCCGGCCGCCGCGAAGAGGACGGGCGCCGACGCGGCGACGGCGACCCCGTAGGGCGCCACCAGTCGGGTCGTGCCGCGGATGAGGAAGGAGACGAACACGAGACCGAACGCGGCGAACGCGAGGGCGACGAACCGGGAGCGGTCCACGGGCGCTCAGTCCGTCTGGGGAACGCCCGTGCCGTGGGGTCCGTGGCCGTGGGACTCGCGGCTGGGGTCGAAATCGGTACACATGTCGTAGAACACCGCCTCGGGGTCGCGGTTCCACTGCCACTTCCAGCGGGTGCGGACCAGCAGCGACAGCTTCCGGGTGAGCGACAGCTCCGGGGTCGTCGAGACGGTGTCGTACCCGAGGTTCCGGATGAGGCGGTGGTGGTCGACGTACAGCACCGCCGCGAGCAGCACCGCGAGCTGGCAGTCCTCGGGGAGGTACTTGATCCCCGCGACGCCCTCCTCGTAGAGGCGCTCCGTGCGGGCCATCTCCTCGCGGATCGCGGCCGCGACATCCTCGTCGAACTCCAAGTCGAGGATCTGCTGCTCGCTCACGCCGTGGCGCCGCAGGGTCTCTAGGGGGAGGTAGATCCGGTCGCGCTCGACGACGTCCTCGCGGACGTCCCGGAGGAAGTTCGTCATCTGGAACGCCTCGCCGAGCTTCGTGGCGTGCGGGAGCGCCTCGGCCTCCTCCTCCGGATCGAGGTCCATGATCGACGTCATCATCCGCCCGACGGCGGCGGCGGAGCCGTCCATGTACGCCTCTAGGTCCGCGTAGGTTTCGTAGCGGTCGGTGTCGATGTCGCTCTCCATCGCGTCCACGAACGAGTGAACGTCCGCGTCGGCGATGCCGTTCCGCTCGCGCACCTCGGAGAACGCCTCCAACACGGGGTCGTCGGTCGGCTCCTCGCCGAGCGCGGCCGCCCGGAGCCGGTCGAGTTCGGCCCGCTGCTCGGCGGGGGGCGCCGTGTCTTCGGCGTCGACGACCTCGTCGGCGATCCGGAAGAAACCGTACAGCACGTACGTCGGGTGACGAATCCGCTGCGGCAGTAGCCGGGTGGCGACGTGGAAGGTCTTCCCGGTGCGGCGCTGGATCCGCTTGCTCCGGGCAACCTGCTTTTGCTCTACCATGCTGACCTCGGTGGGTCGGCAAGGAGGGTCACGTACGGGTCGCCCATCATAAAAGAAAGGTCGGCCTCCAAGAACATAACAGTTCGCACGACACAGTTCGGGTGCCGATCGACCCCGGCCGTGCCGGCGATCGGCGCGGCGCGCGGCGCGACCGACGGCTCAGTAGAACGTGTCGCTACAGTCGTAGACGACGCCGTGCGCCGGACAGACGTACTTACAGTGCCGGTGGTACATCGGGGTCTCGCAGACCGGACACGGGCGACCGCCGTCGTCCGCGGGGGCATCGCTCACGGCAGACACACGCGGTCGAGAGGCAAAACCCTATCCACCGTTCACCGCGTCGAGATACCTGACCAGTCAGTCGTCGAGGGCGCCCCGGAAGCGAGTTACTCGTCCGCCAGTCGGTCGTACACCGAGCGAGCGACCGTCTCCTCGTCGAACGGGAGGGTTAACACGCCCCCCCACTCGGAGCCGGTGAGCGCCCCCACCGTCTCCCCGTCGAGTTCGACGCGCCGCACCTCGGTCCCGTCGAGCGTCATCGACACCACGAACGCCGCCGGGTCGTCGGTCGCCCCCGCCTCGTCGAGGCGGCTCCGGAACGACTCGATCCCCGCCTCGGAGAGCACGACCTGGACGAGGTACTCGCCGTCTTGGGAGAAGACGCCCTTGACGCGGTCGAGGTCGCTCGCGTCGAACAGCAGCGCGTCGGTCCCGTCGTCGCCGGTCACCCGCGCGACGAACGGCGCGTCGGGATCGACGCCGGCCGACGAGGGACCGGACCCGCCCCCTCCGTCGGCGGACGCGCCGCCCGTCGGTCCCGGACCGTCGCCGCCGATGCCGCCGGCCGCCTCGCCGTCCGTCACCGCCGTCGCGCCCGCGAAGCCGACGGCGCCGACCGCACAGACCGCGCCGAGGCCGCCGAGCACGCCCCGTCGAGAGATGTCCATACCCTGCGGTTTCGGCGAGCGGTAAAAAGGATTACACGCCGATTTCCGCGCGCGATAATTACGGAAATCAGGAACGTTCGACATCCGGAACGCTCGCCGCCGGTTACTCGGCGGCGAAGGCGACCTCGTCGCGGGTCGCCGTTTCGCCGAACAGCCACTCGGCGTGGTCGACCGCGTACTCGCGGTGGTCCTCGGTGATGTAGCCGAGCGCGTCCTCGACGACGACCGGGCGGTAGTCCCGGAGGCCCGCGCTCCCGGCCGTGTGGAGGACGCAGACGTTCGCGAGCGTGCCGCAGATCAGCAGGTCGTCGATGCCGTGCGCCTCGAGGTACCCCTCCAAGTCCGTCCGGTAGAAGGCGTCGTAGGTGTGCTTCTCGACGACGTGGTCGTCGTCGCGCACGTCGAGGTCGGCAACGAGTTCGGCGTCCCACGACCCCTCGACGACGTGTTCGCCCCACCGGTCGAACTCGTCGTAGTAGTGGGTCTCGTCGAACTGCTCGGGCGGGTGGACGTCGCGGGTGTAGACCACGCTCGCGCCGGCCTCCCGGGCGCGGTCGACGAGCGTCGTCACCGGCTCGACCGCCGCCTCGCTCGGCTCGGCGTAGAGGCTCCCGTCCGGGTGACAGAACCCGTTTTGCATGTCGACGACGACCACCGCGGTTGCTGTCGGATCGAACGCCATACCGGCGGTTAGCGCGCAGGGGGCAAAAACCGTCGTCCGTTCCGCGGGGTCCGCGCGGCGATCCGCCGACACGGCAGGAAAAAATCTGCCGGCCGCGGCGCCGAAGGAACCGACAAACTACTTACCGGGGCGGCCGATAAATCTCGTATGCGACGGGTTCTCAGCCCCTCGACCGCGGCCGCGATCGTTGCCGCGGTCGCCGTCCTATGTGTCGCCTTCACCGCCGGCGTCGCCGCCGCCCCCGACGCCGGCGCGGTCCCCGCCGAGTCGGCCGGGAACGGCCCCGTGACGTCCGACGCCGTGCCCTCCGCGTCGGCCGAGGAGTGCGGTCCTGGTGACGGCACCGAACTGGTGGGCTGTTGGAACGGGACCCACTACGAGGAGTCGGTTGACTTCGCGGAGACCGACGGGCTCAACGAGACGCAGTTGGCGGCGCTGACGGACCTGACGATGGCGCGCGTCGAACACGTCCGTCAGCGCCCCTTCCGAGAGGACGTGCCGGTCGAGACGGTCACCCGGGGCGAGTACCTCAACGGCACGGCGAGCGGGAACAGCTCCGAGGCGTTCCGGCGCTGGAACGACCAGGTGTGGGAGGCGCTGTTCGTCGTCGGCGACGACGCGAACGCCAACAGCGAGATCGACTCGGTGTTCGGCGGCGCGGTCTCTGGCTTCTACTCGCCGACGGCGGACCGGATCGTCATCGTCGTCCCCGACGGCGAGTCGCCGGATATCGACCCCTCCACGCTCGCGCACGAGCTCCTCCACGCGATGCAAGACCAGTACCACGACCTCACTGACCCGCGCTACGTCGGCGCGACGCAGGACAGCGACCTCGCAGTCGACGGGATCGTCGAGGGGGAGGCGGTCCACGTCGAGGAGCGGTACGCCGCCCGCTGCGCCGACAACTGGACCTGCGCCGAGCCGCCCGAGAGCGGCGGGGGCGGCGGCGACGTGCCCGACTTCAACTTCGGCATTCTCCAGACCGTCCTCCAGCCGTACGGCGACGGCGCGCTGTACGTCCGCGAGCTGCGCGACGAGGGTGGCTGGGCCGCCGTCAACGAGACGATGAACGACCCGCCGGCGTCGACGGCTGAGGTCATCCACCGGGACCCCGACTACGAGGAGCGCAGCGTGAGCTTCGAGGACACCGCGACCGGCGGGTGGGAGACGTACGCGGACCAGGGGGTCGACGGCGCGGAGACAGCGGGCGAGGCGTCGATGTTCGTGATGTTCTGGTACCAGAGCGCCGGGGTGCGGTTCGACGGCGGATACGAGTATTCGGTGCTCGAGCCGGACCGGTCCCCCGCGGAGAACTACAACGTCCACTTCCGCACCGACGCGGAGCTCCAAACCCGGGGACTGTACAACTACGCGCACCCCGTGACCGAGGGGTGGGCCGGCGACGAGCTGTACCCCTACCGGAACGGCGAGCGCGACGGCTACGTCTGGGCGACCGAGTGGCAGACAGAGGGCGACGCCGCGGCGTTCCGCGACGCCTACGTGCGGATGCTGACCGCGCACGGCGACGGCGACTACGCCGAGGGGACCGTGTACGAGATCGGCGAGGAGAGCGACTTCCCCGGCGCGTACGGCGTCGAGCGTGACGGGACGAGCGTGACGATCACCCACGCGCCCTCGCCGGCGGGCGTCCTCGAACTCCGGCCGGACGCCGACCTCGCGCTCCCGGACGCGGGCGACGGGGCCGACGGCGGTGACGGCGGGAGCGACAGCGGCGACGACGGCGACGTGAGCGACGGAACTGACGGCGCCGACAGGGCGAACGGGAGCGACGACGGGAACGAGAGCGGCGACAGGGCGAACGAGGGCGACGACGGGAACGAGAGCGGCGACACCGCCGGCAGTACTCCCGGATTCGGGGTCGCAGCGACGCTCGTCGCCGTTATGGCGGCGCTCGGGCTGTTCGCACGGCGATCTACGTGAACTGATCCGCCGGGGATCATCGCGCGCTCGCTGCGACACGGTGGCTTTTCGTCTCCGCGCCCGAACCGTCGAGCATGAGTGAGTTCGACATCGTCGACGCGGCCGCGATCCGGGAGGGCCGCGCGACCGACGCGTACTTCGAGCGGACCGAGGCGGCGCTGGAGGCGGCGGGGCGGAACCCGCGCGTCGTCGCCGAGGTGACCGCGGACCAGTTCCCGGACGGGGAGTTCGAGCTGTTCGCCGGCCTCGGCGACGCCGTCGAGCTGCTGGCCGGCCGCGGCGTCGACGTCGACGCGATCCCGGAGGGGCGGCTGTTCGACGGCGGGCCGGTGATGCGGATCGAGGGGCCGTACGCGGCGTTCGCGCGGCTGGAGACGTCGCTGCTCGGCTTCCTCTCGCACGCGTCCGGGATGGCGACGGCGGCGCTCGACTGTCGGGTCGCCGCGCCGGACTCCTCGGTGCTCTCGTTCGGCGCGCGCCACGTCCACCCCGCGATGGCCGCGGCGGTCGAGCGGTCCGCGCTCGTCGGCGGCTTCGACGGGTTCTCGCACGTCGCGGCCGGCGAGCTGCTCGGCCGCGAGGCGTCCGGGACGATGCCCCACGCGCTCGCCATCTGCTTCGGCCGCGGCGAGCAGGAGGCCGCGTGGCGCGCCTACGACGATGGCGTGCCGGGGGACGCGCCCCGGATCGCGCTGTGTGACACCTACTCCGACGAGGTCGACGAGGTCCTCCGCGCGGTCGGGACGCTCGGCGACGACCTCGACGGCGTCCGGCTCGACACGACCGGGTCCCGGCGCGGCGACTTCCGACACATCGTCCGCGAGGTCCAGTGGGAACTCGAGGCCCGGGGCCACGGGGACGTGGACGTGTACGTCTCCGGCGGGCTCGGCCCCGCGGACCTCCGAGACCTGCGCGACCTCGCCGACGGGTTCGGCGTCGGCGGGTACGTCTCCAACGCGGACCCGGTCGACTTCGCGCTCGACCTCGTCGCCGTCGACGGCGAGCCGGCGGCCAAGCGCGGGAAACTCTCGGGCGCGAAGTCCGTCTACCGCACCGAAGACGGCGCTCACGCGGTCGGGCTCGCGGGACGCTCTGGCCCGGACGGCGCCGAGTCGCTCATGGAGCCCGTGATCCGCGACGGCGAGGTCGTCGCCGACGAGGCCCTCGACCTGTCGGCGTCGACGGAGCGGGCGCTCGCGGACGCGGAGGCGGTGGGGTACGGGGACGACGAGTAGTTTGTCGCACGGAGGGGCGCGGTCGGAGAGACCGGCTCGGGCCGCGCGTCACCCGGTGTCGTCCGGCGCGTCGTCGTCCGGTCCGGTGGCGCCCGAGTCGGCGCCGTCCGGGTCGCCGAACAGGCCGAGACAGGCCCACGCCCAGCCGCGGGCTCGGACGCGGCGCGGTGAGTCGGACACGGTTACGCCCTCCGGACGAGGTGGTCGCGGACCGCCCGCCGGCACTCGCGGAGCGTCTCGACGAGGCGCGCGACGGTCGAGAGGACGGGGTACGACACCGTGAAGTCGTCGTACAGGTACGCGACGGTCGATCGCTGTCGGACGCCGACCGCGGCGCCGCGGCTGGCGGCCCGATCGAGGTCGGCCTGCCGCTCCGCCAGCAGCGCCTCGCAGGCCTCGATCCGCCCGCCGAGCGCCTCGTGGCGGCGACGCAGGGCGTCGAACCCGAGCGCGGAGAGGGGCGTCTCATCCGCGGTCGACAGCCAGTCGGTGGTCTCACGGACCGTCTCGCCAGCGGACCGGAGCGACGCCGCCTCGCGTTCGAGGGTCCGGTCGAACACGGCGAGCTCCGCGAGCCGGTCGTCGACGGCGGACGCTATCGCCGACGCGACCGGGCGGGTGAAATCGTGGTCCGTCTTCGGCGAGAGCGCGACCGCGACGGCGTCGCCCAGTTCCTCGCGGACGGTCGCGAGCAGCGGTTCGCCGTCGGAACCGTCGGGCACGCTGTGGGGCCGCACCGTCTCGGCGAACGCCTCGCGGACCGGGCGACAGCCGTCGGTCGACGCCGCGTTCGTCGCGCCGGCGATGGCGCGGACGCCGCCGGCGCTCGGTCCCGACCCGCCGCCGGTGCCGTTCCCGAAACCGGCGCCCCCGCCGCCGGCGCCGGTCGGCGCCGAGGCGGTCGGGATCGAGGCGAGAGCCGATCGGAACCGCTCGTACGCTCGTCGCTCGTCCGCCGTGGCGTCGCGTTCGGCCGCCACCCGGTCCCGGGCGCGGTCGACGTGCGTCTCGACGGTCACCGCGGATCACCGCCCTCGGGCGGTCGACCGTCTGCGTTGACCGTGTGAGTCATAGAGATTAGGCTAGCCTAAAACATAAAAAAGCCACCGGTTCGCGGGACCGTCGGAGCGCGGGCGCCGATCTGCGCTCGGCGGTCGAGACGCGAGGGAGCGACAGACCACGAGTGAGAGGGCGCCGCGGCTCAACGGGATGCGTCGAGCGGGAAGGAACGGTTTGCGAGACGACGGGGCCGGGACGAGCGATGTCCCGGCGCGAGCGGGTCGGCCTACAGCTCCTCGACCGCGCCGCCGTCGGCGCGCTCTCGGAACACCTGGCCCTCGATGAGCGTCACCATCGTGTCTTCCTCCTGCCAGGCGGTGGGCGAGAGCTTCGCCTTCCGGCAGGTTCGCGAGAGGAACTCCGCGGCCGACCAGCCGTTCTCGACGGGGACCGTCGGATAGAGCCAGCCGTGCGCGTTACCGCTGTCGACGGAGACGCCGTGGGTGCCGATCTCGAGGTCTTCAGCGGGATCGTTGGTGAGGACAGTGTTCGAGACGACGAACACCGAGACGGTGATGTTGTCGAGTTCCTTCGGCTCCACCTCGGAGCCGCAGGAGTCGCCCGAGGCGGCCTTGATGGCGGCCTCAACGATGGCGTGCCCGAGCTGGTCGGAAGTGTCCCACGCGCCGGCGCAGCCGCGGAGACGGCCCCGCCCCCGAGTCGACTGGAGCCGAACGAAAGCGCCGGTGCGGGCGTAGAACGCCTCGCGCATGCTTCCGGGCTGTTCGCGTTGCCCGTGTCGAACGAACGACTCCACCGCCTCCCGCGCGAGTTCGACCGCTCGTGCACCGTCGTCGTACGACAGCTGAACGGTCTGGGCCTCGGACATGGGAGTCCATTGCGTTGCTGGCGACTTGAACGCTTCCCTTGTGGCACCGCGCTCGCGGCGTTCGCGGCGTCTCCGCCGAACCCCGCAGATTCCGCCCGGCGGACGCGCCCGACCGATCCGCTTATTCGCCGGCGGGCGAAACGGGAGAACGGACAGAGGGAGCCCGACTCCCGTGCCTCCGGCATGAGGAAAGTCCCCCCACCGGCCGGACAGGCGACCGGGCACACGCCCGGAGTCGGAGACGGCTGGCTCTGGAACAGCAACGACACCCCCCGCCCCGACCGATGATCCGCGCGAACCGACCCGCAAGGGAAGGGAGTTAACCCGGAGAGGGTACGTGGGTTTCCCACGTCGTACGTGGCTCCGCCGCGTCCGAGACGGGCGGGAACGGATGGAACGGCGAATCCTCGCCGGTGCAAGTCCGCGCCACAAGGTAGTCCGGCCGCGGCGCGGACGCTCAGCCGAATGTCGGGACGAACCGAAGGGGGCTTACTCCCCTCAGTCCGCTCACACCGACCAGCGGTGCGATCCTTCCGCGATCATCGAGAAGTGAACGAGTCGGTGGCGCGTGCCTGCGAGCGGCCGGAGCGAAGCGGCGGCCGCGAGGAGTACGCGCGAGGGAGTCGCTGGCCCCGGAGCGAAGCGGAGGGCGCCAGCGACGAGGCTGGGGAGGCGTGAGGATGCGGTCACGGTCGGGCGGGGCTTCGGGGGTTTCGTCGTCGACCCACTCTCAGCGGTTTCTAAGTGAGCTGCCGGGACTTCGGGAGCGTTCGCCGTTGATCCGCTCTCAACGACGTATACACGACCGAGCAAAAATCGCGATCCGAACCCGTCTCAGGCCGTTTCCATTTCCTTTTCGAGCTCGCGGAGCTTCTCGATGCGGTTCTCCGTCGAGGGGTGCGTGGAGGCGATCTTGCCGACGAAACCGGCCTTGATCGGGATGATGAAGAACGCGTTCATCTCCGCCTCCTCGCGGAGGTCCTCCTCGGGCACCCGGTCCATCCGCCCGTCGATCGTCATCAGCGCCGAGGCGAGCGCTCCGGGCTTCCCGGTGATGAGCGCCGCACCGCGGTCGGCGGAGTACTCGCGGTACCGCGAGAGCGCGCGGATGAGCAGGAACGAGATCACCCACACCAGAAGCGACGCGACGATGGCCACGATGACGGGCGCTCCCTGCCGGTTGTCGCCGCCGAGCAGCCACCCCCACCGCACGATGAAGAAGGCAATAGTGGAGAGGAACGACGCGATGGTCATCACCATCACGTCGCGGTTCTTGACGTGGGCGAGCTCGTGGGCGAGCACGCCGTCGAGCTCGTCCTCGTCGAGGCTCTCCAACAGTCCGGTCGTTACCGCGACGGTCGCGTTCTTCTTGTTCCGGCCGGTCGCGAACGCGTTCGGGACGCGGGTGTTCGCGACCGCGACGGTCGGCTTCGGCAGGTCGGCCTGCTGGCTCAGGCGCTCGATCCGGCGGTGGAGGTCCGGGTACTCGTCCGGGTCGACCTCGCGAGCGCCCATGCTCCGGAGCGCGAGCTTGTCGCTGAAGAAGTACTGCGCGAGCGAGAACGCGCCGAACATCGCGAGCGTGAAGATGATCCCGACGTTGAACACCTCGATCAGGACGCCGATGAACACGACGTAGAGGGCGAAGAGGAGGAACATCGTGAACCCCATTCGTCCACGGAGCCCCCAGTCTGTCTTCCAGTCCATACCCCAAGATTACCGCTCGGCGCGTTAAAGCCTGCCGGAGCCGAGGACGATGCGACCCTGAGGCGCCCGCCCGCAGCGGTGCGGTTTTCGGCGCAACGCTGCGTTTTTGCCCTGCGACCGCGACGGCGACGCATGGACACCGTTCTCGTTACCGGCGGCCGCGGCGCCTCCGGGCGCTGGGTCGTCGACCGGCTCGCGGGCGATTACGAGGTCGTCGTCGTCGACTACGACCACCCGGGCCTCGGCGTCAACCCCGCCTCGAACGTCTCGTTCCGCGCGGCCGACCTCGCCGAGCGCGAGCAGGCGCTCGACGTCGTCGCCGCCGTCGACCCAGACGCCGTCGTCCACTGGGCGGCGATCCCCGTGGCCGGAACCCACCCCGAGGGGCGGGTGTTCGAGACGAACGCGCTCGCCGCGAAGCACGTCCTCGACGCCGCCGGGCGAGCGGGCGCGCCGGTCGTTCAGGCCTCCAGCGACGGCGCGTACGGCTTCTTCTTCGCCGAGCCGACGCCGTTCCCGGATGAGTTGCCGGTCACCGAGGGGCACCCGCTCCGCCCAGAGGACCCGTACGGGCTCTCGAAGGTGACCGCGGAGGCCGCGGCGGGCGCGGTCGCGCGCCGCCACGGCGTGTCGGCGGTCTCCGTCCGCCCCTCGTGGATCCAGTACCCCGGCGACTACGCCTGCCGCGCGGACGAGTACGTGGCCGACCTCGAGGCGGGCGCGGGCAACTTCTGGTCGTACGTCGACGTCCGCGACGTCGCCGACCTCGTCGCGGCCGCGCTCGCGGACCTCCTCGGCGACGACTCGGCCGTCGCGCTCGGCACCCACGAGGCGATCAACTGCGTCGCGGCCGACAACGCGCTCGGTCGCCCCCTGCTCGAACTCCTGCGCGAGTCGTACGGCGAGGTTTCCGACGACTGCGCGGTCGACGGGAGCGCGCTCGCGGAGGGCGACGACCGCGGCGCGTACGCGGTCGCGAAGGCGGAGCAGCTGTTCGGGTGGACGCCGTCGCGGTCGTGGCGCGACGCGGCCGACGAGGCGGTCACCGAGCCGGCACTGTTCGAGGGGTGACTCGGCCGGGCGACAGCGACCGATTTCCGGTCAGATCGACAGGATCGCGTTGACGAGGGTCCGCGTCGCGATGGCGGTCACGGAGCCGAGCCACGTCAGGAGCACGAAGTGGATGTAGCCGTTCGCGGGGTTCCCGCCGTCGATCCGGCGGATCATCTGCGAGGAGAGCGCCGCGTTGAACAGCACGACGGTGAGGAGGAGGTACTCGATGAGCGGGATGTCGTAGGCGCCGGGGTAGACGATCTGCCCGATGTCCATCTGGTCGAGCCCGAAGTCGGCGGTCAAGTCCGCGAGAATCGCAACGATCTCCAGCCCGATGAAGAAGGCGAACGTCGCGGCCGCGGTGATCCCGTACAGCAGTCCGATGAACGTCATCGCCGCCTGCCGGCGCTGCTCGCGCAGCTGGTTGACGGCGTTCATGTTCTTCGAAATCAGCTCGCCGAGCATCTTCGGGTCCCCGCCCATCCGCCGGCCCACGAGGTACATCTCGGAGAACTTCTGGATGAGGTACGAGCGCGTGTCTCGCGTGAACGCCCGCCACGCGCCCTCGGTGCTAATTCGCATGTTGAGCCGGCGGTAGAGCCGCTCGATCGACTCCGAGAGCTCCCCGAAGTTCTTGTCGCGCAGCGTCGTCAGCACGTCGGTGGTCGTCGACTGCTTCGCGCTCTCGGTCGCGCCCAGCGCGCGCACGAACGACGGGAACTCGCCGTCGCGGGCGGTGATCGCCTGCTCCTCGCTCCGAAGGACGACCCCGGTGATGATCAGCGGCGAGATGGGGACCGCGAGGTACAGCGGCAGCCGCACGTCGTCGAGGAAGAAGAGGAGACCGGGAAGCCCGGGCCCGTACCCGAACATCCCGGCGGCCGTGATCCCGATGAGGAGGAACGAGAGCGCGCCGCCGCCGATCAGCGACCCCCACAGCTTCAGGTCGCCCGGGGAGCGCTCGTCGGGGTGGTACCAGATCGGGTCGTACGGCGACGTGGCGCGGATCATCGCGTAGAAGCCGAGCTGGACGAAGACGAACAGCACGATGACGGCCGCGACAGTCGCGGTCGGGTCGTTACCGGTGAGGATCGGGAGGACGACCGCGAACACGAGGGCGAACGTCATCGAGAGGATCATCGACATGTACAGGTCCTTCATCACCTCCAAGTTCGAGAGCGCGGACTCGTAGCGGGTCTCGTACTGTGCCAGCATGACGTCCTGCTCAGAGACGAGGAACTCTTCCAGCGACTGCCCCGCGCCCATGGTGTAGCCGAGGCGGTCGAAGAAGTCGGCCATCGCGTCGGAGGGGACCTCCTGAGCCCGACGCCGACACGCGTCGTCGAGGCTCTGGTTCCACGTGTCGACGAGGTGGACGACGCGGCCGATCTCCTCGGCGGCGACGCCGTACTCCTCCTCTTTCGCCAGCGTCCGGAACACCTCCATCCGGTCGATGTTCGTCGTCGACAGCACCGTCATGTGCGTCATCACGAGATGTAGTTGGTTGTCGATCTTCGTCTCCAGACTGGAGAGGTAGATCTTCGGGTAGATCACCGCCGCGAACAGGATGAGCCCGCCGAACATCGGGATCGGGACCCGGGCGGCGAAGGGGAGCGGCAGCGCGACCAAGCCGACGACGCTCGCGAGGAAGACGAGCACGGCCGGGAACAGCACGAGCCCGACGTACTTCCCCTTGGAGATGTCGAGCTGCTCGTACGACTCCATGACCTCGGAGGTCAGTTGGGCGGCCGTCGCGAGCCCGTCGCCCACCTGTTTCACCGCCATCGTCAGCGTCCCTCCGGCGCCCTCGCGGGCGGTTCGTCACCGAGCATCGTCACGTGTCCCCGAGCATCGTCACATCGTGTTCCGGTGCATCTCGAAGGGGAGCCCCTCGACGCCGTCGCGCTGGAAGGAGTTGATCGCGTCGTTCACCTCGTGGTAGCCCAGAATGCCCTCCTGAATCATCCGCTCGATGAGCTCCGCGCGGAACTCCAGGTCGTCGTAGATGTCGCGGGTGTCGGCGTAGCCGAGCAGCGTCGCGATCTGCTCTTCGAGCACGTAGGAGTTGTTCATCCCTTGGAAGACGATCTCGTCTTCGACGGGGTCCCAGCTGAACACCTCGCGGGTGACGACCCCCTCCATCTCCTTGGAGTACCCCTCGATCTCTTGGACGCTCGTCACCCGGCGCAACACGTCGTCGCCCTGTTTCACCCGGTTCTGGAACAGCGCCACGTCGGCGTTGTCCATGAACGTCTCCGGGACGTTGATCGGCTCGGAGGTGAACCGCTGGATCATCGAGACGATGTCGGACGCGTGGAACGTCAGCATCACGGGGTGGCCGGTCTGGGCCGCCTGGAACGCCATGCGCCCCTCGGCGCCCCGGACCTCGCCCACGATGATGTAGTCGGGGCGCGACCGCAACGCCGCGGCGACCAGATCGAACATATCCACGTCGGTGGATCCCTCGGCGCCGCCCTCACGGGTCAACAGCTGCTGCCACGTGCTGTGCGGCGGGATGACCTCCGCGGTGTCCTCCGCGGTGTATATCTTCGAGTCGTCCGGGATGTACGAGAGGATGGCGTTCAGCGTCGTCGTCTTTCCGGACGCCGTCTCCCCGACCACGAATACCGTCTGCTCGTTCTCTAGGCAGAGCCAGAGGTACGCCGCCAACTGCGGCGAGAGCGTTCCCCAGTTCGTGATCTGATTGATCGACAGGGGCACCTCGTCGCCCTGCCGGATCGTGAGCGAGGACCCCTTCAGCGAGACGTCGTCGGAGTAGATGATGTTGATACGCGAGCCGTCGGGCAGCGTGGAGTCGACGATCGGATCGGAGTCGGAGAGGGGGTCGCCCATCCGCTCGCCCATGTTCCGCAGCCAGTTGTCGAACTCCTCGGGGGTACCGAAGTCGACGGTCGTCTCCAGCATCCCGAAGGTGCCGTGGTCGACGTGACACTCCTTGGGGCCGATGACGTGAATGTCCTCGTTGGCCGGGTCGCGCATGATCGGTTCGAGGGGGCCGAGCCCGACGATGTCGCGGTTAAGCCGGTATCGGATGTTCTCGTAGGTCTCCTCCGTGACCGAGAGTTTCCCCATGTTGAGGACCTTCGAGAGGTTCCCGCGGAGTCCGCCGTTCTGCTCGTCGATGTGCGTGACCTCCTCTAACAGCTCCTCGATGAGGTCGTCGTACTCGGCCTCGTTGTCCGGAGCGGTGTGTTGACCGCTCACGGTGAGGAGCCGGTTTTTCACCTCGTTGAGGATCTCGGCCTGCGAGCCGGAGAGCTCCGGCTCGATGGCGTAGTACTTCGTGTCCTGCCCGAGGTCGCCGTAGATGTGGCTGTAGATGGGGCCGCCGACCGGATAGATGACGTTCGGCCGGTTGGACTCGTACTCGTCTTTCGGCTCCTCGATGAACTGCGGGAACTCCCCGGTGATCTGTTTGAACTCCCGGAGGTGCTCCCGGAGGTGCGGCCGCCGCATCGCGGCCTTCCGGAGCTCGTCGGACGGTTTGGCGGTGCCGTGTTCGGTCATGTCCCACGCTCGGTCGTCGCGGTGGTCGCAGTCCGCGCGCGCGGACCGGCTGTGCGTCTGCGGGCCATGTGTTAGGCGACGCTGCGGCTCTCAATGACGATTCCGGTTCCGGAACGCACCGAGAACCCGATCGTGTCGCCGACCTGTTCGCCCATGCCCGCGAACCGCTTCACGTTGATCTGCCGGCGGATGTCGTTGCCGACCTCGATCATCTCCAGTTCGAGGAACACGTCGGCGATGGAGCGGAACGGGCCGATCGCCTCGTCGTCGACCGCTGAAGGGTCGACAGTGAGCACCACCACCTTTCCCTGCGAGATGATCTCACGGAAGAAGGAGATGATCTCGAGAGCGGCTTGCCGCTCCTCGTTCTTCCGAACAAGCGCCTCGAACGTTGGGTCATTGCGGAAGATGGCGTCGAACGTGTCGAGGAAGACGACGTCGGAGTTCCACATGGCCTCCGCTTCCATCAGCCGCTTGAGCAGCTCCTTGCGCTCGCCGTCGCCGTCGGAAAACGCGCCGCCGGAGTCGAAGTCGGCGTGGAGGAAGAGCAGCTCTTCTTGCAGGAGCGGCTTCACCATGTCGTACTCCAGCGAGTGCATCTGGTCGATGAACCCGCGGACGGTGAGCTCAGTCGACATCATCGTCACCGAAGCGCCCTCCTCGACAAGCCCGTAGGCGAACCGCTGAGAGATGGCGCTTTTCCCGGCCCCGTAGTCGCCCTCCATGAGGACGATGCTCCCGCGGGGGATGCCACCGCCGAGCTCCTTGTTGAGTCGGTCGCGCTCGCCGAGGCCGAGCGAGAGAAGGTTGTCGTGGGGCATCTCAGTTACCCCCCACGCGGAACTGGAATAGCTCCTCGTCCCCATTGACGGTGATGAACACCCGGTGGTCGCCGTCGACGAGCCCGCCGTTCACGCCATCGATGTCGTTTACGCTGATCGTGAGCCGGAGCACGTCGCCGCGGCTCCACGCGTTCGCGCCGTCGGCGGAGACCAGCGTGCCGGAGAGCTTGCTTGGCCGCACGTACCCGCCGTCAAAGACGACGTCGAGGTCCGACCCGTCGGGCGCGAGCCGATAGGTGCCGGTGTTCTTTATCAGCAGCGTCACGTTGCCCTCGGCCGCGTTGTACACCCCCGCGCTCGGGTCGGAGATGATCGTCACGTCGGTCCGGAGCTGCTCGGTCGCGTCGAGCCCCGCGTCGTCGACGGCGGCGCTCACGCGGTCGACGCCCGTCGTGATCGTGCCGACGACGCCAGCGGCGATCACCAAGCTGGCGATGAACAGGATGAGGTGCGAGACGGGGACGCTGGCCATCTACGCACTCACCTCCGTCACGGTCGCGGCGTCGCGGACACCGGACTCGACGACGAGGACCACGCGGGTCTCGCCGCCGACGATGTCGGTCTCCACGGTGCCGCCGACCGTCACCGACAGCGTCTCGTCGCCCAGCCAGAGCGCGGTGTCGGCGTCGCCGTCGACGGTCGTGGCAGCGTTCGAACCCCCGACGTCGACGTACTCGTTGCCGACTAGGAGCGTCGCGTCGTCGGCGACGAGTCCGATCGAGCCCTCGTTGGTGGCGTTGACAGTGAGCTCGCCGGTCGTCGCGTTGAACGTCGCGCTCGTCACGGAGAAGTCAGTGTTCTGCCGTTCAAGCGCGCGCTCGTTGACGCCGTGTTGCGCGTCGGAGACTCGCTCGATCCCGTTGGACGCCACAGGGTAGAACGTCGTGAACGCGAAGAACAGCCCCGCGACGATGATGGCCGTAGACGCGGAGACGCTAACGCCCATCTCCCCACCCTCCGTCGGCCGGATCGGCGCGGTCAGAACGGGGATTCGGGTCGTTCATCGGTCGCGTGGAACCGTTCCGCTCGCGCCGGTCGTCGCGGGGAGCGTCGCCGCGGTTCGCCCCGCCGTCGCGGTCCGCGCCGTTCGTACCGTGATCCGCGCCGTTCGTGCGTCGCTCGCGCTCGTCCGGGGCCTCTCGGCGACCGGACGGCTCGTGCCCGTTCCGCTTCGGGGCCGAGCGGTCGCCGCGGGCCGGGTCGGCGCGACCGCCGCGGCGGCCTCGGACCGGCCCGCCGCCAACGATCGAGCCGCCGGCGAGGTCGTCCCAGCGGTCGAGGAGGACCGTGTGGCTGCTGGTGCCGTTGAGCTGGGTCACGTACCGGAGGCTGCGGGTGTGGTGTTCTCGGACGAGCCGGTCGGTGCCCGGACGGTCGACGAGGTTGCGGTCGATCGTGCCGAACCCGGAGAGGAAGTCCCGGAGCCGCGCCGCGGCGTCGGGGCCGATCCACTCGATCCGCTCGTAGTAGTTGATGGCGCGCACCGCGTCGGTGACATCGCTCTCGGAGACGAGGAACTCCAGCCACTCCATCACGAGGAGGTCCCCGACGTAGTCGCCCGGGAGTTCGGTGAGGTATGGCTTGCCGCGGTTGCCGCTCCCCGAGAGGTCGTCCTCACCGACGTACTCGAAGCCGCCGGACGCCTCAGCGGGGTCGCCGCCGGGTCGACGGCCGGGGGCGGGATCCGGTTCGGCGCCTCGCGCCGGTTCGGGGTCCGCCGGTTCGCCGAAGTCGTCGCCGCCGGTCTCGGCCCCGAGGTCGTCTCCGCCGAGGTCGTCACCGAACCCGTCGTCCGCGGCCCCGTCGTCGAACGAGTCCGTTTCGTCGCCGGGGTTGTCGAACGAGTCGTCCCCGTCGTCGAACGGGTCCTCGTCCGCGGCGTCGTCGCCCTCTTCGGCCCAGTCGGCCTCCCCGGAGTCGTACTCCTCTTTCAGTTCGCTGAAGCTCTTTCCGTCGTCATTCATATCGTCTTCCTCGTCCGCCGTTTCGGTCTCGGACGCGGCGTCGTCCGTGCTGTCGTCATCCAGTTCCTCGAAGTCATCGTCGAGGTCGTCGAACCCGCCGTCGTCGACGTCATCGTCGAGGTCATCGAACCCGCCGTCGTCGACGTCATCGTCGAGGTCATCGAACTCGTCCGCCTCCGCGCCCGCTTCCTCGTCGAGGAGGTCGTCGTCGAAGAACCCGTCCGCGTCGGCGTTCGCGACGTCCTCGTCAAGATCCTCCTCCTCGCCGCCGTCTTCATCGTCGAAGATGCCGAACGAGCCCTCGCCGCCGCCGGCGACGCTGTCGAAGCCGCCGGAGTCGTCGACGAAGGGGTTGATGCCGCGGGTGACCATCTCGTAGATGTCGAGGAGGTTGCGGACATCCTCCTGAATGTCGTCGACGGCGTTCGAGATCTCCTCGTTCTCCGAGCGAACCGTTGAGACGGTCGAGGAGAGCGACGCGACCTCGTTTTCGAGCTCGTCGAGCCGGTTTTCGAGCTCGTCGGTGGCCGCGCCACCGCCGCCTCCGCCGCCGCCGCCGTCGTCGAACTCGTCGTCCCACTCGTCCATGCCGTCAAAGTCGTCGAAGCCGTCGCCATCACCGCCCATGCCGCCGCCACCGCCGCCACCGCCACCACCGCCGCCACCGCCGCCACCGCCCATACCGCCGCCCATCCCTCCACCCATGTCGCCGCCGAAGGGATCGTCGTCGCCGTCCATACCCCCGGAACCGTCGTCGCCGGATCCGTCGTCGTCGAGGAACCTGTCGAGGACGCTCGCACCGACGAGCCCCAGCGTGGCGACTGCCCAGACGGCGGTTGGAGCTCCCCACACCGGTAGTTCGAGGCCCATTACCGTGTACGACCCGCAGAAGGCACTTCAATTCACCCCTCAAAATATCAACCGTGAGAAAGCATGCCGTCGGGCGAATATCAGACGTTACAGGAGTATATGCGGAGAACTGAGACGGGACCGGACCGGCCGCCGATCGGCGCTCAGATCGCCCGCTCGAAGCCGTCGGCGGCGCGGACGACGAGCCGACCGTCCGAGCGGAGCCGAACCGTGCGGCCAACCGCGTCGCCGACGTCGCTGGCGACGATCGGGACGCCGGCGGCGTCGAGCACCTCGCCGACCCGCTCGACGTTCCGCGGACCGACCGCGTCGGTGAGGTCGAGCATCTCGGCGCCGCCGGCGACCCGCGCCTCCAGACGGCGGGGGTCGGCGCCGGCGTCGTCGAGCCCCCCGATCAGCGAGTCGATCCCGGTGTCGACGTACTTCGCGGGCCGCGAGGCGGCCGTCGTCCGTCCCTCGCCCGCGGGCAGCATGGCGTGGAGGAGTCCGCGGACGCCCGCCCGTCGATCGACGAGCGCGACCGCGACGCAGGAGCCGAGCCCGCTGGTCGTCAGGATCGCGTCATCGGCGGTGACCGCGAGCTCGCCCACGCCGACCTTGATCCGCCCAGGGTCGTCGGAGGCCGCGCCACCGGTGACGGCGGCCGGGTCGGCGACTGCGTCGCTCTCCGTCCGCTCCGGCGGGTCGTCAGGCCCATCGTCGGAGAGCGAGCGGGTCACGGGTCGGAAAGGTGGTCGAGCGCCCGCGCCAGTTCGCGCTCGTCGGGGAGCGCGTACACGTCACAGCGCGCCTGGATCCCCTCGGTCTCGATGGCGGTGTCGATCACGAACCCGTAGTCCTGTCGCTCACTCAGCTTCGCGACGAGCGGGCTGATCGTCGAGGCGCCGATGTCGTGGACGAACTCCGGCGGCGAGTGGGTGATCGACGTGCCGAGCACGTTCGCCCAGCCGTCGATGAACCCGCTCGTCATCACGTTGCCGAGCTCGCAGAGCGCGTTTTCGGCCATGTCGCCGAGCGGCTCGTCGGGCTCCATCGGGAGCATCGCGTCGGCGACCGCCGCCGCCGAGGACTCCTCGAAGAGGATCGCGAGGTAGCCGCTCGGCTCCCCCTGGAGCTCAAACACCGTCCCCGCATGGGGCTCGGTGCCGACCTCCGCGGGCACGTCGGCAAGCGGGACGAACCGGAGCCGGCTCACGTCGACGCTCGTCTCTAACCCGGTCATCATCGCGATGTTGTCGGCGGCGTTCGCCGACCCCTTCTTCGCCAGCGACGAGAACGTCGACAGCGACTCGTACGGCACCGCCGTGCTCGCCGTGCCGCCGGCCGCCTCGCCGCCGGCCGCCGCCGCGGGCGCCGTCTTCCCGACGATGAGGTCACGGAAGGGCCCGGAGTCGGGCAGCATGTAGATGGAGAAGTCGAGGTCCGTCGTCGTCGCGTCCAGGCGGCTCTCGAAGAGGAACACACCGTCCCCGGCAAGCGCGCCGTCCGGCAGCACCGCTGCGCCGTCCGCCTCGAAGTACCGCGGGGGCGACATGTCGATTGCCTTCCCGAGGTAGTTCGCCCAGCCGTCGAGGAAGCCGCCCAAGGCGATGTTGCCGACCTCCGTCACGGCGCTGCGCTCCATCGACTGCCCGCCGGGGAGAAGCGAGAGCAGGGCGTCGGCGTTGACCGCGTCGAACGCGAGGACCGCCTCGCCGTCTAACCCGCCGCGGAGCCCGACGCTCACGCCGATCGACTCCCGGCCGGCGAACGACTCGGCGAGGTCCTCGCCGCTGGCGACGCTCGCGCCCGTCACCTCCACCGCGAGGTCGGTCCCAGTCAGGTCCGAGAGCGCGCCGGCGGCCTGTTTGGCCCCCCGTTCCGCGAGGCGGTTACAGGCGCCGAGTGCGCGGACGTCGACGCGCATTATACCGCTGAGCCGATGGCGTCGAGCACGTTCGGCTTCTGGAACGGCTTCGTGATGTACCCCTCCGCGCCCGCCTTGATGGCCGCCTTCATTTTCTCCTCCTGCCCGACACTGGTACACATGATCACCGTCGCGTCGGGATTGTCTTCGAGGATCTCCGTCGTTGCCTCAATACCGTCGCGGATCGGCATCACGATGTCCATCATCACGAGGTCCGGCCCGTGTTCCTCGTACATGTTGACCGCCTCTACGCCGTTCTCTGCCTCCCCGACGATCTCGAACTCGCCCTCGAGGATCTCCCGGAGCAGGTTCCGCATGAACTCCGAGTCGTCGGCGATGAGTACCCGCGTAGCCATTGTTGTCTGAAACCGGGCGCAGCGATCACTTAATCGCTCCCCCGCGGTTCTCAGCGATGAGAACGGAGCTGTCACGAGTCGAGCGCGGCGCGGGCGCGAGGAGCGACGAGCAGCGGCGGAAAAGCCCGAGGCGGCGGCTCGTGCGAAGGCCGATGGTCGGAGCGCCGGTCAGACCCAGTGCCTGAGGAGGTGGACCGCGCCGACGAGGACGGCCCCGCCGAACGCCTTGTGGGCGCCGAACAGGAAGCGGATCAGCCCCGAACTGCGCGAGCCGTCGTCGGTCGGCTCCTCGGACAGCGCGCCGCCGCCGGTCCCGTTGGCGGTGGGCTCGCCATCGGAGCCCTCCCCGTCGTCGGATGCCGTCTCGTCGGTCGACTCGCCGTCGTCGTCCGGCCCGTCGGCCGCGTCGTCGCTCGCGGCGCCGTCGGTCGTCCCTCCGTCGCTCGTGTCGATCACGAGGTAGAAGCGCCCGGGCGCGTCGGGCGTCTCCAGTTCGGTCGCGTCGGCGAGAAAGAGTGTGACGTCCTCCGGGTCGGCCCGCGACAGGTTGAGCCGCGAGGCGGGCTCGTTGATCCCGGGGTTCGTTTGCCTGACGCGGAGCGACACCCATCCTCGGCGGTCAGGAAGTCCCTCAGCACGCGGTGGTCGACCGTCTGGCCGGCCCCGAGCGGGCCCGCGTCGCGCGCCGTCGAGAAGTGGAACAGCGCGCCCCAGATGCCGGTCGCCTCGGACCCGAAGACGATCCGGTTGCCCTTCGTCACCGCGGTCCGGTCAAGCCCGTTGGCCTGGAGCCCGGCAAGCGACTTCGTGTCGCCGTTGCTGTCGCTGTCGAGGGCGGCCAGGTCGATGCTGGTGAACACCTCGATGTCGTCGCGGAACGCCGGATTCTCCAAGCCGAGGTCGGCTAGACGATGCCCGACCCGTCAACGGCGAGGGTGCCGTCAGTGATCGCGAGCCGGTACCGCTGCGAGACGAGCGGGCGAACGAGCCTGGCGGCGGCCGTCGCGCCGGCGAAGCCGCTGACGTTGGCGAGGGAAGTCGCTGTCACATCGCCGTCCGCGTTCCTGAACGTGAGACCACACGAGGCGTCGTCGCGGGTACAGCTCCGCCCGTTGGTCTGGTTCGTCCCGATCGTCCGGGTGGTGATCGTTATCGTCGTCTGGGCGGTGATCTTGATCACGTCGACGTACCCAACCGACTGGCCGGTGTCGCTGAGCCGGTTCCCGCCGACGAGCAGGTACGCCACCCGTTGGGGTTGTTCGCTGGGTGGCGTATCTCGATCGGATCGCCGGCCACGGGGGTGTAGGTCGCCCGGGAGAAGCCGCCGCTGATTATCAGGCCGTGTAATGAGGCCGGCGAACTCGGCCGCCGAAATCGAGAATCACCCGACGCAAACGCCTCTGCCGGTCCGAAGAATTAAGCCCTGCGGGAGCCCGAATCACGGCAATATGCCATCGTGTCCCCGCTGTGACGCACCGGTCGACGACAACGCGCGGTACTGCGCGCAGTGTGGCGCCCCGCAGACAGAGGACGCGGCTGAGGAGCTAGACGAGTACGTCCAGCGGCAGGCGGAGCAGGTCGCCGGATCCGACGGCGGGGGCGGCGGAGGCAGCGGATCGAGCGGGACCGACGTTTTCCCGTCGACAGAGGAACTCACCGACCGCGAACAGCTGTGGCGGCGGGGATCGTACGTCCTCGGCTACGGAACGATCGTGATCGCGATGACCCGCGTGCCGGCGGCCGAGTCGTGGCCGCTGATCCTCGCCAGCGTGGCGATCTTACCGCCGATCCGCCGGCTCACCGCCGAGCCGCTGGGCAGTCCACTCAAACGCGAGGTGATGGCGGGGATATACGCAGTTTTCGCAGTCATCGGGATCGCGTTGTTCGTATTGTTGGGGTGAGCCAGTGGGTGGCAGTTTTGTGAGGAATTTCGCCTACCCTCCGTCTTTAGTTACGGTTTTCGCAGCATATTGTTGATGGATTGCTATCTTGTGACTTCGGTCTGTCGCGGGTGAATTCTATTCGGCTTAGAGAGACGTTCAAATCGGTAGTTGTAGCTACTCAGGGGAATGCAGTGACTGTATCAACAGTCTCCGACCGAAGAGCGAGAGGAAAAAATGACGGCGTTATCAGCTGTGTTGGCGCCGGGAAATGAGCCCAACGATTAGCAATGCTATGAGGGCAGCTACAACCCCAAATCCAGGCGTTGAGCCGTCCGTATCTTCTCCTTCGTCTGTTTCATCCTCTCCGCTTGCGGAGTCTTCGTCAGCGCTATCACTTTCATCGTCACTTCCCATGCCGTCATCAGCACCCTCGTCACTATCCGTGTCATCTGTCTCGTCACCATCATCTGGGATCTCAACGGTCAGCGTTCCAGTTTGACTATCCGATTCAGTCATAACGGTGTACTCAAGGCTGCCTTCGATTCCCGACGTGTTGATCCCAGTAAATGTAACAGTCGTGCTACCCTGTTGGTCAAGTGTTACTTCTTGAGTGGCGACCGTGTCGTTCCCAACACGGAGTTCAACATCCTGAGTGCTGTCGCTGTAGCGGCTCGTTGTGACTGTCGTGGATACATTGAACCGTTCACCTTGCGTCACAGTGATATTCTGCGGATCAAGGTTCGAGAGGGAGAACGTAGTCGGGAGACTACCGCCGCCACCACCGCCGCCACCGCCACCACCACCACTGCTGTCATCGTCGTCCTCATCAGTGGTCGAAGATTCGGCGACTGCGAACGGTGAGAGACCGCTACTGGTTGCCGTCAGCCTAACGTCACCATTAGTCGGAGTTGCGTCGGTAGCAAGCTGTTTCCACGCGCCATCAACGTAGTGTAGCAGCACGGCGTTTTCTGTAGCGATTCCTACCTCGTCAAGCCGAGACTGACTGATCGTTACTGTGACCTCTGTGTCTTCACTCACACTGGAATCACCACTAATGTCAAGATATGTCGCAACAGAATTATCCGGGGTTGGTGCTCCTCCAGTGGGTGAAGATGACTCAGTGACCGACACGTTCTTTACACCAGAATCAGACGGCAGGCGAACACTCACGTTGCGGACATTACCGTCTCCTATGAGCTGAACATTAGTACGCCCGTCATCAACAGAGTTGCTTCCGCTGCTGATCGCATTAATGACCTCAAAGTCGACTCGATTTGAGGACATCCGCGTTGGTTCTCCTTCAACCATTGCAACGTGAACAGCGACGTATTCACCCGGGGCAAAGTTCTCAAGTGTGTCGACAGTTAGGGTAGTATCGCTCCCTGCTTGTTTCGAGGTTACAGAGGCATTTATTCGTGAATCGCCCACAGAATCGGTCTGCGGTTCGCTAAATTCACCCTCATTCGCAAGGAACGTAATAACATCAGGAAGTGCGTAGACGCCCGATCGTTTGTTTGAGGTTAGAGTGCGGCCAAATGCTGACACATCATCTTTCGTCCGCTGAACACCATTAACCTCGTCAATTGAGTGTTCGATTTCGAATTCATCTGGTGTCGTATCAGCGTCGATGTCACTAGGGGCTACAAGAGCTAGGTTTTCGCTGGCTACTTGTGATTCATTCCAAATTGCGACAGCATGCTCGATGTCACTGCTTCCTAAGTTAGCGTTAACATCGAATGTCACACTATCGCCCGCCGCATATGTTTCGCTGGCACGTTGGACACTCAGCGTAGATGCCGTCTCTTGGACAATCGCAGAGTCAACGCCAACAACGCTCACGTTACCCGGAACAGTAATGTCACCGTTGTTGTCGACGTTAAGTCCTTGGCCGCTGTTCGTAACTACTGCCATGTAGAGATACGACCCTGGCTCAGCGTTGTTGATTGTGAAGTCGGCCCCGCCGTTCGTTACCTGCTGGGAGCTAATATTGTCAAACGTGACATCGTCGCTATCTGCGTTGTCACGAATGAACTGACGGAGGGTATCAATATTAGTCGTGGATGGGACCTGTGTGTCTGTGGACTCGATCCTCGCAGAAATGAGATGAACCTGTTCGTTGTCAAGGTTATCACCAGGATCAAAGCCCAAGTCGATTGTGGCAGCATTCTCATGTACAACCAACCGGTTAATCCCTAGGTCGGCGTTAACACCTGGGGGAAGGTTGTCAAGGCGTACGCCGGTGTCCATATTTTCCACCGCTGTTGCAATAGCATTGTTTTGGCTTCGATCTACACGAAGCGTGAATGGTGCGGAATTCCAAACATCAACACTCTGCGTTACGTTGATAAAATCGCCAGACTGTTCAACTGGTTGACCGGTGGTGGGCGGATCATCTATTGCTTGGGGGGCTGGACTGACTGCTCCGGCAGCTCCTGCCACTGGGGACATGAGCATAACAGCAGTGATAACGCCCACAAACAACTTGTTGAGTGCCATACTAGTTCAGGTGTCATGCGGAGACATATTAATTTCTTTGGAGAGTAGTGCTTCGCAGTAGAAAGAGAGCACCAGAGGTCGCACGATGCCGAAAGATTCAGTACCCCGATGGATCTGAATTGAATTATGTCACGAGTTTTGTTCGTTGCCCTCCTTGTTGCTTTAGCGAGCCTCTTTGGCGCAACAGCAGTCGTACAAGCAAACGGCTCAGATGTCATAACGGTTGAAAACGGAGAAGTTGATGTGCCGGACCGGTCCGTAGAGGTTGGACCATTCGGATCATACAACGTGTCATCGGTTGCCCCGATTAAGCCGGGTGAACAGATTGAAGTTTCTGTCTCAAAGGAGACAGATGAGCGGTTTAATCTGTACTTGTACGACGCCAATGAGAATCCAGTAAAATCAACGAACACGACAGAATCTACTGTTACGTTTGATTCGGACGGTCTCAGCGCTGGAACCTACATACTTGCCTACTTTTCTAATGAAACGTTACAGACGGTTCAACCAGTTGTGATCCAAGGATATGAGACAACAGTCACTGCCCCGTCAACAGTTGCGGTTGGTGACAATGATTCAGTAAATGTTACTCCGACAGCGTATGATTCTTCGGATGAGCCATCGATCGAAACTGTCGAAGTGGTACTCGTAGATGGCGAGACAACAGAGCGGATTACAGCAACTAAGGAGGGAGACACGTACACAGCACCACTTGATGATGAGTATGAACCTGGCGACTACCGCCTGTATGCTGCCGTGACTGGGACCGGTCAGGTTGCTGGAGAGTTCCCGAACATTCTCTCAGTGAGCGATGAGCAATCGCTGACTATCACTGAAGAAACGGCAGATGAGTCAGGAGACACCGGAAACAATGGTGGTAGCGGTGGCGGTGGTGGGGGAGGTAGTGCTGCCCCCGTGGACAATACGACATCTGAGAGTGTGAATGAGACGACTAACGCCACCAGTGAAAACAAGTCAGTCGAAATAAACAGTACTGGTCAAAATGTCTCGAACACGACTAAAAGTAATGTAACAGCAGACGGAGAAGCGAATACCACCAACGCTACAGGCAGCGAGAAGTCTGACCCGAGTGGAAACGTTACGGGAAGTACACAAGACACTGGAGACAATAGTAGCCAAGTAACTGAACCATCGGAACCAAACCCAGATCAGAATACCGACGAATCAGTTCCACTAAATGGTCCTACGCTGCTGCTAATTTCGCTGTTTGTGATTGGAGCGGTGACACGGCTCAGAAATTGACATCCTCCTCCGTGTGAACGCGGAGGAATCCCGAGCGGTGGGTGTTTCAGGTTCACAGTTCAGTCACTCAGCTTCAAACGTTGTGTATCTAACACTTAATCGACCGAAAATGGCGGCTGAGACGGTGTGAGCATGGAAAAGAGAGTTCAGCAGCAGACGCTCCACTCTCCACTAGAGGTTCAAACGCCGTGAACGCTGCCTTCATTATCCTCTGTGAATCACTCTCCAGTTCGGCCGATACCGTAAACTCCTCGCAGAACGTCTTTTCCTCCGATTTCGGGCCAAATAGTGTCAACACGACAACGCTCAAAGCTGAGTCAATCACACAACTCCCACACCTTTCGGGCACGGGTAGCGTGGAAGAAGCGCGTCAGGGCCGGAAAATTGTCAACCAGTTCCTTCAACGTCGATCCAAAGGTGGAGGTTACGATATGCGTTCTCACTGGTGGGTGTATCTGGCAGACTGCCATTATATAAGAGGTACTGAACCCGAAGGTTCTCACCAGTCTGTGGTGGGCGAAGGGTATGTTGCTGGTGGTGGGTCTCGTTGTGAGGGACCGTCACCTCAAACCGATCAATTTCGGTCCGATCAAGTACAGTTGTTGAGTTGTCTGTCGTATTGACTTCTTGTACTTGGACAACAACAGTATACGTCGTCGATTGATACTCATTGTTTCCGATTCCGACGATCAGTTCGGCTGTCTCGCCTCGTGTCATCGTTTCAGGATATCCGTCGGCAACGAGTTCACCATCAGGATTCTCCGTAAGGAGGTAAAACTCCGTGAACTGCTCGCCTTGAGGTGGAACCGCAACCGCATAGCCAACGCTGCCGATAGCAAGTAGTACCGAAATGGCGAGTACAATATTGAGTGTGCCGTCAACCCGATCATCCGGATCAAACAATTCTTGTTTTATGGCACCAATCCAATCGCGATAAGGGACAACGAACCGCTCGTCTGGCGGCAGTTCCCAGCGGCGTTGTGCGGCAACAGCGACACAGATGAGTGTGAACCCAGCAACGCTCGTCGCAATTGGGACAAGCCGGATTCCCCATGGTGTGAAGTTCAAGATGAGCCCGATCAGCGGCACAATCGCGATTGAGAGCCCAAACGAGAGCGCCGTCCGTTCGATCCCGTCGATCCCTGAACTATCAGTCGGGTCAGAGTTGACCGTTTCTGTATTGCCGTATTCTGCGGCTGCCTCAGTACCTGGAACTGGCTGCGGTGTTGAGTCGTCGGTGCTCGCTGTTTGCTTTGATTGCTCGGCGGTTTCGGCCGGTGGAGACTCCGATCCGGATTCTGGAAAGAGCGCGGCGATGAACGCATATCCAGGGAGAAACAACACGAAAGTGAGCCCGAATCCGACGCGGAGTGGCGTCTCATTGACTACGGGTACGAAGACAGTCGCAAGCGTCAACAACGTCAGGATAACTACCGCAGCGAGATCAGCTGGCAGTCGACGGATAGGATGTGGAATAACGAGCCAAACATCCTGACGATCCACCATGGTGCTCTGAAATGGGACAGAAGACAAAAGTCACTCGGTCAGCGAATACGTGGCCTACGTCTTTAGCCGGGAGAGCCAGCACCAGAGGATTGATGCCGGAGGATACAGAGACACGAGTAATGAGACTCGGGAAGCGACGCCGGTTTCTCTACGGGGCCGTCGCGTGGATGCTCAGTGTCATTGTCTTGTTGACGGCGCTTGAATCGTTGACACTAGAGCTCTTTTTTGTGATGTCGCTTATTGGACTGTTAGTCGTCGTTGAACTCACAGCCCCATTCAACGTGACACCACGTTGGCGGCGCCGTCTTCTGCCTGTAATTGCGATTGGACTTGCGGGGTTCGGATATATCGTTATCAGACGCATCTTGGAGATTCTTCCAGAGGGAGTCATATAGATGCGTAGACCACCGGTCCCACGTCTCGTATTGTATGCGCTGATTCTCACGCTCAGTGTGGCAATCGTCATCGCAGCAAGTACAAGTACGGCTACATTCGGCGGGTATAACATCGACTGGGACGGAACGAGTGAGTTTCGAGAACTCGCAGATCAACAAAGTGAGTCACAGATCGCCCTCGAAACGACAGCCTATGAGCGTTCTAACACGAGTGAAACAACCGCAATTATTCTCGCTCCCGAAGAACCCTACACAGCAAACGACTCACGGCGTGTCCGAGCGTTCGTACGGTCGGGTGGCACTGTTGTCATTGCTGATGACTTCGGTTCCGGGGGGAATGCGTTACTCTCAGCGGTCGGTGCGGATGCCCGGTTTAACGGGACACAACTACTAGACGAACGTGAGTACTACCAAGCGCCCTCACTCCCAGTAGCGACGAACGTCACTGACTCACGGTATACCTCTGACGTTGCGCAGCTGACGTTGAACGGCGCAACAGCAATCGACGCCAACGGATCAACCGTACTCGCCACAAGTTCGCGGTTCGGCTATCTCGATCGAGACGGAACAGGAGGATTATCGCCGGGCGATGAACTGAGTACCTATCCGGTAGTGACCGTCGAATCCGTTGGGGATGGACGCGTGATCGCAGTGAGTGATCCCAGTGTGTTCATCAATACAATGCTAACGCAGCCCGACAATGAGGCGTTCGCGACGGCACTCTTGGAGACACACCAGCAGACGCTTCTTGATTACTCGCGAGCTGGTGAACAACCACCTCTATCTATCATACTCTTGGCTGTTCGGTCATCAGTAGTGGTTCAGATGGCTCTCGTGGGGGTTGCGATTGGATTCGTCTGGGCGTACGGTGTCTTTGGTCGGTTCACCAGCCGATCGACCTGGGGTGGGCTACTCGAGATAGTACCGGAGCCCCTACGGGACCACTTCCCAATATGGCTTCGTGAAATCGCTAGTGGCGACGAGGATACGCCGACGGAACTTATTGATGAGGACACGCTCCTCAAATCGCTCAGTCAGCGACATCCCGAGTGGGATGAGACACGACTTCGGCAGGTGATGACAGATGTTTTATCCGAGCGCTCACGAACCGAAGATGATGAGTAGTCCGGAGGGGGTGTATGAGGCGATCTGTGAGGCGACCAGTGGGGTCGTCGTCGGAAACGAAGACATTCTGGAGGGGCTTACGATAGCACTACTGACAGACGGCCACGTCTTGCTTGAGGGAGTTCCCGGTGTCGCAAAGACTACCATTGCCAACGCATTCGCGCAGGCAACAGGCTTGTCGTATAGCCGGGTTCAGATGACACCGGATATGGTTCCGGCTGACATTGTCGGAACAAACGTATACCGACAAGCAACAGGGGAGTTCCAACTACGGAAAGGCCCGGTGTTTGCGAATCTTGTCGTGGCCGACGAGATAAATCGGGCAACCCCGAAAACACAAAGCGCACTGTTGGAGGCGATGGAAGAGTCAACGGTTACTATCGACGGCGAAACACTCTCGTTGCCAGCACCGTTCATGGTGATTGCGACACAGAACCCAATCGAGATGGAGGGTGTCTTCGAGTTGCCTGAGGCCCAACGGGACCGATTTCAGTTCAAATACACTGTCGATATTCCCGACCGAGCAGAGGAGCGAGAAGTACTCAACCGATTCGATAGTGCGCCGGCGTTGGATGCGGAGACAGTCTCACAAGTCGTTGACTCAGATGAGCTTGCGGCCGCACAAGACGTTGTCACAGACGTGTTCGTTGCTGAGCCGGTCAAAGAGTACATCCTGGATCTCGTCGCTGCAACACGAGAGGCAGCCACGCTCCAGTATGGTGGCTCACCGCGGGCCACACTGGCGTTTCTCCGCGGGAGTAAGGCCCGGGCAGCGATCCGAGGCCGTTCGTATGTCATTCCTGATGACGTGAAAGCGCTCACAGAGCCCGTGTTCGTCCATCGAGTCATTCGGACGACTGATGCGGAACTTGCCGACCAGTCTGTCACAGCGATCATTGAGGAGATCGTCGATGGTGTGATGCCGCCAAGCGCAGATCTCGAGTTCGACGCGAACAGCCAACCACAGGCACCCGATGGCGGCTCAGAACTCGACGAAGAGTAGTCCGAGGCCGCTACACAGCAGGACTGTGTGGAGACCACCGGCTTCAGGTCTCATTTTGAGTGTCGTACCGACAGGTGATCGCGAGCGGGTCATCGTCAGTTATCTCGACACGGACCGGTATACCAAGCGTTTCAACCAGACTGACAGCCAGAAATGAGGGAATCGGATGATCGATTCCCGTGGGATCACCGAGGCCGGCACCAACCACTTCGAAGGTGACCCGACCTGTGTCGGTATCGACCGCGTACTCAACCCCATCAGCGAGTTCAAACAGTTCAACCAGCGCATCGGCAGCCGTCGCCGCAACCGTGTGCGGAGTCTCACTGAGTGGCTGGCTGCGGGTGTCTTCAAACGCCTCGAAGAGTGGTCTCCCAGTTGGATGGAAGGCGACGCCACCCTGCTCAGGTGTCTCGGGAACGACAAACAGATCCGATAGTGCTGAATCAGGTGGAAGCGGCCGGTCTTGGTAGCGTGGAACGAACAATCGGACGTCATCTGTCGGCACATACACCGGATCTCCTTCCAAGCCAAGTTCATCCACAGTCGCATCGCGATCGGCTCGGAGCGCTTGGAATAAGCGCGCACCTACGCGCGCGGATACAAATCGTTCTGGGGTTAACACGAACGTAAGCACACCGGCGAAGACGCCTGTCCCACCGAGAGCGAACAGGACAGTCCGAGCGTCTGGAAAGATGAGCCCACCGGCGATCCCGGCAACACCAACAATAAACAATCCGAGTGCGGTCCGTCGATAGGTGGCCTGTTGGGCGCGGGCGTACTCTTCACGGAGTTGGCGATTCTCCGCTTCAAGGACAGCAAGTTGTCGCCGGAGATCAGCTGGTGACGTCTCCTCAGGTGATTCCGACTCCGTCACAGCCGATCGTGTTGCGTCTGTCTCTCCGGTACTGGCCATTCCGTCGCTGTCCCTTTCGAGACTGGTATGTTTACCTTTTCGGCTCGCTTTCGTCGTTGGTTGAAGAAGGATTGCTCTGGATCTCGTCAGTCTCGCTCAACTCAGAGGATGGACCAGTATCGGGATCTGTGTCGGGAACAGAAGTCTCACCGGCTGTCTCGTCAGTTGACACAGCAGTTGTCATCTCAGCACCACTAGCCCCGTCGGCTAACGGTGTGCGATCCAAAGCGACACGACCGAGCTGTACCAACGTCACCCGCCGGGCAAGATACGTCCCCACTATGACAGCGATACAGAGGAGCCCACCTGCCACGACGAGCCCCTCACGGAGTCCAATAGCAACGACAGCCACGAGTAAGCCATACGTCGGTAGCGTGCCGATAAATACTGCCCACCGCTGGTGACGTCGGGCAGGCTCAGTAAGCACACAGAGCAACGCGAGTTGCGTCACACCGACAAGCAGCGTGTCTTCGAGAGAGATCGTGGGAAAAACGGCAAGCTGGCCTGTAGCGAAGGCAATCGGTGCGGGGAGCACCCCTGCGACGAGTAACAACGGAACGGCAATGAGGAGTTCACGCGTCATCCCGGTAATAGCGATAACGCCGAGGAGGATAACCAGCGCACCGATACTGACGGGATCGCGAGCTCGAAGTGATCCGATGGGCGGATCCATACGCGACTGTGGTGTGTCCGTGTGAGTCATCGGGTAGTTGAACTCATCCGACGGTGTGCGAGCACCGCATCGACACGGCTGTCTGGTGCGATTTCGAGTGCTGTCATTCGGGGATGCGTATCGAGATCCTGGCGGAGTGTTTCAAATGTTCTATACTGGTCGTATGCGACATCGAGATCCGTCAGCCCAGCTGGTTCGAACAGACATTGGGGAGTCAAAAATAGGATCGTCCGGCCACCGCCACGGACAGCGGCCTTCACCGCCTCCGTTACTGTGGTCGGATCTGTATCACTGGTAACGATAACGAGCACGTCGTCGGCGCCGACTTGGTTACGAACGCTGCGGACAGTCCCGACAAGTGGGTCATCACGGATTCGTGTCACATACGGGTCCTGATCACGCAGATACGCTCCGAGAATCCGCGCAAATGGTGTCTCATCATCAGTGAGGCGATCACTCCGCTCACGGGCCTCACGCGCCGTCCGTCCACCTGAGGATGAGTCGGCAGTGGTCGGGACGAGGTCATACAGTCGAGACTCGATCTGTGCGTACGTCTGATCGCTTGTCCCAGATTGAACGATATTCGTCAGGCCGTCATCACCGACCGTGCGTAAGCCAAGTGGGTCATCACGAGTAGCAGCCGCGCGTGTGATTCCGATTCCCACCTCACGGGCGTACTCCAACATCGTCTCTCCGTCACGGCCCACCCCCATCTGTGAGCGGTGGTCGATGATAAGCGTCGTCCGCCGATCGGTTTCTCCTTCGGTTTCTCTGATATAGGTCTCTGCGAGCCGCGCCGTTGCGTTCCAATCGATCTGTTGAACATCATCACCGGGGACGTACTGTCTGAGTTCCCGAATTGTCACGCCAGGACCAGGACGATCCGATTGGTGTTGCCCATAGGCGCTGTCAACGCGTTCACCACCCCGGCCGACATGGAGGTCCGGGGTTGGTGGACGGACCGTTACCGTCGGTGTGGTCTCCCACTCAACATGCGTCTGATACAAACCTAGCGGATCGTGTAGAGTTATGATTGGCTTGGGGAATTCAAATCGACCCGATATCGAGGCGGTGACGGTGAACTCCGTCGTGTCTTCTGTGTCACCTGGCGCTAGCGAGAGCGTCTGATCGCCGGCTTCGGTGGTGACGCCCGGTGGTGTGGTCGCCTGAACGGTCACCGGGAGGGTAGTACGAGTGTTCGGTCGCGATAGCGACACCGTAGCTATAATCGGCGTATCAACAAGTGTATCATCAGCACCGAGCGTGTAGGTTACTGTCGTTCGGTCGTATGCCTGCGTGAACGTCCGACCCGCAACCGCGGCGGTGGCAAGAATCCACGCGCCGAGTCCCGCTGCCGCAAGTAGCAACGCCGGTCGTTCAGCAAGCACACCGATGATGACGAAGACAAGACCGCTTCCGGCCGTTGCCCACCAGCGGTCTGTGACGTCCATTGGGTACATCTCAGTTTCAATTCAATTCAAACTTGGCTTCCGATCTGGCCGTTCATCTTTGAGGAAGAGGAACATTCAAATCACCTGACGGCTGGTATACTGGTGTGTCGGCTCGCCGTCGCCGCTACAGCGCACTCGCCGCTGCGATCATTCTTGTCAGTGTCATCGCCGGTGGGGTTGGAGCAACCCCAGCTCCAGGGCCAGAAAGTTCGGCCACGAACGGGACAGCTAATGAGACGGCCAACGCCACGCCCCCGCACCAGAACCCCGAAGTTATCTCTGAAGCTGGTGACGACCAGCGCGTCGCAAGCCATCTCGCGACACAACTAGGGTCACGGTTGAATCTGAGTGCGGCCGCACTCAGCGAGGGTGAGTACGCGGAGGGTCGGCTACCACTCGAAGCCGAAGAATATGCTGTCCTTCTCGAGCGGTATTCGGCCGTGGCTGCTGACATCGATGCCGAGGAGACAGCGGATCGGTTCAATCTAACTCGTGAACAGCAGCTACAACTGACAGATTCAATCGAAGAATTAGAAATAACTGGCCAAGAGTATCAGAATGCGGTCGACAACGGGAGTGATGAAAAAGCACGGCAATTGGCACGTGAACTCCTAACGACTGCTGAAGAGCTGAGTCAAACGACAACGGAGCTCAACGAACAGTACGAGGCACTCGAAACAGAGACTGAGATTGATTTCAACGCAACACAGGAGTCGATCTCCGTCGTTCAACAAACGGTCCAGCGAGCGGCAGCTGGCGTCATCGACCGTGAGTTTACTGAGACGAACATAACTGTCGAGACGAACCAAACAACGGTCGCCGCAAGCGATCCACTGCGTGTTTCCGGACAGCTGACCACGGTCGGTGGAGCGCCAATCAGGAACGCATCGGTAAGCGTTAGCTTAGGTGAAGATTCCATCACGACACGCACGACCGAGACTGGACAGTTCGAGACGACATACCGACCACTGCTCGCCTCGACAAGTGCGAGGAACCTCACAGTAGCATATACGCCCACTGGGAGTGAGCCGTATCTTCCAGTTACGGAGACGGTTGCCGTCTCGATCACTGAGCAGGCTGCGACGTCGGTCGAACTCGAGAACACGACTCAGGCGGCCGCGTTCACCGAGCCAGTTCAGGCCACTGGACAGGTTATGATCGCAGCCGAATACAACCGATCGCTTGCGGGCATTCCCATTGTTTTGACACTCGACCAGCAGCGGATCGCGACTGCCGAAACCAATTCTAGTGGTCGCATTACGCTTTCGGGATCGATGCCGGAGACAATTCCAGCCGGTGATGCTAATCTCCAAGTGTCGATCGATCGGCGTGAGCTGGCGATCGAGCGGTCGATGGCAACGGCACCGATCACCGTTCAATCGACCCCAACAGACCTCTCGACTGACCCGACCGTCACCAGCACGAACGAGACTCGGAATGTAACGGTGGGTGGGCAGTTACGGACTGCCGATGGTGACCCACTGTCCGATCGATCTATTCGTGTCGCGATCGGAGAGACTACTCTCGGTACTGTCGAGACGAATGCGAGTGGGGGGTATCAGGCTACTTACGAGCTTCCAGCCGGTCTTCGTGGCAGTGACATCACGGTGACTGCGACCTTCGAGGGCACTGGCACGAACCTAGAGGCGAGTGCGGCTCAACAACGCGTGCCACTTCCAAGCGCCGGACTTGGAGTCGGCAGGGTCCTCGCTGGTGTCGTTGGTGGTGGCCTCTTAGTCATGAGTGTTATCGTGGTGTTGCTCGCTTCGCGTGGCGTTGATCGAGAGTGGATCACGCAAACCTGGGCTCGAGTTACCGATTCAACGGACCCGGCCGCAGACTCCGAGACAACGACAACCACCGCGTCGTCTGCCACGACTGGACTGTCGGATAACGGCCAGATAGAGGCGGTCACGCAGGCATCATTACATTCGGCCCGTGAAGCGCTGGCTGCTGGCCACCCAAATGTTGCCGTCCAGTCTGCGTACGCAGCCGTCCGGTCACGGTTACAATCTAGTGGCTCACTGTCGACCCCACAGACTCATTGGGAGTTTTATCGCCAGTTACACGCCGATCATGAGATCGACACGGCACAGTTAGCACAGGTCACAGAAGCGTACGAGACCGCTACGTATTCGGCAGACGGACTGTCATCGGATGCGGCTGCCGAGACCCTCTCAGCAGTAGAGGAACTGATCGGGGACCCAGGAACAGGTTCCACTCGTTGATTCCTGCGAAAGAATTCTATTCAACGCGATTATATATCTCCCAAAATTATCTTAGAGTAGATGCTACCGTGGGGACATGCTGCGTTCGGCTACCTCATCTACTCGCTGTATGCTCGCTGGCAGATCGGGCATCCGCCGATCGGCTTAGCCGTCTTCACACTCGGACTTGGAACACAGTTTCCCGATCTGATTGATAAACCGCTGACGTGGACGATCCCACTACTCCCCTATGGACGGAGTCTGTCCCACTCATTAGTGACGTTCACAGTAGTCGCACTCGTTCTGTGGCGCCTCACTCAGTACCCTGATCAGCGTACACTCGTCAGTGCGTTCGCAATTGGCTACGTCTCCCATCTGGTTGGAGATAGCATCTATCCAGTGCTTACACAGGAGTATACCGGGCTCGGATACTGGCTGTGGCCACTGACTTCCGTGCCGGAGGGTGAATCCCAGAGTTTCATCGAATTTTTTCTCACTCTTGAAGCGACACCGATGGTGGTGTTTGGAGGCGTCCTCACGGTTGTGGGTCTCGTGGTGTGGGTGTATGATGGACTACCCGGAATAAAGGACTTGTACGCAGAGTATGTCCAGTGAATCACAGACGAATTCAATGAGCGACTCACCCATTGTCCAGTGTACGGAGGTTGTTCGAACATACACACGCGGCGGTACTGGAAGCCTCTTCTCACGACAGTCTGGGACGTCAGTCACGGCTGTAGATGCCGTTTCGATGGCGGTCCAACGGGGTGAGTTAGTCGGCCTCGCGGGCCCTAGTGGAAGCGGAAAATCCACATTGCTTCATCTACTGGCTGCGCTCGAGACACCCGACACTGGCAACGTCGCGATTACTGGTATGAACACCAGTTTGATGGGCGAACGTGGACGCACCGCCATCAGGCGCGATCACGTCGGAATTGTGTTCCAACGGTTCCACCTCCTCCCGTCGTTGACAGCGCTTCAAAACGTTGCGCTGCCAATGATCGAACAAGGCAGTGGGAAACGAGAGCGGCGACGCCGAGCACAGTCACTACTCGAAGACGTTGGACTAGGCGATCGACTCTCACATCGCCCAGCAGCACTCAGCGGTGGTGAACAACAGCGGGTTGCTGTCGCGCGGGCTCTTGGCGGGGACCCAGATCTCGTGATCGCTGACGAGCCAACCGGTGAACTCGATTCGACGGCCAGCGAGGCAGTCTTAGATCTGCTCGCGGACGTGGCTGCCGATCATGCTGTCGTTGTCGCGTCACATGACCCGATGGCGATCGACCGGATGGATCGTGTACTCCGGCTCCGTGACGGGAGGCTCACTGATGGGTAAACGAAGTAGTCACTTCGGGGTTGGTGTCACCCAGACCGTTGGCCGACTACGGACTGGTGAGAGCCGGCGGCTCCTGTTGAGCGTGTGTGGCGTGGCGCTCGCTGTGGCGTTGATGATCAGCGTGACTGGCGTCGCGGTCAATTTGGCTGGTGGATCGACGATTCAGGGTGATGATGTGGATTATTGGATCGTTCCCGACGGTGGATCGGTCAGCAGCGTCGCCGTCTCCGTGGAAGGCCCCCAGCTTGGTGCTGTTCATGAGACCACAGCACGGCTCCAAGCTGATGAGCGAGTGACCTTTGCCACGCCAGTTGAACTTCAAATTCTTCAGATTGACACGGACACGACACCCGAATACGTCTTTGCGGCGGGCGTGATTCCACCGGAGAGTGGCGAGCGCCTGTTAGGGCTGCCAACCAACCAGCTTACGCCGGGCGATCCACATTACGCTGATGGGGAGTATACTGGTCCCTGGACGGGCGAAGCGATCGTGAGTGGTGCCGCCGCCGAAATTGTGGGGCTTGAGCGGGGTGATACCATCCGTCCGGCCCGAGCAGGGCAGAATCAGACATTCACAACGACTGCCATTGCCGACGGCGATCTCTCTGGTGGCGTAGGCCCCGTCCCGCTGATTGTGGTCCATGCGAGTGAGCTTCAGACACTGACAAACACCGCACGCCAGGATTCAGCCGACCAGATCCTCGTCAGTACAAACGATCCAACCGTCGAATCCACACTAGCGGCGGCATATCCGGAAACACAGGTATTGACGCGGGCGGGGCTGGGTGGAGAAGACCTTTCTACATCAAGCCTGCCGGTTGCTGTCGCCGTCGCTGCCCTCATCGCAACCGTCGCAATCGGTACGCTGTTCGTTGCAACACTCGTTGGGTTAGAGACAATTGCTGCCCGGGAAATGATCGCCGTTCAAGGGGCGCTTGGCATATCGACATCCTCACAGATGGTCATCGTGTTCGCGCAGACACTCACCATCGCCGGGCTCGGCGGGTTCATCGGCACTCTGGGTGGGGTGGCTGGCCTCCAAGTATTGAACGTCGGCGCAACCATCTTTGGCTCCGTTAGCCAGATCGCGGCGTTTCACCCCGCCCTGCTCGCCTACGGCCCCGGTGTCGCCTTCGCAATTGGTGTGTTGGCGACGCCGTATCCCGCCTGGATCGCGGCACGAACCGACCAGCTCGAGGTGCTTAGCTAATGCGTGGGGTGTCGCGCTTGCGAGCGGTCACCGGCATTGGGCTGACACAGTTGCGGCAGCACCGCACCCGGACGCTGTTGGCGATTATCGGGATCGCGTTAGCGGTGTTGTCGGTTACGCTACTTGCCGGAGTGGGGCTTGGCGTCGTCGAGACGGGGCAAGAACAGTTCGATGCGTCTGGCCGTGACCTATGGGTTACTGGTGGCCCCGTCCAGCTTGCGCCGGGAACTGTCGGGGGCTTTGAGAACACGGTCGTCGATGCGCATTCGGTTGCGGCCGCAATCGATTCGCGTGAAGACGTGACAGCGGCGGTGCCGATGGCGTATCAAACCGTCTATGTGAGCACGAGTGGGGACAAATGGGAGACGATCGTTGGGGTTGGGTCCGGCGTTGGACCTGCCGTGGAGATCACAAACGGGACACAGTTCCAACAGGGTGACGTCCACTACGCGAACGGGACCTACGCTGGCCCGATGACTCACGAAATCATTATTGATCCGCGGACGGCCGAACTGCTTGATGTCGGTGTTGGAGACTCCATCTATGTCGGCGGGACGCTCTCGTCAGCCCGAGCTAACCAGTTTGAGATTGTCGGTGTTTCACCAACCTTCTCACGGTTTCTTGGAACGCCGTCCGTAACGCTTCACCTGAGTGAGCTCCAAGCGGTCACAGGGACTACCGCAACTGATCGGGCGTCACTCATTACGGTGAGTCTCAACGCAGGTGCCTCTCCAAGTACCGTTGCGAGCGCGATTGAAGCCGAGTATCCCGAATATACGGTTCGGACGAATAGCGAGCAGTTGGAAGCCACACTCGAACGGCAGGCCGTCTTGCTCGCGAGCGGCGGGAGTTTCGTCGTGCTTGGTGTTCTTGCGGGACTCGCGCTCACGGCAAATCTCATGGTGTCGGTGGTGTATCAACAACGACGGGAGCTGGCAGCACTCAAAGCGCTTGGCTCACGGACCTCAACGCTTGTCGGGGTAGTGCTTACACAGGCGTTGGTGCTTGGTGTCCTTGGAGGGGTCGTCGGGGTGGTCGCCACCCTGCCGCTCGTTGAACTCCTCAATCTTACCGCTGCTGCTCTCGTCGGCTTTGAGAACGTGGTCCGGACTCCACGGTGGTTGCTCGGTGCCGGGCTCGCGATCGCTGTCCCGATGAGTCTGGCTGGGTCACTGCTAGCCGGCTGGCAGATCGCGTTGTTGTCTCCAGAAGAAGGTCTACAATAAATTGCGGCAAGAACGTTCTTCTGCCCGGGGTTAGAACCAATAGGCGTGTTCCCCCACGGACACTTACTCATCGCCCTCCTACCGGTGATAGCGTACGTCGCCGTTCGTGATCGACACCTACCGACACGTGGAGTGGTGTTTGTGACCGCGGTCGGCAGTCAGTTTCCGGATCTCGTGGACAAGCCGCTCGCACACCAGCTCGGGGTGCTGCCAAGCGGCCGGGTCTTCATGCACTCGTTGCCGTTCGCGCTCCCAATCGCGGCCGGTGTGCTTGCGTACGGGCACTACACCGAGCGGCCGCGCGTCGCCGGCGCGTTCGCCGCCGCGTACCTGTCACATCTGGTCGGTGACACGTACCGGAGCCTGCTCGCGGGACAGGTGCCGCCAGACCTGCTGTGGCCGTTTGTCGCGGCGCGGCCGCGCCCCACCGTGCCGTTCTGGGCGGGCGTTAACGGGATCAACGTCCGGCTCTGGACCGCCTTCTCCGCGATCATACTCGTGGTGACGCTGGTCGTGGTCGCACAGGACGTCAGACACCAGATCCGCAGCACAGCCCGCGCGTAGCGCCGACTCCTCACCGTCAGAGACGGGCGTGTGACAGTCTCTCTTCGTCAGAGATGTTGTTCAAGCGAACCCGAGTTCACGAGCGGCGTTCGCCGAAATAGTGATCCCTCGCTCTCCGTATGAGACATGACTGGAGACGGATTCGCTGATAAGTTTGTGAAGATCGACGATATATGACTTCGGGCGCTCCTCTTGGATGCGTGTCGTTGCCTTCGTCTCAAAGTGTAGGCCACGGTGCGCGACGTACACCTCGACAAACCGACGCCGGATCGACTCGGGACTCTCCCAGACGACCGCCGGGACGGCATCAAGGGCGGTCTTTGCGCCCTGTGGGGCGCCCATGGCGACGAGACACCGCCCGAGCACCGAGGCGTCCGTTGCTGGGTACAGTTCGGTCGCGCGTCCGTCGCTGTTCGCATGGCGACAGTGTGTGTCGACGCCGACCGCCGCGAATGCTGCCTCGATCGCCTCGCGATCAACCCGGCGCCCGATCGTGATTGCAGGGACGAACGTTTCGTTGATACTCCCGCCCGCGAGGACGTGCGCGAGCAGCTTAACAAGAGCACCTGCCATGTCGCATTCGGGATCGAGCCAGCCGTTCGCACTGGCCGTCTCGATCCCGCGCACCGGGTCGGGCCGGCCACCGTTGAGCCACGGCCGAACCCTCCCCGCCGGTAGCTCGAGTGCGGTTCCCACCGCTGTCCGACCGGCGTTTGGGTGCTCGGCGGCGTACGCCTGCACGCGCTGGTAGTCCTCGACCTTTTGCCACGGGTCAGGGTAGACGCGATCGGAGTAGGTCCGCGCGATTGAGCGCGTCGTCGGTTCCATATCTGTATGTTGACAGGCTGAGAGATACATCTTGTGGGTAGTTTTCACATTTGATATCCTGATCAGAGTACTTATAACTGTGCTTTGCGTACATTAGAGCATACCAGCGGACAAACTGAAGGTAACGGCAGGATGGAAAGTCATCCTACCACTTCGGGTCTACACGATATAGGGCCTCACAAGGCACCTAGTATTCTGTACCCGAGTGTCGTTAACCTTCGTACCTGTTCCGTTGGCGATACAACGACATCATGAACATTAAAAAAACATTCCAAGACAGTGAACGGGCCGTCAGCCCTGTTATAGGGGTTATACTCATGGTCGCCATAACTGTAATTTTAGCGGCTGTGATCGGGACGTTCGTGCTCGGACTCGGTGACCAGCTGGGCCAGAACGCAAATGCTGGAGTCTCAATTGATGAACCTAACAGCTCCTATGTTACGGTAACACTAGTTAGTCAAGGAAATGTGGATCTCGTTACTGTCAATGCGACTGACAATTCCGGGACATCAACCAATGGAACTCTAAAAGAGGTAGGCGAGACTGTAACCGTGAAACACGGTAATTCCAGTGTGCAAATAATTGGGGACATAGGTGGCGAAAAGACAGTCCTTCGGACGTACGAGCCATAAACACCAAACAACAGTAACAAGCACACACGCTTTTTTAATATACTGCCTCTCCCTGCTCTCAATTCGCAGTGCTGTATGCTAATAACAGCGGTAATAGCACTATAGAGGCTGCTTTTCATGGATACACAGCAGGGCCTGTCATAGAAAGCCTCACGTGCGAAGCAGCAGGGCACTCGTCTTTAGTTAACACTCACAGTAATATTTAATAACGGTGTTCTCGGGCTGAATTCCGGACGATCACACCGGCTACGGTTCGAGATCTGGGTCTGAAGCAGATCCTTATACTTACGGACATAAATACGTAAACACATCTGGGATTTCGACCCGGTCGAGTGCAGAGAGAGCAGCCTCACGGAGATCGTCGAGTGTGTCAAACAGGCGGTTCCCAAGTTCTTGATCAAGTTGTCTCCAACACTCTTCCGCGGGGTTCAGCTCCGGTGAACCCCGCGGTAGGTAACAGAGTTCTATCGGTGTACCTTCAGCAAACTCTTGGACCTTGTTCGCCGTGAAATACGAGGCGTTGTCCAAAACGACGCAAATCTTCTCGCCGAATTCAGTCTGAAGTGCGTCGAGAAGTCGAATCGTCGTGTCGCTGTTAAAATTCCCTGCACACGGCAGGAAGAACGTCTCACCGCCATCGCTGACTGCACCAAGCAACTTGCCGTGTTGAACGCAAGACGGCGGCAACATCGGATTTTTGATATTCGATTTTCTACCGGTAGCAGCGCTTTAGCTGTAGATTCTCAGATCGGACGATTCGATTCGAGCGGAATTGTGCGGCAACCAAAGCATCAGTTTCACAAGATACCAGATAAAGCATGAGGTGGACGATGGCGATGCCTCTCTCGGATACATTCGGAGACGCTCTTCGGTAGACTGGCGGAACTAGCGGAATACATTGACAGCGATACAGTCCACGAGACTGTGGATCGGTGCCCCAGTAAGGTTCAGTGACCGGAGGAAGCCGTAGGTCCGAGCGGCCTGTTCCAAGCCCTGCTTGGACAGGCCGCGGAACTTCGCCAACCACGGTTGGAGCAGTGACCAGAGACACTCTACCTGGTTCGTGTGGACGCCTTTGTCGGAGACGTACCTCTCGTCGTGGACAACGTATTGGTGATCGTGCTCCATGCCTCGGTAAGCTGGCAGTCCATCGGTCCAGACCTCTCCCAGCGGCTGGGAGAGGTCGTCTGCTTCCTCGATAACTGGCCCAAGGTCATCTTCATAGTCGCTTCCTTCCTGAGCTGAGACCACGCGAAGCACGTCGCGGCACGCCGCGACGAGCGTCAGTTCGTCACCCTGATCCCCTGTCCAGCGGGTACGTCCACCCTCGGGCGACCCGCCGCGGTTGAGTCCCTCCCGCGGCGGATCTTGGCCTTTGAAGCCCGAACACACCTGCTGTGTTTCATCGACCTGTGTTGGCCCATCGACTGTCTGGGAGATGCGCTCCCAGACAGTCGGAAATCCCCGACAGAACGCGGTTTCAAACTCTCTGAGCTGGTCGTGAAGCGTCGTGTAACACGGTGAGAGGAGTTCAGCGATTTGGGTAATGCTGAGGAGTGTATCAGCGTAGAGGATGAAGGCGATGAGGAACTCACCTGGGGTGAGTTCCGAATCGTAGAAGGGTGTCCCTCGCGTGTACGTGGTTTTCCAGTCACAGCGGCCACACCAGATGCGGTCAGAGCCGTTGAGAGCGTGGAGGTTGTCTGCGCCGCAGTGTGGACAGGAGCGTTCTTCCCAGATCGTCTTGAGACGCCGCTCGACGATGGCGTCGAGCGGCTCGGCCCGAAATTCTATTACCCCAAGTTCCGCAAGTTCTGATAGCCTCTGGCCGAAGGCAGGACGGTCTTCATACATACCCGTTTTTGCCGGGCCAGAGGCACTAATGCTCCTGGTTCCGCCAGTCTACTGAAGAGCGTTCGGAGAAGGGGAGCAGGCGGCGAGCTCTAACTCGCCGCCTGCTCGAGGTTATGGACGATACACTTCCGTGTGAGCTCCCGGAACTGGCCGTGCCAGCTCCGGGAGCGGATCTCGTCGCCGTCGTCTTTTACCATCGCAAACACGGTCTCACTCATTGACCGCTGGTTGTAGACATCATCGTCAATTCTGGCGTTGTGGGCTTTCTTGAGTGCGTTTTGCTCGCAGTGTTTGATCACTGGCCGTGTAGACCTGTCACGGCAAGCTTCACGGAGATTACTCCACGAGTACATCTTGTCGGCCAGCAACGCCTGCAGGTCTTCGGCGTTCCGCCGAAAGACCTGCAGCCCGATATGGCCGTCATAGGCTTTCTTCGTCGTGAAATGAGCGTCCATGATAGCAAGAGAATCCGTGTCAACAAGCAGCGTGGTTTTCATCGCGTTGAACGAGTAACCGACCCGATTCCGGTAGTGTGAGCTGGCTTGATCACGCTGAAAGCCGCTGGCGTCGATCGACGCGGTGCCTGAGAGCCCCGCCTGCTCCGCCGAGGCGCGGAGCAGGCGGCGGAGTTCTTTCATCGGGAATTCATCGTCCCAGACGCTGAAAGATGTGTAATCCGGCGATGAGTCAAGATCAAACACACCGAGAATTCCCGGCATCTCGTTGAGATAGTCTTCGAGCCTCCGAAGCGGCTTGTTGATTTCCTCTTTGAGCAGAAGGAGCGCGATTTTGGTGGACTTGGGGTACCCGTTGTCGCCGTCGGCGACAGCGGGTACGTCTGGTTGTTCAACATGGTTCGTGGCGAATTCGTGAAACGTCTGTGCGAGGGTCTTGAGACGTCCCATATCGCCAGACGGCGTCCAAATCCCGTGAAATCAGCGATACGATCCGCAGACGGCGTCGGCGTTCAACGGAGCAACGCAACTTGATGCTATCCCACGCGCCCGTCACCGGCAGTGACGGGCGCTCTCCTTCCAGAAACCACGCATAAATCAACGTCGAGAGAACCTGTCTCGTCTGATCGATGGTCAGGATCGTGTATTCGTCGTCCAGGTCGTTGCGCTTTTTTTGAAGCCTTCTTTCCAGGCTTCTTGGGCTCTTTCGTCGGATTTGTAGAACTCCGGCCGGGCTGTCTTCCAGGACAGCCCGGCCTCAGACATCAATCTCCGGACGTGCCGCTCACAGTACTCAACGTCAAACTCTTCGGCGAGATAGTGACGAGCTAGTGGAACAGACCACGCGGGCGCGTCTAATCCTACTTCCTCGGGCGATTCGTGAAGTACCTTGACGAACCGCTTGTGCTGTTCATCAGAGAGTTCGGTTGGTCTGCCTTCGCGCGGATCGTCGTAGGCGACTTGCTCGACCGGCTCATCAGCGAGCCGGTCGAGCCGGCCAACCCACCGAGACAACCATGGACCGGTGTATCCGTATCGTTCAGCAACCTCCGCCATCGTTGCACCGTCTTCTTCAAGATAGTTGATCACCGCCATTAGCCGCTGTGTCGGCTTTTTATCTTCGACCTCCGCGAGAGCGTCGCGGAGGTCGTCAAGAGTGGCGGCGTCAAGCGTAGACATACTTGCTAATCACACTCTAACCTAAAGAATATTTAGCTGACAGTATTATTGTTTGATTTCGACGGCAATACCAGTTGGCTCGTGAGATTCATCTCTTCAAACACCTTGGCGCATAATCTGGTAGCATAATATTACTACTGGGCTTAACTAAAAACGAATGAGCAGCAGGGTTTGGAGACAGTGTCTACAAGCTCCAAAGCCCTGTAAAACGAAGCTTCAGTCGGTTATATCGGGTCTTGAGTGAAAGTGTCTGCTTGGAAGACTGTGGAACTGGCGGCGCCCACCTCGACGGGGCGTCGCCTCTGGCAGTGGTCGTTCACTGGGTTCTGTGAGATGGTGTTGCGGGCCGCTTGGACAGCGCTTGGTGCACGAAGGTCCGTTCCAGCGAACCAGCCACTCGACAGCCGGTTTTCCGGTAGCTGTCCACCGATTTGGACAGCGGTCGTGAGTGACAACACTGTTGCGTCGGCGGCAGTCTGCCGCTGACAGCGACGGTCCATCTCGAAGGTCAGGCTCACCGGCGTTTCAAAGCCGCTTCACGGTTAGTTCCATCTGATTCATCGCCATCAGACGAGATTACGCGGCTGTCGATGTGATCAACTGAGACTACCGATTCGGCACCAGAATCAAATGTTACGACCGCGTCGGAAGACGGTATATGAATGTCGACCGAGATACCGTCCGGAATCGAAGCACCGATGCGGTGTTCGAGCGCGGGGTGAACTACCGTGACGAGGGACGCATTCAGCAACTGGATCGATTCGACGATCTTGTGACTGCGAGCGTCAGTGGATCGAAGTTGTACGACGTGACGATCGAGTTCGGCTCACGGAGCATCGACACACAGTGTACCTGTCCGTACGAGGAGCGCGGCGACTGTAAGCACGTCGTCGCGGTACTACTTGACATCGCCGCCGGTCCGCCACAAGACGAGAGCGGTCGCGTCGGATCAGTTTTGGACAACGTATCGGCCGACGATCTGCGTGGATTCGTCCGTGACGCTCTCGCCGAACACCCTGAGTTGCGCGAGCAGTTTCTCGCACGCTTTGGCGACGACCACGCATCGGTCGAGGAGTATCGAGAGGAAATCGCGCAACTGTTCAAGCAACATGCTGACCCGGTCGTGTTCGAAGCCATCGACTTCTCCCGGTTTTTCGAGATCGCCGAGCAGTACCGTGACCGCGACCGGTATCTGGCCGCTGCGACCGTCTACCGAGCGGTGTTCGAAGAGATCGACGAGAAGTACAACTGGATCGACGGTGCTCACAACCACTACGCGAAGACTATCCAGACCGCACTCAACGGATACGCCGACTGTATCTTAGCGACCGATCCAACTTCCAAGGAGTTCGACACGTACGCTGGCGTGCTGGAGAAGCGGGCGACGACGGAGCCTCGGATCAACGACGAGCAGTTCTGGCGCGCACTCGACGATCTGGAGGATCGATACGAATCGTAACGCCGTCGAACTCTCGACACCCAAAAGCCTTGATACCGGCATGCAATACTGTCTCGTAATGAGCGACGGAGACCACTACAAGACCTATCGGGAGATCGGAACACAACTGAACAGCGACATCCTCGAAGCGTACTCTGACCGCGAGTTGATCGTAGAAACCGCATCGGAACTGGACATCGAATTCGACGGACCGAACCTGGCCTACGAATTCGAATCCCAGATGCCGGCCCACTTCGAGTTCGCGCTGTACGACTACCGCCGAGACGGGACCACCGCCGCGGAACGCTACCTCGAAGCGGAACGCTGGGAGAACGAAACCGAACGGGACATTCTCGAGTCCACCATCGACGCTGACCCCTCGCTGTTCGAGGTCGAATCCGTCAGCGAGTCAGGCCCCCGTCTGACGGTAACCGACTTGCTGAACGACGGAGAAGAACGCACGCTGTTAGATATCAATCTCAGCCGAACCGCAGAGCCGGGGGTCGCACTGTTTTTCAGACCCGTTCGCTATGGCGAGGTTACGACGACCTCTGGCGTCTCGTTTCCGTTCCCCAGCGAGGAGAAGATCAACCTGCTCGAAGAGTACGACCGTCGAGTAGGCCCGAACGAGGCGAAAGCGGTGTCCCAGCGGCGGTTCGTCACGTTCCACGACCTGTATCGCGACCATGGCATCTACATCCAGTACCGGTGATCAGCAATGAGCGAGCCAACAGACCGATTCATGATCGAGATCGGAAGCGGAACAGTAGTACATATCATCGATATGGATGCTGATCAAGGCGGGAGAAACTCTCGTTTCTCGTTCGGTATTGGTGGTCCTGGGGAGATGATGTGTAGTCACGGGAACCGGCATCCGCGCCCGCAACACGTCCCAGTATCGGAGTTTCTCGCCGACCTCGATATCGACAAAGATGGCTTCAAGGGTGATGCGCCCGACGAAATCTGCTCGTATTGTTGGTCGAACGCACGGGAAGCAGTCGGGACCGAGCGGGATCAAGCTGGCGACGACATATCTGAGCGGATAGGAACCGTTGGCTATCGACTCCGATGGAAGCAGAAAGGCCGTGCACGAGACGAGTGGTACGATATCGTCGTCGGACCGGAAACAACGATGGCGGAACTGGATAGACTCGTGTGTCGGTTCAGTACGCTCGATGATTTCCATCTCCGGATGTACGGGCTCGAAGACGAATACTTGGATTCCAGTCTCAACGTGATTCCCGACCACCAGTACGAGAAAGCAGGCGACCGGTCGTACACCAGAGCAAGTGAGATGACGATTGCAGATGTCGCTAAGCGTGCGACACTCTGGGATGGCGACAGACTCAGCATGATCTATGATTTCGGCACGCCATCGCACTACTACTGTATCGTCAAAGAGGTCTACGAGCCGGCGGAGGTTGATGAAGTTCTTGAGCGTGATGACGTGATTACATCGACTGATACGGCCGCGATTGTCCGAGAAAAGCGGCAATGACAGAGGAAACGGATGAAGAGCGAAACAAACGGATTCGGAGAGAGGTACTCACAGATGCCTACAATGCGCACGAGATGGCTATTAACTGGTGCTACCACCTCGAACGTGAGATGTCTTTCCCCTTCCAAGCGCGGTGTATCGAGGAACGAACAATCTCCCCGCTGCGAGCGGACGAAGCGGTACCGGTCGTTGGAATGACCGATGAAGTAGTCAGCAACCAGGAGATGTTCGTCCTCGTGGAGTGGAGGGACCGGGAGTTTGGTGTCCCTTTGTCACAGCTCGAAGTACTCGACGTTGACAGCGATACCAGACAAGCGGTCGACGACTGGCACTACTGGAACGGCAACAGTGATCGGTTGGGCTAAACGCACAGCGTGTGTCATGAAAAAAAGTTCTCAGGCGAGGCGAAGTCAAGCAGATTGAAAGAGAGCTAGCACACTGTCTTGACCTCCTCCTCTGCGTGAACGCGGAGGAATCCCACCACGGGATTTCAGGCCGAGCGAAGCGGCCTGTTGATTTCAGGACGCATACGTTCCAAGCGTCGTCTGCTGGGTTTCAGCATCGGCTTGGCTGTCTTGTGGCCCGGTCAAAGAGGCCCCACCCGTAGCCGAGTCATCGGCACCAGCCTTCTGCCGGGAAGCCCAGTCGCTTTGGCGGTGACTCTCTCCACTACGGTAGCGGTCTGCAATGTTTATCGCCCCGTTCACGTCGGCTTGATACTCACCGACCCAACAGCCGTCGTTCGAGCGTCTAAACGTCGCCTGTCGTGGCCGGTAGCCGTGTTCACCGCAGGCGTGACACGCCTTCGACGTGTTCCGGGGATTCACCGTCTCGACGGGAGTCCCCTTCTCGGTAGCTTTGTAGCGAATCTGTGCGTGGAGCTTGGCAAAGCCCCACCCGTGTAACCGCCGATTCATGTACTCACCGTAGTCCATGTTCTCGCGGATGTACCTCAGGTCTTCCAGCACTAACACTGGGTTGTCGACGGACTCGGCGTAGTCCACGACCTCGCTGGTCACACGGTGAAAAACGTCGTCAATCTGGTCCCACAGTGCGTCACCGAACGAGTCTGCGATTCGCTCACTACCACGCTTCTGAAGCCGTCTTGTGGCGGTGAAGTAGGTTTTTCCGTGCCGACGAACGGCTTTGCCGTCGGCGGCCCACAGGCGGGGGCGAACCGGAGAACCGGAGCCGTCGCGGTGACACACCGTGACGAGGCTCGCTTCTCCGAGGTCCACACCAATCGGCGTCCGCTTGTCGGCGGACGCTTTAGATTCGTCCTCCACGTCGCGGGTAACGGTGACGTGGAGATACCACGTTCCGTCCCGCTCAAACAGCCGACTTTCACCCATCTCGGCGTCGTCTGCGTACAACGCTTCAATCCAATCCCGCTGGTCGGGATTGGCGCGTGCCGGAATCCAGAGGTGCTAATCCTTGTGGTGCGGGATTTTGACGTACCACTCGATAGCATTCTGTGGCTGGTGGTCGAGTTGTAGGCCCTCGTTTGTGAACCGCACTGGGTGGTCGTCGTGGATCTCGTTGGCGTCGTAGCTGTTCCCACAGAGTTGTGGGACGTACTTTTTGAGGGCATTTTTCGCGTAGCCGCTCAGGTCGTACTCGACAACCACATCGTTGGTTGCTGACTGCGTGTCACAACCAGTGTCAAAGGCAGCCTGAAGCGCCCGTCGATAGGCATCGCGTGTCTCACGAAGTTTCTGTCGCTTATGGAGGTTCGGGTCCACAAGCTTCAGTTCGAGGGTTTTCGTGAGTTCGCCCATCGTCGCCGTACGAAGATTTTGGTTGTGGCAGATATATATCTCAGCTATCCGGAGTGGAAGTGAACCCGTGGGAAATCCGGCACTACAATAGAACGGTGGCTTGTCACACTATGATGTCCGCTCGACCCCCGCCTGTTCGTTCCTCGGTTCCGACAGAGTGTCGGAACGCTCGTCACTCACGGCAAGGCGGGGGTATGCGCTCGTATCTCTATCAAATACTCATGATGAAGTGGGAAGCGAATAGACCCTCCTGTAATGTCCGATGACGAAACCTTAGCCGATATTGACCTCAGCTTGCTTGATATCCAACAGGATTTGGTCAGAATAGTCGTCCTCGTGAGTTCGGTCTTGGTTATCCAGGGCCTCACATTCCTGATTCTTGCCTGGATAACAGACGGATTGTTGACAACAATCGTCGTTGCCCTCCTTGGTGTAGTTATCACCTTGGTTGGACTCGGTATCTGGATTGGTAACTTCCGGGCGTATGGGAGTGTAGCATTACAAGTTGATACAGCGAAAGAGGACCATCCAGCGAGAGGTCAGTCTGAGGATTCGGATTCATCATGAAAGCGGGGTGAACACACCCCGGGGTCAAGCCCCGGGGCAGTCGCCTTGACCGCCTGTACAATCACTGTGAAGTACCTCGGGATCAAGCCCCGAGGCTTCCCGTTTCCACGACGCGCTTGACAGATTCCGCGAGGGAATCCACAGGGAGCGCAGCCTCCGCGGGCGTGGATTCGGAGTCTCCCACTCCTACTTGATGGTCACGGCAGAGTGTCTGACCCGGCTTGTTTTCGCCGACTAAGCCAGACGCAAAGTGTGCCGTCACACCACTCTGTTTGAGATGTTTCGAATTAATGGCTTGGTTCACGAGTTGTCGGCTTCATCCATGGGGTCAAGCCCCATGGCATTCGCCTCGCACCGGTTGTAGACCAGTGCGGAGACTGTCTCCCCAGAAGTGATCAACAAGTCATACACACGGGGCTTGTTGTCCTCGTCATCTTGGATACTCTGAGGTGTAGCAGGAAAGACGAAGCCGATAGCATTTGACTGATTGAGCGACTCCACCTCGGGATAGGAGGATGGTCGGTCAGAGAGGCCTTTGGCCAGGTGAGATGTCTCCCGTTCGAGACTGTGATAGTTCTGGGTTGGCTCATTCACGAATTGGCTTGTCCTCATCTTCTTCAGGAGCGAAGTGGCCCAATTCCATCGGAGCCCTCGTCTCGACCGCAGGAACTGGCCCATCATTCGGTAGGTCCATCTCTCGGACATGCTCCTCTAGCTTGTCGATACTCTCGATAGTCCGCACGTCGAGTCGCTCCCAGCCGTTTCCATATTCCTTGACAATGAACGCGTAGCCGGGTAGCTCCTGATAGTTGCTGACACGACGATCGCCCATTACTGGTTGGAGGTCAGCGTCTGGAACACACTCGACGAAGACGGCGGCATACGTCGGGAGTGTCTGGTTGTAGACATCGCTCATGTCGTGTGGCTTGTCCTCGGAGGCGAGGAAGTTGTTGTAGAGGTCCCGCTTCAGTACCTCAAACCCATTTTCTGGCGATGTACGGGTAGACATACTTCCGTTGGGCTTGCCGTTGTGCTTGTATTCAACCTTCCAGCCGTCAACGCCAGTCTTCAGGACGTGGTGTTCGTGTAGGTCGTAGGTAAGGACGAAATAGTCGCCTCGCTTTTGACTGTACCGCCAGCCGTTGGGCCACTCGTCGTTTGATGGGAGTTCTACCATAGGTATTACTCCTCACCCAGGGAGACAAGTTCCTCGGGATTGGCCTCAATCGCTTCCTCGGGAAGGCCGTAGAGTTTTATTACAGCTCGTTTCAGTGCCTCTTTGCGGCCTAACCCGTCACATCCACGGTACTCAAGTAGCTGATCATGCGCGAGTTGGTAAGCATCGTCGTTCTCGTCCGTTTCTTTGGCGATGAGGGTCCAGCCATGCTCTTTGTCAGTGTAGGCGAGAGCAGCGACAGTCTCATCTATGAAGATCAGCAGGTCATGTATCCGCTGCGTGCCTCCCTCATCTTCTTGAACGCTCTCAGGAGAACCTGGAGCGACCAAATCAATGGGCCCTTCTTCAGTAAGTGTGTCAGCTTCTGGCTCGTAGAGAGGTCGGTTTGGGAGAGTTGAAATCATGGAGTTACGGGTTTGAACACACTCTCGGCTGAAGCCATCCTGAAGTGTTGCTTGGTCGTCGCTCTCAGCCCACTGGCCGGCCCATTCCAAGAGCGCCCGGTGTCGGTAAGCTTGTGCCCAGTACGCATCGACACGGCCGTCCCACTCCGCGCACGGAACGGTTTCAGGTGCGTTTTCCAGCAGGAGCGTCCCGTCGTCGAATTCGAGCCGCATTCGGTACGTGAACGCATGCGTGTCGGACGATTCAATCTGTCGGGAGGCTGGCTGAGTGCCAGAGTGCTAACGCACGTCAGTGAGAGCACAGCGTCACGTTTTCGGTACGTAGCATAGTATACAGATACAAAACATGGACTACCCGACACGAGACGAAATACGATCGCTCTGTACCGAACAGTCGTTCGAGCGGGGTGTCAACTATTACCAGCAAGATCGGGTACAGGAACTGGATATCGACGGCGGCGAGATCAGATCCACTGTTCGGGGATCCAACTACTACGATGTCGCTATCGATCTCGTGGACGATACGGTCCGCTCTCGTTGTAGTTGTCCGTACGACTACGCGGGCGACTGTAAACACGTCATCGCGGTCTTGCTCGCCGTAGACGACCGAGACACCGAGACGGTGAGCGATCCCGAACGGGACGAGACGGTCAATATCGATTCGGTGATCGAACAGACGGCACCCGAGGACCTCCGAGCGTTTCTGCGTGACATCGTTGCGGAGGATCGAGATATCCGCGATCGGTTCGTCGCGTTCGTCGGCGAAGACACGGCCAAAACCGTCTACGACTACAAGCAGGAGATCGATCGACTGTTCGACGACGCTGTCAGCCGGCGAGGGATGGTCGAACACGACACACACATCGACTTCTCGCAGTACACCGACCTCGCGGAGACACATCGAAAACGAGGCCACGTCCAGACGGCGACGGATATCTATCGAGCGGTTTCCGAGGCGATACGCGAAAACTTGGACCAGGTTGACGACAGCAGCGGATACTACGGCCGAGAGGTGGAACGTGCTATCGAGTCGTATACAGAGACAATCGCAGAACAGGACCTCGGCCACGAGCGAAAGCGGCCGTACATCCAGTATCTCTGTGAAGAGTTCGTCGGGGCAGACTACGGCTTCGCCAGCGACTACTACGACGACGCGCTCCGAACGCTCTGTACGACGGACGCAGGCCTTGAATACTGGCTGGAGCAACTCGACGCACACATCTCCGGTGTCACACTCGACGCAGTACTATCAGGAGAGTCGTCCTCGAAAGCGGACGGCCGCCGAGATGAAACTGAAGACAGCGTCGATACAGCGGCCGGATCAGCGAGCAACGACAAGTCGACTATCCACTCCGAGCGGACGGACGACGTTCTCTACGTATCTGATTTCACTGACGGACCGCTCAGTACCGACGATTTCACCGGTGGAGCAATAGATGTCGAACACTTGGCCGTCGGGACACTGAAACTCAAGTACTTCGTCGGTGACGTGTTCGAGAAGTTGCGCATCGATGAACCGACGACCGTCGAGAGACACACCGCTAGCGTCGAACCGACCGAATCAGGAACGAGAGACACGAACATATCGTCGTCACTCCAGAAGCGGCGGATATTCTCGACCTACGTCTACATCCTCGAGGAACTCGGCCGCGAAGACGCCCTCTCGCAACTCTACGAAGAGATCTATCTTGAGAGCAAACGGTTTTGTAAAGAGCACGCCCGACAACTGGTTGACGAGGGCAACAAAGACCGTGCGATCGAAGTCGTTGAAGATGGTATTCATACGTTCCGATCGCCCCGTAACCTTCGTTGGCTCGCTGCCGACCTCTACGAGGACCGGAATGTGGACGAGTACCGTACCACGCTGAAACAGTTGTTTCTCGATCATACGGAGTGGGCAGCGTACGATGACCTGAAGTCAGTCTGTGACGATCAGGAGTGGCAGTCGATCTACGAGGAATTTGAACGGCATTTCGAACGGGACGATAGAAAGGACCTCGTCGCACTGTACGTCCACGACGACGATCTGAAAAAAGCGTTCGTCGAACTGAAAGAGAACGCAGATCTCTCGTCAGTTCGCCAGTACCGTGACCCGGTCGCAGCCACTGCGCCGGTCGAGTACTTCGAGCTCTACCGGGAGCTGCTCGTCCCGTTTGCCGCCAACGACACGGGGCGACGCCACTACCGAGACATCGCCGACCACCTAGAAGAGATACAAGGATTGGTCCCCGAAGCGCGGTTTGAGGGGTTCGTCGATTTCCTGAAAGACAAGCACTCGAACCGCCCGGCGTTCTTGGACGAACTGGAGAAGGCCGGGTTTTGAGCAACGCCGTGCTGTTCGCTGAGAGTTCACTTGTCAGCTACCCACCACTGAAGCGCTGTCTTTTACCCACAAGTTCACTGAGTCCCAAACAGACGTTTCAGACGCTGTCGAACCCAATCTATTCTCGGAAGATCGAGGTGAGGAGTGAATCGGGCGATGATATCGGCAGTGGGGGGTTGCTGAATGTGGTAAGCGATATAAGCAAAATCGTCTCATAGGAGTGTTAAATCTGTAGATATCGAGGCTTCGGTCGGATTTATTGACCGCAACAACAACTCGATCTGTGGGTAAGAGGCAGAGCTAAAACACGAGGCTTGCTCCTCGATTCTCCGTCACGAACCGGGGAGCGACACCGTCGAGGCGTACGTCGATGCCGTCGAAGTCGCCGCAGACGGCTACATCTCGGCTCTCAATCTCGCCGAGGTTCACTCTATCGCATCCGTCTTTAGCTAAGAGACTCAGCTTTGAACGTTAGCGTCGGCTGTTGAGTGAACGAAGAGGTGATCAATCTCTTCCATCAGGTCGTCGACGCTACGATCATCGTTGTCTCGAACCCACGAGAGAAGGTTGTAAACGGCTTCTTTCAGCGAGTGTTCGAGGTTCGCTCGAAGCGATGACGCTTTCGAGCGAACCGTCCCCAAGGCGCTCGATTCGGGATCAAGACGGACGAGACTGTAGGCAGCCATCAGAAGGTGCCAGTGCCGACTGGCACCTTCGTTGGTCTGCATCTCGCAGTCTCCCAAGCCGAGATCCTGCTTCGAGTCCTCGAAGAACGTTTCGATGCGCCACCGCATCCCGTAGGAGCGAATAATGTGCTCGGTCGGTGCGTCGATCTTGTTCGTGACGAGGTACTTGACCGGGTTCTCTTCGTCTTCTTCGTCAGTTTCTTTCTCAGCGAGCACCAGCTTCACGTCTCCCAGTTGGGAGACGGGAAGCTTCTTTGTCCAGATGTGGTAGGTCTCGTCTTCAACGTCGCGTTCAACCGTGTCGATGCGCTCTGCAAGCGCATCGACGCGGATCTCTTCGCCGCCGTAGGTCACCTGTCGGTTGCTCCGGAGCGGGCCGATCCAGTCTTTGTCGGAGGATTCGATGAGTTCAGGAAGGCCAGAATCGTGGGCGAACCACGAGTCGAAGAGGTAGGTGTCCGCCGGGACACCTACCTCGTCTTCGAGTTCGGTGACGATCTCGCGGGCGAGATCGTACTTGGTGTCGTGGTCTTGGTCATTGTCGTCCTGTTTTTCGTAGAGTCGGAAGGTGAGTGGGTAGGCGGTTTTGTTGTCAGCGTAGAAGGCGTAGATGAGGTCTTGGCCCCAGACAGTGTCACCTTCAGCGTGATCGTAGAAGTGGCCGACGCCGGGGACTTCGTCCCCGGCTTTGTGGGTGATCGTGTCGTCGAGGATGATGTAGCCATCCTTCGACCAGCGTGTTTCACCGTGTTTTTGGAGTTCTTCGAGGCGCTCATGGTTGAATTGTTGTTCGTCCCAGTCGTACTCGGTGAGGAATTTGTTGAGAGCGCGTTTGTCTCCAGCTGGAAGGACTTCGCGTGAGATGCCTGCCACGGTCTTGTTGCTGGCCGCAACAAGACCGGTGGCGTAGGTTTTCGCGTGATGGCGTTGAGCTGATGACAGCGATTCGAACTCGTCAAACACACGCGTACACGACAAGAAGTCCGTAATCGGCATCATCCGTCTTCACTACCGCCTACGTCACGCTCCTACTTCAACGTTCAAAGCTGAGTAAGAGAGAAACCGCGTGACAGCAGCGGCTTATCGAGGCTTCTTTTCGAGAGGAATGAGGAGGCGGCAAGTGTACACCAAGACGCCTCCTCATCGAGAATCATGCGTCGGCTCACTACACTGTTTCCCTCCGAGTTCCTCGAAGAGCATGCCGAGGAACTCGGCGTGGTCGAGCGTGAGGGGAAGCTTCAGGTTCCTGTTCTCGTGTGGGCGCTCGTGTTCGGCTTCGCCGCAGGCGAGAGCCGAACACTCGCCGGGTTCAGACGCTGCTACAACTCGACAGCTGATGAAACGATTTCTCCCGGTGGCTTCTATCACCGGTTGACACCAACGCTGGCGGAGTACCTCTGCGACCACGTCGAGCACGGCCTCGACGAGGTCGCTGTTCCTGACACCGTTGACGCTGATATCGACCGATTCAGGGACGTGATGATCGCCGATGGAACGGTATTGCGGTTACACGAGTTCCTTTCTGATGAGTTCCAAGCCCGTCACGAGGAGCAGGCTGGAGCGAAGCTCCACCTGCTCCACAACGCTACTGATGAGACGATTGAACGGATCGACGTAACGGACGGGAAAACGCACGACAGCACGCGGTTCAAGACGGGATCGTGGCTGCAAGAACGGCTCGTTCTGTTCGATCGAGCGTACTTCAAGTACCGCCGCTTCGCGTTGATCGATGAGAACGACGGCTACTTCGTGAGTCGGCTGAAAGAGAACGCGAATCCGCTGATAACGGAGGAATTGCGGGAATGGCGCGGCCGCGCCATTCCCTTGGAGGGCAAGCGGATCCACGATGTGGTCGATGATCTCTCGCGGAAGTACATCGACGTAGAGGTCGAAGCGGAGTTCAAGCGGGGCCAGTATGAGGGGACGCGGTCGCTGGATACGAAGCGATTCCGCGTCGTCGGGGTCCGCGACGAGGACGCCGACGACTACCACCTCTACATCACGAATCTGCCGAGAGAGGAGTTTTTCCCGGCGGATTTAGCAACGCTGTATTGGTGTCGGTGGGAGGTAGAAACGCTGTTTCGTGAACTGAAGACGCAGTACGAGTTGGACGAGTTCGACACAAGCGACCCAGATGTAGTGAAAATTCTGCTGTATGCGGCGTTGCTGTCACTGCTGGTGAGTCGTGAGCTGTTGGATCTGGTCACCGATCAGGCCGACGACGAGATCGTGTTTCCACCGGAACGCTGGGCGGCGACCTTCCGGTCGCACGCCCAGCTCATCCTCCATGAACTCGGTGAGTATCTCGGTTACTCGCCACCGCCGTTGCTGGAGCGGCTGATCGAGGACGCCCAGAAGATTCACCAGCAACGACCGATCTTACAGGAGACGCTCGCTACCGCTACACAACCGAGGTGTGAGTCTTAGCTAAAGACGAATGGTTGTCGGCTTCATCCACGGGGTCAAGCCCCGTGGCATTCGCCTCGACAGCGCGTAAATCTTCTATGACACCCTAAACTGCGCCGATCAAGATCTTGCGCCGCATCGCTGTCGAGACACTCACTGCTGCTTGCGAGACAGGATAGCAGAGGACAGGGGAGGAAGCAGGATGGGGGGCTGTCCTCAGTAGGGACCAACGGTCCCTACCACATGAAGGCAACTCGCACGTCTAATACCTTTCGGTTTTCGCACATTACGGGCCCTTCACAATGGTCGATACAAGGGTGTCATAGAACTCTGCTCACACCTCGTTGACTGACCTGTGAATCGCTCAGTACAGACTATACACTGACGGAACGTTTCGCTCAGATGCCGAGGCTATCTTTGATTGCCGAGTCGATTTTTGCCATATCTGCTGACGGGACGGATCCGATGTTCTTCTTAACACGTCCGTCGATGTCGATAACCCGGATTTGACTTAGGTCTGCCGCTGAATCGTGACTGAGGGCAGTATCCGAAGCCAGTACTTCCACCTCGAACGGGTACGTGTCTCCAGATGTGTACTGCGTTGTGAATGGAGCGATGATAGTTGTCGGTGAGTACTGATTCCCAACATCGTTCTGGATAACAACACAGGGCCGGCTCTTTCCGTGCTGCTCACTCCCTTTCGTGGGATTCAATTCAACGATAACAATGTCGCCACGGCGTACCTGCACAGTTGACTTCAGAATTCACTCGCTCCAGTCGGGTGCGTCACCGAGATGCCCAGTTGCTTCTGCGGATGCGTCTTCCATTTCTTCAGCCAACTCACGAGACCGTTCGGCTCTCTTTCGATATCCTTCAGCAAGCCGTTCCTCATCTCTCGGCGGTTTAATTATGATCTCGTCATTCACTTCGACGAATTCAACTTCGTCACCGCCTTCGATGCCACGACGGTCCCGAAGGTCCTTCGGAATCGTCACCTGCCCCCGATCTCCGACTTTCCGTTTGTGTTCGGTCATACCAGTTCATACTTTTTTCATACTAATATAGATATCGGTGGCATGGTCATTCAGTTCGCAAGCGCATTCCATCAGCTGATTCGGCTGTAAATTCACGAAATAAATATCGTGCCAACTCTTCTATGACACCCTAGAGACATAGTTTGTCAGCCCAGAGTTGAGTACACCTCGAAGACGCCAGAGAGCACTCCCACCCCACTAGTTCCGCTGTTAACGTGAGCGAACATGGAAGGGAGGTATGGATTTGACTCCCACCCCACCGCTTCCGCTGTTAGTGTCCTTCTGGTGGTGAAGTGCGTTCACCCACACACCCCATCGCTTCCGCTGTTAGGACGGAGCAGTAGGCCTAGCGGTGGCTCAATTGAGTGCGCCTCAAAACGTGATACGTGGGAGGCATCTAGGTACGAACAGCGGAAGCAGTGGGGATGAATAGTATATAAATAAGTGGCTACAACGGAAACAACAGAAGTGGTGGTTTTATTTCATCATAGGGAGGCCAACCAGTATGGACGACTTCTCGTTCACGCCAAACGATGCTATCTTCGAGAACCGGGAGGCACTTCTCGAAGAGTGGACGCCGGACAGCCTCGTCGGCCGCGACAAAGAACTCACCCGCTACCACGCCGCCCTCCAGCCGGTGATCAACAACGAGACCCCCTCGAACGTGTTTCTCTACGGGAAAAGTGGCGTTGGCAAGACTGCGGCCACGCGCTATCTGCTCCGCACGCTTGAGCGGGACGCAACCGACGTACCGGAACTCGAACTCACGACGATTGAGGTCAACTGCGACGGGCTGAACACGTCCTACCAAGTCGCCGTTAAGGTGGTCAACGAACTTCGTGAGCCAGGTCGACAGATATCTAATACAGGATACCCGCAGGCGAGTGTGTACGAGTTTCTCTTTGACGAACTCGACGCCTATGGAGGGACAGTACTCATCGTCCTCGACGAAGTCGATCACATCGGCGACGATTCCCTCCTGTACAAGCTTTCGCGTGCGCGCTCGAACGGCGACATTAGCGAGGCGAAGCTCGGCGTCATTGGGATCTCGAACGACTTGGACTTCCGGACGCAACTCTCTTCGAAGGTCCAGTCGTCACTGTGTGAAAAGGAGGTGTCCTTCAGCGCATACGATGCCGACGAGCTCCGACTCGTCCTCGAACAGCGTGAACGGGTCGCTTTCCAAGATACCGTTCTCGAAGACGGGGTGATCGCGATGTGCGCTGCGTATGGAGCGAAAGACTCCGGTGACGCACGGAAGGCTTTGGATCTCCTCTTAGAGGCCGGCGATGTCGCCCGTGAGAGTGGGTCCGACATCGTGACCGAGTCGCACGTCCAGGAAGCTCGTGAGCGCGTTCAGACGGACCAGGTGGTCGAGGGGATACAGAACTACTCGCAGCATGGAAAGCTCGTATTGTACGCACTCACACGGCTTCACGAACGGGGTGACACGCCGGTTCGGACGCGCGAAGTCGTCGAGACGTACCGGTCCGTGGCTCGCTCAGAAGGAGTGAGTCCGGTCTCCGAGCGGTCAGTGCGTGACTATCTGGGCGAGTTGGCACAGTTGGGAATCACAGGCGTGACAGAGCACAACCGGGGGAAGGACGGGGGCAAGTACAACGAGCATCAACTCGAACAGTCCGTGTCGGCGGTTCGGAGTGGGTTGTCGACGCTGTTGGAGTCGGCCTGAGTGAGGATTCGCTTGTGGTACTGAGATGGTGGCGTCCACCCCGTACTAACAGCGGAACCGGTGGGGTGGGTGTGTCGAGTCGCGTCGCGATCGAAGGTTAGTGGGTCGATAGTTCACCGTTCTCCCCTCTCTTCCCACTCCGGACGGGGTGTCGGGGACGGGAGTTCGTCAACCGCCGTTCGGAGTTCGTCCTCTGTCGTCCACGGGAAGCACCGTTCGTGGAGTTCGAATTTGCGGAACTTGTTGAGATGGACCCAACTGTACGTTGCCAGCCCTTTGTCCTCATCTGCCCGGTTGTCGATCACATCCCACACCTCCTGTTCGTCGATGTCGAGGCCGCTCTCTTGGGCGCGATCAACGAGCGACTCGACGTTTGCTTGGACTTCATCCGCCGCCAAATCGTCTGTGAACGCTATCTCGAGGGCGGCTTGAACGACGTGCTGTTTCGAGTCAAGATTCTCGTCAGTCACCCACGCGTAATCACGTGGGAACACGTGCGACTTGTCGAAATACGGTGGGTCATCGATCTCGCCCAATTCAGGCGCCTCCCCACCACTCTCCTTCTCGAAGATACCGACGATGTAGTCGCTGTACGTCGCGAGCAACGAAAACATGATATCGAACGTATTGAGTCGGTCAGTCGGGAGTTCGAGGAGATCACCCATGATGAACGGATAGGCACCGAGCTGCTTCGTGAGTTCGTTCTGGACGGCGCGAAGCCGGCAGATATAGGGGTCGCGATAGCTCCCCAAAATGAAATACGATGTCCGCTGACTCCAGAGATACGGCAATTCACGCTGGGTGAACCGCCAGATTTCCCGTTTCTCTGCAGGCTCAAGTTCGATACCCCCGACGGCCTCGTGAACGACGGTCATAATTTCCCCAGCGTCCGGTGGCGGGCTTGGGTCGGTCATTAGCTGCCAATTCAAATCACATCACCTTGTCTCTTCTGAATTACATTGGTTTTTTCTGAATTAACCAACTTGGATGGCCCTAACTGTTATGTCGCCCTCCCTCGTACCAGCACATATGAGCGAAACCGACACTGGTGCGGCCGATGCAGGGCCGTTCGCAGAACAGCAGCGGCTGTTCACGCTGTTGTCCCAGGATACGCGCCATCTCATCATCCAGGAGCTGCTGGGCCATCCCGCCCATCTGATGTCGCTCGCCGAACTCGAGTATATGACCGGAAAGAGTCAGGCGGCCATCAAAGACCAGTTGGAGACGTTGATCGACGCCGGGCTCCTCGCACGCTACACGTACGACCCAAGCGAGGGGACACGTGATCTCCCCTCTCAGTTCTACGGATTCACAGAGCAGGGGGTCGAGGTCCTCCACGACTACAAGTATCTCCGTGGGCTTCCGGTCGCACGTGCCCTCTACGAAAACACGCGCAAGACCGAGAAAATCGAGCGCCACGAATCGGCCCCTCGCCCGGAGCTTCCCGACGCTGTTGCGGACGCACTCGAGTTCGACGAGCCCGATCTCGACGCCGTCGATGGTGGCACAAACCGATAGTTCGTCGTTAAACAGCACCGTTCTCGACGCTGCAGAGAAGATATGGCGACTTCGTACCTTGTTGACATCCTCCATCCCCTGAAGGGCTGTCTCTTACCCATAAGTCAATACTGTCGAGAAAAATCAACCAGATACAGCCTGATATTTAAAAATCGGTCAGGAAGAGATCATTAGTGACGCCGATTCATTGATTCTAGAGGATGGATAGACCGTATCGCTGAGCAGAAACTGAATTTATGAGGAATTTCGCTGAATGAGCGGCTCGGCGCTCATTCAGCACCCAGTTTGTAGCCTTCTGCCCACATGCGGAGCTTCTGAAGCCCTTTCCACATCGTCTGCCAGCCCGGCGGTGGATCAGATCCTCGGTCAAGATACCCTCCAAGTTTCGCTACATGTACCGCGTACGCTTTGCCGCTCTTGCCGCTCAGTTCTGGAAATTTTGTTTCCAGAACTGCGCGTTCAGCGTCGCTTAACAAGGTTTCTGGCGCAAGCGAGTCCTTCCCCCGTGCTAGTTCCCGTAACTCTAGCACCTTCCACGCGATCACTGAGTAGACGCTCAGCAAGACTTCCATACGCTCCCACGTCTGAAGCTGTCTTTCTTCGATCTCACAGCCACTCTTCAGCACTTTGTGCCAGTCTTCAATCCGCCATCGAAGGCTGTAGTACTCGATGATGGTCAAGGCATCATCGAACGTCTCGACCGATTCAGTGGTGAGTAGCACCCACTGAATCGGATCGTCTGCCTCACTGACTTCGTCCACTCTCACCACATTGATCTCGACTGAGCCCTCTTGTCCGGGATTGTTTTTCGGCGCACGAATCTCGCAAGTGGCTGTTGTAATCGACACTTCTGCTGTCCGAGCCTCGCGTCCACCGCCTTGTTGAATCTCAATTGAGTCGCGACCTCGCTCGGCGAGGTCGCTACTCCACTCGTATAGTTTTCCAGCATCACCGCCTTCAGTCCAGATACGCCGATTCTGATTCGCTCGGAGGATAAAGCCAGTGTCGTCACGCTCTCGGCCAAATTCTTCGAACAACGAAAACGCGTCGCCGCCCCTGTCGTGGACAAAAATCGGACGGATATCGTCAGGAATCCATTCAAGAGCTGCTCTGTCTCCACGCAGCCATTTCTCGTACTGGGTTTCAACGTCGATTGGGTCGTTTTTGCCGTTTGTGATGTAGTCGACGTTTGTCTGTTGGTCCTCGACCAGCGCCTGCTGGTCGATGACCCCGGTCATTCGGTGCGTGTCGGGACAGACTCCGATTGACGAGTGTAGTTTGACTCCTTCAACATCAATATCTTCAGAGCTAATGTCGCCGAGTCCATCTTTCGCCGGATGACGTGGGTAGGTGAGGTATGTGGTGTCGGAGACGACCAGTAGCTCGTCTCCGCCACGCACTCGCGAGTGCTGTGCTTGTTTATGAGCGGAGAGGATCTCGCCAGGGGTCACACGATCATTATCGCAGAATCGGTACGTAGCCTTTGTGGACGGCCAATTCTCACAGGATGCTGGGATGGACTCGGCAGGCGAGCTGCCGAGTTCATCCCCAATCTGTACCAGACGGTCAGTGAGACGTTTATCTCCAAACTCGGCTGATCGAAACTCCGTTCGAATCCACCCAGAGACATCCATGTCACGCAGCTGTCCATCTTCGTCAAGTTCTGGTCGCCAACTCCGTGAACGGTGCCCCATCTTCCGGCATTAGTCCGTCAGCTGCGGCATTAGAACTTATGGGTAAGAGACAGCCCTGAAGGGGTGGGATTCCTCTGGTGGGGATGTTGGCTATGCCGTCCCCACAGAGGCAAGTTTCCCTCGCCGGTACTCCGGTTTGTGCGCTCCTCGTTGGGACTTGCCCTCGCGGGAGAGCGTGATGACTCCGACCAGTTGTGGTCGTCCCACTTGAGGCGCACAGGCCGTGCCATCGACCCAACGTTTTCGCTAGCCTGTCGTTCGAGGAACGTCCGCGAGGCACCAAGGTCGGCGTGCCCCTCGTAGCCACACGAACACCGAAACACGTCGCCGTCCCGTTCTGACTCGTCTCGCTCGCCACACACCGGGCGCTCAGTCGTCGTGTACGCTTCCGACCGGACTTCGACCGTGATGCCGTACTCCTCAGCAGTTGTCGCAAGCCGGTCGATGAACAACCGGTACGCCCAGAACTGGTGCATCTTCTCGTTCACATGCGCCGACCAATGTGCCGACAGCATGTCGGTGAAGTCGCCAACGTACACGTTGGCCACGCCCTCGCTCTAATCGGGAACTGTATTTTAGTCTCATAAACTTATGGTCTATAACATCATAGGTTATAGTACAGTAGGATGTCGAAGCGTCACCCGATCGAGTTGAACCGCGCTGTCCCCGGTGGGCGCGTGGAGATATTCGCTGTCCGCGACGAGGAGTATCCGGACGGGTGGTTCTATCGGTTTCAGTACTATCACCCTGAGACCGGCGAACTGCTCCGGTATGACGACGCGCACGACGACGACGATCTCGGTTGGCATCACCGGCACGTTCGATTTGGCGACGGCACAGCGATCGAGTTTCACAGCCTTGCGGCTCATATGACTCGGTTTCTGAACGAATTGCGACGCTGGCAGACACGGAGACCACCAATGACTGAGCCCAACCACGACGGCTGGCCCGACAAGTACAGTGACCCTCGCGACCGGCCGCATCCCGATGTCCTTCGCATTACCGTCGAATCGTTCGACGATACGTTCGAGGACACGCTCACCGCTGTCAACGCGATCGCAGACGGCGACCCACAGCCCGCAGTGGTATCGTTCGCGACAGTTGGCGAGCTGCGGACGATCCTCACCAACCGGCGGATCGAGCTCCTTCAGACGCTGATGGATACCGAAGGTGCCGCTAAGAGCAGCAGCGCGCTCGCCAAGGCACTCAATCGCGACTACAAGCCAGTCCACGACGATGTCACGCGTCTGGCGGACTACGGGATCGTATTCATCGTCGAGGACGACGGACGCTCGAAGCGGCCGTACCTCCCGTACGAGCGCATCCGTCTTGATGTCGAACTCACCGCGAACAACCCGGGTGAGGAGCCCGCGACGGCGTGAGGCACTCCTTTCGGACTCTCGTTTGGAACACAGAATATCATAGACGAGGTCGGCAAAATCCCTCTCTTTTTTCAAGGCGAGAACCCCGCCGTTTACGGCTGTCTCTTACCCACAAGTTCACCGAGTCCCAAACAAACGTTTCAGACGCTGTCGAACCATATCTATTCTCGAGAGATCGAGGTGGGGAGTAATTCGGACGGTGATATCGGCAGTGGGGGGTTGTTGAATGTGGTAAACAAGATCAGCAAAATCGTCCCATAGAAGTGTTAAATCTGTAGATATCGAGGCTTCGGTCGGATTCATTGACCGCAACAACGACTCGATTTGTGGGTAAGAGACAGCCGTTTACGGCGGGCGTGAAGCCGACAACTCCTACACGTTCCACCGTCGGTTACAAGACGAATACCCCACGACTGCAAATCTTTATTAGAATTGGGTATATAGAAATCAGTACGGCCAAATGAAGTACAACCTCGAAACCGGGTCGCACACGGTCCACGCGCTCCAATATCACTTTGTGACCGTCACGAAGTACCGCGCAGACCTCCTCACCGACGAAATCGCAGAACGGGTCGGTGAGATTGCCAGCAACATCTCAGAAGACTTCGGCGTGGACATCCAGAACGTCAACGGCGGAAGCGACCACGTTCATATCCTCTTCACAGCGAAGCCAACGACCGACCTCACCAAGTTCATCAACTCGCTCAAGGGCGTCACGTCCCGCAAAATCCGTGACGAGAATCCCGAGGTTCGGCAGGCGCTCGACAAGGCGTTCTGGCAACCGGGGTACTTCCTCGCCACCACCGGCCAAGTGAGCATCGACGTACTCATGAAGTACGTGGAGGAGCAGTAGCGATGTCCACGACCGTCACGAAGACGTTGCAGGCGACGTTCGCGCCACCCACCGCGCACAAGCAGTCGAAACTCAACGACCTGCTCAAAACCTACCGTGACGGTCTGCAAGAAGCGTTCGACGCCGGAGCGAGTACCATGTCGGCGGTGAGCGACATCGTGACGCCCTACGACCTCCCGTATCAGGCCAAGGCCGCTCTCTGCAACTACGTTCCGAAACTTCGCAAGACGTACAACGCCAAGGAGTTGGACGACGGTCACCCAATACGGCTCACGAATCAAGCCGCGACGTTCGACCACTCTGAAGAACGCGACTACGCGTTCACGTGGTGGGTTCCGCGTCCCGGCCGGGGAACGAACTTCTGGATACCGCTCCGCATCAACCCTGAACAGGAAGATCTCTGGCACGACCTCGTATCGGAGGACGCGAAGGCGGGCGAAATACGGCTTCAACAGCACCGGAAGAACTGGGTACTGCACGTCACCGTCGAGTACCCGGTCGAAGAACCAGCGACAAACGGTGACGCCACGCACATCGGCTTAGACATCGGAGAAACCGCCCTCATCACGGGCTGTGCCCTCAAGGACGGTTCTCCGACTGACCCGTTCGTGTGTAGCGGAAGCAGAGCGAAGCATCTCCGCAAAGAGATGCACACGACTCTGAAACGACTCCAAGAGCGTGACGCATCTGAGTGGCGTATCGAAGACCGCTTCTCGCACTACCAGAACGCGCTCACCGAGATCGTGGAGAAAGCGTCTCGGCAAGCCGTCGAGTACGCAAAGCAGTACGAGAATCCCGTGTTGGTGATGGAGGACTTGACGTCCATCCGTGAGCGTCTCGACTACGGGAAGTACATGAACCGTCGGCTTCATTCGTGGGCGTTCGCCCGACTGCAAGGGCGCATCGAGGACAAGGCGACGGAAGCAGGCATCCCGGTCGAGTACGTGAATCCGGCGTACACCTCGCAGACGTGTCACTCGTGCCACCGTATCGGTCGGCGGGACTCCCAAGCCGAGTTTCGGTGTCCGAACGGCGACTGCCACGTTTCGACGTTTCAGGCCGACATCAACGCTTCCGCGAATATCGCACGACGGGTTGACCCGTGGGGAGAGAGCGTCCCGCTTGACAAGGCGGAGCGCGATGACTCGCCTCAGGATGGGAGCGGTTGTGACACCGCCACGACTCACCGTGAGAAGAGCGTACCAGCGCAGATGACGCTCACGGCCTACGAAGAGTCGGAACCCTCTGCCAGCGTTCACGAGACGGAGTCTCGTGAGCCAACCAGAACCGACGGTTCTGGTGACGACGACTAACTGGTATTCCCCATGCGTGGGAAGCCTCGCCGTTTACGGCGAGGAGGATGTCACGGCCCACGAGTGCGACGATTGCGGAGCGTCGTTTGAGACGCTCACCCGTCTCCGCCTTCACGACTGTGAGGATGTCCAGTCACAAACATCCGTTGGCTCGGCTGATCTCGAACAGTCAGAATCCACAGATTCGTCGCCAGCCGACAAACGGAACGCGGCCGTCGCCGAACTCGATACCCTACTCGACCGCTTCTCGGGTGGTGACAGAGCCGCCCTTCACGACGCAGTCACCGAGTTCGAGTCAGCACTCTCGGCTGCGCTTGAGGAAGACGACGGCGGCGAGACATACCGAGACGTGTTCTGGTCGTACCACGAGCGCGTTAGTGACGCCCTTGACGAGGCGGCACGAGCAACCGGGTGGACTCTCCTCGAGGAGGTCATCAATGCGTACGACCCGACCGCCGACGACGAGCTGCCGCTCGTGACACCCACGATCGCGAATGCTGTCGGACGGAATCTGATCCGCACGCGGTTGACCGACGGCGTGTCGGCGATTCCAGTTGTGGCGCTCGAATATCTCGATGGCGTCGCAGTCGCTGCCGGCGATACAGCCGATACCACACAAGAGGAAGTCCACGCATATGGGTGGGGAATCGGGCACCCGAACCACTCGGTGGCCGACCGTCTCCACGCCCGTGCCTCGGAAGACATTTTCTCGGTTACTCCGACGCTCGAACACGCGTTCTACGCCGACCAGTACGCAGCGGTCGACCTGCTCGACGCGCTAGTGAGAGACGAGTCGATCGACGGGACGTTTTCGCGTCCCGCCCGTGATGATATGCCGTATCGTCGCTATCTGTGTGACTGCGTCTACGGGCTACAGACGGACGATTACTGGCCAGGGATGCCGCGGTACTATGACTGGGGCGAGGAGTTCGACGATACGTTTGAGCTGGACGACACGGTCGAACAGCGCATTCGTGACCTCGTCGCAGAGACCGGCTTTGACGCCGACCTGCCGAACGACTGGACGTTCCGCGATCTCGGCGTTTGAGCGGGCCAACAGCATGGATGAAGACGTTCCGACTGACATACCTGCCATGGATGCGGTGCGCCGGACGCAATCATGCCGGTGTATCACTCCATATACACGAAGTGGTATATAAATTATAAATACTTGTACGTCGTAAGACGACGCATGAGTACTGAGAATTCAGCAGTTTTCGAGGCGGAGCCTCCGGCCTCAAGGAGCGAGGGGTTCCGACGCTCAGTCGGAAGCGCGACGTGAGTAGGCCGGAGAGGAAGCCGACACGAACTTTCGCAACCACTATGTTACACCATATCTTACTGTCAGTTAGTGCTGTGCGTCCACAAGTGGCGCGCAGTACGGGCCGCAGTAGCCCGGCCCTGAATGGTGGGTTTGTCGACCCCGAAGGGCGTCCGGTAGGCGGGGCGCACAAGACGCCCCGTCGCGCCAACCGAGGGCGAAAACCACATCAAAGCCCCACCCTCAACGAGCGAGACCGCAAGGCTGAGCGAAGTAGGGTGGGGTCGGTTACATGTAGTCCACCGTGACCCGCCGAGTGGCGGTGGCGCGTCAATTGCCCTCACCGTTCCCGTGAGCACAGACAATCTGTTTAAGCATGGCGCGAGCCGGTACGTCCTCAATTTCCTCGCAGACTCCCCAGATATCGACGTCTCGATTCGCGCACTCTCGCGTATCACTCCCTTCAGCGAACGCGCAACGCGACAGGCTGTCGACGCACTCGCCGACGCCGGCCTCCTCGAAGTCGACCCCCACGGGAACGCTCACCGCGTACAGATTAATCGGACACGGCTTATTGTTCCGACAGACCCGATCGAGAGTATTCCTCAGGTTCCGTATCGTACCCCTGTCCGCGTCGCGTGCCAGTACCTCGAGAGCGAACTCGAGGAGGTTCTTGGGATCATCCTCTTCGGCAGCGTCGCCCGTGGAGACGCCGATCGACGATCCGACATCGATCTCTGGATACTGGTTGACGACGATCTCTTTGCGGCGCGAGGAGCTGCTAACGAGCTTGCCCGGACGTTAGAGGGGTTACAGATACCACCGACGATCTCTCTCGCTGAGGCCGAGTCTGTTGATTTCGAGACGCATTGGGAGACAATCCGCGAGCGGCTTGAAGCGGAGGACACCAACTGGGCCTCGGCCGAGCGTCACTCATTCGAACTCATTGTCGAGACGCCTGCCTCGATTCTGGGCCAGTCCAACCGCGTTGCTCCTGAGAAATTGTTCGGTGAGGGGATCACCCTCCGCTCGACGAAGACCTTGGAGCGCGTGAAACGTGAGGTGATCACGAATGAGTAACCTGGATCGAATCGCCGAGCGGCTGGCGGCCGCCGAAGATGCCTTCGCACACGCCGATGGACGGCCGAAGTTCGAGCCCGAAGTGAATGCCTCTCGAGACGCCGAGCTAGGTGAAGTAGCGATCCAGAAAGCATGTCGACTCCTCGAGGTGGTCGAGGGGATCGACGATCTCGGAGCGTACTACGGCGCAATCTTGGAACACTCCTTCATCGTGATCGAGCAGACACTCCAAGGGTATCTGCTCGCACGCACGGGCGTCGACGAACGTGAGCTCCGGAACCACACTGCCCCCTGCGAGCTGGCCAAAGGGCGGGTTCCGCTCGAAGACCGAACGCTTGATCGACTTGCGGCAGTCTACGATGACCGAAGAACGAGCCACTACTACGGGACAACAGTGACGACTGCGGCTCAAGCCAACCGGATGCGCGAGGTCGCCATGGCTGTCCACGATCACTTGGTTAGTTTCGACGGCCGTCTTGGGACATTCTGTCGGTGCACTCGCAGCGAATTCTGACCATGACATTGCTCTAGTCAGTCGAGCGACGATCATCGTCGACAAACTGCTCGGCGGTACTGATCGAGAGGGCCGCATTTGCGAACGCGAGGTTCCGACGAAGCGTCTTCCACTCACGAATCCGCTCGGGATCGATCTCTGCTTGTGGACCCCCGGACTCGGCGAGCACCTGATTCGTTTGGCTGACGGCTAACTCTTCAGGGGACTCGACGCCGAATTCAGCCTGATATTCTGTGAGTTGCTCGCGCATGTCCTGAATCCGTGCGACGAGTTCGTCAGTCGAAACGTGCTCGAGAATGTCGGACGCCTGTTCCACGACCAGTGATTCGGGCGAGCGACGATACCGCGTACCGCCGTGCTCGCCGGGTGTCGTCTCGACGAACCCCTCGTCTGCGAGCACGTTCAGATACTTTCGAGCGGTCTTCGGAGCGGTCCGCGCAGTATCAGCGACCGTATCAGCCGACAGTGGGCTGTATGTATGGATAATGACATGCCGAACGCGCTCGTATGGCGTGGTGTTAGACTCCCAGTCCGTCCCGACTGCCTCGTTGATATCTATAAACGTAGCTGGTGGGTGTCAGTCGTTCATGTAGGCACACACGAACTAGAGGAAAATAGTACTTTGACATAGTAGTATAATTCATTCATTGCTCTCGAAAGCTGTGGTCCGTCCACGCAGACCAGTACGTGGCGGTCGATCTGTTCGACGCGCTGGTAACCGTGACGCGGTTGAGTAGGTAGCTCTCATACCTAGCCGGCTAGGCGGAAGTCCTATACATTGATATCGCTATAGAGATAACTACGAACGAGCCCGGCCAGACGGAGAAGCGGCCAGATACCAATGATCGAATTAATGGACCCCACAGCTGCGAAGATTGTTTTAGCAGCTCAGCGTGGCGATTCTATCAATCGCATCGCGAGCAAGATTGACATCTCGTACTCATGGGTGTACGACTGGATGGAGCGGTTGGATAACGCAAATATTATCGCTAAGACAGATAATGGAATTCAGATCGTCGACCACGAGATGCGCCAGCAGTACGCCGAGATAATAGCTGCGTTGTACAGTCGCGACACTATCTCGCAAGAGGACGCGTACATCATCCCCCACTTCGCTGGGATGGAGTTTGTGTACACGGAAATTGACGCGGCGTATGTCTGGACGCACGGCGGCTTCCAGATCGCGCGGAGCCACGACGACTATCCGGTGTTCATCGAAGTACACGACCGTGATGTCGAACGGTGGATTGCGTTTTTCCAACAGTGGGGCGTTGATACGACGATCAACGAGCGCCCGGACGCCAGCGACGTCGATGGGAACATCCACTACGTGTTGTACCCGAAGACCAATAGTATCGACGCCGAGTGGGTCGACGGCAACCCCGTCATCCCGTTGGACGATGCCGTCAGCCAGATGATGGAGAATCGGCCAGCGTACGAGCCCGCCTTGGAGATCATGGCCGACGAGTACGACAGGGACATCGATGCGACACATCAGAGTAGCTTGACATTCTCTTCCGCGTAAACGCGGAGGTATCCTGAGCGTTGGAGATTTCAGGTTTACAGTTCCACCGAACTCCGACACGGTGAGAATTCGTGTGGGGTTCACGGACTGTGACGGGTGGGACTGCTGGGAGTGCCAAGCCCCCGGTACTCCTATCCTCTATCGTGTTCGGACTCCCGGAGTTGTTTTTGCCTCGGGGAGTCCGGCAGACTTCGCTGGACTTGGAGTTACTTTCTGTGGTGCGTACAGCAGTCGGGCACTACATCGGTTCATTATAAGAACTGACCGTTCACCCAACTGGTTCCGATTACTGTCTCATTGCTTGGGGCGGACAGGCCGCCATCGTAGGACTAACGGGAGTCGCTCTGTTCCCAGTCTGATTCCTACCTATACGTGGGATTGCCTGTCACTTTAAAATGCGGATTGCCAAATCTCAGTGTGGCTATTGTAGCGTAGATTGACTCCGAGTTGTCGGATTCATCCTGCGGCTGAAGCCGCAGGTATTCTCCTTGATCTATATAAGTGCGAACGAACAGCGATGATGGAATGAGTCTTCCCGAGCGACAATCCGAACTTATCGACACCCACCGCGCGGTACAGGACGCCAATCTGCCGTACGTTCTCGTTGGCGGTTGGGCAGTGTCCGCGTTCCAAACACGGTTCACGACCGATATCGATACCGTGATCCCGGACACTGCACTCGACGACTACGATACACTTCTTCGTGACCTCGGATACGAGAAACAGTTCGAACAGGATGTCTCGAACGAGTACGACGGCCGAATGATCCAGTACGCGAAATCAGTCGGAGCGAACGCCGTCAAGTTCGAGGCACTCGTGGATGCGATGAGATGCCGACAGACCGAAGCAGAGTGGTCATACCGCTATCTCCACGAACACAGTACGATCGAAGCACTCGATGTCGCCGAAGACCTCGACGGGCGAATCCCGGAACCGGCACTGCTGTTCGCGATGAAACTTCACAGCGGCCGGAAGGCCGATACCCGTGACCTGGTCGTGATCAGCGTGCGTGCGGACTTCAGCCGTATTGAGCGACACGTCCATCGTGGCGACCCCGAGAAGCTCAAGCGACAGATCGAGATGGTGCTGGATCAACTCCAACGGGATGGGTTCAAAGACTCGTTCAAAGGTGTCTTTCGACAAGAAGAGCTGCCAGTAGATGCGGTTGACGATCTCGTGTCCTTTCTGTCCAAGCAGCGAGATCAACTGTGAGAGATCGCTCTTATGTAGAACTACGGAAAGCCCCCATAACAAGGCAGTCAATGGTGATATCGACGGATGCGCCTGTGAGATTCAGCGATCTAATGATCCCGAATGTATGAGCGGCCTGCTCCAAGCCTTGCTTGGACAGGCCGCGGAACTTCCGCAGCCACGGTTGAACAAGCGAAAACAGACATTCTGCCTGATTAATGTGGACTCCGTCAGGCGATACGTACCTCTCTTTGTGGACGACCGTTCGGTGATCCCGATCCATCTCGCGGTACGCTTGGAGTCCATCTGTCCAGACCTCTCCCAGCCGCTGGGAGAGGTCTTCAGCTTCCTGAATCACTGGCTCAAGATCGCCTTCGTAGTCGATCCCACGCTGTCCGCGAATCACACGAAGCGAGTCGCGGCACGCCGCGACGAGCGTCAATTGGTCACCGTGACGCCCTCGCCAGCGTGATCGGCCAGTGCGCGACGAGCCGCCGCGAGAACGGCTGTTTCGCGGCGGCTCTTGACCTTTGTACCCCGAACAGACTTTGCCAGATTCGTCGACCTGTGTCGGTCCATCGATGGTCTGGTTAAACAGTTCCCAGGTGAGGGGGAAGCCGCGCTGAACCGCGGCTTCCGCCTCCCGAATCGCCGTGTGAACGGTTTTGTAAGCGCGACCGAGCAGCGGCGCAATTTGGTTGATACTCAGCAGCGTATCTGCGTAGAGAGTGAAAGCGAGAAGCACCTCACCACAGGAGAGGTGCTTCTCGTGAAATGGCGTTCCATGGGTGTATACTGGCTTAAATTCGCAATTACGGCATCGAACTCGGTCGTGTTTTTCCCACGTCATAATACTCTGGTGACCACAGCGAGGACAGGATGTATTCTCCCAGAACCGCTTGAGCCGCCGCTCGATGCGGGCATCGAGCGGCTCGGTGTTGATCTCGATAACTCCGAGCTCGATCAGCTGCCGAAACATCCCGCCGAACGCTGACTCAGTGGAAGACATATCGCCAGATTAGAACTGTCTGAGTGTAATTATACGGGCTTTCCGCGTTTCTACATAAGAGCGTGAGAGATTAACCAACAGACTACACGGAACACCATTCTGTTGGTTGATCACCAGAGCTCCGGATGCGACACCCATCGGTCATCGACACCGTCATCGGCCGTTTCCTACGGCGATCCCTGTTGGGAGATCGCCGTATCCAACTGCTCCCAGACCATTTCGAACGCCGGCGGATCACCGGTCAGGTCCGGCAGCGTGGTCTCCCACTGGTGGCGGATCGTCTCTTGTTGCTCGTCCGGGAGTCCGTCGTTCAGATCAACGGTGAGCCCATCGTGTTTACACTTCGAGTCGAAGGCGGGCTCCACGTCGGCAAAGTTGATCGCGACCGAATCGGTTTCGAGCAGCTGATAGAGGTCGTAGTAGTCACGGGCGGCCCCGCGCTGGTAGATCGCTCGGAGCTTTTCGGCGAAGATCTCTTCGACGCTGTACAGGCGGTTCGAGGCGACTGCCTCGGGGCTTGACCCCGAGGGTGAAGCCGACAGCATTATAATGAGTGAAACAGTATAGTACAGTATGAGTCAGATAGAGTGTTATCCAAAAATCAGACAACGTGGTGTCGTCACGATACCAGAAGAAGTCCGAGACGGGCTTAATCTGGAGGAAGGCGACCAGTTGAAACTCACTGTCGAAAAACTTGACTAACACCGATGAAGCACACGCTTCGCTTCCGTGCGTACCTGCCCGATGACGTGGCAAGCGAAGCGTGGCGGCACATCGACATTCTCCGACAGATTCGCAATCACGCTGTCCGTGACTACTACGGCAGTAACTACAACGACAAGCCATCTGACTACGACCAACACGGCAAACTCAAGAACTGGACAGACCGGTGGCCAACGTTTGCCGAACCGTCACAACACGCCGCACAACAGGCTATCAGCCAGATTCACAGCGACCTTGTGACGCTGCAAGAACGCCGAAACGAAGGCTACGATGTTGGGCGGTTGCAGTGGCAAGGCAACGGCGAATTTCGGTCGGTATCGTACAATCAGTCCAGTCGCTTCAACGTGGATAACAACACGGGCGACCACCGATTCGTGCGACTCCGACTCGAAAAGATTGGCTGGTTCAAGATTCGAGCAGAACGCGACGTGCCACCAGCAGACGACATTGACGAGGTTATTCTGAAAAAGGAGACAACCGGTGAGTGGTATGTCTCACTTGTGACCACCGTGGAAGACACGGCCGAGAAGCCGCCACTCAGCGAGATTGAACCCGAAGATTGTGTTGGTGTTGACCTCGGCATCACCAGTTATATCCACACCTCGGAGAATCTGTCCGTTGATACACTCGACCTGTCCGACGAGTACGACCGCTACGCACGCGAACAGCGGAAGCTTGACCGGAAAAAACACGGCTCTGCTAACTGGGAAAAACAACGGCGAAAGGTAGCCCAAGCAAAACGGGCAATCAAGCGGAAGGTGCGAGACTACCAGCACAAACTCACGACGTGGCTGGTCACAGAGTACGATTTTGTGGCCGTCGAAGACTTGGATGTGAAACCGATGCTGGGAACCAGCCAGAACGCGAAAAATAAGCAAGATGCCGCGTGGTCACGGTTTCTTGACCTGCTGGAATACAAGGCTGACCTCCACGGCACACACGTCGAAAAAGTAGAGCCAGCAGGAACGACCAAAGAGTGCGCTGTGTGTAGTGTTGAGACGGCAAAGCCGCTCTGGGTACGCGAACATTCCTGCCCGGCGTGCGGCCATACAGAAGACCGTGACCTCAACGCGGCGAAGAATATTCTCAATCGCGGGTTAAAGCGGTTAGGGGTGGGACGCTCCGAATCAACGCCTGTGCAGACTGCGCTCCCTACGCTCACGCCTCACCGGGAGGCTGTGAGTGCAAAGCGCGTCGTTGAAGCAGGAAGCCCCGGGGCTTGACCCCGGGGTGAGTTCACTGGAGGTACTCATCGACGACTTTCACGATATCGCCGATCTGGCGCCCAGCCTGTCGAACATAGAGCAACCCCCTGTGCTCCACCCCCCGTCCTTCGACGAGTGAGAGAAAGTTGTCGTCGAACGTCAAGAGCAGCCAGTCTTTTTCGACCGCGTACCGCAACTGTTCACGGTCGGAGTCACCGAGAGTCTCTTCGTCTCGGGCGGTGTGGATCGTCCACCCGCGTCGACGAAGGCCATCCGCGACGGGAATCCAGATACTCTCGTCGCAGTACACCGGTCGCATTACGCGGATGCTGGTTCAGACGAAGGCGACCGGAACTCATCGATGTGGTCATAGTAGTACGCGAGTGCGCGGTGAACATCACTCAGACTGAGATTGGGGTATAGCTGCGTTATTTCGTCGGGATCGTAGCCGCTGTGTTCGTACGCCGAGGCAATATCCTTCACACGGATCCCCGTTCCATTAATTGTCGGCGCACCGTCGCTGTGTTCTGAATCCCGGACGATTCCCATACTTCCGATTGGCTATCCACTAACTTAAAACGGGGGGCGGTAGCCGGACTGCCCCTTCTCGATCAACACGCACTCTTCAGCGACCAGCTGTTTCAGGTACGATATCGAAACCGTCCATCTCGACGAGCGCATGAACGTGAAAACGCCCACCGATGTCGACCGGGCGACACAGCTCGGACGGGAGTCGTCGGGCTAGCGATCGTCGAGATACGCCCGGACGTACGGATGGAGATTCTCGAACGGGGGCCGGAAGACTTGGAAGGCGCTGTGCTGGTCGTCGCCACCGATCTCGGGATCGTCGCGTTCGAAATGACACCGGTAGCCGGTCGCGAGGTAGTGTTTCGAGTCGACGCCGTCGACATCGGCCGTCTCGTAGCAATGTTCGTACGTTCCGAGACACTCATCGATCACGACGGCTTCGCCGAGTTCTTCGGTGGCCACGCGGTGGACGGCCTCAGTCCGAGGTTCGTTTTTGTGTACCGTCCCGCCGGGCACGAACCACTCGCCTTTCGCGGGTTCGTTCGCGCGTTTCCCGAGGAGGACGCCCCCGTCGTGTTCGATCACGAGATCAACCGAGACAAGCGGAACGTTCGCGACGATCGTCCGCCACTCGGCGTCGGGGATCCATCGATCGCGTGTGTCGTCGGTGTCGCTCTGTGGATCGGTCACCACGTCAGCCCCTCGTAGACGATCCCGTCACGGCGGTCGATCGCCCGCCGGCCGTCGACGACCACGGGCGTCCGCATGGCGTCGAACTCCTCGTCGAGGCCGGTGATCGCTTCCCAGTCAGTCACGACGAGGGCGGCAACCGCCCCGAACAGTGCTGCGTCAGGGGTGTCGACGTACTCGACGTCGGGGAACCGCTCGCGCATGTTCTCGATCGCGACCGGGTCGTAGGCGACGACCTCAGCGCCGCGCGCTTGGAGTCCCTCGATGACAGGGATGGCCCGGCTGTTGCGGATGTCGTCCGTACCCGGTTTGAATGCGAGGCCGAGCACCGCTACCCGCTTGGCGGCGACGTCGACGTCGACGTGGTCGTCCATGAGCGAGAGCAGCCGGATGGGTTGGCGGTCGTTCACCGCGGTCGTGGCATCAAGCATCGCTGGCTCATGTCCTGTGGGGCAACGAAGACCGGGACCGCGGCGTCTCGGTCAGCAAAGCCTTGGACATCTGTCGTGATGATCGCCATCCCTTCGGACGCGGCGTACGCCACGATCGCGTCATCGGTCGCTTCCGGGCCAGGTGCGGCGATCTCCCGCGAGTACTCGACATCGTGACCGTCACCACGGAGTGCGGAGACGTACTCTTCAGGCACGTTCACGTCGGCAAGAATCCGGCTCACGACTCCGCGGCATCCTCAGTCGACTCGGCAGTCTCACCGCGGCGTTCGTCGACGAGCTTGCGTGTTTGGCGCTCGCCGTCGCGACGCGTCCGTTCGGCCGCCCGCTCAGCGTCCTCGAACGCGTCGCGGTGTTCGCGAGGGGATTTCGCGCCGTAGCGGTGATATCGACATGCTCGTCACGATCAAGTTGGAGCGTTTTCCCACCCGTATTTGCGAAGTCCTGATCAAAAGCAATCCGAGAGAGTTTCGTTTTGAAAATCCTCTTTCGTGTATCTCTACACGGTTTCACGCCGAATTTGAGCGCTGGAAACAGCACGGTTGACGCAGCACGGCAGACCGGTTTCGCCTCAGCTGTCTGGACCATCTGTTGTTTGACACGGCCTAGCGTGAAAATCAGCAACTACTGTTTACGGCGAGGAGGATGTCACTGGTACGATTCACACACCCGCGACACGCCCTCTTCGAAGCTGATCGTTGGCTCCCACCCAGTGGCCTCATGGAGCTTTGAGTAGTCCGCCATCGTGTCGTGAACGTACTCGGCAAGCGGATTCTCGATATATTTTGGCTCGATGTTGGTCCCAAGCTCGTCGTTGATCAACTCAATCATCTCGTTGAACGAGTAGCTTGCTTCGGTGCCGACGTTGTAGATGCCCTGCAGTTCGTGATCGGCGGCAAGTTCACAGGCACGGACGATGGCGTCTTCGATCTCCTCCGCGGACCGCTCTGTTCCTTCGGCGAGGAATTCACTCACGCGCTCGCCGAGTTCGGCGACGGCCTCCTCGAACGCGTCGGTGGTCATCGATCACACCCCGTGGTCGCGGAACTGTTGAACCGTGACGTCGACCGGGAGTGAGTTGAAATCGTCGTCCCCACCGACAAGGAGTGTCGCATCCCGGTCGTGCGCCAACGCCACGGCGTATGCGTCTCCCAGCGAGATACTCCCGTCAGCTTTGATGACCCCCGCAGTGTGCCAATCAGCACGTTTGATGCTCACCCCGCGGCGCTTGAGCGCCCGGATATCCCGGTCTCCCGACCGCAGCGTGTCCGATGTCGCGGTGCCGTCACCCTCTATCCGGGCGACCTTGTAGAGAAGCTCTGTTGCGTTCACCTCCGCGAGAACGCCGTCTACTCGGCCAGCCTCAATATCGTTGAGAATTTCGTTAACAGCTTCGTGACCCTCCTCGTTGTAGAGAAAGGCAATGAGCGGTTCAGTATCAAAAACGTACTCCACCATTTATTGCTCGCCCCCGTGCCGCTCGACGAGATCCTGTACTTCTTCTTTCTCTCGGCGGCGTTCTTCTTCGTCCATCTCACGCACCATCGCGATCACCTCTCCCGGTTCGTGGTCGCCAGCGTGGATACCGTGTAGCTCCTCGAGCGTCGGGACCGGCTCAACGACGATCCGGTCGTCTTCTTCGTAGATGAACACCTCTCCCGGGGTCTCGATGCCGAACTTCTCCCGCAACGGCTTCGGAATCGTTGCCTGCCCCTTCTGGGACACACGTACTACCTCTGGCTCATTTGTACTACTGGACATTATTAGTTGTATCTACGTGAGTGGGTGCTACTAAAGGTATCGCCAACTTACCTGAAGATAGGCGCTAAGGCCCCTCCCTCAACGAGCGACCGGTGGGAGCGAGTAGGGAGGGGATACAGCGCCGTCATCGCCTGTTCATACACCCGATACACTCGGCTCGCAGGGCAACGGTCCGGTATCTTCATGTCCCTACAACGTCTATACATCGTCTATGGAACGGTTCGAACTCAACGGCCACGAAGTCGTAGACGGCGACGTTCGCGCCACCGGCAACGGCGCACACGTCTACGTCCCGCGACGGTGGCTCGGCGCGGATGTGAAAATCGTTCGCGTTTCCGAACCCGACCACGACGACGAATAGGCCATGAACTACAACTACAGGTATCGAATCCGGCCGTCCAACGCGCTCGAAGAACGGTTAGCGTGGACCGTCGATACCTGCCGGCAGGTCTACAACCACTTTCTCCACCGACTCAACCGAGTAGACGACACGTCGTCCTACTCGGAACAGAAGCGCCTGCCGGACCTCAAGGACTGGTGGACCGGCCTCAAGCAAGTCCACTCGAAAGTCCTACAGAAAGTCGTGCAACGACTGTACGACAACCTCTCGACGCTTCGCGGCCGCAAAGAGAAGGGCTACCGTGTCGGGACGCTCAACTGGAAGGGACCGGGCGAGTACCACTCGTTCACCTACAGTCAATCCGGCTTCGAACTCAAGAACACGAATGGTCGGACGCGGCTGTGGCTCTCGAAGGTTGGCGAGATACCCCTCACCTTCCACCGCGACCTCCCCGACGACGCCGAAATAAAGACCGTCACGGTGAAACAAGAGCCAACGGGCGAGTGGTTCGCCACCCTCGGCGTCGAAACGCCGAACAACCCACCCGCGAAACCCGACGAGTTGGCCGACGTAGTGGGCATCGACGTGGGTATCCTGAAGTACACCCACGACACCGACGGAACGGCGGTCGAGTCGCCGGACCTACGCGACGAGCGAGAGCGGCTGGAACGCGCCCAACGCAACCTCTCGCGGAAAGAACACGGCTCGAATAACTGGGAGGAACAGCGCAAGACCGTCGCGCGGCGGCACGCCGACCTCCGCCGGAAGCGCCGCGATCTCCTCCACAAGCTCTCGAACTACTACGCCCGGGAGTACGACCTCGTGGCGGTCGAAGATTTGGACGCGAAGGGCTTGGTCGAACTTCCCGGCAACTCCCGAAATCGCGCGGGGGCGGCGTGGGGAACGTTCCTGCGGATGCTCGAATACAAGTGCGAGCGGGAAGGCACGCACTTCGTGGCAGTCGAACCAGCGGGAACGACCAAGGAGTGCGCGGCGTGCGGTGTCTCGACGGACAAGCCGCTCTGGGTCCGCGAACACTCGTGCCCGTCGTGCGGGTTCACCGCCGACCGGGACTGGAACGCGGCGTACAACATCTTGGTACGCGGTCTGAAGCAAGTAGGGACAGGCTGTCCCGAATCAACGCCTGCGGAGACTGCGCTCCCTACGGGGACCCATTCGGTTCCTGCAAAGCGCGTCGTGGAAACAGGAAGCCCCACCCTCAAGGAGCGAGCCGCGAACGCGGCGAGCGAATAGGGTGGGGAGGAAGTCACGGGAAGAGATGTCAAAAGACAAGCTGCTGTGTAAAGCACAGTATCCCGACCCAGCGTCGCGGTGCCGTGGAAACCCCGGCGCCTCAGCGCGAGGAGGGAGTCACTCTTGGAGTACCCAATACACCAAGCCGAGTGCCTCGCGGAGGATGACGCCAGCAGCGAACACGTACACGGCTTCTAACGGAAGCGGGAGTACATCGATCGTCGCGACAGCCGCCGACATGATGATCCCCATCCCCACCCACGCGACCGCGAACTGCCGGTCCGCGCTCGTCGATTGCGTGCCCAGCCGAGCCATACCAGTCCTTCTGACGACGCTATCAAAAATCTTGCTCGGCAGCATGAAGCCAACCCACTTTCGCTCGGTGGGTCGCAGGGTGGTTCAACACAGTATAAGAGAAACCTGCCGCTGGGCAGCGGCTAGCGAGGTATCGGACCAATCTCTATTGTCAGTGTGTCCCCGTCATGTGACCATGCGTCGGCGTTGAGTACGGTTTCGGTGTTGTCTGTTATGTCGGTGATACGGACGTTGGTGGGCGTCGTTTGTACCCCGGTGACTATCACCGTCGAATTTGGGAGCTGGCCATCAACAGTAAGTTCCACGGCAGAATCCGCTGAGACTGTCACTGCTGTCATCGTCTCAGTTGACTCGTTGTAATACCGGCCACTGGCCTCCCCATTTGAGAGTCGCGCTGTTAGTACCAGTTGCTCGGGAGGCCCAGGTTGGACGGTCTGCGTGGCTTCTCGCGAGGGAATGATGCTTCCTGCCCGAACGAATAGCGGAACTTCCTCAAGTGGCACGTCCAACTGAAGCGTTTGTCGTCCCTCGTAGCGTGTGTCCGACCAGAAGTCAATCCACTCCCCATCTGGCAGGTACACCTCAACAGAGCCGTCAGCCGTGAGCACAGGCGCAACAAGCAGGTCACGGCCGAGGAGATACTGTGTTTCGATGGTTCGTGTCGCCGGATCATCTGCGTAGTGTAACACCAACGGCCGCATCAGCGGAAGTCCTGTCCTGGAGGTGATCACCGCATGCGTGTACAGATACGGCAGGAGCCGATAGCGGAGGCGAGCAAACTTTCGAAAGATTGCGAGCCCCTCGTCACCGAACTCCCACGGTTCCCGCGGCGTAGTGCCATGGAACCGCGCATGGCTTGAAAGTAAGCCGAACTGCGCCCACCGGATGTACAGCTCTGACGAAGGAGTTCCGCTAAAGCCGCCGATATCATGACTCCAGAAGCCGTACCCGGACAACGCGAGACTCAGTCCACCGCGCAGCGTGGCTGCCAGTGAACTGAACGTCGTGTCCGAGTCTCCGCCCCAGTGAACAGGCATTCGCTGCGTCCCCATCCACCCGGCCCGGCTCCACAGCAACGGTGTCCGCCCGTGCGCTGCCATCGCGTCAGCGACGGTCTGTTGGTAGAGATCAGGATATCGGTTTCGCGTCTGACTGCCAGACGTGCCGTTTGAAAGGATCGCATCGTCGGGGAGGTATTCCCCGAAGTCCGTCCAAAACCCATCGACACCCATCTCGAGTAAGTCACGATGTTTTTGCTGCCACCACTCGACTGCCGCCGGATTGGTAAAGTCGAGAATCCCGCCGCGGTGTTTACTCACGACCAACCGGTCGAGCAGATACGGCTGGCCAGACGAATCTGAAACGAGATACCCGTTCTCGAGGGCCGTCTGAAACGCTTCCGAGCCGGCTGTAAGATACGGTTCCTCGATCAACATCAGCCGGTACCCGCGCTCGTGGAGCGTGTCGATCAATTCCTCCGGATCCGGGAATGCGGCTCTATCCCACTCGAGATCGCTAATACAGCCCTCACGCATCCAACTGATATCGAGGTGGATGCCATCACAGGGAATCTCTGCTTCGCGAAGCCGGCGGGTAACCTGCTCAACTTCCGCTTGCGTTTCGTACGAATACCGCGACGCCCAGAGACCAAAGCTCCACTTGGGTGGCACCGACGGACGACCGGTGACGGCCGTATACGTCTTTAGGATCTCTTCGAAGTCTGGCCCGCTCACGAACAAAAACCGGAGGGTGTCGCTGTGAGCCGTGATCTCGCCGCTGACCGCAGATTGTGTGCCGCCGCCGAAACTGAACTCGGTCTTGGTGTCTGTATCGACGAAGAGGCCGTACCCGTACGATGACAGGTAGAATGGGACGTTTTTGTAACTCCGATCGTTGTCGGTGCTATGTGGTTGTGAGACCCATGCCTCGGTTGCTTGTCCCCGCTTATCGAGGGCGGTAAACTGCTCACCAAGCCCGTAGTAGTGTTCGTCTGGCTGGATGTCGAATCCGATGCCCGTCTTCTCCACTGAGTACAGCCACTCGCTCGTCTGGGCCTCCTCGAACCCCAGCGGCCAAACCTCCGGATGGTTCTTTTTGGCTGCGAGCGGCCGGTGTTCTTTAAATACAGTACGACCGGTGCCATCGATGACGCTGAACGACCACGGATCGGTCCCGATTCGGACGGTGAGCGCGGCCGTTTCAAGGAAGATCTCGCCGTCCTCACGTGTCACCGTTAGGTCCACATCAGTAGTGATAGCATCGGCGTCGACGTGCTCACTCCCGGAAGTGGGCGTCTCGGGGGTGGCCGTGAGCTCGAATTGGAAGACGTCTGGCCGAAGGAAGCTTATCTCGATCGGAACGGTGCGTTCAACGGCCTCGCGAAGGTGTTCACGCTGGCGCGTTTGGGGCAGTTCATAGCGGATTAATTGACACTCAACGACGACACCTCGTGTAGTCTGTTCAACTGAGTCAACGCCGTCAATTACGGTGAATGGCATCGTGAGCGTGTGTGTGAGACTGCGTGGCTGGCTCTGGAGCCCGTGCGGCCGGTTGCTGTGACGAGACACGTCCGTGACGCGTGCGTCGTGTCCGGTTCTGAGATCATGCGTCTATCACTGACCGAATGTCCGAGCGGCGAGCCGCGTGTGCGTGATCCAACGCCACCCGTCTCTCAGTGAGTTGATCGCGATACATCTCCGCTCGTGTGCGAAGCGTTTCGAGTTGGTCAGCAACCTGCTCAGGCGCTGGACTCCCGATGATACCAGCACGACGGGCAGGCGCCTGTGCCGGGTCACAGAGTGTCTCCAGAGCCGTCGTCGGGACGGTTGGCCGGTCACCGAGATAAGCCTCTGCGATGGTTTCCAGATCTGCGGCGGCCACGTCCGTGAGACTCCGGTCGGTCGCTTCGTATTCGCGGACGAGAACGGCGACAATCTGGTGGGCGCTCCGCCACGGAATCCCGCACTGCTTCGTCAAAAGCGCCGCGAGGTCGGTGGCAAGCGCCCAGTCAGCCGCCACCAGGGCACGGGCCCTATCAGTATTAAACGTCGCACCATCGACAACGGCACGTAACGTGTCGAGCGTCTCGGTGAATCGACGCAAGAGAGCAGGGTCGTATTGGACACCACCGGACAGGTTCTTCACAGCGATGAACTGCTGGATAGCCTCACCGATGAGTTCGTTCGTCCCTCGTTGAACGGCCTGGATACTGTGCGGATTCTTTTTTTGCGGCATAATACTGCTCGTGCCGCAGAGTTCGTCCGGGAGGTCGACGATCCCCCACTCATCGCTAAACCACAAGAAGAACGTATCAGCTGCCCGGCCGACGGTTGCGGCGCTTGTCGCGATAGTGAAGCCAACCTCGAGCAGGTGATCTACACTGTTGTCGATATCCTCAGCGTTTTGGAGAACAGCGTCGAACCCGAGCAAGGATGCGACCCGCTTGCGGTCGATCGTAAAATCGGTCGTCGTCCCCGCGGCCGCACCGGCCGGGCTTCGGTTGAGCCGGTCATAGCAGGTAATGAGTCGGCCGAGGTCACGCGTGAGCGGGAATGCCTGTGAGCAGAGCCGGTACCCGATTGTCCCGACCTGAGCGCGTTGGAGTCCCGTGTACGTGGGCATCGGCACGGCGGTGTATGAGCTGGCACGGGCGGCGTACGTCTCAATCAAGTCGACAAGCTTGGACCCGACCGTTAGGAGTCGGTCACGCAACACGTACCGAGTTGCGACGGCCGAGAGATCATGCGAGCTCCGCCCGGTATGAAGCCAGCCACCGACGGCTTCGCCGTACTCGTCGATGAGATGGGCTTCGCCGGAGTGGGCTCCGCGACCGATCGATTCGCGTGCGGGAACTGGGTCACCGGTCTCGTCTTCGAGTGTCAAAAGACCCTCCAATATCCGGCGGCCGACATCTGGTGGGAGTAGTCCCTGCTCACGGAGCATGAGTGTGTGTGCGAGATCAAATGCGTGATAGCCGGCGTGGAGCGCCGCGGGAGACTGTGACACCCGATCGACGGACGGGGCGGGCGGCGCGGTGAGCCGCGCACCGGTACGTCGGTAGAACTGCTCGCCCGGAGCCGACGTCTCTGCGAGCGACGACAGATCCTCCGGAGTTTCGTCTCGCATTATGATCGCCCGCCGTCTGTATGCGTCGCACGGTCGCGTGTTTTGAGGGTTTCACCGGTCTCGGTGTCGAAGAGATACAGGTCCGGTGCGTCAATCGCAAGCGCGACCTGTTCGTCCCGCTCGAACGTCTGATCGGTCGTGAGCCGGGCCGTGAGAGACTTGTCTTCGACCGTCAGGTGAACGTAGTTGGTGTTGCCTTGGAATTCGGTGACGGCTACCTTCGCCGACCCATCGTCAGCAGACCGTAGTTCCAGATCTTCGGGGCGGATACCAACGGTAGCTCTCGAAACCCCGGTCGGGACCGTTTCCGCGGGCACCGTCGTCAACACGTTGCCGGCAGCTGTCCGCAGTGTGGCCGTCCCGTCGCGGCGCTCGATGGTTACTTCCGTGGTGTTCATCGACGGATTGCCGAGGAATGTCCCGACAAATTCGTTCGCCGGCCGATCGTAGGCGGATTCAGCCGTCGCGATCTGCTGGACGCGGCCGTCGTTCATGACGGCGATGCGATCGGACATCGTCATCGCCTCTTTCTGGTCATGTGTCACGTAAATGGTCGTTACGCCCAGCTGATCGTGGATGCGTTGGAGCTCAGTCCGCATCTCCGACCGGAGCTTGGCGTCAAGATTCGACAGCGGCTCGTCCAGTAGAAACACGTCCGGCTGCCGAACGAGCGCCCGGCCAAGCGCCACGCGTTGTTTCTGTCCGCCACTGAGTTCGGCGGGCTTATCATCAAGATGGTCGCTGATGCCAAGCAGCTGGGCCATCTCTTCGATCCGGTCCTGTCGTTCGGGCCGAGACAGCTGCGTGGAGTGTTTGAGCCCGTAGCCGATGTTTTCTCGCGCCGTCATTTTGGTGTAGAGCGCGAAGTTCTGGAACACCATGGCCACGTTCCGCTCGCTCGGCACGAGGTGCTGAACTTCGCGACCGTCGATCACAACCGCGCCCTCTGTGACGGGTTCAAGCCCGGCGAGCATACGGAGCGTGGTGGATTTCCCACAGCCAGAGGGGCCAACGATAGTGAGGAACTCACCATCAGCGACGGATATCGAGACGCTATCGACGGCCGTCTCCGTTCCCTGTGCGTCGTCGTAGACTTTGCTGACGTCAGCGAGTTCGACGTGAGCCATCCGTACTCACCCCTCCGAGATCGTCGCGCCACGGTCGTCGAACCAGTACACGTCAGCCGGGTCAAACCCGAATGCCACCGTCTCACCCGTATCAACCCCAGCTGGCAACCGCTCGATGAGCGCCGTTAACGTCACCCCGTCAACGTCGAGTGTAAGCTCGTAACTGTGGCCAACCGGCTCGACCAGTGTAATCAGCGCCTCGAAGGTGACAGGCTGGTTACGTTCGGGTGCGATTGATACGGCTTCAGGGCGAACCCCGGCTCGTACCGCAGTTCTCGGCGGGTCGATCGCGTCGAACAGCCCGTGATCGCCATCACGATCGATGAAGTTGATCTGCGGATCACCGATAAATCCGGCAATAAATTCGTTCACCGGGTGATGGTACACCTCTCGTGGGCTCCCGATCTGTTCGATTTGTCCGTCGCGCATGATCGCGAGTCGGTCACCGATACTCATCGCTTCCTCCTGATCGTGAGTCACGTACACGGTCGTCGTCTCAAGCCGCTGTTGGAGCTCCCGAATTTCGCTACGGGTTTGGACGCGGAGCTTCGCATCGAGATTCGACAACGGTTCATCCATCAGGAAGAGCCGCGGTTCCCGCACGATCGTCCGACCAACAGCAACGCGTTGCCGCTGGCCACCACTCAGTTGTCCCGGCTGTTTGTCCAGTAACTCCTCTATCTCAAGCAGCTCGGCAACCTCCTGAATCTGGTCGTCTCGTTCGGCGGCGGACAGGTCCATCTTCGCGAGCGGGAACGCCAGATTTTCTCGCACCGTTTTGTGCGGGTAGAGGGCGTACGACTGGAACACCATCGACAGATCCCGGTTTTTCGGGAGTGTCCGGGTCTCGTCTTCCCCGTCGATCCGGATCGTGCCAGCAGTCGGGGTTTCAAGTCCGGCGATCATCCGCAGCGTCGTGGTCTTGCCACAGCCAGAGGGTCCGAGGAGCACGAGGAGTTCCCCTGGTTCGATGGTTACGGAGACGCCGTCGACCGCGACGGTGTCGCCGTACGCTTTTTTCACATCGACCAGCTCAGTCCGACCGGCTGTCGTGTCACCCGTGGCAAGTCCGGATCCGCGGGACGTGTCGTTGCTCATCGTCAGCCCTCCACAGCGCCGAAGGTGAGCCCTTCGACGAGGTACTTTTCGAGGTACAAGAACAGTACGACAACCGGAATGCTGGTGAGAATTGACGCGGCCATGAGCTGGCCCCAGACATTCTCGAAGGCCTGGTTGAGCGCCTCAAGCCCAATTGGGAGCGTAAATAGCCCCTGTGACCGCAAGAGGACACTCGCGAAGAGGTACTCGTTCCAGGCGATCATGAACGCGTAGATAAACACGGCCACGATCGCGGGTGCCGACAGCGGGATCGTGATCCGGTAGATGACTTCCAGTCTGGAGTACCCGTCCATGAGTGCCGCTTCCTCAATTTCTTCCGGCACACTTCGGAAGTAGTTGCCGAGCATGTACAGCGACAGCGGCAACGTCTGGACGAGATAGGTGATAAGGAGGCTCGGTAAGGTGTCGACAAGTCCGAGCCACGTCATGACCTGAAAGAGCGGCACCACGAGCAGAATCCCTGAGAACATGTACACGACGAGTACCAGCCGTGAGGTGAGCCCTCGTCCGCGGTACTCGAGGCGGGCAAAACTGTACCCACCGAGCGTGGCGACCACAACGGAGAGGCCAGCGGTGACCGTTGAGACGAGTAAACTGTTTCTGAAATACGTGATGAACGGGAACGTCTCGGGCGAAAACAGCACCCGATAATGTTCCAGTGTCATTTCGTTCGGGACCAGCTGCGGTTCCTGTGAGTAGATGTTCGCGTCCGGCGTCACACTCGTTTTGAGCATGATGTAGAAGGGAAATAACGCGATAAACAACACGAGAACAATACTCGTATAAAAGGCAACGCGTTCTAAGCGACTACTGCTGATCTCTTGTGAGCCGAACAGCCGGCTAAACGCCCGGCTGGTTGTCAGGTACGATTCACGGATCGATTGGGTGATCGTGTTGGTGCTCATCTTACCACTCTAACACCGTGTTGACGTAGATCAGCACGAAGCTGATCAAAAACACGAACAGGACCATTGAGATCGCGGCCCCGAGTCCGAGCTCGAAGTTTGCGAACGCGGTTTGATACGTGAAGATCGGCAGCGTTTCTACCTCACGCGTCAGCAGCCACACGTCGGCGAACTTGTTGAAGTTCCAGATCCACCGCAGTAAGAAGACCGTCGCGAGGATGTATTTGAGCTCCGGCAGGGTGATATCCTTAAATTGGGCAAAGCGGCTAGCACCGTCGATACGTGCCGCTTCGTACATCTCTTCGGGGATCGCTTGAACACGTGCGATCAGCATCAGGAACGCGAACGGGAAGTACCGCCAGGCGTCGAAAATAATGACCGTCCAGATAGCCGAATCGCTGTTCCCGAGGAGGTCGATCGTCCCTAGGTTCAGGTTTAAGATATTGTTGAGAATGAACGGCACAATTCCGAACAAGGGATCAAGCATCCACCGCCACGCGAAGGCGACAGCAATGATCGGTGCAACGTACGGGAGCAGCATGAGCCCGCGCACCAGCCGCCGTCCCCGGAATGCCCGATTCAACAAGAGTGCGGCGAAAAGCCCGCCAGCCGTGGCGAGCAGATCACTGAAGAACGTGAACACAACCGTATTGTACAGGGCCTCCCAGAACGCCGGGTCCGACAGTAAATCCGCGTAGTGTTGTGTGCCGATGAACAGTGCGCTCTCGCCCGGTGCGAGTGGCACCTCGTGAAAACTCAGGTAGACGTTGTACGCCAGCGGGTACAAGATGATGATCGAGACGAGAAGTATCGACGGGAGAATAAGCGCATAACCCAGCAGCTCCTCTTTCTCTTCGAGCGTTCGTTCGGTCCCTCCTCGGTCAAAAAACGAGGTCACGCGGTCTTGGACACTCATTACTGTAGTGGGGATCGTGCCGAGGTGGTCACTCGATCGCTTGGCGCATCGCCTCGGCCTGTTCGCTCGCGACGGTTTCGGCGTCCTCGCCTTCGTACACCCTGACGACCGCTTCAGCGACAATCAGTTGACTCGCGATCTGCCCGAACGCGGGGATCGACTGTCCGTTCACGAACCCGAAGCGCTGGACGTTGTCAAGCGCGCTGCTAATCGTCGCGACGGTGTCTTCCCACTCGTTCAGGACCTCGTTATCCTGATAGGCGTCAGATTCGGAGACGGACTGCCGCACGGACTGCATCCCACCAGGTGCCATGTGGAGCCATTCGACGTACTGGTCGGGTTGGAACATGTATTCGGTAAACGCCTCCGCAGTGCGCTGGGCCGCTTCATCACCGCTTGCGGTTATCCCAAACCCGGTAACCTGCCCATAGGATGCGTCAGTTTCGCGGCGAACGTACGGAGCGAAAGCGGTGTCGTCAGCCATCCCCGCCTCAAGCAGGTCATCGATAATATACGATGACCACATGATCATGTGGCTGTTCTCGTTAACGTACGTCTGCCGCGTCGCGTCGTAGACGTGTTTTCCTGGATGGCCGTAATTTTGCGCCAGGTCGACGTAGTATTCTAGCGCCTCAACCATCTCCGGGCTGTCGAAGACGATTTCGCCGTCCTCGTTGAATACGCGTGCTCCGTTCGAAATGGCAAACGGTGTAAACGCTTGCCGCGTGAAGTTGGCGTTTTCAGTTCCGAGCCCGATCCCGTACTGATTGTTATCGGGATCATGGAGCGCCTCGGCCGCTTCCCGAATGTTTTCCCACGTCGTCGGCTCCGGGAGCCCGAGCTCGTCGAACTTGCTTTTGCGATACCAAATGCCTTGGACCCACCCGTCATGCGGCACCGCGAAGTGATCCCCCTCGGGGGTGCTCATAAAGTCGAGCGCCCCATCACGGAGGTCATCCATCCCAATAGATTCCATAACGGCTTGGGCGCTCTCCGTCGAGAGCAGATCCTCGCTCCCGAGGTTCTGGATTGTCTGTGCCTGGACTTGGAGGATGTTCGGCAGATCACCGGCGGCTCTCGCCGCTGACAACTCTTCGGGAATATTGTCTTCGTCGAAGAATTCGGCCTGGACGTCAGCTTGGTCGAACTCATCGACGATCGGAGAGATCACCTGTCGCCGCTCAGCCTGTTGTTCTTTGGACCAGAACTCGATCGGCGCGTACTCGGCTTCGCCATCGCCATCACCGCTACTGCCGGTGGTGTCGCTACCGCCGCCGTCATCACCACCACCGCCATCTCCGCTGTTAGTATCACCAGTACACCCAGCGAGCGCGACTAACACAGCAGCTGAACCAACACTGCCCGACCGCTTGAGCAGTTCACGGCGCGAACTCAATCCATCATGATTATCCATGGATGTCGTAGCACCACGTGAGAACTGTAAGCCATCAATAATAAAGTTTGGGGGCGAGTGTATACCGTAGTGGTTGTTGGTCATCTGTTAATAACACCACAGTCAAGTATATTCGTCGCGGTACCGCTATCAAGCGAACATGGGCGAGCGAGAAATTCAAGCGGCACTCCAAGACCTCGGGCTGTCACAGTATCAGGCCGACGCGTATACCGCGACGCTGGAGCTAGGATCTGCTCCGGCGGTGGATATTGCGGATACCGCAGGCGTCCCGAGAGCGCGTATCTACGACGTGTTGCGGAAGCTCGAAGCGGAAGGGTACGTGGAGACGTACGAACAGGACAGCCTTCACGCACGGGCGCTCAATCCCATCGAGGCGACGGGCGAGCTCGAACAGCGGGCAGAGACGTTTACGCGGGCCGCCGAACAGATCGACAGCCTCTGGGAGGATCCCGGCGTCGAGGATTCTCAGATAACTATCGTCAAACGCCAGGATACCGTGTACGAGCAGGCGGATCGTTTCATTAGCGAGGCGACAAACGAAATCCAACTGACGGCGACGCCGACGGAATTCACCCGGCTCAGGGACGCGCTGGCCGGCGCACGAGATCGGGGTGTGTACACGCAATTGACCTTTCTCCCCCCGACGGAGAGCGCGTCTCTCGACGCTGCGACGATCGATTTCGATGGGGCAGTAACGGAGGCGCGCGTCCGCACGTTGCCTGGACCCTTTGTTCTCATCAGCGACCGAGAGAAGACGTGTTTTGCGCCGCAAACCCCGTGGCTGAACAACTCCTACGGACTCATCGCGGACAACTTCCCGATCGCCCACGTGTTTCACCGATACTTCCAGACGACCCACTGGGACGCGTGGGAATCCGTGTACTCAGCACAAGCGGAGGACCCGCCGATCACATACGTCAACCTTCGCCACTGTATCACGGATTTGGAGCCGATCGTCTCTGACGGCGCAACCGTTCGGGTGACGGTCGAGGGCATCGACACAGCGTCGCGGGAACAAGTGACAGTGAGCGGAACAGTTACTGACCTTCTGTACTCGGAAGCGACAGACGTCCTCGGAACACCGGAGTTGGCTGACATCGCGCGGCAGGTCGCTATCGTCGTTTCTGACGACCGCGCTGAGTACACCGTCGGGGGCTGGTATGCTCGCGTCGAGGATATCGAGATGCGCCGTCTCACAGTCGACGAGATCGAATAGGGCGGTCAATCGGACAGTCTCGTCGGGCGCGATAAGTAAGTAACCAAATGTTAGTCCATCAGACAAATAAATACACCCATTTTGGGGACACTCTGTATACATTACTTGATCCTATTCGGTGTCGGTCTATTGTCTTCCGGCTAGCGCTATAGTGGGACAACCCTCTGTCGTCTCGGGTATCATCGCAACCAGGTCACACAAACTTCTCGTCACAGCAGAGTATGGATGTGAAGATGCGAGTGACCGATGAGCGAAGAGTGGGACTGGAAACTTACTCACTCCAGAGAGTTGTGATCCGGTCTTCGATCTCGTCGAGGACAAGTGTAATGACGTCACGATAGTCGTCTGGCCACGATGCGTCCTCACCGGGCGTCGGAGCGGTGGGCGGGGGATGGAAATGGTCCCGTGTATTGTGCGGATTCGGGTGCCGGTCCCACCGGCACTCCCAGGTGTGGTCCGCGTGCTGCTCTCGATAGTGGCATTTGAAGTCGTCGTTCGTGTACCAACGGACTGTCAACTGCGCCCCGTCGACGGCTGCCGGGTAGTACGACGGGGCACAGATGACCTGGAGTTCCAGATGGCCACTAGCGTCCGTGACGGTCGCTCGGGAGACCTGCCTCGTCGCTTGGAGCCGTGTCTGGAGGAACTCGAGGATGGGACGATCGATGGGAGCCGGGCTCCCGCCCTCGCCTGTCGGTGGCACCATCGAGCGGGCTACTCGGACGCCTGTTCGCGCTCGCTGCCCGCGCGTTGCTGGCGCGCGCGTTCGTAGCGGTCACGCTCCTGACGGGCTGTCGCCCATTCGGCAAGGTCGCTGTACACGGCGTCGATAGTCCATTCATCGATACCCTCCGCAGCGGCAACGGCGTCGACTGCGGCCGGTGATGCGGCATCGTACGTCGCCTCGTACTCGGTGATGCGCGTCGTCAGTTCGCGAACGCGATCCTGTAGCTCCTCGACGGAGTGGTCGGCTGCGAGCTGGTTGATGTGTCGCCACTCGAAGTACGCGTCGTTGCGCTCGTAGGTGGCCGGATGGCCGTCGTGGCGGGTAACGATGCCAAGGTCATCGAACCACCCCAGATACTTCCGGGCGGTCTTGGGGTCACAGTCGGCGCTGTCGGCGATTGCGCTTGTCGGCGTCGGCTCGCGGGTCTGGAGGATGATGCTGTAGATGCGCTGTTCAACGTCATCGCTGGCGAACACATCCTCGAAGGGTGGTGGTCCATCGCCAGCGTCTGTCTCGGCCATACTTGGGATTACAGAGTGGAGAATATAATTCTTACTTTGAGGAATAGTTTCCTGATACTCGTTGTAAAGAATCGCCGTGGCCGCACTACAGTGTGTTCTGCCTCAATCGACGATTTCGGCGATCAGATCTTGTGCGCCTTGCCGTACCGCTTCATCGCTTGAGCGGGCCGGCTCCCAGCCAAGTGCGGCAAGCTTCTCAATCGAGAGTCGCATCTTCGGCACGTCACCGGTCCAGCCACGGTCGCCACCCGTGTAGGTGTACTCCGGATCGACGCCGAGTTCGTCGCTGACGATGTCTGCGATATCCGTCACTGAGGTTGTCGTCTTCGTGCCCAAATTATAGATGTTGAGCGGCTCGTCTGCGTGTTCGACGACATATTGCATGGCAGAGACACACTCAGAGACGTACATGTAAGACTTCTCTTGGCGTCCATCACCGAGGATTTCGAGTTCGGTGGGATCATCGGTGAGTTTCTCGATGAAATCTGGGACGACGTTGCCGCGCTGGTAAGGACCAACAATATTCGCAAACCGGAACACCCACGACTGGATGCCATACGAGTGGGCATACGTTGAGATGAGCCCCTCATCAGCGAGCTTTGAGGAGCCGTAAATTGAAATCGGCTCGAGTGGTGCGTAGTCTTCAGGGGTCGGACGTGGTGCCTCACCGTACACCGTTGAAGAGGAGGTGAATGCGAAGTTTTCAACGCCAGCGTCGCGCATGGCTTCGAGCAGGTTGTACGTCATCTCCGTATTCTCCTCGAACAGTTTTCGATCGTCATCGAAATTGGTGTCCGTGTACGCAGCCAAATGAAACACCATATCGAGGTCAGCGGTCATGACCCGATCGACATCGTCGCGATCAGTGAGATCGGCTTCCGTGAACGTCACGTCAGCTGGGACACGCTCGCGCGTGCCTTTCGAGAGGTCATCAGCGACCCGCACTGTTGTGCCCGCGTCGTGAAGCGTCGCTGCGAGGTGACTGCCAACAAGGCCGGCACCACCAGTGACGAGAACCGTGGCGTTGGAAAGATCCATATGAGATGGTGACTGGCGAGATAGATGTAGATTTGGAAACAGCACTGTGTCGAAACTACCGCTATTGAGCCTATTTCATCATCAACATGTGTTGAGTAAGTTTCATATATGTCGTCCCTAATCAGTTAGTAATCACATATTTCGAGCAGATGACCTCCACTACATCCCATCCACCGACTGAACAGGCGAGCCTGGAATCCGATCAGAGCTTAAGCGCTGATGAATTGCTCGTTGGTCGTCACTCAGACACGACACCCCAGTTGTCTGTTGTGATGCCCACACTGAATGAGGAGGCCGGAATCCGCACGTGTATTGAATGGATTAAAACGGCGGTCGAAGAGCTCCAAGTACCAACCGAGATCATTATCAGTGACAGCTCAACCGATCGCACACCCGAAATCGCTCGCGAGATGGGCGCAATTGTCGTCGAACCCGACGGCAAAGGGTACGGGTATGCGTACCGGTACGCCTTCGAGCGGACACGAGGGACCTATATTGCGATGGGGGATGCCGACACGACCTACGACTTCAAACAGATTCCCCGGCTGTTAGACCATCTCGAAGAGACTGGTGGGGATATGGTGATGGGTAGTCGGTTAGACGGTGAAATCGAAGACGGCGCAATGCCGTCGCTCCATCAGTATATCGGGAATCCGGCGCTCACCCGATTTCTGAATACGTTTTATCGCGCGGGCGTAAGCGACGCCCACAGTGGGTTCCGGATCTTTACGCGGGAGGCGTACGAGACGATGGACTGGGAAACCACCGGGATGGAGTTTGCCTCCGAGATGATCATGGATGCTGGGTCAAAGGACCTCGAAATCGTGGAGGTGCCCATTGTGTATCACGAACGCGAGGGCGAAGAAACGCTTGACAGTTTCCGTGATGGGTGGCGCCACGTTCGGTTTATGTTGGTCAATGCGCCCGGCTATCTGTTTTCGGTGCCTGGCTTGCTGTTGACGCTCTTTGGGGTGGCGGTCATGACGATTTCACATACCGGGGTGGCGCTTGGCGAGATCACACTTGGCGTGAACTCGATGATCGCCGGGAGTCTCGCAGCGATTGTGGGCACACAGGTCGGCTCGCTGGGCGTCTTCGCGACGGTGGCGAGCGATCCGATCCAGCGGCCTGAAGACCCGATCACATCAGGGATCACCCGCTATGCAACGCTCGAGCGGGGCGCGACGGCTGGCGTGCTCGTGTTTGCGGCCGGTGGCACGTATGCCAGTTGGTTGATCGGCGACTGGATCCTGAGCGGGTTTGGGTCCGTGCCGTTCACGTCTGCGGCGCTTATTGCGTTTACCGCCGTTGTCGTCGGTATCCAGCTGGTGTTCTCGTCGTTCTTCTTGAGTGCGGTGAACTAGTCAGCGACGGCTGGCTGATCTCTGGCTCTTTCTCGTTGGTTTCTGTTCGCCTCCCTAGTGTTGGAGATGCGATTGAGCTGTGTGGTGGGTTGACCCCGTTGATGTACGTGTTCTGATCCAGGGTACGTGCGATCTCATAGTCGTGGTAACAAGCAACTAACAACGTCACAGCACGGTCTAGGTGTCGCTACACACGATGTTACGCAATTTTGTCATCGGCTGGCTCTGTCTCACCGGGATGGTGGTGTACGTGCTTCTGGTAGGCGTTCGTGAGTTAGCCCAGACCACAATCGCAGCTGGCCAGGCTATGTGGGGCCGCGGTCGAGCACTCACGAACTGAGCATCGCAGCGGTGCTGTTGGCGCCGTCGAGTAGCCTGCGTTTCTGTGAGAGTACAAAATCTCGATTTCGTGCCGCTTGCCTGGTGCGTCGAGCCCGAACTGGTCTCGAAACGCTCGTTCCCGAGCCGTAAGTTCGGAGAGTGTGTCCCGCAGCTCACTCGACGAAAGGTTCTCGAGGCGGTTTCGCCGCCGCCATTCGAAGTACGATTCGTTCCGCGTGTAGGTGAGTGGCGTCTCGGACACTGCTTCGACGACCCCAATATTTTCAAGCCGCTTGAGGTACCGCCGGGCAGTGTCTGGAGCACATGAGGCATGTTCTGCGACTACAGTGACTCCAGCGGGATCATACAACCCGAGTGCGACCCGATACACACGCTCGTCAGACGGAGCGGAGTCAACATCGTCGTGAAATCCCTCCGCCAGAGCAAACACATCCGGGCGATCGCAGCAGAGACCCCCGAGAGTATGCGCGAGGCGACCCGCCTCGTCGATCGCGACGTGTCTGATGTGCACTCGGACCTGAAGCAGCTCGAAGTGCTGGGGATCCTCACCATCGAAGCGGGCGGTCCCAGCGGCGCGATCCACATCGACTACCCGCTCATCGATCGCGACGCCGACAGCGCCTCCACGAGCGCGTAGCGGGAGCTCTCAGCTCGTGCTCTCTCATCACCACGCCCGTCGATCGCGCGCTGGTAGGTGGACAGGGTTTGCTCGGCGATCGCGTCGGTCGTCGGATCGATACAAAAGCCAGCGTCGGCGATCACCTTGTCGGTGGACTGCCTGTGGCCGATCATATCCTCGCAGCCGTCGAGGAAGCCAAGCAACTCAAATCTGTCAGTGTCTGTGTATAATAGCGATTGCTAGCAGATGTATTTGTTTTGGCACAGATTGTCGGATGCACTGCAGGATACTTTCGCCTTCAACGCGATCCGTATCACCGCCGCTGTCTGGTGGTTTGCTCACCTGAAAATGAGTAACAAAACTATGACAGAACTCGAAGAAATCGACCCGAAATTAGCATTCGAACTGTACCTCGATGACCGCCAGAGTCATCAGTCCAAAGCCACCACCACAGCGCACCGATCGCGGTTGTCGTCCTTCGTCGATTGGCTCGACGAACGGGGCATCGACAACCTCAACGAACTCACCGGGCGGCTCGTCAAAGAGTACAACCTCCACCGGCGCAAGGAGTCCGACTGGGCATCCTCGACCGAGAAGTCAAATCTAGATACCATTCGCGTCTTCGTTCGGTGGGCCGAAGGCATCGAGGCCGTGGAGGCCAACCTCTCACAGCGCATCCAGTCGCCGGTGCTCAACGGCGACGAAAACGTCCGACACACCGAGCTCGATTCGGAGACGGCCGAGAAGGTGCTTTCCAACCTGGAAACGTACCACTACTGCTCTCCCCAACACGTGACGCTGGCGTTGATCTGGCACACGATGTGTCGCCGGAGTGCAGTCCGAGCGCTCGATCTGAAGGACTACGACGCGGAGGACCAGCATCTCCACTTCGTTCACCGGCCAGAGTCCGGCACGCCGCTCAAGAACAAGGAGAAGTCGAACCGGTACATGGCAGTGTCGGACTCCATCGCCGAGCTGTTGGACGACTGGATCGACTACAAGCGTCCGGAAGTCGTCGACGAGTACGGCCGAGAGCCTCTTCTCTCGACCGAGAATGGCCGTCTCCACGGCTCCACGATCGGAGGCTACGCCTACAAGTACACGCAGCCCTGCAAGTACGACGGCGAGTGTCCCGTCGATGGCCGCGATCAACAGTCGTGTGCGGCGGCGTCTCACCAGAAGATTGGAGACTGTCCGGAGTCGGTTTCACCGCACCCATTCCGTCGCGGATCGATCACCCATTGGCTTCGGTCTGATGTCCCGCCGCGTGTCATCTCGGACCGCGCCGACGTCTCCGAGCAAGTAATCGAAAAGCACTACGACGAACGGACGGAGCTCGAGGAGATGGAACAGCGCCGCGAGTTCCTCGACAGTATCTAGAGGTCCTCGAGGTGGGAGCGGCGCGCCTCGCGTCGCTCCGACTTCGTGCTCAGGTCGTACCACTGCTCGATCGTCTCGGGGTTGGCGTCACACCGTTTCGAGATCACGTCGGCGGTCGGGACACCGTTGGCCCGCAGGTGTGTGATGTAGCCCCGCCGAATGGGATGCGGTGAGACGGACTCAGGGCAGTCGTACGCGGCGTTGTTCGTCTGCGCGGCCCCACAGGTGTCTGGGTCCTTCTCGACCGGACACGCCTTGCCAATGGCGCATGGGCGCGACCAGCCGTACACGTACTGACGGATCGAGCTCTTCTGGAGGCGGCCGTTCCGCGTCGTGATGAGTGGGTCCCTGCCGTGCTCGTCGGTCACGTTCTTTCGGTTGGCCGTGATGTACCCATCGAGGACTTCTGCCGCTTCAGGTGAGATACTGAGTTCACGCTCGCCGGCCTTCCCGTTCTTCAACCGTGTGCCTGTCTCCTCACGATCGACCGCTGCGATGTATCGCTCCTCGGAGTCATAATCGTCGAGATCGAACGCGTACAGCGTGGACTGTCGGATCCCTGTTTCGGTGAGGAGCGCCCAGACCACGTGCTCTTTCGTGAAGGGCTTGAACTTGGCGAGATGGGCGAGAATCTCCTCGGCGTCTTCATGGGGGAGGATCGTCTCGTCGACGGCGTCACTCTCCGAGAGCGTCGGCAGAATGACCAGCTTGTGGAACCCGGACTCAAACACGCCTCGGCGCTCGCAGTACCGGAGGAACTTCCTGAACGTGGCCAGACAGCTCTTCACTGACGATCGCGACCCGAGTCCTGGATTGGCCCGAAGGAAGTTGTGGAATTGGTCGATGTGCGACGGCTGTAGGTCTTCAAGTTCCTCGATGTCGGTCTCCCGACAGAACGCTTGGAAATGCTTCAGACGCGACTTGTATGATTTGACCGTGCTCGCCTGCACACCCCACGGATTCATTTCGAGGTAGAACTCGATGACATCGTCCACCGAGGCGGCACCGGAGAACACATCATCGGCTGTTGTGCTGGCTGCTGAATTATCCGGCTCAGTGGACCAATTACCGGGCGAAGACATGTTTTGGCCTGTCCCTGTTTCTGTGGCCTGGGTAGGTCCGGCGGCTTCCCATGGTTTGTCTTGGGAGGAGTCACCTGGAGTTGCAGCGCCGTCGGGCTGGTGTTCAGTTCCCTGGACGGATTCAGGGACGACCTCCCCGCCGTCGGTCCTCACCTCAGGGTCACCTTCACCGTTCTCCTCGAATTGGTCGGGATTTTCGTTCGAATCCGTCACGATTCGAGCCTCCCTGTGGTGCGCTGCATCTCACGGGCACAATTGGCCGGCAGTTGGTGGACCAGAGCCACGATCGAACCCGGGGCCCGACCAATTGTATCGGATATTGGCCGGGGTGGGCATGTCGTCGCCCGGAGTCCCATCCGGGTACCTGTAGTCCGTTTTCCCCGAACAGCCCCATCAGAGTCTGCTGGGTAGTCTACCTGTGTCTGGCCCCGATAATTGGCCGCGGATCCCGGCCAACATAGGGTGCCAAGCGATGATCGAAGTTGGTCGGAAGTCGGGGTCTGTTGACGGTTGGCTGGTGTTGCTATCACTCGGGTAGCAGCCCTGTAACCTCCGTTTCCTCCCTTCTTATGAGTTCCACTCATTGGCTTCTCCCTCGTTTCGTCGCTACTCGTTCTCCGTGTACCATCGGGTGCGGAGTACATCGATGACCGGATGTGTTGGCTCGGATCTCCTGTGACATCTGCTCCATCCGTGTCATAGATTCGCCGGGGTCCGACAAAGTAGTACCGAGTGAAAACACATATGAAATTAGGCTACTCTTGCCTAACTATGAATGATGACCGGGAGGATCCTGCTGACGAACTGTTCACCGGCGTGGATGATGTTACGGACCGTAACGATGATACTGACCCGGTATTCACGCTGGAGGATCGATCGAGGGGTATCCTCTCTCCCACCGACCGAGAATACCTCTGTGGGCTGAAGGAGTACGCCCAGCCGCAGACGGACGCCAACCGGCGCCAAGCGATCCGAGAACGAGTTGGTAACGGGCTCAAGGATTTCCTGCTCTTGGGCCAACTGTTCGAACCAGCAGAGCGTGAGAAGGTCTTCGATGAGCTCGGCCCCGAGGAAACAGATGACGTACTCTCCGCGATGTTCGCCTTCGCGTATCTCGGATTGGACGGGGATCAGCCCCGGCTCAAAGCTTGTATCGAACGCGGCATCCTCCAAGGGGAGAACGTCGACAAACTCTTCCAGTCGTCCGGACGGGCGACGAACGCGGACGTGTCGATCTCGGTCGAACACAACCCTGACATCGAAAAGCTCCACCAACGGCTTGAGAACGGTCGGGAGTTGACTGACGCCGAGATCGGGGCGCTCGTTCGAGCCGGAAAAATTGGTCGGGAGGATATCGAAGAATTGGCCGAGTCGCCTCGTGGCTTCCCGGGCGTTTTTGCCGGGCAGAAGTCCGAATATTCGGAGTAAACTGGTGTATCAGCAAAGGGTGGGAGGGGGAGGACGTGTGGACATCGGAGGTGCCCCGACCAACTTTCTCGATACATCCAGCCAATTATTCGTTGGAAGGGGCTCTCACCGAACGAGCCCGCCTAGGACGCCTACAGCATCACGTCGGCGACAACTACCACGGATACACGGGATCGGCGGGGGTGATGACGTCAATTGGCCGGGCGTGACCGCTGACGACACCGCCGAACCATCGGCCTGATAGGTGCGATCACTGCCGGCGCCCCCTTATGACAGTGACAGCACCGTCGAGGCAACCCAACGCAACTCCTACCGACCGGGGGGTTGAGGGGCCCTCCAGGGGACCAACTTTTCCCATTGTCGAGGGGGTTTCTCACCCTCATGGACAGTGACAGGGTTACCGCCCGAAACGGAAGCTCCGAGGGAATGACTAAAATGGAACCGGGCCCGCCGAGGGGTGTGATCAATCCGATAGTTCATGTCCCTAAGTCGGTGCCCGAATACACACTTTCGTCCTACATGCCAGCCCGTCGCGGACCATGACGCCAACGAGGGGACTGGCAGCAGCCGCGATCCTCTCTTGGAGACCACACGTGATCGGCCATCATTCGATGGAGCCAGCCCGACGAAGGACCAGTCCCACCGGGAGTGAGCCGAGAGCGATCCGAGGCGTCGGTCACGACCACCCACCGTGCGCGTCTGTGAAAAGACCTATCACCGAGTACCATTTCCGCTATTGACATGAAGGCAGTCGTACTCGCGGCCGGCGAAGGAACGCGACTCCGCCCCCTCACCGAGGACAAACCGAAGGGAATGGTCGAGGTCGCGGACGAACCCCTGCTCACGCACTGTTTCGATCAGCTGATCGAGCTAGGCGCCGACGAGCTCGTCGTCGTCGTCGGCTACCTGAAGGAGGTGATTATCGACCACTACGGCGATGAGTACGAGGGCGTCCCGATCACCTACGCCCACCAGCGCGAACAAAAGGGGCTGGCCCACGCGCTGCTCACGGTCGAGGAGCACATCGACGACGACTTCATGCTCATCCTCGGGGACAACGTCTTTGACGCGAACCTCCAGGACGTGGTGCGGCGCCAGCGCGAGGACCGGGCGGACGCCGCGTTCCTCGTCGAGGAGGTGCCGTGGGACGAGGCGTCGCGGTACGGCGTGTGTGATACGAATCAGTACGGCGAGATTACGGATGTGGTCGAGAAGCCCGACGACCCGCCGTCGAATCTGGTGATGACCGGCTTCTACACGTTTAGTCCCGCGATCTTCCACGCGTGTCACCTCGTGCAGCCGTCGGATCGCGGCGAGTACGAGATCTCGGACGCGATCGACCTGTTGATCCAAAGCGGGCGCACGATCGACGCTATTCCGTTGGACGGGTGGCGCGTCGATGTCGGGTATCCGGAAGATCGGGAGGAGGCGGAGGCACGTTTGGAAGGTGAGTTTGAGGAGGGGGTTGTGGAGGCGGCGGACGGGGACTGAGTAGGGAAGTTGGAGTCGCGCTAGCGATCGTCGAGATACCGTTCGACGTACGGATGGAGATTCTCAAACGGCGGCCGGAAGACTTTGAAAGCGCTGTGTTGGTCGTCGCCAACAATCTCAGGATCGTCTCGTTCGAAGTGACAGCGATAGGCGGTCGCGAGGTAGTGTTTTGATTCGACACCGTCGACATCAGCCGTCTCGTAGAAGTGCTCATAGGTGCCCAGACAGTCGTCGATCACGACGGATGCACCGAGTTCCTCGTTGGCCACGCGGTGAACAGCCTCAGTGCGAGATTCGTTTTTGAACACCGTCCCACCGGGCACGAACCATTCGCCCTTCGCGGGTTCGTTCTCACGTTTACCGAGGAGCACGCCGCCGTCGTGTTCGATCACGAGATCGACAGAGACGAGCGGGACGTTCGCGACGATCGACTCCCATTCGTCGTCGGGGATCGGGTTGTCCGTGTCGGCCATCAGTCGAGGTAGTAGTCGACGGTCCGTTCGAGTCCCTCCTCGAAGGAGTACTGGGGTTCCCAGCCCAGCGCTTCGATCTTGTCGGTGTCGAGCGCGTATCGCTGATCGTGGCCGGCACGGTCCTCGACGAATTTGATGAGATCGTCGGAGGCGCCGACGGCATCGAGGATCGCCTCGGTGACTTCGAGGTTCGTCTTCTCCGCGTGGCTGCCGATGTTGTACACCTCGCCGATGTTGCCCTCTCGAAGCACGAGATCGAGCGCCCGGCAGTTGTCCTCGACGTAGATCCACTCACGGACGTTTGATCCGTCACCGTACACCGGGAGAGCCTCCCCGGTAGCCGCATTCTGGATGAACTTCGGGATGAGCTTCTCAGCGTGTTGTCGCGGACCGAAGTTGTTACTGGTTCGGGTGATCACCACGGGGAGGTCGTGGGTCGTCTGGAAGCTGTTCGCGAGCAGATCTGCGCCCGCCTTCGTTGCAGCGTAGGGGTTGCGCGGGTTGAGCGGATCGTCCTCTGAGAAGGTGCCGTCGAGCACTTGGCCGTACACTTCGTCGGTCGAAATCTGCAGGAACCGATCGATGCCGACCTCGTTGGCCGCATCGAGTAGCGTCTGCGTCCCCTGGACGTTTGTGCTCACGAAGGGTTTTGCGCCCTCAATGGAGCGGTCGACGTGTGACTCCGCGGCGAAATTAACGATCGCGTCGGCATCAGCGACGAGGTCCGTGACGAGTTCTTGGTCACGGATATCCCCTTCGACGAACTCGTGGCGAGGGTCGTCGAGGACGCCCTCCAAGTTCGCCTTCGAGCCCGCATACGTCAGTGCGTCCAAGGTGACGATTTCGTCGTTTTCGTGGGTGTCGAGTACGTGGTGGACGAAGTTGGATCCGATAAAGCCGGCCCCGCCTGTGACGAGAATTCGCATACTACTCTCCCCTCAACAGCACCTATTTATATTTCTGTTGAAAAATCGACCTATGCGTCTTCTCGTCGTCGGAGCGAACGGGCTTCTCGGTAGCAATGTCGTTCACGTCGGCCGGCAGCGCGACTGGACCGTTATGGGCACGTATCATTCGACACGCCCGGAGTTCGAGATTCCGCTGACACAGTTCGATCTTGCAGAATATGAGGCGTTCGACGAGGTACTCGAGACACACGATCCGGACCTCGTCGTCAACTGTGCCGCGATGACGGATGTCGACGGCTGTGAAACGAACCTGGAGCGGGCGAACGTGCTCAACGGCGATGCACCGGGCGTTTTGGCGGCGCAGTGTGCGGCCAACGATGTCGAGTTCGTCCACGTTTCGACCGATTACGTCTTCGACGGCACCGCACGCGACCCGTATGGCGAGGCGGCGTCACCGAATCCCGTCCAAGTGTACGGCGAGTCGAAGCTGGCGGGTGAGCGAGCGGTCCAAGAAGCTGACGGGGACCACCTGATTGCGCGGCTCTCGTTCGTGTGGGGCGTCGATCGGAGTTCGGGTGAACTTACCGGCTTCCCAGCGTGGGTTCGCGACCAGTTGGTGTCGGGTGATTCTGTCCCGCTCTTTACTGATCAGTGGGTGACGCCGACGCGAGCGGGCCAGGCTGCTGCGACGCTGCTCGACTTGATCGACGCGGGTGCAACCGAACTGTACCACGTTGCGTGTCGATCCTGTGTCACGCCCTACGAGTTCGGCGAGGTGCTTGCCGACCAGCTCGGTGCAGATACAGCGCTGCTCAAAGAGGGATCGACCGACGATATCGATCGAGATGCGACACGCCCGACGTACTCTTGTCTCGACGTGGATGCTGTCGAGTCACGCCTCGGTCGGCCACAGCCAACCCTCGAAGAAGATGTGAAAGAAACCTGGGACGCCGTGCGCTAGATCTCGTAACGCTCGCGGTTTTCGAGGAAGTGGTCACGTGCCTCCTCTGGGAGGTCGTCGAACCGAAGGACTCCCTGACAGCCGAGTCCCGGACACTTCATCACGCGGTTGGACTCGAGCTCGTTCGCGGCGACGACAGTGCCACAGTCCGGACAGGAGTGAGTGATGATGCGCATGGTTACAGTTTGAGCTGGGAGTTCTCGCCGACGACAAGCCGACGGCCCTCGGGAAGGAGATTCTCGGCGCTTTCGACGTTCGCGCTCCGGCCGAGGAGACTGTCGACGATCCGGCCTGATGCCGTAATCGTCGAGTCGCCGATGACGACGCTGTTTTCGATGTGGACGTTCTCCAGTGTGGAGTTCGCGCCGATCGAGGTGTACGGCCCGACGTAGGTGCCGGCCTTGATGACCGTGTCTTCCGCGATAGATATCGGGCCGCGGACGACCGCGCCGTCCTCGATAACCGACGATTCGTGGAGTTCGATGCGGCCGTCGACCTCTGCGCTGTCCTCGATCGTGCCTGCAGTCTCGAGGGTTTTGTCTTCAAGGACGAGCCGGTTCGCGTGGAGGATGTCCTCGGGCTTCCCGGTGTCCTTCCACCACCCGGTAACAACGTGTGAGTCGATAGCGTAGCCGTCTTCGAGCAGATCCTGGATGGCGTCCGTAATTTCGAGTTCGCCGCGCCACGAGGGTTCGAGGTCGTCGATGGCGTCGAAGACTGCGGGTGAGAAGACGTACATCCCGATGAGCGCGAGGTTCGTCGGCGGGTCGTCGGGCTTCTCGATGAGCTCCGTGACGTTGCCCGCGTCGTCGACGTCCGCGATGCCGAACGCTTGGGGGTCGTCGACCTCTTGGAGCGCGATGCCCGCGCCGTAGTCGCCGGCTTCGAAGCTCTCGACGAGATCGGTGACACCCGACTTGAGGATGTTGTCCCCGAGGTACATCACGAAGTCGTCGTCGCCGACGAAGTCGCGGGCACAGCCCGCGGCGTGCGCGAGCCCGAGCGGGTTCCCCTGGACGATGTAGGTGATGTCGACGCCGTACTTCGAGCCGTCGCCGAGGAGTTCCTGAATCTCGTCACGGCCCTTGTTCCCGAGGATGACGCCGATCTCGGTGATGCCGGCCTCTTTGAGATCGTCGATGGCGTATTCGAGGACCGGCTTGTTCGCGACCGGGACGAGTTGTTTGGGGCCAGTGTGGGTGATCGGGCGGAGGCGTGAGCCCGTGCCGCCAGAAAGTAGGACGCCTTTCATGTTTCACTCGTGAGGTGGTTCCTCCCAGTCTAAAGGTATTTCGTCAGTGTCATATGGAAGTCGCACCTCGTCCGGCTCTTCGTAGTCGTAGAGTTCAGTCGGATAGTTGATGAGGAGCGACGGTTCGTCGCCGATCGCTTTGAAGCCGTGCCAGCAGTCACCGGGAATGCGGATCAGCTGTTGGTTGTGTTCGCCGATAATGAACGTATTGAGTTCGTCTTGAGTAGGGGAGTCGTCGCGATCGTCGTAGATGCCGACCTTGATGCGGCCTTGCGGGCAGACGAAGTGATCGATCTGTCCTTCGAGGTGGCGATGCCACGCCCGGATGATCCCCGGATACGTCATCGAGTAGTAGGACATCGCCGGATCGATATCGTACTCGTCCCATTCTTCACGGAAGACTTCGACGAGGTGGCCGCGTTCGTCGGTATTTACTTGCAAATCTCTGATCTCTACTTGGCTAATCATTTCAATTATATTCAAAGTAATGAGGATAATAAATATTTCGCTAGCAGCGGTCACGGCGTAGATAAGTGTTTATATTTATTAAATTCTATTTAATTTATATATTTTAGAAATATAAATTTTGTAAACAAAGATTGTATTTCAACAGTGATTGCCTTTTCGTCCATAATATATAACAATATTGTACACAGGTACTACATCACTCCCATTATACGCTGTTAGACAGTGGTTTATATGTCCACCTCGGTTAGATGAAACTATCTTTTGACTATTATCTATCGATTGTGATTTGCTATCTATTTTAACGTCTAGAATATCGTATGTTCCGCGTGATGGTGTCAGCTGCGATCGACTGTTAACTTAAATAATCAACCAGATCGTGACCCATACACAAATATTAGATTTAATTAACAAAATGATTAATTTTTATATTCAAACAAAATATAATCTATTTGTTTACAAATAGGATTCTATAAGAAATTTATCAAATAAGATATGATAGTTACGCTAGGCACCAATTGATATACTTGGATGAGTTAGTGATCATAGTAACATGACATTCCAGATCTCAGTCGGTGTTGTACTTGTTAATTGGAACAATTATGAGCAGACACGAGATTGTATTTTATCTATAAAAAGACAGGATATTGAGACAACAATATATGTCGTGGACAATGGTTCAACTGATGATTCATCCGAGAGAATCAAAGAAAAATTCCAAGATATAAATATAATCCGGAATGATAGAAACTTAGGCTTTCCTACAGCAGCAAACCAAGGCATGAATAGTGCATTCCGGAATGGAGCAAATCAGGTATTTCTTGTAAATAATGACGCAGAGTTACAAAAGAATAATTCGCTTAGGATTCTATCTGAAACACTAGATAGTGATGAAAAGATCGGCATCGTTAGCGCCCAAATATTTGATTCACAAGGGGATTACATTTGGTTTAGAAAGGGGTTAGTAAATTGGACTACAGGAGCCTCATCACATGCTAATTCGGCTGGATCTATAACCAGTGGTGTGACAAAAATTAAGCAAAAGATTGACGACAGATTTATACAAAATGAATATGTTCCTCTTTGTGCAGTAATGATTGATAGAAATGTTTACGACGAAATTGGGTTACTTCCTGAAGAGTACTTTTTGTACTTTGAAGATGTTGAATATTGTACCAAAGTACTAGATGACGGTTTTCAGATAATTACAGATACTCAAGTCAATGTTAATCATGACGAATCCGCAAGCTCAGGAGGTCGAACTTCTCCAACTGCATCATATTACACAGCAAGAAATTATCAATTGTTTATCCAGCGTCATTGGGATCGCGTCAATCGAGTGATGGCATTAATGTTCTATTTGTGGTGGATCACCTTGCTAACGTGTTATAGACTTTTACAGAAAGATTGGAAGTCAACTATCGCTCTTTGGACAGGGATGTTTGATGGTGTACAAGGTCACACTGGTAAAGGCCGTTATCCAAAGGAAAGACCAGAAGTTAAGTAGCGTTAACGTAGACAGTAATTTAGTACCAATAATTCTACCTCTATTATGTCTAAATAAGGCCAGTTAACTATTCTATGACATCCAACCATTGAGAAATCACGACATCTTCACTATACTTTCTAAGGGCATACTCTCTAGCAGTTCTTCCATGGTTAATTCTTTGGGCCTTATCATCTCGATATTCCTGAATCGCTGTACGTAATTCTTGTTGGCTTCCTTGAGATATTAATTGTCCAGTTCTACCATCTTTTACAACCTCTTTTGGACCAACACAATCTGATGCAATAACAGGCAAACCAGAAGCCATTGCTTCAATAATTACAATTCCAAATAACTCTTCCCAGTGTTCTTTTCTCTTTGATGGTAGTACCATAATATCGCAATTTCTATATATTGAAGCAAGACAATTTTGATCTGAAATATACCCATGGTAAGTTACATTATCGTGTTGAGAAGAAGATTTAGATACTAAACCTGAGAGTGGTCCATCACCTACAAAGGTAAAGTCAATTCCTTCAACAGTATCAACGATATTCAGAATTTCTTTAACACCTTTTCGTTCTTCTAAGACGCCTACAAATAGAACATCAAGATCTCCATTATTACTATCATTTTTGGGAAAAAATGTGGTTGTGTCTACAGAATGTGGAATTGTTACTGCTTCAATACCTAGTGAGGCGAGAGATGACCTAGCAGAATTCGTAACTGTTACTATTGTGGATTCAGATAAGAAGTCTTCCCATTTTTTTTCGATTGTTTTCGATTTGATTTTTACCGGTAAGCGATTATCGTCCCAGAATGGCCAACTTGTATGATATATGAAATTATTATTCTTTCTTAATTTATCGAATAAATAAACAAGGGGGCTATAAGGTTCAAACCCAGCTATTATATTTTTCTCTCCAGAAATAAAGGCGTCTGAGATCGAAATAAGATCACGAATATACTTTCTTCCACCTGAAGATGGCAAATATTCTAAATAGTTCACATTATACTTGCTTTCAAGGGCAGAATAATGCCTCGGAGCTCCGTATTTATGAACTACTTGAACTTGTTCCATTAACATGTAAGAATAAGATATTCAACGATAATAAATCCACAGATTCAAGTTTGAGATACGATTATTATCTGCGAACCGAACACTTAAACGCATGATGTATAACATCTAACGGCATGAACATCGGAAAAGAAGCGTCCAAACTTTTTACTTCCTTAGGCGCTAGTCAAATAATCTATTTCATTGCGACAGCATATTTTGCATCAATTCTTGGACCAGATAACATTGGATCCTTCTATTTATTTGAATCAGTTTTAATATTTACTTCAATATTTGCTGATCTAGGCATAAAAGGTGGAATTAAAAAGAGGATAAGTGAAGATGGAAAAAACTCTAAAGAATTTACTTCTGGTTTAATGCTGAAATCTATAGCGTTACTTGTTTCTTCTCTATTACTTATTATCTTTAGTGAGTTTGTCACCAACTACATTGGCCTAAACTATTTTCCATTAGTATTATTATCAGTGGTTATATTCAATTTGTATGAAACGGTGTTATTTGCTATTCAAGGAGAGAAAAAAATTGGAGTTTCTGCAAGCATGAAATTTATCAACAGATTTGTTTGGGCTTTTCTAGGTATCATTTTGATAATAAAAATAGGAACCGCTATACAATATCTTATTATTAGTTATATATGTGGGACTTTTCTAGCCTTACTCTTTGGTTTATATTATCTCGACGTAGGTATATCGATTCCAGACAGACACTCTTTTAATTCTATTATAGATTACTCAAAATATAATCTAATTAGCTCAGTAAGCGGGTTCTCATTTGGTTGGCTTGATGTCGCAATGTTAGGCTTACTGGTTAATCCTACGGCTGTTGGGCTATACGAGACTGCTTGGAGAGTTACAGGGGTAATTGCTATTATTGCTAACGCAATTAGTACAACGATTTTTCCGGCTGTTAGCGAAGCATCTTCTCATGATCGACTAGATAAAGTAAAAGAAATCACTTCCAGATCTTTGTTTACATCATTATACCTTTCTATCCCAGCAGTTGTTGGGCTAATATTTATTTCTCATGAAATACTGTTTGTAATCTTTGGATCAGAGTATACTGCTGCTGCATCTATATTAGCAATTTTAGCTGTACATAAATTTCTCTTATCCATTAATGCAATTGTTGGACAAGCATTACATGCAATTAACCTACCCTCGGCAGCTGCAAAGGCAAGTGGATATAGCACTGTTACTAATCTCTTTTTAAATTACATATTTATTTCTAGATATGGAGCTATCGGTGCTGCCATCGCTACTATAATTGCATATACGCTAAATACCCTATTACATTATTATTATTTAAAAATGTATGTGAATATATCTATTTTATCAACTTCAATTAAAACGTCTTCATATAGCGCAATTGTAGTTATTTTGGTATTATTTACTAAAGAGATATTTGATCTTTACACAGTATTTGGACTATCAATAAGTATCACAATTACTGCTCTATTCTACTTTGGAGTTACCCTATCATCTACCAAGATACGCACCAATGTGTTCGGTATCTGGAATCTTGATTAACATCCTTCGTTGAATCCGATGATGGCATAGATCACTATCTGAATGTCTGTTCGAGGTCGTAAACTACGGCAGTTAAAACGAATTCCCGGAACTCGCGGGAGTAAGCACAAGGTGGACAGCGGGCCGAATCCACCTTAATAATCGAAAAGAAGTTCCGGCACCTGTTGCTGGTCGTTTAAATTGTTTTCCAACTGTGCGTTGGACGTGATTGTAGTGCGAACAGCCGTGATGCAGTAAGAATCAGACGCCCTCAGACCGGACGGCTTCCGGGAACGCTCTTCCGTAGGAGATTGTTGATACTGCTGAGCTGTCGCTATCGAGTCGAAGAGGACAAGGACACCGCGTCAGCGGTGTCCGACACGAATGATTCCGCTAGATGCGTTTGGGTCGGAATCGGTCGCAGCGGATCTGCTCCAACAGGTTCGCTGGCGTGACGGTGTTTCCTGTCCCCGCTGCCGTTCTGACCGAACGGTCAGAAACGGCAGCTATGGGCAGTTTCAGCGGTATCTCTGTAAGGATTGCGGCCGCACATTCAACGATAAAACCGGCACAATCTTCGCTCATTCGAAGATTGCGCTCCGCAAGTGGCTGTTTTCGATCTACGCGTTTTTGCGGTTTAACACGAGTCTCAGGCAGTTACAGTACGAAATCGAAGTTACCTACAAAACGATCCACAGGCGTGTCGAGCGCTTCACCGAAGCGCTCGACGCGCCGTCACTCGAGCTCCGTGGTCCGGTCGAAATTGACGAGTTCTACGTCTCTGCCGGCCTAAAAGGCCGCGAGAGCGCGACCGCTGGTCGCGCTCGCGGCCTCTCTCGACGCGGACGTGGAACGTATGATCAAGACAAACCGCCTGTGTTCGTTCTCGTGGATCGTGGCACCGAGCAGCGGTACGTTGTGCCGGCGAAATCCGCAGACGAATCAACGATTCAGCTCCTGCTGGCTGACCGCCAGCAGGAGCCTCTCACCGTCTATACCGACGGATTTTGCCGTACGATCCGCTTGAAGAAGACGATCAATTCGACCGCGAATACGTCGTTCACGGAGACGGTGAGTACGCCGACGAGACGATCCACGTGAACACCTGCGAGAGCCACGCGTCGCTAGCGCGACGGTGGCTCTCGCCGCATCGAGGCATCTCAAAAGATCGTCTCACACAGTATCTCCGAGCGTTCCAACTCAGACGAGAACTCTACCGCAAACCCGGACGAAAGCGCTCAAACACGCCATCAAAGCTACTCTCTGAAATCAACAATGTGCTACACAAGAGCGTTTGAGCTAGAGGCGTGGATTGCTTAACGAAGTGGGAGAACGTGAGTCACATTCGACTCTCTACTTCCTTCTACCTTTAGAGTCACACTATCTCTTTATGTTCTACATAGCAGATTAGTCTATTTTATGCGTAACCCAGATCTTTCAGGTGTTGTTTAACTTCATCACTCATATTTTCAATTTTCTCGCTTTTATTTGCTTCCGCTCTATATGTGTCGTGATTATCTCTCGGGTTCCCAACTGACTCCAAAATTATATTTTCAAATTTGTTAATCTTAGAGGTGTGATCATTATTTATTTCGTCTATTTTCTCGTCACGAGAATACAGACTCTTATTTCCATTTGCATCAATCAGAAGCTGCCAGTTTCTCGTCAAGTAGCTTGATGAGTATGTCCCCCATTTTTTCTTTTCATCTTCGTCAAATTTATCCCATTGATCATTAGATATCTGACAATCCCAACCATGATATTCTACAACTGCCCCCTCTTTCTCCGGTATTGACATCTGGCTACCTGATGCAATTTTTGGAAGGTATTCTGCTAGCTGTCTCAATTCAACCGGATGATGATATTCGTCTTTTTGTTCCCAAGGGGCTGAGACAATAAGAGGGACCCGGCAAAGGTTCCGGTGTATAGCTCCTTGATGTCCCCATAGGCCCCATTCATCAAAGAGATCGCCATGATCAGAACAAACTACAAACACAGTATTATCAAGCTTTCCTTGTTTTTTAAGATAGTTTGAAAGTTCCTTAATTTTATCATCGATATATCGAATCTCAGAATCGTAAAGAGCGATCAGAATCTTTTTTTCTCGACTAGAAATTGAATCAATGCCTAGAGAAAGATCAACCATATTATTTTGAGCAACCTGATTCGCCTCAGAAATACTTACTGATTCTGGTAGAAACTTGTCAATATATTTTTTTGGAGGACGATAAGGGTCATGGGTTTCAACAAAATTAGCAAAGAGAAAAAATGGATCCGACGCTTCATCGATAATGTGTTTTGATTGTTCGATAATGTTAGATGCACCATCATCTTCCCAGTAACCAGTTCTATATTTTACTTCACGAAGGGTATATGAAAAAGCATTTGGTAATGTTTCAAAGGAACGATCTTTATATAGAGTTTTTAATGCACTAGGTATTGAATCGATCAAACTCTTACCGGAGTATAAATCTCTTTCAATAGATTCGATAACTGGGTCGTCAGGGTATGGAAGTCTGCTAGGATTTTTAATCCATGTAGCCTGGTCGAATGCGTCAGCAATTCCGTGACCGCAAGTGAGTAAATGAGTCGTAACTGCAGAGGTTTCATAACCATATTTGTTAATATTATTAACTAATATATTTGAGTTAGGATCGATTGATTTGCTCCAATCTACTGCTCCATGAGATGAGGGATATTTTCCTGTAAAAAGAGATGCGTATGCTGGGAGACTCCAAATAGAATTGGAGTAAGCGTTATTATAAAAACTTCCATCTTTAGCGAGCGTATCAATATATGGTGTAGTTTCTCGGTGATAACCATAGCAAGAAAAGTGGTCAGCACGTGCAGCGTCCAATAACAAAAATACGATATTTGGTGAGTTCATACTTCAAATGAAGAGACCCGTATAATAAAATCTTTGACTAAGAGTAGTGTTCAGGTAAACTGATTCCAGGGCAAAAGGTACGATATAAGCCACTCGTCAGCAGTTTTTGCTTTGGTATTATTGAAACAGTTTGAGAAATAGGAACATTAGTCGTGTCACCTCACAAAATATATGTTTAGTACTATTCCGATTTCTATGCCATTCGTATTACGGCTGTGCTTGGGAGAGGCCTCAATAAAGAGAAACCGCACCATCAACTAGGAAGATCGCGTCATCTATATCGTATTTCCACGGAATTATTCGAAAAACTTTTCTGGGAACACATGTACTTTTGTAGATCCATCTTTCATACGTAGAATCCCGTTTAATTGAGGATCCGCAGCAGTGTTCAGCAAATCGTGTTATCGTTAATCTGAATTACGGCATTGTCAACTGCAATATAACCCAGACACTACCTAGCTTTGGGGGTGCAGATCGGGCTTGCCAACACGATTATGGACAGTTGATCGAGCATACTCGACACCGAATATCTCAAGAATAGAACGTATTCGAAAGTATTAACCTGGCGAATTGGAGCTGAATACAGGGCTTCATCAACGATCTCAGTGTCTCTTCTTGTTCCTCACAGTATTACTATTGATTCATGAATATTTTGTCATGAGCAATTCAGAAAACAAAACGCCGCCTCACTCTTCATTCTTATCTGAACCCGCCATAGAAAGAGAGTACATTAATAAGCATGGCACACCGATCCAAATTCAAGATGTACAGTGTTACTAGTTCTACAAAAAAATTGGTTATTTTTTGCTGCTTAGGATTGGCCTTCTCTGCCCTCTCTGGCATTTTTAATGTACCACAAGTAAATGGTATACACGCGGGACAATTGCTCTTCGGGGTTGGACCTATTCTCTCTCTCATAGGTATTTTTTTCTATGCAAATAATAAAATCCTCAAGATGATCTCTATACCAGTATTTGCAATAATATTAGCGGGAATGAACCGCTTTCCAGCATATTTCTTATTTGGATGGGATGAACCATCTTCTCTTTATTTCACAAGATCTGTGGCAGAAGGTGAATTTATATCTCAAGGGGGCTCTTGGCATTTTTTTGCACTCTTTTCTGAAATACTGGGACTCAATATCAGATATTCATTTGATTTAATTGCTATTTCACTTGTTGGAATTCTCTCGGTATTTCTATTCTTGTGGTGTACGGAACTAACAGAAACAAAACCCAGTTTAATCTGCATTTTTATCCTTAGTAATTGGTGGTTTATTGAGTTCCATTCGTACGTTGTTAAAGAAACACTCGGTCTTCCCCTTGCTATTTTTGTTGCTTGGATTTTACTAATCTATTTCAGAACTTCAGATGTTAGAATGATATACATTCTCCCAGTTATAACACTAACAACAGTAGTTACTCATCATCTGTCTACATTACTCTTATTAATAACTGCTATATCTCTAATCATTACTATTCACAGTCGAGACCTCTTAACAAAGGTGGGAGTTTCTGTTAAAAACACTCTCCAAGTTCGAATAACTCCAATCATTTCGATATTTATAATAGTATTAGGTTATTGGTCGCTGATATATACAACCCCACTTAGCTTGGGTATTACTCCAATTATTAGACCAGTACTCGGAATATCTACCAATTTTGTCCAGGCTGGAGGAGCAACACTCTCACCAGACTCATTGTATACTACATTTCGATTGGAATGGCGATCTTGGAAGGTGTATTGCATCGGATTCCTCATTATTGCTTTCTACCTATTCAGATTGAAAAAGGAGAAACTACTATTCGGATCTGATATTGAAATTTTCCTTTTATTAGCTGCTTGTGCCCATGTTGCCATCGTTGTCACTATCTGGACAACAAATTCTGTACTTGGAGGTTGGAGAATTGTGAACTTCTCATGGGTATTTATTATACCTTTATTCTTTATTATTCTGAGCAAATCTGTATCAAGAGACTATATGTATAAGATAGCATATGTATTGATATTGCTGAATTTACTTGCATTTCCATATCATCACGTAAATATCGAAGCTGATCCGCAATTTGAAGCTGGGGAGCCAGCCTTTGGATATACAGAGCAAGATCCTGCTGCGTTAGCATGGACAGAAAAATATAGTACTACGCCGATAACCCCTACCCAGCCTTATCGAGCTATGTTAAAACACAGCTCAGTAGAAACAGTCTCAAAGGCTGACTCTTCTTGGATAATAGATTCAAAATGTAAAGATTCATTGATATTTACAGGACCAGCATCAGAAACCTATCTAAAAGTTGGATTTAGTGGAAAATCTACGAAGAATATTGGTATGGGTGACTATTTGTATTCAAACGATAGAAATAGACTCGTCAGCTGTAACTCAATGTTGATCTAACGTTAGAATGTATTAGAACTAATTAGAATACATTTTCTCTCTTATAGGAGTGTTTTTTAATTGATTGAGGTAGTCAATGTTGTTCGTAAGTCTAATATAGTTCTGAGTTGGTTTGTTGACATACGAATTGGAACCAGAAGAACAATTTAAATAATTTTAAAATGAAAAAAATTGCAATAATAGCACCAAAAGATTCTGAAACAAATGGAATAGGTTCATATACACGTGATCTTTCTGAGTCAATTGAGCGTAATAGTGAACATACAAAAGAGAAAATACTTACTGAAATAGTCCATTTACCACACAAAAGTAAAAACCCATTGAGATATATAAGAGCTGTATTTCAATCATATCAGACGGGAGATATTGTTCATATTCAGCATGAATATGGCTTATTCGGGACAGGAGCAGTTTACATGATCCCCTTCTTTTTATCTCTTCTAATAGCAAAAAAAATATTTACTATTCCCATTGTAATTACGATCCATGAAGGATTAAATCCCGATCTTGTCAGTGGACATCTTCAAGAGATAAAAAAATACTATATTCTTTTTCTAAATGGTATGATAGTAGCTAGTTCTGACGAAATTATATTTTTATCTACACAATCACGGGATAGATTTCAAGTTAGGTCCGGTAGTGTAGATAGTCAGATAATTCCTCACGGTTCTCCGATTTCCCAGACATATAATATGTCTAAAGAGATTGCAAGAAAAAAACTGGGAATAGACACAGAATCAACACTAATAGTTCAACCGGGATATATTAGCAAGCAAAAGGGAAACCATCTTCTTATTGAGATAGCAGAGGAATTGCCGGAGTACAATTTCATGATTGCTGGAGGTACATCAACTTCGAGTACTCCATATTCAGAATATCTTAGAGAGAATGCACCGTCGAACTTAGAGATCACAGGTCATTTACCAGAAGAACGATTTCACGCTGCATTTATTGCGGGTGATATTGCAGTATTACCTTATAAAACAGTTGAAATGTCAGGTATAGTAAATCGTGTTAATCAAAGTGGTATATTTAATTGGTGTGCTGCTTATACGTTACCAGTCGTAGCAAGTGATTGCGAAAGTTTTTGCTCAATTAATGAAGACTGGGATTGTATCGAACTTGCTAAGGAAGGGGACCCATCAGATTTTAGTAAAAAGATAAAATCATTAATTAAATCAGATCAACATCAAGACTATTTAAGAGAGCGTCTAAGACAGTATCGTGATAATCATAGCTTTCGATCGGTTGCCTCAAAGCATGATATATTATATCGACAATTATAATTATGTTCGTATCGTATATGAAAGTATATGAATTTTATTCTGATTTTTAGATCACAATAGTTAAACGTGTAGTGTTCAGATGAGAATTGAACTTTGTGAAGTGAGAAGCAATAGCAAAGCTGGTAATGAAGCTCAGTATTCAAGTTAATTTGTCGTGTTATTTTTAAATTCTATCCTATTTTCTGGGAGATTTGTTTTGATTGGATTCGATCTACAGTTCATGGTTCACAAGTAATTTACATCCGGAATCTAGTCTGAGTTTGAATTACATTACACGGTTGACGATACTATGATCCGGATCCAGTACCCACTAAGCTAGTTAATTAGATGTCTGCTTGCGGACGAGGTGACCAACACCAGCAGCAAGCAGATAGTGAAATCCCATGAAAACCTACTTAATTCTTCGTCGGCCGATTTGTCGAGGAATATTCTCTCACAACAACATAGAATTCGATTAGAGGTCATGTGGTCTTCTCGGTACAACCGCTGACGATACCTTGATCTCCACCCTCTGCAACTCCAGTGAAATCTCACCATTGACAGACACGATTCCCAACTACCTGCGGACGAAGTTCGTGCTGGAACGGATCGAACAAGTCGCTAACACACTCTTCCGGCAGAATGTTGACGAACTGCCCCCTAGCAGGTGGAGGTCTGTTCAGACCTCTATCTGCGACCCTACTACGGTGACGAAAATAAATGAGTCAGGTTAGCTGAATATGTTTTTAAGCAATTGAGATCTCTCGGTTTTACTATTGACTATACAAGCAGAATTTTCGCACAGTCACTGCTAATACTCTATACTTTCAGTTCTGTCTATTCGGTAAAATGTTAGCAGGAACAAGGAAACACCATTATACCGGCGAACGCACTGGAACAGGTTCGCTACATCCATAAAAACGCTTCAGTCGCGGTTAACCACCGCTGATGCGGAAATATCTTTTTTGACTTAGATCTCCAGTATCAAAAATTCACTCTACAAAAGGGAAAGTACTATCACGAATAGTCAGCAATCGGTAGTATGGGAATTAGACAAAAATTAAAGAAAAGAATATTTACAAACCAATTACCACGACAAATGTATTCGATATATCTTCTTTCTTGGATGTGGGTAACAACGAGATCTCCGTTAGGGAAGAATATTTTTGAGACTAACTGGGATACGCTAATTGTGCTTGACGCATGCAGAGTTGATGTACTTAGAGCCGTCTCTGATGAATATGATCTTATAGAAGATGTTGAGGCTAAATGGTCTGTCGGGAGTACGTCAAAAGAATGGCTCCTAAAGACCTTTACTGAGAAATACCTTGACCAGATTCAGAATACCACATATATTTCTGGGAATGGATTCACACGCTGGCTTAAAGAAGATCCAGTTGACTATATGTCATTTACGGTGACGCAAGATACATATATACGGTCTAATAAAAAATTCAATAAATTACTTCGGAGAGACCTTGTCGATGCTAACGATTTTCACCATTTAGAAGAACTTTGGCAGTTATCAGAAAATAATGAGTTCGGCGCAGCTCCATTTGCAGAGGACCTTACTAACCATGCTATTAAAGCAGGCCGTGAACGAAACCAGGAACGGCTGATTGTCCACTATATGCAGCCTCACGCACCATATCTTTATCATGCCCTCAATGAAGGCAAAATGAGGGATTACGAAAAAACCCCGTTCTGGGCAATACGAGATGGCGTTTCAAAAGATAAAGTATGGGACTCATATCTGGACAATCTCCGGTACGTTTTAGATTCTGTAGAGTTACTCTTGCAGAACTTGGATGCCGAAAAAGTTGTAATAACTGCAGATCACGGAGAATTATTTTCATTTGGGATCGGTCATGCTGCAGGTTTCCCACATCCCCAGTTGAAAAAAGTTCCTTGGGTTGTAACAAGTGCAACAGACAATAAAACACATAGTGTCAATATTGCTGAAAAAGAACCGGCTGATGATCCAGACCTTGACGAACACCTCCAAGCATTAGGATATAAATAGCTTGTAAGAAGGCTATTAGTAATAATCTTGAGAAAATTTATCTGGTACTCCACGTAGTTCTTTTAAGTATTCCAGATGGACATCTGTATAGTACTACTAAGATCTTGATTATGTCTCAGCAAAATGAAAATATTCGTCTATTACGTCTTTCTTGGAATATTTTAACTCTAAGAAGATCTGTTTATTATTCAGTACTATCTGATATTTCCTGATATATATTCTCAAACTTCCTTGATATCGATTCCCAAGAGAAATTTTGAACTGCGATCGCACGTCCTCTTTCCCCTAATTTTCTACGCATACTTGGATTTAAAAGGAGTTCCCGTAAACTGCTCGAGAGGGCATTGACATCGCCAGGGTCATATAAAAACCCATTTACTCCATTATTGATTTGAAGAGGAATGCCACCTACATGTGTTCCAATTACTGGTGTCTCTGCAGCCATTGCTTCTGTTACAACCATCCCAAAACCCTCTTCTTGTGAGGGTAAAACAAAAATATCTGCTTTAGAGTATAATTTTTGAATGTGCTCATTAGATACAAATCCAGTAAATTCAAATCGGTCCTCTAAACCATATTTTAATATTTTTTGTTTTACTTTAGAATAATATTCTTCATCAATGTCTGTTTTTCCCGCGATGATAAATTTTGAATCAATATCTTTGGTTCTGGAGGCTGCTTCGACAAGATCTATAACTCGTTTTCTGGGGGTTACTGTTCCAACAAATAGCACAAGTGGCTTCTCATTATTGTAGTCCTTTTTAGACATAAACTGGTCTATGTCAACACCATTTGGAACTATACGCAATTTTTGTTCGTCCACACCACTTTCTTCAAAAGCACCTTTCATTTTCTCATTCAAAACTGTTGTAATACTAGATCGTTTTGCTAAGAAAACATCTGGTGAAAACATCGGCTCAGTCACCCGTTTATTGGTTTCTCCAAGATGAGCAGTGTATATTATTTTATGTCGAAATTTTGGGAAAAATAGGGTAATTAAATTTGCAGCAAAGGGTAAATGACAATGAATTATATCCGGATCTAACCGTTCTAATATTGGTTTTATTTTCAATGCAAATTCTAACCGGCTAAATATTAGACGAATAGTTCCTTTAAGTGTACCTACCATTTCATATGGTATATCTATCCAAGGTTCATCTGACCCTATAGACAAATTTAATCTATGAAAATTAACTCCATCTTTGATAGTTTTAGAACTTAGTTTGTCCCACTTACGCTCAATAATAGAAACGTCATGACCGATATCAGACACTCCTTTTGCTATGTTCCATACAACGGTTGGAACCGAACCCCGTCCCCTGTACGTTTTTTCATGACCATCATAGAAATGAACAATTTTCATATGACTTGCCATCACTTGTCCAATACAGACTCATTTCACATAGAATCACCGATATAGTTTCGGGGAGTTTAGATTCTGTAAATAAACATACTAATTATATTCACATATAAGATCGGAACATTATTATAATAATAAATACACTAATATTATAATGCGTATAGCCTTTGTGAGTAATGTTGTATATCCGTACATAACGGGAGGCGCCGAAAAGCGCATCCACGAGATCGGCACGCGCCTCGCCGATCGGGGCCACGAGGTCACCGTGTACGGTCGGCACTTCTGGGACGGGCCGAGGGAGATCGCCCACGAGGGGATGACGCTCCGCGCGGTCGCGCCCGAGGCGGACCTCTACGCCGAGGACCGGCGCTCCATCACCGAGGCGGTCGACTTCGCGGCCCGGGCGCTGCCGCCCCTTCGCAGGCGGCTCCGGAACAACGAACACGACGTGGTCGTCGCCAGCGTCTTCCCGTACTTCCCGGTCCTCTCGACGAAGCTCGCGAGCCTCCGGACGGACACGCCCCTCGTCACGACCTGGCACGAGGTGTGGGGCGACTACTGGGAGGAGTACCTCGGACACCTCGCGCCCTTTGGAAAAATCACCGAGCGCGTCACCGCACGAGTACCGCAACAGCCGATAGCGGTGTCGTCGATCACCGCGGATAATCTGGCCGACATCGGCCCTGCCCGCGAAACCATCGAGATCATTCCGAACGGGATCGACGTTGCGCAGATCACAACGGCGCCACTCCCACAGGAGCGCTATGACGTGCTCTTTGCGGGCCGGCTCATCGAGCATAAGAATGTGGACGTCCTGTTTGATGCGTTCGATGACATCGCTGCCGAGCACGATGTCACCCTCGGAATCATCGGTGACGGTCCTGAACGAGATCGGCTCGAAACGAAACGTAACTCGCTCACGCATGCCGACCGTGTCGACTTCCTCGGCTTTCTCGACGACTATGAGGATGTACTCGGTCACATGCGAGCCGCGGACGTCTTCGTCTCTCCAAGTACGCGGGAAGGGTTTGGGTTAACTTTTGCCGAGGCGATGGCGGCAGACTGTACCGTGATCGCGGCCGATCACCCCGACTCAGCTGCCGACGAGGTGATCGGTGACGCGGGTTTTCTCATTGAACCCACAGTCACATCGCTTACACGGAAGCTTGATGCCACACTAGAGGGCAGCCGCCCACCGACATCGCCCGTGACACACGCCAAGAAATGCGACTGGGATCGAGTTGCCGAGCAGGCTGAACACGTCTATCAGCAGACCATCGACAACTCCCAGTGAGACCTCGCGTATTGGTCTAGCTACCGGGGGGATCGTCCGTCCTCTCAGGAGGGACGTTTCGGTAGGAGAGTTCGGATTTTCTCTCGCCTCCACGAGTTCCAACGACACCGCAATACCCCCGTCACACACGAGCTCTAGTTGCTGGTGTCAGCGGGCACGACTCGCAGCTCACCGAACCCGTACTTCGAGTGGCTGCCCACACGAAGGACACCCTTCTTGGCAGTCTCGACCGGGCGGTCACCCGCATATGCCACAACCTGCCCGTGATCGATCGTCCGAAGCGCGTACGTGTCACGCTGTTCGACGATTTGTTCGGTGCGTTCCCGCAACGCGTCCCGTTCCACACTCCACCACCACGGCACGTCCACATCGACGGTGTTCGGGTACTCGGATTCGAGCACGAATGGCGTCACGAGTTCGAGACGAAAACGTTCGCTCTCACGAACCCGCGAGTAATCAAGCGCGTCGAGATCAACAAGCTGCGTTTCTTTAAACCGAGTCGTTCCGTACCCATAGTTGCGCTTCCCGCCGAACTGGAGCCCATCAAGTACCTCTTGTTCAAGGGGGAGAACATCATCGCGATCGGCGTGAAGGTAGGCGTTGAGGTACCACTTCGTCGTCTGTTGTTGTTTCCGCGCGTCGTCCGGTCGTCCCATGATCGTTTCGTGTGCGAACCCCGGCTGTCCGCTATGAACACGAATGTCGTGGGTGTTCAGCGCGTCTCGCGGCCGGGAGTCCAACAGCCACCGATGGGTTGGGCGTCGGTGAACGAAGAGATCGGCATAGGCTTCGACCTCGGGAAGGCCAGTCCCGAGGTAAGGCCGAAATCCATTCTGTGAGTGAGCTGTAGGGAACGTACCGAACTGCCCGGGGACGAAGATCCCGTGACTGGCGTGGAGCTGTTGATGCCGATCCTGTGATAGTTGCTGCGCGAGCGCGTGGCGAATGGCGTTGCCTGACACGTAGTACGGATGTCCCAGATAGTCCATGTCGAGTTCCCAGTGGACTTGCTGGATCAGCGTCATGAGTCGAACACCGCCCCGTACTCCTCGATGTACTGGAGTGCGGTGCTCCACGATCGGATGCGCCGCAGGTTCGCATCGAGGATCCTGTCCTCAGTCGCATGATCCGTGTCGATCGGGTGTGTCGGCAGCTGGGTCCATATCGACGCCCACGATCTGCGCAGTCGATCCCCGAGCCCCGTGGACGGCTGATTGGGCTCCGCCGCGGTAATCCGAAGTGCGAATCGATCACCCGCGAACACGGTTCGATGGGGAATAATCGTCTCAGCGTCGTCGACGACCAGCCGAAGGTCGGAAAACGAATGACCGTCCCGATAGTTGTCGAGAAGCGCCGCCACGAGCAGCGTATGGTACTTCAGCGACGTGTATGGGTATGAGACGGCCTCGTTGAACAGCGCGGCGAGATCGCTGGTCAACCACACGTAATGGGCGGCTTCGGGATCGGTCTCGGAGAGCAGCTCCCGAACGGCATGCTCAATGTCGGTCCGCGTGACATCTGAAAGAGGGTTCCGACTCTCACCGTCGACGAGCGAGAGCCGATACGGTGACGTGTGGCTGTCCACCGTCGTGGTTGGTTCGCCGCTGGGACGACTCAGCGCGGCAGCATCGCGATCTGCCCCGTAGGGAACCGACTGGTTCACGCGGACACCAGCGATCTGGTCGACAGCAGCGGCGTGAGATCGGCCGTTCAGCTTGTGGGCGTCGTGACGGTAGGCAACGAGCAGTTCCTCTTCACGGGTCGCCGACTGCTCGTGAGCTGGTGGCTGCTCGCTCATGCTGTCTCCTCCTCGATGCGCGTCTCAAGGGCGTCGACGAACGCGGGCCGGTACTCGCTAGCCCATTGCTCGTCTTTTTCGTCCATCGCCTTGGTGGTGCCTCGGCTGCGGTTGAAGACGCGTTTCAGCTCGTGGTCTTCATAAAGCGGGTTGATCAGATGCGTATCGACGATTCCCGCACCGAAGTTGCGCGCACCGCCGAGTTGGTGTATGAAGTCGGTGTTATGCGCATCAAGATACTCGAGACTTTCACAGAGTAAGCCGAGGAACTCGGGTTTCGTCTCGCGAAAGGAGAGCTGCCAGCAGCCGTCGAGATTTGCGACGGCGTCCAGTTCCACACTTCGGAGCGATTCACGATTGTCATCGGCGTTGCGCGAGGCGACATGTCGAGTGAGCCGTCGGTAGTGGCCCTCAGCCTGTCCGCGCGTGTAATCAACAGCAGTCCGAACCGGATTGAATTTGATCGGTCGCCTCATCACTTTCCCGGGAACGCCGCCGAACCCCCCGAAGAGATCGAATATCACGCACCCACCGTCTGCGTTCGGGTCGTCGACGCACGCCCCTTTTTCGTGATAGCCGGCGTCCAGATCGCGGTCGTACACGTCCCTCTTTTTGAAGTTCGCGTTTGATTCGCCAGGGTGACACGCCGTGCCGCCGTATTGTTGAACGACCGCTTCCATCCCGTGACGCAGCCAGCCGGACAGCGGGAATGCTGGGATGATGCCGCCGATCTGGTTCTGCGGGTCGTCGTCCTCGTAGTTCCCGTTCGAGGCGTGATGGCGGTCAGTCAGGATCGAATCGCCGATGACGAGCAGATCCGTCCGGATCCGTACGTACACGTCTTGAAACGCTGCCGCGGATTCGATGTTTTCACTCATCACAACCCCTCGGTGGCACGGAACGTCTGACAGTCGTGATCCTCGATCCGCTCCGGGAGTCCAATGGCACCACAGACGGGACACTCACAGAGTGGTGGACCGAGAACGGTCTGTTCGTCGTCGACAACAGGTTCTTGTCGTGTTGGATCGGATTGCGTCATGCTTCGTGGGTAGCGAAGCGCGGTCAGTGGGTGCTAGAACACCCAGTGGCCATTTTCATGACCGATTCCGCACTTCTCAACAGATCCAACGCTCTCCAGCGCCAAATAACTTTGCTCCAAAGCAAACATTAGCACCATAGCAAAGTTAAAGTGCGGAGAAATCAATGTAGAAGTGGATGGCACGACAGATACCCGGCGTGGGAAAATACCGAGCCATCATGACCACGACGGACCGGGAACGGATCCGTGGAGACGCAGACATCTCCGCAGAAAAGGAGTACCAGACGGTCCATCGGATCCGGAGTCGCATCGAAGAGCTGCAAGACGATGCGGCAATCCTGAAAGAACACCATCCAGAACTCCACGCGGAGCTGCGAGACGCGGTCTGCGACGACTCGTGACGGAATAAAGAAATAACGTTTGCAGAAAGACCCACCCCACCGCGATCTCGGCGATCACGGCCGATCGGCTCGCCGCCATCGGCCCCGACCGCGAGGATATCGAGATCGTGCCGAACGGGATCGACGTCGAGCAGGTTCGCACCGCGCCGCTCCCCGGCGACGACGGCGATGGGGGCTACGACGTGCTCTTCGCGGGCCGGCTGATCGAGCACAAGAACGTCGACGTGCTCTTGGAGGCGTTCGACGCGGTCACCGCCGACCACGACGCCACGCTCGGGGTCATTGGCGACGGCCCCGAACGCGACGCGCTGGCCGCACAGGCGAACACGCTAACCCACGCCGACCGCGTCGAGATGCTGGGCTTTCTCGACGACTACGAGGACGTGCTCGGCCACATGCGGGCCGCCGACGTGTTCGGGTCGCCGAGCACCCGCGAGGGGTTCGGGATCACCTTCTTGGAGGCGATGGCGGCGGACTGTACCGTTATCGCGGCCGATCATCCGGAGTCGGCCGCCGACGAAGTAATCGCTGACGCCAGCTTCCTCGTCAAGCCCACGGTCGACGCACTCACGGAGCGGCTCGACGCCGCACTAGGTGGTGCCCGCTCACCGACATCGCCCGTCGCCCACGCCCGACAGTACGACTGGGACGCGATTGCCGAGCAAGCAGAAACAGCCTATCGACGCGCCATCGACGGCGCGTGGTGAGATGTCGTGCCCGCGTGCTCCCGCTACGCACTCGCAGCGGTATCGGCGTCGCCGCGATCGAGGAGGGGATAGTCGATGTGGACCTCGATCCGATCGAACGGGACGATGGGTTGGATCGCGCCGCTGGGGCCGCCTTCTTCGAGGGTGAGGATCCCTAACACGTCGAGCTGCTTCAGGTCTGAGTGGACATCCGACACGTCGCGATCGACGAGCCGGGCCGCCTCGCGCATGCTCTCAGGGGTCTCTGCCGCGATCGCGCGGATGAGCTCGAGGCGGAGCGGGGTGAGGCTGTCGACGAAGTCGTCGTAGGTTCCGAACTGGAGCGTCGCCGTTCCGTCCTGGTTGTCGAGGTCATCGGCGTCGACATCCCGGACGAACTGGAGTGCGTCTTGGCGGAGCTGTTCGCGGTCGCCGACGGTGATATGGAGTGTGGTCATGATTGGGATATGGGTGAGACGGGTGAGGTCGATCAGTGGGGTCGGGGCGGGTCACCGCCGACGGCCTCCCAGTACTCGTCGGCGCTCGCCCAGAACTCCACGAGTCGGTCTTCCATCCCCGGAAACTCGATGTCGTCTCTGTCGCCGGCCGCGGTGTGGTGTTCGTGGCCCTTCGTGTCCTCGTGCGAGTTGTCGTACCGGACGAGTGTGAGATCGTCGAGGGTGCCCAAGTGGAGCGTGTACTTCCAGCCAGAGGGGTATGTCTCGGTATCATCGGTCGGCCGAAGCACGACGTTCTCGACGAGGCCGGCTTCAACATGCGTATACTGGAAGAGCGGCTCCTGTGGCATCCCCTACGTGTTGGGACAACGGCCAACAGTATAAGTGTTGGGCGAGACTCCAACAAACCCCAAACTGTCCCCGAGTTCTCTCTGGCCGAGGGGTCTCCGTACGTTCGTCCCAGACTGTCGTCGGAACAACCCCGTCGTCGATCTGAGTTTCAACGAGATGAAGCCGTTCGATGAGTGCGAGGGCCAACAGCGGCGGCGTGTGTACGATAACTGTCAGTCTTGCCCGTACGCAACGTCGAGTGCGAGGTCCGCCTCCTTGTAGTGGCGCTGGATCTTGCGGTCACCGAGTAGTCGGTGGAACGCCGCCTTCGAGAGCCCGGCGAGCTCCCGAGCCTTCCCGAACGAGAGATATCCCTCCCGGTACAGTGAGACTGCGAGTTCCTGCCGAACGATCGGCTCCCGATCCTCGGGCGGTGCCGCCATCGCATCTAGCACGTCGGATGGGATATCGATACTGCTCATACCTCCCAATTCGGTGTAATGCTACTTAGTGGCGCCGTTCAGTACGGATCCGTCCAGTCACGTCGATGCCGGCTTCTGCGTCGAGCCCACAGTCGACGCGCTCACGGAGCGGCTCGACGCCGCGCTAAAACGGGGCCGGTATCCCCGAAAGACTAAGCCGATATCAGCCGTACGCCCGGGTATGACCTCAATCGTGCGGGACGAGACGATTCGTTCCGGTGAGCCGCGCGTGGAGGGGACGCGGATCGCTGTGCGCGATATCAAGCGCCGCGTGATCGATGCCGAGGAGGATCCGCACGTCGTCGCCGGAGAGTACGGGATCTCGATGGCCGACCTCTTCGGCGCGCTCGCGCACTACTACGAACACCGCGACGCGTTCGAGGACGATGAGCGGGAGGCCGAACGGATGCGTCGCGACGGTGAGCGACGGACGCGCAAACTCGTCGACGAACTCCGCGGCGAGAATGCGGGATCGACTGAGGACGCAGCGTAGTCGTAAGCCGGATTCTCGCCGATGTGAATGTGCCCGAAGAGTACGTCTCTGCACTCCGTGGTGACGGTCACGATGTCGTATACTCCCGAGAGATCTCTGCACTCGGTCCGGAAGCGACCGATGACGCGATCGTGGAGTACGCCGCATGTAACCGACTCCACCCTACTTCGCTCGGCCTTGCGGCCTCGCTCGTTGAGGGTGGGGCTTTGATCTGGTTCTCGCTCTCGGTTGGCGCGACGGGGCGTCTTGTGCGCCCCGCCTACCGGACGCCCTTCGGGGTCGACAAACCCACCATTCAGGGCCGGGCTACTGCGGCCCGTACTGCGCGCCACTTGTGGACGCACAGCACTGACTAGCAGTAAGATATGGTGTAACAAATTGGTTGCGAAAGCTCGTGTCGGCTTCCTCTCAGGCCTACTCGCGTCGCGCTTCCGACTGAGCGTCGGAACCCCTCGCTCCTTGATGCCGGAGGCTCCACCTCGAAAACGCTGATCGGCGTTACATATAGCTGATGTCGCGCAGCCGCTCCATCAGATCTTCCTTGTCCTGGGCACGGCCGGCGCGCTCGGTTGTGTCCTCGAGGTCCTGGAGCCACGCGGGCTCCTCGGTCGTCTTCTCGGTGCTGACCTCGCTGCTGAGCGAACGGAACCCGGCAAAGTACTTCGGCGAGATCGGCACGTCCTCCTGCGTGACGCCTTCGGGAAGGTCGTCGTCCGCTTGCGGGATGTACCCCTCGTCCGGGAAGGCCTCGACGGTGTCCGGCACCACGTACCCCCAGAACATCTCCCACACGTCGGCCTCGGCGAACTACAGGATGGGCTGGATGCGGTCGTGCGGTGGGAAGATCGGGGTCGTGCCGTGGCGAGAAGAACGTCTCGTCGGCGCGGGCCTCCTGCTCGTCCCAGCGCACGCCCGAAATCACGCCGTCGATGTCGTGCGCCTCGAGGGCGTTGTTGAGCGCGACGGTCTTCAGCAGGTGGTTCCCGACGTAGGTGTCGAGCAGGAACGGGAAGGTGTCCTCCTCGAACTCGAGGATATCACGGATGTGGTGCTGGTTCTGCTCGTTCAGCTCGTCGACCGGAATGTCGTCACCGGGTTTGAGCCCGTGCTCGTCGACGTACGCGCCCACGTCCTCGTTGCGGGCGTACACGAGTTCGATATCCCACTCGTCAGCCCAGTGCTCGACGAAGTCGATGATGTCATCGAAGTGCTGGAAGTGGTCGATGAACACCGCAGTCGACTTCTCGTAGCCGTGCTCTTCGGCGACCTGGTTGATGACGTACAGCGTCAGCGTAGGGTCTTTCGCGCCCGTCCACATTACCGCGGGGTTGTCGTACTCTTCGAGTCCCTGCCGGGTGACTTCGATCGGCTTCTCGAGTTTGTGCTGGATCGAGGGATAGTCGGACGGGGTCTCGCCCTCGCCGTCGGCGTAATTGACATCGACGCTCGCCGGGAAGTCGTTGGGCATGTAAGTTGACATTTAGCTGTTATTAAAAGGATATTTCAGTACCAACTCAGGCAACGAGGATCTCAGATTTCGTCGCTGAGACGTCGCTCGGATCTGAACACGCGCCGGCCCACAAATTTATTATTACTTGAGTTTCATTTACTGTAATGACAGACGAACTACTCCACGCGACGGTGAGTGTTCGCGGCGTCATCATCGACCCCCGTGGGCGGAACCTTATCCTCCAGCGCGCGACTGACAGAGAGTGGGAGCTGCCTGGGGGACGGCTCGCCCCCAGAGAGCCGGTCCGTCGTGGCCTTTGCCGAGAGATAACCGAAGAGACGGGGATCTCCGTCGAGATTCACACGCCCGTAGCGACGAACGCGTGGGTCAACGACAACGAAGAGGGGCGTTTTGCCGTCCACTACAAGTGCTACACCTCCCAGCGAACCATCGATATCAGCGACGAACACATCGACTCGGCGTGGATGCTCCCTGAGCGCGCGCGTCGCGTCCTGAACGAACCGCAAACCGCAGCCGTCCAAGCGGTCTCGAACCGACCGGCGACCGGCCAGCCCACCGACCAATCGCTGTCGCAAGACTAACGCAGTTGATCTAGTTGGCGTGTATAATCGGTTCTGGTACCAACGTACCGCTATTTCGGTCAGAGAGCGGTGTCGTCGGCGCGCTCGTCGCGGTAAGCTAGCAACACCATTGGCGACTCACGATTGAACTCGTAGACTTCCTCCCGAGTCCCCTGTGGAATGGAATCTCCACGAGAAACACATCAACAGATTCTCACTAGAGATCTGTACCGCGACTGTGGTGCCGACACAGTCTGCCGATTCCGGTCACCATGTTGTCCATCGTCTTGCGACATCCGACTTCGGTGACCCCTTAATTTCGCATGCGGAACTGCCAGCACGACATCTGCCACAACTGTATGGTGTACAGGCGGTCGAGGCGACTGCCCCGGGGCTTGACCCCGCGGTTGAATCCGACAGCATTATTATGCCTAAGACAGTATGATTCAGTATTGGACAGATGGAATGCTATCCAAAACTGCGACAACGGGGTGTTGTCACGATCCCAGAAGAAGTCCGAGACGGTCTTGATCTGGAAGAAGGCGACCAACTGAAACTCATCGTCGAAAAACTCGACTAACCAACCGTGAAACACACGCTTCGTTTTCGCGCGTACCTGCCTGACGACGTGGAGAGCGAAGCGTGGCACCACATCGACATCCTCCGCCAAATCCGCAACCACGCTGTCCGAGACTACTACAACTCCGACTACAACGACCGACCATCAGACTACGACCAACACAACAAACTCACCGCTTGGGCAGACTGCTGGCCGACCTTCGCGGAACCCTCCAGACACGCCGCACAACAAGCCATCACTCAGATCCACAGCGATCTGGAAACACTACAAGAACGTCGAGAAAACGGCTACAACGTCGGAAGGTTACAGTGGCAAGGCAAAGGCGAATTTCGCTCAGTGTCGTACAATCAACCCCGTCGCTGGAACGTGGATCACAACACGGGCGACGACCGATTTGTGCGACTCCGACTCGAAAAGATCGGCTGGTTCAATATCCGAGCAGACCGCAACGTGCCATCCAAAGACGAGATTGACGAGGTCATCCTCAAAAAAGAATCGACGGGTGAGTGGTACGTCTCGCTCGTCACCACCGTGGAAGACACGCCAGAGAAACCGTCACTGAGTGAGATTAAACCCGAAGACTGTGTGGGTGCTGACCTCGGCATCACCAACTACATCCACACCTCGGAAAATCTGTCCGTGGCTACGCTTGACCTGTCGGATGAGTACGACCGGTACGCACGCGAGCAGCGGAAACTCGCTCGGAAAGAACACGGCTCTAACAATTGGGAGAACCAACGCCAACAGGTGGCGCGAGCCAAACGCAAAATCAAGCGGAAGGTCGAAGATTTCCAGCACAAGCTGACGACGTGGCTCGTGAAAAAGTACGATGTGGTGGCCGTGGAGGATTTGGACGTGAAACCGATGCTGGAAACCAGTCAAAATGCGAAAAGCAAACAGGATGCGGCGTGGTCGCAGTTCATCGAACTGTTAGAGTACAAAGGTGAATTACACGGCACACACGTTGAAACGGTTGAACCTCGTGGGACGACAAAAGAGTGTTCGGTTTGTGGCGTCGAGACGGCCAAGCCGATCTGGGTGCGGGAGCATTCGTGCCCTGCGTGCGGACACAAGGAAGATCGTGATTTGAACGCGGCGAAGAATATTCTCACTCGTGGATTGCGGCAGTTAGGACTGGGACAGTCCGAATCAACGCCTGTGCAGACTGCGCTCCCTACGTTCACGCCTCACCGAGAGGCCGTGGATGCAAAGCGCGTCGTTGAAGCAGGAAGCCCCGGGGCTTGACCCCGGGGTGCGTTCACTCGGTAGCGTCCTCTAGCGGGCAAGACCGTAAGGAGTCTGTTAGATCACCTACGTGCGGTGTATATAGCTCTGTTTGACCGGCTGCGTGGCGATGACGACGATCGTGTTGTCTTCCTCGGCATTGATGGCGTCCCGCTCGAGCTCGTCGAGGACCACCCAGAGGTCTTCGAGAACCTGACCGAGATCGCGGAGGCGGGCTCCGGCGGACGGCTGGAGAGCATCGTCTCGCCGGAGTTGAGCGCCTGCTGGCCGAGTCTGATGACGGGCGTGAACCCGGGCGCCACAGGTGTGTACGGCTTTCAGGATCGCGAGTGCGACTTCTACGAGAGGTACGTCCCGCTCGGGCGCCATGTGAAGGCGATTCGCCTGTGGGACCGCGTCACCGACGCCGGCCCCGACGCGACCGTGCTCAACGTCCCGGTCACGTTCCCGCCGTCGACGCGCGTCCAGCAGATGGTCTCCGGGTTCCTCTTGCCAGATCTTGACTCCGCCACGAGCGACGACGAACTCCGCGAGACACTCGAGCGATTTGAGTACCAAATTGATGTCAACGCCGAGCTCGGCCATGACGACGACAAGACTGACTTCATCGAGAACGCGCACGCGACGCTTGGTACCTGGTACAAGAAATTTCACATTACCTCGACCAAGATGATTGGGACCTCTTTTTCGGCGTCTTCATGAGCACCAACCGGGTGAACCACTTCCTCTTTGGCGACTACGCCAACGATGGGGGGTGCGCTGAGGAATTCATTGAGTTCTACCGTACGCTCGATGAGTACATCGGCAAGATCCACGACGCACTCACCGACATCAACGACAAAACGCGCGCCTACTCGCTCATTCCTGGTCGGTTCTACCTGAACGTTGAGCGCCGTGAGCCGGAGGGTGTCGTTCCTCAAGACGGGTACGAGGCGACATGTGAAGAGCTCATTGCGGATCTTGAATCGCTGACTGGTCACAACGGTCGACAGGTGTGTAAGTGGATCGTGAAAGGTGAGATTGTGTTCGACGGCAACCACGACGACATCGCCCCCGATCTGGTTGTCATTCCTGCCGACGGGTTCGATCTTAACTCCGGCTCCTCCGGCAAGGAGGCTGTCTTCACCGAGGGGCCCCGCAACGGGATGTACAAGTTCGAGAACTCGCTGTTGTACGCGACAGACCCCGACCTCGACCTGACCGACGCGAACCTCTTCGACGTGACACCCACGATCCTCGACGTGATGGATGTTGAGGGCGACACCGCGTTCGACGACGAGAGCCTGCGATCGTGAGTCGATAGGCACCGCATTCTCACGACAAAATAAGGGTCAACAATAGAACTAAGCCGTACGTACGTCACGACCTCACCATGTCCACAAATTTTGAAGCTAAAGATGAGAAAAATCTCATCGAATATATCGCAGCGTTGTGTGGCTTTTCACGTCTCTCAACAGCACTCCCTAGGCGAGATATCTACCCACCGTATCTATTCGTTGGGGCATTCAGTGTACTCGATCTGGCAGTCCTCCAGGTCTACGTACACGCCACCGGCGGGACCCACATCCTGATTGAGACCCCAAACACCGCTGCCGGGTATGCGGCGGTATTCTTGGGAGTCTATGGGGTCCGGTATATGTCGAGCGGTTACGAGGAGGCACTTGCCGCGCTCCGAGCACAGGACCGTGTTGGTACGGCCGATATCAACCAGTTTCAGCGGATATTCAGTTGGCGAACAAAGGTCATCATCTATCTCTGCGCCGTCGTTGTGCTATACGCGAATACTATTCTCAACGTCGGGGTTCCAAACCAAGTGACAGCAATAAATTTTCTCTTTACCTGGGAGTTTGTATTCCTCCCGGTTATCGTTGAGTTTGCGTTCACCTATTACGGGATTCACTTCTTATTGCCACGTCGGATCAAAAAGACCGAATTCAATCTGTTCTTTTATGATCCGCGCAACATGGGTGGGTTTGCTGCGGTTGGCCAGCTCCTGAAGCGGTCGTACTATATTTATACGGCTGGACTGATCTTGTTCTTTCTCCTCGTCTACGGGCCAGTACTGCTTTCGGTGGACGGCTACGTGCCCGGCCTGTTTGAGTTGGTTTTCTTTTCGACAGCGTGGTTTGTTGGCCTTCTCTCGATTGGCTATTCGATGTACACAATCCACCAGCTCATGTCGAAAAAGAAGGAGCGACGAATTCGCGAACTTGAGACAGAACTCCATCAAGCAATTGAGAATCCGTACGATATTAACAACTCAAAAGTTGTCGATCAAGACAAATTGGACGATGCGCGGCGGCGGCTCAAGGAAGTCCGAGACACACGCGTTTATCCGGCAACGTTCACAATGTGGAGCCAAATTGCGATCAGCGTATTGCTCCCACAACTACTCCAGATCACGGTCCAAACGGCGTTGTAACTAGTTCTCAGTGGATAGCGAAGAAAAGTAGATCAGGTTTGTTCTATTGAACTACGGTGTTAACGCCAACAGTTGAGATCCACAACACATTATCCACTGTGAGATACCGGGTAGGAGGTTCCAGTTTCACGAGTAGTTGTTGGCAGAATCTTCATTCGGTTCTGTAGAGCCACCCGCCTTCTGCTCATCATTGTAGTGCCAGTCTTCAGTATCTAGACGGCCGTCAAGATATGCTTCACCATCTTCTGTGATTGTATACACGGCATTTCCTAGGTGTTGTACCAAGCCCTCTTCAGCGAGACGCTTACATCGTCTACCGATATATGCATCAGAATACCTTATTGGTCCATCGTTCTTCATCTTCCTCGGAGAACCTGTCTCATTTTTATGAAGATACTCGAGGATACGATCATCCACGAGAACCATCCATTCACCAGAATATCTCATACCTACCCATGGACACGTAGGTATCTATTATGCTGGTAAACAATATAATTACAGGTAAAAAATCTCTTAGCAAATAGATAAACTATAAGTTATTAGCTATACATAGTGTATCCACAGAGCCCGAGTGACGAACCCTTGGCTCGCGAGAAAGTGTAGAACCCCCGGCTGCGGTGTTCCAGCACCCAGCCGGGACGGGTTCTGTGCCGTATCACAGAACCATGCTAATGGTGGCAACTGTAGGGCTTAAGCCCTGCGAGACGACCGACGAATCGAACAGATACACCGACGGCTCCTGCGCGCTCTGTCCAGCGCCGGCTGAGGGCGTCGACGCCCAGCGCGGCGTTTCTGTCTGTCGCAACTGCGCGGAGGGCGACGCATGAACGAAGACACCGTCGTCAGCGACCTCGCGAACTGTACCGCGTTCCAGCGCGACCTCCTGTGGGCGCTCTCGCACGATGACACTCACAACGGACGCTCACTAAAAACAGAACTCGACGACTACTACGGCGAGGATCTCGACCACGGCCGCCTCGCCCAGACTCTCGATGCGCTCGTCGAGGGTGACCTCGTCGTCAAGCAGACACACGATGAGCGAACTGCCGAGTACCGCCTCACCGAACACGGTCGCCGCGCGCTGTCCGGCCGCCAAGCATGGCAAGCCGGCCATCGTGGCGATACTACTGAGGAGGAGCACAGCTGATGGCCAGCAACCAGCCGCTAATCGGGGACACCCGCCGACTCGAACGCATTCCCCTCAACACAGACTATCTCGCGTGTCAGGTCTGCGGGCAGACCGTCCGTGAGGGCGACGACATCACCGCCTACGCCTACCGGGCGGCGGGCGAGCCGGCGTACGAGATCGGCTACATCATGTGCGAGGGCGATTGCCACACGCATCCGACCATCTTCACGCGCGGCGTTCGCGAACACGTCGTCACCGGCCATATCGGAACATGTGCGGACGCGCGTACCCAGTCGACAACGTACGTCCTGCTCGATCCGACTGTCGTCGTCACGAGTCCGACGACGACGGCCGACCCACACGTCCATCCGGACACTCCAACTGAGCGCGAGCCCAAACAGACGAGACAGCGGGACCCGACGCCGCTCCTGATCGCGGTTCGGGAACGCGCTCGATCGGACGGCGGACATCAGGAGCGAGGCGAGTGATGCGGGTCGCCGGAAAAGATCCGCGCATCGGTAATGGGTCGCCGCCAGGGGCTCACCAGTGTCGCCGGCGACAGACGGTACGGTGATCGCTGGTGACGACACGCCACCCAGCGGCCCCTGAGCGCGGGGTGCGACTCATCGCCAGCGACTCGAACGCGTCCGCTGCCGGGATCGTCTGTACAGCGGTCTCCCCGCGGCTGACCGAGTGGGTACCGGAGCTTCTCACGAAGCTCCGTCCACGGAGTCAGCGGACCGTCCGTAGTCATGTCACCACCGAGAAGCCGTTTCGAGCCAGCGCAGCGATCCTCTCGACGACACTCCCGGGGTGGAACACTACAACGGACACGTGGAGTGACGACACCGCCGAGGCGGTCAGCTACACGCGCGCCATCGCGGCGCTTGCGCTCACGTATGCCGAGGAAGATCCTGAGTCCCGCTCTGCGTACCACCGGCGACGGTACGCTGACCTCACCGATACTGTCGAGTCCGTCGGGACGGGACGCGGGGCGGTCAACGGTGACCTTGGCGCGCTCGCGAAGGGACCAGTCGCACTCCACCGCGAACTCGACGATCACCCACAGACGCTCACGCTGTTCCTCGATGGAGAGACATGGACGGACCTCACAGACCGGCGGACTGGCGTCCGAGCGCTCGCGGCGATCGCCGTCCTAGCCGATGGGTTCGACGTGCGCGTCGTCGCGTCGCCGGCGCTCCAGCGTGAGCTGACCCGTCGGTACCCAGCGTGGAGCGAGATCCACCTCAGTCTTACTGGCGACCGGGATCGGTCCCACGGAGATCACCGCCGCACTCCCAATCAACTAGCGCCCACGGACGACACCCACTCCGCGTGGGCGGCGCTCAACGGGCTCGCCAGCACACCGGGGAAACGGCGTCTCCTTGGGAATCTCGACACCGATCGAGAGCGGAGCTACCGCGATCTAGAACAGGATCACGCGATCGATATCGAGACGGGAACCGTCAGCCGGTACGTGCTCGATCTCGAAGATCGTGGCCTCGTCACGGTCGACCGTCGCGGCCAGCACAACACGGTCTCACTCTCCGAACGTGGCGACACGGCGGTTACCCAGTGTCTCGACGCCAACGACGAACTCATCCATCCGAACCAGCGCCAGCTGGATGCCCGTCTTACTGACACCCCTCACGACGCTACAAGTACAGTGTCTCCCCGCCGGGAGGGCCAGCCGGGAGCCACCCCCACGGGGATCGATGAATGGATCGCGGCGACTGGTGACCCGGATGGCGATGCCGACTACGTCCAATGGCTGACCGGCCCCGAGGAATCCCCCGAGACGCAGTCGATCCACCGGCGCTTCACCGTTCCAGCCCACGAGACGGGCATCACGCTCGTCGACGACCACCCAGCTCCGTTCGACGACGGTCGGGTCACCTATCTCAGCCACCACGCCGAGACGGCGCTCGTCGTCAGCCAGTGGGGTGGCCCCCTGGTTACGTTGGGACGTCTCGCGGCTGCCTTACTCAGCGACAAAGCGCTGAGCAAGATCCTCACCCCCTCACGAGTCGGTCGCGACTTCACCGCGATCCACGACGGCGTCACCGACCGCGATCCGGGGCGAACGCTTCGTCGCGGCCATCAAGTCGGGTGGTTCAGCGAGGACGAAACGACCTACACGGCGTGGCGTCAGCGCGTCGAAACGGTTCGCGACACGCAGCTTGCCCGACTCGCGGCGCTTACGGACAGCGACGACACGGCCGCTCGGAGCGAGCTCTTCGAAGCCCTCCACGGGCTCGTCGCGTCGGCGACCCACCTGTACCACGCGGCGGGTATCGATCTCACCGCTACGATCAGACTCCCGGATACCGACGCAGTTGCGCGGAACCCCACCCGACTCGAGAATCTCTGTGAGTTTCTCAGCAAGACTGTTCCCAAACAGTCTGTCTACGGGATCCATTCAGGGTATCGGATGCTGTTCGAAGAGCGCCCCGCAAAGCTGTGCCGGCGACTTCCCTACGACGTGGAGCCCAACACCCAACTCGATCTCACGATGTCGTGGGTGCTTGCGGGCCCGACAATCACCGCACTCCACGACGAGATCACCACGACCCTCGAACAGGAACTCACGACGGTCCGCGAGGCGATCGCCGACGGAACTGAAGACGCACCCACCCTCACGATTCCCGTTCGAGACGCGACGACGTACCCCGCCATCCGGCGGGTGCTAGAAGAGGTCGCGATGACCCACGACGTCCAGTGGACACCCCGCGAGCGCCAGCGGCTCGTGCGGCGCTGTCTCCGCTCGTTTGGCCCGTCGGACACCCACGGAGCGTGTCCGTACGATGTCGTGGTGAGCCTTCAGCGAGCGCTAAACGAGTCACCCAACCCAACCCCTGCCGACGTCGAACGCGCGGCGGCCACGCTCCCACCCGAGCGCTTCCGGCCGGATCTCACCCCGACAGCGACCAAGCTGTACGCCGCCCTGCTGCGGGCCGACACGCCGCTCGGCCGCAGCGAGCTCCTCGACCGCGCAGACATCTCCGCGAGCAGCTATGATCGCCGACTGAGTGACGTTCGCGAACTCGATCGCGTTCGTCCCGTCCAGATAGATGGCCATCGCCGGTGGACGACCACAGCCACACTCACGTCGCGAACGCCACCCGTGACGGCGTGGCTCCCACCAAACAGGGGTACGACAATACCGCTGGTGACGCATCGCGACCCGCTTCCACCAACCGGGCAACAGCACCCGATCGAGACCAAGCGGGGACGCCACCACCCCCAACCCACGCTGCGTATCACCACCCCGAACGGGGCCACCCCACACACTACGTATCCGATGAATCTGCGCCACGAATGCCCGCAGTCGCACCGCACCGACAAGTACCCACCAGACAGCCGAGACACCCACGCCAACGAGACAATGATATCTACAACCCATCCGACGACAGCAGTCGCAACGTCACACCAACAGCCACAGCGCTCGCTCACGAGGACCAACCAATGAGTGACCAATCACTCGATCTGGAGACCGTCATCAGATACAACCGCCCGACAGCGACAGATGGGTCCATCCAGGTTAGCACCGACCGCACCGAAGTCACCGAGGGCTCGCGTGTCCTCCTCGGCTTCGGTGATGATCACGAAGTCACCTACGCCGTGCTCACGCCGAGCGAAGCCCAAACAGTCGCGACCGCACTCGAACAAGCAGCCGAGCGCGCAGCCGCCGCAGACACCCTTGAGGATCCAACCGATGAGTAACAACACCCTCGATCTCACGGACGACATCGACACGGTCGGCACGCCCGACAGCGAAGACCCAGATCACGATCCAACCAACGGCCGGTGGCTCGAAACCCAGGTGGCCGACGCACTCGACCGGTGGGGGTACAGAACCGCCCGCAACGAGTACTGTTTCGGGCTCGAAACCGACGTGATCGCCCGCCGGGACAGACTGCGTGGGGAGCCGACCGACTTCCTCGTTGTCGAGTGTAAAGACTGGCACCAAGCGCCGGTCCAGCGGGACGCTGTCGAAGCCGTCGCGCTCCGGGCCGCTCTCGCGCGAGCACTGCCCGTGCTTGCTGTCGCCCGCCGCGTCACGGCGAGCGCATGGCAGTTGGCACAGCGCCTCGACGTGCGGATTCTGACCGAACAGGATCTCTTCAAGGACCGGCTCCCGCCGCTCACCGAACGCCGGCCGCCGGGTGGCACGCTCCACGCACGGCGGGAACCGCGCATCGAAAACTTGCGTGACCGACTACCGCTGCTCGTTCACCGTCGGAGCGGGCTGGATATTGAGGCGCCCGTCTTCAATGGGCCGAATCACGGACCGTGTTATGTGCCCGATCGGACGGGCAACGGCGAGTATGTCGACGCTCGCGACACTGACTACGAGTTCGGATAGCAGAGAATGCCGAGGGGTCACACCCACTCGGTGGACTAGGACACCAAGACTTTTCTATAATTGAACCGTCTAACAGATCATGAATACTAAAACGGTTCAAAGAGAGGGGACCTATATCCGACTCCCTATCCCCCTTGGAGATCCCGACGCGTTCCGATACGGAGCAACAGCAGACATCGTACACCTTCTTGTCGATAATCCAGATCGGGAGTTCACAAACCGTGAGCTTCACCGCTTGACAGAACGAGGACTGAGTGGTGTGAACGCTGCCGTTGATGTGCTTGAGTCACTTGGAGTGATCTGTGTCGACCGAGCTGGCCGAGCAAATGGAGTTCAAATCGATCCGTCGATGCTCGTCAAAGCAGACGATCCGATAACAACGATCCCACAAGCAGAGTATCACGAGCCAGTCAGGACAATTGTTACCGAACTCAACGAACAGCTTAGTCAAGACATCGGTATCGTTCTGTTTGGGAGCGTGGCGCGAGGCACCGCTGATCGGACGAGTGACATTGACTTGTTCGTTGTTGTCGATGAAAATCGAAGACAAGCCCAGCGTGAGGCTCACCGCATTGAACGTGAGATTGCCAACACGTCGATTGATGGCGATCGGTATGAGGCACACATTATCGTCGAACCCAGCACGTCAGCAGGAAGCCACGATCGAATCGGAGAGATACTTACTGAAGGACTGACGCTTCGCGACTCAGCAGCGCTCAAGACGGTGAAACAGGAGGTGTTCCGCAGTGGGTCTCACTGAGGTTGTCGACGCTCTCGAGCGCGTTGAACGGCTCGTGGAAGAAGTACAATATTGAGAAACTACTATATACTACACGCTACTACAGGCTGGTACAGTATGCCCGTCTACCTCGAAAACCACGACCCAGAACTCGATCTTCGACCGGGCACCACGAAGTCAAACATCGTCGCACACCTGTACCGAAACCCCGAATGGGGATTCTCTCCGAAAGATCTCGATGAGGACCTCGGCATTCCGCGAGGGACAGCCACAACAACGCTTGCTCGGCTCTACGACGAGGAATACGTGGGTAAAACCGAAGATGGGTATTACCATGCGCTTCCCGAGCGTGATGACCTCCACCGGTACGTCAGAAATCTGGATCAGGTGAATCGACTGTTTGGGCACCACCGAGACACAGACGACCCCGATCCCGAAGCGATGACACCGGCAGAAGAGCCAGAAGACGCGGACTTGGAGGCCGAACTCGACGAGCTCGAAGCAGACCTCCAGCATGAGTAGGCACCCATCTGGAACAGTCTGTTGGGTTCGCGATCCGACGGACGCACACGCAGACCGCCCGGCAGTTGTTTTGGCTCACGACACGCACCCGTTCGGCGCAACCGACTGTACGATAATGTGTATCGGGACGAGCGCAAACAAATACCAGAATCAGTATACTCCTGAAGTCAAAGATTCGCATTTGAAAGGGGTTTCACTAGGCAAGCAGTCGTATTTCATGCCCTGGGCGCTATATACGATACCACCTGGCGCAATCAGGCAGGGAAAACCAATCGGGCAGCTCACGGCTGCTGGTGAGAAGGAAGTCAAAAAAGCATTAATTTCAAATATCTGATTTTTGTCGGATTCGATAAATACGCTCTGTACTGACCGACGGACAAGAAACTTGAGGACCTGGGAATCGAGCCACGGAAAAATACGACCGGTGATTGCAGATTCTCGGACGCTCTTCGGTAGACTGGCGGAACTAGCGGAATACATTGACAGCGATACAGTCCACGAGACTCTGGATCGGTGCCCCAGTAAGGTTCAGTGACCGGAGGAAGCCGTAGGTCCGAGCGGCCTGTTCCAAGCCCTGCTTGGACAGGCCGCGGAACTTCGCCAACCACGGTTGGAGCAGTGACCAGAGACACTCTACCTGGTTCGTGTGGACGCCTTTGTCGGAGACGTACCTCTCGTCGTGGACAACGTATTGGTGATCGTGCTCCATGCCTCGGTAAGCTGGCAGTCCATCGGTCCAGACCTCTCCCAGCGGCTGGGAGAGGTCGTCTGCTTCCTCGATAACTGGCCCAAGGTCATCTTCATAGTCGCTTCCTTCCTGAGCTGAGACCACGCGAAGCACGTCGCGGCACGCCGCGACGAGCGTCAGTTCGTCACCCTGATCCCCTGTCCAGCGGGTACGTCCACCCTCGGGCGACCCGCCGCGGTTGAGTCCCTCCCGCGGCGGATCTTGGCCTTTGAAGCCCGAACACACCTGCTGTGTTTCATCGACCTGTGTTGGCCCATCGACTGTCTGGGAGATGCGCTCCCAGACAGTCGGAAATCCCCGACAGAACGCGGTTTCAAACTCTCTGAGCTGGTCGTGAAGCGTCGTGTAACACGGTGAGAGGAGTTCAGCGATTTGGGTAATGCTGAGGAGTGTATCAGCGTAGAGGATGAAGGCGATGAGGAACTCACCTGGGGTGAGTTCCGAATCGTAGAAGGGTGTCCCTCGCGTGTACGTGGTTTTCCAGTCACAGCGGCCACACCAGATGCGGTCAGAGCCGTTGAGAGCGTGGAGGTTGTCTGCGCCGCAGTGTGGACAGGAGCGTTCTTCCCAGATCGTCTTGAGACGCCGCTCGACGATGGCGTCGAGCGGCTCGGCCCGAAATTCTATTACCCCAAGTTCCGCAAGTTCTGATAGCCTCTGGCCGAAGGCAGGACAGTCTTCATACATACCCGTTTTTGCCGGGCCAGAGGCACTAATGCTCCTGGTTCCGCCAGTCTACTGAAGAGCGTGCTCAACTATCCGCATAAACACCGCCTCGACGCGCCGCTAAACTACAACGGATGGTCTACCCTGTGATCAGCCGCTGGCGGGAGGTAGCGGTGGAAAAAGAGCCTCTGGACTCTCTCAACGTGGATACCGGGTGGTGAACCGCTTCCGAGAGCGATGAGAGGTCGCTGACCGTCGAGTGGATATTCGAAAACGCGATTCAGGCATGCGCTGATCTCGCTCAATATACTGCCTCACGAGCGTTCGGATTCGATGGGACGGGATCGAAACCCTCCAGACCGGTCTCTCTGTATACGAGACTGGTAGGCTTCCTCCGTGTTCCGCTATGAGAAACCATTATGTAGTACAACGTGATACTGCGTATACATGCCATCGATTAGTGCCCGAGTTCCTGATGATGATGAAGACGAGCTTGAAGCGGTAAGTGAGCTGTTGGATGAAGACAAGAGTACAGTCATTCGAAAAGCACTCGCAGAGGGCCTCTCATCCATCCGTCGACGTGTCGCGATTGAACGGTACCAAAGTGGCGAGCTCTCGGTTAATGAGGCGGCTCGACTTGCCGATGTCAGTCTCGCAGAGTGGCTCGAAATTGCCCGTGAACATAACCTCACGACCCAACTCTCTCCGGAGGATATCGAAGCAGACGCCGCTGCTGCGCGTGAGCTGTGACGCGGATTTTTCTCGATGCGACGACGCTCATCGCACTCGGAACGATCGGTGAGCTCGAACAGCTGACAAGCTTTACTGGTACGCTTGTTGTCCTCCCCACAGTCCAACGTGAGGTCACGACAGAGCCCGCACAGACAAATCTGACCCGGTTCATTGCGCAGGATGCGGTTGCGACGACCGATCCAGCTGTTCAGGATCGTGTTGAGCAAGCCAAAGAGGTCCTTGGCGAAACAGAACAGAATAGAGACGTATCTCTGATCGCTGCGGTGTTGGCCTACACAGCTGAGGACCGGCCGGTCGGTGTCGTCTCAGATGACCAGCGTGTTCGAACCACGGCTCGTGGGCTTGGGGCGACAGTCACTGGAACGGTCGGTGTGATCGTTCGGGCAGTAGAGGAGGGACTTGATCGAGAGGCAGCACACGATCTCGTAAGGCGGATTGACTCACACGGGCTTCACATGACTGGGACACTTCGCGAGAAGGCCGACAAGCTCATTCATGAGGCCGCTGAGTAGAGTACTCCGCGCTACCACTTCAGTTGAACCGTCTACCAGATCATGACGGCTAAAACGGATCAAGATAGTCTGCCGTTATTCCCGGAGATTAGCCTGACTGACCGACTTCACGGACGTAGCCGCTCCGCTCAAGATCAAATTCTTCGGCTACGAGTCGAGGCTCATCGAGGATACCGCCGTGAACGTCACAGATGTGGAAAAGACGACCGTTGACTGTACCGATCATCTCGAACTCTGTGGTGGCATCCGAGAACACGTACAGGCGATAGTCGTCGCGGAGGATCGAGACTATTCGTGGGCGACGGTCGTTGAGTGCCTCCAGCGACCCGACAACGGCGCTGCGACCAAGCGGATCATCTATCGCCGACCAGCTCGGCTTCGATCTCCGGCGCGTGAGACGTTCCTCAGGTCATTCATGAGCGAGTGTCCGCTCCTCGACCCAATACGATCCGAACAGGGAAGCTACGACAGTGAGTATCATCTCCGAATCAACGTCGACTGGGAGAGACTCGATTCGATGGAATCCTGATGCCAGGTCGGTCCGAAAGGTAGCGTGAATTAAGATGCTCCCCTAAGTACAGCGAATCAGGTAGATGGGTCACGTCTATTATCACCATCCGGGCGACAATCAGTTCTCTCTTGATTTTGTCCACGAGGCTCCATCAGAGATCGTTACCAGGATTGTTGAGTACGACGATGACGTGGCGGTGAAGATTCGCAAGTACGATCTTGACAGCGAGTTCTTCGGTATCTATACCTCCCGCGTTGGTGGTGGGGACGTCGGCAATCTCGAATTCGATCTTGGCGAGGCACTCTCAGAGATGGGTGCTGACAACGGTACTATCGTTGCCCGGCTCCTCGAGATCTATCAAGCGCTCATAGCCCAGAACGAGGAAGAAGAAGGAGTTCCCGTTGAAGCGTACAAGAGCATCGACATCGATGCACTCCCAGACGCGCTCAACCGGACATCGTGGGAGGGCAGCGCAACTGATGTTACAGGCCGTCTCGCCTCAAATCTCATTCTCAAACACGCGCTTCCGAATGCGAACCATCGGACTGCTGTTGCCCTGGTTCAGTTCTACCTCCGTCGGATTGCTCCCGATTTCTCGATGCCAGAAACCTCCGTGGAAATCGACTCAGAGACATACGACTGGCGGGAGTGGGTAAACGAGTATATTAACGAGTCAAAGCGTCTCTTGACGATTCGTCGGAAGAATGTGCTCCTCAAACATCTCTCTGACTTCGGAGCGACAACGCTTGAGCGGAAACACGAGGTCCAGATCAACCTGACGGCATACGAGCTGGATATGTATCCTGTAGAAGCGAAAACAGTCTACGCAACAGCGCACGAGGAGCTCTGGATCGAATTCGTTGAAGAGGCAGTTGAGCGCACCGACAACCCCGAGCTGATGGAGGCCTCTGGGCTATCGAAGGCGGAGTTCGCAGAGAAAATTCGGACCCTCAAGTAAGCGGCGTGCGCTAGTCTTGGAGCGTCGCGACCGTGCGGCCGGTTTCTTCGGCCTCTTCGCTCCGCGACATCCCGTATGTTGCGAGAGCCTCCTCAACCACGTCGTCCAGACTCATTGGTCAGAGAAATATTGGCTCTGCCGACTCATAAAGCCTCGCACGATTTGGGTTTAACGTTGCATTGGCTAACTCGCCAACCGTGTAGGACCGATCCCGCAAACAGTCGATACCCCGTAGCTTCGTCCCCTCTCATAGATTCCCATCTCTCCGATGTATTCATAATCATATCGGGTAGAGTGGAATACAGACTCTTGGCGCTCAGATCGAGTCGTCAAATAGTGAGACAGTTGTGCAACCGTATTTTGGAGAGGCAATTCGATCTGCGAGTCCGAACTACTCGGGAGGCGACGTGAACAGGCGCCGATACTCATCAAGCCACTCGATCTCGTGGTACGCCACGTCATTCTGAATGTCGTATTCAAGCGGGAGTGGATCCGAACGGTGGGTCGTGAATGTGAGGTTGATTTCGACACAGGGGCCGTGCTCTGAGACGCATTCGAAGCCATCGTCAAAGGGGTATACAGCGCTAAACCAGCGAATCTGAAAGCCAAAGTGGTCACACACATCTCTGACGACTGCAGCATCGCAATAGGGCGTGTGGACCCACAGTTCCCCGCCAGCGTACGCCTGATCCTTGACGCACCAGACTACATCGAGGGAGCGGAGAAACTCCGCAGCGCGATTGTAGTGCGCTTCAGTCAGGCGGTCCCACCAGTGGTACTCCTCGACATCGTCAACGAGGAGCTGGAGGCACTCTCCACACACATCATACGCCCGCTCACTAAGGGAGACTTCGTGGAGTTTGTCGTACTGGGTGGTGTCACATACATCGCACGGCGGGGAAGCACCACTGCACTGGCATCCGGAGGATGATCGTTGTTCGGTGGGGTTGGAACACCTGCTGTTTACACTCTCTGGCTTCTGAGATTCGTTTGAGTCGGTATTCTCGGTCATTGGTATCTAACCGAGAACCGTCAGTCACGCCGTGTGACTGGGCTCCCGGCTAGCACCGGACCGACGGTCGGCCACTCATATACGCCACAGAGAGCAGGTTGGTGTAAATAGTTTCTGTAGATCCAACCGAGAACACCGGTCAGCGTCCGGCTATCGACGACAGCCGATGCTAGAGTAATGAACGTCGTGCGCAACCGCTTGTCGAAGTGTGACTGCCGTGCCTGTAGGTAACACACCTTGGCTAATTTTAATACAATTGCCACGATATTCCAGGCTGACGCCCGATACACCCCTCAAACTGGGAGCGTTCAACACGATGATCATCACTTGCCTCACCCCGCGGCGTGCTCGTTCTCGCTTAGCCGCGGGTCCCGTGTTTGGCGAGTGCCTACAAGATCAGCGTGCGAAGAGACCGGGCGCAAACCGCCGGATCCACGTCGACTTCGAATACGAGAGTTCGACGCAATCCGGCGACGCCCGGACACTCTCACCCGCATAACTCGGCCTCCATACGGACTACCCGTCAGGGGTCGGGGAACACGGGATTGCCGCCTGCCTGTGCCCAGTACTCGCTCAGGACACAGCCTGATGCGAGTTCGTGGTGCCAAGCTCGCGGCTGATTGGTTTCTGTTCGTTCCGATACAGGAGCGAGCGGACTCCGTCCGCGCTGAGCGTACGGAAGTCGGTAGCCAACAGCCCCGCAGCGAGAGCTGCGGCTACGTCGAGCCCCGGAGTCTCCGCTGGCGAGAGACGCCGGACTTTGAATCCGGAGGTCGCCGGTTCGATTCCGGCCGGGGCGATATGCCGACGTGGTGTAATCCGGCGATCATACGGTCCTGTCACGGCCGTGATCCGGGTTCAAATCCCGGCGTCGGCGTGGATGCGTGGCGTGGCCACGTGGGGATACCCATCGAGGTAGGCAGCCCGTTGGTGCGATCAGCTGGATCGTTCCGACGATGCTGGGCCCAGCAGGGTCTACAACCTACATGAGCCGGTGTGGTATTCCCGGGAACCTCCCGAAGTACGCCCCCGCGATGAGACGCGCAACCACGACTCCTCGGTCGCGGTTGCGCAGTTGGAAAGTCGTACAGATAGATAATCAACTGCCGAACGCTCGGCAGTCCAGTAAGCCGATGGTCCAGTGGACGACGATCTGTGCCTTGGGCGCACAGGACCGAGGTTCGAATCCTCGTCGGTTCACTGTGCCGCGACTGGGTATTGGGGAACCCAGCGGCCTGCTATGCCGTAGCCGTCTGCTATCGGTCTCCCGGTTCGAATCTGGGTCGCGGCGTCATGACAACGAATGTCTGCCCTGCCTGCGAGGAGGAAGCGTTCCGTCACGTCCCAATCGGTGAAACAACGTCTATCGACACGATTGGAAGCGTGGAAATCTGCGTCACCGAGGACGGCGCATACTTCCACGGAACGAGGTGACCGCCATCCATCCCTGCCGTGGCTGGGTGCTGATGAGCACATTCGCCTCGGTAGAGAGGGTCAGAAGCTGAGTAATGCGCGTCTTCCGGTGTCCCGGTGAGAAACGCGAGGCGGGCTTGTCGGAGCAAGTTCCGACGGAGATGGTGAGACATGCGGATAGGCGACCGCGCTCGGTTTGAAACCGAGAGCCGCGAGGCTTCGGAGTTCGACTCTCCGTCTCACCGTTGGCGGGGTTTCCCTAGCTTGGTCAAGGGACTGCGTTGGAACCGCAGCGTCCGCAAGGACACGAGTGTTCAAATCGCTCTCCCGCCGCTGCGTGCCGAAGTCATTCGCAGAGTCGCCGGCGATTCTCGAATTACGCCGCCATGCCAGAGTGGTCGAACGGACACGGTCGAGACCCGTGTGGTTAGTCCTTCCCAGGTTCGAATCCTGGTGGCGGCATCCGGCCGTCGTGCCGGGAGACAATTCTCGCTTCACCGTTACGTCGCCGTACTCAAGTGGTCAACGAGAAGCGGCTCAGACCCGCTGGCGTAGGTCCTTCCGAGGTTCGAATCCTCGCGGCGACATTTTCTCCCTGTGGTCTAACGGCTACGATGCCTCCCTGTAGAGGAGGAGACGCACGTTCGAGTCGTGCCGGGGAGACTGCGGGACGGTGGAAGAGCCTGGCATTCACACACTCTCGCCGAATTTTCACCGGAGACCCCGGTGCGACGGTGAGAGTTCCTTCATCTCACTTGTAACGAGAACACGCAGGTTCGAATCCTGCCCGTCCCACTGGCCGATGACCCGTTCCAGACGAGGCCACCCCGCTCCAGTGGAGTAGCGGCCAAACTCACGGCCCTCTCACGGCCGAGCCCCCGGTTCAAATCCGGGCTGGAGCATTCTCCAACAGTCCGAAACCTCTCACTTCCAGCCGACTAGATTGAGGGACGGACAGCTGTGGAGAACTGAGAGATGCCCATGAGTGAGTTCCGAATTGTGTGCTGCGGGATAGGGTAATGGCAGTCCACGGGGCTCATATCCCCGAGGTCCAGGTTCGACTCCTGGCCCCGCAATGGAGGACAACAATGGGACTATTCGATACAGTCGAACTCTACGACGACGTCACCCTACCGGAGTACCCCGAAGGGATTACTCCTGTCGAGGACGTCGACTGGCAGACGAAAGGCATCAATCGACCGACTATGACCACATTTCGGATTACGGCGGACGGTCGGCTCCTCGAAGAGAAGTGGCACACCGAAGCGGTCCCGCCGGAAGATCGACCATACGCGAGCCGTGACGACGTCGACGAGGACGATTTTCGCTACATGGCCGGCAGTCTGAATCGAGTCCACGACGGCTGGATCGAACGAGACGACTACCACGGCCGCTTCAAGCTCACACACTCCTTCGAGGATCTCGAGACACTCGTCACGTATCAAGTGACGTTCACGCACGGGCAACTCGAGGGTTTCGAACGCCTGCGATAACCCGTGCGTGCCCACACCTCGGTGCTTGATTTACTCTCCAGCGCTCCCGGAGTCTCCGTTGGCGAGAGACGCCAGTTTTTCAAACTGGAGGTCAGGGGTTCGATTCCCCTCGGGAGCACTCGGGGGGCTGCCCCTGACAGCGTTTTCCGTGCCTGACATAGCGGGCAGCCACGGATCCGTGACGCTGTCACGGTCAGCTTTCCCCAAGCGTGTGGTCGTCGAGGTGGTGCGTTTCTTCGCCCGCAAAGCACACCAACGGGAGTCATAGCCCGTCGCACCACCGGTTGCCCGACCGCACGTGGCGACCGTCGAGTCGGAGCGTTGCTTCGCTAGGAACTCACAGGTTCAAATCCTGTCGGTGGCGCAGTCCATCGAGAACATCCCGGACAAAGAGCGTACGAGAGGACGCTCGACACCGGTCCCGCTCTGACAGTTTTCCGGTCGCCGTGTCGCCAGTGGCCGTCGATCTGGAGCGCTACGTCGATGGCACTCTACGGGTTCGAATCCCGTCGTTCGCTCCAGGAATTGTCCGGCCACTCGTGTTCCCGTAGCTCAGTCAGGACAGAGCCCCGGCCTTCGAAGCCGGGTGTCGCACGTTCGAATCGTGCCGGGAACGTCCAGCCGAGCGATGCGAGGCTGGTTCGGGGAGTTTCTCTCCCAAGACTCGCTGCTCACAGAGCGTGTGGGCAGCTGCGATCGGAGTCGCCTGTTGCGGCTCCGGGTGATAGGATGGAATTCAACACGCCAAAACAAACGGTCGCGGAGGCAACGCGGACCACCAACTATGAAGATGGAGAAGCGTTCGAGCCTGCCGACCCCCGACTCGCATTATACAAGCGCACAATCAATCAGCTGCTGGAAGGCTCGTTCTACGAGTCCGATGACGAACAGTTGGCTGCTGTCGTTCGCCAGTTCGATGCCGCCACAAACGAAGACCCGGAATTCGTCCTGAAGCTCGCGGCCTATGCGCGCCAGGAGCTCTACTTGCGGGACATCCCACAAGTGCTACTCGTACTGGCGGCCAACGACGACCGATTCAAGGACGACTCCCCCGAGTCGCTCATCCGCGAATGGGCGCCGGCGATCATCCAGCGGATGGACGAGACAGCCACCGCGCTTGCGGTCCACGATCAGCTGTTTGGCGGGACTGCGCCGTGGCCGCTTCGACGCGGGATCGAGGACGCGCTGGTGGAGATGGCCGACGCCTACACGCTGGGCAAGTACGAGCTGTCGCGGCGCGAGGTGACGCTACACGACGTCTTCAACCGGGTTCACCCCACGCCCGTCGACGCCGAGCAGGAAGCGCTCTTCGAGCGGTTCATGCGTGGCGGCCTCGACGACTATCCCGACGTCGACCCGTTGCCGTCGCCTAACACCTGGGAGACGGTCATTTCCGAGCGCGGCAACACCCAAGACGCCTGGGAACTGCTCATCGAGGACGGCAAGTACACGCTGCCCATCTTCGCGTCGATCCGGAACCTCCGGAACATGCTCGAAGCCGGCGTTTCGGAGGACACCGTCGTGAATCACCTCGACTTGGAGGCAGTCCGGCACGCGCCGCTGTACCCGTTCCGGTACTACCAGGCCTACACCGCGCTGCAAGACGCGGATGTCCAAGCACCGACGGTCGAGCAGTGGCTCGAAGACGCAATTGATGTCGCGGTCGAGACGGTGCCTGGCGGATTCGGCGGTACCTTTGTCGCGGTTGACCTGTCGGGATCGATGGATCAACCGCTGTCCGCGAACAGCACACTCCGATTGAAGGAGATTAGTGCGTTGTTCGGTGCGATCCTGGCCGACCAGAATGCCGACGTCGGCGGGTTCGGAGACGACTTCCAGACCGTTCCGATGCACGTGGACACGCCAGTCCTGCAGCGCCAAGCGGCGGTGTTGGCGATCGACGAGGACGTCGGGAACTCGACGAACGGCTGGAAGGCGATCAAGCACCTCCACGACCGAGGGGATGCTGTTGAACGTATCGTCGTCTTCACCGATATGCAGATCTGGGACAACACGCCGTTCACAGCCCGCAATTCCCAGACGGTCAAGGAGTCGTTCGATGCGTATCGGGACGAGGTGTCTGCGGACACCGCGCTGTATCTCGTCGATCTCGCGGCCTACGGCGACCTGGTGACGCCAGAAGGCTACGAGAACGTCTACAACATCTCGGGGGGGTCGGAAAACGTTCTCTCGTTCATCGAACACGCCGAGAATCCGAAGCAAATCATCGATGAGATCGGTGCATTCGAGCCAATCTAGCCCTGTCCGTATCTTTTGTGTCAACAAACTACCCTACTTCGTTCACCCTGACGGGTTCGCTCGTTGAGGGTGGAGCTTGTCCGTGAACTCGGCCTCGAACCCCCCTGGTGGGCGGTAACCAACCGCAAAGTGGTTCACCACCTCATCGCTGTTCATCCCAACAGCGAAACCAGTAGGGAGATGTTCTCTTGAGAACAAGATTTCCACAGGAAATACAGGGGAAGATCAGTCAGTAGGTCGTGAGATCAACCTCCATGATGGGCTCGCGTCCGACCGGCCGCCACCGTTGGCCGGTCCATACCTCCTCAAGTTGCCACCAGCCCGGCCCATCGTCTCGGTCGACGAACCGGATTCGACGGCGATCACCGTGACTCGGAGTGTACTCAATGCTGACCGTCTCCGGATCGAGATCTGGGTCAACCCTGCGACGGACCCGGTCGCTAGTGGAGGCATCGGGTTCCTCGTTGACGGCTGATGCTATCGGCTTGGACTCATGATCGTCAGTCGTCGCTGCTGTCGCGTCACTCTCGGGGGGAGCCGTCTCGTCGGACCCATCTGGTGGCGCCGACTGCTGGTCATGCGATCGCGCGCTCTCCGGCGTGCCCTCGTCATCGCCGAAGAACCACTCGGCCTGTATGCTGTTCAGCCGTGGCCCCTCGTAGTACGCTTTGTGATGGGCATTCCACGCATGGCGGTGTTCAATCGGGAGTTGGCGATGCCACTATCTGTATGGAGGGGCATCGGTTTTGTGAACGTGAATATGACAGCGTTGACACAGCGGGATCACGTTTACAACGCGATTGTCGGTATCGTCACCGTTGATGTGATGAAGCGAGTTCACCAGCCGGCGATTGTCACTCGAGATCCACTCGCTAGGTGATCGCTCACAGATCAGACACGCAGTACCCCACGCATCCTGGACGCGGTGCCGGAACGAATCATCAGACATCGGTCCGGCCCTCCTGTGAGCGCGTGCCTCCGGCGAGTCCACCGGGAGTCGGTGGTGTGGTCGAGCTGCCAGCCAGCTGAAGCTGGACGGTAGTTTGAATTGATACGATGGGCCGCACCACAGCTGTGACCGACTGCCACGCCCGTGAGGTGACGAGGTGGCCGCCGGCCACAGCTGTAGAGCTATCTGGTGTTGCTTCCATAAGACAGAGAGGGAGCGCTGCGGAACAGCCGTTGTTCCAAGTCCCTCTCACTCATCTCGGGGGATACAAACGAATCCGCGAACGAACCATCTCCCAACTAACATCGCCGTGTTCAGCCGTTCTAGACTCAAATATTCTGTTGAGGAAGCTACTAAGGAGCAGGACAAGTTCCGTCTCTTTGACCGCTCCAATATTATTTTATTTCGAAAGTTAAGAAAACAAGAGACCACCACCTTACGAACCACGCACTAGGGGGGCAGCCTGTCAGTCTTCGAGCCCGAGTTCGGACAACACAGTTGAGTGACCAACAAAAGACATGTCCGGCGAGGTCACATCGTGGGGCCACCGCCACGTCCGGTTTTTGATCAGATCAAGGGCATTATTGTCACGAGATTTACGCTCAGCGAACTGCCAGAGCGCCCGGCCAGACTCACGCATACCGGGGGCTTTGCGTGACGTCTGCGGTTTGTAGATCCGCTCGTTCATCGGCGTGATAAAGTCGGGCTTTTCAATCTCGGTGTAGTCGACAGCGACAGTGTATCGGTCAACAAATGTTTCGTAGGCATTCTTGTACCGTTCACGTTTGCCAGCCGCGTCGCTTTGATTCCAATTAGCAGGGTACTCATTTGGATCAAGCCGCTCGAGTTGGTCGCCGTTACGATACCGAAGGCTACTCCGGGCTAAGTACGCAAGTTGCGTTGGGACAAACGGTCCATGAACCTTCGTCCGGTCGGCAGCACTCGGATCCGATTCGCAGAGGAGCTCTTCAAACTCCCATGTTGCGACGCTCTCGTCAACGGACCCAGCGGCAAGCACCTCCCCATCCGGTGTCTCAAGCCGGAGTTCCGGCTCGATCTGTGATGGCGAACGCGCTTCAATATCATCGTCCTCGCCCTCGGCTTCGGGTTCCGGTGGCTCCTGATACCGAAGATACCACTTGGATGACCCGACGTCCGGTGGCAACACCGGGGTACTCCCGTCAGTAAGCGTCAGCTCGTCCGACATCGTGTACAGCTGCGCGCCATTATGAACGTCGGTGTCGGTGACGGGCTCTCGAAGCATTTTGGCGATCGATTGCGCTATGGGTTTCTTTTTGACAACAAAAATTACGTCCATATCATAATGCGCGGCGCGTGCTGCGTTTGTCAATACATTTGCTGGTTGATCGGTGCCTTTGTGTTCGACTTCAACGAAGTACTCGATCTCGTCTTTTTGTATCCAGATATCAGGCACAGACTCGGTTGCCTCAGTATCGAGTTGCTTGACCGTCCAGCCAGCGTCCGCAAAGTGGTTCTTGACCCAGTCCTCGTTGAGCTGATGTTCCGCTGATCCCTGGGTCATTAGTCTGACCGACTGCTCGTCGTCGTACTGGGTGACGTTTTCAGGCGAAGCGGCCTCCGGATCCGCTGTCTCGCCCGCAGTTGTCGGTACGACGACGGGATTTGTGATCAGCTTGGGCGGATCGATGTAGCCGACGTTCTCCCACGGAGAGTACTTGATTGAGTCAGACACGAGCGCGACGAACGCTCGCACTGTTCGCTTATCAACTGGGATCTTCGTGTAGTAGTTGGCATACTGATAGAGGTTCTCGAGTTCTTTGTCGGTGTCGTGATACCCCGCGTACAGGTCGTGACAATCTTTGCGCCCGGCAAGCACACGTCGTGCCGCACGGATGATTTCGACATCATGTTTGTGTCGTGAGACGGCCTCGTAGCGATCGCCAGAGGTGTCGATATCGAAATACCGTGTCGCATCGAGATCAAAGTTCGAGCGAATCCGATTCGTTTGGTCGTCATAGTACGTGCTAAGATCGACTCGCTCACCAGTATCGAGGTGTTTGGCGAAATCGTGTTCGGTGGCAAGTCCGTAGTTGGGCCGATAAACGGCAAGCCGCTGTGAGAGTTCGAAATCAGATTGTTTTCCGCCCCGAGAAATAATCGTCTGTAGCAGATAAGGAACATCTTGGTCGTTGAGATCGCTGATGAGCTCAACGACACCGTGTGGATTCCGCTGTGCTAACGGTAACAGATCGGGACTTTCCCGAACCGCAAGCCGACACGTCGGCCGAATGGTTCCTTCAAGCGGTGACAGATCGACAGCACACCGATCGTAGCCGTACCCATACGGCTTGACGAGCTGCTCTTTACACGCCGATTCAAGCGCCCCAGTCGCCGCGCTCGCTTCGTCGTGAGTCACCGATGTTGAAGTGCCAAATCGGTCAACCTGCGTCTGGCCGGGGTCATCAAGATCATCGTCTTCATCTGGTTGGGCTTGGACCGTCGAATCAATCGGGTGAAGCACCCATTCTTGATGCGGTGCTGCCGGCCATGACAACAACTCAAGCCGCCGGAGTTTGGTGTTTGAAAACGCCGATCGGATCACCGACGCAAGCGGGTGACTCTGTGCCGGTGGCGTCCCATCGTCGCGTTCCGGTGGCCGCAACCGGAGACAACCGACGCGGGGCCACTGTGAGTAAATCTTTACGTCGTCCGTGTCAGTTGGGTCTGTCATTTGTAGTCAGGGGCAACCGCAAGGCTCTCTGCAAGCGATGCTGTCGGCGTCCCGGCCGCCGTCGCGTCAGCAAACGGGGCGGCCGGCCGGTCCGCTGTCGTGTCCGGGTAGATCCACCCACGTTGGGTGAGCGTCACCGTCTCGGGCTCCATGAGCGCTGATTCGGTGTGGGTCGGCCCCGTCGTTCGCCGTGAGAGGTCTGTCACCAGCCGTTTCAGCTTCGTTTGTGACACCACGGTGGCCGACTGTGGGCACAACAAGCGGCGACACGCAGTTGCGATCGTCGACGCTGTCAGTGTTGTTTCAGCCTGACACGTGTACGTGGTGACGAATTCTTCGAGAGCCGTTTCGAGTGACTCCCCGTTGCTCCCGAACCGCCGGCGTGGATCGACCACTGACGGCCCGTCGGGCCCAACTGAGAGACACGTCGCGCGTGGACTCCACCAGCGCCGGGCGGGGACCGCCGGGAGCTGGATCGACCGGTACTCGTCAGCGAGCGCAGCTGGCGTGTCGTACTGATCGCGAGCCACGCCATCGGTCGTCCGCACAACCGGCGGCGACTCTGGGGCGACCCATCGCAGCGGGGTGGAGGGATCATCGGACGCTGCTGTTGGTCTGAGAGGCTCCCCCCAGACGGTTCCACTGGCGAGACACTCGCTATGAGTGGACAACCGAACTGTTCCATCTGGATCAATCGTCCACTGAAGTGGCATCTCGCGAGGCACAACAGCAACGTGTCCTGACGTGATCCAATGACGGGCCGTCCGTGGATACAGGATCGTTTCCGTGTCGGCTGCCCCAACAAACGGTTCTCGTAAGATCGCGGCCGCCCGTTTGGCGGCGGCCTGCGTCTCGGTGACGACCGTTATCGCGTGGGTTTCGACACCATGCGAGGCGGCCGCAATGAGTTCGCCCGGCGGGACAGACCCATCGTCATCAACCACAAGAATACTCGCGTCGCCGTCTGGCGGGCGCCGCACAGCGGTGGCCCACGGCGTATCAACACCAGACGTCGCAGTCATCGACAGTGAGTCGCCGTATTCACGAAGCCGCTTGATCGCCCGCCGTGTCACGGCTGACGCTGCCGGCCCCACCGCTCCGGATCCCGACGACGGCAGCGGCCAGTCAGCGACCGTCGCCGACGCCGGGGTCCAAAAGTTGGACGACGACTGGTCCCCACCCGGAACCCGTGGGTTATGCCCAGCCGTTTCATCGGTCCCAGGAGCCGATCGAAGCAGCGCGAGCGACTCAAGGATCGGGGGCCGGCGATCGAAGTCGTGTTGGGTCTCCCACGCCGGTGTGTCATACCCCCAGACGAGCCCCAACATGCTCGCCAGCGACGCAGCCTCAACTTCGAGTGTCGGTGAATACGCGAGGGCGTCGTACTGCTCGGCGAGTGGCTGTGGATCCCCAAGCGTTCCGAGCAATCGCTGATACTCCAGCTGTTGGGTACAAAGATCAACCAACGTGCCCGCAGCCGCACCAGCCCCAGGCTGGCGGTGAAGGGTTGGGTGACACGGTGACTGGCTGCGTAGCGTTTTGGGTTCCCACTCAGCCTCGGTCAACAGCTCCCACGTCGACGTGATCGCGTCGGCGTCGTACTGCGCGGCAAGCGACGGCCCAGTGTGTTGCGTACTGTGGCGTGCGAGGTCGCGCCGCTGGAGCGTGCGTGCCTGCGGGGTGACATGGCCAACCTGTTGTTCGACGTGGTAGGTGCCCGACCCAGCCGGCGCAACAATCGTGCGCGCGACGTGGGGGACCGACTGCTCAAGCAGCCCGTCAAGATACGTCGCCAGCTGACTCTGTGACCCGGCTCGGTCGACTGCGATCGGTGTCTCCGAATCGGTCACCAACCGGGTCGTGAGTGTCTGTGTCCGGCCGAGCGGCGTCGGATCACAAGTAACGATTTCGACACCGATCCGATCAATGAGTTGGTCTGCGAACCACGCCCCAAACCGCATCGTAAGCGTATCGACATCCTGAACGCTGGCAGAAGTTGTCTCAATCTCCGGGTCCGAGGGAATCGGGAGTGCCGAACCGCGACGGCTGTCTGGAGCTGGACACGGTCGGAGGAGATACTCCTCGTGAGCGATTCCCCGGTAACACAGGATATCGATAGCCCGAAGATTCGGCTGGGCAGCGCTGACGATCGTCCCGATTGCCTGTGCCAACACGCCCCCCATCGAATCGGCAATCCGCGCAGCTGGATCGGTGACGCCTGGCGGAATCAATCGGACCCACTGGGCGTCGGTCTCGGCGGGTGTCTGTGATACGCTCAGCACTGTTCACCTGTCGCCAACTGAGCGCGCTGCCTCGCTGCTGGTCGGGGGACCTGTCGGGTGCCGGGAGTGGCTCGGCGCTGTGCTGATGGCCACCGGCGTCGTGAGACCTGTCGCTCCCGATGGGTGCCCGGACGTCGTCGACGCGATCGACGAGGGCGTTCGGGACGTGGAGAGTATCCCCACGGCGGTGACCGAGTGCGCCGGCGTCGATCCACTCGTCGTGTCACGGTGCGACAGCCAGCGTGTCGCCACACCGCAGGTGACCGCGCTCTCTGGCTCGCTCTCGTTGTCGTTCGGGCTGGCGGCGTCTCCTGTACGCCGCCGCGTCGAACGGACGCCTGAGGGCACACCTGTGACAGTCGGGGCCCGTCCGGCGGCTGGTAGCGAGCCCGACGGTACTGCTCGTCGACAGGAACGGGTACCCGCTCGCTCCCGAGCGTGGATCCAGCCGCCCACCGGCACCACACCGGCACCACAACTCGTCGTCGTCGCAACATATCGTGTAATCAGGCGGTCCTCGATACCACAGTATAAACGGCCGGTTGAGAATATTGATTGTGATAATACCCAGGCAACTCTGGGTTGGTGTGTCGGTGATAGAGACCCAATTACGGTGACGGTTACAAGTCGTCCAAATCGACAGCAGGCGCCGAGTTATGGTGACCACAATCCGACTGATAATAAGAATAAGTAGTGTAGAATTAGAGGGGCTGGTGAGAGAGGGGTTCAGGACGGAGCCCCACGATAACAGAAGTTGAGACTGGCCTTCTCAATGCATATGGAATTCTGGCGCAGTTCATAAATAGTATGAAGACGTACTCTGGCATAGAACGATGGCACGAATCACCGGCTCCTATCCAGACGACCTTGACCTCCTCATCGAGGGTGCTGTTGAGGCTGGTGTGTTTGGTGGCAAGAGCGATGCATTGCGAGAGTTCGTGCGTGAATACTTCGAGGACCACGAGAACGAACGTATTGCAGCTGCGGTGGCCCTCTACGAACGTGAGCGGATCACGCTCGGTGATGCCGCGAGACTCGCTGCTGTCGACCGGTGGTCGATGCGTGACATCCTCCGCGAGCACGGCGTTGAACTCCGCCTCGGGCTCATTGACGAAGACGACGCGGCCTACGAGGTAGAGACAGCAAGTGAACTCGAATTTGATGAGGAGGTTTCGGATGACGAGGAGTCACGTGCGAAATGACAAGCGACGATATTCCAGCGAACCCGAGCGTCCTGAACACGACTGTCCTCTCGAATTTCGCCTACATCGACCAGCTGTGGGTAGTTGCTAACCTCTCTGGAATCTGTACGGTCCCGGTTGTTCGCGAGGAGCTCGAGCACGGTGTTGATGACCACCCATATCTCCAGTTAGCAGAATACAGGCGGTAAGCCCCCTTCCTCAAGGAGCGACCAGCGGGAGCGAGTAGGGAGGGGATACACCGCCGTCATCATGTCTCAAACACGTTCGTACTCGCTGCCCAACCACCCCACCGATAGAGTTAAGTTGAAATAATGTTTAAACACAGATGATGGATAGACACGAAGTAGAAGGCCACGAAGTCATTGAGGGAGAGGTGAAGCCGACCGGCAACGGCGCACACGTTCTCGTTCCGAAGCGATGGCGTGGTGCAGACGTGAAAATCGTCCGAACCTCAACCCCCGACGAATAGTCAATGCGCTACACCTACAGATTCCGGCTTGATCCCACGCCTGAACAACGTGAGCTGTTGGATCAACACCGAGATACCTGTAGGCAACTCTACAATCACGCACTCACCGAATTTGAGAAAATCCCCGAATCGGCGGGAACACTCACCCAACGAGTACGCCAAGTACGCGATCAGCTCACCGATCTTAAAGTCTGGTGGGATGAACTAAATGACCTCTATTCAACGGTCGCACAAGCCGCTGTTATGCGTATCGAAGACAGCATCAAAGCCCTCTCCCAGTTGAAACAGAACGGCTACAACGTCGGAAGTCTCAATTGGAAGGCTCCCAAGGACTTCCGCAGTTTCACCTACATACAGTCTGGCTTCGAGTTCGATAGTAAGAACGGTCAGACCGTATTGTCGCTGTCGAAACTTGCGGATGTTCCACTCATCAAACACCGCACAATCCCCGACACCGAGACGATCAAACAAGTCACGATTAAGAAGGAGCCAACTGGGGACTGGTTCGCTTCATTCGTTGTCGACGGGAAAGAGACACCTGAGAAACCAACCGATCCAGATCGGTGCGTTGGTATCGACGTGGGGATTCTCAAGTATGCCCACGACACCGATGGGTACGCCATCGAAAGTCCCGACTTCAGCGACGAGCGCGAACGATTGGAACGCGCCCAACGCGACCTTTCGCGGAAGGAACACGGCTCTACGAATTGGGAGACACAACGACAAACCGTGGCGGAACGCCACGCTGATCTCAAGCGAAAGCGCCGCGACTTTCTCCACAAGCTGTCGAACTACTACGCCACAGAGTACGACTTGGTGGCTGTTGAGGACTTGGATGTAAAAGGGCTGGTCGAACTCCCCAGAAACTCACGAAATCGGGCGGGAGTGGCGTGGGGAACGTTCCTGGGGATGCTCGAATACAAGTGTGAACGTGAAGGGACGCACTTCGTCGCCGTGAACCCGCGCGGGACGACAAAAGAGTGCGCTTCCTGTGGTGTGAAGACTGAGAAACCGCTGTGGATGCGCGAACACTCCTGTCCGGCGTGTGGATTTGAAGCGGATAGGGATGCGAACGCGGCGTGGAACATCCTTTCTCGTGGTCTTGAAGAAGTAGGAGTGGGATACTCCGAATCAACGCCTGTGGAGACTGCGCTCCCTGTGGATACGCCTGTATCTGCAAAGCGCGTCGTGGAAACAGGAAGCCCCACCCTCAAGGAGCGAACGGCGTCAGCCGTGAGCGAGTAGGGTGGGGTAGTTCACCACTCGATACGCTTGACGACGAAATCCCAGTCGCCACGATTTCGGATACCGTCGCAAACAGAGAAGCCGTTGTTGGTGGGCATCTCGATCCTGGAGAAGCACAGGCGTTCGCCCTCGCCGACGCACACAACGGTCGACTGCTGACAGACGACGGAGATGCCCGGTCGTTTGCGAAAGACCAGGGCGTGACCGTTATCGGGTCAGTCGGCGTCCTGTTAGCTGCAATCGATGCTGGAAAGATCGATGAAGCGACTGCTGACGAGTGGCTGTCGACGTGGATCGATGAAATTGGGTACTACGTCCCGTATCGTACGATCTCGGAGTATCGATGACGGGCTTGCTCGGAGTTCGAAACGCCTGATTAGCTGAATACAGGCGGTAACCCCCCTTCCTCAAGGAGCAACACAGGCCGGAGGCCGAGTAGCGCAGTAGGGAGGGGATACACCGCCGTCATCGCCTCACATACACTGCTCTGTATCACTACTCCATGCCCCACGTACCGACACACTTACGTTGAAACAATGTACAAATACAGGTGATGGATAGACACGAAATCGAAGGCCACGAAGTCATCGAAGGCGAAGTGAAAGCCACCGGAAACGGCGCACACGTTCTCGTTCCGAAACAGTGGCGTGGCGCAGACGTGAAAATCGTCCGAACGTCTGACCCCGACGAATAGCTACTCCCAATGCACTACGCCTATAGGTTCCGACTCAATCCCACGCCCGAACAGCGTGAGCAACTGGATTACCACCGTGACACCTGTAGGCAACTCTACAACCACGCACTCAACAAATTTGAGCAAATCCCAGACTCGGCGGGGACACTCAACCAACGAGTGCGGCAGGTTCGGGATCAACTCACCGACCTCAAAGATTGGTGGGAGGAACTGAACGATCTGTACTCGACAGTCGCACAGGCGGCTGTCATGCGAATTGAGGACAGCATCAAAGCTCTCTCCGAACTGAAAGAGCGGGGCTACAACGTCGGTAGTCTCAACTGGAAAGCCCCACAGGACTTCCGTAGTTTCACTTACGTACAGTCTGGTTTCGAGTTCGATAGTAAGAACGGCCAGCCTGTACTGTCACTGTCGAAACTCGCGGATATTCCAATCGTGAACCACCGAGAGATCCCCGACGACGTGACGATCAAAGAAGTCACGATCAAGAAAGAGCTGACCGGTGAGTGGTTCGCCTCATTCGCTGTCGACGGCAAACAGACACCCGAAAAACCAACCGACTCCGAGCGATGTGTTGGGATCGACGTTGGGATACTCAAATACGCCCACGATACCGATGGCACTGCTGTCGGGTCGCTTGACCTGTCCGACGAACGCGAACGGTTGGAACGCGCCCAGCGCGACCTCTCACGGAAAGAACATGGGTCGAACAACTGGGAGAAACAGCGGAAAGTCGTTGCCCAACGCCATGCCGATCTAAAACGGAAGCGACGTGATTTCTTGCACAAGCTGTCGAACTACTACGCCAGCGAGTACGACTTGGTGGCCGTCGAAGGCTTGGACGCGAAAGGGTTGGTTGAACTACCGGGCAACTCTCGAACCCGGGCGTCGGCGGCGTGGGGGACGTTCAAGCGGATGCTCGAATACAAATGCGACCGTGAAGGCACGCACTTTGTAGAGGTCGACCCGAAAGACACGACCAAAGAGTGTGCGTCCTGTGGCGTAAAAACCGAGAAACCGCTGTGGGTTCGTGAACACTCTTGTCCTTCCTGCGGGTTTGAAGCGGATCGGGACGCGAATGCGGCGTGGAATATTCTTTCTCGTGGTCTTGAAGAAGTAGGAGTGGTTCACTCCGAATCAACGCCTGTGGAGACTGCGCTCCCTGCGGATACATCCGTGTCTGCAAAGCGCGTCGTGGAAGCAGGAAGCCCCACCCTCAAGGAGCGAACGGCGTCAGCCGTGAGCGAGTAGGGTGGGGTAGTTCACTGTGACCATGAACACGTCTTTTACGGAGAATCAAGGAGAAAGCCTCGCGCTTCAGCGCGGGGATGAATCCGACAATTCTCTACAGCAGCCACGAACTTCTGGCTGGGTGTTTTAACTGAGTGGTCGTCGTATTAATAATCATCCGAGGCGGTCCACCCGCCCACTTAATCGGACAATATTGGGATTCCCGACCACACACACACAGAAAGTACCCCTTTCTGTTGTAGTGTTCGGGTACAGTAAGAAGTACCTCTGAATCCCATGCCGGGATAGGAGTAACGGCTGATTGGCACAGCCAGTAGCCGTCATCGGGACAGCTACAAACCGTAAACACCCCAAACCAGCGGTGCGGGGCCGTGGGAATCTTCACCCTTCAGGGCGGAGAGGATGTCAACAATGAGTGAAGCCGACAGACGGCTGTCCGAAGAGAGCGAACAACGGTTTCTTGATCTGTACGCCCACCTCTTGGTGTATGTCAACGATCGATTCGATGTCATCGAAGAGATCGAAACGGTCGCTGACCTCGAACAGCACTACACTGACGAGCTTCTCCCGCTCCGAAACACGCTGTACAACGAGTCAACGACGGACCTGATAGAGGACTTCGTTGACCAGAACCCTGCTGACCTGTCGGAGGCTGATCTCGAGCAGGTCGCAGCATGGACTGACTTCATCACCGGAGAGTTTGTCGTCGTCCGCTATCGCGAAGACGACGCGATCTTCCTCGATTGGACAGAACCGCCGAAGGCATATGCAGTCCGCCCGGCTCGGCTGCCGTTCGTCGAAGTGTGGGATGAATCTGCACTTCCAGTCCCGGTTTCGAGTGTCGTCCTGTTGCCATTCGAGGATCAGATCGTCTACGATGGGTGGATCGGGGTTAAGAACATCATATTCGGGGGCTCGCTCAGCACTGACATCGACGACGAGTACGAAGAGGCCAAACATCGCTTCGGCATCATCGACTCGTTTCCAGTTCCCGAGGAAGCCGAAAAGACGGACGCCGAGGAGTTGCGCTTCTACATGAAGAACAAGCGCAACCGAGAGCGATACGCGTCGGAGATCGAGCAGTTGCGGGAGAAAACCGACGAACTGGAGCAGATTTACCATCAGGAGATGGGGAAGGCTCGAGCCCGCAGCTTGGGTCGCGAACTGCGCGAGTTGGGACTCAACGAAGCCTATGTAGCAATCTACGACGATCGAATCATCACCAGTGCTCCCTCCGAATCCGAGGTTCGCGAGCTACTCGAAGAAATCATGCCCGCTGGGAAGGCTGACCACCCCTACATCTACCACTTCGATCCTTGACACCCTCCCCGCGCTGAAGCGCGAGGATTCCCACGGCACCACTGGGTTGGGATATTGTGGTTTACGACGTTACCTGTTCTTGAGGTGCAAACCCACCAGTTTCCTTGTCAAACAGGAACGTCGATGGCTGTGCCAACCAGCCGTTACTCCTATCACCGCCATCCGTGGCGGGACTCGGAGATACTTTCTGTCGGATATTCTCTGCCCCGTTCACATCCGCGTTCGCTACCGTCCCACACTCATCGCACACATACAATCCACGTTCAACTCGGTTCGCGTCACGCTTGCGACCACAGCAGGAACACGACTTCGACGTGTCCTCCTCGGAGACTTCCTCGACGGTGATACCTTCCATTTCGGCTTTGTATTCGAGAAGGTCTGTGAAACGGTCGAACGCCCACGAGTGTAAGTCGAGGTTGCCGTGTTTGCCCCAGTTTTTCGACTCGTCAGAGTCATCCTCTTCGCGGATTCCCGAGAGATCTCCCACTACGATCGTTCCAACGCCTTCCTCAACACACCGTTCAACAATGTGTTTCGAGAGCGTATGGAAATAGTGAGTGCGACGAGCCAACTTCTTGTGGTTCAGCCGGGTGGCCTGCTCAGAGTTCGAGTCGTCACACCGGGCAATCCGCTTGCTGAAGTAGTAGTCGTCCTGCTTCAGACAGTTCAGCGGATACAGTTCGCTGTGGCCGTCTTCATAGGCAAGCGCGGCAAAGTTGTTGATCCCGAGATCAACACCCACCGCCTTCTCACCGGGGGCTTCAGCCACCTCTACTTCAACCTTACAGACGAAGTGTAGTTCCCATTTCTCACCCGTCCAAACTGTTCGAACCTGTTGGACGTTCTCGACGGTCGAAAAATCAACGTCGGGGCGAGTCTGGTACTTACACAGGATGAAGTCCGACCAATACTCCTTAAGATTCGACCCCTTTGAGAGTCGAACGCGGTTGTACTGGGTGTCGAGTTTGAAGCCAGCGGCTTTGAACGTGACTGTGGAACGCGGGTGTTCGTCACCGTGTTTGCGGTAGCCGGGCGGGTTCGCTCTCGTATCTCCGTTGCGTCGTTTACCGTACCAGCCGTTAAACGCCTCAGCGAGTTCTTGAAGTACTCGCTGACTTGACTGCGAATGCAGGTCAGCATAGCGTTCGTGGGTTTTGAGGTACGTGGTGAGTTCGTTGTGGTTCGGGATGTGATCGATTTCGTCCCAGATCCGACTACACGTCCACCGTCCGACGTTCCAGAGTTTCGAGGCGGCGAACCCGAGCGAATCAAGGTCGTCTTGCACCCGAGACTGGTTCCGTATGGACGCAGTATAGGTGCGGGTGACGACCTGTTTCGCCATATGTAACCCATGTAGATATACTTACTTGAAGGTGTGTATTTGCTCAGCGTGGAATATCCAGCCGTACCATCGAACGGTGAAGTGTGAAGTGTAGTGTCGGATTCATCCCCGCGCTAAAGCGCTGTCTCTTACCCACAAATCGAGTCGTTGTTGCGGTCAATGAATCCGACCGAAGCCTCGATATCTACAGATTTAACACTTCTATGGGACGATTTTGCTGATCTTGTTTACCACATTCAACAACCCCCCACTGCCGATATCACCGTCCGAATTACTCCCCACCTCGATCTCTCGAGAATAGATATGGTTCGACAGCGTCTGAAACGTTTGTTTGGGACTCGGTGAACTTGTGGGTAAGAGACAGGGCTAAAGCGCGAGGCTTTCTCCTCGATTCTCCGTAAGATCAGTTTCCTCTCGCAGTTGTTCGTAGAGCGCGTCCCGTGCCGTCGAGTTCGCCGTAACGCAGTTGGCGTAGGAGTCGTCGTCCCAACAGAATTCAGCGGCACGATTCGCACAGTGAAGGAACTGTCGCGCGGATTCGTGGAGGTCGTCGTACCGCTCATCGGGAACAACAAGCTTGACCGGCGCAGTTCGACGCACCTCTATGTTTCAGATTACTATCTAACGGTACTTATACGGTGGGGAGTCAGGTAGCTACCGTCGTGCGGTTGCGTCGTGCGTTGTCGGTTTCCTCTCCGACCTACTCGCTCGCTATGCTCGCTCCTTGAGGTCGGAGGCTCCACCTCGAATTATGCTGAATCGGCCGAAACCACGCATCACAGTCCCGCTATACCCGCTGTAGTCTCAAGTTCCCCACGATAATTGGCGTGACACACAGTGGTCAGGGAAACGCCGACACCCTCAGTGACAGCGGAGAACTGCGCTTTTGACCCCATCGTGTGGCCAGCACGAGCCCGGTATCGATCCAAACCGATCCCGCCACGACCCTCGAACAATTGGCGTATTGATCCGAATCGATCCCGCCACGACCCTCGAACAATTGGAGTATCGATCCGAATCGATCCCGCCACGACCCTCGAAGGAGTACAGTATCGATCCAAACCGATCCCAACATGACCAGCAAACCATTAGAGGATCAATCCGAACTGACTCCGTCGTGAGTCCAGCGCGATCCAACCGTGACCCGTAGGTGATCGAGGTGAGCGTTCGACGTGAACCCGCCGAGAGCCCAGAGTAATGCTCCTGTGAACCCACCGAGAGCCCAGAGTAATTCTAATGTGAACCCACCGAAAGCCTAGAGTACTCTTCGTCTGAACCCACTGTGGCCCCAGGTGTTCCCAGATCGATCCGGGACGTGAGACCAACCTCCCACCACACGCACCACGACGTCGCCTCCGCTCTTGGTATGGCGCCCTTCCGGACGGCCTCGCTGTCGACGTCGTCGTGACGCTTTGTGTACCACCACAGCACCGTACGATCGATCCGTCACCACCACAGCAACACCGACTGTCCCACGCCGCGCAGCTCCCTCACGACCGTGGTGTCCCCCACGACGATCACAACGCAAGGCGCCGTCGTCCCCAGGCCGACATCACGCTCAGCACAACGCCACTAGTCGCCACGCCCATGCTCGCACGACTGAACGACCGCACACACCACACTGAGACACCGCCGTGACCACTGCGACGCACCGAGACGCACGGCTCACCAGCAAACGTCTCTCCCTGAACGAGACCACAGTCCATCCCCCGTTAGGAGATGGGACGCCAGACAGCCACGGCGCACTCGCTCGACAGTGTGTCCCAATTCGCCACCCGATCGCCTGTCGCGTCGATCCATGCCGCTGACTGAAGACATCCCTGAGGGCTCTCCGCTCGATCCGTGTAACCAGATCATGACCCACCCGACCACCGCATTGTCACTCCGTGCGTGCACCAGTAGCGACCCCCTTGTTCCCGACGCCAACAACGATCGCGACACCCCACAGCCACGACGACGACGCCGTCGGTTGGGGAAGCGCCCAGCACGACGCCACACGACACACAACAGTTTCACCCACCCTCGATTCAGTCGCACCCGTCGGCTCGCACCGTCACTCGGGACGGCTGACTCGCGTCTGGCCACCGCCCGTGCGGCCGATGACACATGTCGCGACCCGCAGGAGACTGACAATCGCTCGGTGAACACGTCCGTGGTTCCTTATCGCGCCCTCCTCGTGGCCTACGTCTGAGGGCTCCAGTTGGACACAACACACACCGGTGACAGCTGAGTTGCGCTCACGGTGTGGCCCCAGCAGCGCCGCCCCACAGCGGCTCGCAGCGAGTCGGGCGCAACGATTGCCACCAAGCAGTGAATCCCTCACGGCGCCATCTCGAAGCGGGGTCATGTTATCGCTCCCCGCCGTTCGAGGGCTCGCTATCTTGAAGCCGACTGGGTGATCGCTTGTGTGAGACTCACCAAGTCAGTTGTTGTGCGTACCCGCTTCCGTCCGGAGGCGTATCCGTTGGCTGAGACAGACTTCGTCGCGCCCGGACCCATAGATCCGTCCGCCCTCGGGCACGCCCGTCGATTCTCTATCGCCGGACCAGCCGCTGGTGAAGCAACGACTCGCCGTTCCCAGCCGCAAGACCAGTTGGTCCCGACCGCAGGCCCACTCGTTCCCCACGCAAGACACCCCGTTCCGGGAAGAACAACTCCCCGTTTCCCAACGCAAGACACCACGTTCCCCAACGCAGGACAGGCGCTTCCTCAACGCAAGACACCACGTTTCCTACCGCAGGACAGGCGCTTCCTCAACGCAAGACACCACGTTCCCCAACGCAGGACAGGCGCTTCCTCAACGCAAGACTCCCTGTTTCCTACCGCAGGACACAGCTTCCCCAACGCAAGACTCCCCATTCCCCAACGCAGGACATCTTGTTTCCCAACGCAAGACACTACGTTCCTGAAAGAACAACTCTCTGTTCCCCAACGCAAGACATCTCGTTTCCTGCCGCAAGACACCGCGTTCCTGAAAGAACAACTTCCTGTTCCCCAACGCAGGACACCACGTTTCCTCCCGTAGGACGCCCGCCTGCTCGATGAAGAAGTCTCATGTCCTCGCGACAGACCACCAGTTGCTACTCGGGACTGTCCGTTTGCTTCCAGACAATCACCCTGCTTCCCGGCGTGGCATCGTCTGTTGGCTGCCACCGGATCGCAGGTCTCCTGAGAGGCGTGTCTGATGGAGCGATATTACAGCCGTCTCACCAGGCTGTGGCGAGCCGCATCACTGTCGGCCTGTGGCTTCCAGTGTGCGTGGCCTTGGTTGGCTGACGACAAGGGGTGGGTTGCTGCTGAGCAGATCAGACCGGATCCATCCACGTGGGTTCGTCCTCGGTGTGGCTGCCGATGTTGAGGCCGCGTCGAGTGGTTTCCCAGGTCTCGGTGCTCTGGTCGCTTGCCGATCTGTGTAGTGTATTGGATCGGGTGTCCGCCCCGGTTAGTGGTCGCTTGGGCCTCGGTGGATGGCACCGCCCTATGTTATTCACACGCTCTGTCGGATCTTCTGGGTAGCTCTTTTTATTTTTATTATCAGTCGGTTTCGCAACAGAGTAACCCCGCTACGTCTTGCGATTATACTGGTTATTGTCCGTAATCTAGAACTTCAGCTAAGCGGTCTAAGTGTAATCGTGTCGGTAATCGGGTGTGATGGCAACGCTACCGTATTTTTGTGAATTATTCTATTTAAATTTGAATGAGAGGCTCCGTTGAAATTCTCAGAAAGTGATACGTTCTACTCCGGTTCCGGTCAATACAGGTGACTCATACTGTCAGCTAAATATTCTTTAGGTTAGAGTGTGATTAGCGAGTATGTCCACGCTTGACGCCGCCACTCTTGACGACCTCCGCGACGCTCTCGCGGAGGTCGAAGATAAAAAGCCGACACAGCGGCTAATGGCGGTGATCAACTATCTTGAAGAAGACGATGCAACGATGGCGGAGGTTGCTGAACGATACGGATACACCGGTCCATGGTTGTCTCGGTGGGTTGGTCGGCTCGACCGGCTCGCTGATGAGCCGGTCGAGCAAGTCGCCTACGACGATCCGCGCGAAGGCAGACCAACCGAACTCTCTGATGAACAGCACAAGCGGTTCGTCAAGGTACTTCACGAATCGCCCGAGGAAGTAGGATTAGACGCGCCCGCGTGGTCTGTTCCACTAGCTCGTCACTATCTCGCCGAAGAGTTTGACGTTGAGTACTGTGAGCGGCACGTCCGGAGATTGATGTCTGAGGCCGGGCTGTCCTGGAAGACAGCCCGGCCGGAGTTCTACAAATCCGACGAAAGAGCCCAAGAAGCTTGGAAAGAAGGCTTCAAAAAAAGCGCAACGACCTGGACGACGAATACACGATCCTGACCATCGATCAGACGAGACAGGTTCTCTCGACGTTGATTTATGCGTGGTTTCCGGAAGGGGAGCGCCCGTCACTGCCGGTGACGGGCGCGTGGGATAGCATCAAGTTGCTTGGTGCAGTCAGCGATGGCGGTGAGACGTTCTTCCTGCCGTGTGCAGGGAATTTTAACAGCGACACGACGATTCGACTTCTCGACGCACTTCAGACTGAATTCGGCGAGAAGATTTGCGTCGTTTTGGACAACGCCTCGTATTTCACGGCGAACAAGGTCCAAGAGTTTGCTGAAGGTACACCGATAGAACTCTGTTACCTACCGCGGGGTTCACCGGAGCTGAACCCCGCGGAAGAGTGTTGGAGACAACTTGATCAAGAACTTGGGAACCGCCTGTTTGACACACTCGACGATCTCCGTGAGGCTGCTCTCTCTGCACTCGACCGGGTCGAAATCCCAGATGTGTTTACGTATTTATGTCCGTGAGTATCAGAAACCTATATCAGTCGTCACCGATTCTCGTCGATCCACTCGCAGAACGCTTCGAAATTCTCCACACCGGCGTCGTCAGCAATATCATGGAGCGTTCCGATGCTGATTGAGTCGTGGGCCGGAACAGTCACCGTACGCGTATCCGTGTTCTCATGGCTTTCTGGTGGATCCCATCGAAGAATCAGGTGATCCCCTGTGGTACGGACGTGCTGAAACCCACCAACGTTCACCAGCACTTTGTACACGTCTTCACCCGAAAAGTCCCGTGTCACCATTGCTACTGTAGGACATCGGGAAGCTCATCGCTCTGTGATTGAGCGACTTCAGGATCAACACCGAGGTCACGTATCTCCTCATCGGTTGGAGGCCGCCCGCCATCACCTTCTACCGCCTCAATGACGGCATCAAGATTGTCAAGTGCTACGTCCCGGCTTTTATCTTGAGCAGTCACGCCGACACGGAGATCACGAGCCGTCCACTGGCCATCTGGGTTCTTCACTAAGCGGATTTCCCGTTCAGGAGGGTCCGAATTCCCAGAATCAGCTCGTGCCATACCTGCCGCTACTTCACCGAGACGCAAAACGCTTCGGGAGACCTACCGTCTCACACATGCCATTGATGCTCGATACGCACTCTTTGTCGACCGGCTGTTTCAGCCGATAATATATCTGAATAATAGGATTTCAGCAGAGCCGAATGAGAATTTGGATTGCGGTACGTCAAGTGAACGCCTGTGGGCTCAGCCATCGAGATCTGATCCCGTCTAGTAGTTGGTGAACGCACCCCGGGGTCAAGCCCCGAGGCTTCCTGCTTCAACGACGCGCTTTGCATCCACGGCCTCTCGGTGAGGCGTGAACGTAGGGAGCGCAGTCTGCACAGGCGTTGATTCGGACTGTCCCAGCCCTAACTGCCGCAATCCACGAGTGAGAATATTCTTCGCCGCGTTCAAATCACGATCTTCCTTGTGTCCGCACGCAGGGCACGAATGCTCCCGCACCCAGATCGGCTTGGCCGTCTCGACGCCACAAACCGAACACTCTTTTGTCGTCCCACGAGGTTCAACCGTTTCAACGTGTGTGCCGTGTAATTCACCTTTGTACTCTAACAGTTCGATGAACTGCGACCACGCCGCATCCTGTTTGCTTTTCGCATTTTGACTGGTTTCCAGCATCGGTTTCACGTCCAAATCCTCCACGGCCACCACATCGTACTTTTTCACGAGCCACGTCGTCAGCTTGTGCTGGAAATCTTCGACCTTCCGCTTGATTTTGCGTTTGGCTCGCGCCACCTGCTGGCGTTGGTTCTCCCAATTGTTAGAGCCGTGTTCTTTCCGAGCGAGTTTCCGCTGCTCGCGTGCGTACCGGTCGTACTCATCCGACAGGTCAAGCGTAGCCACGGACAGATTTTCCGAGGTGTGGATGTAGTTGGTGATGCCGAGGTCAGCACCCACGCAGTCTTCGGGTTTAATCTCACTCAGTGACGGTTTCTCTGGCGTGTCTTCCACGGTGGTGACGAGCGAGACGTACCACTCACCCGTCGATTCTTTTTTGAGGATGACCTCGTCAATCTCGTCTTTGGATGGCACGTTGCGGTCTGCTCGGATATTGAACCAGCCGATCTTTTCGAGTCGGAGTCGCACGAATCGGTCGTCGCCCGTGTTGTGATCCACGTTCCAGCGACGGGGTTGATTGTACGACACTGACCGAAATTCGCCTTTGCCTTGCCACTGTAACCTTCCGACGTTGTAGCCGTTTTCTCGACGTTCTTGTAGTGTTTCCAGATCGCTGTGGATCTGAGTGATGGCTTGTTGTGCGGCGTGTCTGGAGGGTTCCGCGAAGGTCGGCCAGCGGTCTGCCCAAGCGGTGAGTTTGTTGTGTTGGTCGTAGTCTGATGGTCGGTCGTTGTAGTCGGAGTTGTAGTAGTCTCGGACAGTGTGGTTGCGGATCTGCCGGAGGATGTCGATGTGGTGCCACGCTTCGCTCTCCACGTCGTCAGGCAGGTACGCGCGAAAACGAAGCGTGTGTTTCACGGTTGGTTAGTCGAGTTTTTCGACGATGAGTTTCAGTTGGTCGCCTTCTTCCAGATCAAGACCGTCTCGGACTTCTTCTGGGATCGTGACAACACCCCGTTGTCGCAGTTTTGGATAGCATTCCATCTGTCCCATACTGAATTATACTGTCTTAAGCATAATAATGCTGTCGGCTTCAACCCCGGGGTCAAGCCCCGGGGCAGTCGCCTCGGCCGCCTGTACAAAAGTAGTTTGTACCCCCCGAGCGGGGTGGAGGGTATGATTGAGAGATTCCCTCCGGTGAATAAATGTCAGACAGCAATACAGCGACGGTCGACAGCGCTTCACAAACTGAATGTACAGCTCCACAAAGTACTGCGACTCCAACACAGCCAATGACGTCGTCAACTCGGTGTGAACAAGTTCTCGAGTTTACTGACCACGCAGGAACCCGCCATCGAGTGCGGTTCATTCCACAGTCGAATGACCACTGGCAGCGTGTCGAAGAGACCTGGAATGGCCAGACGTGGGTCCATGTGAGTCAAGAAACCGTCAGCGACCTCAACCAGTGGATGCGACCCGTTCAAACGCCGAGGTAGTTCGGGCGTTGTAAGCCTTCTACAACAGTATCTGCGCTCTGTAATTAATCAACGCTCGCGTTGAAGTGATGGTGTGAACCTGTGCTGAGAACCGGCCCCAATGGGGCTCACTCAATCTGAAAGCCGCCTTCCTCCTCAGCGGCGCGCACGAGGTCGCCGATACTATCGCTCGCCGTGAGCCCCTGGTTTGCGGCGAACCGCTTGATCACCACCGGCGGCAGGTTGACTGTCGTCTCGGAGGCCGCGAGCAGCAACCCGATCGCCTCCGGAGTCGGCGAGTTCGGCCCCGCATTGGAGGCGAACCACGAGATCAACGTGTCGAACGTCGCCGTCACGTCGTTCGACACGGTCCGCTGGCGGGTGGTGTCGCCGTTCGCGTGGAGCGTCGCATCGATACCGTAGTCGAAGCCGTCGTCGTCGAAGGAGGTCGCCAGCCACCGGCTCACCGCCTGCCGGTCGACCGCGTCCGCGCCGGACGGTGCCTGCTGCTCGCCGGGACTTGACCCGGTACGTCCCCGCCTGCCGGGCTGTCCCCGTTTGCTGGCTCGGTCCTGTCCGCTTGCCTGTCGCTGGTCGCGGTCCTCGACGCCGGGCCCGGCGGCGCTCGTTCGCGGGTCGTTACCAGCGGGTCGGCGGTCGTCGGGGCTTGCGGGCTCCGCGGTGGTGAACTCGCCCGAGTCGGCGGGAGGAGCCGCGTCGTCCGGCGGCGGTCGGCGGTCGTCTTGCGAGCGCCCGACGTTGGGGCGGCCGTTCGTGCCGACGACGTACCGCCCTTCATCGATCTCGACGACATTCTCGTCATCGGTGAAGTCGAGTTCGTCCGGATCGGCCGGCGGCGCGTCGGGGTCGGCAGCCGGTGCGTCGTGGTCACTCATGCGTCGTGGTAACGCGCGCCGTAAAATAGGTGTTGCGGGCGGATCGGCTCCGCCGAGGCGGTTAACTTGTGATTCGAGAGTCGTTAGAGCCTGACTGCTTCTTCGTTGTTGTTGAACAGGTCTGGGGCACGCAATTCAGCTGAAGTCGTCGCACCGGCAGGCGAGACGATGTCGAGCGAAGCAGTATCAGCCTGTCCGAACTTATTGTTCGGGTTATCAGTGTTCTGTAGTGAACCAACTGCCGGGTTCAGGATAATCTGGTACTGTTGGTTCGAGTCATCGATGACGGGGTTCTGTTGGAATGTACTACCCTCACGAACACCGAATTGATCAGCACCGAGCTGGCTGACGTCACCAATGGCAGTTGGTTTGGTTGTAACCGTGTAGGACTGACCAGTTACTAGGGAGTCAGAACCGTCAATCAGTTCGACTGTGAGATCGCCGGCGCTCAGGTCAAGTCCTTGACCAGAGAAGTCGATCGTGTTTATTTGGCTAGCAGTAACAGTCTGTGAGTAGGTATTACTACCAGTACCATCAGTCAGACGGACCTCTTCACCATTTGTGAGTGAACCAACATTCACATCAATTGTCGTCGCTGATTCACTTATCTCCGACGGAGCAATAATTTCATCTGTTCCAGGCGAACCACTAACATCGGTATTAAGGGTATCAGGGCCTACAGTTGCTGAAACCGTGTAGGTCTGAGAATTGGCTACGGAGCCACCACTGTCAACCAGCTCAACTGTGAGATCGCCGGCGCTCAGGTCAAGTCCCTCGCCAGAGAAGTCGATCGTGTTTATTTGGCCACCAGTAACAGTCTGTGAGTAGGTATTACTACCAGTACCATCAGTCAGACGGACCTCTTGGCCATTTGAGAGTGAACCAACATTCACATCAATTGTCGTCGCTGATTCACTTATCTCCGACGGAGCAATAATTTCATCTGTTCCAGGCGAACCACTAACATCAGTATCAGGACCTGCAGCGAAAACTAGATTTTCTTGGCCACCAGGTCCGACAGCCTGGATCGTGGATTCACCGAGGTCAATTTGATCAGCACCTGGTGCACCAGTAACGGTAAGACGGATCTCATCAAGCTCTTCAGTATTTGTACTAGAGACAATACCGACTTCGCTCGCTACGTCGATCCGTTCAGAGACGAGGTCCGTACTCTCCTGTCCCGTTGCCTCTGCTTGCGTCTGGAGGAACCCAGCCGTGTTGATCAGCACACCGGCGGCGATCGCCGCCACCAGTACCATCGCGATGAACACGATGAGCGTTCCGATACCAACTTGACCGCGCTTCTCGGAATTAGTGATAGTTTCAAACATGTTCACAGCCTCACTGAATTATCAACGACAGTGCTCGGAATCCGAATTTCCGTAGTGGTTGTCGCCCCAGATGGTGTGGTGAAAGTGAACGTCAACGTGTCACCCTCCTCAAGCGTGTAGCCGAGATTCTCTGTCACACCGGCAATGTCGTTGTTGCTGGTGAGCGCAATCGAGACTTCTGCTCGATCACTAGTATCAGTCATTACGTTGTTCGAACCGCCAGTGAAAATGTTGATATCGACCTCATCACTACTCAGTTGGAAGGTTTCTTGCCCATCCTCTCCAATTAGCTCAGCGGACACTTCATCAAGATCGATATTATCAGCACCCGGTGATTGTGCGAGCACGAACTGTAGGTGGTCCACAGTACCGGAGGACGTGTCGCTGAGATATCCAGATTGACTCACCACCTGAAGCCGGTCGGAAACCTGACTTGTACTTTCTTCGCCCGTTGCTTCTGCCTGCGTCTGGAGGAACCCGGCCGTGTTGATCAGGACGCCGGCGGCGATCGCCGCCACCAGCACCATCGCGATGAACACGATGAGGGTCCCGATCCCCACTTGCCCGCGCTCTTCCTCGTCCAGTATGGTTTCGAACATTGGTTGTGTTGCGTCGGCCCCCGGCCTGCCCGGCGGGCGTTATCGATAGCGAAGTGGATTTCCTACTTAAGATCACGTTCCCGGTTATCCGAGTTGATAAACACGTCAGGTCGTGCGATTTTCGGGTTATTTTGAGTAGTTTAGTTACAGAATATATCAACGACTTCGGCGAGAGAGTATCAGATCTGGATCTGCGGCGCAGCGGCGGTACCGACCGGTCTCCATCACGAATCCGATGTGCGAACGAGCGGCGACCGCGTCGGGCGAGACGTGACGAGCGAGAAGGGGTGAATACCGGGTGTCAACGACGCCGTTCGAAAGAGCGATCCCCCCGAGGCCGTTTCAGCGCTCGTGCTCGGGGGCAGTCGTCTCGGGCGTCTCGCGTCGAGACGCCGAGTCAGTGCGGTCGCGGTCGGCGGAGGCCAGTCGGTCGAGGCGGCGCTCAAACTCCGCGTCGGAGATATCGCCCTCGACGTAGCGGTGTTTGAGGCGCTCGATCGGCGTCGCGGGCGCCTCGCGGTCGGCGTCCGCCGGCGAGGTATCGCGGTCCTCGGCGATCCGATCCGCGAGGTAGCCGCCGAGCGCGCCGCTGCCGATGACGTACGCCGCGCCGAACAGCGTGAGCGCGAGGACGCCGACGGTCGCCGCGGGCGACACCGCGGCCGCGACCCAGACGGCGAAGAACGTCAGCGGCAGCGACAGCAGCGCGACCAGCGCGCCCGTGGCGACCCCGATCTTCGGGCCGCGGGGGCGCTCTGCGTCGTCGGTCCAACTCGCCACGCCAGCGCCGACCGCGGGCGCGACCAGCCCGACGACGGGCAGGACGCTCACGAGCACCGTGACCCCGGCGCCGACGCCGGCGCGCGCGGCGAGGTCCGAGAGGCGCGCGACCGGCGAGAGGCCGCCGCGGGCGTCGGCAGCCGTCATCGTCGACGCCCCGAGCCTCGGGGCGATTCACCGGGTCGGCGCCGCCGCGGAACCGGTCGCGGGCTCGCGGTCGCGCCGCCGTTTCGACAGCGATCTGTCATCGAGATCGTTACGGACCGAGAACGCAAAAGGGCGTCGGGGAGCGGGGTACGCTTCCAGTTTCGCGGCGTTCGCTTAGGATCGATTCGGCGGCGACGCGGGGGGTTAGGGCTCGGACCCGACTGTCACCGATCGCGCAGACGCGACAGCTCCGACTCGGGGATCACGAACTCGCGCGTCCCCGGCTCATACACCGCGAGGCTCCCGGCGATGAACGCCATCGACGCCGCGAGCAGCCCGGTGTTGACTAAGAGTAGCGCCTCGGGGTCGGCGAACTCGGTCCGGAAGGCGGCCGCGGGCGTCCCGACTGCCGCGACGACGACGAGTCCGAAGCCGACAGCCAGGTACGCCATCGCCGTGCGACCGGACGACCGGTACGCTGCGACGGCGAACGCAACCAGCGTCGCGCTCGCGCCGGCCAGCACGGTGGTTGTCATCAAGTACAACCCCTCGATAAGCTCCATACCCACTCTGCTCGAACACCGGTCATAAACCCACGGGAGCGGGTATCAGCGGCGATAACACGGGTCAGCAGTCCGGACCGCTGAAGCGGTCGCGGTCCCCGTCCCGGCCGCCGGATCGAGCCGTTCGGCGATCGAGACAATCACCGGTACCGTTATAAGACACAAAATCAATCTCGATAACGTGAATGGTGGGGGACAATCTGATTACCGTACTCGGTAACAAATACAACACGGACATCCTGACGGCGACGGGCGACGCGAAGTCGGCGCAGGACCTCAGCGACCAGTTGGACGTCCCGATCGCGACGTGTTACCGACGGATCAACGAGTTGGAGGAGGCCGATCTACTGGAGTTACACGACCGCCCGCTCTCGGACGAACACCGGCGCGTGAAGGTGTACCGTCGGAAGGTCGATGGGGTCGAGGTCGACTTCCGCGACGGACTCACCGTCGAGGTGGAGGAGCGGTCGGCGGTGAAGAACCGCCTCGACGACGTCTGGCGCGACCTCTCATCGCGAAAGTGATCAGCGTTGGGCGGCGGCGGCGATCGGAAGACCGTCGATCGTGCCGCGATCGAAAGAGCGTCACCGGGTCGCGATCGACGCAGCCGCGCTGCGAGGGTTAGAACGAGGGCTGGTCGTCGGAGCCGCCCATCATCGAGAACCCGCCCGCGCGCTCATGGACCGTGATCCCCCCCTGTCCGATCTCCATCGGGAAGATGTCGGTGTCGATGTCCTGTTTCCGCATCTTCGCCACCCAGACGTAGCGGTTGACCCCGGAGTCGGTCGGCGTCTGGATAAAGTAGATGTTCCCGTCCGTGAGGAAGTTCTCCAAGCTGACCTCCGTGTCGGGGAAGACGGCGCCCTGCTCGTTGATGAGCAGGGATGTGAGCCCGTTCGCCTTGAGGATGTCCGAGAACTTCAGCAGGTAGGTGCGCTTCTCCTGTTCGGCGTCGAAGAACAACTGGAACATCGACAGCGAGTCCAAGACGAGGCGGTCGAAGTCGCCGTCTTCGACGGTGTCGAGCAGGCGGTCGACCGCCGTCGAGAAGTCGGTCTCGCGGAGCATCTCGCGTTTGTCGAGGATGACGATGTCGCCGTCCTCGACCATCTCGTCGAACCTCTCGAAGCCGACGGACTCGGCCGCGCCGCGGATGTCGGCCTCGTCCTCCTCGAAGGAGACGTAGACGCCGCGTTCGTCGTGTTCGGAGACGCCGTGATGGAGGTACTGGATGCCGAAAATGCTCTTGCCTGTGCCCGGGTTGCCGGAGACGAGGACCGTCGACCGCTCGGTGATGCCGCCGGTGAGAATGGAGTCGAGCCCCTCGACCCCGGTGGAGACGAGTTCTGACATTCGTCTCCCCTTTGGCAGCCAGGGTATATAAAAGACGGTTGAGCACATCGGGCGAATGGACGGCGACAGTTTTATCTCTCGACACGCCGCCCATTCGTGTATGCCCGGTGAAGCGTGTCCGGTCGCCCTCGGCGGTGATCGGCGGTGAGCGATCCGTCGGTGCTCGTCGTGGAGGACGAGCCAGACATCGCGGCGCTGTACGCCGGCTTCTTAGAGGAGCGGTACGCCGTCGACGTGGCGGAGACTGCCGCCGAGGCGATCGATCGCGTCGACGGCGGCGTCGACGTGGTGCTCCTCGACCGCCGCCTCCCCGACGGGAGCGGCGACGACGTCTTGGAACACATCCGCGAGGAGGGGTACGACTGTCGCGTGGCGATGGTCACTGCGGTCGAACCCGACTTCGACATCATCGACATGGGGTTCGACCTCTACCTCACCAAGCCGGTGAGCCGCTCGAAGCTGCTCGCGGCCATCGACACGCTACTGACGCGCAGCGAGTACGACGACCTCGTTCAGGAGGCCGCCGCCCTCGCCAGCAAACGCGCGGTCCTCAGCTCGCAGAAACCGGCCGCACAGCGCGAGGAGAACGAGGCGTACGCCGACCTGGTCGACCGGTTGGAGGACTTAGACGCCGACATCGACAACCTCGGCGAGTCGCTGTCGACCGACGACTACCGCGCGATGTTCCGCGACCTCGGCGAGGCCTGACGCGACGCCGCCCCCTCGCTGCGATCGCTCGCGGCGCTCGTTCTGATCGCTTTTCTCGCCGTCGCGGCTGTGCGTACTCCGGCGACGCCGACGGTACTGTAGCGGTTTCGGGGTAGTGTTTAGATAAGCTGATTCCATGCGAAGGCGAACGCTTGTAGCCAATTTTCGGCGGTACTCGGTTCAGCGTGACTAAACGTATTTGAGAATTGGTTTGTTCGTCGTTTTACTTCGCGAAAGACATGTTCGACGGCATTCCGATTCCCATGTGTGACGTGTTGGAATCGGAGCCCATGACGATGACAGGCCGCGTGTAACCATGGCGCACCGTCAACGAGAAAGACCGCGTCGTCGACCTGATGTTTCTCACGGAGTTCTGAGAGAAACATCGAGGAGATCGCGTTCGTTCTCGTCGGATAGAGCCGAACGTGGAGCAGGTGGTTTGTGTCGGGATCGACAGCAGCGTACAGCCAATATTGCTCAGAGTTGAGCTGGACCACGGTTTCATCGACCGCAACGTGATTCGGATTCGCACCGTCCGTCGGCTGTAAATCGGCTTTCTGTACCCACCGATGGACGGTGGTTCGATGGCGATCGACACCCAATCTCTCAAGAGTCGAGACGGTATCCGAAAGTGATAGCCCCGCCAAATGGAGTCGGATACCGAGTTTCATCGCCGACTCGGGTGTCGCCTCTCGCTCCAGAAAATCTAACTCGATACAACCGCTATCGCCGCTGAGGCGGTCGAAACTGAGCATAGACAACTCGATCCTTTGACCGCCTCATCCTTCGACCTTATCTCAACACCGCCCCGAGGCCGCAGTTCAAGTTACTGCGGCCCTAACCCTGACCGTGATCAACGTTACCGAGCGACGGGAACCGCTTCTCGCCGCGGCGGCCGGCGCGGCCGCGATCGCCGGCTCGTACCTCGTCGCGGGGTGGACGCCGTCGTTCGTCGTCAGGCCGATCGACCAAACCGTCGTCAACCTGACCCCTGGACCGATCGTGACGGCGACGATCGAAACGCTCGGCGAGGCGGGTCACCTGATCCACATCGCGCTGGCGCTCGCGATCGCCGTCGGACTGTTCGGGACGGTCGCGTTCGCGGGCCTTCGGCTCGCCGCGCGCACCGATCGGCGAGCAGTCGGCGCCGCGATCGCGGGTGGGGGATCCTGGCTGCTTGCCGCCGGCTTGACGGGCGTCTCGACGGGTGCGCTGAGCGCGGCGCTCCCCGCGGCGGTCGTCGTCGGGATCGGGTGGTTGCCGTCGTCCGCGACCCCGTCCGGAGGTGACACCGGCACAGTGAGGGGCTCGCCGGCGGTCGTCAATGCGGTGCGCCGCCGGACGCTCGGGGTCGTCGCCGGCGCGCTCGGGTTCGTCGCCGCGACCGTCGTCGGCCGGCGGGCGCTCGCGTCGGAGGACGAGCCCTTTCCCAACGCCCCGCGGTCGGAGGGCGCAGCCGCGCGGCTCCGAGAACTCGACTCGGCGTCGCTGACGGTCGAAAGCGACGGGCTCCAGGAGATGGTGACGCCGATCGGCGAGTTCTACAACGTCGACATCGCGGAGTTCGACCCGGAGGTCACCGCGGGCGAGTGGTCGCTGACGTTCACCGGCGAGACCGGCTCCGAGCGGACGGTCGACTTCGACGAGCTGATCGAGCGCCCCGCCGAGAACCGCGCGGTGACGCTGCGGTGCGTCGGGGAGGACCTGAACGGGCGCCGAATCGGCACCGCCGTCTGGACGGGGACGCCGATCCGGCCGCTGCTCGAATCTGTGGACCCGCAGGGCGACTGCGACTGCGCGATGCTGCGCGGCGAGGACGGGTACTACGTCGAGTTCCCGGTCGACGTCCTCGCCGAGGGGTTCCTCGCGTGGGGGATGAACGGCAAGGAGCTCCCGACGAACCACGGCCACCCTGTCCGGACGCTGATCCCGGGCCACTGGGGCGAAACGAACGTGAAATGGCTCTCGGAAATCGAACTGCTGAACGTCGAGGACGACGGCTACTGGGAAGAGCGCGGCTGGGAGGGGACCGGCGAGGTGACCACCGTGGCCAAGCTCTGGGACGAGGGAATCACGGAACTCGGCGACGGCCGGATCGAACTGGCCGGCCACGCCTACGCCGGGACGCCCGGCGTCAAGCGCGTCGAGGTGTCGACCGACGGTGGCGACTCGTGGACCGACGCCGAGCTCTCCGACGCGCTGCCCGACGCGGACGTCTGGCGGCAGTGGCGCCACGCCTTCGAGCCCGCCGGGGAACACGAGGTCGTCGTCCGCGCGGTCGACGGCGAGGGGACGCGCCAGCCCCGGAAAGAGTCCGGCCCCGTCCCGAGCGGCGCGTCGGGCTGGGTCCGGCGGACGGTCGGGTGACGACCGGGCGGCGTGGTCGCCCCCGTCAAGAGAGCTGCTCGCCGACGATCCGGTCGGCCGCGGCGAGGAACGCGTCGCGCTCGTCGATAGGAATGGTCGCGCCCGCGGCCACGTCGTGCCCGCCGCCGTCGCCGCCGACCGATCGGCTCGCCTCGCACATCACCGTCGAGAGGTCGAGCCCCCGGCGGACGAGCGCATGCGAGCCGCGCGAGGACACCTTCAGTTCCTCGGCACTCTCCTCGGCAAAGGCGATCACCGGCTTCGACCGGTCGACCGCGGGGGAGCCGACCGCCATCCCGGCGACGATACCGACGATCGTCTCGCGGATGCGGGAGCCGGCGTCGAACCACTGGAGGTGGTCCTCGTGGGTGACGCCCTCGTTTTTGACCCACTGGAGGCCCTCGGAGAGGTTCCGCCGGTGGGTGCGGAGGAGCCGGCGCGCCTCCGCGAGCGCGTCGCCGCGGTCGCCGAGACACACCGCGAGGCCGACGTCGCCGCGCTCGTAGCGGGCGGTCGCGTTGAGCAGCGTCGAGAACTCGCTGACGTCTCGCAGCTCCGTTCCGGGCTCCTCGTCGACCAGCGTGTAGGAGGTCCCGACGAGCGCCTCGATCCGCTCGGACGGGACGCCCGAGGCGACCGCGCGGCGCATCAGCGCCGACGCGAGGGCCTGTCGCTCCCCGCCGTCGAGGTCGACCCAGCGCCGCCACTCCCCGTCGCGTTTCACGTCGACGTCGAGGTCGGTGAGGAAGGATATCGCCCCCGCCTCGTCGTTCGAGATCCCCGGGATCTTCACGTCGGAGGCGTATTCCAAGAGCTTTGGGAGCGGCCGGGTCTGTCTGCCGTACAGGTCGAGGTCGGTCCGGGCCTCGAGGACGCCGGCGTCGACACCGTCAGCGACGATCGACTCGTTGGCGCCGACGAGCCCGTCCGCCGAGTCCTGCATGTCGCCGACCGCGCCGACGACGGCGAGCCCGGCGAGGTCGCGGTTGTCGCCGTCGGGCCCCTCCAGCGCGCGGGCGAGGAGGTAGCTCGCGCCGGCCCCCGACAGCTCGCTCGCGCCGTCGATCCCCTCCAAGAGGGGGTTGAGGTGGTACCGCGTGTCGCGGTCGGCGGGCTGGTGGTGGTCAGCGATGACGGGGACGAAGTCGCCGCGGTCCTCGTGGTCGGCGATGGCGTCGAGCTGGCCGGAGCCGAAGTCGGTGAACAGCACCACGTCGAACTCGCGGGCGGCGATCCCGGCGATCGAGTCGGCGTCCAGCTGCTTCTCGAAGACGACCTCGTGGTCGATCCCCGCCCGGGCGAGCCCGGTGGACGCGACCGCGGCGCTCGTGATCCCGTCGGCGTCGATGTGGGACGCGAGCAGCACCCTGTCGGCCTCGCGCAGGCGGTCGGCGCAGTCGGTCGCGTGGTCGGCGAGGTCGGGAACGGGGACGGCGACTGCCATTACCTCTTGTTGGCTCGCGACCGTGGATAAACTCACGCTTCGTCGCGGCGGTCGACGACGCGCTCAACCCGCGCGTCCCGGCTCGAACGGCCGATCTCGACGGCGTATTCGCCGGGGTCGACCCGCCACCCCGACTCCCCGTACCGCGCGAACGCGCGCTCGTCGAGCGCGATTTCGACGGTACGTACCTCACCCGCCGGGACAGCGACGCTCGCGAACCCCGCGAGCTCCCGGACCGGGCGGTCGACCCCGTCCACGGCCGGCGGGCGAACGTACGCCTGGACGACCTCGCGGCCGTCGCGGTCGGAGACGTTCGCGACGGTGACGGTCGCCCGACGCTCGGCGTCGGCCGCCGGCGCCGCCTCGACGCTCGCGTCGCGGTACTCGAAGGTCGCGTACGAGTGGCCGTGGCCGAACGGGTAGGTCGGTTCGGCGTCGCCCGCGCCCGCGGCGCGGTCGTCGTCCGCGTCGAACCAGCGGTAGCCGACGAACACTCCCTCGTCGTGCCGGACCGCGCCGTCGACGCCGGGGTAGCGGCGCTCGTCGCCCGCCGTCGGGTACGCCGCCTCGGGAGCGAACGTCACTGGCAGCCGCCCGCCGGGGTCGGCGTCGCCGTAGCAGACGCTCGCGACCGCGTCGCCGTGCGCCTGTCCCGGGTACCAGTTCACCAGGACCGCGTCGACGGTGTCGCGCCAAGGGAGCTCGACCGGGGCGCTGGTGTTGACGACGACAACCGTCCGGGCCGCGGCGGCCGCGGTCCGCTCGACGAGCTCGTCCTGTCGACCGGGGAGCCGGAGCGATTCGCGGTCCATCGCCTCGGTGGCGGCGTCGCGCACGAAGACCACCGCGGCGTCGGCGTCGCCCGCGGCGTCGACCGCGCCGTCGACGTCGGGACCGCGCGCGTCTTCGTCGGTCTCCTCGTCGCCCGCTAGCAGGTCGAACATCGAGACGCCCTCGACTCGGGGCAGCCCGTGGGCGACGGTCACGTCGCCCGCGGCGCGGGACTCGAACCCCTCGACCGGCGCCGTGGAGACGACCGGCGTCGTCTCCGAGGAGCCGCCGCCGCCGAGGACCGCCTCGTCGACGTTCGGGCCGATCACGGCGACATCGGCATCGTCGTCGAGAGGGAGCGCCCCGCCGTCGTTCTTCAGCAGGACGGTCCCTCGCGCGGCGACCTCGCGGGCGTGCTCGCGGTGGGCCGGCGTGTCGACGGCGCCGTCGGCGCGCTCGTCTGCGTCACGTAAGAGCCCGACGCCGTCCATTGCGCGGAGGACCCGGACGACCATGTCGTTGAGGCGTGACTCGGGGACGTCGCCGTCTCGCACCGCGTTGGCGAGCGTCTCGGCGAACCCCTCGCAGGTCCGCGGATCGGGCATGCCGCGAGCGATCGATTCGGGGAGGTCGTCGAAGCCGCCGCCGTCGGACTCGTCGCCCTCATCTTCCGTCCCGTCGTGGAGCGCCTCGGGCGAGGTGCCCGGCATCTCCACGTCGAGGCCCGCGTTGGCCGCGGCCGCCGCGGCCTCCGTTCCGTACCAATCGGAGACAATGAACCCGTCGAACCCCCACTTGCCTTTCAGCACCCCGGTTACGAGCTCGCGGTGGTCACTCATCCGGACGCCGTCGACGCCGTTGTAGGCGGTCATCACCGATCCCGCGCCCGCCTCGACGGCGTCGCGGAACGAGGGGAGATAACACTCCCGGAGCGCGCGCTCGCCGATCTCGGCACTGACCGACGCGCGATGCGTCTCCTGACTGTTCGCGACGTAGTGTTTGGGGGTGGCAATGACGTCCGCCGACTGGATCCCCGCGACCACCCGCGCGCCCATCGTCGCGGAGAGGACCGGGTCCTCGGAGAGGTACTCGAAGTTCCGGCCGTTGTGCGGGACGCGGATCAGGTTGACGCCGGGCGCGAGCAGGGCGTCCTGTCCCGCGCCGCGCGTCTCCCGGCCGAGCGCCGCGCCGTGCTCGCGCGCGAGAGCCGAGTCAAAGGTCGCGGCGAGCGCCACCGGCGCGGGGAACGCGGTCGCCGACTCGCCGGGGACCCGGACACCGAGCGGCCCGTCGACCAGCCGGAGCGGGGGGATGTTGAGGCGCTCGACGCCCGGGACGTAGCCCGTCGCCCGACCCTCAGGGTCGACGGCCCCGTGGACGAGTCGGACCTTCTCCGTCAGCGTGAGGTCGGCGACGAGGTCGGCAGGTGTGGGTGTTTCAGTCATACCCGAATCCTCGTGAGACTGCCGGAAACCGTTTCGGGGGGCGTTCTCCAAGCGGCGTCGCAGTAGCGACGGGTTCGGTCTCGAGCCGCGGCGCGCCGTTCGGTGTCCGCCGCGGGACAGGCCGAGGCATCACTTGCCGTAACTGACAGTTATAGCAGTGTCCAGAGATATACACTACGTACATGACACGTGGGTTTTCCACCCGGAGTCTCCACGCCGGCGCCGAGCCCGACGCGGCGACCGGCGCCCGCGCCACGCCGATCCACCAGACGACCTCGTACGTTTTCGACGACGCGGACACGGCGGCGGAGCTGTACGCGCTCCGGGCGGAGGGCCACGTCTACTCCCGGCTCTCAAACCCGACGGTGAACGTCTTAGAAGAGCGGCTCGCCGACCTCGCCGGCGGGTCGGACGCGGTCGCGACGGGCTCGGGGATGGCCGCGTTCGACGCGATAACCACCGTCCTCGCGAGCGCGGGCGACAACGTCGTCGCCAGCTCCGAGATGTACGGCGGGACGGCCGCGTACCTCACCAGCGTCGCGGACCGCCGCGGGATCGAGACGCGGCTCGTGGAGACCCTCGACTACGACGCGTACGCCGACGCGATCGACGACGACACCGCGTTCGTCCACGTCGAGACGCTCGCGAACCCCTCGCTCGTCACGCCCGACTTCGAGCGGCTCGCCGAGATTGCCCACGAGAACGCGGTGCCGCTCGTCGTCGACAACACGTTCGCGACGCCGTACTGCTGTCGGCCGTTCGAGCACGGCGCCGACGTCGTCTGGGAGTCGACGACGAAGTGGATCACGGGCAACGGCACCACCGTCGGCGGCGTCGTGATCGACGGCGGGCAGTTCCCGTGGGACCACCCCGACGCCGACTACGCCGAGCTCGACGGCGAATCGCCCGCGTACCCGATCGACTTCGTCGAGCAGTTCGGCGACGCCGCGTTCGCGAACGTCGCCCGCCAGCGCGGCGTGCGGCCGACCGGCGGCCAGCAGTCGCCCTTCGACGCGTGGCAGACGATCCAGGGGCTGAACACGCTCCCCTTGCGAATGGATCGCCACTGCGAGAACGCGCGGCGGGTGGCCGAGTTCCTCCGCGGCGACGACCGCGTCGACTGGGTGACGTACCCCGGCTTCGAGGACCACGAGAGCCACGGCAACGCCGCGGAGTACCTCGACGGCTTCGGTGGGATGGTCACCTTCGGCGTCGACGGCGGGTACGAGGCCGCAAAGACCTTCTGCGAGTCGGTCGACCTGACGAGTTTCCTCGCGAACATCGGCGACGCGAAGACGCTCGTCATCCACCCCGCCTCGACCACCCACGCGCAGATGGACGAGGACGAGCAGCGGCTCGCGGGCGTCTACCCCGAGATGCTCCGGCTCTCGGTGGGGATCGAGGACCCCGACGACGTGATCGCCGACCTCGACGCGGGACTGGCCGCGGGCGAGCACGTCGCGGCGGGCCGGACCGAGGAGGAGCGGGCCGCGGACGAGGGGGCGGACCGATGAGCGCCGTCCCGACCGACCACGGCGTCGCCTCGCTCGGCGAGTTCACCTTCGAGTGCGGGCAGTCGGTCCCCGACTTCGAGGTCGCCTACGAGACGCACGGCGAGTTCGACGGCGACAACGTCGTGCTCGTCTGCCACGCGCTCACCGGGAGCCAGAACGTCGCGCGCTCCCCCGAGCCGGAGCGGGACGCGGAGACCACGGGGGCCGGGCAGGCCGGGCAGGCCCGGGCGTGGTGGGACGACGTCGTCGGCCCGGGGAAGGCGATCGACACGACCGAGTACTACGTCGTCTGCGCGAACGTTCCGGGCTCCTGTTACGGGACGACCGGCCCCGCCAGCGAGCGACCCGCGGACCTCGACCTCCGCGAGGAGCCCGACCACGACCGGTGGGGGACCGCGTTCCCGCCGGTCCAAGTTGAGGACTGGGCGCGCGCGCAGCGCCGGCTGCTCGACCACCTCGGCGTGGGGCGGCTCCGGGCGGTCGTGGGCGGCAGCGTCGGCGGGATGAACGCCTTGGAGTGGGCGAAGCGGTACCCGGACGACGTCGACCGCGTGGTCGCGATCGCGACGGCCGGACGCCTCGACGCGCAGTGTCTCGCGCTCGACGCGGTGGCGCGCCGGGCGATCCGCGCGGACGCGGACTGGAACGGGGGCGACTACTACGGCGACGACCGGCCGGCCCCGACCGAGGGGCTCGCGATCGCCCGCCAGATCGGCCACATCATGTACCTCTCGAAGGCGTCGATGGAGCGGAAGTTCGGGCGCCGGTCGGCCGGCCGCGACTCCCTGACGCGCGAGGACGGGGACCTCGGGCTGCCGCCGGAGCCGACAGCCGGGTTCTTCCCGTACCGCGAGGTCGAGTCGTACCTCGACTACCAGGCGGAGGGGTTCGGCGACCGCTTCGACGCGAACAGCTACCTCTATCTGACGCGCGCGATGGACGAGTACGACCTCGCCGCCGGCCACGGGACCGACGCCGACGCCCTCGCCGCGTTCGAGGGCGAGACGCTGCTGATGAGCTTCACCGCCGACTGGCACTTCACCGTCGAGCAGTCGGCGTCGTTGGGCGACGCGTTCCGCGAGGCCGGGGTGCCGGTCGCCCACCACGTGGTCGACTCCGACCACGGCCACGACGCGTTCCTCGTCGAGCCGGAACACGTCGGCCCGCCGGTCCGAGACTTCCTCGCCGACGGCGTCGACGGCCGCGCCGTCTCCGACGAGGACGGCGACGACGGCGACGACCCGCGGCCAGACTCTAACCACGCGCCGGTCCACGCGAGCCTGTTTCGGGGGTGAAGAGTCACGATCAATCATGATAACGTTCATAGTTCCAGACCGCGTGAGGTGAGAGGTATGCCAGGCGGACACGCGCAGACCCTGCGACCGTTCATGTGGCGCGCCGAGCGACTGTACCCCGACACCGAGATCGTCTCGCGGACGCACGAGGGGCGGACGCGGCACACGTATGCCGAGTACGCCGACCGGACGGCCCGGCTCGCGAACGCCTTAGACGACCACGGGATCGAGCGCGGCGACCGCGTCGCGACGTTCTGTTGGAACCACACGCGGCACTTCGAGACGTACTTCGGCGTCCCGAACACGGGCGCGCAGCTCCACACGATCAACCCGCTGCTGCCCGACGAGCACATCCAGTACATCGTCGACGACGCCCAAGACGAGATCATCTTCGTCGACCCGTCGCTCGCCGAGAAGATCGCGGGCGCTGCGGAGGGGGCGGAAGAGTTCGACGGCGTCGACTTCGTCGCGATGGGCTCGGAGGGCATCGACGCGCTCAACGCGCCCGCCTACGAGGAGTTCATCGCGGACCACTCGACCGAGTACGACTGGCCGGACCTCGACGGCGACCAGCCCGCCGGCCTCTGTTACACCTCCGGCACGACGGGGAAGCCGAAGGGCGTCGAGTACACCCACTCGATGCTATGGAGCCACACGATGGCCTCCCAGACCCCGCAGGGGATCCCGATGGAGGACTCTGACGTGGTGATGCCCGTCGTTCCCATGTTCCACGTCAACGCGTGGGGGATGCCGTTCACCGCCGCCGCCGCGGGCGCGAAGCACGTCTACCCCGGTCCATCGCCGGACCCCGCGGACCTCGCGGCGCTGATCGAAGAGGAGGGCGTGACCATCTCCGCGGGCGTGCCGACGGTGTGGCTCGGCCTCCGCGAGTACATCGAGGGGGGTAACGAGGTAGACCTCTCGACGCTCGACACCGTGATCATCGGCGGCGCGGCCGCGCCGAAGGCACTGGTCGAGTGGTACGACGAGCGCGACGTGGAGGTGCTCCACGCGTGGGGGATGACGGAGCTGTCGCCGATCGGCACCGTCTCGCATCTCAAAGATGACCTTCGCGACGCCGAGTACGAGACGCAGGTGAACAAGCGCTCGAAGCAGGGGCTCGTCGCTCCCGGCCTGGAGTTCGAGGTCATCGACGAGGACGGCGAGGAGATCCCGTGGGACGGCGAGGCGTTCGGTGAGCTCCGGATCCGCGGCCCGTGGGTCACGAAGGAGTACTTCAAGCGCCCCGAGGCGAACGAGGAGGAGTTCGTCGACGGCTGGCTGAAGACCGGCGACGTGGTCACCGTCGACGAGGACGGCTACATGCAGCTCGTCGACCGGACGAAGGACGTGATCAAGTCCGGCGGCGAGTGGATCTCCAGCGTCGAGCTGGAGAACGCGATCATGGCCTACGACGGCGTCAGCGAGGCGGCCGTCGTCGGCGTGCCCCACGAGCGCTGGCAGGAGCGCCCCGTGGCGTTCATCGTCGTGGCCGAGGGCGTCGACCGCGACGAGCTCGTCGAGCGGATCGAGACCGGGCTCCGCGAGGAGTACCCCAAGTGGTGGGTCCCGGACGCGGTGGAGTTCATCGACGAGGTTCCCAAGACCGCTACCGGGAAGTTCTCGAAGAAGGACCTCCGGGAGCAGTACGGCGACCAGTCGCTCGTCGAGGGGGCCGTCCCGGAAGACGACGCGCCCGAGCAGGAGTAGTCGAGCCAAGCGGGTAGCCGGTCGCTCGGCGGGCTTTCAGTCGTCGCGGTCGCCGACGACCCACTTGTGCGAGTAGCTCTCGCCGCAGGTACAGTGAGCGTACGCGTGGACCACGTCGCCCTCGGCGTAGAGGCCGCCGACCTCCTCGTTTTGCGCCTCGGCGAACGCGAAGATGAACTGGATGTCGTGGTCGGCTTCGGGATCCTCGCTCGCGTCGTCCGCGTCCGGGCCGTCCGCGAACGGACACGCGCCGTCGTCGAGCGAGCGCGCGATCTCGCCCTCCGCGGCCATCGCCGTCTTCGCGAACTCCATCGCGCCCATGCCCGTGCCGGCCTGGAACGCCGACCGCCCGGTCTCGCCGTCGAGGATCAGCCGCACGCCGCCGGCGGTCTCGGTGCCGACCTCGCGCAGCCGGGAGTCGTCGTCGAGGTACGCGTCGCTCAGGTAGAAGACCACGTCGTCGAGCCGCTCGCCCGCGAGGAACTCGTCGAGGTTGCTCATGCCGCCCGGAGGCGCGTGAGCGGTAAAAGGTGTGCGTGTCGCCTCGAGCGGAACCGGCTCCGGTCGCGGGCGATCGCGGAGCGGCGATCCGCCGAGCATATAATAGATCGTGTGGAATCGGGGTAACTGTTAATACGCACCACGGAGATCCGTCGCGTAATGAGCACGCAGAACAGATCCGACGACCGGCTCGCGGAGTGGGCGCAGCTGGTCGACGAGGACGTTCCGGAGGAGCTCCGAGAGGAGCGTTCCGTCGACGGATAACTTTCACCCCGCTTCGCGAAGGCTTTAGGCCGACGGCGGCGAAGCACCGCCGATGGCGACCGAGGCCGCCGGGATCGACAGACCCCTGCTCGTCGACGACTTCCTCCAGCGGCGCCGCTACCAGCTCCAGTTGGCGGACGCCGCCGCCGACAAACACACGCTGGTCTGTCTCCCGACCGGCCTCGGCAAGACGACGGTCAGCCTGCTCGTCACCGTCGAGCGCCTCCACGAGGCGGGCGGGAAGGCGCTCTTCTTGGCCCCCACGAAGCCCCTCGTCCAGCAGCACGCGGACTTCTACCGCGAGGCGCTTGAGATTCCGGACGACGAGATCGTCGTGTTCACCGGCGACGTGAAGCCCGACGACCGCGCCGCGCTCTGGGACGACGCGCGCATCGCGATCGCGACGCCGCAGGTCGTCGAGAACGACCTCGTCGGTAACCGGATCTCGCTGCGCGACGTGACCCACCTCACCTTCGACGAGTGCCACCGCGCGACCGGCGACTACGCGTACGTCTACATCGCGGAGCGGTACCACGCCGACGCAGCCGACCCCCTCGTCACCGGGATGTCGGCCTCGCCGGGCGGCGACACCGAGGAGATCGAGACGGTCTGCGAGAACCTCGGGCTCGTCAACGTCGAGGTGATGACCGAGGAGGACGCCGACGTCGACGAGTACACTCACGACACCGATGTCGGGTGGGAGCAAGTCACCTTGCCGGACGAGGTGCTCGCGATCCGGGACGCGCTCAACGAGGTGATCACGGACCGGCTGGAGAAGCTGAAACAGCTCGGCGTGACGAACACGACGAACCCCGACCTCTCGCAGAAGGACCTCAACAAGATGCGGGGGCAGCTGAAACAGATGATGGACAACGACCAGTCGGAGGGGTACAAGGGGATGTCCACCCACGCCGAGGTGATGAAGCTCCGGCGCGCGACCGAGCTTGTCGAGACGCAGTCCGTCGAGTCCGTGCGTCGCTACTTCGAGCGCCAGCGCGAGGCCGCCCGGTCGTCGGGCGCGTCGAAGGCGAGCCAGCGCATGGTCGCGGACCCCAAAGTGAGAGAAGCGATGCGGAAGGCGGAGTCGTTCGACGGGCTCCACCCGAAGTTCTCGAAGGCCCGCATCCTGCTGGCGGAGACGCTCGGGATCAACGAGGGCGAGCGCGCCATCCTGTTCACCGAGTCCCGCGACACCGCCGAGGCGCTCGTGGAGTTCCTCTCCGCCAGCTTCGACGTGCGCAAGTTCGTCGGACAGGGCGACAAGGACGGCTCCGACGGGATGAGCCAGAAACAGCAACAAGAGACGCTCGACGAATTCAAGACGGGCAAGTTCGAGGTGCTCGTCTCCACCTCGGTCGCGGAGGAGGGCCTCGACGTGCCCGAGGTCGACCTCGTCTGCTTCTACGAGCCCGTCCCCACTGCGATCCGCTCGATCCAGCGCAAGGGGCGGACGGGCCGGCAGGCCGAGGGAAAGGTCGTCGTCCTGATGGCCGAGGACACCCGCGACGAGGCGTTCTTCTGGATCTCACGGCGCCGAGAAAAGAAGATGGCCAGCCAGCTCGCCGAGCTGAAGGAGGCCACCGACGACATCGAGGAGTCAGTCGGCGACGAGGGACAGGCCGGCCTCGACGCGTTCGCCGGCGGGTCCGCGAGCGAGGGCGACTCTGGCGAAGGCGGCTCGGGCGATGACCAGGGTGAGGCTGAGGGCGAAGTCGATGGTGACGATGAAGGCGAGATCGGCGGTGACGACGAGGGCGACGCCGGTCTCACCGACTTCGCTGCGGAAGCGCGGGAGGGAGAAGACGACGTGGACGACGTGGAGGCCGAGGCTGGCGGAGAGACGGAGGTCGAGGGAGAGACGGACGCAGGCGACGACGGCGTCGTCGCCACCGCCGGCGTCGACGAGGGCGTCGAGGTTGTCGTCGACCAGCGCGAGCTCGACTCCTCGATCGCGAAGGACCTCTCGACGCGCGACGGCCTCGTCACCCGGCTGGAGACGCTCGCGGTCGGCGACTACGTCCTCTCGGACCGCGTCGCGGTCGAGCGCAAGTCGGCGGCCGACTTCGTCGACTCGATGCTCGATTCCGACCGGTCGATGTTCGAGCAGGTGGGCGAGCTCTCGCGGGCGTACGCTCGCCCCGTCATGGTCGTCGAAGGGACGAACCTCTACGGCCAGCGCGATATCGACCCGAACGCGATCCGCGGCGCGCTCGCGTCGCTCGCGGTCGACTTCGACGTGAGCGTCCTCCGCACCGAGGGCGAGGAGGACACCACCGAGCTGCTCGCGACGATCGCCAAGCGGGAGCAGGAGACGCGCGACCGCGAGGTGAGCGTCCACGGCGAGAAGACGACGAAGACCCGCGCGGAACAGCAGGAGTACGTCGTCTCCTCGATCGCCGACATCGGGCCCGTGACGGCGCGGACGCTGCTGGAACACTTCGGCACCGTCGAGGCCGTGATGACCGCGCCCGAAGACGACTTACTGGACGTCGACGGCGTCGGCCCGGTGACCGCGGAGCGCATCCGCGAGGTCGTCGGGACCGAGTACGAGTGAGGCCGGACCGGCCGCGGAGTTAGTCGAACCCGCTCACCAGCGTGACGATCCACTGCCCGAAGTCGTACTCCGACCGGACCTCCACGCGCGTCACCCACTTCACCCACTGGAACCCGCGCCGGTCGGGCGCAACCAGCCGGGCGGGCGCGCCGTGCCCGTGCGAGAGGCGCTCGCCGCCGACGTGCGTCGCGAGCAGCGCGTCCTCGGCCTCCTCGATCGGGAGACTCCAGCGGTAGCCGGTGACGGACGTGAACCGGACGTAGGCCGCGTCGTCGTCGATATCTCCGGCCGCGTCGAGCAGGTCGTCGACGCGGATCCCGGCCCACTCCTGGACCGAGTACAGGCGGTCGAGGTGACTGACCCGGGGCTTGACCCCGGGGTTGAAGCCGACAGCATTATTCTGCTTGAGTCTGTGTAGTTCAGTATGGGACAAATGGAATGTTACCCGAAACTGCGACAACGGGGTGTCGTCACAATCCCAGAAGAAGTCCGAGACGGACTTGATCTGGAGGAAGGCGACCAGCTGAAACTCACCGTCGAAAAACTCGACTGAGAACCATGAAACACACGCTTCGCTTCCGCGCGTACCTACACAACGACGTGGCGAGCGAAGCGTGGCACCAGATCGACATCCTCCGACAGATTCGCAACCACGCCGTCCGAGACTACTACAATTCGGACTACAACGACCGGCCGTCTGACTACGACCAGCACGGCAAACTCACCGAATGGGCAGACCAATGGCCGACCTTTGCGGAACCCTCCCGTCACGCCGCACAACAGGCCATCAGCCAGATACACAGCGATCTGGAAACACTGAAAGAACGCCGAAATAAAGGCTACAACGTCGGGCGGTTGAACTGGCAAGGCGCGGGTGAATTTCGGTCGGTGTCGTACAATCAATCCCGTCGCTACAACGTGGATCACAACACGGGCGACGACCGATTCGTGCGACTCCGCCTCGAAAAGATCGGCTGGTTCAAAATCCGCGCAGACCGCACAGTCCCAGCAGCACAGGACATTGATGAGGTTATCCTGAAAAAAGAGACAACGGGTGAATGGTACGTCTCACTGGTGACCTCTGTGGAAGACACACCCGTGAAACCGTCACTGGGCGAGATTGACCCCCAAGACTGTGTCGGTGTTGACCTCGGCATCACCAGCTACATCCACACCTCGGAAAACCTATCCGTGGATACGCTTGACCTGACGGATGAGTACGACCGCTACGCACGCGAACAGCGAAAACTCGCCCGAAAAGAACACGGCTCAAACAATTGGGAGAAACAACGACAACAAGTGGCCCGAGCCAAGCGCGCGATCAAGCGAAAGGTGCGAGACTACCAGCACAAACTCACGACGTGGCTCGTCCAAGAGTACGATGTCGTGGCTGTCGAAGACTTGGACGTGAAGCCGATGCTGGAAACCAGCCAGAACGCGAAAAACAAGCAAGACGCCGCATGGTCGCGATTCATCGAGTTGTTGGAGTACAAGGGTGAATTACACGGCACGCACGTTGAGACGGTCGAACCTCACGGGACGACAAAAGAGTGCGCGTCCTGTGGCGTCGAGACGGATAAGCCAATCTGGGTGCGCGAGCATTCGTGTCCGGCGTGTGGCCATACTGAAGACCGCGACCTCAACGCGGCGAAGAACATTCTCACTCGCGGTTTGAAGCAGTTAGGGGCGGGACGCTCCGAATCAACGCCTGTACAGACTGCGCTCCCTACGTTCACACCTCAGCGAGAGCGTGTGGATGCAAAGCGCGTCGTTGAAGCAGGAAGCCCCGGGGCTTGACTCCGGGGTGAGTTCACCAGCCGCTCGTGCAGTCGAGCAGCGCCTCCGTCTCGTGGCCCGCGGCGAGGTCCGCAGCAGTCAGCTCGACGGCGTCGCTCACGAGGCCGTCGACCGCCAGCCGGTACGCGTCGCGGTCGATCGGGTCGGGGTCGTCGGCGACCCACGAGGTGATCGGGAAGGCGCCGTTTCCGTCGCCCTCGCGGGGCTGCGAGCCGGTGAACCGCCGGTCTGCCCCGGCCGTGTCGAGCGCGTCGTTGATCCCCTGCTGGAGGCGGTAGGTCGTGCCGCCGGCCGCGAGCAGCGCGAAGTAGCGGACCGCGGTCCGCCGCCGCTCGAAGTCGACGCGCCGAGGCGGGCGGAACCGGGTGGCGGCGTGCGCGGCCACGAGCGGGACGAGCGCGAGCCCGAACCCGACGTGAACGGACAGCAGGGTCCAGTAGGAGAGCCGCACGTCGAGGCCGAACACCCACGTGGTGCCGGTCGCGAGCGCGCCGACCGCGGCGACGAGCGTCAGGACAGAGAGCGCGGTCGACCGCCGCCACAGGGTCGGGTCGGTGAGCCGACGCCGGACGCGGGCGAGCTTCCACCCGAGCAGCCCGACGATGCCGACGCCGAGCGCGCGGTGGAGCCAGAACAGCGGCCACCCTTCCGGGACGCCGACGGTGAAGGAGACCAACCCGGTGGCCGCCTCGGCGACGACGAACGCGAACAGCGACCAGTCGACCGCGCGCGGCGGCGGCTCCAAGCGGTCGAGCGCGGTTCGGAGTCGGTCCGTCGCGGCCATCTACGCGTGCTACGTGCTAGCGAGACAAAAGGATACAGCCCGCGGAGAATCGCCGTGCTCGCTACAGCTCGTACACCTCGCCGTCGACCGCGAGCGGCTCCTCGAACGCCTCGTCGGCGGGGTAGTAGTGGGCGAGGTGGACGAGCCGCGTCCGGTCGGGGTCGAGCTCGTCCGCGAGCGCGAGCGCCCCCTCCCGGGTCATGTGCTTCGTGCCGAACGTGCGGGCGACGCCGTCCGGCCCCTCGTGTCGGCCGCCGATCGGGTGATGTTCACAGAGCGATGCGGGGACGATGGCGTCGGCGAGGAGGAGGTCCGCGCCGGCGAGCGCCTCGCGGGAGCGTTCGGGAACGTCGTAGCTGGTGTCGCCCGTGAGCGAGAGTTTCGCGCCGGTCACCGGATCTCGGACGACGACCCCGTAACAGACGAGCGGCGGGTGGTCGACCGGGACGAACCGCACCTCGAAGCCGCAGGTCTCGAAGGGCTCGAAGGGGTCGCGGGCGTGGACGCCGATCCGGTCTTCGAGGTAGTCGTACTTGTCTCGGATCGTCTCCGCGACGCTCTCGTCGGTCGCTGGGTCGGTCTCCGCTGGCGCGTGGACCGGCAGCCCGTCGACGAGCCGGTAGACGTTCCCCAGCCCGTCGAGGTGGTCGAAGTGGATGTGCGTCACGAGGCCGGCGTCCGGCAGCGGGACGTCGGCCGCGAGGAACTGCTGTCTGAAGTCGGGGCTGAAGTCGACGAGCAGCGACTCGCCGGTCCGCTCGTTGGCGACGTGGACGGAGAAGCGCGACCGCGACACCCCGCGCTCGCGAGCCGTCTCGCAGGTGTCGCAGTCGCAGCCGACCGTCGGCGTCCCCGTCGTGTCGCCCGTCCCGAGCAGGGTGACGCGCATGGAACGTGGTGTGCGGGCCATGGCCTTAGCGTCCGCGGTCGGACGGGGGTCCGTAGGAGTCAGAGTCACACCCGGACGTATAACTCCGAGCCGGCCCGAGCCGCTCGCATGCACACAAGTCGCAGCCTCACCCTCGCGCGGCTCCCGTCGGGCGTGCCGATCCGGACGACCGTCCACGCCTACGGCGAGGGGGAAATCGTCCACGGAGACGGCGGGCCAGAGCTCGACGCGCCCGGAGACGCGCCCGTGGTGTACGCGCAGGCGGCTCAGCACGGTCGGGAGGTGAACGGGACCGCGGTGCTCCGGCGGCTCCACGACCGGCTCGTCGGCGACGGCGCCGAGGGCGCGTCCGGAGCCGAAACCGGAGCCGAGGGCGGGCCGTCGGCCGCCGACCTCGACGGCACGCTGGTGACGGTGCCGGTCGCCGACCCGCTCACCTTCGACCGGGTCTCGTACACGACGCCGGAGTCGCTCGACTCGCGCCAGCCGAACATGAACCGATGCTGGCCCGGCGACCCGGAGGGGTCGCTCCACGACCGGATGGCCGCCCGGCTCTGGGCGTTCGCGGGCGAGGCGGACGCGATCGTCGACCTCCACACCGGGTCGCCGTCGATGGCGACCCACGCGGTGTACATGCGCGGCGACGACGCCTGCCGCGGGCTCGCGGAGGCGTTCGGCACCGACCTGCTGCTCGCGGAGGCAGCCGGAGACGACGCGGACACGGAGTGGGACGAGCGCGGGTTCGCCGGGAAGCTCCGGGTCGCGGCCACCCGCGAGGGGATCCCGACGATCACGCCCGAGCTCGCCCACAGCCGGGAGGTCGTCCCGGCGGCGGTCGAGACCGGCGTGGCCGGGATGATCGGCGCGCTGCGACACGAGGGGCTGCTCGACGGCGAGCCCGAGCCGTGGGACGGCGTCGTCGCGCGCAACCACCTCGGGCGGGTGACCGCCGGCGACTCCGGGCTGTTCGTCCCCGAGCCAGACCTCGACGTCGGGGACCGGGTGACCGAGGGCGACCGCGTCGGCGAGGTGTTCGACCCGACGACGTTCGAGACGCATCAGGTCGCGCGCGCCGACCGCAGCGGGATCGCGTACTCGGTCGCCCGCGAGGCAACGGTCACCGCGGGCGCGACGCTCGTCGGCGTCGCGGAGCGGATCGACGTGGAGTGAGAGAGCGGAAACCGACTGCGGCGCGAGGCTACGGCCGCCGGACGCGGATCTGCCCGTCGGCGGCGACCGTGACGAACAGCCGGTTGCGGACCTCGCGGCCGTGGACCGCGTCGCCCGCGCGGTCGCCGATCGCCTTCATCAGCTCCGGGGCGGTCTGGTTCACCTTGACGCCCGCCTCGTCGCAGGCGTCGTACACCCGCTTCGGCGCGTCGTAGAGGTCGGTTCCCGCCTCGATCTCGACGCGGACCGGCGAGGACAGCGCCTCCGCGAACGCGACCGTCTCGCGGGCGCGCTCGACGTTGTCGCGGGCGCTCGCCTCGACGCTGGAGACGTTCGCGCGCGAGGTGCCGAGTCGGTCGGCGATGTCCGACTGTCGGAGCCCGCGCTCGCGGAGCGCTAACACCTCCGCCTGCCGGCGCGTGAGCACGCTCTCGTCGGCGTCGAACCCGGCCCCCTCCAGGATCGAGTCGGCGTCGACGTCGGCCGGCTCCGGCTGCTCGTCGTCTGCCACCATGTGGTCATCGACGGGCCGGTCGCTCAAAAAACGGCGGTTTCAGGCGACGGGCGTCGCGGGAGTCGGGCGGCGGAGAATCGCGCGACGGATCGACGGCGTCCGGACTGTCCGTGGGGCGGGGCTCCCCCGAGACGCCGTCACTTGCCCCAGAAGTTCTCGCGGCTGCCGAGCCGTTCGCGGTCCGGGCGGTCGCGGCGACTGCGCCCCTCGTCGTCGTCCTCCTCGTCGTCGCCCTCGCCCTCGGCGTCCGCGTCCTCGTCGTCGGACTCCTCCGCGTCCGGGTCGTCGGGGAGGCGCTCGATCACGTCCCTGGCCGTCGCGTGACTGGACTTCACGCGGTGGATCTTGACCTCGGCGCGCGCCGGGGGGAGGAGCCCGTCGACGAGGACGATGAACCCGTCGTCGGTGCGGCCGACGCCAGCACCGCTCTCGTGGATGTCGTCGACCTCGACGACGACCGCCTCGCCGGGCTGGACCGGCTGCTGTTTCAGCTCGTAGATCGGCATGTCGTAGTGGTTACACCACTCCGCGCCGCCTTTGTTGCCGTAGTGTTGACACCCCATCCCCTGGATCCGTTCGTCGAAGCTGGGGCAGTCGTCGGCGAGTGGACAGTCCGCCATACCGTAGGGGAGACCGGCCGCTGTTGTAAACGTTTTCGACTCTCAGACCGAAGTTCGCGAAAAACGTCGCCTCACGCGGGCGAGCGGCGGCTGTTTCGGTGGGGTCCGACGGCGCGGAGCGGCGGCAGAGAAGCTTCGACGCTCGGCGGCGCGGGCGGCGGCCTCAGAGGAACTCCCGGACCTCGGAGTACCACATGTCGTGGTGGTCGACGGCGTCGAGCCCGTCCGCGACGTCGACCGCGATGGCGTGCCAGCAGCGCTCGTCGGGGTCGTCGGCGTCGAGGTTGTACGTCGCGTCCGCGCAGGTACACTCCCCGTCCTCGACCACGTACTCGTCTTCGTGGCCCACGACGACGGTGAAGTCGCGGTAGCGCTTCACGCGCCCCTCGCCGACGGCCTCGATGGCGCGCTGGCCGCGGTCGCCGTGGGCCTCGACGAGGGCCGCGGCGATCGGGCCGGTCAGCTCGCCGGCCTCGGCGATCGCCGACCGCCAGTCGTCGACCGGTTCCATACCCCCTCGTTCTCGGGCGTTCGGTTAAACAGCGTCGGTCAGATCGGCCCGACCGGCGTCGCGGTCCCCCGCTCCGACTCGGGTGCGGCCCTACGCGGCCGCGTCGAACTCGAACCGCGCGCCGCCGTCGCTCCCCTCCGTCACGGCGACCGTCCAGCCGTGCGCCCTCGCGATGTCGGCCACGATCGAGAGCCCGAAGCCGGTCCCTCCGTCGCTGGACGTGACGCCGTGACGGAGCACCTCGTCGCGTCGATCCGGCGGGATCCCGCTCCCGTCGTCCTCCACGTAGAAGCCCCCGTCACCGTCAAGCCGCCCGACGGTCACCGAGACGGTCGACCCGCCGTGTTCGACCGCGTTCCGGAAGAGGTTCTCGAAGAGCTGCGTCAGGCGCCCCGGATCGCCGGTGACCGTCGGGACGGCGTCCGCGACCGCGAGCGCCGCCTCGTCCGTGTCGACGTACCCCCACGCCTCCGTCGTCACGGTCCCGAGGTCCACGGTCTCGGCGTCCTCGACCGCGGTCTCGCCGCGAGCCAGCGCGAGCAGGTCGTCAATGAGCCGCTCGGTCCGGTCGTGCGCCGACTGTACCCGGTCGAAGTGGTCCGGGTCGCCCGTCTCCGCCGCGAGTTCGAGGAACCCCTGCGCGACGGTGATCGGGTTCCTGAGGTCGTGGGCGACGACGCTCGCGAACTCGTCGAGCCGCTCGTTCTGTCGCTGGAGCTCCGCCTCACGGCTCGCCCGCGCGAAGGCCGCCTCGACGGTCGCACCGAGGATCCGGAACAGGTCGACGTCGGTCTCGGAGAACTCACGGGGCGACGTCGACCCGGTGATCATGACGCCGTACTCGCCCAGCGGGACGATGACCACGCTCTGGATCGGCGTGTCGGGGTCGTATCGGCGGTCCGCGTCGCCGAGGTCGTCGTACACCCGCGTCTCCCCCGACTCGAACGCGTCCCACGCGAGCCCCTCGCCGCGGTCTAACCGAGGCGCCGCTCCGAACAGGTCCGTCGTCGCCGGCGTTTCACTGATCGGGACGAGCGCGTCCGCCCGCTCGTCGTACTCCCACGCCGCGGTGATGTCGAGGCCGAGCACGTCGGCCGCGGCGTCGACGGCGACGGAGCCGATCGCCCCGGCGGACTCGGCGCTGCTGAGCCGCTGAGCGGTCTCCTGGAGCGCCCGGAGCCGGCCCTCCAGCTGCTTCTGGTCGGAGATGTCCTCGACGACGGCGAGCGTGCCCGTGACCTCGGCGTCGGGATCCGTTATCGGGGCGATAGACAGGAGGAGATCCAGCTCCGCCCCGGCCCTCGTCTCCAGCCGTACCTCCTCGGCGCGGACCCGCTCGCCACGGAGCGCCCGCCGCCGGTGCGCGGCGAACTCGTCCCACCGCTCCGCCGAGACGAGCGGGTTCTCCTCGCCGCGCACCTCCTCGTGGGACCAGCCGAACATGGTCTCGGCCTCCTCGTTCCAGCGAACGACGCTCCCGTCGGCGTCGACTTCCATGACGGTGAGCGGGGTTGCCTCGATGAGCGACTCCAGTCGCTGGTTCGTCGCCTCGAGCTCCCGCTCCCGTTCGACCCGCTCGGTCACGTTCCGGGCGATACCCACGAGCCGGACTGTCTTGCCGTCGACGATCACCGGTGCGAGGCTGGTCTCCCAGAAGCGGCCGTCGGCGACGGTCTCGAGCTCCTCGCTGTACGATATCGGCTCGCCCTCCGCGACGCAGCGGGCGTAGTTGGCCGCGAGTTCGGCCCCCTGCTCCTCCCCGAACACCGCCCGCGGCGTCTCACCCTGGACGTCCGCGGTCGTGAGCCCGGTCTGCGACTCGTAGCCGGGGCTGAGTCGGGCGAACTCGAACGACGGCTCGTCGCCGGCGGCGTCGACGTCAAGCAGGAATATCGCGTCGCCGGACGTCTCCAGCAGCGCCGCGTACTCCTCCGCGAGTGCCTGGTGTTCGCGCCGCTTCGCCTCCCGCTCCGTCACGTCTTGGAACACGCCGCGAAGCGCCGCGTCGCCCCGCCGCGCGTCCTCGACGTACTCTCCCCACGCCCGGACGTCGCGCACCTCGCCGTCCGCCCGCTCGATCCGGAGGTCGAGGTCGTACCGCTCCCCGTCCTCGACCGCGGCCTCGACCGCGTCGGTGATCGTCGCGCGGTCGTCCGGGTGGTAGAACTCGACCGCGTTGTCGATCGACGGCTCGTACCCCGCGTCGACGCCGTGGATCCGGCGCGTCCCGTCCGACCACGTGAGCTCCTCTCGCGACGGGAAGTACTCCCAGACGCCGATGTCCGCGATGTCCTGGACGCGGTCGAAGAGGAACTCCTGTCGCTCCAGTTCGGCTCGGTCTCGGGCCCGGGAGAGCTCGGCGCTCACGAGCTCGGCCAACAGCTCGACGAACGTCCGTTCGAGCGCTCCGAACGGGGCAACCCGGGTCGTCGGGCTCGAGAAGTTGACCGTCCCGTAGCGGGCGTCGTCGACGACGAGCGGCACGCCGATGTACGACTCGAGCTCGAGGTCGCGGTACGCGGGATGCGTCTCCTTCCCGTCGCTGACCGCGTCGGCGAACGAGCAGACGGAGTCGGTCTCGACCACTTCCGCGCAGTACGTCGTTTCGAGGTCGAACCGATCGCCGGCCTCGAGGTCGGCGTCCGGCGCGTGAACCGCTTCGACCGTGTAGTCGTCGTCGCGGATCCGCGAGACGATGCCAATCTCGAGCCCGAGCGTCCGGCAGCCGACACGGAGGAGGTCCCGGAGGCGAGCCGTGGCCGAGATGTCGGTTTTCCCCATGACGGTCTGGAGCTCTCGGAGCGCGTCTCGCTCCCGTTCCAGCTGGCGTTTCGCCCCGCTCTGTTCGGTCACGTCGCGGGCGACAACGAGCACCTGGTTGGTCGATCGGCGCTGGAACGGCGTCAGCCGAATGTCGAACGTCCGCTGGCCGCCTCCGACGGCGACATCCATCTGGAGGTCTGCGTCGTAGAACCCGGAGGTCCCGCCGTCGCTCTCCATCTCGTCGAGCGTCAGGTCGACGGTCTCGGAGAACGCGCGAGCGTCCGACTCGCCGACGCGGTCGCCGACGAGGTCGGAGAGCCGCTCTCCCGTGAGGTCCGCCGACCGATCGTCCGACAGCAGTCGGCCCGCAGCCGCGTTCGCGAAGACGACGGACCGGTCCTCGTCGACGACCGTCACCGCGTCGTGGACGTTCTCCAGTACCGCTTCGCTGCGCTCCAGCTCCAGTTCGCGTTCCCGGTCGTCAGTGATCTCCCGCGAGAAGACGGTGAGCCCGTCCTCGTCCGGGAACGCTCGCACTTCGACCCAGTAGTCGAACGGCTCGCCGAGCCGCTGCTCGAACGACGCCGGTTCGCCGGTGGCCATCGCCGTGCGATACCGCTCTTCGAGCTCCGTCCCCACTATCGACGGGAACGTCTCCCAGATCGTGTTCCCGACGATGCGCTCCGGGTCACGGTCGACCCGCTCGACCATCGTCTCGTTCATGTACTCCACCCGCCAGTCGTCGTCGACCGCGTAGATCGCGTCGGTGGCGCGTTCGAGCGTCCGCTGGAAGCGGTCCGACAACCGCTCGGCGGCCGCCTGCTTGCGCGCCGCGTCGACGAGCGTCCGGATCCGCCCGGCGAGCAGTTCGAAGCTGTCCTGGGTCCCGTGGATCGGGATGTAGTCCGACACGCCGGCCTGGGTCGCCTCGCTGGCGATCCGTTCGCTGCCCCTCCCGGTGAAGAGGACCGTCGGCAGGTCGGGGCGCTCGGTCTCGACTCGCGAGACGAGGTCGATCCCGGTCCCCTCCGGCAGCGAGTACGAGGTGACGAGGCAGTCGGCGGAGCCCTCGATCGCCCGATCGAGGGCGGCCCGCGCGTCGCCGACGGTCGTCACCGTGACTCGCGGGGCGATCCGTTCGAGTTTCGCCCGGGCGAGTTCGGCGAAGTTGGCGTCGCCGTTCACGTACAGCACGTGAATCCGCTCCGGGTGTTCGTCGCTCGGGTGTTCCATTACGGACTCTCGGCGACGCGGTCGTATCAATCATTCCCGCCGATTATTTCCAGTGATAGAGCCACCGAGAGTGCCGTGAGGGACGGGTTCGTCACCGAGGAAACGCGCGAAGCGACTCGCGGGGACAGGAGTCCGACTACTCCAACACGATCAGCACGTCGCCCATGTCGACGCTGTCGCCCTCCGCGACGTGGACCCCCGCGACGGTGCCGCCGCGCTCGGCGACCACGTCGTTCTCCATCTTCATCGCCTCCAGCACGCAGACCACGTCGCCGGCGGCGACCTCGTCGCCCTCCGCGACGTCGACCGAGAGGATCGTCCCCTGCATCTCCGCCTCGATCGCCTCGCCGCCCTCCGCGACGTCGACGTCGCCCTCGTCGCCGCCGTCGTCGGATTTCGCTTGCGGCGGGCGTTGCTGGCCGCTCCCACCGCTCCCGCCGCCCTCCGGGACCGGGATCGCGGGCGCGCCGCGCTCCTCTAACTCGACGTCGAAGCGCTTGCCGTTCACCTCGACGGTGAACTCGCGTTCGGTCACCTCCTCGTCGTCGTCCGCGGCGCCGACCGTCTCGGAGCCCCAGCGCTCCTGCGCCTCGGCGACGAGCTCCCGGTCGAGCTCCTCGTCGAGGTACTTCGTCGTGTGCGTCCCGTCGACGAAGCGCTCGTCGTCGAGCATGAGCCGGTGGAACGGGACGATGGTGACGACGCCGTCGATGTCGTACTCCGCGAGCGCGCGCTTCGAGCGGGCGAGACAGGTCTCGCGGTCGCCGGCTCGTACGATCAGCTTCGCGATCATCGAGTCGTAGTCCGTGACGAGCTCGTCGCCCTGCCGGAGCGCGTCGTCGACGCGGACGCCGATCCCGCCCGGCGGGTCGTACGTGTCCAGCGACCCCTCGTTGGCGGGCTGGAAGTCGTCCGCGGCGTTCTCGGCGTTGATCCGGAACTCGATCGCGTGGCCCTCCAGCTCGACGTCGTCCTGCGAGACGGAGAGCCCCTCGCCGCTGGCGACCCGGAGCTGCTCTTTGACGATGTCGATCCCGGTCAGCTCCTCGGTGACGGTGTGTTCGACCTGAATCCGAGTGTTGACCTCGAGGAAGTAGAATGGGGTGTCGGGCCCGAGCGGCTCCGACGGGTCGCGGTCAGGGTCCTCTTCGACGAGGAACTCGACGGTGCCGGCGTTGGTGTAGTCGGCGGCGGCGACGCCCCGGCGGGCGGCCTCGCCGATCTTCTCGCGTAGTTCGTCGGAGAGCGCGGGGGAGGGCCCCTCCTCGATCACCTTCTGGTGGCGACGCTGGAGCGAGCAGTCGCGCTCGCCGAGGTGGACCACGTCGGACGTGTCGGCGGGGCCCTCGCCGTCGTCGCCACCGTCGGCGACGATCTGGACCTCGACGTGACGGGGGGTCTGGAGGTAGCGTTCGAGGTACACCGAGTCGTTCGAGAAGTACGCCTCGCCCTCGCGTTTGGCGGATTCGAGCGCCTCCTCGGCCTCGTCGGCGCTCTCGACGACCTTCATCCCGCGGCCGCCGCCGCCGCCCTCCGCTTTGATCGCGACGGGGTAGCCGTACTCGTCGCCGAACGCCGTGACGGCCTCCACGTCGGTGACCGGCTCCGTCGTCCCGGGGACGATCGGCACGTCCGCGTCGTCCATCACGCGGCGCGCGTGCGTCTTCTCGCCGAGCCGCTCCATCGCGTCGCTCGCGGGACCGATCCACGTGATCCCGTCGGCGGCCTCGACGCGGGCGGCGAACTCGGCGTTCTCAGCGAGGAAGCCGTATCCGGGGTGGATCGCGTCGGCGCCGGCGGACCGCGCCGCGTCGACGACCGCCTCGCCGTCGAGGTACGAGTCGGCCGCGCGGGCGGGCCCGACGTTGTACGCCTCGTCCGCGTACCGGACGTGGCCGCCGTGCTTGTCGGCGTCGCTGTAGACGGCGACGGTGTCGACGCCGAGCTCTTCACAGGCGCGCATCACGCGGACCGCGATCTCGCCGCGGTTCGCCACGAGAACCTTATCGAACATTCCTGTCGGTTCTTCCACGAACTGCTACCAAACTCTGTCGGTCCGTGCCGAGGCGGTTAAGAGGGCGGCGGGCGCCACGGTGAGGTATGCTCGACGCCGGGAACCCATACATGCTGCCGTCGGTCCTCGTCGGCGCCGCCGTCTACCTCGGACTCGCGGTAGCGACCGACGCGTCGCTGTTGGTCCGAGTCGGCGCGCTCCTCGCCTTCGTGGTCGTCGTTCCGATGGTCCTCAACCGGCTGTTCGGCGACCGGGGTGGGCCGTCGACCTCCGGCGGCGACGAGCTCGGAGAGGAGTGACCGACCGCGAGAGAGACTACCACAGGTATATATGTCAGTGGACCGATCTACGAACGCGCCCTGAGTCAGGGCCGGGTCGACGGCGCGACGGGTCGACGGCGCGCCGTCAGGGGAATGTACGCGGCCGGACGCCACCGCGTCCGGCGACGCTATTCGACGTGTGGAGTGTCCGACCAGCGACGGCGCGAGCGACCGTCTAAACTCGACCGCCACAGAGCGAAGGGAAGTGGGTCTGGCGAGAAGTCGGGATCGGTCGCCTCCGCCGAGAGGGTCAGAACCGGTCGCTCCGACCGGCCGCGGTCCACGGGTCGGTCGGCGCGTCGACGGGGACGCGCACCCGGCGGCGGTGGAGCCGGTCGATCCGGGCGGCGAAACCCCAGCGGTCCTCGTCGCGGTCGTCGTCCGCGTCGCTCGCGGCGGCCGCCGCGGCGAGTTCGGCGTCCCGGAGGTGCGCGGCGACCGCGGCGGCGATCGCGGCCGCCTCGTCGTCGCGAGCGTCGTCGGGGATCGAGAGGCCGGCGAGCGCGGGCGCCGGATCTGTCGTCGGAGCCTCGTCGGTCGCACCCTCGCCCGCCGACCCCTCGCGGGCCGGTTCGTGGTCGGTCGCCATCAGATCGGGATGTTGCCGTGCTTCTTTGCGGGCTGGTCCGAGCGCTTCCCCTTCAGCATCTTCAGGTCCTCAATCAGGCGGGCGCGCGTCTCGGTCGGTTCGATCACGTCGTCGACGAAGCCGCGGTCGGCGGCGGTGTAGGGGTTCGCGAACTCCTCGCGGTACTCGTCGATGAGCTCCTGTCTGCGCGCGTCGGGGTCGTCGGCCTCGGCCAGCTCCTCGCGGTAGAGGACGTTGACCGCGCCCTTCGGCCCCATCACCGCGATCTCGGCGGTGGGCCACGCGTAGTTGACGTCGCCGCCGATGTGCTTCGACGACATCACGCAGTAGGCCCCGCCGTACGCCTTCCGGGTGATGACGGTGAGCAGCGGGACGGTCGCCTCGGAGAAGGCGTACAGCAGCTTCGCGCCGTGGCGGATGATCCCGTTGTGTTCCTGATCCGTGCCGGGCATGAACCCGGGCACGTCCTCGAAGGTGACGATGGGGATGTTGAACGCGTCGCAGAAGCGGACGAACCGCGCGCCCTTCTGGCTCGACTCGATGTCGAGGGTGCCGGCGTTCACGCGGGGGTTGTTCGCGACGACGCCGACGGAGTGACCGTCGAGCCGGGCGAAGCCGACGACGACGTTCTTCGCGAAGTTCTCCTGAACCTCGAAGAAGGAGCCCTCGTCGGTGACGCTCTCGATCACGTCTTTCATGTCGTACGGCTTCCGGGGGGCGTCGGGGACGATCTCGGCGAGCGCGTCGTCCGCGCGCTCCGGGTCGTCCCACGGCTCGACGCGCGGCGGGTCCTCCACGTTGTTCGCCGGGAGGTACGACAGCAGCCGCGCGATGTTGTCCAGCGCCTCCTCTTCGCTCTCCTCGGCGAAGTGCGCCACGCCGGATGTCGACGAGTGGGTCACTGCGCCGCCCAGCTCCTCGAAGCTCACCTCCTCGCCGGTGACCGTCTCGATGACATCCGGCCCGGTGATGAACATGTGCGACGTGTCTTTCACCATGAAGGTGAAGTCTGTGATCGCCGGAGAGTACACCGCACCGCCGGCGCACGGCCCCATGATCGCCGAGATCTGAGGGATCACGCCCGAGGCCTCCGTGTTGCGCCGGAAGATCTCGGCGAAGCCGCCGAGCGAGGCGACCCCCTCCTGAATGCGGGCGCCCGCGGAGTCGTTGAGGCCGACGACCGGCGCGCCCACATCCATCGCCTTGTCCATCACCTTACACACCTTCTCGGCGAACACCTCGCCGAGGGACCCGCCGAAGACGGTGAAGTCGTGCGCGAAGACGAACGTCTTCCGGCCGTTCACCTCGCCGTAGCCGGTCACCACGCCGTCGCCCGGGATCTGCTTCTCCTCCATCCCGAAGGTGTGGTTGCGGTGGGTGCGGAACCGGTCGAACTCGTGGAACGTGCCGTCATCGAGGAAGTAGTCGATCCGCTCGCGAGCGGTCATCTTCCCCTTGTCGTGTTGCGACTGGATCCGGTCTTCGCCGCCGCCCTTGGCCGCCCGCTCGCGGCGCTTCCGGAGGTCGTCGATGCGGTCGTCCATCGTCACGGCGGACCACCCTGCGTCATTACTTCATGGGTCGAAGAGCGCCGTCAAAAGGGTTCCCCTATCCGACGTTTTGGCGTTCGACGCCCGTCGAATCCGAGTCCTGCGGCCCGGCGAAGCGGGCGCGACCGCGTGACCGCCAGCGAGCGGCCCTGCCTCCGGTTCACACGGCGACCGGCGGTTCGACGCTTTTAAACCTCCGATGAACCACTCTCCGATGAGACAGGCTTCGCCTGTTTCACTGACCCGTAGGAGCGACCTGCGTACTACGGAGGTGAAAATGGCAGACACAATACAAGAGGCCGTAACCCTCGCACTCGACGATGCGCCCGAGCGGAACTTCCGCGAGACCGTGGACATCGCGATCAACCTGCGAGACCTCGACCTCAACGATCCGTCGAACCGTATCGACGAGTCCGTCGTGCTGCCGGCTGGAACGGGGCAGGAGACACAGATCGTCGTCTTCGCGGAGGGCGAAACCGCCGTCCGCGCAGAGGAGGTCGCTGACGAAGTGCTGGACAGCGGCGACCTCGAAGACTTAGGAGACGACGACGACCGCGCAAAGGACCTCGCCGGCGAGACCGACTTCTTCGTCGCGGAGGCCAACCTGATGCAGGACATCGGTCGGTACCTCGGTACCGTCCTCGGTCCGCGCGGGAAGATGCCTACCCCACTGCAGCCGGACGACGACGTCGTCGACACAGTCAACCGGATGAAGAACACGGTACAGCTCCGGTCGCGCGACCGGCGCACGTTCCACACCCGCGTGGGCGCCGAAGACATGGGCGCCGACGCGATCTCGGACAACATCGACGTCATCATCCGGCGACTCGAAGCAGACCTCGAGAAGGGCCCGCTCAACATCGACGGGATCTACGTGAAGACCACGATGGGTCCCGCGAAGGAGGTGCCCGTATGAGCTCGGTCCGCAAGACCGAGACGATCCCCGAGTGGAAACGGGAGGAAGTCGACGAGCTCGTCGAGTTCATCGACTCCTACCAGTCCGTCGGGATCGTCGGCGTGGCCGGCATCCCGAGCCGGCAGCTCCAGGCCATGCGCCGGGAGCTCCACGGCTCGGCCGCCGTCCGCATGAGCCGCAACACGCTCACGACCCGAGCGCTCGAGGAGGTCGGCGACAGCGTCGAGGCGCTGACGGAGTACGTCAGCGGCCAGGTGGCGCTCATCGGCACCAACGACAACCCGTTCGGCCTCTTCAAGCAGCTCGAAGCCTCGAAGACCCCCGCCCCGATCAACGCGGGCGAGGTGGCCCCCAACGACATCGTGATCCCCGAGGGCGACACCGGCGTCGACCCGGGACCGTTCGTCGGCGAGCTCCAGACGGTCGGCGCGTCCGCCCGCATCATGGACGGCTCGATCAAGGTGACCGAGGACTCGACCGTGCTGGAGGAGGGCGAGGTCGTCGACGACGACCTCGCGAACGTCCTCGTCGAGCTCGGCATCGAGCCCAAGGAGGTCGGTCTCGACCTGCGCGCCGTCTACTCCGAGGGCGTCCTGTTCGAGCCAGAAGAACTCGAACTCGACGTCGACGAGTACGAGGCGGACATCCGGTCCGCCGCGGCCGCCGCGCGAAACCTCTCGGTCAACGCCGCATACCCGACGGCCGCCACCGCCGGCACCCTTCTCGCGAAGGCGTCCGGCGAGGCGAAGTCCGTCGGGCTGTTCGCGGAGATCGAGAGCCCGGACGTCGTGCCCGACCTGATCGGGAAGGCCGACGCCCAGCTGCGCGCGCTTGCGGCGCAGATCGACGACGCCGAGGCGCTCCCCGAGGAGCTCCAGGGCGTCGAGGCCGCGCCGGCGGCGGAGCCGGCGACGGACGACGCCGACGACGAGGAGGAACAGGCGGACGACAACACGGAAGACGCCGAGGAGGCCGACGCCGACGACGCCGACGAGGACGACGGCGACGACGGCGGCGACGGTCTCGGCGCGATGTTCGGATAACACGAGGTACACACCAATGGAATACGTTTACGCTGCGCTCATCCTGAACGAGACTGGCGAAGAGATCAACGAAGACAACGTCACCGGCGTGCTGGAAGCCGCCGGCGTCGACGTCGAGGAGTCCCGCGTCAAGGCGCTCGTCGCCGCGCTGGAGGACGTCGACATCGAGGAGGCCATCGAGACGGCCGCCGCGGCCCCGGCCGCCGGCGCGTCCGCCGGTGGCGCCGCCGACGCCGACGCCGCCGACGAGGCGGATGACGACGAGGAGGAAGAGGCCGACGAGGCCGAGGAGGCCGACGAGGCTGACGACGACGAAGAGGACGGCGACGGCGGCGAGGGCCTCGGCGAGCTCTTCGGCTAACGCCGGAGCCCACCGACCCCCGACCGCATCGACCGACGCTCGAACGCGATTTTTCCGACCGCCGATATCCGGAGTGATAACGCCGGCCGCGATTTTATGTACGGATCCCGGGTACCGAGAGGCGATGAAGATCGTCGACGGCGACAAGGCGGAGTGCGACCGGTGCGAGTCGGTGTTCCCGCTCGAAGACGTCTCTCTGTTGGAGAAGGACACGAACCGCGACTACGAGCGGGTGCTGTGCGCCGACTGCCTGGAGGTCGTCGGTGTGCCGCGGGGGTACAGCCTGCGGCGGGACATCACCCATCTCGCGCGGTGAGTCGCCAGGCGGGACGCCCATCGAAGTCCTTTTTTAGTGGCGACGGGAAGCCGCAGCCATGGAAATCGACGCGGAACTCCGTCGGCAGATCACCGTCTCGCTGGCGGCGGCCGCGGTGTTCACCGTCGGGTTAGTCGGGATCGGGGTCACCTTCGGCGGGTCGACGGTCCTCCCCGAGGCAGGGGCGATCGCGCTCATCGGGCTGCTGGCCGGATTCGTCCTGCTGATGGCCGGCATCGGGACGTACCTGATGCGCGCGAAAGACGAGCCGTAGCCGGTCCGACCTCGCCGACTCTTTCTCCGCGTCCGGGGCGTCGCGTTCACGCCCCGGTCGTCTCGTCCGGTCGTCGCTCGGCCCGCCAGTCCGTCACCTCGTCGGCGGCCGCCACGCGTTTCTCGTAGTACGAGAGCGGGCCGATCGCGACCTGCATGTGGTCGTCCTCGTTGTGGCAGATCCCGTAGTTCGCGAGCGTCTCGCAGGTCGGCGGAGGGTACTGGGTGCCCCGGTCGTCGGTCAGGAACTTGGTCTGGTAGCGGATCCCCTCGGCGTCGAGGCTCGTGTCGGCACAGAAGGCGACGACCTCGTCGGGCGTCATCCCGATGCCGACGAGGAACGCCATCAGCGCGAACGACTCGGCCGACGAGAGCTTAGTGTCGTCCGCGGCCTTCTCGATCAGGTTGGTCATACACGGCGGGAACAGTTCGCGGTCGACGACATCCGGCGGTTCGGCGTACGTCCGCTCGGAGAGCAGGCCCCGGAGGTCGGCCACACGGGACTCCAGCGCCTCGGCGAGCGATTCCCCGAGGTCCTCGAACGGAAGTCCCTCGGCGACGCGCTCCTCGACGGCGGCCTCCAGCGCCGCCAGTAGCTCGTCGCGCGTGACGCGCACCGCGCCGTCGGCGAGCGCGCGGTTGACGAGCCGCCACGAGTCCCCCCACTCGGGCGAGGTGAGCCGGAGGTAGGATCCGACGTCGATCCGGTAGTGGTCGGGGTCGCGGCCCGCGGCGTTCCCGGTCGGTCCCCCGGCCGCGCCGCCCCTCGAACCGCCGCTGACGCCGGCGGGGGCGCTACGGCCGGGGCGCACCGCGTCCGCGAGGTCGAACTCGGCGAGCAGGTCGTCGAGCGCAACCGTCGCGGTCGACACCGACCGCAACTCGTCGTCGGTCTCGAGGTCGCGACGAACCCGGTCCATAGCAGTCGCCGCCTCAGCGGCAGCGTACTTCTCGATGGCGGGGTCGGAGTCGAGCAGCGACACGAGGATCCGGGCGATGGGGTACGAGAGGAGTTCGGCCTGTACGTCGTACGCCGACTCGCCGGGGAACGCGCCGCTCTCCGAGGCGACCGTTCCTTCGAGGAGCGCGCGCTCGACGCGCTCGCGGGCGCGCTCGACGGCCGGGGCGTCGGCCGCGACGAGGTCGGGCAGCGACACCCCGGCGGACGCGACCGCCTCGCGGGCGCTCGCGAAGAACGGGTACTTGGCGTCGAGCGCGTCCATGTCGGCCCGAGGTAGTGAGGGCCGGCGAATAAGCGGTGCGGTCCGCGGTCGGTCGAGCGGGATCGGACCGGGCGGGTCGAAGCCCCAGACCGGGCGGGCGGTGCTACTCCTCGGATCCCTCGGCGTCTCCGGGCTCCTCGACGGCCGCGCCCGGCGCGTTCGACTTGACGCTGCGCAGCCCCTGTTTCGCCTTCTGTTTGGAGGCGTACCCCTGTCCCCCGTCGGCGATGACGTTGCCGTTGTCGTGCCGGAGCCGCCAGCGGTACTTGTCCGCCTTGTCGCGGAACAGCTCGAAGACGGCGTCGCTGCCCCCCTCGTCTGGCGCCTCCTCGTCGCGCGAGACGTCGACGACGTGCGCACCCGGGGCGTTCCGCTGGACGCTCTCGATCCCCGAGCGGGCGTCGCGCTTGTCGGCGTACCCCTCGCCGCCGTCGGCGATGATGTTCCCGTTGTCGTGTCGGAGCCGCCAGCGGTACTGGTCGGCGCTGTCGGCGTACAGCTCGAACGTGGCCTTGCTCGCGGCCGCGTCGGCGTCGACCGCGGCCTCCTCGTCGGGCCACTCTATCTCGACCTCGAGGTGGACCGTCTCGTCGTCGCGTTCGAGTTCGACCTCGACGTCGCCGGTGGCGGCCGCGTCGACGGTCACCGTGCCGGCCTCGTCGACCGGCACCGGCTCGCCGCGTCCCAGCGCCCGAGCGATCCGGCGGAGGTACGTGGCCAGCCCCTGTCGGGTTCGCGACCGCTTCGACTCGTGGATGGTATCATCTGGCATACGCGATAACGGTCACTGCCGCGAAACAAAAGCGTATGCCCGAACTCGGATGTCGGTCGTGCGGTCCGAGGCGACGCCCGACTCGACGCCGTGCGCAACAGCGCCGCGCGAGGGGTCCGGAGCCGTTCGACCGCGTCGCGCAAGGGAGCTAAGGATCGTCCGGCCGCTCCGCGATGATCGTCTCGCCCGCGCGCACGCCGTCGCCCTCCCTGACGAGGAGGTCGTCGCGCGTCACGTCCGCGGGCAACACGACGTCCGCGCGCGAGCCGAAGGAGACGTGTCCGACGCGGTCGCCGCGCTCGACCCGGTCGCCCGCCTCGACCGAGGGGTGGATCCGGCGGGCGAACCAGCCGGCGATGACGAGCAGTTCGTAGTCGCCGAAGTCGATCGCGACCTGCTCGTTGCGGTCCGACTCCTTGTCGAACGCGGGGCGGTTCGCGCCGGGGCGGTGGCGGACCTCCGTGACCTTGCCCGCGATCGGCGCGCGGTTGACGTGGACATCGGTGACGTTCATGAACACGCCGACGCGGAGCCGCGAGCCCTCCTCGCGCACGACGGAGACCGTGCCGTCGGCGGGGGAGACGACCGCTTCCTCCGGGTCGGGCGGATCGCGTTCCGGGTCGCGGTGGAACCAGAGGATCCCGACCGCGAGCGCGACGAGCGCGACGCCGACCGGCGAGAGGACGGGCAGCGCGACGGCGCCCGCGAGCGCCGGGACGAGCGCTAGGTCCCACGCGGCGTCGACCACCGGGAACGGGAGGAGCCGCGAGAGCGGCGGCGCGCGGCTCACGGGGGCACCTCCGCGTCCCGCAGTCCGGGCGAGAGCTCGGTCCGTCCCGCGGCCCACGCCGCGAGCAGGTGGACGAGGTGCGTCGTGTCGTCGAGCCCGTCTGTCATGTCGAGGTCGGCCTCGCCGGCGAGCGCGTGGAGCCGCGCGAGGTCGTCGCCGCCGAACTCGGAGCCGGCGCGGGCGACGCGGAGCGTCTCGCGGAGCAGCTCCTGCCCGCTGTACCCCTCGTCGAGGAGGTCGTCGAGCGTCGAGCGCGCGCCCTTCAGGTCGCCGTCGCGGGCGGCGGCGAGCGCCTCGCGGAGCGCGTCGTCGTCGCCGACCTCGCCGAGCGTCTCGTAGGCGGTCGACATGGTGATCTCGTCGCCCTCCACGGCGGTCGCCTGCGCCGAGAGGATCGCCTCTCGGAGGTCGCCGCCGGCCGCGCTGGCGACGAACTCCAGCCCGTCACCGTCGTAGTCGACGCCCTCGCGGTCGCAGATCGTCTCGAGGACATCGATCGTCTCGTCGGTCGTCGGGGAACGCACGCGGACCGGGAAGCAGCGCGACCGGATCGGGGCGATGAGCTTCGAGGGCTGGCGGGTCGCGATCACGAACTGCGTGGTCCGATGGTGCTTCTCCATCACGCGGCGCAGCGCCTGCTGGAAGTCCTCGCGGATCGCCTCCGCGTTGTCCAACAGGACCGTCTTGTACTCGCCGGACATCGGCGCGTACGACGCGGACTCCTTCAGGACGCGGTTTATCATGTCGCGTTTCGCCATGCCGCTCCGCCCCGCGAGGAAGCCCTCGAACCGCGGGTCGGTGCGGATCTCTTTTTTCGTCCGGCCGAAGAAGTCGGCGACGTTGATCTCGATCAGGTCGGCGTCCGGGTCGGCGTGCGACGCGTCGGCGAGCGCGCGCGCGGCCGCCGTCTTCCCGACCCCCGGCGGCCCCTGAACGACGAGGTTCATCGGCTCGTCGACGGCCCGGCGCAGGCGGTCGCGGGCCTCGTCTTGCCGGATCTCGTCGAGATCTGGCGCGTGCGTGTCTATCCACAGCGGTCCCTGCATTACCGTCACCTCCGGGCCGCCCGGTCAAGAATCGGTCGGTCGCGGCGCCCCCGGGGCGTGCGTTCGGCGGCCGACGGGCGCGGCCTACCGTCGCCTCGCGCGCTCGACGGCGCGACCCAGGAGGTACGCGGCCACGAGGAGGCCGTACGCGAGGACGAGGGTCCCGGCGAGGGGGCCGAGACGCGACAGGGTGAACAGCGCGCCGCCGACCCCGACGGTGACCACGAGCGCGGTGAAGCCGAGCGTCCAGCCGAAGAAATACGCCGCGTGTCCGGCGACCGGGCGGACGGCGTCCGGGGAGAACGCTCCGTGGAGCGACCCCTCGCGCCCGTACACGGTCAACGCGATCGGCGCGAGATACGTGCCGAGGATGCCGAGGAAGAGGACGGCCGTCGAGCCGGCGAGGATCCGACCGACAGGCGCGTTCGCGCCGGGTTCCAGCGAGACGACCCCGTAGAGCGTCACGAGGAGGGCGGCGAGCGGAACGCCGAGGTACGCCAGACAGACGACCGCTCCCCCGATCGACCGACGAACGAGCGTCCGCGGCTCGGAGAGGAACGGCGGGATCGACTCGCCGCGCTCGCTGGCGGCCAACACGCGGACGAGGTAGCCGACGACCGGCACCGCCGGGAGCACGGGGACGACGACCGACAGCGCGAACAGCAGCCAGACGGCAAGCAGCGGTCGCTCGGCGGCGTCGCCGGCGATCGGGTACGTGACGGCGGCGATCGAGGGGCGCATGAGTACGCTCATCGCCCGAACCGTGGTATGCCCGTCGGTCCCGGGTCGCTCGGGACAGAAACCGTCCGTAAAGAAATCCGTCAGAAATAGTTCTAAAAAAATGAGTAAGTATATATGCCAAAGATCCATTGTACATCGTGAAGTACCATGACAGATCAAGACAAGCGGTTGTCGCGGCGACACTTCGTCGGAGCGACGGGGGCAGCGACGCTCGCAGGCCTCGCTGGCTGTTCCGGCGGCAACGGCGGCGACGGTAGCGACGGCGGCGACGGTAGCGACGGCGGCGACGGTAGCGACGGCGGCGACGGTAGCGACGGCGGCAGCGATAACACGCTCGAAGTGCTCCACGCGTGGACCGGCGGCGACGGCGCCCGCGCGGCCGAAGCACTCGTCGCGGCCTTCGAGGAGGAGTATCCGGACGTCGACCACGAGTTCAACCCGATCGGCGGCGGCGGGAATCAGAACCTCGACGCGGTCGTCGCGAACCGGCTCCAGAACGGCGACCCGCCGAGTTCCTTCGCCAACTGGCCCGGCCCGAACCTCCAGCGGTACGAGGGCGTGCTGGGCGAGGTCGGCGGCGTCTGGGAGTCCGAAGGCTTCGAGGACGTGATGGTCGACGAGGCGGTCGACCTCCACCAGTACAACGGCGCGTACCGGGCCGTTCCGCTCGGTTCGCACCGGCTGAACTGCCTGTTCTACAACACGTCGGTCGTCGAGGAAGCGGGCGTCGACCCCGACTCGCTGACGAGCGTCTCGGCGCTGATCGACGCGCTGGAGACGGTCCAGAGCGAGACTGACGCGATTCCGATGACCCACGGCGCGAGCGGCACCTGGACCACGACCCAGCTGTTCGCCTCGACGATGCTCGGACAGGAGGGGTACGACGCGTACATGAGCTTCCTTGACGGGAGCCCGGACGAGGCCGCTGTCCGCGCGACCTTCGAGTCGCTCGCGGAGATCCTCGGGAACTACATCAACGAGGACGCCTCCTCGATCGGGCTCACCGAGTCCAACCAGAACATCATCGAGGGGAACGCGGCGTTCATCCACCAGGGGAACTGGGCGGCCGGCGCCTACCGGAACGCCGAGGACTTCAATTACGACGAGGACTGGGGCTTCAAGACGTACCCCGGCTCGGAGGGCATGTACATGCTCCACTTCGACTCGTTCCTCTACCCCTCGGACAACCCGAGTCCGGAGGCCACGGAGCAGTTCATGGCCTTCGCCGGCAGCGAGGCGGCACAGGTCGCGTTCAACCAGTATAAGGGCTCGATCCCCACGCGCACCGACGTGGACATGAGCCAGTTCGGCCCGTACCTCCAGGAGACGCAGGAGGACTTCGCCAGCGCGGACCAGCGACCGCCGAACCTCCAGCACGGTCTCGGCGTCCCCTCGGAGACCATGACGTCGCTGAACGACGTGATCTCCAGCGAATTCTCCGGACCGTACGACGTCGACGCCGCCACGCAAGGATTCGTCGACGCGGTCTCTAACTGACTCCGGTCCACGATGCGACCGGATTTCGGCGGTTTCGGCGCACGAAGAACCATATGACACGAAATACTGACACCGGCGACGACAGTGGCGACGCGGTCACGGACGGCGGCGTCGCCGAGGACGGGCAGCGCTCCGGGTTCAGTCCGGTCGCCGCGCTGAACGAGCGCTTCGGCAGCGACTTCGTGGAGTCGTCGCAGTTCTGGCTCCCGCCGTTCCTGTTGGTGGGACTGTTCGTCTACGGAGCGATCATCTGGAACCTCCTGATATCGCTGACGGACTTCACCGGATTCGGGACCCCGGACTACAGCGACCTCGACCTCCAGATGTACAGCCGCGCGTTGGCGGACAGCGGGTTCGTCGACGCCGCGATCAACACCTTCATCCTGCTCGTCGGGTTCACCCTCGTGACGCTTGCGCTCGGGCTCGGGTTGGCGATCCTCATCGACCGGAACATCCGGTTCGAGAACACCTTCCGGACGATCTACCTGCTGCCGATGAGCCTCTCGTTCGTCGTCACCGCCCAGTTCTGGGCGTGGATGTTCAACTTCAACAACGGGGTGATCAACATCGTGATCACGTCGCTCGGACTCGGCCGAGTCGACTGGATCGGGAACCCGGACATCGTCCTCTGGGCAGTCATGTTCGCGCTGATGTGGCAGTTCGCTGGGTACGCGATGGTCGTGTTCCTCGCGGGCCTGCGGGCGATTCCGAACGAACACTACGAGGCGGCGAAGGTCGACGGGGCCTCCACGGTCAGGATGTACTGGCGCGTGATCATCCCCCAGCTGAAGGGGTCGACGATCAGCGCCTCGGTCGTCCTGATGGTGTTCGCGCTGAAGGCGTTCGACTTCCTCTACTCGCTCGTCGGCGGGTACCGACCACCGAACGGGGCCGACATCCTCGCGACAAAGATGGTTCGCGAGGCGTACGCGAACCTGAACTGGGCGTACGCGTCCGCGGTCGCCATCACCCTGTTCGTGATGACGCTCGGCATCGTCGGTCCGTACCTCTACTACCAGTACAACCGAGGGAACCTATGAGCAACGACGCACGAACCGACGGTGGTACGGTAACGGAAGCGGACCCCGGAGCGTCCGCTGGACTACTCTCGGGCCTCGACGCGTACCGGGTCCTCCTGTACCTCGGGCTGCTCGGGATGTTGAGCTTCTTCCTGATCCCGATCGAGTCGGGGCTCGTCACCTCGTTCAAGACGGCCAGCGGCGTGAGCGGGTCCCTTCCCTTCGCGCCGCCCACGGGCGGTACGTTCACGTTTGAGAAGTGGCGGGCGGCGTTCGACGCGCTCGGCCGGGGACTCATCAACAGCGCGCTGTACGCGATCCCGGCGACCGTCATCTCGGCGCTCCTCGGGAGTTTCACCGCCTACGGGCTCACCCAGTCGAATTGGAAGCAGAAGTACAAGGCGCCGGTCCTCGCGCTGTTGGTCGCCGGGGTATTCATTCCCTATCAGGCCGTTCTCGTGCCGCTCTCGCAGTTCTGGTCGATGATCCCGCTCCAGGAGTGGTTAGGGTTCCTGTGGGCGCTCGGGATCAACAACGACTACGCCAGCGTCATCGAACTGATCATCACGCACGTGGCGTACGGCCTGCCGATCTGTACTGTTCTGTTCAGGTCGTACTACAAGAACATGAGCGACGAGATGATCGAGGCGGCGCGGCTGGACGGCGCGTCGATTCGCCGGATCTACCGCCGCATCGTGCTCCCGCTCTCGGGACCGATGTTCGCGGTGGTCCTGATCTATCAGTTCACACAGATCTGGAACGACCTCCTGTTCACCCTCGTGTTGGTCCAAACGGAGTCCAGCGCGGCCGCGCCGATCGTGTTGATCCTCGCGGGACTGGGAACGTCGCTCGAAGGCCAAGACTTCGCGCTCCGCATGGCGGGCGCGTTCATCGCCGCCCTCCCGACGCTCGCGGTGTACATCGCGTTCGGCGAGGAGTTCGCCGAGGGGGTGGCGACGTGACCGCCATCGCTCGCCAGCAGCAATCTATGACTCGACAGCACTCACGCAGCCGACCGGAGGAATCGCTCTCAAACCGCCGCGCCGACTCGCGGGGGCGATAGGATGGGAACGCTCGAACTCGACGGCGTGACGAAGGTGTTCCCCGACGGCGACGGCGAGATTGTCGCCGTCGACGACGTCGACATCGAGATGCGCGACGGCGAGTTCCTCGTCGTCGTCGGTCCCTCGGGCTGTGGCAAGTCGACGACGCTCCGGATGGTCGCTGGCCTTGAAACGATCTCCAGCGGGGAGATCCGCCTCGCGGGCCAGCGGGTCAACGACGTGAAACCGCAGCACCGGGACATCGCGATGGTGTTCCAGTCGTACGCCCTGTACCCCCACATGACCGTGGAGGAGAACATGGCGTTCGGGTTAGAGGAGTCGACGGATCTCTCCGACGGGGAGATCGAGACGCGCGTCGCCGACGCCGCGGAGACGATGGGCATCGCCGAGCTGCTGGACCGGAAGCCAGCCGACCTCTCCGGCGGCCAGCGGCAGCGGGTGGCGCTCGGGCGGGCGATCGTCCGCGACCCGGAGGTGTTTCTCATGGACGAGCCGCTCAGCAACCTCGACGCCAAGCTCCGGTCGGAGATGCGGACGGAGCTTCAGCGCCTCCAAGACGAGCTCGACGTGACGACGATGTACGTCACGCACGACCAGACCGAGGCGATGACGATGGGCGACCGGATCGCGATCCTCAACGCCGGCGAGCTCCAGCAGGTCGCGACGCCGCTGGAGTGTTACCACGAGCCGGCGAACCGGTTCGTCGCCGGGTTCATCGGCGACCCGTCGATGAACTTCTTCCCCGTCGAGCGGGACGGCGAGACCCTCATCGGCGACATGTTCGATTACCCGCTCTCGGGGTCGACGCTCGACGACGTGGGCGACGTGACCGACCTCACCCTCGGGGTCCGTCCGGAGGACATCTCGCTGGCCGGCGACTCGGCCGGCGACCACACCTTCTCGACGGTCGTCGAGGTCGTCGAGCCGATGGGCGACGAGAACACCGTGTACCTCCGGTTTGCGGACGCCCCGGAGGGCGAGACGTTCATCGCCACCGTCGGCGGCCTCCAGCAGGTCTCGGCCGGCGACGAGATCACCGTCGAGATCCCCGAAGAGACGATCCACCTCTTCGACGGGACCTCCGGCGAAGCGGTCCACAACCGCGAGATCGACGAGTAACGCGCCGGATTCGCTCCCGATCCTTCGGGGGGTGGCCTCGTTTTCACTCCCGCAGCCGCTCTACCTCGCGCCGGACGCCCTCGCGGACCCTGTTCGCGACGTCCTCGCCGGGGGCGTCGACCGTCTCGGCGTCCTCGGTTTCGAGGAGGCGGTCCAGCTTGCGTTCGAACTCGCGTTCGTCGATGTCGCCGTTCGCGTAGCGCTCGCGGAGGGCGTCGAGCGCGGGGTCGCCGGTCGCGTGCGCGTCCTCGTCGGAGCCGTCGTCCGGGACCGGCTTCACCAGCGTGTGGAGGATCGGGAGCGCGATGAAGAGGCCGAAGAACCACACGAGCGGGAGCCACCACCAGACCCCGGTGAGGAGGGGCGCGGCGACGCCGGCGCCGACGACGCAGAGCGCGAACATCCGCCGCCAGCGGTGGCGGAGGTTCCACGCGATCCGGGCGGGGAGTCCGGTCATGGTCGTGGCGACGCCGGCGAGGCTGAAAGCGGTTTCGTCGCCGGGCGCGGCCGCGGCGCCGCGGCGTCACTCGCGGTCGATCACCAGTCGGTCGCCGGGGTCGACGCCGTGGCGCTCGCTCCACCCGCGGGGGACTTCGAGGACGTACTTCCCGGTGCCCTCGTAGCGCGTGAGCGAGCCTGACTCCGGCGCGGCCTCGTGGATCGTCGTGACGGTCCCGTCGGTATCGACGAAGACGATATCGATTGGGAACGCCATGTCGCGCATCACGTAGGCGCGCTCGGCGGCGTCGCCGTGAACGAACAGCATCCCCTCGCCCGCGTCGAGGTCGTCGGTCGCGGAGAGTCCGACGTACTGCTTCAGGAAGCCGTCGGCGACGCGGGCCTCGACCGTCGCGAGCGACTCCCCGGTGTCGCCGTCGACGGCCTCGACCGTGGTCGTGTCGTAGCCGGTGATCAGGAACGCGGGATTGGTCGCGGCGACGGCGGCGACGGCGAGGAGGACGAGCGCGAGCGCGGCCGCGACCCCGGCGAGACGGCGGTTCACGGTCGATCGTCGCGCCGGAGAAAGAAACCGTTTTCCGCTCCCGGTGGGTTCAGACGGGTGAGGGCTCGTGGTCTAGCTGGTTATGACGCGGCCTTTACAAGGCTGAGATCGGCGGTTCGAACCCGCCCGAGCCCATTTCTGGGACGAACGAAGTGAGTCACGGGAATGTCTGCGAGGGCTGTCGAACCCTATCGGTCGCGCGCAGCGAGCGGAGCGAGCGAGCACGTCCGATTTCGGTTCGAACCCGCCCGAGCCCACTGTCGCTGTCGCGAACACACCGTGAGCGACAGCGACGTGCGTGTCTGAGGGCGCGGTTCGAATCCCCCCGATCCAACTTCCTGCGGCGAGCGACTCCGCGAGCCGCAGGCGCGGCTCCCGCTTACAGGTCGTCGGTGTCGAACTTCAGCAGGCCGGCGAGCGGCGGCGCGAGTGTCCAGAAGACTAACATCGCGGCCGCGGAGAGCTGCTGGTTCGCCGTCTCGCCGCTGAACAGCTGTTCGCCGAGGAACGCGTTCGACAGCGCCTCCACCGCGGTCGTGGGGTTCGAGACGCGGAGGAACACCCGGAGCTGCGTCGCCGACACCGGGAGCGCGTCGACGAGGGGGCCGGCCGCCCCGACGAGCCGCCCGGTGACTGCGCCCCAGAGCAGGACGAAGAGGACGTAGATCGCGACGCCGCCGATGAGCGCCCGGCGCTGGGTCGACGACGCGGCGGAGAAGCCCACCGCGATCGAGACGAACACGACGCCGAGCGCGGCCGCGAACACCGTGTACCCGAGGAACGCGCCGCCGTTGAACACGACGGGCGCGGCGATCAACACGAGCGCGGGGAGCAGGAAGCCGGCGAACACCGCGAGCGCGAGCGCCGCGCCGCGGCCGACGACCTTGCCGAAGACCACGTCCGCCCGCGAGTGCGGCAGCGACAGGAGCAGTTTCAGCGAACCGGACTCGCGCTCGCCGCTCACCGCGTTGTAGCCGACGACGACGCCGACGAGCGGGACGAGCGTCGTGACGAGGAACGGACCAATGAAGACGCTCAACAGCACCTCCGTGGCGAACTGCTCGCTCTCGGCTGTGGGGCGCACGGCGAACGCGAACGCCGCGACGAGCAGCGAGAACAGCACCACCAAAGCGATCATGCCCCGTGACCGGACCGTCTCTTGGAAGTCCTTCCGGGCGATGGCGATGAGGCTCATCGGTCCACCTCCTCGGGCGCCGAATCGTCGTCCGTCGCGTCGTCGGTCGGTTCGCCCTCGGTCGGCGCGGAGGGGGCGGCGCCGGCGTCGCGCGTCGCCGCGTCACCCTCCGTGTATGCGAGGAAGAGGTCCTCTAGCGACGCCTCGCGGGTGTGGAAGTCGGCGACCGCGACGCCGGCGTCCTCCAAGGCGGCGATGACCTCGGTCTTCGTGTCGCTGTCGCAGTTCACCACCAGTTCGTCGCCGTCGCGGGTGACGCCCGAGACGCCGTCGAGCGCGCGGACCGCCGCCACCGCCTCGTCGTCGGCGCCGGCGGCCGCCACGTCAAGCGTCTCCTCACCGCCGACGGCCTCGCGGAGCCCCTCGACGGAGTCTTCGGCCACCAGTTCGCCGTCGCGGAGGATGCCCACGCGGTCGCAGACGGCGTCGACCTGTTCGAGGATGTGCGAGGAGAAGAAGACGGTCGCACCGCGCTCGGCCTCCGCGCGGACGATCTCGCGCATCTCCTTCGCGCCGGCCGGGTCGAGGCCGGAGGAGGGCTCGTCGAGGACCAGCAGGTCGGGGTCGTCGACGAGCGCCATCGCGAGGGCGAGCCGCTGGCGCATCCCCTTCGAGTACTCCCCGGCGGCCCGGTCGGCGGCGTCGGCGAGCCCGACGCGCGCCAACAGCGCGTCTGGGTCGTCCGCGGCCTCTTTCGACTCCACGGCGAACTCGACGTGTTTCCGCCCGGAGAGGCGGTCGTACACAGAGAATCCGTCGGGGAGCACGCCGGTCCGACGCCGGACATCGACCCCGTCGGTCGCCACGTCGGCACCGAGGACGCGGACCGTCCCCGCCGTCGGGCGGACGAGGTCCAAGAGCATGTCGATCGTCGTCGACTTGCCCGCGCCGTTCGGACCGAGGAACCCGTACACCTCGCCGTCTTCGACGGTGAGATCGAGGTCGCGGACGGCCGTGACGTCGCCGAACTCCTTGGTCACGCCCCGCAGTTCAATCGCGGTCATATCATTCGGTTCCGTCGTAAGTTGATAAATGGTTACGGGTCGCCGCGGAGCGCGGCCGACGGTGCCCCCGTTCCCGTCGCCTCAGTCGTCGGTCGGCGGCCAGTCGACGCCGCGGTCCGCGAGCAGGTCGCCGAACCCGTCCTCGTCGACGACCGGCACGTCCTCGGCGGCCGCGTCGTCGCGCTTCGACCGGCCCGGGTTCTCGCCGGCGACGAGGTAATCCGTGTTCCCGGAGACGCTCGACGTCGCCGACGCGCCGTGCGCCTCGACGTGCGCCTGGGCCTCGCTCCGCGGGACGGAGAGCGACCCGGTGAACACGAAGGTGAGGCCGTCGAGCGCGTCGGCCGGACCGTCGCCCGCGTCGCTCTCGAACGGCTCGGGGTCGACGCCGCGCTCGCGGAGCCCCGCGATCGCGGCGCGGTTCTCCTCGCGGTCGAAGAACGAGCGGATCGACCCGGCCACTTCGGGGCCGACGTCGTCGACCTTGCGGAGGGCCGCCTCGTCGGCGTCGAGGAGGGCGTCGAGCGTCCCGAAGTGCGCGGCGAGCGCCCGCGCCGTCGTCGCGCCGACGTCCGGGATCCCGAGTCCGGCGAGGAAGTCGTCGAGCGGCGGGTCGCGGGTGGCGTCGAGCTCGGCGATCAGGTTCTCGGCGCTCGTCTCGCCCCACCCTTCCAGTGCGGCGAGATCGGCGGCGGTCAGGTCGTACAGGTCCGGCAGCGACTCGACGAGGCCGGCCTCGCGGAGCTGTTCGACGCGCTCCGGGCCGAGCCCCTCCACGTCGAGCGCGTCGCGGCGCGCCCAGTGTTCGACCGCCCGCTCCAGCTGCGCGGGGCAGCCGAGCCCGCCGGTACAGAACGCGAGCGGGCCGTCGCGCCCGACCGCGGCGCCGCAGACGGGGCAGTTCTCGGGGAACTGGTAGGTCCCCTCCGACCGCTTCTCGACGACCTCCGGGACGTAGGGGATCACGTCGCCCGCGCGGTAGATCCGGACCCGGTCGCCGACGTTCACGCCGAGCGCCTCGATCTCCGCGGGGTTGTGGAGCGTCGCGCGCGAGACGGTGACCCCGCCGACCGCGACGGGGTCGAGCTCGGCGACGGGCGTGAGCCGTCCGGTGCGGCCCACCTGGACCGTGACGCCCTCGACCGTTGTCGTCGCGGTCCGCGGCGGGAACTTGTGCGCGAACGCCCACCGCGGCGCGCGCGACGTGCTCCCGAGCGCCTCGCGGTGCGCTTGCGCGTCGACCTTGATCACGACGCCGTCGACCGCGTAGTTCAGCTCGTCGCGGGCGGCGAGGATCTCGTCGCGGTAGTCGATCGCGGCCTCGACATCGTCGACGACTTTCACGCGGTCGTTCCGCCGGAGGCCGAGCGACGCGAACGCGTCGAGCGCGTCGCGGTGGCGCGCGGGGCGCCCGGGGCCGTCGTCGCCCGCCTCCCACGCCAGCACGTCGAAGAAGAAGACGTCGAGGGGGCGCTCGGCGACGACCGCGGGGTCGAGTTGGCGGAGCGTCCCGGCCGCTGCGTTCCGAGGGTTCGCGAAGGGCTCCTCGCCCCGCTCCATGAGCGCCTCGTTGTACGCCTCGAATGCGTCGCGGGGCATGTACACCTCCCCGCGGACCGCGAGGCGCTCGGGGTGGTCGTCGCCCCGGAGCCGCGCGGGGACCGATCCGATCGTCCGGACCTGCTCGGTCACGTCGTCGCCCTCGCGCCCGTCACCGCGCGTTGCCGCGCGGACGTACGCGCCGCCTTCGTACAGCACCTCGACGGAGAGCCCGTCGAACTTCGGCTCGCAGACGTACGCGAGGTCGCCGGGGTCGAACCCGGGGAGGTCGCCGGCGTCGGCCGCGTCCGCCAACCCCTCGCGGACGCGCTCGTCGAACTCGCGGACGGCGTCGGCGTCGGTGTCGTTGTCGATCGAGCGCATCGGCGCGACGTGCTCGACGCTCTCCAGCTCGTCGAGCGGTTCGCCGCCGACTCGGCGCGTCGGCGAGTCCTCGGTCGGGAGGTCGAACGCCGCTTCGAGGTCCGCCAGTCGGGCGAACAGCCGGTCGTACTCCTCGTCGGTGACGAGGGGGGCGGCCTCGACGTAGTACCGGTGGTCGTGTTCGCGGACGGCCGCCCGGAGCAGGGCGGCCTGTTCGGCGGCCTCGTCCTCGGAGAGGTCGGCGGCCGGGTCGAAGTCGGTCGGCGGGTCTTCGACGTAAGGGTTCTCGTCCGGGTCCGCGTGCCGGGTCGACGAGGTCGTCATCGGTCGATCGTCGGGGCGCGACCCGGTAAAAAGGCCGGTTCGCGAGCGGCAGTCGGACGGTGTCCGGGTCGGCCGTCAGGCGACGCGCTCGCCGCGGGCGAACACCGCGTCCGGGTCCCGCCACGCCTCGACGTCCTCGGTCGGGTCGGCGTCGAGGACGACGAGGTCGGCCCGATACCCCTCGGCGACGAGCCCCACGTCGTCGAGTCCGAGCAGATCGGCGGCGTTAACCGTGGCGGCCTCCAGCGCGCGCTCCGGCGAGAGCCCGTAATCGACCATGTACCCCATCTCCTGCGGGATCTCCTCGAAGAAATTGAACGGCGTGCCCGCGTCGGTCCCCATCGCGATCGGGACGCCCGCGTCGAGCGCGTGGTCCCACGCGTCGCCGAAGCGCTCGGCGGCGTCCTCGGCCTTCGCGACGGCGTCTTCGGGGATCCCGGCCTCGATCCCGTTGTCGACGATGCCGCGGAGGGCGCTCGCGGTCGGCACCCAGTAGGTGCCGCGCTCGGCCATCATTTCGGCGGCCTCGCGGTCCATGAATGTCCCGTGTTCGATACTAGAGATGCCGGCCTCCACCGCGTTCTTGATCCCGACCTCGCCGTGAGCGTGGGCCGCGGTCGGCGTGTCCGTGGGCGCCGCGGCGTCGGTGAACGCGGCGAGCTCCTCGGGTGTCAGTTCGGGCGCACCCGTCACCGCGCCCTCGGTGAGCACACCGCCGGTGGCCATACACTTGAGCACGTCCGCGCCCGCCTTCAGCTGCTCGCGGGCCGCCTTCCGCACCTCCGCGGGGCCGTCGGCCTCCCGACCGAACCAGTTGCCGTGGCCGCCGGTCATGATCACGTTGCGGCCGCAGGCGAGCACGCGCGGCCCGTCGATGTCGCCGGCCGCGATCGCCTCGCCGGCGTCGAGCGCGAGCGTCCCGCGGCTGCCAAGGTCGCGGACGGTCGTGACGCCCGCTTCGACCGCGGCCTCGAGGTTGCTCGCGGCCCGGTAGCTCGCCGCGTAGTCGCTGTCGGAGACCGCCGTCGAGACGTCCGGTCTCCCGTCCATCATCGCGTGGACGTGCGCGTCGATCAGTCCGGGCGAGACGACCCGCCCGTCGGCGTCGACCTCCGTGACCTCCCCCGCGTCGCGCTCCGCGACCGCGTCGTCGACCGCCGCCGGCTCGCCGACCGCGACGATATCGCCGTCCGCGACCGCCACGTCGGCCTCGCGGGTCCCCTCGGCGTCCGCCACGCGACCGCCTCGCAGTACGTACATGCCACCACGAGGGAGCGTCAGGGTCGTAAACGCTCGGGTCGCGGTAGTCGGGGAGGCGAGCGCGCGCTCGTGTCAATCGCCATTACATATAACCGGCTAGCCGGAGTCAGCCGTCATATGGCAACAGATGACAAACAAGACGGCGGCGGACTGTACCGGCGGCGAATCGGCACGCCGACGACGACCGACGAGGTGAACGGCTACTGGCTGTTCGGCTTCGGCGTGCTGCTCGGCCTCGCCGGCGTCGCGGTGTTTCTCCTCACCGAGTCGGCGACCGTCGCCCGCGGTGTCGGGTACGCGCTGGCCGCGCTGGCCCCGCCGTTCGTGATGCTCGGGGCCGTGATCCGGTTCCCGCTCCGGCGGACCGGGACGTACCTCGGCTACCTCGGCACGGCGGTGAGCGTCCTCGGCGTCGTGTGGTTCGTGAACGCCTTCCCGGACGGGTGGCTCACCGCGTCGGGCGACCCGGCCGTGATCACCGTCTACGGGGTCGGGCTCCTCCTGATCGGGGTCGCGGGGACGGTCGTCCCCCTGCTCTCGGACCCCGTCTACGAGGACTACGAGCGCATGCGCGACGAGGCCGCCGCGGCGACCGCGACGGCCGAGAAGGCGGGTGAGGAGCTGGCGGTGACCCGCGGCGAACTGGCGTCGACGGAGTCTGAGCTGGAGGCGGCCCGTGAAGATCTCTCGGAGACAGAGGCCGACCTCGAAGCGACCCGTGACGAGCTGACGGCCGCGGAGGCCGTCGTCGCGTCGCTGCGCGAGAGCAAGGCCCGGTTCGAGCTGTTCGAGGACGCGAGCGGGAAGCCGCGCTGGCGGCTCCGCCACCGCAACGGCAACGTCATCGCGACCGCCGGACAGGGGTACAGCAGCCGCGGGAAAGCCCAGCAGGGCCTCCACAGCGTGCGCCGGAACGCGCTCGGCGCCGGCTTCCTCCGGATCGAGACGCCGGTCGAGGAGGCGGCGGCCGTGGCCGACGACGGCCCGGAGCCGACCGACGCGACGGACCCGGACATGGCAATCCCGGACGAGACGGAGGGCCCGGAGAGCGACGCGACGTTCGAACTGTACGCCGACACCGCCGACGAGTGGCGCTTCCGGCTCCGCCACGACAACGGCGAGATCATCGGCGACTCCGGCGAGGGGTACGCCTCCAAGTCGAACGCGAAGCGCGCGCTCTCGAAGCTGTGCGACCACGTCGCGGCCGCGGACTACCTCCGGATCGATCCCGCCGCGTTCGAGGTGTTCGAGGACGCGGCCAACGAGTACCGCTGGCGGCTCGTCCACCAGAACGGGAACATCATCGCCGACTCCGGCCAGGGGTACGCCTCCCGGTCGAAGGCACAGCAGGGGCTCGACAGCGTCAGGTCCAACGCGGGCGGCGCGGGGCTCGAGTTCCCGGACGACGAGGAGGCGGAGGGCCGGGCAGGCGACGGCGAGAGCAAGGCGACGTTCGAAGCCTACGAGGACAGGGTCGGCAAGTGGCGCTGGCGGCTCGTCCACGACAACGGGAACATCATCGCCGACTCCGGCCAGGGGTACGCCTCCGAGTCGAACGCGACGGACGCGGTCGAGCGCGTCGGCGAGTACGCCCCCGACGCGAGCGCGCTGGTGGCCGGCGGCGCGGCGTTCGAGATATACGAGGACGCCGCCGACGAGTGGCGCTGGCGGCTCCGTCACCGCAACGGCAACGTCCTCGCGGACTCAGGCGAGGGGTACGCCTCCCGGTCGAGCGCCGTCGAGGCCGTGACGGGCGTGAAGGCCAACGCTCCCGGGGCGGAGACGGTCGAGCAGTAGACCGGGCGGTAGAGCCGGGCGGTCCGTCGCGCGTTTTTACCCGGATCAGGTCGCCGCGAGAAGCTTCAGCCGCAGGTCGCGCTCGTCGACCTCGTACTTGAACGCCGGGTGGCCGTCGACCAGCACGTAGGGGACGCGCTCGCCGTACTCGTCTGCCAGTTCCGGGTCGGTATCGACGTCTATCTCGTCGATATCGACCGTCACGGGGTCGAGGTCGGCGGCGACCGACTCGATCGTCTCGCGGGCGATGACGCACAACGAGCAGTTCTCGCGGGTGTAGAGGGTGACAGGGACGGTCGTCGGGCCCTCGTCGGCCGAGGCTTCGTCCCCGGTCACGGCTCGGAGGAGCCGTCCGCGTCGTCGGCCGGTTCGGCGGGGTCGTCCGCGTCGCCGGTCAGCTCCTCGGCGACCGTCGCGGCGTCCAGCAGTTCGGGGCCAACCGCGAGGTCGGCGACCGTCGCGACGAACTCCGGCAGCGACCGGCTCGCGTACGTCACGATCTGGACCTCCGGATTCTTTTCCTTCGCGACCGGGATACCGGTCGCTTCCTCCACGTCGGTGAGGACGAAGTACGCGGCGTCGGCGATGCCGGCCTCGGCGAGCGCGTCGGCGGTGACGAGCCCCTCGATACGGTTGATCGCGACGCCGCACGCGGCGAGCTCCTCGCCGAGCCCGTGCTCGTCGGGGCCGGCGACGACGGCGAGTGGTTGGTCCGTCATCACTCGTACTCGATCGTCGCGGGCGGCTTGTGGGTCACGTCGTAGACGACCCGCGCCACGTTCTCGTTCTCGCCGGTGATCCGGCTCTGGATCCGCTGGAGCGTACTCCAGCCGAGCTCCTGCGCGCGGGCGGTCATCCCGTCACGGCTCTCGACGGAGCGCACGGCGACTACCCAGCCGTGGACGCGGTTGTCGCCCTTGACGCCGGTCGCCTTGCCGAGGACCGCGGCGAACGCCTGCCACGGGTCGTACTCCGCTAACTCCTCCTCGACGACGTGGGTCGCCTCGCGGGCGACCGCGGCCTTCTCGGGGGTCACCTCGCCGACGATCCGGACGGCGAGCCCGGGCCCGGGGAACGGCATGCGCTCGGAGATGATCTCCTCGAGGCCGAGCTCCCGGGCGACCTCGCGCACCTCGTCCTTGTAGAGGTCGCGGACGGGCTCGACAATCCCCTCGAAGTCGACGACCTCGGGGAGCCCGCCGACGTTGTGGTGCGACTTGATGTTCCCCTCCGACTCGATGCGGTCGGGGTAGATCGTCCCCTGAACGAGGTAGTCGGCGTCCACGTCGCGCGCGACCGTCTCGAACTCGTCGATGAACCCCTCGCCGATGACGTGGCGCTTCTCCTCGGGGTCGGTGACGCCTTCGAGCCGGTCGAAGAACCGGTCCTGCGCCTCGATGACGCGCAGCGACTCCATGAAGTCGAACGTGTCGCGTATCTCCGCGGTCTCCCCCTTCCGCATTAGTCCCGTGTCGACGTAGACGGGGGTGAGCTGGTCGCCGACCGCCTCGTAGGCGAGCGTCGCCGCGACCGAGGAGTCGACCCCGCCGGATAAGGCGATCACGGCGTTCGCGTCGCCGATCGCCTCCCGTATCTCCGCTTTCGCCTCCGCGATGAATTCCTCCGTCTCGACCATCTATAGCCTCACGTCCGCGTTCCGCTCGGTTGTGTCCGTCGATCCCAGCGCCGCCTCGACGAGGGAGACGAACGGCGGGCTCGCGCGGTCGGGCCGCGACCGGAACTCGGGGTGCGCCTGCGTCCCGAAGAAGAACGGGTGGTCCGGGCGTTCGAGTATCTCCATCCGGTTGTCGGCGCGCCCCGAGAAGACGAGTCCGTCGGCCTCCAGATCGTCGATGTACTCGGGGTTCACCTCGTAGCGGTGGCGGTGGCGCTCGGTACAGGCGTCGGCGTCGTACACCCGGGCGGCGAGCGTGTCGGGCTCGATGTCGGTCTCGTGGGCGCCGAGCCGCATCGTCCCGCCCATGTCCTCCGTCTCGTACTGCTCGGGGAGCAGGTCGATGACGGGGTGCGGCGTGTCGGGGTCGATCTCCGCGGAGTGGGCGCCGTCGAGCCCGAGGGTGTTGCGCGCGTGTTCGACGACGGCCATCTGGAAGCCCAAGCAGAGCCCGAGGAACGGCACGCCGTTCTCGCGGGCGTAGCGGATCGCCTCGATCTTCCCGTCGGTCCCGCGGGAGCCGAAGCCGCCGGGGACGACGACCGCGTCGGCCTCAGCGAGCCGCTTCTCGTGTTCGGCCTGCGTCTCGTCGGCATCGACCCACAGCACGTTCACCTCGGTGCCGGTCTGGATGCCGGCGTGTTTCAGCGCCTCGTGGATCGACATGTACGCGTCTTCAAGCGCGTACTTGCCCACGAGCGCCACGTCGATCTCCTCGTCGCGGTCGCGGGTGACCAGCTCGCGCCACTCCGTCGACCGCTCTTCCTTCGGAAGCGCCTCGTCGGCGAGGCCGAGCCGCTCCATCACGTACTCGTCTAATCCCTCGTCTTCGACCATCAGCGGGACGTGGTAGATGTCCTCGACATCGGGGTTCGAGAAGACGGCGTCCGTGGGCACGTCACAGAAGAGCGCGATCTTCTCTTTCGTCTCCGGGTCGAGCCGGTCCTCCGAGCGGCCGACGAGGATGTCGGGCTGGAGGCCGATCGAGCGCAGCTCTTTCACGGAGTGCTGGGTGGGCTTCGTCTTCTGCTCGCCGTTCTTCGAGTACGGGACGAGGGTGACGTGCGTGAAGAGGATGTCATCGTCGTCCTCCTCGTGGGCGAACTGGCGGAGGGCTTCGAGGAACGGCATCGACTCGATATCTCCGACCGTCCCGCCGATCTCGACGAGACAGACGTCGCTCCCCTCGGCGGCCTCCCGGATGCGACGCTTGATGTCGTCGGTGACGTGCGGGATGATCTGGACGGTCTTGCCGAGGTAGTCGCCGGCGCGCTCGCGCTCGATGACGTGCTGGTACGTCTTCCCCGTGGTAACGTTGTGGTCGAACGTCATGTCGGTGCCGAGGAAGCGCTCGTAGTTGCCGAGGTCGAGGTCGACCTCGCCGCCGTCCTTGAGGACGTACACCTCACCGTGCTCGTACGGGTTCATCGTCCCGGCGTCGACGTTGAGGTACGGGTCCACCTTGACGGCGGTGACGTCGAAGCCCGCGTTGGCGAGAAGGCGCCCGGTGCTGGCGGCGGTGATGCCCTTGCCCAGCCCGGACATCACTCCGCCCGTGACGAACACGAACTTCCGACCCAGCGAGGGGTCGTACCCCGTGTCGGGATCTGCTGGCATATCGACCGTCCGGCAGGCCGGGGCAAAACCGTTTCGGACCCTGCGGTTCGCTGGACGTTCGTGTCGTTTCGGGACGTGTCGGATCACCGTGGAGAACTGTGTGGTGGCGAGGTGATCGAGGCCGTCAGGTCGACCGCTTGTTCGGAAGTCGGTGACCGTGGATCATCGGCGAACACCGCCAAAGCCCCGGTCGCGAGGACTCGCGCGACTCGCTGTGGTCCTCAGTCGCTCACTCCGCTCGCTCCCTGCGGTGTTTGTTCGTCGTGCTTCGCCGTCGCGACCGCCCGTTTGAGTCCCGCCCCACACAGCAACCGCACCTCGCGCCTCCCCGGCCTCGTCAGTCGTCCTCGCTTCGCTTCGGACGACTGACTCCAGCGAGGGACCGAAGGTCCCTCTGGCAGCCGATTTGACAGAGCAGTCGCTCGCGGCGTTCGAGTGGATTTTGCGAGGGAAGAGCGCTCCGAGAGCGTCTTCCCGCATCACGGGGGGAGGACCCCGGCGATGCGAGGGGAGGGATTTGAACCCACGGACCTCTACAGGAGCGGAGCTTGAATCCGCCGCCGTTTCCGGGCTTGGCTACCCTCGCACGCGGACTGGCGTTGGATCGGCCTCCTCTTTATCCCGTCGGTTCCGCACCGACCAGCGTCGCCCGGAAGCCCCCCTCTGGGGACTCGTCGACTTCGAGCGTCCAGCCGTGCGCGGCCGCCACGTGCTCGACGATAGCGAGCCCGATCCCGGTCCCGCCCCCAGGAGAGACGCCAAAGTCGGTCAGTTCCACCCGGTCGCGCTCGTCATCCGGGAGCCCAGGACCGTCGTCGGCCACGTACAGCCCGCGGTCGTCGACGCCGACTCGAACCGTGGGGGCGTCCCCGCCGTACTCGAAGGCGTTGCCGATGAGGTTCCCGACGGCGCGCCGGAGCAGGGTCGGGTCGCCGGTGACGGCGCCGGCGTCCGCGACGACGAGGTCGGCGTCAGCGGGGATCTCTCCGAAGTCGCCCGACCCTAGGCAGTCGGCCGCAAGGTCGGCGAGGTCGACCGCGGCGTCCTCCGTCTCGATCGCGTCCGGATCGCGGGCCATTACGAGTGCCTCGTCGATCATCGACTCGATCCGACCGAACGCGCTCTCGGCGGCGGCTAACTGCTCGGTGTCGCCGGTCTCGCGCGCGAGGTCGATGTACCCCCGCGCGACCGACAGGGGGTTCCGGAGGTCGTGCGAGATGAACCCCGCGAGCCGTTCGAGCCGCTCGTTGAGGCGCTCCAGTTCGCGCTCGCGCTCGACCCGCGCCGTGACGTCGCGGATGACTCCCACCGCGCCGACGACGGCGCCGCCGCGCTCGATCGGCGTCAGCCGCGTTTCCGTCGTCACGTCGCTCCCGTCGTCGAGCGTCGTCGTGAGCTGGACGCGCTCGTCGTCGGCTTCGCCCCCGAGGACGCGCTCGACCGCGGCGCGGTAGCGCTCGCCCGCCTCCTCGCTCCAGCGCCCCTCCGCGACGAGTCGCTCGGGGTGTTTCGCGTGGAGAACCGCCTCGTCGAAGCCAGTCACCTCGCGGAGGCGGTCGTTGACGAACACGCGGTTCCGGTCGGCGTCGAGGACGTACGCGCCGTCGCCGAGGGCATTCACGATCGACTCGGCGTGATCGATCGGGACCGACTCCGGCGGAGTTTCCATACGGCCCGTACGGGCCCCAGAGACAAGTGTTACTCGGGTAGCGGCAGGCGTGGCGGCGAGCGGCCGACCGCGTCAGCCGGCGATCATCGCGACGCCGGCGACCGCGAGGACCGCCGCGGCGAGCCGGAGCCGGAAGTGCCGCTCGCCGAGCAGCACGCCCCCGAGGACCACCGCGACGATCGCCTGCGTGTTGATCACGGGGGAGGCGACGCTCGCGGGCAGCGCCGCGAACGCGACCGTCGTCAGGTGCTCGCCGAGCGCGACGAGCCCGCCGGCCGCGAGGAACTTCGGGAGGTCCCGCCGGGTGACCGCGAACGGGCTCCGGAGCGCCGCCGGAAAGAGGACGACCGCGACGCCGGCGAGCAGGAGCGGCACCCACAGCGTGCCGGGGATCGAGAACTCCTGGAGCGCGACCCGCTTGCCCACGTCGGCGACCGCGTAGCAGGCCGCGCTCGCGAGCGCCAGCTGCGCCGGCCGGGAGCGCGCGGCCCGCGCGAACGGCGCGAAGAAACCCCCCGGCTCGTAGTTCGCGACGTACACCGCGAGGGTGGTGACGACGACGCCGGCGACCTGGACCGGCGCGAGGACCTGCCCGAGCAGTCCGACCTCCAGCGGGAGGACGAACATCGGGACGATCTTGTTGATCGGCGCGACGTACGACACCGCCCCCTGGTCGATGGCGCGCAAGAAGAGGACGAAGGCGGCGGCCGTCCCGAGGGTCGTGACGGCGACGACCGCGGCCCGACGCGGCGCGACGAGCCCGGACACCCCCGCCGCGGCGTCGCCGAACCCGACCGTCAGCCCGGTCCCGGCGGGGAACCACGAGACCGCCGCGACGTTGATCGCCACCGTCAGCGCGGCGGGCGGGTATCCGGCGAAGGCGCGCTTCAGGACGAAGAGGTACGCGCCCCAGACGACGGCGGCGGCGACCGCGGCGAGGAGTCCGGCGTCCATGCGGTCGACCCGAGCGCGAGCGGGGGAAAGAAGGGTTCGGTTCGCGGGCCGGTCGGCTTCGCCGCCGGCGCCGCGAAACGGTTAGGTCGCTGCCGCGTGAACGGCACGCACATGGACGACCACACTCGGGACCCCGGCGTCGCCCCGCCGCTCGGGAACCCGACCGGATGGCACGCGGGCGACGAGTCGCGCGCGGCGTCCGGAGAGGCGGAAGCGTCGTCCGGCGACGCGGACGCGTCATCCGGCGACGCGGACGGGCTGCCAGACGCACAGGCGGTCGGCGGGTACTGGGAACACGCGACGCTCCGACGCGCGACCGAACACGGCGTGCGGCTTTTCAACGACGGCGCCTACCACGAGAGCCACGACTGCTTCGAGGACGAGTGGTACAACTACGGCAGCGGCACGGCCGAGAGCGCCTTCCTCCACGGGATGGTCCAGGTGGCCGCGGGCGCGTACAAGCGCGTCGACTTCGAGAACGACGCGGGGATGCGGTCGCTGTTCGAGACGGCCCTCCAGTACCTCGACGGGATCCCGAGCGACTTCTACGGGGTCGACGTCGACGACGTGCGAGAGACGCTCCGGGCCGCGCTCGACGACCCCGCCGCGGTCGACGGGTGGCAGATACCCCTCGACGGCGCACGTCAGCCGGCGTACCCCGCCGACTACGAGTACACTGAGCGCGTCGACGAGGGGCACTGAGCCCGGGCGTTGCCTGACGCACGGGGATCGGACCGCTCGCCGCGGATCCGAACGCCACTTATTCGCCGCCCGTCAGGGTGTGGTATGGAGATCCACGATCTGGGCGACGGGGAGCCCGAGGTCGCCGTCGTCGGCGCGATCCACGGCGACGAGCCCTGCGGCGCCCGCGCCGTCGAGCGCCTGCTCGACGCCGACCTCGACCCCGAGCGACCGGTCCGCCTCGTCACCGCAAACGAGGCGGCGCTCGACGCGGGCGAGCGCTACCTCGACGCCGACCTCAACCGGGCGTTCCCCGGAAACCCCGACGCGGAGGCCCACGAGGTCCGGCTCGCGGCCGAACTGGTCGACGCGCTGGAAGGGTGTACGACCCTCGCGATCCACTCGACGCAGTCGTACGCGGAGCCGTTCGCGGTCATCGACTCGATGGACGAAGTGACCCGCGCTGTCGCGCCGCACCTCCCCGTGGACGCGGTGATCCAGACGGACGCGTTCACCGAGGGCCGACTCATCGAGCACCCGCACACGCTCGAAGTGGAGGCGGGGCTCCAGGGCTCCGAGGCGGCCGCTGACAACGCCTACTGGCTGTCGCGCGCGTTCCTCGCCGCGACCGGCGCCATCTCCGCGCCCGGCGCCGACGACGTGCTCGACGCTGGCGGTCGGGAGGACGTGTCGGTGTTCCGACTCCGCAAGCGGATCCCGAAGCCGGAGGCGGAGGCGTACGAGGTGTTCGCGCGCAACTTCGAGCGCGTCGAGCCCGGCGAGCGGTTCGCGGCCGCCGACGGCGAACCGCTGCTCGCCGACGAGCCATTCTACCCCGTACTGTTATCGCCGAACGGCTACCGCGACCAGTTCGGCTACGTCGCCGACCGCGTCGGCACGCTGGAGTAGGTGCCCGCCTCGCGGCGCGCGAGGCCGAGCCCGGACGCCCGCTACTCGACGAGTTCGATCGCGTCGTCGCCGTTCGGCACCGCACAGATGAACGCGCCGGGCTCGTCGCGCTCGTTGCGGTACCAGTGTTCGACCCCCGGCGGGATCAGGAGAGTGTCGCCGGCCGACACGGTGCGTTCCTCGTCGCCGATCCCGACGACGTACTCCCCGGCGAGGACGTACTGCTCGTGTTCGATCGCGTTGGTGTGGCGGGGGACCTCGGCGCCCGGTTCGAGCTCGAACCGGCGCATCGCGAAGGTCGGCGCGCCGTCCGACTCGTCGAGGAGGACGCCCTTCGAGAGCCCCTCGGCGGCCTCGACGGGCTCGTACGCGATGTCGTCGCCGCGCTTCACGACCGACTCGGCGTCGCCTGCGTCGCTCATACGCGACCGTGACGGGAGGCGCGTATTTAATTGCTCACCGCCCGGTCCCGGCGGCTCGAACGTCGACCGACCCCTGTGACTTAACCGCTCACCGGCCGAACGCGATGGCATGCGTGGAATCAAGATCGGGAGCGCGTTCGGGATTCCGATCCGGCTCAACTGGACGTTTCTGATCGTCTTACCGCTGTTCGCGTACCTGATCGGGTCGCAAGTCGGGATGATCGCGGAGGTGATGAACGAGACGGCCGGTCTCGGGATCGACGCGACCGCGGTCGCGAGCGGCACCACGCCGTGGGTACTCGGGCTGTCGGCCGTGATCGGGCTGTTCGTCGGGGTGCTGCTTCACGAGTTCGGCCACTCGCTGGTCGCCATGCGATACGGCTACGAGATCGAGTCGATCACGCTGTGGCTGCTCGGCGGCCTCGCCAGCTTCGCCGAGTTCCCCGAAGACTGGAGACACGAGTTCTGGATCGCGATCGCCGGCCCGCTCGTCAGCGTCGCGGTGGGGATCGCCTGCTACGGGGTCGTCCTCGTCGCGCCCGTCGGCTCGAACGCCGTCCTCTTCGTCTTCGGCTACCTCGCGCTCCTGAACATCGTCCTCGCCGTGTTCAACATGCTGCCCGCGTTCCCGATGGACGGCGGGCGGGTCCTCCGGGCGCTGCTCGCACGGAACCAGCCACACGCGCAGGCGACCCAGCGGGCCGCCTCCGTGGGGAAGGTGTTCGCGTTCCTGATGGGGATCTTCGGCCTGTTCACCTTCCAGCTGCTGCTCATCGTGCTCGCCTTCTTCGTCTACATCGCCGCCTCGGGCGAGGCCCAGCAGACGACCCTGAAGGCCGCCTTCGAGGACGTGACCGTCGGCGACGTGATGACGCCCCGTGAGGGGCTCCACACGGTGACGGAGGACACCTCGGTCGGCGACCTGATGAGCCGGATGTTCGAGGAGCGCCACACTGGCTACCCCGTCCTCGACGGCGACGAGCTCGTCGGGATGGTCACCCTCGAAGATGCCCGGTCGGTCCGCGAAGTCGAGCGCGACGCCTACCGCGTCGACGACGTGATGGTGACCGACCTCGTCGCCGTCGACCCGGACGCCGACGCCCTGACCGCCCTCCAGACCATGCAGGAACACGGCGTCGGCCGCCTCCCCGTAGTCGATGCCGACGGCGAACTCGTCGGCCTCATCTCGCGGTCGGACCTGATGACCGCGTTCAACATCATCCAGACGGGCGGGACGCCGGGCGTCATCAGCGGCCGGCGACAGCAGGCCGGCGAAGAGCCCCGAATCCTCTGACCGCTCGCTCCCGCGGCGGCGGTCCGCGACCGCCCCCGGCGTGGGGTATATACGCGGCAACGACCTACTCGGGATGTGACAACCCGGACCATCCGCGCCCGCGACCGGCCGGTGTTCGGCGTCGACGTCCACAGCGGCGACGTCCGCGGCGACAGCCCCTCCTACGCGCTGGTCATCCTGGACCCCGTCGACGAGGACGACCCGGACGCCCCCGACGCCGACGGTCCGATGGCCCGGATCACCCGCGACGTGGTCTCGTTCCGGAAGCTCTGCCGGCTGATCGACGACCGCGAGCCCCTCTACGTCGCCACCGACAACGCCTACGAGCTGGCGGCGGACAAGGGGGAGCTCGTCAACTTCCTCCGGTCGCTGCCGGACGGGACCCGCCTCGTCCAGGTGACCGGCGCGGAACGGCCGGAGCCGCTCTCGCGGGTCGCCTCCCGGCACGGCATCCCCTACGGCAAGAAGCCGATGAAGGAGGCGGAGGCGTCGGCGCGGCTCGCCGCCGCGAACGTCGGCCACGAGGTGACCGCGTTCACCGACGAGACGACCGTCAAGGTGTCCCGCGGGCGCTCGACCGGAAATGGCGGGTGGAGTCAGGACCGCTACACGCGGCGGATCCACGGTAACGTCCGCAAGCGGACGCGCCAGGTCCAGTCGAAGCTGAAGGATGCGAACCTCGACTTCGAGCGGGACGTGACCGAGAAGTACGGCGGCTACGCGAACGCGACGTTCACCGTCGAGGCCCGCCCCGAGGATATCCCGGTGTCGAACTCGCGGGCGGGCGACGTGCGCGTCGAGGTCGAGCGGGAACGCCGCGACGGGATCGAGTACGAGCCGCTGGTGAAGCGGCGCGACCGCGTCATCGTCGGGATCGACCCCGGGACGACCACCGCGGCCGCGGTCGTCGGCCTCGACGGCACGGTCCACGCGCTGTACTCCTCCCGCACCGGCGACACCGCCGAGGTGACCGAGTGGATCGTCGAGCAGGGGCGACCGATCATCGTCGCCGCCGACGTGGAGCCGATGCCGGAGACGGTCGAGAAGTTCCGGCGCTCGTTCGACGCCGCCGGGTGGCGGCCGACGACCGACCTCCCGGTCGATGAGAAGCTCCACCGCACCCGCGAGGCGAGCTACGCGAACGACCACGAGCGCGACGCGCTGGCGGCCGCGCTGTACGCCTACGACGACCACGAGGACCAGTTCGAGCGGATCGCGGCGAAGACGCCCCCGCGGCTCGACCGCGGGGCGGTGATCGCCGGCGTCGTCGCGGGCGGCTCGTCCGTCGAGGCCGTCATCGAGGACCTGAGCGAGGACGACGGCGGGGACGGAGACGAGGACGACGCGGACGAGGCGGACTCCACCGAGCCCGACCGCACCGAGGAGGAGGAGACGATCCGCCGGCTTCGCGAGCGCGTCGACCGGCTAGAGTCGCACGCCGAGTCGCTGGAGGAGGACTTAGAGGAGCGCGACGACCGGATCGCTGAGCTGGAGGGCGAGCTGGAGGAGGCGAAACGCGAGGAGCGCATCGAGGCGCGCTCGCGGCGCGCGGTCTCGCGGCTCGAACGCGAGACGGACCGGCTGGAGCGCGAGCGCGACGAGGCAGAAGAGCGCGTCGCCGACCTCGAACGCAAGGTGGAGACGCTGAAGGAGCTGTGGCGGCTCGACCACTCGAACTTCGGCGACGTGGCCGAGGGGCGGGGGCTGGTGAGCGTGAAGGTGGTCGAGCAGTTCACGCTCGACGCGCTCGACGCCGCGGACGACGCCTACGGGCTCGTCGCCGGCGACGTGGTCTACCTCCGGGACGCGTCGGGCGCTGGCCGGCGGACCGCAGAGCGGCTCGCGGAGGCGGAGCCGCGGGCCGTGATCCGCGGCGAGGGGAACCTCTCGGACGTCGCCGACGAGGTGCTGTTCGAGCGCGCCGTCCCCGTGGTGCCGGCCGACGCCGTGCCGGTCCGCGAGGTGGACGAGCTGGCGGTCGCGAGCGAGGAGGACCTCGCGGCCGCCGTCGAGGACTGGGAGGAGCGCGCCGAGCAGCGCCGGCGCGACGAGAAGGCCGAGCGGATCGACCGGATCATCTCCGAACACCGGGCGGGGCGGACGCTGCCCGAGACGGAGGAGTGAGCGCGCCCGGGGACGACCGGAACGCGAGTCAAAGCGGCCGACGGGCGCGCTGGCGGCGCTCCGCGTGAGTCGTCGGCACGCATCCAGAAGTCATATGTCCGGGAACGCACACTCGGAGGTATGGACGCTCACGAGCTGATCACCCGGAACGCGGCCGAGGTGGTCACCGAGTCGGAGATCGAGGCGCTGGCCGACGACCCCGAAGGAAAGCGGGCGTACGTCGGCTACGAGCCCTCGGGCGTGCTCCACATCGGTCACATGCTCACCGCGAACAAGCTCATCGACCTCCAGGAGGCGGGCTTCGAGGTTACGGTCCTCCTCGCGGACGTACACGCCTACCTCAACGACAAGGGGTCGTTCGAGGAGATCCGCCACACCGCCGAGCGGATGCGCGACCAGTTCATCGCCTACGGGCTCGACGAGTCGAACACGCAGTTCGTGCTCGGCTCGGACTTCCAGCTCGACGACGACTACACGCTCGACCTCCACGCCCTGGAGCTCGAGACCACCCTCGCGCGGGCCGAGCGGGCGATGGCCGAGATCAGCTCGGGCGACTCGGTGAAGGTGTCACAGGCCGTCTACCCGCTGATGCAGGCGCTCGACATCCCGTACCTCGGCGTCGACGTCGCGGTCGGCGGGATGGAGCAGCGGAAGGTCCACATGCTCGCGCGCGACGTGCTGCCGAGCATTGACCGCGAGCCGCCAACGAGCCTCCACACGCCGCTGATCGCCGACCTCGCGACCGGCCGCGGCAAGATGTCCTCCAGCGAGGGCGTCACCATCTCGATGGAGGACTCCCGCGAGGACATCGAGTCGAAGGTGAACGACGCCTACTGCCCGCCGACGGCAGATCCGGAGCCGACCGACGACGGCGCGGAGCGAGAGAACCCCGTCCTCCAGGTGTTCGAGTACCACGTCTTCCCGCGGTTCGACGCGGTCACCGTCGAGCGCCCGGAGGAGTACGGCGGAGACCTGGAGTACGACGCCTACGACGCCCTCGAAGCCGACTTGGAGTCGGGCGAACTCCACCCCGCGGACGCGAAGGGCGCGCTCGCCGAGTACCTCGACCGCCTCATCGCACCGGGCCGCCAGCAGCTCGCCGAGTAAGCCACCCCGCCGGGCGGAGCGCTGTTAGCCGTCTCCTTTCCCCGTGACCTCCGGCTTTTCGCCCGTCGCGCGGCCGTCGACCTCGCAGGTCCCGTCAAGACAACCCAGTCCGGCCGCCGTCTCGAAGACGGGGAGCCCGCAGTCGCACTCGTCGACGGCGACGCCCGCGGGGAACGAGAAGGTGGTGTCGCAGTCGGGATAGCGCTCGCAGCCGAGGTAAACGCGACCCGGCGCGGAGCGGACCCGGAGGTCCCCCTCGCAGTCCGGGCACTCCCAAGCGCCGTCGAACCGGTCGCTGACGGCCGCCTCCATCGGGTCGCACGCGGGGTCGAGACAGAGGTGGAACGGCTCGCCGCGCTCGACGCGGATCTTCGGGAGCCCGCAGTCGTCGCAGGTCGCGTCCGTGACGCTCGCGCCCGCCGGGAGCCCCCAGCGCGCCTCGCAGTCGAGACACGCCACGTCGCCGCGCGACCGCACGAGCGGGCCGCCGTCGTCGGGGCAGGTGCCGACCGGGACGCCCGCCTCCGTGACGGGGAGCGCCCGGCTGGCTGTCGCCTCCTCGGCGACGACGCGGAGCCGCCGCGATCCGTCGCGAGCGGTGACAGTGAACCCGTCGCCGTCACCCTCGACGACGACGCTCTCGGGGCGGGTGAGCCACGCGGCGGGCTGGTAGCCGTCAGCGTCGTGGACGAGCGTCGTGTCGTCGGGTTTGATCAGTACCACGACGCGGCCCCGATGGGTTCGGGTGCGGTCGCCGCGGTCGGTCACCTGACAGTCGCCTGCGAGCACGCGGAGTCGTTCCGGCATAGGGCGGGTGGCCGCGGAATGGGTGTTAAGCGGTCGTTCCGGGAGTTTAAGAGAGATGCCGGGCGGGTGGCGGTGAGAACGGGTGACGCGACGAGACGGCAGATCGCTCGAACGTCCCGGCCGCTCGTTGATAAGCGGATACCGACGGATCGCAAGATCGGATTCGGACGCCGGCGCGCCTACGCCACCCGGACCGTCCGCGTCGCCGTGACGGGCAACAGCGGGAGGTCCGGGAAGACGACCTCGACGACGAACTCCAGTTCGTCGGCGTCCGGCGGGCCGAACACGCCGACCGGGACCGTCGTCTCCCCGTCGAGGTACGTCGTCGTCGCGGTCATCTCCACGTCGTTGACGGTGACGCGGATCCCCGCGCGGGCGCTCCCCGAGACGGCCGCGACGGCGGCCTCGCACATCTCGTTCTCGCCGACCGCGATGCCGTCGGGGAACTCACCCCAGTCGACGTCGATCCGGGGGCAGTCGCGGGCGGCGTCGACGATCCGCTCCGCCACGGAGTCGCTCATCCCGGCGTTCGCCAGTTCCGCCGGACCGGCGTCGACGACGTCGGCCGGCGAGGTGAGCCCGGCGTCCGCGAGGCGCTCCGCGCGGCCGGAGCCGACCCCCTCGATCGCCGTGAGCGCGACCGCCTCGCGGGAGACGCCGTGTTCGACGCGCGCCTCCACGCGACGGGCGAGGTTGGCGGCGCGCGGGCCCGCGAACCGGTCGAGGAACTCCGCGAGCGCGGCGAGCAGGCGGAGCGCGTTCTGCCGGATCACCCACGCGTCGGAGCGGAGGTCGGAGGGGATCGAGTCGGCCATCCCCGCCAGCAGGATGGCGAACACCTTGCGGTGACCGTCCTCCAGGTCGGTGTCGCGGCCGTCGAGGATGCGGTCGACCGCGTCGGCCTCGGCCGAGCGCGCGGAGACGGAGTCGAACTCGCCCGCCGACGCGACGGTCTCTAACACGGCGTCGGCAGTCAGCGTCTCGCGCTCGGCGAGGCGCCGGAACCGGCGGGCGGTGTCGAGCCGGAGGTAGTACTTCGAGGCCAGCCGACCGAGGGCGGTCGGCTCGATCGCGAGGTCGTCGTCGGCCGCGACGAAGCCGTCGTCGACGAGCGATTCGAGGGTGTTCCGCACCCGGTCGCGGAGCGTCGAGAAGTCGTACTGGTCGGGCTTCGACTGCGCGCGAACGTAGTAGAACGTCGTCTCCAACCACGCCATCACGTCTTCGAGCCCGCGGATCGTCCCCATCGCGATCTCGGCGTTGAGGTGCGACTCGAGGTCGGCGGCGAGCCGCGACTCGATCGCCTTCCCCTCGCGCAGCAGTTTCCGGTACTTGTCCGCGTCGGCGCGGTCGCAGACCACCCAGCCGTACCCGACGTCGTCGTACTCCGGCCGACCGGCGCGCCCGAGCATCTGGAGCACGTCCAGCGGCGAGATGTCCGTCTCCCCCTCCAGCGGGTCGTGGTACTTCGTGTCACGGATGACGACGCAGCGAGCGGGGAGGTTCACGCCCCACGCGAGCGTCGACGTCGAGAAGAGGAACTTGATCTTCCCCTGTTTGAACCACTCCTCGACTCGGTCGCGGTCGTCCTTCCCGAGGCCGGCGTGGTGGAACCCGACGCCGTCGGTGACCGACTGGCGGAGCGTGTCGTTGGTGAGCTCTTTCGCCTCGTTGTGGAAGTCGTAGTCGTCGCGCGAGTCGATCGGGATGTCGCGTTCGGTGATCTCGTCGCGCGCCTTTTTCGCGGCTTGGACGGTGTCCTGCCGCGAGGAGACGAACACGAGCGTCTGTCCGTCCTCGCGGACGTGCGGCTCGGCGAGGTCGAGCGCGCGGTAGAGCCGGCGGTACTTGTCCGCGAACGCGTTCGAGCCGTGCGAGTACGTCTTCACGCCGGTCTCGAGGTCGACGGGACGGTACTCGTCGCCGAAAGCGTACGTCGTCTCCGCGGGCGCGTCGAGCCACTCCGCCACGTCGCCGATGTTCGGCATCGTCGCCGAGAGCGCGACCACGCGGGGGTCTTGGAGCCGGCGGAGCCGCGAGACGGTGACTTCGAGTACCGCGCCGCGCTTCTCGGAGTCGAGCAGGTGGACCTCGTCGATGACGACGCAGTCCACGTCGGTGATAAAGGAGTACCGCGCCGAGTCGTGTTTCCGCGTCGCGCTGTCGGCCTTCTCCGGCGTCGTCACCAGCACGTCCGCGCGCTCGGCGCGGCGGGGGTTCAACTCGCGCTCGCCGGAGACGACGTACACGGAGTAGCCGAGATCCTCGAAGCGCTCCCACTCGCTCTCCTTCTCGTTCGTGAGCGCCCGCAGCGGCGCGACGAAGAGCGCGGTCCCGCCCGCGGCGAGCGTCTTACAGATGGCGAGCTCCGCGAGCGCCGTCTTCCCGGAGGCGGTCGGCGCCGACGCGACCACGTTGTGGTCGGTCTCCAAGATCCCCGGCAGCGCCTCCCGCTGCATCCGGTTGAACTCGTCGAACCCGAAGGCCTCCGCGAACTCCGGCACCGCGTCCGCGACCTTCACGGCACACCACACCCGTGCGCGAGTCGTCGGGAACCGCGGCTGTGTCGCATCGGATCGAGAGGGGGGCTTCGAGGGCAAAGGCGTTTCTCATGCGGGCGCGGCGGGACTCGGGCCGCGCGAGCGGCGAGATGTCGAGGTCGCCGAGCGCCGAAGCGTCGCCGCGGACCCACACCGTTTAGGCGACCGCGGTCGACCGCACGGGTATGATCCCCTCGTCGCCGCTCGTCGTCGGTGCGGGCGTCGCGGTCGCGCTATTCGCGCTGTTCGCGGTCGCCCGTCGGCTCCGCGGCCCGTCGACGGAGGCGCGCGAGTCGAAACGCGCTCACGAGGCGGCCCAGGAACGCGAACCGCCGGTCGAGATCGGCGAGACGTACGAGTTCGGCGTCACCGAACTCACCGACCACCACTCGGGGAACGAGGTCGCCGTCGGCAAGGTGGAGGGATTCGTCCTCTTCACCGAGGACATCCCGAGCGGGCTCGAACCCGGCGACGTGATCCGCGCGAAGGTCCTCTCGTTCAACGAGGGGCGCACCTCCGCCGACGCGACCTTCGTCGGGCGGGCGTAGTTCGGTCGGTTGGGGCGCGGTCGCCGCCGAGTCGGCCGGCGCGACGACGCCGGACGCCGCACCCGAGGCGACCACGTCCGCCCCGAACCGGAGGTTGATACGTGATGGTGACGAAGAGGTGTCGCAATGGCTCAGGCCGGCACCCAGGACCTCACGGAGCGGTTCATTCAGTTCTATCGCAACTACTACCGGGAGGAGATCGGACAGCTCGCCCAACGGTACCCCAACGAGCAGCGCTCGCTGTACGTCTCCTACGACGACCTCTTTCAGTTCGACCGCGACCTCGCCGAGGACTTCCTGAACAAGCCGGAACAGATGCGCGAGTACGCCGAGGAGGCGCTACGGCTCTATGACCTCCCCGCCGACGTCAGCCTCGGCCGCGCGCATGTCCGCATCGAGGACCTCCCCGATAGCGTCGACATCCGCGGTATCCGCGTCCACGACGACCATATCGGGAAGCTCGTCTCGATTCAAGGGATCGTTCGTAAGGCCACCGACGTACGCCCGAAGGTGACGGAGGCCGCCTTCGAGTGCCAGCGCTGCGGCACCATGACGTACATCCCGCAGTCCGACGGTGGCTTCCAAGAGCCCCACGAGTGCCAGGGCTGCGAGCGACAGGGCCCGTTCCGCGTCAACTTCGATCAGTCCGAGTTCGTCGACTCACAGAAGCTCCGTATCCAAGAGTCGCCCGAGGGGCTCCGCGGCGGCGAGACGCCCCAGTCGCTGGACGTCGACATCGTCGACGACATCACCGGGAAAGTGAGCCCCGGCGACCACGTTACCTGCGTCGGTATCCTCCACATCGAGCAGGTCGAACAGGGCAACGAGAAGTCCGCCATCTTCGACCTGTACATGGACGGCGTCTCCATCGCCATCGAGGACGAGGAGTTCGAGGACATGGACATCACCGAGGCGGACAAACGCGACATCATCGAGCTCTCCGAGCGCGACGACATCTACGAGGCGATGGTGGGTTCGATCGCGCCCGCCATCTACGGGTATGAAGAGGAGAAGCTCGCGATGATCCTCCAGCTGTTCTCCGGCGTGACGAAGCATCTCCCCGACGGGTCGCGGATTCGGGGCGACCTGCACATGCTCCTGATCGGTGACCCCGGCACGGGTAAGTGTCTTAAATTTGATACCAATGTGACACTTGCTGATGGACGAGAAGTTCCGATAGGCGATCTCGTCGAGGACAATCTCGATGATCCGAAACCGATCGACGACGGCGTCTTCGACGAGGTCGATTTCGAAGTACCCTCGCTACAGTCGGGCGGAACGATCGGATCCGCGCGAGCGACGAAAGTCTGGAAGCGGGAGGCTCCCGAGACAATGTATCGTGTCGAGACTGCCTCCGGCATGGAACTGGAGGTGACGCCGTCGCATCCGCTGTTCGTTCAGACTGGTGCCGGACACGTTCCGCGGCGTGCGGATGAACTCGACGTCGGTGACCGTGTGGCCGTCGCATCGCGCGCTGCCACAGATGGCGGTATCGCCGTGTCTGGTAGTCAGAACACCTCGGTCGTAGAGGAAGTCCGATGGGACTCGATCGAGTCCATCAAACGGGTCGAATCCGATGAAGACTGGGTCTACGATCTCGAAGTGGAGAGAACGCACAACTACGTCTCGAACGGGGTCGTCTCTCACAACTCCCAGATGATTTCGTACGTCGAGAACATCGCACCGCGGTCCGTCTACACCTCTGGGAAGGGATCGTCGGCGGCCGGCCTTACAGCTGCAGCCGTGAGAGACGACTTCGGCGACGGCCAGCAGTGGTCGCTCGAAGCCGGCGCTCTCGTCCTCGCGGACAAGGGAATTGCGGCAGTTGACGAGCTCGACAAAATGGACTGCGTCACGGGCGACGCGCTGGTCTCGCTCGCGGACGGCCGCGTCGAGCGCATCGACGAACTGGCGCGGGAGGCCGCCGAAGACGGAGATGTCGAGGAACTCTCGAACGGACGCCATATCCGCGACGTCGACCTCGACGTCTGGTCGATGGACGAGGACGGGAACCTCGTCGAACGGTCCGTCTCCGCGGTCCACGAGTACGACGCGCCGTCGGAGCTGACCCGAGTGACGACGGAGACCGGCGAGTCGCTGACTGCGACCGCCGACCACCCGTTCTTCGTCCTCGACGACGGGGAGCGTGTCGAGCGCGAGGCGGCCGCCCTCGACGGGGGCGACTGGGTGTACGTCCCTCGCGAGATTCCGACGAAGGCGGCGGACGGCGGAGCGGTGGCTGCGAGCGGTGGAAATGGGCCAGCGGCCGAGCCCGGCGACGGGGAGAGCGTCGACGCCGCGATGGCGAGCGTCCTCGGATACCTCTCCGGCGACGGGAACGTCTACTACGACCGCGACGAGGGCGTCTACGGCATTCGGTTCACCAACACGGACGACGACCTCTTAGACGACTTTGAACGCGCGGCGCGCGAGGCGTTCGACGCGGAGCCGGTCCGCCCGCCGAGCGAACGGCGCGACGGCGGCGTCGAGACGGTCCGCGTCACCGGGAAGGAACACGCCGACGCCGTCCTCAACGCGGGGATGAACCTCGGCCGGTACGACGAGAAGTGCTTCCCGACTCCCGTTTCGACCGGAAGCCGCGCGGCGAAGGCCGCGTTCGTCCGGGCGCTCGCCGACAGCGAAGGCCACGTCGACGAGTCGGCCGGAAACGTTCGGATAGCGTCGGCGAGTCGGGACCTGCTCCGCGGCACGCGGAACCTCCTCTTAGGGTTCGGCGTGTCGAGCCAGCTCCAGTACCGCGAGCGAGACGGCGGTCGCGACGTGTACTACCTCACGGTGACCGACGCGGATTCGCTCGCGGCGTTCCGGCGCTTCGTCGGATTCACGGCCACCCGGAAGGCCGAAGCCCTCGACCGCGTCGTCGATTCGGCCGACGGCGGCCGAACGATCCTCGACGTGGTCCCGGAGGTCGGCGACGCGCTCGCGCGGTCTCGCGAGTCGCTCCGGCTTCACCAGCGCGAGTGCGGGCTCGACGCGGTCACGTACCACGACTTCGAGAGCGGGACTGCGAACGTCTCGCTCCACCGCGCCGACCGGATACTCTCGGCGTTCGAGGATCGGCGTGAACGCGCGACCGAAGACGTGGACGCGCTCGACGCGACGGCGGCGTGGGAGACGCTCTCGGAGCTTCGGCACCGATACCACGTCTCGCAGTCCGAGCTTGCCGAAGGGACGGCGCTGTCCCAACAGCAGATTTCCCGCGAATGGGGCGAACGCGACGAGGTCCGCCGGACGGTGACCGAGCGGCTCCGAGAGATTCTCACCGGAGTCGGGGAGACCGACCTCGACGACCTCCGCGATTTCGTCCGCGGCGACGTGAAGTGGCGTCGGGTCGAGTCGGTCGAAACCGTTCCGCCGGAGTCGACCGAACACCGCGGCGAGGTGCTCCGACAGCGGCTCGCAGACGTCATCGAGGGACCGGTCGAGACGGCCGAAGAGCGCGCTCGCGACCTGCTCGACCGCGGTCCGGTCGGCGAGACGCGATCGGAGCTGTCGGCGGCGCTGGACGCGTACGGCGTCGGTCAGTCGGACGTGGCGTCGAGGCTCGACGTGACGCAGGCGACCGTCTCCCGCTGGCTGTCCGGCGCCGTCGAGACCGACCGGCTCGACGACGTGCGTGAGGCGGTCGTGGAGGAGGTAAACGCCGTGAAGGCGGAACTGCGGTCGATACTGGCGCGGATCGAGGACGGCGAGCGACCCCGGGTGTACGACCTGACCGTCGAGGAGACGCACAACTTCGTCGCGAACGGGCTCGTCGTCCACAACTCCTCGGACCGCTCCGCGATGCACGAGGGGCTCGAACAGCAGAAGATCTCCGTCTCGAAGGCGGGGATCAACGCGACGCTGAAGGCGCGGTGTTCCCTGCTCGGCGCCGCGAACCCCAAGTACGGCCGGTTCGACCAGTACGAGCCGATCGGCGAGCAGATCGACTTGGAGCCGGCGCTGATCTCGCGGTTCGACCTCATCTTCACCGTGACGGACAGCCCGGACCCGGAGCACGACTCCCGGCTGGCGAAACACATCATCAAGACGAACTACGCCGGCGAGCTCAACACCCAGCGCGAGGAGCTGGCGAGCTCGGAGTTCACCTCCGAACAGGTGGCGGAGGTGACCGAGGAGGTCGCGCCGGAGATCGACTCCGAGCTTCTCCGCAAGTACATCGCCCACGCGAAGCGGTCCTGCTTCCCGACGATGACGGAGGAGGCGAAGGAGGTGATAGAGGAGTTCTACGTCGACCTGCGCTCGAAGGGCGCCGACGAGGACGCGCCCGTGCCGGTCACCGCCCGGAAGCTGGAGGCGATGGTGCGGCTCTCCGAGGCGAGCGCGCGGGTACGGCTCTCGGACACCGTCGAGCGCGAGGACGCGGACCGCGCGACGGACATCGTCGAGTCCTGTCTCAAGGACATCGGCGTCGACCCGGAGACGGGCCAGTTCGACGCCGACGTGGTCGAGACGGGCACGTCGAAGAGCCAGCGCGACCGCATCAAGAACATCAAGGGGCTCATCGCCGACATCGAAGAGGAGTATCAGGAGGGCGCGCCCGTCGAGGAGGTGCTCGACCGCGCGGGCGAGATCGGGATGGACCAAGGAAAGGCGGAGGGAGAGATCGAGAAGCTCCGCACGAAGGGCGAAGTGTACGAGCCCAAGCAGGGCCACCTCCGGACGACGTAGATGGACCGGATCTCCGCGATACGGAACGTCGAGGACGCGCTCCGCGAGTTCGAGGACGGCGACGCCGACCTCGCGGCCACCGAGCGTCGCGTCGCGGCCGTGCTCCGGACGTACGCGACCGAGTTCGACGGTGAGGGCGACGTGTTCCGCGCGGTGGGGGACGACCCGGTCGACGGCACCGTGGTCGTCGCGCCCTCTGAACCGGCCGCGCGCGAGCGCGTCCTCGCGGCCAGCGGGGTCGACGACGCACCGGACGGCGGGGAGGAGCCCGCGTTCGACGTCGAGCGGTTCTAGTTACTGACCCCGGCCCCGCGGACGCTGAATCGATCCGGCGTCACTGACGCCGACTGAAACGTTCCGGTCCGGAACGGATATATTTCAAAATCGACCACCGGCGGGCGTGCTGCTGGTCGTGACGTACTCGGCGGCCGCCAGGACCGGCCTCCGAAACCTCTGTCGTCGCCACGAGTCGGTCGTCGCGCGGCGGTTCGGTCGCGCCGCGCTGCTCAACGAGACGGAGTACGCGGCGTTCCTCGCGCTGCGGCTGCGGGAGTCGCACGGCGGGGACGTACAGATAGAGCGCACCGAACCGTTCAACGAGTTCGTCGCCGTCGACGACGCGGTCCGAGAGGCGGCCGCGGCCTACGCCGACCGGTCCGCGAAGTCGACGCCGTACGCCGCCTTCGCGGCGGGGACGGACCACCCGGACCCGGACGCGATGCGCGGCAGAGAGCTGTGACCGGGGCGAGGTCGACGCAGTCGGGGTCGAACCGAGAGGACAGCGAGGACGGGCCGAACGTCGTCAGAGGGTGTCCCGCTCCGGGCGAGGTTCTCGGACGACTCCCCGCCGACGCCGGGCTCCGGCGACAGCTCGCGGCGGCCGCGCGCTCGCGGGGGCGGACCGCGTCCGTCGCGGGAGAGATCGCGGACATCGAGGCGGAGCTCGCGGGGATCGAGGTCGAACCGGTCGACCTGACGGCGGCGCGGCGGCGGGTCGCCGAGGCGACCGGAGAGATCGAGCGGCTGAAAGAGCGGGTCGCGGCGCTGCGGGGCGACGTGCGAGCGCGCCGCGAACTCGCCGAGGCGATGTATCCCGAGTTCCGACGCGCGCTCGCGGTCGTTCCGAGCGGCGATCCGAGCGCGGCCGGGACGGGACCGGGCGCGTACGACGGAGACCCGGTCGCGGCGTCGCTCGCGGCCGTCAGGACCGCGGCGCTCGACGGACCGGTCGAGCTGCGCGGCAGCGCGGCGCGGCGGATCGAGGAGTCGGGGCGGAGCCCGCGGTCACTCCTTCGGACGGCCGATGTTCGCTTTCGAGGCGCGCGCGACGGGCGCTGAACCCGACGGGGGCGGGTTCGCCTGAGCGTTAAATACGATTCCGCGGGACCCGGCGCATGGAACTCGACTGGTCCGTCGACCGCGAGGGGGACGCGTCGCTCGTCGGTTTTCGGGTGCGCAACGACGGGGCGGTCCCGCGGCGTGTTCGGATGGAGAGCCGGCTGAACGGTCCGCTGCTCTCGCCGCGGCGCGGCGGCGTCCCCGAAGCCGGGTGGGACGCAGCGGGTGTGACCGCGGTACTCGACCCGGGCGAGCGCGCGGCGTTCGGGTTCGCCGCGCTCGCCGACCCCGTCGACCCGCCGGTCGAGATCGCGAACGTCGAGCCCGTGTCGTCGGACGCCGACGAGGCCCACGAGACGGCCGCAGGCGGGACCGACCTCGCACGGGCGGCGGTCCGGGACCTCGAATCGTATCGGCCGCCGCGCGCCGCCGTGGACGGAGCGGAAGGGCGCCACGGGACCCCGGACGCGGGCGGCGACGCGGGGGCCTCCGGTTCGGAGGGGCACTTGCCGGGCCGGGAGGATGCCGAGGGCGACGGCGACGCGGAGAGAGTCGCGGCGCGAGTCGAGCGCGACCCGGACCAGTCAGCTACGCCCGAGTCACCGCGGCGAAGTGCGGCCGGTGGCGGCGTCGACGCGTGGTTCGTGGCCGTCGAGGCGCGGATCGAACGGGCGGAGCGCCTGACCGACGCCGACCTCGCGGCGGCGACGACGGTCGTCGAGGAGGTCGACGGCCTCGACGGGGTCGGAGCGCTCGACGAGCACGTCGCGGCCGACGCCGAGCGGCTGCGGGCGGTCCGCGACCGCGCCGCGGCGCTGGCGGACCGCGCCGAGGAGAGCGAGATCCGGGTCGAGGCGCTGGAGGCGCTGGCGTGATCCTCGCGGTTGCGGGCGGGAAAGGCGGCGTGGGGAAGACGACGCTCGCGTACAACGTCGCCGCCGCGCTCGACGCCGTCGTCGTCGACGCGGACCTCGGGATGGCGGACCTGCCTGACGGCCGCGGCCCCGACCTCCACGACGTGCTCGCCGGCGCGGCGGCCCCGACGGAGGCGCTCCGTCCCGGCCCGGTCGACATCGTCCCGTGCGGGCGGACGCTGGCGGGCGCTCGGGCGGCCGACCTGACGCGGTTGGCGGAGGCGGTCGCCGCGGTCGAGCGCGAGTTCGGGACGGTCGTCGTCGACTGTCCCGCCGGACGCCGCGCCGACGCCGGCGTGCCGCTCGCGGTCGCGGACGCCTGCCTCCTCGTCGTCTCGCCGCGCGCGTTCGCGCTCGCCGACGCGATCCGGACGCGAGAGCTGGCCCGGGAACTCGACGCCGGGTTGGTCGGCTGCGCGGTCAACCGCGTGACCGAGCCGCCGCCGGTCGACCCGATCGGTGACGCGCTCGGGGCGCCCGCGGAGGTCGTCCCGGCCGACCCCCGCGTCGGCCGCTCGGTGGCGACGGAGCGGCCGGTCACGACCGCCGCGCCCGAGAGCGAGGCCGCCGCGGCGGTCCGGGCGCTCGCGCGACGCGTTCCGGAGTGAACGCCGGAGGGGGGCGCCGCCGTCGCGACGGGCCCGGCGCGACATCGGGCCTTTTTACCTCGGGCGTGCCCTCAGCGAGGACGATGATCGGAGTCGCGTTCGTCGTCGGCGTCGCGGTCGTCGCCGCGCTCGCGGTCGCCGTGGGGCCGCTGTACGCGGCCGACCGGTTCCGCGACCTGCGGGAACCGACGGACGCGGAGCGAGCGCAGATCGTGGCGCTGGCGGAACCGGGCGGACTCGCCGTCGAGCGCGTCGCGATCGAAGCCGTCGACGGCGCGGGCGGGGACGGCGCCCCAGCCGACGGTCCCGCTGAGGTGTCGGTCCGGGGACCGCCCCGTAGACGGGTGCTGTTCCTCACCGAAGACGTGTTGACCGACCTCGACGAGGACGCCGCAGTCGGGCTGTTCGCGGCGGAGGCCGGCCGCGTGACGACGTACTACGCCGAGTTCCGCGCCGTCGCCGTCGGCGCCGTGCTTGGGGCGCTGGCCGCGGTCGTCACGACCCTCGTCCCCTTCGAGTCCGGGTTCGCCGCGCTCGTCGCCGTGGGGCTCGTTTCTTTCTGGGCCGGTCGGCGGGTCCAGTACGCGGCGGACGCCCGCGCCGCGGACGCGGTCGGCGCCGACCGCGTCGCCGACGCGTTCGAGCGCGTCGCGGAGCGCCGCGGCGTCGAGCCGGAGACCGGCGACTGGTCGACGTGGTTCGAGGTACAGCCCGCGCTCGGGGATCGGGTCGCGCGGCTCCGCGAGCGGGCTGCCGACGCGGAGTAACGAGTGAAGGGACCGAGGCGGCCGGGGTCAGTTCCCCGAGCGCTGAGCGACGGCGGAGTCGGGGCCGACGCGGACGTCGTAACCCGCGACGGTGAGGGAGACGTCGGCGTCGGACCGCCCGGCGACGAGCGAGTTCAGCGCGTCGGGGTCGACGTGTTCGTACAGTACCACGCCCTCCTCGGGGAGGTCCGCCGGATCGACGCCGGCGAGATCAGCTATCGCTTCGACGACGGCGAGACTGGGACTGGGACCGCTGCCCCCGTGACGGACGCGCGCCCGCTCCGGAACCGAACCGGAGCCGCTCGATTCGGCCGTTACGCTGCTCATACCCCCTAGAGGCGGATATCATACATAAATCAGTCGTTCAATTTATCATATATGATGCCTTGCCCGCGACAGAGTCACTGAACCGGGAGCCGGGCGCGTCTCGGTCCCGGAACCGTTACCAACCAGCCGCACGCGTGTAGAGACAACTCGAATGCGACTCCCGGAACGACAGCTCGCGGTCCTCGAGGCCGCGAGCGCGACGGACGAACGAACGGTGGCAGAGATAGCCGCGGAGACCGACCTGAAGCCGGAGACGGTGGCCGGCGCGGCCTTCGACCTCGCCGACGAGGGGCTCGTCGAGGTCGGCTCGGTGACCGACCGGACGCTCGCGCTCACCGACGAGGGGCGGCGCTACGTCGACGAGGGGCTACCCGAGACGCGGCTCTACCGCGCCGGCCGCGACGCGGGGGCCGACGCCGACTCGGTCTCGATGGGCGCAGTCATCGGTGAGGCGGCGTTGGACGGTCCGGAGGTCGACATCGCGCTCGCGAACTTCGCGCGGAAGGGGTACGGGAGCGTCGACGGCGGCGAGCTCTCGGTCGACCCCGACGCCGATCCCGACGACGCCGAGGCGACGGCGCTCGCGGCGCTCGCGGAGGCCGACGCCGACGGGGAGAGTCTCGACGGGGACGCCCTCGACGTTGACGAGGCCGTGATCGATCGGCTCGACTCGCGCGGGCTGATCGCGGTCGGCGAGTCCGTCACGCGGACGGTCCGGCTCACAGACGAGGGCGTCGACGCGCTGATGACCGGCGTGGAGGCGACCGAGACGGTCGGGGCGCTCACGCCTGAGCTCCTCGCCAGCGGCGAGTGGCGGGACGCCGAGTTCGCCGCGTACAACGTCGAGGCGGAGGCGGAGACGGCCCGCGGCGGTCGCAAGCACGTCCTCCGTCGGACCGCCGACCGCGTGAAGGACGTCCTCGTCGGCATGGGGTTCCAAGAGATGGAGGGCCCGCACGCCGACGCCGACTTCTGGATCAACGACTGCCTGTTCATGCCGCAGGACCACCCTGCCCGGACCCACTGGGACCGGTTCGCGCTCGACGTGGACCGCATGGAGTCGATTTCGGACGAACTGATGGCCCGCGTCGAGTCGGCCCACCGCGACGGGTGGGGCGACGACGGCGACGGCTACCACTCGCCGTGGTCGGAGGAGTTCGCCCGCGAGGTCGCCCTCCGCGGACACACCACGTCGCTGTCGATGCGATACCTCTCCGGGGTTGCCGGCGCGGAGCTGGAGCCGCCGCAGCGCTACTTCTCGGTCGAGAAGGTGTACCGCAACGACACCCTCGACCCGACGCACCTCCTGGAGTTCTTCCAGATCGAGGGGTGGGTGATGGCCGAGGACCTCTCGGTGCGCGACCTGATGGGCACCTTCGAGGAGTTCTACCGGCAGTTCGGGATCACGGACATCCGGTTCAAGCCGCACTACAACCCGTACACCGAACCCTCCTTCGAGCTGTTCGGGGAACACCCGGAGACGGGCGAGGAGATCGAGATCGGCAACTCCGGCGTGTTCCGGGAGGAAGTCACCGGCCCCCTCGGCGTCGACTGCGACGTGATGGCGTGGGGGCTCGCCTTAGAGCGGCTCGCGATGCTCACCACCGGCGCGGAGGACATCCGCGACCTCCACGGGACGCTCGCGGACATCGAGTTCCTGCGGGACGCGGAGGTGAGCTACTGATGCCCGTCGTCGACGTCGACCCGGACGAGCTCCGCGAGCTCACCGGTCACGAGGAGAAAGACGACGAGGAGCTGAAGGCGGACCTGTTCGGGCTCGGCCTGGAGTTCGAAGGCGAGACCGACGACGGCATGTACCAGTTCGAGTTCGCGCCCGACCGGCTCGACCGTCTCTCCGTCGAGGGGGTCGCCCGCTCGCTGCGCTACCACTACGGCGACGCGCGAGGCGTCTACGTGCCGAACACGAACGACCCCGAGTGGAGGATCGAGGTCGACGAGTCGGTGCCCGACGAGCGCCCGTACGTCACCGGCGCGGTGGTCCGCGGCCTCGACCTCGACGAGGCGGCGCTGGAGTCGCTGATCCAGCTCCAAGAGAAGCTCCACGCGACGATGGGACGGGGGCGCGCGAAGGGCGCCATCGGCATCCACGACCTCGCGATGGTGAAGGGCGCGCCGCTCCAGGAGGGCGCAGAACCGTCGATCACCTACCGCGGCGTCGACCCCGAGGGCGACACGTTCGTCCCCCTCGACGCGAACGACGAGCTGAGCCCGGCCGCGGTGCTGGAGGAGCACGCCACGGGCGAGACGTACGCCGACCTCGTCACGGACCTCGATCGCTACCCGGCGATCTACGACGAGCTCGGGCTGTTCTCGTTCCCGCCGGTGATAAACGGGAAGCGCACCGAGGTGACGACGGGGTCCCGCGAGCTGCTCGTCGAGCTCACGGGCACCGACCAGTGGACTATCGACCGGATGTGTAACATCATCTGTTACGCCCTGTCGGCCCGCGGCGCGACGATCGAGGAGGTCGAGGTGAACTACGCCGACGGCGCGACGCACCCGAGCGAGTACGGCGCGGAGCTCGTCCGGCCGAACCTCGACGTCGATGAGAAGACGGTGTCGCACGAGCGGATCGAGACGCTGCTCGGCGTCGACTTCGAGCCCGAGGAGGTCGTCGACTGCTTCGAGCGCGCCGGACTGGACGCCTCGTACACGCTCGGCGAGGACGTCCGCTACGAGGTGGAGATCCCGCCGTACCGCGTCGACGTGCTCCACCCCCTCGACCTCGTCGACGACGTGGGGCGCGCGTACGGCTTCGACAACCTGACGCCGCGCTACCCCGACGTGGGCACCGTCGGCGGGCGCCACGAGCGCTCCCGGCTGGAGGACGCGGTCCGTACGAGTCTCGTCGGGCTGGGCTTCGAGGATCTGCTGAACTTCCACATGACGAGCGGGACCGAGAACTACGACCGGATGCGGATCGAACCGGGCACGGGCGGCGCCGCGGTCGGAGACGGCGACGGGGTATTCGGCGGCGGCTCCCCCGTCGAGATCACCGAGCCGTACAGCGAGGAGTACACCCAGCTCCGAACGTGGGCCCTCCCGTCGCTCGTCATGCTGTTGGAGCGGAACACCCACAACGCCTACCCGCAGGACGTCGCCGAGGTCGGCTTCGTCGCCGAGCGCGACGACGACGCGGACACGAACGTCGCCGAGTCGCGGCACGTCGCCGGCGCGGTCGCCCGGCGCGACGCCTCCTATGAGGCCGCGAAAGGCCAGCTTCAGGCGCTGTGCGACGACTTCGACGCCGACCTAGCGACACCCCGAGTCGAGCATCCGACGTTCATCGATGGCCGCGCCGCCGCGGTCGTGATCGACGGTGAACGCGTCGGCGTGATCGGTGAGATCCATCCCGCGGTACTCGTCGAGCACGATTTGGAGGTGCCGGTCGCCGCCTTCGAGTTCGACCTCGACGCGCTGCGGTAGACTCTCGACCGGATCACGTACCGACGCCGGACTTTCCGTTCGGTCGGTTCTATCACGGATTATCACGGAGAGTGGCTGGAGCAGAAGACATATATTCCCCTTAGCGCAGTTCCCGAGCATGGACTGCGAGAGATGCGGCGTCGACGCCACACTCACGCACCGGGACGTCGACGGGTTCGCGTACTACCTGTGTGAGGCCTGTATCGGCGGGTGGGACGCGGTTCGGACGCGATCGCCCGAGGCTTCGGACGAGAGTCGCTCGGCCGCGCAGTAGGCCCGAGCACCGGGTCGGCGGCGCGCGGTGACGCCGGGGGGACGCTCGCCAGCGAGAGCGACGCGCAGTAACCCCGACGAGATGCGTGCCCGCGAGAGCGACGCGCGCAGAGTGATCAGTAGGATCGAAACGGAAGGCGGTGATCGGGCCGTCCCCCCACCGCTTCTCGGCAGGGAGCACGCCGACGCGGGGGAATGATCCCTCGACGTGGTCGATGACGGGATCAATTGTGTGTTGCGAAATCTAGCTCTGACGCTCTTCAGTAGACTGGCGGAACCAGGAGCATTAGTGCCTCTGGCCCGGCAAAAACGGGTATGTATGAAGACCGTCCTGCCTTCGGCCAGAGGCTATCAGAACTTGCGGAACTTGGGGTAATAGAATTTCGGGCCGAGCCGCTCGACGCCATCGTCGAGCGGCGTCTCAAGACGATCTGGGAAGAACGCTCCTGTCCACACTGCGGCGCAGACAACCTCCACGCTCTCAACGGCTCTGACCGCATCTGGTGTGGCCGCTGTGACTGGAAAACCACGTACACGCGAGGGACACCCTTCTACGATTCGGAACTCACCCCAGGTGAGTTCCTCATCGCCTTCATCCTCTACGCTGATACACTCCTCAGCATTACCCAAATCGCTGAACTCCTCTCACCGTGTTACACGACGCTTCACGACCAGCTCAGAGAGTTTGAAACCGCGTTCTGTCGGGGATTTCCGACTGTCTGGGAGCGCATCTCCCAGACAGTCGATGGGCCAACACAGGTCGATGAAACACAGCAGGTGTGTTCGGGCTTCAAAGGCCAAGATCCGCCGCGGGAGGGACTCAACCGCGGCGGGTCGCCCGAGGGTGGACGTACCCGCTGGACAGGGGATCAGGGTGACGAACTGACGCTCGTCGCGGCGTGCCGCGACGTGCTTCGCGTGGTCTCAGCTCAGGAAGGAAGCGACTATGAAGATGACCTTGGGCCAGTTATCGAGGAAGCAGACGACCTCTCCCAGCCGCTGGGAGAGGTCTGGACCGATGGACTGCCAGCTTACCGAGGCATGGAGCACGATCACCAATACGTTGTCCACGACGAGAGGTACGTCTCCGACAAAGGCGTCCACACGAACCAGGTAGAGTGTCTCTGGTCACTGCTCCAACCGTGGTTGGCGAAGTTCCGCGGCCTGTCCAAGCAGGGCTTGGAACAGGCCGCTCGGACCTACGGCTTCCTCCGGTCACTGAACCTTACTGGGGCACCGATCCACAGTCTCGTGGACTGTATCGCTGTCAATGTATTCCGCTAGTTCCGCCAGTCTACCGAAGAGCGTCCAGGCAAGCCGTCTGAGCGATGCCATATCGCCAGACGGCGTCCAATTCCCGGTTAGCTTGACGGAATCCTTCCGTGAGAGCGTCTGAGATAGCCGTCACTCGGCGGCAAAACAAGGCATCTCGTCTTCAACGTCGCGTTCAACCGTGTCGATGCGCTCTGCAAGCGCATCGACGCGGATCTCTTCGCCGCCGTAGGTCACCTGTCGGTTGCTCCGGAGCGGGCCGATCCAGTCTTTGTCGGAGGATTCGATGAGTTCAGGAAGGCCAGAATCGTGGGCGAACCACGAGTCGAAGAGGTAGGTGTCCGCCGGGACACCTACCTCGTCTTCGAGTTCGGTGACGATCTCGCGGGCGAGATCGTACTTGGTGTCGTGGTCTTGGTCATTGTCGTCCTGTTTTTCGTAGAGTCGGAAGGTGAGTGGGTAGGCGGTTTTGTCGTCAGCGTAGAAGGCGTAGATGAGGTCTTGGCCCCAGACAGTGTCACCTTCAGCGTGATCGTAGAAGTGGCCGACGCCGGGGACTTCGTCCCCGGCTTTGTGGGTGATCGTGTCGTCGAGGATGATGTAGCCAGCCTTCGACCAGCGTGTTTCACCGTGTTTTTGGAGTTCTTCGAGGCGTTCGTGGTTGAACTGTTGTTCGTCCCAGTCGTACTCGGTGAGGAATTTGTTGAGAGCGCGTTTGTCTCCAGCTGGAAGGACTTCGCGTGAGATGCCTGCCACGGTCTTGTTGCTGGCCGCAACAAGACCGGTGGCGTAGGTTTTCGCGTGATAACGTTGAGCTGATGACAGCGATTCGAACTCGTCAAACACACGCGTACACGACAAGAAGTCCGTAATCGGCATCATCCGTCTTCACTACCGCCTACGTCATGCTCCTACTTCAACGTTCAAAGCTGAGTGACAGTATCAGTAGGGAATCTCATCGGAGCTGTAGTTCGAACTAGATAGTGGGGGAGGGGGGTGCGTCCGACAAGACGGGGAGGATGGGAGGCACCTACGCAGCGAGTTCGTTACACCGGTAGAAGCAGCGATCAGTTGGAGCCGAGAGCGGAAAGACGTGGTTCGAACTCCTCCTGAAATTCGTCCATCGCATCCACCCCCCATTCGACCAAGTGATTTCGCTGGTCTGCGGTGAGATCGGTGATGGTCCGATCAATATCTTCAGGCTGTTTGATCCGGGATGCTTGTTTCTCAGGCAACCGTTCCCACTCTAACTCGACGCCTAAATTGCTCTCAATCTCCGTTCGGTCGCGTTTCAGCGCCTCGAATATCTCCTCGTTGCGTTCCTTATCCGACGTGGAGATGTAGAGCTCAACAGAGAACTCGGGCCCCTGGTGGAACACCCAGCCGAATCGGACGCCCCCGATACCGGCACTGAACGTTAGACAGTTCCGAGGTCCGGGCTTGAGTTTGTACCAAGTCGGCCGTCGCTGCGAGTACGCCTCGACCATCTCGGCGAAGAACTGCCGGTAGCTACGCCCGAGGTCGGACAGCGACTCGGTGCTCACCTCGCGTTCCCATTCGTTGGGCTCGACAACGACTTCGAACTCGAACCCACGCTCCTCGGATCCCTCGATACTCACGACGCGGGGTTTGATCGCGAAGAACTTCGCGCCTTTCGGCCCGGTTTCGTTCAACCATTCGAGGACGCTTCGGTGTTCCGGCCGGAACTCCTCGGCGAGCCACATCGTGAACCCGGCGTTCTTTCCCGACGAGTACGTCAGAAGTTTCCCCAAGTGGTCGTGGTCCGTCCGGTTGTATTGATTCTCGATGACGACGGTCTCGCCCGTGTTCATCTCTCGTGCGACGATGTCGGCCGAAAAGTCGCCGACGGCTTCCTCAGCTCGTGCGTCCTCGATCTCTATCCCCAACTCGGACGCGAGCAGGTCGATGTTCTCTGTCAACCATTGCGTGAAGTCCCGCTCTTCGTCCTCCCACACCGAGCGGAGGTCGTGCCCGTGGATTCGCGAGACATTTTGGCCCATGGACATGCGTCTTCGGGAGTTTTGATAAAACGTTGTGGGCCGACTATTCTCGAAGCGACATTCGCTGCGGTCCGTTGCCGGACGCACCCCCCTCCCAGGGTTGCGCGGTCCTGAGACGATGAATACGAGTGTCGTATCGGGTACAGAGCGGTTCTAGGATCGTGGCTCGTTATGAGGACACTAGAACTACAGTCGAGTATCTCAGTAGTTTGCTGGACGCACCCCCCTCTGTCCCCCTTTGCCACCCAAAGCACAGTAGAGCCGAGAGAGAACCGACCACAGCTTTCAGGACGTACACCCGTATCTTAGACAGAAAGACATGTAGGACACGGGGGTTTTATGTATGACACCTGAAAACGGGAGCGTATGAAGGCGTTCGGCGACGAGGACACGATCTTCGAGGACATGGACGTCCTCAACCCCAACGAGCAGACGTATCAGCCCGAGTCGCTGCCGGAGCGCGAGGTGGAACTCGACCAGATCCACTCCGCCCTCCGTCCGGCGACGATGGGCTCGACGCCGCTCAACCTGATCGTGTACGGGCAGTCCGGGCAGGGGAAGACCGTCGGAATCCGCCTCAAGACCGACCAACTTCAGGAGTACGCCGATGATTCTGAGATGGGCCTCACTGTGGTCCACATTCGTTGTAAGGGCATGGACGGCTCCTACCACGTCCTGACACATCTCGTCAAGCGACTCCGTGAGAAGCGATTTGGGCCCGGTGAGGAGCTCCCGAGCGGTCACCAGCGGAAGACTCTCCTCAATATGGTGATCGAGAATCTGGAGAAGGTCGGCGGGACGGTCATCGTTGTCCTCGACGAGATCGATGCCATCGGTGACGACGACTACATCCTCTACGAACTCCCGCGGTCGAATCCGGATGGCGTCCGTCTCTCCCTCATTGGAATTACGAACGACCTCCAGTTCCGCGAGAACCTCGACGCTGACGTCCGGTCGAGCCTCGGTGAAGACGAGGTCCGCTTCGAGCCCTACGACGCTGATCAGCTCCGCAATATCCTCGCACGACGTGCCGCCGGTGCCCTCCGTGACACGTATTTCGAGAACAGTATCGAGGACTACCAGCATCTCCGAAGCGAGATTCTGAGCGACGACACGATCCCGCTTGCCGCGGCGTTAGGCGCACAGGACACGGGAGACGCTCGCGAGGCGATCCGCCTACTGTTCCGTGCGACTCGGTTTGCCGACGATAGGGGCGAGACGACCGTCACAGAAGAGCACGTGCGCGAGGCACGGGACTTCCTGGAGACGAAAGCCATTGAGTCGGGGATTCAGACACTCCCGAACCAGCGAATGCTCGCGCTCATGGCAGTCACGTATCACGGAATCCAAGGCGACACACCCGTGACGACGACACCGATCTACACTCAGTACAAGACCTTCTGTGAGTACGCGGACGTGAACGCGCTCTCAAACCGCCGGTTCCGTGACCGGCTCAATGATCTCGCCGATACGAACGTGCTCAACAAGCGACAGGGACGAGGTCGTGGCGACGAAAATCAGTATTCGCTGGCAGTCGATCTTGATACGGCACTCGAGAATCTCCCGAAGGAATCGGAGCGCCTCGGAGATGTCGCAACTGTTCTCCGAGAACAGGATGGTGTTACAGCCGATTAATCCCCGAATATTATCCAGCTAGGGTAACCGATAGCCCACTTAGAGAGAACGGAGAACCAATATCAGTCGATCACATCGGGTTTGAGTGAAAGTGTCTGCTTGGGAAGAGTGTGGAACCTACCGAAGCAGACAACGAGATAGAGGAAGAGCATCTTCTTAATTTTGTCGTCAACAGCCTCGATGAAGAGCTTGAGATAGACATCGACGAGAACGTCAAGGTCACGACAGAGACGTTGTACGAGGTCCTCGCCGGCGCCAGCGCCGGCGGGACCTCGATCAATCACGTCTGCGAAACGACCGAGGACTCGCCACACGCCAACACCGTCCGAGGACATCTCACCGAGCAGTTTGAACTTGACTCCGTTGAGGCGGTTGGCGACACGCTACTTCAACGAGATGCGCTTGAGACGCTTCCAGATCGACCGGTGGAGGCCTGTGCAGACCTCCACCTCGACCCCTACTACGGCGATGAAGACGAAACAGAAGCGCTGTACTCCTCACAAGCGAAACGGGGAACGACGACGTTTCACGCGTACGCGACGCTGTACGCGCGGGTACGCAACAAACGGTACACGCTGGCGGTGCGCCAGCTTGTCGCTGGCGACACCACCAGCGACGTCCTTGGTGAGTTTCTCGAGCTCCTCGACGGCCTTGACCTCAGCGTCAAGGCCGTCTATCTCGATCGCGGGTTCTACAACAGCACCTGTCTTGGGCTGTTGTCCACGCACAACTACGCCTACGTGATGCCGATCGTCAAGTGGGGTGAAACGATCCAAGACGAACTCAGTAGAGGCTGGAGCCGCGAGATCGAACACGAACTCGCCGGCAAGGTAACGTTCCCTGTGTTCATCGACTGCGTCTACCAACAGGGACGATACGACGAACACGGGGTGGCGCGTCACGGCTACGCCGCTGACGCGCCGTTTATCGACACGCCACGGGATGCCCGAGAGCACTACAGCAAGCGCTTCGGCATCGAGTCGAGCTACCGATTAGCCAAGCAGAGCCTCGCATTCACCAGTTCTCAGGACGCTGGGCTACGGCTGGTGATGTTTGTGGTGAGCCTACTGCTCCAGAATAGCTGGCGGTATCTACACTGGCGGTACGTGGCGGCGCCCCGCCGCGGGGGGCGCCGCCTCTGGCAGTGGTCGTTCACGGAGTTTTGCGAAATGACGCTTCGCGCAGCTTGGACAGCGCTTGGTGTCCGCAGGTCCGTTCCAGCGAATCAACCGCTTGACGACCGGTTCTTCCGGTAGCTGTCCATCGGGTCGGACAGCGGTCGTCAGTGGCGACACTGTCGCGTCGGCGGCAGTCCGCCGCCGACAGCGACGGTCCATCCCGAAAATTATGCTCACCAGCGGTTCGAAGATCCTCCACAGCTAGTTCCATCTGATTCATCGCCATCAGACGAGACTACGCGGCTGTCGATGTGATCGACTGAGTCTTGCGTTGAGAAATTCAGTTCCGAATACTCGTACGTGTAGCACTTAATCCCGTTCTCCTCACAGTGCGTCGCAAGCTCTCCCGGCGATACGTCCTCCGCCTCGAAGTCACCCAAGAACGCGACTGCCACGTTGTCATCACCACGCTCCTCAGAGCCTTCCACCACGACGGCCGTGTTCGGATCGCTATGGCTGGTCTTGAGTATCTGGTCCCCCGACACATACGGGTTCTCCGCGAACGCGAGATTCTCGTGTTTGTACGTCCAGAGCTTGACGTCCTGGTCGTCACAGTACGACGCGAGGATCGCGGGGTGGTAGTCCCGCCACGCACCTGGTCCCTCGTCGAGCGAACTCGGAAAGGCGACCCGAACCGCTTCCCCGTCCATTTCGTGTTCGAACGCACCGGTGTTCTGCTCCGGCGGCAGTACCTCGACGACGATCCCCACCGACGGCTCCGAGTCGCCAGCCTTCACCACCCGATCCCCTGGTGAAAACGGATTCTCCGGCTTCTGGTTCATGTGAGCGGTGTTGGGCCCGAGGTCGATCAGTTCGTTCATCGGGCGGGCCGCGAGGTGGTCGAGTTTTTCCGGGGACTCGCCTGAGAACGCCTTCTCCGTTTCGACCTTCGATTTCAGTGTCTCGAGTCGCTCCCACCCGAGTAGCATTAGACTGTCCTCGTTGTCCCGATGCCAGACCATTACTACGATGTCGTCATCGGGATCCCGTTCAACGAGCGACTCGGGAAGGAAGGCCGAGACGTCTCGCGATGACTTCACGTCGACCGTGTAGCCGAACACCTCGAAGTCGTGTCCGGAGAAGCTCTCGGAGTTACACCGCCGGATTGCTTCCTTATTTTCCTACTCCCACATCTCGACGGGGAGGTACTCGCGACAGAACTGCTCGAACGCGAGTTCGCCGAGGTTTCCGATCCGCTTGACGTCCAGGTCGTCGGCTCCCTGAATGACCGCTTGGTGGTGGGCTCGCTCGTGATCGATTTCGTCCGGGGTGAACCGATACATTAGTTGAGTATCAGACACCGGACAGATATATTTTCAGTATTAAATATCAAATCAAAGAAAGAGGGGGCGAAGGAGCGTCGCGATTCCGCCTCCCGACGAGAGCGGCTGATTAATCGTGAAACCTCGGGCTAGACTAGCCTAGCACGACGAAACCACCAACCACCCAAAGGACTTTACCTGAATTGAGGCGCTAAGGCCCCTTCCTCAACGAACGAGCGAAGCGAGTGAGTAGGGAGGGGATACAGCGCCGCACGGTTCTCAAACACGTTCGACGCTCGGCCCACAGGCCCACGCAATCGAAACAACTATGCGCACAAACACGCATAGTGCGTATGTAGTGAGGCGGAAGAACATCACCATCCGCGAAGACCAAGCCGAGTGGGTCGAGGAGAACCATCTTAACCTCTCGTCGTTCGTTCGCGGACAACTTGACGAACTCATCGAAGAACGCTCGTGAACTACAACTACAGGTATCGACTCCGACCGTCCGACGCTCTCGAAGAACAGTTAGCGTGGACTCTCGATACCTGTAGACAAGTCTACAACCACTTCCTCCACCGCCTGAATCGGAACGACGACACCTCGGCATACTCCGAGCAGAAGCTCCTGCCGAGTCTCAAGAAGTAGTGGAGCGACCTGAAAGACATTCACTCGAAGGTACTACAGAAGGTCGTGCAACGGCTGTGCGACAACCTCTCGACACTACGAGGGCGCAAAGAGAACGGCCACCGCGTCGGGACGCTCAAGTGGAAGGCACCTGGCGAGTGCCGCAGTTTCACCTACAGTCAATCCGGCTTCAAGCTCAAGAACACGGGCGGTCGGACGCGACTGTGGCTCTCAAAACTCGGAGAAATCCCGCTCACCTTCCACCGCGACCTCCCCGACGACGCCGACATTAAGACCGTCACGGTCAAGCAAGAACCTACCGGGAAGTGGTACGCCATTCTCGGCATCGAGACGCCCGACGACCCGCCGGAGAAGCCGGAGAATCCCGAGAACTGCGTCGGCATCGACGTGGGGATTCTCAAGTACGCCCACGACACGGACGGAACCGCCGTCGAATCCCTCGATCTGTCCGACGAACGCGAACGTTTGGAACGCGCACAGCGCGACCTCTCGCGGAAACAGCACGGGTCGGACAATTGGGAGAAACAGCGTCGGGTCGTGGCAGAACGCCACGCCGAGTTGAAGAACAAGCGCCGCGACTTCCTTCACAAGCTCTCGAACTACTACGCTCGGGAGTACGACTTCGTGGCGGTCGAGGACTTGGACGCAAAGGGGTTGGTCGAACTACCGGGAAACTCGCGGAACCGGGCAGGTGCGGCGTGGGGAACATTCCTGCGGATGCTCAAATACAAGTGCGAACGCGAAGGAACGTACTTTGTTGCTGTGAATCCGCGCGGAACGACGAAAGAGTGTGCGTCCTGCGGCGTTTCGACCGAGAAACCGTTGTGGGTGCGCGAACACTCCTGCCCGGCGTGTGGGTTCGAGGCTGACAGAGACGCGAACGCGGCGTTGAATATTCTTTCTCGCGGTGTGAAGAAGCGGTTAGGAGCGGGACGCTCCGAATTAACGCCTGTGGAGACTGCGCTCCCTGTGTCCTCGGTTGTGGATGCAAAGCGCGTCGTGAAAACAGGAAGCTCCACCCTCAAGCGCGAGGGCGTCAGCCCGAGCGGTAGGGTGGGGTAGTTCACTCCGACTCCGTCACGTGTATCTCACGAACCACACGAAGGCGACGGCCCCCGTCACGCTGCGTGACGAACTCAAACCCGTCACTGGGGGTTCGGCTTATATACACCCGGCCGCCGTCCTGTCAATTTACTCCGTCAGAAAACGTGACGGGCGCGACGGGATTTGAACCCGCGGCATCTTGGTCCGGAACCAAGTGCTCTGTCCGCTGAGCTACGCGCCCTCACGAGCCGGTATCCGCGGCGAGCGTTTAACCCTTCTGACTCGGATCGTCGTCCGAGGCCCGCGGGTCAGTCTGCCACTCGAACGCTTCGCCCGTAGAGTCGGCGGCGGCGCCACCGGCGGACGCGCCGCCGTCGGTTCGGGCTCGGTCGGTCGTGTCGCTCTCGCCGTCGATCGCGCCTGCGGCGTCGAACAGGCGGCCGACGAACAGCAGTCCGGGGCGGCGCTCGACGACGACTCCCTCGACCTCCTCTTCGAGCGGATCGACGCCGCCGAGGAGTCGATCGTGGTCTTCGCCACCGAGGTCTCCGCGCAGTTCGACGTCGACCGCGACGGACCGGCGCTCCTCGACCGGCTCCTCGCGGCGATCCGGGGCGGCGTCGACGTCTCCGTACTCATCTCGCCGAGCGTGTTCGACGACGCGCGCGCCGCCGTCGACGAGGACCGGGCGACGCTGACGATCGCGCAGGGGCCCTTCGAGCTACGCGTCACCGAAGACGCGTACGGGAACTTCTATCTCATCGACGGCGAGGAAGTGTGCCTAGAGGTCGCCGACCCGCTTTCGCCCGACCGGCTGTTCGGCATGCTCGACCTCCGCGACCGGGGATTCGCGGCGCGCGTGAACGAGGGCTTCGAGGCCGCGTGGGCGGACGGGGCCGTCGTCGACGAGGTGTGACGCCCGCGGATCCGGCCGCTCGGGGGGTCGTCGGAGCGCGACCTGACCACCAGTCTGGACGGCCGCACCGGGTCCGGATGGATCGGGGCGTCCGTCGATTATCAAAACCAATTTCTCCGGCGCGCAGCTTTATCACCCCACGTCCGTACCGTCGGTAGAACCCATAGTGACCTTCCGGCCATCCGACACGTCGACGCCCGACCGCGGCGGCGACGAGGGCGACGCCTCGGCGACGGATCCCCCCGAGACCGACGACGCAGAGCGGGCGGCTCGCGCGGAAACACGACCGGAGACCGTCAGAACGTGCGGCGCGCCCGCCGACCGGGAGTCGGGGACTCGCGACGGGGCGCCCCCGGACGGCGGCTCGGTCGAAGCGGACCGGTTCCTCCTCGCCGTCGCCGTGGACGGCGAGGTGTTGTTCGCCGGCCCGTCGGCGACGGACGTCGTTGGCGTCGAGCGCGACGCGCTCGTCGGGAGCGACCTCCTCGACCGCGTCCACCCGAGCGACCGCGACCCGGTGGCCGACGCGCTGTCGGCGGTCACGGCGAACCGGACGGTCACCCACCGCATCCGCCGCGCGAGCGGCGGGTACGCGTGGGTCGAGTCGATCGTCGACGAGGAGCTCGCCCCGGAGTTCGGCGGCCGGATCGTCACGGTCCGTCGAGTCGACGTCGACCGAACCTTCCCAGAGCGCTACCGGGCCTTCCTCGAGTACGGTAGCGACCTCGTCACCGTCGTCGACGGCGACGGCCTCGTCGTCTACGAGAGCCCCTCCGTCGAGGAGGTGCTCGGCTACGAGCAGGGGGCGACCGTCGGGCGCTCCCCGCTCGGCTACGTCCACCCCGACGACCGCGAGCGGGTGACGGAGCGGTTCTATCGCGCGCTCGACGAGCCGAACGCGGCGCCCACCCTGGAGTACCGCTACCGCACCGCCGACGGCGACTGGGTCTGGCTGGAGTCGCGGACGCGCTCGCTGCCGGCCGACAGCCCCGTCGGCGAACTGCTCGTCAACTCCCGCGACGTCACCGAGCGGAAGGCGCGCGAGCGGCGGCTCACCGACCGGAACGAGCGGCTCGACCGCTTCGCGAGCATCGTCTCGCACGACCTCCGGAACCCGCTGTCGGTGATCCGCGGCTCCATCGAGATGGCGCGGCTGCGCGGCGAGACGGAGCCCCTCGAACGCGGCGAGCGCGCCGTCGAACGGATCGACCAGCTCGTCTCGGAGCTGCTCACCCTCGCCCGGCAGGGGACCGGCATGGACGAGCCGACCGAGTTCGCGCTCGCGAGCGTCGCCCGCGACGCGTGGGAGACCGCCGCCGAGGGCGACGAGCGCGCAGAGCTGGTCGTCGCCGGCGACGCGCAGGTGTACGGCGACCGGGGGCGGATGCGGCAGGCCCTGGAGAACCTGTTCCGCAACGCGAGGGAGCACGCGACGCCGGGCGCGGCGGAAGCCGCGGTCGACGGTTGCGAGGACGTGCCGACAGACGGGGACGAGGAGGCGCCGGCGTCCGGCGACGACGCGCTCACCGTGCTCGTCACCGCCACCGACGAGGGGTTCCTCGTCGCGGACGACGGGGCCGGGATCGACCCCGAGGACCGCGGCTCCGTGTTCGAGTCCGGGTTCACGACCCGAGCCGACGGGACGGGGTACGGGCTCGACATCATCCGCGAGATCGTCGAGTCCCACGGGTGGACGGTCGAACTCCGCTGCGACGCCGACGGCCCCGTCGGGCTCCCGGACGGGCGGCGGCTCCGGATCCCGGAGGGCGCGTGCTTCGAGGTGTGCGCCCCCGATCCGGCCGACACCGACCCCGAGGAGCCCTGGATCGATCGGTAGGGGGAGGACCCGGCGCGTTTATTCCTCGCGGCCGCCAATTCGGCCCGTGAGCGTCGCCGACCTGACGGTCCGGCAGGCCGAGCGCGCCGACCTCCTCGCGGTGGTCCGGATCGAGCGCGCCTGCTTCTCGGACCCGTGGCCGCACGACGCCTTCGAGCGACTGCTGGACGAGCCGGCGTTCCTCGTGGCGGAGCGTGAGGGCGCGGTCGTCGGGTTCGTCGTCGCCGACCGGACGCCGAACCACGGCCGGGACATCGGCCACGTCAAGGACCTGGCCGTCCACCCCGACGCCCGCGGCGAGGGGATCGGGCGGACCCTCCTCCGGTCGGCGCTGGCGCGGCTCCGCGCGACCGGCGTCGCGGTCGTCCGCCTGGAGGTGCGCGAGGGGAACGACCCCGCCCGCTCGCTGTACGCCGACGAGGGGTTCGAACCGGTCCGGCGGGTCGGCGGCTACTACCGCGACGGCGAGGACGCGCTCGTGCTCGTCGTCGACCTCGCCGCGTGGGCCGGGCGAGCGGGGTCGGGCGGCGGCGACGGTGTAGAGTCGAGGTAACGCGCCGCACGCCTATCGGCTTGCGGCGCGGGGTTTGCCAAGGCTTAGTGTCCGGGAGGCCGACCCGATCGGTATGAGTTCGGTTCCCGAGCGGTCCGAGATCGACGCCGAGTACAAGTGGGACCTCGACGGCATCTACGCCGACGACGAGGCGTGGGAGGCCGCCTACGAGACGGTTTCCGACCGGATCGGCGAGCTGGCCGACTACGAGGGGCGCGCGACCGAGGACGCCGCGACCCTCCTCGAGCTCCTCGAGCTGCGCGAGGAGATCTTCCGCGAGCTCCAGCAGGTGATGACGTACGCCCGGCTCCGGAGCGCCGAGGACACGCGGAACCAGGAGTACCAGGCGATGTCGGCGAAGGCGTCGTCGCTCGGCTCTGAGGCGTCGAGCGCGATCTCGTATCTCGACCCCGAGATCCAGTCGCTGACCGAGGCGGACGTGGCGGACTTCGTCGACGACGAGCCCGGGCTCGCGGAGTACGAACACTACTTCGACGACGTGCTGCGCAAGAAGCCGCACACGCGGTCGAGCGAGGTCGAGGAGGTGCTCGCGGACCTCTCGGAGGTCACCGACGCACCGAGCGAGATCTACTCGATGTTGACGAACGCCGACATGACCTACGGCGTCGTCGAGGACCCGGACGGCGAGGAGGTCGAGATCACGCAGGCGAACTTCACGAAGCTCCAGACCAACCCGGACCGCGAGTTCCGCGAGCGCGTCCACGAGACGTTCTACGACGAGTGGGCCGACGTGCGCAACGCGGTCGGCACGTCGCTGGAGAAGGCCGTCCGCGAACACGTCACGAGCGCCGAGATCCGCGACTACGACTCCGCGCGCGCCGCCGCGCTCGACGGTTCGAACGTCCCCGTCGAGGTGTACGACACGCTCGTCGACACCGTCGACGACAACCTCGACGTGCTTCACCGCCACGCCGACCTGAAGGCCGAGGCGCTCGGCGTCGACCGGCTACAGAGCCACGACCTCTACATGTCGCTGACGGGCGACCAGGGTCCGGACGTGGAGTACGAACAGGCCCGCGAGTGGGTGATCGAGGCGGTCGCGCCGCTGGGCGAGGAGTATCAGGAGCGACTGGCCGAGGGGCTCGACTCGCGGTGGGTCGACGTGTACGAGAACCGCGGGAAGCGCTCGGGCGCGTTCTCCTCGGGCACCTACGACACCCAGCCGTACATCATGATGAACTACCAGGACGACATCGCCTCGATGTACACGCTGGCCCACGAGCTCGGCCACTCGATGCACTCCGAGCTGGCGGGCGACGCGCAGCCGTGGCACGACGCGAGCTACGAGATATTCGTCGCGGAGATCGCGTCGACGGTCAACGAGACCCTGCTCACCCACCACCTGCTCGACACCGTCGAGGACGACGAGCTCCGCACCCACGTCCTCGACGAGTACCTCGAACGCTTCCGCTCGACCCTCTTCCGCCAGACGATGTTCGCGACGTTCGAACAGGAGATCCACGAGCGCGTGGAGGCCGGCGACGCGCTCACCCCCGACGCGTTCGACGAGATCTACGGCGACTTGAAGGGGGACTACTACGCGCCCGCTGAGCTCACGGGCGGCATCGAGCGCGAGTGGCAGCGTATTCCGCACTTCTACTACGACTTCTACGTCTACCAGTACGCGACCGGCATCTCCGCCGCGGCCGCGATCGTCGAGCGCGTCCTCGACGAGGGCGACGAGGCCGCCGCCGACTACCGCGAGATGCTGCGGGCGGGCGGCTCCGACTACCCGCTCGACGTGGTCGAACTCGCCGGCATCGACATGGCCTCGCCCGACCCGATCGAGTCCGCCGTCGGGATCTACGACGAGTACCTCGACGAGATCGCGGCGCTGCTCGACTTAGAGTAACGCCGATGCGCGGGAGTCGACTGATCCCTCCGACGGGCCGGCGCAGTCCGGTCCCCGAACGACCGAGCCGGCGGCCCAAAGCATATGATTCGCTCGGCCGAACCCGCCCGCCGGGATGGACCGCAGGCTGCTCGTCGTCCCGGGTGTCCTCCTCCTGCTCGCCCTGATCGCGGACGTGAGGGTCGTCCGCTGGGAGGCGGCGCTCCGCGCGGGACCGGGGCTCGAACGACACCGGACCGTGAACGCGACCGGCCTCCCCGCGAGGTGCGCAGAGGCCGCCGTCGCCCTCGCCGACGGCGACGACGTCTCGATGCGGGGGTATCGGATCGCTCCCGGCTCCCTCGATCTCGTCGTCGAACGCACCTCCGCCTCCGGTCGGTGGGCGCTCGGCGACGCGAACTGCGCGGACCGCCTCGCCGGAGTCGACGACCTGCGCGTCGACGGCCGCTCGTACCGGGTGCTCGGTCAGTACTTGCGCGGGCGAGTTGACCGGACCGCGCTGTTCGGGCTGGCGCGGCTCGGGAGCGGAGTCGTGGGCGTCGGACTGCTCGCGGTCGGGCTCCTCGCGACCGTCGGTCGGGAATCCGAGTGACGGCGGTCTCGACTCCGAGTGACGGCGGTCTCGACTCCGAGTGACGGCGGTGGCCGGTTCCGACCGGCCGCTCACCGGGAACCACCGCCGCTCATCCTCCAATTTTATTAGCTGTCTGAGCAGTTACCGACGGTATGGAGTGGCACGAGCGTTCGGAGGCCGGGGCGGACACGCTGCGCCGACAGGCGGTTCGAATTCCGCTCCCCGACAGGGAGGCGGAACGGGACCTCCACGAGAACATGGCCCGGATCGCGGACGCCGGCGAGCGGCAGGCCCGGCTACTCGACGATCCGGACGTCCCGCTGACGGAAGTGTACGAGGACGAACTGGACGAGATGCGACAGAGCTTCGAGTACCGCTTACAGCAGGTCGCCGGCGAGGAGTACTACGACGTCGCGACCGCGTATCTCGACGGCGAACGCGACGACTGGATCGGAGCGCTCGCCGCGTACTACTTGGAGTGTTACTACCGCTTACAGGAACGCTACACTGTCGACGAACAGATCTTCTTTCTGTTGATCCTCCGATACCCGGACTGTTTCACGGTGAACCTCAGTTTCCTCGGCGGTGAGATCAGCCGAGACGCGGTTCGGTACGAGTCCTCCGCGCTCGCGGACGCGGACCTCACGGAGCGCGGTCAGGAGCAGTACTACGCGGACAGCCAGTACTCCCAACACGAGGCCGCGGAGTACCTCCGCGAGAGCGTCGGCTGTATCCGCGAGGCGTTCCCGGACCCGGACGCGACCTCGGCCGAACGGCGGCAGTACGGCGGGTTCATCCATCTCACCGGACGGCAGGGGCCGACGTTCGCGGAGCTGCTCGACTCCTGGGCTCCGGACCCGGACCGGTTCGACGAGCCGGCCGCCACGCCCGATATCGTTTCGGAGGGGCCGGAGGCAAGACGAGCGAAGCGAACGCTCCTCACCGACGCCGAAGTGTTGATCTGACGGTCGCGGACCGGTCTCGACGGTCGGCGGCAACCGGGCGGACTCGTCGCGGCCCAGCTTGCGGGGACCGGTCCGACCGTCCCGGCACCGATTTACCGCTCCCCCGCGACACGAGTAATCATGGACGAACGCGTACGCGAGCACGCCGAGGTGCTTGTCGACTGGAGCGCGCGGATCGAGGCCGGCGACGACGTGGTTGTCAGCGTCGCGGAGGACGCCCACGAGCTGGGGGTCGCGGTCGCCGAAGCCCTCGGCGAGCGGGGCGCGAACGCCACGACGATGTACGGCTCCGCGGAGCTCTCCCGCGCCTATCTGAAAGGCGTCGAGGCCGGGACCGACGGCGATGTCGACGCGGACGACTTCGACTCGGACCCCGCGGTCGAGCGCGCGATGTTCGAGGCCGCCGACGCCTACCTCCGAGTCGGGGGCGGGCGCAACACCACCGCGGTCGCGGACGTCGACCGCCCGACCCGGCAGGCGTACGCGAAGGCGCGGCAGGGCGTCCGCGAGGCGCGGATGGACACCGACTGGGTGTCGACGGTCCACCCGACGCGGAGCCTCGCCCAGCAGGCGGGGATGGCCTACGAGGAGTACCAAGAGTTCGTCTACGACGCCGTCCTCCGCGACTGGGAGTCCCTCGCCGACGAGATGGCCGAGATGAAGTCTGTCCTCGACGCGGGCGACGAGGTCCGGATCGTCACCGAGCGCGACGGCGCTCCCGACACCGACGTGACGATGTCGATCGCGGGCCGCACCGCGGTTAACTCCGCCGCCTCCGTCGCGTACGACTCGCACAACCTCCCTTCCGGTGAGGTGTTCACCGCGCCGTACGACACCGAGGGCGAGGTCTTCTTCGACGTGCCGATGACGATCGACGCGACGCGGGTCCGGAACGTTCACCTCGCGTTCGAGGGCGGCGAGGTCGTCGACTTCTCGGCGGAGTCCGGCGAGGAGGCAGTCGCGGACGTCCTCGACACCGACGACGGCGCGCGGCGGCTGGGCGAGCTCGGGATCGGGATGAACCGCGGCATCGACCGGTTCACCGACTCGATCCTCTTCGACGAGAAGATGGGCGACACCGTCCACCTCGCGGTCGGCCGCGCCTACGACGCCTGCCTGCCGGAGGGCGAGTCCGGCAACGACAGCGCGGTCCACGTCGACATGATCTCCGACGTGAGCGAGCGCTCCCGGATGGAGATCGACGGCGAGGTCGTCCAGCGGAACGGGACGTTCCGGTGGGAGGACGGCTTCGAGGCGGAGAACTGACCCTGTCAGAAACGGGGCAGCGAAGGGCGGACCGCGGCTATTCGGTCGCCGCCTCGATAGCCGCTTCGAGGTCGGCGACGATGTCGGCGGGGTCCTCGATGCCGACGGAGAGGCGCACCATGTCTGGGGTGACGCCGGCGGCCTCCTGTTCCGCTTCGGTCAGCTGCTGGTGCGTTGTCGACGCCGGGTGGATGACGAGCGTCTTCGCGTCGCCGACGTTCGCGACGAGCGATGCGAGGTCGGCCTCCTCGACGGTCGCGCGAGCCGCCTCGTAGCCGGCCTCCAGCCCGAACGTGAGCATCCCGCCGTAGCCGCCTTCCAGGTACTCGCTCGCCTCCTCGTGGGTCTCGTGGCTCTCCAGCCCGGGGTAGTTCACCCACGCCACGTCGTCGTGGTCGTCGAGGTACTCGGCGACGATCCCCGCGTTCTCGCAGTGGCGGTCCATGCGCAGCGGGAGCGACTCCGTCTGCTGGAGCGTGTTCCACGCGTCGAACGGCGACTGCTGGTCGCCCAAGTCGCGCAGGCCGCGAGTGATCGCCGCGAAGGTGAACGCCGCGTCGCCGAACCGCTCGGCGAAGTTGATCCCGTGGTACGCGGGGTTGTCCTGCGCGATCTCGGGGTACTTCTCGGCGTGGTCGGCCCACGGGAACGAGCCGCCGTCGACGACGACGCCGCCGACCGTGGTGCCGTTGCCGGTGAGCCACTTCGTCGTCGACTCCCAGACGAGGTCCGCGCCGTGTTCGAGCGGCCGGCAGAGGTACGGCGTCGCGAACGTGTTGTCGACGAACAGCGGCACGCCGTGGTCGTGCGCGATGTCGGCGATCCGCTGGATGTCGGGCGTGACCAGGGCGGGGTTCCCGATCGTTTCAAGGTGGACGTACGCCGTGTCCTCGTCGATGGCCTCGGCGTACCCCTCGTAGTCGAGGGGGTCGACGAACCGCGTCGAGACGCCGCGGCGCTCGACGGAGTGAGTGAGGTAGGTGTAGGTGCCGCCGTACAGCGCCGACGAGGTGACGATGTTGTCGCCCGCCGAGGCGAGGAGGAACGTCGTCACGTCGAGCGAGGCCATGCCCGAGGCGGTCGCGACCGCGCCGACCCCGCCCTCAAGCGAGGCGATCCGCTCTTCGAGGGCGGCGTTGGTCGGGTTCATCAGCCGGGAGTAGACGTTGCCGGCCTCCTCCAAGCCGAACAGGTCCGCGGCGTGGTCGGCGTCGTCGAACTGATAGGCGGTCGTCTGGTAGATGGGCGTCGCGCGGGCGCCCGTCGCCGGGTCCGGGTCAGAGCCGGCGTGGACGCTTCGCGTGCTGAACTTCGGGCCGTCGTCCCCCTCGTCGGATGGCATGGATCTCTGTTCCGCTGCCGCGTAGTTAAAGCCGACCGGCCCACGCGGGCGTTTCCGGTATCTCTGAGATCGGCGGTCAAGCGCGTGCGAGGACGACGGCGGGAACGACGGATCGCGAGAGATGACGCGTCAGCGCGCGAACTCGTGGCAACCGTTAACAGCGTCGGGCCGTAACTTCCGGTATGGGAACACAAGGTCCGCGCGGCGATTCCGCCGAGCTGGAGGAGCTGCTGGGGGAGATCCCGGACGGGGTCTGGCAGTACCTCGCGCTCGGCGTCGCCCTCCTCGTCGCCGTCGCCCTCCTCGGGCAGAGCCTCGCGTTCGGCGTCGCGGCGCTGGCGGTGCTTTTGGCGGCCGTCACGGTCGTCAGCGCCGTCGAGATCGTCGACGCCTACGACAAGGAGGCGCTCACCGTCTTCGGCGAGTACCGCGAGCTGCTCGAACCGGGCGTCCACCTCATCCCCCCGTTCGTCTCGCGGACGTACGCGTTCGACATGCGGACCCAGACGATCGACGTGCCGAGCCAGTCGGCGATCACGCGGGACAACTCCCCCGTGACCGCCGACGCGGTCGTCTACATCAAGGTGATGGACGCGAAGAAGGCGTTCCTCGAAGTCGACGACTACAAGAACGCCGTCTCGAACCTCGCACAGACCACCCTCCGCGCCGTCATCGGCGACATGGAGCTCGACGACACGCTCTCGCAGCGGGAGCTGATCAACGACCGGATCAACGAGGAGTTAGACGAACCCACCGACGAGTGGGGGATCCGCGTCGAGGCCGTCGAGGTCCGCGAGGTGAGTCCCTCACAGGAGGTCCAGCGCGCGATGGAGCAACAGACCGGCGCGGAGCGCCGCCGCCGCGCGATGATCCTCGAAGCGCAGGGTGAACGCCGCTCCGCGGTCGAGCAGGCCGAGGGTGACAAGCAGTCCAACATCATCCGCGCGCAGGGCGAAAAACAGTCCCAGATCCTCGAAGCGCAGGGAGACGCCATCTCGACCGTCCTCCGCGCCCGCTCCGCCGAGTCGATGGGCGAACGCGCCATCATCGAGCGCGGCATGGAGACCCTAGAGGAGATCGGGAAAGGCGAGTCCACCACCTTCGTCCTCCCGCAGGAGCTCACCAGCCTCGTCGGCCGCTACGGCAAGGCCCTCTCCGGCTCCGACGTCCAAGAGATGGAGGGGTTAGAGGGCAAGGAGTTCGACGAGGAGACGGAGAAGCTGCTCGGGTTGGAAGACATCGAGAGCGCCCTCGAACAGATCGACACCGTGGCCGACGACGACCTCCGCACCGACGAGACCCGGGACGGGGACGCGGCCCGCGACGTCGACCTCGCCAAGCAGGAGGCGGCGACCCGCGAGGCCGACCGCGACATCGAACTGGAGGCCGAAAGCGAGCGGCCGAGCGACTGAGACGCGCGGGCGATCGTGAGCCGGGTCAGGGCCGCCAGCGGTCCGGGTCGACTGCCCAGAGGAGGGCGACTGCGACCGCGCCGCCGACCCCTCCCGTGACCAACGAGAGGGGGTCGGACGCCCCCGCCGCGAGCGCCGCGAGCAGCAGGACGGAGCCGGCGAGGAGGGCGACGGTGTCCTCGGTTGTCGTCGCGCGGACCACCGGCGCCACGGCGCCGCCGACGGCCGCACCGGCGGCGATCCGCGCGGGCGGACCGGTCGTGAGGACGGCGTGTGCCGCCGGGTTCGTCGCCGTCGCGGGGGCCGATCCGGGCGCCGCGACGAGGCCGACGCCGAACGCGAGCGCGGCGACGGCGCCGAACGCGGGCGCGACCAGCGCCGCGCGGGCGGAGCCGTCGCCCCCGGTCGCGGCGGCCGCGCCGCCGACGAGCAGGACCGACCCGGCCGCGAGGAGCGCGGGGGCGGCGAGCGATGAGAGGGGAGCGGGTGCGGTCAGCGCGATTCCGTCGGCCGCGGACGAGGAGGGGACGAACGCCGGCGCGACCGTTCCCGCGAGACCGATCGCGGCGACGCCGACGACGAGGAGGGCCGAACCGAGGAGTCGACTGCGGAGTGACATGCGTGACCGGAAGCGTCCCGGCCACAAAACGATCGCGGGACCGAGCCGGGATCGCGGCGGAGGGGGGCCCGACCGTCACACCGTGATGCCGGCGCGCTCGTCGCCGATGGCGACGATCACGCGCTCCGGGGGGCCGCGCTCGTCCGCGAGGCGCAACAGGAGCGTCTTGACGACCGGCTCGTCGGCGTCGATCTCGCCGCGGACGCCGCCTTGGTCGACGGCGATCCGAAGCGAGTGGTCGCCGGTGCGGCTGATCCCGCCGAGCCGGAGGCGGACCTCGGGCGCGGTGAGCCGCTGGGCGATCACTAAGATCGCGTCGCCCCCGTCGTCGACGAAGTCGGTGCGCTCGACGAACGCGCGGGACTCGGTCGCGTCGGGTTTGAGCGCGCCGCGGGCCGCGGCGGCGGACCGGAAGGAAGCGGCGTGAGTCGGTAGCTCCTCCGGGCGCGCGAGGACGCTGCGCGCGTCGACCATCGGGTTGCCGTCGACGTACCGGCTCCGCACGCCGAGGTCGCGCGGCGTCGAGGCGGCCACGTCGTGGAGGCGGTCGACGCACCCGGCGGTGGCGACCGCGAGCGCTCCGGAGACGACAGCACGACGGTACACGGGCGAGAGTGTGGCACAGCGACGTAAAAACCCCGCCGTCACGGTGACGCGGGCTGAGAATCGGGCGCTACTCGTCGATCATCGGCGCGGGCACGCCCTCGTCGCCGCCGTCGATCTCGAAGGCGCGGCGCAGCTCCGCGATCCGGTCGCGGATGTCGGCCGCCAGCTCGAACTCGAGGTTGCTCGCGGCCTCGTCCATGCGGTCCTCGAGGGCCTCGATCTGGGCTTTCGCCTCGGCTTCGCTCTCCACGTCGCCGACGCTGACCGACGAGGTGTCCGTCTTCGAGCCGGGGAGGTTCGTCTCGCTGACCGGCTTGTCGATGGTGGTCGCCTCGTAGCCGTGCTCGGCGTTGTACTCCAGTTGGATCTCGCGCCGGCGCTGGGTCTCCTCGATCGCCGCCTCCATCGAGTCGGTCACCTCGTCAGCGTAGAGGACGACCTCGCCGTTGACGTTGCGCGCGGCCCGCCCCATGGTCTGGACGAGCGTCGTGGTGGAGCGGAGGAACCCCTCTTGGTCGGCGTCGAGGATGGCGACGAGGCTCACCTCCGGGATGTCGAGCCCCTCGCGGAGCAGGTTGATCCCGACGAGCACGTCGATGTTGCCTAGGCGGAGGTCGCGGATGATCTCGTGGCGTTCGAGGGTGTCGGTCTCGTCGTGCATGTACGCCACGTCGACGCCCGCTTCCTCGAGGTACTCCGTGAGGTCCTCGGCCATCCGCTTGGTGAGCGTGGTGACGAGGACGCGCTCGTCGCGCTCGATCCGGTCGTCGACGCGTTCGAGGAGGTCGTCGACCTGCCCCGTCGCGCCCGTCACCTCCACCTTCGGATCGACGAGGTGGGTCGGCCGGACGATCTGCTCGACGATCCGGTCGGAGGTCTCGCGCTCGTAGTCGCCCGGCGTCGCGGAGACGTAGAGGGTGCGGTCCGTCTTCTCCTCGAACTCCTCGAACGTCAGGGGGCGGTTGTCGTAGGCGGTCGGGAGCCGGAACCCGTTCTCGACGAGCGAGTCCTTCCGCGACTTGTCGCCCTCGTACTGCCCTTTGATCTGCGGGATCGTCTGGTGGGACTCGTCGACGACGGTGAGGAAGTCGTCGGGGAAGTAGTCCAGCAGGGTGTAGGGGGCGTCGCCGGACTCGCGGTCGTCCATGTGGACCGAGTAGTTCTCGATCCCGGAGCAGTAGCCCGCCTCCCGCAGCATCTCGATGTCGAAGGTGGTCCGCTCCTCGATGCGCTGGGCGGCCACGAGGTCGCCCTGCCGCTCGAAGTAGCTCACCCGCTTCTCCATCAGGTCCTCGATCTCCGCGATCGCCTGCTCCAGCTTGTCGTCCGGGATCGAGTAGTGCTCCGCCGGGTGGAGCATCACCGCGGGCTCCTCGGAGACGACCTCGCCGTGCATCGGGTCCACCTTGATCATCCGGTCGATCTCCTCGCCCCACAGCTCGACGCGCACCGCGTAGCGCCCGTACATCGGGTATATCTCGACGGTGTCGCCCCGGACGCGGAACGTCCCCTGCGTGAAGTCCACGTCGTTGCGCTCGTAGTTCAGGTCGACGAGCCGGGTGAGCAGCTCCTCGCGGCCGACCTCCTCGCCGACCTCCAGGCGGAGCGCCATGTCGCGGTAGTTCCCCGGGTCGCCTAGCCCGTAGATGGCCGAGACGCTCGCGACGACGATCACGTCGTCGCGGGTCAGCAGGGAGCGCGTCGCGGAGTGGCGCAGGCGGTCGATCTCCTCGTTTATCGACATCTCCTTGTCGATGAACGTGTCCGTCTGCTCGACGTACGCCTCCGGCTGGTAGTAGTCGTAGTAGGAGACGAAGTACTCGACGGCGTTGTCCGGGAACAGCTCGCGGAACTCCTCGTACAGCTGGGCCGCGAGCGTCTTGTTGTGGGCGAGAACGAGAGTGGGCTGGTCCAACTCCTCGGCGACCCACGAGACGGTGTTGGTCTTCCCGGACCCCGTCACGCCGAGCAGCGTCTGCTTTGTCGCGCCCGACTCGTACCCCTCGACGAGTTGCTCGATCGCCTCGGGCTGGTCGCCCGCGGGCTCGAACGGGGCGTCGACGCGGAGCGGGCGGTCGACGGTCGGGCGGTCCTCCGAGAGGGGGGAGTCGGCGTCGCTCACGATACGCGTCGTTGGGCGGCGAGCCACTTGAGCGGCGCGGCTACGTCGGTGACTGCGACAAAACCGGTTCCGCGCGGACGGTTCCGCTCGGGGGAAAACCGATTACTGATCCGACGGAACACCCGGTCGTGTCCCTCCTCACTCCCCCCGTCGCCTTCGGCGCCGCCCTAGTGCTGTTCGTCTGGCTCGCATCCGGCGTCTGGGTGAACCTCGACGCGCACGCCCGCGGAAGTGACTATCCGGCCGTCTGGGGCGTCTTCGCACCGCTCTCGGGAATTGTGCTGTTCTACTACCTGCTGTGGTGGCGCCGCGGACGGTCTCGCGAGTACCCGCCGTCGCGGTGGGAGCGGGCCACCGCGATCGTCGCCGTCGCCGGTCCCGCGGGGCTGGTCGTCGGGAGCCTCGTCTCGCCGCCCGATCCGATCTCCCAGCTGACCGTCTGGCCGGTCGCGTTCGCCGGCTGCCTCCCCGTCGCGTACTGGGTGGTCGGAAGAAGATTCGACGCGACCGGCGACTCGTATATAAGCGGTTGGTAACGAATCGGCGACGAACACCGCCAAAGCCCCAACTGCGAGGGCGCAGTACGCTTGTTGCGCTCCTCGGTTGCTCACTCCGTTCGCTCCCTGCGGTGCTTACGTCGTCATCAGAACGCTCCGCGTTCTGATTGGCTCATGAGAGCTTCGCTCTCCTGAACGCCTACTGCGCCCTCGCGGTAGCGTGGCGCTACGCGCCACGGGCAGCCGGCGGCTTCGCCACCGGCGACTACCCCTTTGGGTCCCACCCCGCACGGCACCGCGCCTCACACCTCCCCAGCCTCGTCGGTCGCCGTCGCTTCGCTCGGCGACCGACTCCCTCGCGCGTGCGGTTCGCGGCCTGACGGCCGCTCACCGGCACGCGCCACCGCATCTGTTTATAACCAGTCTCGCGTCGCTACCAGTCCCGCCCCTCCGGACGAAAACGTTTCCCCCTGTCCGCGCGACGCTCCCCGTATGCGCATCGCCGTCCCCAACAAGGGCCGCCTACACGAGCCGACGCTCTCGCTGTTGGAGCGCGCGGGGCTCCACGTCGAGGAGACCGCCGACCGCCAGCTGTACGCCGACACCGTCGACGAGGACGTGACGGTGCTGTTCGCGCGGGCGGCCGACATCCCCGAGTACGTCCGCGACGGCGCGGCCGACCTCGGCGTCACCGGCCTCGACCAGGCGGCCGAGTCCGGCGGCGTCGTCGACGTCGCGAGCGCGGCGGCCGAGGGCGACCTCGTGGACCTGCTCGATCTGGGCTACGGTTCCTGTCGGCTCGTCCTCGCCGCGCCCGAGGCCGGCGGGGTGTCGGCGGTCGAGGACCTAGCGGACAGGACGGTCGCGACCGAGTTTCCGAACGTCACCCGCGACTACCTCGACCGCGTGGGCGTCGACGCCGACGTGGTCACGGTGACGGGCGCGACGGAGCTGACCCCGCACGTCGACATGGCGGACGCCATCGTCGACATCACCTCGACGGGGACGACGCTGAAAGTGAACCGGCTGGCGGTGATCGACGACGTGCTCGACTCCTCCGTCCGGCTGTTCGCGCGCCCCGACGTGGTCGACGACGCGAAGGTCGAGCAGGTGGTGACCGCCTTCGAGTCCGTCCTCGCCGCGGACGGCCGTCGCTACCTGATGATGAACGCGCCGAAAGAGCGGCTCGACGCAGTGAAGGACGTGATCCCCGGGCTCGGCGGCCCGACCGTGATGGACGTCGAGGCCGACGAGAACGGCAACGGGATGGTGGCGGTCCACGCCGTCGTCGACGAGCGCGACGTGTTCGAGACGATTTCGGAGCTCCGGTCGGTCGGCGCGACCGGCATCCTCGTCACGGAAATCGAGCGCCTCGTGGAGTGAGCGAGAGGCGAAGCGGTCAGTCCCCCGCGTCGTCGCCCTCGCCGATCAGCCGCTCCTTCTCGGCGCGCGACAGCGACTTGACCGCGTACTCCCGCGACATCGCCGCCGACTTCGAGTCGAACGACTCGACGTGGCGGAGGGTGACGGGGGTCCGCCCGCGGGTGTACTTCGCGCCCTCGCCGGCGTCGTGTTCGGCGACGCGCCGCTCGACGTCGGTCGTGTACCCGGTGTAGAGGGTGCCGTCGGCGCACTCGATGACGTACACGTGGTGGTCGGCCACGGTCGGCCGTCCGAGCGCGAGCGGCAAGTGTGTGCGGGTGTGCCCGGAGGGGCAGGCGAACGGAGCAGTCGCTCCCCGTGCGCTCGTCCTTCGATCGGCGTTTCGCCGGTCAGTCCCCGGTTCGAGTCCGCTCGCGAGACACCTCTGCGATGCCCGCGTTCGCGGAGCACTTCGGGCACGCGTTCAGGTCGCCGCGTTCGTCCGCGAAGACGCGAGCGAAGCGGTCCGAGACGTGCGACCCGCAGTGGTCACAGCGTGGCATGTGATGCCGACGTGCGTCGGCAACTACCATACGGGCTCGACGAACTAATACCCTTTTTCGACCCAGTCGGCTGCCGGTATACGGTCGGTTAAGCGAGTCCGGATGTCGCCGGATCTCCTCGCTCGATCCCCCCGCTCACTCGGCGCGCGCGGCGTCGACCGCGCGGGCGATCAGCCCGGCCTGCGCGCCGGCGACGAACCCGGCGTCGACGTTGACGGTCGTCAGCACGGAGCACGACTGGAGCGCCCCCTCCAAAGCCGCCACTCCCTCGCCGCCGACGCCGTAGCCGGTCGAGACGGGGAGCGCGATCACGGGGGCGTCGACGAGGCCGGCGACGACCGTCGGGAGCGCCCCCTCGCGACCCGCCGCGACCACGACGGCGTCCGCCTCGCGGACCCGGTCGGCCTGGTCCACGATCCGGTCGAGGTTGGCGACGCCGACGTCGTCGACCCGGTCGACGGTCGCCCCGATCTCGCGGGCGACGACCGCGGCCTCGCCGGCGACGGGCGCGTCCGCGGTGCCGGCGGCCACGACCGCGACCGCGGCGTCGAGCGAGGGGAGTTCGAAGTCGGCCGCGTGCGCGACGACGGTCCCGGTCCGATCGTCGCGCTCGACCGTCGCGTCCGGTCCCACGTCGCCGACCGCCGACGCCACCGCGGCCGCCGTCGCCTCGTCCGCCCGCGTCACGAGCGCCCGGCCGGTGGTGTCGAGCGCCGTCGTCGCCAGGGCGGCGACCTCCGCGGGTGTCTTGCCCTCCGCGAGGATCGCCTCCGGGATCCCGCGGCGTCGCTCGCGGGCGGCGTCGAAGCGCCCCGCGTCCGTGGTCGCGTAGCCCGCGAGCCGCGACTCCGCCTCCTCGATGCCGATCTCACCCGCCTCCAGCGCCGCTAACGTCTCTCGCATGGGGCGTCGTCGGGGGCGGCCTCGGTCGAAGCTGTCGGTTCGAGCCGGGCGCGCCGCGCGCGAGGTCGAGCCGGGGTCGAAGCGCGTTCGCGAGCGTCACGCGACGACGCGCGCTCCGTCCGGACCGCGCTCGGAGTGGGGTCGGGCCGCGTTTCGCGTCGTGTTCGCGGCGGGGCGGAGACGAGAATCTCACAAGACTTATACGCGCTTGTACTCGCGGCCTCCCGCGAACGGGCCGCACGGCGCCCCTCGCGGTCGAATTCAGGAACTCTTATTAACCATCACCGGGTAGGCCCGATCGCATGGCAGACCTCATTGTCAAAGCGGCCGTCAAGGAAGCCCTGGACGACAAGAACGTCGCTTCGGACTTCTACGACGCGCTGGACGACGAAGTGGACGAGCTGCTCGAAGACGCCGCGCGCCGCGCCGAGGCCAACGACCGGAAGACGGTCCAGCCGCGCGACCTCTAAGACGGAACTCGTTTCCGTTCCATTTTATTTGCGTGCCGCCCGCCGAGCGGCCGCGCTGCGGGGCGTCGCCCGGGGATATCAGACCGACTCGATCCGGACGCCGGACTCGGTGCCGACATGTATCTCGTCGGTCATCCCGACGAACAGCCCGTGCTCGACGACGCCCGGAACCTCGGCCAGCGTCGCCGACAGGGCGACCGGGTCGGCGATCTCGCCGAACGCGCAGTCGAGCACGAGGTTCCCGTTGTCAGTCACCACCGGACCGTCTTTCCGCTCCGCGCGCCGCAGCGTCGGCTCGCCGTCGGCCTCCCGGACGGCCGCGGCGACGGCGGTCCGTCCCGATGGCAGCACCTCGACCGGGACCGGCCGGTCCAGCCGCGGCGACTCCTTCGAGGGGTCCGCGACGACGAGGAAGCGGTCGGCCGCGGCGTCGACCAACTTCTCGCGGGCGTGGGCCGCGCCGCCGCCCTTTATCAGAGCCCCGCCGGTGTCGGGGGCGCCGCCCCCGTCGACGCCGGTCGCCACCTGGTCCGCGCCGTCGATGGCGAGGTCGATACCCGGGCCGTCGAGACCGACCGCCTCGGGGAGGTCGAGGCAGGGAATCCCCGCCCCGACCGCGAGTTCGCGGCTCGCGAACGAGGTCGGGACGCCCCGGACGTCGAGGCCGGCGTCGACCCGGTCCCCGAGCCGCCGGATCGCGTGCGCCGCCGTCGACCCCGTCCCCAGTCCGACCACGTCGCCGTCGGTGACGGCCTCGGCCGCCGACTCGCCGGCGCGCCGCTTCATCGCGTCGCTCCCGCCGCTCGTCTTCATGCGACGAGGTGCGGGCGGAGCTATTGAAAAGGCGTCGGCGGTTCGCTCCGACCGCGCGACCGCCGAAATGTATTACTCGCGACGCGATCAGTCGGAAGTGTGTCCTCGGCAACCGCTGTCCTCCCGCTGTTCGGCCTGACGCTCCTCGGTGCGATGTTCGTGACCGCGGCGCTTCAGTCGCGCGGTCGACTCCCCTTCGCGGTCCCCGAAGGCGCGTACGTCGCCGTCTCGGTCGGGGCCGTCTCCGTCGTCGCGCAGTCCCTCGTCGGGTCGGACCGAGAGACCGTCGCGATCCTCGCCGTCGGGGCCCTCGCATGGGCGACTGGGTACGAGACGGCGCGTGGTGACGACGAGAGGTAGGTCGCCGCCTACTCCAACCGGTCCAAGACGGCCTCCGCGTCGTAGGCCAAGGAGAGTTCGCGGGAGCGGCCGCGGCCGTCGACGTCGGCGTACTCCGCGTCGATCACGCCGAGCTGGTCGAGCTTGTTGATGATCTCCGAGTAGCGGGTGTAGCCGAGCCCCGTCTCGTCGTTGAACGCGTCGTACACCGCGCCGGCGCGCTCGCCGTCGTGCTCGGCGAGGACGCGGACGAGGTCACGTTCGGAGTCGGAGAGCCCGCGCAGCGACCGCGAGAGGTGGACGTGCTTCGACTTGTCGTACGCGTCCTCGACGTCCTCCTTCGAGACGGTCTTCGAGGCGCGCATCTCCGCGTTGAGCCCGGCCCGGCGCAGGAGGTCGATCCCGACCCGGAGGTCGCAGCTCTCGGCGGTGAGGTCGGCGACCCGCTCCAGTTCGGCGTCACCGATGACGCCCTCGTGGAAGCCGCGCTTGGCGCGCTCGGCGAGGATGTCGTAGATCTCGGTCGCGTCGTAGACGGGGAAGTACACCTCCTCGGGCCGGAAGACCGACTGGACACGGGTGTCGAGGTCGTCGATCACGTCGAGCCCGAGGTCCGAGGAGACGACGATGACGCCGATCTTCGCGCCGGAGTGCGCCTCGTGGGCGCGGAGGAGCGAGTACAGCGTGTCGGAGGCCTCGTTCTCGTAGAAGAGGTAGTTCACGTCGTCCAAGGCGACGACGAGCACCTCGTCCTCCTCGACGAGGCGGTCGGTGATCTGGCCGAACAACTTCTTAAACGAGATGCCCGACGACGGGGGTTCGTACTCGAAGATCCCCTCGAACAGCCGGGAGAACACCGCGTAGCGCGTGGAGTCGACCTGGCAGTTGACGCGGACCGTCCGCACCTCGGTCCGGGCGCCGAGCTCGCCGAAGAGCTTCTGGACCGCGGTGGTCTTGCCTGTTCCCGGCGGTCCGCGAACCATCGTGTTGAGCGGGCGGGAGCCGCGAACCGCGGGGCGGAGCGCGTACTTGAGGTTCTCCAGTTGGCTCTCGCGGTGGCGGAACGTCTCGGGGACGTGGTCGATCTCGAACACCGACTCGTCGCGGAACACCGACTCGTCCCACGAGAGCATGTCCCCGCCGTCCCCGGTCATGCGAGTACCACGAGAGGCCGCGCACTTAACCGTTGCCCGGCGTCGGGGCGGAACTGAAACTTGTCGCGCCAGCGTCGGATAAGAGCGATTCCGCCGATCGGTCGTTCACTCTCGGTCCGGCAAGCTTCCGTCCGCGTCGGGCGAGATATCCGCCGGGTCCGCCTCGCCTCCCGCGTCCGCCTCGCGGCGCAACACCAGCACGTGGCGCGTCAGCGACCGGTGAACCCGGCGCTCGAACGCCGCGTCGACGGTCCACCCGGCGTCGCGGGCGGGACCGCGCCAGTCGCGGTCGGCGATCAGCACCGCGCGCGGCGCGACCCGGGCCGCCTCCGCAAGCGCGCCCGCGACGAGGTCGGCCAACTCGTGGCGCGCGATCTTCGACTGTCGGCCGTAGGGGGCGTCGAACGCGACCCCGTCGACGGCGTCGTCGGGAAGCGGGAGCGCGGTCGCGTCGCCGCGGGCGACGTGCCAGTCGGGGGAGGGAGCGTCGGCGTCGTCGGCGAGGTATGCGCGGAAGTTCCGCCGCGCGCCGTCGGCCATCTTCGCCTGCGCGTCGCAGGCGACCGCGTCGGCGCCGACGAGGCCCGCTTCGAGGGGGAGACCGCCGGTGCCGCACATGGGATCGAGCAGGGTCCGCCCGGGGGCGGCGCCCGCGAGGTTAGCGTAGGCGCGGGCGTCGACCGGGGCCATGCTCCCCGGCTGGAAGAAGGGGCGGTCGGTGGGGTCCGGCGCGAAGTCGCGGGCGGCCTCGGCGGCGACCCACCCGAGCGCGCACAGGTCCGCGTCGCCGCCGTCCGCGCCGGCCACCGCGTCGTGTTCGGCGCGCGGGCCGGCGGCGAAGAGCGCGCGGAGGACGTGGTCGGGGTCGTCGAGGTCGACGTCGAACCCGCGGTCGACGAGGACGCTCCCGAGTTCGCGCTCGACCGCCTCGGTGGAGACTCCCGACGTTCCCCGGACGTCGCGGGCGCGGACCGCCACGCTTCCGGAGCGGTCGAGCGGCGCGGCGCGGAGCGCGGCGACCGCGGCGTCGACGTCGGCGTCCGTCCGCGCGACCGCATCGTGGGCGGCGCGCGTGTACGCGAGGCGCCGGACGTGCGCGCCGTCGATCCCGCCGGTCCGAGCGATCCCCGGCGCGAGGAGGTCGACGCCGGTCGCCGCGGTCGCCGCTTCGCGGGCGGCGAAGGCGTCGGTCTCGCCGGCGAGTTCGAGCCAGTACACGCCGACCGCTCCGCGCGGCGACGGCAATAGCGTGGCGGTTCCGACCAGCCACCTTTTTAAGTCGTTCGGGCGAGGATGGAGGTAATGAGGGCCGACCCGAAGGAGACGATCACCGTCGAAAACGTCGTCGCTTCCACGGGGATCGGGCAGGAACTCGATCTCCAGAGCGTCGCGATGGACCTCGAGGGCGCCGACTACGACCCCGAGCAGTTCCCCGGGCTCGTCTACCGCACCACGGACCCGAAGTCGGCCGCCCTGATCTTCCGCTCCGGGAAGATCGTCTGTACGGGCGCGAACTCGGTCGAGGCGGTCCACGAGAGCCTCGACATCGTGTTCGCGGAGCTCCGCGCGCTCCAGATCCCGATCGAGGACCCGGAGGTCACCGTCCAGAACATCGTCACGTCGGCCGACCTCGGCGAGAGCCTGAACCTGAACGCGATCGCGATCGGGCTCGGCTTGGAACACATCGAGTACGAGCCGGAGCAGTTCCCCGGGCTCGTCTACCGGCTCGACGAGCCGGAGGTCGTCGCGCTGCTCTTCGGCAGCGGGAAAGTGGTCGTCACCGGCGGCACGAGCCCCGCCGACGCCGAGGCAGCCGTCGACGTGATCGTCGAGGAGCTGAACGGCCTCGGGCTGTTGGACTGACGCGGCGAGCCCGCGATCGAGACGGGGCCGCGATGCGGCGACACCGCGACCGCGTTCCGCGATCACTTTTACCCGTCGCCGCGTATGGCGACCATGCTCTTACAGACGGTGACGCCGGTCTCCGTGCTCGGGACGACCGTCCTGTTGGCGCTGTTCCTCTGTCTCACCGCGCACGTCGCGGCCCGGAACGTCCTCGGCGACGCCGACCCGCGGCGGGCCCTCTACATCGGCCCGCTGCCCGCGGTGATCAGCGTCGCCGGCAACGGGCTCGAACTCCCCGGGGGGCTCATCCTCCTCGCGGCGCTCCTCGTCGACGGGACGATGTTCTGGTGGAGCTACGAGCAGCCGCGGCGGGCGGTCGCCGCGATGACGCTGATCCACGCCGTGGTCACGACGCTGCTGGCCGGGCTCCTGATATTGGTCTCGATCCTGCTCGCGTCGATGCCCGGATAGGACGGCCGGAAGTGACGTCGAGGCGAGCGCCCGCGAGCGGGACCGCGCGCCCGCGTCACGGCGACGGCGGCGGGCCGTCGTACGCGTCGTGGTCCTGATAGAAGTTCAGCATCGCGAACTTCAGCTTCGCGGGGTCGACGTCGAGCAGCTCCTCGCGCTCCTCGGGCGGGAACGCGGACCGGACCGAGTACTTCCCCATGTCGGCGGTCGTGTAGCGCCGGTCCGCGAGGATCCGGACGCCGTAGTCGTCGGGGCCGCGGATCACTCGGCCGAGCGCCTGTCGCGTCTTGCGGATCGTCGGGACCTCGACCGCGTACGTCCACCCCGGGTCGCGGGCGCGGTCGCGGTCCGCGAACGCGCGGTCGTAGGCGTCCTGGACCGCCTCCGTGCGGTCCGAGAGGTGCGGGTACGGGACGCCCACGACGACGACCGTCCGGGCGTCGTCGCCGTCGAAGCTCACGCCCTCACCGAGCGTCCCCCACAGCGAGGTGAACAGCGCGGCGCCGTCGCTCTCGACGAACTCGCTGCGGAGCCGCTCCTCGTCCTCGCCCGGCCCGTCGAGGTGGATCGGACCGAGGTCGACGGCGTCCGCCGCGGCGCCGCCGGCGGCGCTTCCGCCCCCGCTCGGCCCAGCGAGCCGCTCGTGGTAGCGCTCGGCCTCGGCGTACGACGGGAAGAAGGCGAGCGTGTTGCCCGGGGTAAAGCGGATTGCGTCGCGGAGCAGCGACGACACGGCCTCCTGCGTCTCCGGGTCGTTTCGGTCGGCGGCGAACAGCGGCGGCACGTCGGCGGCGAACGTCCGGCGGTTCGCCTCGGGGTACCCCATGTCGTAGGCCATCGAGGCGACGTCCTCCAGCCCCAGCACGTCCTCGGTCACGTCGAACGGGCGCAGCGTCGCGCTCATCAGGACCGAGGCGGCCACCTCGTCGAACAGCTCGCTCGTGACGCTCCGCGGGATACAGGTGTACAGCTCCGCCCGGCCGTACACCTCGTCGGTGCCGCCGTCGCGCCGGACGGAGAGCACGGGATACTGGCCGAACTCCGCGCCCTCGTCCATCCACGTCGAGACGAACCGGGCGGCCGCGAGCGTCTGCGACTCCGACCGGGTGGTCGCCTCCCCGTCCCGGTAGCGGCGCTCGTACTCCTCGTCTATCGCCTGGCCGAGCTGGACGGCGAGCTCGGTCTCCGCGTCGATCCCCGTCCCCTCGTAGTTGCGGAGAAACGCGAGCGTGAGGTCGTCGCGGCGGTCGTCGTTGGCGACCGCAATGTCCTCCCAGTTCTCCGTCACGGACTCGGAGCCGCCGAAGCCGAGCGCGTCCTCGTACGTCTCGACGAGGGCGTCGCGGAAGGCGCGGAGGACGTTCTCGGCGGGCTCCGCGCGGGAGTCGTCGCTGTCGGCCACCTCGTCTAAGGCGGCGTCGAGCGTGTTCTCCGTCAGCGTTCGGGTGGCGTGGTCGCGGGCGGCGTTCTCGATGTTGTGCGCTTCGTCGAACACGGTGATTATCTCGCTCGGGTCGCGGTCGATCCACCGGAAGAACTGCTCGCGGATGTTCGGGTCGAGCAGGTGGTGGTAGTTACAAACGACCAGGTCGACCCCCTCCATCCCCTTCTTCAGCAGCTCGTAGCCGCACAGCGCGCGCTCGTCGGCGTACTCGTACACGTCGTCGGGGGTGCGGACGTCCTCGAAGAGCCACCCGAAGAAGTCGTCCGTGTCGCGGGTGAGATTGTTGCGGTAGTGTTCGCAGACGTTCGCGGCGTCGTACTCCTCCATCTCCGCCTCCAGCTCGTCGAGTTCGTCCATGACCGACTCGCGGGCCTCGGCGGCGCCCGTATCGCCCTCGCGGCTCTCGGCCAGCAGCTCGCGCTGTCGCGACTCCAGCTCGCGGACCTCGCTCTCCGTCTCGACCATCTCGCGGGTGGTGTCGCGGAGGGTCTGACACTCCTGGTAGTCGACGTCGATGTGGCACATCGACGACTTCCCCTTGAACACGACCGCGCGGATGGGTTCTTCGCGCGTGATCGCGCGGGCGTCCTCGACGAACTGCCGCATCTGCTGGTGGACGTTGGTCGTGATGACGACCGTGCGGTCGTGCTCGCGCGCGTGTTCCAGCGCGGGCACGAGCGCCGAGAGGGTCTTCCCGGTCCCGGGCGCCCCCTCGAACAGCACGTCCTGTCCGCGGTCCAGCGCGTTGGCGACCCGGTCCATCGCCTCGCGCTGGTTCGGGTACGGCTCCTCGTACGGGAAGAACCGCAGGTGCGGCGACTCTGACACGGGGTGGAGTTCGGCGGCGTCGGCTAAAAGGGGTCGGGTGGCGGGGCGGAAGTGGTCCGGGCCGGCGGGGTCGCCAGACGACCGCGACGCGACCGGCCGCGACGCACCCGCCTTTTTAACGCCCGGCCGCGACCACTCCCGACAACGAATGTTCGACGAGATCCTCGAGAAGTTCGAGGGGTCACCCAGCCAGCAGGCGGTGATCCGGCTGTTCTTGGAGCGCGGCTTCTCCGTCAACGAGGAGGGGCGGGTCGTCTCCGGCGGGATCGAGATCCCCTACACCGGCATCGCGCGCGAGCTCGACGTGGACCGGCGCGTCGTGGACTCGACGACCGACGCGATCCTGGCCGACCCCGAGCTGAAGCGCATCTTCACCAACATCTCGTCGGTCCCGAGCCTGATGGACCTCGCCCCGGTCCTCGACCTGACGGTGCTCACCATCGAGGTCGCGGCCGCCGACGAGGCCGGGATCGTCGCCGAGGTAACGGGGATCCTGGCCGACCGCGGCGTCTCGATCCGGCAGGTGCTGAGCGAGGACCCCGAGTTCACCGACGACCCGAAGCTGTACGTGATCACCGACGCCGAGCTGTCGGGCGACCTGCTCGTGGAGATCCGCGACCTCGGGTACGTCCGCCGCGTCGGCTTCTGAGGACCCGACCGCCGGGTCGCCCCTGACCCCTCGACCAGTTTCACCGCGCGACAGAGCGGGCCGCTCCGACGAACGCTTTCGAGAGATAGCGAACCGCGACCGAGCGGTGACGCTCGGCGAACTTCACTTTCACTCGGGTGTAAACCAGTCTTTATACGGGATGGCAAACAAGTACTGTGTACATGCCTGAAGACGAACTCGAGGACCTCCCCGGCGTCGGCCCGGCAACCGCGGACAAGCTCGTGGACAACGGATTCGAGAGTTACCAGTCGATCGCCGTCGCGAGCCCCGGCGAGATGTCGAACACGGCCGACATCGGCGAGTCGTCCGCCGCCGACATCATCAACGCCGCCCGCGACGCCGCCGACGTCGGCGGCTTCGAGACCGGCGCGAGCGTGCTGGAGCGCCGCCAGGAGATCGGCAAGCTCTCCTGGCAGATCGACGAGGTGGACGACCTGCTCGGCGGCGGCATCGAGACGCAGTCGATCACGGAGGTGTACGGCGAGTTCGGGTCCGGGAAGTCGCAGGTCACCCATCAGATGGCGGTCAACGTCCAGCTAGAGCCGGAGAACGGCGGCCTCGACGGCGGCTGTATCTTCGTCGACTCCGAGGACACGTTCCGACCGGAGCGGATCGACGACATGGTCCGCGGGCTCGACGACGAGATCCTCGCCGACGAGATGGAGCGCCGCGAGATCGAGGGGACGCCCTCGGACGAGGAGGCGCTCGAAGAGCTCGTCGAAGCGTTCCTCGACCAGATCCACGTCGCGAAGGCGTTCAACTCCAACCACCAGATCCTGCTCGCCGAGAAGGCGAAGGAGCTGGCCGGCGAACACGAGGAGACGGAATGGCCGATCCGGATCGTCTGCGTCGACTCCCTCACCGCGCACTTCCGCGCGGAGTACGTCGGTCGGGGCGAGCTTGCGGATCGCCAGCAGAAGCTCAACAAACACCTCCACGACCTGATGCGGATCGGCGACCTGTTCAACACCGCCATCCTCGTCACGAACCAGGTCGCGTCGAATCCCGACTCGTACTTCGGCGACCCGACGCAGGCGATCGGCGGCAACATCCTCGGACACGCCTCCACGTTCCGGATGTACCTCCGCAAGTCGAAGGGCGACAAGCGGATCGTCCGCCTCGTCGACGCGCCGAACCTCGCCGACGGCGAGGCCGTGATGCGCGTCCAGAACGAGGGTCTGAAGCCGGAATAACGGTGTTTCCGGGACATCGGTCGGCAGAGAGGGCAGTCTGACACCGCCGAGATATCGATTCCGTCGAGGGACCGCGAGACGGGTTGACAAACGTCTACTTCTGCCGACGAGGCCGGAACGACCCGAATTCGGGACGGAGAGCCCGTGCGACGCCCAAGCGCGGGACGGCGGCGCGGCAATACTCGCCAGAGGGGACCGCGCCCGCCCCGAGAGCGCCGCTCGGCGACGGGTCACGCCGAAATAGATAGCTGAGCTACACAACGACCGTCGAGTTCGAGCGCAACAATTGCGGCGGAACCGCGAGAAAAACGTCCTTATATTCCATAGCCACGTCCTTATATCGGACGACCGCCGTATTATCAACCGTGTTTTTTGTGAAACTCAACTCTAACGTTTATGTATAGGCGTTCCCGGGAATCGAAACGTGATTCAGCACATGAACACGAGCGAAGCACGGTTTGAATCGGACGAGCGTTCAGTAGAGGTGGATGAATTGTGACGGGCGGCGTCCTCGCCACGATCGATCCGAGCACGTTCGCGTCCGCGATGAACGGGACGTGGATCCTCGTCGTGACGTTCCTCATCTTCTTCATGCACGCCGGCTTCGCCATGCTGGAGGCCGGGCAGGTGCGGTCGAAGAACGTCGCCAACCAGCTGACGAAGAACCTCCTGACGTGGAGCGTCGGGGTGGCGGTGTTCTTCCTCATCGGCACGGCGTTCACGAGCCTCGTGAACGGGTCGTCGGGGATCGCCTCCGCCGCGGGATCGCTGTACTCCGGCGGCGAACTCGCCGTCGAGTCGGGCGTGGTCGGTCCCTACGTCAACTGGCTCTACGGCGCGGTGTTCGCGATGACCGCAGCGACGATCGTCTCCGGGGCGGTCGCGGGTCGCGCGAAGCTCCGCGCGTACGTCACCTACACGTTCCTCCTGGCCGCGGTCATCTACCCGATGGTCATCGCCTTCACGTGGTCGGCCTCCGGTGACGGGCTCGTCGCACAGCTGACGGGCACCGCGTTCCACGACTTCGCCGGCGGCATGATCGTCCACGGCATGGGCGGCATCGCGGGCCTCACGGCCGCGGCCATCCTCGGGCCGCGGATGGACCGCTACGGGAAGGACGGCTCGACGAACGTCATCCCCGGTCACTCGCTGACGTTCGCCGTGCTGGGGACGCTCGTCCTCGCGTTCGGCTGGTACGGCTTCAACGTCGGCACGGCGTCGGTGGTCAGCGGCGGCGTGTTCAACACGCTGACGCTCAACCTCGTCGCGATGGGGACGACGATCGCGATGGCGTCCGGCGGGATCGGCGCCGCGCTCGTCGTCTGGGCGAAGACCGGGAAGGTCGACACCCTCTACGTCGCCAACGGCCTGCTCGCCGGGCTCGTCGGCATCACCGCAATCCCCGACACCACGGCATGGTGGGGCGCCGTCGTCGTCGGCGGGCTCGCCGGCGCGCAGCTCCCGATCGTCTTCGAGTTCGTCTCGGACAACCTGAAGATCGACGACGTCTGCGCGGTGTTCCCGGTTCACGGGAGTGCTGGCGTTCTCGGGACGCTCCTCTTCCCGTTCGTCGCCGCACCGGGTCAGCTCAGCGCGGGCATCGGCGCCCACTTCGTCGCTCAGCTCGTCGGCGTGGTCATCATCGGCGGCTGGACGATCACCGCAACCGGTGCGGTCTGGTACGTGCTCAAGCTCGCCGGCGAGGCGCGCGTCACCGCCGAGCACGAACAGGAGGGCCTCGACATCTCCGAACACGGCGTCGAGACCTACCCCGAGTTCGGCGGCGACCGCGTCGCGACCGACGGCGGCCCGTCGGTGATCGACACGACCGAGTCCGATGGGGAGTCTCCCCGGGCCGACGGCGGCGCGGCGGCCGGCACGGACATCAAGATGGTCACGGCGGTCGTCCGCCCCGACAAGCTCGGAGACATCAAGCAGGCGCTCGCGGAGATCAACGCCCCCTCGCTGACGGTGACGAACGTCTCCGGTCGCGGCAGCCAGCCCGCGAAGAAGGGCCAGTGGCGCGGCGAGGAGTTCACCGTCGATCTCCACCAGAAGGTGAAAGTCGAGGTCGTCGTGGCCGACATCCCGGCCGACGAGGTCGCGGACGCCATCGCCGACGCCGCGAAGACCGGCGAGGCCGGCGACGGCAAGGTGTTCATCATGCCGGTGGAGGACGCGCTCCAAGTCCGCACCGGTGCGACCGGAACGGAGGCGGTGTAGCGACGCTCCCGGCGGGCAGACACCGCGCACGGATCGACGGACGGACTTTTTTCGGGCGGGCGTGACGGCGGTTCGGCAACTACTTTCAGCCCGCCGACCCAACCGGTCGGTATGAACCACGAGCGCTCGCGCGAGTTGTACGACCGCGCGCTGTCGGTCATGCCGGGCGGCGTCAACTCTTCGGTCCGGGCGACGATGCCGCACCCGTTCTTCGTCGAGCGCGGCGACGGCGGCCACGTGATCGACGCCGACGGGAACCGCTACGTCGACTGGGTGATGGGGTACGGCCCCCTCCTTTACGGCCACGACCTGCCCGACCCGGTGGAGGCGGCGGTCCAGTCGCACGTCGCGGAGGGACCGATGTACGGCGCGCCCACGGAGATCGAGGTCGAACACGCCGAGTTCGTGGCGCGGCACGTCCCGAGCGTCGAGTCGATCCGCTTCGTCAACTCCGGCACGGAGGCGACCGTCTCGGCGGTCCGACTGGCGCGCGGCCACACCGACCGCGACAAGATCGTCGTGATGCGGGGCGGCTACCACGGCGCGCAGGAGTCGACGCTCGTGGAAGGGTCGCCGGGCGACGCGCACCCGTCGACGGCGGGGATCCCGGAGGCGTTCGCCGAGCACACCCTGCCGATCCCGTTCAACGACCCGCAGGCGGCGAAGGAGGTGTTCGCGGAACACGGCGACGAGATCGCGGCCGTCCTCGTCGAGCCGATACTCGCCAACAAGGGGATCGTGATGCCCGTCGACGGCTACCACGAGACGCTGCGGGACCTCTGTGACGACCACGGCTCGCTACTGATCTTCGACGAGGTGATCACCGGGTTCCGGGTGGGCGGCCTCGGCTGCGCCCAGTCGAAGTTCGGCGTCACCCCCGACGTGACGACGTTCGGGAAGATCATCGGCGGCGGCTTCCCGGTCGGCGCGATCGGCGGGAAAGCGGAGATCATCGAGGGGTTCACGCCCGCTGGCGAGGTGTTCCAGTCCGGCACCTTCTCCGGGCACCCGGTGACGATGGCCGCCGGGAAGGCCGGGCTGGAGTACGCGGCCGAAAACGACGTGTACGAGCACGTCAACCGCCTCGGTCGGCAGCTCCGGGAGGGGATCGCCGAGATCTGCGCCGAGCGCGCGCCGGAGTACACCGTCGTCGGCACCGACTCGATGTTCAAGACGGTGTTCACCCGCGAGGCGCCGGACGACGTCGACGCCTGTTGCGCGGGCGGCTGTCGGCAGGACCCGGACTGCGCCCGGTACGACTCGTGTCCAAAGACGGGCGCCGACGTGGCCGACGCTGCGACCGACCGCTGGGAGCGGGTGTTCTGGCAGAAGATGAAAGACCGAGGCGTGTTCCTCACCGCGAACCAGTACGAGTGTCAGTTCACCTCCTACGCGCACACGGAGGAGGACGTCGAGACGACGCTCGAAGCGTACCGCGAGGCGCTGTAGACCGGGCGACCGGCGATCTCCGGGCCGTCCGGCAAACCTTGCGCGCGCCGGGCGGTGCGGAACAGTTTTATATCGGAGATCGGTACATACACGCGATGACCGCAGTGGCTCGTCTCGACGCCGCCCTTCTCCGAGGCCGACGAGCCCTGCGACCGCGACGAGACGTCCGACCGCCGCGACCGGCTTCCGGCGCGGCGCGACGACGAGGCCCTTCGGGCCAGTAATCTTCATCCCTCGTCGCGTTCGCGCCGTTCCGTTCCGGAGAGTCTCGACTATCGTCACCGCGAGCGGCCGCGCTGTCTTTTTCTTACAATCTCGAAACCGCTGAATTTAAGACCGTAGGCCGGGTGTACTCTGGTAATGACGAGCGTTGTACTCGCGTTCAGCGGGGGACTCGACACCACGGTCTGCGTACCGCTGCTGAAAGAGGAGTACGGCTACGACGAGGTCATCGGCGTGAACGTCGACGTCGGCCAGCCCACCGAGGAGTTCGACGAGGCCGAGGAGACCGCCGAGGCGCTGGGGCTCGACATCCACGTCGTCGACGCGAAGGATGAGTTCGCGGACCTCTGTTTCGACGCGGTGAAGTCCAACGCCAGCTATCAGGGCTACCCGCTCGGGACCGCCCTCGCGCGCCCGGTCATCGCCGAGGCGATCCTCGGCGTCGCCGAGGAGCAGGGCTGTGACGCCATCGCCCACGGCTGTACGGGGAAGGGGAACGACCAGCTCCGGTTCGAGGCCGTCTGGCGCGGCTCCGATCTTGAAGTGATCGCCCCCGTGCGCGAACTCGGCCTCACCCGCGAGTGGGAGATCGACTACGCCGCGGAGAAGGACCTGCCCGTCGAGGCCGGCGACGGCGGCGTCTGGTCCATCGACGAGAACATCTGGTCGCGCGCGGTCGAGGGCGGGAAGCTGGAGAACCCGAACTACGAGCCGCCGGAGGACATCTACGAGTGGACCGCCGAGCCGGAGGGCGAGACCACCATCGAGGTGACGTTCGAGGAGGGGATCCCCGTCGCCGTCGACGGCGAGGCGATGGACCCCGTGCCGCTCATCCAGCACCTCAACGAGCACGCCGGGGGGTACGGCGTCGGCCGCACCGACGTGATGGAGGACCGCATGCTCGGGCTGAAGGTGCGGGAGAACTACGAGCACCCGGCCGCGACGGTCCTGCTGACGGCCCACCAGGCACTCGAAGATCTCGTCCTGACGAAGAACGAGCGCTCGTTCAAGAAGGGGATCGAGCAGGAGTGGTCGGAGAAGGCGTACGAGGGGCTCGTGTTCGCGCCCGTCGTCGACGCGCTGAACGCCTTCGTCGACGAGACGCAGGACGTGGTGACCGGCACGGCGACCGTGAAGGTGTCCGGCGGCGACTGCCGCGTCGTCGCCCGCGACTCCGAGTACGCCGTCTACTCCGAGGAGATGGCCTCATTCAACACCGAGGACGTCGCCGGCATCGCCCAGTCGGACGCGACGGGCGTCGCGAAGTACCACGGACTCCAGGAGCGCCTCGCCAACGACGTGAAGGCGAGCGTCTCGAAGCCCGAGCTCGCGACGGACGGGTCCGGCGAGACGGACGGGTCCGACGCGGACGATAACTAGATGACCGACGACGATCCCGACGCGAGCGACGCGGACGAGGCGGCCGGCGGTGACGACACCGCCGTCCGGCGCGAGCGCTTCAGCGGCGGACCCGCCCGCGAGTTCCTGTCGAGCCTCGCGGCCGACGCCGCAATCTTCGAGGCGGACCTCGCCGTCGACCGGGCGCACACGGTGATGCTCGCCGAACAAGGGATCGTCGACGGCGGGGTCGCGGGCGAGATACTCGCCGCGCTCGACGAGGTGGAGGCCGCCGGCCACGGCGCGCTCCCGGACGGCGAGGACGTCCACGAGGCGATCGAGACCGCCGTCATCGACCGGGTCGGCCCGGACGGCGGCCGGATGCACACCGCCCGCTCGCGCAACGACGAGGTGGCGACGTGTATCCGGTACCGGCTGCGCGAGGACCTGCTCGACGCCGCCGAGGCGACCGTCGCCGCCCGGGAGGCGCTCGTTGAGGTCGCCGAGGAACACGCGGAGACGGTGATGCCGGGGTACACCCACCTCCAGCCGGCACAGCCGACGACGGTCGCGCATTACCTGCTGTCGTACGAGGGCGGGCTCGCGCGCGACACGGAGCGGCTCCTGGACGCGTACGACCGCGTCAACCGGTCGCCGCTCGGCGCGGCCGCGTTCGCCGGGACGCCGTTCGACGTCGACCGCGACCGGACCGCGGAGCTGCTCGGCTTCGACGGGACGGTCCGCAACTCGATGGACGCCGCCTCGGCGCGCGACTTCCTCGCGGAGACGGCGACGGCGCTCGCGACGCTCGCGACGACGCTATCGGGGCTCGCCGAGGACCTGATCGTTTTCTCGAACAAGGGGGTCCTCGAGCTGGCGGACGCGTACGCCTCGACCTCGTCGATCATGCCCCAGAAGAAGAACCCCGACACGCTGGAGCTGACCCGCGGCGTCGCGGGCGACGCGATCGGGGAGGCGACCGGTACGTTGAGCCTCCTGAAGGGGCTGCCGCGGGCGTACAACCGCGACCTCCAGCGCGCCCACGCGAGCGTCTTCGATATCGCCGGCGACGTGCGCGAAGCGACCGAGATCGCTGCGGGCGCGGTCGCGACCGCCGAGTGGGACGCGGACGCGCTCGCGGCCGCCGCGGGCGAGGGGTTCTCGACGGCCACGGGGGTCGCCGACCTGCTCGCGATGGCGGGCCTCCCGTTCCGGACCGCCCACGAGATCGTCGCGAGCGCCGCCCCCGCGGTCGGAGACGGCGACGACCCAGCGACCGCCGCCGCAAAAGTTGACGAGGCCGCACAGGCGGTACTGGGCGAGTCCCTCTTCGAGCGCGTGTCCCGCGACGAGGTGGAACGCGTCCTCGATCCGGCCGCGAGCGTCGCGAGCCGCGACTCCGCGGGCGGCCCCGCGCCGGAGGCGGTCGCGGCGGACCTGACGGCCGCGACCGCAGGGATCGACGCGGACGCGACGGCGCTCGACGACCGCCGCGAGGCGCTGGCGGCGGCGGCCGAGGCGCTCGACGCGGAGGTGGCGACGTATGAGTGATCGTGGGACCGACCGCGGTGGTCGCCGCGGGCGGACACCGAACCGGCCGCCGCCGCCGAACCGACCGCCGCAGCCGGACCGACTGCGACGACCGCCGCGACCGGGGGTCGACCGACGACCCCCGGTCGCGAACTCGTCTCCGCGAGGGGACGAACAAGTAACTAGGATCTGATAGTCCGGTTCGTTCGGGCGCTTTCGGCCGCTCTCGAACCGATAGCCGGTGCTTTGGCTAGTGTATATTTTTTGGTAAGTTCGGAAGATTTATGGTATCGAGTCACCCAGAGTGGAGTACGATGACAAGCGACACTGACACGCTGACCGCGGAGGACCCGATCGCGGGCGAAGAAATCGAGATCCCGGCCGACGTGGAGGTCGGCGAGATCATTGACAGTCCGGTCACGGGGACCGAGCTGGAGGTCATCTCGCTCGACCCGGTCGTCTTGGAGGAGGCGCCAGAGCTCGAGGAGGACTGGGGCGAGTAGATGGTGACGACCGCCGCGGCCGCGACACCCGAGTGGTCGACATGCGCGTGAACACCGACCCGAACGGAGGGGAATCGACGTGCGCGTAGGCGTCCTCTACTCGCGGATCCGGAAAGACGAGAAGCTCCTGCTCGGCGAGCTCCGCGAGCGGGGCCACGACGTGGCGAAGATCGACGTGCGCAAGGAGCGGTTCGGCCTGGACTCGACGACGGCCGCCGTCGACGACCTCGACCTCGTGGTCGACCGCTGCCTGTCGACGAGCCGGTCGCTGTACGCGACGCGGTTCCTCGACAGCTACGGCGTCCCCGTGGTGAACGGCCCGGAGACGGGCGACGTCTGCGCCGACAAGGCGAAGAACTCGCTCGCGCTCGCCGAGGCGGACGTGCCGACCCCGGCGACGGAGGTCGCGTTCACGACGGAGGCCGCCCTAGAGGCGATCGAGTCGTTCGGCTACCCGTGCGTCCTCAAGCCCGTGACCGGCTCGTGGGGGCGGCTGATGGCGAAGATCGACTCGCGGAACGCCGCCGAAGCAATCTTGGAACACAAGGAGACGCTCGGCCACTACGAGCACAAGGTGTTCTACGTCCAGGAGTTCGTCGACAAGCCCGGCCGCGATATCCGCGTGCTGGCGGTCGACGGCGAGCCGGTCGCGGCGATGACGCGCTCCTCGGACCACTGGCTCACGAACGCCGCGAAGGGCGGCGAGACGGAGCCGTTCGAGCTCGACGAACACGCGACCGAACTCGTCGAGAAGGCCTCGGAGGCCGTCGGCGGCGGTATGCTCGGCGTCGACCTGATGGAGGTGGGAGTCGAGGCGGAATCGGACACCGCCGAGACCGGCGTCGGCGCAGACGGCGACGGCGCGGCCGACGACTATACCGTCCACGAGGTGAACCACACCGTCGAGTTCAAGGCGCTCGACGCGGCCACCGACGTCGACGTCCCGTCGCGGGTCGTCGACTGGCTGGAGGCGAAGGCGACCGAGCTGGCCGACGGAGCCGTCGCGGGGGCCGACGCGTGACCGTAGACGCCGAGGACAGCGGCGCGGCCGCCGACGCCTACACCGCCAGCGTCGTCGGCGGCACCGGGTTCACCGGCGGCGAGCTGCTGCAGCTCCTCGCCGGCCATCCGAACTTCGAGGTCGTCCAGGCGACTTCGCGGTCGGCCGACAACATGACCGTCGGGCGCTCGCACCCGAACCTGCGCGGGCTCGACCTTCGCTTCTCGGACCCCGAAGACCTCGAATCGGTCGACGTGCTGTTCGCGGCGACGCCGCACGGCGTCTCGATGGAACGCATCGACGAGTTCACCGAGGCCGCCGACACCGTGGTCGACCTCTCGGCGGACTTCCGGCTCCCCGAGGCCGACGCCTACGACGAGTGGTACGACGGGCACGAGTCGCCGGAGTACTTGGAGCGCGCGGAGTACGCGCTCCCGGAGATCAACCGCGGGAACCTCCCCGGCGCCGACCTGATCGCCGGCGGGGGCTGTAACGCGACCGCGACGATCCTCGGGCTGAAGCCCCTCGTCGACGCCGGCGCGCTCGGTCCCGAGAGCGGCGAGGTCGTCGTCGACGTGAAGGTCGGCTCTTCGGAGGGCGGCGCGGGCGGCGGCGCGGCCTCCTCGCACCCGGAGCGCTCGGGCGTCGTGCGCCCGTACGCCCCGACCGGCCACCGCCACGAGGCGGAGATAGAGGCGTACATCGGACTCTCCGTCTCCTTCACGGTCCACGCGGTCGACATGGTCCGCGGCGCGAGCGCGACGTGTCACGTCTTCCCCGACGAGCCGGTCTCGAAGGGGGACCTCTGGGGCGCGTACCGCGACGCCTACGCGGACGAACCGTTCGAGCGGATCGTCTCGGGCGGGGGCGGCGTCTACCGCTACCCCGAGCCGAAGGCGGTCGCCGGGACGAACCACGGCGAGGTCGGCTTCGAGCTCGACCCCGGCAACCGCCGTGTGGTCGTCTTCTCGGCGATCGACAACATGATGAAAGGCTCCGCCGGGCAGGCGGTCCACGCGGCGAACGTCGCCCTCGGACTGCCCGAGACGGCGGGCCTCGAGTTCGACGGGCTCCACCCGGTGGGTGCGCCGTGACGGGGAGTGGTTCCGAACCGGCGGCCGAGCCGCCCGTCGTCGTCAAGGTCGGCGGCGCGAAGGCGGTCGACCCGGCCGGCGCGGTCGGCGACGTCGCGCACCTCGCGGCCAACGGGCGCCCCGTCGTCGTCGTCCACGGCGGCTCGACGGTCGTCGACGAGACGCTCGAACGGCTCGGCATCGAGCCCGACTACGTCGAGTCCGCCTCGGGCGTCACCGGGCGGTTCACCGACGCGGAGACGATGGAGGCGTTCGCGATGGCGATGGCCGGCAAGCTCAACACCGAACTGACGGCACAGTTCCGCTCGGCCGGAGTCGACGCGGTCGGCCTCTCCGGGGTCGACGGCGGCCTCCTCGCCGGGCCGCGTAAGTCCGCGGTCCGCGTCGTCGAGGACGGGAAGCGGAAGATCCGGCGCGGCGACCACTCCGGGCGGATCGAGTCGGTGAACGCCGACCTCCTCGCCGGCCTCCTCGACGGCGGCTACACGCCGGTCGTCTCGCCGCCGATGGCGGGCGACGAGGGCGACGGCGAGGTGACGGCGGTCAACGCCGACGCCGACCGCGCGGCCGCGGCGGTCGCGGGCGCGCTCGACGCCGACCTCGTCCTCCTGACCGACGTGGCGGGCGTGTACGCCGACCCGGACGACCCCGAGACGCGCATCGACGCGGCCGCGACGCCCGACGAGTTGGCGGCCGTCGAGGACGCGGCCGAGGGGTTCATGGGCAAGAAGGTGATGGCCGCGAGGGAGGCGCTCGAAGGCGGAGCGGGCCGCGTCGTGATCGCGGACGCCAACGTCCGCGACCCGGTCGTCGCCGCGCTCGGCGGCGAGGGGACGACAATCGAGCGGGCGGCGCTCGGCGGCGACGGAACAGCGGGGGGAGACGACGAGGCGGCGGACGGCCAAACCGGAGAGGCGGACGGCGACAGCGGACCCGCCGAGCCCGACGGAGGTGAGACCGCGTGAGCGGCTTCGTCTTCTCGGAGAAGCCGATCGGGATCGCCTCGGGAGATGGGGTACACCTCACCGACACGAACGGCACGGAGTACCTCGACTTCGGGGCCAGCTACGCCTGTACGCCGGTCGGCCACTGCCACCCGGAGGTCGTCGACGCCGCGACGAGCCAACTGGAGGAGCTGCTGTACGTCCAGGCGTCGTACCCGCACGCGGCGCGGACGGCGCTGTACGAGCGGTTGGCCGAGGTCGCGCCCGTCGACGTCGACAACGTCTGGCTCTGTAACTCCGGGACGGAGGCGAACGAGGCCGCGCTGAAGTTCGCCCGGCACGCGACGGGCCGCGAGAAGATAATCGCGACCACGCAGGGGTTCCACGGCCGGACGATGGGGACCCTCGCGACGACGTGGAAGGACAAGTACAAGGACGGGTTCGGCCCGCTCGCGGGCGGCGTCGAGTTCGTCGAGTACGGCGACGCCGAGGCGATGCGCGAGGCGGTCGACGAGGACACCGCCGCGGTCATCTTGGAGCCGCTCCAGGGCGAGGGCGGGATCAACCCCGTCCCGACCGAGTACCTTCAGGCTGTCCGCGTCGCGACCGCCACCTCCGGCGCGGCGATGATCCTCGACGAGATCCAGACCGGGCTCGGGCGCACCGGAGACATGTGGGCCGCCGACCGCCACGACGTGGTACCGGACATCCTCACGACCGCGAAGGGGCTCGGCAGCGGGCTCCCGATCGGCGCGACGCTGTGTCGCGACTGGATCGCCGAGGACTCGGGCGATCACGGCTCGACGTTCTCCGGCGGGCCCGTGGTGTCGGCCGCGGCGGGCGCCACCCTCGACGTGATCGAGCGCGAGGACCTCCCGGCCCACGCCGAGGCGGTCGGGAACTACCTCCGCAGCGAGCTCCGCGACCGCCTCGGCGACGACGTGCGCGACGTGCGCGGCGACGGGCTGATGGTCGGGATCGAGGTGCGCCGCGGGTCGAACCGCCTGCTGCGCGACCTCGCCATCGACCACCAGATCCTCGCGCTGCCGGCGGGGCGGACCGTGCTGCGCCTGCTGCCGCCGCTGACGATCGAGCGCGAGCACGCCGACGCCGTCGTCGACGCGATAGCCGAGGTGGTCGGCTGATGGCGGCCGGCAAGGAACAGGATCGGGAGGGCGGCGAGGCGGCCGACGACGCCGCGGCCGGCGGCACCGACGTCGTCGCCGGCGGCGGCTACCCCGCGGCCTGCGACACGCCGGCCCGGAAGCTGCTGTACGACATGGTCTCGATCCCCTCGCCGTCGCGCAACGAGGAGCGGGCGGCCGAGCGCCTCGTCGACTTCTTCGAGGCGAACGGCCGGGAGGCGTGGATCGACGAGGTCGGCAACGTCCGCGCCCCGGCGAACGACGCCGTGCTCCTCACCTCGCACGTCGACACCGTCCCCGGCGACATCCCTGTCGAGGTGCGGCCCGCGCCGTCCGAGGGCGAGCTGCCGGAGCCCTCCGACGTCCGCGTCGGCGACCCCGGCGACCCCGTGTTGTGGGGTCGCGGGTCAGTCGACGCGACCGGACCGCTCGTCTCGATGGCGGTCGCCGCGGTGAAGACCGGCGTCTCCTTCGCGGGCGTCGTCCGCGAGGAGGTCGACTCCGGCGGCGCGCGCCACCTCATCGGCGACCGCGACGCGCCGGAGGCGGTGGTCAACGGCGAGCCGTCGGGCTGGCAGGGGATCACGCTCGGCTACCGCGGCCTGCTCGAGGGGACGTACGTGAACACCAGCGAGTCGGGCCACTCCTCGCGGCCGGAGCCGAACGCGATCCAGCACGCGATCGACTGGTGGCACGGCGTCGAGGAGGCGTTCACGCCGGACGACGCGGAGACCGCCGTGTTCGACCAGGTGACGACCAAGCCCATCTCGGTCGACGGCGGCCTGAGCGACGACGGCCTCGCCGTGGAGGCGACAGTGGACGTCCAGCTGCGGATCCCGCCGTCGCGGCCGGTCGACGAGATCCACGAGCTCGCGGAGGCGGAGCTGTCGACCGGCACCGTCCGCTGGGGCGAGCCGATGCCGCCCGTGATGGAGAGTCCGCGGACCGACCTCGCGCGGGCGTTCCGCGTCGCGATCCGGTCCGCGGGCGGCGACGTGCGCCTGCTCCGGAAGACCGGCACGAGCGACATGAACCTCTTCGCGGCCGCGTGGGACTGCCCGATGGTCACCTACGGGCCCGGGAACTCCGACCTCGACCACGCGCCCGACGAGCGGCTCCCGCTACCCGACCTCGACCGCGCCGTGCGCGTGCTGACCGAGGTCTGCCGCGAGCGACTGTAACCCGACGCACCTCCCCGAAACCGACTGTTTTCGAACGACACCACCACCCGACACCACACCAACGATGCCCCTCGCAACCGACGACTTCCTCGACATCGACGACGTGACGCCCGCCGAACTGGACGCCCTGCTCGACCGCGCCGCCGCGATGAAGGCGGGCGAGACCGACCCTCGACTCGGGGACGCGACGCTGGGGATGATCTTCGAGAAACCCTCGACGCGCACCCGGGTCTCCTTCGAGACGGGCATGACTCGACTCGGCGGCCACGCGATGTTCCTCGGCCCCGACGACATCCAGCTCGGCCACGGCGAGCCGCTGAAGGACACGGCGCGGGTCCTCGGCCGGTACGTCGACGGCGTGATGGCCCGGCTGTTCGACCACGAGGACGTGGAGACCCTCGCCGAGTACGCCGACTGTCCCGTGATCAACGGGCTCACCGACGAGGCGCACCCCTGTCAGACGCTCGCCGACCTCCTCACGATCCGGGAGACGGTCGGCGAGGACGCCACGGTCGCGTGGGTCGGCGACGGCAACAACGTCGGGCAGTCGTTCGTCGTCGGCGCGGCGATGGCCGGCGTCGACGTGGAGGTCGCCACGCCCGCCGACTACGGGATGGACCCCGACGTGTTCGACCGCGCCGCCGAGTTCGGCGCGGACGTGGCGCCGACGACTGATCCGGCGACCGCTATCGAGGGCGCCGACGTCGTTTACACCGATGTCTGGATCTCGATGGGGCAGGAGGACGAGCGCGAGGAGAAGCTCGCCGCCTTCGACGGGTTCCAGGTGAACGCCGACCTGCTCGCGGACACCGGCGCGAAGGTGATGCACTGCCTGCCCGCGCACCGCGGCGAGGAGATCACGGACGGCGTGCTCGAATCCGACCGGGCTTTGGTCTGGGACCAAGCGGAGAACCGGATGCACGCGCAGAACGCGCTGCTCGTCGAGCTGCTCGGCGAGGCGTGAGGGCGCCGCTGGCGGGGCCGAACCAGAACTGCCGCGGCCTCACCGGCGGTTCGGCGGGTCGCGGTCGTCCATGAGGAAGACGCTGTCTTGGTTCGGGTCGAAGTACACCTCCAGCGCGCGGAGGGCGCCCACGTACGCCGCGACCGCGGCGAACACGAACGAGATAGCTGCCGGAACGACGAGGCCGAGGACCATACCGAGTCGATCCTGCCGCGGCGGACTAATGCGTGTCGGCGGAGCGGAGCCGCGTGTCGGCGGAGCGGAGCCGCGTGTCGGCGGAGCGGCGGCGCGTGCCGACGAGCGCCCGCGGGGCGCGAGTCGCACGCGCGAGGGACGCGGTGAGCGACGGGCGACCGAAGGGAGCCCGGAGTGAACCGCGAGGCTGGGGCGGTGTGAGGTGCGGCGCCGTGTGGTCGGGGCGGGACTCGAAGGGGCAGTCGCCGGCGGCGAAGCCGCCGGCTGCCCGTGGCGCGTAGCGCCACGCTGCCGCGAGGCCGAAGCACGCCGCAGTAAGCACCGCAACGAGGGAGCGTCAGCGACCGAGTGAGCCGCGCAACAGGGCGCGCGAGTCCTCGCGGCTAGGGCTTCGGAGGTGTCGTCGGCGATCAGCAGGTGTCTGCGTAGAGCCGGGCGGCTGGGGATTGGGAGGCGGTCGCCGTAGAACCGCAGTTCACGAACGACCGAGCGTCTGAGGCGCTGACGGTGTCTGCTGTCGATCCGCAATCAGTGGTAGAAACAGCACCGACCGGATCTAGTTCCCGGTCCAGCGCAGTATCGCGAGCGTCCCCTCGAAGAGGGCGATCATCGTGAGCGTCACGATGATCGGCGCCATCCCGGTCGGATCGGGGCTGAACAGGAACGCGATCCCGAGGAACGACCCCCAGAAGATCAGCCGCTTCGCCTCCAGCCACTGCCGGGTGACGAGGTTCATCATGATCGCGAGCATGATGAAAAGCGGGATCTGGAAGACGATCGCCATGAACGCGAGCATGATGACGATCAGGTTAAACGTCTCCGCGAGCCCGAAGGCGATCGTCGCGGCGTCGGAGGTGTAGGTGGTGAAATACGAGAAGATCGCGGGCAACACGAGGAAGTGCGCGAACGCGATCCCGACACCGCCTAAGATTAGGCTCGTCGGGACCGCCGCGAGGTAGTAGCGGCGCTCCGTCTCGTAGAGTCCCGGGCGCATGAACCGGTACGTCTCGTAGACGAACGCCGGGAGCCCGACCACGACGCCCGCGAGACCGGCCACCTTCAGGCGGGTGAGCGGGAGTTCGAGCGGGCCGTACAGCCGCGGGCGGTTCTCCAGCGGCGCCGGGATGTGGTAGCTCCAGAAGTAGTTGATCAGCTCCGTCGACTCGGTGACGACGACGAGCGTCGCCAGCCCGCCGATGAGGAAGACGACCGCGAGCCGGCGCATCATCTCCTCGATGTGCGCGGCCAGCGGCATCTCCTCGTCCGTCTCCGGCCCTTCGATACCCTCGAACGGCTCGTCCTCGACGGCCGTGGCGGCGTCGGCGGTCGGTGCGTCCGCGGTCGTCGCCGGCGTGCCGCCGTCGCCGAGGCTCTGGGCGTCGTCCGTCGCCGGGAGGCCGTCAGTCGACGGGTCGGCGGCGTCCGCGGAGCCGGTGGCCGCGGAGGCGGCCGAGTCGGCGTCAGCGGAGGCGGTCGAGTCGGCGTCGACCGCGGCGGGGTCCACCTCGGGTCCGACCTCTGCTTCGACCTCGGACTCGACGCTCTCGGACGCGGCGTCGACGGACTCGACGCTCTCGCCGCCCTCTCCGGCGGCGTCGCTCTCGGGTTCGTCCTCGTCGGTCGACCCGTCAGCGGCGGCCGAGTCGTCGTCGCGCGGCCGGTCCGAGTCGTCCATTCAGTTGCCCTACGCGACCGGGCGGTTATCAACCTTTTCGGATGGCTGCGTCGCGCGGGGGCGAAACCGGGTCTCGCGGCGGCGACGGAGCGACCGAAGCGGCGGCCTGGCCGGGCCCGGCGGGCTCGTAACTGCTCAACGGCCCCGCGACGGCTCGGCGGCCGGAGCGCCCGCGGTCGAAAAGGTTGATAACGGCGACGACCGTCGCCTTCCGTATGGCGAGCGCCCTCGACGAAGACACCCAGCAGTCGATCGCGGAGGGCCGCGAGACGGCGAAGGCGTTCCTTCGGTCGATCCAGAAGGATCTCCAGAAGGTGTTCGTCGTCTTCCTCATCGGCTTCCTCGCGACGTTCTGGGCGCTCCGAACGTACATCTGGGACCGGCTGCGGGAGGTGACCGAGTCCAACATGAGCGCCGCCGTCGCCGAGGAGGCGGACATCATCGCGACGACCCCGTTCGAAGTGATCCTCCTCCAGGCGAAGATCGGGCTGATCGTGGGCGCGATCGCCGCGATCCCGCCGCTGATCTACGTCACCCGCGACGAACTCCGCGCTCGCGGTATGTGGCCGCAGTCGCCGATCGCCCGCTGGAAGCTCGCGCTCCTCGGACTGCTCGCCGCGGGGCTGTTCTCCGCCGGCGTCGCCTACGGCGTCTTCGCCTTCTTCCCGCTGATGTTCGGCTTTCTCGCGGAGTTCGGGCTGGAGGCCGACATCCAGCCCACCTACGGGATCGTGATGTGGACTGAGTTCATCGTCTTCCTCTCCCTCTCGTTCGGCCTCGCCGGACAGATGCCGATGGTCATCACCGGGCTGTCGTACGCCGAGATCGTCCCGTACGAGACGTTCCGCGACAAGTGGCGCTACGCGGTCGTCGCCATCTTCGTGTTCGGCGCCGTCTTCTCGCCGCCGGACCCGTTCACCCAGCTACTGTGGGCGTTCCCGCTGGTCGCGCTGTACGGCTTCAGCCTCTACCTCGCGAAGCTCGTCGTCACGGCGAAACGGAGCTCCGACCGGATCGACGTGCTCGGCGCCGTGCGGAACCACTGGAACGTCGTCGGGGGCGCGACCGTCCTCGGTGGCGCGCTCGTGTACGGCTTCTACGAGTACGGCGGTCGAACCGCGGTCAACGACCTGCTCCGGCTCGCGGGGAGCACGCGGCGGTTCCTCGAACCGGGCGCCGGGCTCGGCGTCGACCCGACGACCGCGCTCGGCGTCTACGCGGCCGCGTGGGCGATCGCGTTCGCGGCCGTCGCGACGCTGTGGGCGGTGTACACCGACCTCGACACCGCGAGCGCGGGCTACCGGTACGGCGACCCGACCGCCATCGACGTGGGCGAACTCGACGCCGCGGGCGTGCGGGCGGCCCCCGCGGACGCGTTCGCCGAGATGGGCGAAGAGGAGTCGCTCGCGCTCGCGCAATCCGCGATCGACGACGACGACCCGGAGAAGGCGCAGGCGATCCTCGACCGCTTCGACGAGGCGAACGAGGGGAGCGACGGCGACAATGGCGCGGACGGCGACGGCGGCGCGGACGGCGACGGCGGCGCGGACGACGCCGGCGAGGACGGGCTCGTCGGGAACGTCCAGAACCGGACCTCGCGGGCGAGTTCGACGTTCCTCGCGGAGCTCACCGACGGCAACGAGGAGGAGGCCGAAGACGACATCGGCGGCTACTACACGGACCTCAAGTTCATCTTCGACTCGCTGCGCACGCGGTCGTTCCGGATCGTCGCGGTGTTCGGCGCCGTGATGGCGGCCGCGTTCACGTGGCTGTACCTCGGCGGGCTCGGAACGGTCCGGGGCGACCTCGAACGGCGCGTGCCCGCGGAGGTCGAGGGCGGGATCAACATCATCACGCTCCACCCGGTCGAGGCGCTCATCTTCATGGTGAAGTTCTCGGTGATGCTCGGGATCTTCGCCGCGTTCCCCGTGGCCCTCTACTACGCGTGGCCCGCGCTCCGCGAGCGCGGCTTCGTCGCCGGGCGGCTCTATCAGGTGTACCTGTGGGCGGGCGCGCTCGGCGCCGGGATGATCGGCGGCTTCGCGCTCGGGTACGCGTACATCGCCCCCGGGATCATCGGCTGGCTCGTCACCGACGCGCGCCTCGCGGACATGGTCATCACCTACCAGGTGAGCGACTTCCTCTGGCTCGTCATCTACACGACCATCGGGATCGGCTTCCTCGCGGACATCCCCATCGCGATGGTCCTGCTGAACAACGCCGGCGTCCCGTACCGCGTGTTCCGCGCCCGCTGGCGCGAGGTGACGATCGGGATCCTGCTCGTCGCGGCCGTGTTCACCCCCGCCGACGTGATCACGATGTTCCTCGCGACGATCCCGTTGATGTTGGCGTACGGCGTCGGCGTCGGCGTCCTCTTCCTCGTCACCTTCGGGGGGCGGCGGGACCTCTCTCCGCCCGCGGAGTTCGTCGGGGAGTGAGTCCCCGCGCTCGGCGCGGCCGACGGCGAGAACGGGCGCTGCCGGTCCCCGCGACCGACGACTATTCCCGCGCGCGCCCGCAACGGACGAAGTGAAATGAGCAAGGACTACATCGAGGTCCGCGGCGCCGAGGAACACAACCTCAAGGACCTCGACGTCCGGATCCCGCGGGAGGAGTTCACCGTCGTCACCGGGCTCTCTGGCTCGGGGAAGTCGTCGCTCGCGTTCGACACCGTCTACGCAGAGGGACAGCGCCGCTACATCGAGTCGCTGTCGGCGTACGCGCGCAACTTCCTCGGACAGATGGACAAACCGCAGGTGGAGTCCGTCGAGGGGCTCTCGCCGGCGATCTCGATCGACCAGAAGAACGCGGCGAACAACCCACGGTCGACGGTGGGGACCGTCACCGAACTCCACGACTACCTCCGGCTGCTGTACGCCCGGATCGGCACCCAGTACGACCCCGTCACGGGCGAGGAGGTCGGCGAGCAGTCCGCCCAGGACATGGTGAAGCAGATCCTCGACCTGCCCGAGGGCACGCGGGCGAAGATCGCCGCCCCGGTCGTCCGCGACCAGAAGGGCGCCTTCGAGGACTTATTCGAGGAGCTGGTGAGCGACGGGTACAGCCGCGTCGAGATCGACGGCGAGCCCGTCGATCTCACCCTCGACGACCCAGACCTCAACGAGAACTACGACCACACGATCGACGTGATCGTCGACCGCGTTCGAGTGGCCCCGGACGCGCGCTCGCGGATCACCGACTCGGTCGAGACCGCCCTCGAGGAGGCGGGCGGCGTCCTCAAGCTGATCGTCCCCGACCCGCCCGAGGACGTTCCCTTCGCGTCGAACGCGCGCTCGACGGGATCGCTCGCGGCCGACGCCGACGGCGACGACCGCCTCGTCGTCGAGTTCTCCGAGGAGCTGGGCAACCCCAACTCCGACGTACAGTTCTCCGCGATCGAGACGCGCTCGTTCTCCTTCAACAGTCCGTACGGCGCCTGCCCGGAGTGCGAGGGGATCGGCTCGACGAAGGAGGTCGACGAGGACCTCGTCGTCGAGGACCCCTCGAAGCCGCTGAAGCACGTGTTCGAGCCGTGGAGCTACGACCGCACCTACTACTCGCGCCAGCTCGACAACGTCGCGGAGCACTTCGGCGTCGACCTCGACACGCCCTTCGAGGAGCTCGACGAGTCGATCCGGCGGCAGTTCCTCTACGGCACCGACGGGATGGTCCACTTCGAGTGGACGACGAAGAACGGCACGCGAGAGAAGACGGAGCGCTTCGAGGGCGTCATCCCCAACTTGGAGCGCCGCCACGTCGAGACCGACTCCGAGCGCGCCCGCGACCACATCGAGGAGTACATGGCCGTGACCACCTGTCCCGAGTGCGAGGGCACCCGACTGAAGGAGCAGTCGCGGCACGTCCTCGTCGCCGGCACGTCGATCACCGAGGTGAACGAGCTGTCGATCGCCGACGCCCGCGAGCACTTCGAGGGAATGGAGGCGGAGCTGAACGAGCGCGAGACGACGATCGCCGAGGAGATTCTGAAGGAGATCCGCGCGCGGCTCGGCTTCATGGAGGAGGTCGGGCTGGAGTACCTCACGCTCGACCGCGAGGCGTCGACGCTGTCCGGCGGCGAGAGCCAGCGCATCCGGCTCGCGACGCAGGTCGGCTCCGGGCTGGTGGGCGTCCTCTACGTCCTCGACGAGCCCTCCATCGGCCTCCACCAGCGCGACAACGACCGTCTGCTCGACACGCTCGAAGGGCTCCGCGACCTCGGCAACACGCTGCTCGTCGTCGAACACGACGAGGAGACGATGCGGCGCGCCGACGAGATCATCGACATGGGCCCCGGCCCCGGCAAGCGCGGCGGCGAGGTCGTCGCGCAGGGCGACTTCGACGAGGTGGTCGGGACCGACGAGTCGGTGACCGCCGACTACCTCGCGGGCCGGAAGTCGATCCCGGTGCCCGACGAGCGGCGCGAGCCAGACGGCGAACTCGTGGTGACGGGCGCGCGCCAGCACAACCTGAAGGACCTCGACGTGCCGATCCCGCTCGGCACGTTGACGACCGTCACCGGCGTCTCCGGCTCGGGGAAGTCGACGCTCGTCAACGACATCCTCTACAAGGGGCTGGCGCGAGAGATGAACGACAACACCTCGGTCGATCCCGGCGCACACGACGCGATCGAGGGGCTCGACGGGGTCGAGACGGTGCGGCTCATCGACCAGTCGCCGATCGGGCGGACGCCGCGGTCGAACCCCGCGACGTACACGGACGTGTTCGACCACGTCCGAGAGCTGTTCGCGGAGACGAAGCTCTCGAAGCGCCGCGGCTACGAGAAGGGCCGCTTCTCGTTCAACGTGAAAGGCGGCCGCTGTGAGGAGTGCGGCGGGCAGGGGACCGTCAAGATCGAGATGAACTTCCTCTCGGACGTGTACGTCCCCTGCGAGGAGTGCGGCGGCGCCCGCTACAACGACGAGACGCTCGACGTGGAGTACAAGGGGAAGACCATCGCCGACGTGCTCGACATGAGCGTCGCGGAGGCGTACGACTTCTTCGAGAGCCACCGCGGGCTCGAACGCCGCCTGAAACTGCTGAAGGACGTGGGGCTCGGCTACATGGAGCTGGGCCAGCCCTCCACCACCCTCTCGGGCGGCGAGGCGCAGCGCGTCAAGCTCGCCGAGGAGCTCGGCAAGCGCGCGACCGGCGACACGCTCTACCTGCTCGATGAGCCGACGACGGGGCTCCACAAGGAGGACGAGCGCAAGCTGATCGACGTGCTCCACCGCCTCGTCGACGCCGGCAACACCGTGGTCGTCATCGAACACGAGCTCGACCTCGTGAAGAACGCCGACCACGTGATCGACCTCGGCCCCGAGGGCGGCGACGGCGGCGGCGAACTCGTCGCGAGCGGTACCCCCGAGGAGATCGCTCGGGAAGACGCCTCGCACACCGGGCGCTACCTCCGCGACATGCTGCCCGACGTGGACCTCGACGGCCCCCGCGGCAACCGTCGGAAGCCCGCGGTCGCGGACGACGACTGAGCGGCGTCTGTGGCGGCTTTCGGGGCGAAATTGGGAAAAGAACTTTTGCTCGACATCGCTTGACACACGGTCATGGAACGACGGTCGTTCCTCTCCGTTGGCGGCGCAGCGGTCCTCGCGCTCGCGGCCGGGCGCTCCTCCACCGCCGAAGGCGCCGGCGGTCCCGCGGCGGCGGTCGAGGCGTACTACCGGCGGGCGAGCGCGAGCGAAGACGCAGAGGCGTTCGCGGCGGACGTTCCGGCGCTCGCGCACCCCGTCTCCCCGCTCTCGACGCTCGCCGAGGACGTGCCGATGGCGTTCGACACCACGGTGAGACAGGAACTCGCCGACGCCGCGGTCGTCGAGGAGAACGTCTCGGCCGACCGGATCCGCTCGATATCCGGATTCCTGTCGGCCTCGCTCACCGACGAGGAGCTGGAGTCGATCGCCGCGGAGAACGCGGTCGTCTCGGCGACCGTCGTCGGTGGCGACGGGGGCGAGTTCGAGCGTCGGTGGCTCGTCGCGACCGACGACGGCGAGTGGGGCGTCGTGTGGCCCGGCGAACCGGAGGGACCGGTGACAGTCGTCAGGGAGTACTACCGGCGGGCGGGCGAGGCCGAGAGCGCGGCGGCGTTCGCCGACGACGTCCGGGAGCTCTCGCACCCCGCGTCGCCGCTGGGCGAGGTGGCGGCGGACGTGCCGGGCCTCTTCGACGGCGCGCGGCGTCAGGGGCTCGTCGAGGCCGCCGTCGTCGCCGAGGACGTGGACGCCGAGCGCGTCCGGAGCGTCTCGGACTTCTTCGCCGGGGCCGCGGACGACGAGACGATCGAGACCGTCGCCGCGGAGAACGCGGTCGTCTCGGTGACAGTCACCGACGGCGACGGCGACGAGTTCGAACTGGAGTGGCTCGTCGCGACCGCGGACGGCGAGTGGCGGCTCGTCTGGCTCTGAGGGTGCGATCGTAACCGGGACGACGCGGCGCCGAGACCGTCGCGTTACCCCGCCGTCGGCCGACGGCCGGGCGATCCGACGGCTCTCGCAACGACGAGGAGCGCGATCAGGTCGACGGTGAGCGCCGCGATGGAACCGAAGCGGAACAGGATCAAGAGACCCAGTACCGCCACGGCGAGCCCGACGGCCGCGCGACGGGCGCGGTCACGGTCGGGGAGCAAGCGGGACACCTGAGCGCCGACGCCGACCTGCGCCGCGAAGAGGAGGACGCCGAACGGGGACACGGCTGGCATACGGCTCGATTCCGACCGAGCCTGTATGAATATGTCGGCGGGGCGACGAACGCCCGGACGGGGCGTGGGTCGGGGCGACCGCCTCGCGGCGGTGTCGGAGCGGCCGAGGCGACCCCCGCGACCCGCATCTTGATGCCGCGGCGCGCCGTCGCCCCGGTCATGCGAGAGATCACGACGGACGACGTCCCGGAAGCGCTCGGCCCGTACTCGCAGGCGATCGTCTCGGGCAACATGGTCCACGTCTCCGGGAAGACGGGCGTGGACCCCGACACGGGGGAGGCGCCCGACTCGGTCGGCGAACAGACGACGCAGACGCTCGAAAACGTCGCCGCGATTCTGGAGGCGGCCGGGACGACCCCAGACGCGATCGTGTCGGCGACCGTCTACCTCACCGACATGGACGACTACGACGCGGTGAACGAGGCGTACCGGTCGTTCCTCTCGGAGCCGTACCCGGCGCGGACCTGCGTCGAGGTGTCTCGGCTCCCCGCGCCGCTCGACGTCGAGATCACGGTCACGGCGGAGCTCGACGGCGGCGACTGAGTTCTCGGGGCGGGGGAAGACCCGCTCCCGGCTCAGAACTTCTCCAACAGGTCGCCGTAGAACTCGCCGCCGCGGTCGTCCGCGAGCTTCTCGACGATGAGCTCCGGCGTCGACCGCGCGAGGTGCCCCTTCTTCGGCGAGCGGTTCACGCGGAGTTCGCCGTCGACGAGCCCCGCGGCCTCGATGCCGTCGACCGCGACTTCGAAGTCGGCGGCGGCGCGGATCTCGCGGGCGAGGTGCGAGACGAAGACGGCGGTCGCGTCCTGGTCGTCGAGCGCCTCCAAGATGCCCGCGATGATCTTCGCGGAGGCGCCCGGCTCGGTGATGGATTCGAGTTCGTCCACCAAGACTAGCCGACCGTCGGCGCCGTCGACGAGATCGCCGAAGTCCCGCAGCGTCGCCTCGAACGCGCCGGCGTCGAGGGTGCCCTGCGACTTCGCGTAGTAGTGGATCTCCTCGAACCGCTCGACGGTCGCCGACTCGGCCGGCACGGGCATCCCCATCTGCGCGAGCACGACGACCAGCGCGACCAGATCGAGCGTCGAGGTCTTCCCGCCGGAGTTCACCCCGGAGAGCAGCGTCGCGCCCGACACGCCGTAGTCGACGGGCTCGACATCGGGGAAGTCGACGTCGAGGAGCGGGGAGCGACCGCCCTCGATGCGGAAGCCGGCGGGCGGGGCCTCGCCGCCGTCGTCGCCCGCCGGCTCGACCACCTCGGGCAGCGTACAGTCGAAGTCGCGCGCGAACCGCGCGACGGCGAGCTCGACGTCGAGCTCCAGGGCGTCGCGGACCAGCTCCTCGACCGGCTGGCGGAGGTCCCCGAGGTCGCTCGCGAGGTCGGCCTTCAGCTTCGCCGCCCGGCGGTCCCGGGCCGCGGAGAGCTCGGTCCGGAGCCGCGAGACGGCGCTCTCGTCGTGGTCGACCGGGAAGGATGGGTCGCCGCCGAAGACGCGCTCCGCGAGCTCCGCCTCCTCGGGTTCCAGTCGGAGCGCGTCGGCGAGGTGTTCGCGGGCGGCGTCGACGGCCGCGTCGTACTCGTCGGCGAGCTCGCGGTCCAGCAGGGAGTCCACGCGGGCGCCCTGCTCGACGAGGGAGAGGAAGTCGGTCCCCTCGATGGTGACGTCGCGCTCGCGGATCGCCTCGCGCAGCCGGTCGTCGGCGACGGAGGCGGCCGTCGACACCGCGGCGTCGAGGTCGTCGACGGCGGCGGTGAGCCGGTCCAGCTCCGCGTCGCCGGCGATCGTGCCGTCGTCGTCGAGCCGCGAGAGCGCGTCGCGCAGGCGGTCGAGGGCGACTGGAGGGCCGCCGCCCGAGACGGGGTCGCCGGCCGCCGCGGCCGCCTCGTGGACCGCCGCGGCCGCCTCCAGCCGGTCGCGGTTCTCGGCGAAGAAGGCGAGCAGCCGCTCGGGCACCGTCTCCGCCGGCGCCTCCAGCGCGTCCGGCCGCACGCTCACGTCGCCCTCCACGTCGAGCCCGGCGAACGACTCGTCCAAGACGATCACGGACGCGTACGAGCGGCCCAGCTCGGAGACGTCACGCGCGTCCTCGACGGTCTCGACGGAGAGCTCGGGAACCTCCGCCTCGGCGCGCGCGAGCGTCTCGGCGTCGGCCGTCGCGAGGCAGCGGTCGCGGACGCGGACGGTCGGGGGGTCCGACAGGGGCGCGCAGTCCGCGAGCGCCTCGCGGACCGCCGGGTCGGGGTCGCGGTCGGCCGCGGCGGCGGCGAACGACTGCGCCTCCGCGATCCGCGAGGCGGACGCGCTCGGGTAGAACGTCTCCAGCCGCTTCGCCGCGTAGTCGGTGACGGTGCGCTCGCGCAGCAGGTCGATCGCCTCCCGGTACAGCTCGCGGGCGCGGTCGGTGGCCAGCACGCGACCGTCGTCGCCGTGGCGGCGCCGGATCGCTCCGCGGGCGATGCGGGCCGCGCGGGCCTCGTTGACGCCCGGCGCGCGGGCGATGGCGGCCACGTCGCCGGACTCGACGGTCGCGACCGGGTCGTCGAGTTCGCGCAGCGAAGCGGCCGTCTTGGCGCCGACGCCGGGGATCGCCTCCAGCTCCATCTACCCGCCGGTATCACGGCAACGGTGTAAAGCGTGCGGGTCGCTCCCGCGGATCCCCGCGGCGTCCGGCGGGTCGGGGGGCGGCGCGCGTCTCAGAGCGAGGACCAGCGCGCCGGGTGCGACGCCCTTTTTCGCGCTCGTCGCCAACGCCTGCCATGAGTCAGGACGCGCGTGCCGTCGGCGACGGGTCGCTCGACCCCGAGGCGGCGGCGAAGGCGGCGACCGCCCGCGAGGCGCTCGGCGAGCGCGACGGGGTGCTCGTCGCGTTCTCGGGCGGCGTCGACTCCGCGGTGGTGGCCGCGCTGGCAACGGAGGCGCTCGGCGACGACGCCGTGGCGTGTACCGCCCGCAGCGAGACGCTCCCCGCGGCGGAGCTCGACGACGCGAAGCGAGTCGCCGACGAGATCGGGGTCCGCCACGAGACGGTGACGTTCTCCGAGCTCGACGACCCGAACTTCGTCGCCAACGACGGCGACCGGTGTTACCACTGCCGGACCATGCGGCTCGGCCGGATGTACGAGACCGCGAAGGAGCTGGGGATCGACACCGTCTGCGACGGGACGAACGCGGACGACCCCGGCGAGGGGCACCGACCGGGGCTCCGCGCGGTCGAGGAGCTCGACGTGTTCTCGCCGCTGCTCGACGCCGGGATCACGAAGGCGGAGGTCCGCGCGATCGCCGAGTCTCGCGACCTCTCCGTGGCCGACAAGCCCTCGATGGCGTGTCTCTCCTCGCGGATCCCGACCGGGCTGGAGGTCACCGAGGAGCGGCTGACCCGCGTCGAGAAGGCGGAGCGGGTGCTCCGCGAGTGGGGCTTCGAGGGGTTCCGGGTTCGCGACCACGACGGCCTCGCACGCGTCGAGATCGCCCCCGACGAACTGGAGCGGGCGCTCGACCCGGCCTTCGCCGACGCCGTCCACGAACACCTCACCGACCTCGGCTTCGAGTACGTCACCCTCGACATGGCCGGCTACCGAACCGGGAGCGTGAGTCCGGGCGGCGAGGAGGTGGGCGACGGGGATGCGGGCGACGAGAACTCCGACAACGCGAACGGAGAGCCCGCCGGGAGCGACGCGGCGGACGACGGCGCCGACCTCGGGCGGCGGTACCCGCGCTGAGGCGCCGGCGACCGCCGAGAGCGGCACCGGCGCCGGAATGAGGGCGGCGTTATCACCGGAGAGAACCCGGCGGGAACGCTTATAACCCGTGTTACTAAAGCGACACCTATGCGGGAGGCACAGACGCTGGCGGTGATCGCCGGCGGCGTCGGGGGGGCCGTCGGGGCGTTCGTGGGCGTCGCGATCGGCGGCTCGGCGCTCTCGGTGACGATGACCACCCTCGGGGTCGCCACCGTGGTCGGCGTCGGCGTCATCGCAAGCGCGGTCATCGCCGGCGACGTGGAGTTCCTCGCCGACGCTGACGGCGAGTGAGGAGGGCGGCGCGAACCGCTGCGACGCGGCCGAAAGGGGCCGGGCGGGCGCGAGTTCGGAGTAACGTTCAAATGCGAGTTTCACGTAAACGGACACGATGGCCGCTGCGGCGTCGTTCTGGGAGGAGTGCGACCAATACCACGAGCTCGCGGAGCGGTTCCAGCGCGGCATCGAGATCACCCACCCCGATCGGCTCACCGGGCGGAGCGGCTACTACAGCGAGTGCGGCTGCGCCTGGTGCGCCGAGGAGGTCAGGTACTTCGAGTACCGCGGCGAGCGGCTGTGAGCGGGCCGTGTCCGAGAGGCACTCCCGCCGGTGAAAATCGGGGGCGACCGCGCGCTTCAAGTCCCCGCCGCGACGAACGGACGCCATGAGTCTCATCGCGTTCGACTTCGACGGGACGCTCTCCGACTCCGAGATGACGGTCCTGCTCGCGGAGCGGGCGGGCGTCGCCGACGAGGTCGCCGAGATCACCGAGCGGGCGATGAACGACGAACTCAGCTACGCCGAGAGCCTCTACCGGCGCGCGGAGCTGCTGGAAGCCCTTCCCGAGGCGGAGGTCGAGGACGCGTTCGACGCGGTGCGGATCCGGCCCGGCGCCGCGCGTCTCATCGAGCGCCTCCGCGACGAGGGGCACCACGTCGCCGTCCTCACCGGGGGGTTCGAGCGCGGCGTCGAGGCGGCGCTCGCTCGCGAGGGGGTCGCCGTCGACACGATCGTCGCCAACCGACTGCCGACCGGACCGGACGGCGCCCTCACCGGCGAGGCGGAGGGACCGCTGATCGAGGGGACGAAGGACGACGCGCTCGCCGACCTCGCGGCCGAGGTCGGCGTCCCGATGCGCGAGACGGTGGCGGTCGGCGACGGCGCGAACGACCTCCCGATGCTGGAGGTCGCGGGCCTGGCGGTCGGCTTCGTCCCGAAGTCCGCGGTGCGGCCGGTCTGTGATTCGGTCGTCGCCTCCATGTACCGGCTGGGGAAGGTGCTGGAGGCGCACGGCGTCCTCGCGGCCGGGGACTGATCACCGAACCGGTTCGGGCCGGCGATACCTGACCACGTTGGGCTGAAGGGTTAAACAGAAACGGGGGCGATATGTTGGCATGAGCGTCTTCGCCGGGGTGGTCCGATGCTACCGACGCTGACGTATCTCCAGTTTCACCTCGTCTTCAGTCTCCCCGTGCTGGCGCTGCTGTGGTACCTCGCCCCGCGGTACGAGGCGACGCGGCAGCGCCGGGCGGTCGGTGGGATCGCGATCCTCGTCGCCATCGCGTACGCCTACACCACCCCGTGGATCAGCTACATGATCCGCCGGGGCGCCTGGGGGTACGCGGACGGCGCCGTCGTCGCGCGGGCGCTCTCGATCCCGCTCGGCGAGTACCTGTTCTTCGCGATCCAGACGATCGTGGTCGCGTTCGCGCTCCACCGGATCGGTTTCGATCCGACGTTCCGCGAGGGCGACTTCGACCGCGTGCCCCGGGCCGCCGGCGTCCTCGTCGGCCTCGCGATGGTCCCGATCGGGCTGGGGCTCGCGTGGCTCGACCCGTCGTTCCTGTACCTCGGCGGGCTGATCGCGTGGGTCGGGCCCGTCCTCGCGCTCCAGTGGGGCGTCGGCGGCGGCTACCTCGCGCGCACGCCGCGGCTGTGGATCACGGCGACGCTCGCCCCGGCGGCGTACTTCTGGGTCGCCGACCGGATCGCGATCGGCATGGGGACGTGGTACCTCTCGCCGGAGTTGACGACCGGGATCGCGGTCCTCGGCCTCCCGATCGAAGAGATGCTGTTCTTCGTCGCCGCGGGAGTGATGACGATCAACGGCCTCGTCTTGTTCGAGTGGGTGCTCGACTGGAACGAGCGCCGCCGGGCGGCGGCGGACGCTGTCGCCGGCGCCGGGTCGGAGCCCGAGCGGGACGTTCGCGGCCCCGAGTCCCCGGCCGACCCGGACCCGGACGTAGTCGATGACTGAGGCGTCGGAGGCGTCGCGGAGCGCGGCGGACGCCCGGTCCGTCGCGACCGCGGGACGCGGGGCCGACGAGAGCGTCGGCGACGGGCGCGACGCCGACCCGGCGGCCGAGCGGGTCGACCGGTGGTTCGCGCGACGTCCGGCGCTGGTGCTGGCGGCGCTGTTGCCGGTCGGCGCCGCGACCCCCCTGTTTCCGGTCGAACTCGGCGTCGCGACGTTCGCGCTCGGCACCCTCGCCGTCGGGATGGCGCACGGCGCAGTGGACCACCTCGTCCCCCTACGGGCCGCGCCGGGCGTGTCGCTCCGGCGGTCGATCGCGGTCGTCTCCGTCGGCTACGCGGTCCTCGGCGGGGCGGTCGTCGCAGCGTTCTTCGCCGCGCCCGTCGCCGCGTTCGTCGGGTTCATCGCGCTCACGTGGCTCCACTGGGGGCAGGGCGACGTGGCGACGCTCGCGATCGCGGGCGTCGACCACCTCCCCACCTCGGCCGAGCGCTGGCTGGCGCTTATCGTCCGCGGCGGCCTCCCGATGGGCGTCCCGCTCCTCGCGCACCCCGAGGAGTACCGGCTGGTGGCCGAGTGGATCGTCGGCCTGTTCCTCGTCGACGGGGGCGCGGCCGCGACGGCCGTCGACCCCCTGTTCGCGCCCGCGGTCCGCGCCGGGGTCGGCGTCGGGATGGCGGCCGCGACGCTGGCGTCGGTCGGGCTCGGCTACCGGCGGGTTCGGAGCGGGCGCGACGCCGGCGGCTGGCGCCGCGACGCCGGCGAGCTGGCCGTGCTGTGGGCGTGGTTCCTGCTCGCCGCGCCGGTGTTCGCGATCGGGGTGTACTTCGCGCTGTGGCACGCGCTCCGGCACGTCGGCCGGCTCGTCCTCGTCGACCCAGCGGCGGCGAGCGCGGCGTCGGCCGGCGACGCGGTCGGCGCGCTCGCCCGCTTCGGGCGCGACGCGGCGCCGCTCACGCTCGGCGGGTTCCTCGTGGTCGGCGCGGTCGGCGTCTCGGTCCCCGCGGGCGTGGCGGCGCCGGGCGACCTGCTCGCCGTGTCGCTCGTCGCCATCGCCGCCATGACGCTCCCGCACGTCGTCGTCGTGGCGTGGCTCGACCGGCGGGAGGGAGTCTGGCGGCCGGGCGCCGGGGGCTGATCGGCGCCGACCGGAGGCGGCCGGTGCCGGCACCGCACCGCTCTTGGTCGGCGACGGCGTCCGTCCGGTAGATGGACGAGATCGCGATCCGCGAGCCGCGACCGGGCGACGCCGAGCCGCTGGAGGCGCTCATCACCTCTCATTTCACCGAGGGGAGCTCCTACGGCGTGGACCTCGGGATCGACGACCCGACGTACCACGTGCTGGTCGTGGTCGAGGGGGACGCCGTCGAGTCGGCGGGAGACGCGGTTGACGGCGAGAGTGACCGAACCGACGCGGTCGACGGCGAGGGCGACCGGGACGGCGCGATCCTCGGCGTCATGGCGCTCCGCGAGTTCACCGATCCGACCGCCGTCGCCGACGAGATGTACTTCTTCGACGACCCCGACCTGCTGCCCGCCGCGGGGCGATACGGCCACCTCGAAACGGGGTACGTCAGGGAGGGCGCGACGGGTCGGGGGATCGGCAGCCGGCTGCTCGGTCGCCTCCACGAGGCCGGCGCGGAGCGGGGCGTCGACCTGTTCCTCGCGGACTCGTGGTACCACGGCGGCGACGACTCCCCGGAGAAACTGTTCGACGCGCACGGCTACGAGACGATCCACCGCGACCCGATCGAGCGCCCCGCGGCGGAGTGCCCGAAGTGCGAGGAGACGTGTACCTGCGAGGGCGCGCTCGCCGTGCGGCGCGTCGCGGGCGACGCAACCGACGCGGAGGCGAGCCGGTCGTGAACCACGACCGCGTCCACGCCAGGGAACCGTCGCACCACGTCGACCAGTGGTCGGTCGGCGTCGTCGAATCGATCGGCGAGCGCGACGGCCACTGCGTCGTGACGGTGCGGCCGATCGTGCCGGAGAGAGAGGCGGGAGGAGATGAAGCGGTGGCAGACGGGGACCGCGGCGAGCCCGTCGAGTTGACGCTCACGCTCGCCGTGCGGGACCTGTTCGTGAGCCGGCTCCCGATCGACGACGGCGAGTCGCCGGTCGGCGAGCGCGTCTGGTACCGGGAGCGGGGCGGGTGAAGGAGGGACGAGCGGAGCGGGCCGTCGCTACTCTAGCTGGTGGTAGTCCAGCTCGTGGCCCTCGTCGAGGGCGGCCTGGACGGCGTCGCTCGGCTGATCGACCGGTTCGGTGCGGAGTGTCATGCCGCCGACGTCGGCCGCGTCGAAGTAGACGTTGCGCCGCCAGTCGGGATCGGTGTCGGGGTGGTCGGTGCGGTAGTGCGCGCCGCGCGACTCCTCGCGTTCGAGCGCGCCGCGGAGGACCGCCTCGGCGGCGACAAGCATGAAGCCGGCGTCGACGGCGAGCTCGAACGACTCGCTGGTGACCGGCCCGACGCGCATGTCCGCGGCGCGGTCGCGGACGGCGGCGAGGCGGTCGAGCCCCTCCCGGAGCGACGACTCGTCGCGGAGGATGCCCGCGTGCTCCCACATCAGCTCGCGGAGGTCGGCGAGCACCGCGTCGACCTCGTTGGCGCCGTCGTTGTCCGCCATCGCGCGCAGGTCGCGGAGGTGCGGCTCGACGGTCTCCTCGCGGAGGGCGTCGGGCACCTCGCCCGGCCCGTCGACGCGGTCGGCGATCCGCTCGCCCGCGACGACGCCGTACGCGACCGTCTCGGCCAGCGAGTTGCCGCCGAGGCGGTTCGCGCCGTGAACGCCCGCCATCGTCTCCCCGATGGCGAAGAGGTCGTCAACGTCGGTCTCGCCGTGGTCGTCGACGGCGACGCCGCCCATCCCGTAGTGGGAGGTCGGCGCGACCTCGACGGGCTCCTCGGCCATGTCCACGCCGAGGTCTTGGAACCGCTCGTACATTCTGGGGAGCCGCTCCTCGATGAAGTCGGCGTCACGGTGAGAGATGTCGAGGTAGACGCCGCCGTGCTCCGTGCCGCGCCCCTCGCCAATCTCGCGGGCGATGGCGCGGGCGACCACGTCGCGGGCGTCGAGCTCCATCTGGTCCGGAGAGTAGCGCTCCATGAACCGCTCGCCCTCGGCGTTGAACAGGCGGCCCCCCTCGCCGCGGACGGCCTCGGTCACGAGGCGGCCGCTCCACGGCGCCCACTCGGGGTCGGCCTCGTCGACGGCCATCCCCGTCGGGTGGAACTGCATGAACTCCATGTCCATCAGCGACGCGCCGCCGTCGAAGGCCAGCGCCGCGCCGTCGCCGTTGTTTTCGTCGTCGCGGGAGGTGTGCCGGTTGTAGATCGCCGCGTGGCCGCCGGCGGCGAGAACGACGGTGCCCGCGTTGAACAGCACGAACTCGCCGTCGTCCATGTCGAAACCGACCGCACCGTGGACGGCCTCGCCGTCGGAGACCAGCTTCGTGATCATCACGTTCTCGCGGTAGGGGACCGACAGCGCCTGCGCGCGGTCGACGAGCGTGTTCAGCAGCGACTCGCCGGTGTGGTCGCCGGCGAAGGCGGTCCGGCGGAACGACTGCGCGCCGAAGAACCGCTGGTCGATCGCGCCGTCGTCGGTGCGGGAGTACGCCATCCCCCAGTCGTCGAGCTCGCGGAGCCGCTCGGGCATCTGCGCGGTCACTGTCTCGACCTTCCCGGGATCGTTGATCAGGTGGCCCTCGTTGAGGGTGTCCGCCGCGTGGATCGCGGGCGAGTCCTCGGGGTCGTGGGTCCCGAGCGCGCCGTTGATCCCGCCCCGAGCCCACGTGGTGTGGGCGTCGCCGTGTCCGCGCTTCCCGAGGACGAGCACGTCGTCGACGCCGCGCTCGGCGAGTTCGATCGCCGCGCGCGCGCCGGCGGCGCCGGCGCCCACGACGAGGACGGACACGTCCTCTCGCGCGTACTCGACCGGCTCGTCAGTCGGGGCTCGTTCGTCCATGTTCGAACGGAGGGTCCGGAGACGGGTAAGCCTCACGCGCGTGTGCGTGCGCGCAAGAAGGCGGCGCGAACACACGACCGAGGACGGTCGGCGCGTCCCCTATCGCTCCGCGTCCCAGCCGGGCGTGCCGGGCGCGCCGGCGTCGTCCTCGACGACGCGGGCGAGGCGGTCGCGCGCGTCGCGGTCGAGGCCGACCCGCTCGCCGTCGGCGCCGGCGCGCTCCGTCCACTCGCGGATCGCGGACCCGACCCACGAGTCGGCCTCGCGGGCGTCGTCCCGAGCCTCGGCCATGCGGTCGCGCGTCACCGACAGCGATCCGGGGCGAGAGCCGACGGCGGCGCCGGCGAAGCGGGCGCGGTCGTCGGCGGTCGCCCCGCCGTCGCGGAGCCGGGCGACGACGCCGTCGAGGTCCTCCGGGTCGGGGTACGCGAACACCGTCGCGCCGAGCGCCTGCGGGCCGAACGCGGGCGCCGGGAGGTCGTCGGCCGGCTCGTCGTCGAGGAGCCGGTCCCCGCCCCCGGCGGCCTCGACGCGCTCGCACTCGGTCTCGGCGTCGAGTTCGAGGTTGTGACCCGGGTAGCTCGAACAGGTGCGCGGGTAGCGGTCGTCGCCGTGGATCCGGCACTGGAGCGTCGTCGGGTCGAGGAAGGCGCAGGCGCCGAGCCAGCGCGGCTCGTCGGTCCCGATCGGTGCGACCGGTTTGGGGGGCTTCCGGAGGCCGACGACGAAGACGGGGCGGCCGTCGATCGCGGCGAGGTCGGTCCCGTCGATCCGAACGCGCTCGTCGCGCTCGGCCGGCTCGAACAGTCGGGGGACCAGGGCGTCGCCCAGGCCGTCGTCGACGATGCCTACGACCTCGTCGCGGGTGAGCGGGACGAGGTCGTAGGTGTCGTCGAGCGGGGGACGAGGCCCGGTGCGGTCTGAGCCCGCCGCGGCCGGATCGAGCGGACGCCAGTCGACGCAGCAGCCGGCGCAGCCTTCACAGCGGAGTTCCATACGGCCCTGCCAACGGTTCGCAGTGTGATAAGTTGTCGGCGGAACGCGAACCGGACGCGAACCGAGTCCGGACGGGACGCGAACCGGGCGCGTCCCGGACCCGGACCGTTTTGCCGACCCCGGCCGAACGTCGTCACGAGATGGACTCGGAACGGACGGAACTCGGGCGGCTCGCGGTCCGGATCGTCCGAGAACACGAGGCCGCGGCGGTGACGCCGGGGGTGGTCGTCCAGCGGCTGGCGGTCGAGTACGACCGCGAACACGAGTACAGCGAGGTGTTCGACCTGCTCCACGAGCTGGAAGAGACGGGCGAGCTCGTATACCACAACGGGGAGTACAACGAGTTCGCCGCGCCCGAGTGACCCCGAGGGACGCCGCCTCAGAGCTCGCCCTTCGTGCTTGGCGTGTCGCTGCGGCGCTCGTCGAGCCGGGTGGCGTCGTCGAGCGCGCGCGCCAGCGCCTTGAACAGCGCCTCGACCTCGTGGTGGGCGTTGTCGCCGCGCTCGACCGCGGCGTGGAGCGTCAGCCCGGCGTTGTGGGCTACGGAGAGCGCGAAGTGGTCGGCCATGACGCTGGTGAACTCCCCGACAGACTCCTGTGAGAACTCTCCGGAGAACTCGTAGTACGGCCGCCCCGCCACGTCGACGACGACGCTCGCGACCGCCTCGTCGAGCGGGACGCGGCGGTCGGCGTACCGCCGGATGCCGCGCTTGTCGCCGAGCGCCTCGTCGAACGCCTCGCCGAGGCAGATCGCCACGTCCTCGACGGTGTGGTGGTCGTCGATGTCGAGGTCGCCGTCGCAGCGGACCGTGAGGTCGAACAGGCCGTGCTTCGCGAACGATTCGAGCATGTGGTCGTAGAAGCCGATCCCCGTCGAGACCCCGCTGTCGCCGTCGCCGTCGACCGCGAGCGTGAGTTCGATCGTCGTCTCGCTCGTCTCGCGGGTGACGGCCGCGGTCCGGTCGTGGTCGCTCATACCGGCCCGTCGCGGGGGATTCGTAAGTCGGTTGCGGGTGTGGCGGGGTTCCGGATCCGCGAGAGAGGAGCGGACGTGGTGCGGGAGTCGAGGGAATGGTTATAAACGGGCGGTGCGGTGGCGCGTGCCTGCGAGCGGTCGCCACCGGCGGCCGCGAGGCAGCGCGCGCGCGAGGGACGCGGCGACCGGACCGAAGCGGAGGGAGCCGCGAGGCTGGGGAGGTGTGAGGCGCGGTTGCGGTGCGGTCGGGTGGGAGTCAAAGGGGCAGCCGCGAGGACGAAGCACGACGACGTAAGCACTGGAGCGAGGGAGCGAACGGAGTGAGCGACCGAGTGAAGCGCGCAACGAGGCGCGCGAGTCCTCGCGGCTGGGGCTTTGGCGGTGTTCGCCGGCGATCCGCAGTCAATTATTATAAGCAATCAACGGTAAATACGAAGTCGATTTAAATCTCGTCCGCCGCGTCCTGCGCCTCGCGCAGCGTGAACTCGCCCTCGTATAACGCGGTGCCGACGACGACGGCGGCCGCGCCGGCCTCTTTTAAATCAATAACGTCCTCGACCGTCGCCACGCCCCCGGACGCGATAACCGGGATATCCACGGCCTCGACGACGCTCGCGACCGCATCGCGGTCGATCCCCTCCAGTTGGCCCTCCACGTCGACGTTGGTGAACAGGATGGCGCCCGCGCCGAGGTCCTCGTACTGCGCGGCGGCGGCGGCGGGCTCCAGTCCGGTCTCCTCCGTCCAGCCCGAGACGACGACCTCGCCGTCCTTCGCGTCGAGGCTGACGACGACGCTCCCGGGGTGCGTCGCGTCGATTTCGTCGACGATCTCGGGCGTCTCGACCGCCGCGGTGCCGAGGATCACGCGGTCGAGTCCCAAGTCGAGCAGGTCTCGCGCGCCGTCCGCGGTCCGGATGCCGCCGCCCAGTTGGAGGCCGACCCCGTCCGGGACGCTCTCGACGACCGACTCGATCGCCGCGGCGTTGACGCGCTCGCCCTCGAACGCGCCGTCGAGATCGACGAGGTGGAGGGTCTCGGCGCCCGCCTCGATCCAGCGCTCGGCGGCCGCGACCGGGTCGCCGTAGCGCTTGCCCGTCCCGCGTTCGCCCCCGACCAACTGGACGACCTCGCCGTCCTGGACGTCGACGGCGGGGATCACCTCGAACTCCGGGAAGTCGCTCATACGGACTGAGAGTCGGGCGCGCCGATTAAACGGGTCGGTTCGAGGCGGAAGGAGGGCCGAGCGGGGGGCTCCGGGGGGCCGTCGGCTCACACCACCGAGATGAGCAACTGCGAGACGTCCTCGTCGTAGGCGGCGGGGTCGGTCGCGAGCGCCTCGGCGCTCTCGGCGCCGGCGAGCCGTCGCACAGCGCTCTCGGCGTCGATTGAGTCCGGCAGCGCCGCGTCGAAGGCGTCGAGAAGGGGATCGGTCGGATACGCGCCGCCGGCGACTATCACGTCGGTTCCGTCGTGCCAGACGCCGAGGCGGGCCCCGATGTCGAGGGGTCGATCGAGTCCCGCGGCGGTCCCGTCCGGGAGCGGGACCTCGCCGTCGAGCGCGTACTCGCCGGTCAGCCGCCACACGGTCGCCGTGTTGCCGGACCGGACGGTGGAGATCCCCTCGTCGGCGATTTCGACGTTCTCGATGCCGGCGCTCCGGAGCTGCCCGCGGAAGGCGTCGGTCGCGGCCGCCTCCACCTCGCGCATGATCCGGTCGCGGCCGATCTCGGCCGGGAGTCGGTCGACGGCGGGCCGGAGGTCGATCCGCGTCGCGAAGAAGACGACCGGCGACCCGGACCCGCCGAGCGTCTCGGCGAGCGCGTCCGCGACGGGCGCGTACTCGTAGATTCCCGTGTGTTCGAGCGCCCGGACGGTGACGGGACCGTACGACCGCTCGAACACCGTCCGCTCGAACTCGTCGGTCCGTCGCCAGTCGTCGATCCGGTCGCTCGTCACCTCGGGCGCCGGGACTGGCCCGTCGCGGGCGCCGAGACAGCCGGCGAGCCCGGCGACGCCGACCGCCGCGCCGCCGGCGATCAGGCGGCGTCGGGTGGTCGTCTCGCGTGGGGGCGGCGTCGCCGCAGATCCGTTCGTCGGACGCTGCTTCATACGAATTCGACGGCGGCGACGGGGAAATCGGTGTCGCCCCGACTCGGATCCCTTATGTAACCACCGAGTACAACAACCGAGTGATGACCGACGACGAAAGCAGGACACGGCGGCGACGCGCTCGGCCACACACCCGACGGCGGTTCCTGACTGCGGCCGGGGCGGCGGGGGCCATCGCGCTCGCCGGCTGTAGCGCGGAGCAGGTCGACGACGGGGGCGACGGCGGGGACGGGGACGGCGGCAACGGAACCGACGACGGCGGATCGGAGAGCGGCGACGGCGGCGACGAGACGCCGACTCTGACGGTCGCCACGTACACGAACTTCATCGACGCGCCGTCGGTGAGCCCCGGCGAGTGGCTCAAAGAGGAGTTCGAGAGCCGGTACGACGCCACGCTGGAGTGGGCGACGCCCGACAACGAGGTGAACTACTACGTCGAGCGCGCCGCCTCTGGCGCGGGCATCGACGCCGACCTCTACGTCGGACTCACGACGGAGGACCTCGTCCGCGTCGACGGGGCGCTCGACGAGGACCTCTTCGCCGAGGCGGGCGACGTCGACGGGCGCGACGCGGTCAAGGAGGGACTCCGGTTCGACCCGTTCGAGCGGGCGGTCCCGTTCGACACCGGCTACGTCAGCCTCGTGTACGACAGCACGACCACAGAGGCGCCGGAGACGTTCGACGGACTGCTCGACGACGAGCACGCGGGCGCGCTCATCGCGCAGAACCCCGGCGGCTCCGCGACCGGGCGGGCGTTCCTCCTCCACACGATCAGCCGCTTCGGCGACGGCGGGGTCGCGAGCGACGGCGACGGCGAGGCCGTCGCGGGCGGGGACGGCGACCCCGACTACGACTACCTCGACTACTGGGCGGAACTCCAAGCGAACGACGTGCGCGTGCTGGGGAGTTGGGACGACGCGTACGCGGCGTGGAGCGAGGGGGAGGCGCCGATCGTCGTCTCCTACTCCACCGATCAGGTGTTCGCGGACATGGAGGACGCGGACCTCCAGAAGCACCAGATCCGCTTTTTGAACGACCAGGCGTACGCGAACCCGGAGGGGATGGCCCTCTTCGCCGACGCAGACGAGCCCGACCTCGCCCGCGAGTTCATGTCGTTCATGCTGGAGCCGGACGTTCAGGGGGAGATCGCCCAGCGCAACGTCGCGTTCCCGTCGACCGACGGCGCGGAGCTGCCGAGCGACTACGCCGAGCTGGCGAAGGAGCCGGCCGACCCGGTGACGTTCACCTACGACGAGCTCCAGGGCTCGGTCGACGCGTGGGTCGAGGCCTGGGAGCGGCAATACGCCGGGAACTGATCGCGTGTCCGACGAGGGACCGAGCGCGTGACCGACCACGACGGGCGACTGTCTCGGCTCGGGGAGTGGGCCGAGGCGCGCGCGCTGACGGCGCTCGCGGTCCTCACCAGCGCCGCGCTCGTCGTCGCCTTCTACTACCCGACGGCGACCGTCCTGATTGAGGCGGTCGTCGTCGACGGCGCCGTCACCCTCGGCGCCTTCGCCGAGGTGCTCACCGACCCGTTCTACTTCGGCGAACTCGCCCGGCTGCTGTCGGGCGAGTCCCCGGTCGCGGTCGCGCGGGCGCTCCTCTCGCCGGACCGCCGGCTCGGGATCGTCGGCTTCACCGCGTACCAAGCGGTCCTCTCGACCGTCGCGAGCGTCGCCCTGGGCCTCCCGGCCGCCTACCTGCTCGCGCGCTTCGAGTTCCCCGGGCGGCGAACCCTGCGCTCGCTCACCATCGTCCCGTTCGTCCTCCCGTCGATCATGGTGGCGGTCGGGTTCGTCGCCACGTTCGGCGAGAACGGCACGTTGAACGCCGCCCTGACGACGCTCGGACTCCCGCGGGTCGAACTCATGTTCACCCTCGAAGCGGTGGTGATCGCCCACGCGTTCTACAACGCGCCGCTGGTGGCGCGCGTGACGACCGCGGCGTGGGAGTCGGTGGACGCGAGCGCGGTCGAGACCGCCCGCAGCCTCGGCGCCGGGCCGGTCCGGGCGTTCGTCGACGTGGTCGCGCCGCAGGTGTACCCCGCCGTCCTCACGGGCGCGGCGCTGACGTTCGTGTTCACCTTCGGAACCTTCCCCATCGTCCTGGCGCTCGGGGGGTTCGAGCTCGTGACCGTCGAGGTGCTCGTCTACCGGTTGGTGCGGGACCTGAGCTACGCCGAGGCCGCCGTGCTTGCGATCATCGAACTCGCGGTCTCGCTCGGCGTCCTGCTCGCGTACCTCCGGTACGAGGCCCGGCAGCCGACCGGCGCGCGCGGCGCTCGGCCGCTCCCCCGGCGCCCGCTCTCCCCGCCCGCCGCGACGCTCCGCGAGCTGTTGCCGCGGGCCGGGCTGGCCGCCTACGCGGTCGTCGCCGGGGTCGTCTTCCTCGCGCCCATCGCGTCGATGGTCCTCGCGTCGGTGACCGGCGGCGACGGCGCGATCACGCTCGACCACTACCGATTCCTAGTCGAGCGCCAGCAGACGGGGGCGGCGTTTCAGGTGCGGCCGTGGCCCGCGATCCGGAACTCGCTCGCATTCGCGACGGGCGCGACGCTGCTCGCGCTCCCGATGGGCGTCGTCGTCGCGGTGTTGACCACGCGGCGGTACCGCGGGCGGACGCTGGTCGACGCGGCCGCGATGGCGCCGCTGGCGGTGTCGGGGATCATCGTCGGGCTCGGTCTCCTGCGGGGGCTCGTCTTCGGCGTCGAGATCGGGGGGTGGCGGATCGCCGCGAGCGGCGCGGCCGCGATCGTCGTCGCGCACGCGGTCTCGGGCTACCCGTTCGTCGTGCGCACCGTCTCGCCCGGGCTCGCCGGGCTGGACCGCTCGCTCGTCGAGTCCGCGCGGGCGCTCGGCGCCTCGCGGGCGCGGGTGATCCGGGACGTGGAGATCCCCCTCGTCTGGCCCGCGGTCGTCGCGGGCGCGGCGTTCGCGTTCGCCGTCTCGATCGGCGAGTTCACCTCGACCGTCGTGCTGGCGACCGGCGCCGACGCGTACACGATGCCCGTCGCGATCGAACGGTTCATCGGGCGGCGGCTCGGACCGGCGACCGCCATGGGCGTCGTCCTGCTCGTCGTCACCGGGGTCAGCTTCGTCGTCATCGAGCGGCTCGGGGGTGACCACCGTGGGCTCTGAACCGAAGTCGGAGTCTGCGCCCGACCCACCGGTCGCGGTCGAACTCGACGGGGTGACGAAGCGCTACGGCGAGACGGCCGCGGTCGACGACGTGCGCCTCCGGGTGCGGGAGGGCGAGTTCTTCACGCTCGTCGGTCCCTCCGGCTGCGGGAAGACGACGACGCTCCGCCTGATCGCCGGGTTCGAGGAGCCGACGAGCGGGACGGTCCGGTTCGGCGGCGAGTCGGTCGCCGGCGTGCCCCCGGAGGACCGCGACGTGGGCGTCGTCTTCCAGAGCTACGCGCTGTTCCCGCACATGACCGTCGGAGAGAACGTCGCGTACGGGCTCAACTTCGCCGACCCGCCCGACGGCGTCACGCGCGACGAGCGCGTCGCGGAACTTCTCGAACTGGTCGACCTGCCGGACGCCGCCGACCGCGACCCGGAGAGCCTCTCGGGCGGGCAACAGCAGCGGATCGCGATGGCGCGGGCGCTCGCGCCCGGCCCCGACGTGCTCCTCCTCGACGAGCCGATGAGCGCGCTCGACGCACGGCTCCGCGAACGGCTCCGCGCGCAGGTGAAGCGGATCCAGTCCGAACTGTCGATTACCACGATATACGTCACGCACGACCAGGAGGAGGCGCTGGCCGTCTCCGACCGCGTCGCGGTGATGAACGACGGGACGCCGGAGCAGGTGGCACCCCCGCGGACGGTGTACCGCGAGCCCGCGACGCGGTTCGTCGCGGAGTTCGTCGGCGACAATAACGTGTTCGCGGGCCGTGTCGTGGAGTCGCTCGGCGAAGGCGAACTCGCGGTCGACGTCGACGGCGGCGACGAGACCCTCCGCGTCGCACCCGGGGGCGGCGGCGATGCTGGGGAGGGCGCGCCCGCGACGAACTCGCCCGAAGTCGGCGACCGGATCGCGTTCTGCGTCCGTCCGGAACACCTGCGCGTCGCGAGCGCGGGCGGAGCAGGGGGCGGCGAGACCGCCGCTCCGGTCGGCGAAAACACGCTGCGCGCGACGGTCGCCAGCGCGGAGTTCCTCGGCGAGACAACGCGCGTCACGCTCGACTGGGGCGACCGCGAACTGCTCGTCCGGACCGTCGACCCCCTCGACGGCGCGGTTGCGGTCGGGTTCGACCCGAGCGACGGACACGTTATCGACGCGGAGCAGCGCTGAATCCCTCACGGTGGCGCGTGCCTGCGAGCGGCCGCCCTCGGCGGCCGCGACGGAGCGCGCGAGGTCGCCGGCGCTACGCGCCGGCTGCCAGAGAATCTTCGATTCTCGCTGGACGCGGTGAGCGCTCGGAGAGCGCGAACCGCGAGGCTGGGAAGGCGTGAGGCGCCGTGCGGTTGCGGTCGGGCGGGACTCAAAGGGGGAGCCGGCGGGGCGGGCGCACGCTCGCTGCGCGCCTCACTCGGTCGCTGTCGCTCCCTCGTTCGGTGCTTACGTCGCCTGCGCCCGCCCCGCCGGCTGGGGCTTTGGGAGTGTTCGCCGCCGATCTGCTGATAGTCGCTTATAAACGAGTGGGTGCTGACCGAGCGGTGTTCACCGCAGAGCTGTCAATCGCGTCTCTCCAAACAGCGGCGATATATAATTACCGAGGCGACACGCCTTACCCCGCGGACCCCGTGAGAGACGCGTATGGCCTCCGAGGCGTGCGACGTGTGCGAGCGGTCCGTGCGGATCGCCGGCGGGATCGGCGACCTGTGGAACTTCGCGTTCGAGTCGACGCAGGGGCTGACGCTCGAACTCACCGACGGCTCGGAGTTCTTCCTCTGTTTCGACTGTATGGAGCGGCTCCCCGACGACCACGAGCCGACCGCCGAGGACGTCGCCGCCCTCCGGGAGCGCACCGACCCGGTCGAGGACGACGACAACCACTTCTGGCACTGGGGCTGACGGGGATCGTTCGGACGCCACCCGCTATGTAACATAAATTCGCCGCGTCAGTCTGCCTTCGACTCGTCGCCCGCGCTCGACCCCTGGTCCGCGCCCTCGTCGATCTCGGGCGTCGACGGCTCCGGTCCGACGCCAACCTCCGCTGGCGTCTCCATCGCGTCCGTCACGTCGTTCGACCGCGCGCCGCTCCCGAACAGCCGGCCGAGGATGCCGCGCGCGCTGCGCGGCTCCGCGAGCAGCACGGAACACTCCACCTCGTTGAGCACGTCCAACACGAGCGACCCGCTGACCAGCCGCGAGAGCAGTCCCTTCTGGGTCGCGCCGATGATGAGCATCGTCGCGTCGCGGGCGGCGCGCTCGATGCTGTTCTCGACGTCGCCGCTTTCGATCCGGAGCGTGGCGTCGGAGAGGTCGTGCGCGTCGGCCCACTCGGTGAGGAACGCGCGGCCCGCCTCCTCGTCGTCCTCGGCGACGTGGAGCAGCGTGACCTCGCCGTCGAACTCGGTCTGGAGCATCTTCGCGACGGCGCCGGAGAGGTCCGAGGCCGGACCGCCCGCGGTCGGCACGAGGATGCGCGAGGCGTCGAACCCGCGGTCGCGGAACACGAGGAAGTCCGAGGGGAGCGAGTACGCCAGCTCGTCGACTGCGGACTCGGCGCGCCCGGGCGCCCCGTGAGAGTCCTCGCCCCAGCCCATCACGGTCATGTCGGCGCCGTAGGTGCGCGCGGCGTCGAACACCTCCTCGAACACGCGGTGCGACAGGACGACGTGGGTCTCCACGTCGACGCCGAACGTCTCGGCGTCCTCGCGGGCCTGATCGAGGAGACCGTGCGCCGCCTCGTGGGCGCCGCGGTCCCGGGCCGCCTCCAGCGAGGTCTGGTCAGGGACGTTCGCGATGTTGACCGCGACGACGGTCCCGTTCCGCTGCTTTGCGATGGCCGAGGCGAGCGTGATCAGGTGTTCCTCGGTCGCGGGGTTCGCGAGCGGCACCATCACCCGGTAGTCGTCGCCGCTCGGCTGGACGGCGGTCGCCGCCGAGACGGCCTGCTCGGGCAGGTCCTCGGAGCGGTCGAGGATCCACGAGCCGAGCACGCCACGCGCCTCCACCTTCCCGCGGGCGTACAGCAGGTACCAGAGCAGCGCGAAGACGACGAGCCCGGCGGACAGCAGAATGATCGTCGGGTCGATGTAGATTATCAGCGCGAACGACGATATCGTACCGATGATCGGAACGAGCGGGTAGAACGGGACCTCGAAGTCGGGATCGTACCCCTCGACCTCCGACTCGCGCATTACGATGAGCGCGAGATTGAGCAGCCCGTAGACGACGAGGTGGAGGACGGAGCCCATCGTCGACAGCGACTCGACGCTCCCGGCGACGAGGAAGACGAGGATGAGCGCGCCGGTGAGCGCGATCGACTTGTAGGGCGTTCCGAACCGCTCGTGGATCTCGTTGAGCGACGGCGTGACGATCTTCTCGCGGCCCATCGCGAAGTTGATCCGCGACGAGGAGAGGATCGACGCGTTCGCGGACGAGGCGGTCGCGAGGAGCCCGCCGATCAGGAGCATGCTGGCGCCGAGCGCGCCCAGCGAGAAGCCGAACACCTCGTACTGCCCGAAGAGGAGTCTGGCGGCGTCGACGACCGCGGTCTCGTTGTTCGCGACGAGTTCGTTCGGCACCGCCGCGAGGAGGACGAGGAGGAACAGCGCGTAGACGACCGTTACGATGACGACCGAGCCGAGCACCGCGAGCGGGAGGTTGCGGCCGGGATTCTTGATCTCCTCGGCGACCGAGGTGATCTGGACGAAGCCGAGGTACGAGACGAAGATGATCCCCGTCACCGGCAGCACCTGACTCGTCGTGCCCGGCGGGGCGAGCGGCCGGAGCGATTCCATGTCGGCGTTCAGGATGCCGACGACGGTGAAGACGGCGAGGATCCCGAGCAGCGACATCACGATGACGATCTGGAGGCCGCCGGTCTCCTTCGCGCCGAAGTAGTTGACCGCGATGAAGAGGAGCGCGCCCGCGAGCCCGATCACCTGCGCCGCCTCCAGCGTCACGAAGCCGATCCCGACCGGACCGATCCCGACGAGCGCGTTGACGTACTCGCCGAAGCCGTACATGTAGAAGGCGGACGCGAACGCGAGCCCGAGCCAGTTCGCCCACCCCGCGACGGAGCCGAACATTGGCCCGAGCGCGCGGTTAACGTAAAAGTACGCCCCACCGGACTTCGGCATCGCGGTGCCCAGCTCGGAGGCCGAAAGCGCCGTGAACAGCGCGATCACGCCGCCGAGGACGAAGGTGAACGCCGCGAGCGGCCCGGCGCGGGCGACCGCGGTGCCGGGCAGGACGAAGATCCCAGCGCCGATCATCGTCCCGATCCCGATGGTGAGCGCCGCGAGCGGGCCGAGGTCCTTCGCGAGCTCCTCGTCGCCGCTCACGGCGGGCCACCCCGGGCGGTTGCGACTCTCGGTGTATGTATCATACCATGATTCTCTGCTCTGTGCCTATAAAGACGGTTGATCCGCGCAACTCCGTCGCGGTGCCGCCTCGGCCCGCCGCCGGTCGCGCCCGGCGCCGGCGTTCCCGGTTTTTGAACGTAACACAAGGAACATACCCGCACGCGTCCCGGTACGAACTGACAGGTGGATCCCGTGACGAAGAAACGCGAATACCGCGACGACTACGACGAGAAGACGCTGTACATCCCCGGCCCGACGGAGGTCCGCGACGACGTCATCGAGGCGATGGCCGAGCCGATGTTCGGGCACCGGATGGACCGGATGACCGACCTGTACACCACTATCGTCGAGGACACGAAGGAGTTCCTCGGCACCGACCACGAGGTCGTAATTCTCACCGGCTCCGGCACGGAGTTCTGGGAGGCGACGACGCTCAACCTCGTCGACGAGCACGTCCTCGTCCCGACTTGCGGCGCGTTCAGCGAGCGCTACGCCAACGTCGCCGAGCGGCTCGGCAAGGACGTCGACCGGCTAGAGTACGAGTGGGGCGAGGCGGTCAAACCCGCGGACGTGCGCGAGGCGATCGAGTCCGCGGACGCGAAGTACGACATGGTCGCGGGCGTGATGAACGAGTCGTCCACCGGCGTGCGGAACCCGGTCGAGGAGATCGGCGACGTGATCGCCGAGTACCCGGACACGTACTTCGCGGTCGACGCCGTCTCGTCGCTCGGCGGCGACTACGTCGACATCGACGAACACGGCATCGACGTGATCTTCGCGTCCACTCAGAAGGCGTTCGCGATGCCGCCGGGGCTCGCGGTCTGCGTCGTGAGTGACGACGCCTACGACCGCGAGGTCGAGAAGGGCGACTCCTCGTGGTACGGCGGCTTCCGCCGGACGATCGACTACTACGACCGGAAGGGACAGACCCACTCGACGCCCGCCATTCCGATCATGCTGGCGTATCGCAAGCAGATGAAACGCATGCTGGAGGAGGGCCACCGCGCCCGCGACGAGCGCCACCGCGAGATGACGGAGTACGTCCACGACTGGGCCGACGAACACTTCGCGATGTTCCCCGAGGCGGGGTACGAGTCGCAGACGGTCGCCTGCATCGAGAACACGCAGGGGATCGACGTGGCCGCGACGATCGAGGAAGTGAGCGAGGAGTACGACATGGCGTTCTCGAACGGCTACGGCGACCTCGGCGAGGAGACGTTCCGGATCGGCCACATGGGCGAGCACACCGTCGAGAGCGTGAAGGAACTCACCGACGCCATCGAGGACGTCGCCGGGCTCTGATCGGGTTTCGCCACCCGGTCCGGCCCGTCTTCCGAGTCGATCCGTCTCCCGATCCTCAGTCTCCCTCGCGGTCGGCGACGAGTTCGATCCGGTAGATCTGCCCGCCGCTCTCGGTGCGGTCGGCGTCGACGACGACGAAGGCGTGGTCGCCCACGTCGACGATGTCCCCCGTGTCGAGCGGCTCCGTCGGTCCGTCGTCCGGTTCGTCGCCCGGGGCCGCGCTTTCGCCGACGGCGTCCGCGCCGACGCCGAGCGCGGCCTCCCCGCGGTCGATCGCGCGCCGCCAGAAGGCGTCGGACGGCGGCCGCGGCCCCACCCGCGACGCCAGTTCGCTCCGCGTGAGTCGTCTCATCGGATTCGCCTCGTCGCCCGCGCCCTTAGCCGGTTCGGATCCCGGCGAGACGCGGGCGGCGGTGCGCCGCTACAGCCAGAGCAACTGCGCGTGCCGCGTCTCCTCGAACTCTAAGACGGTCTCCTCGTCGACAAGCCCCGCGTCGACGGCGACGCCGACCGCCTCGGTGCCGACGATGTTCGCGACCTGTGCGCGCTGAAGTCCCGCGACGACCTCCTCGGCGGTCGCCTCGACGGCGTCGTCGCCGCCGTAGAACTCCTCGCTCACGGTGATCGTCGCGCGGCCGTTGTCGTACGTCTCGCCGAGGCAGTCCGGATCACAGACGGAGACGAGCCGTCCCTCGGCGGTCTCGCGCTCGCGGAGGAGCATTCAGAAGCCCTCTGGCCCCTCGCCCTGAAGCTCTCGCTCCGGGCCCTCGGGGTCGCCGCCCCGCCCGCCGCCGGCCTGCCCGCCCTGACGGCCCTGCCCGCCGGGTCCGGGGGCCTGTCCAGTCTGCTCTTCGACCATCTGCTCTTCGGCCTCGCGACGGAGCTCCTCGGCGCGGTCGGCGACTTCCTCGGCCTGCTCGTGCTCGCCGGCCTCCTCGAGGGCGCGCGCCTTCTCTTCGAGGACCCCCGCGTCGCGGTAGCCGAGGCGGATCGCGTTGTCGAAGCACTTGACCGCGTCCTCGGCGAGCCCGCGCTCGACCAGCAGGAACCCGCGGTTGTACCACGCTTCCGCGAAGCGCGGGTCGGTCTCGACGGCGCGCTCGGCGTGTTCGAGCGCCTGCTCGCTCCGGCCGGACTCCCAGAGCGAGTACGCGAGGTTCGTCTCGGCGGTCGCGGCGTGTTCGGACTCCTCGTCGATCCGGAGCGCCTCCTGATACGCGCCGATCGCCTGGTCGAACTCCTCCAACTGGGCGTGGGCGGCGCCCTTGTTCACCCACGCCTCCTGCGCTTCCAGCGAGTCCTCCTCGGCGAAGTTGGCGGCGCGTTCGAACGTCTCCGTCGCCTCTTCGAACCGGTTGATCCCCATGTACGAGAGGCCCACGTCGATCAGCTGCTCGACGTCGACGTCCTCGCTGCCGATGTTCCGGCGGTCCAGCTCCTCGGTCAGCACCCGGGAGTCGACCGGGTCGACGCGGCTCGGGTCCTCGCCGAGCTCCGGCGGGTCGAGCGTGAACGCGTCGTAGTCGGCGTCGACGCCCTGCCCCGAGGAGAACTCGTGGCCGTCGTCGTCGCGTTCGTCGGTCATATGGCCAGAGTTGGCGGTCACGACCGGTAAGGGTTGCGTCGCGCCGGGGTCTTCGGGTCGGAGTCGCACGGGTGGGTACCTTTTATCGGTTCGGCGCGTGTCTCCGGCCGCATGCCCTCCGAATCCGTGCTCTCCACGCGGCTCCGGTTCGGCGTCGCGGTCCTCCTCGTCGCCGTCGGCGCCGCCGCAAGCCTCGCAGTCGCACCGGACCTCCCGCAGCGAATGGTAACGCGGTGGAACGCCGCCGGCGAGCCGACCGAGACGCTCTCGCGGACGGCCGGGATGTGGCTCGTGCCGGGGCTCGCGGTCGGACTGATCGGCCTGTTCGCCGTGCTCCCGCGGATCGATCCCCTGCGGGAGAACGTCGCGGCGTTCCGGGTCCACTACGACCGGTTCGTCGTCGTCCTCACGGCGTTCCTGGTCGCCCTCCACCTCGCCGTGCTCGCCGTCAACCTCGGCTACGCGGTCGACGTGACGACGGTCGCGGCCGCCGGCGGCGCCGCGCTGTTCTACTACCTCGGGACCCTGCTCCCGCACGTCGAGCCGAACTGGTTCCTCGGGATCCGGACGCCGTGGACGCTCAGCGACGACGCCGTCTGGGACCGCACCCACGCGCTCGGTGCTCGGCTGTTCAAGCTCTCGGCCGCGATCGCCGCCGTCGGTCTCTTCGCCGGCGAGTACGCCGTGTACTTCCTCGTCGGCCCGGCGCTCGCGACCGCCGCGGTCACCGTGGCGTACTCGTACCTCCTGTACGCGAGGGGAACGGACGAGGGTGACGACGGGGCGGCCCGGACCCCGAAGTAGCGTCGAGCGCCGACGACCGGTCCGGACCGCGAAGCGCATCGACCCCCGGCGATCCGGCGCGTCCGGCGTTCGAGCGAGTTCCGCCCCGGTGCCCGGCGTTTATATTCGCGGCCCCGAAGGTGTGTGTATGACCGAGGAGTCACGCGCTGACCGACGGTCCCCCGTCGGCGAACCGGTGGTCCGGTCGGACCCGTCGGTGACCGGCGACCGGGCCGCGGACGCGGTGGGGTTCGACCCGAACGACCCCGACAGCGTCGCCGAGGCCGCGAGGACCGTGGGCCGCTTCGCGGCCGGCGACGTCGGCGACGACGACAACGTCCTGATGCTGCGCGGCGCCGCCGCCTGCGCGGCGCTCGTCCGCGGTGTCGGGTCGTACAAGGAAGCCGCCGAACGTGCCGGAGACGACGTGAGCGTCGCGTTTATCCGGAAGTGGGCGCGGGTCCACGACCTCCCGCAGGCGATCCGGCGGCAGGTCGCCAACGGGCGAATCGCCCCCAGCGCGGCGAAACACGTCGCGCGGCTCGGCGGGCGGGACCGCTACCTGCTCGCGTGGGCGACGATCGACGGCGACCTCACCGTGCGGGAGGTCCGCGCGATCGCGTCCGCGGTCAACGACGGCGCGGAGGTCGAGGCCGCCGTCCGCGAGGCCGGGGTCGAACTCGGTCGGCTTCAGGTCCGGCTCCCGGCGGAGACGTACGTCGAGCTGCGCCGACGGGCGTCGATGGAGAGCGTCGATCCGGGGTCGATCGTCGCCGACGCGGTCGACGAGTACCTCGACGGCGACCGGTAGGAACTGCCCGTCACCGGACGACTACGCCGCGTAGTCGCGCGCGAACCGTCCTGCGGCGGCGGCGATCGCGTCGCGTGCCCGGACGACCTCCTCCCACGCGATCGTCTCGTCGGGGTAGTGCGCCTCGTCGATGGTACCGGGCCCGAACAGCACCGCGGGGATCCCGGCCGCGACGAAGTGTCGCGAGTCGGCGCCGTACGTCGCGCCCCGCGGCTCGACGTCCGGGAGCCCCGTTGCGACGAGGCCGGCACGGACCGCCTCGACGACCGGTTCGTCGACGGCGACCTCGGCCGGCTCGAACTGGACGGAGAACCGCTCGAACCGCGGCGGGTGATCGCGCAGCCAAGGGTCGGCGTCGACGACGTCGTCCAGGCGCTCGCGGAACGCCGCCTCCACCTCCGCGACGGTCTCCCCGGGCGCGACGCCGATCCGGAACTCCGCTTCGAGCGTCGCCGGGACCGTCGACGCCCACGAGCCCGCCTCGACCCGGCCGCAGACGACCGGCCACGGAACAGCGAACGACCCGTACAGCGGGTGCGAGACCGACTCGCCGCGCTCGGTCTCCAAGTCCGCGAACGCCTCCCGCACGGCCTCGAAGCGCGGGAGCACGTCCTCGCCGCGCCACCGAGTGGCCGCGTGGGCGCTCCGGCCGTCGATCTCGATCCGTGCCATGAGCGACCCCTCGCAGGCGACGACGGGACGTAGCTCGGTCGGCTCGGCGACGATCGCCGCGTCGCGCTCGAAGGGGTATGGGTTCGCGAGCGCGGCGGTCGCGGCGCCGTACCCGCCGTCCTCCTCGCCGGCGACGGCCTCGACGACGAGTCGGAGCCCGGACGGCGGCAGGTCGACTGCGCCGTCGGCGACCCCGTCGCGGACATCGACGGCGGCGGCGACGCAGGCCGCGAGCCCGCACTTCATGTCGGCCGCGCCGCGGGCCGTGAGGGTGTCGCCGCCCGCGTCGGCGGCGGCCGGGTCCGCGTTTCGCTCCGACGCGTCGCGCCAGACCGGCTCGAAGGGGTCGCTCGACCACTCCGCCGCCTCCGCGGGCACGACGTCGAGGTGGCCGTTCAGGACCAGCGTGGGGACCGGGTCGGCGGCGGCGGACTCGGGGGCCGCGTCGTCGCCGTCGCTCGCGCCACCGTCGTCGCCCGCACCGCCCAGTTCGAACACGCCGGCGACGCTGCGCCGCCCGTCGACGGCCGCTGCGTCGAGGTCGTCCGGGAAGGAGGGGTGGTCCGCGAGGACGGCGGGGTCGGCGTCCCAGGCGTACGTCTCGAAGCCGAGGTCGGCGAGCCGCTCGGCGACGAACGCGGCCGCGGCCGCCTCCTCGCCGGCGGTCGACCGGTGGCGACAGAGCTCGGCGGCGAACGCGCGCATGTCGAATGGCATGCTCCCGGCGACGGCTGGGGGTCGGAAACCGTTTCGGGTGGCGACGCCGACGCCTTCCGCGGTTCTAAACGTTTATCCGTCGGCTGCCCCTACGGCGATTCGTCTGGGCCGGTAGCTCAGTTAGGGAGAGCGTCCGGCTTTTAACCGGACGGTCGGGGGTTCGAATCCCTCCCGGCCCGTATCCTCGCGGCGAGCAACTCCGCCAGCCGCGAGGCCGTCGAGAAGGGAAAGGTTCGAAACCGCCGAGCGTGGCGCTACCGCGGAACCGACGCGGCGGTCCTCGGAGGATCGGGGACGGGTTACAGTCTCACCGTCTCGGCGTCGCACGGTGGGGGCTGGCGGTCGTCCAAAGGGAGAAATCGTGTGCTCTGTCGGCGTGTATCGCGCGGCCGCGGGAGATCAGTAGCCGAGCTGCTCACGCACGAGAACGACCGTCGTCCGGCCCTCCTCGGTCTCGCGCCGGTAGACGAGCTGTTTCGCGATCGCGGACTCGGCGCCGTACGCCTCCTGCGCGCGCTCGTTCTCCAGCGGGTACGCGACCGACTCCAGCCGATCGAAGGCGTCCGAGAGCGTCGGGACGATCTTGTTGATCCCGGTGACGATGACGACGTTGCCAGCGGCGAACGGGTACGCGCCGATCCGGCTGCCGGAGAGGTCGGCGGCGACGAGCTCACCGGTCTGTGCGACCGCGTTGATCCCACCGAGGAAGTAGTCGGCCGTCTGCGAATCGCGCCGCGCGGCCTGTCGCTCCGCGTCGTCGTCGATGCTCCAGATCTGGTCCGGGAGGCTCTCCCACTCGTGGTCGCCCTCGCTCAGGAACTCGTCGAACCCGATCTCTTCGAGCGTCGTCGAGTGCCCGTTCATCACCGAGGCCTCATCTGGGATCTGGGCGGTAACAGTCTCCAGCGCCTCGTCGGCGTCGTCGACGACGAGCACGTCGAAGCCGCGCTCCGCTAAGTTCGCGACCGTCTCTTCGACGGTCTCGTCGTCTGGGAGCTCGTCCAGTTCGGCGTTGATCTCGGTGTCGTCGGCGTAGTCGGCTTTTTGCTGTGGCATCGTAAACGTGAGAACCTCGTCGGGAGAACGAGCGGGCGGGAGTCACTTAACCGCTCGCGGACACCGCCGTCCAGTGGTTACGCGGGTGTTACCGTCGTGTCGCGCGGACCGAATGTGGGGGTCGCTAGCGCGGACCGAATGTGGGAGTCGCTAGCGCGGATCGTAACTGACGGGAAGCGAGACGGTCGCGTCGCTGGAGCGTCGGCGTCGATAAAAATCGCGTGTCGTCGTGGCCCGAAGGGGCGCGCGACGGTCGATCGGTGAAGCGGTCCAGCGGAACAGCTGCGGTCGGGGTGGGGGGTGAAGGCGTTAGCCGAACTTCACATCGCGCCGCCCATGCCGCCCATGCCGCCCATGCCGCCGCCCATGCCGCCGGGCGCGCCGCCGGGGCCGCCCTCGTCGCCGCCGTCGTCGGTGCCGCCGCCCTTGAGGTCGCCGGCCGCGATGACGTCGTCGATGCGGAGGATCATGACGGCCGCCTCGGTGGCGGACTCGATGGCCTGGGTCTTGACGCGGAGCGGCTCCACGACGCCCTCGGCCTCCATGTCGATCACGTCGCCCGTGTAGGCGTCGAGACCGGCGCCGAACTCGCCGCCGTCGTGGCGGGAGCGGAGGTCGACCAGCGAGTCGATGGGGTCGAGACCCGCGTTCTCGGCGAGAGTGCGCGGGACGACTTCCAGCGCGTCGGCGAACGCCTCGACGGCGAGCTGCTCGCGGCCGCCGACGGAGTCGGCGAAGTCGCGGAGCTGCAGCGCGAGCTCGGCCTCGGGGGCGCCGCCGCCGGGCAGCACCTGCCCGTCGAGCAGCGTCGTGCGGACGACGCCGAGCGAGTCATCGATGGCGCGCTCAACCTCGTCGACGACGTGCTCGGTGCCGCCGCGGAGGATGAGGGTGACGGACTTCGCCTCTTCGACGTCCTCGACGAAGATGCGCTCGTCGCCGCCGATGTCCTTCTGGGCGACGGAGCCGGCGAAGCCGAGGTCGTCCGACTCGATGTCGTCGAGGTTGGAGACGACGCGGCCGCCGGTCGCGCGGGCGAGGCGGTTCAGGTCGTCGGACTTCGCGCGGCGGACGGCGAGGATACCCTCCTGCGCGAGGTAGTGCTGGGCCATGTCGTCGATGCCGTCGCCGACGAAGACGACGTCGGCGCCGATGTCGACGAGGTGGTCGACCATCTCGCGGAGCTGCTCCTCTTCCTGGTCGAGGAACTGCTGGAGCTGGTCGGGGTCCGTGACGTTGACCTCGGCGTCGATCTCCGTCTCCTTCACCTCGATGGCGCCGTCGAACAGCGCCACGTCGGCGTCCTCGACCGCGAAGGGCATGTTCTCGTCGACGCGCTCCTTGTCGACGATGACGCCCTCGACGAGCTCAGACTCGTCGATGGAGCTGCCGACGACCTTCTCGACGGAGACGTTCTCCGTGTCGATGCCGTCATCGTCCTGGACCGCGAGGACGGCGTCGACGACGAGCTCGGCGAGGAGGTCCTTGGAGTTCTCCGCGCCCTTGCCCGTCATCGCCGTCTCGGCGATCTCGACGAGTGTGTCGCGGTCGTCCGCGGAGACGTCGATGGCCTCCTCGTCGAGGATCTCCTTGGCCTTCTCGGCGGCCTGACGGTACCCCTGCGCGAGGGTCGTCGCGTGGATGTCCTGGTCGAGGAGCTCCTCGGCCTGATCGAGGAGCTCACCGGCGACCACGACCGCGGAGGTGGTGCCGTCGCCGACCTCCTCCTCCTGCGTCTCGGAGACCTCGACGATCATGTTGGCCGCCGGGTGGTCGATGTCCATCTCTTTCAGGATGGTGACGCCGTCGTTCGTGACGACGACGGACCCGCCGGAGTCGACGAGCATCTTGTCCATCCCTTTCGGGCCGAGCGTGGTGCGGACGGACTCCGCGACCGCCTTGCCGGCCGTGATGTTCATGTTCTGCGCGTCCTTTCCGGATGTTCGCTGCGATTCCTCGGAAAGTACGATCATGGGCTGATTGCCCATCCGCTGGCGCTGTGACATTACGACCATTGATTGTTTGTGATTCTATATAAACCCTTTGTTCAGGTCGTGCGAAATCGCAACACGGTGGGGGAGTATCGGCCAGTATGCGGTGCGTTCACACGACCCTTTATATAGTACGCTAACTCGACCGTTGAGGCCGAGGTTGAGCGGCGCCAAACTACGGCGGCGCGTGCCTGCGAGGCCGCTCTACGGCCGGATAGCACGCGCGAGGTCGGCGACGCAACGCGTCGGCTGCCAGATGGACCGGGAGTCCTTCGTCGGAGTCGGCCGACTGAAGGAAGGCCGACGAGGCTGGGGCTTTGGCGGAGATCAGCGTATCCCGGTAGAGGTCGTCGTTAGTCGAAAAGCGACCGCGGCCGCAACGGGAAAAAGATATTCTCTGTTATTGCGGCGCGTTGAAGCTCACGTCGTCGTCGAGCTCGTTCGACATGCGCTCCAAGTACGAGTACACCGCGCCGTGCGGAGCCCCGTCGAGCAGCATTCCGACAGCGCGCCGCACCACCTCCAGCTCCTCGGGCTGCCCCACCGCGCCCACGGTCGACCCGTAGACGACGACGTTCGCGCCCGACAGCTCCTCGATGAGCTCCCGAGTCCGGCCGTTCTCGCCGATTATCCGGCCCTTCTTACGCTGGAGGTCGTTGTCGTTGCGAGTGTGTTCGGAGAGGTCGACCAGGTCGAGCGTCCGGAGGTCGTGGTCGAGGATCGACAGCGCGGTCTCCGGCTTGAAGCCGCGGCCGATCGCCTTGATCACGTCCGGGGCCACCATCGCCGCCACGGGGTCGTCGCGCTCCTCGATGGCGACGCTGCCGGACTCGGAGTCGATGTCGAGCCGCACGTTCGCCCGCTCTTCGATCTCTCGCATCGTCTCGCCGCCGGCGCCGATGACGACGCCGATCCGGTCCTGCGGAACCGTCACGTGTTGCATATCACGGAGTACCCGGCGGAGCCTTTTAAGAGTGTTCCGCGGCGGGCGCCGTGTGGCCGCGTGACGGTGGTCTCCGGCCGGTTGTCCGCCCGAAGGCGTGTCACACCGGAATGAGGTTTTTTGTCGACTCCACGAGCGACGCGTATGGAGATTAGACCGGCGGCGTCGGACCCGGACTCCGGGGGACTGATCCGCGTACAGGGGTTGTCCGAGGAAACCTATCCGACCGCGATCTACGCCCGCGAGGTCTGAGCCTCGACGCCGCGACGGAAGCGCCCCGAATTACGCTTCGTCGGAGGCTCCGGTCGACTTCCCGTCTGCCTCCGCGTTCGACTCCGTCTTCCCGCCCGACGCCGGCTCCCCGGTCGGGTCGGCCTCGGGCTCCGTCACGTACGCGCGGAGGTCGTCAGGGTCGACGTCGAGCCCCTGCCGGGTGAAAAACGTCGCCACGTTCTCGCAGTCGCGGGCGAGGAACTCCCCGGCGTTGGGGTGGTGAACCGTCACGGCCTGCCCCAGGTCGATGATCACCAGCTCGCCGTCGTGGATGATCATGTTGTACTCCGAGAGGTCGCCGTGGATCAGGCCGGCACCGTACAGCCGGCGCATGTACTCGCGGACGACCTCGTAGGCGGTCTCCGGGTTCTCCACGTCGACCTCGCTCAGCCGCCTTGCGCGCTCCTCGGCGTGGCCGACGAGCTCCATCACGAGGACGTTCCGCTGGACCGCGATCGGTTCCGGGACCCGGACGCCGGCCTTCTGCGCGCGCGAGAGGTTCGCGAACTCCTTGCGCGTCCACGCCAGCACGACCGCCTTCTTGTCGCTCGCGATGCCCTCGAAGCGCGGGTCGCCCTCCAAGTAGTCGCGCATTTGCCGGAAGTTCGAGGAGTTGATCCGGTACACCTTCACCGCGACCTCGCGCTCGGGCGTGACGCCCTCGGGGCCGCCGCCGGCCGCCTCCGACCCCGGCTCCGGCCGCTCGCCCGCCTGCCCGCCGAGCGCCTCGAAGACGCTCGCCTCCTTCCCCGTCGACACCGGCCCGCCGAAGGCGTCGACGTAGCCATCCTGGACCAGCTTGTACACCGCCGCCAGCGTGGCGTCGTCGAACACCGACTCCTGGAGCTTGAACTGCTCGGTGTCTTTGATCCGCTTGCGGAACTCGTCGAACTCGCGGTCCTGCCGCCGGGCGATCCGGTCGGCCTCGGTGTCGGAGACGTCGAGTTTCTCCCACTCGTCGCCGGGCTGGTCCGCCGGTTCGAGCAGGCCGAAGTCCTCGCTCATTCGTCCCGGGGTTCGACGCGGCGAGGGATAAGCGAGGGGGTCCGCGGGCCGTCGAGGCGACCCGGGAAAGCGGCCGCGCCGACCGTCACAGCACGTCGAGCGCGTCCGCGACCGGCATGTGCCCGTCGCGGACAGCCTCTAAGATCGTCCGCCGCTCCTCGGTCTCCGGGTCGGTCGCGTCGGCGTCGTCGCCGTCGTCGCCGACTTCCGCGAGCGTCACCTTCTCGGTCTCGCCGACGAACTCGGGGAAGTCGGTGCCGTCGGCCAGCGCTTTCTCCTTTTTCACCCGGTACGAGCCGGCGTCGGTGGTGTAGAGGTCGCCGGGGTGGAAGAAGTACCAGTCCTCGCGGTCGAACCGCACCGCGATCCGCGCCTTCGCGCCGAAGTTCCGCGCGAAGAACAACAGCGCTTCTACCTCCTCGCCGGTGAGGTAGATCGGGTCGCCCGCGCTCGACTTCGCCTCGATGGCGTAGAACGTCTCGCCGTCGCCCGCGAGCACGTCGGGGAGCTCGCGCTCGGTCGCGGAGCCGCTGGCCGGCGCGCGCATCACGGCGAAGCCCGCCTCGTCCAGGGCGTTCACCAGTTCGCGCTCGCGGCGGTCCCCCTTCCGGTTAGCGGACACGGTCGTCGTCACCCGGTTCGGTCATGGGCGACGTAGACGCGAGCCGGGCAAAAGCCCGGCGGGTCGCGGAGCGTCGACGGCGGGGTCGTAGGGTGTCGACGGCGGGGTCGCGAGACGCCGGTGACAAACTCGCAGACGCGATCGAATTCACCCGCGCAGCCGCCACCACAGCGACCGGAGCTTGTACCCGAGCGAGTCCCGCTCGTACCCGTTCCAGCCGCTCATCCCGCCGAAGAGCGTCGACGCCTCGTAGCCCGCCTCGTCGAGGACGCGGGTCGCGCGCTTGGCGACGATCCCCATCTTACAGACGGTGACGACCTCGCTGTCGTCGGGAATCTCGTCGAGCCGGCGGCGGAGCGCGGCGTCGTCGCCGCTCCGGAGGTCGTCGTACACGGGCACGTTCCGGCTCCCGTCGATCGCGCCGCTCCGGTAGTCCGACTCGGGGCGGATGTCCAGCAGGAACGGCTCGTCGTCCGTGCCGAGGCGCTCGTCCAGCTCGTCCGGGCGGATACGGCTCATCGGGGGACGATCGGTCTCGCGGGGCAAATCCCTGCCGGCTGCGGCGCGTCGAGCGCGGCGACCGTGGGGCCGCGACCGGTCTCACTCCCGCAGCCGCTCCGAGTGTTCGACGACGACCCGTCCGAGCCGCTCGGTGCGCCGGCGGAGGTCGTCGTCGGTGATCCGCGGACCGTCGTCCGGGGCGTCCGCGTCTCCCGGTCCGCCCGTCTCGACCTTCGAGGAGGCGCCCCGGATCCCGACCTCGTGGGGGACCGTCCACGCGTGGACGTTCCGGAACGTCGAGCGGAGGTGTTCGAGCGTCCCGCCGTAGGAGCCGCCGCCGGCGGTCGCGAGCAGGCCGACGGCGGTGTCTGCGTACTCGTCGGAGCCGCAGAAGTCGTGGAAGTTCTTGAACGTCGACGAGTAGGATCCGCGGTAGACGGGCGTGCCGGCGAGGACGCCGTCGGCCTCGCGGACGCGGCGCTTCAGCGCCTCGCTGTCGCCTTGGGCGTCCTCTTCGGGGTGGTACAGCGGGAGGTCGACCGCGGCCAGGTCGATCAGGTCCGTCTCGGCGCCGGCGTCGGCCGCGGCGTCGAGCGCGACGCGGAGGGCGGCCCGCGTGGTGCTGGCCGCGCTCCGGCTGCCGGAGACGGCGACGATTCGGGTCATACCTCGAGTTCGAGACCAGATAGTAAAAACGGAGGCGATCGACGGGGAGCGGACCCGAAACTCCGACCGATAGTGCCTTGGAACTAATTGGCAAGGTCGATTCGCGCCGTCATAACTCCGGCCCCTCGATTGTAAGTAGCCGGTAGCAGATCGGCGGCGGCCACCTCCGAAGCCCCGGCCTCGCGGCGCCCCGGTGAGTCCCCTCTGCCCAGCACAGCACCTCACGCCTCCCCAGCCACGTCGGACCGGCGCGACTGCGTCGGTCCGACTCCCTCGCGCGTGCTCCTCACGCCCTGCGGGCATTCGGAGGCACGCGCCGCCGCGGTTTATTTATCAATAGCCGCGGGCGATCCGCTCGCGCAACCTTCGCGGCCGACACGGGGCATTATTGTCCCCGCCGCCGACGTGGCCGACATGGACCAGATAGCCTTCGGCACGGACGGGTGGCGCGCGACACTCGACACGTTCACCGACGATCGCGTGCGGATCGTGGGACAGGCGATCGCCGACCACCTCGACGCGGCGGGGCACGACGAACCGGTCGCGGTGGGGTACGACGCCCGCGAGACCTCGGAGGGGTTCGCCGAGAGCCTCGCGGAGGTGTTCGCGGGCAACGGCTTCGACGTGATCCTCCCCGAGCGCGACGCGCCGACGCCGGTGATCGCCCACGCTATCGTCGACCGCGGACTGGCCGGCGCGTGTATGATCACCGCCTCGCACAACCCGCCCGAGTACAACGGCGTGAAGTTCATCCCGCACGACGGCGCGCCGGCGCTGCCGGACGTGACCGAGGATGTCGTCGACCGGCTCGCCGAGCCCGACCTGCTCCCCGAAGCCGAGCGCGGCGACATCTCTCGGGTCGACCTCGTGAGCGAACACGCCGACGCGGCCCGCGAGGTCGTCGGCCGCGTCGCCGGAGACGGGGACGGCGTCGACCTCGACGGGCTCACGGTCGCGTACGACGCGATGCACGGGAGCGGGCGCGGCGTCACGGACGCGCTCCTCGAGTCGGCCGGCGCGGAGGTGGAGCGCCTGCGCTGCGAGCGCGACGTGACCTTCGGCGGCGACTCCCCCGAGCCGTCGGCCGAACACCTCGGAGAACTGGCCGAGCGCGTCACCGACCCCGAGAGCGACGTGGATCTGGGGATCGCCAACGACGGCGACGCCGACCGGATCGCGGTCGTCACGCCCGAGCGCGGCGTCCTCGACGCGAACCTCTTCTACGCCGCCTGCTACGACCGTCTCTTGGAGACCGACTCCGGGCCCGCGGTCCGCACCGTCTCGACGACGTTCCTCGTCGACCGCATCGCCGAGGCGCACGGCGAGGCGGTGTACGAGACCCCGGTCGGCTTCAAGTGGGTCGCCGAGGCGATGGGTGAGCACGACGCGCTGTTCGGCGGCGAGGAGTCCGGCGGGTTCACCCTCCGCGGTCACGTCCGGGAGAAGGACGGCGTGCTGATGGGGCTGCTCGCGGCCGCGACCCACGCCGCCGAGCCGTTCGACGCGCGCGTCGACCGCCTGCTCGACGAGCACGGCCACATCGCGGCCGGAAAAGTGTCGCTCGACTGCCCGGACGACCGGAAGGAAGCGGTCCTCGACGAGCTGGAGGACCACATCCCGGAGGCAGTCGGCGGGTCCCCCGTAGCGAAGGTCGTCACGCTCGACGGGTTCAAGCTCCTCTTAGAGAGCGGCTCGTGGCTGCTCGTCCGCCCCTCGGGCACCGAGCCGAAGCTCCGGGTGTACGCCGAGGCCGACTCCGACGAGGCCGTCGACGACCTGCTCGCCGAGGGGCGCGACCTCGTCGAGCCGCTCGTCTGAGGGCCGCGCGCGACGACCGGCGCGATCGGTCCGGGAGCCCGATCCCGCGCGGACGAGTTTCAGTTCCGTCTTGCGTTCGGCTCGTCTACTCATGAATTACCCTCGCACCGTCGTGTACCGCCTGGCGCGGCGCAGGCCACACACGGTCGACGAGCCACTGTCAGCGCCCGAGCGGACCGACGTGAACCCGACACCGCTCGCGGAGCCGGCCGACAGCGCCCCGACGGACGGGCCGATCCGAGCCGCCCGACCCCGGCGACGGAGCGCCCCGCGGCCCCGGTAGCGAGGAGCCCCGCGACCTCACGCGCGAGCCGGCGGACGACGGCGCGGACGCGGAGGCGAGAGGCCGGGACGCCGACGAGGCGGAGACCCTCGAATACCGGCTCGAACGGCTCCGCCCGCTGCGAGCCGTGGTGACGCTCGGGGTCGTCGTCGCCCGGCTCATCCGGTCGGTTTGAGCGTTTCCGTGCCGACCCGATCGGGTGTCTTTTTAGGGGATACCGCCCTAGCCGAACGTATATGTTCAAGGCCATCGTGGGCGCGTCGACGTTTCAGGACGCGCTCGATTCGGTGAGCGTGTTGGTCGACGAGTGTAAGATCCGCCTGAACGAGGAGGAGCTCTCCATCCGGGCCGTCGACCCCGCCAACGTCGGCATGGTCGACCTCACGCTGGAGGCGGCCGCGTTCGAGTCCTACGACGCCGACGGCGGCGTCATCGGCGTCAACCTCGCCCGCCTGGAGGACATCGCCGGCATGGCCAACTCGGGCGACCTGATCCACCTCGAACTCGACGAGGAGACCCGCAAGCTCCACATCGAGATCGACGGCCTCTCGTACACCCTCGCGCTCATCGACCCCGACTCGATCCGCCAGGAGCCGGACATCCCCGACCTCGATCTCGCCTCCGAGATCGTCGTCGAGGGCGCCCAGCTCGACCGCGGGATCAAGGCCGCCGACATGGTCTCCGACCACATCCGCCTCCGCGTCGACGAGGGCGACGAGGCGTTCTTCATCGAGGCCGAGGGCGACACCGACGACGTGAACCTCAAGCTCGACCGCGAGGACCTCATCGCGCTCACCGCCGGCCCCGCTGACTCGCTGTTCAGCCTCGACTACCTCAAGGACATGAACAAGGCGATCCCCTCCGACGCCGAGGTCACCGTCGAGCTCGGCGAGGAGTTCCCCGTCAAGCTCCACTACGGCTTCGCCGAGGGGCTCGGACAGGCAACGTATATGCTTGCACCGAGGATTCAGAGCGAGTAAATTACCGAGGGAAGCGTGTCCAGGATGCGGAGAGTCGTTCAAGCGGGTCGGTAGTCACTGGGCACGCGGAAGCTGTTACTACCCCGAAACACCCACGTACCTTCGCGAGATCCTCGTCGGCTGTTTCATGGGTGACGGGGGGTCCGTCCCAAAGACGAACGACGGGGCTCACGGCCTGTTCCGTCTCTCGATGGTTACAAGCAATCCTTGGAGTGGTTCGACCACAAGATGGGGGTGTTGAGCACCGGTGTCCGATTAAAAAAAGACGGCAGCGGAGCTGGCACATAGTAACCGTGAATCGGGGTCAGTCCAAATGCGAGGGCTGAGAACTATCACGATAGGTATACCGTCATATCGCGATCTCACCCGTTCATGCGGTCACTTCGTCGGTGGTACCGGTCCGGCGAGAAGCGGTTCCCAGAGAGTCTATCGCTGACGCCACGGATCGCCAAGATGTGGTACGTCTGTGACGGGTGTCTCGATGTTCAGGAGTACGGCGAACCGAGAGCAGCAATACGGATACGACACCGAGACGACCGTCAGGAGTTCTTTTTAAATCTATTCGAGGAGATTGGCCTCTCACCGTCGTACGGCCGCGAAACGATCCGCTTCGGGGTCGAAGAGGCTCGCTCGTTCCTCGACTGAAGCACCCCACCGCCCGGATTCGAGTACAAGTGGGTACTCGACTCGCGAGAGCGCTACGATCGTCTGAAGGCACAGGCGTACGGCGAGGCACACGCTTTATAAGCCGTCTACGACCGGAACCGACACCGTCACCCGCGTCCCCCGCGGCTCCCGGTCGGCGTACTCGACGTCGGCGCCGACCGCGGCGGCGCCCCACGCGACGACCCACAGGCCCAGCCCCGACCCGTGTTCGAGGGCGGTCTCCCGCCCGGACTCGACCGCCTCGACTTCGTGCTCGGGGATCCCGGGCCCGTCGTCCGCGACGGTGAGCACGAACCGCGCGTCGCCCTCGCCCTCGTGGCCGCCGTCGCCTCCGCGCTCCTCTCGACGGAGCGCGACCCGTACCCACGCCCCGCCGTCATCGCGTTCTGTTCCCTGACCGTCGTGGTGATCGAGCGCGTTCTCCACCGTGTTCTCGACGACCGCGCGGAGCGCGTCGAGCCGGACCCGCGTGACCCACTCGTCGTCGTCGGCGTCTCCGGTCGTCCGCTCGCCGACGGAAGTCGCCGCCCCGCCGTCGGCGGTCGTCGGCTCGCCGTCGACCGCGAGTTCGATCGCCGCGTCGTCGCGACCACGGGCGTCCGCGACGGCCGATGTCACGAGGTCGCGCACGTCCGTCGGCTCGGGGTCCCGATCTTCGAGCAGCCGCTCGACGGTCCCGGCCTTCTCGCCGAGCGCGGCCAGCGCGCCCGCGCGACGCTCGACCGCGTCGGCCATCTGAACGAGTTCCGAGTCGTCGACGCGATCGCGGAGGATCTCGCCGTACCCGCGGACGACGCCCGCGTCGTTGCGGAGGTTGTGTCGCAGGATGCGGTTGAGCACCTCCAGCTGCTGGCGTCGGCGCTCGCGGTCGGTGACGTCCGAGAGGACGAGAGTGTACCCGACGTGGGTGCCGTTGGGGTCGGTGAGCCGGGAGACTGACACCGCGTACGTGCGGCTGCGGGCCCCGTCGCCGGCGTCGATCTCGACCGTCTCGCGGGAACCGCCCGCTTCGTCGTCCGGGCCGGACTCGCCGCCGTCCGGTTCGCCCTCGCCCGCGTCGCCGATGCGGACCGGGAGATCGAGGAAATCGGCGAGCGGGCGGTCGCGGGCGGTCTGGGCGTCGACGCCGAGCACCGTTTCGGCCGCGGGGTTGATCCGGACGATGCGGCGGTCGAGCGCCAGCGCCACGATGGGGTCGCGGAGGTCGTCGATCGCGGTGCGCTCCGCGGCGCGGCTGGTGGTCGGGTTCCGGTCGAACATCTCCGCGCGGTCGAACGCGTACGCGTCGAGGAGCAGGTGCGGGACGAACATCACCGGCGCGAGTTGGAGTTGGGGCACCGGGCCGAGCGCCAGCGCCCACGCGACCAGCGCGAACCCGGGCGGCAGCGAGCTCAGCGCGACCGCGGCGGTACAGCGGCCCGTAGCTGAGCAGCGTGTCGACGAGGAGGAACACGGCGCTGGCGACGAGGACCGTCTCCGCGGCGACCGTCAGGTACGCCCACGGCCCGAACGCGTACGAGACGGTCTCGACGCCGAAGGCGGGGTCGCGCGCGAAGTCGGTCCAGAAGACACCGTGGAGCGAGTTCGTGACGACGAGCGCGGACGAGAGTGCGCCGAACCCGACGACCGCCGCGAACAGGCGGCTCCGGACCACGTCGCTCCGGCCCGTGTACTCCAGTGCGAACCCGAGGAAGGCGATCCCTGTCCAGATCACGCCCAGCCACATCGTCGCCTCCAGCGCGGCTCGGATCGCCGGTTCGGAGACCAGCAGGCCGACGCCGTAGGAGAGACACCACGTCGCCTGCGCGGCGAACACGCCGAGGAACCAGTCGACGCCGGGGCGGCCGCGGTGTTCGCGGATCGCCCACGCGAGCGCCCCCGCCCCGCCCGCGAGGGAGCCGACGGCGGGCCACGCGGGAACGAGGTCGAGGGCCATTCGTCGGGTACGACGGCGACGGCGGGGGTAAAGCTGTCGTGGGGCGGCGGTCCGTCCGGTCCGCGCTCCGGACGAACCGGCGCTACAGATGCCGCTCGATGACGCGCTTCGCGGCCTGTCCCTTCTCCTTCCAGCCGTACCCCTCGTCGTACACGTGGCGCTTGGCGTCGACGAGCTCGCCGGGCGTCGACTCCTCGAAGCCGCCGCGGTCCCACGCGCCCGACTCGCGGAGCCACTCGATCACGTTCTCGCGGGTCTCGGGCCACGAGAGCCCGACCATCTCGTACCACGCCACCATCGCGAACACCGCGTTGTCGTGACAGCCCGGGACCGAGCCGTGCTCGTAGACGGTGCGCATCGGGTCGCGAGTCGGCTCCGAGACGCGTTCCTTGAACTCCGCGGCGGTGAGCAGGCGGAGCCGGTCGCCGTCCTCGACGACGCGCTGGTCGCGGCGGAGCGCGCCGAGCGCGGCCTTGTGGAGCCCGCCCCACTCCGCCGGGACCGCGTCCCGCAGCGCCGCTTCCGGGAGGCCGTCGGGCTCCGCGGACAGCACCGACAGGAGGTCGGTGTACGCCTTCTCGACGGTCGGCCAGCTCACGCCCTCGAACTCACAGTCGGCGTCGTGAAGGCTGTTCGTCGTCCGACAGCCGGGGCACGGGTAGCGGAACGTCGGCACGAGGCGACGCTTCGACGCCGCGGGAGTTAGGGGTTTCGCGACGACGGTCACGAACGTTAGCGGGGTTCCGAAACGTTTACTCACCGGCCGGTCGCGAATCTACACGGTATGACAAAGGTCAGCGTTATTGGTGCGGCGGGGACCGTCGGAGCCGCGGCCGGCTACAACCTCGCGTTACGCGACGTGGTCGACGAGCTCGTCTTCGTGGACATTCCGGACCAGCGCGAGACGACGATCGGACAGGCCGCCGACGCGAACCACGGCGTCGCGTACGACTCGAACACGACCGTCCGGCAGGGCGAGTACGAGGACACCGCCGGCTCGGACGTGGTCGTCATCACGGCGGGCATCCCGCGCAAGGAGGGGCAGACCCGGATCGACCTCGCCGGCGACAACGCGCCGATCATGGAGGACATCGGGTCCTCAATCGCCGAGCACAACGACGACTTCGTCACCGTCACCACCTCGAACCCGGTCGATCTGCTCAACCGCCACCTCTACGAGGCGGGCGACCGCGACCGCCACAAGGTGGTCGGCTTCGGCGGCCGGCTCGACTCCGCGCGCTTCCGCTACGTCCTCTCCGAGCGCTTCGACGCGCCCGTCCAGAACGTCGAGGCGACGATCCTCGGCGAACACGGCGACGCGCAGGCGCCCGTCTTCTCGAAGGTGCGCGTCGACGGCCGCGACCCGTCGTTCGACGCCGACGAGAAAGAGCAGATCCTCGCGGACCTCCAGGAGTCCGCGATGGACGTGATCAGCCGGAAGGGCGCGACGCAGTGGGGACCCGCCACCGGCGTCGCCCACACCGTCGAGGCCATCCTCAACGACACCGGCGAGGTGCTCCCCTGCTCGGTCGTGCTCGACGGCGAGTACGGCTACGACGACACCGCGCTCGGCGTCCCCGCGAAGCTCGGCGCGAACGGCGTCGAGGAGGTCGTCGAGTGGGACCTCGACGAGTACGAGGCCGAACTGCTCGACGAGGCCGCCGAGAAGCTCTCCGAGCAGTACGAGAAGATCGCGTAGCGAGCGCCCGCTTTTATCACCGTCTTTTTATCGCTGCCGCACCCCCGTCTGGCCATGAACCGCGCCGAGATCGACACCGACGACCTCCTGAAGATCGTGCTGCTGCTCGTCGTCGTGTGGCTTCTCCTGGAGATCGTCGGGGCCGTCCTCGAGGTCGCCTTCTGGCTGCTCGACGCCCTCCCGACGCTGATCGGGATCGCGCTCGTCGTCGTGATCGCCTTACACCTCACCGATCGGATCTGAGGCGGACGCCGACGTGTTCAGCCTCAACGTCCCGCTCCCGCCCGCTATCGACCGCCTCGCCGGCGATCTCCACCCGAAACTGACGGGGTTCGATCGCGTCCGCAAGCGTCACACCCTCGTCTGTAAGCGCTTCGGCGCCGAGGACGTGCGACGCGGAGAGCGCGACGGAGGCGATGAACGCGGAGAGGGCGAGGGGGGCGAGGAACGTGGAGGGGACAAACCCGTCCCGCCTCGTCAGGAGGCCCTCGACCGGCTGCGCGAACGCCTTCGTCGACCGCTCGCGCCCGCCGACCCGTTCGAGGTCGCCGTGACCGGGATCGACGTCTTCGACGCGCCGCGGTCAGGGTCACGGCCGATCGTGTATCTGACGGTCGAGAGCGACGGGCTCGTTCGGCTTCACCGCAGGCTCTGTGCGGCGTTCGGGACGGTGGAGGGAATCGAGGGCGACGCGTACGTCCCGCACGTGACGCTGGCGCGGGGCGGCGACCCGGAACCGGGCGCGGTCGCCGACCTCGTCGAGACCGAGTTCGACCCGGTCCGGTGGCGCGTCCATGCGCTCGACGCGTGGGACCCGGAGTGCCGGGAGGTCGCGGCGACGGTCGATCTGTAGGGCGAACCGGAGGTTACGCGTCGTCGACCGCGTCCGGTTCCTCGACCGTGTGGTGCGGCCCCACCGGCCCGTGGGTCGGGCAGACGCCCGCGATCGGGGTGGCGTTGAGACAGCAGGCGCGGCGGTCGGTCGCAACGAGACCGCTCGAGAGCGGATCGCCGCACCGGGCGCAGTACGCGTCGGCGGGGGCGGACATCTACCGCTCGCGGATCCGCATCGGCACCGGATGGCTCGGGTGCATGGTGAGCGAGCCGCGCAAGGAGAGGTCCGGTCCCTCGTAGCCGAGTTCGAACTGCGAGCAGATCTCCGCGAGGATGATCTTCGCCTCCAGCAGCGAGAACGCCTTCCCGATACAGTGGCGCGGGCCCCCGCCGAAGGGGAAGAAGGCGAACCGGGGGCGCTCGCTCCGGCGCTTGGGCGTCCAGCGGTCGGGGTCGAACGTCTCGGGGGCGTCGTACCACCGCTCGGACCGGTGGGTCACCCACTGCGACACCATCAGCGCGGACCCCTCCGGGATCCGGTACCCCCCCAGTTTCACGTCGAGCTTCGGCTCGCGAAACAGGGTGTAGACGGGCGGGTAGAGGCGCATCGACTCGTTGAGCACGCGCTCGGTGTACGCCATGTCGCGGACGTCGGCCGCGGTCGGCGGGCCGTCGGCGGTCGCCGTCTCGGCCTCGCGCTCGACCTCGCGACGGGCCTCAGGGTGGTTCGAGAGCAGGTAGAACGTGTACGTCAGCGCGAGCGCGGTCGTGTCGTGGCCGGCGAGCAGCATCGTCACCAGCTCGTCGCGGAGGTTCTCGTCGGTCTGCTCGCCGCGGTCGCGGGCGCGCAGGAGGACTGAGAGCAGGTCCATCGGCAGGTCGCCGTCGCCGTCCCCGGCCGGGCCGGGCACCCCGACGCCCTCCGCGCCGGCGGGGTCGACGCTCGGGTCGCGCTCCGTGCCCCGGCGGCGGTCGACGATCCCGTCGATGACGGATTCGAGGGTGTCGATCGCGGCGTCGAACTCGCGGTTCTCGCGGGTCGGCACCCAGTTCGGGATCAGGAACCGCCGCGGGTCGGGCTCGAACCGCGCGCCGAGCGGCTCCAAGTTCTCTTGGACCGTCTTCACCTCCTCGTCGGTGATGTCGGCGCCGAACATCGCCGAGACGATGATCTTCACGGTGAGGCGGGCGACCTCGAGCTGGATGTCGACGACCTCGCCGTCGGCCCAGTCCGCGAGCTGCGACTCCGTGTGGTCGACCATCGTCCCGTCGAGCGCGCCGATCCGGCGGTTGTGGAACGAGGGGTTCGCGAGCGTGCGCTGGCGCTGCCACGTGTCGCCGTCGCTCATGAGGAGACCGTCGCCGAGCAGCGTGTCCATCGCGTCGTCGCCGAACTGGGGCTTCCGGTAGCGTTCGGCGTCGGCGACGAGCACGCGCTCGACGTCGGCGGGGTTCGTGAGCAGGTACGTCTCTCTGGGACCGAGGTCGAGCCGCACCACGTCACCGTAGCTGTCGGCGCAGGCGCGGAGGAAACCGAAGGGGTCGTCAGCGAACTGGCGACCGTTCCCGAACAGGGGGTCGCCGAGCGGCCCGGGCGGCGTAACGGACATACGTTTTGTGGGGGCTGAGCGGGGTTAAACGTTCGGCGGTGCCGAGAGAACGGGGGAGCGAAAGCGGACGGGACTGGGGGCGGTAGGGGAGTTATCTGGCGTCGAGCTGTTCGACGCGGGCGATCAGCTCGTCGACGGCCGCCTCTTGGTCGTCGGTGGCGTCGACGATGCGTTCGGTCGCCTCCTCGGTGCGGTCGGAGCGCTCGCGGACCGCCTCCAGCGACGAGGTGAGCTCCTCGACGGTCGCCGCCTGGTCGTCGGTGGTGCGCGCGACCTCCGCGACGCCCGCGGCCGCCTCGTCGACCGCGTCAGCGATCTCTTCGAGCGAGTCGAGGACCGTCTCGATCTCGGTGCCCGCGTCCTCGATCCGGTCGTGCGAGCGCTCGACCGCGGTCGTGGTCTCCGCGGACTGCGCCTGGAGCTTGTCGAGACTCTCCGTGATCTCCTCGGTGTAGCCGCGGGTCTCGTCGGCGAGCTTCTTCACCTCCTCGGCGACGACCGCGAAGCCGTCGCCGCCCTCGCCGGCGCGGGCGGCCTCGATGTTGGCGTTCAGGGCGAGCAGGTTCGTCTGCTCGGCCACGTCGGAGATGACCTCGATGACCTCCTCGATGTCGTCCATGCGCTCGGAGAGCGCGCCGACGCTCTCGACGAGTTCGTCGCCGATCTCCACCACGTCCTCGGTCGCCTCGCGGGCGTCCTCGCTGGCGTCTAACCCCTCGTCGGCGGCGTCGGCGGCCGCGACCGCGGCGGAGTCGACCTGGTCAGCCGTCGCCGCGACCTCCTCCATCCCCGCGGAGAACGACTGCATCTCCGAGACGCTCTCCTCTAAGAGCTCGTTCTGCTCGTCGACGTTCTCGGCGATGTCGGCTGCCGCGGCGCTCGCCTCCTCGACGGTGCCGTCGAGGTCGCGCGCCTTCTCGTGGACGCTCTCGGAGAGGGTCTGGAGGTTCTCCGCCATCCGGTTTACGACGCCGATGACGCTCAACAGCTCTTCGTTGAGAATTTCGCACTCCTCGCGGCAGACGGCGCGGGCCTCTAGGTTTCCCTCCCCGATCTCCTCGGCGGTCTGGCGGATCTCGGCGACCAGCTCCGCCGTCGCCTCGCGCTCGTTGACGTTCTCGGTGCGGTCGATGACGACCTCAGTCACGCCGACCAACTCGTCGCCGTCGTACATCGGGGTCGCGGTGAACTCGATGTGCTTCTCCTCGCCGTGGCGGTCGACCATCGTGCTCGTGTCGCGGTAGCGGATCCGTGCCGAGCCGGACCGCTCGACATCGTACACCTCGTCCGCGTCCTCGGGCGCGTCGAGCACCTTGTCCGCGAGTGTGTCGGCGCGCCGACCGTCGGGGTAGAATAGCTCCGAGGCGTAGTCGTGGCCGAGGGCGTCCGCGCGGTCGACGCCGGTGAGCGCCGCGAGCGACTCGTTCCACTCGGCGACGTTCCCCTCGGTGTCGAGGATGAACGTCGGGACGCCCGTGGCGTTGAACACCTCGGCGAAGCCGGCACCCCCTAAGGTCTTGGTCCGGTCCACGCCGTCCGCCTCGGTGACGCTGTACTCCTCGTCGCTCGGGCCACCGGACTCGCCGGCCGGGACCGTCGCGTCGTCCGTCCCCGCGGGCTCCCCGACGACGACGCCCCCGTCGGGGACCGACCGGGAGTCACCTCCCCGCCCGAGCACGCGCCGTAACAGCCCTCGAACTCCCGTCATATCTGTTTCCCTCTCCCCCAAGCATCGGCATAAACGGTTCTCCCCGTGACTCAGGTTTGATAACTACCCAGTTCGCGAAGTGACATGAACGGACCGTGACCTCGCTTCGGCTCGTCCCCGCAGCGTTCAATGGCGTCGGGCGGCTACGGCGATCCGAGACCGATGGACGCCGGCGCGGTGCGCGAGCGGGCCCGAGACCTCCCGACGGAGCCGGGCGTCTACCAGTTCCGGGCGGGGGAGACGACGCTGTACGTCGGGAAGGCGCTCGACCTCCGCGACCGGGTGCGGTCGTACGCGGACCCGCGCTCGGGCCGGATCCGAGGGATGGTCGAGCGCGCCGACCGGGTCGAGTTCGCGGTCACCGACACGGAGACGCAGGCGCTGCTGCTCGAGGCGAACCTCATCAAGCGGCTGCGCCCGCGGTACAACGTCCGGCTGAAGGACGACAAGTCGTACCCGTTGGTCGCCTTCTCGGACCACGAGGTGCCCCGGATCGAGGTGACCCGCGACCCCGAGGCGGGCGCGGTCGCGTACGGCCCGTTCACAGACGTGGGCCGCGTCGAGACCGTGGTGAAGGCGGTCCGCGACGAGTACCGGCTGCGCGGCTGTTCGGACCACAAGTACGAGGGGCGCGACCGCCCCTGCCTCGACTACGAGATGGGCATCTGTTCGGCGCCGTGTACCGGCGAGATATCGCCGGAGGCGTACACCGAGGACGTGGCCGCCGCGCGGCGCTTCTTCGAGGGCGAGACGGGCGTCCTCGCCGACCCCCTCCGACGCCGCATGGAGGCCGCGGCCGAGGCGAACGAGTTCGAGCGCGCGGCGAATCTCCGCGACCGCCTCGAAGCGGTCGAGGCGTTCCACGGCGAGGGGGGCGAGGCCGTCAGCGACCGGAACGACGACCGCACCGTCGACGTGCTGGCGGCCGCGGTCGAGGGCGACACGGCTCGGGTGGCCCGGCTCCACAGCGAGCGCGGGCAACTGGTCGACCGGAGCCGCCACCAGCTGGACGCGGCGGCGGTGGCGGACGCGGCCGAATCGGGGGCCTCCGGCGGCGACGCGACCCCGGCGGACCCCGACGCCAACACCCCCGCCGCCGTGCTCAGCGCGTTCCTCGCGCAGTACTACGCCGAGCGGGAGTTCCCGGACGCGGTCCTCCTCGCCGAACGACCCGCCGACCGGGACGTTGTCGACTGGCTGGAGCGCGAGGGGGTCGCGGTCCGGGTCCCGGGCGCCGGCCGCGAGGCGAAGCTCGTCGAACTCGCGCTGAAGAACGCCCGGAAGCGCGGCGGCCGCGACGACCCCGTGGGCGCGCTCGGCGACCGGCTCGGGATCGCCCGCCCCGAGCGCGTCGAGGGGTTCGACGTGAGCCACGCGCAGGGCACCGCCGTGGTCGGCTCCGACGTGTGCTTCGTCGACGGGAGCGCGGAGACGGCCGATTACCGCCGGAAGAAGCTCACCGAACGCAACGACGACTACGCGAACATGCGCGAGCTGGTCCGGTGGCGCGCTGAGCGCGCGCTCGCCGGCGAGGACGACCGCCCGGACCCCGACCTCCTCCTCATCGACGGCGGCGAGGGGCAGCTCGGGGCCGCCCGCGACGCGCTCGCGGAGACCGGGTGGGACGTGCCCGTCGTCGCCCTCGCGAAGGCGGAGGAGCTGGTCGTCACTCCGACCGGGACCCGGCGCTGGGACGACGACGCCCCCGAGCTCCACCTGCTCCAGCGCGTGCGCGACGAGGCGCACCGGTTCGCCGTCTCCTACCACCAGACCGTCCGCGACGAGGTCAGGACGGTCCTCGACGACGTGCCGGGGGTCGGCCCCGAGACGCGCCGCCGCCTCCTCCGGCGGTTCGGCTCGGTCGAGAACGTCCGCGACGCCTCCCGGGACGACCTCACCGACGTCGACGGCGTGGGCGACGCGACCGCCGACACGCTCCGCGAGCGGCTGTGAACCGACGGCGGGTCGGCGTCCGGGACGGCGGCGGCCGTCACGCCGATTCGACGGCGCGCTCGACGACCGCCGCCTCGGCTTTCCGGAGCAGTTCGCCGGCCGTGCTCGTCGCGCAGCCGAGCGCGGCCGCCACGTCCGCGACGGTCCCCTCGCGCGGAACCTCGTAGTACCCCGTCGAGACCGCCGTCTCCAGCGCCGCGCGCTGTCGGTCGGTCAGCCGCGACGGTTCCCGTCGGCGCTCGAACTCGTGGACCCACTCGATAGTGAGGTCGGCGAGGGTCGCGAGGTCGTCGTGGAACTCGCTGAGCGCCGCCGTCGCGCCCACTGCCTCGAACCGGACGTCGCCCGACTCGCGGAAGACGACCGGCGGGAGGAAGATCACCCGCGACGCCGCGACGGTGTCGAGGAGCGCCGCCGGGAACTCGTAGGCGTCCTGCCGAAGGAACGCGTAGGTCCCGTCGGCGTCGCTCACGAGGCTGCTCGCGACCAGCGAGTCGAGCGCGTCGAGGGCAGACGCCGTCGCGTCGCGGTCGCCGTCGAACCAGAGCAGCGTCGTCGCGTCCGCCGTCGGGCTCCACATCAGCAGCTCCGCGCGACGGATCGGCGAGTCGGCGGCGATCGCCTCGTGGAGGGGGTGGCGGAGCCGCTCGGGGTAGGCGGCCGAGAACCTGATCCGTTTCATGACGCCGTCGCTCGACGTTCGAGCGTGCCGTACATCAATCCGCGTGGTTCGGGACCGCCCGCGGGAGGGACCCGGGACGAGGTCGGAGAGGAGGGCCGAACCGGTCAGCGGGGACGCAACGGCGTCTCGGGGACGGACTCGGGCAGGGCCGGATTGATCAGCGGGGACGCAGCGGCGTTTCAGGGGCGAAATCGGGGGGAGAGCCAGCGATCAGCGGGAACGCGACAGCGCCTCGGGGGCGGCCCGGAGGAGCGTCCAGAGGTGGTCCGCGCCGTCGAGGACGCGGAGTTCGGCGGTCGGAAGCGCCTCGGCCAGTCGTTCCGCCCCGGCGACGGGGACGTTCGCGTCGTCGGTCCCGTGCCACAGGCGCACCGGGGCGTCGACCGCGTCGAGGTCGATCCCCCAGTCGCTGCCGGCGTCGCGGAACTCGGTGACCGCGCCGTTCCGGTGGCGCTCGAACGCCGCGAGGAAGTCCTCCTTCACCACGGTCGCGGCGTCCTCGGGGACGGCGTCGGCGTCCTCGGCGTACTGGGCCACCACGAACGACGGGTCCGCGCGCGACGCGACCCACGCCTGACCGCGGAGCAGTGCCCCGAGGACCGACGGCGTCGCGGCCGCGAGGCCGGACAGGAGGCGCTGGACCGCGGGCGTGTCGTCGCCGAACGACGGCGGCGTCGCGCCGGCGACGAGGTCGACGCCGGTGACCCGGTCGCCGAGCGACGCGGCCGTCGCGAGGGCGTAGGGCGCGCCGCCGGAGAACGCGACGAGGGCCGCGCGCTCGACTCCGAGGTCGTTCAGGACGGGCCGCACGGACGCGGCGGCGTCGCCGACGGTCCGACCCGACTGGGGGGGCGAGCGTCCGTAGCCGGGTCTGTCGGGCGCGATCACGCGGACGTCGTTCGCTCGCGCCGCCGGTTCGAGGAGCGCGCCCAGCCGGCGGGACCCGGGCGTCCCGTGGAAGAAGACGACCGGGTCGCCGTCGGGAGGCCCGTACGTCGCGTAGGCGATCCGGCGACCGTCCGCCGAGCGGGCGACGCTCGACATCTCGCGCGCCGGCGCCCGACGCTCCGAGGGCGGGTCCGGTCGCGCGGAGTCGGTGGTGGCCATCCCATGCGAGTATGGGAGGGTCACTACTGGAAATTGTGCCGGACTGATACGGTGGTATTTATGTAGGGCGCTGGTTCGACCACCACAAGCGGTATCCGTCGCTCGGCCGATCCGGCGACCGAGATGCGAGCGTTCTTCGCCGTCGACCTCCCGGACTCGCTCGCGCCCGCCGTCGCGGAGGCACAGGCCCCATTCGCGGACGCGTCGGGCGTCAACCCGGTCGACCCCGAACAGGCGCACGTGACGCTGAAGTTCCTCGGCGACATCGGCACGGAGGACGACGAGGGCGACCCCGCCCTCGACGACGTGGCCGCCGCCGGCGAGCGCGCCGTCGACCGCGCCGCAGTCTCCCCCTTCGAGGCCGACATCCGCGGCCTCGGCGTCTTTCCGAACCGCGAGTACGTCTCGGTCGTCTGGGCGGGCGTCGGCCGCGGCGGCGACGACCTCGCCGCGCTCTACGAGGCGCTCGAAGCGGAGACGACCGCGCTCGGCGTCGACCCCAAAGCCCACGCGTTCACGCCGCACGTGACGCTGGCCCGCGTGGAGAGCGCGACCGGGGCAGAGGCGGTCCGAGACGTGCTCGACGCGGGAGATCCGGAAGTCGGGACGTTCTCGGTCGACGAGATTCGGCTGGTGAAGTCGGCGCTTACCGCGTCCGGGCCAGAGTACGGTGTCGTCCGGGGGTTCGGACTCGAATAACGCGGCACCGCGCGCCGGTCGCGTCGGATTCTCATCGGTGATAGCCGCGGCCATACGTTTAATCTACCGGATCGGTGAGGTGTTCACAGATGGACGACAGGCCGCGACCGGACGGGGCCGATGGATCGGCGGAGAGCGGCGGCACCGGGCGCGGCGGGCGGCCGACCGACGACGATCCCCCGGCGTTGGCGCGGCTCGATCGGCGGTTCGACGCGTCGACGCGACGCGAGGCGGCGGAGGCGCTCGGCAGCCCGTCCAGTTCGATGAGCGCCGCCGCGAGCCGGATCGTGGATGGGTTGTTCGAGGCGGCGCTCGACGACCCCGACGAGACCGTCCGCGCGGCGGCGATCGAGTCGCTGTACTTCCACGGCGACGACCACGTCGACCGACTGGGGCGGCGGGTCGCCGACCGGCGAGGCGGCGGCGCCGAGGACGGAAGCGGGAAGACGAGCGGGGCTGCCGAGACGTTCTCGCGGTGGCTGAGACACGACCGGGCCGCGTATCGGATGCTGGGGGCGACCGGACTGTCGACCGTCGGCGACGAGGGCGCCGCCCCCCGGCTCCGCGAGGCGTTCGATGACGGCGACGCGCGGGTCCGCGCTCGGGCCGTCAGGGGGTACGCGCGGGTGGGCGGGGAGGCGGTCGAAGCGGTTCGCCCGCTCGTGAACGCGCGGAACGACCTGGTGCGCGGGGCCGCGGTCGACGCGCTTGTCACGATAGAGAGCGACGACGCGGTCGAACTGCTCGCGCGCGCGGCACGGCGCGGCAACGAGGGACTCAGGCTCGCCGTCGTGCGTCGGCTCGGAGCGCTCGGTCGCCGGGACGCGACCGGCGTGTTGCTCGGCTCACTGCGGGACCCCTCGGCATCGGTTCGCCGGGCAGCCGCGCGGTCCGTCGCCGCGGTGATCGCCGAGGCGGACGCCGTCCCGGCGGGCGATGTCCGCGACCGGCTCCTCGCGGAGCGACCCTTCGAGGCCGACGGACTGCTCGCGGTGTTCCGGGCAGTCGCCGCGGAGCGAACCGGAGCCGACCGGAGGGCAGCGCCCGCCGACGCGACCGCGGGATCGGAGGAGCGCGTCGACACCGAGACCAAGCGGTACGCGGCGTGGCTGTACTGCGAACTCCTCGAATCCGCGGACCCGACCGCGGCGGACCGTTCGACCGCGGTCGAGTGGCTGATCGACGCGCTCGACCACCGCGACCGGCTGGTCGCCGATTTCGCCGCCGCGTACCTGCCCCGGATCGCCTCGACGAGCGGGACTGGGGACGGTCTGCCGGACGACGAGACCGACTCCGCCCTCGGGGTCGACATCAAGCGGAACCTCCGCGCGCTCGCCGGCGACGAGGCCGCCTCCGACGCCGCGCGGGAGCGCGCCAGGGCGGTGTTGCGGCGGTTCAAGCGGGCCGTCGTCGAGGCGGCCGCGGACCGCGACGTGGAGTACGTCTACGTCCGCTGGCCCGCGGACTACACGGAGAGCTACAACGAGTGAGAGCGCAGCGACGCCGAGTGACTGGACCCAGCGACGCCGAGTGAAGGGCGATTACGACGGGTGAGCGAGGACGGGGAACGGGAGACAAGTTCCCGCAGTCACGGCCGCCGAACGAACTGCCCGTCGTCGACCGCGACCGTCAGGTCGATCGTCTCGTCGAGGAGGTTCAGAACGGTGGCGACGTTACGGTCCGCGTCCGCGTCGACGTACAGCTGTAAGACGCCGCCCGCGTCGGCAAGGCGCGCGGCGAGCATACGGACGAAGGCCACCGACCGTTCGACGTCGAAGGCGGCGACGATCTGGTGGAAAACGCTCACCTCCAGCGAGACGCGCTCGCCGGGTTCGTGGTTGTCGTCGAGGATCCGCGAGACCGTCTCGCCGACCTCGGCCGGGGAGAGCCGCGGGTCGAGTTCGACGATCTCGACGTTCCGGCCCTCGAAGTCCACATCGGGCGTCGCCTCGAAGTCGTACTCCCCGGTGCTGACGATCACCGCCCGCCGTGGCCACGCGTCGAGGGCCTCGTCGAGCGCGCGGACCAGCCGCTCCGGGGAGGGGGTCACGGCCACCACGAGCCCCGCGGCGGCGTGGAAGTGGGTCCGGAGCGCGTCGGCCTCGTCGCCGGCGGCCGACGCGTCGACGCGGACGACCCCGTCCCAGTTGACCCGCTCGGCCACGTGTGTTCCGTCGGCGACCCGGTCGGCGACGTGTTCGTACAGGTGCCTTTTGAACTCGGCAACGGCGCCGCCGCTGTCGTAGGTGGTCTTGGCCGTGGCGCAGTACGGGCAGTCCCAACTTACACGGAAGTCAGACGTAGAGAGCGCGTCGGAGTCGTGTGCGAGCAGGTGGGACCCGGTCACGTCGACCATCTCCGAGCGGTCCCGCGTCCACGCGACGAACCCGCACCGGCCACACGCCCAACGGCTCACCATGATCAGAGACGTGTCTCTCGGGAACCGTCGGAAGCACATGTATGTTGGGTAATGTGTGTGGAGACCGCGGCGTCGGAGGAGCGGCGGTCACTCGGGCCCGAGCGAGCCGGCGTCACCGCCGTCGGGACCGACAGACGCGTCGACCGCGAACCCGTTCTCGTCGGCGTGTTCGACCCGGACGCGCGTGACCCGGGTCGCGGTCGCGCCGGTGACGGCGAGCGTGACCTCGCCGACCGCGACGCGGTCACCTTCCTTCGGGAGCCGCCCGAGCTGACGGGTGACGAGCCCCGCGACGGTCTCGACGCCTGCGTCCGCGGGCAGCGAGAGGCCGAGCGCCTCGTTGAGGTGGCCGACCGTCGTCCAGCCGCGGACCACGGCGGCGTCGGGCGCGACCACGTCGACCGCGTCCGTCTCCCAGCGGCCGACCAGCTCGCCGACGACCTCCTCGAAGAGGTCCTCCAACGTCGCGATTCCCACGACCGCGCCGTGCTCGTCAACGACGATCACCATTCGCGTCTCGCTCGCGCGCATCTCCGTGAACAGCTCGTCGAGCGGCTTCGTCTCGGGGACGAACGCCGGCTCGCTGAGCGCGCTCGCGAGGTCGGCACCGCTCTCGTCGGCGCGGATCGCGTCGCGGACGTCGACGACCCCGACCACGTCGTCGCGGTTCTCGCCGTACACCGGCATCCGGGTGACTCCCTCGCTCGCGGCCCGCGAGAGCGCGTCCGCCGGGGTCGCCGTGTCGGGGAGCGCGACCACGTCGGTCCGGGGGACCATCACCGCGGCGACGGTGGTGGTCTCCAGATCGAGGACGCCCCGGATCATCGCGCCCTCGTCAGGGTCGAGCGCGCCCGCGACCTCGCCGGAGCGCACGAGCGTCGCGATCTCCTCCCGGGTGAGGTACGACTCGATGGCGGACTCGCCGCCGGTGAAGCGGTTGACGACGCCGGAGGCCGCCTCGAACACGTACAGGACGGGACGGAGCACGCGCTGGACCGCGACGACGATCCGGGAGACCCGGAGCGCGTGTCGCTCCGCGTTGGCGACGGCGTACGACTTCGGCGCGATCTCGCCGAAGACGATGACGAACACCGAGGTGACGAGCGTCGACCCCGTGGCCGCCTGGCCGCCGGAGAAGCCGAACCGGACGAACACCGCGGTCGCGACCGACGCGGCGGCGATGTTGGCGACGTTGTTGCTCACCAAGGCCGTGACGAGGAACCGGTGGGAGTCGTCGCGCAGCGCCGACAGCGCCCGGGCGCCGGGAGCGTCGGTCGCGACGAGCGAGTCGATCCGGTGGCCGGGGACGGAGAACACCGCGAGTTCCGAGCTGGAGAAGAAGGCGCTCACCGCGGTCAGCGCGAGGATGGCGCCGACGCCGACGAACGCGATCGTGAGGTTCATGCGCGGAACGTGCGGCCCAATATAAAAGGGAGTACCGGCGGCGAAGATACCCACGAACGCGCATTCTCCAGTCGAAACAGAGGGGTCGATACCCACGAGCGCGGATCCGTTCGGGCGGCAAAACGGCGCGATGAGGAAAGCGTTAACCCCGCGCCGCGGGTGCGTTTCGACATGAAGGTACTCGTGACCGACCCCATCGCGGACGCGGGGTTGGACCGACTCCGAGACGCCGGCCACGAGGTCGTCACCGACTACGAGGCGGAGGGGGAGGCGCTGCTCGACGTCGCAGCCGACGCCAACGCGCTGATCGTGCGGTCCGGAACCGACGTGAACGAGGCGGTCTTCGAGGCCGCGAGCGAGCTCGTCATCGTCGGCCGGGCGGGCATCGGCGTCGATAACATCGACATCGAGGCCGCGACCGACCACGGGGTCATCGTCGCAAACGCCCCCGAGGGGAACGTCCGCGCCGCCGCCGAGCACACCGTCGCGATGACGTTCGCCGTCGCGCGTTCGATCCCGCAGGCGCACGGCCGCCTGATCGGCGGCGAGTGGGCGAAAGGCGAGTTCCTCGGTACCGAGGTGAACAACAAGACACTCACCATCGTCGGCCTCGGCCGCGTCGGGCAGGAAGTCGCCAAGCGCCTCGACTCGCTCGGGATGGACCTCGTCGTCTACGACCCGTACATCTCTGAGGAGCGCGCCGACCGGATGGGGGCGGAGCTCGTCGAGGACCTCCACGACGCGCTCGCCGTGGGCGACTTCGCGACGATCCACACCCCGCTTCTCCCCGAGACCGAGGGGATGATCGGCGAGGCCGAGCTGGCCAAGCTGGAGGGCGGCTACCTCATCAACTGCGCCCGCGGCGGCATCGTCGACGAGGATGCGCTCGCTGAGGCGGTCGAGGACGGCGTCCTCGCCGGCGCCGCGCTCGACTCCTTCGCCGAGGAGCCGCTCCCCGAGGACTCGCCGCTGCTCGACGTCGAGGAGATCGTCTTGACCCCGCACCTCGGCGCGTCGACGGAGGCGGCCCAGGAGAACGTCGCGGTCGACACCGCCGAGGCCGTCCTCGCGGCGTTCGACGACGAGCCGGTCCTCACCGCGCTCAACGCGCCCTCGGTCGACGAGAGCGCGTTCCCGCGAATCGAGCCGTACATCGACGTGGCCGAGACCGCCGGGAAGGTCGCCGCCCAGCTGCTCGACGGTCGGATCACCGGGGTCGAGGCGACCTACGAGGGCGACATCGCCGCGGAGGACGTCGACCTCGTCACCGCGAGCGCCCTGAAGGGCGTCTTCGAGCCGCTGGAGTGGCAGGTGAACGCGGTGAACGCGCCGCGGCTCGCCGAGGAGCGCGGCATCGAGGTGACCGAGTCGAAGACCCGGCAGACCGACGACTTCCAGAGCCTCGTGCGCGTCACCGTCCACAACGGCGACGACGAGATCGCGGTCGAGGGAACGCTGTTCGCCGGCGAGGACGCCCGCATCGTCCGGATCGACGGGTTCCGGGTCGACGCGGTCCCGTACGGCCACATGCTCGTCGCGCGAAACACCGACGAGCCCGGCGTCATCGGGCTCATCGGGACCGTCCTCGGCGACCACGACGTCAACATCGCCGGGATGTTCAACGGCCGCGAGACGCAGGGCGGGGAGGCGCTCACCGTCTACAACCTCGACTCGGCCGTCCCCGACGCCGCGACCGAGGAGCTGCTCGCGGACGACCGCGTCGTCGAGATCACCGAGATCACCCTGGACGGCGCCGACGGGCGTGCGGACGAGTAACGCGGGACTCGCCGAGTAGGCGGCGAGTACTGCGCAGCCCCGGAGAAGAGATCAGACCGTCCCCGGACGGGCTACGACTCCGCCGCGGGCGACTCCGAGACCGCGACGAGCGCGTCCGCGTCGGCGACGACGGGCGACGCGACGGCTTCGATCGGTCGATCCCCGAAGGCGACGACGAACGCCGCGCCGTCGCCGACCGTCGTGTCCGACAGGCAGGCTTCCCCTTCTGCGGCCCCGCGACCCGCACCGACGCCGACCGTCCAGCCGTGCGACTCGGCGAGCGCCGCGACCGACGCGAGGCCGATCCCGGTCCCCTCGTCCGCAGTCGTGTAGCCCCGGTCGAACACGCGGTCGCGCTCCGCCGGCGGGACGCCGGGGCCGTCGTCGATGACCGCGAACCCGCCGTCGAGCGCGACGGCGGCGACGGTCGCGTCGGACCCGGCGTGGACAGCCGCGTTCCGGAAGAGGTTCTCCAAGACGCTCCGCACCGCAGTCCTGTCCGCGGCGTACGACTCGTCGCCCGCCACCGTCAGCGTCGCTCCCGCCGTCTCGGCGGTCCGCCAAGCCGCCTCGGCCGCGGCCGCGAACGAGAACGACTCGGCACCGGCGTCTGGGTCCGGGTGGTCGACGGCCGCGAGCGTCTCGTCGACGATCTCGAAGATCCGGTCGTGAGCGCTCTCGACCCGCTCGGCCGCCGCCTCGTCGCCCGCGGTCGCGAGGTCCGTGAACCCGTCCGCGACCGTCAACGGGTTCTTAATGTCGTGCGCCAGCGCGTGCGTCAGCGTCTGGAGCCGGTCGTTCGCCACTTCGAGGTCCCGCCGGTTGCGCTCCGAGTCGGTCACGTCGCGAAACAGCAACACCGTCCCCTGCGAGCGGCTGCCGAGCGTCGGAAGCGAAACGGCAGAGAGCGAGACGAACCGCGGCTCGCCGGCGACCTCGACGCGGAGCGGTTCGTCAGGGGCCTCGCCGCGGCGGTACGCGGCGCGGACCTCCGGGGCGTCGGCGAGCGCGTCCGCGATCGGGACGCCGACCGCGACGCCCTCGCCGAGCCACGCGCGGGCCGCCGGGTTCGCGTCCGCGATCCGCCCGCTTCGGTCGACGACGACGATCGGGTCGGGGACCGCCTCCAGGGTCACCTGCCGGGCGACCGGCGTCACGCCCAGCGTCCGCCCCCGCCGGACCGCGATCGTGAATGCGACGCCCGTGAGCACGAACAGGAGTTCGGGCCGGAACGCCGGGCCGCCCCCGAGCACGACGAACTGCGCGCCCCACGGCGCGGCAGAGCCGACGAGCAGCAGCCCCGCGGACGCGCGGAACGCGGGCGCCGAGTCGTACACGCCGTACGCGAGCGTCGCGAACGTCCCGACGAGCAGGACCTGCGAGTAGAGCCAGCCGACCCACCACACCGGGCCGAACTCCCGGACGAGCACCGTCCCCGAGCCGACCGCGACGAGGTCGGTCCCGGTCCGGACCAGCCCGTGGACATCGTTCGTCCAGCTCAGCAGGGTCAACGCGGCGAGCGGGGCGAGCAGCGCGAGCAGGCGGCGCCGGGAGAGCCACGCGTCGTAGCCGAGGTAGGACGCGACGAACGCGACCGCCGCGACCGGGACGACCGCGGTCGCGGGGTACTGGACGTTGAGCCAGAACAGCTTCCCGGCCTCAGTCGTCGCGACGGCCTCGCCGAACAGCCCCGCGGACCACCAGGCGATCGCGGCCATGAACGCGACCGCGGCGCGACCGCCCGACTCGTCGCGGGAGTCGAACGCGACCGCCGTCGCACAGACCGCAACGACGGCGGCGAGCGCGGCGAGCGGTGCGGTCGTCGGGACGTCTATCAACTTGTCTGTCGTTCAAGTGTTTACTACTTAATACAAACTGTCGGGGCGACGTGTTCGGCAATCGGTGATAGCGCCAACGGCTCTGGGGTGTCGAGGGCGCGGGTCGAGAGCGGGAGGTGGGCGGCCGCACCGACCGGCCCCGTCGGGCGATCAGTCGTGGAGGTGGTCGACGACGGCGTCGGCGTCGTTCGGGACCGGCTCGGGGTCGCCGCCGGCCTCGTAGGCGGCGTCGGGGTCCTTGAGGAGGTGGCCGGTCGTCAGGCAGACCACGCGCTCGTCGTCGTCGACGACGCCCTCGCGCCGGAGCTTCTTGAGGCCCGCGAGGCTCGCGGCGGAGGCGGGCTCGACGCCGACGCCCTCGCTGGCGAGGTGGCGCTGCGCGGCGGTGATCTCCGGGTCGCTCACGGCAACGGCGGTGCCGCCGGTGTTCCGGATGCCGGGGAGCGCCTTCGGCGCGTTGACGGGGTTGCCGATGCGGATCGCGGTCGCCCGCGTCTCGACCTCCTCCCAGCGGCGGATCTCGTCGTTCCCCTCCTCGACCGCCTCGACCATCGGCGCGGCGCCCTCCGCCTGGACGCCGGTGAGCTTGGGGACCTCGTCGGGGTCGAGCGCGCCCGACTGGACGAGCTCGCGGAACCCCTTGTACAGCGCCGAGGTGTTGCCCGCGTTGCCGACGGGCAGGACGATGCGGTCCGGGAACGTCCCGTAGTCGGCGTAGAACTCCTCTAAGATCTCGAAGCCGATCGTCTTCTGCCCCTCCAGCCGAAACGGGTTCAACGAATTGAGCAGGTACGCCTCGCCGCGGGCGGCCAGCTCCTGGACGATGTCGAGGCACGCGTCGAAGTTGCCGTCGACCTCCAGGATGCGCGCGCCGTGGAGGCTCGCCTGCGCGATCTTCCCGGCGGCGACCTTCCCCTCCGGGAGGAGGACGAGGGTCTGCATCCCGCCGCGGCCGCCGTAGGCCGCGAGCGCGGCCGAGGTGTTGCCGGTGGAGGCGCACGCGAGCGCGCCGACGCCCAGCTCCTTCGCGACGCGGACGCCGACGGTCATCCCGCGGTCCTTGAACGAGCCGGTGGGGTTCATCCCCTCGTGTTTGATCCGAAGCACGTCGACGCCAACCGCCTCCTCGATGCGCGGGACGCGGTGGAGCGGCGTGTCGCCCTCGGGGAGGGTAACGCCGAGGTCGAACGGGAGCCCCTCGCGGTAGCGCCAGACGCCGCGGTCGGGGCCGTCGGAGGACGCGCCGGACCCGAACTCGTCGAACGTCGGGGGGTCGTCGTACCGGACTTCGAGCAGGCCGTCGCACTCGTCGCAGGTGTAGCGCACCGCCTCGAACGGGGCGAACGTCTCGTCGCACGCGATACACGCGAGCCACGTCCCGTCGTCGGCGCAGTCTGGCGCCGCCGGGGTCGGGGCGTCGATGGCGAGATCCATTACCACGGCGTCCGTCCCGCCGGGGCTTAAGACGGGCGGTCGAGACGGACGTTGCCGGCCGACGCGAACGCGTTCGGCCTCATAGTGGTTACGATAAATCTTTACCAGTAAGATACGGCCAGATATTTGGTTCGGTGATTGCGCTCAATCCTCGTGTCATGTAGTCTTTCAGCGTTGAGAGATCTGGAACAAGGCGGTACTTGAACCACTCTTGGAGCTGATCCCAACATCCTTCGACGGCGTTCAATTCGGGAAGCTTTGACGGGAAGTACCACACTTCAAGGTCGTCTCCACGCACGCACGAGACCGAACTGTCTCCGACAGTTTCGGTCTCTCGCTCACCGCTGACGTGTTCCCAGAGATCCCTCGCGTAGAAGTAGCCCGCTCGGTCCAGAAACACCACTAATTCATCACCAAACTCGTCTTTCAATGCCTCTAACAGCCGAATTCCGTGGAATCTGGTCAAGTTCTCTTCCGTCCAGCAAAAGAGGCTGTCACCGTCGTCGGTGACAGCGCCCAGCACTGTCACCGACTTCCAAGACGTTGCCGTCTCTATCGTCGGATTTGACCCGATTGGGTACCAGCCACGCCGCTGGACAGTTCCGACGTGTTTGGTGAACTGATCGACGACAACGACCGTTTTTTCGCTCAATTCGGGCTGTTTTTTTCGACTGTCTCTTGGAACTCGGCCTTCTCCTCGGGGTCAGCTTCGTGGTGTCGAGGCCGTGCTGTCCGCAAGGACAGTCCGGCCTCTCTCAACAACTCGTACGCGTAGTTCTCGTGGTATTCGACGCCATACTCTTTTTTGACGTGGTGGAGCAAGAGCTTCGCAGACCACGCTTGCTGGTCGTAGCCGAGTTCAGTCGGTGGCTGTTGTAGCTGTTCGAACAGCTGTTCACGCTCTTCTCCCTGGATTTTTGCTGGTCTTCCTGGTCGAGGTGTGTCGTAGGGAGCTTGCTCGATCGGTTCTTTTTCGAACCGATCGAGCCAGTTGCGGATCGTTTTCTCGACGACGCCATGGCGTTCAGCCAACGTATCCAAGTGATCGCCCTGTTTGCGTCCGATCGCCGCGAGAACACGTTCTCGCGGCTTCCCTTCGTCGATCTGCCCTTTGAGTTCGTAGAGTTCCTCAAGCGTGACCCCGTCGAGCCGACTCATTACCAGCTCTACTACGCATAAAGGTAAATATTTTCTTTAATCACTATCAGTCGACGATGATCTCGGAGCTCTCGTCGCCCCCGTCGTCGCCGGAGCCGAGGCGGTCCTGGTAGCGCTGGATCCAGTCGGCGAAGCAGTCGGGGCAGAGCCGCTGGGTGTCGATGTTCGCCCGGTCGACGCTCAGCCGGACGGTGCGCGCGAGCGCGTCCGTCGTGGCCTCGCCGCAGGCGTCGCAGGGCGCAGTCGTCGGCGCGTCGCTCATATGGTGTCGGTCGCGGCGGCGGCTCTTAAATCTACGTCGGGAGCGGTGGCGGGAACGTCGGGAGGGTAGAGGGGCCGACGGGGGCCGGAAGGGGGAGCTGTCGAGGAGTTCACACGGTCCGGAACGCCCGGTCGCCGGCGTCGCCGAGGCCGGGGACGATGAACCCGTCGTCGTCGAGGTGATCGTCGATGGCGACCGTCAGCAGGTCCGCCTCCGGGACGGCCTCGCTCACGCGGACGAGGCCGGCGGGCGCGGAGACCGCGGAGAGCACGAACAGGTCCTCGAAGTCGTCGGCCTCGTCGAGGACGTGGTCGAGGACGGCGGCCATCGTCGATCCCGTCGCGAGCATCGGGTCCGCGACGATGACGGTGTCCTCCGGGCGGATCTCGGGGAGCTTCACGTAGTCGATGGTGATCGGGAACTCGCCGTCGTCGGTCATCCCGGCCGCCTCGTCGCGACCGGCGGAGATGACGCCCTGCTTCGCGCGGGGGAACGCCTTCAACAGCCCCTCGACGAAGGGGGTCGCGGCCCGGAGGACGTTGATGATCACCACGTCGTCGAGTCCTTTCACGCGCTCGCCGGTCGTCTCCGCGAGCGGGGTCTCGACGGGGACGTACTCCGTCTCCATCGCGCCGTCGATGATCTCGTAGCCGCAGATCCGCCCAAGCTTCACCAGGCCCTTCCGGAACGCCACCTGTTCCGTCTCGGCGTCGCGCAGCCGCGAGAGGGTGTCCGTCGCCAGCGCGTGCGTGATGAGGTACGCGTCGTCGCGGTCTTCGATCGTCATTATACGGAACCGCGCCCGGAACGGTCTTAAAACGTGGCGAATCGAGCGCTCGCCGGACCGCGACCAGAGGGCAGCCCCCTCCGGCGACCGCACCTAGCGGAGCGCGACGACGTACGTCACCGCGAAGAGGATCACGGCGAGGGTCGCGACGTTCCGGAGCGACAGCGTCGCCGTCCCGACGAAGTCGAGCCCCCAGACGATCATCCAGGCGAACCACGCCGAGAGCACGGCGTTCATCGCGAGCAGCACCTTGGGATCGCCTGAGGAGCGCTCGACGCCCTCGCGGATCCCGGCCTCGTCGCCTCCCTCGTCCGTGCGCTCCTCGGCACTCATACGCGGATTCGCGGCTGTGCGCCACTTAGCTCTTGTCCGTTCGGGCCGTACGGCCCTCATGATCGGCCCGGTCCACCTCCGCAACCGACGCGGGGACCCCATCGATCCGATCCCCTTCCTCGTGACGACGGGGCTCGCGTTCGCGCTGGTCTTCTCGTTCGGGCCGCTGTACGGCCTCGCCTACGGGCTGTCGCTTTCGGCCGCGCTTGCCCTCTCGGCGCTCGGGTTCGTCGGAGTGACCATCGTCGCGTACCGACAGCTCGTCCGGTCCGCGCCTCCGGTCGGTGCCGGGGCGCTCCCGGCCGACCTCCGGTTCGAACGCCTGTTGTACGCCGGGGTCGTGCTAGGGATCGCGTTCCTTGCGCTCACGCTGCCGCTGCTGTGACGGGGCGCCGAGCGCGGGGCGGCCTCCGCGGGTCGGCTGTGCGAATCGGTTACACGACACCGGGGGACTAAGATGATCGATGCGGATCATTACGATATGGGCATCTTCGAGACGGTAACCGACGCGCTGGCGGGGTCGACGGGGACGGCACCCGGGGCCGCCGGCGACGACGGCTCCGAGGGGGCGTACTGGTGCGACGACTGCGGCGTCCGCGTCCGCGACGTCGACGTCGACGACGAGGGGCTCGACCGCGACGCGGAGGGGACGCCGACGTGTCCCGACTGCGGCGACCCGATGCGGTTCGCCCGCGCGACCGGGGGCGACTGCGCCTGCTGATCGCCGACCGCCGGTCGCGTCGAGGGGTTACGGCTCCCGGAGCGCGACCTCGGCGCCCTGCTCGCTCGGGAACGGGGCTGGGCCGACGTCGACCGGGTCGTCACCGATCCCCGGGTCGCCGAGCTCCGCGAGTTCGTCGTCGGTCAGAAGCGCGTCATCGAGCCGGTCGACGAGCGGTGCCTCGTCGACTCCCGTGCCGATGACGACGAACTCGGTCCGGCGGTCGCCGTGGTCGTCGTCCCACTCTAGCTTCGGGCGGTTCGAGCGGAGCATATCGCGCTCGACCGACGGCAGGCTCGCGATCCACGGGCCGAGCGCCTCGACGCGGACCGACCGACCCGCCTGCCCGACCTGCTGGCGCTGGTCGGTGCCTGCGACCCACAGCGTCCCCTTCGAGCGGACCACGTCGGCGGGGAGGTCTCGGAGGAGAGCGGCGAGTCGGTCCGGGTGGAACGGCCGCCGGCGGCGGTAGGTGAAGGAGGTGACGCCGTACACCTCGTCGGGGTGGCGGTGGTCGTGGGCGTGGTCGCCGTCGCGGCCGTGGTCGCCGTCGTGAGCGTGGTCGTCGTCCGTCCCGCTGTCGGCGTCGGCGTCGTCGACCTCGGCGAGCGCGCGCTTCCAGCCGGGGAGTTCGCCGAGTTCCCGCTCGTTGAACAGCTCGACGCCGAGGATCCGGTCCGGGTCGACCGCGGAGAACTCCGTGACGACCGTCTCCGCGTCGGGCTGGAGCGCGCCCACGAGGTCGACCGCCTCGTCGATTTCCGCGTCGGTACAGAGGTCCGCCTTGTTACACACCACGAGGTTCGATACCTCGACCTGCTCGACGAGGAGGTCCGAGAGCGGCCGGTCGGCGTCGTCCTCGTCGCCGGTCGCGGCCCCGGCGCCGGCGTCGGGATCGACGCGCCGCTCCGGCGTCTCGTCGCCCGCGAACGCGTCGAGGAACTGCCGCGTGTCGATCACGGTCACCAGCGCGTCGACCCGGTACCGGGCCGCCGCGCGCGACTCGGTCGTGAACAGCCGCGCGACCGGCGCGGGCTCCGAGATGCCCGAAGACTCGACGACCAGGGCGTCGAAAGAGCGCTCGTTCGCGAGCCGCACCACGGCGCTTTCGAGGTCGTCCTGAAGCTCACAGCAGATACAGCCGTTCGACAGCTCCGTGACGCCCTCGACATCGACCTCGGACTCCTCGGCGATCAGGTCCGCGTCGACGTTCACGTCCCCCATGTCGTTGACGAGGACCGCGATGTCGCGGTCGCCGGCGTTCCGGAGCAGGTGGTTCAGAAGCGTCGTCTTACCCGCGCCGAGTCCCCCCGAGAGCACGGTCACCGGGATGCGGTCGTCCATACGGGCGGATCGGACACGACGCTCTTGAACCCCCGGCCGACACACGGAAACTCGGGCGGCGGGGCGAAAACCGGGCGGCGCGCGGGGCCGGCCCGGGGGGTGAGACCGACGCGGACCGGTCCGAGCCGATACGTTGATACGCCGCGGTCGTCGTACTCGCGATATGGTTCTGTCCGCCTCCGCCGTGTCGCTCGTCAGCGTCTCGGTGACGGTGCTGATGGTCGCCGCGATGCTGTATCTCGTCTGGGGATCGCTCGACAGCGACATCCACACGCCGAGCCCCGGTAGCGAGGACCACCCGGAACTGGACGACGACGGCGACGACAACGACGAGGCGTCGGGCGAACTTCCGGACGGGAACGCCGCCTGACGCCGCGACCGCCGAGGCCGATCCGGCCGCGGTCCGCCCCTCGGCGGCCCGGACCGCGACAGGTTTTAACAGGGGAAGAGTGTCATGAGGAATGATGACAGTAGCAGACCGGATCGAGCGGTTCCGGGCGGTCCTCGAGGAGTGGGTCCGGGGCCTGTACCACGGGATGATCACGCACCCGGCCTACGAGAAGATCGAGAAGGAGGCCGAGGACGCCGAAGACGAATTCATGCTGGCGTGTTTCCCGGACGCGTTCGGGATCCCGTCGCCGGTGTCGTACTACACCGCCGAGCTGCTCCCGTACCTCGAAGACGAGTTCGAGGCGTGGGAGCGGCGACTGTGGGACCGCGAGACGCTGCTAGAGCGGAAGGGGCAGCAGTACCACTTCTGATGACCGGACGACACTCACGCCGCGACTGATGGAGCAGTTCGTCTTCTTCGGCGGCAAGGGCGGCGTCGGCAAGACCACGGTCTCGTGCGCGTACGCCCACCGCTGCGCGCGAGACGGTCTCCGGACGCTCGTCGTCTCGACCGACCCGGCCCACTCGGTGTCGGACGTGTTCGACCAGCGGTTCGGCGACGAGCCCGAGTCGGTCGCGGACGTCGACGGGCTCGACGCGATGGAGATCGACCCGGAAGACGAGATGCAGCGGCACCTAACGGAGATCCGCGAGGCGCTCTCGGAGCAGGTGTCGGCCGCGATGGTCTCGGAGATCAACCGCCAGCTGGAGATGTCCCACGGGACGCCGGGCGCGTACGAGTCGGCGCTGTTCGACGCGTTCGTCGACGTGATGCGCACGGAGAGCGAGCCGTACGACCGGGTCGTGTTCGACACCGCCCCGACGGGGTCGACGCTCCGGCTGCTCGGGCTCCCTGAGTTCCTCGGCGACTGGATCGACCGGCTGCTGTACAAGCGCGAGCAGTCGATCGACCTGTTCGAGAAGGCGGCGATCGGGGACATGGAGCCCCGGCGCCTGCTGGAGGGCGACCCCGTGATCGAGCGGCTCAACGAGCGCAAGGAGTTCTTCGAGTACGCCGGCGAGACGATGCGCACAGACGCCGCCTTCTTCCTCGTGTTGAACCCCGACCAGCTCTCGGTCAACGAGACGGAACGGGCCATCGAGGCGTTCACCGAGCGAGACCTGCGGGTCCGCGGGCTGGTGGCGAACAAGCTCACGCCGTCCCCCGACGAGGGAGAGCAGGGGCGCGGAGCGCGCTACCTCCGCGAGAAGGTCGAGACCGAGCGCGAGCGGCTCGCGCAGGTCCGCGAGGGGTTCGACCCGCCGCTCGTCGCCGAGATCGAGTCGCGCACGACGGAGGTCCGGGGGGACGTGCTCGCCGACGTGGCCGCGTCGCTCGACGTGGAGCCGTAGATCCGTCGGAGTCGAGCGCGCGGCCGCGAGCTGGGAGAGCGCGCGCGGCGATCCGACTCGATCGCGCGCGGCGGCTGCGGTCCGTCCGGGTGCGCGCGAGGTGGGTCGACGGGCGATCTGGGCAGATTTTACCTATTAGTCAGAGAAATTAACTTCGTTTCGACGGTGAGTAGCGTTACTCGATCCGGGGGAGTCGTCGATCGTCATGAACGAAGATAACGTTTAAGTTCGACATAGTGAATCGATACCACGAGGCAGGGACCTTATGACAAGTATAATTTGGATCGTCGTCGCCGTGCTCAGTACGTTCACCGTGGGATACGTGGGGTACTCGCGGTACCTCTCTCGTTTCGTCGATCTCGACGACGAGCGGGAGACGCCGGCACACAAGTACGAGGACGGCCAAGAGTACGTACCGGCGAAGAAGCCGGTTCTGTTGGGGCATCACTTCTCAAGTATCGCGGGCGGCGCGCCGATCGTCGGTCCGATCACCGCTGGAGCCATCTGGGGCTGGGTGCCGGCGCTGTTGTGGGTCGCCATCGGCAATCCGCTGATGGGAGCGGTCCACGACTTCATCTCGCTGTCCGGGTCGATGCGACACGAGGGGAAGTCGATCGGCTACATCATCGGCGAGTACGTCGGCGAACGCGGCAAGGACATGCTGCTGTGGTTCGCGTTCCTCACCATCATCCTCGTGGTGGCGGTGTTCGCCTTGGTCGTCGGGATCGTGTTGAACGCGTTCCCCTCGGCCGCGACGGCGAGCCTCGTGTACATCGCGCTGGCGTTCCTGTTCGGCGTCTACCTGTACCAGCTCGACGGCCCGTTCCTCCCGGGGACGGTGGTGTTCGTCGCGGGCGTGTTCGCGGGCGTCTGGCTCGGTATCCAGTACCCGATCGCGCTGTTCCCGGCGGTGGAGTCCGGGGCGTTCCCCCAGGGGACCATCGTCCTCTTCGAGTTCCTCGGTAACGGCGGGTGGCTGCCCGGAGCGGTGATGAGTGCGGACGCCATCCTCCAGCCGAACGTCGCCGCGTGGGTGCCGGTCATCCTCGTCTACGCGACACTGGCGAGCGCGCTCCCGGTGTGGGTGCTGCTTCAGCCCCGCGACTACCTGTCGTCGTTCCTCCTCTACTCGGGAGTCGGCGGCGCGCTGCTCGCGATTATCGTCGGAACGCTGCTCGGCACCTCGGCCCAGCCGCTGACCGTCGATCCCTCCATCGGCGCGTACATGGGCTTCTTCGGTAGCGAATTGGCCGTCGATACCCGGGGTATCACGCCGCTTTTCCCGCTGTTGTTCGTGACAATCGCCTGCGGAACCATCAGCGGGTTCCACTCGCTGGTGTCCTCCGGGACGACGGCAAAACAGCTGAACAAGGAGAGCGACGCTCGCCTCATCGGCTACGGCGGGATGCTCGGTGAGGGGCTGCTCGCGTCGGTCGCCATCTCGACGCTCGCGGTGGCCGGGGCGACCACGGCGGCCGCGGGCGGCGGCATCGGCGGCGCGCTGCCGAACTTCGCGACCGGCGGGGGGATCATCCTCACCAGCCTCGGGATCCCGCAGGGCGTCGGCGCGCCGTTCATGGCGCTCGTGTTGGTGAGCTTCCTGCTCACCTCGACCGACACCGCGGCGCGGCTCGGTCGGTACATGATGGAAGAGATCGTCGGAACGACCGGGAGCGGGACGACGACGGGCTTCTCCGCCGACCTCGGGAGCATCGCCAAGGGCCGGTACACGAATCCGGCCGTCCAGTCGCTCGTCGCGTACCTGCTCGTCATCTCCGGCGAGTGGGTGACGCTGTGGGCGCTGTTCGGTGGCGCGAACCAGCTTCTCGCGGCGCTGGCGCTGCTCGCCGGCACGGTCTGGCTCGCGAACTGGGACGAGTCCAAGCAGCTCGCCTCCACCGGCGTCCCGATGACGATCATGGTGACGATCACCGTTCTCGGGCTGTCGTGGGTGGCGCTGTGGGACAACCTCTATCAGAAGCTCATCCTCGGTAACGTGGCCGGACTCAGCGGCCAGATATCGGCGGTGGTCCAGATGGGGCTCGCGTTCGTCCTCATCTACCTGGCCCTGTCGCTGGTGCGGATCGGCTACGACAACATCACGACCGTGCGGAGCGACAGCGGAGCGGCCGCAGAACCGAGCGACGACTGACTGAGATCGGCCCGGTTCGGCGCGGTTTTTTCCGAACGACCGGCGACGGTCAGCGCCAGAAGCGCTTCGCGAACCGCGAGAAGAACCCTTCGTCCGGCGAGTCGACCCGTTCCCACAGCCGGAACGCGGCCGCGGTGTCAGCGTTCTCGCTGGCGACGAGTGCCTCGCGGTCGGGCGCGACCGCGACGAGGTTCACCTCGTAGTGGCCGTAGTAGCCGAACTTCAGCAGCGTGCGGTCGCTGAACCCGGCGACGAAGTCGGCAACGTCGTCCGGGATACGGTCGGCGACGACGACGACGGTGACGTCCGTGCCGTAGTGCTCCTCGTGGCCCTCGACGCGCTCGTCGGCGACGTCGTGAGCGAACTCGACCAGTCGCTCTAGCTCCCCGACGCTCGGGGTCGACACCCGGCGGACGTACACGTACTCCCGCATGTCGTGGTCCGCGTAGCTCAGCGCCGGGTGGAGGAACTGCTTCTGATTGCGTACCCGCATCTCGGCGGTCATCTCGAAGCGCTCGCCGTCGACGACGGCGTCGCGGTCGAGGTCGTAGCTGTACATCAGCCGGTCGGAGACGCGGTCGAGGTACTCGTCGTCGTACTCGGGGACGGCCTCGCGAATCTCCACCGGCAGCTCCTCGGGGGCGCGGCGGTCGTCGGCCCCCGCCGGGTCCGCGGCGTCGGCACCCCCCTCGCCGTCCGCCTCCGGCTCGGCACGCTCACTCATCGGCGGGCTCGTACGCGACCGCGTCGCCGTCGGCCGGGGGCGCACCGATCGCCAGCACGGTGACGGGAGCGTCGGCGTCGGCCGGGTTGTACGCCCGTTGGGGGCTCTCCGGGTCGACGACGAACAGGTCGTCCGCGGGCACCTCGTATGTCTCGTCGGGGGTCTCGATCGCGAGGGTGCCGTCGAGCACGTAGAACGCCTCCTGTTGGGTCTCGTGGTAGTGGTACGCCAGCGGGAGCTGCTCGCCGGGGGCGGCCCTGAATCGGTTGATCGCCGCGGCGTCGAGCCCTCCAGAATCGGACAGCTTTCGACACTCGCACGGCCGGTCCGGCTCCGGGTCGACCGAGTCGACGTCGACGACACGATATCCCATGGGAACGCATTCCACGGAGCGAGTGAAAAGGGCGTCGGGAGCGGAGCGGGCGCGAGCGCCCCCGAGGCGTCGTTTTCCCGAGGCGGAGTTTTAACCGGGAGGACCACGTCGTGTGATGTGAGAGACCATGACAGACGAAGGAGACGAGGCGGACGGCGCGGTCGAGGCGGAGGCCTGCGGCCGCTGCTCGATGTCGACGGTCGTGGGGGCGGTGGCGAAAGACCAGTCCCCCGAGGAGCGCGCCGAGCGCGACCCGTTCCGCGGCGAGCGTATCGAAGTCGACGAGTCCGCCGTCCGGCGCGCGTCGCCGGCCGGCTACCTCGGCGAAGTTAAAGAGCGGCTCGACGCGGTCGCGCGCCGGATCGCGTACGGCAGGTGAGCGTCGTAGCGGCCCCGGCCGAGGAGGCGCGCGCCGTAGCGGTTCCGGCCGGCGAACTGAGCGGCCGAGTCCCGTCAGTTCGGAGAGACTTATACCCCTCCGTTCCGTAATGAGGGCAACCGATGGAAGAGAGCATCTCCGGCTTCAAGGTGCGCGGGGACTGGGGCGACGTCGTCGAACACGGCGAGCGGATCGCCTTGGCGCTCCGGGAGGTGGGCGTCAACAGCGACGCCTACTACGAGTTCGACGAGTGGCGTCCCAAGACCCACGAGCGCATCGACGAGGATGTCTCGGAGAAGACCGCGGCGCAGGCGTCCGTCGACGAGGGAGAGGGCGAGCGCGCGGGAAAATCGCCGGGCGACGACCTCCAGACGGCCGGCGAGAAGCTCACCGAGTCCTACGAGAAGGTCGAGGAGAACGACACCGAGAGCGCCCGCGAAAGCTGGGGCGAGTCGATCGGACACGTCGCCCGGGCGGCCGACTCGGCCGGTCGGAAGGCGATCCGGAAGGTGGAGGACGCCGTCTACCGGAACGTGATGACTCAAGTGGCGCCGTACTACTTCGACAACGATCTCGTCAGCGCCAACATCCAGGAGGTCGCCCGAGCCGAGGACGGCGAGACGTTCGTCTTCGAGGTGAACGTCAACGACGACGAGCTGAAATCGGAGGTGTCGGCGGTCCTCGACGAGTACGAGTCCGAAATCGACCGCTGGCACGTCGAGACCGAGAAGCGGACCGACGAGGTCGCGGCCGCCGAGGGCGTCGAGCCGCCCGCCGAGGAGGGCGGGCCGGACTCGACGACGACGTGAGGCGGAGCGTGTCGGGCGGTCGCGAACGCGGAGCCACATCGGTCGTCTTTAACTCGCTCACCGCTGAATCGAGCTCATGAGCGAGGTACTCCGAGTCGAGGCGGGCGAGCTGTCCGTGGACGAACTCATCGACGCGCTCAACGACGGGCAGCGGATCCTCGTCGACGTCGAGGTCGCGGGCGCCAACCACGAGGTCGCCCTCCGATACGACGGGGAGACGTACCACTGCGACACGCCGACGAACCTCCACCGGCACGCCGACGAGTCAGGGATGCGCGGCTGTATCGACCAGATGGGGTACGCCGCCAAGGAGTGACCACCCCGAGTCGGAGAAACCGGCATTTAACCTCGCCGCGCACGAATCGGCCCGCATGAGCAACCCCGAAATCGAGGACCTCGTCGGCGACGGCTCTCCCTCCTTCGAACACGTCCTCTCTTGTGTCTTCGGCGTGCGCGACCACGAGAGCCGCGCGTACCTTGCGCTGCTAGAGTACCCGGGCAGCACCGTGTCGGAGCTCGCCGACGCGCTCGACCGGGACCGCTCGAACGTGAACCGTTCGCTGTCGACGCTCCGCGAGAAGGGGCTCGTCGAGCGCCGCCGCCGCCTGCTCGACTCCGGCGGCTACGTCTACCAGTACACCGCGACGCCCGTGCCGGAGGCCAAGCGCCGGCTCCACGACGCCCTCGACGAGTGGGTGGCCGACGTCCACGACGCCATCGACGGGTTCGAGCCGGACGAGAGCTGATCGCGTCGCTCGCGGCGACTACGTCTCGGACTCCGCCGAGTCCTCCGGCTCTTCTCCGGCGCTCAGCCCGTCGTCCTCAGGGCGGTCGAGCGCGCGCTCGGCGTCGTGGTGCTCGGAGTAGCCGTCGAACCAGCGGGCGATCCGCTCGATGCGGTCGACGACGTGCGCGGGCTCGCCGGACCGCGAGAGCTCGTGGCCCTCGCGGGGGTACCTGACGAATCGGGTGTCGACGCCGTTCTTCCGTAAGAGCCGGTGGTACAGCTCCGCCGTACAGATCGGCGTCCGGGTGTCGTCCTCGGAGTGAATCAGCAGGGTCGGGGTGTCGACCGCGTCGGCGTGGCCCGTCGGCGACTGCTCCCAGAGCCACTCCGGCTCCGCCGAGGGCACCGTGTCGAAGTCGCCCTCGACGAGCTTGTACGCCGCGTCGGTCGACCCGTAGAAGCCGGTGAGGTCGTAGACGCCACGCTGGGAGACGGCCGCGCGGAAGTAGTCCGTCTGCCCGACCGCCCACGCGGTCATGAACCCGCCGAAGGAGCCGCCGGTGACGAACGCGTTCGAGTCGTCGATCTGGGGGCGGTCGGCGACCGTCTCGACGCCCGCCATCACGTCGCGGAGCGTGATCGCGCCCCAGTCGCGCTCGATTGCTTGCGTGAACGCCTCGCCGTAGCCGGTCGAGCCGCGGGGGTTCGACCAGAAGACGGCGTAGCCGCGGGCCGCGAGCGTCTGGAACTCGTGCCACATCGTTCCGGCGGTCGACCACATCGCGTGCGGGCCGCCGTGGATCTCGACCGCGAGCGGGTACTGACCGTCCGCGTCGGCGGACTCGGCGTCACCGGCCTCGACCGGTGGGGTCAGCAACCACCCCTGGATCTCGACGCCGTCGGACTCGAAGCGAAGCTCCTCGGGCTCGCCGACCGCGCGCTCGTCGAGGTAGTCGGCGTTCAGGTCGGTCAGGCGGGTCGTCTCGTCGGCCGCAGCGTCGTAGGCGAACGCGTCGCCCGGGTGGTCCCACTCGCTGGCGGCGAACGCGACGGTGACCGACTCGGGACCCGCGTCGGCGTCGCCCCCGACGGTCGCGCCCGAGACGGTCCCCGGCCGGAGCAGGCGCTCGGGCGTCTCGCTCCCGTCTGCGGGGACCCGCCACAGCGCCGTCTGCCCCTCGTCAGGCGTCGCGAAGTACAGCGTCTCGTCGGCCGGCCCCCACTGCGGGGTCGTCCCGCGGCCGAGGCCCCGGTCGACACCGCCGGTGAGGTCGGTGACCGAGCCCGACTCGACGTCGAGGACGCGGAGGTCCGTCGGCTGCATCGACACCTGCTTCGGCTCCGCATGCGTGAACGCGACGCGGCCGTCCGCGGTCGCCGCGAGGTCGGCGCCCCACCCGGTCGTGGTGTGGGCGCGCTCGGCCTCGCCCGCGTCGAGGTCGTGGGCGTGGATCGCGATCTCGACGGAGTCGTCGGGGTCGTCGCCGACCGCCTCGGTGTAGTACAGCGTGTCGGCGTCGCCCCACGACGGCGCGGCGAAGTCGGCCTCCCGGTCCGTGACTCGGTCGACCGCGCCGGACTCGGCCGGGTCGGGGTCGGTGACGCCGCCGACCGTCGCGTCGGCGTCGACGACGTACACGCCGGGGCGTCGGCCGTCGAAGTGACGCTCGGCGGCGCGGTAGACGGTCCGGTCGATGACGCGCGGGTCGGGATGGTCCTCGGGCTCGTAGTCGTCCGGCACCGCGAGGTCGCGGTCGGCCTCGCGGTCGTCGGCGGTCACGGACTGGACAAAGGCGATCCGCTCGCCGTCGGGCGACCACGCGATCGACGAGACGCCGCCGACCACGTCGGTGACGCGACGGGCCTCGCCGCCGTCGAGCGGGAGGACCCACAGCTGCTGGCGGTCGTCGGCCGCGCCGCGGGTGGAGGTGAACGCGATGCGGTCGCCCGAGGGACTCCAGCGCGGCTCGGCGTCGGCGCCCTCGGCGAGGGTGAGGCGGCGCGGCTCGCCCTCGCCCGCTGCGTCGACGAGGTACACCGTCGCCTCGTAGCTGTCGTCGTCGTTCGGCTGTCGGCGCACGAAGGCGACACGGTCGTCGCCCGGCGAGATCCGGGGGTCGGACGGGACCGCGATGTCGTGGTAGTCGGCCGCGGTGATCGGCTCCATGGGTGTGGGTCGGACGGGGGAGGCAAAAGGCGTCGGGAGGCGGAAAGGCGAGGATCGGCAAGCGAAAGGCCGCGTGTCGGGGGGCGGAAAGGCGAACGTTAGGAGACGGAAAGCCGGGCGGCAGCGCGAGCGACGCCGACGCCGAGCCCGCGCCGTGGGCAGCGCCCAGTCGTCCGTCGCTCAGTCGCCGCCGTTGTCGAACGCGAGCGAGACGCCGTCGGCGTCGACGGTCGCGCCCGCGGCGCAGACCGGGTGTTCGAGGTCGGCGCCGAGCAGTTCGGTCGCGACGGGCTCGGCGTCGGTCGCGGTCAGGTCGTACGGCTCGGGAGAGTCCGTCTCGTAGGTCGCGACGACGGTCGGCTCCTCGACGGCCTCGACGAGGAGCGCGTCGCGGCGGACGGTTCCGATCGTCGCCGACTCAGCGCCGACCACGCCGGCGACGCGAGGCGTGTCGTAGTCGTCCTTCTCGTAGTCAAGCGCGAGCAGCGCGGAGGCGAGCGCGTCGCGCGCGGGGTACCCGCGCTCCAGTTTCTCCGCGATCGGGTCGACGTGCGAGCCGTTGCCGAGGACCGCCAGCGGCTCCTCGGTCGGGGTCTCGACCGCGCGAGCGCAGTTGTACGAGACGTAGGGGTTGTCGGTCTCCGGCGCGTCCGCGGTCGGGCCGACGGTGAGTGTCCCGCCGCGGTCGCGGACGCGGCGGTTCGGGAACGAGCGCGAAGAGACGCGGTAGCCGCCGATGCCGGGCGCGACGACGACGAATCGTCCGACGTACATACATTTTCGTGTGTATCGAGTCGCATAAAGCGCATCGATATGCGCACGAACGCGATCCGTGGGCGAGATGCCCTCTTCATGATCTGCCGCCGGCGACGGCGGGGCGGTGACGGCGGGGCGGCGACGACAACAGTGGGGACGGGACGGCGACGACAACAGTGGGGACAGGACAGCGAGACAACAGTGGGGACAGGACAGCGAGACAACAGTGGGGACAGGACAGCGAGACAACAGTGGGGGCGGGCAGCGACGCCCGCCGGCGCCCGCCGATGCTCGTCAACCGATCGCACGGCGACCGCAACGCGCAACGCTTACAAACACGTACTGGCTATCTGTAGGTGCGCAGTCCATTGGGGTAGTGGCCAATCCTGTTGCCTTCTGGGGGCAACGACCCTGGTTCGAATCCAGGATGGACTACTTCTCTCGGTCTCGTTTCGAGTGGAACGGAGTGGCGTCCACGTCTCGTGGTTTCCAGTTGAAACGAAGGGGTACCGATGAGCGGGCGGCCGTCACTTCTCGACGTCCAGCAGGGCGACCCGCTCGCGGACGACATCGGCGAGACCGCCGGTAGTCGCGGTGAGTTCGCGATCAGTGACTCCGTAGAACTCGCGCACCCGTTCCTCGTCGAAGTCGACCGGAAGCCCGGAGTCGTCGGGGTCGGTGCGCGAGTCGGCGGTGAGTTCGCGAACGGACTCGGTCGCCTGGTCGAGGTCCGCGGACGGGCGGTCGGCGCCGGACACGTCACCGAAGTCCGCGACAAGGACGACCGCGGCGCGCTCGCCCTCCGAGACGCCGAGTTCGAGCGCGCGGTCGATCTGCCTGCGCCCGGCCGCGTACAGCAGGACCTCGACGCCCGGGTCGCGCGCGACGGCCTCGCCGCGAGCGATCGCCCGCGCCGCCAGTCGCGCCGCCTCGCGGAGGTGCGTCGCGGAGATGACGAGGTCGGCGTCGAACGCCTGGACGACCGCGCCGGTATCGGCCGCAATCGCGTCGAGGTCCGCGAGAAACGCGTCGAGGTCGTCGATCGCGAAGGTGCCGGCGACGATGCTGACCCCGGGGTCGGGCGCTGGCATCCCGTCGCCGCCGGCCGCGGAGTCGGTCATCCAAAATCACCCAGGCTGGCCTGTCCGTCGCCGTCGCCGTCGGCGTCCGCGCCCGCGGTCGCCGCCGCGGAGGCCGAGCTGTCGGGGTCGACGCCGTCGAGCGAGGGGTCCTCGCGGCCGGCGTTCTCCAGGATGCGCTCGGCGGTTCGCTCGCGGCCCCGCAGCGCGCCGAGGACGACCGCCTTGTCCGCCTCGCGGAGGTCGGCGCGGCTCTCGATGCCTGCCTCGTAGAGGCGGCGGGCGCGCTTCCGACCGACGTTGCGGACGCCCGCGAGGTCGAGGAGTTCCTCCCGGACCCCGTACTCCAGCCGCTTGCGGGCCTCGCGCACCTGGACGACGGTGTCGCCGTCGATCCCCTCCACGTCGCGCGCGAGCGTCTCGGCCGCCCGGAGGAGCCACTCGGCGGTGTCGACCTTCCCGCGGATGTCGCCGGGGCCGACGCCGTACCGCTCCGCGATCCGGTCCTCGTCCACCTCGTTAGCCCAGTCTTCGAGCAGGCGCCCCGTCTTCAGCGCGGCGAGCCAGTCCTCGAAGCGCACGTCCTCGTACTCGGAGGGGGTGTCGCCGAGCAGCTCCGCCTCGCGCTCGTAGCAGACCTCGGTGTACTCCTCGCGGTCGCCCGACTTGAGGTACAGCTCGTAGGTGTCGGGCGTCCGGCTGACGAGGTGGTAGAGTCCGAGCGGCGTGACCGCCGGGGCGGCGTCGCCGGCCGACGCCGGCCCCTCTGAGGCGGGGTCGTCCGGTTCGTCCTCGCCGGCGCGAGTGTACGTGGTGAACCCGGGGTCGTCGGCGTCGGCGGTCAGGTCGTCGGCCGCGACGAACTCGCCGTCCGCGTCCGCGGATCCGACAGGCCCGGACCCGTCGTCCGCGACGGTCCGAAGCCCGTCGAGTATCTCGGCCGCGCTCATCGGGTCGAGGTAGAGCCGCGAGACGGTGTGACCGATCCCGGTCGCGGCGAGGCCCTCGCTCCCGCCGTCGCGGTCGCGCTCGACGAAGCCGTTGACTTCGAGGTAGTCGAGGACGGTGTCGGTGACCGCCGCGAGCCGCCCCTCGTCGTCGGTCTGCGTGGCGTAGAGCGTGTTGTCGAGGAACGAGAGGAGCCCGTCGCGGGTGGCGGCGAAGCCGGACGCGACCGTCGCGAGGACGTGGGTGCGGAGGGCGGGCTCGGCGGCGAGCTTCGAGCGGACGGGTTCGGCCTCGGCCCAGACGTACCGCTCGAACAACTCCTCGCGGGTGTCGGCGTTGTTCGCGAGCAGCACCGCCTCGCCGTAGGGGTCGAGGCCGGGGCGGCCCGCGCGGCCGCACATCTGGTGGACCTCGAGCACGTCGAGCGGTTTCATCCCGCCGAACTCGCCGTCGTAACGCCGCCAGTCGCGGACTATCACGCGGCGCGCGGGCGTGTTGACGCCGGCCGCGAGCGTCGGCGTCGCGGAGACGCACTTGATGAGGCGGTCGCGGAAGGCGTCCTCGACGAGGCTGCGGTGCTCGCTCGCGAGGCCGGCGTGGTGGAACGCCGACCCCTCCTCGACCGCGTCGGCGAGGTCCTCGGAGGTGTCGGTGTCGGAGACGCCGCGGATCTCCTCGGCCAGCTCGCGGAGGCGGTCGCGCTCGTCGCCAGTGAGCCGCGGCCCCGTCACGCCGGTGAGCTTGCGGGCCGACGACTCGGCGTTGCGCCGCGAATTGACGAAGACGAGCGAGGAGCCGCCCTGGCCGTCCTCCTCGGTGTCCAGGGCGTCGGCGACGAGCTTCGCGGTCTGGTCCTCGCCGCGCTCGACTGGGACCTCGCGCTGGCTCCCGTCGTCGAAGTTGATCGCGTTGCCGAAGTGGACGCCGGTGTGGAGCTCGATCGGTCGCCAGTCGGACTCGACGAGTTCGGCGTCGAGCCAGTCCGCGATGACGTCGGCGTTGCCGACGGTCGCCGAGAGCGCGACCGTCTGGAGGCCGGGGTTCACCTTGCGGAGCTTCGCGAGGGTCACTTCGAGGGTGGGGCCGCGGTGGGAGTCGTCGACGAGGTGGACCTCGTCGCTGACGACGCAGGTGAGATCGTCGATCCACGGGGCGCCGTTGCGGATGAGCGAGTCGACCTTCTCCGAGGTGGCGACGATGATGTCCCGGCTCGCGAGCCACTCGCCGTCGGAGTCGTAGTTGCCGGTGGAGACGCCGACCGTCACATCGAACTCTTCCCAGCGCTCGAACTCGGCCTTCTTCTCGCTGGCGAGCGCGCGCAGCGGGACGATGTACAGCGCCTTGCCGCCGCGCTCGACGGAGGAGAGCATCGCCAGCTCGGCGATCAGCGTCTTGCCGGACGCGGTCGGGACCGCCGCGACGAGGCTCTCGCCGTCGGTGACGCCCGCCTCGACCGCCGCTTCCTGCGGCGGATACAGCTCCGCGACGCCCTCCGCTTCGAGCGCCTCGCCGACGCCCGCGGGGAGCCCGGAGAGCGAACTCGGTTCCATTACCGGAGTCTGGGCCTCGCCTCGATTTAAACCGTCGGAACGGGCCGAACATAGCGGAAGAACGCGCGGCGGCGCGTGTCGGTGAGCGGCCGGAGCGAAGCGAAGGCCGCGAGCTGCGCGCGCGAGTCGCTGGCGGCCGGGGGCAGACCAAGGGCGCCGTCTCGCGACCTACCCCCCGTGCGATCCCGACCCTACAGCGTCCCGGCGGCTGACGACCACGTACAGTCCTCGAAAGCCGACGGCGACGCCCGCGCCGAGCGACCCGAGCGCGGTCGCAACGGCGAGCGCGGGAACGAAGAAGGCCGGATCGAGGACGTAGTCGGGCGAATCGGCGATAAACGCGATCGCGGTTGCGTGTCCCAAGACGGCCGCGGCGTCACCGAGCCACGCGAGTGCGATCCCGCCCCGGTACCAGTAGACGAGCGCCGCGATCGGAGCCCCGAACACGGCGTACCCGAACGGCTGGTAGGTCGGATAGGAGGCATATAACCAGAACGTGGACGGGACCGAGAGAACGGCGGCGACAGCGATGACGACAACCGCTCTGTGCCGCTCCCCCGACGAGCCGAAGAAGCGTTCCGACGCTGAACGCTCGCTCGGGGGACTCAATCGACGGAGGGCAGAACCGACGACGACGGCGAAGGCGCCGACCGCGAGGCCGAGCCGGAGGTGAGTCGGAAGCGTGACGCCGAGGACCTCCATCTCCAGTACGTCCGGCAAGGGGCTGAACGCCGCACGCGCGAGAGCCGACGCGACCGGGATGGCGGGCCCCGCTGCGAGCGTGTAGATGGCGGCGCCACCGTGATACTGAACGAGGATAGCGATCGCCGCGGCGGGCAGGTAGAGGACGGCGGTGGCACGCGAGTGACCGATGTCGCTGATCTCCGGGGCGACCGCGCGGATGGCACCGAGTTGGGTGGTCACCTCCGTACTCGCACCGTACGCCGCGTTCGACCGCCAGTAGGCGGCGTAGAGGACGAACGCAAAGACGAACACGAGACCGACGGTGCCGGCGATACGGAAGCGACCGTCGGGACGGCCGAGGAGGGCACGGCGGACGTCCATTGAGGGAGACGACTGTGGGACTCGGTAAAACGGTTGGGAGATCAACTGTTCGTCTCGCACCGGCCGCCACGGGAGGTCGAATCCCGACGGACCGACTCAGGGAGCCACACCGACCGTCAGCAGCGTCCCCCACGTCCGGTAGCGGTCCACCATCGCCTCGCGCGTCTCGTACCCCTCGGTCGGGAACTCGGAGGCGTCGGGAATCTCGGTCTCGCGGTCCGGGATCGCGTCCTGCTCGGCGACGTACAGGCCGGCCTCGCGGAACGCTTCGCGGTACTCCTCGCGGCTCCACAGCGTCATCTCGACGGCGATGTTCTCCTGCCACGCGTGGGTCGTCTCGCTCTCCGCGAAGTAGTTCACCGCGCAGTAGAAGGTACCGCCCGGCTTCAGCACGCGGCGGACCTCTTCGAGGGTGTGGACCGGGTCGGCCGCGTAGTAGAACGCCTCCATCGAGAAGACGTGGTCGAAGGAGTCGTCGGCGAAGGGGAGTTCGTCGAAGTCGCCGACGAGGAAGCCGACCGCGTCGTCGTCGGTGTACTCGCGGGCGTTGCTGGCCATCTCAGGGGCGCCGTCGAGGCCGTAGCCGCGGTCGATCCCCCGCTCGCGGAGCGCGCGGAGCGCGTAGCCGGAGCCGGTCCCCAGATCGAGGACGGCGTCGCCCGCCTCGGCCGGCATGCGGGCCAACACGTGTTTCGCGGTGTGCCAGTGGCGGTCCTCCATCCCGCGGTCCTTCCCGCTCGCCGCCCACTCGTCGAACTCCTCGCGGACGCTCATACCGGCCGAACGGGGAGAGCGGTGAAAAACGGCGGTGTTTTACCGGCTCCGCTCCCGCCAGTGGGTATGAAGCGACCGCGAGCGCTCCGCCGACCGAACTTCCGGGTGGCCGACATCGCCCAGCAGTCGGTCGGCGGCTTCCTGCTCGCGGGGCCGTTCGTCGTCACCGCGGAGGTCTGGGAGCTCGCCGCGGGGATGAACTGGGTCCAAGCCGGTGTGACCGCCGCGCTCGTCGGACTGATCGGGTACGCCGCGCTGTACCGGGCCGACACCGGACGCGACGTCGACGAGGAGCCGGACTTCGTCGGGATCCCGACCCGCTTCGTCTCGCTGATGACGGTGGCGTTCGGGTCCGTGCTCCTGCTCGCGCTGATCTTCGACGCCCCGCAGACGTTCCTCGTCGAGGGTGGGATCGGCGACGGCGCGGTGGTGGCGACGACGGCGAAGGCCGTCGCCGTCGGCGCGATGTTCAGCGTCGTCGGCGCTGCGACCGCCGACAGCGTGTTCTGAGAGGGGCGTGGCGCGCTGTCGCGGTCACGGCGCCGCGGTCGCGCCGTGCCGCTCGCTCCGGCCTCACAGCACGACCGAGACGACCGCGAAGAGGATCAGCACGCCGGCGATGTCACAGAGGTTCGTCACCACGGGGATCGTCGTGTCGTCCGGGTTGAGCCCGACGCGGTAGGACACCTCGACGGCGGCGACGCTGGCGACGACGACGAGGACCGCGAGGCACAGCCCGGAGACCAACGAGATCAGCAGCACCCGGCCGAGCGCGAGCGACCCGCCGAGCGCGAGCCCGATCGCCCACGCGGCGACTCCCACGGCGCCGAAGACGGTCGCCGCGAGCCCGAACACCGCGCCCGTGTTCGCCCGGAGGGCCGGGTTCGACGGGCTGAGCTCGTAGGTCCCGAGGTACAGCTGGGTCGTGAGCCGCGAGCAGGTGATCGACGCGAGGTTGCCGGCCGTCCCGATCTGGACGGGAACGAGGACTAGCAGGGCCGGGTACCTGAGCAGTACCGCCTCGTACGTCTCCAGTACCGTCCCCGAGACGAGCTGAAGCACCGACAGCGCGGCGAGCAGGGGGATCATCGTCCGGACGATCCGTCGGACCGACCACTCGTCGACCGCGGTGGACTCGGGGTCGGTCACGACAGCGCCCCCACGGCGGCGACGCCGACCAAGAGGAAGAACACCCCGAACACGTCGCCGAGCGTGGTGACCACCGGTCCGATGACGTTGTCTGGGTCGAGCCCGCGGCGGTAGCCGAGGAAGATGACCGCGATGAGCACCGTGATCATCAGCACCGCCGAGAGGAAGCCGGCGACGACCATCACGCCGACCAGCTGGAAGAGGCTCCCGCCGTCACCGAACAAGACGAGCGTCGCGTAGGTGACGACCGCGATGAACACGGAGACGGTCATTCCGTTCAGGAAGGAGGCAACGACCGCGTTCGTGAGTCGCCGGTCGGGTTGAAACCGCGGTTCGATGATCCCCTGGTGGAGCCCGGTCGAGAGCCGGGCGCCGAGCGAGCCGTACACTCCCCCGCGGGTGGCGAGGAACGCCGGGAGCAACAGGAGGAGCCCGGGGACCTCCGCGATGTTCGCGCGCATGGCGTCGGAGGCGAGTATCGTCCCCGCGAACAGCCCGGCGATCAGGCTGACGGTTATCACCGGGACCGCCTGCCGGTAGATGTCGCGCGCGGAGTCGTGCCCGGGCATCGAACGCACCGACGACGGGCGGGGCAAAAAAACCGACCGACGCGTTTGAACGCAGGATCGAGACTTGTCACAACTCATCGGTCCGTGACGGCGATCTCCAGATGAAACGAAGGGGGCGAATGCGGTGGAGACGCAGAGTACGTACGAATCAATTACGAGGAACAGGATCGGGAGAACGAGCGACGAGATCAGTTTCAGGAGGCTACTCACTTGAAACGGATAGAGCCATAGATTTTGGTAGTCCTGCTACTCCCGACGGACTCTGTCTAGTTCCATTCGATTCAGTAATTCCATGTTTTCGTCACTGGATTCGATTTTCGAGTAGTTGAGGGCGTCAGTTTCGCCTGTCGGATGCTCTTTTCGGAGTTCCTCCAATCTCGAGTCGCTGTGCTGTTGGGCCTTCTATTGGTCAGTCGAGTCGGGTAGAGGAACGAAACGAGAATCGTTCCGACGAAACCGGCGGCGATCACAGAGACCAACCGCGAGGGGGCGTTTCCCCGGACGAAAATGAACGCGGGGGGAGAAGTAGCGACCCCGTCGAGAACGTGAGCGTAGTGCGAATCGAAAAGTATCCGGTGATGCTGAGGCCACCCAACCCGTCCGGATCCAGCGGGTCGACTTACAGATCAACGTTCTGGAGTTCACGGACGGCGAGTATCGTGGTGACGACGCCGGAGAATCCGCCGACGATGACAGCGTCGTATGTCCCAGAAGACGTATCGCTCATTCGCTCAACCACAGGTGTATTCTATTTGACTTAATTATTAGCCCGTCGACCGCACCGTTAAGTCGGTCGCGTGATTGCCGATCCCATGGACTACTCGCTCGCGATCGAGAACGGACCGGAAGCGATACCGGGTGGCACGGGACTCCTGCTCGTCCACCCGAGCATCGGCGAGACGGACCGGATCGACACCGATTTCCTGAAGACCGACACCGACGCGTTCCTCGTCGTCTCGACCCGGACGACCGCCCGCGAGGTCGAACAGAAGCTGGAGTACTACGACGTCGACGAGACGAAGGCGACGATCCTCGACACGCTCTCCGTCGAGCGCGGCTACTCGCGACGGACCGCCGACGACGTCTACTACGTCTCCGCGCCGGACGACCTCGACGGCGTCGTCGACCGCGTCGAGCGGTTCCTCACCGAGAACGAGGGGAAGCGGCGCGTCTCGGTCGACTCGCTCACCGAGATGGCCTACTACGCCGACGACGACGCGGTGTACGACGCCGCGAGCGAGATCCTTGACCTCCTCGACGAGCACGACGCGGTCGGTATCTTCCACCTTTCCGAAGAGGTCCACGAGGTCGCGACGCTCGACCGGTTCCGCGACCTGTTCGACGGCGTCATCGACCTCGACGGGGACGGGAACGTCGTCGTAGACGTCTGAGCGGCGGTCTGCCGCCGCGAGGAAGCGTCAGCTCTCGTCGAGGAGCGCCGCGAACGTCTTCTCTGTCCACGCCACGGCGTAGGCGGCCCCGCGGTCCCGGTAGGCGGTCGTGTCGAGGGCGGCGTACGGCGCCGGGAGGTCGAGGTCGTGTTTGACCGCCGAGCAGGCGTACTCCGTCGCGCTCGGGAACTCCGTGTCGCCGCGCGCGACCTCGCCGGAGAGCTCACCGAGCCGGCCGGAGAGCCGCTTGCCGGCGTCGACCCACGCGTCGTACAGCCGGGGGTGCTCCGACTCCCACGACGCGAACGTGTCGCGGGTGTGGAGGCCGACCCACGCGTCGAACAGCGCGTTCGCAACCTGGAACACGTCCGCCGGTCCGAATCCCGTCGTCGACGCGCCCGTCTCCGGGTCGGGGCGGCGGATCGCCGCGTCGAGGTCGCGGTAGCGCTCGCCGAAGAAGGGGAGGAACGTCTCGGGGAGCCCGGTCGAGTCTCCGCCGCTCACTGCGCCCGGAGCCGGGTCGCAGTCGATCTGGACTAGCCGCTCGGCGACGAGGAAGGCAAGGAAGTCTTCGGGCGTCCCCTCCGCACGTCGCTTGACGAGGACCGCGGGCGGATCGGTCTGTGCGGTCCGGACGACGGTCCCGTCGCCGGGGAGTCCGACGGTGAACGCCGGGCCAGCGTGCTTGCCGAGCAGGTCCGGGACCGCCTCGGGAAGCCACTCGGCGGGGTACGACGCGGGGTCGAGCGCGTCGACAAAGAGGCCGAGGTCCTCCGCGGCGGCCGGCGGGAGGGTCTCGAAGTCGGACTCGACGTCGAGGACCGGCGATCCCGGTGCGTAGTGATCGCGGACCGCTTCAATATCGTCGTCGAGCGCCCGGGGCGAGAACATCAGCCGAGGACGTACGAGAGGATGATGAGCACCGAGAGGACGGCCGAAACGCCGACCGTGCCAACCACGATCTGGGTCGATTTGGACATGCGAGACAATCCGTCCGCCCGTCGTTAAAATCATCCGGTCGACGCCAACCGTGCGGCGATTTTATGCCGTCGGCCGAGAGTACTGACGTATGCGAGTTCGTGACGCGGTCGAGGCCGACGCCGCGGCCGTCGGGTCGATGACGGGCCGACCCCGCGGCGTCGCTCGGAACATGATCCACGACCGGTCGGTTCGCGTCGCGGTGACAGACGACGCCGGGTCGGAATCGGGGGGAGCGCCCTCGCCGTCGGAGCCGAGCGGCGACGGTGACGGCGGTGACGACACCCCGGTCGACGCGGTCGCCGGATTCGTCGCGTTCGACGTGCGTGACGGGACGGTTCACGTGACGAACTTCGAGGGCACCGCGGCCGCGGTCGAGCGGCTGTTCGAGGAGCCGGTCGGCTTCGCGAAACGAGAGGGAATGTCGGTCGAAGTCATCGTCCCCGCCGACGGGGTCGGTCCGGAAGTGGTCGAGGCGTTCGGCTTCGAGGCGGCGGGATCCGGGCCGCGGATCGACGGCACGGCGACGACGAGGTACCGGTTCGATCCGGCGGAAAGCGGCTGAGGCGGACGCTTCGGGGTTTATCATCCGGTCAGGACCGCGGCCGCCCATCCGGTCAGGGTCGCGGTCGCCGATCCGATCAGGATCGCAGCCGCCCATCCGGTCAGGGTTGCGGTCGTCGATCCGGTCAGGGTCGCAGCCACCGATCCGGTCAGAGTCGCGGTCGTCGATCCCCGCGAGGCTTAGTCAAAGCGCTCTTGGACGATTTCGAGGGCCTCCTCTCGGTCGTCCCAGTCGACGAACACCGCGACGGAGGTGGCGCTCGTGATCAGGTCGATGATGTTGATTCCGGCGTCCGCGATGGGCGCGATGATGTCCTGAATGACCCCCGACTGGTTGGGGAGCTCGCCGCCCGTGACGCGGATCACGGCGATGGGGTCGGCGACGGTGACGGAGGAGAGCGCCTCGTCGGTGACGACCGCCTCGTGGAGCAGCGCCTCGGCGGTCTCGGCGATGTCGACATCGACGTAGAAGGTGACCGAGTCCATGCCGGACGCGACCGCGTCGATGTTGACCTCCTCGGCGCGCAGCGCGTTCGACAGCTCCGAGAGGATCCCCGGGCGGTTGCGGATGGCTCGCCCCGCGATGGTGAGACACGCGAGCGGCTCCTCGCGCATGTCGATCAGGCTCTCGAACTCGCCTTCGATCCGCGTGCCGCCGCGGAGCAGGTCACCGTGCTGGTAGTGGACGACCCGAACCGCGAGCCCCTCGTCCTTGTACGAGAGCGCAGACGGCGCGACGACCTCGGCGCCGCGGAAAGAGAGGTTGCGCAGCTCGTCGACGGTGATCTCGCCCACGTTGCGCGCGCCCTCGACGACGCGGGGGTCGCCGGTCATCACGCCCTCCACGTCGGTGACGATCACGACCTCGTCGGCGTCTATGTAGTTGCCGAGCATGACGGCGGTGGTGTCCGAGCCGCCACGCCCGAGCGTGGTGACGTTGCCCTCGTGGTCCTCGGCGAGGAACCCGGTGATGATCGGGACGACGCCGTCCATATCGGCCGCGATCTCCTCCGCCCGCCGCTTCGTCTCCGCCACGTCGACCTCGCCGAGTTCGTTGGTGACGACCGGCCAGTCCGGGTGGCCGGGTTCGAGGAAGACGGCGTCGACGTCGCGGACGGACAGCGCGGCCTTCAGCATGCGGACGCTGGTGCGTTCGCCCATCGAGACGATCTCCGCGCGGTCGGCGTCGTCCGTCTCGAAGGTGATGTCGTCGAGGAGGTCGTCGGTGGTCGACCCCATCGCGCTCGCGACGACCGCTATCTCGTGGCCGGCCGCGACCGCGCTCGCGACCGAGTCGGCCGCGCGCTCGATCCGGTCGCCGCTGCCGAGGCTCGTTCCCCCGAACTTCGCGACTACGCGCATGCGGCTACCCCGTCGCGGGTCCGAGAGGGTCGGTCTCCGGCGAGCGGTCGGCGGCGGGCGAGCGGGACGGCGGGTGCCGAGCCGACGCCGGAATTCCGGGTCGGTCGGCGGGAGCGATCGGTAAACATGCGACTCCGTAGCGGAGGAAGCCGGATAACAGTATCTTCTTCGACAAGGGTCGCCCGAATCGCCGAATCGTCCGGTTCAGTTGTTATACTACGAATAAAACGAGACGAACGATCACCGACGTCCGGAATCGCCGGGAATGTGGGGAGACGACGGTCAGAGAGCGCGGGGCGGGACGGGAAGGGGCGGTCAGGACGAGAACGGGGGCGGTCAGGAAGAGAACTGGGGGGTCAGGAAGAGAACTGGGGGTCAGGAAGAGAACTGGGGGGTCAGGAGCGTGAAAAGCCGGACGGGACGGGGAGTGAAGGCGTCACTCGTCGTCGATGCCCCACGCGTCGGGCATTTCGATGACGTACCGGCCGTCCTCTTGAAGCGAGATGATGTACTCCTGTCTGTCGTACAGCTCCATCAGGTTGAGCTTGTACTGGCCGGGGCTGACGATGCGGATGCTCTCGAACTGGTCGTTGAGCTCGTCGCGGAGCGCGTCGATGCCGGGCTTGGACTCCTCGTCGGTCGGCTCCGAGGTCTCGGCGGAGTCGACATCGCGGCTCGCGCGGTCAAGCTCGTCCGGGGACACCACTTCGGATCGCGCGCTCGCCTGTGCCATGTCCTCGTCACTCCGGTCGGCGATCTGTTCCGTACCGTCGGACCCGGTCGTTGATTCGGCGCCCGCCACGGCATCGTCCGGCGTCGGATCGGCCCGGTCGTCCGGCGTCGCGTCTGCGGCGTTGTCGGGGCCCCGAGCGGCGGCGCCCTCGTCGGACGCCGACGCAACCTCCCCGTCCGCGGTCGGCCGCGTTCCGTCGGACGGCCCCGAGTCGGAGTCGGGCGTCCCGTCCGCTCCGGCGGCGGAGTCGGACGCCTCGTCCGCTTCGGCGGCGGGGCCGGCGTTCTCCGTCGCGTTCGCGGGCTTGAACTGGAACTTGTTCCCGCCGCAGTCGGGGCACCCGGACAGCATCTCCTTGGAGCCGTCGGGGAACGTCCGGCCGCAGGAGGTACACTGGTGGGGCATCTACTTGCGAGAGACGAGCGTGCTGATGAGGTTCTCGTCTTTGTGGAGGGTCTCGATTCTGTTCGCCGGGCCGATCACCGTGAGCTTCTGGGTCGACTCGCGGCCCATCAACTTGTCGAGGAAGCTCTGGTCGCCCGCCTCGGCCTTGGGGTACGTCTCTATCTCGATGCCGGTGAAGTCGTCGGGGCTGATCTCGGTCATCGTCACCTCGATGAGCTTCGACTCCTCGTCGGGGGAGAGCCCCTCTTCGAGGATGACGATGTTTCCCTCGCGGACGCCGTCGAGGATGAGCCGGATCTTCTCCATGCTCGTGAGCCCCTCCATCCGCGCGCCGCTTATCATGTCGATCCGGACGCCGTCGTCGGAGTCGTCGGGATCGTCGGCGGCGTTGACGTTGGCTTTCGGGCCGGCCATTAGCCGAAGTACTCCGCGATCTTGGTGTACACTTCGTCCATGTTGTCGCCCTCCAACGCCGACAGCGGAATCGTCTCGTGTTGCGGGAAGGCGTTCGCGATCTGCTGGACGTCCGATCCCGGCAGGTCAGTCTTGTTCGCGAGAATGAGCGCGGGGAGGTCCTGCGACTCGATGATCCCGATCAGCATCGTGTTCACCTGGGTGAACGGGTCCGACGTCGAGTCGAGCACGTAGATGACGCCGTCGACGTCCTCGCGGAGCCAGTGCATCGCCTCCGCGACGCCCTCGGTCGCCTCGCGCGACCGGCGGACGGCGTCGTCCTTCTCCATGTCGTGGTCCAAGAACTCCTTGTAGTCGACTTTCGTCGTCACGCCGGGCGTGTCGACGATGTCGATGGTGACCGTCCGCCCGTTGCGTTCGATCTCCACGCCCTCTTTCCGGCGGGCCCGGCGAGTCTCGTGGGGGATGTGGCTCTCCGGCCCGACGGCGTCACCCGTCCAGTCGCGTGCGATCCGGTTTGCGAGGGTCGTTTTACCGGCGTTCGGCGGTCCGTAGATCCCGATCCGCTTGGGCTCGTCGGCCGCGAACAGGCCGTCTGTGACCCGCGATATGCTGTCTCTGAGATTCGTGAGCAGTCCCATCCTGACCTCCAGTCCGTGTGTAGTTTACCCGAACACCGCTGTCGTTTCGGACGCCGTTCGATCCGTGCGCTCCACGCCCGTTCGGGGGATTACGGTACGGTCCTCACCGCTCTCACTTAAGAACTGCGTCAGACATCCCCCCCGATCCGGAGCATCGGCGCCGGACGAACCCGAAATTCGGCGTCGGGGGTGCGGTTCGGCGGGGGAGAATCGGCTGATGAGAAGGCGCGGTCGCGGGCGGCAGGCGACACGGGATCCCGGGGACCGTCGGTCCGCGACCCGACTCACTCGTCGGGTGTGACCCACTCGTTTGGCGGGTTGAGTGAAACGCCGGTTCAGTTTCGGACGATCGTTTGTTTACCTGCGGTGATATCGTTCGATCGAGGGGGTAGATCTCGTCGGAGAATAAAAGCGAAGAGTAACCGTATTATCTACCTCACGCGTATCAAATTGGCATGAACGACTCACAGGATGGCCCGGTGAACGAGTCCGTCGAGTCACTGTCGGACGACGCGAACGACGCGGGTTCCGGTGACCGCGGCTCCGACAGGAATCCTCCGCAAGAGCGTTCCGCCATCGGATCCGACAATTCCGACAGATCCGGCAGAGAGACGGGCTCCTCGAAGGATACGAAGGAGGTCATCATGGAGGCGACGTTCCGCGCGCTGAGCAAGCACGGCTACAAGGACCTCCGGATGCGCGATATCGGCGAGGAGATGGACCTCACGCGGCAGGTGATCCACTATCATTTCGACGGGAAGTACGACCTGATGTCTTCGTTCCTCGAACACACCATCGACCAGTATGAGAGGAGCCTAGTCGTCGAGGGCGACGAGGACCCGCGGACCGAGTTGCGCGCTCGCGTCGATCAGTGCCTGTTCGGACCCGAATTCGAGGATTTCAGCCACTGAGACCGAATGAGAGTGTACCACGAGCTGTACACGCAGGCGCAAACGACGCCGAGCACCGCGAGGTGTTCAACGAACACTACGAGCGCGTCCGGGGCAACATCGTCGAGGTCGTCGAAGAGGGGATCGACGAGGGGGTCTTCCGCGACGTCGACCCCGAACGGATGAGCCAGTTGGTGACCGACGTTATCCACGCCGCTCGCGGGCGGCGGATCTCGCTCGGTCACGAGGACGCCCCGGAGGAGACGCGAGAAGCAATAGACGAGTTCATCTTTGAATCGCTCGAACGGACCGAGTAGTCGAACGGATCAGGCGGTGGGGCAGAGCAAGTAGTCGAACGGATCAGACGATGGGACAGAGAAAGTAGTCGAATGGATCGAGCCAAGTCGGGCCGAAGCGGTGCGAGGCGGTTCGGCGCACAGACATCTGGGTGAGTCCTCTCGACTGTCGTCGCGACGACCGCCGCCATGTCAACTGGACAGAGCGTGACCTCCCTGCGGGTACCTGCGACGGCGGACGACGCGGCTCGTCGCTCCCGAGATAACCCTCGGTCGCGGACTGGTTCTCAGTGACTCTTTAGCGTTTTCGCGCCTCTTTTGACAGTTCATCGCCTCTTGCTGTCCGCTTGTTTAAATTTGAGGTGAGACTCTTCTCTCGGTGAGCCGGGTCGGGCAGTCTGGAGACTCGTCTTCAACGTGCGTCGGTGTGGAGTGACGGAAGGCGTCATCGCAGTCAGGTTGTCCAACTTCGGTCACCCCTTCGGCTTGCTTCGCTAGAACCACCAGGCGGAACCCGCTGGCGACGAACGTTAGGGTGTTGAGGCGGGTGACACCTGTGGGGACTTCCCGGCCCAGTGCTAACGGCCGGAGAGGGTCCGGATTGGTACTTCTCGCTGGTATCTCCCCCCCCACCCCTTCGTTTCAGGTGGAACCGGGCTCGGCGGTGGGGTGGTGGCCGGTTGAACCGGAGTTGTCCAGGGTTGTCTGTGGGCGGCAAGAAAAATACGGCTATAAACAAGATAAAATAACTACAAACATACTAATATATTCTATAGTAGATTGCCGAGGGTACTGTTCTACGCTATAGATATTAAATCTACCTCTGTTACATAGAGCTCTTCGACCCCCTCCCCACCCCTGATCGCTGTTCCACACGAAACGAAGGGGTGGGGGGGTCCATTCGAAGAGAACAATCAGTCG